>CAWENV010000001.1:2162500-3135749 GCA_963810585.1 uncultured Alphaproteobacteria bacterium
GCTGCACGAAGGCTTGATGAAAGAAGCCGGCTTCCTCGCCAAGTCCAACTGATCTTGTCGTGAGTTCGACCGAACACGCGAGACTACGATGAACCAAACAGCTGGCGAAACCGGTGGGGCGGGTCCGTCCCACCGGAGTGTAGAACTCGGAGTGGCCGCTTTCATGGCGCTCCTTGCATTGATCGGAATCTACGGAAGCATCCAAGTTGGGATCGGCTGGGCTGACGATGGGCCGCGCGCCGGCTTTTTCCCTTTTTACGTCAGCCTTGTCGTTCTGCTCTCGTGTGCCATCAATGTTGCCTCGGTGCTCGCCACTGGCGATAAAACCTCAGTGTTCGCGGAATGGAGTCAATTGCGCCAGGTCTTGTGGGTGCTGGTGCCCACAATCGTCTACGTCGGACTGATTCCTTATTTAGGGATCTACGTCGCGTCGGCCCTGCTAATCGGGTTCTTCATGCGTTGGTTCGGCCACTACAGCTGGATCGTTGTTGCAGCGGTCTCAATTGCGGTACCGATCTCGACGTTCCTGATGTTCGAAACTTGGTTCCTGGTCCCGCTGCCAAAGGGGCCGCTCGAAAACATGTTGGGATTCTAGACGGTCGAACGCGCCTCGCTGGATGCGCTGGCGGGTTTAGGGCGACAGACAGAAACGCTTGGGGCAACGCACGGAAATCTACAGAATCTAGAGACGGGGGTTATGGAAGATATCGGTAATCTTTTTCACGGTTTTGCGGTGGTCATTCAGCCGTTCAACCTGGTGCTGATGGTGGTCGGCATCGTGCTTGGCGTTATCGTCGGCGTGCTGCCCGGTCTTGGCGGTGCCAATGGCGTTGCGATTTTGCTGCCGCTGACGTTCTCGATGTCGCCGACCTCTGCGATCATTATGCTCTCCTGTATTTACTGGGGTGCGCTGTTCGGCGGCGCCATAACCTCAATCTTGTTCAACATACCGGGCGAACCATGGTCGGTAGCAACCACATTCGACGGCTATCCGATGGCGCAGCAGGGCCGGGCCGGCGAGGCACTCACCGCTGCATTCACGTCGTCGTTCGTCGGCGCATTGTTCGCTGTCATCATTATTACGCTGGTGGCCCCGCTGGTCGCGAGCTTCGCGTTGCGCTTTGGGCCGCCTGAAATTTTCGCGGTCTATTTCCTCGCCTTTTGCAGTTTCGTCGGCTTGAGCAAGGAGCCGCCGTTCAAGACGGTTGCTTCGATGATGCTCGGCTTTGGGCTCGGCGCCGTCGGCCTCGACCAGATGACCGGGCAGCTGCGGCTGACCTTCGGCGTTGAGCAAATGCTCAATGGCTTCGACTTCCTGATCGCGGTCATCGGTCTGTTTGGTATCGGCGAAATACTGCTGACCATGGAAGAGGGCTTGAGTTTCCGCGGCAAGCCGGCAGCATTGAACATGAAGATCGTGCTTCAGACGTGGATGAAGCTGCCGAGATATTGGATGCTCTATTTGCGCTCCTGCCTGATCGGCTGCTGGATGGGAATCAGTCCGGCAGGTGCAACGCCGGCGTCGTTCATGAGTTATGGCATTGCCAAGCGCATCTCGAAGAACGGCCACCTGTTCGGTACCGGCCAGATCGAAGGCGTGATAGCGCCGGAAACCGCCGCGCACGCAGCAGGTACATCCGCGCTGTTGCCGATGATTGCGCTCGGTGTGCCCGGTTCGCCAACCGCGGCAGTGCTGCTCGGCGGTCTCCTTATCTGGGGGCTGCAGCCGGGCCCATTGCTGTTCGTCGAGCAGAAGGACTTTGTCTGGGGTCTTATCGCCAGCATGTACATGGGCAACATCGTGGGCCTGCTGGTCGTGCTGACTTGCGTTCCCTTGTTCGCTGCCATCTTGCGCATTCCGTTCAGCGTGATTGCGCCCGTGATCATGGTGTTCTGCGCTATTGGCGCTTACACAGTGCATAACAACACTTTCGACGTCGAGATGATGGTGGCGTTCGGCATTGCCGGCTACTTCATGAAAAAGTGTAACTACCCGATGGCGCCAATGGTGCTGGCGATCGTGCTGGGCGACAAAGCAGAAGAGGCGTTCCGCCAGTCGCTGCTCGCTTCGCAGGGTAGCCTGCGCGTGTTCTTCTCAACCGGGCTGGTGAGCACGATCATGACGCTCGGATTGATCGCGCTGTTCTGGCCAATGATCCAGGCTGGCTGGACACGGTTACGTTCAGGCAAGTTACGTCCGGCAGCATGAGGACCGCTTGGCCGTCACCCTCTAAGCATTGAGGCGCTGCTAAGGAGTTCCAAAAGTGCCAAAACACAAGGCAATTGCCGCGCCTCCACTTCTGGCATATTGTATACCAGTCATGAGTACCAGAGATCGAAGCTCCCGTCGGGTGAGCCTTTCCGACCCCCGAGCCGCCGCTCGCGTTCCGCTCGCGTCACACCCGGCACTACAGCCGATCGACGTCACACCGAGCTTTAAGCACAAGGCTTATGCCGCGCTGAAGAACGCGATCGTGGCGATGGACATCTATCGCAGCCGGGACGATATCCGCCTCGACGAACGTAAGCTCGCCCAGGACTTCGGCATCAGCCGCACCCCGGTGCGCGAGGCGATGGCGCAGCTCGAGAGCGAAGGTTTCGTGCGGTCGGTGCCCCGCCGCGGCATCTACGTTGTCCGCAAAACCAAACGCGAGGTGATCGAGATGATCACCGCCTGGGCGGCGCTGGAGAGCATGGCGGCGCGTCTCATTACCAAGACCGCAAGCGACGAAGACATCGCGGGCTTGCGCAAAATGTTTGCGACTTTCGAAAACGGTAAATTGCGTGCGCATCTCGATGAGTATTCCGACGTGAATATTGAATTTCATCAAGCGATCATCCGCCTGTCGCGCAACGCTGTGTTGATAGATCTCGCTGAGAACCTGTTCACTCATATGCGCATGATCCGGCGCAAGACAATCGGCGAGAAAGATCGCGCCGACCGCTCAATTCGCGACCACATGAACATCATTGAAGCGCTGGAAGCGCGCGCGACTGATCGTGCGCAAGACCTGGTGCGCGATCATGCGCTCGGGCTTGCCGACCATGTCGCGCAATATGCTGACTACTTGGACTAATCGCCCGGAATGAGAAAACGAGGGGAGAATTCCCATGGCTGACGCAGCATTAAAGGAAAAGCCCGGCACCGCGACCGAACGGGAGCTGACTGACGGCTTTAATCTTGTCATCGATGCGCTCAAGCTCAACGGCCTCACCACGATTTACGGCGTGCCCGGCATCCCTATTACGGACTTTGGCCGTATGGCGCAGGCTGCGGGTATTCGCGTTATCTCGTTCCGGCACGAGCAGAACGCAGGCTATGCCGCTTCGATTGCCGGCTTTCTCACCAAGAAGCCCGGCGTCTGTCTGACGGTGTCGGCGCCAGGTTTCCTCAATGGTCTGACCGCGCTCGCTCACGCCACCACCAATTGCTTTCCGATGATCCTGATCTCAGGTTCATCCGAACGCGAGATCGTCGATTTGCAGCAGGGTGACTACGAGGAGATGGACCAACTCGCCATTGCCAAGCCGCTCTGCAAAGCGGCTTTCCGCGTGCTGCATGCGCAGGACATTGGCATCGGTCTCGCGCGCGCTATTCGTGCTGCCGTCTCGGGGCGCCCGGGCGGCGTATATCTTGATCTGCCTGCAAAGCTGTTCGGCCAGGTGATGGACGCCGAGGCCGGCAAAAAATCGCTGGTCAAAGTCATTGACGCTGCGCCGGCCCAAATACCTGCGCCGGCCGCGGTAAAACGCGCGCTCGATGTGCTCAAGAGCGCCAAGCGTCCGTTAATTATCCTTGGCAAGGGTGCGGCCTATGCGCAGGCCGACGATGCCATCCGTTCGCTGGTCGAAAAGAGCGGCATTCCTTTCCTGCCGATGAGCATGGCCAAGGGTCTGCTGCCTGACACCCACCCGCAGTGCGCGGGCGCGGCGCGCTCGACCGTGCTCAAGGACAGCGACGTCGTCATGCTGATCGGTGCGCGCCTGAATTGGCTGCTGTCGCACGGCAAGGGCAAGAGCTGGGGCGAGGCGCCTAAGAAATTCATTCAGATCGACATTGAGCCGAAGGAAATGGATTCCAACGTCGAGATCGTTGCCCCCGTGGTCGGCGATATCGGCTCCTGCGTGTCCGCGCTTCTTGAGGGCATGGGCAAATGGCAAGCGCCACCGGCCGATTGGACCGGCGCCGTAAGCCGCAAGCGCGAAGACAACATCGCTAAAATGGCGCCAAGGCTAATGAACAACAATTCGCCGATGGACTACCACGGCGCACTCGGTGTGCTGCGCACGATCATCAAGGAGCGGCCGGACGCGATTCTCGTCAACGAAGGCGCCAACACGCTCGATCTCGCCCGCGGCATTATCGACGTGTATCAGCCACGCAAGCGTCTCGACGTTGGCACTTGGGGCATCATGGGTATTGGCATGGGCTACGCCATTGCCGCAGCGATCGAAACCGGCAAACCGGTGTTGGCAGTCGAAGGTGACAGCGCTTTTGGCTTCTCCGGCATGGAGATCGAAACAATCTGCCGATACAACCTCCCGGTCTGCATTGTCATCTTCAACAATGACGGCATCTATCGCGGTACCGACATCAATTCGGCCGGCTCAGACCCGGCACCGACAGTCTTCGTCAAGGGCTCGCGCTACGACAAGATGATCGAAGCTTTCGGTGGCGTTGGCGTCAATGCAACATCGCCCGATGAATTGAAGCGCGCCGTCAACGCTGCGATGGACTCGGGCAAACCGACCCTGATTAACGCGGCGCTCGACCCGGCAGCGGGTAGCGAGAGCGGCAGAATTGGCAACCTCAACCCGCAAAGCGCGCTTCGCAAGAAATAGGATGGAGGAGACGACGATGGCCAAGAAGAAACAAAAGAAAGCCAAGACGAAAGCTGCGTCAAAAAAATCCGCCCGCAAGGTGGTCAAACTGTCTTCTACGAAGAAGGCCAGGAGCGGGAAGCCGAACGGCAGCCTGCCGAAGGCGTCGTCAAAGCCTTATGGTCAAGACGGCAAGGCGCTCACCGGAGTACGAATTCTCGATTTCACCCATGTGCAATCCGGCCCCACCTGCACACAGCTGCTTGCCTGGTTCGGTGCGGACGTGATCAAGGTCGAGCGGCCCGGCGTCGGCGATATCACTCGTGGCCAGCTGGTCGATGTGAAGGGCGCGGATTCGCTCTACTTCACGATGCTCAACCACAACAAACGCTCGATCACCATCAACTCCAAGCATCCGCAGGGTAAGCGCGTGCTCGACGAGTTGATCAAGGTCTGTGACGTGCTGGTGGAGAATTTCGCACCGGGCGCCCTCGACCGTATGGGGCTGACGTGGGAGCACATCCACAAACTCAATCCGCGCATGGTCGTTGCCTCGGTGAAGGGTTTTGGTCCAGGACCGTACGAAGACTGCAAGGTCTACGAGAACGTTGCACAATGCGCCGGCGGCTCGGCTTCGACCACAGGTTTCCGCGAGGGACCGCCGCTCGTCACCGGCGCGCAAATCGGCGATTCCGGTACCGGTCTACATCTCGCGCTGGGCATTGTCAGCGCCTTATACCAACGCAATCGCACCGGTCGTGGCCAAAAGGTCCTCGCCGCGATGCAGGACGGCGTTCTCAATCTCTGCCGCGTCAAGTTGCGCGACCAGCAACGTCTGAAGGCGGGTCCACTCACCGAATACAGCCAGTACGGTGAAGGCGTGGCGTTCGGCGAAGCCGTGCCGCGTGCCGGCAATGATTCTGGCGGTGGCCAGCCCGGGTGGATTTTGAAGTGTAAGGGTTGGGAGACCGATCCCGATGCCTACATCTACTTCATTACCCAGGCGCCGGTCTGGCAGGCAATCTGCGATCTCATCGGTGAACCAACCTGGAAAACTGATCCTGAGTACGCGACACCACGCGCGCGGCTGCCGAAGCTCAAAGCGATCTTTGAACGCATCGAACAGTGGACCATGACCAAAACAAAATTCGAGGTCATGGAAATCTGCAATCAAGTCGATATTCCCGTCGGTCCGATTTTATCGATGAAGGAAATCGCCGAGGAGCCGTCACTACGCAAGACGGGCACTGTGGTTGAGGTCGATCACCCGACGCGCGGTAAGTATCTCACTGTCGGCAATCCGGTAAAAATGTCCGACTCGGTCTCCGAAGTGAAACGTTCGCCGTTGCTGGGCGAGCACACAGACGAGATTCTCAAGGACGTCCTTAAATTCTCAAGCAAGGACATCGGCGAGATCAAGAATTCGGGCGCCTTGAGCGCACCGAAGAAGGAAGAAAAGGCGGCGTAACAGCGCATTGTGCCCGTACTTGTCCCGAGCATCTCGCTTAGGGACGCAGTGCTTTGATAATCGGGATCGCGGGGACAATTCCGGCGATGACCGCGGATGGATGGGAGAGACGTTCAATGCGTATCGTAGTTCACGGCCAGCAAGCCTTCGGCAAGGCCGTGCTGGAAGCGCTGCTCAAGCGCGGCGAAAACGTGGTCGCTGTGTATGTTGCGCCGGAAAAGGAAGGCGCAAAGGTCGATCCGCTGAAAGAAGCAGCACTCGCCGCCGGGTTAAAGGTGTTGCAGCCCGATTCCTATAAAAAACCGGACGTGCTAGCCGAGTTCAAGGCGATGAAGCCTGACCTTCAGGTCATGGCCTTCGTGACTTTGTTCGTGCCGGAAGAATTCCTCAACGCGCCCACTCATGGCTCGATCCAATATCACCCTTCTTTGTTGCCGGCTTATCGGGGCGCCAGCGCAATCAACTGGCCAATTATCAAGGGCGAGAAGGAGACGGGGCTCTCAATCTTCTGGCCGGACAATGGTCTCGATACCGGCGACGTTCTTGTTCAGAAGAAGACGCCGATCTCGAATACCGACACACTTGGCACCATTTATTTCGACCGCCTGTTCCCAATGGGCGTTGAAGCCATGTTGGAATCGGTTGATCTCGTAAAGGCGGGCAAGGCGCCGCGTATCAAGCAGGACGAGTCAAAGGCGACATACGAAGGCCGCTGTGGGCCGGGCAATGCCAAGATCGACTGGGGCAAGCCGTGGGAGCAGATCGACCGCCTGATCCGCGGTTGCAATCCGGCGCCTGGGGCTTGGACAACGCTCGACGGCAAAACGCTGAAAATCTTCGATGCCAAGCCGTTGCCGGCCAAAGACCCGAAAGGGATCGCCGGCAAGCTCGGAGAAGTGGTTGCGGTCGACACGGACAGCTTCACCGTCGTTTGCGCCGATGGCCGCTTCAAGGTCACCCGTGTTCAACCCGATGGAGGCAAGAAGATTGACGCCTCCGAATTTATCGCCACCGCCAAGCTCGCCGCCGGGGCGCGGCTCGGCTGATCGTCATTTTCAAATAACGGAAACACTCCAATGCCCGCCTCGCAGCATCAAAGCCCGAAGTCCGACATCGAAATTTCCCAGACCGCTAAAAAGCGGCGCATCCTCGACATCGCGAAGGAAAAGCTCGGGATCGCACCGGAAAACCTGGATCCCTATGGTCACTATAAGGCCAAGGTGTCTATGGAGTACGTCAAGTCGCTCAAGGGCAAGCCGAATGGCAAGCTGATCCTGGTGACAGCGATTTCGCCGACGCCAGCCGGCGAAGGCAAGACCACCACCACTGTCGGCCTGACCGACGCACTCAACCATATTGGCAAGAAGGCGATGCTGTGTTTGCGCGAGCCATCGCTCGGGCCTTCGTTCGGCATGAAAGGCGGCGCTGCAGGCGGTGGTTACGCACAGGTGGTGCCGATGGAGGACATCAACCTGCATTTCACCGGCGACTTCCACGCCATCACCTCGGCGCACAATCTGCTGTCGGCGCTGATCGACAACCACATCTATTGGGGCAACGCGCTGGGCATCGACTCGCGGCGTGTCACCTGGCGACGCGTCATGGACATGAACGACCGTGCGCTACGCGAGATCGTCTGCTCATTGGGCGGCGTCGCCAACGGTTATCCCCGTGAAGCCGGTTTCGATATCACAGTGGCGTCGGAGGTTATGGCGATCTTCTGCCTGGCGAAGGACCTTGATGATCTAAAGGAACGGCTTGGTAATATCATCGTCGCTTACACTCGCGAGCGTAAGCCGGTGCGCGCCAAAGACATCAAGGCACACGGCGCCATGACCGCGCTGCTCAAGGAAGCGATTGCGCCCAATCTGGTGCAGACTTTGGAAGGAACGCCCGCATTCATCCACGGTGGTCCATTCGCCAACATCGCGCATGGCTGTAATTCGGTGGTCGCAACTACGACCGCGCTCAAGCTTGCCGATTACGTGGTGACCGAAGCAGGCTTCGGTGCTGATCTTGGCGCCGAAAAATTCCTCGATATCAAGTGCCGCAAGGCGGGCATCGAGCCATCTTGCGTTGTCATCGTTGCGACAATCCGCGCGCTCAAGATGCACGGCGGTGTCAAAAAGGAAGATCTCAAGAAGGAAGACCTCAAGGCGCTGGCGGCTGGCATGTCTAACCTGCAGCGCCACGTCGAGAACGTGAAGAAGTTTGGACTGCCGGCGGTGATTTCGATCAACCGTTTCTCTGCCGACACCGACGCGGAAATCGCGCTGGTTAAGGAGAAATGCAAGGCGCTCGGCGTCGAGGCATTGATGGCCGATCATTGGGCCATGGGCGGCGAGGGTGCCGCTGATGTCGCCAAAGCAGTGGTCAAAACCATTGAGGAAAGCAAAGGCAAGCTCAAGCTGCTTTATGCCGATGATATGCCGCTATTCGAAAAAATTCGGACTATCGCCAAAGAAATCTACCGCGCCGATGACGCCACGGCGGACAAGTCGGTCAAGGATCAGCTGAAGACCTGGGAAGAGATGGGCTTTGGCAAGCTGCCGGTCTGCATCGCCAAGACACAGTACTCGTTCTCGACCAATCCGGATTCCAAGGGCGCGCCGACGGGGTTCTCGATCCCCGTCCGTGAGGTTCGCCTGTCCGCCGGCGCCGAGTTCGTGGTGGCGATCTGCGGTGAGATTATGACGATGCCGGGCCTGCCGAAGGTGCCGTCTGCCGACGCAATCGACGTCAATGCTCAGGGTCAGATCGTCGGCCTGTTCTAGGTCATTAGCGATTGCTGACGATAAAGGCCCGCCAAAAGCGGGCCTTTTTGCTGTCGAGAACGGATTATCTTGCGCGGAGGGTTTTCGCCATTCGCGCAATTTTCCTAAAATTTTTGGTATTTTTGCATAGTGCCTGTAGAGCGAGTTTTCGGAACTTGCGGGTAGATTGCTACCCGATGTCAACCACTGCAACATCACTTCAGTCTACGGCACTCGCGGAAAGCCGCTCGCTGCTCGATGAGCTGATCAATTCGGTCGCTACCGGCAGCGGTAAGCAGCGCCTGAGAATTCTCCAACGGGTCGCCGATCTTTTTGCCGCCGGATCCCGCAGCTATTCGCACGAGCAGATTGCACTGTTCGATGATGTCCTGCAAAAGCTCGCTGCCGACATCGAGGTCAAAGCGCGCGCGCAGCTCGCCCATCACCTCGTGAACATTAAAATTGGTCCGCCAAAACTTATCCGATCGCTCGCTTTCGACGATGAAATTGATATCGCCGGGCCGGTGCTGGTTCATTCGGAACAATTGACCGACGATGACCTAATTGAAAACGCGACGACCAAAAGCCAGGACCACCTTTTCGCGATCGCGCAGCGCCTGAAGCTAAGCGAGGCCGTCACCGACGTTCTCGTCGAGCGGGGCGATCAACGGGTCGTCCACAAAGTCGTTAAAAACAAAGGCGCGCGATTTTCGCTTGCAGGCTATGGAAACCTCACAACTCGCGCACGGTTTGACCGAAAGCTGACATTAGCTCTAGGCGAGCGCAGCGATCTTCCCCGTCAATATTTTCTCAAGTTGCTCGAAGCGGCATCGTCCACCGTTCGCGCCAAACTCGAGGCGGCCAATCCGCAAGCCGCAGCCGCAATTCGCGATTCGGTTGACGATGTCGCTACGACAATGCAGCGCGAAGTTCGCGAAGGTTCACACGTACACGCCGCGGCAGTACGCGAAGCGAAACGGCGCTTCAATGTGCGTCCGATTACGGAAGCTAGCGTTCACGGCCCAGCGCACGCACAGGAATTCGAAAAGACGGTGGTCGCGCTGGCAAGACTCGGACTTTTCCCGGTCGATCTTGTCGAACGAGCATTGCTCGACGAGGGCGAGGATATGTTGCTGTTGCTCGCCAAAGCAGCTGGCTGTTCCTGGACGACTGCCCGGGAGTTGCTCGTAATGTTTGCCGCAAATCGCAGTCTCAAGGCGGACGACATCACATTGGCATTCGAACGGTATAAAAAGCTCAGCCAACAGACCGCGCGCAATATTGTCACCTTCTACGAACGCCGCGTGGCGCTTAGGACGCAGGCGGCGAAAAAGGAAAAGAAAGGCCGCGGGCAAAAGACGGCGAAGGAGGATTTGACTGACGACTGCATTGTCGTCCTGCCGTCACCCTCGCTCGCCCCAACCTGATCCGCGTTTTTGCCTAATCGAACTCGATTGGCATCCAGTGGATCGCGGCACTGAACATGGCGGCTCGCACGCGATTTACGGAATAGGGCGTGCCGAACAGGCGTAGTGTTTCCTTGCTGCTGCCGTGCACCACCACAACGTCCGCCGACGGTTCGCCGCGATGCGCCAATCGCTCGCGCATGCGGCTAGCAACATCATCGACCTCTTCCAATTCAAGAAGCGTATCGTTGACGCGCACCGCATAGATCATCTGACGCCGCGATTCACGCACGGTGCCGTAGGACAGGCGCAATGGCCGGTGAGCGTCGCCGCTCACGGCTTTGCCATGCATTCCTCGATGAAGAACCAGCGATCATCGTCTACCAAGCCCTTCTTACGTGCTTCTGCGCGACAGGCCTTCAGCCTTGGCTTGTTGGCGTTCCATTTGGCGCGCATCTCTTTGAGCTTTTCCCGCGACATTTTCATTTTGGAGGCAGGTGCGGGCGCTGCCGGAGCCGCCGCGGGTGCGGGCGTTGCCGGAGTTTGCGCAGGTGCGGGCGTTGGCGAGGCAACGATCATAACCGACAGAACAGTAGCGGCGGTGATGGCAACACAAGTGCGAAACATAAACTTCCCCCTGAGTTTGGTGCGCTCGGACAGAAAGACAGATGCCGCGGAACGACACATGTCGTCCCGCGGCATCCGATACGCGATCAGAATATCTTGATGGCGCTTTCCAAGGTTTTCCACACACCCCAGGCCAACGGAATCCCGACGAAGGCCCAGAACAAGGCAGCATTGGCGTCGAAGCCGCCCTTACCGATTCCGAAGGAACCGGACGGAGTTGCCATCGCGCTTTTGGCGCTAGCCGCCTGTAATTTTGCGACATCGCTTGCGCTCATGTACCACTTCGAATTGACCGGCTTGATCAGGAAATTGCAGATCAGGCCCGCGACCAGCATGGAGCAGAGTATGTACATGGTGGTGTCGTAGAGGTGATCGCGTGGCACGCCGGCGGCGAGCTGTGCTTCACGAATGTAGTTCACCACCACCGGACCGATGATGCCGGCGGTAGACCATGCTGTGAGCAGCCGCCCGTGGATCGCTCCCACGAACTGGGTGCCGAACATGTCGGCAAGATAAGCTGGTACCGTCGCAAAGCCGCCACCATACATCGACAAGATGATGCCGAACGCGAGCACGAACATCGCCTTGTTGCCGATCTGGGCGAAGTAGGGTGCCGACGCGTAGAGCACGATACCGAGTAGGAAGAACGTATAGTATGTGTTCTTGCGACCGATGAAGTCGGATAGCGACGCCCAGAACACTCGGCCGCCGATATTGAATAGCGAAAGGAGACCGGCGAAACCTGCGGCGATGCCAGCGATCATAACTTTCTGATCGGCGGCGAGTGCGTTGAAGCCAAGTTCGGGATGGCCGATCAGCTTGCCGGCAAAGATTTCCTGCAACATCGGCGAGGCCATACCGATAACGCCAATACCCGCCGACACGTTCAGGCAGAGGACCCACCAGATCAGCCAGAACTGTGGCGTCTTGTGCGCGTCCTTTAGGTGCACGTTGTGCTGCGAGATCATCGCATTCGCTTTAGTGGGCGGTGTCCAACCGTCGGGACGCCATCCAGCGGGAGGTATCCGATAGCTAAACGCGCCGACAATCATGAAGAAGAAATAGATCACGCCCATTGCGACGAATGTTTCCCACACGCCAACCGAGGTTGGAGTCTTGAAGTAGTTGATCAGGATATTCGCGAGTGGCGCACCTATCATAGCGCCGCCGCCGAATCCGGCGATGGCAAATCCAGTTGCCATGCCGCGATGGTCGGGAAACCATTTGATCAAGGTCGAAACTGGCGAAATGTAGCCGAGGCCAAGACCAACACCGCCGAGCACGCCAGCGCCAAGCCACATCAGCCAAAGCTGATGCATATAGACGCCGAGAGCTCCCACTAGTAGGCCACCGCACCAGCATATCGCAGCAACGACGCCGGCTTTGCGCGGCCCGACGCGTTCCAGCCACCCACCCCAGATCGCGGCAGAAACGCCGAGTAACACGAAGAACAATGTGAACATCCAACCGAGGCTGGCGATGCGCCAGTCGCAAGTTGTGGTGAACAACTCCTGCGCCAACGACATGTCTGGGCAAGCTTTAGTTTGCGTAAGGCCGACTGCGCGCGATAGCGGCAACCAGAACACGCTGAAGCCGTATGCCATTCCGATGCAGAGATGAATGGAAAGTGCCGCAGGGGGCACGAGCCAGCGGTTGAAGCCGGCGGTCGCGATGATGCGTTCGCGATCGAGTATGTCTCCTATGCCATTGCCGCCGGCAATAGAACCTTCCGCTGTCGTCATTTAGCAATCCTCCCAGTGTCGGCGTTGTTTTTGTTTTATTGCGCCACGCCCGAGCGCAATTTGGGTCAGATTGACAAAACCTATTTGGCGATCAAGCGGGCAATTCCGTGATGCGATAGCAAATTTGAATTATGCTGATAGCAAAATGCTATATAAGCGAAAACAAGCAGGCGATTAATTTTTGCGGCCCGGAAATAAACCGGCGCGCGCCGTTGCCCACCTCATCTAAGACTATTGGCTAAGGCGAATAATCAATCGGATAGCAGCGGTGCGATGCGGCGCGCTTCCGTCACCAGTGCCGCCGTCAGCGGTGTCATCGGCTCGCGCGCCGGTGCCACCAGGCCGATAGTGTGGGTTGCTTGCGGCTCGACAATCGGGATTGAACGCAACACATCGGTCAGGCCGAGGGTAGCGGCCAGCCGCGCCGGCATAACGCTGGCCCAACGCCCGGTGCGGACGTGCGAGTACAGCAGAATCATCGAATCGGATTCGAGAGTGATATGCGGGTCGGCACCAGTCGCGCGCAGCAACCGCTCGATGATGCGGCGGTTTTGCATGTCCGGCGTCAGCAGGCAAAGCGGTACCCGCGCCACCTCGGACCAGGTCACCGTCGCGCGGTCGGCCAATGGCGCGTCGGCAGCGACCAGCAGGCGGTATTGTTCGCGATAGAGGGGAACCGCGGTGACGCGGCCGAGCGGCTCGTTGTCGAGATAAGTCAGGCCGGCATGAATTTCGAGGTTTTCGAGGTCAGCGAGGATCTCGATTGAAGTGCGCGACAAGATAGTGAACTGCACCTCGGGGTGTCGCGCACGAAACGGCGTGGTCAACGTTTCTACCATCGCCAAAGCGGTCGGGATCGCGGCGAGCCTTAGGCGTCCGGCGAGGCCGTGCTTGAGAGCGTGCACCTCCTGCCGCATGGCGCGCGTGTCGCCGACGATGCGCCGTGCCCAGTCGAGGACCCGCTCGCCTTCCGCTGTTAAGCTCTGAAAGCGGGAGCCGCGATTGACCAAAAGCACACCGAAAGTCTCCTCCAGCTGCTTCACCCCTGCCGACAATGTCGGCTGCGTGACGCCGCAGGCCTCGGCCGCCCTCCCGAAATGCCTCTCACGGGCCAACGCAAGAAGGAATTCAAGTTTGTCCAGCAATGGCGTCCCCGGTTTGCAGGAAGAATGTGATGGGGTTCCGCAGTAATTCCGTTTGCCCGGTGCGCGGAAACGACGCGCCACCGTGGCGCTGAATTAAGGCACCATAATCGAAGAAAAAGGGTACGACCACCATATTGATAGAAAAGCCCTATCAATTGATTTGCGGCTAGGGCTTGCTTCCGCTGATTCAGAGGCGTTTTTTGACTTGTCGAGGGAACATATAGAGATGAGCGTGACAGATCAGCGTGCGCCCGCGGGGCCAGCTGCCGCGCGCGGTGGCCGCCGCCGTTCGCCGCGCACGCCTAAAGGCCGCCAGGTCGACCCGCAGGCGCTCGATGAGGTGAAGGCGCTCCTGACCGACCGCTCGCGCCGCCGCGATTTGCTGATCGAAAATCTACATCTGATCCAGGATCATTACGGCTTTCTCTCCGCCGCGCATCTCACCGCGTTGGCGTTCGAGATGAAAATGGCGCTCACCGAAGTCTACGAGGTCGCGACCTTCTATTCGCATTTCGATGTTGTGAAAGATGGGCCGCCGCCGCCGGCCGTCACCGTGCGCGTCTGTGATTCATTATCTTGCGCCATGGCTGGCGCAGAAAAATTGCTGGCTGCGCTGCCAGGCAAACTGGGAAAAAACGTACGCGTCGTGCGCGCGCCTTGCATGGGCGCTTGCGATCGCGCGCCGGTGGTCGCAGTCGGTCATCTGCAAACCTTTCGTGCGAACGCTGAAAAAGTTTCCGCCGATGTGAAAGCCAATAGGCATCCGCATGCCTGGAAGCCGGGTTCCGATTTCGCGGCGTATCAGAAAGCCGGCGGCTATTCGCTGTTAAAGGATTGCCTGTCGGGCAAACGCACGCGCGACGAGTTGATCAAGATTGTGAGTGACGCTGGCCTGCGCGGTCTCGGTGGCGCTGGATTTCCAACGGGACGAAAATGGTCACTGGTGCGCGCCGAGCCCGCACCGCGCATGTTCGCCGTCAATGCCGATGAAGGTGAGCCCGGGACATTTAAGGACCGCTACTACCTTGAACGCGACCCACACCGCTTCATCGAAGGTATGTTGATTGCGGCTTGGGTAGTCGAGGCGCCGGAAACCTACTTCTATATCCGCGACGAGTATCCCGAGATTCGTCTTATGTTGCTCGACGAAATCGCCAAGGTCGAGGAGGCTGGGCTCGTCCCGTACACGAAGATCCATGTCCGACGCGGCGCCGGCGCTTACATTTGCGGCGAAGAATCCGCGATGATCGAGTCGATTGAGGGCAAGCGCGGCCTGCCGCGTCACCGTCCGCCTTACGTTGCGCAGGTTGGCCTGTTCGGCCGCCCGACGCTTGAGCAGAATGTCGAAACTCTATTCTGGATCCGAGACATCATCGAGAAGGGCGCTGAGTGGATGACCTCCCAGGGTCGCAAGGAGCGCAAAGGTTTCCGGAGCTTCTCGGTCTCGGGCCGCGTGAAAAAACCGGGCGTGGTACTCGCGCCGGCCGGCGTCACTGCGCGCGAATTGATCGAGGAATTCTGCGGTGGGATGATCGATGGCGAAACCTTCAAGGGCTATCTGCCGGGTGGCGCCTCCGGCGGAATTCTCCCGGCATCGATGGCCGACGATCCGCTCGACTTCGGAACCCTTGAAAAATACGGCTGTTTCGTCGGTTCCCACGCGGTTGTCATTCTGTCGGACAAGGATGATATGAAGGCGGTCGCGCTTAACTTGATGAAATTCTTCGAGGATGAAAGCTGCGGCCAATGTACACCCTGCCGGGTGGGCAGCGAAAAAGCCGCCAAATTAATGGCCAAAGGTCCGTGGGACGTGAAGCTGCTCGAAGAACTGTCGACTGCCATGCGTGACGCGTCGATCTGCGGTCTCGGCCAGGCAGCGCCGAACCCGCTATTATGCGTTTTGAAGTATTTCCCTGATGAACTGAAAAAGCCGCTGGGCACTTGGTGACACATGGCTGATACGAAGGGGCAAAAGCCGGCCGGTTACGGCCACGACAAAAAGGGCGCCGCGGGCGGTGAAAATACCGGTGGTGGCAAACCGGGTGTTGCACACACCGCGCCGGTCGACGCCGTCGATGGTAAGAGCAGTGGCAAATCGAAGTCCGTGAAATTCATACTCGACGGCAAGGAAGTCGAAGCGCGCCCCGGCGAAACCATCTGGCAGGTCGCCCAGCGCCACGGTACCGACATCCCGCATCTGTGCTATTCGCCCGAGCCCGGCTACCGCGCCGACGGCAATTGCCGCGCCTGCGTCGTCGAGATCGAGGGCGAGCGCGTGCTCGCCGCAAGCTGCATCCGCAAGCCCGCTGAAGGCATGAAGGTCAACGCCGTCAACACCCGCGCCAAGACCGCGCAGAAGATGGTGTTCGAACTGCTGGTCTCTGACCAGCCGGAGCGCAAGACCGCGGCGCACGACCCCCAATCCAAATTCTGGAATTGGGCCGAAGCGATGAACATCGAGACCAGCCGCTTCCCGAAACACGGCAAGGTCGCGCCCGACGTCAGCCATCCGGCGATGGCGGTCAATCTCGACGCCTGCATCCAGTGCAATCTTTGCGTCCGCGCCTGCCGCGAAGTCCAGGTCAACGACGTTATCGGCATGGCGGGCCGCGGCCATTTCGAGAAGATCGTGTTCGACTTCGACGACCCAATGGGCAACTCCACCTGCGTCGCCTGCGGTGAATGTGTGCAGGCCTGCCCGACCGGCGCGCTGATGCCGTCCTCGGTGATGGACGCTGACAAGAATTTACGCACCAAATTCCCCGACCGCGAAGTCAACAGCGTCTGCCCCTATTGTGGCGTCGGCTGCCAGCTCACCTATCAGGTCAAGGACGACAAGCTGATTGCGGTCAGCGGCCGCAACGGTCCGGCCAACCAGCAACGGTTGTGCGTCAAAGGCCGTTTCGGCTTCGACTACATCAGCAACCCGCAGCGCATTACCAAACCGATGGTTCGCAAGGACGGCGTGGCGAAAGCCGCTGATGATCTTGTCGACCCATCAAACCCGCTCACGCATTTCCGCGAAGCGACCTGGGAAGAGGCGATGGAGCGCGCGGCTTCAGGGCTCAAGAAAATCCGCGACCGTGACGGCGCCCGTGCCCTGGCCGGTTTCGGCTCGGCCAAGGGCTCGAACGAAGAGGCTTACCTGTTCCAGAAGCTGGTACGCACCGGTTTCGGCTCCAACAATGTCGATCACTGCACGCGTCTCTGCCACGCCTCGTCGGTGGCGGCGCTTCTGGAAGGTGTTGGCTCCGCAGCGGTGACTGCGACTTTCAACGAGTGCAAGAACTCGGACTTCATCATCGTGATCGGAGCCAACCCGACCGAAAACCACCCGGTCGCGGCCACTTTCTTCAAGCAAGCCGCCAAGCGCGGCGCGAAGTTGGTGGTCATGGATCCGCGCGGGCAGGCACTCAAACGCCACGCGTGGAAGATGATGCAGTTCAAGAACGGCACCGACGTGGCCATGCTTAACGCAATGCTTAACGTCATCATTGGCGAAAAGCTTTACGACCAGCAATACGTACAAACCTACGTCGAGGGCTTCGATCAAATCGCCGAGAACGTGAAGGATTTCACGCCCGAAGAGATGGAGCCAATCTGCGGCATTCCTGCCGATACGTTGCGCGAAGTCGCGCGCGGCTTTGCGCGTGCCGAAAGCGCAATCATCTTCTGGGGCATGGGCGTTTCGCAGCATACTCACGGCACCGACAACGCGCGCTGTCTCATTGCGCTGTCGTTGATTTGCGGCCAGGTTGGCCGCCCGGGCACCGGTCTGCATCCGCTGCGCGGGCAGAATAACGTGCAAGGGGCCTCTGACGCCGGTCTCATTCCGATGTTCTTCCCCGACTACAAGTCGGTTGAGAGCCCGGAGATGATCGCCAAGTACGAAAAGGCATGGGGCAAGAAGCTCGATCCAAAGCGCGGCAAAACCGTGGTCGAGATCATGGATGCGGTGCATGCCAATGAGATCAAGGGCATGTACATCATGGGTGAAAACCCTGCGATGTCCGACCCGGACCTAAATCACGCACGCGGCGCGCTGGCGCATCTTGAGTGTCTGGTCGTGCAGGACATCTTCGTAACCGAGACCTGCTCTTACGCTGACGTCATCCTGCCGGCCTCGGCCTGGCCGGAAAAGGACGGCACCGTGACGAATACCAATCGGCAGGTGCAGATGGGTCGCAAGGCGCTGCCGCTCCCGGGTGATGCACGGCAGGATTTGTGGATCATCCAGGATCTGGCCCAGCGCCTCGGCGAAAAATGGAACTACAAACACGTCAGCGATGTGTTTGAGGAGATGGCGCGGCTCATGCCAGCGCTCGACAACATCACTTGGGAGCGCGTGGAGCGTGAAGATCACGTCACCTATCCCGTCGATAGCCCCGATGTGCCCGGTCGCGACGTCGTGTTCGACAAGGGGTTCCCGCGCCCGAACGGAATGGCCAAGCTCGTCGCGGCGAAGCTCCTCCCGCCGAACGAGACCCCGGATCACGAATATCCGTTCATCCTCACCACTGGCCGGCAGCTCGAACACTGGCACACGGGCTCGATGACGCGACGCGCCACGGTGCTCGATGCTCTGGAGCCGAGCGCAATCGCCGCCGTCTCGCGCGGCACGTTGGAGAAATTAGGTCTCCAACCCGGCGACATGCTGCGCGTCACCACGCGACGTGGCGAGGTTGAATTGGCCTCGCGCCAGGATGATGCCATTCCCGACGGAGTGATTTTCATACCGTTCGCGTATGTGGAAGCGGCTGCGAATATCCTCACAAACCCCGCGCTCGATCCATTCGGCAAGATTCCGGAATTCAAGTTCTGCGCCGCAAAGGTGGAGTCGGCCAAGCGGCAGATGGAAGCGGCAGAGTAGCAATCGCCGTCACCCGCGGGCGGGGTTCTTTACCTACGGGCATTTTCAACGATAACCGGATCGCCCGCTGTCGCGGACGAGACGGGGCGCCGCCACCATCCATCGGTGGTGTTGTCCTTCAGCCAAAAATATTGTTCGACTGGATGGGGCGAGATTCGGCTGGGACGTCTCCCATGACATGGATGCTTGATCGCGTTGGGCGGATGATTGCCGCCTATCTGCAGAAGCCGGCGGCTGGATACGAGCCGTTTACGCCCGCCGATCCTGCGGCGCTTCGCACCTGCCTCAAGCCCGGCGATATCCTGCTCATCGAGGGCCGCAATCATATTTCCGGTATCATCAAATATCTGACGCAGTCGACATGGTCGCACGCCGCGCTTTTCGTTGGCCCTATTGCCGGCCAGGTTACGGCGGACGGCGAGCCATGTGAACTGGTCGAGTCCAATCTGGACAGCGGCACCATCGCCACTCCGCTTTCAAGGTATTTTCCTTTTCATACCCGCATATGCCGGCCGGTGGGGCTGTCCTCAGAAGATTGCAGGGCAGTTTGCGATTACGCCGTCGAACGCATAGGGCTACAATACGATCTCAAGAACATCATTGATCTCGGGCGTTACCTCGTGCCACTGCCAGTGCCGCAACGATGGCGCCGGCGAATGATCGCCCTTGGGTCGGGCGACCCGACCAAGCTCATTTGCTCGGCACTTATTGCGGAAGCGTATCGGGCGGTCGGCTATCCGATCTTGCCCGCCATTGAGCGTGTAGAAGGCGAGAGCGCGCGGCGGGAAATTTACCACATTCGCCACAGCTCGCTTTATACTCCGCGCGATTTCGATATCTCGCCGTATTTTGCCGTGATCAAGCCGACAATCGAATTGGGCTTCGACTACAAGACGATCAACTGGGCTGCCGATGACCGCTCCGCCACTCAACAAGAAATTCCTGATCGGTGATTGAGCGCTGAAATACGTGCGTGACGTTCATTTGCTCCGCACTTATAAAAACCCCGGCCGGCAGAGGTGTCTCGCGTCAGCAGGCGCCGCGATCCTGGGCATATCCAGGGTTGCAAAAACACAGGCCACGTGTTTTCATTAACCTTGTATTAACCATCAATTGCGTGTGTGCGGAGTGCGTTGGCATGTCCGTAGCCGAGTACCACGGAAGCGCTGTAGCGGCTCGTGAAGCGCATCCTGATTTGCCACGCGGTATCATTGTCGGTGGTCCGCTAGTTCGGGCCAAGCAACTCGAAAGCTGCATTCTCTTCGCTGTTTTTCTCACCGGATCGATCGCTGGCCTGACTTGGGCTTTCACCCAAGGCGTCGGACGCGTTGAGTGGTCGCTGTTCGCACTCATGTATGCGCTCACGACAGTTGGCATTGGCCTCACCGTGCATCGATTTCTCGTGCACCGCAGCTTCAAGTGCAATGCGCCGGTTAAGTTCTTCTTGTGCGCTATCGGGCAGATGGCCTGTCAGGGATCGCTGCTGAAATGGGTCGGCAATCATCGCAGGCATCACCTCTACACTGACGAAGTCGGCGACCCGCACAGCCCTTATCTCGACGGCAAGGGCCATCCGTTTTCCACGAAACTCAAGAGCTGGATGTACGCGAATAACGGATGGCTGTTTGACGACACGATGACGGACAACAACGTCTATGCCAAAGACATGCTCGCCGATCCGATGGTGATGATGTTCACCAGGACGAGATGGTTCTGGTACTTTCTTTCCATGGTCGGAATCCCGGGCGCATGGGGATATGCCTTTGGTGGCACCCACGCAATGTGGGGCACGATTTTTTTCGCGGGCTTTCTTCGCGCCTATCTCGTCGTGATGGCGACTGCGACCGTAAACTCGGTCTGTCACCGCATCGGTTATCGCCGTTTCGATGATACGAAGGACGCCTCGACGAACCAGCTATTGATGACGATCATCACGTTCGGTGAAGGGCTGCACAACAATCATCACCGCTTTCCACGCGATGCTTATCTCTCACACGCCTGGTATGAATTCGATATCAACGGTCTTATTATCCTGGGCATGGAAAAGCTTGGCCTTGTTTATGATGTCGTCGGTGTTTCAAGCCGGTTCCGGACTGAAGGATCGATGAACGCCGAACCTTGATGCTCAGCCTTTTGCGCGCGCACGCGCGGCATTTTCGATCAAAGTTTTTCCAAGCGACCAAATTGCTCCAGGCACTCGATGTGCGTCCGAGATAACTGCGTCAAAAGATTTCTCGATCCAATCGCAATCCTCATCGGAGATAATCAGCGGGGGCAAGAGCTTGATCGTATGATTGCCGTGCCCGGCAACTTGACTGAGAATCTTATGTTCCTTTAGCAGCGGAATCACAATCAATTGACAAAACAGCCCGCTGTTGGCCGTCTCAAGCAGATTCCAGGACGCCTTGAGTGCCAGCGAACGAGGCGTCCCAAATTCAATTCCTATCATCAGGCCTTTTCCGCGCACATCTTTGACCAGTTCGTGACGATGCGCCATTTGCCCGAACGTCGAAAGCAAACGCGCGCCTATCCGCTGCGCGTTCTGCATCACTCCTTCAGATTCGATCACCTCGAGGGTGGCAAGCCCGGCCGCCATAGCCATATCGTTCTTCGCGAATGTCGACCCGTGAACGACGGCACGGTCCATTCGGTCGAAAACCCTGTCGAATATCCACTTGCGGGTCAGCACCGCGCCAACTGGAACGTGGCCGCCAGACAATGACTTCGACAGCAAGACGATGTCGGGTTCGATGCCCCAGTGTTCGCAGGCAAGAAAGCGTCCGGTCCGCCCGAGTCCGGTTTGGATTTCATCGGCGATGAACAGACTGCCGTGCTTTCGGCATAGGTCGAGTGCGGAACGCAAGTAGTCATCCGCCGGAATGGTGACGCCCTTGCCCTGAATTGGCTCGACGATGAAAGCTGCAATTGTTTTCGAGGCCAAGGCCCGTTCCAGCGCCACAAGGTCGTTAAAAGGCACCTCGGCGCATCCGGGCAATAGCGAGCCAAACCCTTTACGGAAAATAGCGTCGCCGTTCACCGACAACGAGCCGTATGAAAGACCGTGATACGCATGACTGCAGTAGACAATTCCGTCACGGCCAGTCGCGGCGCGGGCAAATTTTATGGAGGCTTCGACAGATTCAGTTCCCGAATTAGCGAAAAACACCTTCTCAAGGTGCGGTACGTGGCGCAGCAAACGCTCAGCCAGAACTCCCGCAAGCGCCGACACGTCCATTTGGACGAGGTTCGGAAAGTCACTGTCCAGCACATACTTCAAAGTGTCGCGGATGACCGGGTGATTTCGCCCGAGCGCGAACACGCCCCATCCACTCAACAGGTCGAGATATTTCTGGCCACGCCGGTCATAAAGATATTGGCCTTTGCCACGCTGGTAGGCCTGATCGAATCCGATTGTCTTCAGCACGCGAACCATCTGTTCGTTCAGATAGCGCGCATGCAGGTCGTAGCGTTCGGCCTCCCGTTCAATAAAGAGTTTTTCGATCTCAAGGGTCATTCCAGTCTCCAGATACCGCCGGAACCGATGGTAACGCCGCAAGGCTGGCATGTCATTCCAGCACTAAGTTCTGCCTTTTTGGTCGGGGCAGGCCGGTCATTTGGCGGCCGAAGCGCCGAATTAGCCCCAAGAATAATGGCGAACCCGCGTGATCGTTGAGCTTTTGGCCGTGCCATGGCGTTGACCACTGCGGCCGCCTTTGGGATAAATGTTGTCGGTAAGTGGGCGGACGGAATGTCGAGACAAGTGGGCGTCGTCGCCGTTACCTCTCTCGCGCTCGAGGCTTATATCGCGCGCGGTCCTGGGGTTTCGGTGATCTGTAATCAGGCTTTGGAGCTCCGTGCTGCGCTCGCGACAGCTGTCGCGCGCGGGGCGTCGGGTATTATTAGTTTCGGAATTGCCGGTGGACTGGCTCCCCATCTCTCTGCAGGTGATTGGGTTGTAGCGTCCGGCGTCCGAAGCGGCGCAAATATTCTTGCGACCGATCGTGCATGGACACAAAGGCTTCTTGAGGTACTTCCTGGCGCCGTCCACTCGCACGTCACCGGTGCGGATCGTGTGATACCGAGCCCGGCGGAAAAGACGCAACTGTATGATGAGACAGGAGCGGCCGCCGTCGATATGGAATCACACATTGCGGCCGAGATCGCCGCCGAGCATCACATTCCATTTGCTGCGTGCCGCGTCATCATCGATGCAGCTGATAGAGCGCTGCCACCCGCGGCGACCCTGGGATTGCGTCCGGATGGCACACCGGATGTTCTTGCAGTCATTCGGTCTGTTCTGAAAATGCCAGGGCAACTTCCCGATCTTATCCGCACCGCATTTGACGCGCGCACTGCCGAGCAGGCTCTAAGGTTGGGGCGCAAACAGCTGGGCGTGGGACTAGGCTTTCCCTATTACAATAGTCCTGCGTTCGACCGCGCCTTCGCGTGATAACGAAATACGCGTACAGCGTCGGGTGCATTTATGCATCAGCGGATTAATCGCGCTGGCGTAACATCGTCCCCGGTTTCGGGGGGCGCAGTCAGAATTGCATCACGCAGCGAGATTTCTGGGTCTGCGCACTGGCAGACGGCATTCGCTCAAGAGCGTAAAGATCATCGCTATTACGAACTTGTCGAAGATACGATCAAAGAAAGTTTCAAGTACGGGTATTTTATCATCGAGGGCGGTCACAACGTCATCGCGATCCAGCCATATTTTTTGGTCGACCAGGATCTTTTGGCTGGTATCAGCGGTCACGTCAAAAAACTGATTGCTGGCGTTCGCCGTTTTTGGCCTCGCTTCATGCGCGCGCGTACGCTGATGGTGGGCTGCGCGGCCGGCGAAGGGCATCTTGATGGCGATGAACAATCTCAAATTGTGATCGCCGAGTTGCTGGGGCTAACGCTGCGGCAATTGGCGCGCGAGTTAAATTGCGTGATGGTTGTCCTCAAGGAGTTTCCCGCCAAGTATCGCTCGCCACTGCACCGCTTACTCAAGGCCGGCTTCGCCCGCGTGCCAAGCATGCCGATGACGACGCTCGGCATCGACTATAAGGATTTCGAGGATTATCTATCCAAAAATCTAAGCCCGGGGACGCGCGCAAAAACTCGGCGAAAGCTGCGAGCTGCCGAGCGTGCGCAGCCGGCGATCGCCATGGAGGTCGTGTCCGATGTGACCGCGGTCATTGACGAAATCTATCCGCTTTACGTGAAGGTCTACGATCGCTCGCCGCTGCAATTTGAGAAACTCAGCAAGGAATTCTTGTGCGAAATCGGGCACCGGATACCCGACAAAGCCCGGTTTTTCATTTGGCGCCAGGGCACCCGGATCATCGCCTTCGGCTTGTGTACGATGAAGGGCGACAGCATTTGTCATGAATATGTGGGTTTTGATTATTCCGTCGCGTTCGAACTCAATCTGTATTATCGGGTCTTCCACGACATCATCGAGTGGGCCATCCCAAACGGATATAAACGCTTTTACAGCGGCAGCCTCAATTACGATCCGAAGTGGCATTTGCGCCAGTCGCTCTACCCCGTCGATCTCTATGTGCGGCACACCTCTGGTCCGATCAATGCTGTATTGAGGCGGCTGCTTCCCCTGCTGGAGCCGACGCGTGCCGACCCTATCCTTCCGAATTTCCACAATTATGCAGACCTATGGAAATGAGAAGATCGGACCAGGACGCCGACTTGATAGCCCGTGGTAGACGCGGGTGATTTTCTTGCTGGCGTATTCGCCCATTTCCCGCCGCTTTCGGGGGGGAAAGTTCACCGGCCTTAAGCTGAGCGGACGGAGGGTCATGCCATGAAATTTTCGTCACATATTTTGGGGCTTGTT
Organism: uncultured Alphaproteobacteria bacterium; assembly: GCA_963810585.1. Taxonomy (GTDB): domain Bacteria; phylum Pseudomonadota; class Alphaproteobacteria; order Rhizobiales; family Xanthobacteraceae; genus Pseudolabrys. Next base: position 2,187,175 of record CAWENV010000001.1, read on the forward strand.
GTCGCCTGCCTTGCCGTGCCCGCAATGGCAAAACCGGCTTATGTCGCGTCAACCCTCAATCTTCGCGCCGCGCCGGGCACTGGCAGTGAAATCGTGACGAAGATTCCTGGTGGCAGTCTTGTCGACGCTGCCGGATGCGACGGAGGGTGGTGCGAGGTAAGCTGGCAAGACAAAAAGGGTTTCGTCATCCAGACCGCGATCGATATGAGTGGCCGCGTGCCACAGCAGCGCGCCGCAGCGGCCGGCCCGGCCTACCGACAAGCTCCACGAGGTCAGGAAATGGCCGAAGACCCCGAAATTGTTGGCGGTCCGGTCTATTACGATGCGCCGCCGCCGGTGGTTTATTATAGGCCATACTACCGGCCATACTGGGGCTGGCGCCGGCACTGGTAGTGGCGACTATTTTGTCGGGCTGCCACTGCCGAACATAAGCCCGAGCGCTACGAGCGATACGACATAGGCGACGATACCAGCGGGTATCGCGACGTACAGATTAGCGCCGAGACCTTGCTCCAATCCAAAGAGCACACCGGCGCCCACCAGCATCGCGACAAACCTGACCATGCGATCCCGTTTCATGCGCGCGACCAGCTATCGTTTGCCGTCGGCTGGCGTTCGCATATTCGCCCACGGGTCATTGCGAACTGCCGTCGCGTCATCCTGCTTCATGCGTTTCAGCGTGGACTTGTATTGCTGGTCCAGCGCCTCGGCCTCTTTCTTTTTTTGCGCTTCTTCAGGCGTGTCTTGGCGCGGGCCACCTCGGCCTTGCGCGAATAACGGTGTCGTTAGCATCGCCAGCAACACGATGCCGATCGTTGCCCTTCGCATAGCGATTCCCCGGACTGTGTTTCCCGTAGGCAAGCTAACACTTCGGGCCATCGCGCTCAATGCGATGAAATCGTTGCGTTATCGGCCTTTGGCCCGTATGAGGCTGCGGTGTAAGATGCCCCAAGTTCTGGCCAATTCAGGAACTATGGAATGTCGCTCGCTCTCGACACCTCGCCACAGCCGGTGGTGAACTCGCTTCGGCACGACTGGACGCGTGAGGACGTGAGGGCGCTGTTTACGCTGCCGTTTCCTGACCTAATTTTTCGGGCCGCTCAGGTGCACCGGAAGAATTTCGACCCTGCCGAGGTGCAGATTTCCACGCTGCTGTCGATCAAAACGGGCGGCTGCCCGGAAGATTGCGCCTACTGCCCGCAATCAGCAAAATTCGACACCGGCGTGAAAGCCGACAAGTTGATGGATTTCGACGCGGTGCTCGCCGAAGCGCGCGCAGCCAAGGCTGGAGGTGCATCGCGCTTTTGCATGGGAGCTGCCTGGCGCTCGCCCAAGGACCGCGATCTCGACAAGGTCTGCGAAATGGTTGAAGGCGTGAAGGCGCTCGGCATGGAAACTTGTGTCACGCTTGGCATGTTGACCGGCGATCAGGCGCGGCGGCTGAAAAATTGCGGCCTCGACTATTACAATCACAATCTGGATACGTCCCCTGAGTTTTACGGCGAGATCATTACCACGCGCACCTATCAGGACCGTCTGGATACTCTTGAATACGTTCGCGAAGCCGGCATCCATGTCTGCTGTGGTGGCATCGTCGGAATGGGCGAGGAGCTTGAAGACCGCGTCGGCATGATCGCGACGCTCGCCAGTCTGCCAGTGCATCCGGAGAGCGTGCCGATCAATATGCTTGTGCAAGTGGAAGGGACACCGCTTGCGGGTCAAGCCAAGCTCGACGCCTTGGATTTTGTGCGCACCATTGCCGTCGCGCGCATCTGCATGCCAGCTTCGATGGTGCGGCTTTCGGCGGGTCGGGAGGAGATGAGCGAGGAGACACAAGCTTTGTGTTTCCTCGCGGGCGCAAACTCGATTTTCTACGGGCCAAAATTGCTTACCACACCCAATCCCGGTCGCGACCGTGACATGGCGCTCCTCGATAAACTGGGCTTGAGGGCAATGGAATAGCGCCGGATCCCGAAATACCGGGATCGGTTTTCGGGAAAATTGTACGCCAGTATAAAATCGCTTAAGCGAAGTTACGCACCAGCGCCAAACCGGCGAATAGGCCGCCGATCGACAGCGCAACCGACAGCAGCACGTAGAGTGCTGCTAGCCCCAGTTCGCCGCGTTCATAAAGCAGTGCCACATCCAGTGAAAAAGTCGAAAAGGTCGTGTAGCCGCCGAGAACGCCAGTAGTGAGAAATAGCTGCCAGTGTTGCGGGATGCCGCTCCTGAACGCGAAAAAGGCCACCAGCAATCCCATTACGACCGAACCTGAGACATTTTCAAACAAGGTCGCGTAAGGAAATGCTGTACCAAATAGGCGGGCGAAGGCAACGTTGAAGCCGTGGCGCAGCATGGCGCCGACACCGCCACCGAGAAACACAATGATATAGCCCATCGATCCAATCCCTATGTTTCAAGGCAAAGAAATACCGCCCTGCGGCGGACAAAGTCCTACCGCCGTGTTTCGCGGTAGGAGTCATCAGCCCCTCGCGGGCGGTTCTCGGGGGACCCCATCCCCATCGCCGCGAAACTATCGGCGGCGTACCGCAGGGTCAACTGGGGGTGCGGCAGACAATCCGGCGAATGTGCACTAGATTTGTCGGCACAGGAGTCGCCGATGTGCCACCACCTCCACGTCACCCTCTCGGCCGAAGACAAAAGGGAAGTCAAAAAGCTGTCGGGCGTCATGATTCCAGTCTATGCATCAATCGTGTTTGTGGTTATCGCGGTGATTGCGGTCACCGGAAGTTCACGACAAAACGAACTGATTGCCTCGACTGCCGTTTCCGCCGCTACGCGCTAGAATCCAACACGCCGTCTTGACCAGTTCTCCTCCACCTCGCCGCCGTCGACGCGCCTTCGATTGGTCGACAGCGGTTATCGCCGCTCTGGCTTTTGCTGCCGGCGCCACTGTTTTTGTGCGCGACGGGCGCGAGCATTTCCTTTCCATTCTGTTCGGCGATCTGACGCTGTTCGGAGAAATGTTGCCGAAGGTGCTGGCCGGCTGCCTGATTGGCGCTTTTGTAACGCTGCTGCTGCCGCGTGAAATGGTGGCCCGTTGGGTTGGCCATGAATCGGGATTTACCGGACTGCTAATTGCTGCGTTTTTCGGCTTCCTGCTTCCCGGCGGTCCAATCACTATTTATCCCGTGGCTGGTGCTTTCCTCGTGATGGGGGCGGACGCAGGAGCTGTTGTCGCCTTCATCGTGAGCTGGACTCTGATCGGGTACACCCGCGCCCTGGTGTGGGAGCTGCCGTTCTTCGGCGCGGATTTCGTGATCTGGCGCATTGTCGCAGCGGTACCGTTGCCGATCGTCGCAGGGCTTCTGGCGCGAGCAGCCGTGCGCGCGGGGTTCGAATACCGTGAGATTCCAAAATGACGCTGGCCATCAACATCCTGTTGTGGCTCGTGGTTGGCGCTTTGGCGTTTATCGCCGCGATGCGCGGTCGCTTGTTGCTCAACGACGGCGCGCGTGCTGGCGTGATGGAATTCATCCTCCTGTTGCCGCGCATCGGCATCGGCGTGGTCGGCTCCGGGTTCGTCGCTGAGGCGCTTCCGAACGAATGGATTGCGCCATGGCTCGGCCCGCAATCGGGATTTCTCGGTGTGGTCATCGCTACGCTCGGGGGCGCACTTACGCCTGGTGGCCCGGTGGTCGGCTTCTCGATCGGTGCCGCTGCGCTGAAGAGCGGTGCCGGTGCGCCTCAAGTCATCGCTTACTCAACCGCTTGGGCCTTGTATGCCATTCACCGGCTCCTGATCTGGGAAGTTCCGATGATGCCCGCGCGCGTGGTCTGGCTCCGCGCGGCTGTGTCGCTGCCGTTGCCGTTCATGGCCGCCGCGCTGGCAATGATCCTCGGACGGCCGTAATCCTCCGCGGAAGCCGCAATTTCTCGGGTATTCCCCGCGCGGCTGCCCATGCTAGCTTTGTTTCTGGAAGGCGGGGCGACACCGCCGCCGGGCGAGGGGACGATGACGGAAGAAGTCAAAGCGGGAGCAGAATCTCAAGTTATTTCAGAAGAACAGCTCCGCAAAGCCGAAGAATACGTCCAACAGGAAGAAGGCGCTGCCAACCGGCTTGCGGGCTGGGTGGGGACGACTGTGGCCGGCATCGCGATCTCGATGACGTTGTTCCACCTCTATGCAGCCTATGACATCGTTCCGACCCAGGAACTGCGCTACATCCACGTCGCATTCGTACTGTTGCTGAGTTTTCTGCTGTTCCCGCTCGCCTCGCGCTTCCGAAATCATGTGCAATGGTTCGATGTGGTTCCGGCGCTCGCCGGCATCGGAATTATTATTTACGCGCTATGGGGTGGCGACGATTTTCTCGACCGCGCCGCAGTGCCGGATCGCTGGGACGTGATCCTTGGCGGCATCTTCATTGTGCTCGTGCTCGAAGCTGCGCGCCGCACCACCGGCCCAATTATGCCGATCGTGGCTATCCTTTTTATCGCCTATGCCATGTTCGGTCCGTATTTGCCGCCGCCATGGACCCACCGCGGATTTGATATCGCGCGGCTTGTCGGCCACCTGTTCATTACGCTGGAGGGCATTTTCGGTGTGGCGGTCGACGTCTCGGCCACCCTGATCATTATGTTCACGATTTACGGCGCCATCCTGCAGCACTCGGGTGCCGGAAAATTTTTCATCGATTTCTCGCTTGCCGTCATGGGCGGAAAACCGTCGAGCGCCGGCCGTGCCGTGGTTGCCTCATCGTTTTTGCTTGGCGGACCGTCCGGCTCCGGCGTTGCCACCACAGTAATGATCGGCACGGTGGCCTGGCCGATGTTGAAAAAAGCCGGCTTCCAGCAAGACGCAGCCGGCGGCCTGCTCGCCGCGGGTGGCCTGGGGGCTATCATCTCGCCGCCAGTGCTTGGTGCCGCCGCCTTTCTGATAGCCGAGTTTTTGAAGATCAGTTACCTCGACGTGATCTGGATGGCGACAATTCCAACCTGCCTCTACTACCTGTCGCTGCTGTTCATGGTCGAGCTCGACGCGATGCGTTTCGGCGCACAGGAGGTGGTGTTCAAGCAGGAAATGACAATTTGGCAGATGACCAAGCGCTACGGCTTTCATTTCGTCTCGCTGGTTGCCGTCGTCGTTTTCATGGTCATTGGCTATTCGCCGATGCTGTCAGTGTTCTATTCCACCATTCTTGCGTTTGCGATGAGCGCGCTCGCGCCTGAGACCGCGTTGGGCCCGCGCAAGATCCTGATCCCGTTACTGGTGATCTATGTGGTCGCTGCGGTGGCCTTGTTGTCCCCGGGGCGAGCGCATCGTTTGCCGGAAAATTGTTCGAACTCGTACTTCCCCATGCTGGTTTTGGTCATCATGGGGGTGCTGGCGTTTCTTGGTCTCACATCGCCAGGCCAGCAGCTCGTGCCCCAGTCCAAAAAGCTCTCCGCCGCGCTGGCCGACGGTTCGATCGGCGTGCTCAGCGCCGCGACCACCTGCGCCGCGGCCGGAATCATTGTTGGCGTGGTCACGCTAACGGGACTTGGCTTGAAATTTTCCGCCATCGTCATCGACTTCGCCGGCGGCAGCCTATTGATGACGGCGATCTACACGTCCCTGGTGGTCTGGATCATCGGGCTCGCTGTGCCTGTGACCGCGTCCTACATTATCTGCGCGGTGATCGCGGCGCCGGCATTAATCAAGCTCGGCGTGCCCGATTATGCCGCGCACATGTTCATCTTCTATTACGCGGTGCTGTCGGAGGTGTCGCCACCGACCGCGCTGTCGCCGTTTGCCGCAGCCGCAATCACTGGTGGCGATCCCTACAAGACCACAATGCAGGCGTGGAAATATACGTTGCCAGCGTTCCTGGTGCCTTTCGTTTTCGTGCTCGATCCGCTTGGTATTGGCCTGCTGATGAAGATCCCGAAAGATGGGTCGATCTACGACATCATTTGGATCACTGCCGTGACAGGCGCGGGGCTCGGGGCACTCTCGGTCGCGGCACAAAACTGGGCAATTCGTCGTACCACACCGGTTGAGCGCAGCCTGTTCCTGGTTGCGGGGCTGTTGCTCGTATTTCCCAGCCTGCTCGAGGCGATGCTGGAGGAGATTACCGGGTTGGATATTCCGCACCCTGCGCCGTTCGGGCTCGCTCTCGGCGCTGGTCTGTTGATATGGCAATGGATGCGCCGGGTTCCCTCGGTGGCTGCGGCACCGTAGTCGCGCAAATTTATGGGTTCGTGATATTCTGCAAGAGTAACCAAGAGAAGAAAGCAAAAAACACGCAATGTCAGGGAGGAAATAAATGAAACGAGGATTCACAACCGCGCTCGCAGCAATGGCAGTCGCCGCGCTTGCTTTAGGTGTAGCGAACGCTCAGCAGCGAACGATAGCGATCGGCACGGGCGGCACCGGTGGCGTCTACTATCCGATCGGCGGCGCTCTGGCCAACTTGTTGTCGAAGAACATGCCGAACATGCAAGCGACCGCGCAGGTGACAGGCGGTTCGGTAGACAATCTCAAACTGATCAATTCCGGCCAGAGTGAACTTGCGTTTTCCATGGCCGACGCCGCACTCGACGCATTGAACGGCGTCGACAAGTTCAAAGGCACCAAGGTGCCCCTGCGTACGCTGATGGTGCTCTATCCAAACATCATGCACGTCGTAAGCATCGAAGGCACCGGCGTTGAGAAATTGGCAGATCTGAAAGGCAAGCGGGTATCAACTGGCGCGCCGGGCAGTGCCACGGAAGTGATGGCCTTCCGTGTCATCGAAGCGGCCGGGCTCGACAAAGACAAGGACATGAAGCGCGAACGCTTGTCTGTCGCCGAATCGGTGAACGCGCTCAAGGATCGCAAGATCGACGCATTCTTCTGGGTGGGAGGGCTGCCGACGGCGGGCGTGACCGACCTGGCTGCGACGCCAGGCGTAAAGATCAAGCTGATCGATCATTCCGAACGTGGTCGCCCCGATGAACGCGAAATATGACAATCTCTATTCAAAATCGGTGATCAAGGCGGGCACCTACCCGGGACAGGACAAGGACAACCAGGTTTCCGCGGTGTGGAACATCCTGGTCACCAACGACAAGATGTCCGATGCCGATGCCTATGCCATCGTCAAACTGATCGTCGACAAGAAAGCCGATCTTGTGGCCGTCCATAAAGACGCGGCGAGCTTCACGGTCGAAAACCAGATCGTAGCCAATTCTCCGATCCCGTGGCATCCGGGCGCGGTAAAGTTCTTCAAGGAAATGGGCGCGAAGATGTGACCGTCTGTTGCGCCGGTTTTGCAACGGCCCCGTTCTGGCGGGGCCGTTTGCGTTTCAACCTGCAGCGTGTACGTGCGTACGCATCGGCAGCGTGGCGAAATAGGCGAGGGCGCTCAGGCACGCGATGCAGAAACTCACCGGCCAGTCTGTGTAGAAGGCCATCGTCAGTCCAAGCCACGCCTCTGCAAGCGCGAGCGTCGCTGACACGAAAAGTCCGCTCCACAAGCCAGTGGTCACGCGTTGCGCGGCGGCAGGTGGCCCGACCATAAGTGTAAAGACCAACAATACACCAACAATTTGCGCGCATGCCGATACCGCCAGCGCAACGATGGCGAGAAACACGGTAGACACGAACCGCAATGGTACGCCCTTGGCTTCCGCCAATTCGGGTTGCAGGCTGGCGAAGATCAGCGGCCGCATAATAGTCGCCAGTGCCGCCAGCGTAACTACGCCGAGGACAGCGAGCGTCGCGATCATGGTGTGGTCGACCGCCAGGACGTTGCCAAACAAGAGCGCAGTCGCTTGCGTTGCAAACGATGTGTAATAGTGCAGAAACAGCAGGCCGAACCCGAGCGCGAGTGCCAGCACGACACCGATGGCGACGTCGCGGTTGCTGATGCGTTCGCTCAATGCGCCCATCAGAATTCCGGCGGCGAGGGTGAAGGCGAGCAGTCCCCATAATGGGGCAAATCCGATCAACCCTGCGCCGGTCGCGCCGGCAAAGCCGATATGCGAGAGCGCGTGGCCGGCGAAGGTCTGCCCGCGCATTACCAGGAAATAGCCGACGAGTCCCGACACCACCGCGACGATGCCGGATGCGGCGAAGGCATTGGTCATGAATTCGTAGGCGAACATGTCAGTGATGATGGTGTTGACCCTGATCGTGGCCATGATGGTGGTCGTGCAGATGATCGGTTCGCTCGACGTCATGGCCGCGCGACATCACGAAGATGTGGCCATCGGCACGCACCACCTGGATTTGGGTGCCATAAAGCCGCGACAGCACTGGCGCGGTCACCACTTCGTCGACAGTGCCCAGCACGGCCTGGCCATTGCCGAGATAGAGCACACGATCAAGCGTGCCGAGGAGTTGGTTGAGCTCGTGAGCGCTGAACAGCACCGTAATCTTTCGTTCGCGACAGATTTTGCGTACGACGCCGATTGCTACTTCCTGATGGTGGGCGTCAAGGCTGATGAGAGGTTCATCCAGCAGCAGCAGCTTCGGTCCACCCATTAATGCTTGCGCCAGGAGTAGCCGTTGCCGCTCTCCGCCCGACATATCGGATAAAGGCCTGGCCGCAAGATCGCGGGCGCTGACCGTGTCGAGTGTTTCTTCGATCATGCTGCGGTCTTGGCGGCTCAGCGATGGCACGCCCCAGTGTTCGCCGTACAACGACGAGCCGATGAAATCGCGCCCACGCATGCGCAGATCGGGCAGCACAGTCCGCACCTGCGGCAGGTAGCCAATTGCCGAATTGCCTCGCTCGGGTATTTGGCCGAACACCTTCACGCTGCCGCTACTCGGTGAAAGTAGGCCGAGAATGGCCCGCATCAGCGTGGTCTTGCCTGCGCCGTTGGGACCCAGCACGCCGATAAATTCGCCCGCCTCGATATCGAGGCTCACATCCGACAGCACGGCGCGGCCGGCGATGCGAAGCGTGGCACGGTCAAGCGCAACGATGCTCACGAATTCGGCCCGCTTAGTGCCTTGTCGAGCGCGTCCAGCTCGCCCAGCACCCAATCTTGAAATGAGACATTTGCCGGCATGGTTTCGGTAACGCCGACCACAGGTACTTTCGCCTTGCCGGCAATGTCGCGCAGCCGCTCGGTCAATTTCTCGGATACCTGGCTGTTATAGATCAGCACCTTTACTTTGTGCTCTTTCAGGTCATTCTCGAAAGCGGCTACGTCGCGCGCGCTTGGCTCGGTGTCATTCATCATGGCGAGCTGAAAGCGCTGATTACGCATAGTAAGTCCGAGCGCTTCGGTCATTGGGCCGAATACCGGCTCAGTGGCAGTGACAGCAGCCCCGGCGTGCTTTGCTTTCAGTTGTGCAACGCGTTGCGAGATACGCGCGAGTGCGGCAAGCGTTGTCTTAAGACGCGCGGCATAGTCCGACGCATGCGTGCTGTCCGCCTTGGCGAGCGTTTCCGCCAGTGCGGTTGCCACCGCGGGCATGGTCGCGGGGTCATACCATAGGTGCGGATTGTCGCCGGGCTTGCGACCGGTCAGTTGCGCAGCATTGATGACTGTGCGCCCTTGGCGCGGTGCCGCAGCCAAGAGCTTGTCCATCCAGGGGTCATAGTTGGCGCCGTTGAAGATGACGATCGGCGCGCCAGCGAGTTGGCGTACGATGGCGGGCGTTGTTTCAAACAGATGCGGATCCTGATCGGGGTTGCTCATGATGCTCGCGACCTCGATCCGGTCGCCGCCAATCTGACGGGCGATGTCGCCGTAGAAATTCTCCGCCGCCACCACGTTGATTTTCGTCTCCGCAGCAGCCGCGGGGACCGCCTGGCCAATGGCGATGATAAAACCGAGGGCTAGCCCCGCGGCGCCTTTCATGGGTGAACTTCCACATTATAGGGCCATTATGACCCCCTATAATGTAACATTATAACATTTCAGATGACAAGGCGGCTGCTGTGGCCCGGCGCTGGTCGGATGCAATGCTAGGCTTCGGCTTTCGCCACGCCGCGAACCAGCCAGAAACGGAGCATCCGGCGCGCGGTCGCTACCGAGAGTTTGAGAAAATCGGTCCGCGCCTGCGTAATATCAGTGACGGGCACCTCGTAGGGTGCAAAGCGTACCTTCAGAATTGCGTGGAAGGTCGGCCAACGCATTTCAGTGCATTTACAGATAACGAGGATGCCATCGTAGCGGATATTTTGCATCAACCGTTCGATTAGCTCGACAGGCGCCGCGGATACGCGCGCGAGGCTGACGACCAATTCTTCATATTGGCTGGCATTGGCAAATTCTGCGATTGCCATCTCGTTGAGCCGGCCCTCGCTTTGCATTTTGTCGATCAGGGCGGTCGCGCGCATGAAGTCGCGGGGAGCTGCCGCGTTGCGCAGGACCTTATCCGACACGGACGCAAGAATGCCTTGGATTGCGTCCTGACGTTCCGGCGGAACGGCAGCGAGCAATCGTCCGCGTACGGTCTCGGTCGCTTTCGATATCAGGTCTTGCAGCAATTGCAGCGGCATATCCAGCCGCATACCAAGATTCTCGGCGAGCTTCTCGTCAGTTTCGGCACGCTCCGCCAACGTGACGTATCCACCATCGGAAAATGACGCACCCTGATTTTGCGATAGCTTGCGAACGACGGTCGTGTCGCCGCGCTGGATCAGGATGTCGGTTACCGCCGCTACCAGGCGCGTGCGTTCGGAAATTGCGCCCAGATGGCCTTGCCCCTTCACTTCTGCGATTTCAACCAGGTCGCTGTCGGTGAGGCGCGGCGATTGTGCGAGAACAGGACCCGCGACCGCAATTTCGTCGTGACGTGCAAGACTGCGGATAATCCCGGTCGGTGCTTTTTCGACCGGTGCGAGCTTTTTACCGAGCTCTGCGAGTGCCTTGGTTTCGACCTGTTGGATTAAGTGGGCGAGGACGTCGTCAAACAGACCGACTTGCTCGTCATTGAAGGCTTCGGCATTGCCGAGAAATAGGTCGGTCACGCGCCTGAGAATTTCGGTGCGCCGATCGCTCGAGCCTGCGCCCAGGACATCTTCGAGTTCTTCGATTACGGACGCGGCCTGCGACATTTCTTGTCTTGGGCGGGATTCTTCCCGCCGCCTTCCACTGACTGTCCGCGGGTTATCCCCACGCGCCGTGGCACCATATCGACGGGCCGTAAAGCTTAGGTAAAGCCCGACGGCAGCCCCGAATTATCCGAAATCACTAGTTTTCAAAATAGCTTACGTGCGAGTTGGGATCGGGCCTGCTGGCAATGCCTATCCGAGGCCCCCGCCCATTCGTAAACACATGTATAACGTGTATTTAAGGCTACTGCGCGTGAATATCGCCTTCTTTGACTACACGCCCCCATTTGCCGATTTCCGTTTTGATGTAGTCGGCGAACTGAGCGGGGCTCATCTCTACGGTGGCGGCGCCTTCGCGGTCGAAGGCGGTTTGCAGTTCGGGCGATTTCAATGCCGCCTGGGTCGCTGAGTACAGCGTGTCGACGATTGGCGCAGGCAGGCCAGCAGGCGCGACGAGACCCCACCAGTTGTCCGCAACATAGCCGGGCACACCGGCCTCCGCGATTGTCGGCACGTCGGGCAGTACGGGGTTACGCTTGGCGCCTCCCGTTCCTAACGCGATGAGCTGTCCGGATTTAATGAAGGGAGTGGTCTGAACCAGCGAGGAGAACATGATCTTTACGTGCCCGCCGATGACATCCTGCATCGCCGGTCCACCGCCTTTGTAGGGCACGTGCACGAGATTGACATGGGCCTGCAGCTTGAACAGTTCGGCGCCTAAGTGCTGGAAGCTGCCGACGCCGGCGGAGGCGTAATTGAGTTGGCCGGGCTTCTCTTTGGCGAGAGCGAGAAGTTCCTTCACCGTTTTGATCCCCGATGTCGGATTGACCACCAGGACGTTCGGTCCGGTCGCGAAGATCGAGATCGGCGTGAATGATTTGATCGGATCGTACTTGAGGGTGTAAAGCGCCGGGTTGACCGCGTGCGCGATCGATATCACGCAAAGCGTGTAGCCATCGGGCGTCGCGGTTGCGCAGGCTTCGGTGCCGATCGTGCCGCCGGCTCCGGCGCGGTTGTCGACGTAGACCTGCTGCCCCAGTTTCGCGCTGAGTTGTTGGGCAACCAGTCGGCCTACTACATCGTTGCTGCCGCCGGGCGGAAACGGAATGATCAGCCGCACTGGCTTCGTCGGATAGTTATCCGCAAGAGCCGCTGGCGCCAGCGCCAGCAACAGCGTTGCGGCCATGAGCAATCGAGACGGCAATGTTGGCATGGTGTCTCCCGGGTGCCAGATAGGTTTCAGTGCCAATAGGGTGGGTAGGCGGTGTTCTTCTGCTCGGCGTCGAGCCGGCGCAGCATGGCTGGCCATTCGAGGATGCCGTAAGGCCGCCGCGCGCCCGGCTGGTACAGATGGGCGGTATGCGCCAGCACGTTCTCGCCCGGCATGGACAACTCGGTGCGCGCCGCCATCGCGTCGACCTGCGAGCGGCACGACAGCTCGAGCTGGTACATGGTGTTGAATGCCTGTTGGACGGTTGCGCCACAGGTGAGCAGGCCGTGGTTGCGCATGATCATGGCGTCATGCGGCCCGAGGTCGCGCACAAGTCGCTCACGTTCGTCGAGTTCGAGCGCGGGCCCCTCATAGTCGTGATAGCCGATATGGCCGACAAAGCGGATCGACGTCTGCGACATCGGCAGCAACCCGCATTTCATCGTCGCAACCGCCATGCCGGCGCGGGTATGCGTGTGCAGCACGCAGGCTACATCCGGCCGCGCCTTGTGAATGGCGCCGTGGATCACATAGCCGGATTTGTTGATGTCGTAATCGGTATCGGGCTTCCAGACGATTTCGCCATCGACGTGGATTTTCACCAGGCTGGATGCAGTGATCTCTTTGTAGAGAAGGCCATAGAGATTGAGCAGAACGACGTCTTCTTCGCCCGGTATCCGTGCGGTGATGTGATTATAGATGAGGTCGGTCATGCCGTAGGTATCGACCAGCCGGTAGCAGGCGGCGAGATCGAGCCGCGCCTGCCATTCCTCGGCGACACCTTGCCCTTGATTGACGGGAAATCGGTCGAATAATTCATGGCGTTTTCCCTGCTTCCGACGGGCGTTGACCGCCCTGCCGTTCTTGCCCTGCAAACATAGCCTTGGCGATGGGACCCGGCCAAGGGGTGGAAGCCCGTGGCGCTGTGGCCAGACAATTCGATCCTTTGGGCGCATGAGGCCTCCCGGGTACCCGGATTTGAACCCGACCGATCGGAACGGTAACGCGGTGGGGCTGGCGCCAAGCGGTTGCCGCGCATGCAATTTTACAAAATTGCAGCTGCTTCCTTAAACGGATGCACAGCGGCTATCTGCTAAAACCACCTCCCTTTCGATTAAATGACGGCGTCGTATGTCAGCGCTTCGTATTCAGCGTCTGAAAAAATCCGTGTATCAGCGCGGCGTTGTCGCGTGCCAGAAATGCGCGGCCTCCATTCCCGTTCAAAAATTCAATGCACTGCCCGACGAATTCTCTGTGGAGTGCCCGCAACGTGGGCACCGCGGTTTTTATACGAAATACGCGACTGTCATTGAGGATCAGCCCGAGCGGAGACAAAAGCCGCGGCGCTAGCTGGCAAAAAGTTTTAAACGAAGTCGGTGCAAGCCTGCGGTAAGTGCGAAACTGGAAAACGCGCTTCCCTCAGTTTTGCTCTCCGTATCTTTCCTTGACGGCGGCCGCGACGAACGTCTTGCGTCCCTGCCGGCCCGGCGTGGTGCCGTGTGCAGAACACCAGGCCGGGAACGTGGACGGATCGATCCGGACACGCATCACCGGGTGCCCGTAGGCTTTAAGGCCTTTCTCCATCTCTTCGGCGATTTTCAACCATTCCTTCCACGTGCGCGGAAGCACGTTCCCGTCGTCGAAAATTTTCAGTGCCGCCGCGTAATCGGCCTCCTCGATCCAATAGGCACCGACCGCGGGGAGGGGTTTTTCATTGGAACCGGTCATAGGTCAGTCTAGCATGATTGATATGCGTCAAAGCATTCAGCGTTTGCGGATACGCGTGCCGTAGGGTGCCATGTCTCGGCGGTGCGAGCCTAGTTGCTTGCAGCGATTCCGGCGTCCTTGATGACTTTCGCCCATTGCGGAATTTCCGCCCTGATGTCAGCAGCGAACTCAGCTGGCGAGTTGCCGACCACTTCCATGCCGACGTCTTTCAATCGGGCGCGCGCGTCCGGCATAGCCAGCGCCTTCACTGCGTCCTTGTGAACTTTGTCGATGATCGCAGGCGAGGTACCAGCTGGCGCCATCAGGCCGATCGACAGTACAGATACGAAACCCGGATAGCCGGCTTCGATCATGGTCGGCAGATCGGGCACCGCGTCAAAGCGCTGCGCCGATGTGACGGCCAGGGCACGCAGCTTTCCTTCCCTCACAAGCGGAATCAAAGGTGAGATGGCACCGAAGAACATCGTCAGGCGTCCGCCGAGCATATCGGTGATGACCGGCGCGCCGCCGCGATAAGGCACATGCTGGATATCGATGTGCGCCATCGACTTGAACAGTTCGCCGGCGAGGTGCTGCGTTGTGCCGACGCCGGCGGAGCCGAATGTCACCTTGCCTGGGTTAGCGCGTGCGTAGGCGACAAGCTCCGCCACCGTTTTGGCAGGCACGTCATTGGGGACGACGAGAATATTGGGCGAGTAGACTGCAAGCGAGATCGGCATCAGGTCCTTCGCCGGGTCGAACGTCATTTTGGCGTAGAGACTTGGATTGACGACGAGCTGGGCGTTGGTCGCCACCAAAAGCGTGTAGCCATCGGCCGCGGCCTTGGCGACGCGATCGCCCGCGATGTTGCCACCGGCGCCGGGCACATTTTCAATCACCGCCGGCTGCCCCCAGATCCCGGTCAGCTTGTCGCTCATAATCCGCGCGAGGATGTCGACTGGACCCGCCGGCGGATAACCGACCACGAGTCTGACGGCGCGGTCCGGATAACCGCTCTGCGCGATAGCGGCGGTTGCCATCAAAAATATTGGCAGCGCTGCAATCAGCGCGGCGGCCACTTTCAATTTGATTTTCATCGCACCCTCCCCAGCCCGTGGATCGCCCACGCATGCAGGAGGGCGGAATTTTCTTTTACGATAGAGCATAGCGTGTCCTGCGGCTCCGAGAACGGTACCGAAATTTGATTTCAAGACCGATTTTGTTGTGAAACGAGGCATATGGCCGGGTGAGAACCTGCCTTTTGCACCGCCAGCCCAGACCCCCTATATCTCCCTCCTCACGGAGCCTTTTTCCCAATGACCGCCCCCGCGACCCCCGACAAAATCCCCGTCACCGTGCTCACCGGTTATCTCGGCGCCGGCAAGACGACGCTGCTCAACCGCATCCTGTCCGAGCCACATGGCAAAAAATTCGCTGTCATCGTCAATGAATTCGGCGAGATCGGCATCGACAATGAGCTCGTCGTAAACGCTGACGAAGAAGTGTTCGAGATGAACAACGGATGCATCTGCTGCACGGTACGCGGTGATCTCGTGCGCATCATCGATGGTCTGATGCGGCGGAAGGGCAAGTTCGACGCCATCATCGTCGAGACGACGGGCCTGGCGGATCCCGCACCGGTCGCCCAGACCTTCTTCATGGACGAGGCGGTGGGCGCCAAGACCAAGTTGGATGCTGTCGTTACCGTTGCCGATGCCAAGTGGCTGACGGAGCGGCTCAAAGACGCGCCCGAGGCGAAGAACCAGATTGCTTTCGCCGATGTAATTTTGATCAACAAGACCGATCTGGTGTCGCCGGAGGAATTGCGCGACCTGGAAGCGCGCATCCGCGCACTGAATCCCTACGCGCGGCTACACCGCACGGAACGCGCCAAGATCGACATCGCCGAGGTACTCGGCCGCAATGCCTTCGACCTCGACCGCATTCTGGACATCGAGCCAAATTTTCTCGAAGGAGACAGCCATGACCACGATCATCATCACGATCATGGCCATGGCGATCATGGCGCCCATCACCATCATCATGGTAACGGTCTCAAGCACTATCACGACGAAGACATGCAGAGCGTGTCGCTCCGGAGTGATAAGCCGCTGAACCCTGACAAATTCTTCCCTTGGGTGCAGGATCTGGTCGCGACCGAAGGGCAGAACATTCTGCGCTCCAAGGGCATTCTTTCATTCAAAGACGACCCCGAGCGTTTCGTGTTCCAGGGCGTGCACATGATTCTCGACGGCGATCACCAGCGCCCGTGGCGTGCGGACGAAGCGCGAGACAGCCGCATTGTATTTATTGGCCGCAAGCTGCCGGAAGATAAAATCCGGCAGGGTTTTGAAAGCTGCATCGCCTAACGTGAGCGACTCGCAGGCCCCGACACCTTCCCTTGCCGACCGCGTGCGTCCCGTCAGCGCGCGTGCGCCGGTCGTCGGTGTGCACTTCTTTGGCGCAACGCCTGTGTTTGTGCTGGGCGAGGAATTGCTGCTGTTCGCGGGTGATACCGAACGCCGCGTGGCGATTCACGCTGGCGCGATCCTCGCCAGTGCCTCGGATGACCAACGCATCGTCACCGGCGGCGACGACGGAAAGCTTGTCGAAACCACCGCCGAGGGTGAACACCGCGCGTTGGCTAGCGACGACAAGAAACGCTGGATCGATCAGGTTGCGCTTGGCCCGGATAACGCAGTCGCGTGGTCGGCCGGCAAGACTGCGCATGTGCTTACTAAAAAAGGCGAGCTGCGTGCGTTCGAAGCGCCCTCGACGGTAGCGGGATTGGCGTTCGCGCCGAAAGGATTTCGCCTCGCCATCGCGCACTACAATGGCGCCACGCTCTGGTTTCCCAATGCCGCCGGCGCCAATCCGGAGCGGCTTGAATGGAAGGGCTCGCATCTCGGTGTCTCCGTCAGTCCGGACGGGAAATTTCTGGTGACCTGCATGCAGGAGCCAATGCTGCATGGCTGGCGACTGGCGGACGGCAAGCACATGCGCATGTCCGGCTATTCGGCGCGAATTCGCTCGCTTGGCTGGACGGCGGGCGGCGAATTCCTCGCGACCTCCGGCTCCGAACAGCTCATCCTTTGGCCGTTTGACGGCAAAGGTGGCCCGATGGGACGGCAACCGGAAATCCGCGCGCGCGCGGATGCGCGTGTGGCTGTCGTCGCCTGTCATCCGCGCCAGCCGGTCGTGGCGGTCGGCTATTCTGATGGTGCCGTGAAGCTGGTGCGCGTCGAAGACGACGCTCTGATCATGGCGCGGGAGCCGGACGGACAGCCGGTGAGTGCGCTCGGCTGGGATGGCACCGGCCAAATGCTGGCGTTTGGCACGGATTCGGGCGAGGCCGGCATCCTTGCCCTTTGATCGCCGCATTGCGGCGTCTGATTGAGGTAGATTGCCTGCGTTCGAGTCGCGGCACTAGCTTGTAGGGCAATCGATTCGGAACCAATCCCGGACTGCCGCAACTTGTTCGACCTGCGGCCGGGTGAGTTCGGACGGGTGGGGAAAAAATATGGCCTTCAGTCATCAATTACGCCGCCTCGTTTTGGCGGCCTTGACCTGTGGCGCCATTGCGCTCGGCGCGTTTTCGGTTCCGCTCACGCTTGGCGCGCTCACCCCGGTGGCGGCGCAGATTTCCGACGACGCCCAAATCGCGCTCGAGCAATACGGCAGTTGGCGCCCGCATCCGCGGTTCGGCGACGTTTGGGTTCCGAACGGCGTTCCATCCGACTGGCGGCCGTACGAATATGGGCATTGGGTCTACACGGATGAGTGGGGCTGGTACTGGGTGTCCGACGCTGTCGAGGCCGACTGGGGCTGGGTTGTCTTTCACTACGGGCGCTGGGCATTCGAGCGCGGGCTTGGCTGGTTCTGGGTGCCGGGCGATGAATGGGCGCCGGCCTGGGTCAATTGGCGCTACGGAGACGATTACTCCGGCTGGGCGCCGCTTCCGCCAGACGAATTAATCGAAGCCTATGAGGCTCAGCCGGTCTATTGGGTTTTTGTGCCGACGCGTTTCATCGCCGCTCCGCGTCTGCAAAATTACTATGCGCCGGTTTATCGACGGTCGGTCATTTTGCGCAGCACCCAGATCGTCAATCGCACTTTTCCCGTGCATGGACGATTGGCAGTCAATCCCGGCATCTCGCCGGCTTTCGTCGCGCGCGTGAGCGGTGCTCCAGTCGCGACTTACCGGGTGCGTCCGCGCGTCTTTGCATCGACGCAGGGGGTGGCCGGTGCGGTGCAGGTCAGGCCCGATGAGCTACGCGGTGCACGTGCCGTCAGGCCGGGTGCGCCTGGTGGGCAGGGAGCGCCTGGCGGGCGTACGCGCTTGGGCACGGTTTCGGTCGAGCGCACGACCACCGTGATCCAACCGGGCGCGGGCGCGGCAGCTCCGCAGCCGCTGAATAGAAACGAGCGCGGGCGGCTTGGGACCAACCCGCCGCGCGCGGCACAGGGCGCTCCACCTGTCGCGCCGCTGCAGCAACAGACAGTGCCGTCGACAACGGCGCCGCCGGGATTGCAGCATCAGGCGCCGGCAATTCAGCAGCAAGCGCCTGCCGGCGCTCCGCCGCCACCTCCGGCTCCAGCTCTGGCCCCAGCGCCATCGACAACGGCTCCCCCCGCGATCTCGCCGGTGCAGCGGGAGGAACGTCGCGAAGAATTTCGCCAACGAGGCGGACCGAGCGGCCCGCCGCCACAACCGAATATCGTGCGGCCGATCCCGCCGCAGGCGCCACCTCCACCGCCGCCGCCTCCGCTGCAACAACGGCAGGTGCAGCCACCACCGCCGGCACCTCCGCCGCAACAGCGGCAGGTGCAACCGCCGCCGCCACCGGCCGTACACCCACCGCCACCGCCGCCGGCAGCGGCTCGGCCTGCACCACCACCGCCGGCAGCGGCCCGGCCTGCGCCACCGCCGCCCGCTGCAGCTCGGCCTACACCGCCGCCGAAGGCTCCGCCACCGAAACCGGGCGAGAAGCCTCCAGAGACGCCGAAATAGCGCGCGCTATTGGGCGCTAAATGGAACGGGCGGCCTATCGGCCGCCCGCTGCATTTTGTTGCGTCCGTGAACGCGTCAACGCATCAGCACATTCCTGAACTGCCAGGGATCGCGCTTGTCGATGTCTTCGGGGAAAAGGCCGGGCCTTCCGGTGAGCGGCGTCCAATTGGTGTAAGTCCCGATCACCGGACCGAGATAGGGCAACTGCACTTCGAGGCAGCGGCGGAAATCCATTTCATCGGTTTCGACAATGCCGGCTTTTGGATTTTCCAGTGCCCACACCATGCCGGCAAGGACCGCCGAGGTGACTTGCAGCCCGGTGGCATTTTGATAGGGAGCGATCTCGCGGGTCTCGTCGATCGAGAGCTGCGAACCATACCAATAGGCATTCTTCTTGTGGCCATAGAGCAGCACGCCGAGCTCATCGATGCCGTCGGCGATTTCGTGTTCATCGAGAATGTGGACGTCCTTCTGCCGCTCGCCAGCGCGGCCGAACGCTTCGTGTAGCGACAGCACGGCATCGTTGCAGGGGTGATAGGCGTAATGGCAGGTCGGCCGGTAAATGGTTCTACGCCCGGCGCGGAGAGTGAAGTAGTCGGCGATCGAGATCGAACTCGTTGTGGGTAACGAGGAAGCCGTATTGTGCGTCCGCAGTTGGCGTCCATGAGCGCACCCGCGTATTTCCGCCCGGCTGCAACAAATAGATTGCCGCGCCGCAACCTGTTTTGTGCTTGCGCGCGTTCAAGGGCATCCATTTCTCATGCGTGCCCCAGCCAAGTTCGGCCGGCTGCAGGCCCTCTGACACAAAGCCTTCGACCGACCAGGTATTTACGAAAACGTTCAGCGGCTTGGGCTGCTTTGCGCGCTGGGTGTCGCGTTCGGCGATGTGGATGCCCTTGATGCCGGCCTTCTTGGACAGCCGGGCCCACTCTTCACGCGTCTTGGGTTCCTTGAATTTTATTTCGGTGTCACTGGCAATATTGAGGAGCGCCTGTTTGACGAACCAGGACACCATGCCGGGATTGGCGCCACAGCAGGACACCGCGGTGGTGCCGCCGGGACGCTTGCGGCGCGCAGCGAGGATGGTCTCGCGCAATGCATAGTTCGACCGGGCTTCCGGCCCGAGCTTGGGATCGAAGTAGAAGCCCGCCCAGGGCTCGACGACAGTATCGATGTAGAGCGCGCCGATCTCCCGGCAGAGCTCCATGATATCGAGCGACGAGGTGTCGACCGACACGTTCACGCAAAAGCCCTGTCCGCCGCCGGCCTTGAGCAGCGGTGTCAGCAGGTGCCGGTAGTTATCCTTGGTCACCGCCTGATGGACGAAGCGGATGCCGCGCTCGTCCAGCATCTTGCGGTCCTTGTCCTCGGGGTCGATGACCACGAAGCGGCTTTTGTCGTAGGTGAAATGGCGCTCGATCAACGGCAAGGTCCCCTTGCCGATCGAGCCGAAGCCGATCATCACGATGGGCCCGTCGATGCGGGCATGCACAGGCCATTTGGGCATCGTCACCTTCCCCCTAAAGGCTGGTCATATCTGCGACCGAGCGCGAACGGAATAGACGCCGGACGAAAGCCGCCCGGCGTCCACGGTATTTTGCTGGGGATCAGGCGGCCGAAACGGCGAGGTCGTGTTGCAGACTAGCGCGGCCGGAAGGCCGCAGCAGTCCTCGGGCGCCCTCAAGCGTGCCCGGCACAAGTTCGAGGGCGAGCAAGCGGTGACGCTCAAAAGGACCGGGCATGCGCAATGCGGCCGTTTTTTCCGCCGTAAAGCCAAAGCGGCCGTAGAAGGGCGCATCGCCGACCAAAATGATCGCGCGGTGGCCGTGCCGGCGTGCCGTTTCAAGCGCGTGGCGTACCAAGGCAGCGCCGACGCCACGGTTACGGCAATCAGTGGCGACCGCCACCGGCCCGAGCAGCAAAGCCGGCTTGCCGTCACCGGTGATGATGTCCCACAGCCGGGCGGTGCCAATAACGCGCTTGCCCTCTGCCGCCACGAAGGAGAGGCCTTCGGCGGCCAATTGCCCGTCGCGCAGGCGTTGCGAGCTTTTGCGCCGGCGATTCTTGCCGAAGGCCTGGTCGAGGAGTGACTCGCGCGCGGCGCCGTCGGCAGGGCGTTCTTTCCTGATAGCAATCATCTCAGTTTGCTCCGGCCCGGGCGCGCGAGGTCAAGCGCGCTCCAAGGGCGTGGTAGGTGCGAACAGGGGAGCCGGTGTTACCGGCTCCCGGCGATGTCAGATGTGATAGGTCTTCAGCGGCGAGAAGCCGTTGAACGCGACCGACGAGTAGGTCGCCGTATAGGCGCCGGTACCCTCAATCAGCACCTTGTCGCCGATTTCCAGACTGACCGGGAGCATGTAGGGCTCCTTCTCGTACAGCACGTCGGCGGAGTCGCAGGTCGGGCCTGCCAGCACGCACGGCGACAAAGCGTCGCCATCGCGCGGGGTGCGGATCGGATAGCGGATCGACTCGTCCATCGTTTCGGCGAGACCGCCGAACTTGCCGATATCGAGATAGACCCAGCGGACGTCATCTTCCTCGCTCTTCTTGGAGACGAGGACGACTTCAGCCTCGATAGTGCCGGCATTACCGACCATGCCGCGGCCCGGCTCGATGATGGTTTCCGGGATGCGGTTGCCGAAATGCTTGCGCAGCGCCTTGAAGATCGCCGTGCCATAGGTTTTCACCGACGGCACATTCTTCAGGTACTTGGTCGGGAAGCCGCCGCCCAAGTTGACCATGGTGAGCTGCATGCCGCGCTCGCCGCACTCCTTGAATACCGCAGCCGCCGAAGCGAGCGCGCGGTCCCAGGCGTGCTGGTTGCGCTGTTGGGAGCCCACGTGGAACGACACACCGACCGGCTCCAGGCCAGCTTTCAGGGCGTGCTCGAGCACCTCTACGGCCATTGCTGGCTCGCAGCCAAACTTGCGCGATAGCGGCCAATCCGCCCCGACACAGTCAGAGAGGATGCGGCAAAACACCCGGCTGGCGGGCGCCGCGCGGGCGATCTTCTCAACCTCGGGCTTGCAGTCGACCGCGTAAAGGCGGACGCCGAGCGCGTAGGCGCGGGCGATGTCCCGCTCCTTCTTGATGGTGTTGCCATAGCTGATGCGGTCGGGCGTCGCGCCGGCCGCCAGTGCCATTTCGATCTCAGGGATCGAGGCAGTGTCGAAACACGAGCCGAGCTTGGCCAGCAGCGCCAGCACTTCCGGCGCCGGATTGGCCTTCACAGCGTAGAACACACGCGTGTCGGGCAAGGCCTTCGCAAAGGCATTGTAGTTGTCGCGGACAACGTCAAGGTCGACGATCAGGCAGGGGCCCTCGTCTTTACGCTTGCTTAGAAACTCGCGGATGCGCTCAGTCATCGGCGCTATTCCCCACGGCTGAAGGGGCGGTAAGGCCCCTTATGTCGCGGTTAACGAAGCGTAAGCGTCTGCGCGCGATGGGGACGCGCCAACGCTACACATCGTATCCCGCTCAAACTGCCTTGGATTGGATGGGGAGAGCCCCGTCCGCACGGCCGGCAAAGATGAACAAGCCTCTTCGGTGACCCGCGCCGGTGGTGGAGACCGGCAGAGACCAAGGAAGCCCGATCGTCGTTGCTTTAAGCCGCGTCCCCTGCTGAGAGCAGAGTGTGCTGGTTTCGCCTCCAGCTGCCGGTCAGATTTCTTGGAGAGTTTTGGCTTCTCTCTCCAGGCGGCTGGCCGGCCTCTTGTCCGGCTACCTACCGACCGACACACGGCCACAGGCACGTGCGAAATTGGGCACAATCGAAATAACATTTTTTTCAAGTTGTGCAAGCGATTTTGTTCGCCACACCAAAAAACTTTCTTAACTTTTGCTTCGGCGATTGATCGCGACGCACTCAGTCGCGCGCGGTGAACGGCTCGATGTTGTGAGCGGCGCGGATGAACTGCGCCATGACGGCGAGGCCGCAGAGCACGAACAGAACGTCGAGCACCCTCGCGCCGATCCCGCCGAGATCGAACAAGGTGGCGAGCGCCCATGAGCCGGCGAAGGCGGCGCCGAATACTTCGGCGCCGATCAGGATGGCGGCGCTGATCACGGTGACGACGTTAACCCAAACGATGCGGCGGCTTTCGGCCATGGGAGCTCCCTTGCGAGGCCGCAATGTCCTCGAATCAGGCCGCTGAATCAAGTCCGTAGCGGCGAAAGCCGGCCAGCTCGCGGACACTCGCAGCCTTGCTCGCCACGGCCGCCGACGCACGAAAGTTAATGCATTGGCCGCCGCTAAACGCTCTTGTGCTTGCCAGATTATTACTCGACAGGCTGGCGGCGGTGGCCTTGGCGACAATATGGCGAGAGTCAGGCGACCCTCGCCAACAGGCGCGGCTCCGACTAAATGAACAGGATGACCCGCCCGCAAGTCACCACCGCATCCGAAAACAAGAACCCGCTGTTGGCCGACTGGATCGGCGCCTTCGAGCTGCCGCCATTCGGCGCGATCAGGCCTGAGCATTTCCGCCCTGCCTTCGATCGGGCGCTGGCCGACCACCGCGCCGAGATCAATGCCATCGCCGCCAACCACAGCGCGCCGAGCTTCGAGAACACCATCGAGGCGCTGGAAAAGAGCGGACGCGCGCTCGATCGCGTCGCCAACCTCTTTTCCGTACTGGCAGGTGCCGATACGTCCGACGCCATCGAAGCTGTCGAGCGAGACGTCTCGCCGTTGCTCGCCCGCCATAGCAACGCGCTCTATCTCAACCGTGCGCTTTATGCCCGCATCGCCGACCTCTACGCCAAGCGGAGCGCGCTCGGCCTCAACGCCGAACAGGCCAGGGTGCTCGACCGCTATTACATTCGCTTTGTTCGTGCCGGAGCCGCGGTTGAGAAGCAGACCCAGGATCGTCTCGCCGCGGTCAACGAGCGGCTGGCAAGCTTAGGTACCCAGTTTGGGCAGAACGTGCTGGCCGACGAGAAGTCCTTTGAGATGGTGCTGGAGGAAGGCGACCTCGCCGGATTGCCCGATTTCGCCCGCGCCGCCGCGCGTGCGGCCGCTGAGGAACGCGGACACGCGGGCAAATACGTCATCACCCTGGCGCGTTCTTCAGTCGAGACGTTCCTGCAATTCTCATCCCGCCGTGACCTTCGTGAAAAGGCATTCCAGGCCTGGATCAAACGCGGCGAAAATGGCGGGACGACTGACACCCGGGCGTTGATTGCCGAAATGGTCGCATTGCGCGCCGAACGCGCGAAGCTGCTCGGCTTTGCGAGTTTTGCCGACTACCGCCTTGACGATCAGATGGCGAAAACCCCGGCGGCCGCGCGCGACTTGCTCGACAACGTCTGGCGCCGCGCGCGCGCGAAGGCCGATGTGGAACGTGACGCGTTACAAGCCTTGATTGCGGAGGAGGGCGGCAATTTCGCGCTCGCTCCTTGGGACTGGCGCTACTACACCGAAAAGATTCGCAAGGCGCGTTACAGCCTCGACGAAGCCGAGATCAAGCCGTACTTCCAGCTCGACAAGATGATCGACGCAGCATTCGAGACAGCGCGACGTCTGTTCGGACTCAAATTCACTCCGATTGCCGCGCCGCTTTATCACCCTGATGCGCGCGCATGGGACGTGGTGGATGCGCAAGGCCATCACGTGGCTCTTTTTATTGGCGACTATTTTGCGCGAGGTTCAAAGCATAGCGGCGCATGGATGACGTCGCTGCGCGATCAGGAAAAGCTGATGGGCGACATCCGGCCGGTCATTCTTAACTTTTGTAATTTTTCCAAACCGGCGAAGGGCGAAGCTGCGTTACTCTCGTTCGATGATGCGCGCACGCTGTTCCACGAATTTGGTCACGCGTTGCACGGGATGTTGTCGAATGTGACATATCCGCTGCTCTCGGGCACGGGAGTGCCAAGCGATTTTGTCGAATTGCCTTCGCAGCTGTATGAGCACTGGCTGGAGGTGCCACAAATATTGCAGCAGTACGCCCGCCATTTCCGTACCGGCGAACCGATGCCAGAGCCGTTGCTCAACCGGTTGTTGGCGACACGCACTTTCAATCAGGGCTTCGCGACAGTGGAATACACTGCATCCGCGCTGGTAGATCTCGATCTGCATTCGCTTCCAGACGCGAGCGCGCTCGACGTGACAAAGTTCGAGCGCAAAGATCTTGATCGTATCGCGATGCCGGCGGAGATCGTGATGCGCCATCGCCTGCCGCATTTCCAGCATCTCTTCTCCGGTGGCGGCTATGCGGCTGCCTACTACTCCTACATGTGGTCGGAGGTGCTGGACGCCGACGCTTTCGCGGCTTTCGAGGAGGCTGGCGATCCGTTCGATCCGGCAACAGCGAAAAAGCTGCACGATTATGTCTACAGCGCAGGAAACCTGCGTGAGCCAGCCAAAGCTTATGAAGCGTTTCGTGGCCGGCTGCCCACGGTAGACGCGCTGTTAAAAAAGCGCGGACTTGCCGACGGCATGCGCGCATGAATCTGCATACCGCCGGACATCGCCGCGGCGTCGTTGCTGCCCCGCATGCGGCTGCCGTGGAGGATGGCCGCGCGATCCTTGCCGAGGGCGGCAACGCGATCGAGGCGATGCTCGCGATGGCCGCAAGCATTGCTGCAGTCTATCCGCACATGAACCATATCGGCGGTGACGGCTTCTGGCTGATTCGTGAGCGATCCGGCCGTGTGCGCGCGCTGATGGGGACGGGGCGCGCCGGCGCCAAAGCAACGCCTCGGTTTTACCGCGATGCCGGTCACGACGAAATTCCGACGCGTGGGCCGCTCGCCGCACTAACGGCGCCGGCTGCTATCGCGGCGTGGGCGCTCGCTGCCGAAGCGGCAAAAGGCCAGGGGGGCAGACTGCCGCTCGACGTGTTGCTGGCGTCCGCCATCAAGCACGCGCGCGAAGGCTACACGGTCACGCGCAGCCAGGCGCGGCTGACGGCGGAAAAACTACCCGAGATGGATCGCGCAGACGGCTTCAAAAAAGCCTTCCTCATTGATGGCAAAGTGCCGGACGTCGGCGCACGGCTCAAGCAGGTGGAGTTTGCAGCGACGCTCGAGCATCTTGCCCGTGCCGGGCTTGACGATTTCTATCGTGGCGACGTCGGACGAGAAATTGCTGGCGATCTCGAGCGCATCGGCAGCCCGGTGACGCGCGCGGACATGGAAAAATGCGAGGCGAGCGTCGATGAACCGCTCAGCGTCACAATTCGCGCTGGCGCGCTTTATAATTCGCCACCGCCAACGCAGGGGCTGGCTTCCCTCATCATTCTCGCGCTCTTCGAGCGCCTGCGTGTGCCGCAAGCGGAGGGTTTCGAGCACATCCACGGCATTGTCGAGGCGACCAAACGCGCATTCCGTGTTCGCGATCGCGTTGTAACCGATCCCGACAAGATCACCGCCGATCTCCGTCCATATTTTTCGCCGGCATTTCTCGATGCCGAAACGGCCAAGATCAACTCGCGCAAGGCCGCGCGCTGGCCGGCACCTTTCGGTGAAGGCGACACCGTATGGATGGGCGCGGCCGACGCGAACGGCCTCGTCGTCTCCTACATCCAGTCGCTCTATTGGGAGTTCGGCTCCGGCTGCGTGCTCCCGGCGACGGGTATTGTGATGCAAAACCGCGGCGCCAGTTTCTCGCTCGACCCCAAGGCGCTGAATACTCTCGCGCCCGGCCGCCGCCCGTTCCACACGCTAAACCCGGCGATAGCGGTGCTAAAGGACGGGCGCGTCATTGCCTACGGTGCGATGGGCGGCGATGGCCAGCCACAAAGCCAGGCGGCGGTATTCACGCGCTACGTTACGTTCGGCCAGCCGCTCGACAAGGCTCTGGATGCGCCGCGCTGGCTGCTCGGCCGCACCTGGGGCTCAACCCATACTAATTTACGAATGGAATCCCGGTTCGACGGCAACCTGATCGACCGCCTGTTGTCGGCCGGTCATGACGTTGCGGTTCTCGACGACGGCTATTCCGACACAATGGGTCATGCCGGTGCGGTCGTGCTCCATCACGATGGGACATTAGAAGGCGGGCACGATCCGCGCGCGGATGGTGGCGCGGCGGGCGTCTGATCTGTCATTTTCAAGCTAGAGCTACCTGCAACAGTGTTACACGCCACCATTATGCCGCAGTCCATGTTAAGGTGCGCGTGCATGATTGCTTCGCTTCGCATTTTTATCGCCGCGCTGCTGACCTCGGCCTTCGCAGGCCTTGCGCACGCACATCCGCACGTCTGGGTGACGATGCGCACTGAGCTGGTCTATGCACCCGATGGCAGCATCACGGGCATTCATCACGCGTGGTCCTTCGATGATATGTTTTCGACCTTCGCCACGCAGGGTCTGGAAAGCAAAGAGAAGGGCAAGTTTACCCGCGAGGAACTGGCGCCGCTCGCCAAGGTCAATGTCGAGTCGCTGAAAGAGTACGACTATTTCACCTACGCCACCGGGGACGGGAAGAAGACGGAACTGACCGATCCCGCGCCCGATTACTGGCTCGACTATGCGGACCAGGTGCTCACGCTCAATTTCACATTGCCGTTCAAGACGCCAGTGAAGGCTAAAGAGCTGAAAATCGAAATCTACGACCCGACCATTTTTGTTGATTTCTCCTTCGCCAAGGACAATCCCGCGAAACTCGTCGGTGCGCCAAAATGCAAGCTCGATGTGGCGCTCCCGCGCGAAATGACTTTCGCCGAAGGCAAGAAGCTGAGTGAGATTCCCGCCGACCAACCCAACACAACGATGGCTTGGGGGGCGCAGTTCGCGAGCAAACTTCTGGTACATTGTCCGTAAGACGTTGCGGGGCGGCGCGTCGGCATGGGGTTCATTCGGCGATGACGCAGTCGGCCCGGGCGCGTAGCGCCCTTGTTATTCTTGGTTTGTTGCTCGTTATCGTCGCGGCCGATGTCGCGCTGGCGCAGCCATTCGGCGCAACGCGCGGCGCCGCGGCACCTGAGGCCGGCGGTTTTGCCGACTGGATTCTGCACAAGCAGGCCGAGTTTTACCGCATGTTGTCCGGCTTGATCCGTGCCGCCAAGGCCGACGGTAGAGCCGCCTACACGCTGCTTGGCGTTTCGTTCCTCTACGGAATTTTCCACGCCGCCGGTCCCGGTCACGGAAAGGCGGTGATCTCGTCTTATATGGTTGCCAACAATGAAACCTGGCGGCGCGGCGTCGCGCTGTCGTTTGCCTCAGCGATGCTTCAGGCGTTTACGGCCGTTGCAATTGTCGGCGTCGCTGCAGCGATGCTTGGCGCGACCGCCAAAGCGATGGGCAACACCGTTCGCGTCATCGAGATCGTCAGTTACGCGTTGATCGTCCTGATCGGCTTGCGGCTGCTGTGGGTAAAGGGCCGTGCCTTCCTCCAATTACTGCGTGGCGGAACGCACGTGCACCATGCGCACGATCAGGACCATCATCACGCCCATGGCCATGGGCATGACCGTGTGCACGGCCATGTGCACCATGGGCACGCACATGGCCATCACCACGAGCAGGACGACGAAGCATCCGCTTGGGGCCACTCCCACGCGCCGGAGCCGCAGGAACTGACTGGCAAGCATTGGCTCCGGCGCGGGCTTGCGGCGATTGTCGCGGTGGGCCTGCGGCCCTGCTCGGGCGCGATCATTGTGTTGGTGTTCGCGCTGGCGCAGGGGGTGTTCTGGATCGGTGTCGCGGCGACATTCCTGATGGGCATCGGCACAGCGGGTACAGTTGCCGCGATTGCCGCACTAGCCGTCGGCGCCCGCAACCTCGCCGGTCGGCTGGCGAAAGCGAAGCCCGGGAAAGGAATGCTCTTCCTGCGCGGGATAGAAACCGCAGCGGCGCTCGTCATCGTGATGTTCGGCGCCGCCTTGCTCGCCGGCTACCTTGTGAGCGAGCGGCTGATAGGCGTTTAGCCAAAATCTTCCGTACGCAGCTCGATCGGCTGGCCGTGCGGCGTGCGGTCGGAGGCGCGGTCCCACGCATCGCGGTAGCGGTGCAGCGTGTCTGGCGTTGTCACGCCCTTGTCCGCCACCAGCTTTTCCAGCGTGTTGAGCCAGTGCGAATAATAGGTCTCGCCTGTGTCGGGGTCGCCGGCTGCCTGCGCGCGCTTTATCTCGTCCGCAAGCGCGGCTGCCCATTCCGGCCAAGTGAAGATGCCACGTTCATACAGAGCCAGCGTCATTGCAAACGCTTGCGCCTCCCACGGCTCGCGGAACACCGGGCCGTCGGCGTCGCGCGGCACGCCTGGAACAGAAATCGCCGCGCGTATTGCGGCTTGTGGGTCCATCCCCATGTCAGGCCGGCTCCAAGTAGGGCTCCCAGGCATCGACAGAAACTTTCACTGTCGCATCGCCTTCGGCGCCCCACAGCTCCCGTCCATCGAACCGCACGGTGTACAGCCACTGCGGGTCTTCGCCGACGCCGGTCGCGTTGCTGTCGGGAAAAACATGGCAGCCGATGACGCGCTCGATGATGCCGACGTGCCCGCGCACGTAGCGCGGCAGCCGCGTGTGCGTAACGGGATTGATGTTCTTTGCTCGGACCTTATCGCCGGGTTTGAACAGCGCTGCCGTGTTTGTATCGCGTTCAGTCGGCCCGCCGCGATGCAGGGTCTTCGCCACGTCGCTTGGCGACAAGATGCGTTTGACTGGTTTCGGTGTGTGTAGGGAATGCCCAGCATCGATTTCGTCTTCGGAAACCAGCCCGCGTTCCTTGATCATGTGTTCGAGTGCCGCGAACCAGATCTGGTAGTAGCTCATCGACAAATATTGTTCGGGCGGACGATTCTCGCGCGCGAAACGCCCCATGTCGATGTTCCAGCCTCCGGGCATGCCCATGGCAAGTGTGAGCGCGAAGGCACGCTTCTCCCATTCGGCGTGGAACACCGGTTCGTTCGACTCGGGCCTGACCGGGCCGTGACCGTGTGCGCCACCAAGATCCTGGCCGCCGTTCACTTTGCGATGTCCTTCGGCGATTTCGGCAGTCCGGTGCCGATCATAGAATCGCGCGTCACGAGTTCGGCGAGCCTGTCCTCGCTCCAGCCCTCGGTGCCGGCGGGACACATGGGCACGACGAGATAACGAATCTCGGCAGTCGAATCCCAAATGCGGATTTCGGTATCCTTCGGCAGCGTGACGCCAAAATCGGCCAGCACGCTGCGCGGATCGGCGACCGCGCGCGAGCGGTAGGGCGCCGATTTGTACCAGACCGGCGGCAGGCCCAGGACGGGCCACGGATAACAGGAGCACAGTGTGCACACGACCATGTTGTGGAGCGTCGGTGTGTTCTCAAGCGCGACGATGTGCTCGCCCTGGCGGCCGGCATAGCCGATTTCGGCGATTGCCGGCGTTGCGTCCTTGATGAGGTGCGCGCGAAAGGCGGGATCGGCCCAGGCCTTGGCAACAACGCGGGCGCCATTTCGCGGCCCGACTTTCTTTTCATAGGTCTCAATCAAGAGGTCGAGCGCGGCTGGATGGATATAGCCTTTTTCGGTTAGCACGGTTTCCAGCGCGCGCACGCGCAGCTGGGTTTCCGAGAGCTCGGAATGGTCGTGATCGTGATGGTCGTGATCGTGCCCGGACATGGCCTCAATATAAGCAAAAGCCCCGCCTTTGTGCCATCATCGGTGCCATGAATTCTACGCATCTGGAAGCGGTTGCCGACCTAATTGATCGTCTAACCTCAGCTTTCGGCCGTGCGGCGGCATGGCTGGTCCTTGTAGTCGTGCTGCTGCAATTCGCGCTGGTCATTGCGCGGTATGTGTTCGGGCTCGGCTCGGTCTGGCTGACCGAGACGGTGATCTATGTCCATGCCGCGATGTTCATGCTGGCTGCGGCCTGGACGCTGGGCATTGGCGGCCATGTGCGGGTGGATATTTTCTATTCGGAAGCGTCGACGCGCACGAAGGCGCTTGTCGATTTGGGCGGCGCGCTGCTGCTCTTGCTGCCCTTCATGGCTGTGCTGCTGTGGCTGTCTGTGCCCTATGCCGCCCGCTCATGGGCGATCCTCGAGCGCTCGCAGGAGTCGAGTGGCCTGGCGCTCGTTTTCATACTCAAGACGCTCATACCGCTTTTCGCGGCGCTGATGGCGTTGCAAGGCATCGCCCAGGCGATTCGCGCTGCGGCGACGCTGGCGAGGGCGCGCTGATGGCGCTCGGCGAAGGTATCGCGATCCTCATGGTGGCCGCCGTCATCATCGCGCTGATGGCCGGCTACCCTGTTGCGCTGACGCTCGCCGGCCTATCGCTCATTTTCGCGGTGATTGGCAACGCGCTGGGCATCATGAGCTTCGCCATCCTGGGCGCACTGCCGCAGCGCATTTTCGGTGTGATGACGAATGAAGTCCTGCTGGCGATCCCGCTGTTCATCTTCATGGGCGTAATGCTGGAGCGCTCGCGTATCGCGGAAGACTTGCTGGAGACCATGGGCCGCCTGTTCGGCACGCTGCGCGGCGGGCTGGGAATTTCGGCCGTCATCGTCGGCACACTGCTTGCAGCGGCCAAAGGCGTTGTCGGCGCCACCACGGTGACGATGGGACTGATCATGTTGCCAGTCATGTTGCGTTTCGGCTACGACCCGCGGCTCGCCGCAGGCACTGTCGCCGCCACCGCGACACTCGCGCAGATTTTTCCGCCGGCAACGGTACTGGTGCTGCTCGGCGATCAACTCGGCAATGCCTATCAGGCCGCGCAACTTTCGAAGGGCATATTCTCGCCGCGCTCGCTCACGGTCAGTGACCTGTTCGCCGGCGCGCTGGTGCCCGGATTTGCGCTGGTTGCGCTCTATCTGCTTTTTCTGATCGCGGTCGCTTTCCTGTGGCCAAAAGCATCGCCCGCATTGCCGCCGGATCCAAAAGCACCACACGGGTTTGCGCTCGTGC
Source organism: uncultured Alphaproteobacteria bacterium (assembly GCA_963810585.1). Taxonomy (GTDB): domain Bacteria; phylum Pseudomonadota; class Alphaproteobacteria; order Rhizobiales; family Xanthobacteraceae; genus Pseudolabrys. The sequence goes on from CAWENV010000001.1 coordinate 2,218,940, forward strand.
GCCGGCTTGCCGAGGTGCTGGTCGCGCCGCTTGTGTTGATCGCGGCTGTGCTCGGCTCGATCCTCGGCGGCGTTGCAACGCCGACTGAAGCCGCGTCCATCGGCGCAGTTGGCGCCATACTTCTGGCCGCGCGCAAGACATCGCTCGCGACGTTGCTGCGCCCGGTCTGCGAAAAAACGGCGCAGATCGTCAGCATGATTTTCCTGATCCTGATCGGCGCCACCATGTTCAGCCTGGTGTTCCGTGCGCTCGGTGGTGACGAGATGGTGCATCGCGCCCTTTCGAATCTGCCGGGCGGTGCAGCTGGCGCGGTACTCGTCGTAATGCTGGCGATGTTCCTGCTTGGTTTCGTGATGGATGCTTTCGAAATCATCTTCGTTGTGGTGCCGATCGTCGCGCCAATCCTTTTGGCAATGCCCGGCGTCGATCCCGTCTGGCTCGGCATCATGATGGCGGTAAATTTGCAGACCTCATACATGCACCCGCCGCTCGGCCCGACGTTGTTTTTCTTGCGCGGTGTCGCGCCGCCGCAGATCACCACACGGCATATCTATGTCGGGATCATTCCGTTCGTGTTGATCCAGCTATTCGCGCTGGTGGTGCTGTGGTTCGCGCCGGCGCTTGCGACCGCTTTGCCGCACGCGCTTTACAGCCGTTGAGTTAAGGCCAAAACCGCTCGATTGCGATCCATATCCAAACCGCGCCTGTTGCCAGCAGCGACAGGCCGACCGCGGCCGAGCCCATGTCCTTGACGCGCTTGATTGCCGGGTCGTTTTTGCGGGTGACGCGGTCGCTCAGCTTCTCGATCGCAGTGTTGAGCAGTTCGACAATGAGGGTGAAGACGATGACGCCGATCAGCGCAAAACGTTCACCGACATCGGTTGTGAGGAAAAAGGCGAGTGGTACGCCCACCACCAGCAGTGCCAACTCCTGACGGAAAGCCGCCTCTGATCGCGTCACCGCAACCAGGCCATTCCAGCTGTTGATCGCTGCTTGCCAAATCCGGTCCACGCCACCCACCCGTCCCGTGTTTGACGAAATACGTACGGGTTTTTCATCGTCTATTCCATATCGTTGCGGGGCCCGTGTATAACGGCTCCCGTATGAAAGCCGCCGAGATGTTCAGCCTGAAAGGCCGCGTAGCGCTGGTAACCGGCGCGTCCAGCGGCCTCGGCACCCAGTTCGCCAGGGCGCTTGCCGACAACGGTGCGGCGGTTGCCTTGGTGGCGCGCCGCGCGGACAGGCTAAAGGCGCTCAAGGCTGAAATTGAAGGAAAGGGTGGCCGTGCCGTTGCGATTGAAGCCGACGTAACGGACCGTGCCGCCATGACACGCGCCTTCGAGGCCGCTGAGAAAGCGTTCGGCACGGTGACGATCCTCGTCAACAACGCCGGCATCGCGCACGGTGGCCGTGCCGTCGAAATGCCGGCAGAGGAATGGCGCAAGGTGCTCTCGACCAATCTCGACGCCGTATTTTTCTGGGCGCAGGAGGCGGCCAGCCGCATGCTTGCGGCGAAGACCCAGGGCGCCATCGTCAATATTGCTTCGGTGTTGGGGCTTGCGGTCTCGAAGGGCGCGGTCGCCTACGCGACAGCCAAGGCCGGAGTTGTGCAGGTCACCAAGGCGCTTGCGGTCGAACTCGCGTTCAAAGGTGTGCGCGTGAACGCCATCGCCCCGGGCTGGTTCGTCACCGAGATGAACAATGACTACCTGATGAGTGAAGCCGGCGTTGCCATCAAGCGTGAGATCCCGATGGGCCGTTTCGGCAACCCCGGCGATCTTGACGGCGCGCTGCTGCTGCTCACATCCGATGCCGGTAGTTATATCACCGGCGCGACGATCGTGGTGGATGGCGGACAAGTGGTGCAGATCAAGGGCTAGGGGACGACGCATGGATTTCACGCTGCCGCCTGAAACCGAAGCACTCCGCTTGCGCGTACGCGCCTTTGTCGAAGAGCACGTGCTGCCGCTGGAGGCCGATCCGGAAAATTTCACTGACCATGAAAATATCCCAGAAGCACGGCTCGCCAAAGTGCGCGAGAAGGCAAAAAAAGCCGGCCTGTGGGCGCCGCAGTCACCCAAGGAATTTGGCGGCATGGATCTGCCGATCGTCGCCTGGGCGGCACTCTACGAGGAAGCGGCACGCTCGATCTTCGGTCCGCTGGCGCTCAACTGCATGGCGCCCGACGACGGCAATATGAACCTGCTCAAATTGGTCGGCACACGTGAGCAGAAAGAAAAATGGCTTAAGCCCATCGTCGAGGGCAAGGTCCGTTCGAGTTTTACGATGACCGAGCCCGCACCGGGCGGCGGCTCCGATCCTTCGATGATCCGCACGCGCGCTGAAAAAAAGGGCGACCGCTACATCATCAAGGGCCACAAATGGTTTGCGACTGGCGCTGATGGCGCCACGCATTTCATCCTGGTTGCGCGCACCAGCGACGACAAACGGCGCGGGTTGACTGCATTTCTGTTTCACAAGGATCAACCGGGCTGGCGCATCCTGCGTCGCATTCCGATCATGGCGCCGCACGAGCATGGCGGTCATTGCGAGCTCGAATTTGACGGGCTGGAAATCCCGCGGGAGAACGTATTGCTGGAAGAAGGCGACGGACTAAAAATCACGCAGATCCGCCTCGGCCCGGCGCGCCTCACGCATTGCATGCGTTGGCTCGGCTTCTCAAAACGCTGCATGGAGATCGCGCAGGACTACGTGGGACGGCGCGAGGGTTTCGGCGTCAAACTTGGCGACCGTGAAAGCATACAGATCAAGCTGGGTGAAGTGGCACAGCAGATCCAGATTGGCCGGCTGCTGACCATGCATGCGGCCTGGATGCTCGACCAGGGCGGCCGCGCGCGAAAGGAAATCTCGATCGCGAAGGTTCACGTCGCGGACACCCTGCACAAGGCCGCTGACGTGGCGATCCAGTTGCAGGGCGCGCGTGGCTTTTCGCAGGATTCGATCGCGCAATGGATCTATCGCTCGGCGCGTTCGGCCCGTCTGGTCGACGGCGCCAGCGAAGTGCACATGATGGTGCTGGCCCGCTTCATGCGAGAAGAAGGCCGCGACTTCTGGCAATGGGGCCCCGGCGAGGGGCGGCGCAACGCGCCCTGAACTATTGCGTACCGCACCGTCCGATCTTGAGGTCCTTGCAGGGGTCTTTGACCGCGCTGATGGTGCCGAGCATCTTGGTGCCGAGCTTGCCGTCCGGCTTGCGGATGACCTCCATCGCGTGCTCATCATTCACGATATCGCGCGTCTCCGGATCGATGCTGATCTTGCCGCGCGGGCCCGACGCTTTCCAATGCTTGATCTCGTTGACGAACGTATCGGCGTCGAATTTGCCGTTGAGTTTCTTGATGGTGTGGAACACGGCATCGATCGCATCCCAGGCATTGGCCAATTCGAAATCGGGATAATTGTCGGCACCGTAAGCCTCATGCCACGCCTTGACGAACGCCTTGTTGGCGGCATTGTCGAGATCGTTGCTGTAGGAGCTCATCACGATCGTACCGATCGCGGCATCGCCCATGGTCTGGAGTTTGCTGTCTGGCACGACGTCCTTTGGTCCGATGAGCTTGATGCCTGCTTGCCGCAGACCAAGTTGGCCGTAGGTTTTGACGACCGCCAAGGCATGCGAGCCGGACGGGATGAATACGAATAGGCAATCGGGCTTCTGGTCCTTCACGCGCTGGAAGAATGGGGTCATGTCGGGAACCTGCGCCGGATTGCCCATCGGGATGGCGTCGATCACCTTGCCGCCCGCCTTCTCGAAGCTGGTCTTGAAAGCTTCCGTTGAGTCCTTGCCGGGCGGGAAATCGGTATAGGCGGTTGCCGCCGTTTTGCACTTGAGTTTGTTTTCCGCGAAGGTGCCCATCGCGTAGCCGTCGTGCCACATGCTGAATGAGAACCGCACGATGTAGGGCGACAGCTGGGTAATCCAGGCGGTGCCGGCGTTGGCGATGATAAAAGGCACCTTGGCCTGCGTAATGACCGGCGCCATCGCGATCGCCGACGGTGAGTACACGACACCAAGAATAAGATTGACCTTGTCGCGGGTGATCAGCTCTGTCGCTGCCGTCTTTGCGTTTGCGCCGGATGGCGGGCCTTCGTCGCGCTTGATGAGTTCAACAGTGTGCGGGGCGATATCCTTGCCGTGAAGCTTCATGTACAGGTCGAAGGCCTTGTCCTGTACATCGCCAAGGTCGGCGTTGGTGCCGGTATAGGGAATCAGTATTCCGATCTTGATGTTCTCGGCGCGTGCGGTTGCACCCAGAACCAAGCCAAGCGCCAAGCATCCCAGCCACGTCACGGTTCGCATTGTATCCCCCTGAATCTGCGTTTTCTGGGCCGCATGTTCGCGGATGAATTTGCGGCGGTAGGTACAATAGCAGGTGGCGCGCCGCGCTAGAACTGGGTAGCGGCCCACCGGAATGTCTCCGTCCCAACACGTCTACGCCCACTTCGGGCCAACGGTGGACAGGGCTTGGCAAAATAGCCCGCACTTTCACGCAACCGTGAGGAGATTCCGACGCTGCCCGCTGCAAGGATATGAACATCTGCCAATCGTCGTCCGGGAGCCTTCAATGTGTGGAAAGAGATTCATTCAAGTCGATCGTCGGGCGCTGTTGGGCGGAGGCGGGGCCCTGGTACTCGGGACAATGTTGCAGCCGGGACGCCTCTGCGCCCAGGGTGCTTCGCCCTCCCGTATCGGCATCATCGGGTCAGGCAATATAGGGAGTACGATTGGTGGCTTATGGATCAAGAAGGGCCACCCCGTATTCTTTTCGTCGCGTCACCCGGAGGAGCTGAAGGATTTGGTGTCCAAGCTCGGCAGCCTTGCACAGGCGGGTACGGTCGCGCAGGCAATTGCGTTTGGCGAGAACCTTTTCATTGCGGTGCCATACGGCGCAGTCCCGCAAATCGGCAAGGAATATTCGGCCGCGATGAAAGGCAAGGTCATGCTCGACGCCTGCAACGCGGTTCAGGCGCGCGACGGGGCCATCGCCGATGAAGTCGAGCAATACGGCATCGGCATCACCTCACAGAAATATTTTCCCGGCGTGCGGCTCGTGCGCGCATTCAACACGATGTCCTATATGATTTTTGCGCGCGAGGCGAACCGTCCTGACCCAAGACTTGCCATACCGATTGCCGGTGACGATCCGCAGGCTGTGCAGGTTGCTGCCGGCCTCGTCCGTGATGCGGGCTTCGACCCTGTGCCCGTCGGCACGTTAGACGACGCCCGGCGCTTCCAGCGCGGCCAGCCCGGCTATGCGCAGCAAGTAACGGCGGCGGAGCTAAGGCTGAAACTCTCATTACCATGACCTGGGTTGAACGTTGGTTGAGGCGCGTCGTACCGGCGACGCCGCAGGAGCGCGCGGCCGCGCTGTGGTCTTTCGCATATTTTTTTGCGTTGCTCGCGGGCTATTATGTACTGCGGCCACTGCGCGACCAAATGGGTATCGCCGGCGGGGTCAAGAACCTGCCATGGCTGTTTACCGCCACCTTTGTCACGTTGCTTTTGGCGCAGCCGCTGTACGGCGCGCTGGTTGCGCGACTGCCGCGCGCTCGCTTTATTCCGATCGTCTACCACTTCTTTGTCGCCAATCTCATCCTCTTTTGGGTGCTGCTCACGTTCGACATCGGGACCGTCTTCATCGCACGCGTATTTTTCGTTTGGGTCAGCGTATTCAACCTGTTCGCTGTCGCGGTGTTCTGGTCGTTCATGGCCGATCTGTTCACGTCTGAACAGGGCAAGCGGCTGTTCGGATTTATCGGCGCTGGCGGCACCGCCGGAGCGCTACTCGGCCCGATTATCACGATCTGGCTTTCGGTCCCCTTAGGCCCGGTAAACCTGATGATTGCGGCCGCGGTTTTTCTTGAGGTTGCGGTGTTTTGCGTTTACCGCCTTGAGCGTGCGGCGGTGGTGCATGCCGGACCAAAAGCGACGACTGAAAATATCGGCGGCAGCGCATTCGCGGCAATCCCCGAACTTGTGCGCTCTCCCTATATGCTTGGCGTTGCCGCTTGGGTCGCGCTGCTGTCTTACGCGGCGACTATTATTTACTTCGAGCAGGCGCACATTGTTTCCGAGGCCGTCAAGACCGCAGGCCTCCAGACACGTATCTTCGCCAGCATCGATCTTGCAGTCAGCCTGCTGACGCTGGCTACGCAATTGTTGGTCACGGGCCATTTGCTCAAACGCGCCGGCACCGGCATAGCAGCGGCAGCCTTGCCAGCGGTTTATGTCGTGGGCTTTGCCGTCCTGGCGGTGATGCCGACGCTTATGGTCGTCGTGGCCGTTCAGGTCGTGCAACGGTGGATGAATTTCGCAATCGCCAACCCGGCGCGCCAGCTGTTCTTTACGGTGGTGACGCGGGAGGAAAAATACAAGGCGAAAAACCTGGTTGATGTCGTCGTCTATCGCGGTTCCGACGCCTTGTCGGGCTGGATCTTCGATACCATGCAGGCGGTGGGACTGAAGCTCGGCGCTATCGCACTCTTTTCACTTCCTGTGGTGGCGGGATGGTTTGTGCTCTCGATAGGGCTTGGACGTGCGCAGGAAAAACGATCCGCGCAAGCTGCGGCGGCCGATACGGAAACCAAACGCAAATACAGTTTTGATGCGGCGTGAATTCTTTGCGGGTGTTACGCAAATTCAGGAGCATTACGAATCTGCCGCGGCGTTTTTCCGGTCCAGCGCCTGAACGCGTGGGTAAATGAGCTGACCTCGTGATAGCCGAGCAGCCACGCAACCTGGGAAATAGATAAATCGCCGTCGGTCAAATAGCGCTTGGAAAGATTGATCTTCAGGTTTTCCAGGATGCCGGAAAAAGTCAGCTCTTCCAGAGTGAGGCGGCGCGCAAGCGTTCTTTCACTTAACCCCAGGCGGCGTGCGATTTCGTCAAGCCGCGCCTTTCCGTGTGGCAGCAGGGGCACAATTTCGTTCTCAACACTTGACCGCAAGGACCCCCGGTTCTTTGTCCGGCGGCCCAGCGCCTCTTCGCAATACGCGATCAATAGAGTGTTCAGGTGATGATCTGCGCTGACGACCGGCATGTCTTTTACGGTCGGCGCGAAAGAAACTTCGTCAACGGATGCGCCAAATTCGATTTCACTGCCGACGAATTCCGTAAATTCAGAGTAGTCGCCATCGCGACGATGGGTAAACCTCACGCGGAGCGGGACCAGACGGCTGTCGGTAAGCTGCCGGCACAAACAAATCAGGAGGACCACAAAAAATTCCATCTGATGCCGATCGAGGTGTCGACTGATCCCGACATAGTGACACGCTATGCCGACGTTCTTGCCAACATTGTATTTCAGCGACACGCCTTCATTGGTTATCGAACTGTAACGTGCGAGTCGCTGTAACGCGCCGTCCAACACCTCCGAAGAAGCCGAGACATAGTAGAGAAATCCGAGCTCGCGAAGGTCGGGCACCAGCGCAAGATGAAATCCGAGGAGGTCATCCTGCAATGCGGCGGCGGTAAGATTTAGAAATCTGACTTGATCGCGAACGCTAATCCGAAGGTCCGAGTCCTTAATCTGCTGAAGCGTTAAATCCGCTTGTTTTAACAGGGGCTGCACGTCAATTCCGCCTGCTTGCGCGCGTGCGTAAGCGAGCCGCGTGACCGTTCCCTTGGCGTTCGGAAAGTTACCGAGACGCTTGGTATTTGATCGGCTCATACAATCGCCCTTCTGCCTCCATCGCACGGGTCGGCTAGTGGTAGCCTCCTGATCGGACTGGCAAGCGCAGACAAAGCTTTGGCGGATAATAACAAGACGCTGGCGGAAAGTCGCGTATATCAAGCCAAATCTGCGGGCGCGTCCCGCGAATAAATTCTCACAGCCGCATGGCCAAGCAGCTCCGTCTCATCGCGGAGCTGGAGAGCCGCTTGGCTGCAAGGAGTTTTGGAACATCATTATGCTACAGCAGGAACAGACTATAGCAGTCGTCGACGACGACCCTGAAATGCGCTCGGCGATGGCCGTTCTTTTATCGGCCTACGGGTATCGCGCGGAAACCTTCGACTCGGCTGAGACTTTCCTCACCTGTGCGTCGACTTGCAAGGCGATGTGCCTCATCATTGATATCCAGCTCGGCGACATTTCTGGTGTGGAATTGGCGAACCAATTGGCTGCGGACGGTTTCAAATATCCAATCATATTTATGACCGGGCTCGACGATGAGCCGATCCGGCGACAGGCCAATGCCGCAGGCTGCATCGCGTTTTTACGCAAGCCATTTCCGGCCAAAATTTTGGTCGATGCAATTAAAAAGGCGATCGGATAGATCGCCTTGATATGTTGTGCGCCGATTTCGGTGTGGCGATCAGCTGCGATTTTCGTTAATTGATCCAGCGCGCTGTCACGTGCCTGTCGCTTTCCGCAAGCTGGCCACCTCATTGCGTCCCGCCGCCATCAGATACTGCACATCCGATGCTGCGATCACAAAGCGTGCGCCAAGTTTTACCAACTCGGCCACGTGTTCGACGTCGGCACGTATGCCACCGACGCCGAGGTGCTTGCCGTGCGCCTTGCAGGCTTTCGCCGCGCTTTCATATGCTGCACGCAACTTCGGGCTTTTCAGTTCGCCGGGAATACCCATGGCAGTGCAAAGATCGTTGGAACCGATCAACAATACATCAATACCTGGCACCGCCGCGATCGCATCGGCGTTGGCGATGCCCTCCGGCGTCTCCAGCATGACGATGAGTGTCGTCGCTGCATTCCCTTGCTTATTGACCTCGGCGAGGGGCGTCGCGCGGTAACCCTGCAACGGTCCTGCGCCACCCACCGAGCGCTCGCCCAGCGGTGGAAAGCGGCAAGCACGCACAAAAGATTCAGCCTCGGCACGCGTGCTGACATTCGGGCAGATAATGCCGAGCGCGCCCATGTCGAGCAGGCGTGTCGCGTCCTCGAACTGATGGCCGGCAATGCGCGCCAGAGGTGTCACGCCGACTGGTAGTGCCGCGACGCAAATCTGCGCTGCTGCGTCGAGCGAAATCGGACAGTGCTCCATGTCGATGAAAAAAGCATCGAAGCCGCAGGCATCCGCGATCATGGCGATCTCGGCGGTGCGAGCGAGCCGCGTCGCCATGCACAAAGCGACCTCGCCGCGCGAGAGGCGCTCCTCCATCCGGTTGGTATAGACCACGATAGCGATGCTCAGTTCTGATAGCTCGTGTCGAACTGATCGAGCATGCGCAAGTAAGCCGCCCAGTCATGGCTGCCACGGCCGGCGTCATGGTGTTCGTATTGCTCCGCGGTTTTGGCGCAAACCGCCGGTGGAATTTCGACCAATTCGTTTCCGGTTGCTTCCAGCTTTAGCTGGATGTCAGCGGCATCGATCAGGTGTTTCATCAGCACAAAAGCATCGCGCGCGCTCTTGCCCACGGTGAGCAGGCCGTGGTTGTGCATGATCATCGCGCGGTTCTGGCCGAGGTCGCGATTGATACGCGCGCGCTCGTCGAAATCCTCGGTAATGCCCTCATAGCCGTGATAGCCAATGCGCTGGTAGAAACGGACGGCCTGCTGCGACACCATGCGTAGCCCGCTCTTCAGGCCGGCAAGCGCCATGCCGATATTGGTGTGGACGTGCATCGCGCAGTTCACGTCAGGCCTCGCACCCAGCACGCCGCCGTGCAGCGTGAAACCCGGCCGATTGACGCCTGATTTCTCATCCAGGTCCTCGTCCATCGAGACCTTTACAAGGTTAGAGGCGGTGACCTCGGTATAGAGCAGGTCGTGCTTCTTCATGAGCAGCTTGCGTGGCTCGTCGGGCACCCGCATGGAGGAGTGGTTGTAGATCACGTCATCCCAACCGTAGTGTGCCGTCAGGCGGTAAACGGCTGCGAGATCGACGCGCGCCTGCCATTCCGCTGGTGAAATTCCATCCCGTGAAATTTTCGAAACGCTGGCGAGCTTGTTCATCGGCGTACTCCTCCGTGCATTTGAGGGACTCTATCACACCACCACCGCTTGGCCAGATCGTGTTGCGTCAGTATAGAGAAGGCCCAACAAGCGAGAGAAAATGAGCAAGCCAATTCAGATCCGCATGGGCGGCTACGGCCCGCCCAGCACCGGTTTCAGCAAATCGCTCAGGTTCATCGGCGATAAACTCGATGCGCAGTTCGGCAAGGACATTGCCGTCGAATATGTCTTCAACATCATGGATCATGGCCACAAGGCCGAGGATATTCTTACGTTAGTCGAGAATGGCGAGATAACGCTTGGCTACCAGTCGTCGAGCTATTTAACGGATCGCGTGCCAGAACTCGGGTTCGTTGATCTGCCGTTCCTGTTTTCCAGCAACGCGCAGGCGCGCGGTGCAATGGATGGGGCGCTCGGCGAGTTTCTCGCGCGCAAAACGGAAGAGCGCATCAACTACCGCATCCTCGGCTGGTTCGAGAACGGCTTCCGCCATATCTCCAACCGGCTGCGGCCGATCCATCTGCCGGCAGACATGAAAGGAATGAAAATTCGTGTGCTCCCCAGCGAGATACACAGACGCACGTTCGAGCTGATCGGCGCAGCGGCGATGCGCATGGACCTCACCGAAGCGATCGCCATGGTCAAGGCCGGAACTTTGGATGCGCAGGAAAATCCGCTCGCCAATACCGTCACCTATGGCGTGCACAAGTTTCACAAGTTCCATACGCTGAGCAACCACTTCTACATCTCGCGCCCGATCTTTTTGCATCGTCCATCGTTAGAGGGGTGGCCCGACGATCTCAAACGCGCAGTGCAGGGGGCGATTAATGAAGCTGTGGCGTTTCAGCGCAAACTCGCGATCGATGAGCATGATCAGTCGTACAAAGCGATCGAAGCGGAAGGTTGCGAAATCAACGCGCTGACGCCCAGGGAACACGACGCTTTCGTCGCGGCAGTGCAGCCATTGCTTGCTGACGCCCGCAAAACTTATGGCGATGCCATGTTCAAGATGGTGCCGAAGGCATAACAGGACCGGGCTGCGGTTAGGCTCACCGAAAGCTTAACGCACTCGCTGCAATTCTAAGATTTACGTCGCTGAAACGACTCCACGCTAAATAGCGGCGGTGGTTTTTCGAGCGGCGGCGGTCCGAATGAATCAGCAAAATTATCCCATCGCGCTCGCGCTGCGAGGGGTGAGCAAGCACTTTGATCGCCCTGCGGTCGACGCGCTCGATCTCACGATCTACGGCGGCGAATTTTACGCTCTCGTCGGCCCCAACGGTGCTGGCAAGACGACGACCCTACGCATGGTGGTTGGGTTGCTGCGGCCGGATGCCGGATCAATTTGCATCAACGGTATCGACGCGCTCTCAGATCCGGTCTCAGCCAAGCAGATTACCGCGTGGCTGTCCGACGAGCCGATGATCTATGACAAGCTCACACCTTATGAATATCTCGAGTTCGTTGCCGGACTATGGCGCGTCGATACGACTGCGGCCGAAACGCGCGCGCGTGAACTGATCGGCTGGCTCGGCCTCGAGCCGCATGCACATGAGCGCTGTGAGGGTTTTTCCAAGGGCATGCGGCAGAAAGTGGCACTGGCCGGCGCGCTGGTACACGATCCGAAGCTTATCATCCTCGACGAGCCGTTGACCGGCCTCGATGCAGGATCTGCCCGCCAGGTGAAGAATGTGCTGCGCGAGCGGGTGCGCGCCGGTGGCACCGTTATCATGACCACGCATATCCTCGAAGTGGCCGAGCGTATGGCCGATCGCATCGGTGTGATTGCCGGCGGAAAGTTGATCGCCGAAGGCACGCTCGATGACTTGCGTCGGCAGACCGGCAAGACCGCCACCAGCCTCGAAGACACATTTCTCACGCTGGTCGCCGAACAGGTGGCCGCCGCGTGAGCCAACCGGCTTCCCTGACCTGGCTTGCCAGTCACGAGCTTCGCCTCGGCTGGCGCGACTGGGTTTCGCTGATGACCGCGGGCGGCCGCACACGCACGCGCAATGCAGCAATCGCGCTGATTGTTTTCGCGGTCTTCATGCATGCGTTCGCCTATTGGACGGTCGCCCACTATGCCAATGCCAACCTTGAATCCGACACCGCAGCGCTGGTCGGGATCACAGGTACGCTGGTGCTGTCGTGGGCGCTGTTGCTGTCGCAGGCGATGGAGTCGGTGACCCGCGCGTTTTATTCGCGCTCCGATCTCGATCTCATCCTCACTTCGCCGGCGTCCGCACGCAAAGTGTTCGCGGTGCGCATGGGCCGTATTGCCACCGCGGCCGTCGCGGTTGCAGTGCTGATCGCGGCGCCATTCATCAATGTTCTCGTGGTGATGGGCGGCAACCGCTGGCTTGGCGCGTACGGTGTAGTCGCTGCGATGGGCGCCATTGCGACTGCGGTCGCGTTGGCCCTGACGATTGCTTTGTTTCGGGTTATCGGAGCCAAGCGCACGCGTCTGATCGCGCAGATCGTGGCGGCGGTAATTGGCGCCGCATTCGTTATTGGTTTGCAGGTCGCGGCAATCTTTTCCGCCGGCAACCTGTCGCGCTACGCTGCTCTGCAATCGGATTGGATGCTTAAGCATGCACCTGGCACCGTCAGTGCTATCTGGTGGCCGGCGCGCGCCGTCCTGGGCGATCGTATTGCCTTAGCCGCCGTTGCAGCCATCGGTATTGTCGTTCTCGCAGCGTCGATCGCGTTATTCTCTCGCCGCTTCGGCGAGCACGCAATTGCGGCCGCCGGTGTTTCCAGCACCATCGTACGGCAGCGTCGCTGGTCGCTTCGCTTTCGCCGGCGATCGGCAAGCCGTGTGTTACGGCAGAAGGAATGGACGCTGCTGCAGCGGGATCCTTGGTTGATCTCGCAGACACTGATGCAAATCCTTTATCTCCTGCCGCCAGCGCTGCTCCTGTGGATCACATTTCACGACCGCAATGGTTCATTTGTTGTCTTGATTCCCGTCGTGGTGATGGCTGCCGGACAGCTCGCCGGCGGGCTCGCGTGGTTGTCCATTTCTGGCGAGGACGCCCCGGACCTCGTGGCCACCGCGCCGGTCCCGGCAAGTCGCGTCCTCTGGGCCAAGGTCGAAGCTGTCATTGGCGTGATTGCGCTGGTGTTCGCGCCCCTGGTCGCGATGTTGATGCTCGACGATTCGTTCGCCGGTTTTGTCTGCGGCTGCGGCATTCTGCTGGCGGCTGCTGCGGCAACAATGATCCAGCTGTGCTTTCGCGTGCAGGCACGGCGAAGCCAGTTTCGGCGGAGGCAGACGTCATCGCGCGTGGCCACTTTCGCCGAAGCATTTTCATCGATTGCCTGGGCAGCGACCGCGGCGCTGGCGGCGGCAGAGACCTGGGCGGCGCTTGGCACGGCGGCGATCGCTTTCGGAATTTTGGCGGGTATTTGGACAGTCAGCCCGTCGCGGTCGTAACGTTTAATGCGCCCAGGAACGTTGCCTGCATCTTAACGGCATGCAGCCGAACCGTCATCCAAGCACTAGGCGTATGCTTCTCGAAAGCGCCGCCGGCTAACTAAAATTCCGATCACCAGCAGATTGAGGATATTGGCGCCGATGCCGGTCGCGAAGGCTGGCGCGTAGTAGCCGAAGTGGTCGTACAGCAGTCCGGCGAGCCAACCACCGAGCGCCATGCCGCAACCGCTGAACAAAAGGAGCGTTGGAATTCTCCAGGACGCTTGCGATGCAGGAAACAGTTCACGAAGCGCCAGCACATACGCCGGAATGATGCCAGAAAAACCGAGGCCGAAAGCGGCGGCGACAGTAAAGAGTCCTGCCTCGTTCTGGGTGAACAGGAACGCAGTCATTGATGCGGTCTGCCATGCCGAACCGATCAACACTGTAGCGAGTCCGCCGATACGGTCAGAGATCGCGCCCCAGATTTGCCGGCTGAAAAATGCGGTGCCGAGCAGGACCGACAACATGAGCGCGCCAATGGACCGACTGATGCCAAGATCGCTGCAAAACGCGACGAGGTGGCCTTGCGGCATCGCCATCGGAATGCAGCACAACACCGCGGCCCCGCACATCATGACGAACACCAGGTTTGGCGGCCAGCCGAGTACGCGGGCCGATTTTCCATCGCCAGCGGTCGCGGCGGCCGGGTGGTTCAATTCGGGTGGTGCACGGAAATAAATCGCTGCCAGCGGAACGAGTACGACAATCTCGACGATGGCATACCACAGCATCGTTTGCCGCCAGCCGAAACCTGCGATGGCGCGTTCGAACACAGGCGGCCACATTGCGCCCGCGAGATAGCTGCCGCTCGAGATTAATGCCAACGCAGAGCCGCGCCTTCGATCGAACCACCGGCTGACGTAGATATATAAAGGTGCGTTGATGCCGCCGAGCCCGATCAGGCCGATAAACAATCCGTGCCCGATCCACAGCGGCCAACGTGGTCCAAGCGTTGAGATTGTGAGCCCGACGCCGATCATCAATGAGCCGAAGATCACGGTCCAGCGCGTGCCGATTTTATCCGCAATGCGGCCCATCAGGATGCCGCCCACGCCCGAGCCGAGCCAGGCAAGCGCGCTCGCCAGAGCAGGAATTGAGCGCACGCCACCGACTTCCGCGGCAATGTCCTTGAGGGCGACTGCGGTAATCCACGCGGCGCCAAATGCCATCAGCATGGCGATGAGCGCCACCGTCGCGACGGCCCAGGACGCCTTGGTTTCTATTGAAGACTGCGATTGCAACATTAAGGAGGTCCGGCGGGCGTTCTTTTGGCAGGCTGCACAGAATTTGGCCACCCTCGCCGGCGTAGGGCTGCTCTGCTTGCTGCATTGCGCCAAAATGCGCAGAGGCCGTGCCTCCGGAAATATCCTTCTAGCCAGCACACCAATTACGAAATTGACCGAGAGTTCGCACGGTATAGCCTTTGTGGCGCTTCTGGCGCTTTGCGTCGCCCAGTCCGAGCCTATATGAGAGGGGCCCGGCGCCGTTTCCGCCGCATTAACAAGGCCGTGCATGCCGCTTCGACCGGTCAGCCTCGACGACAAATATAACCTCGACCAGTCGCACGTGCTGGTCACGGGCTATCAGGCGCTGATACGCGCCTGCCTCATGCAGAAAGAACGCGACCGGCGCGCCGGCATAAACACCGCTGGGTACGTCACCGGCTATCGCGGGTCGCCGCTCGGTGGCCTCGACCAGCAATTCATGCGAGCCGTGCGGCAACTCACCGCCTCTGACATCAAGTTCCAAGCCGGCATCAACGAGGAACTCGCCGCTACCGCGCTGTGGGGCACCCAACAGGCCGAATTGCGCGGCGAGGGTAAGTTCGATGGCGTATTCGGCATGTGGTACGGCAAGGGTCCGGGCGTTGATCGCTCCGGCGACGTGTTCCGTCACGCCAATTTCGCCGGCACATCAAAGAATGGCGGTGTGCTTGCCTTGATGGGCGACGATCACACCGCCGAGTCATCGACAACGGCGCATCAGTCCGAATTCCATTTCGTCGACGTGATGATGCCAATCCTCAACCCGGCTGGCGTTCAGGAGATCATCGACTACGCACTTTACGGCTGGGCGATGTCGCGCTTCACCGGTGCATGGACCGCGCTCAAATGTATGCATGAAACGGTTGAGTCGACCGGCGTCGTCGATGGCAGCCCTGAGCGTGTGAAGATACTGATGCCGACTGATTTCCGCATGCCCGAAGGCGGTCTCAATATCCGCCTTGTCGACACCATCCTTGGGCAGGAAGCGCGCCTGCACGATTTCAAACGCGACGCGATGCTGGCCTTTGTGCGCGCCAACAAGCTCAACCGGATTGTCAACTCCGGTGGCCGCAATCCAAAAGTAGGCATCATCACAACTGGCAAGGCTTATCTCGACGTACGGCAGGCGCTCGACGAGCTCGGCATCGATGAAGTCAAATGTAACGATCTCGGTCTCCGCCTGTTCAAAGTCGGATGCGTGTGGCCATTGCCGAGGCAAGAGCTCGCCGAATTTGCACAGGGTCTCGATCTCATCATCGTGGTCGAGGAGAAGCGTTCGCTGATCGAAGTGCAGGTCCGCGAGGAACTATACGGCACCGCAAATCAGCCGGTCTGCATCGGCAAGAAGGATGAGCAGGGCAATTGGCTATTTCCGGTCAAAGGCGCGCTCGATCCCAACGATGTGGCCATCTGCATTGGTGAACGGCTGCTGCGTTACGGCGCCAACGAGGAACTGGCGGCAAACGTGGCGCGCCTCAAGGGGGCACAACGCGCGCTCGCCGAGACCACCGACGTTGCGCAGCGCATCCCTTATTTCTGCTCGGGGTGTCCGCACAACACGTCGACCCGCGTACCGGAGGGCAGCCGTGCTTACGCCGGCATCGGTTGCCATTACATGTCGCAATGGATGGACCGCAAGACGCTCGGATATACGCAGATGGGCGGCGAGGGCGCCAACTGGATCGGCGAGTCACCATTTTCAAACCGCGAGCACGTTTTCCAGAATCTGGGCGACGGCACTTATAATCACTCCGGCTATCTCGCCATCCGCGCCGCGATCGCGTCCGGCGTGAAGATGACCTACAAGATCCTGTTTAACGACGCTGTCGCAATGACCGGCGGGCAGGCGAATGAAGGTGGTCTGACCGTTCCACAAATCGCGGCGCAGGTCGCCGCTGAAGGCGCGAGCCGCGTGGTTGTCGTCACCGACGAGCCCTGGAAATATACGAAGGACACCGATTGGCCGCGCGGGCTAAAGATCCACCACCGCGATGAACTCGATACCATCCAGCGCGAGCTGGCGACTGTGCCGGGTGTGAGCGTGCTGATTTACGATCAGACTTGCGCTGCCGAAAAGCGGCGCCGTCGCAAGCGCGGAACGTTCCCCGATCCTGACAAGCGGGTGGTCGTCAACGACCTGGTTTGCGAGGGCTGCGGCGATTGTGGCGTCAAATCGAACTGTGTTTCGGTGCAGCCGCTTGAAACCGAATGGGGCCGCAAGCGCACCATCGATCAATCGAGTTGCAACAAGGATTATTCCTGCGTGAACGGATTTTGCCCGTCTTTCGTCACGGTGCACGGGGCAAAGCTGAAAAAAGGCGAAGGCATTGCAGAGCCGGGCGATTGGCCGGCACTGCCGGCGCCTGCAGTGCCGCTGATCAATCATCCCTACGGCATTATCGTCACCGGCATCGGTGGAACAGGCATTGTCACCATCGGTGCCATTGTCGGCATGGCCGCGCACATGGAAGGCAAAGGCGTCGGCGTCATTGATATGGCCGGCCTCGCGCAAAAAGGCGGCGCGGTTTACAGCCATATCCGGATTGCCAATACGCCGGACGATATCCACGCCATTCGCGTCGCCGCCGGCGGTGCCGACCTGGTGCTTGGCGGCGACATTGTCGTGGTGGGGAACAAAAAAGTCCTTGGCGCGATGAAGTCTGGCAATACGCGCGTTATCGTCAACACCGCCGAATTCCTGCCGGGAGACTTCACGCGCAATGCCGAGTATTCGCTGCCAACGGAACGGCTCAAGCGCGCCATTGCCACCCACGCTGGCCGCGAACGCAGCCATTTTGTCGATGCCAGCCGGTTGGCGACTGCGCTGCTCGGCAATTCGATCGGCTCCAATATGTTCATGCTCGGTTACGCCTATCAGCTCGGTGCTCTTCCTCTGTCAGCAGAAGCAATCGAGCGTGCGATCGAAATGAATGGCGAAGCGGTGCCGATGAACATCTCGGCGTTTCGCTACGGACGCCGCGCTGCGGTTGATCCCAAAGCGCTCGAGACGTTGATCAAGCCACGTCCACAGGAGCAAAACGATTCACTCAGGCTGTCACAATCGTTCGCGGAAACCGTGGACCGGCGTGCGGCCTTCCTCACGGGTTACCAGGACGCCAAGTATGCGCGCCGCTATCGCAATTGGGTGGAAAAGGTGCGCACGGTGGAGGCGGAGAAAGCGCCCGGCCAATGCGGTCTCGCTGAAGCGGTCGCGCGCTATCTGTTCAAGTTGATGGCCTACAAGGATGAATACGAAGTCGCGCGACTATATAGCGAGACGTCATTTCTCGATCGCGTGAAATCGGCCTTCGACGGGGACAAGCTGCGCTTCGAATTCCATCTGGCGCCACCCTTGTTGGCGCGGCGCGACCCGCAAACCGGTGAGCCGAAGAAGATGTCGTTCGGACCCTGGATGCTGAATGTCTTCACGGTGCTGGCCAAGTTCAAAATCTTGCGCGGCACCGCGTTCGATCCCTTCGGCTATACGGCTGAACGTCAGACGGAACGCCGGCTGATTGCCGACTACGAGCGGCTTCTTGGCGAGATATCCGAGTATCTGACCGTGAACAATCATCGTCTGGCGGTAGAGCTTGCGATGATTCCGGAAAAGATTCGCGGCTTCGGCCCGGTCAAACAGCGGCATCTGGTCGCGGCCAAGGCAGAGGAAGCGGCACTGCGAGAGCAATTCCGCACCGGCGCCGCGCCGTTTCTCAAGGCTGCGGAATAGCTTAGCTGCCAATTCGAGCCGAATTGCCACCTTCGGATACTTGACCGCCTTCCGGCGGTGTTTTCATATCGAGATAACAAGTCCGTCTCTGCAAGGCGGCGAGGGGTTGAAAGTCGCGCCAATGAGCGCGGCCACAGGGGAGGACTGAGCTGTGGCGCCAAACGTCGCCGGGCTGCCCGAGACATTTCCCAAGCTGTTGGTGCGCAACGCCCATTTGTATGGGTCGCGTCCGGCCATGCGGCACAAGGATCTCGGTATCTGGCAAACTTGGACGTGGAGTCAGGCGCTCGACCTCGTGCGTGCTTATGCGGTCGGTTTGCATCGGTTAGGCATCAAGCGCGGGGAGACCGTGGCTATTGTCGGCGGTAACCGGCCAAGACTTTATTGGTCGGTATTGGCGACACAGATGTTGGGAGCGATTCCGGTTCCCGTCTATGCCGACGCGGTCGCCGACGAACTCGCCTTCGTGCTCGCCCACGCCGATGTGCGTTTCGCCGCCGTCGAAGATCAGGAGCAGGTCGACAAGATTGTGTCGGTCATGAAACGGCTCCCGAAGCTCGAACTGATGTTCTACGACGAGAAGCGCGGGCTTCGCGATTACGATCACAAGCAACTGCGTTCGATGGACGATGTTATCGAGGATGGACGTAAAGCGCTCACCGACGCTTCGGTGGCCGCCTGGCTCGATGGCGAGATTGCTGCCAGCAAGGGATCCGATCCGTCCATCATCCTATATACATCTGGCACCACGGGCACATCCAAGGGCGTGTTGCTGACCAACGAACGTTCGATCCGTGCTGCGGCCGATACGGCTACCTTCGATAAATTGACCGAGAACGATGTCGCGCTCGCTTACCTGCCGATCGCCTGGGTCGGTGATCACTACCTCAACTACGCACAAGGCCTGGTTTCCGGCTTTTGCATGGCCTGTCCGGAAAGCCCCGACACTGCCATGACCGATCTGCGCGAGATCGGGCCGAGTTTTTATTTTGCGCCGCCGCGCACGCTCGAATTGCTGCTGACGCGCGTGATGATCCGCATGGAAGATGCGGGCTTCATCAAACGCAAGCTGTTTCATTATTTTATCGGAATAGCCCGACAGTACGGCGAACGCATCCTCAATGGGCAGCCGGTACCGTTCACCGGGCGGCTGCTCTACGGGATTGGAAATCTCCTCGTCTATGGCCCGCTTAAAAATGTGCTCGGCTTCTCGCGGGTGCGCGTGGCCTACACTGCCGGCGAGGCTATCGGTCCCGACCTGTTCAATTTCTACCGTTCGATCGGGCTCAATCTGAAGCAGCTCTACGGACAAACCGAGGCATTTCTCTACGTCACCGCACAGCCGGACGGCGAAATTTATTCCGATACGGTCGGGCCGGCGTGCCCGAACGTCGATATCCGTATCGCCGAAAATGGCGAAGTGCAGTTCAAATCGCCCGGTATGTTCACCGGCTATTTCAAAGACGATGCCAAGACAGCAGAGGCGATGACGCCGGATGGCTACGTAAAGACCGGCGATGCCGGCTTCTTCGACGAGAAGACCGGTCACCTGAAAATTATCGACCGCGCCAAGGATGTCGGCCGACTTGTTGACGGCACGTTGTTCCCGCCGAAATACATCGAGAACAAGCTGAAGTTTTACCCCAACATCCGCGAAGCCGTGGCGCTCGGCGATCATCGCGAATTCGTCTGCGTTATGATCAATATCGACCTCACCGCTGTAGGAAGCTGGGCCGAGCGAAATAATGTCGTTTATGCCTCCTATCAGGAGCTGGCTGGCCATCCTCTCGTTTACGACATGATTGAGAAACACGTGGCCGAAGCAAATCGGTCGCTAGCTGCCGACAAGATGATGGCAGGCGCACAGATCAAACGATTTCTGATCCTGCACAAGGAGCTCGATGCCGATGATGGCGAACTTACCCGCACCCAGAAAGTGCGGCGCAACTTCATCGCCGATCGCTATGGACCCTTGATCAAGGCGCTTTATGACGGCTCCAAGGAGGCGGATATCTCGACGGAGGTGACCTTCGAGGACGGGCGTAAGGGTGTCATCAGCGCGCGCGTGAAAATCCGCGACATGAAGACTGAGCCCGCACCTGCCGTGGGGAAGGCGGCATGAGGGCGCCGGGCGGACCCGAAGTTGCGGTTGGTGGTGTGCTTTTGTCGGTAGAGAACGTGTCGCTTTCGTTCGGCGGTGTGAAGGCGGTAAGTGACGTTTCCTTTGATATCCGCAAGGGCGAAATCCGCGCGATCATCGGGCCGAACGGCGCGGGCAAGACGTCGATGCTCAATGTAATCAACGGGTTCTATCACCCGCAGCAAGGCCGTATCACCTTCAAGGGTGAGACACGTTCAAAAATGCGCCCGCACGAAGCCGCAAATGGCGGAATCGCGCGAACATTCCAGAACGTCGCCTTGTTTCGCGGGATGACCGCGCTCGACAACATCATGGCGGGCCGCTCGCTGAAAATGAATGCGAGCTTCTTCTGGCAACTTCTGCGTTACGGCCCGGCGATGAACGAGGAAGTCGCGCACCGCCGACGTGTCGAGGAGATCATCGACTTTCTCAAGATCCAGGAAATCCGGCGCGTGCCGGTTGGCCGGCTCCCGTATGGCTTGCAGAAGCGGGTCGAGCTTGGCCGTGCGCTCGCCATGGAGCCTGAATTGCTTTTGCTCGACGAGCCGATGGCCGGCATGAACCTTGAGGAAAAAGAAGACATGTCGCGCTTCGTGCTCGACGTGAACGATTATTACGGGACGACCATCGCGTTGATCGAGCACGACATGGGAGTGGTGATGGATTTGTCTGATCGCGTGGTCGTGCTCGATCACGGAATCAAAATTGCGGACGGAACTCCCGACGAAATCAAACGCAACCAAGCAGTGGTCGACGCCTATCTCGGCGTGGCGCATTGAGGCCACATGGATCTTCTTTACAAGGTTTTTATCGACCCCTTCGTCCAAATGGGCACTGCACCAGACCTCCTGGTGCAGACCTTGTGGGAAGGGTTGGTGGCCGGTGTGCTCTACTCGTTGATTGCGCTTGGATTCGTGCTGATCTTCAAGGCCTCGGGCGTATTCAACTTCGCGCAAGGCATCATGGTTGTCTTTTCCGCGCTCACCTTGGTTGGTCTGCATGAGCATGGCGTTCCCGCCTATTTGGCTCTGGCGATGACGATTGCCGTAATGCTTGGCCTCGCTTTTGCGGTCGAACGGCTGATCCTCAGGCCGCTGGTCAATCAGCCTGACATTATCTTGTTCATGGCGACGTTCGGCCTCACTTATTTCCTCATAGGGTTCGGCGAACTGATTTTTGGTGGCGAGACGAAAATTATGATTGCCGACCAGCTTCTGCTGCCGCGCGGTGCGTTTGACATTAAAATGGCCGGTGGTTTCGTATCGCTTCAGAAAATCGATATCGCGGCGGCCATCATTGCCTCATTGATGGTCGCAACGCTGGCGATATTTTTCCAACGAACGCGCATCGGGCGTGCGCTGCGGGCGGTGGCCGATAGCCATCGCGCCGCCCTATCGGTTGGTATTTCGCTCGAACAAATCTGGGTCATTGTATGGTTCGCCGCGGGGCTGGTGGCGTTGACCACCGGCATCATGTGGGGCGCGCGCTCGGATGTTTCGTTTGCACTCGAAATCATCGCGCTCAAGGCATTGCCGGTTCTCATTCTCGGCGGGCTTACTTCGATTCCCGGCGCCATCGTCGGTGGACTGATAATCGGCATCGGCGAAAAACTCGGCGAGTTCTATTGGGGTCCGCTTATGGGCAGTGGAATTGAAACCTGGTTCGCTTACGTCATCGCCCTCATATTCCTGCTGTTCCGCCCTCAGGGACTGTTCGGAGAACGGATCATCGAGCGGATCTGACCATGTTTTACCGCGAGGCCGGCCAATTCAAGACGAGCTATGCCGCCGATTTGGCGGTGTTCCCGATATTGCAGGACAGGATCGGTCTCGCGATCATATTGTTTGTGGCAGCGGTCATCATTCCCTGGTTTGGCGGGTCGTTTCTGATCCAGGCGGTTATGATCCCGTTCCTGATATTTTCGCTCGCCTCCATCGGCCTGAACTTGCTGACCGGATATACCGGGCTCCTCTCGCTCGGCACCGGCGCGTTCATGGGCGTTGGCGCCTACGCCTGCTACAAACTCACAACTTATTTCCCGAACGTAAACATCCTGATCTGGATTGTGGTGTCCGGTTTTTTCTCGGCGGCAGTGGGTGTCTTGTTTGGATTGCCGTCGTTGCGGATCAAGGGATTCTATCTGGCGGTAGCGACGCTGGCCGCGCAATTCTTCTTATCGTGGCTGTTCATTCGGCAGCCCTGGTTTTCCAATTACAACGCTTCCGGCGCGATCGAGGTCCCGACCCGCACCTTGTTCGGAATACCGATCACCGGCGCGACTGCCACCGACACGACGCGCTATTACGTCGTGCTTGGTTTTGTTGTCGTGATGACGTGGGCCGCGTCTAATCTCGTGCATGGCCGCATCGGACGAATGTGGATGGCGGTCAGGGATATGGACCTCGCGGCCGATCTCATCGGCATCCGTCTTCTGCAGACAAAGCTTCTGGCGTTCGCGACATCCTCATTCTACTGCGGCGTCGCCGGATCGCTGCTGGTCTTCCTCTGGTACGGCGGCGCGGAGCCAGCGGTGTTCGATGTCAATCTGAGCTTTTTCATACTTTTCATGGTTATCATTGGCGGGCTTGGCAGTTTGACCGGCTCGTTTTTCGGCGCTGCGTTGATATTCATACTCCCGATCGCCCTGCGTTATTTCCCGCCGAAGCTCGGCATCCCCGTTCATCCGGCGACAGTCGAGCACATCCAATACATGGTCATCGGTGTGCTGATCGTGCTGTTCCTGATCGCCGAGCCGGCCGGGCTCGCGCGCTTATGGCAGATAGGCAAGCAGAAATTGAGGGTGTGGCCTTTCCCGTATTAACGAGGCACAATCGCAACCAACGCCCCGGATAGACGGGGATGGTCCGCCGAGTAAAGCCGACGGCCATGAGATGAGCGGCATGCATGCCGCATAAAAACAAGAGGGAGGAATTAAATGCGTTTGCATCGTGTTCTACTTGGAGCAGCCTTCGCGGTTGTCACAGGGCTGTCGTTTGCGCCAGTGACGGTGAGTGCGGCCGATAGCATCTATGTCCCACTGCTTACCTATCGCACCGGCGCGTTTGCAGTGTCGGGTACGCCGATCTCCAATGGCATGTCCGACTACCTCAATATGCTCAATGAACGCGACGGCGGCATCAACGGCGTCAAAGTCATCGTTGAGGAATGCGAAACCGGTTACGACACCAAGAAGGGCGTTGAGTGTTACGAGCAGATCAAATCGAAGAACCCGGTAGTCATCAATCCGTACTCGACCGGCATCACGCTCCAGATCATTCCGAAAGCGGCGGTCGACAAGATCCCGATTCTGTCGATGGCCTATGGTCTGTCGGCGTCAGCCGACGGCAGTATCTTCCCCTGGATATTCAATCCGCCTGCGACTTATTGGGATGGCGCCTCGATGTTCATCCGTTACATCGGCAGCAAAGAAGGCGGTCTCGACAAGCTCAAGGGTAAAAAGGTCGGACTGATCTATCTTGATGCGCCATACGGCAAAGAGCCGATTCCGCTGCTTGAGGCACTTGCCAAGGATTATGGTTTCGAACTCAAGCTTTACCCGGTAGCGGTAGCCGAGATGCAGAACCAATCTTCACTTTGGCTCAGCATTCGCCGCGATCGCCCGGACTGGATCTACATCCAGGGCTTCGGAACAATGAATCCGACCGCGATCAAGGAGGCTGTGAAGAACAATTATCCGATGGATCACCTCGTCGGTAATTGGTGGGCCGGCAGCGACGATGACACACGTCCGTCGGGTGCCGATGCCAAGGGCTATCTGTCGCTCGACTTCAATCAGGTCGGGACGAATTTCCCGGTCATCAAGGACATCCAGAAATACATCGTAGATAAAGGCAAGGGCCAAACGCAGAAGGATCGGGTTGGCGAAAACTTTTACAATCGCGGTGTGCTCAACTCGATCATCATCGCGGAGGCAATCCGCAACGCGCAGAAGATCACCGGTAAGAAGGTGATAAACGGTGAAGATATGCGCCGTGGCCTCGAGACCTTGAACATCACCGAAGCCCGGTTGAAGGAGATCGGTGCGGAGGGGTTTGCGGCGCCGATGAAGGTCGCGTGCGAGGATCACAACGGCCACAACTCCGCCTATATGGCGAAGTGGGACGGTACCAAGTGGACGCAAGGGTCGGATTGGATCGCGCCGCTCAAGACCAAGGTCCGCCCCCTGATTGAGTTGGCGGCTAAGGACTATTCGACGGCCAATGCCGGGTGGCCGAAGCGGTCTGAACCTTGCGACAAGTCGTCCTGAACGAGTGAAATTCCTCTCCTCGCCGTTACGGCGGGGAGAGGTTCTTGTGTGGAATGGGCATGTCGGCGGCAACGCAGACCGAATCCAAAGCTTCCGTCACGGCGGAGAGAATCCTTTCCGTCAACAATATCGAAGTGATCTACGATCACGTCATCCTGGTGCTTAAAGGCGTGTCGCTGGACGTGCCGAAGGGCGGGATTGTTGCTTTGCTCGGCGCAAATGGTGCGGGCAAAACAACCACGCTAAAGGCAATTTCCAATTTGTTGCATGCCGAGCGTGGCGACGTCACCAAAGGCTCAATTATTTTCGACGGGGCCGAGGTGCAAGATCTTACTCCCAATGAGCTCGTCCGGCGTGGTTGCATCCAGGTCATGGAGGGACGCCATTGTTTTGGCCATCTCACCATCGAGGAGAATCTGCTCACTGGCGCATTCACGCGGCGCGACGGCAAATCTGCAATCAAGCGGGACCTGGATCTCGTGTATTCGTATTTCCCCAAGCTTGCCGAGCGAATGGATTCGCTCGCCGGCTACACCTCGGGCGGCGAGCAACAGATGTGCGCAATTGGCCGTGCGCTGATGTCGCGCCCAAAGATGATCCTCCTCGATGAGCCATCGATGGGCCTTGCGCCGCAGATTGTCGAGGAGATCTTCGGTATCGTGAAGGATCTCAATGAGAAGGAAGGCGTCTCCTTTCTGCTTGCAGAACAGAACACCCATATGGCGCTCCGTTTCGCGCGCTACGGTTATATTCTCGAGAACGGCCGCGTGGTGATGGACGGAGAAGCCAAGGCGCTCGCCGAAAACGAGGACGTGAAAGAATTTTACCTCGGAATTTCCGAAGGCCGGCGCAAATCGTTCCGAGAGGGCAAGCATTATCGCCGACGCAAACGCTGGCTGGCTTAGGCCATGCCCGAATATTACGACTCGTTGGAAACCCGCGATCCGGCCACGCGCGAGCGGGACCAGTTTGTACGCCTGAGCGAAATTATCGGCCGCGCCATGACCGCGCCCGGTTGGGCGAAATATCTGGCGGGCGTCAATCCAAAAACAGTTACGTCGCGGGCAGCGCTGGCAAAGCTGCCCGTCCTGCATAAGTCCGACATCTCCTCATTGCAGAAGGAGTTTCCTCCATTCGGCGGACTCAACGTCACAGCCCCCGGCAAAGCGCGGCGGTTGCTGATGTCGCCCGGCCCGATCTTTGAGCCGGAAGGCGACGGCGCCGACTGGTGGGGTGCCGCGCGCTCTCTCTATGCCAGCGGATTCCGTGCGGGCGAAATCGTCCACAACTCCTTCGCCTATCATCTCACGCCCGGCGGATTCATCCTTGAGTCCGGTGCCCACGCGCTAGGTTGCGCGGTCATCCCGGGCGGCGTCGGCAATACGGAGCAGCAGCTCGATGCGATCGCGCATTACAAGCCATCCGGATACGTCGGCACACCGGATTTTTTGAAAATCCTGCTCGACACATCGGAAAAAGTGGGGAAAAACGCTTCGTCGCTCAAGCGCGGCCTCGTCACTGCGGCAGCTCTGCCTCCCTCGCTTCGCGACGAACTAGGCAGGCGCGGTGTCGCCGTATTGCAGTGCTACGCGACCGCAGAGTTGGGTGTCATCGCCTACGAAAGCGAAGCGCGTGAGGGCTTGATTGTGAACGAGAGCGTTATCGTCGAAATCGTACGCCCGGGCACAGGCGACCCAGTCCCCGATGGAGAAGTAGGAGAGGTCGTAGTGACCTCGTTCAACCCCGACTACCCGATGATACGGCTCGGAACCGGCGATCTTTCGGCGTTGATGCCTGGTACCTCTCCATGTGGGCGTACCAACGCACGCGTCAAAGGCTGGATGGGCCGCGCCGATCAGACGGCGAAAGTAAAGGGAATGTTCGTGCATCCGAAGCAGATCGCCGAGATTGCGGCACGCCATCCCGAACTCACGCGCGTACGCCTTGTGGTCGATCGCAAGGCCGAACAGGACACCATGACATTGTTGGCTGAGTGCGCGACGCCCGACGCCGCCCTCGAAACCGAAATTACCGCAACCTTGCAGTCGATCACCAAACTCAAAGGTGCGGTGAAGCTTATTGCGCCAGGCACGCTACCGAATGACGGCAAGTTGATCGCTGACGAGCGCAAATCATGAGTTCCTGGCCTGGTTTCGAGTGCTGGCAGCCGCATCGGCGTGCTGCTGGTCAACCTCGGCACACCTGATGCCACCGATTATTGGTCCATGCGCCGCTACCTGAAAGAGTTTCTTTCAGATCGCCGCGTCATCGAAGAAAATCGCCTTAAATGGTGGCTGGCGCTCAATCTCATTATTTTAACGGTTCGCCCCGGCCGCAAAGGTCGCGATTACGACAAAATCTGGAACAGAGAGCGAAATGAATTGCCGCTCAAAACGATTACGCGTTCGCAGTCCGACAAGCTTGAAGAAATAATGGACAAAGTCGACAAGCGAATTCGTGTCGACTGGGCCATGCGTTACGGCAATCCGTCGATCCGCTCGCGCTTGGAAGCGCTTGTCGCGCAGGATTGCGAACGTATCCTGGTTGTGCCGCTGTATCCGCAGTATGCCGCCGCGAGCACAGCGACAGTTTGCGACGAGGCGTTCCGGGTGCTCAGCGGTATGCGCTTCCAGCCAACGCTACGTGTCGCTGCGCCTTATTATGCTGAGCCCGTTTACATCGATGCGCTTGCAGCTTCGCTGAATACGGCGCTGGGAAAACTCGCGTTCAAACCGGAGGTGATCGTTGCCTCCTTCCACGGCATACCGGAGGACTACGTCGCTAAAGGCGATCCCTACCTCAAACACTGTCGCGAGACCACGGCGCTATTGCGCAAGAAGCTAAAACTCGACGACGAGAAATTGATCATGACATTCCAGTCACGTTTCGGCGTAACGGAATGGATCAAACCTTACACCGATGCCACTTTGAAATCGATGGCCGAGAAAGGCGTGAAGAATCTCGCGGTCATTACGCCTGGTTTTTCTGCCGACTGTCTTGAAACACTCGAAGAGATCGCCATGGAGAACGCCGAGATCTTTCGGCATGCAGGGGGCGAAAACTTTGCCGCGATCCCGTGCCTCAACGATACGGCCGAAGGCATGGCTGTGATCCGCGACATCGTCACGCGCGAGCTCAAAGGCTGGATTTAATGCACAAAAGCCGGCTGCCCCGCGCGGAAACGCCTCGTTAACCATAAGATTTTAACTTCCGTTAACCATCGTCCGCTTCCGGCGGGCGCGCTCTTTTATGGGCGCGCACCGGCGTGCGCGGGCTTTGGCGGCACACGGAGCAGGAGAACCTTCACTGGTGGCGCCGTATCGCAATGCCCGTCCGGCCGCGCCGTGCGGCGTCGGCATGCTGGCTGTTGCCTGCATGGTGCTTTGCTGTGTCGAAGCGACAGCTCAGACTGCAGGCCAGCTCTATTCGGATCCGCTGGCGCCGAGGTTGCAGACCGATCCGCGCAATCCGCCGCGCTTTCAACAGTTCGATCGCCGGGCACTCGCGCAATTGGCCGCACCCGTATCGTTCACACCGCCAGCCTCAGGCGCCGGAGCAACGGGCTACGATTTAACAAACAACAGAAAGACGGGAGCGAAGAAAAAATCCAAGACCTTGGCAAACGCGCAGGCAGTCGCGCCGGGCATCGCCGCTTCGGCTCCAGTCTCGCCCTACGAAAAGCCGGTTGAGATCACCGGCGCCATTGCTTCCGGCGCGCCGGGATCGCCACCGGTGGAACTCGGGCCGATCCGGACGCGTCCGAAAAAGCGCAAGGCGCACACCGAGCCCGTCGACCCCTACGCCCAACTTGGTATTCGCGCCGGCAGCTTCATTTTTTTCCCCGCGATCGATTTTATCGGTGGCTACAGTACGAACCCCGGACATGAACAGGGCGGCCCCGCTGCGTGGCTTTATACCATCGCGCCGGAATTGCGCGGGCAGTCGGATTGGTCTCGACATGAGCTCAGGGTTGATTTGCGCAGCAGTTATATTGGTTACAGCCCGGACCAAACGCCCACGCTGAGCCGGCCTTATCTAAACACCAAAGTCGACGGTCGCATTGATGTCATCCAGGACACGCGTATCGATTTAGGCGGCCGCGTACTTGTGTCCACCGACAATCCCGGCAGCCCCAACTTGCAGGCTGGGCTTGCGAAGCTTCCGATCTATGTCGTTGGCGGTTTTGCAGCCGGTCTCGGTCAGCGCTTCAATCGCTTCGACGTTTCGATCAAGGGCGATATCGAGCGAACAATTTATCAGGACTCGTCGCTTACCGACGGCACGACCGCGAGTAACGACGATCGGAATTACGATCAATATTCCGGTGTGCTGCGTGGCGGTTATGAGCTGTCGCCAGGCCTGATGCCGTTCGTCGAAGTCGGAGCGGACATGCGCGTGCATGATCTCAATGCGGATTTTTCCGGCTATCGACGCAATTCAAATGCCTTTGCGGGCAGGGCAGGCGCGAAGTTTGAACTGACGGGCGTGCTCACAGGTGAAGCCGCACTCGGCTACAGCGAGCGTGTTTATGAAGACCCGCGACTCGCAAACATCAGCGGCGTGATGGGAAACGCATCGATACTGTGGACCGCCAATGCGCTCACCAGCGTAAAGCTGATAGGTACGTCTACAATTGGGGAATCGACGATTGCAGGCGTGTCAGGCGCGCTCTATCGCGACATCGGGGTGCAAGTCGATCATGCCTTCCGACGGTGGCTGATCGGCAGTCTCAAACTCGGCTTCGGTATTGATGACTATGTCGGGCTTGATCGTATCGACAAGCGCTATGCGGCTGGCGTCGGTCTAACTTATAAACTCAGCCCGACAGTCCAGATCAAAGGCGAGTTCCGTCAGAACTGGTTGCGCTCGGACGTTGTGGGCGCCGACTATACGGAAAGTGTCTTCCTGCTCGGTTTACGGCTGCAGCGTTAGCTACTTCCCGCCGAGCAGGCGCCGCATTTCGGAACGCAGCTCGGGGGCGATATCAGCGCGCTCCAATCCATAGGCTATGTTGGCAGCGAGAAAGCCAATCTTGGAACCGCAGTCGAAGCTGCGGCCTTCGAACTTGAGGCCATAAAATGGTTGTGTGCGCGAGAGCGCAAGCATTGCATCAGTGAGCTGAATTTCGCCGCCGGTACCCGCCGCCTGTTTTTCCAGCAGTTCAAATATCTCCGGTTGCAGGATGTAGCGGCCGGTGATGCTGAGGTTGGACGGCGCATCGGCCGCCTTCGGCTTTTCGACCATTTTGGTGATCGCAAAGGCTTTGCCCTTCTGTGCGCCGACACCGACGACGCCATACATGTGCACGCGTTCGACCGGCACTTCTTCCACGGCGATGATATTGGCGTTGCCGTCGAGATTATTGGCAGCATCAATCATTTGGGCGAGGCAGCCGGGGGAATGCTGCACAAGGACGTCCGGCAGCAACAGGGCGAACGGCTCGTGGCCGACCAGTTCACGTGCGCACCAGACGGCATGGCCAAGGCCGAGGGGCGATTGCTGCCGCGTAAAACTGACGGTACCGGCTTCGGGCAGATCTTCTGTCAGCAGTGCGAGTTCGGTCTTCTTGCCGCGCTCCGTCAAGGTTAACTCGAGCTCGAACTGGCGGTCAAAATGATCTTCGATCACGCTCTTGTTCCGGCCGGTGACGAATATGAAATGCTCAATGCCAGCCTCGCGCGCTTCATCTACTACGTGCTGGATGAGCGGCCGATCGACCACCGGCAGCATTTCTTTCGGCATGGCCTTTGTCGCCGGCAAGAAGCGGGTGCCAAGGCCGGCCACGGGAAATATGGCTTTGCGGATGCGGGTCATGCGAGGATTTTCAGCGTCCTACGAATTGTGAGTTTGCGTCTCGCGGGCAGAAAGCATGGGCGGAGGCGGGGGTCCAGATGCGAGTTGAAATAAGTAGACCATTAACACTGCTGAAATGATATCGGGGCACCCATATACGTGGGGAATAGGTGGAGTTGCGGAAGGCATGCGCAAAGCGTGGCCCATTCTGATAGCTACTGGGGTTATAGTGGTCGCCGGAGGTATAGCCGCGGCGCAAGGCACGCGCGACAGCCGCTATCCGCTGACCACAGGCACCCTTTCACCGCCGACAGCAAAGCCAGCACCGGAGTGGAGTGGGGATGCGGGGTCCTCCGGTCATCCGCTGATGACCGCGGAGGCGATCCGCGCTGCGGCGTCTAATTTTCATTCCTGCATCGAGGGCCTGTGGCCGGCGGCAGCGCGGCGCGGCATTTCGCGAAGCGTCTTCCAGACCTATACCGCTTCGCTCACGCCCGATCTGCGGATTATGGACTTACTCGACAATCAACCTGAATTCACCAAATCGTTCTGGGACTATCTCGACATCCTGGTCACAAACGAACGTGTCGAGCAGGGCAAGGCGTTGCTTGAAAAGTATCGCGGCGCTTTCGATGCCGTAGAGCGCGCTTACGGTGTCGATCGTTATATTATCGCTGCGATCTGGGGCGTCGAGACGAACTACGGCACGCTGACAGGTGACCGCTCGGTGGTCCGATCGACCGCGACGCTTTCCTGCATCGGCCGGCGCCAGAGTTATTTCCGCGAGGAGTTTCTGTCGGCGCTGGAAATATTACAACGCGGAGATGTTCGGCCAGATCGCCTGGTTGGCTCGTGGGCGGGAGCTTTCGGCCCGACCCAATTTATGCCAACCGCATTTAAGAAGTTTGCGGTGGACTTTGACCGCGATGGTCGACGCGACGTTGTCGACTCGGTTCCCGACATCATCGCTTCGACCGCCAACAACCTGAAAAAAGATGGCTGGATCACGGGACAGACTTGGGGATACGAGGTGGTGGTGCCGGCCACATTAAATTTCCTGCTTGCCGATCACGCGCGGCCGATGAGTATCCGTGACTGGGAACGACAGGGAATAACGCGCGCGGGCGGACAGAGTTTCCCGCGGCCCGATGAACAGGCATTCTTGCTGGTACCCGCCGGCGTCCAGGGACCGGGGTTCCTGATGCTGACGAATTTCCGCGTCATCATGAAGTACAATCCGGCTGAAGCCTATGCGCTGGCGATCGGACATCTGGCCGACCGTTTGCGTGGCGGCGGACCTTTTGTGCAAGCGTGGCCGCGATACGAGCGCGTGCTGTCGCGTACCGAACGATTGGAACTGCAGGAATTACTGGCGCGCAGTGGTTACGATATCGGTGAGCCAGACGGCCATTTTGGCCTCAAGACGCGCGCCGCAATTCGCGATTTCCAGGCCAAAAACGGCCGAATTCCCGACGGATTTGCCTCCGCAGGGATACTGGACCAGCTGCGCGCGCGTTAAGGATGCGCTTTCGGGCACCTTTGAGTTGACATTTTTAGGGCGCTATTAGTCCATGGCGCTCGGGCGAGCCATGGGGTTTGCCCGCTTTGCGACCATTGGCCATCGGCATGATTGTGAAATACCGGCTTTCGCGTTGGCTCGTCACGGCGGCTCTGTTGGCCGTTGTCGACTGCGCGGGTCTGTTCACCATCGAAGTTGTACTGACATCGCCCGCTCACGCTCAATTCTTCCGCGATGACCGGTTTCCATTTCTGAGTCGGCAACGGCCACAACGGCCGGGCGCTTTCGGAGGGTTTTTCGGCGGCGGGTCTCGGACCTACGACGACAGCTACGAGCAGCAGGCGCCTGTCGACAATTCGCGCGCACCGCTTGCGCACAAACCGGATTCGAAAACCGAGCCGGTCACGCCGACGACGTCGATTGTGGTTCTCGGCGATGGAATGGCCGACTGGCTTGCCTATGGCCTGGAGGATGCTTTTTCTGATTCGCCCGAGATAGGTATCGTCCGCAAGAACAAGGCTCATTCCGGGCTGCTGCGCTACGATCAAAAGGGTGATCTCGACTGGTGGCATGTTGCGCGCGACACGGTGGCGCAGGAAAAAGCGAACTTTGTCGTCATGATGCTGGGCGTCGGCGATCGTCAGAATATTCGTGAGCGCGACCTTGCCAAAGAGGCCGACAAAAAGAAGGAAAAAGATTCGGCCGATAAAGCCGGGACCGACAAAGACGCCGCTAATAAAGATCAAGCTGACGATCAGGAGCAAGCATCGATTGTCACACCGGAGCTGCAGTCCGGAAAAAAAACCAACGGCGTCATTGAGTTTCGTTCTGATCAGTGGGCTGAGGTTTACTCCAAGCGCATCGACGATACGATTGCGGCAATGAAGAGCAGGGGCGTGCCGGTGCTATGGGTTGGCTTACCCTCGATCCGCGGTACTAAATCCACGGCCGATGCGGTCTATCTCAATGATCTCTATCGCGCGCGCGCTGAACGCGCCGGCGCCGTCTATATCGACATCTGGGACGGTTTCGTCGACGAAGGCGGCAAGTATTCGAACTTTGGCCCGGACTACGAAGGGCAGATGCGCCGGCTTCGTTCGAATGATGGCGTCTATTTCACGAAATCCGGCGCGCTAAAACTCGCGCACTATATTGAACGCGAGATTCGTCGTTACATGAACAGTCGCGTAACGCCGGTTGCGTTACCCACTGGCCCAATCGCGCCCGCGACGCCTGACGGCAAACCGGCGGCGCGGCCGGTAGCAGGACCTGTCGTGCCGCTGACCGTGACGCCCGGCAATTCGGATGAATTGCTCGGCGGTGGCGGTAATAGTTCCCCGCACGGCGATGCCATCGCAACCCGCGTTCTTGTTAAAGGCGAGCCGGTGCCAGCCCCGGCCGGTCGCGCCGACGATTTCGCTTTACAGCACAGCAATGATGCCAATGTGCCTCCGGCAGCGACCCTGTCGGCCGGCGCTTCTGCCGCGATCCCCGCTGATACGATCAGCGCTGCGCCGCCCGCAACCGACAAGAAGGCGGCAGCGCCCAAGAGCGGATCTGCTGGCAAATCCACGCAGAACGCCGCTACCAAACCGAAACCGCCGCAGCAAGAAGACCCGCCGCGTCCGCCGAGGCCGGTCTACCGCTCTGGCGGCACGCCGTTCGGCTTTTTTCGCTAGCGCATGATTTTCGAAAAGCCGGAAACGACTATCAGCGATGATTTTCCGGAACGTAAAACTAGCGCGGCAGTAACGTCGACCCCATCAGGAATTTATCGACCGCGTGCGCCGCTTGGCGGCCTTCGCGTATTGCCCACACGACCAGCGACTGACCGCGCCGCATATCGCCTGCGGCAAAGACTTTCGGCACGGAGGTAAGATAGGCCGTTGTATCGGCGTCCACA
Organism: uncultured Alphaproteobacteria bacterium; assembly: GCA_963810585.1. Taxonomy (GTDB): domain Bacteria; phylum Pseudomonadota; class Alphaproteobacteria; order Rhizobiales; family Xanthobacteraceae; genus Pseudolabrys. Next base: position 2,252,971 of record CAWENV010000001.1, read on the forward strand.
TTGCCCCGCTTATCGAGAGCCACATTCAAGGTCTTGAGCATGCCTTCGTGCAGCGGATGCACGAACCCCATTGCGAGCAGCACCAGGTCGGCGTCAATTTCAAATTCGGTGCCGACGACTGGCTGGAACTTGCCGTCCACATGCACGCAGTGCATCTTCTTCACTTCACCGTTTTCGCCGCTGAATTTCTGCGTGAGCACGGCGAATTCGCGGGTCACGCCTTCCTCATGACTTGAGGAAACGCGCAACTTGAGTGGCCAGTCCGGCCAAGTGAGCATCTTATTCTCATGTTCGGGCGGCTGCGGCATGATCTCAAAATTGGTGACAGATGCAGCACCCTGACGAGTCGAGGTGCCAATGCAGTCGGAACCGGTGTCGCCGCCACCGATGACCACGACTTTCTTGCCTTTGGCAAGAATCGGCTCGACGTTGCCTTGCGGCTCGTTGCTCACGCGTCGATTTTGTTGCGGAAGGAAATCCATCGCGAAATGGATGCCCTTGAGACCACGGCCGGGTATCGGCAAATCGCGGGGCTTTTCGCTGCCGCCCGTCAGCACCACTGCGTCGTGGTCCCTGACTAATTTGTCGGCCGCTACATTGACGCCCACGTCGGCGTTGTAGTGGAAGACAACGCCTTCGCCTTGCATCTGCTCGACGCGGCGGTCGACGTGATTTTTCTCCATCTTGAAGTCGGGAATGCCGTAGCGCAGTAAGCCGCCCGCCTTGGCCCAGCGTTCGTAGACATGGACTTCATGTCCCGCCCGAGCGAGTTGCTGGGCGCAAGCGAGGCCCGCAGGGCCGGATCCGACGACCGCGATTTTCTTTCCAGTCTTGCGTTGCGGCTTGTCAGGTTTAAGGCCTTGCGCAATCGCCCGATCGGCAATCTCGCATTCGATTGATTTAATGGTAACGGGGTTTTCGTCGATATTGAGCGTGCAGGAGGCCTCGCACGGCGCCGGACAAACACGGCCGGTGACCTCCGGGAAATTGTTGGTCGAATGCAAATTGCGCGCGGCTTCGTCCCAGTGGCCGCGATAGACCAGATCGTTCCAGTCGGGGATCTGGTTGTTGACCGGGCATCCGGTGGGCGCGCCCGTGATACGGCTGGTGCCGTGGCAATACGGAACGCCGCAATCCATGCATCGCGCGGCCTGGTCGCGGATTTCCTTTTCAGGGAGCGGCAGCACAAACTCGTGCCAATGTTTTATGCGCTCCGCAGCCGGCTGATAGTCGCGGTCTTCACGCTCGATTTCCAGAAACCCGGTGACCTTACCCATTGCTACTCAGCGGCCTGCATCGTGGCGGCCTTCTCCTTTGCCATCTCAGCGAGCGCGCGACGGTATTCGACGGGCATCACCTTCTTGAACAGCGGGCGATAGCGGTCCCAATCGGCAAGGATCTCTGCCGCGCGTCTGGAATTGGTGTAACGCGCATGGTTGGCGATCAGCGTCCGCAGTCGCGTGGAGTCCTTGGTGGTCAGGTCCGACATCACGTCGACGCGGCCGTGCGATTCCAGATCGTTGTAGTGGCCAAACTCCTGCTCGGCGACCTGTTCTTCTTCCGGCACCGGCTCGAGTTCAACCATCGCCATATTGCAGCGCGACTTGAATGTGTTGTCCTCGTCCAGAACATAGGCAATGCCGCCCGACATGCCGGCGGCAAAATTGCGCCCGGTGCGGCCGAGCAGCACCACCACCCCGCCAGTCATGTATTCGCAGCAATGGTCGCCGGCGCCTTCGATCACCGCGATTGCGCCGGAGTTGCGCACCGCGAAGCGCTCGCCGGCGACGCCTCGGAAGTAGCATTCGCCTTCGATTGCCCCGTAAAGCACCGTGTTTCCGACGATGATGGATTCTTCAGGCACGATGCCTGAGTCAGCCGGTGGACGGATGATCAGACGGCCGCCGGACAAGCCTTTTCCGACATAGTCGTTCGCGTCGCCGTCGAGCTCGAAGGTGATGCCGCGCGCAAGCCAGGCACCAAAGCTTTGGCCTGCGGTGCCGGTGAAGCGCACGTGGATGGTGCCGTGGGGCAGGCCTTCGTGGCCGAAACGTTTGGCGACCTCGCCCGACAACATGCCGCCGCAGGCGCGGTCAGTGTTGTGAATGGCGGCTTGCAGTCGTACGGGCGCGCCGCGATCGAGTGCGGATTGCGACTGTGCGATCAGCTTGCGGTCAAGGACGTCCTTGATCTTGTGATCCTGAAGCTCGCACTTGTAGATGGGAGTGGCCTTGTCCGCCGGCGGCTTGGTGAACAGTTTGGAGAAGTCGAGGCCCTTGGCCTTCCAGTGTTCGACCAGCTTGCGCCGGTCGAGCATCTGCATTTGCCCGACCATCTCGTCGAAGGTGCGGAATCCAAGTGCGGCCATCAACTCACGCACTTCCTCGGCGACAAAGAAGAAATAATTGATGACGTGTTCAGGTTGGCCCTTGAATCGCTTGCGCAACACCGGGTCCTGCGTGGCGACCCCGACCGGGCAGGTATTGAGGTGACACTTGCGCATCATTATGCAGCCAGCGGCGATCAAGGGTGCGGTAGCGAAACCAAATTCGTCCGCACCGAGTAAAGCGCCAACCACCACATCCCGGCCGGTCCGGATGCCACCGTCCACTTGCACAGAAATGCGCGAACGCAGCCTGTTGATGACGAGCGTCTGATGCGTTTCGGCAAGGCCGATTTCCCATGGGCTTCCGGCATGCTTGATCGAGGTGAGCGGGCTCGCGCCGGTGCCACCCTCAAAGCCGGCAATCGTGACATGGTCGGCGCGCGCTTTTGAGACGCCCGCAGCGACTGTGCCGACGCCGACTTCGGAGACGAGCTTCACGGAAACGTCGCCTGCCGGATTGACGTTCTTCAGATCGAAAATCAGCTGCGCGAGGTCTTCGATCGAATAAATATCATGGTGAGGCGGCGGGGAAATCAGGCCAACGCCGGGCGTGGAATGCCGCACCTTGGCGATCGTCTTGTCGACCTTGTGCCCGGGCAACTGGCCGCCTTCGCCGGGCTTTGCACCCTGCGCCATCTTGATCTGCATCATGTCCGAGTTGACGAGATACTCGGCGGTGACACCGAAGCGGCCGGACGCAACCTGCTTGATCGCCGAGCGCATCGAGTCGCCATTTGGCAATGGCTTGAATCGGTCGGATTCTTCGCCGCCTTCGCCGGTGTTTGATTTACCGCCAATGCGGTTCATGGCGATTGCGAGTGTGGTGTGGGCCTCACGCGAAATCGAACCGAACGACATTGCACCGGTCGAAAAGCGCCGCACGATAGTCTTGGCCGGCTCGACCTCCTCCAGCGCAACCGGCTTACGGCTGTCTTCTTCAGCGGTCTTGACGCGGAACAAGCCGCGGATGGTCAGCAGCCGTTCGTTCTGTTCGTTCACGATTTGCGCGAAGGCGCGATAGTGGTCCTGCGAATTGCCGCGTACCGCGTGCTGCAACCGCGATACCGTCTCGGCAGTCCAGACATGATCCTCACCGCGCACACGCACAGCATAGTCGCCGCCGACGTCAAGCATCGAGCGGTAGATTGGCGAGTCGCTGAAGGCGTCACGGTGGCGGCGCACCAACTCTTCCGCGATTTCGGCGAGCCCGACGCCCTCGATACGCGTATGAGTTCCCGTGAAATACTTGTCGACAAAATCCTGCCGCAAGCCGACGGCGTCGAATATCTGGGCGCCGCAATATGACTGATAGGTGGAGATGCCCATCTTGGACATCACCTTCAGCAGTCCCTTATCGATCGATTTGATGTACCGCTTGATAATCTCTTTTTCTTCGAGCTTCTGCGGCAGATCGTCCTTCATGGCGATCAAAGTCTCGAAGGCGAGATAGGGATTGATCGCCTCCGCGCCGTAGCCGGCCAGACACGCGAAGTGGTGCACCTCACGCGGTTCAGCTGTCTCCAGCACCATACCGACCGAGGTTCGCAGCCCGCTGCGGATCAGATGATGATGCACGGCGGCACAGGCGAGGAGTGCCGGGATCGGAATGCGATCGGCGCTGGCCTTGCGGTCAGACAGGATGATGATGTTGCAACCGTTGCGAACTTCCTCTTCGGCGCGCTCGCATAGCTCGTCGAGTGCCCAGCCCATTCCGTCTGCGCCATGTTCGGCCGGGAAAGTAATGTCGAACGTGCGCGACTTGAAATGGTCGCCGCTCATCTCCGAGATCGAGCGGATCTTCTCCAAATCATCATTGGTGAGGATCGGCTGCCGCACCTCGAGACGTTTGGTCTTCGACATGCCTTCATGGTCGAGCAGGTTTGGACGTGGCCCGATGATCGAGACGAGGCTCATCACCAGTTCCTCACGGATCGGATCGATCGGTGGGTTGGTCACCTGCGCGAAGTTCTGCTTGAAGTAGGTGAACAGAGGCTTCGGTTTGTCCGACAGCGCCGAGATTGGCGTGTCGTTGCCCATGGAGCCGACCGCTTCCTCGCCGGTAGTCGCCATTGGCGTCATCAGGAACTTGACGTCTTCCTGGGTGTAGCCAAAGGCTTGTTGACGATCGAGCAGCGGCAGATTCGAGATCGGGGCTTCGTTTCCGGTGACCTTCAGCTCTTCCAGGACGATCTGGGTATTGGCGAGCCACTCCTTGTAAGGATGGCTCTTTGCCAGAGTCGCCTTCAATTCCTCATCGGGAATGAGGCGACCCTCGTCGAGGTCAACGAGCAGCATCTTGCCCGGCTGCAGCCGCCACTTCTTTATGATGTCCTTTTCCGGAATCGACAGCACGCCCATTTCGGACGCCATGACGATGCGATCGTCACGCGTCAGTAAATAGCGGGCAGGGCGTAATCCGTTGCGGTCGAGCGTGGCGCCGATTTGCCTGCCATTTGTAAAGGCAATCGCGGCCGGGCCATCCCACGGCTCCATCAGCGCGGCGTTATATTCGTAGAACGACCGACGCTCCTCGTCCATGAGCGGATTGCCCGCCCAGGCCTCGGGAATCATCATCATCATCGCGTGAGCGAGCGGGTAGCCGCCTTGCGTGAGGAATTCGAGCGCGTTGTCGAAGCAAGCGGTGTCCGATTGACCTTCGTAAGATATAGGCCACAGCTTGTTTATGTCCTTACCGAACAGCGGCGACGATACCGAAGCCTGCCGCGCCGCCATCCAGTTGACGTTGCCGCGTAGCGTGTTGATTTCGCCGTTATGCGCGACGTAGCGGTACGGATGCGCCAGCGACCATGTCGGAAACGTATTGGTCGAGAAGCGCTGGTGCACGAGCGCAAGAGCGCTCTCAAAGTCCGGATCGCGCAGATCGGGATAGTAGGCGCCAAGCTGGTCGGCCAGGAACATTCCCTTGTAGATCACCGTACGGCAGGAGATCGACACCGGGTAATAGCCGGAAGTCCGCCGCTCGCGTCTCCGGTAGATCGCGTTCGAGATCGACTTGCGAAGAATGTAGAGCCGGCGCTCGAACTCATCTTCGGAGAATTTTTTCTTGCCGCGACCGATGAACACCTGCATGTGCTTCGGCTCGGTTGGCTTGACCGATTCACCGAGCGTGGAATTGTCGGTCGGCACATCGCGCCAGCCCAGCAACGATAATCCTTCGCGTGCGATAACCTCCGCATAAATGTCACGGATGATTTGCCGCCAGTTCGCATCGTTCGGCATGAACAGATAGCCGACCGCGTACTCGCCCGCCTTCGGAAGTTTGAATCCGAGCTCCGCAGTTTTCTTTGCGAAGAATTTGTGGGGGATCTGCACAAGGATACCGGCGCCATCGCCCATGCGCGGGTCTGCGCCAACCGCGCCGCGATGCTCGAGATTGCAGAGAATGCGCAACCCATCTTCGATGATCTGATGCGACTTGCGGCCTTTGATATCGGCGATGAAACCAACGCCGCAGGAATCCTTGTCGAGCGCGGGATCATAGAGACCCTGCGCGACCGGTGTGCCGGGATCGGCGGTTGAACCGCGTCCGGCGGATCCTGCGCTGTGCTTCTCCTCGCTCATCTCATTCCTGCCTCGCCGGCGCATCAATACTCCGGCGTACTCACCTCATCCGCGAGCCCAACAGCGCTCGCGGTCGACGCGTAACTGATCTCGAGATGGGCAACCTTGTCCGGTTTATCGCCGCCCGTGGCCGCTCCTATTGGGCGCCACGATGTCTGCCCCGCTTCAAAAGGCCGCCACCGAGGCCACCACCATTAGGACAGCATTACTGTCCTAATGCACCATGCCAAATTTTGCCCCGCCGCACAAGGCTGGTCCACGTTGGAATAGGCAAAACCTTTCGCTTTGTTGCGGCGGCGGTCCTGAGCCAAGCAAGAACAGGACCACGGACACGCTATCCGCGCAATGCCATTGCGTGGCGGGTGCCCGAGGCGGGGCCGAACGAGCCGCTTAGTTTGACCGCAGTACTGACCGGAGAGCCGCCACGGATTAAAAAGATGGCAGCGAGCGGCCCAAATACGAAAGCGCCCCGGAACTCCGGGGCGCTCCCGTCTTGCAGTTCGTTTTGAGTTAGGCAGCAGCTTTGGTGTTGATCGCCTGAGCTTTAGCGCTGCCATTGCCGATCGGGATCTGACGCGGTTTCTTGGCCTCGGGAATTTCGCGCACGAGGTCGACGTGCAGCAATCCGTTCTCGAGTCCCGCGTTCTTGACCAGCACGTGGTCGGCAAGCTGGAAGACGCGCTCAAAAGCACGCGCGGCAATACCCTGATAGAGCACTTCGCCGTTTTGTTCTTCCTTGGCTTGTTTGGTGCCTTTGATCGTTAGCGTATTTTCTTTCGCCTCGATCGAAAGCTCGTTTTCACCAAATCCGGCGACAGCGACGGTGACGCGGTAGTCGTTTTCGCCGGTGCGCTCGATGTTGTAGGGCGGGTAGCCCGGAGCGGTTTCGAATCCGTCCAGCATTGAAAACAGCCGGTCGAAGCCGACGGTGGAACGGTAGAGGGGAGCAAGATCAAAAGTTCGCATGGCATATCCTCCTGTGTTGAGCGACATGCGGCGGTCCGCCGAATGGCCAGACCTGACCGTGCGCAGCCATGAGGCCTGCGCAGGCTTGATATGGGAGCGACTTTTTGGTCTGCAAGACGTTGCGCGTGCACAAATAACGTATTGTAACTACTAGTACTTTATGGGTGGATCGGCTTCTGATTGAGCGCGATTGTCACCCTGCTATAAGCCCGAACTGCCGCGCACGGATTACTCTTCCCACCATGAAACTCGTGTCCATCCCCGCAAATCCGGTGCCCGACGAAGCGGTAACCGGCGCGATCAAAACCCCGGACGGGGTTAATTTGCGTTTTGCTCGCTGGGCGCCTCCGCCGGGTCGCAAAGGCACTGTGGTCGTCTTGCAGGGCCGTGCCGAGTTCATCGAGAAATATTTTGAGACCGTACGGGATCTGCGCGAGCGCGGATTTGCCGTCGCAACTTTTGATTGGCGCGGGCAAGGCATGTCGGACCGGGCACTATCCGATCGCCACAAAGGCTATGTGCGGAATTTTTCAAACTACATCACCGATCTTGAAGCCGTGATGGAACAGATCGTGTTGCCGGATTGCCCGCCGCCGATTTTCGCGCTCGCACACTCCATGGGCGCTGCCGTGGCGATACGAGCCTGTCACGACGGCAGCCGCTGGTTCGAACGCACCGTGCTATCGGCACCTATGATCGCGCTGCCGCCAGGACGCCTCACCCGCATGGCTGGCCCGCTTGCGCGCCTCATGCGAATTGTCGGCCGTGGAGGTGCGTATGTTCCGACCGGTGATTCCGTTGTCACCGGCACCGAAAGTTTTATTGGCAATGTGCTTACGTCAGACCCGGTGCGCTATGCCCGCAATGCGGCGGTGCTGGAGCAGGAGCCAGCGCTTGGCCTTGGAGCTCCGACGGTAGCATGGGCCGATGTCGCACTCCGGCAGATGAAACAGTTCGCTGAGCCCTCTTATTCGGCCAGCATTCGCCAGCCGATATTGATGGTGGCAGCCGGCCGGGATGAAGTCGTTTCCACATTGGCGACGGAGACTTTTGGACAAAACCTCCTTGCTGGCCGTCACCTTATCCTTGCTGGCGCCAAGCACGAGATCCTTCAGGAGCAGGATCAATATCGCCGGCAATTCTGGGCGGCGTTCGACGCTTTCGTTCCCGGCACGCCGCGGTTCTAGCGGGCAAGCATTTCAAGCGCTGCCTGATGGACGCGTTTGTCGCCCGCGACGACAACACGGCCGGCGTTCTGCGCCGGGCCATTCTGCCAGGTAGTAACGATACCGCCGGCACCGACAATAATCGGAATGAGCGGAACGATATCGTGAGGTTTTATTTCCGTCTCGATGATGAGATCGATCTGTCCCGCCGCCAGCATGCAGTAGGCATAACAATCGCCGCCGTAGCGGGAGAGCCTGACCTTGCTCTCGACCTTTTGAAAAATTGCGCGGTCGGCCGTGCTCATCAACAACGGGCTCGTCGTGTACAGCAGCGCGTCGGCGAGTGAGGCACATTCCCGCACACGCAGTTCACGGTTGCCGGCAGGCCCGCGATAGTGAGTAGCGCCCCCGTCACCGGAAAAGCGCTCGCGGGTGAATGGCTGGTGCATCAGACCGAATACCGGTTCGCTATGCCGCATCAGTCCGATCAGTGTGCCCCAGGCCACCATTCCGGAAATGAACGATTTCGTTCCGTCAATCGGATCGAGCACCCACACATATTCGGCGTCGGTGTGTTCGGCGCCGTACTCCTCGCCAAGAATGCCATGATCCGGAAACTGCTTGCGGATGAGCGCGCGCATGGTCTGCTCCGCCGCTCGGTCTGCCGCCGTGACAGGGTCGAAGCCGCCAACTTTCTTGTTCTCAATTGTCAGGGCAGTACGAAAGAACGGGAGAATCGTGTCACCCGATGCGGTGGCGAGCTGATCGACGAAGCTGCTGAAGTCGATGGCCGTCATTCCGCTCGCCTGCTGTGGATCTTCCGCCTATCGAAGAGTTAGCCGGCCGGCAACCGCGCACGGAGTTTCGACCACGTTAGGCGCGAGGTAGACGGCGAAGCTTCTGTTGCACTGCGGGGTTCCACTTAGAATGTTTTCGCATGGAGATATCCAGGAAAGCCTGTTTGGGCAACAGCTATGCGAAAATAGCATAGGAAATGGAGCTTAGTACCTTGATTTTTGTGCGTCGCGATGTAACTTATTGCAGTGCGGTAGCGAGAGCTACTGCTGCCCTCCTTGGGCGTTTCCTCCCTAGACTTGGGCCGCTCGCATCCGCAAGCGGCCCTTTTTTTATGCCCGGTCGTTACTCGGCAGCTGCCCGATAGGGCCGTAGCTCGTCCAAAGGGATTTCGCCCAGGCGCTTCGCTAACGTGTCCATATCGGCGGCCAGACGATTGAATGCCGACGAACGCTGATATCGACGCTCGTCCATATAGAGGGCGCGGTTTATCTCGAGTTGGATGGCATGCAGGCCCGCAGCCGGATTGCCGTAATGTTCAGTGATGAAGCCGCCTGCGTAAGGTTTGTTGCGGCTAACCGTATATCCGAGGGATCTCAGCGTCTTTTCCACGGTTTCGGCCACCACGCCCACGCAGCTCGTGCCGTAGCGATCGCCCAGCACAAATTCCGGGCGGGGTCGTTCATCCCGATGACCTGCAGTTGACGGCATGGAGTGGCAGTCGATCAGCACGGCGGCGCCAAAGTCCCGGTGCAGGCGGGCAAACAGGCGACGCAATGCGCGATGATAGGGCTTGTAGAGGCTCTCAATACGCCTCAATGCATCGTCGACCGGGATGCGTTGGTCGTAAATCTCCTGGGCATCGCCCACCACTCGCGCCACAGTCCCCAAGCCGCCCGCCACGCGCATCGAGCGGGTATTGGCAAAGGAAGGCAGCCGGCCTTCAAACATGCGTGGATCGAGCTCGTACGGCTCACGGTTCACGTCCACGAAGCAGCGCGGAAAATGCGCCCGCATGAGGGGGTAGCCGCAGCGCACCACGCCAGCGATCAATTCATCGACAAAGCTGTCTTCCGACCTGCGGAGGGTTGCAATATCGAGCCGGCAAGTCGCCAGGAATTCGCGCGGATAAATCGAGCCACTGTGGGGGGAATTGAACAGCACGGGCCCCTTCCCAGCCTTGGGTTCAAGGACTTCAAAGGGTGGGTCGAGCTCGTCGCGGATTTCGCTCATGTCAGAAAAACCATGGGAAGGGTCGAATTCCTTTGTGGCCAGACCGGCTTTAACGTCTCGTTATACCGTCTATTGTCCATGGCCAAGGCACAAAGCCAAGCCATCCTTCGAGTTCACCCGTTATTTACCGGGCATAAGTCTTAATCGGCCGGCTGAGGCAGCCCAGCGGCGGCCGGACGGGGTGTTGAGTGGTAATGACGAAAATCCTCCTGGCTGAAGACGATACGGACATGCGGCGCTTTTTGGTCAAGGCGCTCCAGAATGCCGGATTCGACGTTACCTCTTATGACAATGGCCTCTCGGCCTATCATCGGCTGCGTGAAGAACCGTTCGAATTATTGCTCACCGATATCGTGATGCCGGAAATGGATGGCATCGAACTCGCCCGCAGGGCAGCTGAACTCGACCCCGACATCAAAATTATGTTCATCACCGGCTTCGCTGCCGTTGCGCTCAATGCCGATTCCAACGCCCCCAAGCAGGCCAAGGTCTTGTCGAAGCCAGTCCATCTGCGCGAACTGGTCAGCGAAGTGCAGAAATTGCTGGCGGCCTAGCGCTTTTGCGCGGCCTTGCCTCGCCGGTTTGGAGCCGATAGATCAATCCCGATCAAAGGGCGCGTAGCTCAGCGGAAGAGCACCTCCTTGACATGGAGGGGGTCACAGGTTCGATCCCTGTCGCGCCCACCATCACTTCCCCGATCACTCGACGATCGCCTGATACACCAGCGTGCGCATGAGATAGCGGTAGTGCAGCCGCTGGACCGGCGCTTGCATCATCAACACTGCGATCAGCTGCTGTTGCGGGTCGATCCAGAAATATGTCCCGCTCACACCGCTCCAGGAATAATCACCGACCGAGCCCGGCAATGGATTGCGGCCGCTGTGAGTGCGGATCGCAAAACCGAGACCGAAGCCGAGGCCGAGTTCCGGCGTTGGGGCTAGCGCGCCAAATAAGAGTGGCGTTGACGGACTGCGTCGCGTGTTCGGGGTTAGATGGTCGGACGTCATGAGTGCGACGGTCGCCGGTGACAGCAGCCGTGTCCCGCCCAATTCACCGCCATTGAGCAGCATCTGGCAGAAACGCACATAGTTGCTCGCAGTCGATAGCAGCGCACTGCCACCCGAGATCCAGTTAGGGCGAATGCCGGTATCGCGCATAGGCGGACGCTTGCCCGAGGCAGGATCGATCTGTGGTTGCGCGGCGCGAGCTGCATCGATCGGACCAAAGCTGGTGTCGGCAAGGCCGAGCGGCTTGCAGATTCGATCGCCAATAAACCGATCGAGTTCAACGCCGCTGACAATTTCAACAACGCGGCCGAGCACGTCGGTCGACATGCCGTACTGCCAGGTGCTTCCGGGCTGATAGGCGAGGGCGAGCTTGCTGAGTTTGGCGGTCATCTCGGCGCCAGTCTGTTTTTCGTCGAGCAACTTGGCGGCTTCGTAGGGTTGCTTGAGCAGCGGCCCAGCCAGGTGTGCGTAGCTCAAGCCCGAGGTGTGGCGAAGCAAGTCGTGCACAGTCATTTCGCGCCGCATCGACTCGGTGGTCAGCGTTTTTGCGGATGTGCTGTCGGAGTCGACGGCGACTGTGAGATTGGCGAATTCCGGGATATACCGCGCGACGGGGTCCGCAATCAGCAGCTTGCCTTCCTCCGCCAGCATCATCGTGGCGATCGAGGTGAATGGCTTGGTCATCGAGGCTATGCGGAAGATCGTGTCGGCCGCCATTGGTGCACCGGCTTCGCGATCGCGATAGCCGAGGGATTCGAGGCAGGCGATTTTTCCGCGCCGGGCAATCAGCACCACGGCGCCTGGTACCGAACCGGTATCGATATCTGCCTGTAATGTGTCGCGTATGCGCTGCAGGCGGTCCGACGAGAGGCCGACATCTTCGGGCTTATCGGCCCGCGGCATTTCGAATGCCATTATGAGTTTTCCTATTGCCAGAATTGCCGTGAAGCGAGCGCGGCGCCTTCCGCCATGGCGTTGAGCTTGGCAAAGACCACGTCAGGGTCGACAGCGGCCTGTCCGACCCAGGTGCCGTAGCCGCAATCGCTGCCCGCAATCACGTTTTCGCGTCCTACGAGTTTCGCATAGCGAACGATGCGTTGCGCGATCAGCTCAGGATGCTCGATGAAATTCGATTTCGATTCGATGACGCCGGGAATCAACACCTTGCCGTCTGGCAATTTGACCTTCTCGAACAGCGTCCATTCATGGGCGTGCCGGGGATTGGCGGCTTCGAGCGAAATTGCAACCGGCTTTGCCTTGAAGACAATATCGATAATGTCGGCGAGCGGAACGTCGCGGTGGTGCGGTCCCTCGTAGTTGCCCCAGCACAGATGCATGCGCAGCTGTTCGGCCGGGATATTGGTGACCGCATGGTTGAGCGCCTCGACATGCAGTTGCGCGCGCTTGCGGAAGTCTGGGAGGCTCAAGTTTGCGTATTGAATGTGCCGACCCATCGCAAGGTCCGGGCAATCGATCTGCAAGACCAGACCCGCATTGGCGACCGTCTCATATTCGTGCCGCATCGCGTTGGCGATCGCGTAAATGTAGCCCTCGAAATCCTTGTAGTATTCATCTCGGAAAAATAGCGATACGACGCCGGGCGAGGCCGCGCTCATGAAGCCGTTAGTGGCCTTCACGTCCTTTAGCGCGGCCTTGAGATTGTCGGCATCCGTTTGAGGCGCTTGCCTGTCGCGCACGTCAATCGGCGCATTACAGGCCGGCGTCTTTCGCCGTGAACGGCCGGGATCGCCGAACACGCGTTTCTCCAGCCGGGGGAAGTCGGAAAGGTCCTGGTAAACGAAGGTGTTCCCGGTACCGCCGAAGCCATTGAGCCGGTCCTTGATATATGTGGCGTAGCTCGGCTTCGACATTTCTCCGTCATTGACGAAATCAATGCCTGCATCGACCTGCTTCCCAACTACCTCGGCCACAGCCGCGCGCACCCGCATGGCCAAAGCGTCCATATCCACTGGTACGCCTTCCTCTTTGGCATACATCATGCGGATAAGGTCATCTGGCCGGGGCAGACTGCCGGTATGGGTGGTCAAAAAGCGATCGCGACTACGCTGCAAGGCTCTCACTCCGGGCCGCACTCTAAAGCAGCTCGATGCAGGTAACTACCGGTGGGCAGCTTGCGTTGACATGACTGGGTGGGCTGCGTATGTACCCGACAAAACAGCAGCCAGAGATCGTCATGAAAGTCCGTAATTCCCTGAAATCCCTGCGTGGCAGGCACCGCAACAACCGGTTGGTGCGCCGTAAAGGCCGGGTCTACATCATCAATAAGACCAATCGTCGCTTCAAAGCCCGTCAGGGCTGATTTCGGGCGCCGCAGGCGCCTGTTCCATCGCCGCATATTGGCCACGAAACGCGGAGAGGCTACACTCCGCATATGCGCACGCAATTCATTGCAGCGCTTTTGGTTGCCACTGTGGCTGCGACAGGTGTCGCGCCGGCCGCTCCGCAATCGAGCAACCGGAACGATCCGCCGGCCAAGCCGCCGCAGGTGGCCCGAGGCGATCGCACCAGCAATCTCGATTTTTTGTTCGGCGCGCTGAAGCTCGCGCCCGATGATGTGACCGCGAAGGCGATCGAAGAGCGGATCTGGACGCTCTGGACCGCCTCTCGCAGTGACACGGCAAATTTGCTGATGACTCGCGTCAAAACTGCGATCGAGGCAAAGGATCTCGAACTTGCGATTACGTTGCTCGACGCGATCGTAAAGGTGAAGCCGGACTATGTGGAAGCATGGAACCGGCGCGCGACTATTTTCTACATGAAGAAAGATTACGGCCACGCACTTGCCGATATCCGCCAGGTTCTTAAGCGCGAACCCCGACATTTTGGCGCGCTGGCTGGCTTTGGATTGATCCTGCAGGATATTGGTGACGACAAGCAGGCGCTGGAAGTCTATCGCCGCGTACTCGGGCTCTATCCGCGCATGGAACGCATTCCCGATCTGGTGAAAACACTGCAGGAAAAAATCGAAGGCCGGGATATCTAGTCCCAGTTACGCCGCCCATCAGCCATCAATCGCCGGTATCCTCAGCGCCTACATAAGCGATGCGCAACATGTTGGTGGCGCCGGGGGTGCCGAGGGGCACGCCGGCAACCACGATGACGCGTTGACCGGCTTTGGCGAAACCTTCCTTGAAGGCGATGCGACAGGCGCGGTCGACCATGTCATCCTGGTCATGCGCGTCTTCGGTCACGACGCAATGCACGCCCCACACCACCGCAAGCTTTCGTCCAGTCGCGATATTCGGTGACAGCGCCACAATTGGAGAGCGTGGCCGCTCGCGCGCGACGCGAAAGCCGGTCGAGCCAGATGATGTCCAGCACATCACCGCAGCGAGGTCGAGCGTATCGGCAATCTGGCGCGCGGCATCCGCGATAGCGTCCGCGCCAGTCGCCTCCGGTTCGGCGCGCTGGGCGGCGATGATATTGCGATACAGCGGATCGCTTTCGACTTCTTCGGCAATGCGGTTCATCGTGGCTACTGCTTGCACTGGAAACTGTCCGGCTGCCGATTCCGCAGAAAGCATCACTGCGTCGGCGCCTTCGAAGATTGCGGTGGCGACGTCGGAAACTTCCGCACGTGTCGGCACCGGTGCGTTGATCATCAATTCCAGCATTTGCGTGGCCACGACGACCGGTTTGCCGGCGACGCGCCCGGCGCGCGTCATTTGTTTCTGAACTCCAGGCACTTTCTCCAGCGGCATTTCCACGCCGAGATCGCCGCGCGCTACCATGAGCGCATCGGTGAGATCGATGATTTCGTCGAGCCGGTTCACCGCCTGGGGCTTTTCAATCTTGGCCATCACTGCCGCTCGCCCACGGGTGATCTTCTTCGCTTCGGCGATATCCTCCGGGCGTTGGATGAACGACAACGCGACCCAGTCAATGCCGGTTTCGAGTGCGGCCTCAAGATCGGAGCGGTCTTTGTCGGTCAACGCCGAAAACGGAATGGTGGTGTCCGGCAGGCTTACTCCCTTGCGGTCCGACAACTTGCCGCCGACAACGACTCGCGTGGCAATGCGTTTCGGCTCGGCTTCCGTGACCGTCAGCTTGACCTTGCCATCGTCGATCAGCAGCGCATGGCCGGGTTTGATCGTCGCGAAAATTTCCGGATGCGGCAGGTAGGCCCGCGTCGCATCGCCCGCTGTGGAATCAGCATCGAGTATGAAGCTGTCGCCGCCTTTAACGGTCACGGAGCCGCCATTGAAGGTTCCAAGACGAAGCTTGGGCCCCTGCAAATCGATCAACACGCCGATTGGCCGGGCAGTGTCGCGTTCGACGGCGCGGATCAGGCCCACCAGTTCGCGCATGCGGTCCTGGCTGGTGTGACTCATATTAATGCGGAAGACGTCGGCGCCAGCTTGGAACAGTTTCGCGATCATCTCGGCGCTGGATGAAGCGGGTCCGAGTGTGGCAACAATTTTGGCGCGGCGTAGTCGCCTCATTGCTTGGTACTTCCGGGTGGAGGTGGCGACAGTATTGTCGGTGGCCGCGAGGTGCCGAGTGGCGCGCGCGGCGGGAGTGGCCGGTCTGGCGCCTGCTCGGCAGCGTCGGTTAATTGCACCGTCCAGGAACGCTGCTCGCCGGTGTCGACCTCGAAGAAGCCTGTGCGGTCATAGCCGCGTGCCAGGCAGTTGTCGGTGCCGCGAATAGTGAATTCCTTCTCGCGAGAACACATATAGGCTTTGCCGGACCATTCGCCGCCGCGGTCATAGTCGACCGCATAGATATAATAATAGCGCGCAACCAGTGCGCCGCGTAGCAGCGTTTCACAAGATCGCGATGAAACGTTCCACCAGCCTTCGGTGGTCCAGCCCTCGTTGTCCTTATAGCCGATAGCGACGCCGACCCTGCCTCCGGTGTTGTTGCACAGACGAAAATCGGCTTTGGCCGTATGTGTCGAAGCCGCCAGCATCAGCACGGCGGGAACCGCAGCGCGGGCGAGGATACGATAAAGACTGCGCCTGGCGGCGAGGGGTAGCAATGCGGTCACGATTGTCGCTGGTTCCGAACGATGCGCGGTTGTGGCGTGATCGGTCACGGGCTGTCAACGACGATGGCGCGGAAGTCGTTCACGTTGGTGTAAGTCGGCCCTGGTACAAGCAGATCCCCGAGAGCCTCAAAGAAGCCGGTAGAATTGTTGTCGGCGAGAAAGACGGCGGGATCGAGGCCACGCGCTTTAGCGCGTGCCGCTGATTCGCCATCGACTAGCGCGCCGGCTGGGTCCGTTGCCGCGCCGCCGCCGCCATCGGTGCCATCGGTGTCCCCGGCGAGCGCGGCAATCGCCGGCATTCCCGCGAGCGCGATCGCCAGCGCCAGGGCGTATTCCTGATTAGGTCCGCCGCGACCCTTGCCGCGGATCGTGACCGTCAACTCGCCGCCTGAAAGAATCACCGCGCGTTTCTTCTGCGCGCGCAATTCGCGCGCGAGACGAGCGTGTGCCGCCGCAACATCGCGCGCCTCGCCTTCAATGCGATCGCCGAGCGATACGCATTCGTACCCGGCAGCGCGTACTGTCGCTTCCGCCGCGCGTATCGCGTCTATCGGCCGTGCGGCGAGTTTGAATTGGCTGCCGGAAAAGATCGGGTCGTCCGGCTTGGGCGATTCATTTTTGAGATTGCTCAGGGCGTGCGTCACCGCCTCAGGAAGTACGAGTCGATATTTTGCGACGATTGCTTGCGAATCCGCGAGTGTCGTCGGATCCGGAACGGTCGGTCCCGAACCGATCGCCGAAGGGTCGTCGCCTGGCACGTCCGAGATCGCGATGGTCAAAAGCTTCGCTGGATGAGCGTGCCGTGCCAGGCGTCCGCCTTTGATACGCGAGAGATGTTTGCGCACGGTGTTGATCTCGCCGATGGTGGCGCCCGAACGTAGAAGAGCGCGCGTCACCGCCTGCTTGTCCTGGAATGAGATGCCGTCGGCCGGCGCGATCCAATTGGCCGAGGCGCCGCCAGACATCAGCACCAGCACGAGATCGTCTGCTCCCGCACCATCGGCTAATGTCAAAGCGCGGTCGGCGCCTTCCAACCCCGCTGCATCGGGGATCGGATGCCCCGCTTCGATCATGCGGACGCGCCGCAATTGCCGCCCGTAACCGTGGCGCGCGACGGCAACCCCATTCAATCGCTCTGCGGCAATCCGCAGTTGATCGAGGTAATGCGCTTCCGCAACTTCAGTCATCGAGCCCGCCGCTTTACCCGCCGCAAGCAAAATGAGCCGGCCCGATGGCGGTGCCGGCAACAGTGGTGGCAAGCCCGAGGCTGGATGCGCGGCGGCTACCGCAGTGCGATATAGACCCTCGAGGAAGGAGCGAAGCGGAGCGTTCATGTCTCCTCTGTCAATGGCTGTCCGAAAAAAGGAAACGTATGGGCATCTTTTATCATTCGATCGAAACTGACGGGTCGTTCGAATCGGTCCTTGAAGCCCGCACATTGAGTCTACTAAGCTTTCCGCCGCATATAAAAATAGAATTCGAACGACTTTCACTGCAAATGCCGGGGATTGCCGCTCGTGATCGACGAGATCGTTCAGATCGATGCGCGCGACGGAACGTCGATAGGCGCACGCATTTATCGCCCCGACGGCTCAGCCCCTCACCCGGCGCTGTTCGGAGCAGCACCCTACCGGTTCGATAACAACAGTCTTCCCGCAAGTGCACAATTTCTCTGGCGCGAGACTGGCCCAATCGAATGGTATGTCGAACAAGGTTACGCCTACGTCCACATGGATGTGCGCGGCAGTGGCCGCTCGGGCGGCGAATTCGAGTTTCTCGGGCACCGCGAACAGGAGGATCTATACGACGTTATCGAATGGATTGGCCGTCAATCCTGGTGCAGCGGCAAGGTCGGCGGCATCGGCCAATCGTATTTCTGCATGTTGCAATGGTTTATGGGCGCACTCGCGCCACCTTCACTCGCATGTATCGCCGCTCACGACGGCCTCGCTGATCTCTATCGTGCCGGTACATATCACGGTGGCATCCCGTGCGATTTTTTCCCCGGCTACTGGTGGTATCAGAATCGCTTCATCAATCGCTTCCCCGCCAGCGGTCCCGCTCGCGATCAGGAAACCGACCTGACCAAAATGGTCGCAGCCCATCCGACCTATGATGAGTTCTGGCGCGAGCGCAGCGCATGGGAGATGCTCGATCGCATCAAAGTCCCGCTCTACTCGAGTGGCGTCTGGGCAAAGATGCAGTTGCATACGCGAGGCAACATCGACGGCTATTGCCGAGCGACCGGACCGAAAAAGCTACGGATGTCCGGCGTGCCGAACGCGTGGGCAGCGGCGGCGGAATTTTCCAGCATCGAATTTCATCGAACCGTGTTGCTGCCATTTTATGATCACTATCTCAAAGGCAAGCAGAATGACTATACATCCCGTCCGAACGTTGAATATGCGGTGCGGGGCTCAAACCTCGTACGCAAGGCCGACAGTTGGCCGCCGCCTGGCATTCACTATGAGCATTGGTTTCTCAACGCGTCGCCCTCCGGCAGCGTCAGTTCGCTGAACGATGGTGGCTTGTCACCGCAACCGGCCAGCGGCGCGGCTGCGACGACCTACAGCTATCCAAATCCCGGCTGGGTATCGGGAGTTGTTGGATTTGGTCCCGCGGGGCCGCCCGGTGGCTTCGATCCCGCGCGGCGCGTACTCACCTTTACGACCGCGCCGTTCGAGAATGAGTTGGAAATTTGCGGACCGATCAAGCTCATCCTTTATGCTTCATCGAGCGCGCACGACACCGATTTTATCATCAAGCTTTCCGACCAGTTTCCTCAGTCTCCCGATGACCGCGGCAAGGGACTCAATCCATTTGCAGAACTTATCACGCGCGGTTGGTTGCGTGCATCGCACCGCGCCCTTGACCCTTCACGCAGTACCGACATGGTGCCCTATCATACGCATTCCGATCCGCAGCCGCTGACGCCGAACGAGATTTACAAATTCGAAATCAGTCTGGAGCCGATGGCCTATCTCATCAGGCAGGGACACCGCGTTCGGCTTGAGATTGCCAACGGCAATTCCCCCGCAACCGAAATTCTGTGGGCGCACTATTATCGGCCGGACAAGATCGGAAGCGACACAATCCATCATGATGTGGCGCATCTGTCGGAGTTGATTTTACCCGTGGTGCCTGGCCCAACTTGAGTGGGACCAGGATGAGATCGCTTTTCATAGCGTCGTCGGTAGCATAGCATTCGCTCAAGGGCCGCAAACGGTCCGCTCGATACCAAAAAGTCAACTCAGGGGAGGCAATCATGGCGGATCAAGTCGTTCCGGTTTCACGGCTGCTCGACGAACGTGGACTGGGTTCTTTTCAGATCAAACTGATTATCTGGTCGTTTTTCATCGTTCTTATCGACGGCTACGACATTGCCGCGATCGCCTTCGCCGCGCCGAGCCTCGCTAAAGAATGGGCCTTGAAGCCGGGGTCGCTCGGTCCCGTATTCAGTGCCAGCCTCGTCGGCATCCTGTTTGGTTCGGCAGCGTTCGGATGGATCGGCGATCGATACGGGCGCAAGGCGGCTTTGGTCTTGTCGAACCTCGTGTTCGGCGTATTCACACTTGCGGCCGCGTACTCCACCAATCTCGATCAGATGTTCTGGTTGCGGTTGCTGGCGGGCCTGGGCATTGGCGGCGTCATTCCCAATATCGTTGCCATTAATGCCGAAATCCGCACCGCGCAAATTGCGCGCTACCCTTGCAATTATCGCTGTCGGCTGCGTGCCGCTTGGCGGCGCCATCCCCGGCTTCGTGGCTGCGACTCTCGTGCCGCAATATGGATGGCAGATTCTCTTTTACATCGGCGGCATCGTGCCGATCATCATAGCGATCGTAGCAATGATTGGCCTGCCGGAATCGATCAAGTACATGGCTTTGAACGAAAGCCAGCGCGGCAAGATGGAAGCGGCCATCAAGTCGATCCGGCCTGACTACCAAGTGCCGGCGAATGCCAAATTCGTCATTGAAGACGAAAAGCAATATCCCGGGTTTAGCCCGGCTTATCTGTTTCGCGATGGCCTTGCACTGATCACACCACTTCTGTGGCTGCTGTTTGCGCTAAACCTGATGGGCTACTTCTTTCTTATCAGCTGGACGCCGACGCTGATGACGGCTGCGAAGCTGCCGCCTGCGACAGCAGCGCTGGCGGGGGCGATGTTGCAGGTCGGCGGCACCGTCGGCGCGCTTCTGCTCTGCTGGTGGCTGCAAAAACATCGGTTTCTTGCAATTGCTATTATGTTCGCGATTGCGGTGCCGGTTGTTGCCTCGATTGGGTTTGCTGGCCTGACATCAAAGACCGCGTTGCTGACCGCAACCTTTTTCGCCGGGTTCTTCGTCCTCGGTATCCAGTCCGGTATTAATGTGGTCGGCGCGTTGATCTACCCGACCTCGTTACGAGCCAACGGCTCGGGCTGGCAGTTGGGCATCGGCCGGATCGGTTCGATTGCCGGCCCGCTGGTCGGCGCGCTGCTGATAGGGCTTCCGGTCGAAAAACTCTATATGTGGTCGGCGTTGCCATTCGTTGTTGGCACGGTGGTTTGTTTTCTGGTCCACAGGCTGAACACGGCACGTTTGGCCGCGCGCCCGGAATTGGCCAAGGCGCAATAGACGCTATCACAATGCCTGAAACGCCTCCCCTGTTTTTCAGCGGGAGGCGTTTTTTTAGAATGGTTCATAGCCACGCAGGGCCGGGATGACCTTCTCGCCGAACAGTCGGATCGAGCGCATAAGATCGGCTTCGGGCAGATCGGAAAAATTGAACTCGCCCATAAATACATTGAACAAGCCTGCACTTGCCGCGGCGTGAATTTTTTTGGCGACCGTATCCGGTGAACCGATAAACACCAGTTCGTTTTTCATGAGGAAATCGGCATCGAACAGGTTGGCCATGATCTCTGATGCGCCCGGTTCGCCGCGGCCGATGAATTTTTTGGCGTGTTCACGCACGCGCTCCTCAAACGTTTCGCCGGGCTTCGGTGGTGGCAAGAAGCCCTCATAGGCACGCGCGGCGCGAGCCAGCGCGACGTCGAGCGCCTTCTCGTCTGAACTCGTCGACGTAGACAATGGTGCAATACGCAATCTTCGGTGGTTTCGGCCAGCCAGCCGTCGTCCAGTCAGCGAGAAACTTGCGATAACGCGGCGCGGCGTCGGTGCGCGGATACACCAGAAAATATCCCGGATTGATTCCATGCCGCGCGCAAAATTCGAGCGTCTGCGGGTCGCGGGACATCATCCATAGCGGCGGATGCGGCTTCTGTGCCGGCTGTACCGCAAGCCTCGCGCTCTCGGTGCGATGGACCTCGCCGTGAAAGGAAAACGGCTGCGTTTCGCCATAGGCCGCCTGCAGGTAATCGACAAATTCGAGCGTTGGAGATTTGCGCAGGTTGTAATCGAGGCCGAAGGGCTTGAAATAGTCCGGATTGATCCCCGGGACGAGCCCCAGTTCCATGCGCCCGCCCACGATCTGATCGACGAGCGCAATTTCCTCGGCCAAACGCAGTGGGTGATACAGCGGCACGACATAACCCATAGGGCCGATACGCATACGGCGTGTGCGCGCCGCGGCCCCCACGACGTAAAGGCTGGGCGAGGAGATCCAGCTTTCATCTGGCCGAAAGTGATGCTCGACGCAGAAGCCGTAGTCGAAGCCGAGCTCGTCACATTGCGCGAGCTCACGCCAAAGCTCTTCATAACGCTGATGCGGACTCAGGCCCGGCTTGCCCCAGACGTGGGAAAAATGGGCGAACTTCACGAGGCTGTCTCCTCAAGGCCCGTTGTTAGGCGTCTTTGGGGTCTTCAAAGGCGCGCAGGGGATGTCTATGTTTCCTACAGTGGAGGACCCCACTATGGACGACAAGACCCGCACCGAACTCGAAGCGGCCGTTTACCGGCGCCTGGTCGAGCACCTGCGCTCGCGTACCGATGTGCAGAATATCGACATGATGAACCTCGCCGGCTTCTGCCGGAATTGCCTGTCGAACTGGATGAAAGATGCCGCCGACGCCAAAGGCCTCGCCATGAGCAAGGACGAGAGCCGTGAGATCGTCTACGGCATGCCATTCGAGGAATGGCGCAAGAAACACCAGAAAGAAGCCTCACTCGAGCAGAAAGCGGCATTCGAAAAGTCTAGCCCTCGGCATTAGTTGTCACCGTTTGCTTGTGAACAGCGTGGATGACTGCGTCCTTGCCTTGACCTGAGGGCGTCTAGCTCTGAAAGCTTCTTGGCAAATGGCGGCGATCATCCGCCATGCGTAGTCAAGGAGACGTCGATGCCAGCCACCGCCTCAGCTGAAAAAGAACAACCCGCCACCCGCTTCGCCAAGGATCAGCTGAAAGCCATCATTGAGCGCATCGAGCGGCTTGAAGAAGAGAAAAAGACAACGTCGGACGACATCCGCGACGTCTATGCCGAGGCCAAAGGCACCGGATTCGACACCAAAGCGCTGCGTACGATCGTGCGTCTGCGCAAGTTGGATACGGATGAGCGCCGCGAGCAGCAGGAAGTGCTCGAAACTTATTTGCACGCTCTGGGAATGGTGAACTAGCGGCTAGCGCAGCGACGCGGTCGTCTGCATGGTGAAATTGGCGGCGGTCGATTGCGTCGTGAACGTGGTCGTTGCCAGGAATACCACTGCCGGGCCGTCAAATCGGCTGGCCACCAGGCCGAGGTGGGGGTCGGTCGAGAACGTCATCGCCACCGTCAGCGACGGTTTGTAAAGAAGCTCTTGCAGTGGCCGCATATCGACGGCGCCAAGCCGCGTAGCGGTCATGTAGGTGCTAAAGCTCGGTGTGAGCATTGCGGCACGCAGCCACGGGCTGTTGATGCTGCGGTCGGCGTCCGCCAAACCCGGCGACAGGACCGCCTTTGCCACCACCGTGGTATTGCCTTGCGCCGGCATGACGTTGGCTTCATTCGCCAGACGCGGCACACGCGAGCCCATCGGGCTGGCACGAGCCGGCGCGGGCGTTCCCGATTCAGGGGCATAGGCGAGGGCAGAGCTGCCGGTCGAGATCGGATCGGCGCTGGCAGTCTCATATGTCTTCGGGGCGGTCACGGCTACCGGCAAATTCGGTCCAGGCTGCACCACACCGCGCCAGTAGCCGCGATTGTCGAAAAGGTTGCCGCCGAGCGATGCCGTTACAAAGGGAGGCGCGACCGGTTTAGGCGTGGCGGCTGCGACCGCTACCGGCTTCGGTCGCGCTGTGGGCACAGGCACAATATGTTCAATTGCTACGACGCTAGGTTTCTGCGGGCTCAGGCTGGCGACCGCCAGAGGCGTGCGCGCTTGCTTGGGTGTTGGCTCTTCGCTTACCTCGTCTGCGTCCTTATTGCTGCCGAACAGCCGGGCGAGCAGGCCGCGCTTGGGCTGTCCTGCAGTGCGGTCAATGCTTGCCGTCAACACCCCAGCCTCACGCGCAGCTACCAGCGAAATTTCGGAAGGTTTATCGCCACGTCGTTCGACGTCGGCGAGAGCGAGCGCATAGCCGCGCAACGGCTGGCCGTCGGAAGGAATGTGTACGGTGCGGCCATCGGGGAACACTTTGGCGAGCTGGTCATGCGTCATGCGTGGCCAGTGCCGGATTGTTCCAGTATCCATATGCACAAAGGGCGAGCCCGAGGTCGGATAGAAACCGACGCCACCGCGCTGCAGTTGGAGCCCGACTTCGCGGATTTTTTCCAGCGGTACGCCGGGGATGAAAAAGTCCATCGCCTGGCCGTTCGTGTGCTGACTGAACTGGGCAACGCCGCTTGAGCGCGCGCGCAGCATGGCGTTGGTTTCGGGCGAGCGAAAACCGCAAACGACGTCGATCGGTTGCGTTGCACCGACATGGCGATAGGCTTCCCACAGCAGATCGAACAAGTGCGGATCCATATGGATCTCTTGTTCTTTGCGCCAGTCCCGCATGAACCAATCGAGCTTCTTCAGCGCGGCCTCGTCGTAACGGCCATTGCGCTTGAAGGTGACGGTGATGTCTTCTCCGGTGTGGAGATGATGGAAGGAGAGTGTGCGGGTGTCGCCTTCAGCGCTGGCGTTTTGCAGCGCGTCGTTGGCGCCAAGCATAAATAGTCCGGCCACGCCCAGGCGGGCACCGGCGCGTGCCAATGTCACAACGAGAGAGTGCTCGCGTGGCGAGTTAAAACGCACAGCATCGTTCCGTGAAGAATTACGTCCCACGTCGCCGCCACGTCCCCGGTCGGGTCGCCGTTGCGGCAACCCGGTGAGTGTTATCGGGATCGGTTAATGAGAGCTTACCGCCGGTCCCCCGTCCGTCCTGTCTCTCAGTATCCGGTCAAATTGGCCGAAAACGGGGCGGTTCTGGAACTTCGGCGGGAAATTTAACGTGCCAAAACGGGAAAGGCCGGGGCTAAAACCCCGGCCTATACAGCGTTTTGGGCCTTTGGTGCGGCGGCCGATTACGCCGTTGCATCCTCGTTGAGCCCAAGACCTTCCAGCTTGCGATAGAGGGTCGACCGCCCGATTCTGAGCCGCCGGGCAACCTCGGACATCTGTCCACGATAGTGCGAAATGGCGAAACGGATGGCGTCGCGCTCGATGTCGTCGAGCGGACGTACGTCACCGCCTGGGTCCGTTAGCGACAGCGAATGCATGGCCGTCACTGGTGCTCGTGCGTATTGGCCAAGGCTCCCGTCGGGCTCCGGCCACGCAGCAGCCATGGCGGGGGACGCCTCAACCATTCGCGGCGTGGCAAGGGCGTCGGCGGAAACCTGGATGGCGACTTGCGGGAATTCGTTTATGCCGATTTCCTCGCCGTCAGTGAGCACGACCGCACGGAAAACAGCGTTTTCGAGCTGTCGCACATTGCCCGGCCAATGGTAAGCGGCGAGCAGTGCCAATCCTTCACCGCTAATGGCCCGTACGCGCTTTCCTTCTTCCGCGGCGAAGCGTGTGAGGAAATGGCGGGCGAGATCGGGAATGTCGTCGCGCCGCGACCGCAATGGCAGCACCGATATCGGAAACACGTGCAGACGGTAGAACAGATCTTCGCGGAAACGGCCCGCCTTTACGTCGGCAATCAAATCGCGATTTGTCGCCGAGATGATGCGTACATCGACCTTGATCGATTTACGTCCGCCGACCGGTTCGACTTCACCTTCCTGTAGTGCGCGCAACAGTTTTACTTGTGCTGGTCCCGGCAATTCGCCGACTTCGTCCAGAAACAGCGTGCCGCCGTCGGCCTCCTCAAATTTTCCGGTGTGCTTTTCGGTCGCGCCAGTGAAGGCGCCTTTCTCATGTCCGAACAAAATCGACTCGACCAGGTTTTCGGGTAGAGCGCCGCAGTTGACTGCCACAAACGGCTTCGCGCGCCGCGCGCCGCTGCCATGGATCGCCCTTGCAATGAGTTCCTTGCCGACGCCGGACTCGCCTTCGATCAGGACGGGGATGGCGGACGCCGCCGCCTTCTCTGCCGCCTTGAGCACAGGCTGCATGGCGGTCGAACGGGTAACCACATCGGCGATGGTCAGCGTGCCGTCCTGCTTGCGCTTGAGGCGCTGGAGTTCGCCGGCCAGCGCTTTGGTGGAGAGCGCATTTCGCAGCGACACCTGGAGCCGTTCAGGGCTCGCCGGCTTCACGACGAAATCGGTCGCGCCGGCACGCATGGCCGACACGACATTGTCGATGCCGCCATGGGCGGTCTGCACAATTACCGGAATGTTCAGGCCGGCCGCACGCATGCGCGCCAACACGCCAAGGCCGTCGAGATCGGGCATCACCAGATCGAGCACCACACCGTCGATGCGGGCGGCTTCCGGCCCGACGAGCAGCTGGACTGCGACATCGCCGCTCTCGGCGACTTTCGCCTGATAGCCGAACCGCTGGACCATGGATTCGAGCAGGCGACGCTGAACCGGATCGTCGTCGACGATGAGCACGACTTCAGACATGAAACCTCTCACGCACCACTGTGCCGAATTGGTGCAATGTCGCCTCTCTCGCTTAATGGGTTATTAAATCGAGCCAATACACCGAGGATGGCGGCGAAAACTGCACGAATGCGCCGTGATTTGTTGAAAACTGCCCGGCTGCCATCGCCTCGCCATGAGCGGCTGGCTAGATGATGTTCCGACCTCGCAGATTTCCCCCAAAACGATTGCCCCCCATGACCAAGACCTCGGCCCGACGAAAGCCAATGAAGGCGCCCAAGCTCGGCACGCTGCCCGAGTGGAACCTCAATGACCTCTATCCCGGTCTCGACAGCCCCGAAATCAAGCGCGACCTGGAACAGGCGGACACCGACTGCGCCTTGTTCGAGGAGGCATACAAGGGCCGTCTGGCAGTGCTTGCCTCCGGCGAGGGAGCGGGCCGCACACTCGCGGAAGCGGTCCGCAAGTACGAAGCGATCGACGACCGGCTCGGTCGCCTGATTTCCTATGCCTCGCTGGTTTATGCCGGCAATACGACCGATCCGGTCGGTGCGAAGTTTTACGGCGACGTGCAGGAACGTATCACTGCCGCTTCGCTGCATCTGCTGTTCTTCACGCTCGAGCTTAACCGCATCGACGACGCGCAGCTCGATGCTGCGATGCGCGACCCTGCACTCGGCCATTACCGTCCGTGGATTGAGGACGTGCGCAAGGAAAAGCCCTATCAGCTTGAGGACCGGGTCGAAGAACTTTTCCATGAAAAATCGGTGACCGGCTATTCGGCATGGAACCGGCTTTTCGACGAAACCATTGCTGGCTTGCGCTTCAAGGTTGCCGGCAAATCGCTGGCGATCGAGTCGACGCTCAATCTAATGCAAGACACTGACGGCACGAAGCGCAAGGCCGCGGCCGAAGCTTTGGCGAAAACCTTCAAAGAAAATTTGCGACCATTCGCGCTGATCACCAATACACTGTCCAAAGACAAGGAAATTTCCGATCGCTGGCGCGGATTCAAAGATATCGCCGACGCGCGACATCTTTCGAACCGGGTCGAACGCGAGGTGGTCGAGGCACTTGTTGCAGCCGTGCGCGCCGCCTATCCGAAGTTGTCGCACCGCTATTATACCCTGAAGGCCAAATGGTTCGGCAAGAAACGTCTGCCGCATTGGGACCGCAACGCGCCGCTGCCCAAGGTTGCTCAGCGCGTGATCCCGTGGAGCGATGCGCGCGCGACAATTCTGACTGCCTATGGCGCCTTTTCGCCAAAGATGGCGGAAGTCGCCGATGAGTTCTTCACAAAAAACTGGATCGATGCACCCGTGCGCCCTGGCAAGCAACCAGGTGCTTTCGCGCATCCGACCGTGCCTTCGGCGCACCCTTATGTGCTGCTCAACTACATGGGC
This sequence comes from uncultured Alphaproteobacteria bacterium, assembly GCA_963810585.1. Classification (GTDB taxonomy): domain Bacteria; phylum Pseudomonadota; class Alphaproteobacteria; order Rhizobiales; family Xanthobacteraceae; genus Pseudolabrys. The sequence continues at coordinate 2,280,414 of CAWENV010000001.1, forward strand.
AAGCCGCGCGATGTGATGACGCTCGCGCATGAACTTGGTCACGGCGTGCATCAGGTGCTGGCGGCCCCAAGAGGTCCGCTGATGGCCCCGACGCCGCTCACGCTCGCCGAGACGGCATCGGTTTTTGGAGAAATGCTCACCTTCAAGAAGCTGCTTGCGCAAATCACTGACAAAAAGCAGCGCAAGGCCATGCTCGCCGCCAAGGTCGAGGACATGATCAACACGGTGGTGCGGCAAATCGCTTTCTACAGCTTCGAGCGTAAGGTGCACAGCGAGCGCCGCAACGGCGAACTCACTGCAGACAAAATTTGCGAACTATGGATGTCGGTCCAGAGCGAAAGCCTCGGGCCTGCGATTGAACTCAAACCAGGTTACGAGACTTTCTGGGCCTATATCCCGCATTTCGTGCATTCGCCGTTTTACGTCTACGCTTATGCGTTCGGTGACTGCCTGGTGAACTCGCTCTATGCAGTCTACGAGAAATCGTCGGGAGGCTTTGCCGAGCGCTATCTCGAAATGCTGTCGGCTGGCGGCACCAAGCACCATTCCGAATTGCTGGCGCCATTCGGCCTCGACGCGCGCGACCCGAAGTTCTGGGATGGCGGATTGAGCGTGATTGCCAATCTGATCAGCGAGCTTGAGGCGTTGGAAAGCCGCTAGTCGCAGCCCTTGCGTCCGCCGCGGGTGGACAACTGGTATTCCATGCATTGCATGCTGATATCCCGCGCAGGCTCGCTCTCGCGTTGGAAACTATAGACCTTGCGGTAGATGTCCGTGTCCTCGTCGCGCCCGCAAATAAGGCGATGTTTGCTGGAAATTTTGCGCGACGATTTTTCAGTCAGCACGATTTTGCGCTTGGGATCGTCGGCGCGCGTGAAATCCATGCTCTTGATGAGACCGCCGTTGCTGTCGCCCGGATTGTAGTCGACATGAGGCGGCGATCCTGGCGGAAGCTCCATCGTGCTCATCCGCAGTTTACGGATATCTCCCATCTTTGCCTTGGTATCGACGACGACCATCGAGTCGCGATTGAAGATGATTTGCTGATCGCCGAGTTGGCCCTGGCAGCCCCATTCCCAAATAGCGGCCGACCCGCTGCTTGCGGTGGCGATAAGGCCTATGACAGCCGAAAGGCAAACGACAAATCGGATTGGCATGCCTCGTCTCGTGGCTCGTTGGTCCCTATATTCGTAGTACACCAGGCCCCTGAGGTTCATGCCCACCGACCACGAAAAAAACCGCTTCACGGCTCGCGCCAAGCGCTACGCCAACGTCGGCACCAGGCTTGGCGGCACAGCTGCGCGCTTTGCCGGCGCGCGATTTTTCGGTGTGCCGCTCGATCGCGCGACAAATGCGCTCGAGCTCGCCGCCGCTCTTGGCGGGCTGAAGGGCCCCATCATGAAGGTGGCGCAACTGCTCGCCACCATCCCGGATGCTCTGCCACCGGAATACGCCAATGAGCTGATCAAATTGCAGAGCCAGGCGCCGCCCATGGGCTGGGCCTTCGTCAAGCGCCGCATGAGCGCCGAACTCGGGCTCGATTGGCAGAAGAAGTTTTCCGAATTTCGAACATCATCCGGCTGCGGCGGCCTCGCTTGGCCAGGTGCATCGTGCGCGCTGCGCTCGATGATTCGCGAGCTGGCCTGCAAGTTGCAGTATCCAGACATGCAGTCCGCGGTCGAAGCCGATCTGAGCCAGCTGCAATTGCTGTTTTCAATCCGCAAGCGCTTCGACCCGGCGATCGACACATCTGAGATCGCGGTTGAGATCGCCGCACGCCTGCGCGAGGAGCTCGATTATACCCGCGAAGCCAAGCATGTCGCGCTCTACGCCAATATGCTGAAAGACGAGGCGACGATCCGTGTCCCGAAGGTCTGGCCGGAGCTCTCCACTGGTCGCCTGCTGACGATGGACTGGCTGACCGGCCGCAAGCTCCTCGAACATAAGGCCGACGCACTTGCCGTGCGCAACCGGCTTGCCACTGCAATGTTCACGGCGTGGTGGTTTCCATTCAGCCGCGTCGGCGTCATCCATGGCGATCCGCACCTTGGCAATTACACCGTCTTTGACGACGCCAAGGGAAAGCCCGCCGGCATCAATCTGCTCGATTATGGCTGCATCCGTATTTTCCCGCCGAGCTTTGTCGGTGGCGTGGTCGATCTCTATCGCGGCTTGTTGCACGGCGATGACGCGCTTGTTGTGCATGCTTATGAGACATGGGGCTTCAAAAGGCTCAATCGCGAGCTGATCGACGCGCTCAATATCTGGGCCCGTTTTATCTACGGCCCGCTGCTCGACGACCGCGTGCGCACCATCGCCGATGGGGTGAAGCCCTCTGAATATGGCCGCAAGGAAGCCTTCCGGGTGCACCAGGCGCTCAAAGCCAGGGGACCCGTCACCGTGCCGCGCGAATTCGTATTTATGGACCGCGCGGCGATCGGCCTTGGCGCGGTCTTCCTTCACCTGGCCGCGGAACTCAATTTCTACCGATTGTTCAACGAGGCTATCGAGCGCTTTTCGGTGGACGAGGTGGCCGCGCGTCAAAACGCTGCGATCACCAAGGTTGGATTGCAACCGTCCACCAAAGGCTGAAGCCGGGCGGCGTTGCCCTTCAGCCACAATTGCGCTAACCCCTGTGCGCCCGCCTTTTTAGCAACTCGGAGACATTCCCCCATGGCCGATCACGGCACCGTCGAATACGCCACCGCCACCGGCAATGACTATGCTGCGCACGAGCAAAGCTACGAGCGCTTCGTTCATTTCACCCTGGTCGGCATTCTCTATGTGGTGACGATCCTGTTTGGCCTGGCGACCGGCGGCGTAATGGGTCATTGGTTTCTTGCGGCATCGATCTTCGTGATTGGCCTGTTGGGCGCCATTCCCGGCTTGCTTAGTGGAGCAACGACGCCGAGCTACGTCGCCTTCGCGATCTGTTTTCTGATTTTTGCCTTCACCGGACTGTCGCCTCACTAACAAATTTCACGGCCGGGCGGGGAGGCGAGAATGCAAATTGCCGTACCGCGTGAAACCGACGCCGGCGAACCGCGCGTCGCGGCTACTCCTGAAACGGTCAAAAAACTCAAATCGTTCGGTGCCGAGGTCGCGGTTGCGCGCGGCGCCGGCATCGCGTCCGGAATTCCAGATGCCGAATTTGAGGCGGCAGGCGCGCAGGTTGCCGATGCCGTCACCAAGAACGCCGATATCGTTTTGAAAGTACGACGCCCCGCGGTCAACGAATTGGCTGCCTACAAAAAGGGTGCGCTGGTCATCGCGATTATGGATCCTTACGGCAACGACGCTGCGCTCAAGCAGATGGCTGCCGCCGGCATTGACGCTTTCGCAATGGAACTGATGCCGCGCATTACGCGGGCGCAGTCGATGGATGTGCTCTCCAGCCAGGCCAATCTCGCTGGCTACCGCGCGGTCGTCGACGCAGCGGGAGAATATGGCCGCGCACTGCCAATGATGATGACCGCGGCCGGGACCGTACCCGCTGCGAAAGTATTTATTATGGGCGTGGGCGTTGCCGGCCTTCAGGCGATCGCTACGGCACGGCGCCTCGGTGCCATTGTCACCGCCACGGACGTGCGGCCAGCCACAAAAGAGCAGGTCGAAAGCCTTGGGGCCAAGTTTCTCGCGGTTGAAGACGAAGAGTTCAAGAACGCGCAGACCGCGGGCGGCTACGCCAAGGAGATGTCGAAGGAATACCAGGCCAAGCAAGCTGCGCTGGTCGCCGAGCATCTCAAGAAGCAAGACATCGTCATCACCACGGCGTTGATTCCCGGTCGGCCCGCCCCGCGGCTGATTTCCAAGGACATGGTCGCGTCGATGCGACCGGGGTCCGTGATTGTCGATCTTGCAGTCGAACGCGGCGGGAATGTCGAAGGAGCGCGCGCCGGTGAAGTGGCGCAAGTCGGTGGCGTCAAGATTGTCGGGCACCTCAATGTGCCAGGACGGCTGGCGGCATCGGCATCGGCGCTTTACGCCAAAAATCTGCTGACCTTCGTCGAAACCCTGATCGACAAGAAAGAAAAGAAACTCGCGGTCAATTGGGACGATGAACTCGTCAAGGCGACCTTGCTCACCCGCGGCGGTGCGATTGTGCACCCGAATTTTCAGCCGAAGACCACGGCCTGAGGAGACCCGACATGGAGCATATGGCAACTGCGGTCGATCCCTTCGTCTTCCGGCTTTCGATTTTCGTGCTGGCGGTGTTTGTCGGCTACTACGTCGTCTGGTCAGTGACGCCGGCGCTCCATACTCCACTCATGTCGGTGACCAACGCGATCTCCTCGGTGATCGTCGTTGGCGCGCTGCTTGCCGTTGGCGTCGCACTGGCGACCGACGACAAGGGCCCGTTATGGGCGCGCGCCCTCGGCTTCGTCGCGCTGGTGTTTGCTTCGGTCAACATCTTCGGCGGCTTCCTGGTCACCCAGCGCATGCTGGCTATGTACCAGAAGAAAAAGAAATGAGAGCAGCATGAGCCCGAACCTCGTCGCGCTGCTCTATCTGGTCTCCGGCGTCCTGTTCATCCTTGCGCTGCGCGGCCTGTCGAGCCCGGATTCCAGCCGGCGCGGCAATCAGTTCGGCATGATCGGCATGACCATCGCCGTGCTCGACAACGCTTGGAGCGCATCCACCAACCAACTCGCTGTCATGGGCTTTGGTGATCGGCGGCATCGTGGTCGGCGGCGGCATAGGCGCGGTGATTGCGCGGCGGGTGCCAATGACGTCGATGCCGGAACTCGTCGCCGCCTTCCATTCGCTGGTCGGCATGGCGGCAGTGCTGGTCGCTGCGGGAGCCTTTTATGCGCCGGCGGCCTTCGATATCGGCACTGAAGGCCATATTCACGGCGCCAGTTTGATCGAAATGTCACTCGGGGTTGCCATTGGCGCCGTCACGTTCACCGGCTCGGTGATCGCGTTCCTGAAACTGTCTGGCCGCATGAGTGGCAAGCCGATCACGCTGCCCGGCCGCCACTTCATCAATCTGGCGCTGGCGGCGGCGCTGATCTTCTTCATCTACGGCTTTTTCGCTTCGCAGACCGTAATGGATTTCTGGCTGATCGTCGCGCTGTCGCTGACGCTTGGCATCCTGATCATCATACCGATCGGCGGCGCCGATATGCCCGTCGTCATCTCGATGCTGAATTCCTATTCGGGATGGGCGGCCGCAGGCATTGGCTTCACGCTCGGCAATTCCGCGCTGATTATCACCGGCGCGCTGGTCGGCTCCTCGGGCGCGATTCTGTCCTACATCATGTGCAAGGGCATGAACCGCTCATTCATCTCAGTCATTCTCGGCGGTTTCGGCGGTGAGGTAGCGGGGCCGGCGGGTGGCGCCGCCGAACAGCGGCCGGTCAAGCTCGGTTCGGCCGAGGATGCTGCGTACATTATGAAGAATGCGCAGAAGGTCATCATCGTGCCTGGCTACGGCATGGCAGTGGCGCAGGCGCAGCACGCGCTTCGCGAAATGGCGGACCATCTCAAGAAGGAAGGCGTCGAGGTCAAATACGCGATCCATCCGGTCGCTGGCCGCATGCCGGGTCATATGAACGTGCTGCTTGCGGAAGCGAACGTGCCTTATGACGAAGTGTTCGAGCTTGAGGACATCAATTCCGAGTTCGCGCAAGCAGATGTCGCCTTTGTCATCGGCGCCAATGACGTCACCAACCCGGCGGCGGAAGATGACAAGTCGTCTCCCATCTATGGTATGCCGGTGTTGCAGGTGTGGAAGGCCGGCACGGTGATGTTCATCAAGCGTTCGCTCGCGTCCGGCTACGCCGGAATCGACAATCCTTTGTTCTATCGCGACAACACTATGATGCTACTCGGCGACGCAAAAAAAATGACTGAGAGCATTGTAAAGGCGATGTGAGCGAATGCTCGCCCTCGCACTAAACTTTCACATCTAACTCAAATTTGAAAATTCGCGCGATCCTCTCGTTAACCGCGGCAGGACTCGTGTGAGGATTGTGCAGTGCAAGGTATAGACGGCAGTACACCATTGATTGTCATATTCGGCTCCTGGGGGAGCAGCGTGATTACTGAGGGACAGCGCCATGACCAGCGACAACAACGATCATCGTCGAGGTGAGATTATTCAATTCGGGCGCAGGCCAATTCCGCCGAGAGCCTGCGTCGTCGAGAACAAGGGCCATGTGCGGATGTTTTTGGCCGACATGCTCGACGAGCTCGGCTTCATCGCGCGCGAGGCCGATTCGCTCGACATCAGGTCGACGCTTCGCGACTTCCGGCCGGACCTGATTGTGCTCGGACCGCTCGGCGGCGGACTCGAGGTGCGGGGACATCTACGAACGTTACAGGCGCAAAACTATGGTGGCGCAATAATGCTATTCGGCGGTCGCAGTTCGGTGGCTCTCATTCGTGCTCATGAATTTGGTGAGCAGGCCGGGTTGGCAATGCTGCCACCCCTGGGAACGCCGTTTCGCGATCGCGATCTCGATATAAATCTTGCACGCTTTCTGCCGGTGCGGCCGGCGCCACCACTGCCGGTCGATGTCGACGAGGCGCTGTGCAACGGCTGGCTTGAACTATGGTACCAGTCCAAAATCGATCCAAAGTCGCTGGTGCCGGGCGGCGCCGAAGCGCTCGTCCGCATTCGCCATCCCACTTGGGGCGTCGTGCCGCCAGCGTATTTCATACCGGCCACCAACGACCCCTATCTTCAAGGGCTGTCGCATTTTGTGATCGCGCGAGCTCTCGCCGACTCCATGCAATTCGCGGCCGCCAATCACCAGGTTCAAATCTCTGTCCGTCTGCCGTTACAGGCCCTGGAAGATATGCATTTCATCGACCGGATGATGGCGCACCTTCCGGAAGGCGTCAGGAAAAATGGCTTTTTGATCGCGCTTGATTGCGTCGATCTCGTCAACGATCTCACGCAGGTGAGGCGCATCGCCGGTCACCTTGCCTCTCGTAACATCGGGATCGCTATTAATGACATCGATGCGCATGGCGCATCGCTTGCAGGGCGCCGTGAACTGCCGGTGGTCGAGATGAAAGTCGACAGCAAAATCATCCAAGGTTGTGCTGACGATCGTATCAAGCAGGCGCACTGCGCGGAAATTGTTGCGATTGCCCGTGACACTGGCTCAAGGTCAGTGGCTGAAGGCGTAGAGACGCAGTCCGATTTTCTAGTCGTTCGCGATCTCGGCTTCGACCTGCTGCAAGGTCACATGTTTGCCAAGCCTATGGCGCGGCGCAAATTTGAGCGGGCCATGCTGGCCAGACGTTACGCAGCTGTCGCGTGATATTCGGAGCGCCAATGAGCGCGCGTCAAATGCTTTAACGCGCGCTCTAGTTGGCGTTGGCCGCTTCTATCTTGCCCACGGAAACAGGACGGCCGGGAAATCTGCCGCATAGCGGCGATCTTTCGGCTCTTCCTGAAGCGTCGGCGGAGGACTGGCCTGCGGTTCGACGACTTTTCTATAGAGATGCCAGGTTGCGTGGCCGAGCACGGGCACCACTACGGTCAGGCCAATAAAAAATGGCAGCGAGCCGATAATCAGCAGGGTGCCGACGATCAGGCCCCACACCGCCATGGTCACGGGGTTACGAACGACGACGCGGATCGACGTCAGCAAGGCGACAGCCGCACCGACATCGCGGTCGAGCAGCAAGGGGAACGACACCACGCTGATCATCAGCACCAGAAGTGCGAAAAGGAAACCGACGCCGTTGCCGACAATGAAGAGCGTCCATCCGGCGCGCGTCGTGACCACGTCGTGGAGAAACGTTCCAATCGACACCGGCGTCGCATAACCGAAAGTCGCAATATAAATTGCGTTCGCGGCCGCAACCCAGATCACGAAAATGGTCAGAAGCAGAAACCCGAGTGCGGCGATGGCGCCGATCGACGACGACTTAAGGACGTCAAAGGCGTGCGTCGCGGACGTTTCAAGTCCGGCTTCCCTGCGCCGGCTGAGTTCGTAAAGGCCGAGCGCAGCGACTGGCCCAACGAGGGCGAACCCGCTCACCAGCGGATAAAGCAAAGGGAGTATCGAATAACCGAACGCAAGCCTGGCCAACAAGAAGCCGACGACAGGATAGATTACGCAAAGAAACATTGCGTGCGTCGGCATCGCGTAGAAATCATCAATGCCTTTGGCCAATACGTCGCGGAGGTCGGCGAGGCCGATAGTCCGGATGACAGGTTGCGCGGTGCGTGTCCCGGCGCCGACCAGGATGTTTGAATACGCCATGACGTTACCTCCAAGGCTTGCGGCCCGGATGGCGTGGCGCCAGGTGACGGAGTCGGAACTTACTTTTACCAGCTCTAGATCGCGTCACGTCATGAGCCATTGACGCTTAGTATAGCGCGCTTGGCCTGCGGCCATTGATCACAAGTCCGCGTGCAGCTTGCTTTAGGTCTTGGTTTGTCCAGGCAATGGCGCGTTGCAATGGATACGCACGCCATCACTGCAATATTCGACCCGCGTTTTGGCCTGAATTTGGCCGGGTAACACAAATTCCAACAGCCGCGAGCCGAAGCCCTGCCGCTTAGGCTCCGCAACTGGCGGTCCGCCGCTTTCCACCCAGTCGAAGTTAAGCGTGCGGCCCGTGGCTCCAATGGTCACGCTCCATGTCACATCGACCTTGCCTCCATAAACCGACAGCGCGCCGAATTTTGCGGCGTTCGACGTGAGTTCATGGATCGTCATACTGAGCGAAACGGCAAGCTGGGAAGGCAATGTAACTTCCGGGCCGCTCAATGTGATGCGCCCATTTCCATCCTCGAATGCATTGAGCTCGCTGCGCAGAATATCGCCAAACTCGATTGCGCGTTCCTGATCCGCAAGCAGCAAATGCGTTTTGGCGAGCGATTGAATGCGGCCGAACAGAGCAGTTTTGAAATCTTCAATATTGTCGACCGCGCGCGCCGTTGAGCCCATGATCGCCTGGACCGTCGCGAGCGTGTTTTTGACGCGATGATGCAGCTCACGAACGAGCAACGCTTGCTGTTCTTCCGCGCGCTTTCGTTCGGTGATATCGATCAGCATATTCACCGCGCCGACTAATCTGCCCGCTTCGTCATGGAGCGGCGTCGGATACGGGATGAACGGCACGCGCGTGCCATCGGGCCGCTCGGCCGCTGCCTCCATGCCGCGTACCACACGATTTTCCTTCAACGCGACCGCCATTGGACACTGGTCATGCGGCAGTGGGGTGCCGTCCGGCCAGAACAGCTTCCACGATCCGCACCATTCGCTGCTCCCGAGCGGTGGCCGGTGACCCCAAAGTTCAGCCGCAGCGTCGTTGTAGTAGGTGATACGGCCAGCGGCATCTGTCGTGTAGATTGCGGCGGGCAATGCCTCGAACAATTCGCGGAACCGTCGTTCGCGCCCGCGCAAGGTGGCCTGCGAACGCAGGGTATCGACAATTGGCACGACATTATCAGCGCGCGGTGCCTGACCCATTGAGGCAACCGCGTGATCAAAATCGCTTTCTAGAAATCCAAATGGTTCGTCCATTCCCAGCCCGACACCCGCGAACGCAATTCTACGATGCGGTCGCTTTTCGCCTGAAGCCACCGACACGGAGCGGGAACGCGCCATTGATCAAATGGTTGCGTGGTTCGGCGCATTTTTTCGTCGGTTCTCGCGATATCATTAGAAATCGTCGCCACTGTCGCCAGCTGAAATATTTTAGCTATATCAAAGACTTCGGAACATGACATATGCGTCGACGCCACCCAGGCGCGGGTGGCGGAAAGCCTCGGGTATACGCCCTGCAATGGCAAATCCGAGATTCTGCCAAAGCCCCACTGCGCGCTCGTTAGAGGCGATCACGAAATTGAACTGCATTGCGCTGAAGCCGTCTGTCCGCGCCTGATCCAGCGAGTGCAGGCACATGGCCCGCGCCACGCCACGGCCGAACGCATCCGCCGCGACGACGTAGCCGCAATTGGCGATGTGGGCACCACCGCCGCGATTATTGGCGCGTAGATAGTAAGTTCCGACGATCGTGCCACGGTCTTCCGCTACGTACACAGTGTGGCCGGGCGAACGCCAATAAGCGATCGCATCCGCCTGCGAAATGTCGCGCGGTATCGGGTAGGTCTCTCCGGCGCGAAATGTCGGTTCCAGGATGCGCCAGATCGCGTCGTCGTCCGCAGCCGCGGCCGCGCGAATGTCCACTATTCCGCCGCCACCTGCGCCGTCCCTTGCGTCAGTTTGGGATTGAGCTCGCACGCTTCTTCCCAGCTCAGCACATTGAGAGATTTCACGAGTTTGCCCACGCCGTCGGTTTGAGCGCAGAGCAATCCGAGTTCTATGATTTCTTCGTCGCTGAAGTGTTTGGAGAGGTCTTGATAGACTTCATCTTTGTCGATGGCGTGCTCGCCCTGTTTGAAAAGGTCGGCGTATCGCAGCGCCGCTTTTTCGCGCGCCGTGAAGTGTTTGCTGTTCTCGTACGTGAACAGGTCATTGATCATCGCTTCGGTCAATCCCTCGGCTTTGGCGACATTGGAACGCACCGTCGAGCAATAGCCGCACTGGTGGGCGACAGAGATCTTAATGCGGCACATTTCCTTGAGCTTGTGCGGCAGCACACCTTGATAAAGAACTTTGTTCCAGTACTCGACCCAGCCGGTGCCGACCTTCGAGCGCGTCATGATGCTAACGACACGCGGATCGGGCGCGCCAGTCTTTTTGGCCGAACTCGATCAATTCGCGAGTGTGCGGTGTTTTCTCGCTCTCCTCGATATAGCGCAAGCGCGGCATGGTGATCTCCCTTGTGTTATCGCAACGCTAGGAGGATCGGCCGCCGGCGGCAACCCAGGTGAAAGAATCTCGTGTTATGAGAAAGCATGACCGCACTGAAATGGATTCTCGTCCTCGTTGTGCTGGGCTACGGCGGGTTACTGGCGCTGATGTACGTCTTTCAGCGTGCGTTGATGTATTTCCCCGACCCTGCACGAATATCGCCAGCGGCGGCCGGCCTCCCGCAGGCCGAAGAGGTCTCGCTCATCAGCGCCGACGGTGAAAAGCTGATCGCGTGGCACGTGCGGCCGCGCGGGGACAAGCCGGTCGTCATTTATTTTCAGGGCAATGCCGAAGGGCTTGCGGCGCGGGTGGGGCGCTTCACCTGGCTCACGGCCGATGGCACCGGCCTCGTCGCCTTGTGTTATCGCGGCTATGGCGGATCCACCGGTAAGCCAAGTGAAACCGGGCTTATTCTCGACGCGGAAGCGGCCTATGAATTTGTGGCAGCACGCTACCCGGCAAAACGCATCATCGTGTTTGGCGAGTCGCTCGGTACGGCCGTGGCCACGGCGCTTGCCGCCGAGCGCAAGATCGGCGGCCTAATTCTTGATGCGCCTTTCACGTCCATCGCCGATGTCGGGGCCGCCGCTTATCCATTCGCGCCGGTGCGTTGGCTGATCAAGGACGCCTTCCGTTCCGATGAGCGCATCGTCCGCGTGAAAGTGCCGCTTCTGGTGCTGCATGGCGAGCGCGACCGCATCGTGCCCGTCGCATTTGGAGAACAATTATTTGCGCTCGCCCGAGAACCCAAACGCATGGTGCGCTTCCCGCTCGGCGGGCATGTCAATCTCGATGACTTCGGTGCGGAGGCGGTCGTAAAGGAGTTTTTGGCGAAGCTTTGAGGTCTTTGTGGCGCCGGCTTAAGATCGCTCGGCTCTTTGGGGGCGCGACTGATGCTAAATTCGTTCAGGCGGACCGTCGCAGCAGCGATGGTCCTCCTTTCATCGGTTGCGTTTGCGGCCGAGCCGGTGCGGCATATCGGGATCTATGTCCAGCCGTTCTACGAATCAGCCCGCTCGGCGGGCGGAAATCCACGGGTGTCGGTTGGCGCGCAGTTCAACGATCTGCTCAGTTCGAACAAACGAGAGGATATCCTCGCGGCGCGCGATCGTATTCTGGCCGCGCCCAAACTTGTCACGCCCATGGCCATGATGGTCCTTGCCATCCGGCTCTACGATGTGGGTTTGCGCGACGACTCGGTGTTCTGGTTCTACGTTGCCAAGGATCGTTACATCGTGCTGTCGGAGGTGCTCGATGTGAAGACGCCGCAGCTCGTTTCGGCCGATGAGGCCGTGCGCAATTTCGCGACGCTCGCGGGCCCCGTGATCAATGGCTATGCTTTTTGCGACCTCGCCAAGCAGAAAATGCAGCACGCAAAGGCGGTCGAGTGGGTGGAGGCCAACCCCTACGAAGTCATGTTCAGGCCCGACATTCCTGCGCTTCTCGGCAACCGCGTCGCAAATGCCGGGCGCGCGATAGCGAATGCCAAAGACCGTGCAGCGAAAGAACGCGCCTATTTCGACGATGCCAAGACCGTCGAGGCGTACTATGCCACGCGCAAGAGCAACGAGGCTGACGTCAAGTTTTGCTGGAAATAGCTTAAGCGGCGCGGGTCTGGTCTGGCTTCGGATTTGATGCGCAGACGAAATACTGGCCGCCCATCGGCAACCAGCGGAGATATTTCTCGAACGGGCGCAGCATTGCCAGCGGTTGCGGGAAAAACAAGCAATAGCTCGAACTCGTCAACGTTGAGATGCGCATCGCGCATCCGTTCAACGGTTTCGCGCATGCTCAGCAGCACAGCATCGGTATCGAAAGGGCAGTTATTAACCAGGTGGCGCGTCACCGGGTTGATCGGGTTGTGTTCGAAGATGATGAAGTGTCCGCCTTCCTTCAGACGGCTACGGCAATAACTTATCGCAGTCTGCCGGTTAGCCGGCGGGATATGGTGAAAGACGCAGGAGGCAATCACCACGTCGAATTTGTTGTCGGCGTCCAGCTCATCCATCGACACGAAGCGGCAGGTCGGGTTCTGTTCACGCGCGATCGCGAGGCTGTCGACCGAAGGATCGCAACCGATGAGATCAGCGTCCGGAAAGATCTCCCGCAGATGCGGCATGCTGCGGCCGATGCCGCAACCGAAATCGAGCACCGCGTCGACGCTGCCGACGATTTGCTTCACCAGTTCGATTTTGTAGCGAGCAAAATAGTTTCTATCGCCGTCGAAGAAATTCGTCTGTGCCGCAAGAATGGCATCGTATTGCCCGGCGTACTGATCGAAATCGACACGCACCACGATCCGCCTCCTGCTCGCACAGGGACAGTTGGCCGGCCAGCTAGTTCGAGGGCCATGCCCGCTTATCCGCTGCGACGGGTATGCGAATAAAAATAATAAACAGTTGCGTCGATAGGTTTAAGTAAAGTAGCCGCGAGGTCGCTCAGTGACTTAATCGCGGATTCTTTATGAAAAAGGGCCTGAAAACAATAGCGCGGGCAATTAAAGGCCCGCGCCACCATCAACTCAAAATGACCGCTGCGAAATCGCGATCAGCCGAAACGCGGCGGGCCACCGCGGCCACGACCACCGCCACCACCGCCCATGCCACCACCGGGGCCGCCGGCGCCTGGAACGACGCGGGGCTTCATCGGCAGCAGGCCTTCGCGCTGCATTTTCTTGCGCGCGAGTTTGCGGGCCCGGCGGATCGCTTCCGCCTTTTCCCGTGCCTTCTTTTCGGAGGGTTTTTCGTAATGACCGCGAAGCTTCATCTCGCGGAAAATGCCCTCGCGCTGCATCTTCTTTTTCAGCGCCTTCAGGGCCTGGTCGACATTGTTGTCGCGAACGAGAACTTGCACGCTTGCTCCTTCGTTGGTGGCCGGACGGGTTTCATTCAAAAATCCCGCGAACGGCGGGACTTCTAAGTCGGGCGGCTCTAGCAGAAATGGGGTTAAGAGTCCATTCAAAGGCACCAAAAGTGCCCGTCGTACGGCCGTTTCCCATATAGGAAGGGAAGTTAGCTGTTATCAGCAGTTACCGCGGCCAGACCCTTGTCACATGCCCCATCTTGCGGCGCGGCCGTGCTTCACCCTTGCCATAGATATGGACCGAGGTTCCCGGCGCGGTTAGCCAACGTGCAGCCTCATTCACTTCCGACCCAATCAGGTTGATCATTTCCACGCGTTGGCCGAGCCGGATCGGCTTGGCGAGCGGTAAACCAGCGACGGCTCGGATGTGCTGCTCGAATTGTGAGACGCTCGCGCCGTCAATGGTCCAGTGGCCGGAATTATGCACACGTGGGGCAATTTCGTTCACCAGAACGACTCGTCGCCGGCCCTTACGCACCACAAACATTTCCACGGCGAGGATGCCGACATAGTCGAAAGCTTTGGCTATGCGGGTCGCGATCTGGCGGGCCTCGCGGGCGAGCGCCGGCGTCACCTTTGCCGGCACGCGCGAGGTTTTCAGAATGTGGTCGCGGTGCTCGTTCTCAGTAGCTTCAAAACATTCGACCTTGCCATCGCGTCCGCGTGCGGCGACCACCGAAACTTCGCGCTCGAATTCGATGAAGCCTTCCAAAATGCAGGGCGCGTTCTGTATAGACCGCCACGCGGCCGCAGCATCTGCGCCTTTGGCAATTTTGACCTGGCCTTTGCCGTCATAACCGAGCTGTCGGGTTTTAAGCACCGCGGGCAAGCCGACCGCCTTCACCGCCTCGGCCAACTGCGTAGCGCTATGCACCGGCGCAAAAGGAGCGGTCGCGATTTTAAGCGCGCTGATGAAACTCTTCTCGGCTAGTCGATCCTGTGTTGTCTCGAGCACTTGCGGGTCCGGCATGACCGGCTTGCGCTTGGCCAGAAATGCGGCGGTCTTGGCGGGCACGTTTTCAAATTCATAAGTGATGACGTCAACAGCACCGGCAAAGCGTGCGAGTGCAGCTTCGTTTTCGTAAGTGGCGCAGGTGCCCGCATGCACGACATCGAATGCGCAGGAGTCCTTCTCGGGTGAATAAACGTGGCAGCGCAGACCGAGCGGCGCCGCCGCAAGCGCGAGCATGCGTGCGAGCTGGCCGCCGCCGAGAATGCCGATGGTCGCGCCGGGCTTGAGCAAAGGGTTCAATCTTTAGGCCGTTTGGCGACGGCTTTGGTCTGGCGCGCGCGCCAGGCATCCAGCCGCTTGGCGACGCCAACATCCGACAGAGCCAGCACTGCCGCGGCGAGCAGCGCTGCGTTGATCGCGCCCGCTTTGCCAATGGCCAGCGTGCCGACCGGGATTCCGCCCGGCATCTGCATAATTGAAAGCAGCAAATCCTTGCCTTTAAGCGCGTGCGTGTCCATCGGGACGCCGAATACCGGCAGTGGCGTCAGCGACGCGGCCATGCCGGGCAAATGGGCGGCTCCGCCGGCACCGGCGATGATGACCTTGAAACCGTTTTTCCGCGCGCTACCGGCGAAGTCGTAAAGCCGCTTTGGGGTGCGGTGAGCGGAGACAATGCGGGCCTCGTATCCAATCCTCAGCATATCGAGCGTCTTGGCGGCGTGCTTCATCGTGGACCAGTCGGACTGGCTGCCCATGATGATCGCGACCGATTTTGAGGCCATTTCGCTCCCCGAATCCGCGATACCCCGCAGAAGGAAGCGGCGGATTATAGGTTGAGGGCCCCCGCTGGCAAGGCGAAAGGAGTATTCTCACCCCCAAGGTTAAGATTCGCGAGGTGCCGAACCATGGGTCGCTACCAAGCCGAAGCACGCGTCGACGACGAAATTGCGCCAGCAGCCTCGCTATTGGCCGAGATCGAGCGGCTTAAGCGCGAGATCGCCATTGCGCGCGCCCGTATCGTGGAGCTCGAGGCGCGTGCCGACGTTGATCCACTGCTCGACATCCTCAATCGCCGTGGCTTCGAGCGCGAACTTACGCGTTGCCTCGCCTACATGAAGCGTTACGGCACGCAGGCAGCACTCATGTTTATCGACCTTGATGCGTTCAAGGCGGTCAACGACCGCTATGGCCATGGCGTCGGCGACGCTCTGCTCAAGGCCGTGGCGCGAGAGCTTCTCGCGCACGTGCGCGCGTCCGACGTGGTCGGGCGGCTGGGTGGCGACGAGTTCGGCGTATTGGTCTGGCAAGTCGACGAAGAGCAAGCGGCGGCTAAAGCGCGTGAGATCGAGGAGTTGATCGGGCGTATTGGCGTTACGCATGGGCAGGCGCGGGTCCAGGTCGGCGCGAGCGTGGGGGCGGCGACGCTCGTGATCGACGCCAGCCCGGCAGAGATGATCACTGCCGCGGACCGGGCTATGTATGTGCGAAAGGAAGCGAGGCGCGGGTAACCGGCTACGCAATAATGTCGGGGGTAAGTTGATCCTCGATGCGGCGTATTTTGTCCCGCAACACCAATTTGCGCTTCTTCAGTCTTTGCACCTGAATCAGATCGGAACCCGGTGACGTGAGGAGGGCATCGATCGCGGCGTCGAGGTCGCGATGTTCCTGCAGCAGTCGCCCCAGCTGTTCCCGCAACGTGCGTTCTTCCTCGTCGGTCATTGCCACCGCTGGGTTGCTTACGCTTCGCCAGGCCGTCTCGGTAGAAGCGCCACAATTATTGCGTTTTCCACAAGGGCGTTCAAGCTTCGAAAAAACTGACGCTGGTCAAAGGCTTTGCGCTGGTTTGCCGCGGCATAAAGTCGGGTATACCGTCGCCCTTGTGCCGAGTCTGGGCTACACTTAAATCTTGGAGAGCCACTGATTGAGGAGACATACCGCATGTCGATGCAATCGCACCTTGCGGAATTGGAAAGACGGCATCAGGTACTCGAAGACGAAATCACCGAATGCCAGAACCATCCCGCGGTCGATGACCTGAGAATAGTGGAACTCAAGCGACGCAAACTGCAAGTGAAGGACGAGATCGAAAGGCTACGCCATAACGGGCACGCCAGCGTACACTGACCGGATCGAATTCAGTCCCAGTTTTGCTTCAACCGCCGGCTCACGCCGAACTCGGGTATGCCTGAGTTCGGCTTGTTTTTTGAATGGCCGAAAGCGAGAAGGCCCGGCTTCGGCGGCTGTCCGGCGGCGAATTTGAGTTATAATCACCCACAATAAAAAATAGCCTCAGTCTGGGAAGAGAACGCCATGTCGAGATTTGTCGCCGTACTGTCGGCGTTTGCCATGATGCTGACCGCGGTGTGCGGGGCGTTAGCCGCCGACTATCCGACACGCAATATCACGCTCGTGGTGCCCTATCCGCCGGGCGGGGGCGTCGATGCCATGGCCCGGGTCGTGGCACAGAAGCTGTCGGAAGCATTTCATCAGCAGGTCATTGTCGACAATCGCGGCGGCGCCGGTGGCACCATCGGCACACGCGCCGTCTCCCGCGCAGAACCTGATGGATACACGCTACTCCTCGGCCATACCGGTACGATTTCGATCAATCCTAGTCTCTACGCGAAGCTCGGAATGGATCCGCGCAAGGACTTCGCGCCGATCGGGCTTGTCGCGTCTATGCCGGTAGCGCTGCTTGCTCATCCCTCTTTCCCCGCAAAATCCATCACCGATGTGATCGCGCTCGCTAAAAAAGATCCGGGCAAACTCAATGTCGGCACCTCCGCCGTGGGAACCGGCGGCTATATGTGTGCCGAATTGTTCAAGGCAGAGGCTGGCCTGAACGTCGCGATCATTCCCTACAAAGGCACGGCGCCAGTCATGAACGATCTGCTTGGCGGCCATGTGCCGGTCGCTTTCGGTGTACTGCCGCCGGCGCTTGGTAATATCGCGGCCGGCAACCTACGCGCTATCGCGGTCACCAGCAAAAAACGCTTCTCGTTGTTGCCTGATGTGCCGACCTTCGACGAATCGGGAATGCCCGGTTTCGAAGCCGTGCTGCACTATGGCCTCCTGGCGCCGCACGGGACACCACCTGAGATCGTCGAGAAGCTCAGTGTTGAACTGCGCAAGCTTGTTGATGCGCCCGAGGTGCAGAAGCAAATTCATAGCGAGGGCGGCGATCCGCTAACATCCACCCCGGCCGAATACGCCACCGATATCGACCAAGAAGAGAAGAAGTGGGGCAGCCTAGTGAACAAGCTCGGGCTCAAGGTCGAGTAAGCGGGGGAGCGCGCCATGCGTTTGTTGCAATCAACTGCACTCATCGGTCTCGTACTGCTCGGCGGATTCGGTTTGGCCCGTGCCGACGACTACCCGAACCGGCCAATTACCCTGATTGTCCCATTCCCGCCTGGCGGCAGCACGACCGTGATGGCGCGCAACGTTGCCGACAAGCTGTCGGTCGCCCTTGGCCAGCAGATTGTGGTGGAGAATCGAGGGGGCGCCGGCGGTACGATTGGTACGCGTTTTGTGGCCAAGGCCGCCCCGGACGGTTACACGATTTTGCTGAGCTACACAGCCACGATGGCCATTGCGCCCGCTATGAATGTCAATGCGGGCTACGACCCGCGCAAGGATTTCACGCCGATTGGTATGATTGGCGCAGCCCCGAACGTGCTGGTGGTGCATCCTTCGATGCCTGTCCATTCGCTCGCCGAGTTGATCGCCTATGCCAAGGCAGCGCCGGCGCCGCTGCAATACGGTTCGCCCGGCGTCGGCACCGTCAACCATCTCGCCGGCGAGTATCTGGCGAGCGAAGCCGGGCTGAAGCTTCAGCATGTGCCCTATAAGGGGAATGGTCCGGCGCTCGGTGATCTGCTTGGCGGGCACATTCTCATGATGTTCGTTCCGATTCCGGTCGCGCTCGGCAATGTCAAAGCCGGGACGTTGCGCGCACTCGCGATTACCACAGCGAAACGGTCAACTCTGTTACCCGATCTGCCGACGCTTGCCGAAAGTGGAGTGCCTGGCTTTGATGCGGCGTTGCGCTACGGGCTGACGGCGCCCGCCGG
This sequence comes from uncultured Alphaproteobacteria bacterium, assembly GCA_963810585.1. GTDB lineage: Bacteria > Pseudomonadota > Alphaproteobacteria > Rhizobiales > Xanthobacteraceae > Pseudolabrys. The sequence goes on from CAWENV010000001.1 coordinate 2,299,088, forward strand.
TACGCCCGCCACAGTCATCGCGCGGCTCAACAAGGAACTCAACGCCGCACTTGCCGCTGAGGACGTGAAAACTCGCCTTGCCACCGAAGGCGCCGAGGCACTGCCGGGTACACCGGCGGACTATGCCGCCGATATCGACAAGGAAGAGAAGAAGTGGGGCGGGCTGGTGAAGAAGCTTGGATTAAAGGTAGAATAGCGCGCCGCCGCTGTGCGGCCATATTGTCCTGCTGGGGTCGAAAACGATGGGAAACATTGAGGCCACCATGACATTCCGCGCGACGTCCCGTGCGTTCATCGCCACCGCCGCATTGCTGGTTGCACTTTGTGCGGTGCCCGGCGCGAAGGCCTTCACGATCGAGGACCAGAGCGGCGCAGGTGGTGGTAAGGGCTTCATGGATATGGACAAGCCAACGGCTACGCCGGATCGCAACACGCCAGTTTCCCCCTTCAAATCCGACGGCGGCCAGACCACGATGAAGCAGGGCAACACCACGCTTCAGTTCGGCCAACAGCGGTCATTCAACGACCGCTACAATTCCAACAACCTGTTCGACCCTTACGCCCGCGAAGGGCGCTGAGCGCTGGTCGACTTTTTATTTTTTCCGGTTGAGGAAAGCCGAGAACGCCGCCATTGCTTCGGGCGAAGTGAGCCGCGCCCTGAACGCTTCGACCTCTTCGTCGATGCGCGCGACGATGTCCTCGACCGAGTCGCGCATCAGTCTTCGCGACGTCATCACGCCCTCGGGCGGCAGAGCCGCGATCTCACCGGCAGCGGCAAGTGCTTTTGCATCGAGTTCCGCGGCTGGCACGATGTTGTTGACGATGCCAGCCGCTTTAGCCTCTTCGGCCGAGAGCGGCTTGCCCATTACAAGCAACGAAAACGCCCGCGCATGTCCCATCAGTCGCGGAGCGATGAGGCTTGAGCCGGCCTCGGGCAGCAGGCCGAGCGAAACGAAGGGCGTAAGCAGCACTGCGTTGTCGCTGGCGATCACGTGATCGCAATGCAGCAGCATGGTGGTGCCGATTCCGACCGCTGCGCCACTGACCGCCGCGACCAGCGGTTTCTCGCTACGCGCCAGCGCATGCAGGAACCGGACGATCGGTGCACCCAGGGTGCCGCCCTGCGCCATCGCGACGAAATCGTTGAGGTCATTGCCCGCACAAAAGACCTCCGGAGCGCCGGCGAACAGCAGGCATCGCACGCTCGCGTCCTTGCCGGCGTTCTCAATGGCGGCCGCCATCGCTTCATACATGACGAGCGTCAGCGCGTTTTTCTTTTCCGGCCGGTTCATCCGGATTTTCAGGACCGGGCCTTCATTGGCGATGAGAATGTCGGGCATTGGATACTCGGTTTTGCGGCGCGAAGCGTCACACCGCTTTCGCCATTTCGCGCAGCTTGAATTTCTGGATTTTGCCGGTGCTCGTCTTGGGAATTTCCGCGAACACCACGTGGCGCGGGCATTTATAAGAGGCCAGTTGTTTGCGGCACCATTGCATGAGGTCGTCGGTGCTTGCGTTCGCACCCGGCTTCAACTCGACGAAGGCACAGGGCGTCTCGCCCCATTTATCGTCGGGCTTGGCCACCACTGCGGCGGCCGCGACGGCGGGATGTTTGTAGAGCGCATCTTCCACTTCGATCGACGAAATATTTTCACCGCCGGAGATGATAATATCCTTGGAACGGTCTTTAAGCTGGATGTACCCGTCGGCATACATGACGCCGAGGTCGCCGGTGTGAAACCAGCCGCCCGCGAAAGCTTTGTCGGTGGATGACTTGTTTTTCAAATAGCCCTTCATCACGACGTTGCCGCGCATCATGACTTCGCCCAAAGCCTCGCCGTTACGCGCGACCGGCGTCATCGCCTCCGGGTCGAGCACGTCGAGCAATTCTAACGCACTGTAGCGCACGCCTTGACGCGCTTTTTTCACCGCCTGCTCGGCGGCGGGCAAAGCGTTCCACTCGGTGTGCCAGTCGTTGACGACGGCCGGCCCGTAACACTCGGTCAGCCCATAGAGATGTGTGACGTTGAAGCCGGCCTCTTTCATGGATGCTAGCACTGCTTCCGGCGGCGGAGCGGCGGCGGTGAAGAATTCGACCACGTGCGGCAAGGGTTTCTTCTCGCCGGCCGGTGCATTGAGGAGCGTTGTCATCACGATCGGTGCACCGCACAGATGCGTGACCTTGTGGTTGGAAATGGCTTCGTACATTGCCGGCGCGCGCACCGCGCGCAGGCACACATGCGTGCCGGCGACGACAGAAATCGACCATGGAAAGCACCAGCCGTTGCAGTGGAACATCGGTAACGTCCACAAGTACACCGGATGCTTGCCCATGGAGCAGGTCACGACATTGCCGACCGCCAGCAGATGTGCGCCACGGTGGTGATAGACGACGCCTTTGGGATCGCCGGTGGTGCCCGAGGTGTAGTTGAGCGCAATCGCGTCCCATTCGTCATCCGGCATTTGCCAGGTAAAATTCGGGTCGCCCTGCGCAACAAATTCTTCGTATTCGATTGTTCCAAGCCGCTCACCCGCGCCTGCGTATTCTGGATCGTCGTAGTCGATCACCAGCGGTTTGACTTTGGCGAGCGCGAGCGCCTCCTTCATCACCTTGGAAAATTCGCGGTCGGTGATGACCACCTTGGCGTCGGCGTGGTCGAGCGAAAACGCGATGATTGGCGCATCGAGGCGCGTGTTGAGTGTGTTGAGCACACCTTGCGTCATCGGCACGCCATAGTGGCACTCCAGCATTGCGGGTGTGTTGGCGAGAAATGCCGAAACGGTGTCGCCACGCTTAATGCCGCGTTTCGCGAGTGCCGACGCCAACTTCCGCGTGCGCGCGTAGAATTCGGCATAGCTCCGGCGCATCGGCCCGTGGATGATTGCGGTGTGGCTGGGGAAGACGGCGGCCGCGCGCTCAAGGAACCCGAGCGGCGTCAGCGGCTGATAATTGGCCGGATTTCGGTCAAGATCGGTGTCGTATGGCGTTTTCGCCATGCCCTGGTCCCCTCAGTTATGACGTTACGAAGGGCGAGGGCAGGGATCAATTGCCTCGAAGTGCTCAAGCCATCATGCCTTCACGAGGTTGAGGAAGGGTTTGGCGAAATCCGGCAGCGTGCGGAAGGCTATGTGCACGTTGTCGTTAAATGAGCCGGTCTGGCAGCCGTGTGAGCGCCAGGCCTTGATTTGTGCCTCGCGGCTGAACATCGAAATATGCCCATTGCGCGGGCCGACATACCACCAGTTCATGCCGAGCGCTTCGAAGTTCGGCGGTTGCAGCAGCGTCGAAAACAGAACCAGCCCCGGGTCCGCCAGGTGCTCCACAATCGCGCCGACGCCTTCGACGGGATTGGGCACGTGCTCCAGCGTCTCGAAGCAGGTGACGAGATTGAATTTACCCTCGGGTGGCTCCGCGAATTCGGGCACGAATGGATCGTAGGTTATGGCAACTGGAAACCCCGCCGCCCGCAACGCGGAGCAAAGGACGTCATTGCCACCGCCGTAATCGAGCACACGGAGCGCCGCCTTATGTGCGCCGAATATCTGCTGCACGACCTCGGCATTGCTGCGCGGCCGTGTCACCGCGTAGCCGGGATCTACGGCGAGATAATCGGCGTTATAGATGTGTGTTTTGAAGTCGGCCTGGCTCCAGTCATCGAACGCGTCGGTAAACAGGAAGCCACAGGCACTGCAACGGCGATAATAGACAGGCGTGCCCGTGAGCGGGAGTTTCACGCCATCAGGAATCAGGCAGTTCCTGTTGAAGTCGACGAGGCCATAAAGCGGGGCGGGCTGCTGGCATATTTTGCAGGGCGTCGCCTGGGCGGATGCAGGTTTCAAACTCAGCATCGGCTCATCTTCGTGCCGCCCACCGGGTAGTCAATGGCTGGCGAGGGGGTGGCGAGCGTCTATGCCGCAAAATATCTCGGCGCCGCGACAATCGTTGGCTTGTTTGCCTTGGCCCGACGTTCCACAATCGCAGCCGTGGGAGGAAAAATGGACGTCCGTACCAGTCGCTATCACGATGTCTATGCGCATTGGCAGCGCAGCCCGGAGGAGTTCTGGGCGGGCGCTGCGGCGGATATAGACTGGTACGAGAAGCCGAAGAAGATCTTCGACCCTTCCGCCGGCATCTATGGCCGCTGGTTCGTGGGCGGTGTCTGCAACACCTGCTACAACGCACTTGATCGTCACGTCGCTGCCGGCCGCAACGACCAGCCGGCGCTAATCTACAATTCTCCCGTCACCAACACGGTCAAGACCTTCACCTACGGCCGCATGCTGTCCGAGGTCCAGTTGCTCGGCGCCATGCTGCGCGACTTCGGCGTGGAGAAGGGCGACGTCGTCATCCTCTATATGCCGATGGTTCCGGAAGCGGTGTTTGCGATGCTTGCCTGTGCGCGCATCGGCGCCATTCATTCGGTCGTGTTCGGTGGCTTCGCGCCAAAGGAGCTCGCCACCCGTATCAATGACGCCAAGCCGAAGGTGATCCTATCCGCCAGCTGTGGCATCGAGGGCACGCGCGTGGTGCCCTACAAGCCGTTGCTTGATGAAGCAATCAATATTGCCAAACACAAGCCGCAAGCCTGCCTGATCCTCCAGCGCCCGCAATGTGAGGCGCCACTCACGGCAGGCCGCGATCACGACTGGCGCAAGGTGTGGGAAAACGCGGTCAACTACGCCAAGACCAGCGAGTGCGTGCCGGTTGCCGCCACAGATCCGCTCTATATCCTCTACACGTCAGGCACGACCGGAATTCCGAAAGGCGTTGTGCGTGACAATGGCGGCCATCTGGTCGCACTCAAATGGTCGATGGAGAATCTCTACGGAGTAAAACCGGGTGAGATTTGGTGGTGCGCCTCCGACATCGGCTGGGTGGTTGGCCACTCCTACATCGTCTACGCGCCGCTGTTTCATGGCGCGACCTCGGTGATGTACGAGGGCAAACCGGTTGGCACGCCTGATGCCGGTGCATTCTGGCGCGTTTGCGCCGACCACGGCGCGGTGGCGCTGTTTACTGCGCCCACTGCTTTCCGCGCTATCAAGAAGGAAGATCCCGACGCCAAGCTCATGGCGAAATACGATCTCACGAAATTTCGCACGCTGTTTCTGGCCGGTGAGCGCGCCGATCCGCCGACCGTGGCATGGGCCGAGGAGAAGCTGAAGAAACCTGTGATCGACCACTGGTGGCAGACCGAGACCGGGTGGTGCATTTGCGGCAATCCGGTGGGATTGGGTGCGCTGCCGGTCAAGCATGGCTCGGCAACTGTACCGATGCCGGGCTACGACATGCAGGTGGTGGACGAGGCCGCCAAACCGGTACCGCGCGGCACCGTCGGCTCGCTGGTGGTTAAGATGCCGCTGCCGCCGGCCGCGCTGCCGACGCTGTGGCAGCAGGACGCGCGCTGTATCGAAAGTTATTTCGCGGAATTTCCCGGCTACTACAAAACCGCCGACGCCGGCTATATCGACGACGACGGCTATGTCTGGGTGATGGGCCGCACTGACGACATCATCAATGTCGCTGGGCACCGCCTCTCTACCGGCGGCATGGAGGAAGTGCTGGCTGGCCATCCCGATGTCGCCGAATGTGCCGTGCTCGGTATCAAGGACGAACTGAAAGGTGAGGTACCCTGCGGCTTCATTGTGCTCAAGGCCGGCGTCGACCGCCCGCCGGCCGAGATCGAGAAGGAAATTGTCGCGCTGGTGCGCGACAAGGTCGGGCCAGTCGCGTCGTTCAAGCTCGCGATCACGGTCGCGAGGCTGCCGAAGACGCGCTCAGGAAAAATCCTTCGCGGCACCATCAAGAAGATGGCTGACGGCGACCAATGGACCATGCCGGCGACGATCGATGATCCCGCGATATTGGATGAGATCGGCAGTGCGCTGAAAACGCACGGCGTCGGACAGTAACAATTCGGCTTTATGGGATCGTGTTAGGCCTGAAGACGGCGATGGCCGGACAAGCCCGGCCATCAATTTTTTATATTGCTTCCATTCACGGAAAATATCGTTCCGCTTTTACATCGGCAGCATCATCTCGAGTCTTTCGCAATCCGAGGCGCTCGTCGCAGCGCCGCAAGTGATGTTTCCATGCCGCTGGGACGGCGCTATGTCGGCAGGGACAACCGTTTTGCTTGCGTGGGACTGCCCGGCAGGCGGCATATGTGTACGCACCGTGTGGGCAACCGCCACCGTGGCAATTAAGGCCACCGCGCCAACGGTCGCCAAAAGAATTTTCATTTTGCGCGATGTCATTTTGATACCTCGTTTGATTCCGTCGCTCGTGGGTTGCAGTTAGCAAAATTATTGCAATGCACAAGATGCTTGCCGCTCACATTTAATTGTTTCGGAATTTTAATGAGTTGTTGGAATATCGCGCCGCGGCGCATATTCGATATTTGCGCATGCAAGCATAGCGGCTGTGCATTTAAGCAGACCTCGGTCGGGCCCCAATGCGGTGGGGGCAGATGTGACCGGGTTTTCCGCTGCATATCGGAGCGTGTAGAAGCGCCCTCAGGCTTCTTGAACGGCAGTCTGGAAATTCCCATGCCTCTTTTCATATGTACCGCCTGTGGCACGCAATTTCCGGAAAGTGCGAAGGCGCCGGCGCAGTGCCTTATCTGTGAAGAGGAACGGCAATACGTACCGCCGCGCGGGCAGACGTGGACGACGTTTCAGGCGTTATCGCAAAGCCACATGAATGGCTTTCACCAATACGATACCGGCCTCATCGGCATTGGTTCGCAACCTTCATTCGCCATCGGGCAGCGCGCGGTGCTCGTACGCACGGAAGGCGGCAATGTGTTGTGGGATTGCATCGCCACGCTCGATGCCGCGACCGTGGACATGATCAAGGGCCTCGGCGGGCTGAAGGGGATCGCGATTTCGCATCCGCATTTCTACACGACAATGGTGGAATGGGCGCGGGCGTTCGATTGCCCCATCCATCTCAATGCCGCCGACCGCGACTGGATTGTGCGTAAGGACGCAGCGATCAAGCTGTGGGAAGGCGAAACGTTCAAGCTATGGGATGGAGTCACGCTGGTACGCTGTGGTGGCCATTTTCCGGGTGGTACGGTGATGCATTGGGCGAGTGGCGCGAATGGCCGCGGCATCATTTGCGCCGGTGATATTCTCACGGTCACGACCGACCGCAAGTGGCTGTCGTTCATGCGCAGTTATCCGAATTTCATTCCACTGTCCGCGCGCGAGGTCGAAAACATCGGCAAGGCCTTGGCGCCGTTCAAGTTCGATATCATCTACGGCCACTATTTCGACCGCGTCATTGCAAAGGACGCAAAACAGGTATTGGAAAAATCCGTCGTGCGTTATGTGGAAGCGATCAACGGGACGAGGGGCTATTGAGAGAAAGTATTCTGGCCTCAAAACCAAGCCGGCCGCGCGAACGCCGGGTGGGAATCGGCGTCCGCGCGGCCGGGTGAGTAACGCCCCATGAAGAGCGTGACATCACTTGCCACATGTCGAGCTAAAATCTGATTGGCCGTCGCTCGATATCGTCCAACGAGCGCGATGGTCGGCCGCACCGGTGAAGGCGGCCTTAATTTAGAATTCGCAATGATTCCTATTCTGATCTTCGCACGCGATTCCGCGTAAATCACGCCGGAGCTGAGTACCCCAAAGCGATCAACTTATCGCGACACGTGCGCGAGCGAGCGGGGCACAGAATAATGCTTCGAATTTTTCGCGACAGCGACGAAAATTTTCTGCTGCTTTTACTCGCCTTCTTTGTCGCCCTTGCCGCCGAGCTGTTTGAGCTTGGCGAGCACGGCGCTGACATCGAGTTCGCCGCCCGGCCTTTTCTGATCGGATTCGGCTGCTGCTGCGGCGACTTCGGCTTCCTTGCGTGCGGTGGTCTCGGCGGCCGGCAGCAAAGTTGCGCCGGTATCGACAGGAATCGGTTTTTCCTTGCTGGCGCGCTGCACTTCCAGGTCGAGATCGGTTTGCGAAGCCAGGCCGAGCGTCACCGGATCCATCGGCGTTAGGTTGGCGGAATTCCAATGCGTGCGCTCGCGGATCGACGCGATTGTCGACTTGGTCGTTCCGACCAGCCGCATAATTGCGCTGTCCTTGAGTTCCGGGTGATTACGAACGAGCCACAAAATGGCGTTCGGACGGTCCTGGCGGCGCGAAACCGGCGTATAGCGCGGGCCTTTCTTGCCACGCTCGGTCGGCGGAACCGCGACTTTCGGCTCAGTCAGCTTCAGACGAATGTCGTGGTTTTTTTCGGCCTCGGCGATCTGTTCGCGGGTCAATTGCCCGGTCACGATCGGGTCGAGGCCCTTGATTCCCTGTGCGGCGTCGCCGTCGGCGATCGCCTTTACCTCGAGCGGGTGCAGCTTGCAGAACTCGGCGATCTGGTCGAACGACAGCGCGGTGTTGTCCAAAAGCCAGACGGCGGTTGCCTTTGGCATTAGGGGTGCTGCGGTCGCCATGGCAAAATCTCCTCTATGCTTCGCCCGTTCCTGGGCGAAGCTTCAGATCATCGGTGATGATCGGAAAGTGGCCGGAATATAGGGTCTGCGGCGAGGTGATGCAACCGTTCCGCTTGACAGGGAAGCCCGGCGCAGCCCATGTCGATACCGCAAATGTGCGCTAAAATGGCGCGCTTTCGAGGAAATTAATGCCACCGAATTCACCAAAGCCCGTCCTTAAGGTACTGCTCTGTTCGCCCCGCGGTTTTTGCGCGGGAGTCGTGCGCGCCATCGAATCTGTGGAGCGGGCGCTGGCGATCTATGGGCGTCCGGTCTATGTGCGACACGAGATCGTTCACAATCGCTACGTTGTCGACAGCCTGCGCACCAAGGGCGCGATCTTCGTCGAGGAACTCAGTGAGGTTCCTGATGACCACGCGCCGGTGATCTTTTCAGCGCACGGCGTGGCGCGCGCGATTCCGGAAGAGGCCACACGGCGCAATCTTTTCACAATCGACGCGACCTGCCCGCTGGTTACGAAGGTACATCGCGAAGCCGAGATTCATAACCGGCGCGGGCGCGAGATCGTGCTCATCGGTCATGCTGGCCATCCGGAAGTAGTCGGTACCATGGGCCAGCTGCCGTCCGGCAGCATCACGCTGGTCGAATCGCTGGATGATGTGGAAAAGTTCGCACCGCGTGACGCGAGCAAGCTCGCTTACGTGACGCAGACGACGCTGTCGGTTGACGATACCGCGACCATCGTCGAACGCCTGAAGCAGCGCTTCCCGGGTATCGCTGGGCCGCACAAGGAAGACATCTGCTATGCGACCACTAACCGCCAGGATGCGGTCAAACGCGTCGCGCCGATTGTCGATGCCATGATTGTGGTTGGCTCGCCTAATTCTTCTAACTCGCAGCGGCTCAAGGAAGTTGCCGAGAAATCCGGGTGCCCGCGCGCGGCACTCGTTCAGCGTGCCGCCGATATCGACTGGAATTATTTCGATAACATCAAGCGGCTCGGCGTCACCGCAGGTGCCTCTGCGCCCGAAGTGCTGGTTGAGGAGATCCTCGGCGCCTTCGCCGCGCGTTACACACTCGACATCGATACCGTCTCGGCGATGGAGGAGGGTGTATTCTTCCCGCTGCCTCGCCCGCTGCGCGAGCACGAGGCGGCGGAGTGACGCTATCATGGCGGTCTACACCGACGTCTCGGCGGAAGATCTCACCCGCTTTCTAGCTGGCTACGATATCGGCGAGCTGCTGTCCTACAAGGGCATCGCCGAAGGCGTAGAAAATTCCAATTTCCTCGTGCATGCCGGCGCCGGCAATTTCATCCTCACGCTGTATGAGAAGCGCGTGGCGGAAGGCGACCTGCCTTTCTTTCTGGGCTTAATGGAGCATTTGGCCGCGCGTGGCATCACCTGTCCGCAACCGGTCACGAACAAACAAGGCGGCATGCTCGGTAAGATCGCCGGGAGGCCGGCAGCGATCGTTACTTTTCTCGATGGCGTATGGATCAGGCGGCCTAACCCGGGCCATTGTGCTGCGGTGGGTGACGCTCTGGCGCGGCTGCATCTCGCAGGCGGCGATTTTGCGAAAAAACGCGCTAACGCATTGTCGATCGAGAGCTGGCGGCCGCTCTACGAACAGGCGAAGGCGCGAGGGGACAGCGTGCGTCCGGGGCTCTGTGCAGAGATCGCAAAAGAGCTCGATACGCTGGAGAAATCCTGGCCCCGGGAATTGCCGCAAGGCGTGATCCACGCCGATTTGTTTCCCGACAACGTGTTTTTCCTTGGCGACAGACTGTCGGGAGTAATCGATTTTTATTTCGCATGTACCGACACGCTCGCCTATGACGCCGCGGTTTGCCTCAATGCGTGGTGCTTCGAACCTGACCACTCCTTCAACGTGACTAAAGGGCGCGCGCTGCTCAATGCGTACGGTAAAGTGCGGGCGCTTTCGGCGCGCGAGCGAGACGCGCTCCCCATCCTGGCAAGAGGCGCAGCTATGCGCTTTCTGCTGACGCGGTTGGTGGATTGGCTGGGCGTACCTGACGGCGCCCTGGTGCGGCCGAAAGATCCGCTCGAATATTACCGAAAGCTGCGCTTTCATCAGTCGGTCAAAAGCCTGCAGGATTACGGCCTCGGCGCATGACCTTTGAATGTAGTAAGAAATTTTCGGTCGGGATCACGCACAATGGAAGAATTCCGTGAGTGATCAGCACGTCACAATTCATACTGACGGCGCCTGCTCCGGCAACCCGGGGCCCGGAGGCTGGGGTGCCATCCTCACTTTCGGGGACCACGAAAAAGAACTTAAAGGCGGCGAACCCCACACCACCAACAACCGCATGGAATTGATGGCGGCGATTTCGGCCTTGGAAGCGCTCAAGCGGCCGTGCACGGTCGAACTTCATACCGACAGCGAATATCTCAAGAACGGCATCACCACCTGGATTCATGGCTGGAAGAAAAACGGCTGGCGTACAGCTGACAAGAAACCAGTAAAAAATGTCGATCTATGGAAGCGATTGGATGAAACGCTTGGCCATCACAAGGTGCATTGGCACTGGGTGAAGGGCCACGCCGGTCACGACATGAACGAACGCGCAGATGAACTCGCGCGCGCCGGTCTCGAATCGGCACGCGTCGGCGCGACAAGAGCAAAATAACTTTCCACAAAATGAAATGGCCGGGACATGCCCGGCCATCGCAAAATCGTACGCAAAAATATCTTAAAGTTGCGCGAGTAACGCCTGACCACCAGAAATTTCACACTTGCCCGGCGCGTCTTCTATGTTGAGCTTTTTCACTACGCCGTCATCGACCAGCATCGAGTAGCGCTTCGAGCGCGTACCAAGGCCATTGCCGGAGCCGTCAAAGGCCATGTCGATTGATTTGGCGAATTCGCCGTTGCCATCGGCGAGGAAATCGATCTTGCCATCGGCGCCGGTTGATTTCTTCCAGGCTTCCATAACGAACACGTCGTTTACGCCGGTCACCGCGATAGTGTGAACGCCCTTCGCCTTGATTGCAGCGGCGTTGTTCAGAAAGCTCGGGATGTGGAGGTTGTTGCAGGTCGGGGTGAAGGCGCCCGGTACTGCAAAAAGCGCGACCTTGCGGCCTTTGAAAACTTCGTCGGTTGTCTTCCAGACCGGACCCTCGGTCGTCATGACGCGGAACTTGGTATCGGGCAATCGATCGCCGACCTTGATAGGCATGGATTTCCTCTCGCGTTGTGTAGATTGCTGCGTTTCTTCGTTGGGGTAATTACGCCCTTGTGACCGATTAGTCGAGATGGGCTTTAACCTCGACCGCGTGCTCGCCGGTAACTACCGTAAAATTCAAATCGAATTGGCCTCGGGGGTCAGTGCCAGGCGGCAAGCCGTCGAACTCAAAGACGAATTGAGCGCGGCCTTCCGCTGTGCCTTTCTCGAGCTTCGGAATGGGCAGGGCCCAATCAGGCGTCGGGCCTTCGACGAACACTTCGACTGGCTGGCCTGCAGGCGCGGCGAGATTGACAGCAACCTGCGGCTTCGCTCCGCCATTAATGCGGTACGCGGTAAGTCCCGCTTGTGCGGCCGTGATCCGCTTCGGCACGCGCGCTTCTGCCGCGCTCAATACTGGATCTTGTGCGCTGTCACCTGCGGCAAGTACGAGCTCGACGATCCCTTCAGCAGGAACACACAATTTTTCGCAGACGGCGTATTCGATCTTCACCCGCAGCTTCACGGGCTTGTCCGGCTGCTGTGGTGAAACTGCCAGCGGAAAGATCACTCCGTCCTTGTAGCCGAGCGATTGGCCAGTTTCGTCGGTGAACAAGTGCGGCACCGGGTAGAAGACGGTCGCGCCTTTCAGATTTTCTGAGCCTGAAAAATCGAAGTGTGGTGGTACGCCAAAATCACCCGGATAGCGCCAATAGGTTTTCCATCCCGGCCGCATTTTAATCTCAAGGCCGGCGCGTAGCGTCGTAGCTCCGCTCTTGTTGCTACCGGCGATGAGCCTGATCGACGAGCGGATGTCCTGGGCCCACGGTGATTCGGCCGCGGCATGGGCCGCGCCGCTCAACGTGGCGGCAATACCGCCTGCGGCCAGCGCCAAAACTAATGTTCTGTGAATATCTTTCATCAGGGCCGATCTAGTCGGTAATCATATGCTGCGCCATTGAATTCATTGTGAGCAGCCGTTGGACACGATCCGGGCAGGCCATCGCCACAATTGTCGTATCGAATTATGACATTCACGATCGAACTTTCCGTCTCAAGCTTCGTTTGCAATGGTGGACTGATCGGGTAACCTTTCCCCATGAAGATTTCACGCAAGTCAGCCGAGCCTGTTCCAGGTCGCGGGTATCTCGACGGGCAGATGCTGATTGCCATGCCAACGATGAACGACGAGCGTTTCTCCCGCGCCGTGATCTACGTCTGTGCGCACTCAACTGAAGGTGCCATGGGCATTATCGTTAACCACCCGGCGGCGAATATCAAATTCCCCGAACTTTTGGTGCAACTCGAAGTAATTCCCGCTGTCGAGCGCATCCAGCTGCCAACCTGTGCTGAAGATGTGAAGGTGCTGAAGGGCGGTCCGGTCGAAACCGGGCGCGGGTTTGTGTTGCACTCTGCGGATTTTTTTATCGAGAACTCGACGTTACCAATCGACGAAGGAATCTGCCTCACGGCAACGCTCGACATTCTCAAAGCAATTGCGCGCGGCAACGGGCCGGCGAGCGCTATTCTCGCTCTTGGCTATGCCGGCTGGGCGCCTGGCCAGCTTGAACAGGAAATTCAGCAGAACGGCTGGCTGCATTGCTCCGCAGATACCGAACTCATCTTCGGCACGGATACCGATACGAAATACCAAAAGGCTTTGCGCAAGATCGGCATCGATCCCGGCATGTTGTCCAGCGAAGCCGGTCACGCCTGATCTTTCGGCCAGCTCAGCCGATCTATCCAATCGCTATTCGGATGCTATCTTGAGCGCTCGCAGGCGGCTCGGCTTGTCAATCAGCAACTCGCGTGCGGCTTCCGCAGTCATCGGTTCACCGAAAGCGAAGCCTTGCGCGTATTCGCAGCCGAGCTGATAGAGCTCAACCGCATCGGAATCGGTTTCGGCCCCTTCCGCGACGACTTCCATGCCGAGATCATGGGCGAGTGCGATGATCGAGCGCAAAATCACCGGTCGTGTTCCGCGTGAGGTCGTGCGCACGAATGATTGGTCGATTTTGATGGTGTCGAACGGGAAGCGTTGCAGATAGGCAAGGGACGAATGTCCGGTGCCGAAATCATCCAGCGACAGCCCGGCACCAAGTTCCTTGATGCGCGTCAGCATTTGCGCCGCGTGTTCCGGATTTTCCATTACCAGTGACTCGGTGATCTCCAGCTTGAGCGTGCCGCGCGCGAGCGCCGTGCGAGACAGCACGCCGCGAAGATCCTGAATCAGGTCGTGGCGCAAAAGTTGTCGTGATGACACGTTCACGCTCGCAAACACCGGCTCACGCGCGCGCGTGGCTGCCTGCCATTGTGCAAGCTGTTTGGCCGTATGATCGAGCACAAACAGGCCGAGATCGACGATCAACCCGATTTCTTCGGCGATTGAGATGAATTCCGCGGGCGAGAGACGTCCAAGCTTGGGATGATCCCAGCGGGCCAGCGCCTCGAACCCGGCGATCGCACGGTCTTCCAGCCTTACGATCGGCTGGTAAAGCACCTTGATTTCCTCGCGCTCGATAGCGCGTCGCAATTCGGATTCCATCGTCAAGCGGTCGGTCTTGCGCGAACGCATAGCCGGTTTGAAGATCTCGATGCGGTCACCACCGATGCGTTTGGCGTAGTACATCGCGAGCTCGGCGTCCTTGAGCACTTCCTCAGTGCGATGGGCGTGATTCTCTGCAAGCGCGAGTCCAATTGACGCGGTCAGGAAAATCTCGCGATCGTTGAATGCAATCGGCGCCCGCAAAGTGCGCCGGATAGTTTCGGCGAAGGCGACAATTCGTGCCGGCTCGCGCTCGGACAGCACGATGAGCGCGAACTGGTCACCGGAGAGGCGTGCCAAGGTATCCTGCGGCTTAAGCAGGCGCGATAATCGGCGTGCGATAGTGAGCAGGATCGAAGTCGCCGACCGCCATTCCGACGGAATCGTTGACCTGTTTGAATCGATCGAGATCGATCACCACGATTGACGGCCGGATTTGCGGATCGGCACGGGCAAAGCCGAAAGCGGCTTCCATACGATCGATAAATAATTCGCGGTTCGGCAAGCCGGTCAGGTTGTCATGAACGGCGTCAAATAGCAGCCGTTCTTCGGCGTTTTTGAAATCCGTTACATCGGTGAGGGTGCCGACGAGCCGCACGACCTCGCCATCGGAGCCGACCACCGGACGCGCTTTGAGCGTAAACCAGAGATAGTGTCCGTCGACAGTTCGCAACCGGAAGTCCTGCGTGAGGCGGCCGCGTCTTTGCTCTACGACGCCGTCGAGTGAAGCGCGGAAGCGGTCGCGGTCCAAAGTATGGATGACTTCAAGCCAGGTCGCTGCGGGCCCTTCCAGTGTGCCGCGCTTCAAACCCAGCATGTGTTCAGTTTCCGGGCTGGTAAACACCTTGTCGGCGGAAACATCCCAGTCCCAGATCAAATCGCCGGCGCCCGTGAGCGCGAGCGCGCGCCGTTCGACGTCGGAAACAATGCCATGGGTAATGCCGCCCGCGAATGCGTGCTGCATCACGGTAAATCCGATCAGCATGACGATCAGCACCAAGCCGCCGAGGAGCGCGGGGCCGATAATATCGTTGGTTACAAGCCCGGTGACCGCGAGGCCGGCAGCTGTGGTCCAGACGACAAGTAATAGCCAGGTCGGAATGAGCAGCACGGCACGGTCGAAGCCGTGCGTGGAAAGATAAATGACAAGAACAAGTCCCAGCACGGCAATACCGGCGAGCGACATGCGCGCGATTCCAGCGGCGACGGCGGGATCGAATACCGCAACCGCGATCAGCGCGGCGAGCGCCGCGAGCCAGGCGATCGTGATGTGGGCGTAGCGCACATGCCAGCGCGACAGGTTCAGGTAAGCGAACAAGAATACGAGCAGCGTTGCCGACAGGATTGCTTCGCCGCAGGCGCGCCAAACGCGCTCGGCGCCAGCCGACATATCGAATACTTTGCCCCAGAAGCCGAAATCGATTCCGATGTAGATCAATACCGCCCAACCGAGTGCTGCGGCGGCCGGGAACATGATCGAGCCTTTGACCACGAACAGAATGGTGAGAAACAGCGCCAGCAGACCTGCAATGCCGATCACTATGCCGTAGTACAAGGTGAAGGAATTGACCTTGTCTTTGTAGGCGTCCGGCTCCCACAGATAGATCTGCGGCAGCTTGTCGGTGCGCAATTCAGCAACCAACGTAATGACAGTGCCGGGATCCAGCGTGATACGAAATATATCCGCAGTTGTTCCTTCCTGGCGCACGGGCCGGTCGCCAGTCGACGGCGTGATGGCGGCAACCCGCGAGAGGCCGAGATCGGGCCAGAATAATCCCGAGCCCACCATGCGATAGTGCGGCACGACAATCAGTCGATCAATTTGCTCGTCGCTGTTATTTGTGAGCGCGAGTACCGCCCAATTGTTATTGCCCTCGCGCGCGCGCACCTCGATGCGGCGCACGATGCCATCGGGACCAGGCGCGGTGGAGACCTGGATGCGGTCGCCTTCGGTCTTTTGCAATTCGGTCGCGGCCGTCAAATCGATGGCCGCGGCATCGAGCCGCACGTTCACCAATTCAACCGCGCGTGCGGACGGGTTCGCCAACATTAAAGCGGCGAGCGTAATTGCTGCGGCCGTCAGACAGCGCGTCATAGTCAAGGTATACCCGCCGACCGTGGCGGCGCATTGCAGCCTGCGGCTCCGGCCCCGTGGACGGTGAAAATTTCCAAACAATCGCACCCTGCTCAGTTGAAGTCCGACATTGCGCCGATTTCGCGGCTCTCGAAGAAATGGGCGTCCGGTCAAAGTGTTAGCACAATCTTGCCGATATGAGTGCTCGTCTCCATAAGCGTATGGGCCGCTGCTGCGGCACTTAACGGGAAGGTCTTATAGATCATCGGCTTGACCTTGCCAGCCGCGATAAGGGGCAGCACGTTGTCCTCAACCGCGCGTGCGATTGCACCTTTGTCGGCGACGGAGCGCGACCGCAATGTTGAGCCGGTATGGTGGAGCCGCTTGAGCATAATACGGCGGAAATCCACCGTTGCCTTCGGGCTACCCTGAAATGCAATTTGCACGATGCGCCCCTCCACCGCCGCGGCTTCGTAGTTTCGCGCGATGTAGTCCCCACCCACCATGTCCAGTATAACCTCAGCGCCCTTGTCGCTGGTCGCCGTCTTTGTGGCCGCAACGAAGTCCTCAGTCTTATAGTTAACGGCGACGTCGGCCCCGAGTTTGCGGCACGCCTCACATTTTTCCACCGATCCAGCTGTAGTGATCACGCGCGCGCCGAACGCTTTGGCGAGCTGAATTGCGGTCGTGCCAATCCCCGACGAGCCGCCATGGACCAGGAGGGTCTCGCCGCTTTTCAGTCCGCCGCGTTGGAACGCATTGTGCCAGACAGTGAAGAAAGTTTCGGGGAACGCAGCCGCTTCCACCATGGACAATCCAGAGATAGGCAGTGCGTGGCTCTCGTGCGCGAGGCAATATTCGGCATAGCCACCGCCTGCAACCAAGGCCATCACCTTGTCGCCATTCTTCCAACGTTTGACATTGGCGCCTAACGCGACCACTTCGCCGGCGATTTCTAGCCCGGGTATTTCCGGCGCGCCCGGAGGCGGCGGGTATAGTCCCATGCGCTGCATAACATCGGGACGATTTACACCGGCGGCGGCAACTTTCACCAAAATCTCGCCTTCACCGGTGGTCGGAACCATGCGCCGTTCAGGCACAAGCATGTCAGGACCGCCGGCGGCCTTGATGCCGATTACAGTCATTTGAGTTGGAAGCGCGGACATCGATTCCTCTATTGTTCTGCCAGTTGAGAGGCCCTGTTTAGGGGCGCGCCACGAATGTGACAACCGGTGCGCCTGCCGCTAAATTTTCCTCGCAGGAGACACACCATGCCGGCGATTGATGAAGACGACAAACCGAAGAAAAAAATTGTGCATGAGATCGGGCAGGATCTCACATTACTCTCGGTGGAAGAACTCAGCGCTCGCGTGCAAGTGCTGCGCGACGAGATCGGCCGCATCGAAGCAGACATGACGCAGAAGCGTGCGTCGCGTACAGCCGCGGATCAATTTTTCAAGCGCTGACACAGGAACGCACTCCTACGGGCGCGACGGGATTGCTGTGTCGAACGACGCGAAAAATATTTGGCATTGTGCCTCGGCCCTTAAGATGTCGTTAAGCTTTCTCGATCATTACTCATGTCGTCCATCTTCATGTGGACATTGAGTGGCTCCTGTCCACTCTGTTTGACGCCTCCCTGTTATCACCTTAGAGCCGCCGGCAACGGCGGCTCCTTTTTTTGTGCCAAAGTGGGGCAATTTTGCCTTCGGCCGCACGCGTCTTAAGCTTGCGTAGCAACTATATCGCAATGTTAACCATGTCGCTGTCTGGACAGAGCGTCCCTGCGCGCGTCATGCTTACCCAATCGTATACGGAGCGTGTATCGGCTCCGCGTGAGGTAAGGCGTCGCGTTATGTCCGAGAAGTCGTTGAATGAAATGAAGCCGGTGTCATTCGGGCAACGGCTCGCAAGTTCGCAGGCATTTGCCGACTTGTTTCGTGACGGTATGGCCCTCGTCGAAGAAACCGCAACCTATCTCGACGGGCCGGGCCGCCAGCAATCGAAAAAGCTCGAGCGGGCCGCAGCGCTGGCCTATGCCACTGAAAGCATGCGGCTCACGACCCGCCTGATGCAGCTCGCATCGTGGCTGCTGCTTCACCGCGCGGTCAAGGAAGGCGAGATGTCACTCGCTCAAGCCGGCAAGGAAAAAAGCAAGGTCAAGCTCGCCACAGTCGACACCCACGATTCGCACAATATCGAGTTGCTGCCTGAGGCCCTGCGCGGCCTCATCGAACGGTCACAAAAATTGTATGGCAAGGTGCGCCGTCTTGACGCTTCCATTTACAATCAAGGCGCCGCTGATCGGCCCGCCTCGGCCAATCCCGTCGAGCGTCAACTCGGTCTGTTGAAAGCTGCCTTCGGGGCAGAAAGCGTCTAAGCGCTTGGCTGTTTTAAAAAAACCCCCGCCGAGGCGGGGGTTTTCGTTTTCGAATGCCGTTACGCTTATTTCTTCTCGTCGGCCTTCAGGAAGCCCGAAAACTTCTTCTGGAAGCGCGACACGCGGCCGCCACGGTCCAGAATTTGCTGCTGGCCGCCAGTCCACGCTGGATGTGACTTTGGGTCAATATCCAAATGGAGGACATCACCCTCCTTGCCCCACGTGGAGCGGGTGGTGAATTCACTACCGTCGGTCATCACGACCTTGATGGCGTGGTAGCTCGGATGGAGGTCTTGTTTCATCTGTTCGGTTCCAGGTGCGCAGTCGCGCCAATAGGGGCTGAATTTGGCGGCTCGTATACAGGACCAGGGCGAAGGCGGCAAGCCAGCGCAATTGACCTCCGCCAAGCCCGCAAGGCATTAAGGGTGCCGCTACTGGGGCAGTGACAAAGGCGTCGTATGAGCTTTTCAAGCGACGGCAGGGGCCTCGATGTCGGCACCTCGCCTGGGGCCGGTGAGCAGCGCAAGCTAAAGCTCAAGCCGCTTCGGCAGCTTTATCCTTATGTCGCGCGTTATCGCGGCCGCGCGTTCTCCGCGCTTGCCGCGCTGATCGTGGCCGCTCTTACGACGTTGGTCGTGCCGTTGG
This sequence comes from uncultured Alphaproteobacteria bacterium, assembly GCA_963810585.1. Lineage (GTDB taxonomy): Bacteria > Pseudomonadota > Alphaproteobacteria > Rhizobiales > Xanthobacteraceae > Pseudolabrys. The sequence goes on from CAWENV010000001.1 coordinate 2,318,375, forward strand.
CGGTGCGGCGCATGATCGACTTCGGATTCTCCGACAAAGCGGTGCAGTTGATCGACAGCTATTTCGCGGTGATGGTTGTCGTTGTCGCTGTCCTTGCGATTTCAAGCGCGCTTCGGTTCTATCTCGTTACAACGTTGGGCGAGCGTATCGTTGCCGATCTGCGCTCCGACGTATTTTCGCATCTCACGCTATTGTCTCCCGTATTTTTCGATACTGCGCGCACTGGTGAGATTGTTTCACGTCTCACCGCCGACACGACCCAGATCAAATCGGCAGTTGGCGCATCGGTGTCGATAGCATTGCGCAATCTGGTGCTGTTCTTCGGTGGCGCGACCATGATGGTCGTCACGAGCCCACGGTTATCGCTGTTCGTGCTCGGGGCGATTCCGGTGATTGTGCTTCCGTTGGTTGGCTTCGGACGTGCGGTGCGTCGTCGCGGGCGCGCGGCTCAGGATACACTTGCCGATGCATCGGGTTACGCCAACGAACTGATCGGCGCTATGCGCACGTTGCAGGCCTTTACAAACGAGAAGCTGGCGCAGTCGCGGTTTGGCGCCGCGGTCGAGCAGACTTACGAAGCCGCCCGTGGTGCAACCAAAGCACGCGCGGTGCTGACCGCTATTGTGATTTTCCTGGTGTTCGCCAGCATCGTGGTCGTTCTGTGGGTCGGGGCGCAAGATGTGCTCGCGGGAAGCATTACGCCCGGCCGGCTCGGACAATTTGTGCTTTATGCAGTGTTCGCTGCCGGCGGTCTCAGTGAGCTCAGCCAGGTCTCCGGTGAGATTGCACAAGCTTCCGGTGCGGCAGAGCGGCTTTTCGAAATTTTGGGTGTTGAGCCGCAAATCAAAGCGCCGCCGCGTCCTGTGACGTTGCCGAATCCGGCGACCGGCGCAGTCGAATTTAGCGCCGTAAGCTTCGCATATCCCGGGCGTCCAAACATGCCGGTGCTCGACAAACTCTCGTTTCGTGTCGCGCCGGGCGAGAAGCTCGCCTTGGTTGGTCCATCCGGCGCAGGCAAAAGCACCGTCTTTCAATTAATCTTGCGCTTCTACGATCCGGTGTCAGGCAGCATCAGCTTTGATGGCGTGCGCCTTTCCGAAGTGGATCCGGCAGCGTTGCGTTCTCGCATCGCGCTGGTGCCACAGGATGCGATTGTGTTCGGTGCGAGCGTGCGTGAAAACATTCAGTTTGGACGGCCCGACGCCAGCAGCGCTGAAATCGAAAAGGCGGCGGAGGCGGCGCACGCGGATGAATTTATTCGGCGTCTGCCTTTGGGCTACGAGACTGCGGTGGGCGAGCGTGGGGTGACGCTCTCGGGTGGTCAACGGCAGCGGATCGCGATCGCGCGCGCTATCTTGCGCGAGGCACCACTATTGTTGCTGGATGAAGCGACATCGGCACTCGACGCTGAGAGTGAGACGTTGGTTCAGGAGGCACTCAAACAGCTAATGCTCAACCGCACCACCATTGTCATAGCGCATCGTCTCGCCACGGTTCAGTCGTGCGATCGTATCCTGGTTCTCGACCACGGTCGCATAACGGAGGAGGGCACCCACGCGTCGCTCGTCTCCGCCGGGGGCCTCTACGCACGGCTGGCAAAGCTGCAATTCGAGATGACCTAAGGGCGCCACGCCATCCTGTTCACCGCTATCCCCGACACCGGGTTCTTGTCCTCGCCGGCGTAGGCGAAGCCGTGTTTTTCGTAAAAGCGGATTGCACGGAAATTGTCCTTGTTCACAAGGAGATCGAGTCCATTCGGAGAGAGACGTTTGGCTTCATCGAGCAGCACAAGCGCAACGGAAGAACCCCAATGCTCCGGTGCGACCACAATCTGGTCGAGATACATCGTCTTTGGATCCACAGTGACAAAGCCCGCGAGTGTGCCGTCAATGTCCGCCATTACAATTCGCGCCACAGGCACAAGTTCGTTGCGCCAGCGCTCCCGCCACCAGGGAACGCGCGCGCTAAAATCGATGTGCGGATAATGTTTCGACCATGTACGCCGCCAAAGCTCGATCGCCGCGTCTTCGTCGACGGCGGAGTAGGGGCGTAATTTGCAGGTTAATGCGCTCACCGTTCGGTCAGCTTGAACTCGATACGGCGATTGCGCTTGTAAGCGTCCTCGGTCTTGGCCAAATCGATCGGCTGAAATTCGCCAAACCCGGCGGCAACCAGCCGTTGCGGTGAAACGCCCTTGCCGATGAGATATTGCACCACCGAAATCGCGCGGGCGGCCGATAAATCCCAGTTCGACTTGAACACACCGCCGCCGGCAATCTGCCGCACGTCGGTATGGCCGTCGACGCGCAAGACCCAGGCGATGTCGGTCGGGATTTGCTTTTCCAGTTCGAGCAATGCGCCTGCGACTTTATCGAGCTCGTTGCGACCTTCCGGTTTGAGATCGGCCTTGCCCGTGTCGAAAAACACCTCGGATTGCAACACGAAACGGTCGCCGACGACACGCACGTCCGAACGGTTACCAAGAATTTCGCGAAGCTTGCCAAAGAAATCCGAACGATAGCGCGTGAGCTCGTTGACACGTTCCGCCAGTGCCAGATTAAGCCGTTGGCCCAGCTCCGAGATGCGGCTTTGGGAGTCCTTGTCCTTCTTCTCCGCGGCGTCGAGTGTCTGCTCGAGCGCGGCGAGCTGGCGACGCAAAGCCGCGATCTGCTGGTTGAGGACTTCGACCTGCGCAAGCGCGCGCGCGGAGAGTTTCTTCTCGCCTTCAAGTTGGCCGGTGAGATTGGAAATCGTTCCCTGTGCGGCAGCAGCGCCGGCGCCGGCGCTTTCGGCAGCGCCCTTCAGGCGGTCACGCTCGTTCTCGGCACTGGTGAGCGTCGCACGCAGCTGTGCGAGCTGGCTATCGAGATCGGCTTTGCCGGACTTCTCCATCGACAACAGCTCGGTGAGCTGTGCGATCTGAGCATTCAGGCGATTGAGAGCGGTATCCTTGCCGGCGACCTCTTGTTGTAAATAAAATTGCACAACCACGAAGACGGTGAGCAGGAAGATAATGCCGAGGATCAGTGTCGACAACGCATCGACAAAGCCCGGCCAGTAATTCATGCCGTTGTCGCTGCGGCGTGTCCGTGCCAGTGCCATGGTTTTCAGCTCAACGGTTCACGTTCTCGCGCACCATGACCTCCAGGAGCTTCTTGATCTCGCGCTGCTGATCGGCCTGTGAGTCGACCCAGTCGCGGATCATCTGCTGCTCCGTGCGCATGTGATGCACGAGGCCTTGGATCGCTTCGGCAAGATTGGCCATGGCCGTCGAAGCGGATTTTCCGGCACCGGCTTGATCTACCGCCTCACGCAGCCGTTCGATCGCCGAGCGAACCTCACCGGTGACGCCGGCCGCCGCCGGTTCTGCGGCCTGGTCGTAGACAGTCGTCGAGAGCCAGTCTTCGAGCTCAGTGTAGAAGCGGTTCTGAGCTTGGCTCGATTGCAGATCGAGGAAACCAAGTACCAGCGAACCGGCGAGACCGAACAACGAGGACGAGAAAGAAATGCCCATGCCGGAGAGCGGTGCTGCGAGTCCGTCGCGCAGAGAATCGAACATGCTGCCGGCGTCACCACTTGCCTTGAGACCCTGAATGACGCCGCCTACCGAGCTTACAGTCTCGATCAGACCCCAGAAGGTGCCGAGCAGGCCAAGGAACACAAGCAGGCCGGTCATATAGCGGGAAATATCGCGCGCCTCGTCGAGGCGGGTGGCGATTGAATCGAGAATGCCACGCATCAATTGTGCGGACATCGCCATGCGACCAACGCGGCTGCCAAGGATCGCGGCCATGGGTGCGAGAAGTACAGGCGGCCGTTCGACCGCGAGGCCCGGATCAGCGAGGCGGAAGTTGTTTACCCACGCAATTTCCGGATAGAGCCGCGACACTTGGCGTAGCGAGAATACAATACCGATCGCCTCAACCGCGATGATCAATCCGTTCAAACCTGGATTGGACATGAACGCCACTTCGATCTGCTTATGCAGCACGAAGGCGACGAGCCCAACCAGGACGACAAACACCATCATCCGGATCAGAAAGATGCGCGGGGAAGAGAGTTTAAGTGGATCGAGTTCTTTGGACATGTGCTTCTGAAGTTTATGTCGAACGCACCCCTTGCCGCGTACTATGGCACAGACCCGTGACAGGGAAAAAGCAGTTGTGCCGGAACCGCAGCATCCGGGTAAAGCCGCCGATTGAGTTGAAATTGGGGTGAATCAGGACTTGCTGGCAGCTTTGAGGACAGCCAACAGCTCTTTTTGGACGGCCTCATTGCCGGCGATGATATGGCCCTTGCCGAACATGCCGTCCTTGCCATCGCAATCCGTTACGAAGCCGCCGGCTTCGCGCACAATGATCAGGCCGGCCGCCATGTCCCATGGTTTGAGGTCGCGTTCCCAATAGCCGTCGAGCCGCCCAGCCGCGACCCATGCAAGATCGAGTGCGGCTGCGCCGAACCGGCGTAGACCGGCAACGCATCCCTGTATTGCGCCGGTTTCTTTCCGCGAAAGCTCGAGATCGCCATGGCCGTGGTGTGGCAGCCCGCAGGCGATCACTGCATCAGCAAGCCGCTTGCGGCCTGCCACCCGGATGCGCTGCTCGTTAAGGAACGCACCTTTCCCGCGCTCGGCAATGAACATTTCCTCATTCGCGGGATTGTAGACGAGGCCCGCGACAATGGTGTCTTCGCGCTCGAGCGCGATCGAAATTGCAAATTGTGGAAGGCCATGAAGGAAATTGGTGGTGCCGTCGAGCGGATCGACAATCCATGTATGGGTCTTGTCGGCGCCTTCGCGGCGGCCGCCTTCTTCACCGAGGAAACTGTAGCCGGGCCGCGCTTTCATCAGCTCGGCGTAAAGCGTCTCCTCGGCCCGTCGGTCTGCGGCAGACACAAAATTTCCTGGTCCCTTCAGCGAAACCTGTAATTTCTCCAGCTCGCCGAAATCGCGCTTAAGTGCGCGCGCAGCCTTGCGCGCGGCGGCGATCATGACATTGAGCAGAGCGGAGTGCTGCATGGCGCGTGCGGTCTGCCCGTGAAGGCAGGCGCCGTCAAGGGCGCGGCGGTGCTACGTTCGACAGCCACTTTCTGGCAGCAGCATCGGCAGCTTCGCGCACCGCCGGGGGTTGCTTTGCGGTAAAGACGTCGAGATCGGGATCGCTGCCGCCGCTGGCTTTGGCGACAATGTGCCATTTGATGGCTTCCGTCGGATTCGCCGGCATGCCACGTCCGGCCATCAGGATCCGCGCCAGGCGGTTTTGCGCAATTGGGCTCCCGAGACGTGCAGCTTTCAGGAATAGTTGAGCCGCCGCCGGTTCATCTTTATTGACGCCTTCGCCGTTGAATTGCGCGATCGCGAATTCGACCGTTGCATCAATATTACCTGCAATAGAAGCTTGCTGCATGAGCCCCATTGCTTTGCTCATGTCCTTCGGGGTGCCGCGGCCTTCCTTGTACATCGTCGCGAGCGCGTATTGCGCCTCCGGGTTACCGGCTTCTGCCGCGACCGCGAATAGTTCACCCGCTCGCTTGAAATCCTGCGGAAATTGCTGGCCTTGCAGATAAAGGAGGCCAAGATCATAGGCAGCGCCGGGATGGCCGAGCTTGGCCGCGCCATCGAGCAACCGTGCAGCGTCGTCAAGGTTGCGGCCGCCAGCGCGGCCTTGGAAATTGAACATCGCCAGCGCGAATAATGCGTCGCGGTCGCCTTTAGCGGCCGCGAGTTTGTACCATTGCGCGGCTTTCGAATCGTCGCGGCCAATGCCAAGTCCTTGTGCGTAGATTTCTCCGAGCAAGGTCATAGCGGCGGCATCGTTCTGTTGCGCGCGCTTGCTCGCTTCGTTGAACGCGGTGATATAAAGCCCGCGTTGAAAAGCGCCGTAGGCGATATCGATGTTACCTTGGTTCGTATTGGCGGTGGTGTTTGATGCTGGCGGCGACAACGGAGGCGCGCTTTTTGGGGCCTGCGACTTTGCTGGCGAGCTTAGAGCGAACACTGCGAGTATGCCGGCAACAAAAAATTTGCGCGTTAACCCAATCATTCTGCCGGCTCCGGCAACGGTAGAAGGCGGGCGACATCGCTTATAGTTGTTGCGACGGCGTCAGGATCGCGCCAAATAAAATCACCGAGCGCGATGAAATCAGCGCCAGCTGCGACGAGAGGTGCGATGTCGTCCATCGATGCCGCGTATCCGACGCAGGGGATTTCGAACACTTCCGCCCACCATGCGACACGCTCTTCGATTGCCGCAAAGGCCGGTGCGTGCTCCAGTGGCGTCCGGCTCTCCGAACATCACATAGTCGGCGTCTTTCTCGGCGGCGGACATGGCGTCATGCCGGCTGGCCAGCCCGCCCACGCCGGCAATGCGTTCGGGCTTGAGCTGATCGAGGGCTTCGTTGAACGCTGCGATGCCGGTCATATGCGCGCCGTCAGCACCGGCTCGCGCGACCAGATCGGCACGACCATCGAGCAAAAGAGCTGCGTTTTTATCTTGCACCGCTGTCGCCAGTGCTTTGGCGCAATTTATCAAAGTTCGTTCGTCAGCATCAGCCAAGCGCAGACGGACAGCGGCGACATCGCCGGCCTCCATGGCCGCGGCTAATTGTGATGAGAACGCACCCGCGGCCACGATCGGAGGCGTGATCAGGTAGAGGCGCGGCACGGGTCGAGAGGCCGCCTGTTTGGGTCGCGATGCCATAGCGTCCGCATGCTAGCCCAATCGGGCGGAAAATTGACCTATTCCGTCACTTGGTCGCAGGAACGGGACCTTTTCGCGAACGCCGCAAGCTCTTCTGCCACGCAGGCAATTACCCCATCCCATTCGCCGCTTTGCGGCTGTCGAAACAGCCTGGCCGTCGGGTACCAAGGACTATCGGTACGGCCGCGCAGCCAGCGCCAATCCTGGATGTCGGATAGCAGCAGCCATAGCGGTCTGGCCAGGGCGCCAGCCAGATGCGCCACTGCGGTGTCGACCGCAATTACAAGGTCGAGTTCGCTCATTAAGGCTGCTGTATCAGCAAAATCGCTAAGCACATCTTCGAAGCGCATAATCGGCAGCCGATTGAGGTCCGGCATATCGGCCTCTCGATACTCGCGTTGCAGGCTGACAAATTGCACGTCGCCAATCGACAACCAGGGTTCGAGCCGCGACAGCGCGATGCTGCGGTTGTGGTCGTTCTTGTGCGTCGGCTTACCCGACCAGACCAGACCGACCCGCGGCCTGCCAATGTGAGCCAGACGCGCTTGCCAGGTTTCAATGCGTTCGCGGGGAGTTCGCAGGTACGGCACCGGCGCAGGAATTGTCGCAACCGTGGTGCCGAAGGCAAACGGCAGACTGAGCAGCGGACAGTGCAGATCGAAGGGCGGGAGAGCGTCGCCAACGCGGTACATGCCGGCCAGTCCGTCGACGTCGCCGATGAGGGGCCGCAGGCTGTCAGGCAACTCGAGGAGAATATTGCCGCCCTTCTGGGCCACCATCGGCAGGTAGCGAACAAATTGAATGGTGTCGCCGTAGCCTTGCTCGGCATGGAGCAAGATAGTTTTGCCATCCAAATTCTCACCGCGCCACTGTGGCTGCGTGAAGCCGCGTGGTTTGAGTTCGGTTGCGCCGCGCCACCGCCATTCATAGGCGGGCCAACCCTGCTCAAAATCGCCGAGCGATAGGCACAGGAGCGCCTTGTTCCAATACGCCTCTGCTAGATCCGGATCGAGCGCGATAGCGCGATCGAAATTATCAAGCGCCTCGTCCCGGCGATCGAGATAGTTGAGCGCAAGACCGCGGTTCGCGAGTGCCGAAGCATAAGGCTTGATGGCAATAGCGCGATCGTAGTCGGCAAGCGCTTCGGCTGGACGGTTGAGTTCGACCAAAGCATTGGCCCGGTTGCCGTAAGCTTGCGCGAAATCAGGCCGTATCGCTAAAGCCCGGTCATATTCCTCAATCGCGCTGATTGAAAGACCGCATATCGTGGAAGACATTGCCGCGAGCAACAATGGCTTCCACATAGTCGGGCTTAAGCGCGAGCGCACGATCGCAGGCGAGGAAAGCCTCGTCGAAGCGTTTGAGGTCGCGCAAAGCGAGGGCGCGGCTGGCGTGACCTTCTGCATCGTCACACGCCAAAGCCAGACCTTGATCGAGACTTCGCGAGTGCTTCCTCCGGCCGCTTGCAAACGCGCAGCAGATGACCGCGTTCTTTCAGAGCGGCTGCGTGGCGAGGTTGGTACGTGAGCGCACGCTCGAAACTTGCCAGTGCTTCGTCGTTGCGCTTGAGAGCCATGAGGCATTTGCCGCGATTGACCATTGCGTCGGCATAATTCGGCTGGCTTTCAAGTGCCCGTTCATAACTTGCGAGGGCCTCTTCGCTGCGGCCTAGCTCCGCCAGCGCGTTACCGCGATTGTTGATCGCCTCGGCATAGTCGGGTCTGGCGGCGATTGCTCGTTCGAAGCTTGTCAACGCATCGTGAGGACGTTTAAGCGCGCGCAGCGTATTGCCGAGATTGTTGAGCGCTTCGGCATAATCGGGCTTGAGCGCAACAGCACGCTTGTAACTTTTGAGGGCGTCATCGTGCTGCTGGAGCGCCGCAAGCACGATGCCGTGGTTGGAATGAGCAGCTGCCGACCGCGCATTGGTCTTGAGCGCACGCGCGATCAGTTTGAGCGCTTCGGCCGATTGCCCACGCTGATGCGTCAGCACGCCGCAAAGATGCAGCGCGTCGAAATTGCCTGGCTGAACGACAAGTACCTGCCGATAAAGCGCTTCGGCCTCGGTCAACTGACCGCGTTGATGGTGCGCAACGGCGCGCCGCAACACCTCGGCAACATCCAGCTTCTTCGCTTGAGATTGCGCCATCGGTCCGCGCCTGTGCGACAGGAAAAGTAACGCGCAACGCAACGAACACGAATCACAGCAAGACTATTCGCTCACGGCTCGGACGTCTAAGCCAACCGAAGAACGCGTTTCCCTGGCCTCACGGCATTGGGATGGGACCCATATCCTTCGGCACCTTGTAACCCTTCTGGACTGCGGGGCGCGCAGCGATGGTTTCGTACCAGCGTTTCACGTTTGGATATTGCTTGAGGTCGATGGTTTGCCATTCGAAACGGGAGATCCAAGGCCAGATCGCGATGTCGGCGATAGAATACTGGTCGGCGACGAACTCGCGGCCTTCGAGACGAGTATTAAGCACCTTGTAAAGCCGCTGGCCTTCTTTCAGGTAACGCTCCTCGGCGTAAGGTGCTTTGCCCTTGTTGTACTTCACAAAGTGATGCACTTGGCCAAGCATCGGACCTGGGCCGCCCATCTGCCACATCAGCCATTCAATGACTCGGTAGCGGCCTTCGCCCGACTTCGGCAGCAGCTTGCCGGTCTTGTCGGCGAGATAGATGAGGATGGCGCCCGACTCCATCAGCGCGAGATTATTGTCGCGATCGATGATCGCCGGAATTCGATTATTCGGAGCGATCTTGAGGAATTCTGGCGAGAACTGCTCGTCCTTGGAAATGTCGATCGGATGCACGGTGTAGGGTAGGCCGAACTCTTCGAGGGCGATGGAAACCTTGCGGCCGTTGGGGGTAGTCCACGTGTAGAGATCGATCACGTTTCATGTCCTTGGTCATGGAACTGACGGGAACGTCAGGGGAGGGAAAGCGTTGACGAACGCGGCTTTTAGCAGGAGGCGACCATGAAGCTCAATGTTGTTACGTTCGCACTCGCAATAAGCGCTTTTGGCGTATTGGGAGCCAATGCGCAAACCGTCATCGAGGAGCGGCGCGATCCGGCCGTGGTAATCGAGCATGATCAGCCGGACACATCTGTCACCGTAGAGAAACGTGGCGGATTCCTCGGAACCGAGAAAAAGACGATCACGAAGGAAACGACCGGTTCAGGCGATTGCACTTCCAAGACGGTGCATAAGGAAGACCTGACTGGCTCCAAGACGGTGAATAAGACCAACTGCGACTGATCCATTGCGTAAAAGGATCAACACAGAAGGCCGCGTCGCTACGCGGCCTTCTCTACGTCAGGCCGCTTTCTTTTCCATGTCGGCCATCCATTTGCCAAGCGCAGCGAGCCCGTTCATCTTTGCACGATGCGAGAAGGCGTGTTGGGCGGCGGTGACGTTTTCCGCCTTGCCCTTCCAGGTGGTCTGCGGGGCGTGCTGAAGTGCGCGACCATACGAGAAGGTGAGCTTCCACGGCAGATTGCCGATCTTGTTCATGGCATCGAGATGCGCGGTCGCCTCCTCGTCGCTTTGCCCGCCTGAAAGGAACGCGATGCCCGGCACTGCACCCGGCACGCAATTCTTGAGCACCTTCACGGTTTTCTCCGCGACTTCCGCTACGCCGGCGCGTTTGCTGTTCTTCTTGCCGGAGATCACCATGTTGGGCTTGAGCACGATACCTTCCAGCGCAACGCGATTGAAGAAGAGTTCTTCAAAGGTCAATTTGAGGACCAACTCGGTGACTGTGGCGCAACGCTCGATGTCGTGATCGCCGTCCATAAGCACTTCTGGCTCGACAATCGGCACAATCTGCGCGGTCTGGCACAGCGCGGCATAGCGCGCTAGCGCGTGCGCATTGGCTCGGATGCAGGTGTAGCTCGGAATGCCGTTAGCGCCGATGTCGATCACCGCACGCCATTTTGCAAACCGCGCGCCTTGCTCATGATATTTCGGTAGCCGATCAGCGAGCTTGTCCAGACCGATGGTGACGACTTCGCCCGGGCAATTCGGCAACGGTTTAATGCCTTCGTCGACCTTGATGCCCGGAATTGATCCCGACTTTTTAATCAACTCGACGAGTGGCGTACCATCTTTCGCCTTCTGCCAGATTGTTTCGTCATAGAGGATGACGCCAGAGATGTGCTTCATTCCTTCGGCCGAGCGGAACAGCATCTCGCGGTAGTCGCGGCGATTGTCCTCGGTCGAACTCGACGCCGATGACATCGAAGCGCTTCTTGATTGTGCTGGAGGATTCGTCTGCCGCCAGGATGCCCTTGCCGGGCGCTACCATAGCCTGTGCGACCTTGTTCAGTTCATCGAGATTCATAGTTCTCTCCATCGCATCCGCTGCAATCCCCCCGGATGCCGCTGTTCGTCGTTGTTTTACCTTACCCGCAACACTTCGACACCAGGCAATGCCTTACCTTCCAACCACTCCAGAAACGCACCGCCGGCGGCCGAAACATAAGTCAGACGATCAGCAACGCCCGCGACATTGAGCGCAGCCACCGTATCGCCGCCGCCCGCCACTGAGACAAGCTTGCCGGCTTCGCTCAGTTCCGCAGCCGCTTCAGCGATCTCGACCGTGCCGTTGTCGAAGGGTTCCATCTCGAAAGCACCAAACGGGCCGTTCCACACAAGTGTTTTAGCGCGGGCCAGCACAGAGATTGTCTGCTCGACACTGTGTGGGCCGATGTCGAGGATCATGTCTTTGGCGCCGACCTTGTCGACATCGACGACCCGCGATGGCGCATGGGCCTCGAACTTTTCCGCAACCACGACATCAACCGGGAGGACAATTTCGCGCTTGGTCGCTTTCGCCTTGTCCATAATTTCGCGCGCAATCACAACGAGATCAGCTTCTGCGAGTGACTTGCCCACATTCTTTCCCTGCGCGAGCAGGAATGTATTGGCCATGGCCCCGCCGATGATCAATGCGTCCACTTTGTCGAGCAGATTCCCGAGCAGTTCGAGTTTGGTCGAAATCTTGGCTCCGCCGACGATTGCCGCAAGTGGACGCTCGGGATGCTCAAGCGCCTTGGTGAGGGCTTCGAGCTCGACCTGCATTGTGCGCCCCGCATAAGCAGGCAGCTTGTGGCCAAGGCCTTCGGTAGAAGCGTGCGCGCGATGAGCGGTCGAAAATGCGTCGTTGACCCAAATATCGCCTAGCTTGGCGAGCGCGGCAACGAATGCGGGATCGTTTTTTTCTTCGCCAGCGTGGAAGCGGGTGTTCTCGAGGCAGAGGATGTCACCGGGCTTCATCGCGGCGACCGCGCGTTCGGCCGGTTCACCGATGCAATCTTCGGCGAACTTCACCGGCCGTTTGATGATGCGTGCTACTTCGGCGGCGACAGGTTTTAAGGATTGCTTTGGATCGCGCCCTTTCGGCCGGCCGAAATGCGAAAGCAGGATCACTTTGCCGCCTTTATCGGCGATTTCGGTGATTGCGGATGCTGCACGCTCGATGCGCGTCGCATCCGTTACGACGCCGTTTTCCACCGGCACGTTGAGGTCGACGCGCACCAACACGCGTTTACCCTTCACGTCGACGTGGTCGAGCGTCCGAAACACATTCATGTGTCGCCCCGGCGCGCGGTTTTTAAAGCAGCTTTCCCATCGCCACGGCGGTGTCCGCCATACGGTTGGAAAAGCCCCACTCGTTGTCGTACCAAGACATTACGCGCACCAGCGTGCCGTTCATGACCTTGGTCTGATCCATATGAAAGGTGGATGAGTGGGGGTCATGATTGAAGTCGATAGAGACATTAGGATCGTTCGTATAAGCGAGAATGCCCTTGAGCTGTTGCTCTGACGCGCGCTTCATCGCGTCGTTGATTTCTTCTTTTGTGGTCGCCCGCTTCGCAACGATCTTGAGATCGATCACCGAAACATTTGGTGTCGGTACACGGATGGCGACGCCGTCGAGTTTGCCTTTGAGCTCCGGCAGCACCAGGCCGATCGCCTTGGCGGCGCCAGTCGAGGTCGGGATCATCGACAGCGCGGCTGCGCGCCCGCGGTAGAGATCTTTGTGCATGGTGTCGAGCGTCGGCTGGTCGCCGGTATAGGCGTGGATCGTCGTCATAAATCCGGTTTCGATTCCGACTGCATCATTGAGCACCTTGGCGACAGGTGCGAGACAATTGGTCGTGCAGGAGCCGTTAGAGACGACCTTGTGATCCTTGGTCAGCTTGTCGTGATTGACGCCAAAGACCACCGTGAGATCGGCGCCATCTGCAGGTGCTGAAATCAACACGCGCTTGGCGCCCGCGGTGAGATGCGCTGAGGCCTTGTCCTTGACCGTAAAAAGTCCCGTGCATTCGAGTGCGATGTCGATACCGAGATCCTTCCACGGCAGCTTCGACGGATCGCGCTCCGCGGTAACCTTGATGGCGCCATTGCCGACGCTGATCGTGTCGCCCTTGACCGTAACCTGCCCAGGGAAGCGGCCGTGCACGCTGTCGTAGCGCAACAGATGCGCGTTGGTTTCGACAGGACCCAAATCGTTAACGGCAACCACCTCAATATCCTTGCGATCCGCCTCTGCAATGGCACGCAAGATATTGCGGCCAATGCGGCCGAATCCGTTGATGGCAACGCGTACTGTCATTTCATCGCTCCCGGCTCTTCAGTCTGTCGCGGCGGTAATCTGCCACGACACATATAATCTCTCGCTACAATTTCCCAAGCTTGGCTAACGCCGCATGGGCAATCGCCTCGGCGGTAATTCCAAACTTTTTGTACAGTTCCTTGTACGGCGCGCTCGCTCCAAACGAGTTCATGCCGACGAACACGCCGTCGGAGCCGATGATGGCATCCCAACCCTGGCGTACTGCGGCCTCAACACCGACCTTGATCTTCGCGTCGCCAATGATCGCGCGGCGATAGTCCTCTTTCTGCTCCAGGAACAATTCAAAGCAGGGAACTGAAACCACACGCGCTGCAACACCGCGCTCAGCGAGCAACTTTGCACCATCGACCGCAATCGAAACCTCGGAACCTGTGGCGAAGATCGAAACATCCGAGCGCCTTTCCGGTGCCGCGATTTCGTAGGCTCCGTACTTGCAAATGTTTTCTACGTCGAGCCGATTGCGCAGTTGTGGCAGGTTTTGCCGCGTGAGCGCCATTACGCTTGGCCTGTCTTTCGCTTCGAGCGCGAGTTGCCAGCACTCGGCTGTTTCCACGGCGTCGCAGGGACGGAATACCAGCAGGTTCGGAATTGCGCGCAGTGCGGCGAGATGTTCGACGGGCTGATGCGTCGGTCCGTCTTCTCCCAGACCAATAGAGTCGTGGGTCATGATGTGAATGACCCGTTTATGCATCAGGGCGGCGAGCCGGATCGCTGGTCTGCAATAGTCGGAGAAAACCAGGAATGTGCCGGAATAAGGAATGATGCCGCCATGCAGCGTCATGCCGTTCATCGCAGCGGCCATGCCGTGCTCGCGCACCCCGTAGTGAATAAAGCGGCCGGAGAAGTCGGCGGCCGAGATTGCCTTCATACCTTTGGTGCGCGTGTTGTTGGAGCCGGTAAGATCGGCCGAGCCGCCGATCAACTCGGGCAACGCCGGAATAAGACTTTCGAGCGCGAACTCGCAGGCCGTGCGGGTGGCAATTTCCTTCGGTTGCGCCGCGAGCTTTTCTTTCACTGCACGCACGGCGTCCGCGAGAGCCTGTTTCGGCAACTCGCCTTTCATGCGCCGTTCGAATTCTACTTGCTTGGCCTTGTCGAGTGCAATCAGTCGCTTTTTCCAATCGGCATGCGCGGCTTTCGACCGTGCCCCGACTGCGCGCCAAGAGCTCAGAATATCAGCGGGCACCTCAAATGGTGCGGATGTCCAGCCGAGCGTTTTGCGTGCGCCGGCAATTTCTTCGGCACCGAGCGGAGATCCGTGTGATTTCTCCGAACCCTGCTTGGTCGGCGCACCGTATCCAATCTTGGTTTTACAAGCGATCAGCGTTGGCCTGTCGGATGTCTGCGCTTTTTCCAGCGCCGCACCGATTGCCACCGGATCGTGTCCGTCAACACGGGAAGCGCTCCAGCCTGCAGCTTCGAAGCGTTTCAGCTGATCAACTGAATCCGCAAGCGACAAAGCGCCGTCGATGGAAATACCGTTGTCGTCGAACAGCACGATTAATTTATTGAGCTTGAGATGCCCGGCAAGCGCGATTGCTTCCTGGCTAATGCCTTCCATAAGGTCGCCGTCGGAAGCGATCACGTAGGTCTTGTGATTTACGAGTTCGTCCCCGAATACGGCCGCGAGATGTTTTTCGGCGATCGACATGCCAACTGCATTGGCTAGTCCTTGCCCCAGCGGTCCGGTGGTTGTCTCAACTCCGGGCACGTGGCCATTTTCCGGGTGGCCGGCGGTGATCGAATCGAGCTGACGGAAGCGCTTGATTTCATCGATCGTCATCGCTTCGTAGCCGGTGAGGTAGAGCAGCGCGTAGATGAGCATCGAGCCGTGGCCCGCCGACAGCACAAAGCGATCGCGGTCGGCCCAGGCTGGATCTGCCGGGTCGAACTTCAAAAATCGGGAGAACAACACGGTTGCAACGTCGGCCATGCCCATGGGCATTCCTGGATGGCCGGATTTGGCCTGCTCCACAGCGTCCATCGCCAGCGCACGAATGGCATTCGCCATGGTGGCGTGGGCAATGACAGGGCTGGCGGCAGATTGCTCGCGACGCTCTGCAGGCGCGGCGGCTGCCGTCGGCGAGGCTTTTGCGCTCATGGAAAGGGCCTTTTGGCGGCTGGATAGCATGTGAGCCCTTTGAGTCAATGTGACCGCCGCGGTGCGTCTCCGTCATACACAGGTCGACGAAAACAGCTGGGCAAATCGTCCACCGAGCGTTGACGGGACGGTCGCGCAGCACGTAAAGTTCTCCGCCTAAATATCTGCCGCTACAAGAGTTTTTGTGCGGGCGAGTGACGATGACGGAGCAAAGTACAATCGATACTGCGGTCAAGCGTTTGGCGCTCGCGCTCGACGCACTTGATGCCGCGGTTGAGCGGCGAAAGCAGTCCGACCGAAGTGAAGACGGGCTGGTCTCGCAGGTGCAAGCGCTTGGCGTTGACCGCACAAGGCTGGCCGCCGCCCTTGATAATGAGACAGCGCGCTCCCGCCGCCTGGAATCGACCAATCGCGAGATCGCCGAGCGACTAGATACCGCGATTGCTTCGATTCATTCGGTGCTCGATATGAACGAGTGAAACGATGTCACAGGTTAATGCCACCATTGCCGGCCGCCAATTCCGCCTCGCATGCGAGGACGGCCAGGAAGAGCATCTGCAGGCGCTCGCCAAGGACATCGATCAGCGCATCATCGATCTGAGACGCAAGTTTGGCGAGATCGGTGACACACGCTTAACGGTGATGGCTGCGCTAGTGCTTGCCGACGAGCTGGTTGAAGCCACGCATAAGTTGCGCCGACTGGAAGACGAGGTCGCGGCCTTGCAGGACGCTCGCCTTGTCGCCGGTGACCGCGCCAAAGCGGCATCAGACGCGGTGATCGGAGCCTTCAATTCCGCTGCAGAGCGTCTTGAGGGCATAACCAGGAAGCTCAACCAGACGCTCGGCAACGGTGGCGTTGCGATCGGATAATTGATCTTTAACCTCTCCCGGCAAGCGGGGAGAGTTGGCATGGCGCCGGCCTCCTATAAGCACTACATTCGACTTGCGGGGCTGTGGGGCGCGTCTGGAGAAAATTCCCCGGGGCCTTACGATCCTAACGGGAGCTGTCCCTGGCTGAGCTCGTGGGTTCGGTCATATGGCGCCCACCTACTTATGTAGGTTCCCGGGATCACACTCCGACGGCCATCGCGGCTCCGCACTCATTGCAATGATCAAAACCGCCGATACGGATTCCCCGAAAGCCCGATTTCGCCAGGAGGCGCTCGCCCTGCGCGACGCGCTTCCTTCGTCTGCGCGCGCTGCCGCCGCCGACACAATCGCCGCTCGGCCTTTCCCATTGAAAATTGAGCGCGGCATGGTGGTTTCCGGCTTCTCCCCGATGAAGAGTGAAATTAATCCGATCCCCTTGATGCGGAAGTTTGCTGATGCGGGCATGCAACTCGCACTGCCCGCTGTCGCCGGTCGCGGCAAGCCTCTGATCATGCGCGCTTGGGCGTTTGGCGAACCCTTGGCCTCCGGACAGTGGGGAATTCGCGAACCGGTGTCGGGCGCGCGCGAAGTCGCTCCAGATATTCTCATCGTGCCGCTGGCTGCCTTCGATCGCGCGGGCCATCGGATCGGTTACGGTGCCGGCTATTACGACATGACGATCAACGCATTGCGCGCCAGGAAACCCGTCACTGCTATCGGCATTGCCTTTGCGGTCCAGGAAATTCCCGCGGTCCCCGCCACAGAGCGCGACGCGCGCCTCGACCTTGTGCTAACGGAGCGCGAGGTAATCGATTTTCGTAACGCATGATCCCGAAAAGTGGGAACCGGTTTTTGGATAAGATCATGCGTCAATAAAGAGACCTGAAAGCGCATGCGTATTCTTTTTATTGGTGATGTGGTCGGCCGGTCCGGGCGCACTATCGTAAGCGAACGCTTGCCGGGAATGATTGCTGACTGGAATCTCGATCTGGTCGTCGTCAACGGTGAGAATGCGGCGGGCGGCTTTGGCATCACCGAGGTAATCTACAACGAGTTTATCGACGCTGGCGCCGATGCCGTCACCCTCGGCAATCATGCTTGGGATCAGCGCGAGGCGCTTGTATTCATCGAACGCGCACCGCGCCTTATCCGCCCGCTCAACTATCCCAAAGGCACGCCCGGTCGCGGTGCGGCACTCATCGAAACCAAGAACGGCAAACGTGCCCTTGTCATCAATGCTATGGGCCGGATTTTCATGGACCCGCTCGATGATCCCTTTGCCGCAATCGAACGCGAACTCGCCGCCTGCGCGCTTAAATCCGGCGCGGATGCCATCGTCATCGATTTCCATTGCGAGGCGACCAGTGAAAAACAGGCGATGGGTTACTTCGTCGATGGGCGTGCAAGTCTCGTCGTTGGTACCCATACGCATGTGCCCACTGCCGACGATCGCATTCTGGCAGGCGGTACCGCCTTTGTATCGGATGTCGGAATGACCGCCGACTATGACTCAGTCATCGGCATGAACAAGGACGAGCCGCTCAATCGCTTCCTGCGCAAACTGCCTGGAGCGAAATTCGAGCCATCTAACGGCCCTGCCACGCTCTGTGGTCTTGCCGTAGAGACCGACGACACCACCGGTCTTGCGCGTAAAGTCGGTGCGGTGCGCTTCGGCGGCATCCTGGAAGAGACGCGGCCGAAGTTCTGGGGCTAAAAATTTTGACCTGCGTGGATTGACCGCGAATCGGGTCGGTGATTCGGTAGGTGAAGTTGATTCGCCGTCATGTGCTGGGTCCGGCATAGCGACCTCGGCACAGGTGCCCATGAATCTGCTCGTTAATAGCAATCTGGCTCTGGAACTTCCGCCTGACCTTGCGCCTCCGCAGCAGGTATCTAAAAGCCCAAAAGCTGATCCTCGCGCCGAGCTCGCCGCGCAATTCATCCCGTCCGGCGCACGAGTGCTCGATCTCAGCGGAAATTTGGTCTTGCAGGCACTGGTGCCTGCCGGCTGCAGCTACAGCGGTATAAGTCGCGCCAGCAAGAAACGCGCGGCTCAGGTCTGCGATCTGAATGCCGGTGAATTTCCGACCGAAGCTGCATCGCAATGCGATGTCATCGTCATACTCGGCGCGCTTGAGCATGTAGCAGATGTGGAGAACCTGTTCACACATCTGCGCTTCTGCAAGCGCGACATTATTTTAAGTTACTGCGCGACCGACCTCGCAAAAGACACCGATCGTGCCGCGCTCGGCTTTGCCAATCACCTTAGCTACTACGATCTGGCGATGCTTTTCGATCGATACGGATTCCGCATCGAGTGCACAACGCCGATTGACGATATGCAGCTGCTGATGCGGCTCACGCCCACCGAATGGCTGGCGCCGGTCGCGCCCTGCAGCGTTGCCGTAATTTCCGGCAGCGACAGTGACGATTTCGGCGGGCGGTTGGGGCGCCACATGATCAACGCGTTGTTGCCGGCCGAAGCGGAAGTGCATCATCTGACGCTCGGCACTATCGGCGAAGCGCGCGGCAATTACGACTTGGTGGTGCTCGGCACTGGCAGTGGACTTTTTCCGCCGCTCCTCGGCGAGCAAGTACTCGATGTCGTTTCGGCTGCGAAATTCGCTATTGGCATATTTGGCACGCAATGCCGTGAGTTGATCGCGCGCCCGGCACTCGATCGCATGCTCGAACGGCTTGATACGTGGTTCGCGCGCTATGAGGACGACGTACTGATGTACGGGCGCGGCCGTAACAACGTAGTGCACCTCGGCGATTGGTTCATCGACCAGTTTCCGCTCGTTAGGGCGGTTGACGATGAGCCTTTGGTGATTGGCGACGAGGTCGGTGCGGAACTCGCCCTTGATCGTGCCATCGCGACCATTCAGCGCCACAGGCAGGTCTATTCGGTCTTGCCAACGCCACTGCTGTGCGCGCTCACCTCGGCCGAAATTGCAGCCTATGGTGAGGCACCCGCCCAGCTGCCAAATCTCCCTTCGGGCCAGTTCCGCAGCATGTTGATCGATGTTTTTGGGCGGGCTTACCCGGAAAAGAAGTTTTTCATGGTCGATCGCGACGCGGTCGCCCGCTACAAGGTACGCGTCCACCGTAACGTGGCCAAAGTCGCCAGTCGTATAGGGTCAATCCTGCGCAACGTTGCGGTAGCGGAAGCCTGATAACAGGGCCGCGAATCGCGCTCACCGATATTTATTTTCTCGCGCGGGCGGCCTATATAGCCGCCGGTACCAACAAACAATTGTACGTTGTCTTATGGCCGGTCATTCCCAGTTCAAGAACATCATGCACCGCAAGGGGCGCCAGGATAAGGTGCGCTCCAAGCTTTTCGGCAAGCTCGCGCGCGAAATCACGGTATCGGCCAAGCTTGGCCTGCCGGATCCCGCGTTCAACCCGCGCCTGCGCGCGGCAATGCTGGCCGCGCGTGCCGAGAACATGCCGAAGGACAATATCGAACGCGCCATCAAGAAGGCGTCCGGTAATGAAGCCGAGAGCTACGACGAGATCCGCTACGAAGGCTATGGGCCGGGCGGGGTAGCGGTGATTGTGGAGGCTTTGACCGACAATCATAACCGCACCGCCGGTGAGGTGCGCGCGATTTTTGCCAAAAACGGCGGCAACCTGGCCACCACCGGTGCGGTGTCGTTCATGTTTAGTCATGTCGGCGCGATCGAATACGACGCCAAGGCGGCGAGCGCCGATGCAATGCTTGAGGCGGCCGTTGAGGCTGGTGCCGAGGACGTGACGTCGAATGACGACGGCCATCAGATTTTCACCACGCCGGAAACCCTTGGTGAAATAGCCAAGGCACTCGAAAGCAAGTTCGGCGAGCCGCGCAAGTCCGCGCTGCTATGGAAGCCCCAAAACACAGTAGCGCTCGACGACGAATCCGGCGAAAAAATTCTGAAGTTGATGGAATTGCTCGACGACAGCGACGATGTGCAAAATGTCTATGCCAATTTCGAAGTGTCCGATGCTCTGGTCACGAAAATGAGCGCGTGAGGCTCAACCATTAAATTCCAAAATATAGAGCCCGGCATTGTAGTCGGTCGCGTAAATCAACCCGCTCGCGTCCACAAACACATCGGCTGATTGAATTACGCGCGCGCGGTTCGGGCGTGTGTCGGCAAGCGTCGCTGGTTGCGGCGGTACCAGTGCGCCGACTTCCTTTGGTATAAAGGGATCGGAGATGTCGAAAACGCGAATGCCGGCATTTTGATATGTCGCGAAAATTAATTGCGAGCTGACGAAGCTGCCCGGTCTGTTCTCATGAACATTGTGTGGGCCGAAATGACCGTCCTTGGCCCTGTAGTCGGCCTCGGCCGGGGTCGGCAACGTAGCGATGCTGACCGGGTTTCCGCGAATGCGGTTGTCGAATATCCAAATCAGCTTGAGCCCGTCTTCCTGATGATCGAGTACTGCTTCGTCCAGCACCACGAGCAGTTCGCGATCCGGGAGTGGCAAACAGTTGTGTGTACCGCCGCCGAACGGGGGCGACCAATTTTTGTGCACGATCAATTCCGGCTTGGCACGATTAGCTATGTCGAGCACCACCATGCCGGCATCGCGCCAGGCGGCATAAGCCGTATCGCCGTGGATAATTGCATGGTGCAGACCGTAGCGTCGCGCCTGCCGCCATGATGGCGTTTCGCCGGCCGCCAAATTCATGCCGGGAATCCACCAGCGGCCGGCCTCGCGCGGGTTCGCCGCGTCGCCCATGTCGACGGTTATGAAGATGTAGTCGGTGAAGCCATCGAGCAAGACGGAAGCATAGGCCCAGCGCCCGCCCGTGTACCATATGCGGTGAATGCCCCCGCCATTCACAGGCATGAAGCCGATGCGGCGCGGTGCCTCCGGCTTTGAAATGTCATAGACGGCGAGCCCCGCGCTCCAGTCGCGCGTTCGTTTCGCTTCGGCGGTGCCAACGGTCTTGCCGAGCGCGCCACTATAGTAGGCGCGTTCGTCGGAAAATTCTGCGGCGGCGAACATATCCTTGGCATTGATTACTAGAAGCAGATCGCCGTGCGTTTGCAGATGGATATTCCAGGTGTTGGGCGGCGCAGCAACGTAATTCACCGCACGCGGATTTTTTCCGTCGCGCACGTCAATGATGGAAAAGCCCTTGGAGAACATGTGGCCGACATAGGCGTAGCCGCGATGCACCATCACTTGCACACCGTCGGGCCGGCCACCTTGATCGGAGTGGCCGATGATGCGCATGTTGCGCGCATAGTCCGGTTTCAGAAGTTCGTTCATTTATAAGCGTCCAGGAAATTTGGCACCGCGATCCAGTCCAGCATGGCGCCGTCACTTTGCAGCAAGTCGTGCATGCGGCGGTCTTCTTCGGTTTTGAGATTGACGCCCATATGGGTGCCGAGTTTGCGGCCGTGATTGACGATGATATTGCCGAGTGGCTGACGCTCGGTATTGTAGGCTTTCAGCGCAGTGTCGACATCGTCGTAATCGCGCAATGCGCGCGCCAACGCTTGTGCGTCGGTGCCGGCCTTGGCCATGCCGAAGCCCATATGCGGCCGTGCATTCGCCGCGGCATCGCCGACCATCGCGACGCGGCCATAGACGATCGTCGGTGCAGTGAAGTCGTAAATGGGCGTGACGAACGGCTGCTTGATCTTCGTCAGCGCATCGAGCAGGGCAGGCGGTAAAATTTCGCGGGCGTCCTTGTACATGTCTGCAATGAGATCCTTGCGGACCAGCGGCGGTGGCACCGAATGTTCGTGTTGTATGCCGTTCTCGTCCACGTTCATCTCGCGCAATTTTGCGGCGTCGGCGACGCGGTACCAGATGAAGTTGAAGCGGCGATGGCCGGGGCGCAGGTCGTTATTGAAGCCGGCGATGGGGTAGGTGATGACTTCCTGCCGGGGCGGCAGATAGAAGGTGAATAGCGGATAGATGCTGCGTAACGTTTCCGGCGCGAGGTCGGCTTCGTTAGGCGCTCCGCGCCAGATGTAATAGCCGGCGTAGATCGGTTGTATTTCGGGTGCGACCTGTCCGCGCACACTTGACCGGATGCCGTCGCCGCCCACCAGAATGTCGGCATGTTCGATGGTGCCGTCAGCGAAATGCACCTGCACGCCGCTGCCGTTTTGCTCGGCGCGTGTGAATGCGCGGCCGAGATGGTAATGTGCGGGATCAACTGTGCCGCGCAGGATTTGTTGCAGTCGGTCCCATGAAGTCAGGATTTGCCGTAGCGGGCGCTCGTCGGTGATACGGCCATCGCGGTCAATGGCAATTCGCTTGGGTACTTCGACGCCAAGATCTTTTGTACCGGCGCCACTCGCTTCCAGTGCTTCCATCAACTCCGGGTGGCCGGTGATGCCGGCGCCGCGGCCGACCAGTTCGACGCTCGAACGTTCATAGACGTCTGCGTCCCAACCGATCTGGCGAAGGAACGCAGCCGTAAACAGGCCCGACATCGAGCCACCAATAATGACGGCTCGTCGCCTGGCGCGGCGAGAGGCAGAGGAGTTATCCGGCATGGCGGTATCGATCCTAGTGCAAGAAGAACGTGATTTCCTACTTCGCTTCGGTTGCGCAGGGCATGGCCGTCATGCGCATTTTTCGCGAAAAGGCGCGAGATTTTCATATTAGGCAAGGCGACCGGTAGGGGCCTGACGAAACGGTCTCTAGGCGGGCGCGGGCGGCGGGGCTATCAACAAGGTCATGGCCCGGCATCCGATTCGCATTCTCGGTATCGATCCGGGGCTCCGCCGCACAGGCTGGGGCCTGATCGAGGCCGATGGCAACAGGCTGATTTATGTCGCCTGCGGGTCGCTTGAAACCAGCGATCGCGCCGAGCTCAGTGTCCGCTTGCTGACAATCCATGACGGGCTGATTGCGGTGATCGAGCGATACCAACCGCACGAGGCGGCAGTGGAGGCGACCTTCGTCAACAACAACGCAGCCGCGACTTTGAAACTCGGGCAGGCGCGCGGTATCGCCATGCTCGTGCCTGCGAAGGCGGGTCTGGCGGTTTCTGAGTACGCGCCCAACGTCGTGAAGAAAACGGTCGTCGGTGCCGGACACGGTGAGAAAGCGCAGATCCGCATGATGATCGGCGTGCTGCTGCCGAAAGCGGATCCGCAAAGCGAGGACGCAGCGGACGCGCTGGCGATCGCGGTGTGCCATGCCCATCACCGGACGAGCGTGGTGCTGAAGGTTGCGGCGTCATGATCGGCAAGCTCAAAGGCATCGTGGACAGTTACGGCGAGGATTATATCATCCTCGACGTCGGAGGTGTCGGCTATCAAGTTCATTGTTCGGCGCGAACACTGCAGGCGCTTCCGTCACCGGGCGAGGCCGCCACATTGTCAATCGAAACTTACGTGCGCGAAGATCAGATCAAGCTTTTCGGATTCGCGAGTGACATCGAGCGCGAATGGTTCCGCTTGCTGCAAACTGTGCAGGGAGTCGGTGCGAAGGTTGCCATGTCGGTGCTCGGCACATTGAAACCATCCGAGCTCGCCTCCGCTGTTGCCATGCGTGACAAGGCAATGGTTGCGCGCTCGCCCGGTGTAGGCCAGAAGGTAGCCGAGCGCATCGTCACTGAGTTGAAGGATAAGGTACCGGCCTTTGCCAATATCGACCCGGCGGTCGTGCATCTCGCTGGCGCGCTCGACGAAAATCGTGCGCCGAAGCCAGTGGCGGACGCCGTCTCAGCGTTGGTCAATCTTGGTTACGGACATCCGCAGGCTGCGGCCGCTATCGCTGCCGCCACACGCCACGCCGGTGAAGGTGCCGACGCCGCAACGCTGATCCGGCAGGGACTGAAGGAACTGGCGAAATGAACAGTCCGCGCCGCCTGCTGGCCGCCGAGCGCCGCGACGATGACGCGGATGCCTCGTTGCGTCCGCAGCGGCTGCTGGAATTTATCGGCCAGGAAAAGGCGCGCGCCAATCTGTCGGTGTTCATTGAAGCGGCGCGCGCGCGCAACGAAGCGCTGGACCATGTGCTGTTCGTTGGGCCGCCCGGCTTGGGCAAAACCACGCTGGCGCAGATTGTCGCGCGCGAACTAGGCGTGAATTTCCGCGCTACCTCCGGCCCCGTGATTGCGAAGGCCGGCGATCTGGCCGCGCTACTCACCAATCTCGAGCCGCGCGATGTACTGTTTATTGATGAGATTCACCGGCTCAACCCCGCGGTCGAGGAAATTCTCTATCCGGCGATGGAGGACTTCCAGCTCGACCTCATCATTGGCGAGGGTCCCGCCGCGCGTTCAGTGAAAATTGATCTGTCGCCCTTCACGCTCGTTGGCGCCACGACCCGCGCCGGGTTGCTGACCAATCCGCTGCGTGACCGCTTCGGCATTCCAGTGCGGTTGAATTTTTATTCCGAGCCCGAGCTTGAACTGATCGTCAATCGCGGTGCCCGTGTGCTCGGCATCGGAATGAGTGTCGACGGTGCCAATGAGATCGCACGCCGCGCCCGCGGCACTCCGCGCATCGCGGGCCGCCTGTTGCGCCGTGTGCGCGACTTCGCCCACGTCGACGGTGCCAAGACTATCGACCGAAAAATTGCCGACCGCGCACTGCGTGAACTTGAAGTCGACGGGGCCGGTCTCGACGCCATGGATCATCGCTATCTTAAAACCATCGCCGAGAGCTACGGCGGGGGGCCGGTCGGCGTCGATACACTCGCCGCTGCGCTGTCGGAGCCGCGCGACGCCATTGAGGACATCATCGAGCCGTTCCTGATTCAGAAAGGGTTTCTGCAGCGCACGCCGCGCGGCAGGCTGCTCACCTCGCAGGCTTTCAAGCATCTCGGTCTCGCCGAACCTGCGCGCGATCCGGGCCAGTTCGGATTATTTCCCGGGGACGAAGAATGAGCGAAAGAATAATCAGTGTGGTCGCCGCGCTGATCCGCGACAATGACGGCCGTGTGCTGGTGGTCCGTAAGCGGGGGACGTCGGCTTTCATGCAACCTGGCGGCAAACGAGATGCCGGCGAAGGCGATGTCGCTGTGCTCTCGCGTGAGATAGCCGAGGAACTGGGCTGCCGGGTCGTCACGGAAACAGCGCGGCCACTCGGGGTGTTCGATTGCGAGGCTGCGAACGAGCCCGGCTATCGGGTGCAGGCCGCGGTATACGCGGTCGATGTCGAAGG
Source organism: uncultured Alphaproteobacteria bacterium (assembly GCA_963810585.1). Taxonomy (GTDB): domain Bacteria; phylum Pseudomonadota; class Alphaproteobacteria; order Rhizobiales; family Xanthobacteraceae; genus Pseudolabrys. The sequence continues at coordinate 2,343,826 of CAWENV010000001.1, forward strand.
CGCGGTAATGCCGAAAGCCGAGATCGACGAAGTTGTCTGGGTCGATCCTGTCGCACTACCCGACCTGACTTTCGCCCCGCTGACGCGCGACCACGTACTTCCCTTGGCGCGGACCGGCTGATGGCTGACGTGCCTTCGCATCTCGATGGTGAAATTAGCGATGGCCGGCACTATCAGGCCGTGCGCGTCTACTACGAGGATACGGATTTCTCCGGTGTGGTTTACCACGCCAGCTACCTGCGCTTCATGGAGCGCGGGCGCACCAACTACCTGCGGCTGATTGGAGCCGACCATCGCGCGCTGTTCGAACAGGCCGCGCAAGAGGCGCCCGGTTTTGCCTTTGTCGTGCGCCACATGAGTATCGACTTCAAAAAGCCCGCGCACATGGATGACGTGCTCGCAATCGTGACTGCACCGGAAGAAGTGAAGGGCGCGTCGGTCACACTCAATCAAAAGGTCATGCGTGGCGAAGAACTGCTGGTGGAAGCGCATGTGCAAGTCGCCTTCGTGTCCGGTGGTCGCGCCAAGCCGATACCTAAGCCGCTGCGCACCGCCATGAAGGCAGACCAGGAAACGGGCGGCACTATCTGAAGAGGCGTGTTAGTGTTTAGTGTCATGACTGTTCGCAGCTATTCGCTATTCAACACCGCGCTTGGCACGTGTGCGATCGTCTGGAGCGCGCGTGGTGTTGCCGGCGTACAGGTCCACAGGGGAACCGACCGCGCGACCCGCGCCGGCTTGCTGGGTCGCTTTCCTGGTGCGAAGGAGGCGGTACCTCCTGCTGACGTTCAGCGGGCCATCGACGGCATTGTCGCGCTGTTGCGTGGCGAAAAGCGCGATCTGAGCGACGTGACAATCGATACCGACGCACTGCCGGAGTTCAATCGTAAGGTCTACGATATTGCACGCACGATTCCGGCTGGCGCGACGTTGACTTACGGCGAAATTGCCACGCGGTCAGGCGACCGTCTGCTGGCGCGCGACGTCGGAAAGGCGCTTGGGGAAAATCCGATCCCGCTAATCATCCCCTGTCATCGCGTGCTGGCGGCCGGCGGCAAGACGGGTGGCTTTTCTGCGCCGGGCGGTGTGGTCACCAAACTGCGTTTGCTGACAATCGAAGGCGCTCAGCCGAACGGGCCGACGCTGTTCGATCATTTGCCTTTGGCAGCGAAGCGCCGCCAGCGATCGTGACGCCAGCATCGACGCGGCCTCCGCCGTCATGTAAAAGCCCTTCACATGAGATGGGGCAAGCGCAGTACGCGCGGCTATCACCACGGCAATTTGAAAGAAGCTCTGGTGCGTGCCGCGCTTGAGCTAATTGCTGAAAAAGGTCCGGCCGGATTCACGTTCGCCGATGCCGCGCGCTTTGCCGGCGTGAGCCCCGCCGCGCCGTATCGGCATTTCCGTGACCGCGACGCGCTGCTCGCCGACGTGGCGCAGCGGGGTTTTGTGCTTTTCAGTGCCGCGCTGGCGAAAGCCTGGGATGAGGGCAGGCCGGAGGTGATGACAGCCTTCGATCGTCTCGGCAAAGCCTATCTCGCCTTTGCCAAAGGCGAGCCGGCTTATTACTCGGCGATGTTCGAAGCGGGCGTGCCGCTCGACTCTGATCCGCAGTTGCGCGAAGCGGGTGAGAACGCCTTTGCAGTGCTGCGCGCGGCGGCGGAAAAGCTTGTAGCGTTGATGCAGCCGGAAGGGCGGCCGCCGCCGCTGATGGTGGCGCTGCACGTGTGGTCGATGACACACGGCATCGCTTCGCTATTCGGCCGCGGCGATGCTGCGCGGCGCGCGCTACCGATGCCGCCGGAAGAACTGTTGGAAGCCGCTGTGTTGATTTACCTCCGCGGGCTTGGGCTTACGGCCGTTTCGTCGCGCCGTTGATCGTCCGCCTGCATTTTTTGCGCGTAGGACTGGTGTTCGGGAGGCTGTCCCCCAATTTAATGCTCGGTCCGCTTGACAGGTCGTTCGCCCGGGCCTACTTATGTAAATGTTATTTACATTCACACGAGGTCGACAATGCCAATCACCGCAAGGCTCGATGAGTTCGGCAAACCCGCCTGGATTGCTCTGATCATCCTCGGGTTCATGGCTTGGTGGCCACTTGGTCTTTGCGTCCTCGCCTTCACAATCGGGAGCGGACGAATGGGATGTGGCGGATTTGGCGGCCATGGTCGCTGGCAAGACAAGATGGACAGCAAGATGGGCTGGATGCGCGACCGGATGGGCAGCGGGCCTTGGGGCGGCGCACCCTCCAGCGGCAACCATGCTTTCGACGAATATCGCACGGAAACGCTGCGCCGCCTGGAAGAGGAACAGCGCGAATTCCGCTCTTTCCTGGATCGCTTGCGCTTTGCCAAGGACAAGACCGAGTTCGACCAGTTCATGACCGAGCGCCGCGACCGGCCGACACCAGATACGAACCGGCCGCAAAACTGAGGCCGCTTTCTCCGGCAGCAAGGCCGCCCACACGGGCGGCCTTTGCATTTGCCCAAGGATGTGCGGCCTCGAATAGTAACGACTCCTTAACCATAATCAGCGCTGTTTAGAGGGCTGAAAAGCCCGCTTCCGCGCCCAAGTTTGGCCAAGTTTCGCGGGGATTTCGTAGGTGCCGGTGGACGGGACATACGAATTTCGCGAGGGACTTGGTATTCGACTGAGCGTGCAGGCGACATCGTCGCGCGCGCATGTTGATTTCAGGAATTGCGCCGCGCCGGTTCGACCGCCGGAACCGGATCAAGCGGAGAGGACGTGCCCATGAATCCTGCCGATGTGGCACAGTCGGTGCTCCCGCTGACCTCATCCGACCTATCGCTGTTCACGCTGTTCTGGAACGCCCACTGGGTCGTCAAAACAGTCATGGTCGGCCTTTTGGTCTGCTCGGTCTGGGTATGGGCAATCGCGATCGACAAGACCGTGCTCTATGCACGCACGCGTCGCGCCATGGATCGCTTCGAACAAGCCTTCTGGTCCGGCCAGTCGCTGGACGAACTCTACCGCGCACTTTCCGCGCGCCCGGCCCATTCGATGGCGGCGTTATTTGTGGCCGCGATGCGCGAATGGAAACGCAGCTTCGAAGGCAACACACGGTCCTTGGGCGGACTGCAAATGCGCATCGAGAAGGTCATGGAAGTGACCATCGCACGTGAGGTTGAACGGCTGGAAAAGCGGCTTTTGGTTCTTGCCACCGTCGGTTCTGCCGGCCCCTTTGTGGGTTTGTTCGGGACGGTGTGGGGCATCATGACAAGCTTCCAGTCGATCGCCGCATCCAAAAACACTTCGTTGGCGGTGGTTGCCCCTGGCATCGCCGAAGCGCTTTTTGCGACCGCAATCGGCCTTGTCGCCGCCATACCGGCGACCATTTTCTATAACAAGTTCGCATCCGAAGTTAACAGGCAGGCCCAAAGATTGGAGGGGTTCGCCGACGAGTTCGCCGCCATTCTGTCGCGGCAGATCGACGAACGCGGGTAGCGCATGAGTTCGAAAAGTAGGAACCGGCTTTCGGAAAAGATCGTGTGCAAGGGATATTGAACCATGGCAGCCAATGCCGGCACGCCGGTCATCGGGAAGCGTAAACACCATCGCCGCCGAGTGATGAGCGAAATCAACGTCACACCGATGGTCGACGTGATGCTGGTGCTGTTGATCATCTTTATGGTCTCCGCGCCTCTGCTGACTGTCGGCGTGCCGATCGACCTGCCGCAGAGCCAGGCCAAGAGCCTGGAACAGGACAAGGAGCCTCTCACTGTCTCGGTTAACGAGAAGGGCCAGATTTTTCTGCAAAACAGTGAAATCGCCGTGGATGATCTCGTCCCCAAGATGCAGGCGATTGCCGACGCGCGCGGCGGGACCGATGCTCGCGTTTATGTGCGCGGCGACAAGAAGGTAGAGTACGGAACCATGATGAAAGTGATGGGGCGGCTGTCGTCGGCCGGCTTCCATCGTGTAGCCTTGGTGACAGAATTCGAGCAGGGCGCGAAAGCGCAGTGATGAAAAAGGCGACAGCGATCTCGGCCGGCTTGCATGCGGCGGTGCTGCTGTGGGCGACGTTGTCGTTTTCCGGCAAAACGTTTGAGGTCACTCCTGCGGAATCGCTGCCGGTGGATCTTGTGAGTGAAAAAGACTTTTCCCAAATGACCAAAGGCGTGAAAGACGCGCCCAAGGTCGAAATGCCCAAGCCTATGGTCGAGAAAAAAGCGGAAGAGCCGCCAAAGCCGGTCGAGGATTCGAAACCCAAGGTCACCGAGAAAAAAGAAGTGCAGGCGGTCAAAGAAGTTACGCCGCCGCCCCAGCCGCAACAGCCCAAGCCCGATCCGATCGCCGAAAAGATCAAGCAGCCAGAAGAAACGAAGCCGCAAACGAATGTCGAGCCGCAACCGCTGCCGCCAAAGAAACCGCCACAGAAGCAGCAGCCAAAGTTCGACGCCGACAAGATTGCGGCTCTGCTCGACAAACGTGATTCACAACGTAATGCGGCGACCGGCACCGAGGTCAACGCGACACCCTCGCTCGGCACGGCGTCTGGCATGGCCGCCCAGCTGTCGCAGTCCGAGATCGACGCGCTGCGAGCGCGCCTGATGGCGTTATGGAATCCACCGGTCGGAATGCAGGATGCCGATCATGGCCAGGTCACCATTCGGATAAAATTTAAGCGCGATGGCACGCTGGCCACGGGCCCACTGGTCCTCACCAGCGGAAGCGGTGTTCAATTCAATGCGATGCGTGACAGCGCTGTACGCGCGGTGTTTGTCGGACAGCCTTATACCATGTTGCGGCCCGACCATTACGAGCAGTGGAAGGAAATCGACTTTACCTTCGACACCAAACAAATGTTTCACGATATTCCCGCAAGGTAGTTCAATCCTGTGACTGAAAATACCAAATTAAAATTCAGCCGTCGTCGCTTGTTGCTTGGCGCGGGCGCGCTCGCAGCTCTCGGCTCCGACCCGGCCAAAGCGGTGCTCAACATCGACATCAATCAGGGCAACGTACAGCCGATGCCAATCGCGCTGCCTGATTTCATCTCAGGCTCGCCGACCGACGCCGATATCGGACGCAATGTCACAGGTGTCATCAGCAACAATCTCCAGCGCAGCGGTTTGTTCGCACCAATAAATCCCAGTGCCTTCGTTGAAAAGGTTACCAACAGCGATAATGTGCCGCGCTTTCCTGATTGGCGCGTGATCAACGCGCAGGCGCTGGTCACCGGCCGGATTACGCGCCAAGGCGACGGACGGCTAAAGGCGGAATTCCGGCTTTGGGACGTGTTCGCCGGCCAACAGCTCGACGGCAAACAATATTTCACCACGCCGGACAACTGGCGGCGCATTTCTCACATTATTTCTGATGCGATTTATGAGCGCCTCACCGGCGAGAAGGGTTATTTCGACAGCCGCGTCGTCTTCGTCGACGAGACCGGCCCGAAGGATAGACGCGTGAAACGGCTCGCCATTATGGATCAGGACGGCGCCGGTGTGCGCTACCTGACCCGCGGTGACGATCTGGTGCTAACGCCGCGTTTCAACCCGTCTACGCAAGAGATTACCTACATGTCCTACGGGCAAGGCGGTCCGCGCGTCTATTTGCTCAACATCGAGACCGGTCAACGTGAAATCGTCGGGAATTTTCCCGGCATGACATTCGCGCCGAGGTTTTCGCCGGATGGCCAGCGGGTGATCATGAGCTTGCAGCAGGGCGGCAACGCCAACCTGTTTGTGATGGACTTGCGCTCGAAGCAGACCACGCGCCTCACCGATACGCCTGCAATCGACACCGCACCCTGTTACTCACCCGATGGTGCCCGCATCTGCTTTGAGAGCGATCGCGGCGGTACCCAACAGGTCTACGTCATGCCAGCGAGTGGCGGTGCGGCACAACGCATCAGCTTTGGAGAGGGGCATCATTCGACACCGGTATGGTCGCCGCGCGGCGACTACATTGCCTTCACTGGCCAGGCGCGCGGAAATTTCTCCATCGGTATTCTCAAGCCAGACGGTTCCGGCGAGCGCGTGCTCACAGAGGGCTTCCACAACGAGGGTCCGACTTTCGCGCCGAACGGGCGCGTACTCATGTTTTTCCGCGATGTCGGACAAGGACCTTCGCTTTTTACAATCGACATCACTGGGCGCAACGAATTGAAGGTTCCAACACCCAGTTTTGCCTCCGATCCGGCTTGGTCACCGCTTTTATCGTGATGGTCGTAACGCGGCCTTATTTTCACCGTGTCTTAACCATCAGAAACAGTTTACAGGGCTCCTGCAGTTTTTATGCGTCTGCGCAAGGTTCCATCAAGGTTGATGGAACGTTCGCTTAACGAACGGCCTGCTAGACCGACACGCAAGCTCCGGTCATTACGCGTGAAATGGAGACACCGGAATGTTCGATGTGAAGAAAATGGTGCATGTCGCCCGGCTCGCGGCCGTCTTAGCCGCAGCTTTGGCGATTTCGGCCTGTGCAAACAAGACAGGCGACGATGCGCAAGCGAATGCGGCGGGCCAAGCGACGCCTGGCAGTCAGCAGGACTTCGTGGTCAATGTCGGCGACCGCGTGTTCTTTGAGAGTGATTCATCCGAGCTAACGCCCCAGGCGCGTGCGACGCTCGACAAACAGGCCCAGTGGCTTACGAATTATAGCCAGTACGGCCAGTTCACGATCGAGGGCCATGCCGACGAGCGTGGCACGCGCGAATACAATATTGCGCTAGGCGCCCGGCGCGCACAGGCTGCGCGTGACTATCTGGCGTCGCGTGGTATTCAGCCGCAACGCATGCGCACCATCTCGTACGGCAAGGAACGGCCGGTCGCGGTCTGCAATGACATATCGTGCTGGTCGCAAAATCGTCGTGCGGTTACCGTACTTGGGGCCAGCTCGTAACTTTAGCGTCGCCACTGACCAGGCAAGGCTTGGCCGGGTGAGACCCGGCCTTTCAAGCTCCAAGCAATGCATTTGTTTGCCCGCAGTCACAATTTCGACGCAGCACGCCTTATGCTACGCGTTATTGGGGCATTCGGGCGGCTGCCGGTTTCATCTGATATGACGCGTTTACGGCCATCATCTCGCATCGGGGCGCTTGTCGCTCTCTCTGCAATATTTCTGGCGAGCGCAGCGCTCGCGCAGGATGAGCGCGCGTCCGGCAATTTCCTCGACAATCTGTTCCGCCGCGGCGATCAACCCGCTCAATCTCGCCAACCAGCTCAAGCAGCACCGTCGGATCGGGTGGCGCAGCAGGGCGATCCCGGCGACCTGTCGGTGCGGCTCGATCGCATGGAAAGCGTGCTGCGACAGATCACGGGCACGCTTGAACAGCTGCAATATCGCAATCAGCAACTTGAGATGCAGCTCAAGCGTATGCAGGATGATACCGAATATCGGTTCCAGCAGTTGGGATCGAGGAGTGCGCCTCCGCCACCTGCGCAGACCGCACCAATCGGTCCAGGCAACGCGCCGCCTCCCGCGACGACGCCAGGCCGGCGGTCCGATGTGTTTGATCCCGGGCAAAATCCGAATGCGCCAGGCGCGCCGCGCACGCTTGGAAATGGAGCGGTAATCGCTGTACCCGAACAAGCCCAAGACAACGGGCCTGTGGGTGCTCCCGGTGGTCGTGCCGCCGGCGCGCCGCTCGACCTATCAACGGTTGCAGGCAACGATACCGCTCCGCCGCGAGCGGTCGCACCGCCATCGACGGTCGCCTCGGCCGGCGCGATTCCTGTGCCAATGTCTCAGATGGCTGCGCCAATGCCGCCGCCGCAAGCCCGTAACGCGGTGCCCGTCGCTCCTGCCGGTGCTCAGCTTGCGACACTGCCGCCGTCGGCCTCGCCGCAGGACGAATACGATATGGCCTACGGCTACGTGTTGCATAAGGACTATTCGTTGGCGGAGCAGTCATTCCGCGATTTTCTCAAAAAATATCCGAACGAGCGCCTTGTGCCCGATGCGCAATACTGGCTCGGCGAAAGCCTCTTCCAGCAACAGCGCTATCGTGACGCCGCGGAATCATTCCTCGGTGTCTCGACCAAGTTCGAACGCGCCGGAAAAGCGCCCGAACTCACTGTTACGTCTTGGCCAGTCGCTCGCGGCGTTGAACCAGAAAGAAGCCGCCTGTGCCACACTCGCCGAGGTCGAGCGCAAATATCCGCGTGCCTCGGCCGGCGTGAAACGTGGCGTCGCACAGGAACAGAAGCGCGCGCACTGCTAAGGTGTGATCCGAAAGCGTACCCTCGGGCTTGATCCGCGGGCAAGAAACGGTTTTCGGTAGCGATCATGCCTACGCAAAAATTGACGGCCATCTCATCGTCGGAAATCAACGCGCTCTTTTCCGGCCTTCAATCTTTTCCGGTTATTGTCCTCGCGGTTTCCGGCGGCCCCGATTCGACCGCGCTGATGGTTCTGGCAGCGCGTTGGCGCGATGGACTCAAGTCAGCGCCGAAGCTGATCGCGGCCACAGTCGATCACGGCCTGCGCAAGGAATCCAAACAGGAAGCCGCCGCAGTAGCGCGCCTCGCGCGCAAGCTCAAAATTGCGCACCGCACTTTGCGCTGGAGCGGGCGCAAGCCCTCGACCGGTTTGCAGGAAGCGGCACGCGGGGCACGTTACAGATTGCTCGGTGAAGTTGCGCGCAAGGCTGGGGCCGCGCATATCCTGACTGCGCACACGCTTGACGACCAGGCGGAGACGGTGCTGATCCGGATGAGCCGTGGCAGCGGGCTGTCCGGTTTGGGAGCAATGTCGCGTTTGTCACCATTGCCGTTGGATGATGACGGCGCGATTACGCTGGTGCGCCCACTGCTCGAAGTCCCGAAAGCGCGCTTGGTCGAGACACTCAAGGCAGCGAAAATTTCGTATGCCGACGATCCCTCGAACCGGGACCCGCGGTATACCCGGGCTCGGCTGCGCGGCCTGATGGATAACCTTGCTGACGAGGGGCTCGACGCCGACAGGCTGGCACGGTTGTCGCACCGCCTTAGGCGCGCCGAGGCCGCGATCGAGGCGGCAGTCGATCGCGCCGAGGCCGAGTTGGTAGTCGAATTGCCAACCCCCAGGGCGGTTGCAATCGAGACACGCCGCTTCAGGGCATTGCCCGCAGAAATCGCGCTTCGGTTGCTCAGCCGCGCATTAACAAATGTTGGCGACGAGGGACCAGTAGAGCTGGGAAAGCTCGAGGCGCTCAAATCCGCACTCGATGCCGCGCAAAACACCGCCAACGGGCATTTTCGGCGGACATTGGCCGGCGCGGTAGTAACATTGGCCGCCCTCCAACTCGTTGTTGAGAGGGCCCCGCCGCGCCGTCGTAAGCTCTTAACCAAACGCAGACCTGAGCGGGCGGGTAGCGCAAAAACGCGCTAGAATATTAAGATTCGAGGCCTTTTCATGGGGGCCGCTGCTGCCTACATTGATGACCGGGATCCGACGTGAAGTCGCCACGAACCGGATGCATGAAAAACACGGCCGCGGGGTTCGCGCGCGGCGGGGTCAGGATGCCTGATGAACGCTAATCTCCGTAATTTTGCCCTTTGGGTGATCATCGTCTTGTTGCTGTTGGCGCTGTTCACGCTTTTCCAGAATCCGGGCCAGCGTACCACCGCGCAAGACATCTCGTTCTCGCAGCTATTGTCCGAAGTTGATCAAGGACGCGTGCGCGATGTGGTGATCCAGGGTCCCGACATCCACGGCACCTTTGCCAACGGCACAAGTTTCCAGACTTACGCGCCGAACGACCCCGGTCTGGTGCAAAAACTTTATTCGAAGGGCGTCACGATCACCGCGCGGCCGCCGCAGGACAATGTCCCCTGGTTTGTCTCGCTGCTGGTCTCGTGGCTACCGTTCATCGCGCTGATCGGCGTGTGGATCTTCCTGTCGCGGCAAATGCAAGGAGCCGGCGGCAAAGCGCTCGGCTTTGGCAAGTCGCGCGCCAAACTTTTGGCTGAAGCGCACGGCCGCGTCACCTTCGAGGATGTTGCTGGAGTTGACGAAGCCAAGCAGGACTTGCAGGAAATTGTCGAATTCCTGCGCGACCCGGGCAAATTCCAGCGTCTGGGCGGACGCATTCCGCGTGGCGTGTTGCTCGTCGGCCCACCGGGCACCGGCAAGACCCTCATTGCGCGCGCGGTGGCCGGTGAAGCCAACGTGCCATTCTTCACCATTTCCGGTTCCGACTTCGTTGAGATGTTCGTCGGCGTCGGCGCAAGTCGTGTGCGCGATATGTTCGAGCAGGCCAAGAAGAACGCGCCGTGCATCATCTTCATCGACGAAATAGATGCGGTCGGCCGTCATCGCGGCGCCGGCCTTGGTGGCGGCAATGACGAGCGCGAACAGACACTCAACCAGTTGCTGGTCGAGATGGACGGCTTCGAAGCCAATGAGGGCATTATTCTTATCGCTGCTACGAACCGGCCCGATGTGCTCGACCCAGCGCTGTTGCGTCCCGGCCGTTTCGACCGGCAGGTGGTGGTGCCGAACCCCGATGTCGTCGGTCGCGAAAGCATCCTGAAGGTGCATGTGCGCAAGGTCCCGTTGGCACCCGACGTGAACTTGAAAACCATCGCGCGCGGTACGCCGGGCTTTTCCGGCGCCGACCTGATGAACCTCGTCAATGAAGCGGCACTGATGGCTGCGCGGCGCAACAGGCGCATGGTCACGCAGGCTGAGTTCGAGGATGCCAAAGACAAGGTGATGATGGGCGCCGAGCGCAAGTCGTTGGTCATGACCGACGAAGAAAAGATGCTGACCGCCTATCACGAAGGCGGCCACGCACTGGTTGCCCTCAACGTCAAAGCGACTGACCCGGTGCATAAGGCCACTATTATTCCGCGCGGTCGGGCGCTCGGCATGGTTATGCAGTTGCCGGAACGCGACAAACTTTCGATGAGTCGCGAGCAAATGACTTCGCGCCTCGCCATTATGATGGGTGGACGCGTGGCCGAGGAAATGGTGTTCGGCCGCGAGAAAGTTACGTCCGGCGCGGCTTCTGACATCGAGCAAGCTACCAAGCTTGCTCGTCTGATGGTCACGCGTTGGGGTCTGTCAGACAAGCTTGGCACCGTGGCCTACGGCGAGAACCAGGATGAGGTTTTCCTCGGCTATCAGGTGTCGCGCCAGCAGAACATATCGGAAGCGACTGCCCAGACGATCGACGCTGAGGTCCGCAAGTTGGTGGAAGCCGGCTATTCGGAGGCGACGCAGATTCTCACCGAGAAGCGCGCTGACCTCGAAGTGCTCGCTAAGGGCCTTCTTGAGTTTGAAATGCTGACCGGCGACGAGATTATCGATTTGATCGCGGGTAAGCGGCCCGTGCGTGAATCAGTGATGGAACCGAGCACGCCGCGCTCGTCCGCCGTGCCCCCGGCCGGCAAGCAACGCCCGCGGCCAGATGCTCCGACCGGCGAAGTTGCGCCGCAGCCGCAGGGCTAGGCTAAGCCAAAAATTCTGCGTCATGCCCGGCCTTGTGCCGGGCATTCACGTCTTTGGAGCAAGCCGATAATACGTGCATGGTGCCGCATGACGGGCGTTCCGTTTTAGGGCTTCTACTGAGCAAGCGGCTGCGCTAGCCGTTGCCGCATGGACGCCGCACCGCAACAGCCGCTGCGCTTCACCCGCGATGCATTCCGCGAAGGCGCGCTGGCGACTCTGCCGCTGTTGCCAGGGCTGTGCGCCTTCGGCCTCGCGTTCGGAACCGTCGCGGCGCGCAAAGGCTTTTCCCTGTTCGACACCTGTCTGATGAGCGCAACGGTTTACGCCGGCGTTGCGCAGATTGTGGTCGTCGAATCCTGGCCGCAACAGCTCACCGCCGGCGCTATCGCCGCGGCCGCGGCCCTCACGGCGTTGATCTGCTCACGCTTCATTCTTATTGGTGCCACCATGCGGCCCTGGCTCGGCGGCATGCCGGCGATGAAGATTTATCCGATGCTTTATCTGCTGACTGAGCCGCCTTGGCTTCTGTCGACACGCTACTACCGTAGCGGCGGCCGCGATCCGGGTTTCGTTTTGGGCAGTTGCGTGATGACGTGGCTCGCCTGGGTCAGCTCGACGGCGCCAGGCTATTGGCTCGGAGCTTCAATCGGCGATCCACACCGTTTCGGGCTCGATCTGGTAATGCCGGCCTTTTTCGTCGCCATGCTGGTGTCGTTATGGCACGGGCCGCGCCGCGCCGTTCCTTGGGTGGTTGGAAGCGCGGTGGCGATCGCGACTGCGCAACTATTCGGCGGCTTCTGGTATGTGGTGACGGGCGCGCTTGCAGGCTCAATTACCGGCGGCTTTGTCGATGAGTGATCACGACCCGCTCGGCTTTGCTATTATGCTTGCCGCGATGACGGCGGCAGTTGTTGTCTGCCGCGTTGGTGGCTATTGGATGCTCGGTCGCGTTGCCATCGGGCCGCGGCTGCGGCGGATGCTGGATGCACTGCCCGGCGCGGTGATCGCATCGACGACCGCGCCAATTCTCCTCACCGGCGGCATCAGCGGCTGGTGCGCTGTGATCGCGGCGGCGCTCACTATGATCATGGTGCGCAACGATTTCGCCGCGGTGGTTGCCGGCGTGGCAATCGGCGCCCTGACGCGCGCAGGGGGACTTTAAGTCGCTGCCCTGCGCGCGCTGGGAGACGCGGCGGTGATTTGGAGTGCGCGCATGGCTTTGCAAAATCGGGTGACGCCCTTCGGTGAATTGTTCGCGACCCCTGCGCGCGGAACACTCGTGGGAAACCGTGGTGGAAAATTCCATCGCGATGACAAGACGCTTGGATCGCGTCGTTGGGTGTCGCGCCAGTGGATTTGCTGCGTACTGAAATTCAACGATCGCCAGCGCGACGTCTGGGGTCGCTATTACACAGAATTATTCTTTCTTGACGAGACCACGGCGTTCGCTGCCGGCCACCGGCCGTGCTTCGAGTGCCGCCGTAAGGACGCTGAGCGTTTCGCGGCACTGTTTTCCGGAAAGAATAAGCGTGCATCGGCCGGGTCGATGGACAAGGTTCTCCACGCCGAGCGGCTGAACGGCAAAATAAAGCGTACGCACAGGCGCAAACTCGACATTCTGCCCAACGGCGCGATGATCGTCCGCAATGGGGAAGCGTTCGCCGTGCGCGGCAATGAACTTTTGCCGTGGACGCCCGCAGGTTATTCGGAAGCGAAAAGACGCCCGTCTGGCATCGACGTTGACGTGCTCACGCCGCCATCAATTCTGACTGTGCTCGCCCGCGGCTACTCACCGCTGTGGCATCGGAGTGCAGACTAGGCGGGCTCCATTGGGCTCGGTGGTTGCTGCCGTCCGATGCCAGTCCACGCGAATATGACAATCGCCGCCATGATCGCGAGCATCGCTGCGACCAGTGCAACGCAAGCCGGCCAGCCACCAAGCGTCCATGCAATGCCACCGGCTGCTGCACCGAAGCTGCCGCCTATGTAAAAGGATGTCACATAGAGTCCGACAGCCGATGAACGGCCGGCCTTGGCGGTGGTGGTCACATAGCCTGTGGACACCGCCTGGCAGATCAGCCCGCAGCCGGCCCCTAACGCGAGGCCAAGTATGATGACCGGTAGCGACGGCATGAGCGTCAGCCCAATGCCGGCGACCCACACCGCGATCACTCCCACCATGAAATGGCGGCGTCCGAACCGCGTTACCGCCCAACCGGTCCACGGCGTGAGCACCGAACCGACCAGATAGACCACGAAAATTGCGCCGAGCCAGCTGGCCGAAAGGTTGTAAGGAGGCGCGGCAAGATGAAAGCTGACATAGGTGAAAGTGCAAATGAAATTGAACAGCACTCCAAACCCGACCGCGTAGGTTGCGAGCAGTTGCCTATTACGGAAATGCGCCAGCATCTGCCGTCCGGATGCGAGCAACCCTTCCGAACGTACGAAGCGGCGTTCATGTGGCAGCAGGAATGCGACCGCGATCGCGCCGGCAAAGGCGATGGCCGCGAGCGCGAAAAATCCCGCACGCCAGCTGATAAGGTCGGCGAAAAAACCTGTAACCAGCCGCCCGCTGAATCCGCCGAGACTCGACCCGGATGAGTAGATTCCGGCGGCAGTGGTTGCTTCCTTGGTCGACCATTCGTCCCCGATATACGCGACAACGACTGCGAAAATCGGCGGCAATACCAATCCCTGGACGACACGCCAGAAGATGAGCTGCGAAAGGCTTGTTGCCAATCCCACCATCAAGGTCGGCACGACCAACACGAACATCGCCGTCACGATGACGCGCTTCCTGCCCAGCACGTCCGCGACCGCGCCCGTGAATGGTGCAGTCAGCGCCACAGCGAGCGTACTGACAGTGATGATGGTGGATATCTCAGCCGCGGTCGCGTGAAATTCCTGCGAAAGCAACGGGAGGATCGCCTGCGGTGAATAGAGGTTTATAAACGCACAGTAGCCAGCAAGTCCGACCGCGAGGTGGCGCGCGGAGAATGTGCGGGCTTTGGCGGCATTCATGGCAGGGAACCAACTGGCAGGAGTATCTCGCGAACAAACCTATGCATTGGTTTTATATGGGGGGCTATGGGCGTGGGGTAGGGACAGCGGATCGCGCCATGCATAGCTTGTTTATCGTCCGCCAAGTATTGCTTCGGCGCGAATGAGTGTTTCGTCAGGAGTGCCGGAAGCATCGACTTTTGCCCAATTGATGCGTCCGAAGTCGAACTCTTCCTGCTTGCGCGCAACGCTTGTGCCGGCGTCGGAGGCATCACCCGTGCGCGCGTCGATGCGGGCCATGCGCGTTTCAAGGTTGGCGTTGAGAAACAGTCCCTGGAACGCCGCGCTGCCTGCCGCTTTAGCGATGTCGGTGCGCTCGGCCGGTTGCGCAAATACAGCGTCCACAATGGTGGAGTGGCCGGCAGCGATTGCACGGCGGGCTTTGTCAGCGAGGAGCGCATAGACCTTTGCCGTGGTCTCCGTTGTATATGCAGCCTCCGGCAATCGGTCGATCTCGCGGGCACCAAACATTAACTTGCGCTCCACGTCGCTGCGCAAAATGACGGCGCCCGGCGATGGCAGAAGACCTGGTGCCAAATCGCGCGTGAGCAGCGACTTGCCGGTGCCCGAAAGCCCGCCGATGGCAATCAGTTGCGGCTGGGCCGGCGTCAAAAGCTTCTGCGCCAAAGCTGCATAGTCGCGCGCGGTACGTGTGAGCTCTGTAGGTGATCCGCTTTGCCTGCGCCGCGCTGCGGTGACCTTGGCGCGGATTGCCGCGCGTACCGACATGAACAGCGGCAAAGCGGCAAGTGCATCGAGATCGTGGATGCGTTGCGTTTCGGTCAAATAACGATTGAACACGATATTTGCGGCTAAAGGGAGCCTTCGCTCAATCAGATCCATCAGTAGAAAGGCGAGATCGTAAAAGACGTCGCCGGTGGCAATGCGATCGTCGAATTCGATGGCATCAAACAATACCGGCTTGCTGTCGATAAGAACAATATTGCCGAGATGGAGATCGCCATGACAACGTCGTACTAGCCCGGCGCGCTCGCGCGCGAGCAGCAATGGCTTCACACGCTCGAACGTATCTCGCGTTGCGATGCCCAGGGCGCGCAACTCTGGCAGCGAGAACAAATCCGGCTCTGACGCGAGTTCGATCTCGTTCTGCGCAATGATTTTTGCGAACGTCTTGATGAAATGCGTATCCGTAACAGTGGGCGCCGTGCGATGCGCGGCAGCCACCGCGCGGCCGAGCGCATCTGCCAGTGCCATGTCGATGTGGCCGACTTCAGCCAGATGATCGAGCGTCTGGCTTTCGTCGAAGCGTCGCATCTCGACGGCCCATTCCACCGGCTCGCCTTCGGCTCCGATTGCGAGTCCGCCACCCGACACGCGCACGATCGGTACAACGCGACGGTAAATTGCCGGGGCAAACGCACGGTTGACTGTAATCTCGGCGTCGCAAGCGGCCTTGCGCTTTTCGAGCGTGGAGAAATCGACGAATGGAAAACGCACCGCGCGTTTGATCTTCAGTGCCCGATTGCCAGCCAGAAAGACTGAGGCGGCATGGGTGTCGATACGCTTGACCGGTGTGCCGCCGTGATTTGCGGGGTCGCTCAGGAAATCGATCACAGGCTGCTGGGAGGCTTCTGCTGTCATCTTATCGCGTCATTTTTGCCCGCACCGAATTCGCATTTTCACGCGATCAAACCCCCGCTAACAGTTTGATCCTATTGACCGGCACGCGCCTTGCCGAGAGAGTGCGCGCCTGACCGCTGCATCAGGCGGAATTTCTCAAGGGAGGCGTTAAGTGATTATCGACCATCGGGCGTATCGGATTCTGCCGGGCAAGGTGCCGGCGCAACTTGAACTCTACAGCAAGCTCGCCTACCCGGTGCAGCTTCGCTACATGGGTGAACCGCACTATTATCTGGTCAGCGAGACCGGCCAACTCAACACTTTGGTGCATGGCTGGGTCTATGACAGTGCCGGCGACCGCGAGCAAAAGCGCGCCAAAATGATGCAAGATCCAGACTGGAAGCATTTCCTGTCGGAGAATGCGAAAGCCGGCAATGTAATCGAGCAGGCCAACTGGTTGATGACACCGGCTCCGTTCGCGCCAAAAATTCCACCGGCAAAGATCGTGAAGTAGCTTCGATGCGCGGCAAGGACAACGCACGTACAGGCGGCGAAATCCTGATCGATCAGTTGTCGATCCAGGGTGTGGGTCACGTTTTTTGTGTGCCTGGCGAAAGCTATCTTGCCGCGCTCGATGCTTTCCATGATAGCGACATCAAACTCACTGTCTGCCGTCACGAGAGTGCCGCTGCAATCATGGCGGAGGCGGTCGGCAAGGTGACGGGCCGTCCCGGTATCTGCTTTGTCACACGGGGGCCTGGCGCCACAAATGCATCTGCCGGGATACATATAGCCCGGCAAGAACTCCTCGCCGATGATTGTGTTTGTCGGCCAGGTCGGCCGCGAAATGCGGGAGCGCGAGGCGTTCCAGGAACTCGACTACCGGGCGGTCTTTGGTTCAATCGCCAAATGGGCGACGGAAATCGATGATCCATCGCGTATTCCTGAAATCATCTCGCGCGCTTTCCACACGGCCTGCAACGGGCGACCTGGTCCGGTGGTGATTGCGTTGCCTGAGGACATGCTGCGCGAACGCGTGGCTGTGTCCGATGCCACGGCGTTCCAGCCGGTGGAAATCTCGCCCGGCGCAGCCGACATGAGCCGGTTGCACGAATTGCTTTCGGCAGCGAAACGCCCAGTCGCTCTGGTCGGTGGCAGCCGCTGGACCGAGCAAGCGGCGGCCGCGCTGATGCGTTTTGCCGAGCGTTTTGCACTTCCGGTCGCGACGACCTTCCGGCGCGGACATTTAATCGACGCGCTGCATCCTTGTTATGCCGGTGATTTTGGTATCGGGCCGAACCCGAAACTGCTCGCGCGCGTAAAGAGTGCCGATCTGGTGTTGCTCATCGGTGGGCGCTTCAGCGAAATGCCGTCACAGAGTTACACCGTGTTCGACATTCCGGAACCGCAGACAAAACTGGTGCATGTGCACCCGGGTGCCGAGGAGCTGGGCCGCGTCTATCACCCGCATCTCGCCATCAATGCCGCGCCGACTGCATTTTGCGCGGCACTTGAAGGCCTACAGCCGCCGAGCGAGATCGCCTGGCGTGGCGAAAGCGGCACGGCACATGCTGATTATCTCGCTTGGGGTGAAAAGGCGACGCCGGTTCCTGGCAAGGTCAATCTCGGCGAAGTCATGGTTTGGCTGCGCGACAACCTGCCGGCGGATGCAATTATGACCCAAGGCGCCGGCAATTTTTCCGGTTGGGTCCACCGGTTTTATCGCGTGCGCAAGTTTGGCGGGCTCGTCGGTGCGACCTCCGGTTCGATGGGTTACGGATTGCCTGCGGCATTGGCGATGCAGACGTTGCACCCGAAGCGCACTGTCGTCTGCGTTGCGGGCGATGGCGACTTCCTGATGACCGGGCAAGACTTCGCGACAGCGGTTCAGTACGGGTTGCCGATAATCGTTCTGGTGGCCGACAACGGCATCTACGGCACCATCCGTATGCATCAGGAGCGCGATTACCCCGGCCGCGTAATCGCCACCGATCTGTGTAATCCGGATTTTGTTGCGTATGCTTTGGCATTCGGGGGCTTTGGGGTTGTCGTAGAGAAGACGGCTGATTTCCCCGCGGCGTTCGCTGCAGCGCGCGGCTCCCTCAAGCCATCGATTATCCATCTCAAGATTGACCCTGAGGCGATCACGCCAACTGCGACGCTCGCCGGCATCCGGGAAAAAGCGCAGTCGGATAGTGGTCGCCGCAGCTAGCCGGCTGGCACCTGATTGGCTTGCATTTGCAGGCTGAATCGTCGTTCACTCATTCCATGGCCTATCGCCGCACTGACAACGTGGTCCGGCGTCTTGCAGCGCGCGAGCAGACTATTCTCGATGCGGCGCAATCGATTGCAGCGGAAAGCGGCATGGGAGCGGTCCAGATCGCACCGGTGGCGCAACGCGCGGATATCGCCGCTGGCACGGTGTACCGTTACTTTCCATCCAAGAACGATCTTATTGCCGAATTGATCGCCGCTGCAGCGGGCCGCGAACTTGCCGCCATGCGTGCGGCGGCTGAGGCGGCACCCGGACCGCTGTCAGCGCTCGCTGCCTGCATTGCCGTCTTCGCCGCGCGTGCATTGCAGGACCGGCAGCTTGCTTGGGCGGTGATGGCGGAGCCGGTCGACGCTGCCATCGATGCCTTGCGCCTGGAATTCCGTCGGGCGCTCGGCGCCGAACTGGAAGCGCGCATCAATATCGCGATAGCAGGCCGCCATTTGCCCGATCAGGACGCGCGCATGGCTGCGCCTGCCATTGTCGGTGCAGTACTGGAAGGTTTGATTGGGCCGCTGGCCCCGTCAGCCGGCGGCACTCGCGAGGCAGTGCAGGCGATGACACTGTTGGCATTGCGAGCGCTTGGTGTCGTCGACGCGAGGGCACGCGGACTCGTCGCTCAATGCGTGCTGCCATAAACCCTGTTAGTGGGCGGTCAACGCCGGCAACTCGTGAAGCGGCAGGGATACAATTTTGACTCCGGGTTCGCCTGGGTCGTCGGCAACGTGAAAACCCAGTTCGGCGCACATCTGCAGCATGGTCGCGTTTTCCGCCAACACCTGGCCGTGCACCGTTTCCAAATCCTTCTCCTGAGCATAAGCGATCATGTGCTTCATCATTAGCCAGCCGAGCCCATGCCCTTTAAGTCGCGAACGCACGAGAATGGCGAATTCGCCGCTATCGCCACCGGGGTCGTCGTGCAGGCGCACGACGCCGAGCATGCGGCCGCTTATTTCTGCGATGGCAATGAAAGCCATGGCGTGGTCCGGATCATAGTGAATGAGCTTGTCAATCAGTTCGTGTCTGACTTCGCGCATCGCCATGAAGAAACGCAGTCGCAGATCGCCCGCGTTCACCTCTGCCAGGAAGTCAGGATACAGAGTGGCGTCCTCGACCTTGAGTGGCCGGATCAGCACTTTTTCTCCATCGCGCAAGGTGAAGTGACGTTCGAGCATTCTCGCATCCCACTCCGCTCGCGCAGGAACGAGCGGATTTGGCGTGCGCTAGTGCGACATCAGCACTGGCACAGTCATCGACTCGAGCAAGCCGCGGGTGGCGCCGCCGAGAATAAATTCGCGCAGGCGCGAATGGCCGTAACCGCCCATGACAATCATATCGGCGGAGGAATCAGCCGCATAGGACAGGATAGTGGAGGGTACGTCTATATCGGGAGAGGTAATGCGTTTAACTTCAACATTAAGACCGTGACGGGCCAGGTGCTGGCCTAGATCGGCGCCGGAAACTTCGTCAGTCCGGCCCGGCTTGTCGGAGATGATGACGATCTCCACCTGCTTTGCTTTTTTCAGTAGCGGCATGGCGTCGGCGATGGCGCGGCTGGCAGCACGGCTACCGTCCCAGCACACCATAATGCGGTCGAGTTTTACGCCGCCCTTGTGGATGAATGGGACGAATATGACCGGCCGACCGGATTCGAACAGCACACCTTCATCAACGACCTCATCGGGTAACGACTTTTGCCGTTCTGGCTGACCGACCACCATTAGATCGAAGCGTCGCCCAATGCGGCCAATCTCGTCGGCCGCGCCCGCAATGCTGGTGCTAATGGTGCGCGTCTCCGCAGAAATGCCTGCCAGCTTTGCGGAACGTTCGAAGCGAGCGACGGCGACGCTTGCCTTTTTATCCGATTCAGATCGCTGACTTTCAATGATCTCCGGGGGAATGCCGCCCATCACCGTGCCGGGAATTACAGGTTCGTAGGATACGGCGATGCCGAGGATATGCGCCTCGAATAATTCGCCCAGGGAAACCGCATAGTCACCGGCCGGATCGAGTGCGCCCAAGCCCAGGTTGACGACGATGTCTTTGATCATGATGTAAATCTCCTGACCGAGCGACCCTGCTCGACGGCGACATGATGTCGTCGTCCCCGATTGGCGCATTGAGCAAGGTCAAATGCTGTCGTGTTCTCATCTCCTCTTTCGACCGGACCGGCGGTGCTATTTTTTCGTGCCATCCGGTCCAAACTGTTTGAGATAAGCCCACAGATCGCCCGCCTCTTTCACATTCTTGATGCCAGGGAAGATCATCTTGGTATTCGGGATCTTGGCGCGCGGATCCTGGATGTACTCCTTAAAGGTGTCCTCGTTCCAGGTGATGCCGGAGCTCTTATTGGCTTCGGAATAGCTGTAGTCTGGAACGGATCCGGAATGGCGGCTATCGAGGCCGTTGAGGACCGGTCCGACCTTGTTCTTTGCCCCTTCTCCGACGGAATGGCAGGGGAAGCATTTCTTGAACGACTGCTCGCCGGCAGCCACATCCTGAGCATGCGCAACCTGAGTTATCGCCGCCATGATCACGGCCGCTGCAAGTACTGACTTCATTATTTTGCTCCCGTTATTAAGGCCTGACAGTCGCCCCCGAGCCCAACGTTCGCCGCCGGGACCGGTTTCCTGTGCTTTTGCCAGCCCTATGTGTAACCCGTCAAATGGCTGGTAAACTGCATCGGCGAAATTGTGGAGTTGACGAAATGTCGGTTCGGATGCCGGAACCGGACGGCGCGGTTTTGGAGCGCCGTGAGCGCATCGTTGCAGCGCTTCGAACCATCGTTGCCGGTGAGGGGGTAATTGCGGCCGAACGTGAGCTGCGCCCTTACGAAAGCGACGGGCTCACGGCCTACCGTCAACTGCCAATGGTTGTGGTACTGCCGGAGACGACCCAGCAGGTCGCCGAGGTGCTGCGTTATTGCCACGACGAGGGCATCAAGGTAGTGCCGCGTGGGGCCGGTACGTCGCTGTCCGGTGGCGCGCTGCCCCTTGCCGATGGTGTGCTGCTCGGCTTGGCCAAATTCAACCGTATCCGTGAGATCGATTTTGAAAACCGCGTCGCTGTGGTTGAGCCAGGCGTTACGAACCTTGCGGTGAGTAATGCCGTTGCCGACGCCGGCTTTTACTATGCCCCCGACCCATCGTCGCAGATTGCCTGCACCATCGGTGGTAACGTGGCGGAGAACTCCGGCGGCGTGCATTGCCTGAAATACGGCATGACGACCAACAATGTGCTCGGCTGCGAGATCGTGCTCATCACGGGCGAGGTGCTGCGTATCGGCGGCAGGCATCTCGATGCATCGGGTTACGATTTGCTCGGACTTATTACCGGCTCCGAAGGTCTGCTCGGTGTGGTCACAGAAATAACCGTGCGCATTTTGAAGAAGCCGGAGACCGCGCGCGCGATATTGATTGGCTTTCCCTCTTCGGAAGATGCTGGCGAGTGCGTCTCACGCATAATCGGCGCAGGAATCATCCCCGGCGGCATGGAAATGATGGACAAACCGGCAATCCATGCGGTGGAGGAATTCGTCCACGCCGGCTATCCTCTCGATGTCGAGGCGCTGCTGATCGTGGAGCTCGATGGCCCTGCGGCCGAAGTCGATCATCTGATCGAGCGCGTCGATAAAATTGCCAACGACTGCCGTGCGGTCTCCTGCAAGGCTTCGCGTTCGGAGGAGGAACGGCTGTTGTTCTGGGCCGGCCGCAAGGCCGCGTTCCCGGCGGTTGGACGCATCTCACCCGACTACTACTGCATGGACGGCACCATTCCGCGCGCCCAGTTGCCGAGGGTGCTCAAGCGCATCCGCGAACTGTCGGAGAAATATAGCCTGCGCGTCGCCAATGTATTTCACGCCGGTGACGGCAACCTGCACCCGCTCATTCTTTACGACGCGAATATCCCCGGCGAGTTGGAAAAGACCGAGGAATTCGGCGCCGAAATCCTCAAGCTCTGCGTCGAGGTCGGCGGTGTCCTGACTGGCGAGCATGGCGTCGGCGTCGAGAAACGCGATCTGATGCCGGTCATGTTCTCGGAAATCGATCTCAACCAGCAGCAGCGCGTGAAATGCGCTTTCGA
The DNA here is from genome assembly GCA_963810585.1 of uncultured Alphaproteobacteria bacterium. GTDB lineage: Bacteria > Pseudomonadota > Alphaproteobacteria > Rhizobiales > Xanthobacteraceae > Pseudolabrys. The sequence continues at coordinate 2,366,222 of CAWENV010000001.1, forward strand.
TGCCAAGGGGCTGCTCAATCCCGGCAAGGTATTCCCCCAACTGCACCGCTGTGCGGAATTGGGCAAGCTGCACGTTCACGCCGGCAAGTTGCCGTTTCCTGATATTCCAAGGTTCTGAGTATGATCGCGAATAGTGTGCAACAGTTTTCGCGAACAATTATGCTCCAACAAAAAGGCGCGTAATGCGTTTTGGCCTGTTCTGCTCGCCGAAGGCGGATCGCCCGGGATTTGGCCCGGAAACGGGCCAGGGCTTTTTCGAATACCTCGATTTCAATGTCGAAGCCGAGACGCTTGGCTTCCATTCAAGCTTTTCGGTCGAGCATCATTTCAGCGGCTGGAATCAGGTTTCCGCGACGTTGATGCTGCTGACCGCTCTGGCGATGCGCACGACGACATTGCGGCTTGGCACTGCTGTCATAGTACCGCCGTGGCACAATCCGGTGCTGCTCGCAGAGGAGGCCGCAACTCTGGATCTTCTTTCCGGTGGTCGCCTCGATCTCGGCATCGGCAAGGGTTACCGGCACAGCGAATTCAGAGGTTTTCAGATTCCGCCGGAAGAGGCCGAAGCGCGTTTCGAGGAAGCGGTGCAAGTGATGACGCGCGCATGGACGACGCGCAGCCGCTTTTCGCACCAGGGCCGCTTCTGGCATTTCGAGGACATCGTAGTGGAGCCACCACCGGCGCAAACGCCACATCCGCCGCTTTGGGTCGCGGCCGGCAATCCACATTCGATCAAGCGTGCCGCCGCGCGCGGCTTCAATCTCATCCTCGACCAATATGCTTCGCCGGCGACGCTTGCCGAGCGCATCGGTATCTACAAGGCCGAACGCGAGGCGAATGGACTAGGCTTCGATCCAACGCAAGTTGCGGTCGCGCGCCAGCTCTATGTGGCAAAGGACACCGCCGACAAGGAAACTGCGCTGCTGCGCCAAGCCGAATACACTAAGCGTACCGTTGATGTCTCGCGCATGCCAGGCGGCAAGCCTGGTGCGCATGTTCTTGCCTATGCCGATAAGGCCGGTGCCACGGAAGAAAACGCGCTCTTTGGTACACCCGACGAAATTGCCCGCATGATCGTAATGCTACGTGACGCTGGTGTAGGTTATGTCCTGATGACCATCGCGGGGGGTGTCGAGCAGCTTCGCCGTTTCGCGCGTGAGATCATGCCGGCTTTCGTGCGCGAGCCCGGCGCACGTGCGGCGGAATGATAATGTATTCGTGTAATGGCTGACACGCTCAAACCCCGTGACGCCAAGGAGGTCGAGGAAGCCGTGTGCTGGGCGCTCGGCAATGACAAACCATTGGAGTTGGTCGGGCAGGGGACCAAGCGCACCGTCGGCCGGCCAAGTCAGACAGATTTGACGCTCGATCTCTCGAGCCTCACTGGTGTAACGCTATACGAGCCAGCGGAACTCGTTCTCTCGGCCCGCGCTGGCACGCCGATCGCCGAGATCGAGGCATTGCTCGAAAAAAACAATCAGGAGCTTGCCTTCGAACCCATGGACTATGGGCGGCTTCTCGGCAGAGACGCGGACCGCGGCACGCTCGGAGGCGCCATCGCTGCAAATCTTTCGGGCCCGCGCCGGATCAAGGTCGGCGCTGCGCGTGATCATTTTCTTGGTTTTACTGCCGTCACCGGCCGCGCCGAAACCATCAAATCCGGTGGCCGCGTCGTGAAGAACGTCACCGGCTACGATCTTTGCAAAGTGCTGGCGGGCTCCTGGGGTACGCTTGGCGCCATGACCGACATTACCGTGAAGGTTTTGCCCAAGGCGGAGACCGAGGCCACCGTGCTGATTGCGGGTCTCGACGATGCACGCGCCTGTGCAGCGATGGCGGCAGCGATGGGCTCGTCATGTGATGTCTCCGGCGCGGCGCACTTGCCTGATCACGTAGCTTCTTGGTTCGACGGGCTTCCCAATCCCGAAGCATCAACTGTGCTCCGGCTCGAAGGCTTCACGCCGTCGGTCGCACGCCGGAAAGAGACCCTCACTGGGTTGATGAAAAATTTTGGCCCGGTGGCGATACTCGACGAAAAGGCCTCGCGGACGCTTTGGCGTGGCATCCGGCACGCGAAGCCATTCGCCGAGGAGGCCACGCGCGCGCGGCCGCTTTGGCGTATCTCCGTTGCGCCAAGCCGTGGCCATGAGATTGCCGCCGGTATCACGCCGGCGGCACAGATGTTCTACGACTGGGCCGGCGGGCTTGTTTGGGTGGCGATGCCTTTTGCCAATGAGCCTGACGCTGCGGCGATCCGCGGCGCAGCGGCGGCGGTGGGCGGACACGCAACGCTCATTCGTGCGCCGGCAGCGGTGCGTGCGGTGGTGGACGTGTTCGCGCCGGAGGAAGCAGCCTTGCATGCTCTCAGCAAGCGCGTGAAAGAAAGCTTCGACCCGAAGGGCGTGCTCAACCCCGGCCGCATGTGGGCGGGAGTTTAGCCGTGCAGACAACGTTCACGCTCACGCAACTTCTGGACCCGCAGGTGGCGTCCTCGGAGAAAATTTTGCGTGCCTGTGTGCACTGCGGGTTCTGTACGGCGACGTGTCCGACATATGTGCTGCTCGGCGACGAGCTCGATTCCCCACGCGGACGCATCTACCTGATCAAGGAGATGCTCGAACAGGACAACCCGGCCACACGCGAGGTGGTCAAGCACATCGACCGGTGTCTGTCGTGCCTCGCTTGCATGACCACCTGTCCATCCGGTGTGAACTACATGCATCTCGTCGATCACGCGCGGGAGCATATCGACAAAACTTACAAACGACCGCTTGCCGATCGCGTTTTACGCGGGTTGCTCGCGCGCGTCTTGACCGATCCGGGGTTGTTTCGGCTAGCCGTAGTGGCCGGGCTCATTGCGCGCCCGCTGGCGCCGGCGCTGGATCTGCTGGGTCTGCATCGCCTGGCCGCGATGCTCAGGCTCACGCCACACCGCAAGCCGGCGCCACCCGTTGATCGCACTGGCAAGGTCTTTCCCGCGGAAGGTACGCATCGCGGCCGGGTTGCACTTTTGTCCGGGTGCATCAATCCGGTGCTCGCGCCGTCCACTAATGACGCCGCTATCCGTCTGCTCAACCGCTATGGCATCGAGGTGGTGGTCGCCGCCGGAGAGGCATGCTGCGGGTCGCTAGTCCATCACATGGGGCGCGCGGACGAAGCGCTGTCGCAGGCCCGCAACAATATCGACGCGTGGATACGAGAGCTTGAAGGTGCGGGGCTCGATGCCATTCTTGTGACCGTTTCGGGCTGCGGGGTCACCGTCAAAGATTATGGATTTATGCTGCGTGGCGACCCGCTCTACGCCACCAAGGCTGCCCGCATTTCAGCGCGCGCGCGCGACATCACTGAATTTTTGGCGACGCTTGAAATGCCGGAAACGGCAGCGCCCATGTCACTTACGGTCGCTTATCATTCCGCCTGCTCGCTGCAACATGGTCAGAAGGTCATACGCGAGCCGAAAGATTTGCTTTCAAAGTTCGGATTCGTAGTCAAAGACGTGCCGGAAGGTCATTTGTGTTGTGGCTCGGCGGGTACTTACAACATTCTCCAGCCGGCGCTGGCTGGACAATTGCGCGCGCGAAAGGTTGCCAACATCGAAAGGCTAGAACCCGACGTGATTGCCACCGGCAATATCGGCTGCATCACCCAGCTTGCGGCCGGCACGAGTATTCCGGTGGTGCATACGATCGAATTGCTCGATTGGGCGGCCGGCGGTCCAATGCCGGAGCAGCTTGCGCCGCTTGCCGGATAGACCGAGAGTCAATGCCGGTTTGGCTGCGCCAGCTAAGCGCAGCCGATTGCATCGATAGCGCGAGCCGCATAGCATGCTGCGCAAGAGACCGATGGCCTTAAGGGCTGGAACTCTTTAAGAATTTCACGAATAAACGATAAGGGAGGCGGCAATGCCGGCGACTTACAAAATTCTGATCATGGGCGCGTCATACGGATCGCTGCTCGCCTCCAAAATTCTGTTTGGTGGTCATTCGGTACATCTGATTTGCCTGCCGGCGGAAGCGGACTTGATCAACGCGGAGGGTTTCCGCGTCCGTCTGCCGGTCAAGGGCCGCAAGGATCAGATCGAGATCGACTCGCGCAAGCTCCCCGGAAAAGTCAGCGCTGGTGGTGCGGCGGGCGTCAATCCGAAGGACTACGATCTCGTTGGGCTCGCGATGCAGGAACCGCAGTACCGATCACCCGGCGTTCGCGAACTGCTTGATGCGGTGGCGAAATCGAAAGTGCCCTGCATGTCGATCATGAACATGCCGCCGCTTCCATACGTGAAGCGTATTCCGGGTCTTAATTACGATGCCCTCAAGCCCGCCTATACCGATCCGAGCATTTGGGACAATTTCGCACCTGGCCTTCTGACGTTGTGCAGTCCCGATCCGCAAGCGATCCGGCCGCCTGATGAGAAGGTCAACGTGCTTCAGGTGACGCTGCCGACAAACTTCAAGGTGGCGAAGTTCGACAATGATATGCACACCGGTATTCTGCGCCAACTTGAGAAAGACATTGATGCCGTGCGCTTCGACACGCCGGAGGGCAAAATCGAACTGCCCGTGAAATTACGCGTGCACGATTCGATTTTTGTGCCGCTTGCCAAGTGGTCAATGCTGCTCGCCGGCAACTACCGTTGCATCACCAAAGATGGAATGCGTACCGCGCAAGAAGCGGTGCATTCGAACATCGAAGAGTCGCGTTCAGTTTACAATTTCGTGTTCGACCTCTGCGTCAAGCTCGGGGCCGCGCCCAGCGACCTTGTGCCGTTCGAGAAATATGCTGCGGCCGCACAGAGTTTGACGCGTCCGGCTTCAGCCGCGCGTGCGTTGCAAAACGGCGCAACCAATATCGAGCGTGCCGACAAGCTTGTGCAATTGATTGCCAAGCAGAAGGGCCTGAGCCATCCGGTTATCGACGGCATTGTGGCGCTCGTCGACTCGCGGCTCGAAGCCAACCGCAAAAAGGCTGCTGCGGCGGCCTAGTAAGGCCGACTCGTTGCGGCCGCAGAATCGCATAAGCGAAAATACCCGGCGGGGGTGTGGAAAACCCGCCATGCGGGCCGGATTCGGGCCCGCCAATCTCGTCGAAGGCTGGCTCGAAGAGCCCAATTTGTGACATTCACGCAACAGCTCCCGGCTTTCTGTCGATAGTAGGCCGATTCGCCTAAAAAGGCGGCAGTTGCCACCGTTTTTAGCTTGCCGGAAAGTGCCGCCAGAGGTCTAAATTTCCGGGTAATGCACGTCAAAACGCGGACAGGTCGATCGCAGCCGGGGACTTTTACGGCACTGAACGCAAAGACGACGGGCAGGAATGGGGATCGGCTGAAATCAATATGCTGATCGAATTTAAAGGGGCAGACTCGATGAAGAAAGTTGTGTTGTCGGTTGTCGCGGCGCTTGCAGTTTCGGCTGTTGCGCCCGCATTCGCGGCTGACATGCCGGCGAAAGCTCCCAAGGTAGCTCCGGCTCCTCCGCCGAGCCCGTGGGATATCGCCTTCGGCTCAGCCATCATGAATGACTACATTTTCCGCGGCATCACCCAATCCGGGCACAAGCCGTCGGTCGCGGCATACTTCGAGCCGCGCTATAACATCAGCTCTACTCTCCAGCTTTATGCTGGTCTCTCCGGCGAGAGCATCAAATTCGCCAACAATGCGGCAGCCGAAATCGATATGTATGCCGGCATTCGTCCGACTTGGGGACCTTTGGCGTTCGACTTTGGCTTTTGGTACTACTACTACCCGGGTGGAACCTGCTACGGCACCGGACCCACGATGTCTTTGGATCCGGGCTGCCAACCTGGCGGAATTTTCCCGAACGCGAACGTCGCCAAGTCAGTCGCCAGTTTCTATGAAGTCTATGCCAAGGTCGTTTACACATGGACCGACTGGGCATTTGGTGGAAACTTCTATTATTCGCCAAACTTCCTGAATACCGGTGCCGAAGGCGAATACCTCTCCGGTACGATCAAGTTCACCGCGCCTGAGAAAATGGCCCTTGGCCCGTTCGGTTGGTATGTATCGGGTGAGTTCGGCCGTCAGTGGCTGGGCACCAGCGATCCGTTCTACGGCTGCCCAGCGGGCGTACCGGGATCCGGCTGCGGTACAAACAGCCCCAATGGCATCAGCTACAAAGACTACGATACCTGGAACGTCGGCTTCGGCCTGACCTGGAAGGTGTTCACACTCGATCTGCGCTACAGTGGTACGGATCTGAACAAGGGTGATTGCAACGCCTTCACAAGTGACCCGACCGCAACCGGTATCTCCAACCAGACCGCAATCAACGTTGGGCCAGGCTCCAGCTGGTGCGGTTCGAGCTTCATCGCCAAGCTGTCTGCCGATCTTACGCTCGGCAGCCTGAAGTAAATCGAAGTTAAGTTTGTCCCAGATTGGGCGGCGACCGCGCGACCGGTCGCCGCCCTTTCCTTTTTCGTGCCAAACGCTTTGCTTAGCCGGCCGGCGTGAGGTCTGTTTCGCGCAACGCGTAGTGATCGCCTTCACGATTGAAGGCCAGCCGACGCCGGTGAAAGGCTGCGAGCGTCGCCCGGTGGCCGATTGACACGATGGTGGCGCGGCTAAGCTTCTGGTCCAGCATTTGATAGAGCGCCGCCTCGGACGGCTCGTCGAGCGAAGCTGTTGCCTCGTCAAGGAACAGATAGTCGGGCGCATAGAGGAGGGCGCGTGCGATCCCTAAACGCTGCTGCTCGCCTGGCGATAGCATCCGGTTCCAATGCGCCTCCTCGTCGACGCGTTCTGAAAGTGCGGGCAACCCGACCGCGGCGATCAACTCAGCAATCCTGGCATTGTCAAAAGTGCCCGGCTCGGCGGGGAAAGCGACCGCTGCCGCAAGCGGTGCAATCGGAAAGTAGGGCCGTTGGGGCAGGATCATGACGCGCGCACCCTTCGGCACTGTGATCGTGCCCGCGCCGAAGGGCCAAACGCCGGCCAGTGCGCGAAACAGGGTCGACTTGCCGGCACCGGAAGGGCCGCTCACAAGCACGCGCTCGCCAAGTTTGACCGTGAGGTCGCTGGTTGTAACGAGCGGCGCACCATTTGGGAGTCGCACCGCCAGATCCTTGAAGCTGACGACGGGTGCATCGCCTGCCGCAAGTGTAATGACTGGTGGCGTAGTCGCGGCCGCTCTCGCGGCGGCTATCGATTCATCGAACCCGGCGAGTCTTTCGACCACGGCGCGCCATTCGGCGAGCTGCCGATAGACGGTGACGAAAAATGACAAGGCTCCCTGTACGCTGCCAAAGGCCGAGGCCGTCTGCATCAAACCGCCAAGCTGGATCTTGCCGGCGAAATAGGCCGGGCTAACGACGACAAACGGAAACACCGCGGATACTTGTCCGTAACCGGCCGTCAGGAACGTAAGCTTCTTCTGGCGTGACATTATTGCGAGCCAGTTTGCCACCACATTGCCAAACCGCGTTAACAACCGATCACACTCGGCCTGTTCGCCATCGAGCAGTGCGATCTGTTCGGAATTTTCGCGCACGCGCACCAGATTAAATCGGAAGTCGGCTTCATAGCGTTGCTGCAGGAAATTAAGCGCAGTCAATGCCCGGCCGACCAAATGGGTGAGAACGGTGCCGATGACGGCGTAAATCAGAGCCGCCCAGAACAGATAACCCGGGATTGCCCAAGTGGTGCCGAAGAGATGGAGAGGAGCGGTCCCGGACAAGTTCCAGAGGATAACGGCAAACGAACCCAGCGTTACCACCGAATTCAGCAATCCAAGGCCAATTGGCAAGATCCCGATCCCGGTCGGGCCGGCATCGATGAATTGCTTAACGTCTTCCGCGATGCGCTGGTCCGGGTTGTCGGCAGCGTCACCAAGCAATTGCATCCGGTAGTGATTGGAGCCCGAGAGCCAGTTATCGAGATAGCTTCGCGTGAGCCAGCGCCGCCAGCGGATCTGTAGCCATTGGTTCAGATAAAGCTGGTAGACGGCGAGCAGAATAAAAATCGTAGCAAGGACGCAGAAGTAACCGAGCTGATAGACGAATGCATCCCAGTTCTTGTCTTGCAGGGCGTTGTAGAAAGTGTTGTTCCATGCGTTAAGCAGCACGTTGATGCCGACGATCGACAATTCAATCACGACGACTGCGGCCAACAGAATGCGCCCCGGCCAGCGATCTTCGGAATAGAAATAAGGGCTGGCAATGCGCCACACGATAGCAAGCGTTGAGAACATGCCTCTCACGGGAGGTCTCCTGTTGTGCCCGACAATGCGCCTAATTGGGTCAATGCCCAGGTAGGGACGCAATTACTGTGGCGGCCGCGGGGCGCGCAAGGCCGCCTGCCGCTTAATATTCTGTCATGATGGGATTGAGCGCTTGTACGCATACGCCAGCTTGCCCAACCATTTGACGAGCTCGGACCGAGCTCTAAAGACGATTTTCCGGCTTGTCGCCGCTTGAAAATAATTACAGACTAACGGGTAGGGTGTCGGTGTTAGTTACTCAAAAAGCTCAACAATCAGAGCAGCCGAAAAACACCCAGGGAGGGTAAAAAATGAGCAAGCACAGAGAAACTGCGACTGGGAGTCGCCGTAAATTCTTGGCCGGGGCGGCGATGGCCAGCGCTGCGGTGGTCGCACCGACCGTCGTAAAGGCCCAGGGCCCGATCAGTATGCGCTTTCAAAGCACGTGGCCGTCGAAGGACATCTTCCACGAATACGCGCAGGACTTCGGCAAGAAGCATCAACGACATGACCGGCGGCGACCTCAAGATCGAGGTGCTCCCGGCAGGCGCCGTGGTGCCGGCATTCGGCCTGCTCGACGCGGTCTCGAAGGGCGTGCTCGACGGCGGCCATGGCGTGCTCGTCTATCACTACGGCAAGAACACCGCCCTCGCGCTGTGGGGCTCGGGTCCGGGCTATGCGATGGACGCCAACATGCTGCTCGCCTGGCACAAGTACGGCGGCGGCAAGGCACTGCTCGAGAAGATCTACACGACAATCGGCGCCGACGTCGTGTCGTTCCCTTACGCGCCGCTCTACTCGCAGCCGCTCGGCTGGTTCAAGAAGCCGATGCAAAGCGTCGACGATTTCAAGGGCCTGAAATACCGCACCGTCGGCATCTCGATCGACCTGTTCACGGCCATGGGCGCCGCGGTCAACGCGCTGCCCGGCGGCGAAATCGTCGCGGCGATCGACCGCGGCCTGCTCGATGCGGCCGAGTTCAACAACGCGTCATCCGATCGCGCGCTCGGCTTCGCCGACGTTTCCAAGATCTGCATGCTGCAGAGCTACCACCAGAACGCCGAGCAACTCGAGATCAGCTTCAACAAGACGAAGTTCAATGCGCTGCCGGAGAAGATGCAGCGCGATCATCGAGAGCGGCGTCGAAGCAGCTTCGCAGGACATGCAGTGGAAGGCGATCGACCGCAATTCGCAGGACTACATCACGCTGCAGACGCAGGATAAGGTGAAGTTCTACAGGACGCCGGATTCGATCCTCAAGAAGCAGCTCGAGCTCTACGACGAGATCACCAAGAAATACATCGCGTCGAATCCGCTCTTCAAGGAGATCATCACGTCGCAGCTTGCGTTCGCCAAACGGGCGACGCAGTGGGAGCAGGACTACATCACTCCGCGCAAAATGGCGTTCGACCACTACTTCGGACCGAACGCGAAGTCGCCGATCTGACGGCGCGCTGAACTGGCAAAGCACCATTCCGGTGGGGTACGGGATGGTGCTTTGTTCTTGCCAACACTCGTCCCCAAAAAATGGCGATATAAAAAATGAACGTCCAAGGCGTTCTCCATACGATCGACGGCATCAGCACCTGGGTCGGCAAGGCTGCGGCCTGGCTGATCTTGGCGCTGATGACGGTCGTCTGCATCGAGGTGTTCAAGCGCTACATCATGAACATGCCGACGGCATGGATCTTCGATCTCGACAACATGATGTACGGCACGCTGTTCATGCTTTGCGGCGCCTACACGCTGGCGCAGAACGCGCATGTCCGCGGCGATTTTCTCTACAGCTCGATGCGGCCGCGCACGCAGGCCGCGCTCGACCTCGTGCTGTACATCGTGTTCTTTATCCCGGGCATCGCCGCGCTGATCTACGCCGGCGCCGATTACGCGTCAGATTCCTGGCGCATCGCCGAGCATTCCAACGTCACCTCCAACGGGCCGCCGGTCTATCATTTCAAAACGGTCATCCCGATCGCCGGCGCGCTGGTCATGCTCCAAGGCGTTGCCGAAATCATCCGCTGCAGTCGTCTGCCTAAAGACCGGCGAATGGCCAGCGCGGCTGCACGACGTCGCCGAAATCGACGTCATCGAGGAGCAGCTCGCACATAGCGAATATGTCGACGAGGAATCGCGCAAGATCGCGATCGAAGCGCGCCCACGAGATCGACGAAGCCGCGCGCCAGCGCGGCATGGGCGGAGACCTCAACACATGAGCGATCCCGCACTCGGGCTGACTGATGCTCGCCCTCATCGTGGTCGTGATCATGATGGGGTTCCCGACGGCCTTCACGCTGATGGGCCTCGGAATGTTCTTCGGCTTCATCGCCTTCTACGACCCGACCCATCTCTTCACCGATAACAAGGTGTTCGACCTGATGGTCCAGCGCACCTACGGCGCGATGACCAACGACGTGCTGATCTCGATCCCGTTGTTCGTGCTTGATGGGATACGTGATGGAGCGCGGCGCGCTGGTCGACAAGATGTTCTATTCGATCCAGCTCGCGTTCCGGAAGCGTGCCGGCTTCGCTCGCGGTCGCCACGCTGATCGTGTGCACCTTCTGGGGCATCGCTTCCGGTCTGGTGGGCGCGGTCGTCGTGCTGATGGGCGTCATCGCGTTCAATCCGATGCTGCAAGCGCCGGATACGACGTGAAACTCGCCTCCGGCGTGATCACGGCCGGCGGCACGCTCGGCATTCTCATTCCGCCATCGGTGATGATCATCGTTTACGCGGCGGTCGCCGGCCAGTCGGTGGTGAAGCTTTACGCGGCCGCGATGTTCCCCGGCTTCTTCCTGTCGTTCCTCTATCTCGTCTACATCATCGGCTGGGCGATGATTAATCCGAAGATCGCGCCGCCATTGCCGGAGGAGCAGACAACGCGTTCCCGTGCCGGACTGGATGCGCAAGTTTGCAGACCGTGTATGGAAAAAATGTATTTGTCGGGACGCTGAAAGCGCTTGTGTCACCGTCGCGCGCTCTGGCGATTGCGACCGACAAGGGGCATTTCACGTACTGGATGCTCTTGAAAAACTTCGTCGCGTTGCTGGTGCCGTTCATGCTGGTCGGCGGCACGCTCTGGCTGACGTGGTGGTACGTCGTCATTCACCAGCAAGTGGGACCTGAGGCAGTCGTTACCGGAGTGCAGCAACTGGGCACGCCCGGGCTTGGCACGGGGCCGGCGACGGCTGCCGAGCTGGGGCCACCCGAAGGGTTTTATCTTTATTTTGGGATCATCGTGGCAATATGCGCATTGTGGCAGCTCCGCTATTACTGGCGCGTCGATGTCGACCGGCTTGAGGTCATCAAGCTTCTGTCCACATCGATCATGCCGCTCGGCATTCTCACCGTTGTCGTGCTTGCCGTCATTCTGTTCGGCATCACGACCGCGACTGAATCAGCCGGCGTCGGCGCGGCCGGCGCGTTCCTTCTGGCGATTCAGGCTCGAACGCTGGACTGGAAACGCACCAAGGAAGCGGTCTTCCTGACCGCGAAAACCACCGCCATGGTGTGCTGGCTGTTCGTCGGTTCGGCGCTGTTCTCCGGCGTGTTCGCGATCCTCGGCGGGCAAGCACTGGTCGAGCAATGGGTGCTGTCGCTCAACATGTCGCCCATCCAGTTCATGATCCTGTCGCAGGCGATCATCTTCGTGCTGGGCTGGCCGCTGGAATGGACCGAGATCATCGTGATCTTCGTGCCGATCTTCCTGCCGCTGCTAAAGCACTTCAACATCGATCCGGTGCTGTGGGGCACGCTGGTGTTCGTGAACCTGCAGGCGGCGTTCCTGTCGCCGCCGGTAGCGATGTCGGCGTTCTACCTCAAGGGCGTTTCGCCCAAGCACGTCACGCTCAACCAGATTTTCGCCGGCATGATGCCGTATATGATCATCGTGGTCATTTGCATGGTCATCATGTATTTCTGGCCGGGCATGACGCTGTGGCTGCCGAATTACCTCTACGGCGGCTGATGTGGGCCGGCAATCGACGAAGCGTGCCGAGAAATGATTTCGTCGGCACGCTAGTTCACCAGGAAGTTTGCTTTGCCTCGTTCCGACATCACTGCGCTCACGGCCACCGAAGCCGCATCTGAAATCGCACGTGGCGCAATTTCGGCCGAGGACTATACGGCTGCTTGTCTGGCGCAGATTTCTGCAGTTGAGAACGAGGTCCAGGCTTTCGCGCATCTGGATCCCGAACACGCGTTGGCGCAGGCGCGCGCGCTTGATCGCATAAAGTCAGATGGCGGGCGCATCGGCCCGCTGCACGGCGTCCCCGTCGGGATCAAGGACATCTTCAATACCGCCGACTACCCGACCGAATACGGCTCGCCAATCTTTGCGGGCCATCGGCCCACCAGCGACGCCGCGGCCGTTCGAAAGCTGCGGGAGGCCGGTGCTGTCATCATCGGCAAGACTGTGACGACTGAATTTGCCTATTTCCATCCCGGCAAGACGCGCAATCCGCACGACCTGCAGCGCACGCCAGGTGGCTCTTCATCAGGGTCAGCCGCAGCGGTCGCGGCCGGAATGGTGCCGCTGGCCATCGGCTCGCAGACCAATGGATCAATGATCCGTCCCGCCGCATTTTGCGGCGTCTTCGGCGTCAAGCCGAGCCACGGTCTGATTTCGCGGGCCGGCGCCTTAACGCTTTCGCACAAGCTCGACCATGTCGGTGCATTCGCGCGTTCACTCGATGATCTTGCCTTGATTCTTGATGTCCTGGCGGGCGAAGACCCCGCCGATCCCGACAGCCGGCCTTATGCTTCGCCGAGTTTTCGCGATGGCCTCCTTGAACCGCCGCCGCTGCCGCCGAGTTTTGCTTTCGTGCGCACGCCTATGTGGGACAAGGCCGACGCTGATGCGCGCAGCGCCATCGAAGATCTCGCCAAGGAGTTGGGCGCGCGTGAGGTCGATCTGCCGGAAGGTTACCGCCCCGCATGGGACGCGCTCCGTGCCATTATGGCGGCCGATATGGCGTTCAATCTGGGTGGGCACCTCGATAAGGGAGGTGAAGCCAGCCAGCAATTTCGCGACTTGATCGCTGAAGGCCGCAAAGTCACAGCAACGCAATACTTGGCCGCATTGCGCGACGCACGGCGATATGCCGAGGACATATCGGAAATTTTCGAGCAGTTCGCTGATGCCATTATTACACTCTCAGCCAAGGGCGCTGCGCCGCAGGGTTTGGGCGCGACCGGAGATCCGGTGTTTTGCACGTTTTGGACCCTGACCGGGCTTCCGGCGCTGAATCTTCCGTTGCTGGAAAGTTCAGAAGGTCTTCCAATCGGTGTGCAGCTCGTCGGAGCTCATGGCCGCGATGAAAGGCTACTGCGCACGGCGCGCGCTCTCGTTCAGCAATTTGCCGAGGCAGAATGACTGGCTCTATTCGTGCGCGCGGCGCCATTGCCGCCGCGCTGCTTTTTCTGTCATGCGGAGCTGGCACTCCGGCCGAGTCGTTCCCGTTTGATCAGGAACTTTTGCTTGATGCTGCACCGATGCGCCCGGGCAAGCGAATGCCGATCCTGACGGTCGAGCAAAATGGCAATGCGCGGATCGACCTGTGGTGCCGGACTGTGCCGGCGCATGTGGAAATTTCCGATACAGCCATCAAAATTGAACCCGGGCCACTGCCGGAAGGCCTGCCCGAGATGTTGAGTGCCGGGCAATGCACGCCGGAGCGCATACAGGCTGATGAGGAGATGCTTGCTGCACTCACGCAGGCCGCAAGCTGGCACCGGGAAGGCGAAGGGGTCGTGCTGGAAGGGCCTAAAACTTTTAAATTTCGCGCCAGCGATCATTGATCGCAGGCTAGCGCAAAAATGAAAGGGCGCGGCATGTGCCGCGCCCTTCGCGTTTATAGGTGAGGTGCAGGGCTTAGAAGCCCATTCCGCCGCCCATGCCGCCACCCGGCGGCATAGCCGGAGCCGGTTCCTTCGGCAGTTCGGCCACCATCGCTTCGGTGGTTACCAGCAGGCCGGCGACAGAGCCGGCGTCCTGCAACGCGGTGCGCACAACCTTGGCCGGATCGATGATGCCGGCCGTGACCATGTCGACGTACTTTTCGGTCTGAGCGTCGAAGCCGTAAGTCTCCGACTTCTCGTCCATGATCTTGCCCACGACAATCGAGCCTTCCACGCCCGCATTCTCCGCAATCTGGCGGATGGGTGCCTCCAGCGCCTTGAGCACGATATTGATGCCGGCCTGTACGTCCGAGTTCTCATTCTGGATGCGGCCGACGGCTTTCTTGGCGCGCAGGAGCGCCACGCCGCCGCCGGGCACGATGCCTTCTTCGACCGCGGCGCGGGTGGCATTGAGCGCGTCTTCGACGCGATCCTTCTTCTCCTTCACCTCGATCTCGGTGGCGCCGCCAACACGGATCACCGCAACGCCGCCAGCGATCTTGGCCAGCCGCTCCTGCAGTTTCTCGCGATCGTAGTCGGAGGTGGTCTCCTCGATCTGGGACTTGATTTGCTGCACCCGCGCCTCGATGTCCGGTTTCTTGCCGGCACCGTGCACGATGGTGGTCTTTTCCTTCTCGATGATGACCTTCTTGGCGCGGCCAAGCATCGCAGTAGTCACGTTCTCGAGCTTGATCCCAAGGTCTTCGGAGATTAGCTGACCGCCGGTGAGGATGGCGATGTCTTCCAGCATGGCCTTGCGACGATCGCCGAAGCCGGGGGCTTTCACGGCCGCGACTTTCAGGCCGCCGCGCAACTTGTTGACCACCAGGGTTGCAATCGCTTCGCCTTCGACATCTTCAGCGATGATGACGAGCGGCTTGCCCGATTGCACCACGGCTTCCAGCACCGGAAGCATCGACTGTAAGCCGGAGAGCTTCTTCTCGTGCAGGAGAATGTATGCGTCCTCGAGCTCGGCGAGCATTTTCTCGGCGTTGGTGATGAAATAGGGCGAGATATAGCCGCGGTCGAACTGCATGCCCTCGACGATCTCGACCTCGGTCTCCATCGCCTTGGCTTCCTCGACGGTGATCACGCCTTCATTGCCGACCTTCTGCATGGCCTTGGCGATCATGCTGCCGATAGCGGCGTCGCCGTTCGACGAGACGGTGCCGACCTGGGCAACTTCGGCCGAGGAGCTCACTTTCTTGGCACGCTTCTCGATGTCTTTGACAACCGCTGCTACCGCGATGTCGATGCCGCGCTTGAGATCCATCGGGTTCATGCCGGCGGCGACCGATTTGGCGCCTTCCTTCACGATCGCCTGCGCCAACACGGTGGCGGTAGTGGTGCCATCGCCCGCAAGATCGTTGGTCTTCTGGGCGACTTCGCGCACCATCTGTGCGCCCATATTCTCAAACTTGTCTTCGAGCTCGATTTCCTTCGCGACGGTCACACCGTCCTTGGTGATACGCGGTGCGCCGAATGACTTGTCGAGAATGACATTGCGGCCTTTCGGGCCCAGCGTCACTTTCACGGCATTTGCAAGAATATCGACGCCGCGTAGCATGCGGTCGCGCGCGTCACCGGAAAATTTTACGTCCTTGGCAGCCATTTCAAATACTCCGTTAAACTTCGATGTGATGTAATGTCAGGCGATCACGCCCATGATGTCGGACTCCTTCATGATCAGGAGCTCCTCGCCGTCCAGTTTGACTTCGGTGCCCGACCATTTGCCGAACAACACGCGATTGCCTGGCTTCACGTCGATCGGGGTCAGCTTGCCGGACTCGTCGCGGCCGCCAGGGCCGATGGCGATCACCTCGCCTTCCTGCGGCTTCTCCTGAGCGGTATCGGGAATGATGATTCCGCCCTTGGTTTTCTCCTGGGCGGTAATGCGACGCACAACCACGCGGTCATGCAGGGGACGAAACTTGGTCTTGGCCATCGGTTTCCTCGCGGCGCCTATGCGCATTCTTGACAAAAACTGTCGATTTATCAGTATTTTAGCACTCAAGGACCTAGAGTGCCAATCGCCGCCCGGAAATATTGCCTTAGGGCCGGAGTGTCAAGGCTAAGTGCTCGTAAAATCTCCCATCGTTGCTTCAGTCAAAGTGCGCTTGCGCTGTCAGCCGATGCCCTCCAAAGTCGTATGCCTGCCTTGCAAGGAGCCGGAATGAATCACCTCAATCGCCCCGCGCTGTCGACTGCCTTTGTCCTGGCGATTTTCGTACTTGGGCTTGCCGGCTGTGCGACCGGGCCGCAGCTCGACCAGCCGGCCGCGCCGGGAATTGGTCCGACGCTCCCACCCGCTTTCCCGCCGCAAGACATCGTGGGCCGCTGGGGACTTGCCGCCTATCACAAGGACGAGGATCGCGCGCGCACCGAGCAGGCGGCCGTTGCCGGTTGCAAGCAGCCTTACGTGATCACGCTTGGGCCGACCGGCGGCGTGATGATGCACCTTGCCGACGAAGCAACACCGACCGAACTACGCCTCAAAGGCGGGCCAGGCGGAAAAACGTTTATCGGACCGGCCGACAGTGAGCCGGGAGGCGCCCAGGATCGGGAAGTCGTCTCATTCGATGGCCGCGTTCTGATCTTGCGCTGGATGGATTCTGAAGTGCAGGGCCGTTACGGCACGATGGTCTATGTCCGTTGCGGGACGCAAGGCGCCAAGCCGGCTGCAAGCAAACCAAAACCGAGGACAAGAACGCCGCCGCCGCCGAAACCCGCACAATGACGAGCTGACGGCTGGGGCGCGCATGAGCGCGATCGCGCCGGCGTGCTACGGCTACAGGCTTCGTTGGCCGCGATAGCTGCTCTATGATTGCTCCCCGTGAATTCATCGAGGGTCCCTGGCGCGCCGTGCCGGTACTCGGCGTCACTCAAATTCTGTCCTGGGGCACTATCTTCTACACGCCGGTGCTGATCGTGCCGCTGATCGCGGCAGAGCGAGGCTGGTCGATCTCACTCGCGATGGGTGGATTCTCCGTCGGCCTTTTGGTTGCTGGGCTGGTGGCGCCTTTCGTCGGCCGTTCGATCGACCGTTTCGGCGGGCATGTTGTCATGACAATCGGCTCGCTGATCGGGTCGCTTGGTCTCTTACTTATCGGGTATGCCGCCCATCCGGTCGCCTACTACATCGTCTGGATGGTGCTTGGCGTCGCAATGGCAGCGAACCTGTATGATTCCGCTTTCGCGACACTTGGCCGGATATTCGGTATCGCCGCACGGCGGCCGATTACGGCCCTCACGTTGGCCGGCGGCTTTGCCTCGACGGTAAGTTGGCCTGCAACTCATTTCCTGATCGAAGGCGTCGGCTGGCGCGGCACCTATCTCGTCTACGCGGTACTCCTTGCTTGCGTCGCAGCCCCCCTTCATGCGTTCGCATTACCGCGCAGCCGCTATGAAGCCGATGTACCGCCACAAAACGCCACTGAGGCACCGGCCAAGGTGCTGCCGCCGTACGGCCTGGCATTCATCCTGGTGGCCTCGGCCTTCGCGTCGTACGCGTTCGTTCCCTCCGGATTGTCGGCACATCTGCTGGCGATTTTTGGACGTACCGGGATCGATGCCGGAACGGTGGTTTGGATTGGCGCTTTATTCGGTCCGGCACAGGTTGGCGCGCGGCTAATCGAGTTTGCCTTTGGCCGCAATCTGCATCCACTTTGGGTAGTGCGTTTCGCGCTTGCCATTCTGCTAGGCGCTTTCGCGATGCTGGCGCTATTGGGCGTATCGACTGCGACGGCGGCCGCATTTGCGCTGATGTTCGGCGGTGCGAACGGCCTCGTCACCATCACGCGCGGCGCTGTACCGCTGACGTTGTTTGGCGCCTCCGGCTATGGCCGCCTGATGGGACGGCTCGCTGGACCATTTCTGCTGGTGCAGTCTGCGGCGCCTTTGGTCATGGCATTTGTGATCGAGCGCACGACCGATTCAGCGGCGTTGGCGGTTGCCGCAGGTTTCGCATCGGTTGCGCTAGTCTGTTTTATTTCGATCCGTCGCCCGGGTTAGGCGAACATCGCGTCGATGTCCTGCTGAGTGGCGTGGCCGGACGCGCCGTCAAGCCTCGGACCGTTGATAAGTTGGTTGCCGGATGAAGATGCGCCCGCCCCGGCCAGTCGTTTGGACTCGGCAGTACTGCTAAAACGTTCGACCATCGCCGCCAGCCGCTCCTCGACCATCATCAAAATTCCAATCACTTTTCCGATACGCTGGCCAGAGAGATCCTGGAAGTTGCACGCTTCATAGATGCGGACCACATGATCCTGCAGGTCCTGCGTGAGCCCGTGGTGATACTCATCCGTCAAGGCGGAGGCTAGGGTCCGCGCGCAATCGTCGATGATTTCAGCCGAGGCGAGAATCTTTTGGGTTGCCGTTTCCATGCCTTCCACAGCGGCGCCGAGTTCGCCGGCCGCTCGCGCCATCCGGCGTTCGTTTCCGTCATTGATGAGTGCTGACAGCTCTCGTTTGACGCGGGCGATGTCATCCTGAATATCTGTAAATTCGTGGTCGGCTGCCGGTTTGGGTTCGGCCGGATGATGCGACTCGCTTTGAGAATGCTGCATGGCGGCGCTCGCGTTGCGGGCGCCTGCCACCATCTTCTCGACACGAAAGACTTTGCGCTGCACGCCTTACGCCCCACGCGTTCTAGAGGGTGTTCTAACTGGGCCAGCATTAACGCTGCGTTGCGCGGGCATGGAAACCACTCGTTTACCATGTCGGATCGTGGTTTACGGCAATTTACCATTCGGTGTCCGTTTGCCCATTTACTTCGGTGTACTGGGTGAAATTGAAGGTGCACCGATGCAGCGTTCGTTTGTCCTGGGTCTAGCGGTCGTCTCGTTTTCGAACGTTGCAATGGCAGAGCCGATGTCGCTCGCACCGCCCCAGCCTGTGCGTGAAACGCCGCCAATGGTTGTGGCAGCTGCGCAACCGCAGATGCAGTCCAACTACGGCGGTGGGTTCATTGAGTTTTTGTTTGGTGACTTCGCGCAGCAACCGCGACGTGGCTCGCAACAGTGGTATGGCGCGCCACCACAGCAGGAATATGGGCGGCCAAGTTACGCCAGCGCGTCACCGGCCAACCCTATGCAGGAGCAGCAACGATCTGACTATGGGATGGATCCGCGCTTCCTCCGCCAGGAAGTAGCGTTTAACGGAAAAGAGGCACCGGGCACTATCGTCATCGATACGCCGAACCATTTCCTCTATCTGGTTGAGGCAGACGGCAGGGCGATGCGTTACGGAATTGGTGTAGGCCGCCCGGGCTTTGCATGGTCAGGGCAGCACGCGATTTCATCAAAGAAGGAATGGCCGGACTGGGTGCCACCCGATGAAATGATCAAGCGCCAGCCATACCTGCCGCATTTTGTGTCCGGTGGTCCGAATAATCCGCTCGGCGCGCGCGCTCTCTATCTCGGTTCGACGCTCTATCGCATTCACGGATCGAACGAGCCATGGACCATAGGCCAAAACGTCTCGTCGGGTTGTATTCGTATGCGCAACGTAGATGTTATCGACCTCTATGAACGCGTGAAGGTCGGTACCAAGGTCCTGGTGTTGTAAGACGGTTTACGCGCTGCCGCCGCCGTTTTCGCCAGTCGCTCGCGCGAGTGCGACACCATGTTCGGCGAGCACTTTTGGGAAAGCTTCGGAATTAAAAAAAGCGAATTCGTGCTCGCGTAGAGTCGTGAGCGAATCGAGCGCTTTGAGCTCGGCGTCGACGAAGCCTGGATGACACATGATCAGTCCGCCATCCTGCAAGCCGGACAGGAAGCGCGGAAATATGCTGGCGAATTTGGCCTCTGCGTTGAAGGCATAAGCTCCGGCGAAAGTGGGATTGAAGGTAATTCCCAGACGTCTGGCCTTGCGCCGAAACCGGACGCTCAAAATGTCGAGTATCAGCGCCTTGCGATCGTGCAAGCGCCGTACCGGACGTGCGCGCCCGCACTGCCGCACCCAGGCGTAGGGCGCATCTTGCGCGACAACTTTGAGAAAGGCATCGCGCACCTGCGGAAAAAGATGCACGTGCTGATGGCCGTCGAGGAAATCCGGCGGCCGGCCGAAAGCGTCGCGAAAAGCTTGAACCTGGGTGGCAATTTCGACCGTCAGCGATTCCTGGTGCAGGCGGCGCGATACTGCCGCCCTTAACATGTCGTTGAGCGGCAGAAATTGGCCGTCGCGCAGCGGCGCGAAGCCATCGATCATTGGCTCAAACGGCGCCGTCAGCGTAACATGCAGTCCGAGCGCAGCGCGTTTTTCACCTGAATTGAGCGTGTCGAGTGCGGCTGCTGCTTCGTTGTTGAAATGCGGTGCTGCCACCATAACCGAGGTGGCATTGATGCGTCCGTGCTGGATCAGTTCACGGATGGCCTTATTGACGCCCGGAGAAATACCGTAGTCATCCGCGCACAGCCAAATGCGGCGAGGAGTTGTGCGCATCGCGCGCTAATTTATTCAGCTGCGCGAGATGCCACCGGCCGCGCTTTGGCCGATTCGCTCGCGCGTTTCACACTGTGTTCGGCCACAAAATAAACCGGCCGCGCTTTGATCTCGGACAGCATCTTGCCGATATATTCACCGAGCACCCCGATGAGGATGAGCTGAACGCCGCCAATGACCATCACGCTGACCACAAGCGAGGGATAGCCGGGCACGTCCTTGCCGTAGAGAAGCGTCTCCAGAAAGATCCAGCACCCGAAAAAAAGCGCGGTGACGGCCAGCAGCACACCGAGCAGGCTGGCGACGCGCAGTGGCGCCACGGAGAATGACGTTAGCCCTTCGATCGACAGACCGATCAATGTCTTGGCATTCCAGGTCGTAACACCATGCTCGCGCGCCGCCGGTTCGTAGCCGACGCGGACCTGGCGGAAGCCGATCCAGCTCGACATCCCTTTGAAAAAGCGATTGCGCTCCGGCATTTGCCGCAGCGCCGCCGCAGCACGCGCCGACAACAAGCGGAAATCACCGGCGTCTTCCGGAATTTTGTGGCGTGCTCCCCAATTGACCAGCGTGTAGAACCATCGAACACCCGTCCGCCGCAGCCAGGGCTCATTTTCGCGGTTCATTTTTGCAGTGTAGACGACGTCATAGCCGTCATCGAGCCAGCGCGCGACCAGCGTCTCGATCATGGTCGGCGGATGTTGGCCGTCGCCGTCCATGAACAGCACTGCGCCGGGACGGGCGTGGTCGAGACCGGCGAGGAGGGCGGCTTCCTTGCCGAAGTTGCGCGACAAGGTGACGACCTGAATGTCTACCGGCAAGGCGGGCAATGTTTTGGCGATCTCACTTGTGTTGTCGCTGCTGCCGTCGTCAACGTAGATGACTTCGATGCTCAAGCCGCGCTTGTTCTGCAAAAAGCGCGCGACTTCGGCAATTCGCTCATGCAGGCCGGGTAGGCCCTTGGCCTCATTGAATAGTGGCACGACAATCGACATTGTCGGCGCGGATGACGTTGACCGCGCGCGGACCCCTGCTTTGCTCGGTTTTGCCGCCATCTTTGGTTAACCTGTCGCTCCCGTTTTGTCGGCGATCTATACCGCACCGTGGCCGTGCTGTCGCGCCCCGGCCTACCGGGCCTTGTTCTGCCGTGCTAATCGAAAGTGGACGATGATCCCGGCACCCCTGCAAAATATCCTCGACCGTCTCAGCGTGGCCTGGCACGAGCGCGCCATCGCGCTCAAGGCGGCCAGTTTCGCGTTGGTCGGCGTCGTCAATACCGGGATCGATTTCAGCATTTTTTGGATGACGGTCACTTATCTGCATTGGCCGTTGGTGGCCGCCAATGTGCTGGCGTGGCTTGTGGCTGTGACATGCTCCTACGTAATGAACTCCCTCATTACCTTCGGGCCGGAATCAGGACGCATTCTTCGGATGCGCGACTATGCGGCCTTTGCCGGCTCCGGCGTCGCCGGAATGGTGGCGAGCACCGCAACGCTGGTCGCATTGTCCTACATCTTGCCGGTTCTGGCCGCGAAACTTCTGTCGATCCTGGTGGCCTTCGCGGTCAACTTTTCACTCTCCCATTTTTTGGTATTTCGCGTGCGCCAACCGCGCAATGACGCCGGTTGACGTATCCCGCGCCCAGTAATCTGGTTTGACCATGCAGCATGACGACAATCTGACCGCCAAACTTCCGAGTTTTGTGACGCATCTTGAATGCGCGATGACCGGGGAACGCCATGAAGCCGACCAGGTCCATAACCTGTCGCGCGCCGGAAAACCGCTGCTGGTGCGTTATGATCTCGCGGGCGTTCGCAAGGCGCTGAGCAAGGAGACATTGGCCGCCCGCGCGCCCGATTTGTGGCGCTATCGCGAATTGCTCCCGGTTCGCAGAGCCGAGCACATCGTCAGCTTGGGCGAGGTGATGACGCCCATCGTGCACATGCCACGGCTGTCGCAAAAGCTCGGAGGCGGGGAAATCCTGGTGAAGGACGAAGGCAGGCTTCCGACCGGCTCGTTCAAGGCGCGCGGGCTGGTGATGGCGGTGTCGATGGCCAAAGCGCTCGGCATCAAACATATGGCGATGCCTACTAACGGAAACGCGGGCGCAGCGCTCGCGGCCTATGCATCGCGCGCTGGCATCAAAACCACGATTTTCTGTCCGGAGGATACTCCGGAGGTGAATGTCAGCGAAATCGCACTCCAGGGTGCGACCGTCTATCGCGTCAACGGCCTGATCGACGATTGCGGAAAAATCGTCGGCGAAGGCAAAGCCAAGGTCGGCTGGTTCGATACGTCAACGCTGAAGGAGCCGTATCGAATTGAAGGCAAGAAGACCATGGGTCTCGAGCTTGCCGAGCAACTCGGGTGGCAGGTGCCGGACGTTATCTTTTATCCGACCGGTGGTGGCACCGGACTGATCGGCATGTGGAAGGCCTTTGCCGAGCTGGAATCCATCGGGTTCATCGGCAAGAAACGCCCACGCATGATTGCGGTACAGGCCGCCGGCTGCGCGCCGATGGTGAAAGCCTTTGAGGCCGGCGAAGAACACGCGCCACGCTGGGAAAATGCGCACACGATCGCCTCCGGCATTCGTGTGCCACAGGCAATCGGCGACTTTCTCATTCTGCGCGCCGTGCGCGAGAGCGGTGGCTTTGCTATCGCAGTCGCGGATGAGGCTATCAGTGCAGCACTCGATGAGATGGCGCGCGAAGAGGGGTTGCTGCTATGTCCTGAAGGCGCCGCAACTTATGCGGCCTACAAGCAAAGCCTTGCTGACGGGCGCGTGAAGCGCACCGATCAGGTCGTGCTGTTCAATTGCGCCAGCGGTCTGAAATATCCATTGCCGCCGATACATCGCATGCTCGACCGGCATAAGCCGATTGATTTTGCTTCACTATGAGTGGATGATTTCTTCCAAGGCGCGCAAAACGCCACTGGGAGGAATCAATGAATAGACTGGTCGTTGCCGCACTTGCTGCGGTACTGGCGAGCATCGCAACGGCTGGTGCAGAAAACTATCCATCGCGGCCGATCACCATCATCGTGCCTTTCGCCGCCGGCGGCCCAACCGACGCCTTGGCGCGCATTCTCGGAGATCGCATGCGCCAGACGCTTGGGCAGCCGATCGTCGTTGAAGATGTTACCGGAGCAGGCGGCACGATTGGCGTTGGCCGTGCCGTTCACGCGGCGCCGGATGGCTACACGCTCAGCATCGGCCATCTCGGTACGCATGTCGTCAACGGCGCGATCTATCCACTCAACTTCGATCTGGTGAAGGATCTCGAACCTGTTGCGATGATCGCCAGTAATCCGATGATGATTGTTTCCAAGAACGATATCCCAGCGAAAGATCTGAGTGGCTTGATTGCCTGGATCAAAACTCATGACGGCACGGCGACTGCGGGCACGGCTGGAGTGGGCTCGGGTGCGCATTTTTCCGGCGTGTATTTTGGGCAGCTGATCGGCGCCAAATTGCAATTTGTGCCCTATCGCGGCACCGGCCCGGCCTTGCTCGATCTCGTGGCCGGGCAGATCGATCTGATTGTGGATCAGGCTTCGAATTCGCTGGCCCAGGTAAAGGCGGGCAAAATCCGCGCCTATGCGATTACCGCTGATAAACGTCTGGCTGCTGCGCCTGACGTCCCGACCGTGGCGGAAGCCGGTCTGCCCGGCTTTATCGTCGAACTATGGTCGGGAATTTGGGTTCCGAAGGGCACGCCAAAGGATATCGTCAGCAAACTTAATTCAGCAGTCGTTGATGCGCTCGCTGATCCCGCAGTGCGCAAGCAACTCGAAGAGGCGGGCCTGGATATTCCGCCGCGCGAAAAGCAGACGCCGGAAGCCCTCGCTGCATATCAGCAGGCTGAAGTAAAAAAATGGTGGCCGATGATAAAAGCCGCCAACATCAAGGTCGAATAGCGCAGAGCTACCCGGCCAGACCGGCTTCCAATTTTGTGTAGAGCGGGTTGTCACGCGAAAACACGTAGTCGAGATCGGCCACAGCGACAGCTTCCGCCCCGTTCTCGCGCAGGAAGTTTGTAAGCGCGTAAACCTGCTCTGGCGGGCAGTGCAATGTGAGCATTCCGGAGGACGCCGGGCCACCGAATGGTGTTTCGACGTTGAATTTTCGCTTGGCGTTTTCAACGAGCATATCGGTGCCCGCAGCAAAGCGCGCGCGCACTTCGCGGAAGGCGCGGGCGCGCGCTTGCGCCGCCAGGCGGTCGAGAATTATCCGGGCAACATCGCGTTCGTTTTGCCCCCAGTCGGCACTCCGCGCTGCAACCAGATTCGCTTGCGAGCGCAAGATGGTTCCGTCCTCTACGACTTTCAGGCCGTTGGCGGCGAGTGTCGTGCCCGTGGTGGTGATGTCGACGATCATCTCGGCGGTGCCGGCAGCGGGCGCGCCCTCTGTCGCGCCCGAACTCTCGACAATCCGATAGTCGATGATGCCCTGAGCCGAAAAGAAGCCGCGCGTCAGATTAATGTATTTTGTCGCAACCCGCATCTTGCGGCCGTGATGTTGACGAAATGCAGTGGCGACGTCGTCGATGTCGGCCATGGTCCGCACATCGATCCAGGCCTGCGGCACCGCCACCACCACATTGGCAAACCCGAAACCGAGCCCCTCGATCAGCACAACACGCTTGTTCACATCCGGGATCATCTCGCGGACCAGATCCTCACCAGTCACCCCGAGGTGTACGGCGCCGGCCGCGAGTTGGCTTGTGATTTCGGACGCCGACAAATAGGCAACTTCAACGCCATCAAGGCCATCGATGGCACCGCGATAATCACGCGCGCCACGCGGTTTCACCAGAGTGAGGCCGGCGCGCGCGAAGAACGCTTCCGCGTTTTCCTGGAGGCGGCCCTTGGCGGGAACGGCGAGAACCAATGGCGCGCTCATGACGCCGCTCCGTAGACTGCCAGCCGCTCGATCCAAACAGCGAAACCGACCGCAGGAATTGACTCAGTCGCGCCAAGCCGCGTGAGCAGTTCATCATAGCGGCCGCCAGCAACCAGTGGATCGCCGGTACGCTCAGGGTCGGTCAATTCGAACACAAGGCCGGTGTAATAGTCGAAGCCGCGCCCGAACGCGGTTGAGAAGCGCACGCGTTTCACATCGACGCCGCGTGCCTCCAGAAAACCGGTGCGGCTTTCGAATTGATCGAGCGCGGGCGCAAGTGCAGACGTCATCTTGGACTCGCTCGCGAGAGCGTGGAGTGCCGCGGCCGCTTCGTCCGGGTTGCCCTGAATGGCGAGGAAACGCTCGATCAGTCCGCGAACATCGCGTGGAAGCTTGGCGCTCACACCCAATGCGGATTGTTCGAGAAAGCGGTCTGCAATTTCGCCAACCGAGCGGCCGCCGACTGCGTTGATACCGGCAATCGACAACAGGTCAGTGACTAGCGCGTGCGCGCCTTTTGGGTCGGAGCCGGCAAGCGCCGCCAGCACGCCCTGATACTCGGGGCGCGCATTGTTGCCACCAAGCACCAGGCGGTCGAGGTCCTGCGCCAGATTGGTCTTGCGGTTGAAATCCTTGATCAAGCGCCGCTTCCAGGCAGGCGGAAGATCGAGCCCGGCGATCAAGCTTGCGAACAATGCGACGTCGCCGATCTGGATATCGGGCGTCGCGACGCCGTAGTGCGCCGTCGCCTCGAGACCGAGCGACAGCATCTCCGCATCGGCCGCCGCTTTGTCGGCGCGGCCGAATAATTCGATACCCGCTTGCAGAAATTCGGCAGCTGCATCGTTGCGATGGCGGAAGACAGGGCCGAGATAGCAAAAGGCCGCTGGTTTCCCGGCGGAGGGCGAAGCGAGATAGTCGCGCGACACGGGAATTGTCAGGTCTGGCCGCAGACAGAATTCACCGCCATCGGGCGCGGTCGTGAGGTACATGCGCCGGCGGATGTCTTCGCCGGAAAGATCGAGGAACGGTTCTGCCGGCTGCAGCAAAGCGGGCGCAACACGGGCGTAACCGGCACGCTCATAGGAGGCGACCAGCGCCTCCGCCCGCGTGTCGGGCGCTTGCCTTTGCGTTGTCACGCTCGTGTTCATTCGTCTTCCAAAACAGCTGCAAATTACGGGGTTCCCGGGCGGCGTTTAGCACGGTGGCCTTAAGGATTCGACGATGTTTACCCGCTGGCCTTAACGGTCAGGACCGACAAATGTTTGTCGTCGTTAATAAATTTTGCGGTGCTGCCGCCCCCCGCGACAGGGGCTTTACCGCGGATTACCGCATGTCCCGGTACGGGTAAGGGAATTTCAATACAACCACGTTTGACTGCTGGCGGGAGACGAAGCCAATGACCAATCCGGTCCCGCGCGCGGTTGTTGAGGCATTTTACCATGCCCTGTCGGTCCGCGACATGGATGCGCTTGCGCGCTTTCTCGACGATGAGGTCATCTGGACCATCAGCGGTCCGGTCGACATCCTGCCGTTTTGCGGCCGGCGCGTCGGCAAGGACGTGGTCATGGATTTGCTCGAACGCGATATTCCGACCTTGCTGTCGGGCCGGCGCTTCTTTGCAAAAACGATGCTGGTCGACGGCGACCGCGCCGCGGTGCTCGGCAAGCTGACTGCGACAAAGCGCGCCGGTGGCCGCGCCATCAGCTATCGGATCGCGCATTTCATTCAGTTCCGCGATGAGAAAGTTATCGACTACGTATCGATCATCGACAGCTACGATGCGGTCGAGCAGATGCTCGGCTACAGCCTCGATGCGTACGACGGCTATAAGGTTGAAGGAAACATCGTCACAGTGTGACGGGCTTGTGACGAAAGGCGGCGGCTAGCTTTGTGCTGTCACCGCGACTTCGACCGTCATCCCGAGAAAATCGCCAGCATTGCCGGTGAAGCTGCCGGAAATCGGAATCGCCTGCGACGGGTCGCGTGTGACCGCGACGCGAATCAGGTTTTCACCCGCGATCAGCACGTCGGTGGGATCAAATTCGATCCATCCGGCACCCGGAAGATAGACCTCCGCCCAGGCATGGGTCGCCGCGATGGCTTGCGTGGCGTCCCCGCGATCGAGCGCCGGGTCGTAGAGATAGCCGCTGACGAAGCGCGCGCCGAAGCCGAGATATCGCGCGGCTTCGATGAACACCATGGCGAAGTCGCGGCAAGCGCCGGACTTCTTCTCCAGTGTCTCGGCTGGCGTCTGGGTTCCGACCTCGTGACGCTCGGCGTAGACGATTTCCGGCTTCAGCGCTGCATTCATGTTGGTGAGGAGATCGCGCGTGCGCATCGGTCGCGAGGTGACAAAGCTGTCGGCCCAGCGCGCCAGAACTCCGTTGGGATCGGAATAGTGCTGCTCAAGCAAACGGCTCAGATCGACACGGTCGCTGCTCGAATAGATGAAAGGATAAAACTCGGCCTCTGGCGCAATTGGAAAAACCGGGCCTTCGATTCCATAACTCTCAATTCGCAACGTGCTGACGATTTGCAGCGTGTTTGCCGCGGCCTGGAAATCGACCAGCGCGACCGAATTACCGAAAACATCATGCATCCAGCGGACACTGCCAGGTGGCGATAGCGTCAGCTCCGCGCCGACCAACCGCAGATCGTGGCTGTCGCGCGGGCGCAGCATCAGCCGGTGAGGGCCAAAGGTGACCGGCCGCGCGTAGCGGTAGGTGGTCGCGTGCCGCACGGTAAGAAGTCGCATAGTTCCACGGCCCCAATGACATCCAAATCGATGCAAGGGGCGGGCCAATACGGTGGCGGGGGCCTCAAACCAGCTTGTGACGGGCGAGCAGTTTGCGCACTTCCTCGACCAGCGCACTTTCCTTGACCGCGAACTGCGCTTCGGCCTGCTTCTTGAGATGCGCCTCGCGGTCGGCGGTGCCGCTCGGCGCCGCGCCGGCGATCAGATCGCGGACCAGAACATCGCCTTTGGCCTTTTCATCGGGGCCCTGAATGACCGCGCATGGCGCGTTGCGCTTGTCGGCATATTTGAGTTGCTGGCCGATGCCGTGCTTGGGATTGCCCAGATAAAGCTCGGCGCGGATGCCGGCGTTGCGAAGTTTTCCGACAAGACCCTGACAGGCCGGCACGCTGTCGGCGCCAAAGACCGTGACCAGCACAGGACCCGCCGACGATTTTGAATCGAGCTTGCCGAGGGCGGTCAGCGCGGCCTGAAGCCGCGACACGCCGATGGAGAAGCCGGTGGCCGGAACCGGCTCGCCGCGAAAGCGCGACACCAGACCGTCGTAGCGCCCGCCGCCGCCGACCGAGCCGAAGCGCACGGGGCGGCCCTTCTCGTCTTTGATCTCGAAGGTGAGTTCAACTTCGTAGACCGGGCCGGTGTAGTACTCGAGACCCCGGACGACGGTTTGGTCGATGATGATGCGATCAGTCGCATAGCCGGCGGCCACGATCAAGTTCTGCCATTTCTAAAAGCTCTTTGCCACCCTCGTCTAAATTGTTCATCTAACGCAAGACGGTTCCATATCTTGGGCATCGTCAACTGCATTCGCGTCGGATCCAGCTGCGACATTATCCGTGGCTCCGACGATGCACCAATCAAAATTGATTGTGTGCTTCGTCTGTCATTGAGTCCGGCGCCTTCGGTGAAGTCGCCGCTCTCATCTTTGCGGCCCTTGCCGAGCAACAGGGTAACACGCCGTCCGACTCCGAGTCGGTCGAGCTTGTCGATTGCGCGTATTGTGATGAGGCGCTTGTCCGCAGTGAATTTCCCGCGAGATCGGCGCTTCCATCGCGCCGTCCAGCATCTTCCGGTTATTCACCTTCACCACGTAGCTGCCGCGCGGAATGCCCAGCGCTTCCATCGTGTCCGCCGCGAGCATGCACATCTCGGCATCGGCGGCCATCGACGCGGCGCCGACCGTGTCAGCATCGAACTGCATGAACTGACGGAAGCGTCCTGGCCCCGGCTTCTCGTTGCGGTACACATAGCCGTAACGATACGAGCGATAGGGCAGCGCCAGGTTCTGGAAATTCTCCGCGACGTAACGCGCGAGCGGAGCGGTCAGGTCGTAACGCAGCGAGAGCCACTGCTCGTCGTCATCCTGGAACGAGAACACGCCTTCGTTTGGCCGGTCCTGGTCGGGCAGGAACTTGCCGAGCGCGTCGGTGTATTCGATGGCCGGCGTTTCGACCGGTTCAAAGCCGTAGCGCTCGAACACAACGCGGATCGCTTCCACCATATGGCGGGTGGCGGCGATCTCGGCCGGCCCGCGATCGGCGAGGCCGCGCGGCAGGCGGGCTTTGAGCTTGGTTGGCTTGTTGGGCTTTTCGGCCATCGGCGAGTCGCGCAATTGACGGTCGCCGCGTGGTAGCAGCCGTTTCCCGCTTTGTCATTATCGGCGAAAGCGGATAATCCAGTGGCCTGAATATCCTCTCCGCATGCGGCAGGAAGCGAGGCACCACATGGCTTTGGCAGCGTCGTCGGTCCCCAACGACCTCGAACCCTATTGGATGCCATTTACGGCTAACCGTGCCTTCAAGAAACGGCCGCGGCTCGTCGTCGGCGCCAAGGATATGCACTACATCGCCAGCGATGGACGCAAGGTCCTCGACGGTTCAGCCGGCCTGTGGTGCACCAATGCCGGCCATAACCGGGAACCGATAGTTGCGGCGATCCAGCGTGAAGCCGCGACAATCGACTACGCTCCGGCCTTCCAGTTCGCGCATCCCAAGGCGTTCGAACTGGCAAGTCGCGTCGCTGCGCTGGCGCCCGGCGATCTCGATCACGTGTTCTTCTGCAATTCTGGTTCGGAGGCCGTCGACACCGCGCTCAAGATCGCGCTCGCCTATCATAATGTGCGGGGCAATGCGTCGCGTGTGCGGCTGATCGGACGCGAGCGTGGCTATCACGGCGTCGGCTTCGGCGGCATTGCCGTCGGCGGCATCGTCAACAATCGCAAGCAATTCGGCGCGCTGCTCGCCGGCGTCGACCATTTGCCGATGACCTACAATCGCGAGAAGCAGGCCTTCACGATCGGCGAGCCGGAATGGGGCGCGCATCTTGCCGACGAGCTCGATCGTCTCGTCGCGCTGCACGATGCGTCGACCATCGCGGCTGTGATCGTCGAGCCGGTGGCGGCATCAACCGGTGTGCTGCCGCCGCCCAAGGGATATCTCGAGCGGCTGCGCGCGATCTGCGACAAGCATGGAATTCTTTTGATCTTCGACGAAGTGATCACCGGCTATGGCCGCCTCGGTTACGCGTTTGCCGCCGAACGTTATGGCGTTGTCCCCGACATGATCACGTTCGCCAAAGGCATCACATCAGGCGCGGTGCCTATGGGTGGCGTGCTGGTGCGCAAGGGCATCTATGACGCCTTCATGAAAGGGCCCGAGCACGTCATCGAACTGTTCCACGGCTACACTTATTCGGCGCATCCGCTCGCTTGCGCGGCGGGGCTCGCCACGCTCGATCTTTATCGCGATGAGAGGCTGTTCGAGCGCGCGCGCAAGCTGGAGGCGCCTTGGGCGCAGGCGGCGATGGGACTCAAAGGATTGCCAAATGTGCTCGACATCCGTCCGATTGGCTTAACCGTTGGCATCGACCTCGCCAGCAAGCCCGACGGGGTCGGAAAACGCGGAATGGAGGCCCTGGACGCCGGCTTCTTCGAGCATGACGTTATGTTCCGCGCCGTCGGTGACACGCTGGCGCTCAGTCCGCCGCTGATCGTGAGCGAAAGTCAGATCGGCGAGATGTTCGAAAAGCTTGCCCGCATCATCAAGGCAGTGGCGTAAACGGCCCGGCGGCATAAGAGGGCTTGGCGTGAAGGATCGCCCAGCCGACATCAACGCTCGAGTCGCCGCGACGGTCGTGCAGCAGCAACGGTGGTTGAATCGCAGCGTCGGCGGCGACCGACCGCAACTCCACCGGCATGATATTGGGATCGCCACCGGTCCATACCACCAGCGCGCCGCGCGCTTTCAGATCCGCGAGGTCGATCCAGGGCGCGCGCTCCGGTTTGCCGTCGATCAGCACGCGCGGATGATCGGGCGCATAGTGACTGACATTGCCGCCATCCCACATGCTGCCGATCACATAGGCGATCGGTTTTCCCGTAACAGCGCGATAGCGCTGCGATAATTCCCGTCCGAGATCGCTGCCGGGGAAAAATACCGCACGATAGCGGTGATCGTAGTTTGGCAGCACGGCGTAATTGGCGATGAATGCGAGCGCCAGACAAGAAAACACAACGCCCCAGATGGTGAACACGCGGCCGAGTCGTATTTGGTCGAGCACGCGCTTCGCGATCAACACGATCCACAGCCCGAGGAACAGCCAGATCGGATAGCCCCACATAGCCACAGTGCCGCGGCCGCTGACCGCCGATAGCGCCAGCACTGTTACGGCTGGACCGAACGCAAGCCAGGTGACGATGCGCACGTCGAATGTCCTGGCCGGCGGTGCATTCGCTCCTTGGCGGGGGAAGAATAACGGCAGCGCGATCAGCAGAGATGGAATGAGGAAAAAGGCCTGGCCGATGCCAAATTGCAGCGGGTGCCAGACATGGTCGATCAATCCGCGCGAGGGCACGGCGCGATGTTCGGCATAGGTGAAGGGCAGGAAATCATTTTGCACAAGCCAGACAATGTGCGGCGCCATCGTAACAAGTGCGGCCACCACCGCCACATATGGGCCCGGCGTCGCCAGCGATTTGCGCGCCTCGCGATCGTAGAAAAGAAATAGCGCGAGAGGGAGCGCGAGCACTAACACGAAATATTTCGCCCATAGCGCCATCCCGATTGCCACGCCAAGCAGCAGCCAATGCCCGAGCCATCCGCCACGCAAAGCGCGATGAAAGGAAAATCCGGCCAACGCCCAGAAAGGCAGTTGGACGACGTCATGATTGAATTTGGCGGATGTGAAGTTGAGGTAGTGCAAACCATCGACGATCAGCACTGCCACCAGCGCGCCGAGGGGCCCCGTGAGTGGCCGCGCGGTCAGCCACACCAGCCACAGTGCCGCCACCACGGCGATTTGCGCCAGGAGGTAATACGCAAAGTCGTGTCCGGCCGACCGGTTGGCAATTTCGACCAGCCACCAGGGCAACGGCGGCAGCTTGTCGTAGCCAAGCTGCCATTCCCGGCCGTAGATCAGCGCCTCGATCAGATCGAGCGGTAAATTGGGATAAAGCAGCGTCGGAAGCGCCGTCCAGACGGCCGCATGCAGTAGCAGGACTGCGGCCAAAGCCCGCCCCGGAGCGGCGGCGATCCAGGCCAGAAAGGGAGAGTGGCGGGACGCCGGCATCGACTTAGCGGTCCACAATGGCCTTAAGTTCCTGCGAATAACGCGTGAATTCGCGCTACCATAGCAGGACTTCGAGTTGCGCGGAGCCGCGGCCTCATGAACATTGGGGTCCGGCCGTGCGAATCAACTGCTTTCGCCGGCGTTGCGCCAGCCGCCGGGCTTGGCCCAGGATGAACCGCATGCGTCGTATCAGCGCCATTTTCATTGCGGTCTGCATGGTGCTTATCGCCGCCTCGGTCGGTGCGGTGCTCTATCTTGGCTTCAAGGTAGAGGCCGGCACCTCGGCGATTGTGGCGCTGGCGGCCCTGACCGGAATGGCGCTGTTCAACACGGTCAGCAATCGCTTGCGCGACCGGGGCGACCTCGGCGACCAGATCGCCGACCTGTCGCGCGGCACCGCCGATCTCGCTCGCCAGGTGGCGGAGATTTCGCGCCGGCTTCACGCCGCGGAAATCAAGATCGCATCGCCGGTAAACCGTGCGCGCCCCGCAACCGACCCGCTGGCGACCGAAATCGGGGAGCTTGGCGGACTTGTAAAGCAGATCGCCGAGACCGTTGCTTCGCACGCTACCGCTTTGCAAAAACAGGGGGCGTTGTCGAACCGCCCGGTCAGCACGCCGAAACCCGAAATCGCGCGGCCGGTTGAAGGCACACTCGCGCTGAGCGAAAACGACACAGTCACTGGCCTGGAGCGGTTTCGCGGTCTGTCGCGCGAGAGCATTGCCGATTTGATCTCCAAGGCCACCGACGCCAACCGCATCGATCTCTATCTGCAACCCATCGTGACTCTTCCACAGCGCAAGGTGCGCTATTACGAAGCAGTGTCGCGGTTGCGAACGGAAGACGGCGACATCATTCCGGCCGTCGATTTTATCGATGTCGCGGAGAGCATCGGCTTGATGCCGAAGATCGATAATCTTGCGGTGTTCCGCTGCGTGCAGGTGACACGCCGGCTGTTATTGAAGAGCCGCGACGTCGGCCTGTTCTGTAATCTCAGCGCCGCGACTCTTACTGATGCACTGATGTACCGGCAATTCCTCGACTTCATGGATGCCAATCGCGCGCTAGCGGCTTCGTTGATGTTCGAGTTCACGCAAGAAGCTTATCGCTCCTTTGGTCCGATTGAACATGAAAGTCTGGCAGCGCTCGCTGAGCGCGGTTTCCGCTTCTCCATGGATCATGTCACAGACCTGCATGTCGAGCCGAACGAACTGGCAGATCGTTCGTTCCGCTTTTTGAAAGTGCCGGCCAAGTTGCTGCTTAACAAGGTCGCCGGCGTGCAGACCGATATCGATCCGGAAGACCTCGCGGATCTGTTGGCGCGCTCCGGTGTCGATCTGATTGCCGAACGAATAGAAACCGAGACAACGGTTGTCGATTTGCTCGACTACGACGTGCGTTTCGGCCAGGGCTTCCTGTTCTCACCGCCGAGGCCGGTGCGGGCCGAAGCGCTGAAAGGGTCCGTGACCGAGGCTGTAAAAGCAGGTTTGGACGAGAACCCGGGCGCTTTATTGGCAACCGGCTGACGTGTTGCCACCCATGATTTCGAATTTCTCGACGCTGGCGCCGGACTATGACGTGCTGTTGTCCGACGTCTGGGGCGTCATTCATAACGGCATCACCGCCCATCCACACGCGTGCGATGCATTGATGCGCATGCGTGCCCGCGGCGGGGTTGTGGTCCTGATCACCAACGCGCCGCGTCCGAGTGAGCAGGTGGCGCGCCAGCTTGAGCGGCTGCATGTGCCGCGTGAGTCCTATGACGCTATCGTCTCTTCCGGCGACGTGACCCGCAGCGTGATCGCCGAACGCCACGGTCAAACGCTTTATCATCTCGGACCCGAGCGTGACCGCTCGATATTCAGCGGATCGAATGTGCATTTCGCGCCGCTGGAAAGCGCCGACTATGTGGTTTGTACCGGCTTGGAAGATGACGAGGTTGAGGCGCCTGATGACTACCGCGCGCGGCTCGAGTCGATGCTGGCACGCAAATTATTCATGGTCTGTGGCAATCCCGATGTGGTTGTCGAACGCGGCTCGACGCTGGTCTATTGCGCGGGCGCGCTTGCCGATCTTTATGCGACCATGGGCGGCAAAGTGCTCTTTGCCGGTAAACCTTACCGGCCGATCTACGATATGGCACTGGCGAAGGCCGAGGCCGCTGCCGGCCGCAAGGTTCCCCTCCGGCGCGTTCTGGCCGTCGGCGACTCTGTGCGCACCGACCTGAAAGGCGCACGCACCGTTGGCATCGATTTCCTGTTCGTAACGTCAGGCATTCACGCCGAAGAGTTGGGTAGCCGCGAGGAGCCCGACAGCGCGGCGCTGACAGCAACCTTCACCGCGGCTGGCGGCATGCCCAAAGCAGTGATGCGTGAATTGCGGTGGTAGCAGTCAGGACGCGGGAGCGGGGACTTCCACATCGCCGAACACGGCGTCGATCTTGTTCTTGAGCGTCTGCGCGTTGAACGGCTTGACGATATAGTTCGATACGCCAGCCTTCTTCGCCGCGATGACGTTCTCGGTCTTCGATTCCGCGGTGACCATGATGAACGGGATTTCGGCCAGCGAAGGATCCGAGCGCATTTCCTGCAGCAAGGCGAAGCCGGTCATTGGCTCCATGTTCCAGTCGGAGATAACCAGGCCGTAGTCACCCCTGCGCAATTTGGTGAGTGCGGTCGAGCCGTCATTGGCATCGTCGACCTGCTCAAAGCCCAGCTGCTTGAGCAGGTTGTGCATGATACGGATCATCGTGTTGTAGTCGTCCACGACCAGAACGGGTTTGCTCAGATCGACAGCCATGACGCATCTGCCCGCACTGGGCTCTCCCCACGAAGGTGGCGATAAATAGCAGTGGCGCTTGAATAACCCGTTAATTTGAAAGTTTGTTAACGGCGCGGTAACCGTAGCCACGTCCCAGATGTTTCACCGATGAAAAGATGTGCACGTTCTTGACCACTATCCCTTGCAATTGCCCGGGAACCCCATGAGCAGGCCTGACGCGCCCGCGAAGCACTTTCATGTCGCACGGGGCGGGGCGCTGGGTATCGACAGCGGCCCGCTTGCCGGCGCGGTGGTCGCGATCGGGAATTTCGACGGCGTTCATCGCGGGCATCGCGCGGTGATCGATGCCGCCCTTGCGCGCGCACGCGCGCTTGGCCGCAAGGCCGCGGCTTTGACGTTCACGCCGCATCCGCGGCTGTTCCTGCGGCCTCAGGAGCCATTGTTCCAGCTCTCCAGCGAGCGCGACAAATTGCGCCTGTTGGCGTCGACCGGTCTCGACGGCGCTATTGTCATGAGTTTTGACGCCGCGCTGGCGGCGACTGCGGCCGAAAGTTTTATCGCGAATATACTCGCGGGTTCGCTTGGCATTGGCGGGGCGGCGATCGGGTTCGACTTTCATTTCGGGAAAAACCGCGGCGGCTCGCCGGCCTTCCTGGCCGAGCACGGGGCTCGGCTAGGCTTTGCGGTGGATGTCGTGCCTCCGCTTGAAGATGAAGGCAGGCCGGTATCGTCCGGCGCGGTACGTGATGCGCTGGCGGCGGGCAGAGTGGTGGAGGCGACCGAGTTGCTCGGCGCGCCTTGGTTCGTTTCAGGCGAAGTCATCCATGGTGACAAGCGCGGGCGTGAACTCGGCTTTCCGACGGCTAACCTCAAGCTCGATATATCGTGCGGCCTCAAGCACGGCATCTACGCGGTGCGTGTCGACATTGCCGGAAAGCGTCGCGATGGTGTGGCGAGCTTCGGCCGGCGGCCGATGTTCGATGACGGCGCTCCGCTGCTCGAGGTGTTTTTGTTCGACTTCGACGAAGACCTCTATGGACAGACGATCGACGTCGCCTTCATCGGCTGGATCCGCCACGAGCAGAAATTCGAATCAATCGATGCGCTCAAGCGCCACATGATGGCCGACGCCGCCCAGGCCCGCGATGCGCTCAAGCGCGTCGGCAAGGCATTCCCGCTGCTGGGTGACATTTAGCCAACCGGCCTGCTAAACAGCGCCCCATGTCGAAGCCCGAGCGCGATTATTCCGAAACGCTGTTTCTGCCGCAGACGGATTTCCCGATGCGCGCCGGCTTGCCGCA
This sequence comes from uncultured Alphaproteobacteria bacterium, assembly GCA_963810585.1. Classification (GTDB taxonomy): domain Bacteria; phylum Pseudomonadota; class Alphaproteobacteria; order Rhizobiales; family Xanthobacteraceae; genus Pseudolabrys. The sequence goes on from CAWENV010000001.1 coordinate 2,403,081, forward strand.
AAAGGAGCCGGAGTTGCTCTCGCGTTGGGAGAAGGCTGGGCTCTACCGGCAGCTTCGCGACGCCGCCAAGGGCCGCGAGAAATTCATCCTGCACGATGGCCCGCCTTACGCGAACGGCAATATCCATATCGGGCATGCGCTCAATAAAATCCTCAAGGACGTGGTGACGCGCAGCCAGCAGATGCTCGGCTTTGATTCAAATTACGTGCCGGGCTGGGACTGTCACGGCCTGCCGATCGAATGGAAGATCGAGGAAGAGAATTACCGCTCCAAGAACAAGGCGAAGCCGAACCTGTCCGATCCCGCGGCGATGGTCGCGTTCCGGCAGGAATGCCGCGCTTACGCCGAACACTGGCTCAAGGTGCAGCGCGAGGAATTCAAGCGGCTCGGCGTCGAGGGCGACTGGGCACACCCTTACACGACGATGGATTTCTTCGCCGAGGCGCAGATCGCGCGTGAGCTGATGAAGTTTGCCGCCAATGGCACATTATATCGGGGCTCAAAGCCGGTGATGTGGAGTGTGGTGGAGAAGACCGCGCTGGCGGAAGCGGAAGTCGAGTACGAGGATTACACCAGCGATACAGTGTGGGTGAAGTTTCCCATCGTTGAGATGTCGGCCGGAAACGTCGATCCCCATTTCTATCTTGATGCAGCGGTTGTGATCTGGACTACGACTCCCTGGACTCTTCCCGGCAATAGAGCAATTTCATACTCACCCAAAATCAAGTACGGCGTTTATAAAGTCACAAAAGCCGAGGGTGATAACTGGGCAAAGGTCGGCGATAAGCTTGTAATCTCAGACAAGCTTGCCCCGGCGGTATTCAAAGCTGCGCGAATAGAAGAAGGCGGCTATGAACGGGTGGCCGACTTTCCGGCAAATGATTACATCGCTTGCGCCCATCCGTTGCGCGGCAAAATTGCTGGTTACGACTTTGAAGTTCCGCTTCTTGCGGGCGATCATGTAACTGACGAAGATGGCACCGGCTTTGTGCACACCGCGCCTGGACACGGTCGAGACGACTTTGAGATATGGACCGCGAATGTTCGCAAGCTTGTTGGGCGTAAGATCAATCCCGCCATCCCCTACACCGTCGACGAAAACGGCGCTTTCACCGAGCAAGCGCCCGGCTTCACGGGCAAGCGCGTCATCAATGACAAAGGTGAGAAGGGCGACGCCAACGAGGCGGTGATCAAGGCGCTGGTTGAGGCCGGCAATATCATCGCGCGCGGCCGTCTCAAGCATCAGTATCCGCACAGTTGGCGCTCGAAAAAGCCGGTCATCTTCCGTAACACACCGCAGTGGTTCATTGCGATGGATAAAGACATCGCGAAGAAGGGCGATACGCTGCGTCACCGCGCTTTGTCGGCCATCAAAGTGACGCGCTGGGTACCGGAGGCGGGTCAAAACCGCATCACCGGCATGATCGAGTCGCGGCCCGACTGGGTGATCTCGCGCCAGCGCGCTTGGGGCGTGCCGATCGCGGTGTTCGTCAAGGAAAAGCCGGACGGCTCGGTTGAGATTCTGCAAGACCCGGATGTCGAACTGCGCATCCTCGAGGCTTTCGAAAAGGAGGGCGCCGACGCCTGGTATAAAATGGGCGCGCGTGAGCGCTTTCTCGGCAAGCTCGCCAACGACTCCTGGAAAAAGGTCGACGACATTCTCGACGTCTGGTTCAACTCCGGCTCAACTCACGCCTTTGTACTGGAAGACCCGAAGCATTTTCCGACGCTCGCCGGCATCAGGCGCAAGATGGACGGCGGCAAGGACACGGTGATGTATCTCGAAGGCTCGGATCAGCACCGCGGCTGGTTCCATTCCTCCCTTCTGGAAAGCTGCGGTACGCGCGGGCGCGCGCCCTTCGACGTGGTGCTCACCCACGGCTTTGTGCTCGCCGAGGACGGCCGCAAGATGTCGAAGTCGCTCGGCAACGTCACCGCACCACAGGATGTGATCAAGCAGTCCGGCGCCGATATTCTGCGCATGTGGGTTTGCGCTTCAGATTATGCCGATGACCTGCGTATCGGCCCTGAAATCCTCAAGACGACAGCCGACACTTATCGCAAGTTGCGCAACACCGTGCGCTGGATGCTCGGTTCGCTCGCGCATTTTCACGAAGATGAGCGCGTCGCAATCGAGCACATGCCGGAGCTCGAGCGGTTGATGTTACACCGCCTGGTGGAGCTCGATGCGGTGGTGCGTCAAAGTTATGCCGACTTCGACTATAAGCGCATCTTCGCCACGCTGTCCGCGTTCATGACATCGGATCTGTCGGCGTTCTATTTCGATATCCGCAAGGATGCACTCTACTGCGACCCTTATTCGTCGAAGACGCGCAAGGCGTCCTTGACGGTGATCGACCATTTGTTCCGCTGCACGGTCACATGGCTCGCGCCGATGCTCTGCTTTACCGCGGAAGAGACGTGGCTCTCGCGTTATGGCGAAAGCGCCAAATCCATCCATCTCGAAACTTTCCCCGAGGTGCCGGCCTCCTGGCGGAACGATGCGCTGGCCGAAAAGTGGCGCAAGATTCGCACTGTACGACGCGTGGTGACCGGTGCGCTGGAGATCGAGCGCGCGCAAAAACGCATCGGCTCCTCGCTGGAAGCACATCCGATCATTCACGTATCGAACCCCGAGCTTTACGAGGCGGTGGTCGATTGCGATGTGGCCGAGGTGTGCATCACGTCCGCAGCGACGCTCGTTCGTGACGAAGGTCCGAGCAACGCATTTCGTTTGCCGGATGTCACTGGCGTTGCAGTCGTGCCTAATCTCGCCGAAGGCACCAAATGCGCGCGGTCATGGAAAATTCTCACCACCATCGGCGCCGATCCCGAATTTCCCGACGTGTCGCCGCGCGACGCACAAGCTCTGCGCGAATGGGAAGCCATGCGCAAAGCGGCGGAGTAACCCGTGGTCAATTTCACTGGGCCGCTGACGCGCTTCGGATTTACGGTGGCGATAGCCGCCTGCGTCCTCGATCAGGTCAGCAAATTTTACCTATTGTCTGTGTACGACCTCGCCGCCAATGGCCCCGTGCGGCTCGGCCCATTCTTCGACCTCGTGCTTACGCGCAACACCGGCATCAGTTACGGCCTGTTCCAGACGCAAGGGCCAGTCGGCCAATGGGTTCTGCTGGGGTTCAAGGCTGGGGCCGTGCTGCTGCTCTGGCTCTGGCTCGCGAGTGCGAAGGACCGGCTGACGGCGCTTTCACTCGGCCTGATCATCGGTGGGGCAATTGGCAATGCCATCGACCGTTTAGCCTATGGTTGGGTTGCCGATTTCGTCTTTTTCCACATTTCAACGCCAAATTGGCGGTTCAACTGGTATGTTTTTAACCTAGCCGACGTAGCTATCGTTGCCGGGGTTATTGGCCTGTTGTATGACTCTCTTGTAATGGACCGCGCCGCAAAAGCGCCCTGATCCGCCCGCAAGAGTCGCGACAATTAAGCAGCTGTAGGGTTCGGTTCCGGATGAACACGATGCGCCTGACAAATGTCTTTAGCGCGAGCGCTGCCTTCGGCCTGGCGCTGAGTGTGGCCGCGGTTGCAATTCCTGGCCCGGCACGCGCCGCCGACGATGATGACGTCCCGATCGACCAGAAAGTTTACCGCAGCCTCATGGATGGGCTCGGCTTCAAGCGCGATGGTGATGCGACCATCACCTATCAGGAACGCGGGCCGCTGGTGCTTCCACCGAGCCGCAATCTGCCGCCTCCCGAGACCAGCGGCGCAGTCACCGCCAACAATCCGGCATGGCCCAAGGATCCCGACGTTATGCGCCGCAAGGCGGAAGCGGCCGCGGAGAAAAATCGTAACGTCAGCGACGAGCGTGAGCGCGAGCAAAATCCGCTGGTCGGAAGGCAAATGACGCCTGGTGCCGATGCGACGTCTGGAAGCCGCACCAAGAAAAAACAGGCGCGCACCGACGACGGCTATGATGCGCCCGCCTCAGGATTCGGCAATCAATTGCTGCCATCGGAGCTTGGCTCTAGCACCGGCAGCGTGTTCGGTGCGATGTTTGGAAGTAAGAAGGAAGAGTCCGCGAAATTTACGGGCGAGCCGCCGCGCGCTTCGCTCACTGCACCTCCGCCCGGCTATCAAACACCGTCGCCGGCTCAGCCCTACGGCGTCGGTAAGGCGGGCCCCGTAAAACCGACCGATTACTTCACCACACACGTTGAGCCGACCCGATAAACGTGGTGGCCGTCGATCTAGCTCCGTTGCGTAGCTGGCGGCGTAATCCAATCTCGTGCCGCAGCACGATTGCAACATATTTAGGTCCGACATCGTGATTACCAAAATCAACGCTTCGCTCATTGCGCTTGCTGCCGTGCTTGCGTCTTCACCGCTTGCTGCCGAGCAAGCCGGCACTGAAATTGCCGACTTCACGCTAGCCAACGGAGTGGAACTGGTGGTCATCCCAGACCATCGCGCACCGGTGGTCACACACATGATCTGGTACAAAGTCGGTGCCGCCGACGAGACGCCGGGCAAATCAGGGCTGGCGCATTTCCTTGAGCATCTCATGTTCAAGGGCACTGCGAAAAATCCGATTGGAAAATTCTCACAAGTGGTTGCCCGCATTGGTGGCCAGGAGAATGCATTTACCTCGCAAGACTACACGGGCTATTTTCAGCGCGTGCCGAGCGAGCAGCTCAAGACGGTGATGGAATTCGAGGTCGATCGCATGACCGGCCTGCAACTTACCGACGACGTCGTGCTGCCCGAGCGCAATGTCATTCTCGAGGAACAGAATCAGCGCATTGGAAACAATCCGCGCGCCCGTCTCACCGAGCAGGTCGACGCCGCGCTTTTTCTCAATCATCCGTACGGTAAGCCGGTCATTGGCTGGCGCCACGAGATGGAAGAACTTTCCCGCGACGATGCTATCGGTTTCTACCGCCGCTTCTACGCACCCAACAATGCGGTAGTGGTGATTGCAGGCGATATCGATCCTGCACAGGCGCGCGCCCTTGCGGAAGACACGTACGGCAAGGTTGCTCGTCATGGCACTATTGCGCCGCGTGTGCGGGCAAAAGAGCCTCCACCGGTGGCAGTGCGATCGCTGACGCTTGCGGATCCACGCGCCGAGATACCGAGCTTGCAGCGCGAGTATCTGGTGCCCTCGTTCGCGAGCGGCAAGCGAGGCGAGTCCGATGCGCTTGAAGTGCTCGCGCATATCCTCGGAAACGGCTCCAACAGCCGTCTTTATCGCGCGCTCGTTGTCGAAAAACAGGTCGCGACGATGGCAGGCGCCTGGTACGACGCCAACGAACTCGATATGTCGAAATTCGGAGTTCAAGGTTCGCCGCGCCCCGGAGTGACTTTGCCGCAACTTGAAGCGGAAACTGACGCGGTGATCGCCCAATTAATCGAAAAGGGCGTCACCAGCGAAGAGCTGGAACGCACGAAGACGCGACTGATCGCGGACGCCGTTTATGCGCAGGACAATCAGGCCAGCATGGCCCGTTGGTACGGCGCTGCGCTGACGACGGGTTCGAGCGTCAACGACGTGCGGCAATGGCCGGATCGCATCCGCGCTGTCACTGCCGATCAGGTACGCGACGCGGCGCGGGAATGGCTCGACAAGCGGCGCTCCGTCACCGGCTATTTGATCAAAGATGTGAGCCCGCAGGTGGAGAAGCGTTCATGACCCGGCTGGCAAAGTCGATTTTCTGCATTGTGGCGGTATTGATCGCCAGTTCGAGCGCTGCCTCGGCGATGTCGATCGAAAAGATCGTCAGTCCGTCAGGTATCGAAGCGTGGCTGGTGCGCGAAAAAGCCGTACCATTGGTCACGCTCAACTACGCCTTTCATGGCGGCGCTACCCAGGACGAAGCGGACAAGGCGGGCACCGCTAATCTTGCCGCCGATCTGCTGGACGAAGGCGCCGGCGATCTCAACGCCAATACCTTTCACGAACGACTGGAAAACCACGCCATCGAGCTTTCTTTCCAGGTCGGGCGCGATTATTTCCATGGTTCTCTACGTTCGCTGACCGAGCACCGGGACGAAGCTTTCGATCTGCTGCGTATTGCACTTGCGAGCCCGCGCTTTGACGCAGATGCAATCGAGCGAGTGCGCGGACAGCAACTATCGGCGCTTCAGCGCGATACCACCAACCCCAATGATCTCGCCAGCCGCCGCTGGTGGGAGACCGCTTTCCCCGGCCACCCCTATGGCCGTGAAACCAAAGGTACGCTTGAAAGCGTGCCGCGTATAACCGCCGATGACCTGCGCGACTTTGTGCGCCGAGTGTTTGCGCGCAGCCAGCTGACAGTGTCGATCGTCGGCGATGTCGACGCCAAGACGGCCGGCGAACTGATCGATCGTGCATTCGCCGGGCTGCCGGCGAAGAACGACCTCAAACCGGTGGCGAACGCAACGCCGAGTGGCCTCGGGCGCCGCATTGTCATCAATGTCGATGTGCCACAGTCCGTGGTTACATTCGGCGGGCAGGGCATCGGGCGACAAGATGCTGATTTTATGGCCGCCTATATCGTCAATCATATCCTCGGCGGTGGCAGCTTTTCCTCGCGTCTCTATAAAGAGGTGCGCGAAAAACGAGGACTGGCCTACGGCGTGTCCGACAGCCTGGTCTGGTTTCAGCGTGCCGCCGTGTTGCTTGGCGGCACCGCGACCCGCTCCGACCGCACGGCCGACGCGCTGACTGTGATCGAGCAAGAGATCAAGCGCATGGCCGCCGACGGCCCCACGCCGGACGAGCTTGCTGCTGCCAAGTCGTTTCTCAAGGGCTCCTATGCACTCTCGCTCGATACGTCCACCAAGATCGGGGCCCAGCTCACGCAGATCCAGCTCGATAACCTCGGTATCGACTACATCCAGCGCCGCAGCAATTTGATTGATGCTGTGACGATTGAAGATGCCAGACGGGTCGCCCGTCGCCTCTATGGCGGGGGCATGCTGGTAACAGTCGCTGGCCGGCCAAAGGGGCTGACGTCGAGCGGAACCACAGAATAGCCGCTGCGTTGTTTTCCGCCGTTGCGCTGTCCGCGCGACTCTAGGCAAATACCGGCATGGGCGTCGTCCAATCGATCGATAGCGCGCGCGAAGAGCACGTCGGCCCGCACGGCGTGTCCGCCGTTGCGTTGAAAACCGCCTTGGAGCGCGCGGAAGGTGCGCTCGATTGGCTGCGTGTCCGCTATGCGGATGGCAGTCTACCCCTGCTCCGCCTGCCGGAATTGCATAGCGACCTGGAGGATATTCGGGATACCGCAGGCCGGCTTTCCGACCGGGCAACGGATATCGTTATTCTCGGTACCGGCGGCTCCAGCTTGGGCGGGCAAACGTTAGCGCAGCTCGCCGGTTACGCTGTGCCGGGTGTTGGCGCGCTGCGTACGCCGCCGCAGCTGCATTTCATCGACAATCTGGATGCAGACAGCTACGCCGGCATGCTCGCGAAATTGCCTCACGCGACTACGCGCTTCGTCGCGATCTCGAAATCCGGCGGCACCGCCGAAACGTTGATGCAAACCATCGCCGCCATGTCGGCGGTGAAGGGCGCGGGGCTGCAAACAAGGATCCCGGACATTTTCCTGGGGATCACCGAGCCGGCCAAGTCCGGCAAAGCAAATGGCTTGCGCGATCTGCTTGGAAAATTCCGTGTGCCGATGCTCGACCACGATACCGGCGTTGGCGGGCGTTATTCGGCACTTACGAATGTCGGTGTGCTGCCTGCGGCAATGCTCGGCCTCGATATCGCGGCCATCCGCGAAGGCGCCGGTCTCGCGCTTGCGCCTGTATTGTCGAAAAAACCGGTGGGGCAGGTGCCGGCCGCGGTCGGCGCCGCGCTGTCGGTCGCGCTCGCGGAGAGCAAGGGCAAGTCGATCAACGTGCTGATGGCCTATTGCGACCGGTTGCAGCGCTTCACGCATTGGTACGTCCAGCTCTGGGCTGAAAGTCTTGGCAAAAATGGCAAAGGCACGACGCCACTCGCGGCGCTCGGGCCGGTCGACCAGCATAGCCAGTTGCAGCTGTTTATCGGCGGCCCGCGCGACAAGTTGTTCACCGTGATTACGGTCGATGGTGCCGGCCTTGGGCCGCGAATCGATGGCGAGCTTGCCAAGATTGCCGGCGAGCCGGGTTTTGCCGGAAAGACCATTGGTGATCTGGTGGCGGCTGAAGGGCGTGCCACCGCCGAAACCCTGGCTAAGAACGGCTGTCCGGTACGCACAATTCACGTCAAAAAACTCGACGAAGAAAGCCTCGGCGAGTTGATGATGCAATTTATGTTGGAGACGATCATCGCCGCGCATCTCATCGGCGTCGACGCGTTCGATCAGCCGGCTGTGGAAGAAGGTAAGGTGCTTGCGAAAAAATATTTGACGTCCTGACGGCCGGATCATGATCCGTATCACCGACACCATCTCCATCGATGAGTCCGAACTGTCGGAATCCTTCGTCCGCGCGTCCGGCCCGGGCGGCCAGAACGTCAACAAGGTGTCGTCGGCGGTGCAACTCCGCTTCGACGCCCGCCAGTCGCCATCGTTGCCGAATGATGTGGCTCTGCGGCTGATGCGGCTGGCCGGCAAGCGGCTGACCAAAGACGGCATCATCGTTATCATCGCGCAGCAGCACCGCACTCAGGAACGCAACCGTAGCGACGCGCGGGAGCGGCTATGCGATTTGATCCGCGAGGCTGCGGTGAAACCCGTGCCGCGCCGGCCCACAAAAGTGCCAAAAGCGCAGCGTCGCGTGCGGCTGGAGGGGAAAAAGCACCGCTCCACCACCAAGCGGCTGCGCAGCGGAAAGGCCTGGGACTAGCAATCCCGGCGCAATCGCTGCCGCCGCGTGGACAACAAGAGAGAGGATATCGGGCACAGCCCCGGATATCGCCTCGCGAGGGCCGCCAGCTCCCGGTAAAGTCGTCGCCGATTCGTTCAGGCGACTGCAAATGCCCGTCCGCCAACTATCCGAGGCTGTTGTTAATCGCATCGCTGCCGGCGAGGTCGTCGAGCGGCCAGCGAGCGTCGTGAAAGAACTGGTCGAGAACGCGCTCGATGCGGGCGCGCGCCGTATCGACGTGCTCACCGATGGCGGCGGCCGCCGGCTCATTCGCGTCACCGATGACGGTGAGGGCATGACCCGCGCCGATCTCGAACTTGCGGTCGAACGCCACGCCACGTCGAAGCTCGATGGTGACGACCTGATGACGATCCGCACGCTCGGCTTCCGCGGCGAGGCGTTGCCCTCAATCGGCGCGGCGGCGCGGCTGACCATCGGCACACGGCACGCCAGCGAACCGCATGCCTGGAGCCTGACTGTCGAAGCCGGTGAAAAATCGCCGGTCAAACCAGCTGCGCTCGGGCAGGGGACCACCGTTGAGGTTCGCGACCTGTTCTACGCAACGCCTGCGCGTCTGAAATTTCTCAAGGCTGACCGCAGCGAAGCGGAGGCCGTGCGCGAAGTCGTCCGCAGGCTCGCTATGAGCCGGCCAGACGTTTCGTTCACGCTTGCCGGTGAGGACCGCGCGCCGGTGACATGGGCCCCCGCCGCTGACGGAGACCAGCTTGCACGACTCGGTGATGTCCTCGGGTCTGACTTTCGGGCCAACGCCGTGGCTATTGATGCCGAGCGCGAAGGCGTGCGCGTGACCGGTTTTGCTGGTCTGCCGACGCTCTCTCGCGCCAACTCGCTTGCGCAATTTCTATTCGTCAACGGCCGCCCGGTGCGTGACAAGCTCTTGTTCGGCGCGGTGCGTGCAGCCTACGCCGACTATCTGCCGCGCGATCGACATCCTCTTTTGGCACTATTCGTCACGCTCGATGCGCGTGAAGTAGACGTGAACGTGCATCCGGCCAAAACCGAGGTTCGTTTCCGCGATGGCGCTCTTGTGCGCGGGCTCATTGTGCGTGCACTTAAGGATGCTTTGGCGCGGGAAGGTCAGCGCTCGGCAACGACTGGCGGCAGTGCGACCATCGCCACGTTCCGCCCGGCCGCGGTGCCCCGGCGCGGCTCATATGACTGGCGGCGTTCGCCGGCGCGACCGGCAGGCTTTGCGTCGATGCGCGGCGCCACCGCGGTTGGATTTGCGGAAGCTGCGCAGGCCGCTTTCGACGTTGGCGAACCGGCTGCGGATGCGGCGGTTGCAAGCTTTGAGCCCGCTGCCGATCAGATCGACCGGCCGCTTGGCGCGGCGCGAGCGCAAGTGCACGAGACCTATATCGTGGCGCAAACACGCGACGGGCTGGTGATCGTCGATCAGCATGCCGCACACGAACGCATCGTGTATGAGCGCATGAAAGAAGCCATCGCAAAAATCGGGTGTCGCACGACAAATTTTGCTGATCCCCGAGATCGTCGAACTCGATGAGGCAGATGCCGCAAGGCTTGCCGCGCGTGCGAATGAGCTCGCGCAATTTGGCCTCGTGATGGAAACCTTCGGCCCCGGCGCGGTGGCGGTGCGCGAAACGCCGTCGATGCTGGGCGAAGTCGATGTCAGGGGGCTTGTGGGTGATCTCGCCGAACATCTCGCAGAATGGGACGATACGCTGCCACTGGAGCGCCGCTTGATGCACGTCTCCGCGACCATGGCCTGCTACGGCTCTGTGCGTGCCGGACGCAGGCTCAAGCCGCAAGAAATGAACGCGTTATTGCGCGAGATGGAAGCGGTTCCGAATTCCGGTCAGTGCAACCATGGCCGGCCGACCTATGTGGAATTGAAGCTGACCGACATCGAACGGCTGTTTGGGCGGCGGTAAATCAGGGCAATCCGAGAAAGACGAACTCGGTGTCGTCATAGCGGCGGCGTTCCAGTTCGGTAAATCCATCTGGCGCCTTAAATCCGGCATCGGCGGCTTCTTCGACCACAATCAATGCTTCCGGCTTGAGCCATCCCCCATCGCGCGCGGATGTGATCGCTTTTCCCGCCAATTCCTTTCCATAGGGAGGATCGAGGAACACCAGTGAAAATGGTTCGAGGGGATGCGCGGGTCCAAGTTTGGTCGCGTCGCGACGGAAAACACGCGTAACGCCACCGAGACCGAGCGTTTCAATGTTGTCGCGCAAAAGCGCCCGCGCTTCGACACCCTCATCTACAAACAGCGCGTAGCCCGCGCCACGAGAGATCGCTTCGATGCCGAGGGCGCCGGTGCCGGCAAACAAGTCGAGGACACGAGCGCCGGCGACCGGATCGGCGTAGGAGTGCGCGAGCACATTAAAGAGCGCCTCGCGCAAGCGGTCGGTCGTCGGGCGTACCGCGTCCGACTTCGGGCCGACGAGCGGCCGCGAACGAAGCTTGCCTCCAACAATCCGCATTACAGTCTGTTCCGTATGCGCACGGTCATGCGCGTGGCCTGGACGGACGCGGCCCGCTCGAACGGTCGCGGCGATGTGTTTTTTTCTTGCCGCGTCCGGGGCCTTGCCGTGGTCTGTCGCCCGTCTTTCCTCGTGGCTCATGTGTTTCGCGCCCGCGCGTTTTAGAATGGCCACGCGACGGCGTGTGGGTCTCTTCGCTCGCTAGCGGCGCGTCAAAGTCGGCGCCGGATTCGCCGGCAATCTGTTCGCCAAGTTTTGCGCGCAGTTCTTCTGTCTCGATCTCTTTAACGGCGCCGTCGTCGAGGTCGCCCAGGTCGAATGGCCCGAATGCGACCCGGATCAACCGGTTCACCTGTAGCCCGAGCGTTTCAAGAACCTTCCGCACTTCGCGGTTCTTGCCTTCGCGAATGCCGAACGTGAGCCAGACATTGGCGCCTTGTTCGCGGTCGAGCGTCGCTTCGATCGGCCCGTAGCGGATGCCGTCGATGGTAATGCCGCCGCGCAACCGGTCGAGCGCTTCTTGTTGCACGCGGCCAAGCGCGCGCACCCGGTAACGGCGTAGCCAGCCGGTTGCAGGCAATTCCAATATACGCGCGAGCCCTCCATCATTGGTGAGCAGAAGCAGCCCTTCCGTGTTGATGTCGAGCCTGCCGACGCTGATCAGTCGCGGCAGGCCCTTCGGCAGCGCCCGGAAAATCGTATCGCGTCCTTCCGGATCGGAATGGGTCGTCATCAGCCCGCGCGGCTTGTGATAAAGGAAAAGGCGCGTGCGCTCGCGCGCCCGCAGCGGCAAGCCATCGACGGCGATGCGATCAGACGGGGTGACATTGAGCGCGGGCGAAGAAATCACAGCTTCGTTGACCGACACGCGCCCCGCCACAATCCACGCTTCGGCCTCGCGCCGGGAAGCCAGCCCGGCGCGCGCAATGACCTTGGCGATCCGTTCACCGGGGTTTTCCATAGGGCTCTTGTCGGACATAGGTGTAGCCGCGATAAGGATAAGGTTGCGGCCTGATAGCAGAGAACAAGGTGAGAGACGAGCGTGCCATCATTCATGCAGATCGCCCTTGAGGAAGCCCGCGCAGCTGGCGCGCGCGGCGAGGTGCCGGTCGGCTGCGCCATCGTGCGAGACGGCGAGGTCGTCGCCCAGGCCGGTAACCGCACTATTGCTGACCACGATCCGACCGCGCATGCCGAGCTCATCGCAATTCGCGCGGCTTCGGCGGCTCTTGGCAGCGAGCGGCTCACCGACTGCGATCTTTATGTGACGCTGGAGCCTTGCGCCATGTGCGCGGCGGCGATGTCGTTCGCGCGCATCCGGAGGTTATACTTTGGCGCTGCCGACCCCAAAGGCGGCGCGGTCGAACACGGCGTTCGCTTTTTTGCAGCATCCACGTGCCATCACAGGCCCGAGGTCTATGGCGGCATCAACGAAAACGAATGTGCAATCCTGCTGAAGGATTTCTTCCAGTCGCGCCGCTGATTTTAAAATGATCGCGGCTGACTAGGCCGTCTTATCCACCAGTTTGCCCATACCGGGCGGAGGCGGAGCCTGCCGCACGACAGGCGGAGTCGCAGCTTCGCGGTCATTCGCTTCCCGCTGTGGTGTCGACTTCGGTGATGTACCGGTCTGCGGCATGATAACCTGAATGCCAATATCGCTGACGGCCATGAACGCAACTTTCAATTACAGCCGCAACGTAAGAGCGTACGTCTCAATTTTTTCGATCGCCGGTAGCGCAAATCCGGCCCAGCCCGGAAAGGATTTATTGACCTTCCCGCGGTGGGTCAGGCCTGCCGCGCAAAGTCCCAGGCTTTGTTGGCCAGCGGCCGGATCATTTCGGCCTTAGCAGGAGCAAATTCGGATGTTGCCGTGCCATCGCGCACGCGGCCGATGATCCCCTGCAAAATGGCCGCGATGCGAAAAAAATTATAGGCGAGATAAACCGGCAGATGAGGGCGCGGGTCGAGCCCGGTGCGCGCAACGTAGGCTTCCATATATTCCACCATCGGCGGAATGCCGAGCGCGCGTAGATCATGCCCGACCAGTGTGGCCGTGCCTGCGGCGCTCTCGGAATGCGGCATGTGCCACGCCATCAGATGATAGGAAAAATCGGCGAGCGGATCCCCGAGCGTCGACAATTCCCAGTCGAGTACGCCGACGATCTTCGGCTGTTCGTGCGCGACAATCAGATTGTCGAGTCGGTAATCACCATGCACCAGCCTCACTGGCCCTCCCGCCGGGATATGTTTCGGCAGCCAGTCGATCAGGCGCTCCATGGCGTCAATCTTTTCGGTTTCGGATGCGCGATATTGTTTCGACCAGCGTTCGACCTGGCGCGCAACATAATTTTCACCCCGGCCGAAATCCCCGAGGTTGATTTTCGCAGGATCAAAGGTGTGCAACCGTGCGATCGTTTCATTCATGGAATTGTAGATTGCCGTGCGTTCTACCGGATTCGAGCCGGGCATTTGCGGCTCCCAGAAGACGCGGCCATCAACAAAATCCATGACGTAAAAAGGCGTGCCGGCGATGTTCTCGTCGGCGCAATAGTTAAGCGGCTGCGCGACGGGAAAGCCTTGCGCATGCAAGGCGCGGGTGACGCGATATTCACGGTCAACGGCATGCGCTGATGGCAGCAGCTTGCCGGGCGGCTTGCGGCGGAGCACGTATCGCCGCGACGGCGTCTCGAGCAAATAGGTCGGGTTCGACTGCCCCCCTTTGAACTGCTTGATGGCGAGCGGCCCGGTAAAACCCGCGACCTGCGAGGCGAGATAGGCCTCGAGCCGTGTGGCGTCGATACGCAGCGCAGCCGCTGCCTCTTTGGTGCCGGAAAAAACTTGCTGGCGATCGATCGATGTCATCGCCGCAATACAGTCACTTGCGCGTTTCGAACGAAATCGGCGCGTCGGCGTAAATTTTATACTGCTGCGACCTCGGTTTCGTCTTGTCCTCCTCGTTCACATACTGGATCGAGCTTTTGCCGACGAGCTCCCGTGGCAGGATCATTACGCGAATGAAACGGCTGTTTTTGTCCGGCGCCGCTTGTGCGAATACGGCATCGGGTCCCGATTCATACCAGGCTCCGCCCGGGCCAAACGAGGTCGAGCGGCTGTGGGTGTCGATACGGATGCCGCCCTCGATCAGGCAGCGAATGCCTGGTCCCTGATGGCGATGCAGGTAAGCGCAGCCGCCGGGCGGAAAGGCGACGCTGTCGCCGCGCATCAGCAACTCGCCTTTCGGCAGGGTCTCAAGATATGCAGTCAGCTTCTCATGCGTATCCATGCCTGGCGCGCTGGCGGTGGTGCTGCCCTTGGTCGCCGCGCGCGAGTTCCCAGCGCCAGCAAGTCACGCCGCCGGCGCCCGGCTTGACGGTGATCGCCGCCTCACCCTGCCAGGCTTCTCCTTCGTTCAGCGTTTTGCCGCCAATCAGGGCTGAGCCGTGCACGACAAATATAAATCGTGGCAACGGCGGCAGACAGAACGCGACATTCTCGGCGCTGGAAAGGACGTCTTCGTAAAGCCGCAACACGGGATGCATTCACAACTCCTGAAAGTCACGCTGCAGTAAAGAATTCCAGCAGCGCCGCGGCTGTCGCGTCCGGGTTTTCCTCGGTTAGGAAGTGGCCCGAGTCAATCGGCTTTCCTGTCGCCGCCGGCGCCCATTGTTTCCAGATCTTGAGAGGGGCCTCGGTTTCGTTGGCAATGCCGACGCTGCCCCACAAGGCCAACAACGGGCAGTTAATCGTTTTGCCGGCGGCACGGTCGGCCTCGTCGTTGGCGAGATCGGCATAGCGGCCGGCGCGGTAGTCCTCACATTGAGCGTGGATACGCAGCGGATCGGAAAAAGCCACACGGTAGTGATCGAGCGCTCGCGGATCGAAGGCCGAAAAATTCTTGGCCTTGGTCCAGCTGGCCATTTTCCAATCCAGATAATCTACCGGCGCTTTTGAGATCAGCATTTCCGGTAGCGGTTCGGGCTGCGCCAGAAATGGCCAGTGCCACACTTTCATCGCCATATTGCGGTCCATGCCGTGCCACATGTCGTAAGTCGGCACGATGTCGAGCGTCGCCATGCGTTCGATGCGTCCAGGATGATCGAGCGCGAGCCGGTAGGCGACGCGCCCGCCGCGGTCGTGTCCGGCAAGCCGAAAGCGCGCGTAACCGAGTTGATCCATCACTTCGATCATGACTTTCGCCATTGATCGCTTGTCGTAGGGTGCGTGCTCCTGGTTGGCCTGCGGCACCACGGACCAGCCGTAGCCTGGCAGATCTGGAATAACGAGCGAGAAGCGCTTCACGAGCGTTGGAGCTACGCGGTGCCACATGACGTTGGTTTGCGTGTAGCCGTGCAAGAGCAGCAGCGGCGGCCCGTTACCGCCCGTCCGCGCAAAGATTTTGCCGATCGACGTATCGATCCATTGCGAAGCAAAATCGGGGAAAAGATCGGCGAGATCAGGCATGGAGTACCTTACTTAACCTCTGCCCTTGTGGGAGTGGGCGGCCGAACGAAGCGACGGCGGAAAACTAGCCTTCCCGCTCGATTGCGCGCCATCCAATGTCGCGGCGGCAAAAGCCCTCCGGCCAGCGGATGCGGTCGACCGCTGCGTATGCGCGGCTCTGCGCTTCGCGCACGGTTTTGGCGCGCGCGCAGATATTGAGCACACGCCCGCCATTGGCGAGAATTTTGCTGCCGTCAGCCTTGGTGCCGGCATGAAAGATTTCCACGCCTTCGACCTGTGCCGCCGCATCGAGGCCTTCGATCAACGTGCCTTTAGCGTAATCCCCCGGATAACCCTTTGCAGCCATGACGACAGTGAGCGCTGCGTCCGGGTACCAGCGCAAATCGAAACTCTTCAAGCTGTCCGTCGCGTGCGGCCAGCAGCGCCGGGACGAGGTCAGACATCATGCGCAGCATCAGCACCTGGCATTCCGGATCGCCGAAACGCACGTTGTATTCAATCAATTGGGGACCATCCTTTGTGATCATCAGCCCGGCGAACAGAACGCCTTTGTAGGGAGCGCCCGCGCGTTTGAGGGCGCGCACGGTCGGATGAATGATCTCGTCCATCACGCGCCGGTTCATGTCGTCGGTCATAATTGGCGCCGGGGAATAAGCTCCCATGCCGCCGGTATTAGGTCCCTTGTCGCCGTCGCCGACGCGTTTGTGATCCTGTGCGGACGCAAGCTGGATCGCGGTCTCTCCGTCGCACAGCGCAAAGAACGAGGCCTCTTCGCCGACAAGACAATCTTCGATGACGATTTCCCACGCTCGTTCGCCAAGTCCGCCGCCGAACATCATGTCGATGGCGGCTTCGGCTTCCTGAACGGTCTCGGCAACAACGACGCCTTTGCCGGCCGCGAGCCCATCCGCCTTCACCACGATCGGTGCGCCTTTCTTGCGCACGTAATCCTTCGCCGCGCTTGCGCCTTTAAAACGTTCGTAAGCCGCCGTCGGGATATTGTTGGCCTTGCAGAGGTCCTTGGTGAAGCCTTTGGAGCCTTCCAGCCGCGCCGCCCATTTGGTGGGGCCGAAAGCCTTGATGCCGGCAGCTTCCAGGTCATCGACAATGCCGGCGCAGAGCGGCACCTCCGGCCCGACGACCACGAAGTCGATTTTCTTTTCCTTGGCGAACGCAATCACGGTCTTGTGGTCGGCGAGGTCGAGCGCCACGCATTCGGCTTCGCGCGCAATGCCGGCATTACCGGGCGCACAATAGAGCTTGTCGGTGAGCGGGCTCGCCGCCATCTTCCAGGCCAGCGCGTGCTCGCGTCCGCCGGAACCGAGAATGAGAATGTTCATGGGGCGCGCAGGCGGCCTTTAGGGGATGATTGCCATTTGGTGTAGCATGATGCTTCGCCCTCGCAAGAGATTCGACGCTTATGGTAGAGCCCGGCCTCAATAACGTTGTGGAATGGACCGTCACCGAGCTGTCGACGGCGCTGAGGAAGACCGTCGAAGACGCCTACGGCTATGTGCGCGTGCGCGGTGAAGTATCCGGCTTCAAAGGCGCCTCGCCGTCCGGGCATTGTTATTTCCGGCTCAAGGACGACAAGGCGGTGCTGGAGGCGGTGATCTGGAAGGGCAATTTCGGGCGCATGCGCGTCAAGCCTGAGGAAGGCCTGGACGTCATCGTGTCTGGCAAGCTCACCACTTTTGCCGGCTCGTCAAAATATCAGATCGTTATCGAGAGCCTTGAGCCCGCCGGCATTGGCGCACTGATGAAGCTGCTCGAGGAGCGCAAGAAGAAACTTGGCGCCGAAGGTCTGTTCGACGAAGCGCGCAAGCAACTGCTGCCCTTTTTGCCGGATGTGATCGGCGTGGTCACATCGCCAACCGGAGCCGTGATCCGCGACATTTTGCATCGTCTGGAGGACCGTTTTCCGCGCCGGGTGCTTGTGTGGCCAGTGCGGGTGCAGGGCGAGGCGTCAGCCGCGGAAGTCGCCGCCGCCATCCGCGGATTCAACGCGCTGCCGGAGCGTGGCGCACTACCGCGGCCCGACTTGATTATCGTTGCGCGTGGCGGCGGTTCGCTGGAAGATCTTTGGTCGTTCAACGAGGAAATTGTCGTGCGGGCGGCGGCCGACAGTATGATTCCGCTCATTTCCGCCGTCGGACATGAGACCGACGTGACCTTGATCGATTTCGCCGCCGACCGTCGCGCGCCGACGCCGACCGCCGCCGCCGAGATGGCGGTGCCGGTCCGCGCCGAATTGTTGAGCACGCTTGCCAGCCTTGGCGCGCGCAAGCTCGGCTGCTGGCAGCGTAATATCGAGCGAAATCGCAAAGAACTTTACATGCTCTCGCGCGCGTTGCCGGCACTCGACGAGTTGCTGGCAATCCCGCGCCAGCGGCTCGACACATTGGCGAAACGATTACCGCGGGCCCTGCACGCGAATGCCCAGCTGCATCGCACGCATCTGACACGCCAGGCGGCGCGCCTCACGCCGCGCCTCTTGAAGTTACGCCTGGCGCGTAGCAGCGAAATTGTCACCGCCCTCGCGCAGCGCGGTGAACTCGCTCAAGTGAATTATCTCCAGCGGCGTCGGAACCGCGTTGGCAATGCGAACCAGTTGCTCAAGGCGTATTCATACCAGGGTGTGCTCGCACGGGGGTTCGCCCTCGTCCGCGACGGCGAAGGACATCCGCTCCGCTCGGCCGCCGCTGTTGGCGCCGGGACGCGTCTGAATATCGAGTTTTCCGACGGCCGCGTGGGCGCGACCGCCGATGGCGACCGTGCCCCTCAAGCGTCCACAAAGGCCAAGCCGCGGACGCAGGGCCCGGGCAAGGGTCCCGGCGGGCAGGGCAGTTTGTTCGGCTCATAACCCCCTGAACGAGGGTTTCGTTGGCGCGGTTAAATGATTATGTTTTATTGAGCGCCCTGGTCTGCATGGAGGTCGCCTTTGCTCAATCGCTATGATCGCTCGCCACCTATGAATGGCGAGGCCGAGGTGAAATATCTTGATGGCGATTTCCGCGTGGTGCGGCCGGGTGCGTTCGTGCGCTGCGCGATGACCGGCGTGCCAATCCCACTCGAAGAGCTCAAATATTGGAGCGTCGAATTGCAAGAGGCCTATGCCACACCGGAGGCGGTGTTGCAGCGGGACCGGGAATTGCACGCCTCTAAACGATAGGCGGCTGGCGCCGCAGCTTTGACATTATGAGCTGACGCAAACGATCGACCTCCTCGACCATCATCGTTGCCGGGAGCGGGTGCGCACGCGTGGCTAGCGCTGCCAGAGCCTGTTCGCCCGTCATGCGCGCGCGATCTTTTTCGGTCGTGAGGAGTGCCAGGCCACTGTGTTCGGCTTGCATGATCAGCTCCCCCGCATCCTCCGCGGTGTAGCGATAATGGTCAGGAAATGCCCGCCGCTCTGTCACGGCGATGCCGGCTTCGAGGGCAGTCGCGAAAAACTTCTCCGGATCTCCGATGCCCGCGAAAGCGAGCACATTGCGCCCTTTTAACGCGGCAACGGCAGCCGGATTCGGGATCATGCGGCTGTGGAAGACGGGCAAACCGCGCGTGCGTACCTGCGCAATAACCTCGTCGGCGCCGGCGCCTTCGCCGACCACCAGCAGAGCATCAGTTTGGGCGAGCTGGGCCGCCAGCGGAGCGCGCAACGGGCCTGCGGGAAATACGCAGCGATTGCCAACGCCGCGCCGCGCGTCGATGACGGTGAGCGTGAAATGTTTCGTCAACGAAGAATTCTGTAGCCCATCGTCCATAACAATGATGCCGGCCCCTTGTTCGCGTGCGAGCTTTGCACCGGCCAGCCGGTCACGCGCGACGACGGTCGGCGCCGCGTGAGCCAGCAGCAATGCCTCGTCGCCAACCTGAGCGGCAATGTCGGCGTGAGCGTCCACGCGCCTTGGACCCACCACGTCGCCGCCGTAACCGCGGCTCAGGCAAAATGGGCGCTCACCGGCGTCCACGAGCATTCGCGCGAGCATTATTGCTGTCGGAGTTTTCCCGGCGCCGCCGAGCGTGAAATTACCTACGCATAGCACCGGCACCCCTGCATCCACACCACTCATCGCCATGCGTTTCGCTGCGATGCCGCCATAGATAAGCCCGGCAGGTGCCAGCACGCTCGACGCTAACCCGGCCTTGCGCCACCAAAAGGCTGGCTCACGCATGGCGGGCCCGCTGGCGCAATTGAAGTTGCATTAGATAGGGATCGATGGAGGTCAGCGTACGCTCAAGTGCGCCGCCCAAATTCTCGACTACGGCATATCCGGCCTCGGCAACGCGATCGCAAGCGTCCGGGTCCGCGAGCCAGGCGGCAAGATGCGCTGTGAGCCGGTCGGAGTCGTCGACAAGTTCAGCGCCGTGAGCCTCGTCTAGCGCAGCATAAATCTCGGCGAAATTACGCACATGCGGCCCGTGCAGGACCGCCGCACGAAGTTTTGCTGGCTCGACCGGGTTTTGCCCTCCGTGCTTGACCAATGAGCCGCCAATGAACACCGCGCGTGCCAGGCGATAGATCAGACCGAGTTCGCCGACTGTGTCCGCCACGTAGATTTCAGTCCCGCGTTTAGGCAGTTCCCCGCGCGAACGAAGGACAGCACTCAAGCCGGCGGCTGCCGCGATTTCGGCAACGCCAGGGCCGCGCTCGGGATGGCGTGGTGCGATGAGCGTCAACAGGCCTGGAAAATTCGTGCGCAAGCGGCGATGCGCCTCAATCACCGCGACCTCTTCCCCGGGGTGCGTTGAAGCCGCTGCAATCACGGGTCGGCCGTCGATCGCATCGTGCAAGGCTGCGAGCGCCGCAGGATCGGCGGGGGGAGCCGGCACATCGAGCTTGAGGTTGCCGGTGGTGACGACATTCGATGCGCCAAGCTCTCCGAAGCGTGCGGCGTCGGACGACGTGCCCGCGAGACAAAGGTCAAGCCGCCGTAGCAGGTTGGCAATCGAGTTCGGCAGGCTGCGCCAGCGTCGAAAAGAGTTTTCCGACAGACGGCCGTTGACTAGAACCATCGGGATGCCGCGCGCCGATGCTTCGACCATCATGTTTGGCCACAGATCGGATTCAACGAACAATGCGAGGTCCGGCTGCCAATGTTCAAGAAAGCGGCGGACAAAGCGCGGCACATCGACCGGCATGAACTGATGGACGACCCCGCGCGGAAGCCGCTGTTCAGCCAAGCCGCCCGAGGTGACGGTGCCGGTTGTCACCAGCATCGCGATGCCGCGTGCGCGGATGCGTTCGATCAAAGGCAAGACACTGGCCAGTTCCCCGACGCTCGCGCCGTGCAGCCATACCAGAGGCCCTTCCGGCCGGGCGATGCGGCTTTCGCCGCGGCGCTCCGCCAATCGCTGACGATGCTCTTTGCCGCGTCTCGCCCTGCGCGCCAGGACGACAGGGACGAACGGCCCCGCCGCTACGGACAACAGCCGATAAATTCGCAAACCGGCGGGTAGTTTTCCGCTCAAGGCTTGCCGCTCCCCGTGCGGTCCGCGATCTCGTAGGCCCGCACCGTCACCGCGTTGAGATCTCTCTCGACCTGCAAGCGCGCGCGTTCTATCGCCGCGTTATCTGCGTCGCGTTCAACGGTGATTGGCCCGGCCGCCACCATTGTAAGTCTGCTGAAGGGCAGATTGATTGCGCTGCGGTCCCAGTTGTCGAGTTCGATGCGACGACTGGTCGCGATCGCGACCGTATAGATCGGCCGGCCGGAATATTGCGCAAGTTTCACGATCCCGGGGCCGGCGATGCGCGCAACTTTGGGGACGTCGGCGGTCATTGCGATATTGTAGCCTTCCTTGAGGGCATCGAGCATCTCTGTGAAAGCGACAGCGCCGCCCTTGCGGTGAAATTCGCCATTGTGCGCGCCGGACCCGCGGATGGTGCCGATACCCAATCTTTCGGCAGCCCGTGCATTGATTTCGCCATCGCGATGGCGCGAAATCAGCACTTTGGTGCGATGACGCGGATCATCGCGTTTGATGAACGGCGCCATGAAGTGCTGGCCGTGCCACATCGCGAGGATCGCCGGCATCTCAACCAGCTCATATATGGCCGCAGGTTCGAGCGTAAGGCGGCTCGTGCGCCAGACAAGACGCAGATACGACGCGGCCGTCGCACCGACCACGTCCTGGAAGGCCGAAGACGCGAAGATACGCTTGAACGATGGTATCGCCATTCAGCGCGCTGACCTGCCGACAGCTTCGGGGTCGAGCATGCGGTGCAGGTGCACGATGAAATAACGCATGTGGGCATTGTCGACCGTCTGCTGCGCCTTCGCCTTCCAGGCGACATAGGCGGTGGCATAATTCGGAAAGACACCGACGATTTCGACTTTGTCGAGGTCTTTAAATTCGCTTCCGCCCAGCTCAGTGAGCTCGCCGCCGAGAACGAGATGGAGCAGCTGTTTTTTGGGTTCGGGCACTTCTGCGGGCATGATTCAATCCCTGGTCAATACCCCGGCGACTGCGGGAAGACGTGGATTCGGCCAGTCTACGCGAATTCACCTTCACGGTCGCGCACCAGATCCACCAACGTGCCGTGGCGGCCGTAACCGGCTGCGATCAGCGGGCTGTGCGTAAGTTGCGGCTGATTGTAAATCAGCGGCTGGCCGGCGAAATCGGTGAGCGCGCCGCCGGCTTCGTGCACCAAAAGATCAGCAGCCGCAAGGTCCCAGTCATGTGTGCCGCCACCTGCAATTGCGGCATCAAGCGCGCCATGCGCAACACGCGCTATTCGCAATGCTAGCGAATGCACCTTGGGCTGCGCGAGGATATCCGGACTCAAATTGGAGAGCCGTTCAAGATAGCGTTTGGGACCGGCGAGCTTGGCGCCACTGAGCGTGTCGCCGGCACTCACCCTGATCGGCTTGTCATTAAGCATTGCACCGTGACCGCGCGAAACAAGAAACATTTCCTCGGTCACTGGCGCGTAGAGCGCGGCCACTAACGGGCGGCCGTGTTCGGCGAGTGCAACCGAAATCGTCCAGTCGGCGCGTCCGGCTATATAAGAGCGGGTGCCGTCGATTGGATCGACAATCCAGACGAGCGGCATGGAACGTTCGGCCAGATGATCTTCGGTTTCCTCCGATAGCCAGCCGGCTTTCGGTGATAGCGCACTGAGTCGCACGCGTAGCAGTTCATTGACCGCGATATCGCCTTCGGTCACCGGCGACCGATCGGCGCCCTTGGTCCACTGTTTAAACGTCCCGCGCGCAGTTGCGCGCGCGAGTTCGCCCGCCTCACGCATCACGGCCTCAAGTGGGCCGCGCAAAGCCGTGACGTCACTGGCCGGCAACGGTTAAGCCCTCCACGCGTAGCGTCGGCGCATTGGTTCCGTAGCGGAATTCAAGGTCGTCAGCAGGCGTGAGGGTGCGGAACATCTCAAGGAGATGTCCGGCGATGGTGACCTCGCTCACCGGGTAAGTCAGTTTGCCGCTCTCGATCCAGAACCCCGAGGCGCCGCGGCTGTAATCGCCGGTCACCATATTGGCGCCACTGCCGATCAGGTCGGTGACATAGAAGCCGTCGGTTATATCAGCGATCAATGCGTCCGGGCTCAGCTGGCCAGGCTCCATATGCAGATTGGTCGATCCTGGCGATGGGACCGACGATGCGCCACGTTGGGCGTGGCCGGTGGTGACGAGACCAAGCTCGCGCGCGGTCGCGCTATCCAGCAACCACGAAGAAAGTATTCCGTCCTCAACGAGTGCGAGCTTATTGGCAGCGACGCCTTCACCGTCGAATGGGTGCGAGCGCACACCGCGCATAAGCAACGGATTGTCAATGATGCGAATGCCGTCCGCAAAAAGCTTGGCGCCCATCTTGTCCCTGAGAAAACTGGTCTTGCGCGCAATCGAGGCGCCGTTGACCGCGCTGGCGAGATGAGAGACTAGCGAGCCGGCCGAGCGCGGATCGAACACGACGGGTACCTTGCGCGTGGTCACCTTGCGGGGGTTGATACGCGCGATTGCACGCTCGGCCGCACGACGCCCGATTTTTTCCGGGGGCTCCACATCGGATGCGTGCCGGGCGGAAGAGTAGTCGTAGTCGCGCTCCATGCCAGTGCCTTCGCCGGCGATCGCAGTCATCGATATGCCGTGGCTGGAGCCGAGATAGGCGCCATGAAAACCGTGACTGGTGATGAGCACCATTCCGCCAACGCCGACCGAAGCTGAGGCGCCGCCCGATTTGCTGACTCCCTTTACTGCAAGGGCCGCCTGTTCGGCGGCGCGCGCCTGAGTTTCGAGTTCGCTCACCGTCGGTAATTTGGGATCGATTAAGTCAAGGTCGGGGAAATCGTGAGCCAAAAGAGCGTTATCGGCCAAGCCCGCGAACTTGTCTTCAGGCGCAGCGCGCGCCATGGCCACGGCCCGCTCGGCCAAGGCTGCGGCGCCATCACCGCTCATGTCGTTCGTTGAGACTACGGCCTGCCGACGGCCGACCAGCACGCGCAGGCCGAGATCGTCGCCTTCAGCGCGCTCGGATTCCTCGGTGTTTCCATCGCGCACTTCAATGGCGAGCGACATCGCGCGCAGGGCCACCGCGTCGGCGGCGTCTGCTCCGGCAGCGCGCGCCGCCTTGACCAGTCGGTCAGCACGGTCAGTCAGGGCGGTCAGGTCAAGGAGGGCGTCGACGGGAGCGAGCATTGGTTGGCTTTCACATGGTCGCGATAGCAGTGCGATTCAACTACCAGAACAGACAAATTGCGTGGTCACGGCAACACCTCGTCAATCATGGTTCGCAACGTTGCGTCAATCATGCATCGCAAAGCGCCGGCCGCTACGACCGGTTAACCCAGAACTTTAAGCGGATTCGGACGCGTTTCTGCCATGAATACCACGCGACCAGGCACATAAGCCGGGCGCGGGAGAGTTTCGAGGCGTCAAATGCGAAGTGGCGGATACGCCGGGTCGGGCCGCGCTCTGCGGCTCGACCCTTTTGGCTTGCCTGTGCGGTTTTCCGCGAGTGATTCCGCTGCCGACGGGCGGGTGCGCGATATCGAGCTCCATCGCGAACGCGTGGTTCTTCGGCGTTCGTTGCACGGTATGCGCATGGCCATCAATATGCCGGTGGCGGCCTATGCCGGGGTCTCCTTGCAGCTGACGGGTGGCGAGGACGGGACGGACGATACGGTCGTGGTCGTGCTTGAACACAGCGACCCTGCGCTGACATTGCCGCTCTTTCTGACCTCAAAAGCTGATGAAGCGCTGGCCGAATGGCGGGCCTGGAGTCAGGTGCTGGGCATGCCCTTGCTGCTGGCGAAACAAAGGCCCGGCGCCGGTGCGCCCGATGCCCGGCTGGGACAGATATCCATTGAACGTCCGCGTCCCCGCCGTCGTCGCAGAAGCGCATTGAAAAACCGACGGCCGTCGATTCTTCTGCGACGCGGACGCGGAAAAATTACCAGAGCGACCCCGGTCCATCGCGGCGAGCGCGAGATTATCGCGCGGAACTAGCTTTATCCGGGTATCGTGTTTGAAATGCATACGCCGGCGCGTCCTGCCTGGAAACGCAAAGCTTCGTACCAAAAATGAATCAACCGGGGCGAGACCCGGTCGTGACATCGAAATCCTACGAAAGAAACTTACTTACACCGCTGCAGCTTCAGTGAGTCGCCTTGCTGCATGTTCATCTCGATGTGATCGGCATCGACGCGGCGTAAAACGTAAGTGCTGTGACCGGCGCTGATCTGCCCGGTAGAGAATTCATCGACAATGCGGTAGCTCGACGATCCTTCGGGCGATACCGATTGATTGCGATAGGCCGGAACGCCGCCATTGCTGTCGGTGCGCTGGTCACCATCGAACGCGATTACGCGCTTGTCGTTGCAGTCGATGGTGCCTTTTGCGCTGCTCGTACTCTGGCCCCATTTACCCTCAACCGGATAGACCTCCGCCTGCGATGGCGCGGCGAGGGCGGTGAGCAATAGAGCAGTCAAAACGGTGATGCGCATGGTTCAAAGATTTGCTTTGCCAGTGTTAAAATCAAGCGTAGCGACTGGAGATGATTAACAGTCGGCGCAACAAGTTACTTCAATTAGCGTTTTCCGGATCGCCGTATCCGCCCGCGGTCGGCGTCTGAATGATTATGGCCTCATTTTCATCGATAACGGTAGCGTCGCACCCCTGTAAACGTTCCATACCGCCATCTTTACGGCGCGCCCAGTTTTCGCCGATTTGACCGGCTTCGCCGCCCGCGAGGCCGAAGGGACGCACCCGGCGGTGGCCAGATAAAATCGTGCATTCCATCGTTTCGAGGAAACGAATGGTGCGGCGAATGCCGTCGCCTGCGTGCCACTGGCCACGTCCGCCGGAGCCGGTGCGGATGTGGAAGTCTTCGAGCACCACAGGGTAGCGGAACTCCAGCACTTCAGGATCGGTGAGGCGTGTATTCGTCATATGAGTATGGACCGCGTCGGTACCGTTGAAGCCAGGCCCGGCCGGCGAACCGGAACAGATCGTTTCGTAATACTGGTAACGAGCATTGCCGAAATTGAGATTGTTCATCGTTCCTTGCGCGGCGGCGAGGGCGCCGAGCGCGCCGAAAAGGCAGTTGGTAACCGCTTGCGAGGTTTCCACATTGCCGGCGACAACGGCGGCGGGAAATTCCGGAGACAACATCGATCGCTTGGGGATCACGATATTGATGGGACGCAGGCAACCGGCGTTCATTGGTATGTCATCGTCAACCATCACGCGGAACACATAGAGCACCGCCGCACGCGCGACCGGCTCCGGCGCGTTAAAGTTGGTCGGTTGCTGCTCGCTGGTGCCGGTGAAGTCGACGGTTGCCTCGCGCTTACTCTTGTTCACCGTAATCTTCACTTTGATTACGGTGCCCTGGTCCATTTCATAGCTGAACTCAGAGTCGTGCAGACGGTCAATCACGCGCCGCACGCTTTCGGCCGCGTTGTCCTGCACGTGCTGCATGTAGGCTTTCACCACCGGAAGCGTGAAATGTGTAACCATCTTGCGGAGCTCGGCTACGCCCTTTTCATTCGCGGCGATCTGCGCCTTGATGTCATTGATGTTCTGAACCGGATTGCGCGCCGGATATTTTGCACCGGTCAATGCGGCCATCAATTCCTTCTCGCGGAAGTGACCGCGGTCGATGAGCTTGAAATTGTCAAATAGGACGCCCTCCTGCTCGATCGTGGTCGCGTTTGGTGACATCGAGCCGGGCGAGATGCCGCCGACGTCCGCATGATGGCCACGCGACGCAACCCAGAACAGAATCGACTTTTTCCTTTCGTCGAACACCGGCGTGCAGACGGTGATGTCGGGTAGGTGAGTCCCGCCGTTATACGGAGCGTTGATGGCGTAAACATCGCCAGGACGGATGCGTCCTTTGTTGTCGCGGATGATCGTCTCGACCGAGCGGTCCATGGAGCCGAGATGCACCGGCATGTGCGGCGCGTTCGAGACCAGCGTGCCGTCATGCGCGAAGACCGCGCAGGAAAAATCCAGTCGCTCCTTGATATTGACCGAATATGCCGTGTTCTGCAGCGATACGCCCATCTGTTCGGCGATCGACATAAAAAGATTATTGAACACCTCCAGCATAACCGGATCGGCGTGGGTGCCGATGGCGTGTGCCCGCTTGAGCTTTTTCGCGCGCGTGAGCAGCAGATGATTTTTCGCAGTCAATTCCGCCTGCCATCCCGGTTCGACCACAATGGTTTGATGCGGCTCCATGATGATCGCGGCGCCTTTGACACGTAATCCGGGCTTGAGCTGATCGCGCGTGTAAACGCTGGCCTTGTGCCGTGCACCCGCGGAGAAATACTCCGTACGTTGCACTGGCTTTGGCAGGGCGCTGCGTGAACGCCTGACTGCTTTTTCGTTGAATTTGGCGCCGCCGCCCACAGCCTCGACCGATACAGCCTCAACCACCATTTGCTTTTTACGATCGATGAAACCGAAGCGCGCTTTGTGCGCCTTCTCGAACGCGCGCTTCATCGCGGCGGCGCTTCCTGCCGCTACGACCAGTGCGGTGTCAGTGCCGGCATACCGAATATGCGCGCGGACATATATTTTAATTTTGGCCACCGGCACGCCTTGGCCGACGACTTCAGCCTTCGTTTCCTTGCCGAGCAAAGTGCCGTTATGCGCGATTGCCTTAAGCGCCTTGTTTCCGAACGGCAGTTCGATTGCCTGCTCACGTGTTGCGCGTATATCGGCCAAGCCCATGCCGTAAGCGGAAAGGAGCGACGAGAACGGGTGCATCAGCACGCGGGTCATCCCGAGCGCATCGGCTACAAGGCAGGCGTGCTGGCCGCCGGCACCTCCGAAGCAGTTGAGCGCGTATCGCGTCACATCGTAACCGCGCTGGACCGAAATCTTCTTGATCGCGTTCGCCATATTCTCGACCGCGATTTTTATAAATCCATCAGCGACCTCTTCGGCTGTGCGTCCCCCGACCTGCTGCGCCATATCGGTGAAGGCGTTGCGAACGGCATGCGAGTCGAGCGGGAGATTCTGCTCGGGCCCGAAAATCTTCGGGAAGAATTCTGGAATGAGTTTACCGACCATCACGTTAGCGTCGGTGACGGCCAGAGGGCCGTCGCGCCGGTAGCATTTTGGGCCAGGATTGGCTCCCGCCGAGTCGGGGCCGACGCGAAACCGGGCGCCGTCGAAATGCAGAATCGAGCCACCTCCGGCGGCGACTGTGTGAATCAGCATCATCGGTGCGCGCATGCGCACGCCGGCGACCTCCGTTTCGAATGCGCGCTCATATTCGCCATCGAAATGGGATACGTCGGTCGATGTGCCGCCCATGTCGAAACCGATGAGCCGATCGAAGCCGGCTTGCTTGCCGGTTTCCGCCATGCCGACGACGCCGCCTGCGGGGCCGGAAAGAATTGCGTCCTTGCCCTGGAACAGCTCCGCGGCTGTCAGTCCCCCGGATGACATCATGAACATCAAGCGGGCAGCAGATTTTTTCGCGTCGAGGTCCTTGTCGACCTGTGCAACATAATTGCGAAGGATAGGCGACAGATAGGCATCCACTACCGTTGTGTCTCCCCGTCCGACCAATTTGATCAGTGGCGAAACCTCGTGACTGACGGACACCTGCTCGAAACCCAGTTCACGCGCAAGCGCAGCAATGAGCTTCTCATGTTCTGGGTATCGATAGGCGTGCATGAAAACGATCGCGACCGCGTTGATGCCGTCGGCCTTAGCGGCCACCAGATCGGCGCATACTGCGGAGACGCTCGGCTCCTTCTCGACAGTGCCGTCGGCGCGCACGCGTTCGTCGACTTCCGCGACACGTTCAAAAAGCATGTCGGGCTTGATGATGTGGCGGGCGAAAATCTTTGGACGCGCCTGGTAGCCGATCTTTAGTCCATCGCGGAAACCCCTGGTGATCAGCAGGAGCGTGCGCCCGCCCTTACGTTCGAGGAGCGCATTCGTAGCCACCGTGGTGCCCATTTTCACCGCGCCAACGCGGCCGGGTGGAATGGTCTCGCCGGCTTTGAGGCCGAGCAAGTTACGGATGCCTTGCACTGCGGAGTCGGGGTAGGCCTCCGGGTTTTCGGACAGGAGCTTATGCGCCACCAATGTGCCGTCGGGCCGTCGCCCCACGATATCCGTGAAGGTGCCTCCGCGGTCAATCCAGAAGTCCCAGAGTTTTGATGTCGGTTTTTTCGGCATGGTGCTGAATGAGAAATATATGCAGCACTATGTCCGGCCTGTCGGGGACAAAACAAGCCTGATGGGCTCAGGTACGGAAAAAAAGCTGATGTAGCTATGATCAGGTTGTTTGTGCTTGCCGCAGCGTCGGCCGTATCAGCCGCGTGCTCTTGCCAGCGCCGGGTAGTTAGCGCCATGCTTGTGTTTTGGCGAAAGCCGGGGCGAAGAGCGCCAAACGCCCGTCGGCATTCCTGGAGGGACTAATGATCACGTTTGCGCGAATTTGTGCGGGTTTGTTGCTTGCGTGCGGTGTGGCGACAGCCGCCTCTGCTCAAACCAAATGGGACATGCCGACGCCGTATCCGGATGGCAATTTCCACACGAGGAACGTGATCCAATTCGCTGCTGATGTGGACAAGGCGACGAACGGTTCGCTCAAGATCGCGGTTCATTCTGCTGGCTCGTTGATCAAACATCCGGAAATCAAGCGCAGCGTTCGCCAGGGCACGGCGCCGATCGGCGAAATGCTCGAGTTGTTGTCTTCCAACGAAGCCGCGGTGTATGGTCTCGACTCTGTGCCATTTCTTGCCACCGGGTATGACGCGTCGCGCAAACTTTACGCGGCGCAGAAGCCCTATCTGGAGAAGCAGCTAGCTTCCGAAGGGTTGATGCTTCTGTTCTCGGTGCCTTGGCCGCCGCAGGGGCTCTATGCCAAACGTGAAATTAAATCGGTCGACGAGCTCAAGGGTCTGAAGTTCCGCACGTACAACGCCATGATTGGTCGCATCGCCGCGCTTGCAGGCGCGGTGCCGACTCAGATCGAGGTGCCCGATTTACCCACCGCCTTTGCCACCGGACGCGTCGACGTGATGATCACCTCGGCTTCGACCGGCGTCGACACCAAGTCGCAGGATTATCTTACGCACTACATCGACACCCAGGCCTGGCTACCGCGCAACATTGTGGTCGTGAACAAAGAGGCATTCGACAAGCTATCCGCTGCTGAGAAAAAGGCGTTAGTTGACGCGGCAAAAGTCGCTGAGGATCGCGGCTGGAAACTGTCGGTCGAGGAAATGACGATCAAGACGCAAGCGCTGAAAGACGCGGGCATCAAAGTCTTGCCACCGACTCCGGAGCTTAAGGCGGGTCTCGCCAAGATCGGAGAAACCATCGCCTCCGAATGGGAGAAATCAGCAGGATCTGATGGCGCGGCGATGTTGGCGGCATACAGGAAGTAAGTGCGACGCGCGCTCGATACGCTCTACCGCGCAGCCCTTTGGGCTTCGGCGGTTTGTTTGGTCGCAATCGCGCTGATGGTGGGCGTACAGCTCGCCACTCGCATCATCGATGGTTCACTTGCGCTCCTCCACCTGCCACGTACCAATTTCGTCATTCTTTCTCTCGATGAAATCGGCGGATACCTGCTCGCAGCAGCAAGCTTTTTCGCGCTAGGTGGGACACTAAAAGCGGGCGCCCATATCCGTGTCACCTTGGTGCTGGCGATGTTTACTGAACGCGTGCGCCGCTACATGGAATTATGGGCGTTCGGATTTGCTGCGGCTGTGTCTGGCTATATGACTGGGCATCTCGCCAATTTTGCCTGGGTCTCATTCCGCTTTGATGAAGTGTCTCCAGGTGTCGTCCGCGTGCCATTGGTTTATCCACAGGCCGCGATGGCGGTCGGTGCGTTGATTTTAACCATCGCATTGCTGGACGAGCTATTCATCGTTGCAAACCGCGGCCGACCAAGCTTTCGCGCAGCTGAAGATGCCATCACATTGGGCAAGGAAGGTTAGCGCGATGTCGGTGCTTGAGCTCTCTCTCGCACTGATGCTGCTGTTGTTTGCGATTCTTGGCTCCGGTGTCTGGATTGCGTTGGCACTCGCTGTATGTGGATTCGCTGCCGTACTGACGAAGGTGGCGACGCCCGCGGGCCAGGTGTTGGCCACGTCGATGTGGACTGCGTCAAATTCTTGGGATTTGACTGCGTTGCCGATGTTCATCTGGATGGGTGAGGTCCTTTATCGCACTAAATTGTCGGACGATATGTTCGAAGGTCTGGCGCCGTGGTTGCAGAAGTTACCGGGCCGCCTGCTGCACGTGAACGTGGTCGCGTGCGCGATTTTTGCTGCGGTGTCCGGATCTTCGGCCGCGACCTGCGCAACAATTGGACGCATCGCGCTGCCGGAACTGCTCAAGCGCGGTTACGATGAACGTATGGCAATTGGCACGCTGGCCGGTTCCGGTACGCTCGGACTTCTAATTCCGCCGTCGATCATTATGATCGTTTACGCCACTGCTACCGATCAATCGATCGCGCGGCTATTCATTGCGGGCGTCATTCCCGGCATTGTACTTGCCGGGTTGTTCATGGGCTTCATCATCTGTTGGGCGCTGCTCAACAAGAAGCGCATGCCGCCGCCCGAGCCTTCCGTGCCGTTTCGCCAACGCGTTTATGCTTCGCGTCGCCTGATTCCTGTGATGCTGCTCATTATGGGCGTCATTGGCTCGATCTATGGCGGGCTTGCATCTGCAACAGAAGCGGCTGTCGTCGGCGTGTTCCTCGCCCTGGCGCTGTCGTGGTGGTCGGGCACGCTTACGCGACAAGGCTTTCTTGATTCGCTAATGGGCGCGACACGAACGAGCTGCATGATAGCCTTTATCCTGGCAGGTGCTGCTTATCTGACAGCGGCGATGGGCTTCACTGGTATCCCGCGCGCCCTTGCCGAATGGATTACCGAATTCAACTTGCCGCCCTGGGTACTGCTTTCCGTGCTGACGGCTTTTTACATGGTGCTGGGCTGCTTTCTCGACGGGATCTCGATGGTGGTGCTGACCACTTCAATCATTATCCCTTTGGTGACGAAGGCTGGTTTCGACCTGATCTGGTTCGGCATCTATATCGTGCTCGTGGTTGAGATGGCGCAAATCACGCCGCCTGTTGGCTTCAATTTGTACGTTCTGCAAGGAATGACGGGCCGCAATATTTTTATAATTGGTGCATACGCGCTGCCGTTATTCTTTCTGATGTGTATTGCCGTTGTGCTGGTAGCGGTCTTTCCCGGACTGGCCCTTTGGCTGCCGTCGACGATGCTCGACGTTAAATAAAAATATTATTGGAAATACACCGCGCTACCGACAGCGGTGTGCAATCGCCTATCAGTTTGACAGTTGAAAATAGTGACGCGCGATGAAGCAGACATCGCCGCAGGGCAATCGCGACCAATCCATTTCTGTTTTCCACCGCGTGCGTCGCCAAAGCGACGTTTTAAACCAAATGCGTCGATTTGTTTGTCGCTTGCGACCCACTTTGCAAACGGTCATCCGCTTTTTCTGGACGGCAACTTTCACCGCCGTCTACGGTGCTCTCGCTAAAAAATTAAAAAATAAAGTGAGAGGCCTGTTCGATGTTCCGAATGATGCTGAGTGTGTTGTGGCTGAGCTACGCGCTTCTCGGAAATGTCGCTGCGCAAGAATTTCCGTCGAAGCCCGTAATACTCACCGTACCCTTCGCCGCGGGTGGTCCCGCTGACGTTATCGCGCGCGTTCTGGCGCATGGCATGAGCAAAGTTCTTGACCGGCAATTCGTTGTTGAGAACACGACCGGCGCTGGTGGCACCATCGGCACCGCCAAAATCGCGGCATCCGCTCCTGATGGCTATTCACTTTTGCTGATGCACGTCACCCATGCAGCAAACGTCGCCTTCTATCCGAATTTGCGCTACGACCCCGTGAAAGACTTCGAGCCAATCGGCATGGTCGCGGAGTCGCCGATGGCTTTCGTTGCTCGCAAGGATTTTCCGGCGAATAATTTCCGGGAATTCGTCGACTATGTGAAGGCAAACAAGGAGAAGATGACATACGGGTTTGCCGGCGTTGGTTCGGCTTCGCATTTGTGCAGCCTGTTGTTCTTCGACGCGATCGATACGACGATAAGCGGCGCCCCTTATAAAGGCACCGCTCCCGCTCTCAACGATCTGATGGGCGGCCATCTGGATTTCATGTGCGATCAGACGCTTAACGTATTGCAGCCTGCAAAGACTGGCTTGGTCAAAGCCTATGCGACGACCATGCCGCAGCGGCTCAAGGTGACGCCCGATCTGCCGACCGCATCGGAATCCGGACTGCCGGGATTTCAAATGATGGTCTGGTACGGAATGTATGCACCGCGCGGCACGCCAAAGCCGATCATCGAAAAACTTTCAACCGCATTGCAGAAAGCTTTGCAGGATCCCGAGGTCAAAGAGCGGCTTGCACAGTCGGGCGCTGAAACAGTTGCTCCCGAGCGAGCAACGCCCGAGGTGTTGCGCGCCTATCTCAGCTCGGAAATCGAGAGGTGGGTTCCGATCATCAAGAAGGCCGGTGTGCAATCGCAGTAGCGGCACCTGAAAATTGGCGGGGGCCCGGCGGTTTTGCCGCCGAGCCCCCTTACAATGTATCAGCCGACCTGTAAGCCGGGTTCTGTAAGGCCTGCGGCGCGAGCCGCAGACGTGACGGCCATTCCTCTGGTACGCCGGTTGCCCGGCGCATCAAGCAACCTACCCGAACGGCTAATCAGGACTGATCCGGGATTGCTCCCGCGCCGTTCCTATTCGGTCTTGCTCCCGGTGGGGTTTGCCGTGCCGTTTCCGTTGCCGGAAACGCGGTGCGCTCTTACCGCACCGTTTCACCCTTGCCGCGGCTAAACGCAACGCGCCGAGGCGGTCTGTTCTCTGTGGCACTGTCCCTGAGGTTTGACCCCCGCCGGACGTTATCCGGCACCGTTTGTCCATGGAGCCCGGACTTTCCTCCCCGGCCACCTTTCGGTACTGGCGCGGAGCGGCCGTCCGGCCGACTGACCGGAATAGGAATGGGGATACTAAGCCCCGACGTCAAGCGCCGTGGCGCAACAGGATTAAAGAAGCCTCACAGAAGGCAGTTCGTGACAACCGCATCAGCCAAGCGGCGCGGGCCGGGTTTCTATCAGCGCACGCAGTGTCAGCAATGTGGATGGATCGGCAATGCCATCGATGCGCGCCTGCCGAAAGTGGCGCTGGAATGCCAAAACCACCTGGCGCGTGGCGTCGTCGTAGGTGCCCGTTTCTGCAATGCCATAACCGTAGGAACGCAACGTGCGCTGAAGACGCGTCACTGGTTCCCCGCGGTCGCCAGGTTTTAGACCCATGCCCTCAAGATCGAGCGGGGCAGCGCGCACCCAATGGCCAACGCCGGATTCGCTCAACAACCCCCACGGAAATTTCTCGCCGGGATCCTGCTTGCGCGCAGGCGCCACGTCCGAATGGGCGAGGATGAGGTCGGCGCTGATCGGCCCGCGGCGGGTGATGATCGATTTGCAGAGCGAAATTACCGCCGCAATTTGACGAAGTGGATAATCGCTGTAACCAAATTCATGGCCCGGATTGACGACCTCGATGCCAATCGAGCGTGAATTGATATCGGTCTCGCCTGCCCAGGACGATTCACCTGCATGCCAAGCGCGCAGTTGTTCGGGGACGCATTGTACGATCCGTCCATTCTCAAATACCACATAGTGGGACGATACCTTGCTCGCAGCCGTGGTGAGCCGTTGCAGCGCCGATTCTCCGGTCTGCATCCCGGTGTAGTGCAACAAGATCATGTTGGGCGGGCGTCCGTCTTTGCGCTCGTCGAAATTGGGCGAGGGCGCGACGTCGGCGACAATGAATGAATCCGACGGGAAAGCGGACATGGGACCGGTGAGCGGTTGCGGGGGCGGGCATAATTCACCGCGCCCGGTCCAAAAAGCAAGACTTGAAACGCAAGCGGCGGCGGCGCAGGCGGTGTCGCCGGGGCCGTGGCCTGATTGGCCGGCATAAACCGATGAATTGTCGATTGGCCGGCGGCGAGTTGCTGGATGGTTTCTTGTCACCGCCCATGGGGGGTGCCCGAGCCAGTGGTGGCGTTGGTCGCGCTTCTGCGCCGAAACGAAATCGGGCTCTCCGGAGCCCGGCTACGCGCGTGGTGCGTCGGGCCTGCCTGTGGAGGCAGACGTCTCTTCTCGCGGGGGACGCACGACAGTCACAGTGCAGGGCGCTTCAGCGACCACGCGCGCCGAAACGCTGCCGAGGTAGCGGCGCAGCGCAGAGCTTCCGCGCGCGCCGATCACGATGTGATCGACACGGTTGTTGCGGGCATAGTCGATCAGCTGGCTTGCGGGATCGGTTGATTCGAGCACGTGATACGTTATTCGTTCCGGCGCGATCGGGATTGCACGCGCCCAGTGCTTGAGTTCGACCAACCGGCCGAGATGCGGGTTGCGTCCCTGTGCGTCCTCGAGCTCATCCAGCGCAAGGCGTGCGATCTTCAGGACATTGATGCAGGCAAGCCGCGCATTTGGTTCGGTCGCCAGTATACGGCGCACCGCGAGCGCGAACGCCTGGCTAAGCGGTTCGTGACCCGGTTCGAGGTCAATTGCCGCCAATATGATCGGCGCATTGGCAAGGTGGGTTGTCAGCGCACGGTGTTGCCTTAATGACGGATAGCGGGATGCACGCAACCAGCGCCACGCCACGGTGAAAATGCCGTCTCGGCGGATGCGCGACGCACGCTCAGTGAGCGCGATCTGGTCAGGATGTTTCAGATCGAAGGCAAGTTGGGCCGCGGTCGCGTAGCGGGCCTCCGGATCGATCTCCAGGCAGCGCAGAATAATTTCCTGCAGCCATGGCGGGACCGCGGGATTGCGTTCGCGCGGCGGCACAGGATCTCGCCAAAGGCGTCGACGCCAGTTGTCCGCGCGCTGCGGTTCGCCGAATGGGCGCTCGCCGGTCGCCAGGAAATAGAGAATGACACCGAGCGCAAATAAATCGCTACGCGGATCCCCGCGTCCGCCCAGCACTTGTTCGGGAGCGATATAGGCACCAGTCCCCACGGGGCCTTCCGCCTCTTCTTGCACGAGGTCGGGCAATTGATCGTGCCGCGACAACCCGAAATCGATCAGCACGGCGTTACCGTCCTCGCGCAGGATCACGTTGCTGGGTTTAAGATCGAGATGAATGACGTGCTGGCGGTGGATATCGTGCAAGGCGAATGAGATCTTGGCGCCAATGGCTGCAACCTCATCCGGCGGCAAAGGTGTTTTCTCCAGCAGCGATTTCACCGAAGGGCCAGCAATAAATTCCATCACGACATAAGGCTGTTCGAAACCCCCGGCACCGACGAAGCGCGGCACATGCGGGCCGGAAAGCCGCGGCATAATCATCTGCTCCACTTCGTAGCCAATGATCGTGAGCGGATCTTCGCCCGCGCGTAGCAGCGGTATTTTCATCAACATCGGTAGATTGTCGCCGTCACGCGTTACGCGCCAAAAACTAGCCATGCCGCCTGGTTGAAGTGGTTCGACGAGACGAAATCCGTCGATCACTTGTCCCGCTTCGAGCTGGCGCGCCTTCATCCTCAAGCCCCCTCGATCAGACGAAGGCTCAGGATGGCCGGCAGGCCGGCTGCGCGCACCTTGCGTGCGGCGGTCTCGTTGTCATATGGCACGCGCACATATGTCAGGACATTGCGTTCCGTTTCGAGCGCGCCGTAACAGGCGGCGGGATTGTAATCGCGCGGCTGACCGACCGAGCCGATCACGGCGAGCCAGCGCCGCGGCGCGAGCAAAGGTATCTCCACGGCCTGAACGGGCGAGAAGCCGGCGAGTTTTCCGGTCGGCGACAGGTGATAGAGTTCCGGAACGTGTACGTGGCCGCAGAATGTCGCGTGCGCACGTGTCGCCATGAAGCTCCGCGAAGCGCTCTCCACGCTCGTGATGTATTCCCACCGGCGTGGCGAATGCGCGCTGGCGTGGACGAACAAGCGGGTCCCGTCGTCGAACGTTAGCGGCAATTGGGCGAGGAACGCACGCTGGGTCGCGTCGAGTTTCGGCCGCGTCCATTCGATCGCCTCGGCGGCGACAGGGTTCATGCCGCTCGTGCCATCGGCAATAGCGGCGTCGTGGTTTCCGAGGAGTGCCACCGCGCCGCGTTCGACCTCGCGCATCACGGTGTCGACGGCAAATCCGGGATCGGCACCGTAGCCGACGTAGTCGCCGAGAAAGATGAAACGCCCAATGCCGCTACGGCGTGCGTGGTCGAGACTTGCCTCGAGTGCTTCACGATTGCCATGAATGTCGGTGAACAACCCGATCCACATGATTTACGTGAGCTCGCTCCAGCAGGGGTCAGCAACGTTTCTTTAAGTTTAACCGCCGTTAATGGCGTTGATCTGCCGCATTGACGCGTTTCAGGGAGGATCTGGGCCGATTTCTTGACGGCCATATAATCCCATGATATCCCATGACTTCCCAATACGGCGTACCCTTTCGCTTGCCTTCGGTGGGTGCCCCGAAATCGTCCTTGGCTGCGTCCAGTCGGCATGGAGTTCGGGGTATGGACCACTTCGTGGCGAATTTCGCGTTGCGGCTGGACTCCAAAGGGCGCGTTTCAATCCCTGGCCCATTTCGCTCAATACTCGGCCGCGATGGCTTCGAGGGCCTTTATTGCTATCCGGCGCTGGATCGCCCTGCGATCGACGCCGGCGGAAGTGCGCTGATGGCGGAGATCGAAACCTTGATCGGGCGCAATGCCCCGTTTTCGGACCAACGCGAGCAATTGGCGCTGGCGCTCTACGGTACCAGCGAGAGGCTGAAGATCGACGCCGAGGGACGGGTGGTGTTGAACGAGAACCTCAAACGCCACGCAGGAATTACCGAGACGGTGGCGTTTGTCGGTCTGGGCCACAAATTTCAAATCTGGGAGCCCGGCAGGTTTCAGAGCGAGTTCGCGGAGGCCAGGCAAAAGGTGCGCGCGCTCAAGGGGGAGCTGAGTTCCCAGGTGTCGGCGCGCAACGCGCTCGGAGCACGGGAATGACGGCGGGTGGCGACGGCTCGGCTGTCGCTGGCGGGCCAGCCCTCCACATTCCCGTGCTCGGCCGCCCTGCGGTCGATCAACTCAATGTTCGTGACGGTGGGGTCTATATCGACGGCACCTTCGGCGCCGGCGGTTATACCCGCGCAATTCTCGCGGCCGCCGACAGCAAAGTAATCGGCATCGACCGCGACCAGAACGCGATCGCACTTGGCGCTGATCTGGTCGAGCAGGTGAATGGCCGCCTGACCCTCATTGAGGACCGCTTCTCAAATCTCGACGCAGTCGCGCGCGAGGCCGGGCACGATGCAGTCGACGGCGTCGTATTCGATCTCGGTGTCTCGTCCATGCAACTCGATACTGCAAAGCGCGGATTTTCGTTCCGGCTCGATGGGCCGCTCGACATGCGCATGAGCGACGAGGGTGTGAGTGCTGCCGATGTGATCAACGCGGCCAGCGAGCGCGACCTCGCCGATATCATCTTCCTCCTCGGTGAGGAGCGCCATTCGCGCGCCGTCGCGCGTGCGGTCATAAAGCGCCGGACAGATGCGCCGATTAAAACAACCCGCGCGCTTGCAGACATTATTGCTTCTGTTGTGCGGAGTCGCCCCGGCGATATCCATCCGGCGACGCGCACATTCCAGGCGCTGCGAATCTATGTGAATGATGAACTCGGCGAACTCGTTGCGGCACTTCAGGCGGCCGAACGCATTCTCAAATCCGGCGGACGACTGGTGGCAGTGTCCTTCCATTCGCTGGAAGATCGTATCGTCAAATCGTTCTTTGCCGACCGCGGCGAAACCCGTGGCGGTTCGCGCCATGCGCCTGAAGTCCAGCGGGCGGCGCCGACGTTCAGTGTACTCACCAAGCGTCCGGTGACGGCAGATGAAGACGAGGTCGCCAACAATCCGCGCGCTCGTTCCGCGAAGATGCGCGCCGCCGAACGCACGGGCGCGCCCGCGCGCATCGGCACGCCGGTCGGTCTGTTGCCGCGTCTGCCTTCGCTGGCCGATGTGTTGAAGGGACGCTGAACCATGCGTTTGCTCAATATCCTCGTCATCGGCGCGCTGATCCTGGCGGCGTCGTTTGTCTACAAAATCAAGTTTGATTCCACACTTCAGGTCGAGCGGGTTGCCAAGCTTCGTGGCGAATTGCGGCGGGAGCGAAACGCTATCGCTATTTTGCGCGCGGAATGGGCGAAGCTCGACACGCCTGGCCGTATTAAAGGGCTGGCCGACCGCCATTTGGCGTTAAAGCCCGTTGAAGCGACCCAATTCGACAGTCTCGACCGACTGCCCGAGCGGCCGCCCGAAGTCATGCTAGCGCCGAACAGGGATCCGATCGGCGCCATGCTCGTGCCCGCTGCCCCCGATACCACTGGCAGCGTGCCGGCCCCCCGGTGACCGCATTGCACGCACCGAAAAAAATATCTGAAAGCCGTTGGCAGCGCGGCCTGCGTTCGTGGCTCTACGGCCGCAATGTTGACCGCAATGTCAAAGCGAAGGCGCGCCTTGGCCTTGCGATATTAGCGTTTGCCGGCATCTTTTCGGTCATCGCGCTACGCCTGGTTATGTTTGCAGCTGTCAGCGAGGGTCATGGCGGCCGCCGCAGCGTCACGCAAGATGCGGTCGCCACCGCGCGTCCCGATATCCTCGACCGCAACGGTGAAATTCTTGCCACAGATGTGAAGACGCCATCGCTGTTCGCCGAACCGCGTAAGATCATCGACGTGGATGAAGCAGTTGAGTTGCTCACCGCAGTGCTACCCGATCTCGACGCGACTGAAGTTCGTGAGCGTCTTTCGTCAAAGCGTGGGTTCGTTTGGCTCAAACGAGAGATTACGCCTGGTCAGCAACTGGAGATTCATCGACTCGGCATTCCCGGCGTCGGCTTCCTCACCGAAAACAAGCGCGTCTATCCGAACGGTGCGGTCGTCTCACATGAGATCGGCCACGTGAACATCGACAACCAGGGCATTGCAGGCATCGAGAAGTGGTTGGATGGTCAGGGACTCGCCGCATTGCACATGGCGGGGCTCGCCAGCGATCAGTTGCAGCAGCCGGTCAAGCTCGCGCTCGATCTGCGAGCTCAATACGCATTGCGTGACGAGCTTGTGACCGCGCGCGAGCAGTATAAAGCCAAGGCGTCAGCCGGCATCATCGCTGACGTCAACACCGGCGAGATTATTGCCATGGTGTCGGAGCCGGATTTCGACCCAAACAATCCGCGCGAGGCTAACGATCCAAATCGGCTCAACCGCCTCACCACCGGTGTCTACGAAATGGGTTCGACCTTCAAGGCGCTCACACTGGCGATGGCGCTCGACAGCGGCCGCGTATCGCTGTCGTCGTCATTCGATGCGCGCATGCCGCTGCGCTACGGCAAATTTGAAATCAACGACTACCATGCGCAGAAACGTGTCCTGTCCGTGCCGGAGATATTCACGTACTCGTCTAATATTGGGACCGCGCGGATGGCGCTCTCGCTGGGCGTCGACTATCACAAGGCGTTTCT
This sequence comes from uncultured Alphaproteobacteria bacterium, assembly GCA_963810585.1. Classification (GTDB taxonomy): domain Bacteria; phylum Pseudomonadota; class Alphaproteobacteria; order Rhizobiales; family Xanthobacteraceae; genus Pseudolabrys. The sequence goes on from CAWENV010000001.1 coordinate 2,443,837, forward strand.
CAAGAAGCTCGGCCAGCTCGACCGGTTGCGCACCGAATTGCCGGAAAGCGCCGAACCGCTGGTGCCAAAGCATTGGGGTGAACTCAACACAGTCACGATTGCGTTTGGCCATGGATTGTCGGTGGCGCCGCTGCAGGCGGTGATGGGAATTTCGGCACTGGTCAATGGCGGCAAGATGATCCCGCCGACTTTCCTGAAGCGGGACCAAAGCGAGGCTGATCGTTTAGCCCAGCGCGTGATCAAGCCGGAAACAGCCGAGAAAATGCGCTATCTGATGCGGCTGAATGTGGAGAAAGGCACCGCCACCCGGGCCAATGTTTCGGGCTACTATGTCGGCGGCAAGACCGGCACCTCGGATAAGGTGGTCGGAGGGCGCTATTCCAAGACCAAAGTATTGACCAGTTTCACTGCCATTTTGCCCGCCGACAAACCGCGCTATTTATTGTTGATCATGATCGACGAACCGCAGGGACTTCCCGAAACCCATGGCTTCACTACCTCGGGCTGGAATGCCGTGCCGGTTGGCGCGAGAGTGATAGAGCGCGTGGCGCCGCTGCTGAATATTCCACCGCGCTTCGATCTGCCCAAAGCCGACCAAATGCTGCTGGTGAGCGCGAAGGAAACGCGGTGAAGCTGCGCGATCTGCTGCCTGAGGCGGTCGTCGATGCGCGCCAGGGCGCAATCGAAATCGCCGGGGTTGCCGCCGATAGCCGCAAGATCAAATCCGGATTTCTGTTTGTAGCTATCGCTGGCGCCAAGGCCGACGGTGCACACTTTGCCAAGCGGGCGGTCGCAGCCGGCGCGGCGGCCGTAATGGCCGAAGAGCGGCCCGAGGGCTTGCCGGAGAATGTTGCATTCGTGCCAGCGAAAAACGCGCGCCGCGCTCTGGCGCTTGCAGCGGCGAAGTTTTTTACGCAGCAGCCGCAAAAAATTGTCGCCGTTACCGGAACCAGCGGAAAGACTTCTGTCGCTTCCTTCACCCGTCAGATCTGGAGCGCGCTCGGTTATCAGGCGGCGAGCATCGGCACCGTCGGCGTAACGTCACCGAAAGGCGAACGCTACGGCTCGCTAACAACTCCGGATCCGGTCGAGCTGCATCGCACGCTCGATCAATTGGCAGGCGAGGGCGTCACCCATCTGGCACTAGAGGCATCTTCGCACGGCCTCGACCAGCATCGGCTTGACGGCGTGCGCATCGCGGCTGGTGCGTTTACAAACCTGTCACGTGACCACCTCGACTATCATCCGACTATCGAAGCCTATCTCGGTGCCAAACTCCGCCTCTTCGAAGATTTGATCGTGCCCGGTGGCACGGCTGTGATTGGCGTTGACGATCGCTATGCAGGGCAGGTCGTCGAAGTCGCAAAAAAGCGTGGCCTCAAGATCATCGCGGTCGGCGAGAACGGTGGCGATATCAAACTTGTTGGCGGTTCAATCGATGGTTTCGCTCAGGTCATCTCGATTGCACACGAAGGACGCAACTACACGGTCAGATTGCCGCTGGTTGGCGCCTTCCAGGTGCAGAACGCCGGCATCGCGGCGGGGCTCGCAATCGCAACGGGCGGCGACCCCGCACGCGTGTTTGCGGCACTGGAAAAGCTTGTGGGCGCCAAAGGCAGGCTTGAGCATGCGGGCACCCACAATGGCGCGCCTATCTTCATCGATTATGCGCACAAACCTGATGCGCTCAAGAAGGCGCTCGAAAGTCTGCGGCCTTATGCGCGCGGAAAGTTGACTGTTGTGTTCGGCGCTGGCGGAGACCGCGATGTCGGGAAACGTCCGATCATGGGTCGGATCGCCGTGGAGAATGCGGATCGCGTCGTGATTACCGACGACAACCCGCGTAGCGAGAGCCCTGCCGCGATCCGTGCCGCCATTCTCACCGATGCGCGCGGGGCTGCGGAAATTGGCGACAGGGGCGAGGCAATCCGTAAAAGTATCGCCGCGCTTGAACCGGGCGATGTGCTGCTGATCGCCGGAAAGGGGCACGAAACCGGGCAAATCATCGGCGATCGCGTGCTGCCGTTCTCGGATCACGAAACAGTCGCAGCGGCTTTGCAAGGCAAAGTGGCATGAGTGCGCTCTGGACTCTCGACGCCATGGCAACCGCAATGCGTGCGGACCGCTCGGGTGATTTGCCGGGCGACGTGCCGGGAATTTCCATCGACAGTCGCACGTTGGGCAAGGGTGACGCGTTCTTTGCCGTCCAGGGCGAGAACCGCGATGGCCACGAGTTCGTCGATGGCGCATTGAAGGCAGGTGCAGGTCTTGCCGTAATTGCGCGCGGAGAGGTTGCCCGTTTTACCAATGCGCCGCTGCTGATCGTGCCGGACGTGCTCGAAGCCTTGCGCAATCTCGGCCGTGCCGCGCGCGCGCGTTTGCCGGCGCGCGTCATTGCCGTTACGGGCTCGGTCGGCAAGACGAGCACGAAGGAAGCATTGCGTCTGGCGCTCTCGGCGGATGGCGAAACGCACGCTTCCGTCGCGTCCTACAATAATCATTGGGGCGTGCCGCTGTCGCTCGCGCGCTGCCCGGCAAGCGCGAAATACGCCGTGTTTGAAATCGGCATGAACCATGCCGGCGAAATTACGCCGCTCACCAAGCTGGTCCGCCCGCATGTGGCGATCATCACTGGTATTGAACCTGTGCATCTGGAATATTTCGGCTCTTTGGAAAAGATTGCCGACGCCAAAGCAGAGATTTTTGCGGGCGTTGAACGCGGCGGTGCCGCCGTCCTCAATCGCGACAATGGCCAATTTGGGCGTCTTGCCGCCGCCGCCAAGGCGGCTGGCATCGAGCGCATCGCTTCATTCGGGGAACAGGATAACGCCGACGCATGGCTTGTCCGCGTTTCCCTGCAACCGGACAGTTCGACCGTTGAGGCAAGCATCTTCAAACAGCCGGTGACCTATAAACTTGGGGCCCCCGGCCGGCATCTCGTGTTGAACTCCCTTGCTGTCCTGGCGGCGGTATCGCTCGCCGGTGCCGATCTCGCGCTCGGCGCGATTGCGCTCAACAATCTCAAGCCTGCGAGTGGGCGCGGAACACGCGTTGTCCTGACGGTGCCGGGTGGGAACGCGCTGCTGATCGACGAGAGCTACAACGCCAATCCGGCTTCCATGCGCGCAGCAATCGCGCTGCTCGGGCAAGCGCAGGTCGGCAAGCTCGGCCGTCGCATTGCGGTCCTCGGCGATATGCTGGAACTGGGGCCGCAGGGGGCTGAAATGCACCGATCTATTACGGATGCGATTGAGGCCGCCGGTATCGACGTCGTTTTCTGTTCTGGGCCACTTATGCGTGCGTTGTGGGAGGCTCTTCCCTCGCGCGTCCGGGGCGGCTATGCCGAGACGGCGGCGGGGCTCGAACCGGCGGTCATAAGTGCCATCCGTGCGGGTGACGCTGTGATGGTGAAGGGCTCGCTGGGCTCGAAAATGGGCCCGATCGTCAGAGCGTTGGAACGGCAATTCCCTAAACAGGCCGCACTCGATCAGGTGCCGGCTCAGGGCTGAGTACTCAGGGTTTTACTCAATGTTCTACTGGCTGACCGAGCTTTCCGATAAAATCTCGTTCCTCAACGTCTTTCGCTACATCACTTTCCGCACCGGCGGCGCCATCGTCACCGCACTGGTGTTTGTATTCCTGTTCGGCGGGCTGTTCATTGACGTGCTGCGCCTCAAGCAAGGCAAAGGCCAGCCAATTCGCAGCGACGGTCCGCAATCGCATCTGGTCACCAAGAAGGGCACGCCAACGATGGGCGGCCTGATGATTTTGTCCGGTCTCATGGTGTCGACGCTGCTATGGGCGAACCCGAAGAGCCCTTACGTCTGGGTGGTGCTTGGCGTAACGCTTTCGTTCGGGCTGATTGGTTTCTACGACGACTATCTCAAGATCGCGAAGCAGAGCCACACCGGTTTTGCCGGCCGAACGCGGCTGATAATTGAAGCGGTGGTCGCGGTCGCGGCCTGCACCGCCTTCGCGCACCTTGGTCGTGGGACGGCTGCCACATCGCTGGTGTTCCCATTCTTCAAGGAACTCGTGTTCAATCTCGGCTGGGCTTTCGTTTTGCTTGGCGCGTTCGTGATCGTCGCCTCCGGCAACGCTGTCAATCTGACCGACGGGCTTGATGGCCTGGCAATCGTGCCGGTGATGATTGCGGCGGCGAGCTTCGGCCTGATTTCTTACCTCGCCGGAAACGCGGTGTTCGCCGAATATCTGCAAATCCATTACGTCCCCGGCACCGGCGAACTTGCGGTGCTGTGCGGCGCGGTGATCGGAGCGGGCCTTGGCTTTCTCTGGTTCAATGCGCCACCGGCCTCGATCTTTATGGGCGACACTGGCTCTTTGTCGCTCGGCGGCATGCTCGGCGCGATCGCCGTTGCGATCAAACATGAGATCGTACTTGCCATTGTTGGCGGGCTGTTCGTGCTTGAAGCGGTATCGGTGATTGTCCAGGTTGTCTCCTTCAAGCTCACCGGCAAACGCGTGTTCAAGATGGCACCGATCCATCATCACTATGAACAGCTCGGCTGGACCGAGCCGCAAATCGTGATCCGCTTCTGGATCGTGGCTGTCGTGCTGGCGCTCGCCGGGCTGGCGACGCTGAAGTTGAGATGAGCCTTGATCCCCCTCACCGCGTTCGCGGGAAAACGGGTCGCTATCTTCGGCCTGGGGAGCTCCGGCCTGCTGGCGGCGCGCGCGCTTAAAGCCGGCGGCGCCGAGATCATTGCCTTTGACGACGATGCCAAGAAAATCAGCGACGCAAAAGCGGCTGGCTTGAATACACAAAATTTTCGCGAGATCGATTGGTCGACGGTGGCTGCCTTGGTGCTGACGCCAGGCGTTCCGCTTACCCATCCCAGCCCACATTGGACTGTGGTCCTCGCGCACAAAGCCAATGTTGAAGTCATCGGTGACATCGAATTGTTTTGCCGCGAACGCGCGATATCGGGCGCCGGCTGTCCGCTGGTCGCTATCACCGGGACCAATGGTAAATCGACCACCACCGCGCTTACTGCACATCTGCTCAAGGGCGCGGGCCTCGACGCACAGATGGGCGGAAATATCGGCGTGCCCGTGCTTGCGCTTGAGCCGTTCAAGGTTGGCCGCGCTTATGTGCTCGAAATTTCCTCGTATCAGATTGATCTCGCGCCGTCACTTAAGCCAACGGTCGGCATCCTGCTCAATGTGTCGGAAGACCATCTGGATCGACATGGCAGCATGGAGAACTACGCCGCGATCAAGGAGCGTCTTCCAGCGAATGTAGAGGCAGGCGGCACGGCCGTGATTGACATTGATGACCGCTACACGCGCGCGGCAGCCGAACGGATCGAGCGCGCCGGGAAAAAAGTCGTGCGCGTTTCGGTCGTTTCTCCTGTGCCTGATGGCTATTACGCGAAAGGTAGTCAGATTATGTGCGCCGCTAGCGGCGGCGCTCATGCGGTAGCGGAGCTCGCAGGTATTGGTTCATTGCGCGGCGCGCACAATGCGCAGAATGCGGCCTGTGCGGTTGCTGCTTGTGTCGCGCTTGGCATCGACTTGGCGGCGATTTAAAAAGGCCTCAACAGTTTCCCTGGTCTCGCACACCGGATGCAGCAGATCGGCCGCAAGGGCAACGTGCTGTTCGTGAATGACTCGAAAGCGACGAATGCCGATTCGGCGGCCAAGGCCCTGGCGAGTTTTCACGACATCTATTGGATCGCCGGCGGCAAGCCCAAGACCGGCGGCATTGCGAGCCTGACCGAGTTTTTTCCGCGCATCCGCAAAGCTTATCTTATCGGCGAAGCGGCGAAGGATTTTGCCGGAACACTGGACGGCAAAGTGCCTTACGAAATGAATGGGGTTATGGCGGCGGCAATTGAGGCGGCCAGCCGCGATGCCGCGGTGGGGGGGTTGAAGGAACCCGTCGTGCTGCTGTCGCCCGCCTGCGCGTCGTTCGACCAGTACCCGAACTTCGAGGTGCGTGGCAAAGCCTTCACGGACATTGTGCTGGCCATCCCAGGCGTGACCCCGACCGTTAATGCTTCCTAAACCGCGAGGCGTCAGCTTGGGCTGGACGGGGATTTGGGATGCTCTCGCGCGCGCAACGCACGCCCATCGGCGAATGGTGGTGGACGGTCGACCGGCTTACGCTGGCTGCGATCGGCGCACTGATGCTGGCCGGCGTGGTTCTTTCGCTCGCGGCTAGTCCGCCGGTTGCCGGTCGCCTGGGCCTCGATCCGTTTTATTTCGTCAATCGGCACATCCTCTACCTGCTGCCCGCTATCGCGGTGATGCTGAGCGTCTCGTTTCTCAACCCGCGCCAAATTCGCCATCTGTCACTGGTCGTGTTTGTGGTCAGCCTCATTATGGTGGCCGCGACACCCTATTTCGGCCCCGAGATCAAAGGTGCCCGACGCTGGCTGGTGCTGGCCGGCGTCAATATCCAGCCGTCCGAGTTCCTCAAGCCTGCCTTTGTCATCATCGTCGCGTGGCTGTTCGGTGAATCCGCCAAGCGCCCGGACATGCCAGCGAATGCATTTTCGCTGGCGCTGCTTCTGATGGTCGTCGCGCTGCTGGTCGTGCAGCCTGACTTCGGCCAGACCATGCTGATCGCGCTGGTGTGGAGCGCATTATTTTTTATGGCCGGAATGCGGGTCGTCTGGGTGTTGGGGATTGCTGGTCTCGCGGGAATAGGCCTTTTAAGTGCCTACTATACGGTGCCCCACGTTGCTCACCGCATTCAACGATTTCTCGATCCGGCCTCGGGCGATACTTTCAATATCGACATCGCGACCGAGAGCTTCATGCGCGGTGGTTGGTTCGGCAGAGGGCCGGGCGAAGGCACCGTGAAGCGGCTTCTACCGGAAAGTCACACCGATTTCGTGTTCGCGGTTGCGGCGGAGGAATTTGGCGTTGCGCTCTGCCTGGCGCTCGTGGCGCTGTTCGCATTCATCGTTATCCGAATGTTGCTACGCGCTATGCGCAACGACGATCCGTTCACGCGCTTTGCCGCTGCTGGTCTTACCATCTTGTTCGCGACACAGTCGGCGATCAACATGGCGGTGAATTTGCATCTCATTCCGGCAAAGGGCATGACGTTGCCTTTCATTTCCTACGGTGGCTCCTCAATGATCTCGCTCGCCTACGCGATGGGAATGTTGCTGGCGCTAACCCGGGAGCAACCGCGCTCGGCGATGATATCGCCAGATATTGCGATGGCCGGGAGCAGGATCTGATGACTGCGAGCGGCGCGCCGCTCGTTCTGCTCGCGGCCGGCGGCACCGGCGGGCATCTTTTTCCGGCCGAAGCATTGGCCGCCGCTCTCGCAAAGCGAAGCGTTGCCGTCGATCTCGCCACCGATCATCGCGCCGCGCATTTCAAATTTCCGGCGCGTGCCGTGCATCTCATTCCAAGCGCGACGCTGCGTGCACGCAATCCGTTTGCGCTCGCCCGCACGGTGTCATTGCTAACGCTTGGCGCCGCCAAGGCGTGGCGACTGATCGGCCAAATCAGGCCGGATGCCGTCGTCGGGTTTGGCGGCTATCCGAGCGTGCCGCCGCTCCTGGCCGCGAGCTGGCGCGGCGTGCCCAGTGTGCTCCATGAACAGAACGGAGTGATGGGTCGTGCCAACAGGCTGCTCGCGCCACGCGTCACCAAAATAGCCACCAGTTTCCACACGCTCAAAAAGCTGGACCCACGTTGGCACCAGAAGATTGCATTCACCGGTAATCCTGTGCGGGCACAGGTGATCGCAGCTGCTGCGTCGTCTTACGTGACGCCGTCCGATGGGAAGCTTCGTCTGCTGGTCTTCGGTGGCAGTCAGGGCGCGCACGTGATGGCGGAGATCGTCCCTGCGGCGGTAGAACGCATGAGTGCCGACCTGCGTGCCCGGCTATCGATTGTGCAACAGACGCGCGCCGAGGATTTCGATCGTGTGCGCGCCATTTATGCCCGCCTTGCAGTTGCGTCAGAGCTTGCGCCGTTCTTTCCCGACTTGCCGGAACGAATGGCGGCGGCACATCTGGTGATTTCCCGCTCCGGCGCCTCGACGGTCGCGGAGCTTTCCGCCATTGGCCGTCCTTCGATTCTGGTGCCGCTTCCACACGCGCTGGATCAGGATCAGCTCGCCAATGCCGGTGTCCTCGAGGCCGCCGGGGGCGCAATCTGCATCGAACAGCGCAACTTCACGCCTGAACGACTGGCCACGGAAGTGGCGGCGCTGTCGGGCGATTCGGCGCGTCTTTCCGCTATGGCACACGCTGCCAAATCCGCCGGCACCATCGACGCCGCCGAGCGGCTGGCCGATCTGGTCATAAAGGTGGCGGGAATTTAAACGCCGGCCCGTGACCGGGCTTGTTTCGGCCTTCCGCGTCCTGCATGACATAGCCGCATTAGCGGGCGTGCGGGTTACCGGCGCCCGGAAGACAGGCTGAGGGCGACTTTTATGAAGCTGCCGCGCGACATTGGTCCGGTGCACTTCGTAGGCATCGGCGGCATCGGAATGAGCGGCATCGCCGAGGTGCTGGCCAATCTCGGCTATACGGTCATTGGCTCGGACGTTGCCGACGGCGCCAATGTTAAGCGCCTGCGCGACCAGGGAATCAAAGTCGCCATCGGCCACAAGGCCGAAAATATCGACGGCGCCGACGTGGTGGTGGTTTCCTCAGCTATCAAGAGCGACAATCCGGAGCTGATCGCCGCGCGTGGAAAACGTCTTCCTGTGGTACGCCGCGCCGAAATGCTGGCGGAATTGATGCGGTTGAAAAGCTGCGTTGCGATCGCCGGTACGCATGGCAAGACCACAACCACGTCCATGGTGGCGGCGCTGCTCGACGCCGGGGGATTAGACCCGACAGTGATCAATGGTGGCATTATCAATGCCTACGGCACCAATGCGCGGCTTGGGGCCGGCGATTGGATGGTGGTCGAGGCCGACGAGTTCGACGGCACGTTCCTGAAGCTGCCGGCTGACGTTGCCATCGTCACCAACATTGATCCCGAGCACCTCGATCATTTCCTGACTTTCGAAGCCGTGCAGGATTCCTTCCGCGCTTTCGTTGAGAACGTTCCGTTTTACGGCTTCGCGGTGATGTGCACGGACCATGCCGTTGTGCAGACGCTGGTGGGAAAGCTTACCGACCGCCGTATCATCACCTATGGTGAAAACCCGCAAGCCGATGTGCGGCTCGCCGATCTCGATCATCTCAACGGTCAGTCGCGCTTTTCGGTCGTCTTCCGCAACCGCGAGGGCAAAGCCACGCACACGATTGACAAGCTCACTTTGCCGATGCCTGGCCGGCACAACGCTCTGAATGCGACGTCGGCGGTTGCGGTGGCGCATGAGCTCGGCATTAAGGACGACGTCATACGCAAAGCTTTGGCTTCGTTCGGCGGCGTCAAGCGGCGCTTCACCAAGGTCGGCGAATGGAACGGTGCCGTCATCATCGACGACTATGGCCATCACCCGGTGGAAATCGCCGCCGTTCTGCGCGCCGCACGCGAAAGCGCCAATGGGCGGGTCATCGCTGTCATGCAACCGCATCGCTACACGCGATTGCATGATCTCTTCGAACAGTTCTGCACTTGCTTCAACGATGCCGACGCCGTGATTGTGGCGCCGGTCTATCCGGCCGGTGAGCAACCCATTCCCGGCGCCGACCGTGACGCACTCGTGACCGGGCTGCGCGCGCATGGCCACAAGCAGGCGATTCCACTGGAAGGGCCAGAAAAACTCGCCGGCCTGATCAAAGGCATAGCAAAGCCCGGTGATTATGTAGTCTGCCTTGGCGCTGGCTCGATCACACAATGGGCCTACGCGCTGCCGGCGGAATTGAAGGCATCATGAGCTTTCCCGACATCATTCCCGACCTCAAAGCCCGCATGCCCGAGTTGCGCGGGCGGCTCCTGGCCAATCAGGCGCTCGGTGAATTCACCTGGTTTCGCGTCGGCGGCGCGGCGCAAGCTTTCTTCATGCCAGAAGACGAAAACGATCTTGCGTATTTTTTGCGCAACCTTCCGTCGGAAACTCCAATCACAGTTATCGGTGCTGGCTCGAACTTGATTGTTCGCGACGGTGGCGTGCCAGGCGTAGTGATTAGGCTGGGCCGTGGTTTCAACGACGTGAAGATCGAAGAGCAGCGCGCCACGGTCGGCACCGCGGTGCTCGACGTAATGGTGGCGCGCGCGGCGCAGGCGGCCGGCGTCGCGGGCCTGGCTTTTCTGAGCGGCATTCCGGGCACCATCGGCGGTGCATTGCGCATGAATGGCGGTGCTTATGGCGCCGAGACCAAGGACATTGTTGTCGAAGCGCGTGGCGTAGATCGGCAAGGCAATCTGCGAACCTTTAGCAATGGAGATATGGGATTCTCATACCGCCATTGCAGCGTGCCGGACGATGTAATTTTCACGGCGGCCGTGCTTCAGGGCCGCGCGGGAGAGACCGAACAAATCGCAACCGAAATGGCTGCGATCAAGAAAAAGCGCGAGGCTAGTCAGCCCCGCAATCGCACCGGCGGCTCAACATTCAAGAACCCGCCGGGACAAAGTGCCTGGAAATTGGTGGATGACGCCGGGTGCCGCGGGCTCACGATCGGCGGGGCGCAGGTATCCGAGCTGCACAGCAATTTCCTGATCAATCTCGGCGGCGCCAGCGCGGCCGACATCGAGACATTGGGCGAAACTGTGCGCCAACGGGTAAAAACACATTCAGGTGTCGATCTGGAATGGGAAATCAAGCGGGTCGGGATCGAGCGCGCATGAACGCGAAAAGTGGGTGCCGGTTTTCGGGTAAGATCATCCGCAGACAAGAAATCCAATGAAGCACGTCGCGGTTCTGATGGGTGGCTGGTCGGCTGAACGCGAGATTTCCTTGCGTTCGGGCAAAGCCTGCGCCGACGCTCTTGAGCGCACGGGCTATCGTGTCAGTCGCGTTGACGTCGATCGCAACATTGCCGCGGCGTTGCGCGCGCTGAAGCCCGATGCGGCACTCAATGTATTGCACGGCCGCCCCGGCGAAGATGGCACCTTGCAAGGCATGCTCGAAATCCTCGGCGTTCCCTACAGTCATTCTGGAGTGCTTGCCTCCGCCCTGGCGATGCAAAAAGACACGGCCAAGACCGTGCTCAAGACCGCCGGCGTGCCGGTGCCTGGCGGAATGATGGCCGCACGCAAGGAGGCGGCGACGCGTCATCTGCTGCCGCCACCTTACGTGATCAAGCCTGTGGCTGAGGGCTCCAGCGTCGGCGTGTTCATCGTGCGCGAGGATCACAAGCATCCGCCACAAGAATTGACGCGGCCCGATTGGGCCTTCGGCGAACAGGTTTTGGTCGAGCCATATATTCCCGGCAAGGAACTCACCTGCGCGGTGATGGGGGAGCAAGCGCTCGGCGTGATCGAGATCGTGCCCACCGTCAAATTTTACGATTACGAAGCCAAATACGCGCCAGGTGGTTCAAAACATTTGCTGCCGGCGCCGATCGCGCCCGCAATTTACGGCGAAGTTCAGCGTCTTTCTCTTGCCGCGCATCGCGCGCTCGGCTGCCGCGGCGTCACGCGGTCCGATTTCCGATACGACGACAACCTCGGCATCAAAGGTCTGTACTGCCTGGAGGTGAACACGCAGCCGGGCATGACCGAGACCTCGCTGGTGCCCGAGCTTGCCGCACATGCAGGAATTAGTTTCGAAGAGCTGGTGCGCTGGATGGTCGATGACGCCTCACTCGACCGCTGAACAGCCGTTGCTTCGCGTCAATGGCAGTTACTTCCGTCCGAAATATTGGCGCTCCAGCGCGGTAGCCTCTTCAAGCAATCGCGCGGCCGGTTCGAGATCTCGACACAACTGAGCGGGGCGCCGCCATCCATGTTTAGACGCGATGCGTCGTAATGTGCGATCACTGACGCCGAACTCGCGCGCAATCGCGAGCATTGACTTTGTGGTCTGTTCACAGCGCTGTCGTAGCGCGGCCAGCAGGCGCGGCGTGTAGCGCGTCATGGGAATCCGAGCGACAGACGCAACATTGTATCCTTGGTGGTTAGATATCTTCACGATCGCGGTTGTCTGTTCGAGCAGCTGGATCGCGGGCTCTAGGTCGCGCCTCGGCTGGGGCTGTCGAACCCATCTTCCTTTTCGCGCGATCTGCCGGAGGGTTGAATTGGCCAGCCCGAAGTCGCGCGCGATCGAGCGCTCTGACTGCTGGGTGTCTTCGTAACGCTGCCGCAATGCGGCAAGGAATTCGGGCGTGTATCGCGACATGGCGATGCTCCGCTGAGCATTTGGGGGTGAGGGTGGTCGCGGCACGAAGCCGCGTTTGGCCAATGTCTATGCGACCAGCGTCACGCAGTCAAGGAATATATTCTTAGTCCTAAGATATGCAGGGGCCGATCCTTCAAATTTTACTAATCGTTTACCAATAAGCCCGAAGACTAGGCATTGGCGGCGCGCCGCGCGCCTGGCTGCCGTGATGTTATGCGTGCGGACTCCACCGCTGACGGCGGCCTCCGAGGGACGGGGATGGTCTCATGTGAAGCCGGTTACCAGGGCGTGATCGACATCATGCTCATGGCGGAGCTTGCTGCCCTCGCAGGGCACAACGGGTAAAGCAGGTCGCGATGGAAGGTCGGGGACGCCTCGCTCAGTCGGTGAAGATGAGACGACGTCCATCGTCTGCTTCTTGGCCGAAGTCGAATGCCTGGCGCTGCCCGAGGCTTCTGCGCCGCTGGGGCGGCGCCATTGTCGACTTGAAAGTGCCACGCGGCGTCGGTTCGTCAGCTGCCGCTCTGCTGCTGCTCGCGAGCGCTGGCTACGGCACGATTAAAGGCGGTCACGGCCCGCAGCTCGTCGAGAACGTGCAGAATCTCTGCGATGCGGTGGCCAACAAACTCGGCTTCCGAATTTCTGAAGTCGCGCTCGCTGGCGAGCATGAAGTGGGCCGCGATGAAATTCTGGTACTCGCCGGTATCACCGATCACTCTTCGCTGTTGTTTCTCGACGCCGCGCGCACGCGTGCGCGTTTGTTGAACAATCCATGGATCGCGGAAGCGACGGTCCTCAAATTATATCCCGATCGTCTGCGCATCGAGATCAAGGAACGCAAACCGTTCGCCCTCTGGCAGCTCGACGGCCGTGTTGCTCTAATCGCAGCCGACGGCAGCACGCTCGAAACAGTCGTGCCGGCTCGCTTTTCCGGACTACCGCTGGTCGTCGGCAAGGGCGCCGAACAAACCGCGCAGGACTTTCTTGCGCTCGTCGCGCGCTATCCTCTCGTCGCGAGCATGACCGAAGCCTCTGTACTGGTGGCCGAGCGGCGCTGGAGTCTGCGCCTGAAAGGTGGCGTCGATATCTTGCTGCCGGAAGGCGAGCCCGAGCAGGCACTACAGACCCTTGTCGATCTCGACCGCAGTAAAAAGCTGCTTTCACGGGACATCGTGGCGATCGATTTGAGGCTGCCCGACCGTATCACCATACGCCAGTCTGATGCCGCCGCCGCGGCGCGCGAGCAAGCCCTTAAGGAGGCTGACAAAGCCAAGAAGGCCAAATCGGGCAAAGGGGGCGAGGCATGACCGTGCTGCGCTTCGGTCTCACCCCGAAGATGAAACCGGTTTCGCTTAAGCGCGCGGCTGTTGTCGCTGCCCTGGATATTGGTACCAGCAAAGTTGTCTGCCTGATCGCGCGGCTTGAGCCTCAGGCTCCGCAGGACGTTCTGCGCAGACGCAGCCACGGCGTCCAACTCCTGGCTTTCGCCCATACCGCGGCGAGCGGCATTAAGGGCGGCTCCGTGGTCGACCTGGTCGAAGCCGAGGAGATGGTCCGTCAGGCGATCGATATCGCGGAAAGCATGGCCGGTGTGCAGCTCGAATCTGCGGTGGTGTCGATGTCCGGCGGCCGCCTCGGTAGCGAGCGCTTCACCGCAAATATCGATCTCAGTGGTGGCACAGTCACCGAATCCGACATTGGCCGCGTACTGGCGGCGGCGAGCCGTCATTCCGTACGCGACGGTCGCGCCGTGCTGCATTCCTTACCTACGGGCTACGCTGTTGACGCAGCCACAAGTATCCGCGAGCCGCGCGGGATGCTCGGCCACAGTCTGGGCGTGGATATGCACATGGTTACCGCCGACGTGCCGACCGTGCGGAACTTGATGCTCACGGTCGAGCGCACCCACCTCTCCGTGGAGGCCGTGGTGGCTTCTCCCTATGTGGCCGGTCTCGCAGCCCTTGCCGACGATGAGGCTGATCTCGGGGCGGCAACCATCGATATGGGTGCCGGAACCACGACTTTGGCGGTTTTTTCCAATGGCAAATTCGTTCACGCCGACGGTTTTGCCCTTGGCGGTCAACACGTGACCATGGATCTGGCCCGCGGGCTCAATACCCGCATCGCCGATGCTGAGCGAATCAAAGCGATTTATGGCAGTGTTTTAGCCGGGGGATCGGATGAACGCGACATGATCACGGTACCGCCGGTTGGGGATGACGAGCGTGAGCCGCCGCACTTTGTCTCGCGCGCTTCGCTCGTGAGCATCATCAAGCCGCGCATCGAGGAAATTCTGGAAATGGTTCGCGATCGCCTCGCCGCATCGCCGTTCGCGGCGGAGCCGCGTGGACGCATTGTGCTGACCGGCGGCGCGAGCCAACTCACCGGACTCTCCGATCTCGCCGCTCGCATTTTGCGACGCCCCGTACGTATTGGCCGCCCGCTTGGCTTGGCCGGTTTGCCCGATGCGGCAAAGGGGCCGGCTTTTGCGGTGGCGGCAGGCCTGCTGGTCTATCCGCAGGCCGCTCATCTTGAACACTTCGAACCGCGGCGAACGCGGCAATTGATGACAGGGACAGGCGGTTACATGGCACGGGTCGGACAATGGCTACGCGAAAGCTTCTGACCCTTCATCAACGAAACCACGAATCGGCCGGTGGCGGACTGGCCCAGTTCGGCGGCGTGCAATTGCAATTGCGCCTTCGGCGCGACGCAAAGCCAGCTGCCCGTGCACTCATGAGGCAAAAATGACCATCAACCTGACGATCCCCGACATTCGGGAAATGAAACCTCGCATTACCGTGTTTGGCGTCGGTGGCGCCGGCGGCAATGCGGTCAACAACATGATCTCGGCCGGCCTGCAAGGCGTCGATTTCGTCGTCGCCAACACCGATGCGCAGGCACTTACGATGTCCAAAGCCGAGCGTATCATTCAGATGGGCACCCAGGTGACCGAAGGTCTCGGTGCTGGCTCCCAGCCTGAGGTCGGTCGCGCTGCGGCGGAAGAGGTGATCGACGAAATCCGTGATCACTTGAGCGGTGCACACATGGTGTTCGTCACCGCCGGTATGGGCGGGGGCACCGGCACGGGCGCGGCACCGATCATTGCCAAGACAGCGCGCGAACTCGGTATTCTTACCGTCGGCGTTGTGACAAAGCCGTTCCACTTCGAAGGCCAGCGCCGCATGCGCTTCGCCGAGACTGGAATTGCGGAACTGCACAAAGTGGTCGACACGCTGCTGATCATCCCGAACCAGAACTTGTTCCGGGTGGCCAACGAGAAAACGACTTTCGCCGACGCCTTCGCTATGGCCGACCAGGTGCTCTATTCGGGCGTTGCCTGCATCACCGACCTGATGGTCAAGGAAGGCCTGATCAATCTCGATTTTGCCGACGTGCGCGCTGTGATGCGCGAGATGGGCAAGGCGATGATGGGTACCGGCGAAGCTTCCGGCGAAAAACGTGCGCTCACCGCCGCTGAAGCCGCGATCTCCAATCCGCTGATCGACGACGCCTCGATGAAGGGCGCCAGAGGTCTGCTGATTTCGATCACCGGCGGCAAGGACCTCACGCTTTACGAAGTCGACGAAGCTGCCACCCGCATCCGGGAAGAGGTCGATCAGGACGCCAACATCATCGTCGGTGCCACGTTCGACGAAAGCCTGGAAGGCATTATCCGTGTCTCGGTCGTGGCGACCGGCATCGACAACGCTGCCATTGCACGCCATGCCCAGCCAGCGGAAAGCGCGCTCAGGGAACTCGCCGGCAAGATTCGCAACGACAGTCGTCGTATTGCCGATCGCGTTGAACGGCGCGCGCCGATTTCGGCGCATGCCGCGCCCACGGTTGAATTTGCCGCCCACGCTGCGGTTGCGGCCGCCATCTTGCCGCCGACTGCGATCGCCGACGTTTCAATTCGGCCGATGCCGATGAAGCCGTCTCTGTTCGAGCCGGCGCAAACGGAGGCACCGATGGGCGAGCCGCCGATGCCCGCGGCCTTTATTCCGCCCGCGGCTGAACGCATGGCGCGTACGCCGCGCATGCCAAGAATCGACGAGTTGCCGCTGCCTGCACAAAATGAAATCAGAGCGCAGCGCGGCGAGCTCGACGAGGATCATCCTGAAGCGCGTCGCAAGACGCTCATGCAGAGACTGGCTTCGGTCGGGCTGGGGAGGAGAGTGGAGGAGGAGGCGCCACAAGCGCCGCCGATGCCGCGCACCGCACGGCCTATGCCGCAATTCGAACGTCCGCCGCAACGCCCGACGGCCCGCCACCCGGAGGGCCGGCCTGCGGATCCAGTGTCGGAATATGCCCGCCGGGCGGCCCCACAGGGGCTAGACCCGCACGGACGCGCTGCGCCTGTGCATAATTCGGCCGACGAGGACCAGCTTGACATTCCGGCTTTCCTCCGGCGCCAGGTCAACTGACGACGAATCCGGTGATCAGGGGCCCCGCTTCCGACCTGGAAGCGGGGCCGTCTGTTGTTTGCCATCCGTCCACGTAACCTACTGAAAGGAAATATGATTTCCTGCCGGCGGGTGTTTTGTCTAGGCTTGGCAACCGGTGGTTCAGACGTCGGCGATCTTTCCAGCTCCTGGTCAGATTGTAGGCAGCTGGTGTGTCCGGTCAGGAATTGCGGCAAAAATGAGTAACAGTCGGTAAGAAAGCGTGAGTTGGAGAAGGCCTGCGCGATGGCCTAAGTTTCAGCAGTGAAAGGGACTTTTCGGGTCTCTGGGGATTGCCGCTGAATACGAAGGCGGCTTGGACTGACGGCAAAAGTATGGCTCCGCAGGGGCCTAGGGGATGGGGCCGCACGGCGCCTGAACGGGCCGGCGGAAGTTGGGGTAGATGAAGGGCGCTAAGCAAACAACGCTACGCCACCAGGTTGCCGTTTCCGGCATCGGTGTCCATTCCGGACTCCCAGTCACTCTCTCATTGCATCCCGCTGACGATGACAGCGGCATCGTTTTCCAGCGTATCGCGGCGGACGGCTTGATCGAGCGCGAGATTCGCGCCGACGTCCGCGCGGTTACTGCAACCGAATTTGCTACCGTACTTGGTGACGCCAAGGGCCCGCTTTGCTCGACCGCCGAGCATCTGCTGGCGGCTCTGCGCGGCCTTTACGTCGACAACGTCATCGTGGAAATCGACGGTCCCGAAGTGCCGATCATGGATGGGAGCGCTGCCGCGTTCGTCGATGCGATCGATCAAGCCGGCCTCACTGCCCGTGCGCTGCCGCGCCGCTTTATCGAGGTGCTCAAGCCGATCTCGGTAGCCAAGGACGGCGCCTATGGCGAGCTGCGGCCTTACCAGCATGGCTTCCGGGTTGAAGCGGAAATCGATTTTGACCATCCACTCATCGGGAAGCAGGCTCTTTCACTCGATATCGAGCCCGACACGTTCCGTCGCGAGATTGCGCGTGCGCGCACGTTCGGTTTCATGCGCGACGTCGCCAAATTGTGGAGCGCTGGCTACGCGCTCGGTGCCTCATTCGAAAACACGCTGGTGGTGAGCGAGGATCGCGTACTCAATCCTGAAGGATTGCGTTTTGCCGATGAGTTCGTGCGGCACAAGGTGCTCGATGCCATTGGCGATCTCGCTCTCGCCGGTCAGCCTCTCCTTGCCGCGTACAAAACTGTCCGCGGCGGCCACAAGCTTAATCACGCGGTGCTTTCCGCTTTGATGGCGGATCCGAGCGCCTGGCGGGTGGTCGAGGCGGTTGAACCGGTGCGTCGCGTGCGCGGCCACGCGGGCGCCATTGCCGGCCTCGTGGCCCCGGCCTATGGGCCAGAAGTGTCCTGAAAACCTCGGGATTCCGGCTTAACCTTCGCCTTAATCCGGGCCGAATGTCAGGCTTAGTCGCATGGCGATATCGCGTGTTTTCGGATAAACCGGCGCGGGCAACCGTGCTAATTGCAGACCTTGCGAAGCCGAATTTCGGGGAAGCAACGCGTTCGCATGGATGAGTTCGTGTTCAAGAATCTCTGGGCCAAGCACAAGGTGCGCGACCACGCCGCCAGCATGACTGCGCCGCTGCAATCGACAGGCTTGGCGCGCGTTGCGCGCGTTCTTGCTGTCGCGCTGCTGGCGGCAAGCCTTGGCGCTTGCAGCAGTTTTGATTTCTTCAGCAAAAAAGACGACACGCCGCCCGACGAGCCGCCAGACCGGCTTTACAATGAGGGGCTTTTTCTTCTCAACGCCAAAAAGGATCCGAAAGAAGCGGTCAAGAAATTCGAAGAGGTTGATCGTCAGCACCCTTACTCCGAGTGGGCACGTAAGTCCCTGATCATGTCGTCGTATGCCTACTATCAGGCCGGCGAATATGATGACTGCGTCAATTCGGCCAAGCGCTACATCACTCTGCACCCCGGCAGCGCGGATGCTGCTTACGCCCAATTTCTGATTGGCTCTTCCTATTTCGACGAAATCCCTGACATAACGCGCGATCAGGCGCGTACCGAAAAAGCGCTCACCGCGCTCGATGAAGTCACACGGAAATATCCGACCAGCGAATACGCAAACAGCGCCAAGCAGAAGATCGAAGTCGCGCGCGATCAACTCGCCGGCAAGGAAATGGAGACCGGTCGCTATTACCTGAAAAGAAAGGACTACACGGGCGCCATCAACCGCTTCAAAGTGGTCGTTACCAAGTATCAGACGACCCGCCATGTCGAGGAAGCGCTGATGCGGCTGACCGAATCCTATATGGCGCTCGGCATCGTTGAGGAGGCGCAAACGGCGGCGGCGGTCCTTGGCCACAATTTCCCGGACAGCACCTGGTATAAGCACGCCTACGCCCTCGTGAAGACTGGCGGCCTCGAGCCCTCCGAGAACAAGGGTTCCTGGATCAGCAAAGCGTTCAAGTCGGCCGGGCTGGGCTGAGGCGACATCTAGCCTTTCAGTGTTTCACAGCGTCATGGCCGGGCTTGTCATCGCAAGTCGGATATATCCGACTTGCGCCCCTAAAGATTGTGGAAGTCGAGTGAACTCGACTTCCAGTGCCATCCACGTCTTGGATGATATAGAATTTGTTAGACGTGGATGCCCGGCACAAGGCCGGGCATGACGGGCTTTCGGATTTGGGTTTTCATGCTCTCCCGACTCTCGATCCGCGATATCGTTCTGATCGATCGGCTCGACATCGATTTTGCCGATGGCTTGGCCGTGCTCACCGGCGAGACCGGCGCCGGCAAGTCGATTTTGTTGGACGCATTTGCTTTAGCTCTGGGCGGGCGCGGCGACCAGACGCTCGTGCGGCAGGGCGTTGAACAGGGCCAGGTGACAGCGGTGTTCGACGTCGCGCGGGACCATCCGGCGCGCGCCATTCTCGCAGCCGATGATATTCCTGCGGAGGACGAGTTGATCCTGCGCCGTGTGCAGCTTGCTGACGGACGCACCCGCGCTTTCGTCAATGATCAGCCCGTGAGCGTTCAGGTGCTCAAACAGCTCGGCAGCGCGCTTGTTGAAATTCATGGCCAGCATGATGAACGCGCACTGGTCGACGCCGGTACTCACCGGCGGCTGCTCGACGCTTTTGGCGGACTTGAGGACCAGGCCGCAAAAGTTGAGGGTCTGTGGGAAGCGCGCCGCGAGGCGAAAGCCGCAGCGGACGCTCATCGTTCCGAGGTCGAGCGTGCCAAACGTGAAGGGGATTGGCTGCGTCACGCGGTTGACGAGCTCAATAAGCTTTCGCCACAGCCTGGCGAAGAGACCGCGCTCGCGGAGCGGCGGACCGCGATGATGCAGGCTGAGAAAGTGTCCGAAGACTTGCGCGATGCACACGAGGTGATTGCCGGCTCAGGTTCCGGCGTACCCGCGCTGTCGGGTGTCGTCCGGCGACTCGAACGGCGATCGACGCAAGCGCCTGGTCTTATTGAGCCCACCGTAAAGGCGATCGATGCGGCGCTGAATGCGCTAGACGATGCCCGCGGCCATCTCGAAGCGGCGCTGCGCACCGCCGATTTTGACCCGGCTGAACTTGAACGGATATGAAGAGCGGCTGTTTGCGCTCCGGGCCGCCGGCCGGAAATACAACGTGCCTGTCGATCAGCTGGCCGAACTGGCGCGTAAATACAACGCCGACATCGCGCTGATCGATGCCGGCGAGGACAAGCTCAAGGCACTGGAGACAGCCGCCGCGCAAACTGAAGCTGCCTATCGCGCCGCCGCTGAGGCATTGTCGAAGGCGCGCGGCAAAGCCGCTGGCGCGCTCGACAAGGTCGTCAACGGCGAACTCAAGCCGCTCAAGCTGGAGCGGGCAAAGTTTTTGACGCAGATCGACAGTGATGCAGCCGCTGCCGGGCCGAACGGCATCGACCGGGTGGAGTTCTGGGTGCAAACCAATCCGGGTACGCGGCCGGGACCGCTCATGAAGGTCGCCTCCGGCGGCGAACTGGCGCGTTTCCTGCTCGCCTTGAAGGTGGTACTGGCCGACCGTGGCTCGGCACCGACATTGGTGTTCGACGAGATCGACACAGGCGTTGGCGGAGCAGTTGCCGACGCAATAGGCATGCGGCTCGCCAAGCTGGGGCGTGGCGTACAAGTGCTCGCGGTTACGCACGCGCCCCAGGTAGCGGCCCGCGCTGATCGCCACTTTCTGATCAGCAAGGATGCGCTCGAAAAGGGAAAACGGGTGGCTACCCGCGTCACCGAACTGGCATCAGAACGCCGGCGTGAGGAGATTGCCCGTATGCTCGCGGGGGCCGAGATCACCAATGAGGCCCGCGCCGCCGCCGAACGACTGATCAAGGCGGCGTCGTAGTCGTTCTACCCGTCATTCCGGGGCGCGCCGAAGCGCCGGGAACCACAATTCACCTTCTTCGTCATGCCCGGCCTTGTGCCGGGCATCCACGTCTTTAGATTGCCGCGAAACAAGGCGTGGATGGCCGGGACAAGCCCGGCCATGACGGAAACGATGGCCAAGTCCACAAGATCAAAGATCAACACCGCGAAAACGCCTGTCGACCTGCTGACGCAAAAACAGGCGAAGGAGGAATACGCCCGGTTGCAAGCCGAAATCTCGCAGCACGACAAGCGCTATTATCAGCAGGATCGGCCGACGGTGTCGGATGCCGAATATGATGAACTGCGCAAGCGTTACAACGCGATAGAAGCGCGCTTCCCTGACCTTCGCACGCTGGAGTTGCTGTCGCTGAAAGTCGGCGCTGCGCCTACGCGCGGCTTTAAAAAGGTTCGCCACGCGATACCGATGTTGTCTCTCGACAACGCCTTCGCCGAGGAAGATGTCGTCGAGTTCGTCGCCCGCATCCGAAAATTCCTGAGGCTCGGCGACGACGAAAAAATAGCATTCAGCGCCGAACCCAAGATCGACGGGCTGTCGATGTCGTTGCGTTACGAGAACGCCGAACTCGTCACCGCCGCCACCCGCGGTGACGGCGCCGAGGGTGAGGACGTCACCGCCAATATCAAGACGATCAAGGAAGTGCCACAGAAGCTCAAAGGCAGAGGCGTGCCGGAAATCTGCGAGGTGCGTGGCGAGGTCTATATGACCAAACAAGCGTTCCTTGAACTGAACGAGCGTCAGAAGGCAATGGGCGGCGAGCTCTACGTCAATCCACGCAATACCGCCGCCGGGTCGCTCCGCCAGAAAGATCCCAGCATCACCGCCTCGCGCCCGCTCGGTTTTTTCGCTTATGCCTGGGGCGAAATGAGCGAGCTGCCGGCCGATACCCAGTCTGGCATGATCAAATGGTTTGAAAGTTGCGGCTTCGAAACCAATCCGCTCACCAAAGTCTGCCGTTCGACCGAGGAGCTCATTGCCTTTCACCGCAAAATCGAGGAGGGCCGTGCTGAACTCGACTACGATATCGACGGCGTCGTCTATAAGGTCGATCGACTCGACTGGCAGGAGCGATTGGGCTTCGTCTCGCGATCTCCGCGCTGGGCGATCGCGCATAAATTCCCGGCCGAGCGCGCCACGACTGTGCTCAAGGACATCGAAATCCAGGTCGGCCGCACCGGCGCGCTCACGCCCGTCGGCAAGCTGGAGCCAGTCGGCGTTGGCGGTGTGATTGTACAGAACGTTACGTTGCACAACGAGGACTACATTAAGGGTCTCGGCGGAGATGGCGAGCCATTGCGTGACGGCCGCGATATCCGCATTGGCGACACCGTCATCATCCAGCGCGCCGGCGACGTGATTCCACAGGTTGTGGATGTCGTGATTGAAAAGCGCCCGAAGGACGCCAGGCCTTACCATTTCCCGAAAAAATGCCCGTGCTACCTGCACACCGACATCGTGCGTGAGGAAACATCGACCGGTGAGGAAGGCGCGCGCATGCGCTGTACTGGCGAGTTCGCGTGCCCGTTCCAGAAAATAGAGCACCTGAAGCTGTTCAGCTCACGCCGCGCTTTCGATATTGATGGGTTGGGTGAGAAGCAGATCGAGCTCTTTTTTGAGAAGGAATGGATCAAGGAGCCTGCTGATATTTTTACGCTGGCCGCGCGTAACAAGAAGATCAAGCTCGAGGGCGAAGAAGGTTACGGCGAAACTTCCGTGCGGAATCTGTTCGATGCTATTGAGCAGCGGCGCGAGATATCGCTCGATCGATTCATCTATGCGCTTGGCATCCGTCATGTGGGAGAAACGACTGCGCTTGCGCTCGCGCGCGGGTACGGCTCCTGGAAGGCGTTTCACGATGCCTGCCTGAAAGTAGCGAAAGGCGATGAGGAAACCATCGCCGAAATGGATGCGCTCGATCAGATCGGCGACACCGTGATAGCGGCGATCAAAGCCTATTTCGGCGAAAGCCATAACAAGGGCATCGTCGAGCGGTTGACTAAACAAGTGACCATCCTCGATGCCGAGAAGCCGAAGACTGATAGCGCCATTGCCGGCAAGACCGTGGTATTCACCGGCGCTCTTGAAAAGATGACGCGTGAAGAGGCCAAGGCAACCGCCGAGCGCCTTGGCGCCAAGGCCGCCGGCTCCGTTTCCAGGAAAACCGATTACGTAGTCGCCGGTCCTGGCGCGGGCTCCAAGCTTGCCGAGGCCAAGAAATATGGTGTGCAGGTGCTCACCGAAGACGAATGGCTGAAGCTGATTGGCAGTTAGCCGGAACTACAGCGGCTTTGTCACCGTCGCTAACCAATTACGCGTCGGCGCATCGACAAGCGGACCAAGCACCTCATGCACGCGCGCGTGATAGGCGTCGAGCCAGGCGCGCTCATCGGGCGCCAGCATCCGGAGATCGATCAGGCGCCGGTCGATTGGCGCTAAAGTCAGTGTCTCGAAACCATTGAGTGGCTTCTCGGCCCCCTTTGGCTTCGGTCCGGCGGTGACCAACACCAGGTTTTCGATGCGGATGCCGTAAGCGCCGGGTTTGTAGTAACCGGGCTCGTTTGACAAAATCATGCCGCGGCGGAGCGCGACGGTGCCGAGCTTTGAGATGCGCGCCGGTCCCTCGTGCACGGACAGATAGCTGCCGACGCCATGGCCCGTGCCGTGGTCGAAATCGAGGCCGGCTTGCCACAGCGCAACGCGCGCGAGCGGGTCGAGCTGTGCGCCGCTGGTGCCGTCCGGAAAAACGGCAGTGGCAATGGCGATATGCCCCTTGAGCACGCGGGTAAAGCGGTCGCGCATCTCGTCGGTCGGCTCGCCAACAACAACGGTGCGGGTGATGTCGGTCGTGCCGTCTTCGTATTGTGCGCCAGAATTGATCAAAAACAGCTCATTTTTGCCGATGTGCCGGTTGGAGGCGCGGGTCACGCGGTAGTGGACGATCGCTCCGTTCGACCCGGCACCTGCAATGGTCGGGAAGGAGATGTCCTTGAGCACCCCGGTGTCGCGCCGGAAGCTTTCCAGCGCTGCCACCGCGTCGATTTCGGTGAGCTTGCCGGTCGCTGATTCCTTATCGAACCAGGCCAGAAAGCGCACCATCGCGGCACCATCACGTTTGTGGGCTGCGCGGCTGCCGTCGATCTCGACGGGGTTCTTGATTGCCTTTAGGAGCGCGATTGGATCGGCGCCGCGTTGCGGCTTTGCGCCATGGTCGGCGAGCGGCCGCGTGAAGGCGTCGGCGGCGCTTCCCTGGTCGAGCCTGACGGTTTTGTCCTTGAGCTTGCCAAGATCGCCGATGAGATCGTCCGGTGCGCGCACGTCGGTGAAGTCTTTCAATACGTCGCGAACAGTGTTGTTGAGCTTGGCGCCGTCAACATAGAGCGCCGGCCGGCCCTCGCGCGGCACCAGTGCGAAAGCAAGCGCCAGCGGCGTGTGCGCAACATCCGCGCCGCGGATGTTGAATGCCCAGGCGACGTTCTGTGGATCGGACACCAGCAACGCGTCGGCGCGAAGTTTCGTCAGCTCTGCGCTGATGCGTTTGAGCTTGTCCGGAGCGCTTTCGCCGGCGAACTTGATGTCGCGTAGAGTAACCGCGCCTGACGGCGGGGGCGGGCGATCGTGCCACAGCACATCGATGGGGTTGGTATCGACCGCCACCAGCTCCGCGCCGGCCGTAGCGCAAGCCTTCCTGAGCTTTTCGGCCTGTTCGCTGGTGTGCAGCCAGGGGTCATAACCGAGCCTGGCGCCGCGTTTGAGTTTTTCCTCGATCCATTTCTCGGGCGGGTGCTCTACCAGATGTTCTATCGAAAAAATGGTTTTGTCGGTTTGCGTTTCTGCCTGCAGCGTGTAGCGGCCATCAACGAACAGTGCAGCATGTGCGGTTAGCACGGCTGCCGCGCCTGCCGACCCGGTGAACCCCGTGACCCACGCCAGCCGTTCTTCGCTTGCGGACAAATATTCGTTCTGCTGGCGGTCGGCGCGTGGCACCATGAATCCGTCCAACCCGCGTCGTTTAAGTTCGACTCGCAATGCGGCGACGTGCGCTGCGGTGTGCGCGCGGTCACTCGAATCGTCGAACGATTGGAAGCGAGCATCGAACATGTGCGGCACTCTAGCGCTCCACGCGGGTGGAGCAATGCAGGCATGCGCGAGGTGCCGCACGCGGCGCATGCAACGAATGCCTGAACTTTGTGAAAATCTTCGCCGCTCTGGCACCTAATTCGGCAACGAATTGGTTGTTTGGTTCAAATTTGTGCATCGCACCAATCTGCGGCAATGATGTCATCCATCTCAACAAATGATTGATTAGTTCATGCCGAATTTAAAGGGCATCCATGCATTCTCATGAATTGTCGGATGCGCCCTGGAGTCTATATTGCAATGCAATAGTTAAATTCGATTTTGAGAAGGAAACATACAATGGTCGCTGTAACTTATGGCGTCGCCCAAATACCAGCGAACAGAACCGCAGCGCGCGCGCAATCCGCCGAAAAGCGCAAGGGCCTTTTTGTCCGCTTCGTGGATGCTTTGGTGGAGTCGCGCCTCCAGCACGTTCATCGTGAGATTGCGAAACACGCCCATCTGTTGCCGCGCAAGTTCGATGAACAAGGCAGCCGGTTAGATAAGTCGAATATCCAGTAGATCCGTTCGGCGGCCGTTAGCCGCTTCACCAGCGAAGCCGCCCCGGCAGTCCCCGCCTGGGGCGGTTTTGTTTTACGAGTGATAACGAAAATGGGGTTTCACTTGAGCGCCCACTCGCTGCGGCGAAGCAACAACGTGACCCAGCCGTCGATCAGAATACGCCGTTCGAGCGTGAGACCTTGTGCGCGATACATCGCCAGCACGGCATTGGCGTGACCCGGCAATAGGCCCGAAAGCACAACGTGCGCGCCGGGCGCCGCCAGCCTGCGTAGCGGCACAGCGAGCCTCATCAGTGGACCGAGCAAGATATTCGCGAGGATGAGATCGTAGGGCGCGGCGTTTGCGATGGCGCGCGCGTCCGCGCCGGCCGCGCATGAGAATGTAATGAGCGTTGCAACCTGGTTTAGTCGAGCATTGGTTCGTGCTGCGCTCACCGCGACGCGGTCGATATCGCCGGCGGTAACTCGCGTCCGTAACCGCCGCGCTGCCGCGATTGCCAGAACACCGGTGCCAGTGCCGATGTCGAGGACACGCCGAAGTCGCCGCCGCTTCGCCAGATCGTTAAGCGCCAGCAAACATCCACGAGTGGTGCCGTGATGGCCGGTACCGAAAGCGAGGGCGGCTTCGATCTGGATGGCGACGTCGTTGACCTTGAGGCGTTCACGATCGTGCGCGCCATGCACGATGAAGCGGCCGGCACGCACGGGCGTGAGGTCAGCGAGGCTCTGCGCCACCCAGTCGGCGGCGGCGACCGGTTCGATTTTGAGCGCGTTTGCCGCGGCGTCACCGGCTGCAAGCTTGACCAACCCGCGCAACCCCGGTTCGTCGGGTGGTTCACGGAAATGGATCGCTACTTGCCAACGCCCGTCGGGGCCCTCAAACGCAGTACAGACAGTACTCTCTGCATCGAGATTTTCGCCGAGATACGTCGCCAGGCAACGGGCGGTCGATTCGTCGCAGGAAAGGCGGGCAACAGTGGTGGATGCGTTCATACCGCGCAAGTTTGCCCTTCGCATTCGTGCGCGCAATGGCTATCTAAGCGCTTGTGACGATCGAAATGCCCCATTCTGCCGACCTTGAAGCGCTTGCCTTAGCCAACCGCAGCGGCTGGCCAGAGGATCTACGCGTGCTAATCGAACGCTATCCGCGTGAGCAGTGGGATGCGCATGCCAATCTTGGTGATATGGCGCGTTTCTGGTTATCGCGCCATGCGATGTTTCGTGAGCTGTCCAGGGTGATCGACGAAATCGCATCACATTTTCGTATTGGACGGCTTCCACCCGACGAATTCGCGCGCCAATTCGTGCCGCGGCTGCAGTTCATACTGGATCAGCTCAATGTGCATCACCAAATCGAGGATCTGCATTACTTTCCGATTTTCCGGGCCGCGGATGCGCGCTTAAAGCGTGGGTTTGACGTGCTGGAAGGTGATCATCACCATATCCACGCCGATATGGCGCGCGTTGCGGAGACCGCCAATGCTCTTTTGCAGACGCTACAGATTGGCGGTGACGCGCTCCGCCGAAGCAGCGACGATTATGCGAATGCGAGCGGGTCGCTGCTCAAGGGGTTGGTTAGGCATCTCGACGACGAAGAAGACCTGATTGTGCCGCTCATCCTCGATCGTGGCGAGGAAGCACTCGGGGTGGCGCATCACGGCGGCTGAATCCAGACCTCAATGCCGTTTGAAATACTGGATCTCGCGCTCGTGTTGCTGCGCGGCCTTTTTGCTTGAGAAGGTGCCGAGGTTGCGACGTTTGCCGGTACGCAAATTCTTCTTGCGCGAATAGAGCCGGTACTTGCCGCAGGCGAGTTTGCGGATCATCGTTGTGTTCCAAATCGTCCCTGTCATAAAACTTTGACGGATAATTTGGTTCCGTGAAGATAAATCAGTTACCACCCGTAGGGAGCGAAAAACCCACGGCCGCTGTAATAAGAGCGATAGTATTGTCGGTCACGATAATAAAATGAGCGCGCACTATCCTGAGTACTCTGCCAGCCGCGAGTCTGGCGGTTGCGCTGCGGAGATGCGTCGACCGTGTCGTCGTCATCCGTAGTGTAGTTACGCACATAGTCGCGGTTACGCGCTGCGTCTCGATCATTGTTACGCGCCGCATCGCGGTCGCTATCGCGGATACGCGCTGCATTGCGATCGCTCCCGTTGGTGCGATCGCGTCGCGCGACTGGCGTTTCTGGCTGCGGTGTTTCGCCAGTCAACCTCACGCGCGTGTTGAATACGCCTTCCTCTTTGACCAGCGCGAACAGCGTAGCGGCATTCTCCGTCGAGAGTCGGACGCAGCCGTGCGAGGCCGGCCTGCCGAGATTGCGGAAGTCGAAAGTGCCGTGAATGGCATGGCCGATCTGGGTGAAGAAGACCGAGTTTGGCATTGGAGCGTCGTCCCACTCCCGTGAGAAGTGGTCACGCTCCATGCGGAAGGGCTGGAAGTCACCCGACGGTGTATCGTAACCCCGGCGCCCGGTAGACACCGGCCAAGTGTAACGATCCTCACCGTTGATCGTAACGGTCATCTTCTGTGCAGATTTATCGATGATAATCATCACGTTGGCGCGCGCCGGCTGAGCGAGCGTTAGCGCGGCGAGCACCGCGGCGAAGGGGAACGCAATGCGGTAGCAACGCATGCGAATACTCCAACCCAACCCTCGATCGGCACCAAGCCTAGCATGCCCACGGGCGCCTAATAGGCTAGGTCACGCGATAGTTATGGAGGCGAGGCAGGGAGTCTGTGCGCTGCTGCGCGGCTAAAATGTAACGCGGCCAGTACATTCCGGTTCCAAAGCCTGTATCGGACGCCGCTCGCAATGTTGCGGCGGGGCATGCCGGTGGAGTGACGGCGTTAGGTGTGCGGAATCAACCGCTTTCAAAAGTCTGCTCACTAAGAAGCTGCACAAGAACTCGGGCGTGGTCGCAAAATGATCTTGGATCGAATTCCCTCGATGTTGTGTCGAATAAAATAAATTGACCCGTTCGGCGAGGACAAAGAGTTTGAAATTGGAGCAGATCATGCTCAAAACGTCATTATACTTGCCCTAAACGCCATTAGGTGGAATGATTTCACCGTCATCATACGGAGGAAACGATGAAACGCATTTTACTTGCAGCACTGATTACCTCTTTTGCTGTTGGCTCGGCGATGGCCCAATCCTGTGAAACCAAGGCCATGGGCAAGGACGGCAAGGCGCTCGCTGGCGCCGCCAAAACCAGTTTCATGAAGAAGTGCAAGATGGATGCCTGCGAGGGCAAAGCCATGGGCAAGGACGGAAAGCCACTTTCTGGCGCGGCGAAAAACAGCTTCATGACCAAGTGTGAGAAGGACGCGTAACCACTTCGACAGCCGTCTGACAGGAGTTGAAGTATGCGTACCATCGTTGTCATTAGTTCGGTAATTTTTGGCGCGTCGTTGTTATCTTCGCCGGCGGTCGCTCAGCAAAAGACGGTCAAGGCGTGCCAGGGAGAGTGGCGAGCCAATAAAGACGCCAATCAGGCCAAGGGAATTACTGAAAAAGCCTATGTGGCGCAGTGTAGGGCAGGCGGGGGTGCGGCACCCGCGGCACCCGCACCGGCCGCTTCAACGCCTTCCAAGAAAAAAGCTGCGGCGGCTCCCGCTACGGCCGCCGCTCCGCAGAAGACGGCGAAGGCATGCCGGGACGAATGGCGGGCCAACAAAGAGGCCAATCAGGCCAAAGGAATAACCGAAAAGAGTTACGTAACGCAGTGTCGCGCTGGTACAACTACGGCGGCTCCCGCTCCGGCTCCGGCAGCTACGCCACCTGCACAGACAAAGACGACAACGGCGCCTGCGCCGGCTCCAGCTCCTGCTGCCCCGTCCGCGAGTACAGCGGCTCGGCCGGCTACGGCCACGCCAGCACCCGAGGGCGCCAATCAATACTCGACCGAGGTACAGGCCAAATTGCGATGCGGCTCAGGCACAGTTGTCTGGGCTAATCTCAATTCGAAAATCTATCACTTCGCCGGTCACAAGGACTACGGAAACACGAAAACCGGCGCATACATGTGTGAACGGGATGCTACAAGCCAGGGAATTCGCGCCGCTAAAAACGAGAAACATCCCTGAGCGTCTACGTCACGGTCTGCACGTTGGCGGACCGTGACGTTTTTACCCGCCCGTCGCTAAAAGTCGTGGAGGTTGACTTGGGACTCTGGGATCAGCTCGGTGGTTCACTAAAAGGCGCTATCAGTTCGGTGGCAGCTGCCGAAGCGCCGGCATTGATTTCGGCCGTATTGGCGAAAACGAATTTAGGCAATCTGCAAGGCGTCGTCGATCAGCTTCAGCAGGCCGGCTTGGGAGATCAGGTCAAATCCTGGTTGGGCAACGGCGCCAACATGAAAATTACTCCGGACCAAATCCGGGCCGCGCTCGGCAGCGAGCAGGTGAGGCATATCGCACAGCAATACGGCGTTCCGGTCGATGACGTGCTGAAGATGCTGGCCGACCATCTCCCCGCTGCTGTCGATCAGGCAAGTCCGAACGGAAAAATACAGAAAGTGTAAGCGCGTAGCGCGCGCGTCTTTCTGCCAATCACACGATCGGGTTTAGATCTAATCAGTGCTTCCGCGCGTCCACGCAGTAGCCGACGATCGTTTGCTCGCCAAGCGCCTTGGCGGCCTCCAGCCGGTGCAGGCCTTCGACCAGCACGAAGCGTTTGCCGTCTGGCCGCACCAGGATTGGTGTCTTCTGCCCGTCTGCCAGCATGCTCTGCGCGATCTCATCCACGCGTTTTGGATCGAGCGTCAGGCGCCGCTTGATCGGCACGTAGATATTGGCGACCACGAAGGTCTCGCGCTTCATCATGATATGCGGAAGCGTAGCATGGTTGCGGTGCCGGGCGTCAGTTCCTTCGTCCAAGGTCAGTAGTGCGGCCCCTTTTCCTGCGCGGCCGCGATCCCCACATGTTCACTCATCAAGGAGATACAGCTGCAATGTCAGAACCTCTCATCGTCGTCATTCCCCATCGCGTGGGTAAGGATGAGGCCCTGCGCCGCATCAAGGAAGGCCTCGGCCGTGCCAAGAGCGAGTTCGCCTGGTTGCTAACATTGGAGGAAGAGACTTGGACCGGCGACCGCTTGACCTTCAGTGCCGCGGCACTCGGTCAGCGCGCTTCGGGCACGATAGATGTCTTTGAGACCGGCGTACGGCTCGAGGTCACGCTGCCATGGCTGCTGGCGCGTTTCGCTCATGCCGCGCAACGCGTCATCGGACAAAAAGGCCAATTGATGCTGGAGAAAAAGTAGCGGTTATTTTCGTCCCGCAATTGCCGTGAGGCCGGTCAATTAACTTCCCAATTCGAGAACCCAGTAGCGACGGCTGCGGGTTTCGTCATGAAAAAATATAGCAATTGAGAGGTCGATAATACGTTATCGGCCTTTTTAGTACTTGTGCCGCCCTATTCGGCGTTGCGGTTCCCAGCGGCACTCGTAGGAGATGTAATCTCCATAGACACGATGGATGCTTGTGAGTGCCGCGTATTTATTGAATTGGCCGCAATTACTTTGCGCGATGTCGTACGCAATTTGCTCGTTTTCCGGGGACCACGGAATGATACCACCGATGTCATTCCCCTTTGGGCCATAGACGCCGACGCATGATGCGAGCATCAAGCTCAGCGCCGGCACCAGGAGCGCATACCTTCTCATATTGTTCTCCCCAGCCCCAGCACGGTCAGCCCGCCGATTCGATTTATGCTAAAAGCTTGGCACGGAATACGCCAGCCCTCCCTTTATGCAGGTCCGCGCGGATCCGCCGGCATTTTGGACCAGCATTTGCCGGCATATACGAAAAATGGCGCGTAGATTCAGCACCACCTCGGTGGATCAATACGCTGCTGCATCGCCCCGCGCGGAACTGCGGCGAATACACGGCAGGTATGCCCTTATTCTCTCCACACGCGCTCCCAAAATCTGTCTCCTTTCGAACGCATGAAGCGCGAAAGCGGCGAGGGGAGCTCACCTTTTCCATTCATACCTCCGCAGATACGCGCGTTGTGCGCGTACCCGCGTTATTGCGAGGACGCAATGCGGCATCTGTTTTTGCCTGCGTGTTTTTGTTTGATGACCGTCTCCGGTTCCACCGGCTCCGATACCGGGGTTTCGCTGGACCAGTTCTTCGGCGTGACTGGCAAGGAAAAAAAAGCAGAAGCGCGTGAAGCCGAAACACCGGTGAGCGCTGACGAAGGCAAGAACGAACAAGTTCCGCTGGTTGTTGATGAGCAGCCGGATGACCGTGCTTCGCGGGCATTGGCCGATGAAGCCACCCCGCCGCCGCTCCCGCGGCCAGTCGTGAAACCCGTCGTATCACGCTCGACTTCGCGAAATTTGCGACTCGCTTGTTGAGGCGGCGCAAACGAACGGTCTTCCTATTCCCTTTTTTATTCATCTGCTGAATCAGGAGAGTGGTTTCAGGCCAGACGTGGTGAGCCGCGCCGGCGCACAGGGCATCGCGCAGTTCATGCCAGAGACAGCCGCGATTGCCGGCCTCGACAACCCATTTGATCCTTTGCAGGCGATCGCTGCTTCGGCCCGGCTGTTGCGCAGTCTTGTCAAACAATTTGGCAACCTCGGTCTCGCTGCTGCCGCTTACAATGCCGGCCCGCGGCGCATCCATGATTGGCTCGCCAAGAAGGGCAAGCTCCCGGAAGAAACACAGAACTATGTGAAAACAATCACGGGCCGCGCTGCGAAAACATGGATAGCCGCCGCACCCGGCGGTTTGGCATACACGCTGCCACCCCACGTCCCCTGTCGCGAAGCCGCTGGCCTGACGGTTTGGAAAGCGCCACCGAGCGCGGTATTTCCGTC
Organism: uncultured Alphaproteobacteria bacterium; assembly: GCA_963810585.1. GTDB lineage: Bacteria > Pseudomonadota > Alphaproteobacteria > Rhizobiales > Xanthobacteraceae > Pseudolabrys. The sequence continues at coordinate 2,476,342 of CAWENV010000001.1, forward strand.
TGCCCGCAGTGCAGCCGCGCCCCGCTCTGTTGGCGCTGCCATGATCGCGACGCGTGCACGCGTGAAGATAGTGCGTGTTGGTTCCGGGAACCCCTCAACCGTTATGGCGCGGGAGGTATCAGGGAAAAAGGCGACCCAAATGCGCGACGGTCACACCACGATACCGTCGAAAGACACCAATGCCCTCCTACGGCTCGCTGCAACCAGCAGGAAGACTGCGCAGCGAAAGAAACTTCAACTTTCGCAGCGATGAGGGTTCCCGACGCTTATTTTTCTATATTAATCAGAGTGATAAACAGTTTTTGCAAAAGCGTTTGTTTGTGATGAGCAGCACAGACGCTGATTTCGGCCTCGCCTAGCCTCTGCTCGCTGAGAGCGCGCTTTGCGCTCGTGGCGTCAGATGAGGAGGGAGCGATGACCGATATCACTTATCAAACCGGTACTTCTGAGATCGCAACCCACGGCAGCAGCCACCTAGCGAACCTCGTCGCATGGTGCGGCGAACTCACCCAAGGTATCCGCGACGGGCAGAAGATCGCGACGCGCTACCACGAGTTATCGCTGCTTTCCGGACCGGACCTGGCAATTCGCGGCCTTACGCGACAAACCATCGCTCGTGCCGCTCTGACCGGCTACTAAGCACTCTGAACGCACATTAAGCACGCTAAAGCATTCCGAAAGCACACTAAACATTCCGGCTTGATTTCTGCTAAATAGACCTGGTGCGTTAGGGGTTGTTCCGCGCTGGGTACATTATGGCTTCTTCGTCTGCGTCGCGTTCCATCGATCTGCTGTCGGACCTTCCGGAGCGGCTATCGGCCAGTATCCTGGCCAATGCCAAGCCGGTAAAACTAGCGGCCGACGCAACACTGTTTCTCGCCGGCGATCCAGGCGATGGTTGCTATCGCGTCGAAGAAGGCCTGCTCAAGGTGAGCATGGCTTCGCCGAACGGAGCCGAGCGTATTCTTGCGATCGTCGGTCCCGGTTCGATCGTCGGCGACATGTCGATGATTGACGGGCGGCCGCGCTCGGCTTCCGTCTCGGCGCTGCGCGACTGCAAGCTGAGTTTTATCAGCCGTCCAGCATTTGCGGCCGTGGCCTCGAAGAATCCTGAGATCTACAAGCATCTGCTCAATTTGCTCGCCATGCGTTTACGCGACACCGATCAGGTCGTGGCGGCCGGGACTTTTCTGCCGGTTAAAGGGCGCGTCGCGCGCGCGCTACTCGATCTGGCCAAGGCCTTCGGCCATGAGGTCGACGGCGGCCGTATCGTTATCCGGCAGAAGCTGAGCCAAAGCGACGTCGCGGCGATGGCCGGTATTGCCCGGGAAAACGTCAGCCGCATCCTGAATGAGTGGATGCGCTTGAAAACCGTTACGCGGCTATCGGGCTATTATTGTATCGAGAACAAGGCAAAGCTCGAAAAAGAGCTCAAAATCGAGAAAGATCCTAAAGCCTAGTTTTTCGGCCCTGTTCGAGGGGATGGTTATGGCGGACGACGTCATCGGTTTCAGTTTTCTCGCCGAATCCAACGTCCCGGTCTGGTATCTCAAGCCGGGCGAGACGATCTTTAAGGAAGGCGAGCCGGCGAAAGAGCTTTATGTCATCCAGCGCGGACAGGTCGATATTCAGCTCGGCAATCGCCTGATCGATACGCTTGAAGCTAATGACATCTTTGGCGAGATGGCGCTGATCGACTCTGCGCCCCGTAGTGCAACTGCCGTCGCCAAAACCGATGTTGCCATCGTTCCGATTGCGAAGAAGGACTTTCTCGCTCTTGTGACAAAGGCACCGACTTTCGCTCTCGATGTCATGGGCATGCTCACCCGCCGGCTGCGTGCAGCGAATAAGGCGATTTGACTGCGACGGCTTGCCCCAGCGGCCTCTGAAAAAAGCACCCTTATGTGATGCCGGTCACAGCCGCCGCCGGCTTGGCACCCTAGTGTGATGGCCATAGGGAGCCAGTTACTCCCGCGTCATTCAGGGCCAACGGACATGCGTAAGACCATCATTCTTGCCATCGCCACCATGTTCCTTGCGAGCGCTTCGGTTGTGACCGGCGTTGTTCGCACAGTTGAAGGCCCTGACAGCAACACGATTTTGGCTAGCCTCATGGTCCATCCCCACACCATCGGCAGCCTGACGGCCAGGATATTCAATGCCATCTGACCGTTGTTTGGCCTGTCCCTGCCCCGGGGGCAGGCCACGATTTACCTGAACCTCCAAACTTCTCAGCGGGCCGAAACGGGCCGCTTTTTCTTTCTGGGGAACACACCGAACAATGCGCACGTTTGTGACTCGGGTCACAGCCGCCGGCCGGACTCGCACGTAGCGTGACGATTGCTGGAGCCGGAACGCTTCAGCGGCACCGGGAAAAACCCGGGCAAAAATAAAGGGAGCACCGTCATGATCCGCACCGCCATCATCTCCGTTACGGCGTCGTTCGTGCTGTTCGGCGCGTGGACGGTCAATCTGGTCAGCTATCATCCGGCGAAAGATTTGAAACCGCTGGCACCGCTCAGCACTACGGTTGACTGGAAGTAGGCGCGGCGAGCTTCGAAAGCGTCGATGAGCTGAGCTGCGATGTCTGATATGACGCGCTGTATGCAGCCCTCATGAATAAACCGCCGCCACCATGATTTGACCCTCGTTTCGCAACACCTGGAGCGATACGTCGCTTCCATGCCGGCGCACCATCAAATCCAGGACAGATTTGCCAAGACGTAAATTGCGGAGTGTGACCTCTTCGAGGAATGATGGAAGCCGGGGCTTGCGCAGCAGGATTTCATTTTGGTCAGGGTTGAATTCAAGGCCGAGCGACGCTTGCAGAAGCAGAAGCGGTGTGCCCGCGGCCCAGGCCTGCGGCGAACAGGCAACCGGATAAAGCGTCGGCCCACGCTCGCGCCCGCGTTGGAATCCGCAATAGAGTTCGGGCAACCTGCGCAGGTCCATGTAGGCCGCGGCATCGAACAGCCCCTTGAACACGCGATCGATGGCGTCCTTGTGTCCGTAGCGCGCAAAGCCCGCGGCAATCAACGAATTGTCGTGCGGCCAGACGGAACCGTTGTGATACGACATCGGATTATAGCGGGGCTCATTCCGCGCCACCGTACGGATTCCCCATCCGGAAAAAAACGATGGTCGCATCAGGTCCCGCATCACCGCTTCTGCACGCTCGGGAGCGGCAATTCCGCTGAATAGCACTTGCCCTGCGTTCGATGTCCGCACGCAACACTGGCGCTTCTGTCCGTCAAGCGCGAGCGCATATGTGCCGATGTCAGCGGACCAGAATGCCGCCTCGAATTTTTCGGCGAGCTTGACCGCTTGAGCGTAGAGCGCGTCGCCGCGCTCGTGCATGCCAAGCCGGTGCGCTGCATTCCCTGCCGATCGCTTCGCGGCATACACGTAGCCCTGCACCTCGCAGAGGGCGATCGGTCCTTGCGCGAGCGAGCCGTCGGCGTGGAAGATCGCATCATGGGAGTCTTTCCAGCCCTGGTTTACAAGGCCTTTTTCGTCGGCGCGGCGATACTCGACAAAACCATCCTGGTCGGGGTCACCCGGTCCATCGATCCACCCAAGGGCAGCTTCGATATTGGGCCAAAGCTCACGCAGCGTTTCGTTGTCGCCGGTATGTTCGGCGTAAAGTCCGGCCAGCAATACAAAAAGCGGTGTCGCATCCGCGCTGCCGTAATAAAGACCGAACGGTATTTCACGCAACGCCGCCATTTCGCCGCCGCGCATTTCGTGCGGAATTTTTCCAGGTTCGGCATCAGCGCGCGGGTCGAATTCAGTGGCTTGGTAAGCAGCGAGCCGCCGCAGTACGCCCTTGGCGATTCGGGAATCACACCACAGCATTTGCAGCGCAGTAATGATCCCGTCGCGACCGAACGTGGTCGAGTACCAGGGAATGCCGGCATAAGGGTAGCGACCTTGAGCCGTTTCGGTGGTCAACATCGCGAGGTCCGCCATCGAGCGGCACATCACTTCATTGAATATCTGGTTTGAGCTGGTGATCGTGGCTATGCCGCGGCTTGAGGTCTGATGCTCGTGAAAAGCCGCGCGTAAACCCCTGCGAAACGGAAGGACGATATTTTCGGCTCCGCCGGGGTCGCATTTCACACTCACGTAGACCGACCTGGATTCATCCGGCTGCAATTCAAAGGCGTAGGATGCGCCGCCGCCGGATAGCTGCTCCGGCACCGGATCGAACTGCACCACGGTCCGCAGCCGTTTGCCATCGAGGCCCAGGTAGTTCAGCGAAACATCGCGCTCGCCGACATTGATATGAGTGGTGCCGCGGCGATCTCGGCGCAAACCCCGCACTTCGAACAGGTCGGCGAAGTCGCTGCCGAACGAAATCGAAAGCCGGACGTCAAAGGGGCTATTGCCGTGGTTGTGCATGCGCAGGCGTTGATAGGCGATACCGTGGAACAGAAAAAGGTACGCACGACGTGCAGTGCGTCCTTTGGCTGGACGAGTTTCTGATCGAAAAAAATGTCGGGGTTGGTCAGATCGACGATGAGAATAGAGTTGTCGTCGCGGACGTTCGAGCCCAGCAGCAACGGTTGAGCGCCATTGAGTAGTATTTCGAGGTGCGACAGATAGCGCGTGTCACAAAAGAAAATACCGTCGGGCCCACCAGCCGTTGCGCCGATGTCGGCGTGGCTGTCGAGCACGGCGAAGCAATCGCCCTGCTTGAGGGTGCGGCGAGGCCGCGTCGAGGAGCCTGTCCCGGGAATATAGAACGGGGTCTCCGGTGTCTCCTCGATCAGCGTTTCAGTCGTATTTAGAGTAAGCAATCTGGAGCCTTGGGTCGATGCTGTGCCCGCCGTCCGACAATGGACGCTTGCGATCCTGTACCTCACGGTCGCCGGCCGTCATCGATGCCAGCAACTTACGATAGACGCTGACATAATCCTTCGCCATCCGTGTGGCGGAAAAGCGTTGTTCGAATCGCCGGCGCACTTTTCTCCGGTTTAGCGCGATTACCTCCGGCAGCGCTGCGATCGCCTCTTCCATACTGTCTACAATGGCGCCTGTGACGCCGTCCTCGACGATTTCCGGCACAGAGCCGCAGCGGAAGGCCAGGACCGGCGTTCCGCAGGCCATGGCTTCTATCATGGCGAGCCCGAAAGGTTCCGGCCAGTCGATAGGGAATAGAAGTGCCTGCGCGTTGCCCAGAAATTGCGATTTCTGCTGATCGTTAATCTCACCGATAAATTCGACGCCCCCGCCAGCAAGCAACGGCTCGATCTGCGTGCGGAAATAGACTTCGTCGGCGCGATCGACCTTGGCTGCGATCTTCAGGGGAATGCCCGATGCACGCGCAATTCCGATTGCGCGGTCGGGGCGCTTCTCGGGCGATATGCGGCCGAGAAAGGCAAGGTAGCCGCCGCGGCCTTCTGCACCGGCGTAATGCAAGTTCAGGGGAATTCCATGGTGAACGGTACCCGCAAAATGGGCGCCCGGAACCGGCTCGCGCTGTGCGTTTGAAATAGAGACCAGCGGCATGTCATTGAAGCCCGCATAAAGCGAGTGCAGATCGGGCAAATCCTGGCGCCCGTGTAACGTAGTGACGGTGCGACCCGCGATATTCCGAAAGAGGGGAAAATGGAATTGATCGATATGGAAATGCAGGATGTCGAACTCGTCGGCCCGTTGGCGGACGCGATCGAGCATCAACATGTAATAGGGTATTGTATCGCGCACGCTGGCGTCGAGACGGAGGGCTTTGGGTACGCAAGGAACGAGATTGGCCGCAGTGATCGAGTCGCCGCTCGCGAACAGAGTGACGTCGTGGCCAAGCGCGACAAGTTCCTCCGTGAGGTAGGAGACGATTCGCTCTGTGCCGCCATAAAGCCGCGGGGGCGCGCTTTCGATGAGCGGAGCGATCTGCGCGATTTTCATTTTATCCTTCCTGCCGCCGACACAAACTACAGATGGCAATGCCCATTCCGGTGCTTGGTTCCGTATCAACGGCATCCCGGTAATCTCGTGACCGAACGTCGGCTTCGTGTCGCTTCATGTGCGTGATCGCGATTTGCGATACATCGAGTGCCTTCGCAAATGATCGCGAACGTTCGACACCAGGGGCCCTACCGCTTCAACGGCTTCTTTAATTGCTGCCGTAGGCCGACCGAGTTCCCGCGCCCAATGTCGCATTTCCGCCGGCGCGTGCACGTCAATGGATGTCGCGTTTGCAGGCCCCTGCAACAGACCGTTCTGGGCTACGGGCGTCACCACGGTTACGCGGTACCAATACAATTAAGGTCGGGTGAGGTGGTGGTCGAGCAATGCTGAATCGACATCAAACTCTCCTGCAATAGGCCACGCCGGCGCGCCCTTTGGCGAGCCTGGGACGAAACATCAGTTTTGGCTTGGAATGGAGCGCCCTGAACGCGCTGTAATCACGTCACCGTGCGCCCTATCAGGCCCAAAGTCGAGGATTGTTCGCGGTTGACGCAAAATTGACGTTCAAGCACTCGTTAATACGTTGTGCGCTCCCCACATGTATATTGACCCATCCTTTGCAGCTTCTGGCAGTCGAGGGAGGCTCTCTTACCGAAAGGCCTGTGATGTTTACGCCCGAGCTGTTTCGTGCGAAGGCCGCCAAATACGGTGAACTGGCAAAAACCGCGATCGACCCCGATGAATTACGCGAATTGCGGCGGCGCGAACAGAGTTTCGCGGTCCTCGCGGACAACGAGCAATGGCTTGCCGATCATCACGATCAGACGGTGCATGCGGACGCTTCTGTCGGACCTGGCGAAGTGATTGCCGTACCGGCCACCGATGACGAAGGCCACATACAGGCTGGCCTCGAATCGGCGACGCGAATTCATGCGTCAAGCACAGGCGGGGCGACACAATGAGCTGGTTCGGCCAGAAACCATCGAATGCCGTGAATTTGTCGGTGACATTTCCCAATCAAAGCCGAAGTTACGACGCTACGCGCCACGCGGTGCGCTTTTGGGGCTACGATCGGTCGATGGAAAGTTCGTTCTTCATGACGTGGGACGCGCTTAAGCACATCGAGCCCGATCTCCAGCCAGACGAAGCAGGGTTTCTGCGTGCTTTCGACCGCAATCGCAAATTTATCTATGAGATAGCAGCAAGGGTTTATTCTCGCGGCCGAAAAAATATCTATGACCTCGTCGTCGCCGATTTTTCATAAATGTCATTTTTGAATTTCACGGCGGGCCTTTCCCGTTCTCTTTCTGTCAAACTTCATAACGGAGACTCGATAGATGACTGCCGACAAAGCAAAACCTGTAAATCTGCCTGCGAATGTCATGCCGCATGACGGCTATATGTTGGTGGTAGATGGAAAATTGAAAACGCGATTTGACACGCCCGAAGACGCCATGACGGCGGGCCAGAAACTCAAGGAAAGTTTCCCCGTTCTTCAAGTTACCGTGTTCGGCGGGGCCGAGCGGAGCTATACGCCGGTGACATTGACGAAATAGTCGTCCGCTCATCGCGCCAACGAGACACAATCAATACCTATGAGCAGGCCAGACGCCAGTATAGCTGCAAGATCAGCTCAAACCCGCACGGCGAAAGCCTTCGAGATAGTGCGCTCGGTCGGCATCTAGCTTGAACGGTATCTGGTTCGCGACCCAGTCTAACGTAATATTCGGCTGCGCGCGGCGCAACTCTCGCAGTGCAGCTTTGGCAATTTCCTCCTGACCAAGCATGCCGGCAGCGGCCGTGAGCACCCTATGGCCGCCAACAAAATCATTTCGCTGACGGACAGACTCGCGCGCGAGGCGGATCGCCTCATCGTAGTTATGCCCGGCGAACTGGGAGTATGCGGCGATACCGCAAAAGATTGCCGAAAAAGGATCGCGCGGACTGAGCCGCAGTGCGCGGCGCGCGGCCAGGTCGGCATCTTCCCAGCGACCGCAATAAGACAACGTGAGACCGTAATAACCCTGCGCCAGCGAGAAATTGGGATTGAGTTGTAGCGCCAGTTCGAATTCCGCCAGCGAGTCGTCGAAGCGGCGTTTGAACAGATAGACATTGCCCAACGCATAATGGGCCCAGGGATCCTCGCTGTCGGCCCGAATTGCCGCCAGTGCCGCAGACTCGGCAACCGGCACCACCGCGGCCATGTCCGCCCAGCCCATGTGAGCGCTGAAGGTATGGCTGGCGGCAAGAACGCCAAGCGCTTGCCCGTAATTGGGATCGATGGCGGTTGCTTTTTCAAGGAGAGCCTGGGCAACGACATTATCCTGCCGCGTCACCCGCCAGTAATGCGATAGTGCGCGCATTACCAAATCCCATGCATCCATACTGTCAGGCGCTTTACGCTGGGCGTGGAAGTTTTCCGCCGCATAAAGCTGCGGCTCGATCGCAGCGACGATCGCCTCGGTGATTTCGTCCTGCACTGCGAACACATCGGCGATATCCCGGTCATAGCGCTCGGCCCAGATATGGCTACCGGTTGCGACGTCGTTGAGCTGGACCGTAATACGCACGCGGTCGCCACCTTTGCGCACGCTGCCCTCGACCACGTAGCCCACGCCGAGTTCATCGGCGATTTGCTTCATGTGGACCGCTTTGCCCTTGTACGTGAACGACGAATTGCGCGCGATCACGAAGAACCAGCGCAGTTTGGACAGCGCAGTGATGATGTCTTCGCTGATACCGTCGGAAAAATAGTCTTGCTCCGGCTCGCCACTCATGTTGACGAAAGGAAGCACGGCAATGGCCGGACGGTCAGGTAGTGGCAGCGCCGAGCGTGACGACTCATGAATATCGCCCGGTGATTCGAGCCCCATCGGCCGCATTTTCACGTCGCCGATGAAGCGGAGACCCTTGCGGGCGATCGTACGGATCAATTTCTGTTTTCCACCGCTGTCGCCCAAAGCCTTTCGCGCGGCGTTTATGCGGCTCGTCAGGGTAGAATCGGAAACAATCCGGCCGCCCCAGATTGAGGCAATAAGGTCGTCTTTGCTGACCACGCGGTCGCGGTTCTGCACAAGGTAGATCAGCAGGTCAAACACCTGCGGCTCAACGGCAATCGGTTCCGAGCCGCGGAGCAGCTCACGACGGTCGTCGTCAAGCGTATGATCGCCGAAGAAAAATTGCACGTTGGCGCCCCCAACTGCACTGCAGATTTGATCTCAAGAAATAATCAAGCCCGTCTCAAGCACAAATCAAGCTCCGGGCAAAGCCTTCCGGGTGTAGAGCCGGTATTCACAACCCAATCATGTTGGAAATTGGACAGGAGGCTTTGATGCCCGCCGCAACGCTAGCTGCTGTTAAACGCCCCAAACAGGAGGCGCCCACCGAATCGCCCGATCTCGCGGCCATAAAGGTCCGGCAACAGGCCGCCTGGTCATCGGGTGACTATGCTGTCGTGGGTACGACTCTGCAGATTGTCGGCGAGGAGCTTTGCGAAACTCTCGATCTCAGCGCGGGCAGTAAAGTGCTTGACGTAGCTGCCGGCAACGGCATGGCCAGTCTGGCCGCGGCACGGCGCTGGTGCGACGTTGTTTCGACGGACTATGTACCGAGCTTGCTTGAGCGCGGCCGCGCACGCGCTTTGGCAGAAGGCCTGCCGATTGAATTCAAGGTGGCTGACGCGGAGGCGTTGCCCTTTACCGACGATGCATTCGACGCGGTGGTCTCGACCTTCGGCGTGATGTTTACGCCTAATCAGGACAAAGCTGCCGCCGAGCTCATGCGCGTCTGCAAATCCGGCGGCCAGATAGGTCTCACAAACTGGACGCCCGAGGGGTTCATCGGCCAACTCTTCAAAACGCTTGGCAAATATTTGCCGCCTCCCAGTGCCGCCAAGTCTCCCTTGCTTTGGGGTACTCGCACACGGTTGACCGAAATGTTCGGGCCGGCGGCGGCGTGGGTCAAGACCGAGCCGCGCCACTTTAACTTTCGCTATCGCTCGGCGCAGCACTTCATCGAGGTGTTCAAGACCTACTACGGCCCGATGCTCAAGGCTTTCTCGGCGCTCGAGACAGCCCAGCAGAATCGCCTGGAGCGAGATCTGTATGAGCTCATCGCGCGTATGAACAGGGCCGATGGCGAATCGATGGTGGTGCCGAGCGAATATCTCGAAGTCGTCATTATGAAGCGGTGAGGCGCCTCGATATTAGGTGGCGAGACTAACGTCACCACATCGGCCGAGCCTGTCTCCGCAGGGAAGATCTTATGGACACTATGACTTTCGGGGGCGTTCGCGCCCCCGCAACTACTGTTTCGAAATACGGGCGCGTCAATTCGCGCAGGCGCTTCTTCACGCGCTTCCTGAATGCACTGAGGGAGACGCGGCTCAATGAGGCCCGTCGCATTATTGAAATGCATGCGGATCTGTTGGCGCGGAATGATGACTCGTGGTGGCCGTGGATCGAAGACGAAAGAAGAAATGATGAACCGCTGTCTGAGTGCCAACCGTCATCGGCCCGATGACCGCATATGATTGAACGCTGCACATGGAGGCGGCTTTGACTGAACTCGTTTGGAGCAATCCACGGCTCATTGCTGAGGCGTTGAGCGCCATTGAACGGCCGGTTCGCTGTCCGATTACCGGGTATCCTTGCGAAGGCGATTTGTCCCAGCGGTGCGAAAACTATGGTTGCGCCCGCAAAGGCGGATTATCGCCCCGTTCTGATGATAATTTTTGAATGTAGGTTCGAAGTGTTGGCGACCGTCCAATCACTAGACAGCGACCGCTGTATGCCGAGTCTTGTTTGCATCGCGGCCAACCAGTTCGGCGTAAACCTCGATCGGGAAAGGCTTGCCGGTGAGATAACCCTGAACCTCATCGCAGCCTTCCTGGGTCAGGAATAAAAGCTGACTTTCCGTCTCGACGCCTTCGGCGAGAACCGGAATATTCAGGTTGTGTCCCAAAGTAATAATCGCACGAACGATCGCCATCGAATGATGGTTGTGTTCCAGGTCGCCGATAAACACCCGGTCGATCTTGATCTTCTCAAATGGGAACGCATGGAGATAAGACAACGAAGAAAACCCGGAGCCGAAATCGTCCAACGCAATATGGATGCCGAGCGCCTTGAGTTTGCGCAGGACAGATACCGCGCGCGCAAAATCATCGATCAACACGCCCTCGGTGATTTCAAGTTCGAGCCGATCCGGCTTCAGGCCGGTCTCCAGCAAGATCGTATGGACAAGATTGGGCAAATCGCCGTGATGAAACTGAACAGGGGAGATATTCACGGCAACTTTGAGCGGCTTCGGCCATGAGGCCGCTTCCCTGCACGATTCCCGCAGGATCCACTCGCCCAGGGAGATAATGTGGCTGCTTTGCTCCGCAATCGGGATAAATGTGTCCGGTGGAATCATGCCGCGCGTCGGACAATGCCAGCGCGCGAGCGCTTCGAATCCGACGACCTTGCCGAACCTAATTGTTTTTTGCGGCTGGTAGTGGAGCGACAGGTCGCCGTGATCGAGTGCTTGCCGTAGATTGGTTTGCAGTTCGCGGCGCTCGCGCAAACGCGACCCTAACTTCTCTTCGAAGAAGCGGACCGACCCGCGCACCTCGGATTTCGCCTGATAAAGCGCGGCGTCGGCATTGGTGATCAGCGTTTTCACGTCGGCGCCATCTGCCGGGAATATGGCGACCCCGGTACTCAGACCGACCTGGATCTGGTGGCCGTCAATGTCGAAATTCTTTTTGAAGGCTGCGGTGAGACGGTCGCTAACTTTCCTGGCCGCCGCCTCTGGCACATTGCTTTGTATAACGAGCATGAACTCGTCGCCGCCGATGCGCGCAAGAAATGCATCTTCTGCTGCGGTTTGCAGGCGGCGGGCAGCTTCACGCAAAAGCTCGTCACCAACCAGATGGCCGTACACGTCGTTGGCCTCCTTAAAGCGATCGAGATCGAGGCACATGACGGCGAATTGTTCGCCGGTTTTTGCGGCTTTTTCCTGTGTGGCATCGAGATATTCGAGAAACGAGGCTCTGTTGGGCAGACCAGTCAGAGAATCATTATGCGCGAGATGCGAAATGTGTTGCTCGGTTCGACGGCGTTCGGTGATATCGTCCAGAACCGTCAAAAGATACTGTGGCTCGCCATTGTCGTCGCGGATTGCGATCTTGTTTGCTTTTATCAGACGAGATCCATTTGAGGCCGTATTGATATAATGCTCCGGTGTGGCAACGACCTGGTTCGTTTGTAACGTCTCGTCGTCCGAACTTATGATCAGTTCGGCGCGCTCAGGAGCAAAAAGTTGGTGCGCCGTTTTTCCGATCAAGCGACTCCGGGAGTCACCGGTCAATTGTTCATAAGCCCGGTTGAAGAGAGTGAACCGGCCGCCCTTAGCGTTTTCCCCTGAACCCTCGACCTCCCGCACGACGATCGGCAGCGGCACGTGTTCGATGACCGCGTTGAGGAATATTTTCGTGCGGCGCAGCTCGGTCTCTGCAAGTTTCGTCTTGGTGATGTCATGAATGACTGTCAGGCGCGCATGGTGCCCGTTATAGGTCATCGCCCTTGAATAAACGGCGACTTCAATTGTGGTGCCGTCGGCCTTGATGTGTTGCCCGATATTCTCGTTGAATTGGTCGTCGGCAAGGGTTCGCACAAAGGCCGTGAAGCGCGCACGATCTTCGATCGGCCGCAGTTCCGCGACCGTCATCGCCATGAATTGCTCACGGCTGTAACCGTATTGGGCGACGGCGGCCTCATTGACTGCAAGAAAATGCAGGTCATCGCGGTCGATCACCCACATCGGGACCGGGTTTCCCTCGAACAGCAGGCGGAAGGACTCCTCCCGTTGCCTTGCCTCGGTAATATCCTGATGTGTCGCGACCCAACCGCCAGTGCTCATCGGGCGATGGACGACCGAAACGTAGCGCCCATCGCGCAGGCGATTGACAGTCTGATAGGGCAGATTGATCGCAACCTCATTGAGCCGGTCCCGGAAATAGGCGTCGTAGTCTTCCGGCGCATTTCCGTTCGCAATCCGGTGCTCCAGAATCGCCTGAAGCGGCGTGCCCGGCCGTGTTTGTTCTTCGGTTAATGCGTAGATGTCGGCATATTGTTTGTTGCAGACGATCAGACGCTGCGAACCATCGAACATGCAGACGCCCTGTGAAATATTCTCCAGGGCGGCGTTGAGTTGCTCTTCCTGCCTCTTGATTTCGTTTTCTGCTTCGATCTTCTCGGTGATATCTTCGTGCGTTGCGACCCACCCGCCCTCCGGCATGGGCTGATTTACAATTTGAATGATACGTCCGGCGGGGGTCGGAACGTCATTCGTGGTCGGCGTCCGCATCGCGATGCGCTTCAGCAGCTTGACATTATATTCGTCTGGATCGCCGGCGAATGAGCCGCGTTCTTTCCGGTGCTTGAGAAGGTCCAGCAGAGACAGTCCCGGTTTCACAACGTCGGGCGAGAGATCATAAATCTGCAGGAAACGCGTGTTGCAGACGAGTAGGTTTGATGACGCATCGAACATCACCAGGCCTTGCGTCATATTATTCAGAGCCACGTCGAAGCGAAGGCTTTGTTCACGGAGCTGTTCGGCTCGTTTGCGTTCGCTGCGGGCCTGTTCGAGCGCTCGATAATTTCGGAACAGCCGGATGAGCAGAAACGCGAAAGCTGCAATGACGGCGACAATCAGCGCCGACACAATAGCGATATTGGTTGCGGTGTTCTGCCAATTGGCGAGTATTGCGGCGGTTGTCTTGGTGGCGCTGGCCACCATCGGATACCCGTTCACACGATGGCCGGCGACCATGCGGGCGTTGCCATCAAGCACGCCCTCGCTCATGCCGGAGCCGCGGTCGGAATTCTTCACCAGCTTCAGCGCTATTGCGTTCGGAAACCGGCGGCCGATCTCAACTTCATTCCCGGGATAGCGCGCAAGCAGCGCGCCATCGGTTCGGAAAAGCGCAAAGCTGGTGTCCGGGTTGGAGGTGATCTCGCCAAAGTAGTTCTGCAGATATCGCAGATCCAGTGAAGCCGAAATGATCCCCAGAAATTCGCCGTTTGGTCCGGAGATCCTGCGCGCAAGGTGGGTAACCCAGGCGCCGGTCGCGACATCGTGGATCGGCTCGCCCAGATAGGACGTCAAGCTCGGATCGCCTTTGAGTTCCTTGAAGTAGTCCGCACCCGAGACATTGACGTCAGGAACTGGCCAATGGCGGGAATAATTTATGAGCCTGCCATGAGCGTTGAAAATGGCGAGCGATCCGACATAAGGCATGCCGCCCGCCTTGTCGCGCAATTTTAAATGGACGTCGTGGCGTCTAAGGTCACCCTCAATCGCCTCTTCGTTGATGGCCGGTAGTCGGGAAAGATCTTCGTAGAATCCCTTTTGTGCGTGCTCTACGGCATTAAATATCTGTTCGATCTGTTTAGCGATAATGAGCGCGGAATTCGACAGCGCCTGTTCATTCTCGGCAAGGGCCCGATGGCGGAGATTGTGGGCGATCAGGGCGGCGCTGCTCACGAAAATGAGAGCAAGTGTGACGGCGCATATGAAAATCAGCCGTGCGGGATCGAAAAAATGCAAAGAAGATAACGCTGCCGCGTTTTGAGCGCGGGCGATTTGTGTAGATACGAATTTAGAAAACAATCCCACTGTAAGGCCACATCTCGACGATGAGATATCCACCGAATGTACGAGTACAGTGGTAGTGCAAAGGCTTTAATCATTCGCCCCTTCGCCGTGGTTAACGCTGGCTTCCAGCGAACGGATAATTTTAGTTTTCGCAAATTGATGTGGCAAAAACGCAGCGCGGCCGGCATATGCGCTTCGCAACAAACCAAAGCTGTTAGTTGAGGATGCCGACAGCGCGAGATGCCACCAGCGCTATGGTGGCAAGCGATATCGAAGATTCGGCCATCATCAAAAGCTTTGCCCGGACGGTGAGCGGAAATGTATCCGCCGGCGAAAATGCCGTCGCGTTCGTAAAGGCTAAAAACAGGTAATCGATGAATCCCGGACACCATTTTGGAAACCGTCTGGGCTCACCCGTTTGTTGTTGCGTGAACAGGAAGTCGTTTCCCCGTTTTGAGGCAAATGCTCCTGCTGGCCCGCCACGATCCAGCGCCCAAAACCACAGCGCAAAGATGATGACATTGGTCACCCAGATATTGGTTCCATCCAGAAGTAGTGTTCTTCCGGTGCCCGCGTGCCCGGCTAATATTTCCGCGATCAAGCGGGCAAGGGCGCCGAAATTCATTAATGTAACGACGGCGGTCAGCGCGATCGCCAACCGGCGGACCAGCATTCTGTCACGCCCGACAATATTCCATTGCTCCTTCGTCGATGCCTTGCGCGCGCGTCTTTGCGTCCATGCGGTCGCAATCGACAGGGGAATGAGAAGCGCAAGCTCGACAGTAGGCGCGAGCCAGCGTGGCCCGATCATCAGGTCGTTCACGATTCCAATTTGAAGCCCGACGATGACGAGGACAGCGCCGCGCGCCAGCCAGAAGTCAAAGGCCCGGTCCGTGAGATTTTTGTAAGGCTGTGACATAGGGGATCGCAATCACCTTATTCTAATCGCGTTGAAAAGTTCCATCGCTCAAAGAGTGAAAGTTTCATCCCTCAAAGATTCTTGTGAGGAATCCGCGAATCAGAACTAATAGTGCTTGACGCCGAATCGGCCGCCGGACCGATCGCTCAACCGGATTTCGAGGACACACATGTTTATTGAAAGAGCCACGCAACCGCGCCCGCTCCAGGTGATCGTCGTGGGTAACGAAAAAGGCGGGTCGGGCAAATCCACCGTCGCAATGCATATTGCGGTGGCGCTACTGAAGGCAGGCCGGCGTGTGGCTACTATCGACATGGATTCGCGCCAGAAGACGTTCAGCACCTATCTGCAGAACAGACAGGAATGGGCCAAGCATGTCGGCCGGGACCTCGAAGTTCCCACCCATTTCTGCCTGGATGAGATGGTCAATTTCCCGAGCACGGAAGATCGCGCAGCGGCATCAAAAGCGCTCACCGACACCGTGGATGCCATGATGTCTTCCAACGATTTTGTCGTGATCGATACGCCCGGTCATGACAGTCATCTCATGCGGCTGGCGCATTCGATGGCCGATATCCTGATTACGCCACTGAATGACAGTTTCGTTGATTTCGATGTGCTCGGCACCGTTGATCCCGAGACTTTCGCAGTGACTGATATCGGTCACTATTCGCAGATGGTGGACGAGGCACGGTGCCAGCGCAAAATCCTTGGCGATCAGCCGATTGACTGGTTCGTATTGAGAAACCGGCTGTCGTCGCTTGGTTCGCGCAACAAGCGCCTCGTGGGCGAGGGGCTGCAGGAGCTTTCGCGGCGGCTTGATTTTTGTTGCTTAGATGGGCTGGCGGAGCAAGTCATATTCCGCGAGTTCTTTCCACGCGGCCTGACCGCGCTCGACGATCTCGACGAAGCCACGCTCGGCACGCGTCCAACGCTGTCGCACTTTACCGCTCGGATGGAGGTCGAGAACCTGCTGTCTGCGATGGGCTTGAGTGAAGCGGCCGCAAGCCATGAGGCAGGCGACCATGCCCGCGACGCGGCCTGAGGCGCTCGACCTATTTTCGGTCGTCGAAGGGTGACTTTATTGAAAGGCCAATGGAGGGCGTCGCCAACTCCTTGCTGGGCGGCGTGTACCCTGTCATCAGGTCGCCGGAATCCGGCGCCCGCGATGGCCGTAGATCGAGCGACGAACCGCGGGGGACCGGCACCGGCACAGGCGCCGTGTAAGCGTCCAGTGGCACTTTCCTGACGTAAGTTTCTTCCGAATGTACGCGCTGCACTGCAACGGCTCCGAGCGTGAGCCCCGCGAGCAGGGACAACGCAACAGCTTGCCGTGTTTTCATTGCAGCCTCCCAATGCCGGCTGTCGTACCGACTGGCCGCAAGCCTACCATCAGACCCATCAACGGTTAATAGGCAGACACCTGACCCCGGAACTCCAAGGGGTTTCGCGCGTTTTGCCCAAGGTCGCCTTCATGGGGCCGTAAAAGGGATAGGTCCATGCGCGTTATATTCGGAATTATTCTTGGGGTTTTCCTGACAATTGGATTTGCCTACGTGTACGACACCTCGACAACTGGCACGTCAGAGATGACAACTCAGACTGCCGCCAGCCAGAAGCCGATGGTGAACTGGGACGTTGTCAGCGGAAACTGGCACGGATGGTCGTCGAGTGTGCGCAATACCTGGCACAAGCTCGCCGCACGTTAGGATTGCCACCGAGACCGCCGCGCCTGCGGATAAGAGCGTCTATCAATTCATCGGCAGTTTTTTATAGACGATCGGGCTGCTAACTTGCGTCCGCCACGAGGATGGCGGGACAATGCATGTCATGCCCCCGCCACGCATCGAAGGCTACGCCATTGTCTCCGAAGACGGCATGCTTGCGAACGCGGCTGGCGTTATGCCCGACGCGCTCAAGTTCGAGGCTGACCAACGCTTCTTCGAACGCGGGCTCGATGCGGTCGATGTGGTGGTGCACGGCCGCCATTCCCACGAACAGCAGCCGCGCTCGCATCTCCGGCGCCGCCTGATCCTGACCCGCGACATCCCCGCCATTGCGGCCGACCCCTCGAATAGAAATGCGCTGTTCTGGAATCCGGCCGGTGCGTCATTTGAGCAAGCCTTGGCCGCGCTCGCAGTACCCGTTGCCAGCGTCGGCATCATTGGCGGCACGAGCGTGTTCGGAATGTTCCTCGATCGGTATGACGTTTTCTATCTGTCGCGGGCACCCGGCGTGCAGCTGCCTGGCGGCCGCCCGGTTTTCCCGCAGGTGCCGGAGCAAACGCCGGAGGGCGTGCTGGAAAACCACGGGCTTTCGCCCGGCGAGCGGCAGGTGCTCGATCTGGCGAAAAACCTGGCCGTGGTGAGCTGGCTGCGCGCGTCAACACCGCGCCGATAGGCGGGCCGACGCGTACCCCTATCAATGTGGTGGTGTGAGCCGATACAATGCCCGGTCTCGAACTTCGGAGCTGTACATGAATTGTTGGCGGCCGATTACTGCATTTTTCGCTGTTCTGGTTTCGATCATGGCGGCTAGCGATGCCATGGCGGCGAATACGGACGTCCTCAAGGCGGTCAAAGATCGCGGCGCGGTCAATTGCGGCGTGAGCGAGGGCCTTTATGGATTCTCCTCTCGTGACGATAAAGGCAGTTGGAGCGGCTTTGATGTCGATCTGTGCCGTGCGCTCTCGGCGGCGATCTTCAACGATGCGAGCAAGGTCAACTATATCCCGCTCTCGGCCAGCCGGCAATTCGAGGCGCTTCAATCGGGCAGCATCGATGTCCTCTCGCGCAACACCACATGGACGATGTCGCGCGAGGTCGAGCTTGGATTGAGCTTCGCAGCGACAAATTACTACGACGGCCAGGGATTCCTCGTTCGCAGGGCGATGAACAAGGAAACCGCGCTTGATCTCGATGGTGCGAAAGTATGTTTACAGAGCGGGACAACGACGGAACTTAATCTCGTCGATTATTTCGGCGCGAACAAACTGAAGTCCGAGGTGATCGCTTCGACGGCCGCAGAGGACGCCATCAAAGGCTACGATTCCGGTCAATGCAATGTGTTTACCGCAGACGTTTCGCAGCTTTTTGCGATTAGGCTTTTGCTGTCGAAGCCCGACGACCACGTCATTTTGCCAGAGGTCATCTCCAAGGAGCCTCTTGGCCCAGTGGTGCGTCAGGACGATATGCAGTGGGTTAACGTTGTGAAGTGGGTTTTTTTCGCCATGGTGAATGCCGAAGAGCTTGGCGTGACATCGAAGAATATCGATGAGGCACTTAAGTCGGAAAAGCCGGACATCAAACGTCTGGTCGGCAATGAAGGCAAATATGGCGAGCGCATGGGCCTGACCACGGATTGGGCCGCCCGCGTCATCAGGCTCGTCGGCAATTATGGTGAGGTCTATGAGCGGACAGTCGGCACCGGCTCCGCACTGGGCATTCCGCGCGGCATCAATCAGCTGTGGACCAAGGGTGGTATTCTCTACGCTCCGCCGATCCGCTGATCGGCACGCAATCGTGATTTAGCCGGCGGGCCATTAGGGCGCTAGGATTGGGGTTTAGGCTGCTTTTGATAGCGGGCGAGGTCGGCCCGGCGCTTGAGGATTAAGTCGCAATCGCGTCATAGAGTGCGGGTTAGCGTGGACGGATGGTCGATTACTTTCAAATAATGGCTCGTGCAGTCGCGACGCTCGACCCGAACACACGCGAACAGCGTTACGCTCTCTATGATCGCGCTCGCAAGACGCTCGTCGACAAACTTCGCGCCTTCGACCCGGATTTATCGCACACCGATCTGAGAGCAGAGAGTGCGGCGCTCGAAGCCGCGATCCAGCGCATCGAAAGAGATGTGGTAAACCGCGCCGCGTCGTCTCAGCGGCCGCCAGCGTATGACTATCAGGATCGACCGCCGTTGGTGGATACCAGAAAGCGGCTGCGCGTCGCCGCGGCTGTGATCGGCGCGGTCGTCATTCTGGCCGCCGGTGTGGCGGCGTATTCCTTCGGCCCGCGCCTTCTGTCGGACGTGCGTACCGCGGCGACCACACGAAGTGCTCCCGTAGTTGACGAGGAGCCGGCTACAAAGTCCGGCTACGTCAATCTGAGGCAGCTGGTCTACTACCGGACGAACCAGCCGGTAGGAACGATCATCGTCGATAAATCGCAGACCTTTCTCTACGTGGTCCGACCGAACGTGTCCGCGTTGCGCTACAGCATTGGCGTTGGCACTGAATGTGTTGCGTTGGCTGGGCTATACCACGTCGTGCGAAAGGAAGATCCAGCCCAACAATCAGGTGATACGGCTCAGGACAAGATAAAAAATCTGCTTGGCGCACGCGTGCTCTATCTGGACAAGGAGTATCGTATTCACGGTTTCGACGCATCGACCGCGACCGGGCAGCGTCTCCCCGCAGGCTGCATCCGGCTTGTCAATGACGATGTGATCTACCTTTACGATCATACGCCACTGGAAAGCCGCGTCGTTGTATCGAATTAGCCCCATTCCATTCTTGCTTGGCTTCCCGTCAGTTCGGAATGCACCTACCATTCGATCAACAAAAAGACCGGCGTGCTCACCAAGCTCAAGGATTATCTGATGGGCAAGAATCCGAACTGGATCGAGATCGTCGGTTATTAGCAGCAAAAAATCCCAAGGTCTTTCACACGATAAAAGCGACCGCAGGCCGCTAGTGCGTTCTCGTTGGCAGAAATTCAACCCCAATTTGACCGTCCGTACGTCTGACGACGCGACAGCTACGCGAAAAAATGAGAGTGAAATTATCGGGCGTCTCTTTTCGCAATCCGATTGTCAGCCTTGCTCCACCTTCTGAGATGTCATGAATGATGCAGGTTTGAAGTGGCGATTGTTCATCAATTTTTATCGACGCCGGAAAATGGATTTCATGGCGGAGAGCTTTACGGAGGTCGCGGAAGTTCAACAGTACTGGAAAGATGCCCATTGGGTTCTATCTCCAAAGTGGACGGGGACAGTCTGCCGCCGCCAGCTTCGCAAACAGATTGGGGTCAAGGGGTTATGAAAAGTAATTGCATTTTACGCTAATTTCTTCGACGTAGCCGCCAAGATGCATGGCAACCTTTAACTTGCTGTCGAAGAGCTCATGACGTCGTTGAGGGGCTGCAGTTTATTACTGGCCGCGGCGCAGTCGCCGCGAATTGGCGGCGACGCGTTTGCGATATTGCGCGATCACCTTGGCGCTTGTGCCGCCGGCCATTAGCGTCACGCCAGCTCCCCATGCTTCGCTGATTTTTTCGCTCATCATCATGCTGGCTTCGGCGCGGGCGGCGGGTCCGCCGGCCGCAAGCTTAGCCAATCTCAATGCGATGACGCGGTTTGATTCAAGCGCCAAAGCGACGGCGCTAAACCAGGGCAGGTTACGTGAGGTCATGCCGAGATACATAAGGTTGCTTTGTGGCAACGCCAAGATGAGCGTATCCCGGCCAGTGTCGACGAGCGCACACGCGATGGCCGCTTCTGCCCATAACGGTCCCTCGAATCGCTCAATGATGCCAGAAGAGCGCCAGCAAAATGATAATCGGCAAAGGAACGCCCAGTATCCAAAGCAACGCACCTCGTCCAAAGCCCATGACCGCCTCCGTTGTTCAACTTGTCAGTTCAGTCAACTCACTCTCCGTCTGCGGGTTCCAAAGTTAATTCACCGCGACCTCGGTGTGTCGTGGATGACGGCGTGGAACATAAGCAAAGAGACGCCGTTATGTTGTGCAGTGAAACGCAACGGAGGCTGGAACATGACATCACTGAGCAAACCCCTAATTGGTGCGTTCATCGGCGCGGGCGTTTTGGCGCTCTCGACGGCGGGCGCCTCCGCAGCGATTGCCTGCGTCGGCAATGCTTGCTGGCATACGCATGAGACATACGACTATCCGAAATCCGCCCGAGTGGTCGTTCACACAGACGACTGGAAGTGGGGCCGGCATGAACACTACCGGTGGCGGGAGCATGACGGCCGCGGGTATTGGAACGGACACCGCTGGACGAGTTGGTAACGTCACCAGACAACGCGCATCAAGTATTCTTCCGAGGCCGCCGCAGTTGGCGGCCTCTTTCATTTTTCATCTTAGAAACGGGGATGCGTTGCCGGCGACTGGATTGAGCGGACTAGTCATATCGCTTGTTTGGGCAATGCTACACAAAGCCCTTATCCAGCCGAAGTTACGTCCGGTGATGCAGGCAATACGTCGTCTTTGCTCGCGGTCACGTGCGGCCCTTGTTCGCCTGCCGCAGGCCAACTAGACTTGGCAAACGAGAAGAAAACGTTGCGTCGCGGCCGATCTGGACAACCCTCAAAGAGGTTACATTGACTATCGTGATCAGCTCATTTTCCCGCGCATTGACGGTTCTGGCTATTGTCGCGGCACCGGCTGCGCATGCGCAAGTCACCGTGGATATTTCAAAGATTACCTGCGAGCAGTTCAATGTCTTGCCAAAAGCAGATTCAGTCGCACTCTGGCTGAGCGGCTATTATCATGGCGGTCGCCGCGACTCAGTTATCGAAATGAATAAGTTCGAAGAGAACGCCAAAGACCTGAGAGCAGCGTGCAGACAAGCGGACAATTTCAAACGACCGGTCATGCAGCTGATTGAAGAATCAGGTCGGACTGGCAAATAGAGCCCGCAATCAAATGGTGATGCGAATTGCTGCCGTGACGTTGTTGGCAGTCACACTCGGCGCGCCGGCAATTGCGCAGCCGTGCAATCCGGCGATCGATGGCACGTACTGCGCTACGCAATCCGGAAACAGCTCGGGCAATTCGAGGGCGCGCGCCAGCTCTAGCTCAAGACAGTCTTTTGGAAGTGACTTTTCGTCGTTGCGGGCCAATCAGCCGGCAACGCTGGGCGCCATCACCTTCCGTGGAGATGGCACGCGGTGCATGGGTCTTTTGCACCGGGGTGGCTGCAATTAAAGGAATTATGAAATGAAAAACTTGCGCACGGCAAACAGACTCGTCGCGTCTTTTTTTCTCGCCGGGGTCAGCCTGGGGCCGGCTTCAGCGCAGGACACCAAGGACCGCACGATCGAGCAATATGCCTGCAAAGACGTCATGCGCGAGAGCGGCGTCGACCGCGATGTTGCCATCGCCTTTTTGCATGGATTTATGCTCGGCAAATCAGGAAGCACCAAGTTCAACGTCGATGTTCTGAAGAAGCAGAGCGACGACTTTATCGAGCGCTGTTTGGCGAATCCTGATGAAAAAGCCGTTGACGCGATATCCAAAATAAAGGGCTAGAGGGCAGGGCGGACGTCACGAATTCGCACCGCCATGTCCGCTAGAGAACCAATGCGGACATCGCAGTGCGAGTGTGTTTCGTCGGCCTGTCTTGTTTGGCTATTGGATAGATATGGTCAAGCCACTCACGGCGAGGGAGGCCGAAAAACCGACCTGCCGTCCCCGCAGTGTCAAAACGACGCCGTTTGAGTTCTGTAGTGTTGTGGCCTGTGCGCCTCCGGCGACCGCAAGCCCGGCCGTAACGGCCGAGTAAGCGCCTGCGATATCCGCCGCAGTCCGTAGATTGGTGGCGGTTCCGACCAGATCGGCACCCGAAACGCCAATGGTACCAGCGCTGACGCCGCCGATGCTGAGCCGGTAGTGCCGTCCCCGGAAGGTCAAAGTGCCAGAGCCGCCTCCGACACCCACGATGAAACCGACTTTGGTGATATGAAGCCGGACCGAGCCGGTCTCTGCGTAGGAGCGCGAGGGCGCGCCCGTCAGCATGACTGCCGCGACCACAAGAGCTGCACAAACTTTCGCTGCATGAACAAGACTACGCATAAAATACCTCCCCACTACGTTTTCCAAGGTCCGTAACCATAGCACGGCGTCAGATGCTTTTATCAAGACCATTAAATGACGGCTCGCGAATTTCAGGCAACCCCGGGCGCGCGGCCGTCCCCCTTCCACAAGTAGGGCTTAACCCGGTACGATGTCGCGTCCCCGTGTGTGGCGTGCGTGAGGAGATATGCGTATGGCATCCGACATCGATAACGTTTTACCGAGCGCATTGGACTGCCGCAAACAGAGCGCGGAGATGGAGGCTGAAAAAGCTAGCGAGTATATGCGCAAGCTTAAGCTCATCGAGGCCGAGAAAATGGATTTGCTCGATAAACTCGCCAAACCTTCCGGCGTGAGCGACGAAGAGCGCATGAAGCGAGCAGCCGCCATTATCAAACGCGCCGTCGGCAATGGCTTGACCGAGGTCGAAGTCGGACGGTTCTCAAATAAATTGTTTACCGACGGGGGGCGCGCCATCAACCAGCAGGAGCCTGGCTGGGAGGAGACGCTCACAGGTCTGCCGAAAGAGCTTTATCAATTCTGGAAGGTGCATCTCCAGCCGCGCGGATACCGCTTGAAGTACCAGATTGCGGATTGGCCCAATGGCATGCCCGGGGACATCAGCATGACGCTGGTTTGGAGTTGATCGCAGTTGCAGCGTTCAGAAAGTGATATCACATGGCCAAGCACAAAAAAGAAAAAGAGAACGAAAACGGCAAGATGAAGCGAAAGCTCTATGAAAAGGAGCTTCACAAGCTTCAGGTCCAGCTCTGTTATCTTCAGGAATGGGTTAAAGCCAAAGGACTAAAGGTCATCATCGTCTTTGAGGGGCGCGACGCGGCAGGCAAGGGCGGCACAATTAAAGCGCTGACCGAGCGGGTCAGCCCCCGCGTTTTTCGTGTCACGGCGCTGCCAGCGCCTTCTGACCGCGAAAAGACGCAGCTGTACGTCCAGCGATACATCGAGCGGTTCCCCGCAGCGGGCGAGATCATCATCTTCGACCGCAGCTGGTACAATCGCGCAGGTGTCGAGCGCGTGATGGGGTTCATCGACGAACAACAATGCAATCACTTTCTGGAACTGTGCCCGGAGATCGAGAAACACATCGTCGATGGCGGCATCAAATTGATCAAGATCTGGCTGGAAGCCAGCATGGATGAGCAGGAGAAGCGATTTGCCGCTCGCGTTGAAGATCCGCTCCGGCAATGGAAGCTGAGCCCAATGGATGTGGAATCCTATTCGCGCTGGTACGATTACTCTCGCGCGCGCGACAAGATGCTGAAGGTAACCGACAGCAAGCACGCGCCCTGGTATGTTGTCCGCTCCGAGGACAAGCGCCGCGGCCGTCTGAACTGCATTTCACACATTCTGAACGCCATCCCCTATAAGAAAATCCAACGGCCGAAGGTCAAACTGCCCAAGCGGTCGAACAAAGGCGCTTACGATGATCAGGCAAGCTTGAAGGGTCGAAGATTTGTGAAGGAACTCTTTTAAGTCGTATGTGAAATCGGAGAACCCGATGACCAGTTTCAAATGGAACGCGATGAGCTCCATCGGGGTCATCGTCTGCGCTGCGTTGATCGTGCCAAATTTTGCGGTCGCTCAATCCCAGGGCACTCCCGTACGTACTGATCGGCCAAACCAAGTTGTCGTCGAATATGTTGCACCCAAAAGCTCCGATCTGCAGGACCTCTACGAAGTCCTGAAGATTTGCGGCGCGCTCGAGAAAGTCCAGAAGTTACTGAGTCCGCTTCGGCTGCCCGAGGAGCTGACAATCAAAACAGCCGAGTGCGGCAAGGTCGATGCCTGGTACCGGCGAGACAACTCCAAGCCGACAGTCACAATCTGTTATGAGCTTTTAAAGCAAATATTGGCTTCATTGCCGAAGGAAACGACCCCTGCCGGGATCACGCCGGACGACGCAAAAATAGGTCAGTTTCTCTGGCTGACGTTGCATGAGGTTGGGCACGCAACATTCGATATTTTCGGTGTGCCAATATTTGGGCACGAGGAAGATGCCGCCGATAATTTTGCAACATACGTTATGCTGCAATTTGTCGAGGCGCGGCGATTAATAGGGGGCGCCGCCTGGACCTGGTCGGCATACATGCGGGATTACAAAAAGGATCCCTCGGTGCGGATGCGTTTAGAAAGCTTCGCGAGTAGTCATGGTTTCCCTCAAGAGCGCTTCTATAATCTTTTATGCTTAGCCTTCGGCGCCAGTCCGGTCCGTTTCGCGGATCTGACGCAGGAAGGTTATTTGCCGGCAACGCGATCGCCGAGTTGCAAGTATGAATACGAGGTGATGGCTGCTGCATTTCAGAAGGCAATCAGCCCGCATATCGATTTGGAGCTGGCAAAGGGAGTCATAGACGCAAATTGGCTTCCCGGCCCGGTGTTGAAAGGCGACTCTCAGAAGTAAAATCGCAAAACTTGTCACGCCCGCAGGACGATAGTGAACCGGCCGCGCTTATTAACGCGCGGCTGGCACAAATTCTTGGCAGCTCTTTTAGGCAGCTTTCTTGCATTTCGCCAGGAAGCTGTTTTTGGCCGCACCGTAGAGTGGCTTGCCCTCTTTGCTGACTGCTTTGGTTTCGCACGCGTCCTTCTTGCACTTCTTCACAAAGCTTGTTTTTGCTGCGCCGTGGAGCGGCTTGCCCTCTTTGCTCATCGCCATGCTCTCGCATGACTGCGCCATAGCAGTGCCGACAGTGAAAGAGGTAATCAAAGCGGCAATAAGAAAACGCTTCATTGTCTCCTCCTTTTTACTGCACTCACAAATCGAATATACGCGTAACCGCGGGAACAGGTTATCCCAAGAGGACATAAGCCGCGACCGCCTTATGTCACCATCATGTCACACTTGCGGAAAAACCGGGCGGAATAGCCCCTCGACGCGAAACCCAACAAATCTGCTAGCGCGGCGGGATCTGGATGAATTCCGCAAGCTGCTCCCGAGTGAGTGGCTTTTCCAGAAATTTTCCGGCAACCGCATCCTGCATCACCAGATCGATATCGGACAATCTGTCCGGGTTCATTGCCGTTTTCGGATTGAATTCATCGCGTTGCAATTCAACCAGGTTTTCTGGCATGCGCATGGATTCGGAATAGTATTTTACCGCGAGCGGATTTGAGTACATCCAGTCGAGCGTCTCACGATACGCGCGCATGAATCGCACGATGACATCGTGACGCTCCTTCAGCGCGTTGGCATTGACGATTTCGACTCGCACCGTCTGACTGCGCATGGAAGGCACGTCGCTGCCACGCATCAGCACGCGGATGGTCTTGGCCTGCAAGTCCTTCAGCCCAAATGGCGCTACCGACCAGCCGATGTCGATTTGCCCTGACATTGCCATTGTGAACGTCCCGGGCGGCCCGCCGGTCTGGGTTGGCTTCGCCTTAAGATCGTAATGGGCGATCAGCGCGCGCAACACGCTGTCGGAGGTCGAACCATTGGTCGAATAGGCGATCGTATGTTTGTCGGTTATGTCTTTTACGTTCTTGATCGGCGAATTGTCCGGCACAAACCAATAAATGTCTTCCACACCGGTATAGGCTGCGGCCAGGACGCGCACTGGCGCGCCCTTTGCAAAAGCGCGCATGGCGCCGGGGGTGCCAACACCGATGCCGATCTCGGCGCTGCCCGAGATCACTGCCTGCAGCGTCTCGCCGGCGCCCTGGGTGCCGTAATTTTCTAAAACAATGCCATGCTTCTGAAAAATTCCGGCCTTCATGCCAAGCGTCGGCACCTGATTGGACCAGGCATCGATCTGTCCGACCGCGACTTTGATCGCGTCCTGTGCATTGGCCGGTACGGCGAGGCTTGACGATGCGGCTATGGCAAGAGCCGCGAAAAAACTTCGCGGCGACTGAAACATCTTGCTTTTCATAGTCTACCCCCGGGTGGCGCTTGAGGGTACAGCGTCCGCTTTTGATGGAATAGGGGACATACCCGAGCCTGTCTCAATGTTCGCTGTTGGCCCAAAGCTGATATTGGCTGGAGGCCAGTTTGCGCGTGAACTCACCTGGGGGCTTCCGGTTTTAGTATAACCCGATACGATCCCTGCTCCTGCCTCGAGGGCGGCAATGAGGCGACGCGAGTTCATCACGATAGTTGTCGGAGTGGCGCTTGCTTGGCCGCTGTTGGCCCGCGCGCAGCAATCGGCGATGCCGGTGGTCGGGTTTATCAACGCGGCCTCCGCCGAGAGCTACAAGCGGCAATTGGCGGCTTTTCTCAGAGGCCTGCGTGAAATGGGCTTCGTCGACGGCCGCAACGTGGCGATCGAATATCGTTGGGCAGATGGTCGGAACGACCGGCTGCCGGCGCTGGCGGCCGATCTGGTGCAGCGTCAAGTTACGGTCATCGCTGCGACCAGTACCCCGGCGGTGCGTGCGGCAAAGGAGGCCACCAAGACCATTCCGATCGTCTTTGAATTGGGCGACAACCCGGTCCGGCTCGGTTTTGTCGCCAGCTTTAATCAGCCGGGCGCCAACGTTACGGGTATTACTCAAATGAACGTGGAGATAGCGCCGAAACGGCTGCAGTTGCTCCACGAATTAATTCCCGCAGCTCACGTCATCGCGCTTCTCGTGAACCCAGCCGATCCCGCTGTTGCGGAAACCACGACCCGTGAGATGTTGGAGGCCGCCCGCACTTTGGGGCTCGAACTCCATGTCATGAATGTCAGTACTGAAAGTGAAGTCGATGCTGCTTTCGCAAAGGTCGTCCAAATACGGGCGGGTGGCCTCGTGATTGGCGCAGGCCCGTTTTTCGTCGGCCACACCGAACAGCTTGCCGCGCTCGCGGTCCGACATGCTGTGCCTACGATATACGAGTTTCGGCAGTTCACTGCGGCCGGAGGTCTGATGAGTTATGGAACGGAGATTACCGAAGCATATCACCTGACAGGCATCTATACCGGTCGTGTTCTCAAGGGCGAGAAACCCGCTGATCTGCCGGTTCAGCAGGCAACCAAAGTCGAACTGATGATCAACCTGAAGACTGCCAAGGCGCTCGGCATCACCGTCCCCAACACATTGATTGGACGTGCGGACGAAGTCTTCGAATGATCGGCTAAATGTCTGCGATTGATCCCTGGTAGACACGCGACTCGCGCCATTCAGGGGCAGCAATAAATTCATAACCATACGCGGCTGCGAATTTATTGAGGTTGCGCGACATCGGTGAATTTACTCTGCGATAAGGCCTCAACTGTAAATTGAAATCGAAGCAGGAGTGTCTCCATGCTCGATTTTATTTTCCAGGGTGTGCAGGCCTACAACCAGGTCGGTTTTTTTATTGGCGCGCTGGTGTGCCTGTCCATCGGCGGGTTCATCCTCGGTAATTCATTGTACTGGCGTGTACATGCGCTGCACGCGCAGGGAACGATCATCGGCGTCGTCGCGAATAGCGGCACATATACTCCTGTGTACCGCTACACGTTGCCGGACGGGCAAAGCCATGTCGCAAAGTCAGACACCGGTTCGAGCTTGGTTCGTGGCAAGGAGACCGGGCGCGTCGTACGGCTGATGATCTCCGCGCACAATCCGACGCAAGCGCGACAGGCTAACAGCTATTTGCTTGAAATCATCGGCTTCGTGTTTGTCGCGCCGGGAATCCTGCTCGGCTATATCGCGCTCACTGCTTTTCCGATCACGCTCATGACATGGATCATGGCTGCCGCGATGGTTCTGTATTTTGCCGAACGTGGGTACCGCGTGCTTATTCCCAAGGGGCAGCGGCTGTCTATCGACGAATGGAAAATGCAGCACAATATTGGTCAGACGACGCTCGATATGAGCAACGTCAAGCCAATTGAATCGATCGTTTCGTCGGCTGACGTTGCGCAAGTCCGGCTGAAACAATCGCAGAGCTTCAGGAAAATCGTCCCGGTGTTGGGTATTGTTGCCGTGGTGCTCATTGCCATCGGTATTTTCCAGAGCCTCAGGATCAGCCGCCTTCAGGCCGCGGGCCTGCGGGCGCAGGGGCAGGTGGTGCGGATGAACAGCGAGCACAGCTCCGGCAGCGGCGGCTACACGTATTATCCTGTTGTCCGGTTTCGCACCGACAGGAACGCGACGGTCGAATTCAAGGATAGTGTCGGCACCAATCCGCCCATGCATCGTGCCGGTGACAAGGTCACAGTGCTCTACCTCGCCGACGACCCGCAGCGGCAGGCCATCATAGACCGCGGCATGTTCTGGAACTGGTCGATCCCCGCACTCGTGTTTTTCGTCGCGGCATGCCTTGCGATGCTATGCGTGAGTCTGCGCCGACAGATGGTCCCTGCTACGGCTTAGCGTGTGTGCAAGTATTGACGCGAAGCGGAGATGGTCCGATGCGGGATTCCTGCGTTTAGTTTGTCGCTGGCGGCGCCACGGCCGCTGATTGGTTGCTACGTTTGATCGCCTCGGCGACAAAGCCCGAGGCTTTCATATCCTCAACGAACGCGCGTAGATAACGTGCGCCGGCGAGGCGGCCCTTGGGCGTGCCCATCGCCTGCTGGATTTCCATGAAATGACCGTCCATCACCCGCACCTCCGGATGGTCCTTGGCGTAGGCGACCAGCGGCTGTTTCACCCCGGCAGCGACCTCGAGTTTGTCATTGACGAACATCTCGATCATCGCACGCCCGCCGCCCGTCGCCGCGCGTATGACTGTGGCGTTCTTGATTGTGCGGGTCAGGTATAAATCATAGGCCGAACCCAAGCCTACGCCGATGCGTATGCCGGGACGATCGACGTCGGCGATCACCTTTAACGGAGAATCCTTTGGCACCATGTAGGTGCCCTCGATGATGACGTAGGGTGCGCTGAACTCGATCTCGGCGGCGCGCACCGGCTCGATCGCGACGAAGGCGATGTCCCACGCATCATCCTTGACCGCGCCGAAAACCTTGCCAGCGGCCTCATAGACAACGAATTCGACCGGAACGCCGAGCCGCCGCCCGAGCTCCTGCGCAAGATCGGGCGTAATGCCCTTGGGCTGACCAGTGGTCGCGTCCTTCTGCGCCAACACCGAATTTCCAAGGTTAATCGCTGCTCGCAGTTTTCCCGTGGGAGCGAGATCTTTCAGCACGTCGGCCGGTACTGCGCCGCCCGCGCTCTGGGCGAAGGCGGAAGCCGTCGCAGCGAGAAGCATGGAAGCAGCAGCGAGAAGCGTATACATGGCATTTCTCCCATTGGCGGAGCCGGTCGATGGAGCAGGTGGTGCCTCTCCGCGTGCGTGGACAGGAAACGCGATCCGGTTGCCGTACGCAAGCAAGGGGACTTCCACTGTTGGGGCCGTAGTGGACATTCTAATCGCGCTGCCCAAGGCCCGCTTTCGGGCCTTGGGGCGGGCTTTCGCCAGCGGCCGATCAAACTCAAATTATGAATGCAAGTTACCTCGAGGCCAGTTCCGGCCGGGCTGGAAAATGGCTATCGTTGATAAAAGACCCGCGAAAACCGGGCCGGCCTGCAAGGCAAACGTAGGAAGTCTTTGGGGAGACGCCGATGACGACATTGACACGCCGCACTGTATTGTCCGCCGCTGCCGGCGCCGCCGGCATCACGGCATTGCCATTGAGAACGCCAGTACACGCATCCACGCCGGCCTCCGGAAAACAGGCTGCGGGCTGGTATCGGTACAAGATCGGCAGCCTCGAAGTGACGGTCGCGACCGATGGCGTCGCTCGCTTCAAGATGGCGGAAGATCACGTCGCAAACGTGAAGCTGGACGAGGTCAACGCGGCGCTTGCCGAAGTCTTCATGGAAAAAGACATGATGACGACGCCCTATAACCCGGTCGCGGTGAACACCGGCACCAAGCTTCTGGTTATCGACACTGGCACCGGCGAAGCCGGCTACAAGAAGAGCAATGGCGTCGGCGGCCAATTTGTTACAAATCTTGCCGCTGCCGGAATTGAACGCTCGGCCGTCGATATCGTGATCATCTCGCACTATCACGGTGACCACATTAACGGCCTGCTCATGGCCGACAATTCGTTGACCTATCCGAATGCCGAAATTCTGGTACCCGCCGTCGAGCATAAATACTGGATGGACGATGGCGAAATGAACCGGGCCGGCACTGGCCGCGTTTCGACCAACTTCAAAAATGTACGTCGCGTATTTAATGCCGAAGTCATGGGACGTGTGCGCACCTACGAATGGGACAAAGAAGTTGTCCCCGGCATCACTGCGCTCGGCACCCCCGGCCACACGCCCGGTCATACTTCCTATCTAATCGCTTCAGGATCAGAACAAGTGTACCTGCAGTCCGATGTGACGCACGTGCCGTTCCTGTTCGTGCGCCATCCCGAATGGCACGCGTTCTATGACCAGGATGGCGCCATGGCGGAAGCAACCCGGCGCAAGGTTTACGACATGCTGGCAGCCGAGAAACTGCGGGTGCAGGGGTTCCACTATCCGTTTCCATCTCTCGCCCATGTGGAAAAAAACGGGAGTGGCTATCGCTATATTCCGGTGCCGTGGAATCCGACGATCTGATCGCCAAGGATTGACAAAAGGAGGACCCTGGTCGCGTGTTGCTTGGGTGACCGGGACTACGGGCCGGAAATAGAAACGCGGTTGTGGGTGCGGACCGTTATAGATCTATATTGAGCTAGACAGGAGAATCCCGATGAAAACCATAACGCGCTTGATGTTTGCGCTCGCCGCCTCGGCGGGGGCACTTTGCGTCGATGCTCCGGTCAGCCGGGCCCTCGACAACGCCCCCTGGTGCGCTGTCACGAATAAGGGAAATGGCAATTCGTATTGGGATTGCCAGTACCGTTCGTTCCAGGAGTGTGTCCCGAATGTCGTGTCTGCCGATCGCGGGTTTTGCAATTCAAACCCCAGGTGGACAGCAACATCCGTTGCACCCGCGAGGCACCGCAAACGGTCGGACGGGTAGAGTTCGAACTCTTTTTATTCCGGTCTGCTGAACGCGTCAGGCGAGATGTAGCCATGTCCGCTTATGGCCATTAGCGGACACGACTGGCTTGGCGTTCGTTAGGAAGAATTCAGAAACCCGGCCGACTTCCCTTTCGGGAATCAATTTCCTTAAATTTCTGCATGCACTGATCATATTCCGGGGTGCCAGGAGGGAAGCCATAAGTGCTTCGACAAGCGACCGCGTTTGTATCCGTATCGGGGTCCCAGAGTTGCTTGGCGCAGCCTGAGAGAATCAGGCTCAGGGCGGCTAAAGCGACGAAAGCCTTCGCCGCATCCAATGTGAGCGTTGTTTGCAAAGCAAATGCGCCTGTTGCGCCGCGGAGAATAAATCAACCTAGGCACCTTCTCTTTTTTTTGCAACCGCTCGCAAAAGGATCGCGTTTATTGGAATTTGCAACGCTCGCTTTCGGGCGAGTTGCGGAAATTTCGCCGTATCAAGGTTCTGCTTCCAGAGTCGCGACCGTAACTTCACCGTCGGTAACGTAGTGATTGACCTGGTCTGCGCCCAGATGTTGGCCGGCTTGAAATGAAGCGATTTCTTTGATGACCCGGTTTCTTCTCAGCTCGGCAACGACGTAGTCCCGCTCGGCATTCGTATCCGAATCTGTGGCGTGGGTTATCTGGAGTGTGAGGCGAGTCAAAGAAATGCCGGTATCTTTGGTGCCCGCTCCGATCCAGTGAACGCGCGCGCCGTCAGGCGGACGGTCAGTGTTTAGCCAGAAGCTCGCGTTTCCGAGTTTGGATTCTGCGTGCGCGAGGCTCAAAGCCCAAAATCGAATGTGATGACGCTTTCGTGGGCTGTCATCGATCGCCTTCTGGAAACCGACGTCCTGGCCGCGCCCAAAAAGATAGAGGGTGCTGAACGGTGCGGTTGGGTAGGAAGAGTTGAATACGAATGCCCGGATCATGCGCCATGAGCTTGCCAGGCCCAGCCGATCAGCCTCTGACCAGCCGGCGGTTGCGAAGGCAGCGTGAAGCTGTTCCAGCGTGCCTGTAAGCACCAGGTTGACCGGATCGCCGGGCAAACCGTCTCCGGTAATCGTGTAGCGAGGAATACTTTTGCGCTGGAGTATCTTGAGGCCCATGCGAACGACACGCGGCAAGATGATATATGCCGCGAATCCATAAGTGAGGGCCAAAGCCAATATTGACGGCAGTCTGTGGTCGGTAAAATCAAAAACAAAAATGATCAGCCAGACGGTGAGGATACCCAACCCCAGGATTAACAAACGGCGCAACAGGAGTTTCAGCAATCTCACAGTCGGGTCACCATAAAGGGATACGTCTACTTATTCTGATGCTGACAGAAATCTAAATCCAGCCGCAAGGCAAGGGACGTCCGCTTCCGGCTCTTGGCGGATACTCCACGCGCGCCGACGATTGTCCGCTATCGACCTGCGGCGGACATTTCGTCATACCTCCGAGAGCCGGGCTTACTTCTTCTTGCCGGCCCGTTTAGCGCGCGCTGCGGAGTTGGCCGCCACCGCGGCTGGCGGGGGAGTATACAACGGAGGACATGGTTGACAGGCTCCGCGATGGTCGGCCATCGCGCTATTTCAATGAACCCGCCGGCCATATGATGCGACTGATAGGATAGCATCTGTCAGAGGGCGCCCGGGGTAATGGCGGCGATTATATTGCTACGAGCCTTGCCTGCGACGCGCGCGTCCGCGCGACTGGAACCAATGTGAAAGCGAGATCAAGTATGC
This sequence comes from uncultured Alphaproteobacteria bacterium, assembly GCA_963810585.1. Lineage (GTDB taxonomy): Bacteria > Pseudomonadota > Alphaproteobacteria > Rhizobiales > Xanthobacteraceae > Pseudolabrys. The sequence goes on from CAWENV010000001.1 coordinate 2,510,271, forward strand.
AGGGTATTACAGCGACGCGGTTTGGCCAAAAATCCATTGTCCGATTTTTTTCTTTTGCTTTTATCTTGATGCTGGCAGCCGGCTGTTCGAAATCCGGGCCATCTGACGGGTCGCTCGATACCAGCAAGCTTCCGCGGGTTGCCGGCGCCAAAGAAATATTTGCCAGTCCTGCGAGCACGATCTTTACGACGTCCAACCCGGTTTCGCAGGCCGCCGAAACGGTTGACAAGGCGCTCGCGGCCGAGGGGTGGCAGAAATACGTCGCGCCGCACACCTCAGTATCCGCAGATGCAAACCAGCGGACCCTTTCGCTCAAGAAAGGTCAGTTTGCTCTCGGCGTGTTTATTACGGTTGCGCCAGCGCAGGGCAACGCGACCAGCGTTCAATACAATGCGGTCGCGCTCAAAAACAATCTGCCGTTCCCGAAGGATGCCACCAGCATCGAATTTGATCCGAACCGGCCGTTGCTTACGTTAGTTAGTGCCGAGCCCATCGACAAAACGTTGGAGTTCTATCGCAAGGAGTTGAGCCCGCTCGGTTGGTCGTTGTGGTCGCAGAAACTCAATGGAGTTCAGCCGGCCGGCGGCGCATCCGGCGAGATGACCAAGAGTGGCGCTTACGCCTATTATTTGCAGGGCGACAAACGGCTCGCAGCGCTTGTTCTCGAACGGGCAGACGGCGGCCAGACCAAAGTCAAATTTGAAGAATTGCCGAACGGATATCTGGAGACCCTGCAGAGAGAGTTCTTCAACAGCGACAACGTCGGCGCCGCGCTGGTCGACGTCCAGAAGTTGCCGCGGCTCGAAGGTGCCAAAGAAGATCCCGCCCGCTCGAAGCCGGACAACCTGGTCTATTCCGTGGCACGCCCGCTCGCGGACACCGATGCCGCGCTCAAGCAGTTGCTGGCTGCAGACGGCTGGAAGCCGTACGTCGCGCCGTTGGAGGAGACCCACGCGACGTCACTAAGTCTCAAAAAGGGACCACAGGGATTGTCGGTATCGTTCACAATTCAAGTTGGAAAAAACGAACAGACCAGCGAAGAAACGACCGTCTACTATGCGCCAGCCCGGCTGAATTTCGCCTTGGCGATTCCGGATGACGCGACCGGCGTCGTATTCGACGAACATCGGCCTTATCTTAACGTCACCACGGCTGGCACAGTCGACGGCACGCTCGATTTCTTCCGCAAGGAACTGGCTGCCAGGGGCTGGGCGACATTGTCTGCGGCAGACGCTGCCAAGCAGTGGCCAAACGCGAAGCTTGAAGAGAAGATTGCGAACGGTACGGCCGCATACTTTATTCGCGGGACGCAGCGTCCGGTCGTGCTGACGATTCAACGTCGCGACGATGGCAAGACCAGTGCCGAAATCAAGGTACCACCGTTTGCGCAAGCACAGACGCTTGAAAATGGTGAGGATATCTTCGGCCTGCCGAGGCCGAAACTCATCAAGTCCGCAGGCGGTACCGGCGGCGAGGCCACGCACACAATACATGCCACGGTGCCCGCCACGCTCGACACTGTGCTGGCATACTATCGCCGCGAGCTAACGGCGCGCGATTGGAAGGAAGAGGCGCAAGGCGCGGCCGTCAATCCCGACAACGTCGTGCTCAATTTTACGTCGCCGCAGGGACCGGCAGTGTTGAAGCTCGGACACAAATACGATCTGACAACTGTCAGCCTTGTGCAGCAGCTTCCAAAACCTGCGGCCAAGCCCGAGCCGGCCGCTCAAGACAACTCGGTCGACGCGCTCCTGAAGCAGGCGCAGCAGATGGTACGGGACGCCACTGCCGACGCAGCAGCCGGCGCGAAAGCGCCCGCTGCGCCACAGCCGCCGAGCGGTCCAGAGCCTGCGTTGCGTACGCTTGCTGATAACAAGGCGCCGGTTCCCGTGCCGGATACCGCGGAAGACGTTGAATTCGACGGCGCCGCCGGCAAGCTTGAATTCAACAGCGCGTCCAGTCCGAAGGCCATTGCCGACTTTTACCGGTCGGCAATGAAAGGGCAGGCATGGACCATCGGCTCGTCCGTGATCAACAACGCCAACATGGTCGTGCTCGATTTCTCGAAGGGCGGGAAGTCCGTATCGTTCACGATCATACGGATGGGCGACAAGACCAATGTATCTGCGGATGGCGCCGCGCTGAAAGTCGCGGCGGCCAAATCCTCTGCGTCGCCCACCGTGGCGCAACCCGCACCAGTATCCACACCGGCAAGTGCAGAGGATCTCGAGGCAGAGGAAAGCGGAGGGCTGCCGCTTCCCAAGCGACACACGATGAGCGAGGGCACCAAGACGCCGTTCCGCCGAGAGCTCAAGGCCAGCGTGCCGCTCGAACTCAGCGATGTATTGGGTTTCTACCGGCGCGAACTCGGCAAGCTCAACTGGAAAGAGGGCTCCAGCGGTGCCGCCGTGACAGCCGAAAACGCGACCGTCGCCTATGCCGCACCCGATGGGCCCGCAATGCTCAAGCTCAGCCGTAAAGATGGCGCGACCAGCGTAACTCTATCGGTGAAAAATCCGGACGCTGTTGCCAAGGCCGGCATCATGCCCAAGCCGGGCCAGGCCAAAGTTATGTTCGGCAACATCAACGGTGCGGCGGCGGCGATGATATTCAACGGCAAAACGATCAACGTCGCGGCCGGAGCCGGCACCAAGAGTCCGGACGGCCCAATGCTCGATGTGCCGCCTGGAAAATATAAATATTCGATCAAGCTGCCGGGCAAGCCGGCCGAGAACGACGAAGTCGACCTCGGCGCCGATGAAACCTGGGGGCTGATGATAGGTCCTGGCGGTGTGCTGGCATTGCAGGCTTATTGAGCCAGCATAAACACCGGCACCGGTACGCTAATGAGCGCGCTGGAGCACGGCCGGTCGGTTCGTACCGCCACTTGGAAATTGATCTGGTGTTCCAACTATTTGGCGCTTTGAAAGCCGAACGCCCGTTTGCGGGTCATGAGTTCGGTAGATAGACCGTCGGACGTGTCCGGGCAAAGTTTTGGATCGCGCGAAGCGTCGCACGGGCGGCACGCTCATCCGGACTGACGCCGTCAATCTTGCCCGCCAGCATGAGGGCCTCTGTGTAAGATGTGTCACCGGCAAGAAAGAGCGTCGTGTCGTTCTCCTGGACTAAAATGGAGACATGACTTGCCGTATGACCGGGTGTCGAGACGGCGATGACATCTCCGGCGTTCGTCAATCGCCGGCTGTATGTGAAGGGTCCAATTGGCGCCACTGCAAGATCAAGCGGCATCGGGTCGAACCAGGAAGGCCACCGGTTTGGAAGATATCCGCCGATCCGCCCGGCCAATCCGCGTGCCGCGAGAAGTTCGCCCGGCGCGACGAGGATTTCGCTGTTGGGGAAATGGGCAAGACCGCCATCATGATCGATGTGCAAATGTGTGAGAACGACTTTTTTCACATCGCGCGGTCCAATGCCGAGCGCGCGCAATTGCGGTCCGATCTCTTCCTCACGCTCTATTCGAAACCCAACCTCCCATCTAAAAAATGGATGATAGGACTTTGAAAGTTCGAGCAGATGCGCTCCTTGGCCGGTGTCGACAACGATGACACCCTCGCGGTGCTCAATTGCCCACGCGTAGGTTGGTAACCATTCGGTCCAGTTCGCGTCGGTGAAAATGGCGAGTTGCCGCCGAAATCCGCGGCCACGGCCCTCGGCTGCGGCAGTCTTCATTCTCACGGTGCCGGTTTGGATAGCGTGGATACGCACAGGGGCTTTCCATCAATCAAGTGTTGCTGCCGGGGCTTGACCGCTGACTTTGCGCCGCCATGGCCGATCGCCGGTCACCGTAGCTGCCGGGTCCATGACAATCTTGGAGATACTCTTGATTTTTTCCTGAGGCCGGCCTGCGTCAGGTGGACTGCCGCGATACATAAAAAGCACAATGGCCGTTTTCGGGGGTAAATAGGGACATAGCCAGCCTCACACGCCGCCCCTTCCGGAATACCATTTTGAGTTGCTACGATGCCGTATCTTGAGGTTGGGGGACGGCAATGAGACTGCGCGGGTTCACGATTTCTCTCGGCTGCGCGGCCGCCACATCGATATTCTTAACGGTCAGCGCAACCGCTGCTGATCCCTATAAATGGTGTGCTGTCGATAACAACGGCGGCGGCACTAACTGTGGCTTCGTCACCATCGAACAATGCCGCGCCACCATCAGCGGAAAAGGCGGGTCATGCGAACCAAAGCAGGTCGTTCCGCAAAATCTGTCTCCGGCAGCAAAATTCGCAGCACCTAAAACGGACTCGAGCGGCGGCAACGGCAAATCATTGATGGATTGCGTGACGACGTCCTGCAAAATCAACTGTTCTCCTGACATAGCGAAACGATTCAGACCAAAGTGGTGCGTGAACTTTAAAGAGCCGGTCTGACGCAAACGTCCGCTTCTGGCCCTCAGCCGACATTTCAATCGCGCCAACGTGTTTTGGTATTTGGCAGCATGCCTAAAGCGATGCCGCGTCAGAACCTGGCGGCGATTTGATTGGCAGGATGAACCTGAAAAGCGTGCCAGTCTTGTTGCCGGACGACACCGAAAGCTCGCCGTCATGATGCTCAACAATCATCCGGCAAATGGCGAGCCCCAACCCCATCCCATGCGATTTCGTGGTCACGAACGCGTCAAAAATGCTGTCTGCTTTTTGCGGATCGATTGCGGGCCCCGAGTTTTCGACTGAGACAACAATTGCATCTTCGCCGTGATGATCGGTGCTCACACGCAGCACCCGGTCTCCCTGTTCGATGGTGTCCATTGCTTCGATCGCGTTGCGGATCAGATTAAAAATGACCTCTTCCAGTTGACCCTTGTGGCCCATGACAAGCGGTAGTTCTGTCCTTAGCTCGGTGCGCGTTGCAACGTCGTGTTCTTTCAAATTTCCCTGCAGGTTGTTGAGGACTCCAAGAGCGATCTGGTTCACATCGATGGCCTGTTTTTCCTGATCCGGTTGCCCGAACAAGGCGCGGATGCTGTCGAATACTTCGCTGGCACGATGACCATCGGCAACGATGTCGCTCATGATCGACCGTGCCGCTTCAATATTGGGCGGCGCCCGTCCAAGAAATAGCAAACCCGCATCACCGTTTGCCACGATGGCGGTCAGGGGCTGCCTGACCTCGTGGGCAATCGACGACGCCATCGCTTCCAGGTTCATCAGTCGATTGTCCCGTTCGCGTTGCAATGACATATTCGAGCGGGCGAGGCGCGAATACAGTCTTGTCGTCTCTGTAAGCAATACGACAAGAACGACGACTGAAGTGATGAGCGAAAAACCGCGGCCAACATAAAAGCCAAAAGTGAAGCGAGAGAACAAGAGCACATCCAGGAGCGCCAGTTCGGTGATCCATGCACACAGCACAACCATGATCCAGAGATCGAGCACCGAACGTCGGCGCCTGTACAGCAACGCGAGTGCGAACACACATGTGAGCGTGTTTGCTGACGTTACAATCCGCGCCAGAGGGTTGGGGTGAATGCTGTCCATCATAAGGGACGGCAGAAACGCAGCTCCCGTCGTGGCGAGCCATGTGAGCCCGTACACAAGACTGATGACGATCACGACGCCCCAGCCAATCGCGGATCGCATTGAAGCGCGGGACACGTTGTTCGTGCGATCGCCAATGAGCATTGCGTAGGCAATCGCGGCCACCGGAAAACCATAGTGCCAGAAGTTATAAATCCACGCGGAGCTCTGCACGCCGGCGCCGAGTAGTCCGTTCGGCGAAATTGCACCGGGAAAGGTGAGCGCAAACGGAATGGCCATCAGCGCTGTAAAAAGATAGCCGTTGGCGAGGACCAATAGCGCGCGTGAACGGATAATCGAAAATTGACCGAATAGCAGGACGGCGGTGATCGCATCGTTGACAAAAAACATTGTCGTTAATGCCGGAACGAAGCCGTCAATCCGTACCGGCACATTCGCGAACGGAGCCGCAAGCCCGATTGTCACCGCAACTGCGAATACTGCGAACACGACGACAGCGACGGCGAGCGCCAACCGGCGCTGCCCCGATGTTGGCGGCTCGGTCGCTAAAGCGAACTCAGGCTCGTCCGATACGTCGCGTATGACCAATGTTGCCTCGGGCGAATGGATGCAGGCCCTTAAGTGCCTGGGTCGAATGTGCCGTGCCTACTGGACCGCGACATTCGCGCGCTTGACGACATCGGCCCATTTCGCAATTTCGGCTTTCAAAAACGGTTCTATATCCGCAAGCGGCATATTCAATGGCACGCCAGCGTCCGCGAGAATCCTTTGGCTTACCTCCGGGCTTGCGATCGCTTTCTTGATTTGCTCGTGCAACTTCTCGATGATCGGCCGCGGCGTGTTTTTTGGCGCCCACAGGCCAAACCAGACATAATTTTGGTAACCCGGCACGCCGGATTCCGCGATAGTCGGCACGTCCGGTAACTGCGGAGATCGCTCTTTGCCGGTGACAGCCAGTGCACGTACCGTGCCGCCCTTGATTTGCCCCAGCGCACTCGCGAGGTTGTCGAAGAATATCGGGGTTCGACCCTCCATGACGTCGGCATAGGCGGCCGCAGCGCCACGATAGGGCACATGCGTGAGGTTCGTGCCACTCATCAGCTTGAAAAGTTCGCCTGACAGGTGCTGGCCGCTTCCATTCCCTGCTGATGCAAAATTGATCTCGCCCGGTTTCGCTTTTGCTAAAGCGATAAGCTCCTTGACCGAGTGCACGGGAAAATTTTTGCTCACGATAAGTACGAAAGGAAATTCCGCCATCATCCCCACGGGAGTAAAGTCGCGCACCGGATCGTAGGAAAGTTTTGCGAACAGGCTTGGGTTGACGGCCATATTTGCAGTGAGACCGGCAAGCAGCGTGTAGCCGTCAGCCGCCGCATGAGCGGCGGAAGCACTGCCGACCACCGTGCCCGCTCCAGCGCGATTCTCGATGATGAATGGTTGGCCAAGCTGCGTTGAAAGCTGTTGGCCGACGATGCGGGAGATAATGTCGGTGCCGCCGCCGGGCGGTTGCGGCACAATAATAGTAACCGGGCGCGTCGGGTATTCCTGCGCGAGAGCGATCCCCGAACCCAGGTTGGTTGTGAGTACGACCGCAAACGCTAACGCACAAAATCGACCAGACACCCCATTCTCCCCACTTTTGCCCTTGCGTCGCGCAACAGCGACTGGGCAACTCCTGTCGCGTAACCTCAAGATTACCACACGTTCCATTTGGGGCCATGTCCGTTTTGTGGGGTAAAGTAAGTGGACATCGCGTGGACGTGCGGTCCCGCACACTCATAACGCGAACGGACTTGCCCAAGAAGACTCGCCCAAGAAGACTTGCCCAAGAAATAGTCAGCGCGGATAGCCAGTCCGCGTATTGGACCTCCGGCCAACTCGATTGCGGCCGGCTTTGCTCTCATCTTTACGCGTGCAAATATTCTCGTTTGGCCGGCCCCGAGGATAAAAACGATGTCCGCAAAGTCTTCCAAAAAAGGATCAGCATGAAGCGCAAAAACAAGCTCACGATTGCGACAGCTACAGCAGCGCTCGCCGTCCTCGGCGGTGCGGCTGTTTACGCGCAGGACAAGTACGCGCTGAAATCGCCGGACGGAATAGCGTTTTCCGACTTCAAGGGATACGAGGACTGGGCGGTGGTCTCTTCTGCCCGGACTGATGAAGTGCTCAAGGTGATCGTCGCCAATCCCGCCATGATCAACGCGTTCAAGGCCGGCGTGCCGGGCAACGGCCAGCCATTCCCGGATGGCTCCATGATCGCGAAGCTTCAGTGGAAGCCGAAGAAGAGCACGGAGGCTCCCTTCGCCGTGGATGTGCCGGACGTGTTCGCGCAGGCCTTCGTCATGGAAAAGGACAGCAAGAGATTTCCGAAAAGCGGCGGATGGGGATACGCGCTGTTCAACTACGACGCTGCATCCGACAGCTTCACGGCTGATCCCAGCCCCTCAGATTGCGGACACACATGCCATGTGGCCGTGAAGGCGAAGGACCACATCTTCCACCCGTACCAGAAACGCTGACTCGATACGAACGCAGGAGATCCACCGATGGATACGGCCAATATGTCCGAAGAAATCAATCATCATCGCCGTGATTTTGTCAGCGCTGCCGCCATGACCATCGCTGCCGCCCAGCTTGGCATCGCCGGTTCTGCGCACGCACAATCCGGCAAGGCAATACCCGCGATCAAGCCGGGCACGAACACTTCGTTCGGACCGCTGAAGCAGATCGACGCCGGTGTTGTAAATGTCGGATATGCCGAGGCCGGCCCCGCCAATGGCCCTGTCGTCATCCTTCTGCACGGCTGGCCTTACGATATTTACAGCTTCGCCGATGTCGTGCCGTTGCTGGCGTCGGCGGGCTACCGGGTGATCGTCCCCTATGTGCGCGGCTATGGGACCACGCGCTTTCTCTCAGCCGAGGCATTCCGCAATGGCCAGCCGTCGGCGGTGGCCGCCGATACCATTGCCTTGATGGATGCCCTCAAGATCGAGAAGCCAATCCTCGCCGGTTTCGATTGGGGCGCGCGCACGGCCAACATTGTTGCCGCGCTTTGGCCGGAGCGCTGCAAGGCCATGGTATCGGTGAGTGGCTATCTGATCGGCAGTCAGGAAGGCGGTAAAATACCGTTGCCGCCGTCGGCCGAGCTCCAGTGGTGGTACCAGTTTTACTTTGCCACCGAACGCGGCCGGGCAGGCTACGACAAAAACCGGAACGACTTTAACAAGCTCATCTGGCAGCTCGCGTCGCCGAAGTGGAATTTTGATGATGCGACGTTTAGCCGAAGTGCGGCGTCATTCAATAATCCGGATCACGTCGCTATCGTGATCCATAATTATCGGTGGCGGCTCGCGCTGGCTGAAGGCGAGCCCAAATATGCCGATCTGGACAAGCGGCTGGCCGAAGGCCCCGTCATCACGGTGCCCACCATCACCATGGAAGGCGATGCCAATGGCGCGCCACACCTGGAGCCCGGTGCCTATGCCAAAAAATTCTCGGGCAAATATGCGCACCGGCTCATCACGGGCGGGATAGGGCACAACCTGCCGCAAGAGGCCCCGCAAGCCTTCGCCCAGGCCGTGGTCGACGTCGACAGTTTCTGATCGACGTGAGGTTCTGATATTATCCGCGGTGCGGTTGATCTATCTCAATACGCTTCCGCGATTGCCTTACGTAAGTTCGTCTTCAAGTCGGACCACCGCGTACAGAAGGATAGGATAATCATGCATTTTCATCGTTTATTGCCCGCGACGCTCGCCCTGGTGGCAACGCTCGCGCTACCGGCTGCGGCCCAGGCTCCGCAATCGTGGACGCAGGTGGGTGGGCTATCTTGCCAGGTCGATCCGAATGTCGGCTTCATTATTGTCGGCTACCAATCGATGCGGTGCCTCTTCTCTCCGAACGGACAGCCGGCACGCGAAGCCTACGCGGGTGCGCTTAACACCGTGGGTCTGAACCTCGGCATCAGCGCCGGTGGCGTGTTGGGCTGGGCCGTGTTCGCGCCGACCACCGGGCTGCCTCTCGGCGCGCTCACCGGTGAATATGTCGGCGTTTCCGGAGATGTTGGTATTGGCCTGGGCGCCGGCGCGAACGTCCTTCTTGGCGGTTCCAATCGCACCATCGCGCTTCAGCCGCTTTCGCTTCAGGGTTCGATCGCACTGAACGTGGTCGCCGGTGTGTCGTCCCTCAAGCTGCGGCCTTTGCCGATGTGATGACGGATTCGCGAATGTCGGTTTTCGTGCGCAACGCGCCCGCCTGACGCCCGAATTCAGCTATATCGCCTGTAAAGTTCAGGATATCGATTTTGTAATTCTGATTCTTCCCATTGCTTGCCGTGTATTTTTGGCGCTTTCGCCTTGGCGGGTCGCATCGGTTTGCCTGCTCTGTTTTCATAGGCAATCGCAGGTGCAAATAACAATCCTTCCGCTTGCGTTTCCTCTCCCGAAGGCACGTGGGCAGAAAGTTTTGCTACGTCCTTGAGTGCCAGTTGATAGACGGTCTGCCCCTGCAAAATAATCCAGGGCCGGAACGCTTCAAACGCATCGTCCGAGCAGCCGCCCTGCGCCAGATACGCCACTGCCCATATATCCCAATGGTACAGCTCCGCCATTTTCTGCTGTAGGAGCTTATGGAATTTCCCGATTTCGGTTGCTTTAAACAATTCCAGTTCGGCGATCAGCAATTCGATCTGCTCGGCAGAGGATGAAGCGTTTCCTTTAGTCCTCTCGATTATTTCCCAAAAGCAGGCCGCGTCCATCGATCGATCAATCGGTTTTGGCAAGGCCTTGCCCTTTTCTTCCTTTTCGATCCTCGCCATATCATCGTTTAATTTTTGTGCTTCCTGCGCTTCTCCCAATTGAAGCATCATGTCCCGCACTGTTTTAAGCGTGCCGAGAATCCGGACTTTGGCTCTGGCGGTGGCTTCTGACGCCGTGCCAGAAACAACAGGGGATGCGTGGTATTGCCAAAAGTGTATTTTTTGTTTTGCGATAACGCCGTGCCAAAGCCGCTTTAAACGGCGAACATCTTTTTTCCGGACAAGCGCATCGCTTAATTCCAGCAAAAATTTTCCATTCCCGAGCTCCCAATTGAATGTCAGGAGATAGGCGACGAGCGCGTCATAGGCGTGCTGCCGATAATAGAGGTCGAGAATGGTTTGTTGGGCTTTATCAAAGCCTCTGATGACAGGCGTTCCGCCAGACAATGTATCCCGGACACCGAATTGCTCTAGATATCTCTCGATATCTTTTTCCACATTGGAAAATGCCGGTTTGAATTCATCCATGTCATCGTCTCGCCAGGTGCACCCGAGAGCCGCGGCGAAAATATTATCGACAGACAAATCCTAACGTTTCGCGAAACAGTCTTCACACTTTCTCCACAAAACTATCCACCACACGCTTTTCGCCCGCCTGGTCGAAAGCAATGGTGAGCTTGTTGCCGTCCACGGCCACCACGTTGCCGTTGCCGAATTTCTGGTGAAACACGCGCTCGCCGACGGCGAAGGATGACGCCGTGCCGGTGGATTTCGCCACCAGTTCGCCTTCGATCACGAGCGGCTTGCGGCCGGTTTCGCGCTTTGCGCTTTTGCGGCCAAGCTTTTCGGGCTTGATTTGCTCGCCGTCATCGTCGCCGCTGGCTTCGTCGAACACGCCATCCGGCACATAGCGCGGCTGGCCGTTGTCATAAAAACCGCCGCTGCCCTTGCGCGCCTTTGCGCGCTGCCAGCCGGGCGTTGTGTAGCTGGAGCCGAACGAATTCATCTCGTCGAAGCGCGAGGCGCCATAGCCCGACATGCCGAAGCCGCCGGCGCCGCCCGCGGCCTCCTTCACCTCCACATGTGCTTCCGGCAGCTCATCGAGGAAGCGCGAGGGCACGGTCGAGGTCCACATGCCGTGGATGCGCCGGTTGGTGGCGAAATAGATCTTGGCCTTCTTTCGCGCGCGCGTAAGGCCGACATGGGCGAGGCGGCGCTCTTCCTCAAGGCCGGCGCGGCCGGTCTCGTCGAGCGAGCGTTGATGCGGGAACAGGCCTTCCTCCCAGCCGGGGAGGAACACGCAATCGAATTCCAGACCCTTGGCCGAGTGCAGCGTCATGATGTTGACGGCCTGCTCGGCCTCGGCGCCTTCGCGGTCCATCACCAGCGAGATGTGCTCGAGGAAGCCTTGCAGGTTCTCGAATTCCTCCATGGAGCGCACCAGCTCCTTGAGGTTTTCCAGGCGGCCGGCGGCGTCGGCAGAGCGGTCTTTCTGCCACATGTCGGTGTAGCCGGATTCATCGAGCACGATTTCGGCCAGTTCCGTGTGCGGCATTGAATCTTTCTTCGCGCGCCAGCGCTCGAAGCTGGCCATCAGCTCGCGCAGCGCGAAGCGCGGTTTCGGCTTCATCTCGTCGGTGGCGGAGAGAGTGGCGGCAGCCTCGGTGAGCGGGATGCGTTTCTTGCGCGCGTAGTCGTGCAGCATTTGCAGCGTGGCGTCGCCCAGGCCGCGCTTGGGCACGTTGACGATGCGCTCAAAGGCAAGGTCGTCGGCCGGTTGCGCGATCACGCGCAGGTAGGCGAGGGCGTCGCGGATTTCGGCGCGTTCATAGAAGCGGGGCCCGCCGATCACGCGATAGGGCAGGCCGAGCTGGATGAAGCGGTCTTCGAATTCGCGCATCTGGAACGAGGCGCGCACCAGAATGGCGATCTCGTCGAGCGGATGGTCGAGGCCTTGCTCGCGTGCGTCGCGCTGGAGCTGCTCGATCTCCTCGCCGATGGTGCGGGCTTCTTCCTCCGAGTCCCAGCCGCCGGTGACCTGCACCTTTTCGCCCAGCACATCTTCGGTACGAAGTGTCTTGCCGAGGCGGCCTTCGTTGTGCGCGATGAGGTGGGAGGCGGCGGCCAGAATGTGGCCGGTGCTGCGGTAATTGCGTTCCAGCCGGATAACCTTGGCGCCGGGAAAATCGTGGTCGAAGCGCAGGATGTTATCGACCTCCGCGCCGCGCCAGCCATAGATCGACTGGTCGTCATCGCCGACGCAGCAGATGTTTTTGCGGTGGCGGGTTGCAGCATTCTCAGGCTTGTCATGGCCGGGCTTGTCCCGGCCATCCCGAGTCATGGGCACAGAGGTTGTGCCTTCCTCGTCGGGATCACCGGGACTCGGCGCTTCGCGCCGGCCCGGTGATGACGAAGAGGGCTCATGCCACTGGTGATGACGGGGAGCCCGAGATCGATGGGCAGTGTTAGAACTCGTCGTCTGCGCCAGTAACTTCAGCCACAGATACTGCGCGACGTTCGTGTCCTGATACTCGTCCACCAGAATAAATTTAAAGCGCTCCTGGAAACCGCGCAGCACGTCGGGGTGCTGGCGGAACAACCGGATGTTTTCCAGCAACAGGTCGCCGAAGTCAGCAGCGTTAAGCGTCTTCAGCCGCTCCTGATACGCCATATAAAGCTTCTTGCCCTTGCCATTGGCGAAGCTGGCGGCTTCGCCGGACGGCACCTGTTCGGGCGTAAGCCCGCGGTTCTTCCAGCCGTCGATCAGCATGGCAAGCACGCGCGCCGGCCAGCGCTTGTCGTCGAGCTTCTCGGCTTCCAGGATCATCTTGATGAGGCGGATCTGGTCGTCGACGTCGAGGATCGTGAAATTGCTTTTGAGCCCGACCATCTCGGCGTGGCGGCGCAGAATTTTCACGCCGATCGAGTGGAAGGTGCCGAGCCACGGCATGCCTTCGACGATCTGCCCGACCATCTGGCCGACGCGGTTTTTCATCTCGCGCGCCGCCTTGTTGGTGAAGGTGACGGAGAGGATTTCGGCGGGCCGCGCCCGGCCGAGGTTGAGAATGTGCGCGATGCGCGTGGTGAGCACGCGGGTTTTGCCGGTTCCCGCGCCGGCCAGCACCAGCACCGGCCCGTCCAGCGTTTCCACGGCCTCGCGCTGCTCCGGGTTGAGGTCGGCGAGATAGGCCGCGCTCCGCGCACCCAGCGCACGCGCGGCGATACCGCCTGTCGCCGGTGGCGGGCTCAATGGAGCGGGGTCGTTAGCGTCTTCGGTTCGGCCATGTTGTCCGGCAAAGGGGCGGCTGCTTGCCGCCGGATCGATTCTTTCAATAGCAAAGATGGCACTCATAGGTGCCATTTTCGAGGCCGGCCGCGCTCTTGTTGGCCCCGCATCACGCCTTTTGCCTTTATGCGCATCATCTTTTTCCGAAAACCGGGTCCCACTTTTCGGGATCATGCGCTAGCGTGATTTTTCGGGAGTATTTCGAACAACTTATGGGGGAATTCACGTGCGACTGAAGGACAAGGTGGCGCTGGTGACCGGCGGCGGCCGCGGCATCGGCCGCGATATCGTGTTGGCCTATGCCCGTGAGGGCGCCCATGTCGTCGTCAATGACGTCGACCCCGCCACCGCGGAGGCGACCGCCAAAGACGCTGCGGCGCTCGGCAGCAAAAGCCTCCCTGTCGTCGCTGACGTTGCCAAATCCGCCGATATCACCCGGCTCGTCGACACCATCATCAAGGAACGCGGCCGCATCGACATCGTCGTCAACAACGCCATGAAGATCGTGCCCGGAAAGCTCGAGGCGCTGCCCGAAGCGGCGTGGGACACGACCGTGAACATCGGCCTCAAGGGCGCGTTCCTCGTCAGCCAGGGCGGCGGCGAAACACATGATCGCGCAGAAATCCGGCGTCATCGTCAACATTGCCTCGATCGCGGGGCTGTTTCCCTACAACTGGGCTGGCGCCTACAGCGTGGTGAAGGCGGGGCTGATCATGCTGACGAAATTGCAGGCGATGGAGTGGGCGCCCTACGGCATCCGCGCCAATGCGATCACGCCCGGCTACATCCGCACGCCCGGCACCGAGGCGATGTATGCCGATCCGGAAATCTACGAAGGCCGCCGCAAGGGCGTGCCGATGGGCCGCGTCGGCTCCGGCGAGGACATCGCGGGGCCTGCGATTTTTTTGGCGTGCGATGAGTTGCGATACACGACCGGCAGCGTGCTGGGCGCCGATGGCGGGCAGGCGGTCGGTTATTTCCTCACCGTGCCCGGGCGGCGGTTCTCGGGCGGGAGGATTGATTGAGCGGTCGAAGGTGCAGCCCACTCGGCGTCATGCCCGGGCTTGACCCGGGCATCCATGATGAGTCGCAGCACAGATGGGTTTTACGTAAGGTCAACTTCGTGGAAAGGCATCATGGATTGCATCAGAACTCGGGCTAGCCCGAGTTCTGCACGAGTGACGCGCTGCAAGTCGGGTATACCCGACTTGCAGTGTCAAGCCCGGCAATGACAGCTGAGAGGCGGAGCACGCGTGTCACGCTTATCAAGTCGCCACTCTGTGCTAAACCGTCGCCGGTTTTCACTCATCCCGGAAGTGCCGTTTGAATACGCAAGTCATTATTGTCGGCGCCGGCCCGGTGGGCTTGACGCTCGCTATCGACCTTGGCCGCCGCGGTGTGCGTTGCATCCTGCTGGAGCAGAAAGACGCACCGCAGTTCTTGCCCAAGATGGAGCGCTGCAACGCCCGCACCATGGAGATTTACCGCCGGCTGGGCATTGCGCAGAAAATCCGTGATGCCGGCTTTCCGCGCGATGTGCCCATGGACGTGTTCATCGTTACGTCGCTGGTCGAGCCACCGCTGCTGCACCTGCCTTATCCGTCGGTTGCGCAGGCGCAGGCCGACATCGCGGCCTGTACCGATGGCTCGATGCCGCTCGAGCCCTACCAGCTGATTTCGCAATACACGCTCGAACCATTGCTCAAGTCGGTCGCGGAGACGCTGCCCAGCGTGGACGTGCGCTACGGGTGTGAATTCATTTCGTTCGAACAGGATGCCGGCGGCGTGCGCGCGCGCGTCAAAAGGGGGAACGCGACATCGGAGTTGAGCGCGGATTATCTCGTCGGTTGCGACGGTGGTTCGAGCAATGTCCGCCGGCAGCTTGGCATCAAGCTGCAGGGCGAGGCCAATCTGCTGGAGTTGCGGCAGGCCCTGTTCCGCTGCGACGACCTGTTCGAGCGCATCCCGATCGGCAAGGGGCGGCACTACCATGTGGCCGACGCGCATTCGACCTTCCTGATCGTGCAGGACTCCACCCGCCATTTCACGCTGCATTCGGTCGTCGACACGGACGAAGACATGAAGGTGAAGTTCGAGCAGGCGGTCGGCATGCCGGTAACGTACGAGATGCTGTCGTGCGCGCCATGGCGGCAGAATTTGTTGCTGGCGGACAGTTACGGGCAGGGCCGGGTCTTCCTCGCGGGTGACGCTGTGCACCTGGTCATCCCGACGGGCGGGCTGGGCATGAACAGCGGTGTGGGCGATGCCATCGACCTGTCGTGGAAACTCGCCGCGACGCTGCAGGGCTGGGGCGGCCCGGCTCTCCTGCGTTCGTACGAGATCGAGCGGCGGCAGGTTGGCGCGCGCAACGTCGAGGCATCGCGCCATGCCTCGCGCGGGCGGCGGGCCTGGCGGGCGGCCTATCAGCCGAACATCCGCGACAAGACGCCGGAGGGCCAGATGTCGCGGATGTCCCTAACGCGCATCGCAAATATCGAGCAGCGCAAGAGCAATGAGATGATCGGCGCCGAGTTGGGTTACCGGTATCGCGACTCACCGATCGTCTGGCCCGAAGTGGGCGAGGGACCTGCCGACAATTTCATGAGATATGAGCCGACAAGTCTTCCGGGCGCGCGGCTGCCACATGTGTGGCTCGCCGATGGCACGGCGTTGCACGACCATATCGGCGAGGGGTACACGCTGCTTCGCCTCGCCGGTGCGCGGGCCGATAGTGTGCCGCTGGCGGGCGCCTTTGCCTCTCTTACTGCGCCGTTTACAGTCCTCGATATCGACGAGGAGCGTCCGCGCGATATCTACGGTTGTGATCTTCTTTTGCTTCGGCCAGATCTGCACGTCGTCTGGCGCGGCAGCCGGCTGCCGGAAGATCCTGCCAAATTGGCCGGAGTGGCCACCGGACATTAAAAGACAACAAAGAATCTCACGGGAAACGAGATGCCGAAGAAATTGAACCTTACGTTGGCCAGCGGCGACTACGAAATCGTCCGTCCACTGCTGAAGGGTAAGGTGGAAGTCGATGGTGTCGATCTTACGATCCTCACTGATATGGATTCAGCGACACGCCATTGGCGCTTCTTGAACAACGACGAATTTGATGTGGCCGAAGTTTCAAGTTCATCTTATCTCGCGGCCCGCGATAACAATCTCCCGTTCCGCGCCATTCCGGTGTTTCTGCATCGCCGTTTCCGGCATGGCTTTATGTTCATCAATACATCGAAGGGCATCACCAAACCCGCCGATTTGCGCGGCCGCCGGATCGGGGTGAAAACGCTGATGACAAGCGCAGTGCTCTGGATGCGCGGGATTCTTCAGCATGAATATGGTGTGCCATTGAACACCATCGAATGGGTCGCCGAGATCGAAGACGACGTCAAAGTCACGCTGCCACCGGACATCAAATATTCCTGCCTGCCGAACGACAAATCGGTCGAAACGATGCTCGCCGAGGGTGAGCTCGATGCGGTTTTCCATTCCGATCTCATCAAGCCGTTCGTCGCCAGAGATCCACGCGTGGCGCGGCTCTTTCCCGACCACAAGGCCGAGGAAATGGCGTACTTCGAACGCACCGGCATTTTCCCGATCATGCACGTTCTTGGCATTCGTCAAGCGCTGGCGGACGAGCATCCATGGCTCGCGGTCAATTTGTTCCGCGCATTCTGCGAAGCGAAGGCCGCGGCCATGAAGCGTATGGCGAATCCGCGCATCGTCCCGCTGGCCTGGTATCGCGATGCCTGGGAGGAGCAGGAGCGGGTTCTTGGTCCCGACCCCTGGGAATATGGCCTCACCGACAAAAACCGCAAAATCCTTGAGACGCTTGTCGGCTACTCGCACGAGCAGGGCCTGATTAAAAAGCGGCCCACACTCGAGCATCTCTTTCTTAGCGTCGATCAGGGTCGCAAACGCGGCGGCGAATACCGCATCTAGCCAATTGAAATTGAGAGCGCTTGGCTACAATTTATCTGGAAGGAGGACACGCACATGTCCCAAACAAAATCGCTGGCTGTCATTGCCGCAATCATCGCCTTCGGCCTGACGAACGCTAACGCGCAGGAAAAAGTCTGGAAGCACGGCATCCTCGAAGCCAAAAGCGATGCGGGTTTTATCGCAATGGTCGACAAGGGTGGATTTGGTGCCAAACGGGGCCTGAAAGTCGAGATCCTTCAGATCAAAGCGGGTGCAACGCTCATGAAGGCACTCATTTCGGGCGAGATCGACAGTGTCGACATGGGTGCCGCGGAATCGATTGTGGCCGCCGTGCGTGGCACGGGTGTCAAGATTGTCGGCTGCACCTGGCCGGGCGTGCCGCAGGTCGTGCTGGCCAAGGCGGACATCAAGACGCTGGCTGATCTTAAGGGAAAGACCGTCGCCATTTCATCGCCAGGCTCGCTGCCCGATCTGCTGTTCCGCGGAATGCTGGACGCGGCCAACGTGCCGTTCTCGGACGTGAAACTGGCGACGCAAGGCGCCGATCTCGATCGCTATAAGTCGCTGGTTGCGGGCATCACCGATGCTGCGGTGGTTTCAAATGAGTTCGAGGCGGTCATGCCGCCCAACATCAAAGTGCTCGCTAAGGGTGGCACCGCGGTGCCGAAATTCATCCGGCTGTGTATCGCCACGAGTAGCAAGGTTTTGGCGGAGCGGCGCGACGATCTCGTCAAGTTTATCGCGGCGGAAATGGATGCCTACAAATATGCCGCCACACACCGCGACGAGACGGTCAAGGTCGCTCATGAGCTGACAAACGCCAAACCGGACGACAAGCGCGCCGAGTTTATTTCCGATCAGGCGATCCGCGATAAGCAGATCGACCCGACATTGGCAATTCCGGCGGACCGTATCGAGTGGATGCAGCAGCTGTTCGTCAAAGCCGGTGTTATTCCCAACACTGTGCCGACGGCTTCGATTGTCGATACCACTGTGCACGACGACGCGGCCAAGCTGGCAGGAAAATAAGCGCTTTCAGTCCTTTTGCGGCATTTCAATGCGGCGCCCCGCGGCTTCGGGGCGTGGCAGTTGCGCGTGAGCAGCTTTCATACGCGCAAGGGTGCGGGTTATCGAAGAAGGAAATGGCGCAACCTTTTTCGCTGTCATATCGACATGCAACGTCATGTTTTCCGATGTTGCCGACACCCAGCCCTCGGTCGCGTGAAATAGCTGCTCGAAATAATGGATGCGCTTTGAATCATAGTCGAGCAGGTGGAATGTCACGCGCACAGGATCGCCTTCATGCAGTTCGCGAACGTAACGCACATGCACCTCTGCGGTAAAAGTCGAATGCTTGTGGTTTTTCAGGTAGTCGGCGCCGATACCGATGAGTTCATAGACCTCATCGACCGCCCGGTCGAACAGCACATTGTAGTAGGCCATATTGAGATGGCCGTTGTAATCGATCCATTCCGGGTCAACCCGCATCATCGACGAAACGAAGGGGGCAAAGAAAACCGGGTCGAGGTCGGTGCGATCGAGCATATCGTTCAGGCCGAAATAGGGTAGACCGCTTTTTCACCGCTTAGCACGCGGGCGACGTCGCTCGCACACTTGGTCTGCAATTCCTCAAGCGCTTCGATGGAGTAGAAAGCCGTGTGAGGAGAGATGATCACATTATCGCGGCCAAGCAGCGGCGAATCTTTAGCGAGCGGCTCTGCCGCCACGACGTCGAGGCCTGCACCACCGATCTGACCGGAATCAAGCGCTGCGATTAGCGCTGGTTCGTCGATCAAAGGTCCGCGCGCAGTGTTCACGATATAAGCGCCCTTCTTCATTTTGGCGAAGGCTTCCGCATTCATCATGCCGCGCGTCGCCGGCAGCAACGGTGCATGCACCGACACATAATCGGACATCTTAAACAGAGTGTCGATGTCAACACTTTGGACACCCGTCGATTTGAATACTTCCGGTTTGGCGTAAGGATCATATGCGACCACCTTGATGCCAAACGCCTGCGCCTTGGGAGCGACGAGGCGCGGAATATGTCCGAAGCCAATGAGGCCGAGCACCGTGCCTTCGATGCGCCGGATTGGCACGACCGCCGGCATTTCCCATCGGCCGCTCTGCACTAATTTGTTGGAAAGCGGTATTTTGCGGATCAGCGCCAGCAGCAACGACATCGCATGGTCGGATACTTCGCGGATGCAGTAGTCCGGCACGTAGTTCACGGCGATACCCTTTTCTTTGGCGGTGACCAAATCGATGTTGTCGACGCCGAGACCGAAACGGCCGATTGCCTTGCAGCGTGTGAGCTGCATGAGAACCTCACGCGTAAGTTTGGCGTAGGTGACCAGGACGGCGTCGGCATCCTTGGCCGCCGCAACGATGTCGTCGGCATTGACACTCTTCGACATGCGATACGTCGGGTTGAGCCGCGCCAGTGCTGCTTTGGCCGGATCGAGCGAGGGGAAAACGCTGTCGGTGACAGCAATCACGAGGCCGGCCATTGCAAACTCCGAATTCAGGGTGCCTGAAACGCGGCAAAAACTACGACAGCGGCGCGTTTACGTCTACCGGTTAACTCGCCAGCCGCTCGTAATTTCAACGGCTTAGCTGGATTAACCAAAAATTAACGACGCTCGCGCGGAGCAGCCTTCTTGGACTATCCTGAAAAAAAATATGGAGGCGCAAGCAATGTTTGGCACCGTGGCTCGAGGGACATACGTCGTCGTTCTTACGGCGATGATTGTTGCGTGGGTCTTTTCGCTCGGTAAAGAAGCTCCGGCCGAGCCGCAACCCAATCAACAGGTTTGGGACATCTATGCGTGATGACTCCTGGCGCCCGGGGGGCGCCGATGCCAGCGCGCGAGAAAATTTTTAATTTCCGCCGATAATTATTTATAAGCCAGCTCGTTTTGCAGGATCGCGTGGCTGCGGTTCACAAGCGCCGCGATCGCGATTTTTGATCAGATAGAACAGAAAGTTGTAACCTCGGACTCGGCCGGCACAGCGCCGCCATCCGGCGCAATTCTCGGCGCTCGCCGTTCAGCACGAATTCATTGAATAAAAACAGCACGTTGCCGTCCGGCAGTCTTCGGTCGTTTTCGTGTCGCCAAGGCCGTCTAAATAGAAATCAAGGCTTCCTCAAGGATAAATCAAGCGCGGCTCAAAGTCTTTAAAGCAGGCACGGCGCATCCATGCGGTCGAAGAACCAAAGGATTACGCCATGCAGACCGATTCCGTCCGGTGGCTAAGTACTAGAACCATCGACTTTGAAAGCTACCGTCGGGAAGCGCATGCATTGCGCGAACAGGCCAAGGCGGAGTTCTTCGGAAGCGCTGGCCGTACCGTCGTGCCTCTGATTCGAAGTCGCGGCGATCGCCATTGCTTTCATTTTCGTCTTACGCCTGATGTTTCCTGTGCTGGCCGCAGCAGAGGTGTCCAGCGAGATCGCCGCGCCGGGTGAAATCCTGATCACAACAGTCCATGCGGTTGGAGCTCAAGTGTATGAGTGCAAGCCAGAACTCCGCCGGCAAGTTGGTCTGGCAGTTCCGCGAACCGGTTGCGACTTTATTTATCGACGGGAAAACGGTTGGCCGACACTACGCGGGTCCGATCTGGGAGATGGCCGATGGCAGCATGGTGCGTGGAAAAGTTGTTGCGCAGGCGACCGGCGCTGATCCAGACGACATTCCGCTTTTGAAAATGAATGCCACGCCATTGGGCGGGCCGGGGCAGCTCAACAGAATCACGACGGTTCTGAGGCTAAATACCCGTGGCGGAAGGATCAATTCATCGTGCAACTCGTCCGGCAGCTTCCTGAGCGTGCCGTACTCCGCCGATTACGCATTTTACAGGAAAGCGGCTGATCCGCTTTCAAATCAAACGCATTGAAAACACGGAAGGCAGATATAATGGGCAAGATCATCGCATTTCTGTATGGCATCGTGGCCTATCTCGCGTTCGCCGTCATTATTGTCTACGCAATCGGGTTCGTCACCGGATTGGTGGTGCCGAAGACGATCAACTCCGGCACTTTGGTGCCGGTGATAGAAGCCGTTGTTATAAATCTTGTGCTGATGTCGCTGTTTGCTGTGCAACACAGCGTTATGGCGCGGCCGCAATTCAAAAAGTGGTGGACTCAATTCGTTCCGGCCGCGGTCGAACGCAGCACCTACGTACTGTTTTCAAGCCTGGCGCTACTTCTTCTGTTCTGGCAGTGGCGACCGATCCCTGGTGTTGTCTGGCAGATAAGCAACCCACAGATGGCCGACTTGCTTTTGGGTCTCAGCCTGTTCGGCTGGGTGCTGGTTTTTATCAGCACATTCCTGATCAACCACTTCGAATTGTTCGGTCTGCATCAGGTCGCCAACAATCTCGCCGACAAGCCGATGCCGGCGGTGCGCTTCAAGACACCATTCCTGTACAATTTTGTGCGCCATCCGATCTATCTCGGATTCATCATCTTCTTCTGGGCGACACCGATGATGTCGGCCGGACATCTGCTCTTTGCCGCCGTAACAACCGCCTACATCTTCGTCGGCATTGCGCTCGAGGAACGTGATCTAATTGCACTGTTCGGTGACGAGTATCGCCGATACCGGCAGCGCGTGGCGATGATTGTCCCCTTCTTCGGTAAGTCTTAAGTGAAGCGCGGCCGGCGCGTGGTGATGTAGCCAATCACGGCAGTTGTCCCCGCAGCCAATCGTCGCCGCCGGCCTCGTTTCACCCCCACGCTGTCCTCTGCTAACGTCCGCAAGACGTATAAACAGAGGGTTGTCGTATGGCGTTGGCCCAAGTCGCTATCGAGAAAAACGGCCGGAATCCGGCGGCGATCAAAAAAGCAATTGCCACGCTTACCGCCACTTTCGGTAACCGCGTCGTGACATCGCAGGCGGTGCGTGAGCAGCATGGCAATACTCTCACCTGGATCGCCAATCAACCGCCGGACGCGGTGGTATTTCCGCAGAATACTGAAGAAGTGCAGCAAATCGTTCGCATCTGTGCGGTCGATGGCGTGCCGGTTATTCCCTTCGGAGTCGGCACATCGCTGGAAGGTCACGTCAATGCGCCACTTGGCGGCGTATCAATCGATTTTCGTGACATGAATAAAGTGCTGGCCGTGCATGCCGAGGATCTCGATTGCGTTGTCGAGCCCGGCATCACGCGCAAGGCGCTCAACGAGCAGCTGCGCCACAGCGGTCTTTTCTTTCCCATTGACCCGGGCGCCGACGCTTCACTTGGTGGTATGGCGGCGACCCGGTGCTCCGGCACAAACGCGGTGCGCTACGGCACCATGAAAGACAACGTGATTGCACTCAAAGTAGTGTTGGCGAATGGCGAGGTGATCGACACTGCGCGTCGGGCGAAAAAAACTTCATCTGGTTACGATCTCACGCGGCTGATGATCGGCTCGGAAGGTACACTCGGTGTGATAACGCAGTTGACGCTTCGCCTGTCCGGCATTCCGGAAGCGATTTCCGGCGGCATCTGCCCATTTCCTTCAGTCGAAGCCTGTTGCAATACCGCCATCCAAACCATCCAATCCGGCATTCCAGTGGCACGAATTGAATTGCTCGACGCTCTGCAGGTGCAAGCTTGCAACATGCATTCAAAGCTCGGATTGCCTGAGACTCCGATGCTGTTTCTTGAATTTCACGGCACCGAAGCATCGGTTGCCGAACAGTCCAAGCGCTTTGGTGAGATCGCGGCTGAATTCGCTGGCGGCCCGTTCAACTGGACCACGCGACCAGAGGAGCGCACGCGCTTGTGGGAGGCGCGCCACCATGCCGCAATGTCGAATTTCGCGCTGCGGCCGGGCGCAGCGATGGTGCCCACCGATGTCTGCGTTCCAATATCGCGGCTGGCCGAATGTGTTGCCGAAACACAGCGCGACATCGAAAAAAGTCGCATCCTCGCTCCGATCGTCGGGCACGTCGGCGACGGTAATTTCCATCTTACATTGTTGATCGACATGAAGGACGCCGATGAGGTTAAGCGTGCGAAAGCGCTTTCTGAACGTCTCGTTGAGCGGGCGCTTGCCATGGATGGTACGTGTACCGGTGAACACGGCGTGGGGCAGGGTAAAATGAAATACCTGGTGGCTGAGCACGGCGCGGCGGCGCTCTCAGTCATGGCTTCGATCAAGCGTGCGCTCGACCCGCAAAACATCATGAATCCAGGTAAGATTGTCGCGCTTTCGTAAGGGCAGCGACACAGATTCGCCGCCATAAATGTCCAAAGATAAAATACATTTTTTGGCATAGGCCAAAGGCGCGCCGGCGGTTCGGCGCTGGAGCTGGTGTTGCAAACCACCCTGCTTGGACTAGCGATTGCCGTCATCCTGGCGCTCGTAGCAGCGCTAGCGGGGCCGCTGTTAATCGACTGGGGCAACCACCGCACCTTGTTTGAGGCCGAAGCCAGCCGTCTTATCGGTGTCCGTGTGCGCGTGACTGGTGCGATCGACGCGCGATTGCTGCCTTCGCCGCAACTTACGTTACACGACATCGAAATCGGCGACCGCGGAGACATGATCCGCGCCCGCGCTCTTGCTGTCGAATTTGCGCTAGGACCACTGATGCGGAGCGAATGGCGCGCCGCCGAGATGCATCTCGTAGGTCCTCAAGTCAGCCTTGGACTGGACGCATCCGGTCATATACGCGCGCCGAACTTGGCGGTCACATTCAAGGCCGATGAATTGTCAGTGGACCGGTTGAGCATTGAGGATGGAACGATCACGCTCACTGACGCGGCTAGCGGTACGCACGTGACACTCGGGAAAGTCCTGTTCAAAGGCGAGGCACGCTCGCTCGTGGGCCCAGTGAAAGGAGCAGGCGAGGTAACCTTCGGCGGCAAACTCTACCCATATCGTATCGCGGCCGGCCGCTTGAGTGATGATGGGGCGCTCAAGCTGCACGTTAACGTTGATCCCATGGATCATCCCCTCAGCATCGAAGCAGATGGCATGCTGAGGTTCGCCGCTCGCGAGCCTCGCTTTGATGGAACATTAAATTTGTCGCGGCCGGTCGGAATTGGCTCGCGCGGCGCAGCGCAGCCGACACAGACATTGACCCAACCTTGGCGTATCGGCGGCAAGATCAAAGCGACCGCGCAATCGGCCCTGATCGAAAACGTCGAATTTCAATATGGTTCGGAGGAGCAGGGCGTCCGGCTCAACGGCGTCGCGGATTTCAAATTCGGGGCGCGACCGCATTTCAACGGCGTACTGTCGGGACGTCAGATCGATCTCGACCGCGCCGCTTTTGGAGCTGATGGATCGCGGCGGCCGCCCGCTTCAACTATTCGCAAGCTCGTGGAATCAGGCACCGCTGCGTTTCGGCCGCCGATACCGTTTCAGATCGGTATCGGCATTGATCAACTCACGCTGGGTGGCAACAGCGTGCAGAATTTACGTGGCGACATCACTAGCAACGATGGCGGGTGGAATCTCGACCGTCTCGAGTTTCGCGCGCCCGGCTTGACCCAGGTGCGGATGAGCGGCCGTCTGACGGCCAACGCCGATGGCGCTACCTTTAATGGGCCGACCGAGATCGAAGCTTCCGATCCGAAGACGCTGGCCGCCTGGCTGGAAGGACGCGACGAGACGGTCCAAAGTGATTTACGGCCCTTGAGTTTGCGTGGCGACATAACGCTCGCAAATGATAAAGTCGCTATCGAAAACCTCAAGGCGGAGTTTGATCGCAAGCCCCTGACGGGGCGGCTTTCTTATGCCTTCGCTTCGTCCAATCAGTCGGCAAAGTTTGACGCTGAACTCAATGCGCCACAGTTTGACGCCGACGCGGCATTCGAATTCAGCCGGGCGCTACTTGCCGGCTCTGCATTGGAGCGGCCAGGCGAAATAAGCCTCACAGCTGATTTCGGCCGCGTCACTTTCCGTGGCATCGAGGCGCGCGACGCCAGCGCACGTTTGAAGTTTGACGACAGTGGCTTGCAGCTCGACCGTCTGTCGGTTGGGGAACTCGGTGGCGGCAGCTTTGCAGCGAGCGGGCGCATTGACACCGGCGGGCATGCACCACGCGGCATACTCTCGTTGGATCTCGAAGCAAATAAGACCGCTACCATCGCCACGATAGTCGAGAATTCAGCGCCGAAGGGTGCTGGCTTCGCCGCGGGCCTGCTCGATAGGATAGGGCACGCAAAGTTACACGCTACGCTCGATATTGCGGGTGCGGACAAAGCAGCTGCCAATGTCGCACAATTGGCGTTGGCCGGCGACGTTGATAATATGCGCGTTGATGTCCGCGTGCGACTGCATGGTGATTGGACCAAGCCTTCGACAGGCGACGTACACATCGATGCTAACCTTGATGCGCCGGATGGCGGCTCATTGATCAATTTTATGAGCCTCGACCGCGCCGTCGCTGTCGGCAAAGGCCCCGGCCAACTTAAATTGCAGGTGGCGGGGCCCCTCGGAGGCGACATCACGCTCGATATCTTGATGTCGGCTAGTGGTCTGTCGGCACAAGCTAATGGAAACGGCCGGCTTTCAGAAATTCGGGACGCCTTGATCACGGCGAACTTACAAGTGATGCAGGCCGACGTGCGGCCCTTGCGGCCGGTCGGCACCGGGAGTGCCGAACCCTTGCCGCTTAAACTGACATCGCGTGTGAATATCGCGGGCGGCACCGTTACGCTCGATAATATTGAAGCGAAACTAGCGGGGGCACGCGTTCGCGGCCGTGTTGCTTTCGACCATGCCTTACCGATTCAGATTGATGGCACCATCGAAGATGAATCCGCAGATGTCGCGGCATTGATCGCATATGCGATCGGCATGCCGCCGCAACCCGCCGGTGCCGGTACGTCGTGGACTTGGCCGAGCGAGCCATTCAACACTGGTGTGTTTGGAAAAATTGCAGGGTCTGTTGCTCTCAAGCTCGCACGCGCCGAGCTGCTGCCCCGGCTAACGGCTCGCGGATTCAATGCCACTCTGCGGCTCACCAAGGATAAGGTCGCCCTGGAGGATGCAACGGGAGACCTCGCGGGAGGGCGGATTGCCGGTCGAATAGAGTTCCGGAGCTCTGCAAATGGTTTGACGGCGCAGGCGAAGGTCTCGCTCACGGACGCCAAAGCTGCGGAATTATTGCGGGCGGAGACGCGGCCGCCGATTAGCGGATCGTTCGGCTTGACAACTGAGGTGGAGGGTACCGGTTTGAGCCCGATCGCACTCGTGGGTGCGTTAAAGGGCACCGGCAAAATTTTGCTTACAGATGGCCAAATAGCCGGCCTTGATCCGCAGATTTTCAAATCGGTGACCCGCGCGGTCGATCAGGGATTGGCGATTGAGACCGGCCGCATCTCCGAGCTAGCGAGAAAATCGCTGGAAGGCGGGCGGCTGTCGCTAAGCCGCGCAGATTCCATCGTTGATGTTTCCGCCGGCCAGCTCCGCCTCCGCAATGTTGCCGTCGATAGCAAAGATGCCGCGCTTTCTATTGCCGGTATGCTCGACCTGACCGACGGCTCGATCGATGCGCGGCTGGTGCTGTCCGGAGCGAGCGAAACCGCCGGACCTCGCCCGAACATTTTTGTGACGTTGAAAGGGCCATTGACGGCGCCATTACGAAATGTCGACGCGTCAGCGCTCGCGGAATGGCTTACGTTGCGGTCTGTCGATAATCAGGCGAAGCGGTTGCGGGCGATTGAGAATGCTCCACCGCAGCCGAGAGGTGAAACGGTACCGGAAAACAAGCAAGCCCCTGCGTTGCCGGCGCCGATCGATATCAAATCGGCGCCCGCACCCCGCAGCGCGAAGCAGCCTGCGGCGTCAATCGGCTCGCAGAACTGAGTGAACCACGTGCGGACTAGTCACTTCGCGCGTGTCACTGGACGTGATGTGTTCATCGCCACTGTGCAGACGGTAATGGTCGAGAACGAAAAGACGAATAGCAGATGACAGGTTGCCGTGGCGGCGATCCGTGTCGATAGAAGCTACGAGATCTGAAAGAGTCAGTTCTCGGCCATTCGCTATTTCTTTCAATCCTCTCCAGAACGCATCTTCGAGACTCACACTTGTCTTATGGCCTGCGATTACGATCGAACGTTTTACGACCGGAGATTTCATTGCTGGTCCCCTATTTCGACCCGATGCCCGTCGAGGTCGCGGCCGGCTTTGGCTTGGCGCGCGGCTTCAATCTTGCGAAGTTGTTTGGGTTGACCAAAGGCAAGGCGATTGGCGTGGGCACTTTCATCGTGCCGCTGCCGTTTGTCCCGCTTTCGAACGGTCCGAAGATTGATCACTTCAGCCATTCCGTCGCCCCTCGATGGTAACGGGTTACGTTTCAGCTAGGCGCTCACGTGGTGAAAGCATCGCTGCCAAATGCGCCGACACGTTGGCGGAATGATGCCTTTAAAACGGAGTCCACAAGATCGCTCTTGATACTGTGCCGCTGATTGACGCCGCAGTTCAATACACGGTTGGTTGATCGCAAAAGTCGAACAAGTGATCCGCGACGAAGACGAGTAGAAATCGGGAATGTAATTTGCGAGCTACCATGGAACTTCCAAATGTATATTTAGTCATTCAACGCACTATACTATCGAAGACATGAAAGCAGCTCTTGGGAAACTCTACGGCAATTTTTTCGTGTAAAGAAAATTGACACATCGCCGCAGTAGAATAGTAGCGGGATACGTACACGACGGCGTCAATAATTTATTGCGTCGGCAAAATACGTGCTTCAAATTCGATGCAATGCTGTAATGCAGTTTGCGACTGGCTTACGTCGATACCGCAGCCATCCCGAAATTGCGGCAATCTCTATAGCGGCCGCGTCATTGTTTCGGGACGAACTATCCGGTCGAATTCTGCACCGGTGACAAAACCAAGACGAATGGCTTCTTCGCGCAGTGTCGTACCGTTCGCATGGGCCGCTTTCGCGACTTGTGCGGCTCTGTCGTAGCCAATTTTCGGGGCGAGCGCAGTGACGAGCATGAGCGAGCGTTGCATGAGCTCGCGGATGCGTGGCTCGTTTGCACGGATACCAAAAACGCAATTGTCGGTGAATGAATTCACCGCGTCACCGAGCAGTCGGATTGATTGCAACATGCAATAAGCGAGTACCGGCTTGTAGACGTTGAGTTCGAAATGGCCTTGGCTACCTGCAACTGTGATCGTGGTTTGGTTACCAAACACTTGGCAGCAGACCATGGTCAACGCCTCGCTTTGGGTTGGATTGGTTTTCCCCGGCATGATCGAGGAGCCGAGTTCATTGCTTGGAAGGATTAATTCACCAAGGCCGGAGCGCGGACCAGACCCAAGCAATCGAATATCGTTCGCTATCTTGAAAAGCGCAGTGGCAGCTGCATTGATTGCGCCGTGCACGAATACATAGGCGTCATGGCCTGCCATGTGTTCGAATTTGTTTGGCGCGGCAACGAAAGGCAATTTGGATAGCCGCGCGATACGCCGGGCAAACGCTTTCGCGAATTGCGGTTTTGAATTTAGCCCGGTCCCGACAGCAGTGCCGCCTTGAGCGAGCGGATAAAGCTCGCGCTGTGCCTCTACGAGTCGTCTGAGCGAAGACTTCACCTGAGCCGCGTAACCGGAAAATTCCTGACCCAATGTAATGGGTGTCGCATCCATCATGTGGGTGCGGCCGATCTTGATTATTTTGGCGAACTCTTTGGCTTTATTGTCTAGAGCCTTGTAGAGGCGTGCCAATGCCGGCTTCAGGTGCCTTTCGATCTCGATCACCGCGGCAATATGCATCGCAGTCGGGATCGAGTCGTTCGATGACTGGCTCATGTTGACGTGATCGTTCGGATGCACCGGCGATTTCGCGCCTAGCGCACCACCGAGTTTGAGATTGGCGGCGTTGGCGATAACCTCATTAACGTTCATGTTGGTTTGAGTGCCGGACCCGGTCTGCCAAACCAGCAGTGGGAAATGTTTGTCCAGTTTGCCGTCAGCAATATCCTGCGCCACCGTCGCAATGGCTTTGGCGCGCTTGCGGTCAAGCGAGCCTAGCGTCCGGTTAATCTCGGCCGCCGCTCGCTTTATCAGGCCGAGCGCCCAAACGATTTCAATCGGCATGTGTTCATTGCCGATGCGGAAATTGTGCAGCGAGCGCTGAGTTTGTGCGCCCCAAAGCTTGTCAGCGGGAATTTCCAACGGTCCGAAAGCGTCGCTCTCGACACGGGTCTTCGCGGAATTCTTGCGCGCTTTCGCCATGGTTTTGTCCGACACCGCTGGAAGCGGTGCCTTAAGCTCAAAGCTATGCCGATTGCCGGCAGGCACAAGACTAGTGGCGGATAGGCGAAACTGGCAGGTTTATTTCTTACGGAAGCGATCGAGCCGGACTACTTCGCCGCCGCCGCTAGGCGGTTTATCTGGCTTCTCGCGTTTGGTGGTTGGCGCAGCCGCGGTCGGTCGACTAGACGGCGTAACCTCCGGCACTGCGGCGACTGCGGGTGGGCTTGCCGGTAACCGCTTTTTTTTCGTCGCAGGTGGCTCCTGTACGTTCGCCGGAGCTGGCCGTTCCTCACCCTCCGTGACCTCTTCGAATTGCAGGCCAAACTCTACTGACGGATCGAAAAACCCGTTAATCGCATCGAAAGGTACGGCGAGCCGTTCAGGGACGCCACCAAATGAGAGACCAACTTCGAAATCTTCCTCGCTTACTTTCAGATCCCAAAACTGGTGCTGAAGGATAACAGTCATTTCGTCAGGGTATTGGGCGCGCAACCGGTCCGACATGCGCACGCCATCGGCGCGGGTATCGAACGAAATGTAAAAATGGTGTTCGCCGGGCAGCCCCTTCTTTGCGGTATCCGTAAGGACGCTTCGCACCACGCCGCGGAGCGCCTGCTGAGTCAAAAGGTCGTAGCGAATTTGGTCGGCCATATGGGTCGGGCCTTCGGTGAATCACGCGATTCTAGCGCGGCGCATGCGCTTCGCGCTATCCCCGCGCGGGCCGTGCACAGCTCGCTGTCATAATTGGATAACGCCGAGACGCAACGAAAAGTGGAGGCTTCTGTTGCCAGGTGCCTCCGGACCCCGCCTGACGGAGCTTAACCCGCCAGGGCTTTAGTTCGGTCTTTCAAACCGCTTACGCGGCCTGAGCAACCGGAGCATAGTTGTCGTTTGCAACTATGAAATGGCCCGATAACGGCGGAACCATGCCGAGCAAAAGTCCGTCCTTTACGCCCTCGTCGATCCTAGTTCGCCCCCGCCCAAGTCCAGCGCGCTGGGCTTGGGTGGAGGCGCCGGGTACTGCCCCCGGGTCCGAAAGGTTTATTACGACGGCCGTTTATCGCCATAGCCGGGTTGCCCCGGCACTAGGAATATAGGCGCTAAACGTTGACGAAAAAAGACCGTCGCGCCTCCTACTTCAAGAAATAATTCCTAGCGCATGCCGCAATGGGCGCGAAACCGCGCCCGTTTGTTGCTTTGGCGAGAAACGCGGCTGGCCGACAGCTCTGCGGCTCATGCGTCGTCGCATTGATCGGCTGCAGCGGGTCATCTAGCCGCCGGTGGCGGTACGATGTAATCCTCTCGGCGAATGTCCTCCGCCACCGCCCAGCCTTTACCCTCCACCAAACGCCCCTCGCTTTCGGAACTATTCCGCGCCTTTGTGATCGTCTCTATCTCGGGCTTCGGCGGGGCCCTGCCGTGGGCGCGTCGGATGATCGTCGAGCAGAA
This sequence comes from uncultured Alphaproteobacteria bacterium, assembly GCA_963810585.1. GTDB lineage: Bacteria > Pseudomonadota > Alphaproteobacteria > Rhizobiales > Xanthobacteraceae > Pseudolabrys. The sequence goes on from CAWENV010000001.1 coordinate 2,541,416, forward strand.
ACGCTGGATGACAGCGGAGGAATTCAACGAGGCCTTCGCGCTCTCGCAATTTCTTCCAGGCCCAAATGTCGTGAACTTTTCGGTGGTTTTCGGCTCGCGTTTCGGCGGTGCGCCAGGCGCCGCAGTTGCGCTCGCCGGCTTGATGGGGCCGCCATTGGTTATCGTCACTGTGCTGGCATTTCTTTATGCGCGCTTTGGCGACCTGGAAATGCTCAGCCGCGTTCTCGCCGGCATTACGGCCGCGGCGACAGGCCTTCTGATTTCAGTGGTCGCAAAGATGGCGGAGCCATTATTCCGCAAGCGCTGGGGCTGGGCACCGTTGATCGCGATCGCTGCTTTCGTTGGCGTTGCGATCATGCAATGGCCGCTGCCCCTGGTATTTGCGGTTCTCGCACCGGTCAGTTTTGCGCTCGCTTGGGTGAAGCGATGAATGACAGCCCGCTGATCCCGCTCTTTGGCTATTTTGCGCTGCTTTCGCTGTTTGCGGTCGGGGGCGCCAATGCAGCGATTCCGGAAATGCATCGCATCGCGGTTGAGACGATGCATTGGATGAATGATCGTCAATTTGCCGACAGCTTTGCGATCGCGCAGGTTTCGCCGGGGCCGAATATCATCATCGTCACATTGATCGGCTATCACGTTGCGGGCTTGGCCGGTGCCGCGGTGGCGACGGCAGCGATGTGTGGGCCGACTTGCGTCCTGGCGTTCCTCGTTGCGCGCACATGGGATCGCTTCAAGGAAGCCCGCTGGCGTATCGCTATTCAGGCCGGGCTCGTTCCGGTCTCAATTGGACTGATTGCTGCCAGCGCCTTCGTGCTGGCTCGTAGCGCTGACCACAATATCTATGCTGGCATTATTACCGGGGTTACCGCGCTAATCGGTTTTGCCACCCGCATCAATCCGCTCTGGATTTTCGCCGCTGGCGGCGCGCTGGGCCTTAGTGGCTGGCTCTGAAGCGACCCTGCCCAATATCCGCGCTTCCGGCCGGGGCACTCTCTGTGCTACTGATGGCCTGTGACGGATTACGACAAGAAAACAATAAAAAAACAATATCGGAGGGGCACATGTCCAAGGAGGCCAAATCCTCCCCCATTGGGGGCGGATTACGATTCAAGGTGCGCGGGCCGCGCGATTTCTATGGCGGCTTGGTGCTCATGGCTCTGGCGATTATCGCCATTGTAAGCTCGGGCGATCTTCCAGGTACACATGGTTTCGCTTTCGGGCCGGGCACCGCCCCGCGGCTGTTTGCTGGCCTGCTTGTAGTTGCGGGCGCGCTCGTGGCGCTGTCGGGCCTGCTGGTCGACGGGCCACCAATCGAAAGTTACGCGATTCGCGGTCCAGCTTGGGTGTTACTGGCGATCCTCGCCTTCGCCGGAATGATCCGCGGCGTCAATCTCGGTACGATCGGAATTCCGATCAACGTCCCGGCGTTGGGGTTGGTGCCGTCCACCTTTGCTGCGTTCATGATTTCGATCTTCGGTTCGACGGAGATGCGTTGGGTGGAAAGCCTGATCGCTGCAGTGGTGATGACGGCGTTTTGCGTCGGACTGTTTGTGTACCTGTTGCAGCTGCCGTTCCAGCTGTGGCCTTGGGTTTAGGCAGGAAGCACCGCCATGAGTGAACTTCTTGCAAATCTCGCCCTTGGTTTTTCGGTTGCCGCGAGCCCGTACAATATCGGCTTTTGCCTTCTCGGCGCACTGGTTGGCACGCTGGTCGGCGTTCTGCCTGGCATCGGCACGGTAGCGACAGTAGCCATGTTACTTCCGATTACTTTCGGCCTGCCGCCGGTCGGCGCGCTCATCATGCTCGCTGGCATCTACTACGGCGCGCAATATGGTGGGTCGACCACCTCGGTGCTTGTGAACATTCCAGGCGAAGCCACCTCGGTGATCACATGTCTCGACGGCCACCAAATGGCGCGTCAGGGTCGCGCCGGTGCGGCCCTATCGATTGCCGCCATCGGATCGTTCTTCGCCGGCTGCGTGTCGACGGTCCTGGTCGCCGCGCTCGGCGTGCCGCTCACCTCAATCGCACTCCTGTTCGGCCCTGCGGAATATTTTTCGCTGATGCTCTTGGGCCTGATCTTCGCAGTGGTGCTGGCGAAAGGATCGGTGCTCAAGTCAATCGCCATGGTTCTCACCGGCCTGTTGCTGTCGATGGTTGGCTCAGACTTGGAGACCGGTGCCGGACGCATGACATTCGACGTGGCGGAACTGTCCGACGGCATCGGGTTCACCAACGTTGCGATGGGATTGTTCGGCTTCGCCGAGATCATCCGCAATCTGGAAATGTCGCAGGAGAGCCGTGATATAGTGAAGGCCAAGATCTCCGGCCTCATGCCGACGCGACAGGATCTGATCGACTCCTCTGGAGCCATCGCACGCGGCACCATACTCGGCTCGCTGCTGGGCATCCTGCCGGGCGGCGGTGCCGTAGTGGCCTCGTTCGCCGCCTACACCTTCGAGAAGCGCATCTCCAAACATCCAGAACGCTTTGGCCGCGGCGCCATTCAAGGTGTGGCGGCGCCGGAAAGCGCAAACAATGCGGCAGCGCAGACCTCGTTCATTCCGCTGCTGACGCTCGGTATTCCGCCAAATGCGGTGATGGCGCTGATGGTCGGAGCCATGACTATCCATGGCATCGTGCCAGGCCCGCAGGTGATGACTAAACAGCCGGAGCTGTTCTGGGGCATGATCGCCTCGATGTGGCTTGGTAACTTGATGCTGATCGTCATCAATCTGCCGCTGGTCGGGGTCTGGGTGAGTTTGCTGCGCGTGCCATACCGGTTGCTCTATCCGTCCATTATCGTCTTCTGTTGCATCGGCATCTATTCGATCAACAACTCGCCGACCGACGTTGTCATCGCCGCGATCTTTGGTCTGTTCGGCTATTGGCTGAACAAGCATGAGTTCGAACCAGCGCCACTGGTGCTTGCGTTCGTGCTCGGTCCGCTGATGGAGGAGAACCTCCGCCGCGCCATGTTGATCGCGCGTGGTGATGCCACCGTGTTCCTGACACGCCCGATCTCAGCCGGCTTAATCGCGGTCTCGGTGTTCCTGCTGGTGCTGGCAGCGCTGCCGATGATCCGCAAACGGCGTGAGGAAGTATTCGTCGAATAGAGTTGAAACAAAGCACCCGGCGGCGCGCAATCGCGCGCCGCCCGTAGGCAATTTAGCCAGCAAAAGCGCCGGTCACCGCCAACAAGCCCGCGGCAAGAACCAAAAGCTGGATCGAAAAGATGGTGATATTTGCGTCCCACTTTTTCGCAAAGATCGGAACGGGCGCATTGAAAGGCCGGTAGCCGTTTTTATCATAGGCTGCGCCGCCATAGACGGGCATGGCGACCAGCGCAATGAAGAACGCGCCATAGACGATTGAGCCCATAATGGCGACCAGATAGAGCCGCTCGGTTGCGAGCGGCCCGGGCCACCAGATCAGCACGAAGGCGAGTAGTCCAAATCCGACATAGCTCAAAATCTGCCAGACGACGTGGAACCGTGCGTGCGGCGTCCATGCCGGGTTGGTGGCGTGGGTTTTGTTGAAATCGGCCACTACGGTGAGCACGCCCCACCCAATGGTCATCAACGTGAACAGAATGCGGGCGGCAAGGATGTGGTCGATGGTCATGAGTTCCCCCTCTGGCGCTTGGGGACGCTAGCAAAAGCGCGCGGCTTTCGGGTAGCGGGCGCAGTAGCCCCGCCATACATAAAGGCGTGGCGGCAGTTGCCGCCGGCGCTAGACTGCCCATGAGTCGCGGACAAATTAATCGATCAATGCGCCAATATCTCGATCTGATGGAACTTATCCTTCGCCACGGCGCCGAAAAGCGCGACCGCACGGGCACTGGTACGTTATCCGTGTTCGGTCATCAGATGCGTTTTCCGCTCGAAGAAGGCTTCCCGCTGCTCACGACCAAGAAGCTGCATTTGAAGTCGATTGTCCATGAGTTGCTCTGGTTTTTGGCCGGCGACACCAACGTCAAATATCTGCAAGAACATGGAGTGCGCATCTGGGATGAGTGGGCCGACGAGCGTGGCGAACTGGGACCCGTCTATGGACAGCAATGGCGCTCTTGGCCAACACAGGACGGCAAGACAATCGATCAGATCGGCAATGTCATTGAGATGATCAGACGCAACCCCGATTCGCGCCGCTTGATTGTCACCGCTTGGAATCCGGCTGATGTCGACAAGATGGCGCTGCCGCCGTGCCACTGCCTTTTCCAGTTCTATGTCGCTGACGGCAAGCTCTCGTGTCAGCTCTACCAGCGCTCGGCCGACGTTTTTCTCGGCGTGCCTTTCAATATTGCGTCTTATGCCCTGCTCACCCTGATGGTTGCCCAGGTAGCGGGCTATGAACCCGGCGACTTCATCCATACCTTTGGCGACGCCCATTTGTATCTCAATCATCTCGAGCAGGCGCGGCTACAGTTATCGCGCGCGCCGCGAAGCCTGCCGGCGATGCGGCTCAATCCGGCGGTGAAGGACATCTTTGCGTTTCGGTACGAGGATTTCGCGATCGAGAATTACGATCCTCATCCGCACATTAAGGCCAAGGTTGCTGTGTAGCTGAGTTACCAAAAAGCGATGCATATGTTGTCGCTCTTTGTATGCATGGTGATAACAAGATTTTAACGGGGGAACTTCGTCCAGAAACGTTGGATTTTGTAATCCATTTTTTGTGTGCTGGTTGGCCGGCCGTTAGTAAAAAGTCAGAACAATCGTCTTATTGCTTTTGGGTGTGAGAGAGCCAAACCATGCCGTGTGATTTCGTCTCTTGTCATTCTGATGTCTCGATCGAGACTGCGACGCGTGTCGCGGCCGCCTTCCTAGCGTTCGTATACCTAGAGGCGCCGGGATGAAACTTGTTCTGGTCGCAGCGATTGGAGACAACTTCGTCATTGGCCGAGACGGCCAGTTGCCTTGGCGTCTGAAGTCTGACTTGCAGCATTTTCGCAAAGTTACGTTGAATCGGCCTGTGATCATGGGACGTAAAACTCACGAGTTCGATCGGAAAGTTACTCCCGGGACGCACCAATATTGTCCTCTCGCGCGATCTTACTTTGGTCGCGCAGGGTGCCGTATTGGCTACCAGCCTCGACGCCGCTCTCGTTTTTGCGCGTAATGATGCGATCAAGCGCGGGACCGATGAAATTATGGTGATTGGAGGCAGCGACATATTCTCTGCCACAATGCCTGTGGCCGAGCGGCTTGAGATCACCCATGTCCACACTTCACCGGACGGCGACGTGCTGTTTCCGCCGATCGACCTCGAAGTTTGGCAAGAGATGTCGCGTGAGGACCACTATGCCGGGCCGGATGACGATGCCGATTTTACGTTGGCAACATATATAAGACGCTGATTAAGCGACAAAACGCGGCATGATCCGCGCGTTGTAACGGGGCTTGGCGTCCCCTATAACCCCTCCCAACTAAGGTCAGCCGGTACGAAAGCCGGCGCCGGGAGACATTTTCAATGCCATGGTCAAATCAGGGTGGCGGCGGCCCATGGGGCTCGGGCGGCAAGGGGCCGTGGGGCTCCGGACCTCAATCGCCCGGTCCGACGCCGCCTGATCTGGAAGAAATCCTCCGCCGCGGGCAGGACAAATTGCGCCGCTTTCTGCCTGGCGGGAATCTTGGTGGCCGCGGGTTCGCTCTTATAGTGCTTGGCGTACTTGCGCTCTGGGGTTTTTCCGGATTTTTCCGTGTTGAGCCGGACGAGCTCGGCGTAGTGCTGCGTTTCGGCAAGGAAGTGCGCGAAGTGCAACCCGGCCTGAACTACCATTTGCCATATCCAATCGAAAGGGCGCTAACGCCCAAGGCGTTGCGCGTCAATAAGATCGATATCGGCATGCGAACTGTTGACGACACTCGCCGTGGCGGCACCACGCTGCGCGATGTGCCAGAAGAAAGCCTGATGCTCACCGGCGACGAGAACATCGTCGACGTTGATTTCTCAGTGCTGTGGAAAGTTAAGCCGACTGGCGTCGGAGATTTCCTGTTCAACATTCAGTATCCGGAGGGCACCGTAAAGGCCGTAGCAGAGAGCGCCATGCGCGAGGTGATCGGGCGCTCCGACAGCCGCGAGATTCAGACTGTCGCACGGCAGAGCATCGAACTGGCGGTGCAGGACCTGATGCAGAAGGTACTCGACCACTATGGCGCCGGCGTCATCGTACAACAGGTACAATTGCAGAAGGTCGATCCGCCAGCGCAGGTGATCGATTCGCTCCGTGATGTGCAGGCCGCCCGTATCGACCAGGAGCGCGCTCAAAACGAGGCGCAGACTTATGCGAACCGTGTGGTGCCCGAGGCGCGTGGACGCGTGGCGCAGATTACGCAAGCCGCAGAAGCTTATCGGCAGCAGACAGTGGCCGAAGCCACCGGTCAGACCTCGCGCTTTCTAAAGATCTATGATCAGTACAAAAAGGCGCCGGAGGTTACCCGCGAGCGAATGTATCTCGAGACTATGGAGCGTGTGCTCGGAGGCGCAGATAAGATCATTCTGGATTCAGGTGCAGGTGGCAGCGGCGTCGTGCCTTACTTGCCACTCAATGAACTCTCTCGTTCGCCGCAGACGCGCGGACAGCCGCAGGGAGGGACTCGGCCATGAGACTTAATTTTCTCGGTGGCATCATCGCGGTTCTGATCGCGGCAGCGCTGATCATTGGTTATTCGTCACTGTTCACCGTTTATCAAACGCAGCAGGCACTGGTCATTCGCCTTGGCCAGCCCGTACGCGTGGTGAACGATCCCGGCCTAAACGTCAAAGCGCCGTTCATCGACTCGGTTGTCTATATCGACAAGCGCATTCTCGATCTGGAAGCGCCGCCGCAGGAAATAATCGCTTCCGACCAGAAGCGGCTTGTAGTCGACGCCTTCGCGCGCTACCGCATCCATGACCCGTTGCGATTCTATCAGACGCTGGGCTCGATCGCCGGCGCAAATTCGCAACTTTCCATCCTGCTCAATTCAGCGCTGCGCCGTGTGCTCGGCGAAGTGACTTTTATGCACGTCGTGCGCGACCAACGTGCCGAGCTCATGGCCCGCATTCGCGAATTGGTGGACCACGAAGCGACGTCCTACGGCGTCCAGGTGGTGGACGTACGCATCCGCCGGGCGGACTTGCCGGAGCAAAACAGCCAGGCGGTCTACCAACGCATGCAGACCGAACGTCAGCGCGAGGCGGCGGAATTCCGTGCTCAGGGCGCGCAACGTGCCCAGGAAATTCGCTCGCGCGCGGATCGTGAAGTCACCGTGCTGGTAGCCGAGGCGACCTCGAAGTCTGAGCAAGTTCGCGGCGAAGGGGACGCCACCCGCAACCAGATCTTCGCCGAGGCCTTCAATCAGGACAAGGACTTCTTCACCTTCTACCGTTCGATGCAGGCCTACGAGAATGGTCTCAAGCAGAATGACACCAGAATGCTGCTCAGGCCGGATTCGAATTTCTTCCGCTATTTTACCGATCCATCGGGCAAGCCGCGGGAGAATTCGGCGACGTCGCCGACTGCCCAGGCACCGTCCCGTTAGCAAACACACACGACCGGCATGCCCGATTTTCTTGCCGCGCTCGGACTGGTTTTTGTCATTGAGGGCTTGATCTTCGCGGCATTCCCGGAGGCGGCCAAAAAGGCAATGGCCAGCGTGCTCGAGACCCCCGATATCACTCTGCGTGTGATAGGGATCGGGTCAGCCGTCGTCGGCCTGATTTTGGTCTGGCTGGTGCGTGGCTGATACAAGAAATCAGGCCTCGCATGCTATGATTTGTGATGCCCTTGAATCGCCTCGAAGTCGGGGCCACTCTCGCTAAGAGACTTTGCCAGGAGATACGACGCCCATGGGCGCATCCTTCCGCCTGAAACCCGTTGCCGGCCCAGCCGGCTTGGCCATCTTGACCGCTGCTGCCATTGCTTGGCTGGCCTTGACCGCTCCCGCCGCTGCGCGGGGCCCCGAAGGTATAGCGGATGTCGCTGAGCAGGTTATTGACGCCGTCGTCAATGTATCGACCAAGCAGTCTGTCGACTTGCGAAGTGGCGCCATGCCGCAACTGCCGCCGGGTTCGCCGTTCGAGGAATTTTTCGAGGAGTTTTTCAAGAACCGGCGTGGACAGGGCGGGCAAGGCGGCCAGGGCGGCCAAGGCGGTGAAAACGGCCCGTCGCCCGTCCCGCGCCGCGTCAACTCGCTCGGCTCGGGATTTATTATCGACACTTCCGGTCTGGTGGTGACAAACAACCACGTCATCGCTGACGCCGATGAGGTGAACGTCATCCTCAATGACGGCACGACATTGAAAGCTGAAGTTATCGGCCGTGACACCAAGACCGATCTTGCGTTGCTCAAGGTCACGTCGGCCAAACCACTCAAGGCCGTCAAGTTTGGTGACAGCGACAAATTGCGTCTGGGTGAATGGGTGATCGCGATTGGTAACCCATTCAGCCTTGGCGGTACCGTGACTGCGGGCATCGTCTCAGCACGTAATCGCGATATCCAATCGGGGCCTTACGATAACTACATTCAAACCGACGCCGCGATCAATCGCGGCAATTCGGGTGGGCCACTGTTCAATCTCAATGGGGAAGTGATCGGGGTAAATACCGCAATCATCTCACCATCGGGCGGCTCGATCGGTATCGGCTTCGCCGTGCCATCCAAGACGGTGGTGCCGGTGATCGACCAGCTGCGCGAGTTCAAGGAAGTACGTCGCGGTTGGCTCGGCGTGCGCATCCAACAGGTGAGTGACGAGATTGCCGAAAGCCTCAGCGTCAAACCTGCGCGTGGTGCGCTGGTGGCCGGGATCGACGACAAGGGGCCCGCGAAGCCAGCTGGCATCGAGCCTGGTGATGTCATCGTCAAGTTCGACGGCAAAGACGTCAAAGAAATGCGCGATCTTCCGAAGATCGTCGCGGATACGCCGGTCGGCAAAGACGTTGAGGTTATCGTCGTTCGTAAAGGCAAAGAGGAAAAGAAAACGGTCAAGCTTGGACGGCTGGAGGACGAGAAGCAGGCCGCTCTGGATAACAAGAAAGACGCCGCGCCTGAACCTAAGCCTGTTGTGAAAAAGGCGCTCGGGCTTGACCTTGCCAATCTAACCGACGATCTGCGCAAGAAGCACAACATCAAGGAAAAAGTTAAAGGCGTGTTGATTACCGGCGTTGATCCAAATTCGCCCGCGGCGGAAAAGCGGCTCGCGCCCGGCATGGTGATCGCCGAAGTGCAACAGCAGGCGGTGGCGAACGCTACCGAACTTCAGCAGCGGATCGATAAGCTCAAGAAGGACGGCAAGAAGGCGGTTGTTCTGCTGGTCGTATCGCCTGATGGTGACCCAAGTTTCATAGCGCTGAGCCTGCAATAATCAGCGGGCGGGCGGATCAAGCTTCTACGAAATCCGCCCGTCTATAGCCCTGCACATAAAGAAGTGCGCTGAGGTCGCTGTGTTCTATGCGCGCGGGAGCTGCCGCCGCTACTTTTGCCTTGGCGTGGTAGGCGATGCCGAGGCCGGCTTCAAGAATCATGTCGAGGTCATTGGCTCCATCCCCGATCGCCATTGTATCGGTTTTGGCGAGACCCATGTGTTGCCGCAGCTCAATTAGCGTGGCGCGTTTTCCGTCGCGTCCAAACACCGGTTCAGCGACTTTGCCGGCGAGCCTGTGTCCGTCCATTATTGCGAGCGTATTGGCGCGGCTTTCGTCGAAGCCGATCATTGCGGCGATGCGGTTAGTGAACAGTGTAAATCCACCAGAGACCATACAGGTGTGGGTGCCGTTCGCCCGCATGGTTGCTATTAGTATTTTTGCCCCCGGAGTTGGCCTGATGCGATCGCGGAGGACCTCGTCGATCGCTGAGAGGGGCAACCCTTTGAGCAGCGCGACCCGTTCCCGTAACGCTGGTTCGAATGCGATATCCCCGCGCATGGCCCGCTCGGTAATCGCGGCAACGTGGGTTTTTAAACCGGCAAAATCTGCGAGTTCGTCAATGCATTCCTGCCCGATCATGGTGGAATCCATGTCCGCCAAGAACAACTTCTTCCGACGATGGGCGGCCGGCTGCACGACGACGTCGATTCCCGAGGCAAGGCCGCGCAAACGCTCGGTTATCGCGTTTTGGTCTACGGCAGTTTCCACGTTAAATGGAATGTCGACGGCGTCCGGCCCAAGCCATTGCGGGGCGGTGCTGGTGCCGGGCACTGAATTACACGCACGATCGAGCGCCGCAGCAACTGCGCTAGGTGTGCCGATCAAGGTCGCTACATGAGTTCATGCGATGCACGGTGCCAGACGAGCGGTGCTTATTGCAGGGCCGACCGCTAGCGGCAAGTCAGCGCTGGCACTTGAGCTGGCGGAGCGGATTGGCGGGGTTATCGTCAATGCGGATTCCATGCAGGTCTACCGCGACCTGCACATCATAACCGCGCGGCCGGGTCCAGACGAGGAAACCCGCGTTTCGCACCGGCTATATGGTCACGTTGACGCCGACGAGAATTATTCGGTCGGGCGCTGGTGCCGCGATGTCGGCGAGTCGCTGGCCGAGATCGCCGCGCAGGATCGGACGCCGATCGTGGTTGGTGGGACCGGACTTTATTTCAAGGCGCTGACTACGGGTCTCGCCGCCGTGCCGGCAATTCCGGCAGATATTCGCGCGCAAGTGCGCGGTCGTTTGCAGAGTGAAGGCGCGGCTGTGCTGCACGGCGAGTTGGCGCGGCTCGATCCGGTGAGTGCACAGAGGCTTATGATCAACGACCGCTCGCGCATATCGCGTGCGCTGGAAGTTTTTCTGACGACCGGGCGTTCGCTTACTGACTGGCACCGTGATGGACTGCCGCAAATCCTCGAACCGAAAAGTGCGGCCAAGGTGTTTCTCACTTGCGAGCGCAAGGAGTTAGTGCGTCGCATTGAGGCTCGCTTCGACGCGATGCTGGTGGCTGGCGCTTTGGAGGAGGTGCGGCGCCTGAAGATGCGCGAGCTCGATCCGGGGGTGCCGGCGATGAAGGCGCACGGAGTGCCCTGGTTGACCAGGCAGCTCAACGGCGAGATCTCGCTCGACGAGGCCGTCGCCGGCGCCGTCATGGATACCCGCCGCTATGCCAAGCGCCAGCTCACCTGGTTTCGCAATCAAATGAAGGATTGGCCGTGGGAAACGCCGGAAAACGCCATTTCAGTGCTCCTCGCCCAGCTTTCTGGCCTCAAATGATGCCGTTTTGTGCTTGACCGGCGCTTGTGCCATGATTATAAGACGCGCAATGAAAGTTCAGGCGGGTTCAATGTTACGCAATATTATTACCGTAGTCGACGTTCGGGCGCTGGTGCGGTCCTAACATTGGATCGCAGGCAAGCGTCCGGACATGGCCCGTTACGGGCCTTTTTTATTGCCGGCAGGACACAGCGCATGATCCCGAAAAGTGGGGACCGGTTTTCGGAATAGATGAGGCGCCACGCAGAACGAGACGACGAAAGGGAATGACATGACACGCGAAATGACCGGCGCAGAAATGGTGATCCAGGCGCTCGCCGATCAGAATGTCGAGCACCTGTTCGGCTATCCGGGCGGCGCGGTGTTGCCGATCTACGACGCCATTTTTTCGCAAAACCAGGTGCGCCATATCCTTGTGCGGCACGAGCAGGGCGCCGTGCACGCGGCGGAAGGCTATGCGCGCTCGACCGGCAAGGTCGGCTGCGTGCTGGTCACGTCCGGCCCCGGCGCTACCAATGCGGTTACCGGCCTGACTGACGCATTCTGCGACTCGGTTCCGATCGTTTGCATCACGGGCCAGGTGCCGACGCATCTCATCGGCAACGACGCGTTCCAGGAATGTGACACCGTCGGCATCACCCGGCCGTGCACCAAGCACAACTACCTTGTTAAGCGCATCGAAGACCTGCCACGCGTGCTGCACGAGGCATTTCACATCGCATCGAGCGGCCGGCCGGGCCCCGTTGTCGTGGACGTGCCGAAGGACATCCAGTTTGCCAAAGGCATCTATTCGAAGCCGAAGGAATTTCCGCACACCGGATACAAGCCCAAACTCAAGGGCGACATGGACAAGATCAAGCAGGCGATCGAACTGATGGCGCATGCCAAGCGTCCGCTGTTCTACACCGGCGGCGGCGTGGTGAATTCCGGCAAGGCGGCCTGCGACTTACTACGCGAGTTGGTCAAGCTCACCGGTTATCCGATCACCTCGACACTGATGGGCCTCGGCGCGTTCCCGGCCGCCAATCCGCAATGGATGGGTATGCTCGGCATGCATGGGACGCTCGAAGCCAACATGGCGATGCACGATTGCGATGTGATGATCTGCGTCGGAGCGCGTTTCGACGACCGCATTACAGGAAGGCTCGACGCGTTCTCGCCGGGCTCGAAGAAGATCCATGTCGACATCGATCCGTCGTCGATCAACAAGAACGTCAAAGTCGACATCCCGATTGTCGGCGACTGTGCGCATGTGCTCGAGGATATGGTGCGCCTGTGGCGCACTGGCGCGCACCATCCGGACAAGAAATCGCTGCAAGCCTGGTGGACGCAGATAGACAAGTGGCGTGCGCGCAAGTCGCTCGCCTACAAGGCGTCAAACGACCTGATCAAGCCGCAATACGCGATCCAGCGGCTGTACGAGCTGACCAAGGACAAGGATGTCTACATCACCACCGAGGTGGGCCAGCACCAGATGTGGGCGGCGCAGTTCTTCGGTTTTCAAGAGCCCAATCGCTGGATGACGTCCGGCGGGCTCGGCACCATGGGATATGGCTTGCCGGCCGCTGTCGGTGTTCAGCTTGCGCATCCGAAATCGCTGGTGATCGACATCGCCGGCGAGGCTTCGGTACAGATGACGATGCAAGAGCTGTCGACTGCGGTGCAGTACCGCCTGCCGATCAAGATCTTCATTCTTAACAATGGCTACATGGGCATGGTGCGGCAGTGGCAGGAATTGCTGCATGGCGGCCGTTACGCCGAGAGCTATTCCGAAGCGCTCCCTGATTTCGTCAAACTGGCCGATGCGTTGCACGCGCACGGCATCCGGTGCCAGAAGCCGGGCGATCTGGATCGCGCCATCAAGGAAATGATCGACGTCGACAAGCCAGTGCTTTTTGACTGCGTGGTCGATCCCAAGGAGAACTGCTTTCCGATGATCCCGTCGGGACGGGCCCACAACGAAATGATCCTCGGCGATGCCGGGGTCAGCGTTGAATCGGCCATCACCGACGAAGGAAAGGTGATGGTGTGATGAACGCTCCAACGACGTCCCACTACCCGGCGGCGCCGACGGCGCAGAAGTCGGAAACGCATACGCTTTCGGTTCTTGTCGACAACGAACCGGGTGTGTTGGCGCGCGTGATCGGGCTTTTCTCCGGCCGCGGTTACAATATCGAGTTGCTCACGGTGTCGGAGACAGAGCACCGCCAGCATCTTTCATTGATCACGATCGTCACCACCGGCACGCCGATGGTGATCGAGCAGATCAAGAACCAGCTTGACCGGCTCGTGCCGGTGCATCACGTGGCCGACATGACGCTCGCCGGCAACGCCATCGAGCGCGAACTCGCCATGGTTAAGGTCAAGGGCAAGGGCGAGAGCCGGGTAGAGGCACTCCGCCTCGCCGATGCCTTCCGGGCGCGTGTGATCGACGCCACGACCGAGAGCTTCGTGTTCGAGATCACAGGCGCCAGCGACAAAATTGAGCAATTCATCGCGCTCATGTTGCCGTTGGGCTTGATCGAGGTGGCGCGCACCGGCATCGCCGCGATCTTGCGCGGGCCGGAAGGGATGTAGGCGATGGGTCTGACGATTCTGGCGATCCCGCTCATCATCCTGGGCGTGTTCATCAAGCCTTTTTCGCACGATAGTTTGCGCTGTCTGAGCGTCGGGTTCGCCAGTGCTCGGCCCTTTTGCTTCGAGCAGAGCTCCTATATGCCCGAGGTTATCAAATACGGCAGTGCAGTGGCCGGTTTCACGCTGCTCTATGCCGGCAGGCTGCAGATTAAGCGCGGGCGTGCAGGAAAATAAATAGAGGTCCCCGGAGGGACTTGCTCCCGATGCCGGGGCAACTTAGAAGCAGCGCGACGGGGATGGTTCCGACAAAACTAACGAGAATTAGCCGAACGAGGGATCAAGTATCATGCGTGTTTATTACGATCGCGATGCCGACCTGAACCTGATCAAGGGCAAGAAAGTCGCCATTATCGGCTACGGCAGCCAAGGCCATGCCCACGCGCTTAACTTGCGCGACAGCGGCGTCAAGGAAGTCGCGGTAGCACTGCGTAAAAGCTCCGCCGGCGTGAAGAAGGCCGAGGCCGAGAAATTCAAGGTGATGGAGGTGGCGGAAGCGGCCAAATGGGCCGACGTGATGATGATGCTTACGCCCGATGAATTGCAGGGCGACATCTATCGCGATCACCTTGCCAAGAACATGAAGGATGGCGCCGCGCTGATGTTTGCGCATGGGCTGAACGTGCATTTCAACCTGATCGAGCCGCGCACCGACCTCGACGTGCTGATGATTGCGCCCAAGGGCCCCGGCCACACCGTGCGCTCGGAATATCAGCGCGGCGCTGGCGTGCCGTGCCTGGTCGCGATCCACAAGGATGCCTCCGGCAACGCGCATGATCTCGGGCTGTCATATGCGTCCGCGATTGGCGGCGGCCGCGCCGGCATTATCGAGACTACTTTCAAGGAAGAATGTGAGACCGATCTCTTCGGTGAGCAGACCGTGCTTTGCGGCGGCCTCGTCGAACTGATGAAGGCCGGCTACGAGACACTGGTTGAAGCCGGCTATGCACCCGAGATGGCCTATTTTGAGTGCGTGCACGAGGTGAAACTAATCGTCGACCTGATCTACGAAGGTGGCATCGCCAACATGAACTATTCGGTGTCGAACACCGCGGAATACGGCGAATATGTCTCCGGCCCGCGTGTGATCACCGCAGAGACCAAGGCGGAGATGAAAAAGGTGCTGGCCGACATTCAGTCCGGCCGCTTCACGCGCGACTGGATGCTGGAGAACAAGGTCAATCAGACTTCGTTCAAAGCTACGCGTGCCAAGCTCGCGGAGCACCCAATCGAGCAAGTCGGAGCCAAGCTGCGCGAGATGATGCCCTGGATCAAGCAGCGCGCGCTGGTGGACAAGAGCAAAAACTAACGCTTCTTTGCGGTTTCGTTTGCCAGCCAAAGGGCGACCTCGTCTGGCGTGGTCGTGCCGTTGGATGCGCGCGCATTCGCCGCGCGCATCGATGTAACATCGATTGAATCGATTAACGGCATTAGCGTAGCGATAAGTTTTTCATCGCTCGCGCGCTTGGATGAAATCAGCAAAATCGCGTCATAGGATGGAATGGCGCGCTTGTCGTCAGCAAGCACTGCAAGATTGTAGGTCGAGATCTGGCCATCGCTGGTGTAAGCCGCGATGACGTCGACCTCACCATCGGCGACGGCTTTGTACATGAACTCCGGCTGCATCTGTCGCTGGGCGCGAAAATTAAGGCCATAAGTGTTTCGTAATGCCGCCCACTCCGGACGTGCGAAGATTTCATAGTCGCCGGCGATGGTGAGCTCTTGGGCGCGAGCGGCAAGATCCGTAATCGAACGGATATGCAGCGACTCGGCTTTGTTGCGGGTCATTGCCAGCGCATAGGCATTTTCAAATCCGAGCGAGCCGAGCATTCTGATGCCGTGCGTCACAGAAAGCCACCGCGACAGTTCGGCGAGCAGTAGTTCGGGCGGTGGCGCATCTGTGCGGTGCATGCGGTTGGCCCAGAGCGTTCCGGAGTAATCGACCGCCATGTCAATCTCACCCGATGCGAGTGCATCAAATAGAACATTGGAGCCGAGCCCCGGCCGGCGTGCGGCCGTCAGGCCTGCGGTTTTGAGGCGCAGTTGGATCAGTGCAGCAAGTACGTACTGTTCGGTAAATGTTTTGGCGCCGATAGAATATTCGGCCCGTGGTTGGGTGAGAGCCGGGACTAACGCCGCGAGTGTTAATGCAACAAGGCCGAACGCGCCAAGTACCACTCGCGCGCCACTGCGACGACTCACGCCTATCTGCATCAATGCCAGCAATTGATCGACGGCAAGCGCCAGCAGTGCGGCAGCAATGCAGCCAAAAATCACAAATACCCAGTTCTGCGTCTGCAACCCGGTGAAGATGTAATTGCCGAGGCTTGTTTGTCCAATCGGCGTTGCGAGTGTTGCGGTCCCGATGACCCAGACAGCAGATGTTCGAATGCCGGCCATGATAACCGGCAGCGCCAACGGCAATTCGATGTCTCGCAGCAACCGCCATGGCGGCATGCCAACCACGCGCGCAGCCTCGCTCAGTCGTGCGTCGACTCCATTGAGCCCAGCCACCGTATTCCGTAGCACTGGCAACATCGAGTAGAGCGCAAGTGCAAGAACCGACGGCAGAAATCCAAGCGCGGAAAAGCTTTTGCCGAAGAGGCGCTCTGACAAAGCGGCGAGCGCCAGTAGCAATGGATAGAACAGCGCCAGCAGCGCAAGGCCGGGAATTGTTTGCACGACGCTTGCGACAGCCAGCAACGTGCCCCGAAAGATCGGCCGGCGTCGCGATGCGATTGCGATGGGCAGGCTGATTCCGAGTCCGATGGCGAGGGCCGTGAGGCTCACCAGCACGTGGTTGCCGAGATAGTCCGGCAGCCGCGCCCACGCATCGGCAAAACGGGAGTCGAAAATCATCCTGGCGATGATGGCATGCGAGCCGGCTGTTCGGAACCAATGATTTCGGGGTTAATCCGGCTCATCCCTTTGGCCTAAATAGCGAAATCCCAGTCATGGGCGCTTTGGGCGTCTTGCAATGACAGTATGATTACAGTCTTATGACAGCAGGCCGTGCGCTGGGGGAGTAGTGGGGATCGCAGCCGGGCAGGGCCGTCCGTAGCTCATGTTGTCCGCAGCGTCCGCCCTTCTCAGCCGTTTTGCGCCGACCGAGGCGATGTCGCGCCGCGATACGTTGGCGGCCTGCCTTATCGTAATCCTGCATGCCGCTGCGCTGGTCATCATGGCCGCGACCGAAGTCGATTTGGTTTCGAAAACGTCCTTCCTCCTCGCCTGGGCCCTGCTGAATTTCTTCTGGCTTGCCTTGCTTCGCCGGCCCGTCGCCGCGGCGCTGCTCTCGCTCGCACTGATCGTTGCACTCATTCTGTTGTCGCGGTTCAAGCACGAAAAACTTTGGATGACGGTCGACTTTGTCGACCTGATGATCATCGACCAGGATACGTCGGCGTTTCTGTTGACAGCGATGCCAGGGTTGCGCGTTCCAATCGCGCTCGCGGTTACGATCTTGTCGGCGCTTCTAGTGGTGACTTGGCGCATTGACCCGTTCCGCGTGCCTGTCCGCATTAGCGCCTTAGGCGGCTCGCTGTGCATGGCTGGTCTGGTGGCGCTGTCGCTTGCTTTTCCGACCGAGCTCTATGAGGATTTTTTCAGCCAGAACTACATCTCGAAATTTTCTCGTACGGGCGTCGAGGCTGCGTATGAACTGACTACTCACGGATATCTGGAATCAGACTCGCTTATAACCGAGCGCCTTAAGACGCCGCCGGTTGCAGCTTGCAACCCCGCGCACAAACTACCTCACATCATCCTGTTGCATGATGAATCGAGCTTCGACATCACTGCTGCGCCAGGCATGAAAGTACCGCCAGGCTATCAACGCCATTTCCGGTCGTTCGACGGCAATTCGCGCAAGCTGGTCGTCGAGGGTGCCGGTGGTCCAAGCTGGTTCACGGAATACAACGTGCTGACTGGATTGTCGGCGCGATCCTACGGACGTTTCGCTACCTCGGTCACGCGCATTGCCGCCGGCCATGTTGCGCGGGGTTTGCCGCATTCATTGATCCGCTGCGGCTACAAGACCTTTAGCCTATATCCGTTCTACGGCGCCTTTCTAAGCTCACGCGCCTTCCAGACCTCGACCGGCGTCCAACGTTATATGGACATGAAGGATTTAGGCACGCGCGGTTTCGAAGCCGATAGCTATTACTTCGATCAAGCTACGAAGATTATCGCTCGCGAACGCGGCGACGGGCCGCTGTTCCTCTACGTTTACACCGTGGCCAATCATTTTCCGTGGGATACACGGCTTCGCCCCGAGCTCACTCCCAATTGGCATGACCTCGGGAACGCGCCCAACATCGATGAATATATTCGACGCCAAGGAATGACCGCGAATGAATACGGTGCGCTGTTAAAGCAGCTCAAACAACAGTTCCCGACTGAATCATTCCTGATCGTGCGGTACGGTGATCATCAACCCGAGTTTGCCTATCGCATTATCGACCCCACGCTGAGCGAGACCGAACTTGCGCACCACCTAGAGGCGGCCGATCCGCGCTATTTCACCAGCTACTACGCGGTAGACACCGTCAATTTTACGCCGGCCGATTTATCTTCAGCGCTCAATACACTCGATGCGCCATACCTGCCGTTGCTTATTCAGGAGGCGGCGGGTGTGCCACTCGACCCGTCCTTTTCCGAGCAGAAAAAGATCCTGCAACGCTGTCACGGACTCTTTTACCGATGTGCCGGCGGCTCCGAAGCGCGGCGGCTTAATCGTTTGCTGATCGACGCCGGGTTGATCAAAGGGCTGTAGGCAGCCCCCGTCCGGCTTTGCAAGGTGCGGATGGCCGGATAGTTTGCACCCAAGAAACAGAAACGGGAGGGGACGCATGGCGGACAGTACTGCCGCCGCTGCGACCAGCGTACGAAATACAGGTGGATCAGGCGCAGCGGTCATGCTGGACGACGTTGTTGTGGCGTTCCGTCTGGCTGATGGCGGCGTCTACACGGCAGTTGAGCACGCCACGCTCCGGGTCGCTGATGGCGAATTCGTTGCGATCGTCGGGCCGACTGGCTGCGGCAAATCCACGCTGCTGAATGTCACCGCCGGTCTGCTCGCGCCGGCTGCCGGTAGCGTCGATATTTTTGGCAGTCCACTTACCACACTCAATAGTGAAGCCGGTTACCTGTTCCAGGCCGATGCGCTGTTTCCCTGGAAGACCGCGATCGAAAACGTCGCGATCGGTTTGGAGACAGCTGGTACGGCAGTTGAGGAGGCACGCACGCACGCGCGGGCCTGGCTTACCCGGGTGGGTCTCGGCTCATTTGGAGACCGCTATCCACATATGCTGTCCGGCGGGCAGCGCAAACGCGTCGGTCTCGCGCAGGTCTTGATCCGCGATCCGAAGATCCTCCTGATGGACGAACCTTTCGGTCCACTCGATGCACAGACGCGGCAGATTATGGGTAACCTTTTGCTCGACCTCTGGAACGCTGATCGCAAGGCAGTCCTGTTCGTGACCCATGACCTGGAAGAGGCGATCTCACTGTCGGACCGCGTCGTGATTATGTCGGCCGGGCCGGCGTCGCGTATCATAGGCGACTGGCGGGTTCCTCTTACTCGCCCGCGCGATACGGCCGAGGTTAAACTCATGCCCGCATTCCACGAGCTTCATCGGGAGATTTGGTCCAAGCTGAAAGCGGAGGTGATCAAGGGCTATGCGCAGAGTGACGGAGCCTGATGCCAGCGGAATTTTATTGCGCTAGTGTTGTTGATGATGATGCAACCAGAAAACTGAAGGGAGGAATGTAATGTTTGGAATACGTCAAATGATCGCTGCCGGTGCCGGCCTGATGCTGCTTGCCGGAAGCGTCCAAGCGGCCGAGATTTTTACGATAACCTCGTCGGCCTTTAAGGATGGCACCTTGCTCGGGAAAAAGAATGCGGGTGCCAACAAGACCAACCCGAACTGCGTCGGCGACAATGTGTCACCACCATTGGCGTGGTCGAACGTGCCGCCGGGAACCACCAGCTTCGCGCTGGTCATGACCGATCCTGAAGGCCGTGGCACCGGCGTCGATCACTGGATCGCCTATGGCATTCCGGCCTCGGTCACGTCATTCGCCGAAGGCGAAACCAGCAAGCCTTCCGATAAGTATGTCGGGGGTATCGGTACCGCGAAGCAAAGCATCTATATGGGCCCATGCACGCCACCGGGACCGCCACATCACTACACCTTCGTGCTGATCGCGACCGATCTCGACCCGAAGGCCCTACCGCCAGGTCTCACCAAGCTGGAGCTGTTTGATAAGCTCAACGGTCATGTCAAAGGGTCGACTGGCATCATCGGGATGTTCAAGAACCCGATCTAACCCAGAATTGTACTCACAAATGCGACGGGGAGGAGATTGAATGTCGAAGTTCAATCTCCTCCTGTTGCAGGTGTTGGTCGCGGTGATAAGCGTCGGCCTTTGGTACGCGCTCACCACATTTCCTGTTTTCGGGAAGCTTCTTCTCCCGCCGTTTTTTTTCTCAAATCCGATCGACGTCGGCGCACAGATCATCGCATGGTTTGCGAGCGGCGTGATCTGGAAACATCTGTGGGTGACACTTGTCGAGTTCGATCCTCGCTTTCGTGATCGGCTCTGTCAGCGGCGTTTTGGTTGGATTCTGGTTCGCCCGCCAGCCGCGGACCGCTGCGGTGTTCGATCCTTACGTAAAAATGTTCAACGCGCTGCCGCGCGTCGTGCTCGCACCCATCTTCACGTTGTGGCTTGGCCTCGGTATCTGGTCGAAAGTTGCGCTCGGCGTGACGTTGGTGTTCTTCATTGTGTTTTTCAACGTCTATCAGGGGGTCAAGGAAGTAAGCCCTACAATTCTGGCGAATGCGCGCATGCTTGGCATGAGCGAGCGCCAGTTGATGCGCCACGTCTACTGGCCTTCGGCGCTGTCCTGGATGTTCTCGTCGCTGCACACCGCGGTTGGCTTCGCAGTGGTCGGAGCAGTTGTGGGCGAATATTTGGGCGCGGCCGCGGGCCTAGGCTACCTTATTCAGCAGGCAGAGGGTGTATTTGACGTTGCTGGCGTTTTTGCCGGTATGTTTGTGCTCGCAGCCTTCGTGATCGTGATCGACGCCATCGTCAGCGTGGTCGAGAAGCGCTTGCTGGTCTGGCGCCCATTGGCGAGCGACAGCCGCCACTAGTCTTCGCTTCCATCGTGGCCTATCTTTTTGGCCGAATGGGCCTGCGCAAAGGTCTCGAAAAATAAGGGAGAAAATCATGTCCGTGCTGTTGAGACGGCTTGCAGTGACGCTTGCGGCCCTGGTGTTGTCGAGCGGCCTCGCGCTTGCGCAATCAAAGGTGACGCTCGCCGTGGGCGGCGGATCGTGCCTTTGCTACCTGCCGACGATGTTGGCACAGGCACTCGGCGAATATGAGAAGGCCGGCGTAACTGTCGAGATTGTCGATTTCAAGGGCGGTTCGGAATCGCTTAAGGCGGTGATCGGCGGCAGCGCCGATGTCGTCTCCGGCTATTTCGACCACTGCGTCAATCTTGCTGCCAAGGGCCAGCATCTGCAGGCCTTCGTGGTCTACGATCGTTTCCCGGGCTTTGCGCTGGTGGTGTCACCCAAGCATTCCAGTGAAATCAACACGATCAAAGATCTTGCTGGCAAAAAAGTGGGCGTGAGCGCGCCGGGCTCCTCCACCGACTTCTTTCTCAAATATATGTTGAGCAAGAATGGCGTCGACCCGAACTCTGTGAGCGTGATCGGTGTCGGCCTCGGGGCCACCGCGGTTGCCGCCATGGAGCAGGGCACCATCGATGCCGCCATCATGCTCGACCCGGCGGTTACAGTACTGCAAGGCCAGGACAAGCAGCTCAAGATCCTCAGCGATACCCGCAGCCAGAAGGACACGCTGTCCGTGTTCGGCGGCGAATATCCGGGCGGGGCGCTCTACACCAAGGCGGAATGGATCGCCACGCACGAAAAGGAAGTGCAGGGCATGACCAACGCGATCATAGCGACGCTCAAATGGATCCATTCGCACACGCCGGAAGAGGTCGCCGACAAGATGCCAGAAAACCTCGTTGGTAAAGACAAGGCGCTCTACGTCACCGCGCTCAAGAACACGCTGCCGATGTATTCGGAGACCGGCCGCATGGATCCGAAAGGTGCCGCCGCGGTGTTGGCGGTATTCAGCCAATCATCGCCCGACGTCGCCAAGGCCAATATTGATCTGTCGAAAACCTACACCAACAAGTATGTCGAGGCGGCAGGCAAACTGGGAATGAAGTAGCCTCGTCCGAACGCCAGACGACACAAAAATAATTGCACGGCGGGGATTTCTCCGCCGTGTCTGTTATTGTCGATGCCATGAACATTCTCTCCATTCAGTCGCACGTCGCTTATGGCCACGTCGGTAACGACGCCGCGGTGTTCCCGCTGCAGCGAATGGGTGTGGAGGTTTGGCCAATCCATACGGTTCAGTTTTCAAACCACACCGGCTATGGCGACTGGAAAGGTCGTGTGTTCGACGCGGCTATGATCACCGAGGTGCTGGCTGGTATTGAACAGCGCGGTGTGCTGGGAGGCTGCGACGGTGTTCTGTCGGGATATATGGGTTCCGCTGATATTGGTGGCGCTATTCTCGATGCCGTAAAGGCCGTTAAACGCGCCAACCCTGTTGCAAAATATTGCTGCGATCCGGTGATTGGCGACGTCGGTCGCGGTATTTTTGTGCGCGAAGGCATCCCGGAATTCATGAGAAACGAGGCGGTGCCGGCCGCCGACATCGTTACACCCAATCAATTCGAGCTCGATTTTCTCACCAAACGCATCCTTGTTGTGTTCGCCCGAGAAGTCACTAGCAATCAACTGTGGTTTCATAGTGTCGCTGCCATAAGGTTGAACCAGGTTTGAATCCCGTTGTTGTTCGTAAACATGTTGCTCCCTATCGTAGTACTCGTTTGAGCACTTGAAATGCTTCCATAGAATTGCTTGGCGCGGTAGAATCCGGCATTAGCGGCCGCTAGACTTCCAAAGCGATACAAAAATGCCGGAATAGAGTTAGCTCCATAAAGTACCGCAGTATGTCCTATAGTATTTGAGCACCACTGGCGGTTCCGCCAGATGCGGTTCCGCTAGCTAACTGTATTCCGAACCAATACTCTCCAGGGGATAATGAACTTGCGAAAGGGAAATCTATAGGTCTAACTCCGCTGAAATAAACATTCTGAATAGTAGCCGTTACGGTGGTCTGAGAGTTCGAGTTGACATTCGTTGTCGCTGAATAACTCTAAGGCTGCCTGCCGTAGTCGATCCGGTAGTCATTCCGCCAGCGCTATCGATCTGGGAAACAAATCCCATTGCAAAGATGCTGGATATCGTCACCGTTCCTGTAGAGACATTAGTTGCAGTGGAGTTAGTGAATGAAATTCCGAAACTGGACGATATCGTCGATGGAAACAAACCACGTTAAATTAGAACTATTAGCATTAGTTCCTGTAGATACGCGGGAAAACAGTGCCAGCGTCCAAGTGCTGCTCTCTGGCGCTGACCTGTGCTATTAGCTAGTGAAGATGAGACTGGAATTGTTATAGCGATAGTACTATTAGCAGTACTCACGAATTCGCCAACATTCCGCGATAAAAACTGATCGGCGAGCCTGAACAACAAACGGCTGCATATAAACAACCGTCGTATGTCCTATCGAGTTACTGGCCGTAAATGTATCCTGAGCCCCCCCCATAGGGGCCTGCTCGTAATAACTAACCGCTACTGATCCCCGGAGCAGGACAGAAAGCGCAAGGTTCAAGCCCGCCGTATTGAGCGTGATTGAGCCCGAGACGTTCGTCCCAGCGAAGGTCGAGCCCCCACCCGCAAAGGTGCCGATACTTCCTGTAACCGTAACGACACTGGCCCCCGTGGACACTCCAAAGGTCACGCCATTGGAGTTGTTGAACGTGATACCGCTGACCGCGCTATTCCTGGTGCCCGCTCCTCCGGAGACGTTCAGACCCGAAATCAATCCGGCTACGGCCGGTACCGTATAACTCCCGGTCACCGTCGAGCCATTGGACCCAAAGGTGAGTCCGTTGGAGTTACTGAAAACGTACTGACTATAGGATGCCGTCAGGGTCGCTGTGTTCGCACCCGTGGACAAGCCAAAGGCGATGCCATTGGAGTTGGCAAAGCTCAGAGTGCCTACCGTCTGAGTATTCGCGCTGTCTGCGATCCCGGAGATTCCGGTCGCGTTACCCGCGTTTACACTCGCGGTGATCGTCGCTGTTAGAGCTCCGGTCGAGATTCCAAACGAGACCCCGTGACTGTTGGCGAAACTCAACATTCCAACGGTTTGAGTGTTCGCACTGTCTGCTATCGAGCTGATTCCCGTTGCCGCCCCAGCCGCATAGGTCGTGATGTACTTGGGTACCCCGATGCTCACACCCGCGCTGTTCGCAGTCCCTACGACTGCGGTCCCCGCTGTAGTGGCTGTAGTAAACCCACTGCCGACGATGCCACCTGAGGCTACGGTCTGGTTCGTCTGGGTGTAAGAGGTTACAACAGAGGCGGTAACGGTCTGACCGTTGAAACCAAAGGTCACGCCATTCGCATTAGAGAACTGAGCGGTCCCCGAGGTGATCGAGTTAGCCCCGTCATAGAGGGCGACTCCACCACCCACCCCGCCACCTAGGGGTACCAGGACACCTGCGGGGCCGATCTGTGCGGTGGTGTTAGTCCCACTCCAGGCCACATACGGTCCGCCAGCGACGTTACCGGTGCTCTGTGATGCCGGTCCCGGATTAGGAAATGTCACTTTCCGTCCTCGAGGACTCGAGCAGGTTGGGCGATTACGATCTCCTTATTCACGGCCAGCGGCTCTTGCTCACGCTTTGAGCTCTCCAGCGAGTGATTCGATACAAAAAGAGACCTCTTGCCATCGACCAAAAGAGGTCCTCGCTGCACCTTATTGACCGAAAGCTGAGATTCAGGCCCTAAATTGACGTGCTTGGGCTTCTTCTCTTTCTTCCAGTCCCAGGGGGCTAGATTCTGTGCATGGACAAATGAAGGCCCGTTAAAGGCCATAAGCTCTCTCCAGGGGGACGTCACGCCACTCTCCGCCCTCATAGCCGTCACGCTTCCAGAACTGCTGTAGAGCCAGCCAGGAGCGATTTTCGGACATCGTAATGTTCTGCCGTTCCACGAACCGAAGCTGCGCAGTCGGGTACCACTTACCGGGACTGCGCCGCCTAGGGGTCAATAGTTCCTCAGAACAAAGACGTAGTTACCCGCAGCAAGCGAGGCACCGGTCTGCGCTACTTGGGTATTCGCGATCGTATTCGGGAGAGCTCCCGTGGTGGTCGTGTACACGCCCTGAAAGTAGTTCAAACCCTGACTGGAGGCCGTCGCTGAGCCGATTTCGGCATAGTTCGTGGCTGTGACCGCCAGTCCGCACCAGTGCGACATGTTGAAAGCCAACGCGGTTGTCGCGGCTCCCACACTCGACTGTGAAGTGCTCATATTGAAGGCGATGTAATACTCACCAGGACCTGCCACGATGTTGATCGGGACCGAAATCGGGCGAATACCGGCCGCGAGTAACTCCGTGCGACCCGAGTTGTTCGAGGCATAACTGTAAGTCGTCTGCGTCGATCCCCAAGACAGCAAACTCGCCGCTGTCGTGCTTCCGGCCGTATTCGTGGACAGATACGAGCTATAGATACCGGCATTGGCCGTAATGGCGATAGCGGCTGTATTGGTCGTAGTGGTGGATGCGGCTGAGAGGTTAAACAGAGCATCTAACCGGCTGACTGAAATCGGGTAGTTGCACGGGAAATAGTTCAAAAGAACATCGCCGTTCACCGCTCCAAAGGTTACGGTAGAGGCCGCTTGGGGCCATACCACGCGTTGGACCGGTCCGGTCGTGACGAAAAGTTCCGTATTCGGAATACCAGCAATGGCTGGGCCTGGATTGGCCATGTCTTTAATCTCCTGATTTGGGCTTAGTAGCTTTTGCTATGAGCAAGTCGGCCTCTTTAGCCTCTTTGTCGTACTTGCCCGCAAGGTGAGTGTCTAAAAGCTTACCTGCCGCGCCAATCTCGGCCACTGCGATCGATGCTTGAGCCTTCGTGTGCGTGTCATGCATGGCTGTTTGAGCCTTGGTTAACACGTCCCCACGCTTGGTCTCCTCGGTCAACTGGTGTCGCTGCGTTTCCGCCTGTTCCTGCGTCTGGACGACGCCCATCTTGTACTTCAATTCAAGCTGTAAGTGCTGTATAGCCTGCTGGGCCTGCTGCAACTGCTGATGCATCGCGGTAACAATGCCTTGAGCTTGTTTCGGCAGCTGCTGGATGGTCTGCTCGAGACCCTGCGGAGTAAGTGGCGCCAGACGGTCGGCGAGATCTTCGGCCCCTGCAAAATCCATATTCCGGACGATGAGATCTGCACCCACCTTAGCGACGGGTTCGCCCAGAGGAGTCTTGAGTAGATCAATCATCGCCTCCGCGCCTTCCATGCGCTTGGTCTCGTATCCAGGACCGGTATCCATCACCACGTCATAGCGACCCACGCTCATATCGTTGAGAATCTTGTTCTCAGCGCTGTTGGGGTCTTTCTGGTTCAGTGTAATCGTACTGGGAGTCCCGTCTGGATTGACGATG
The DNA here is from genome assembly GCA_963810585.1 of uncultured Alphaproteobacteria bacterium. GTDB lineage: Bacteria > Pseudomonadota > Alphaproteobacteria > Rhizobiales > Xanthobacteraceae > Pseudolabrys. The sequence continues at coordinate 2,567,858 of CAWENV010000001.1, forward strand.
CGAGTGATTCGTCCAGGTTCTCGATAGTAATGAGGGATGTAATCCAGTAAAACTCGGCCGGTATGTGCAATCGCACGGGTCTGGTTATCGTAATACTGAAAGTGCCCAATGTCTGAGAGAGCCTGCCGACGTTCAAGAGCGCGTCCTGATACGACTTCTCCTGGCTTGTCGACTCCGGGCTCGTGGGGCATTCCGGCGAGGGCCATGAGATCTTTAGCGGCGGACTCGGCTGCGTTCGTAAAGCCTGCGGGTATCTGTACGGGCTCAGTCCGCATAGGCGGAGGTAGAGGGACCTTACTGCCGTCAGGCTGCTCAATCCACGTAGGGTTGTACGTAAGCTGGCTATAAGGCTTCTGATTGGCATCTTTCCACTCCGGGTGCCCGTCGGTCTGACCCTGGGCCACCACCCAAGGGGCCCGAGGAGCTAGAGCGATCATCTCGGTCTCACAGGTCCGCCAGTAGTTGTACATCCGGGCGGTGTCCATCATGTCGGCGACCATGCCCTTGCGACGTACCTGGCCGTTCAGGTCCAGCGTGTTCCCCTCACACCGGATCACGGGTATCCATTGTCCCGGGAGTTCTACCTTCTGGACGACGGTTGACCCGTTCAGGCGGTACCACTCGATCTGTCGTCGCTCGGTGGGTCGTCGAATCTCACGCCCCGCAAGGTCTCGAGCCACAGTGATTCCAGCTGTCGCAAATGGTCCTCGATCGAACTCGCTTCCATAGATCGTTCTGCCGTCGGTGAGTTTGACCAGCGTATCTTTGCGCTTGCAGACCCTGAAGTACTCGGCAAGACGTATTTGTTCTTCGGTCTCCCAGTCTTTGAACTCATCTCCCGCTGCTCCTTCTCTCCACTCGGTCTGATCTTTCTTCGGAAACTTACGCTCGAACTCGCTTCTCTTCATCATCTCGCTGATGATGCACCACTCCATGTCCTCACCGGCGGGCATAAGAGCGGCAGGGTCCATGTAGACGGTGAAGGTGTTACGGATATGCATGAGCTTGAGCTCTTGCTCGAAGCTCTTGTCGTCGACGTATTCGGAGAGGATGCGCCAGTATCCCCAGCCGATCTTTACTGCGCTTTCGCCACCAATGTCATAGGCAATCGCTCCGTCTGATCGGGTCTCAATATGCCGGATGAGGCCTCCGATCTTATCTGCCAGGTCAACGTCAGCCCCTGATCCGACAGGGTGTACTTTAATACGTGGCCTCTGCTGTCGCATGTTATTGACCACTCGTCTAACCATGGTTCGCGTATGGTTAATTGTGAGAGTAGGTCTGCGATTGATCTTCCGCAGGTTGTACAGATCATCGGGCCACTGCTGGCCGTCTTCGAACTCAAGGGCGAGTAGGGCATTGTTTCGGTTCTCGCCTTCAGCCTGTTGTGCGATGCGCAAGCGTGCGGAGCATTCGGCGAAGATATCTGAGTCTGAGGTGGCGTCCTGGTAGCTGTCGTTATGCAGCGGAAGAGTGGGCATCTATAGCATTCTGTGCATTAGCCATCGGATACAACCCCGGCTTTTCGGGACACTTCGATAACATTATGGATATGGCTCGCAGGGATAAGGCTCAGTAGCCGTGTATCCGAGCATCTTGCGCATGTAGATCTCGTGCGTCCCGAGCTCGATGTGCTCCATCTGCCTCAAGGCTTCAGGCGCGCAGGGCACGCAGAACGGGCCTCTGTGACGTCCGTCAGCCAGAGTGGCGTCAAAGTGGGCCTTGCCCTCGGTCTCACACTCACAGATTCGGCACTTCATGATCTTCCTTCGGTGCGTCAATCCACTTCATGTGACAGCGCGGGCATTCGTGCGCTCGAGTGGTGAGAGGCTCGTAACTCAAGCGCTCTATCTCATCTTTCAGCCGCTTGATCTCATCCACTGCAACCTGAGCTAGATTCGTGTTAGCGATATAAGCCTTGCCCGCAGCGACTAAAACCGGATCAGGATCAATCAATTGACACCAAACCTTGCTCGCCAGCAATACCGACAGCTCGGATGTGCGTGCTCGAGGATAAACACAAAGCGCCGACGCACATGGCCCGCATTCACCGTTTTAACTTTCCACAGCGGAATGTCTATCTTCATGATCCCATCCAGGACAGTCCATCATGCCGTGGCGCTCCGATATACACCGGTTCCTCAACCCTTTTGACTGGAATAGTCGGGGGTCGGGCATGCTCTAAGCCCCTCCCGATCAGCCCACAAACGTCGACTCCATCGTCGTACTTGCCCGCGGGAAACTTCATCAACTGACTCATGAGATCGGGGAGCCAGGAGGCATGCGTCGGGATAAAGACATTGCCCATAGCAGCGCGAGCTTGGAACGGGCGCGCACGCACGGACTTGTCCGTGATGCTCGGCAGCCATTCTAAACGGCATAAGGTATTGCGCTCGTGCATGCGTCGCTTGAGCGTTGATTCCGTTGCGTTCCTGATAGTTCCTTTTTCTCCAAACCAGATCAATGGTGAATAGGCCGCAATCAAGTCGCATTGTCGCTCGATCCAGACGTCGGGAGTCGTTTGTCCTCTCCACCAGTCGATAAGGTAGATGTCTCCGTTGTAGTCGAGACTAAATATCCCGTGTTCGCTGTAATCACCCATGCCGTCTGAGACGGCGTAGTCGCTGGCTCCGTAGATGTGGGCTCCTGCGGGAGGTCGATCATATTCATTGAACCACTCACGTTTGAAGTACTCTCCATCCTCGGGGCTAGGATCTTGCTGATACAACGCATTCCAAGCGCGTACATCCATCTGGGCCGTGTGGACCTGATCATCGGTAAACCATTCCGGCCAGAGCCTATCCCCGGGTGCACGGCCCAGTGGATCTGCCGCACCTGCCAGCATCGGGAGCTTCAAGACCGCCCACCGTGATGCTTCCCTCTCTAATATGCGTCCGCTCAGGTCGTCTTCGTGCCAGCGAGTCTGGATAATGATCTGCGGAGCATTCGGAAGTAGGCGAGTGAGGAAATCGTTGAGATACCAATCCCAGTGCTTCTCTCGAACGCGCTCTGAGTCAGCTTCTTCTCGGCTCTTAACAGGGTCGTCAATGAGTCCCAATCCAGCTCGTCTGCCTGCAATAGCGCTTCCGATGCCTGCAGCAAAGAATTCTCCGCCTCTTTCATTCTCCCAACTGCCCGCTGACTTGGTGTCTTCACTACAGGTGAATCCGAAGACATTAGAGTAACGCGGGCCCGAGACAATATTCCGCGCGCGTCTCGAGAAGCGCTCGGCTAGCTCGGTAGTGTTGGATACACCCAGGATGCTGGCAGAGGGGTGTCGTCCCATGTAGTAGGGCGGAAATAAGATGCTGGCATAGGTGCTCTTTGCACTCCCTGGCGGCATCCACACCATAAGTCGCTTCAACTCTCCGCTCACAATCTGCTCGAGCTTCTCTATCAGCAGTCGGTGATGGGCGCTTGGAGTCGGACATATCCCTAGATACTCAATGAACTTCAGCAGGCTCGTCGATGCTTCGCGGCGGGCTAACAGCTCCTTCAAGAGCGCTAATTCTTCGATGGAGTTCTGCTGTCTCAAGCTCTCTGATGTCATTCGTGGCGACACTCTTGATATCCATCGCGCTTAGGTCGGGTATGACCTTCTTCAGTAGCCCTAATCCTGCTGTGACCTGGCTCGGCACCATTTCCCTATTGCCAAGTGTATGATCTATAAGTGCTTTTACTAGCATGCCTGCTTTGATGCGTGCTCTGACGACTTCGGGCGTCCAACGGCGATACTTAGCGGCCATTCGTGCGCTCTTTGAGCCACTCTTCTGGCGTGTCCTTACTTATTAGGAGCCGAACGAGGCCGAATGTTGCAATGAGTCCGCAAATACCCATCAGCGCACCAATGAAGTACAGCAGTGGGTCAAGCGCGGTTAGATCCATGCTCTCGCTCGAATTCGATGCCCAATACGCTGCCTAGACTCTCTTGGAGACTCTCCCCTGGGGCGTACTTTCCTTGGAAGGTCTTGCATAAGTCTCTGGCTGCCTCGGGTGTGAGCGTCACCTTACGCACGCCTAGACGATAGAGATGCGCGAGTATCTGCCGGGTGAAATTCATCGCATTCCAGGCCAGTGATCGAATAGAGGCTTGTAGGCACTCGATGTTCTTTGGCTATCCATAGCCGCCCTAACATTTTCCTCTAGCTGCGTAACTCGCAGTATCAATCCATGAACGATAGTCAGCAGGCTCTGAACCTGTAACTCCAGCTCATGGATGCGGTCTTCTTGCTTCGGCCGTCCCTTAACCATTGAGCGTCTCACTCTCAAGGGACTCAGTTGCGCACCTTGCATATTCTCTAGGGTCTGTCAGGCGTAAGGCCTCGTCACGCGCCGCATCCATTTCCCGCGTTTCGTCCTCAGTCTGATCTGTATAAGAAACAAAAGGCTCACAGGCCAAATTCAAGCGTTTAAGCGCTCTCGCGAGTAGGCGAGCTTTATCCATTGAGACTCTCACTCACGGCTTTACCCACCTTATCAGTCTTTTCAAGGGCTTGCGTGTCTACGAGAATGCTGATTCTATAGTCGCTATCGCCAATCTCTTTCTTGTCGCGCAACTGCTGTCGGATGCTTCTGAGCATCGGAGTGACGACTTTACGCATGCAGGTGTGCTCGTCGTTAAAGCCCTTGGCCGGGAGGATTGCGGTCATAGCGACTTTCATTCGACGATTCCGGTTACATCCCGCTCTGAGCAGATAAGGTGTTCTTTAGTGCCCCACAGAAAGCTCTGGAATGCATAGCCTCTCAGTGCTCCCGTTCCTAGCTCAATACCTCCGAGCTCTACGATGTCTCCGACTTTGACTTCCGTGGGGATGAACTGTTTTCCGAGCCAGCTCTTGGTTCGTTTCCCTTTTCGGTCGTTGTACTTGAGTACATAACGACCGGGCCCGATCGCTTTAACAACGCCTCTAACGGGCCGGCCGCTATAGGCAATCCGGATAATCTCACTGGGGCGCCATTCAAGCGGTTCAAGGACGATCTGATCACGTAGCGGGCGAATGCTTGCGGACTCACTGATAATATCGGCCGTTTCATTGCCTATCCGCACTCCCCTATTGTCTTGTTCCACTAGAAAGCCTTGAGATACCGCGGGGGTCTACGCACATTGACGGTCATCTCTTCAGGTTTAACACCACAACTCTTGCGTAATTCCATGATTTTAAACTGATCATTGAACTTTTTATTGTTCTCAATAACTCTTTTGGCTTCCCAAGCGAATAGCTCATTGGACAACAAAGACAAAGCCTCAGAAGTTAAATCAGGCTTTCCAATCAATGGGATATCAGCTTTCATTTCTTCTTTTTAGAGCGTCTGTATTCACTATAGGCCACCGCAGCCCGCTGCTTCTGCTTCGGGAAGGAGTGCTGAGCCTCTTTTGACCCCATGTACTTACTCACGAAGGCCGAGAGCTTCTCGCCCTTTTCAACCTCAGGCATTGTTCTTCGTCGGCTCTACGTGGCTACCGTGGGCGCTAGGATCTTCCGGATTGACGCCCTTGCAGCTGTGTACGTTCGACTGGTCTCTGACCGTCGGTATAGACACCTGCATGCCGCTACGGCCACCCACGTGGTTGTAGCCCGGTCCATGTCCACCCGGACGGAATCCTGTGGCCTTACCCGGTTCGCCGGCTCCTAGAGCCTTAGCGACGTCTTTAACGCCACTCTCGAGCTTCATCGGCTCTTGGACCTTCCCCGATGAGGTGTTCTCTCGACCGTTGAAGCGCGGCTGATTACCGAATTTAAATTGCCAGGCCATTAGTCTTCCTTACCGTCCCACCAGATACGTACGGCTAAGTCCATGAATTCGTCGGGGACATCGAACTCGAGTTTCAAGTGGGCTTTCAAGGCTCGGTCTTGTTCGGCAAGGACTCGCGCTCTGTTCTCGTTATGCTCGGAATACAGCTGCTTGAGCCACTCGTCCACTTACTTCTTCTCAGGCGTTCTCACGCACGAGTGATCGATGTAATTCGGGATCTTGAACACCACTCCACCCTGCGAGCCTTTCTCGCCGGCATGACCGTGCTCTCCCTCGATTCCCTTCACACTCTCGGCATGACCCCCGCCACGGGTGGCCATACCGACCTCAGATGCTTTGTTTTCCTTCGGTCCTGGCATGGCATTTCCTTAAGTGACAGCGATAGAGCCTACTTGTCTATTAACGCTCAAATCACCGGTAGTCAAGAAGATTTTGCGGTGTAAGGCCCGTCTGGCTCGAGTCACTCGCATGCGTAATACATTCAGACGTAGACCCATACGTGATGCCTTCTCTTTAGCGTCCCAATAGCCGCCGTTGACCTTCATATTGGCGGCGTACCACACCAGAAGCGCATCCCGATGTCTTCGAGGAAGCTTTGTGATGGCGTAATTCAGCCTCCACATGGCCTTGTCCATCTCAGCGCAGAGAATCTTGTCCCCCTGCGGCTGATCGGCATAAATCATCAAATGGCTGGACTGTCGCGGTAATGAATCCTGCTGGTAATGCTCCTCCTCCCAAGCCCCCCAGAGACGCAAAGCAGATTCGAGATCTTGGTATTCTAGACCCACCCTCATAAAAGGCCTCCCGTCGTCTGACTTGACTCATATTTTTGTATTGAGTCTAATTCGCATCAAGAAGAGCTCTTCAGGCGGGCGTTAGCCGGGTAGCGCACCGAGTCTAACCCCGCCAGTCCTACCGCAGATAAGGCCTCATCCACCGATCTCACGACAGCGTATGCCCCCAGCCAAGTCTGCCTAAAAGCCAACTGAGAGGCTTGCATACGTCCTGTTCGCTGTTTGATTTCAAGTAGATAGGTGCGACCAGCTCGACCTGCCAATAAGTCATACGGCTGTCGCTCAGCGTAAGCCACGCTACATCCACATCGCTGCAGTGCGGTAACAATTTGGCTTTCATTTTGATCGCGTCTGCCTCGTATCACGTGCTTTGGCCTCCTTCATGTCGCGACACGGATCGCATTTCTTATCACCGCGATTGATCTGACTCTTAACAATCTTGTTCGGCTTCCACGCCCAATTAGCTGATACACCTTTCATTTGAGCATACTCCATCAAAGAGCCTTAGGACGCCCCTGCTCCGAGTCTGAGCCACTGTATTCTCCGTGCATGATTCTCACGATCCGTTCGCCGTCCTGGCTGGCCGGACAACCCCCCTGCCGCAGTTCTCTCTGCGCGTCTCTAGCCGTGTTTTCACTGCGATGTTGTGGCGCAACGCAGCGGGCCCGGCTCGAAAAGGCCCATGCTCGGATCGGCGGTTTCTTGAGTGCCTGGCCCGTCTCGGCCGTTAATCTTTCGTGACTCAGACGGGTGTCCGAGTACAACCTATTGCGGCTCTTTGAGGTGGGGGCTACTATCTGTGGTAGCTGACTCGCCTGTATCGAGCCGGCAAGGGCTGTCAGGCCCGAATACCGACGGAGCTTAGTCTTGCGACTGGCTCCGTCTCTTTTTGTACGCTCACTGAACATAAGAATCAAGCTTTACCCACTCGAGTCCGGAGTGCTGCACGGGCCATCATTACAAGTTTCAATGGTAGCCATGCCTTGCTGGCGCGCTGCTTATCAGTTCCGGGTCCAGCAGCCGTAGCGATAATCTCGCTTAATACTGAGCGAAGCTCTATGAGATTGTCGCGCAGAGCGGCGTAATGTTCATATCTAATGACCTTAGCGCACGACTTATCACAGCGTTCTCCATCGTATGGGTGCAGGTCCTGACTTAGCACCCACCAAACACCACGTTCATGGTCTGCAACTTTGGAACATAAACAGTACGCTGCTCCAAGAGGACATTTCCAAGGAGAATCTCTGCGCGAGTTTTTGGGTTCCATACGGCACAGAAGGCTCATAAGTAGTAGCTCACGATCCGCTTACCGCCCGGAAGTTGCACCCAGTCCCCTTTGATGCTATGGCCGCGCTGGCGAAGAGCGAAAATCCTGGCCGCTAATCTTAGCGTCCCAAAAAGATTCATCGAGTTCAAAGCCGATAACGAGCGTCCGGCCTTCAAGTGACGCAGTATTTGAGCCTCCTGGCTTGCTTTCATTTCCCCATCTCCTCGAGTTGCTTTAGTCGCGCTCTGGGCACCGCGACATGCCCGCAGTGGTAATTGCGTATCGTCACCGGGTGCAGTCCCCATAGCTTTGCTAGCTCAGTGCAGGTCAGACCTTTCCGAAACATGGCCATCCTGAATCTGAAGGTCGGCATGGGGTAGGTTTTTCTTGGCATGAAATATTCTCTTGACTACACTATGCCTGTAGTGTAGTCTCACTCTCATGGAAAGTCAAACGAACATCATCCCAATGACCGACGCACTGAAGATTCGCATGCAGGCCTCCCGCCTGCTGGTCGAGCACGGTCGCGGGCAGCCGAACTTCCTGAGCTGCGCGCTGCAGATCGAGTATCTGAATCTAGCGCTCAGTCAGCGGCCGAAGACGTTCTCGGAATATGTGATACAGGAGCTCTCGAAATGATCGAACTATGCGAAAAGTGTGAGAAGCGTCCCGTCTCCGCAGACTGCGAGAACGGATTCTATTGTTCGGAGTGTCTTCAGAACATGGCCGAGGCGTATTACGAACAATCGCTCGGTGAGTGCTTCCGCGGGAATGAGGCGGCTGCGTATCAGGCAGAACAATGGGCGAAGAGAAAATTATGAATGCCGTTGCTCTAGCGTGTGTTTGTCTGTTCATTACTGGAGTCATCTCGGCGATCGTCGCTCTTACTACTGAAAAAACGTGGCCGTTTATATGGGCCGTTGGTATTACTTTGTTAGTTCTGGCAATGACATGGAACGGCATCAATTCTGAATACTCAGACGGAACCAGAGTCGGTACCGTGGTGAAATTTTCATACAAAGGTTTGTTGTATAAAAGCTGGGAAGGAGAAATTTTAGTCACGGCACAAGGGGCGAGCGCAGGCTACACCTTTGACTTCAATGTCAGCAATCCTCTAATAGTTGATGCAATTACGATTGCGCTCAATAACGGACAACGCGTTAAATTGCATTATCTCCAATGGTTTATTAATCCAGTCAGGATCGAAAGCGATTACGTTATAGATTCGGTAACAACGCAATACAATGGGGAATTAAGCAAGTGAGTAACAGCGCCAGAAGATGTTTCGATTCTTGGTGGCCGACTCTTGGAACCAATTTAGGATTGCAGGAAACAGCCTGGGCTGCTTTTGGAGCCGCTTGGATTACTAGAGATTATGAGGTTGACGAGCTAAAAATAGCATTAAGGGACTTAATGCTTGCGCACTGGTGTACTGATGAGTGGGATACCGCCCTCAAGAATGCCAGAAAGCTTATATAACGCCGAGCAACAGGCTTGGATACAGAGGAACTTGAAGTAAATGGAACGCATCAATTCCGTCACGCAGGCCCGCGAGGCCCAGTGCGGCAAAAACGTGGCACAGTGCGCCCTGAACATCACCGCTGTGCCGCATGCAAAGGACTCCGATGGAGACCCATTAGTCACGACGGCAGAGATGTTCGCTTACGGCGCCCGCTGCTGGAATGCAGGCCGTCATTACGGCTTTGACGAGGGCTTCGGAACCGGCCAGAAACATATGGCTGAGACTCTCGAAGTCATACATGGAGCGATGCAGCGATGAGTATCCTGCACGCTTTCTTCGTCATGCTCGCCTTTGCCGGCGCCTGTGGATTTGCATGTCTGATCGGTGACCTCCTGCAGTTTCACGAGAAGCACCGCAATATCAGGCGCAGAAGCTGGCCTCGCTCTCACGGCCCGACTTACTTTACCGATCTGAAACGCTGGAACTTTCCGGAAGATCACGATGAATGAAACCTATCGCGAAGATCCTCAAGGATGTGAACAGCTTGGCGAGGCTGAGCGCTGGGAGATCGAACACGACCCAGACTTCGCCTTATGGCTCGAGTGGCTTGACGCAAAGGAGAACGACTGTGCCGACCGTGAGAGTAAGTAAGTCCGATAAGAGCCAGAAGGGTAAGCCCCGCGTGTTCTTCGATGGCCGGGAAGGTTGGGCCGATGCCTATTACCTGGGCGCCCGAGTCGAGGCTCCTCCCGTAGGCGCGATGATCGATGCTCAGACGAGCTCCAAGACCTTCGAGGATGGGAAGACGATCTGGTTCCTTAACGGCTGGAAACCAGTCAACCAGCAAGCAGAAACAGCGCAAGTCGTTGAAAAGGCTAATGGAAAAGAGACCGTGCGCGCAGTGGTCATCGGCTGGCCCATCGAGGCCCATGACGCCTCGGTGCTCCTGGCGACGATCGTCAAAGCGGTCATAGATGGGGGTTTGGTCGAGCCGAATGACCTCGCACCTTGGTATGCGGCCCATTACCACTACCTGAACGGCTTGCGGGCTGGCAAGCCGATCGAGTCGATGACAAATTCACCTTTCCTGACGAGGAAGTAACCGTAACGAATGGGGAGCCAGGCGATGACGTCAGCTTCTAAGCGCTATGTGGGCATCGAGTCCCGAGCAGGTCGCGGACCGCTGGCGTCGCCGGGCGCTTTTGGGGGCCCGATCGCCCGCTGAGGCCAGCCCCTGACCTAGCAGATAAACCGTCTGATTTGACACAACCGCGCATGGAGTGCGCTGGCTGGTCAAGGCCGAGAAATGGGACGGACAGGCCTTCGGACACCCCGCGGCTGCCGCTTGACGGGAGGGCCTGCTTATGTTTTAGCTAGGCGCGACGTTTAGGGCGCCGAGAGCTCGCCCGCCATCTAGTAGCCATAGGCAAAGAAAACCGCTGTCTTAGCGCGGCCGAGATGAGGAAAAAGGGTTTTAGGCTGGGCTTTGAGGGTCATTGGCACAAGGGCGATGATGGTTACTGGCGTGGGCGGTGAGGAAGATATTTATGACACGCTGCAACGGATGTTAGCCATCCTGTATGTGGATGACCTGCCCGAGGACGAAATGGCAGATTGCGCTCTCGCACTGCACAAGACTATCGGTGAGGACCTCTACCTACGCCTCTGGGAGGCTCTGAAGAAAAAGCCCCTCTATGCGCCGCCATTGGAAAGATACGGTAGAACATGGACGTCGACGACGTGAGAGTTGCCCGCGCCTTGAGCTTCCTGCACCAGACTGACGAGCAGGCCGCAGCCCTCAAGGGTGAGATGCTGCGTACCGAGTACATGGCAAAACTCAAGGAAGCCTTGCCTTTAAGACCGCCACGGGTTCATCGGTCGAGGAGCGTAAGAACAACGCCAAAACGGATGAGGCGGTGCAGAAGGCCTGGGAGCATCACTTCGATGCCGTGGTCAAGTATGAGGCGATGCGAGCTCGTCGAGAGCATGAGGATAGAGTGTGGGAGACGTGGCGTTCGCTAGGAAAACAGCGCCGTCAGGGGGTCGTGTGAACAATGGACACATTCAAAAACTCCGCGACGCCGCCCGAGAACAAGATTGCGTCCGTTGTGGGGTTAATAACGGAACTACTGTTCTGGCTCATTATTCTGGGCCTCGCCGTGGCTCTTATGGGGGCGGCATGGGTATTAAAGTTCATGACGCAGTCGCTGCTTGGCTTTGTGGCGATTGTCACCGGGCCATGGACCATGAGCTCAAAAGCAAAGAGAACCGATGGCTGGTGGTGAGGAGTTCTTGCACCTCTGTGCGCTGACGATAATCCGGCTCTCGGAGCAGAAGGTGATCAAATGACCGACCCGCTGTCGATAATCGAAGAGCTGCGCCACACGTACCAGCCAGCGGAGGGCCGTGCCTGGAGCTAACTGCCGCCGACGAGATCGAGCGGCTTATGCAGCGCATTGAGTTCATGCGAGGCAACAAGATTGCTGACTGCGTTGAGCGTCAAGCGAAGGAGATCGAGCGGCTGGTGCGCGAGCTGTCCGAAGAGCAGATTAAGCGGGCTGAGACTGTCGCCATCATTGGACGGCTGCGCGCGGCGCTGGAAGGGCTACTGCGTCACAAGCCCGACGTAATACGAGGTAAGAGGGCGTGCGCTGCGTGGCAAACAGCAGAGCAAGCGCTTGGACCCGCTCAGGAGGTGAAGCCATGACCGACCCGCTGTCATCGGATCAGAGGCTACGGCAGCAGAGTTTTATTGACCGCATGAAAGAGCTGGCCACAGAGGTCGCCTACCGGGCCACGATACCGGACTGGATCGCTGTCGAGTTGCTATCCCGAGAGCTGGCGACGATGTGTGAGATGCGGAGGACGAGGCGATGACCAAGGAACAGGGCATCGAGGAGCGGTGTCGATGGAACTGCGCATGGAAGGGCGGCGGTCCGTGTCTGGCTAGGACTGCCCACGCCGTGACGCGCTTCCCTCAAATCCGCTGGTAGAACGGCTGATCCAGCGCAACTATTATCAGATGCTTGCCGATGATGTGGAGAACGAGGCTTATATAAAGCTCGACAGCATTGAAGGTCAGGCACTACGAGATCGTAGGCAGCTATTGGCGCAAGTCGAGGCCCAGGCGCGGGAGATCGAGCGGCTGCAGCGCGAGCGGGACGGAGCACGAGCGCAATGCATTATTCAGATGGAAGCCAGAGACCGGCTGCGAGCGGCGCTGGGCGAGATTCGGGACCACATCAAGCAAGCCGAGGGCTTTGAGATTCCATACTCAGCCGGCAAGCATTTCTCTGCCGCCTATAAATGCGCCCGCGAAGCGCTTGGACCCGCTCAGAAGACGGCAACACTACGTTGCGATTGCCCCACGGTGAAGTGTGCTCGCTGCGCCAAGGTGGAAGGACCGATGTGCGCTATGCGTGCTGAGGAAGGCAATGAGTGGGAATGCCCCGCCTGCAATGATCGATGCGATGCGGCCGAGAGAGCCGCTCATGGGACCGTGAACGCAGAGCACATCCGTCTAGCGATGCACGGGGATGACTTCGAGGAGGAAACATGAAACTTCTGTTCTTACTCCTGCTCCCCGCTCTGGCGAGCGCTCAGCCTCCAGGCTACACCTGCACCCATTGGAACGACTATTACGCCCAGGGAGTCCCTCCCCCAGGTTCTCCCAACGAGTGCGAGGCCGTGGGTAATGCCGCTCAGGGAAGCTTTACGTACTTCTTCCCGCTCGATCAGGCCAGTTCCTCCCCACCAGCACAGGCAGCACCCGAAGTCAGCCCACAGGGGTCGGTAGGGGCGTTAACCCTGCTCTTTGGAGCTATTGCTGTGGGGATAGGCCGTCGTCGGTCTCGATCGTCCCAGGAAAGCGCATAGGCTATCCCAGCGACCTTCGGAATACCGGCGGATCGTGAGGACGGTCCTCGAAGTACTCCATGACCTCGGCGTTATGCCGCCTATAGCGCGCTAGGAACAGCTCTCGGTCGAACTCCTGCTGACCGTAAAGAACGGTATGGATATGGTGCGAGAAGGGATAGATGTCCCACAGATACCGGTGCGGGTTGTAGCGGGGGTCCCAGAGTCTCTCTACGCTTCGTACCCAGGACTCCTCATCCCGTACCGTCAGGATGAACTTTGATCCCGGATAGGCCCGGTCGAGTTTCTTGTAAAGCAATGGGATAGGCAGGTCCGACAGGGCATCGAAGCGCTCGAGGGTCTTGGACCGCCCGTAGCGGTTCATCTCCTGCCAGATCATGGGGGCCTCGCCCTCCCCCCAGTGGAAGCTGTCAAAGCCCAGAAGTCCCAGAGCTTCATGGAGCGAGGTCGTAGCCGTCCGGTGCATTCCGATCCCGAAGACCCGGGTCGGCAAAGGACCCAGCTTGACGAGCTCCCCGAAGTTTCTACGTACAGTCCCCAGTCCCCATCGGCCGAAGTTAACGACCGTATCGGGACGGGAGGCGATCAGCTTCAGTTCCCGCTTGTTCTCGTACTCCTTGGCGTAGGGGTATTCCCGAAAGCGTATCGAGGCGTTATGCGGAATGGTCTTCAGGTACCGATTGGCGATGTGCACCATCTCATGACCGGCACGCTGTAGGCGAAAGATCATATCGGTGTCTTCTCCCCGCCAGGTATCGTAAAACTCGTCATATCCCCCGAGTTTGAAGAAAGTCCGCGCCCAGATCGCTAGCCTCCCCGCATAGCCCCGGTCGGGCCGACCCTGTCCGTGCTTCAAGCTATGGATCAAGGGGAAATTGGGCGAGAGAAATGAACCCTCGGTGAGGTTCTCGAGGACGAACTGATCGAAGTCCTCTCCGGCGTAGTTATCAGCATCGAGCGTAACCAGGATATCGGCCCCCTCTCTGATCGCACACCGTGCGGCCATGTTCTTGGCGTGGGCCATATCGAAGGCGGCTGCTGGATAGCTGTAATAGATCAGCTGCCCCGACTCGAGATCGGCGGCATGAGATGCACGGATGTAGTCGGCCAGTCCGTCGGTGCTGCCGTAGTCCAGCAGCACAAAGCGGGCTAGATGGTTCTCGGCGAGGTTACGCGGGAGGGTCTGTTTTAGGTGTGAGGTGCGACCCTTACAGGTGGTGCAGTAGACGATCACATACTATTTCCCGGCTGCGGCGGCCTTGGCGATATCAGCGTTCAGCTGTGCCATCGCACTATTGTAGCCAGCGATTAAGGCAGCGAGTTGACTAGCGCTGATATCAACTCCCGCCGCTTGGGCAGCAGAGATCTGCTGGTTGACCTGCAACGCTTCGGTTAAGAGCGCCGTGAGTATCTGAACGGCTGTTAAGATGTTACCCATGGCTATTTACTCGGTTGTAGCGTTGAGAGGTACGCGCTTAAGGCGTTCAGAGCCGTCAGAGCTGCGGTGAGCTGGTTTCCCCCGTCTACTGCATTGGTCGCCTCCACCGAGGCGGCAATATCCAACGCCGCTTTTAGGTTCGTATCCTGGGTAGCGATGTTCTGAGCCACCTTCGATCCGATCTTTCCCTGATTCAGCAGTGTGTCGGTCGTGGTTAGAATAGCCGTCGCGGCCCCGTAACCTACGGCTAGCTTCTGGTTAAAGGTCTGCGGGGTCGACAGTCCTAAGCTCGAGCAGCTGGCCAGGAGGACACAAAGACAAACGAAATATTTCATTGGATCACCCGTGGACTGCGTGCAGCTGAATGTCACTGACCATCAGTGATAGCAACCACAGGAACATTCCCAACCAGCCCCAAGAGACCTTGGGGGTGGCTAGCAGGTTGAAGGCCTGAAAGAACAGAAAGACTAAAGCTGCGATCTGCAATAACAGCGGAATGATGTTCATGGCTTATTTCCTTCCGGAGGTGGGGAGACCTTTTCAATGATAACGGGAGTCTGATTAACAATCGCTTTAGCGGTGGCTACTGTATTCGCCGTGGTCTGACCTCGCCAATAGGTCAATACCGCAATCGATGCCATACAATATTTAGCATAGCTCGTCGGAATAACATCTGAGGCCATCAGAACACTCAAAGTGCCTCCGATCACACCTAGGATTCTTGTCGCTCGGTCCGACATCCATTCGAACCATAGGACCAGAAAGCCCCAGAAAGTTACGTTAGTCATTGTTCTTTGCTCCGTCGATTAATCCGCGCATCCAAAACATCTATGTGTATTTCCATCTCTCGTTGTCTCTCTTCAAGGACCGCTAAGCGCTGAGCGTTAGAAACTGGACTGACTAAATCAACCTGCGTTCTCAACTGTGCGATCTCGGCCGATTCGACTCCAATCCAGAAGGCCAGCGAGATGACAGCCAACCCTAGACTGACATAGGCGAAAACGTGCTTGGAATCTCCATTCAAGCCTCTATACTCCCATAGAGTGAGCCGTCCACGGGGACATCCGTGAACACATGGACGATGTAGTTTTTTGTCTCGAGAGGAAGCGCGCCACCCTGTGTTAGGTACTGCTTAACGTTCCCCGGCCCCCAGTTATAAGCAGCTACCGCTAGCTGCCAGTCCTTGAACTCTCGATATAGGTCCTGAAGATAAAGACCGGCCGTATGAGCATCAGATTTCCATGACACGCCGGCCCCCTCGAAGAACTTAGGGAGTAGCTGGAACATGCCCACCGCACCGGCGCTCGAGATCACCTGCCCAAAGATCACCGCCGAGCGCCAGGAACACTCCTGGAAGGCGATCCGCGCTAGAAGATCTTTGGGTATCCCGTATTCGCCCTCGAGCTGCTCGATGTAGGGTAGATAAGCGTCCCCGCCGTCTTTCCAGCTCAATTGCCGACCGCTTCCCAGAAAACGGAAATCCGCATTCGCCGTGGCATCGGCGATCGTGAGCGTAAAACTCGTCTGTCCCGGGACTACCTCCGACGTAGCAGGTAGCCGTGAGGTTTACCACACCGCTTAAAGTTGCAGTTACGGTCCAACAGGCGGTTGGGAAACCTGGAGAATGGAAAGTTGATGGTATTACTGCCATTAGAAAGCCCTGTGGCCTTACCCCACATTCGCACAATACCGTTGGGACTGACCTCGATCCCGCTTTGAGCGAATACTCCATTTTTAGGGGGATGGTGGAGTCAGTAACGCCGTCCCGTTGGAGTTGGGGTTGAAGACCTAGGTAAGCATCATGGTTAGCCGAACCGTTGATCGGGGTGGTGACGGTGCTGAATAGGTTATTGGTGATGCTAAAGCTGTGAGATCCCCCGCCCCTGACTGAAAGTTCACGCCCACCAGAAGCGCACCCATCTCATTGCCGACAATAGCCGTAGAGGTCGAGGCAAAGAAACTGAAGGCCGTGGTTCCCCCGACGTTGCCGGCGATCAGATTTCCGCTGAAGAGTGCCCCGTTGTACTCACCGCTGATCCAGGTGCATGCCGCGGGGGTAGGGAGACATCTCCGAGCCAGCAGCCGGTCATGACCAGTCCCCACCGCCTGAGTGGTGTTATTAAGAGTGGCCAGAGCACCGGCCTGCCCACTGAACAAATTCTCAAAGACACAGGCCTCAATAACCCAGCTGTCCCCCAGATCCTGGATCGCGGGAATAATGCTGTTGGTGAACTGACAGCTACTGACCCTAACCCCATTGCAGTAACTTCCACCGGCGTGCGCCTGACCCTGGATGGCGGGACTTCCGAACTGGAAATCACACCGTTCGGCCGAAAAGTTAACGTTCTTATCGAGGTTGAGGTGAGTCACCCCCACCCCGATATTGGCCCCCAGATAACAGTCGAAGATCCCGCAGTTCTGGGCGTCATGTCCCGAGCTGTCGTGCGACACATCGACGTAGATACCCGTAAAAGCGCTCGAGCTGTGCTCGATCTGTATCCCCCTAAGCTGGCAGCCGGCCGAGGATCTCAGGTCAATGAAGTCTCCCGTTCCTGTACCAGCAAAGGTAAATTGGGTACCCGCCGTAGCGCCCCTGTTAGGGCCCCCGTCTCCCTGGATAATGATCGACTGCTTGGAGTTGAGCGCGATGGTGTTATTGAACTTATAAGCACCCCCCAGGAGCATGGATCGTGCCCCCCGTGGTACCGCATACGGCGATCGCAGAGGCGATGGCGGCGTCCGAGGCATTACTCCCCGAGGGGTCCGCCCCGTAACGTCTCAGGTCTCCAGGCGCGTAATAGAAGAAGGTGGGCGTGACGTTGGCGGCGACCTCTGCGGCGGTCTGAGGCCAGAAGGGTGAGTCCGATATAGGACTGCGTGACGATCGAGGGGATGAAGGAGGCCGGCCCCGAGATGTTATCCACAGGGTAGCCGGGAAGCGTATTCCCTAATGAATCCGTGACAAGAATTTTATAGCTAAGGGCCGGGTCCAACCAGACCGCAGCGGAGCCACGGAAATCCAGTTGCAGGGGGATTTGGGTTAGGCGTTGATTCAGAGGATGACGGATAAGTCGCTTGTGGAGTACTTGTTCCGGCGATATACGAATAAAGGAATCCCCCAGCAAGAGGGGGTGGCGTTATTGCTCCAAAACTGTAAAACCGGTGTTGGAGAGAGTAAAGCGGTAGTCATCTTAAAGCCCCAGTATTATAATGACGAAGCCCAAAAGCGCGCTAACGCTCATCGGGCTTCTGACCAAGTTTACAAATGAGGTGTAAAGATGGTTCCCCCAAGTATCACACAAGAACGACTTCGAGAGTTGCTGCATTACGATGCTGCAACTGGCATATTTACTTGGATTAAACGCCCTTCTAATTGCGTCAAAATTGGCGAACAAGCCGGATGCTATGACGATAAGGGATATATCCATATCAGGGCGGATGACCGTCTTTATCTTGCCCATAGACTGGCGTGGTTTTATGAAACTGGTTCTTGGCCAATAACAGGGTTGGATCATAAGAACGGAAATCCTTCTGACAATCGCATTGATAATCTTAGAGAAGCTACTCAATCGCAAAATGTACAAAACATACGCGGAGCTAAGCGCGATAGTAGTCATGGTTATTTGGGAGTTAAGTTCATGCCAAAGCAGGGAAAAAAACCATGGATGGCAAGAATTCAAGTGAACCGAAAAAATATTTTCCTCGGCTACTACCATACGGGCGAAGAAGCTCACGCCGCTTATATCGCTGCCAAACGTAAACTTCATCCGTTCGGAGAACTCGGAAAGCGCTCCGGCTTACTCTTTTACTCATCGCTATCTCTGCATACTGCCGGTACAAAGACATCTCACGGCCTAAGTAGCTTGTCGCTGAAGTGCTTGCCAAGGAACTCTCCTGCAACCGCTCCAGGAGCTCCGGCTAAACCCGCTCCTATAGCCGCGCCTGCTGCGGGTAATGTGCCGGCAGTGGCTCTCTTGATAAAGCTGGGCTGAGGCGCTGCGGGTGTTCCTTTAAACATCTCTGGATGCTTCGCAGCTACGGTTGCAATTAATTTCGCATTGTCAGTTAACGGCACGCCTTGTTTAACTAACTGAGTCCTTAAGTCGGTTGCGCGAATGTTTCCGGCTCCATCAAGAGAGTGCTCATAAGCCGCAGACTTAGCTCTGTAAACCACCGCATTACGCCAATCGTCGGCCAGTTTCCCTTGGCCATCCGATGCCAGCTGAGTCTTGATATCGCCCTCAATGGATCTCGCGGCATCCATATGAGCCTTACCAATATCGCTCCACATCTGATTGGTCGTTGTATTTATTCCGCTATCTGGAATCTGATTTGCTCTGGCTCTCAGGGTTTGCGAAAGCTTGATCCCCTGTCAGCTGTGATTTCATCACCCTCCGGAAGGGCCTTGGCTTCAGCCGGAGAAAGCAATGGCCGCACATCAGCAAATGTGGCTTTAGTGGCAGCACTTAGTGGGATTGGCTTTGGATACTGTTCTACAGCCTGAAAAGCCGGGGAAACATACTGTTTATTCCCAACATGAAGCATATCGGGAGTTAGCGGAGCATCGATACCATGAGCTGCAGCGGTAGGGAGCTGCAAATCTTGACGACCCAGGTTATTAACTATTTTGTTTGGCTTTGAGAGTGTCTTAGAGGGCAGATCAAATCCAGCCGCTGAAGCCGTTCATCCATCGCATCAAGACTGCTCTGCTCTGCTTTTGCAGCCTCAGCGAGAGGATGAGGTTGTATGGGTGCTCGTGGTTCTTCTGCCGTAAACCTGCCTATCGCGAATGGAGCCATTGTCCCAACAGCCGCAGGAATGTTCCTGATATCACGAAGCGAATTAGGATCAGTTACTCCGATCGCTTGAGCGCCTTTCACTAACTTGTTTCCAGCCCAATCGCTCGCAGCCCCAGTGACCATACTGAGCGGTGTTGATCCTGCCTCCGCCGGCTGATCAGACTGACTCGATACATTGGGGTCAGGGTGAAACATGTAACCAGTGGAGCTGTCACCGCTCGAAAGAGACCCGCTGATCGCTTGATCCAAAACGGACAATCCTGAACCCGCAGGAGGTGGGCCAGCCGCCTTAATCGCATCATCCAGCGTACTCACTGCGGGGCTGCTCCCTATCTCTAATGGCAGCATACTTCTTCAAGAAGGTTACATAGTCCTTTGGATTTTCTTCATCTCCGCTACTTGTCTATTCGCTTCTTTCTGGGGCTCGCTCGCTATTTGGTAGATTCGCGGATCATAGTTGGAGCGCCATTTCTGCTCGTACTGATCCTGATTAACGATCGAATTACCCTTGGTGTTGAAGAACTGCTGTTCTCCACGATCCTTTCCTTGTGCCGCTGCGTATTGGGAGGCGGTGTACTTCAGCACCTTATCTAGCGCGGCATTACCATATCCAATACTTCCGATCTGAGATTTTAATGATTCCGCTGCGGCATCAGTTTTGCTCGTGCTCCCCATGAGTGACGCCGACTGAGCACCGATTCGCTCTAGGAACTTATTCAACACGTCTAGTTTCTCGGTTTTTGACCCTTCTCCGGCCAAGCCTCCGAAGCCAGGAAGCTGAGATAGAAGTTGTTCAGTTCCTGCCAAAGACTCCGCACCTTTAGCGGTTGAGACCCCAGTTGACAATATTTCCCTAGCTTTTCTGATCTGATCCAACTGCGTATTGGCCTCTCTCGCTGCCGTAATGTTGGACTCCATGATTGGCCCAGTTGGTGGCTGTAGCCGCTTGTTCTACCTCTCCCTGCCCTGGAGCGCGCTGCGGAGGTGCATTACCTGACTGCGTTCCAGTCAGCCCGCTGACCGATGGACCTGATGCTCCAGGAGGTGCAGCAGGACCTTGGGGAGAGCGCCCAGCAAAGGGAGCACCAAAAGGTTTAGTTTCCCCCGTCTGGTCATTCATTACGTATTTATTGTGAGTAACTGGATCTTCATGCACAGACCAGCCGGGAGGGATGCCCCTCTTAACCGGTGGACCTTGAGGGGTAAACCCTAGACCATAGGTACTCTCAGCCCCAGGGATGTTATATTCTCCCTGCTCAATAACGGCCGGCCGTTGCTGTGCCTCTCCTTTTAGCTCTGAAGCCAATGTCGCTAGCTGATGATCTTTAGCTTGTGGGTCTTGAGTCTTTTCAGTGATGTCTAAAAGATTACCGGCCCAATGTCCTGCCTCTGTCGCATCAGGATTCTGTTTGATGTACTCATCAATCGCATTGTGTACCGCTCCGGGTTTGGCATTGCTTCCGACAAAGGCACCGACGATACCGCCTAATCCAGTTCGATATTTCTGCTGTAGATCTGCCACCGAACTTCGCAGAGATGTTTTATCCGATTGAGTCTTTAGAGCTGACTGAGCTATATCCTGCCCTGTTAGCGGTAGATTACCTCTAGCCCAATCAGCTACTTTACCCGCGTAATCATCGCTATTTGGGTCTCCAAATTCACCGGACTGAATTTTAGATTGCAGCATCTGACGCTCTTGCATCTTCTGCTGGTCTTGCTGGGCTCCCGCTTGAGCGGTCTGCTGCTGATACTGTCCGGTCTGTAATGCTTGTTGTCCTCGGGCGATATCTAGTTTCTGCTGTTGAATTCCAAGGAGACCCGATAGGGTCCCCATAGCCTGCTGAGGGTTTGGTGGCTGTATCGTGTTACCGACTGGGATCATTTCAGGCATGGCGATTAACCCGGATATCCGGGGGTATTAACGTTGTATCCCCCGCCTAACGTAGTGAGCGCAGAACTATTGAATCCTGGCTGTTGTATGAGGTGACGTCCTGCGGACTAAAGCCGAATCCTCCGGCCTGACCGCCACCGTATAAACCCGCTAATAGACTGGCGTTGCCGATTCCGCCGCTTAACGCATTAGCTGCTCCAACGGTCCCTGCGGCCTGAGCTGTGCCAACATTCTGCGCGCTCTGTGCAATACCACCGGATAATGTAGTACCCGACTGCGCGGTCTGACTCGCGGCCGACTGCCCCAAATTAGCTATATTAGCTAACCTGTCATAGGTGTTCTGGTTCTGCGTCTGGTATTGATTGAACGCGCTATTAAATGCGGTGTTCGCATAGCTCTGGTTAAAGCTCGTCAGATCCTTTAAGGCGGCACCCGATAGAGCACCCTGAGATCCTGCGTCTTGATTCAGAACGCCCTGCTGGCCCTGTTGCAGTTGAAACTGATAGGCTGGCGAGTACTGCTTCATATACTGCGCTGTGAACGGCTGGTTCAGGCTACCGAAGCCGCCTTCTGGAGCGCTGGATGCGGTCTGATACTTTCCCGGTGTCCCGATTCCCTGCAGGTAATTCAGTTGACCCAGAGCTGAATAGCCGCTCTGCAGATAGGGATTCTCCATCCCTTTAATCTGATTGAATTCCTGCATCTGGATGTTCTGGGCGTTCTGGGCTGCATCGGCTTGCCTATTAGCAGCGCTCTTTGCTCCCTCCATACTGATCACGCCACCCACCAGAGCACCACCACCGATAATAGCTGCAGCTATGAAGCTCATAGTTTTTCAATCTCTGGGATGTTCAATATATTTCCCGGTAAATAGAGTTCATACCGACTCTCTTCCACCAAATCAGACTCTATCTTTTCCATGTCGGTCTCGTTCGTTCGATGAACCGTCATGCAAATAGAGTCTACATGGGCGTATACAGCTCTCTTGGTCCCTGGCTGGCATACGAAAACCTTCGGCGCCTTTACCCGCTCCTGTGTACCGTTTCCGGCAATGGTGACTTCACCCTCCAGCACGACGTAAAAATGCTCTTTCTTATGTACTTTCCCTACAATCACTGTGCCGGCCTTTCGCGGTAATTTCTCAAGTACATTCCATCGGCAAAATAATGACGAGTCTCAAAGGATGCTTGAGGCATCGTCGCCATGACATCCTCTAAACGATCGATATCTGAGAGAACCAGATCATTCATGACGGGAAGAACACCATGGTGGGAGCGCTTACATAGGTCACGATCAGAGAATCCCCAAACGAGAGGGGATAGATTCCTTCCGTAAAGCCAGGAGAATAGATAGCCGATCGCTTGATCTGACACTGGGTGATGCTTCCACCGAAGACCAGTAGATTTCCCCCATGGCTGGTCACGGTGAACGTAAAGGGAGAGGGTCCCACCGTAATCGTGAACTCAGCCGCTGGGGGCACCCCTTGGTCAATCGCCTGAAAGAAACGATAGTACGCGGCGGACGTATTTCTCTCAGTGCTCAACGGCTCGTTATAGTTCGGTGGGGTGCGATACTGGACAACAGTCATCAGACTTCCAGATAGCAGGTGGCCCCGATCACATCTCTAGGGACTGGATCGGTAATGACGAACTCCCACACCCGGTCGCGTCCCTGATTGTGTCCGAGCAGATACCAGATCGCGCGGTTATTGGTATCACCCGCCGCCCCGATCGTCGTCCACTGCTCTCCACCGAACTTAAACCCACCGTCATCGGACCACTTGAGCATGCACTGTGGGTTGGAACCTTGGCCGGTCTGAAGACCTACTCCGGGAGTAAACTCGATCTGCATCTGGCTGAAGAACACCCGTTCTCGACTCTCTTTGTTCCAGATGTGAGGAGTGCGTCTCAAGGCTCGTAGCGGCATTCCTGCATCGGTGTAAAACTGCCGACTCATGTTGTGGAGTTGACCGGTCTGGTAATCCCCGATGAGCCTCACATCAGCGAAGTTCATGAAGCAGTTTCCGCGATGACGGTGATAGGTTCCAGACACCGGATCGAACGACAGCCGCTTGTGCCACTCCTTAGTATTAGCATCGAAGCACCAGGTTATATCTGCGGTGGGGAAGGTGAGCATGTAGAACAGATGCCCCTCTTCCTCATAGGAATATCCGATGGCATCAGATACCACGGGATACGATGATATCGCGCGTTCCACCGCGTGATTACTAACGCGTGTCCAGGAGTACTGCGCGGTCGTGACGACAATGTTCTCTCCCTGTTCGTTTCGGCCGAGCCAGATCAGGATGTTTCCCAGTCTTGTGATCGAGGCGAACGCAGAGCATCCGATCTGAGGACCCACGCCAGGAATGCGGGAGAAGTAGAAGTTGGCCGAGAGTCCCGACCCGTACCACACCTCGCTGGTTCTCTCTCCAATAAACCACACCTCGCGGTTGTTCTCCTCCATCGTCACGATGTTATCGGTGCTGGAATCTTTGAGCGCAAAGAAGGTTCCCGGAAAGATCATCGTGTAAGGGGTCGGACCTGTGGTGTAGAAGGTTCGGGTCCCCGGTTGGTTCAGGATCAGATAGCCCTCGATAAAGGCCACCCGATTAGCGCCCAGAAAGCCGGGATCAGTGATCCGTCCAAAGGGAGGAATCGAAAGTGTGATGGTCTCTGAGGCATTGGTCCCGGTCGCGTTCTGCGTCATCGTGATCGTGAGCGCATTCGTATCGATCGAGATGATGCCGGTCATCGCCGGGATCAGTCCGGCCGTATCCGAGAGCGTCGGGGTATTGGCGATAATGAGGCCGTTCGGCAGTACTCCCGGCAGCGTGATGGTCGGCAGTCCCGACTGCACCCCGGCCGTGAACTAATTGATATAGGTCGTCCCCGAGAGCAGGTAGTAGTAGGCGTAGGGTCCATCGACGATGAGGGCATAACCTCCTTTGCCGAGAGATAGGACACCGTTATCCCGAATCGCTACCGGTCCGACTGAGGTCAGTAAGGTCCCCACCGGGTTGGCCGCAAACTGTGCGGGACTGGTTGCGGTAGCCTGGGCCGAAATCGTGATCAGGAAGACCGTGCTGGCGACGATGTAAAGCGCTTGTTTGTCCTCCTGGTAGGGGCCAAGCGCCCCCGGGCCTGACCCGTCAGGGAAGAGAGAAAGCACGGGGTTAAGACCTGGGGCGCCCAAAAGGGCGACCGGCTTCTTGGAGGTCGGTTCCGGAGACTGCTCAAGATAGAAGTTAATCGTGTCCTGAGCGTCCTGGAGCTTCATCGGGGCCTCATAAAGAGGGCCCGCAGATACCAGGATCTACAGCCTCGAACATCAGCGTGATCTTAAATAGCCAATGCGGCTTGTCATCAATCCATACGTCAGCAATAAATATTTTTCCTTTAGCTTTTCTAGATGTGTAAACAATCTTACACGGCATCTCTATTGCCTCATGTGGATATCGCATCGTCACGCAGGTAACTTCGTGTCCCAGCTTCTCTGGGCGGTCGTAATGAACGACTGCCACAACACCGGATCTGCCGTGTAAGTACCGTCATAATCGATGGCAATTCTTATACCAAGCCCCCCGTAACTATCCAGGACGCGTCCGTATGACGGCTATATATAAGGTCACTGTCATACCGCAGCGTCGTCACCAGGGAGGCGTTCATTCCTTTGATCAGGTCTCTTGCTTCCTTCGCTTGCATTTTCAGTGAAGGCGATTCGGTCTTACCGAAGATCGGGCAGAGCTCAAGCGCCAATAGTTTATTTAACGCCCGCGCATAACCTTGTGGAAGGTCTACTGCCTGTGTCAGGTCCGTGAACCGCTTGAGAATCAGATCGGTGTACAGAAAGGCCGTACCCGGAATGGTGGGGTTGGGACAGATCGAGAGCGTTCCCAGTGGATAGGTCGGCTCGTAGGCCATCACGTGGAGCCAGGCACCCGGTACGGTCTTAAGCCCGATGTGGTCATAGCGGTCGAACGAGATGATATCGATGAAGTAATCTGAACCCAGCAACTCGCCGAGGTGGTTACTCGAGTGAAGCTGTTTCGCAGTCTTAAGGGACGTTCGATCCCCCAGTCTCCCGGGGTGGTATAGGTAATGGTCTCCAGTCCCGGCGTGTTGGTCGCCGGCAGGCTCATCGTCACCGTCTGACCGATGGGATCAAAGGCGGTGATCGTGGTGCCCGCCTGGATCGCCCCGCCCGTATCCGTAAGCGTCCCACCGCGCACCATATTGGCCGGTACCGTCACTCCCGTGAGGACATTACTCGCCGCCGCGACCGTGGCCGCAAAGCTCCCGCTGATCGGGTTTCCGACCGTGTACTGATACTGGCCCGGATTCCATTGGAACTGGTTCAGGGTCTGCGTGTAGACGAAGTCCTGATCCTGGGAGAGAGAATCCAGCAGGTCGTTCATCACCTGCATACAGGTCGAGCCCACCTCGTTACTCAACGGCTGTCCCGGAGAAAACGCATTGATATTGAGCAGTCCACCCAAGATCAGGTCAGATGCAGTCGTGGTTACATTGGCTGTCATTTAGTGTGACTCGAATGAAACTGACAGAAGGTTAGAGGAAGCGACCGAGAGCTGCACCGCACAGCCGTTGGGAACCACGGTAAAGGCACTAGGAGTCTGACCCGTCACAATGCCTTCGGCCATCTGCAATGGAGTCCCCTTGACTATCTCAGGTTGAAGTTGAGCAAACCCACCGTACCAGAGGACCGCAGAGGCCCCGAGCCAGTCGAGGCCCACCAGATTGGGCATCGCCTCAAATCCCGGCGGATAATATACTGACCGGTCGCGGTTAAAGTCGCCGGGAATCCGGTCATCGTAAAGAATCCGGTAAACACAGATACGATGTAATTCGGTCCCTGTAATACCGCATCGATTCCGGTCATTGTAAAGAAACCGGTATTACAAACGAGAGAGAATGATTGATTCTGAGAGTTAAATAAGGTCGCAGGAAAACCGCTTAGCGTAAATACGCCGTAATCCGCAAAGATCTGACCCAGGTTTTGTGCTTGAGCTCCCACCCAGTCAAAAGCCCCTGGATTAGCGAGCATGATCTGAGAACCCGAACTCAACCCTGAGATCGTCAGAACAGCAGCCTCACCCGTCATCGTAAACGTGCCAGGGGCTGCGGGGAGTACCGTACCGGCTATAGAACTATAAAAGCTAAACGTCCAGTTGTTATAGAACGATGAAACGTTCAGAGTCGCATTGACCATAAGTACCGGTCGCTACCAAGCTCTGATAATAAGGCTGATCGGCGAGTCCGTTCCCCCCGCTTAAAGTCGATAGCCAACCACTCGGTGTGCTCGAGATGGTGGTATTCGAGAAGGTATTAGTTACCGCTAACTCGAGTGTCTGAGTCGTAGTAATGGAATTAGTAAACGAAGTCCCGGTTCCCGTCGTATTCGCTACTACATCGACAGTTGGAATACCAGAAAACCCAGCATAGTGCGTGATGACGAACTGACCGTTATTGATCGATCCAGAAGTGATCGTGATAACAGGAGGAGCCCCAGAGGCGTTACACGCCATGAAGGATTGCCCGATCGATTTATAGCCACATAATAATAAGCCGTTCCGATCGGACATAGTTACCGCTATTGATCGTATCGCTGATTGTGGGAACGATAGGAACCCACGTTATCGCAGACCCACTGCACCAGAATAAGGTCATTGACCGCGGCGGATTCTGTCAGCGTATAAGTGCAGTGGTCCCGGTAAAAGATCCTGCGTGCGAGCTGATAAGGACAGCACTCGGCTTGAACAAGGCCTCTGCTATGCCCCAGTATTCTGTGACGCTCAGGGTGGCAGAAGCCGTAACGGGCGACACACTCACTAAGACTTGATCTGCGAATACCGCCGCTATCGATGTGGTGTCTTCTTGAACATACCCGTTATGCCAGGTGATGGTGGGTGTCGCGATCGACTGCAGCATTGCGACCGCTAGCTCTCCACTAACCACCGGAGTCAGAGCGGACGTTGAAGGGCTGGTGTTGTGTCCTGTGGCCCTAACTGAGACTTTATCCAGCGATCCGGTGGGAGCTACCCCCGTGTATTCAGCAATGATCATCTGAATAGCACCGGTATGATTGGTGTTATTCAGTGTCCAGGTACACGCTCCACCTACCGTGTTCTCGCAATACAGTAATCTCAAATATTCATTGGTATTTGTGTCCCCCGTATAGGCGATTGCCGTTTGTATCGAGTCCCCAGGCTTTCGACAATCGATGTGAAATCCGTTACCTGATTGTTGACGGCCCAACAGATCAGTAACGATCCGGGCAGCGTGGTACTTGTATAGGCCTTCGAAAGCGTGCTGATCCCAGCGCCGAAGCGTGAGCTACTTGTCTTAAGACAATAGCCACTAGTGACTCACTTCCCAGACATGAACATGAGTCGGAGTCTGATTATCTACATAATAAATTCGACTCGCATTCCCATTGAGAGGGGAATCATCGTAGTAACAAGATGAAAAATTGGACAGGCCTCCGATAGTGAGCTGCAACTGAGCCGCAGCTGGCGCCGTAAGATCCACAGTGGCATAGGGAACTGTAGGCGATCCAGAAGTCGGACCCCAGGGGTAGGCGGACCGCCCCACACGTTAAGAAACTGCGTCGCATCGAACATCAACAACCGCAGAGAATAAGGTGAGGCTCCATTCCCGCCTGGATTATCGTTCGGGTTTTATAATTCTGGGCGCCTTTCCCGTGGCGACCCACAAAGGCGACGGTTCTGGTCTTGGACGGAAAAAAAATCCGCAATACCGATCAGCCTGCCCACAATAACCGTTATCGATGTTTCCTATAAAAACGTTTCCAGAAACCGCAGAGACAGGATTTTGAGAGAGTGCCAGGTGCTTGGTGATCCTGGCAATCCGGTTCCCGTGAGCAGCGCGGTCACAGTCGCTCCGATCGGAGCGCGGCAACGGTCTGGAATGAATCTCCTCCCGAGGTGATTACTGAGCCCACCCCGACAGAACCCGTAACGATGTAATTTCCTGCAGGAAGCGTTGCGGACAGTACTCCGCTGGTAGATATTGTGGCCGGCTCAAGAAACGTCGTAAGCCACCCCAACTGAGGGGTGGTTCCCCCCAGAGAATATTTCCATCCCGCTGGATCGGACGATGAATAGAAATAGTCCAAACAGCAATTCATGGGGATTGGATTGAGTCCAGTCACCCCCTCTCCAGGGACGTTAGCGGGATCGAACACATAGGCCGATACGCCGGTAACCCCTCCGGTCGAGAAGGTAGACTCAATGGATGCTCCGGTTAGACAGGGGCCTCCCAAGGTCGTACGCCACTCAGGAGGAATCACTCCCATGAACTGATCTACATGCCGAAGACCTAATTGAGCAGTACCCGTCAATGGACCCATGTTCGCTACGGTGTTCGATCCCGGGAAAAGCTGCCCCGATGCACCGTCTGAGAGATTAAGCGCAATCGCTCCATGCGTGTTCGTGGGCGCGCTGGAGTAGGAACTGAACTGCTGATAGATCAGCCGTCCGTTCCACACGAGCGAACTTCCCATGTGGGGCTGAGTTAAGGTTCCAGTGGTATAGGTGTATGGAATGGTCACAGGGGCCACCACCGTCGCGGCCGTCACGAATGCTCCGGTAGCGCCCTGCTGGATCTGCGTTCGCGTCGGTATCGATATGATTCCGAGGTTGTTACCGAGATTTCCAGAAAGGTACAACTGGCCATCTGGATATGCTCCACCTCCCGTATCATGGTTGACGGATACCGCATTCCCTCCATTACCGAAACTACTGCCTGGGGCTAGGAACGTTCCAAGATAAGTAATAGCCGACGGCTGCAATAGAGGCTGAGTTGTTGGGTTAACGGTTAAATAGCTAGCCGCAGACTGCGCTTTCGCCCAAGTCCCATAACGCGGATTTCCGACGATATCTAACCCGAACGCGGTGAGATCTCCGGGGTGCGTGTACTTCCCATAGCCGGGAGCCACGGCGTAGACCATGTTGAAATAGTTGGGCGTAAAGAGCGTATTAGTCCCGCTGTGGTCATCCCACGCCCAGGACAAGTAACCGAGTCCGTAGGCCTCACAGGCAGAGATGAGTTGTCCCGGGGTGACCTGCTGGCCATTAAGAGTGTTCGATGGGGTGAGCACGTTACCCGACTGATTCCCGGGGCCAAACTCTCCCACGATCGTGCAGACACCGGATGACTGGAGACCCGCGAGCTGCGAGCACATATAGCCATAATAGACATTGCGAGAGGACGTGCTAATCGCTGGATAAATATGCGCGCTATTCTGAATGTAGTTACCCGACCAAAGAGTGGAGTCTACAGACAGATGTACCTGCCAGTTGTTCTGGCTCCCATAGGTCTTATTGTCGGAGGGGAAAACTCCGTTCAGTGATGGCAGACCGGCAGACTCGATAATCTGATATTCAAAGTTAAAGTTATTGTTTCCAGCAACCGAGGCTCCTGGATTGAGCGGGAAATTAGCCCAATTGCTATTGAGGGTCAGAACCGTCGGGTTTCCCTTGGTGACGCTAAAAATGCTGGCTTCCCAAGGGAGCGCCGCCGCATAGGGATGAATAGAAAAAATGCAGCTCTTAAATGGGTCGCTGTTATTGACCACGGCCGAGTAATTGAGGATGTTATTTATATCCTCACCGCTTCCTGCCGCATCGATTACGAGCGGACAGGTATATCCCGCACCGCGAGCCACGCCAACTGCCCCACCGTAGAGAGTGCCTCCCGAGGTGTAACCGGAAAGGCTTAGGGTCTGACCATATCCAACAAAGATCGAGTCATTTGTACTCGGAGCGCTACTGAAAGTAACTGACAATGCTCCGGTCGCATAGTTAATCGTCCCGCTTCCGCTACCCGATAATGTCCCCGAACCGTTGTCCGTTAGAACTCGACTATGGTTGCCGTCGTAGACCTGAATGGTGGAAGGCATCACCGGCGTGGTTAGTGTTGCGGCAAAGACCGTCTGAGAGCTGTTACCCGTACCGATCTGACTGGAGATGGGTTTAGAGATATTGGCCGTCCAATTCCCTGAGGAGCCGCCAAACGCGGACAACCACACCATTTGATTGGTGATACCACCCGCGCCTGAAATATAGCCAAACCCACTATTGGTGAACGGATTAGATACAGAGACGGTATTGACCGTAATAGCACTCGCGGACAAAGCGGTAATAGATCCCGCTTGATACTGATACGCGTTCTGCCAAGCTACTGAAGTAGAGGGTCCCCATTCGTTCGCCAGATTGATGGAGATCTGATTCATCACCGGGGCCAGACCGGATTCATAACTCACCCAGTCAGCCATGGCGTTCTGAAGTAGCGCGGTGGTGGTGTTTCCGGTGGTACCGGTCCCAGCACCCGCCAGAGTCAACATGCAGAATATACCGTTCGGTGCGTACTGGGTCTGTACTTGGTTCGCGGCAAAGGCGGCTGTTTGTCCGTCGAACATGAAGACCCGAACTACGTTCGGATAAGCCAAACCTCCATTGGAGGGGCCTGCCCAGGTGTCACTATCGTAGTGAACACGATCCAGTCCCCGCATGGTGAACAGATTCCCAAGCGGGTCTCTTAAGAAACCATTGGGATCGACAAAAAATGAGGTACTGGTGTTATAGGCCGGCCGAGTGACTTTGTTCTGTGAGAGTACGTTCAGGTATAGCGAGACAGTCTGAGTATTATTCGCACTATCGATGCATTTAACCTGACAGCTAGAGATTGATCCTGAGAACGAAGGGATTCCAGAAATCACCCCAGAGGGTGAAACGCCTGACCCACTGGCAATGACCCAGAAACAATAGAAAAGACTCGATTGTTTCCAGTTCCGCCCGCTACTTTTAATTGATAGACGTAAGGCGTAGAGGCATAGGCCGTTGGAAGTTTGAGTACCGGAGGACTTCCGGTAAGGTCCAAGGGATAGAAGGTGATTCCACTCGCGGTGTGGGTAATCGTCACGCTCTGGGTAGCGGTCGCCCCATTGTTATCCGTGACCAGAACGGTAAAGGTGTCCGCGCCTGCGGTCACCGCAGCGCAAGACAGCCAACCGTTAAAAGGGAGAGCGTAATTAGTTGCGGTCGTTCCCCCGACGATCGCCATGGAAGGACCGGTAAAACTCCAGTAGTAAGGAGTCTGCCCGCCCGCGGCCAGCATCTTGAGTGAGAACAGATTCCCGACAACGGAGGTTTGCTGGTAGTAACCCGCTCGAGGGGTCGCGATGGTGAGAGTGGTCATGCGGTCACAAAGAGGGTTAGAGAGGCCTGAGCGGTGGCCCCCGTGGAATCGGTTACTTGGATCACCAGCGATTCCAGTTCGGTCATCTGTGGATAACCGTAAATCGCGCTGTTAGCAACTTGAATCCAAAGATCGGTATTCGGGATCGCAGAGACCAGATTCCAACTATAGGGAGCCGTGCCTCCCGTAGCCGATAGCGTGTTGCTGTAGAGCTGACCGACAAGCCCATTAGGGAACGATGAGGTGACTACGGTGAGTGTCCCGCCTCCACCACCACCGGTCACATTGAAAGAAGTCGGCGGACTCTCTAACGAAAATAATCCTCTAGAGGCCTGGAGCTGTAGGGGTCCAGCCGTAAAGGAAATATTTATAGTTGGCATTAGGCAAGCTGGAACACACCGTTAGTCGAATCGAACTGTACGTAAAACGTGTTTCCAGTGGCTAAATTGACTTCACTTCCGTAGTCCCACCAGCCGATCAGATATTTATTGGCTGGTGTCGAATCATAAATAACGACATAGCGAAACTGAGCGATGGAGCCACCCGATGCGGTCCAAGTCGGATTGGTACAGGAACCTATGTACTTATAAGTGCCTCCCGTCTGTGAGGATGAGACCAACGTCACCGTAGCCCCACCCGCTGTATACCCCGTACCACCCGCAGAGATCTCATTGATACTCGAGAACTGACTATAGGTGTTTAGAGGGGCTGAATCGGTCAGAGCCACCTTGATGGTATCTGCACCGAAGTTGAATAGCCCGTTCGCGAGATTCGCTACAAAGGGCTGAAATTTGTTGAAAGCAGCCATTTGACTACCCTCCTTAACCTACATAAATAGTGACGACATCGCCACCGGTTGCTAGTACGTCGTATCCCTATCTGCCGCATTGAGCGTAACGGCGTAATACATCGGTCCCTGCAGGATCACAGGAGACATATAGACGCAGTTAGGCGCTCCGCTCTGGATGGCAAAAGTTACCGTGGGTTTTGTGGTCCCTGCGATCGGAACCGTATTGGTATTTCCCTGAAACCAGATTTTCAGGTAGTAAGTCGCATCCTTCGAATCGGTCGCCGAAAACCCCCACAGTTCCGTATAGTTCGGAATGGGGGTTACTGCGACCGCATTCGTGGTCGTTGTGAAATGGATAGGAACCATGACTT
This sequence comes from uncultured Alphaproteobacteria bacterium, assembly GCA_963810585.1. GTDB lineage: Bacteria > Pseudomonadota > Alphaproteobacteria > Rhizobiales > Xanthobacteraceae > Pseudolabrys. The sequence goes on from CAWENV010000001.1 coordinate 2,600,538, forward strand.
ACTCGAGAGCCGTCGGCCAATTGGAGCTACCCAGCGGATAGGGCCCCAGCTGCAGCGATTCACCAACACGATAAAGCTAATCGCCGTGGGTCCCGATGCACTCGTGGCTGACGTTGAATTCACCCACTGGACACTGAGCGTATTAGCGGCCGATACCCAAATAGAGCCGACCGTCAGATAAGTCGTCGAGGTCGCTAGATTCGCTTGGAATAGAGGTCGATCAGATCATTAACAACCAGCCCGTAGATCGTGTAAGTCGAGACCGTAGAGCTGTTAGTGCTGACAGAGGCTGGAGGGGTCAAACTCGCATAGAGCGCGGTCATGAAGGCTACGTTGCTTGACCTATATAATTGCCGCCTGGCATGAGAAATCTCCTGAAAAAAAGGGGGCAACACTGTGCCCCCTAAAATTGCGGTTAATCGATAGGGTAAAATTAACCGCTGACGCGTAGACCCAGCGAACGATAGAGCGACGCCGGACCGTAGAGCACATCTGCTCGGGTGGGTTCGGAATCGTTATTGATCGTGTACTGAGTGACCATGCGGATACTCATACCCACGTCTTCATCGTCGTAGGCACGAGCGGCCATCTCGACACCTTGTGGGAGCGGTAGATCCGCAAACGCCAATGCAAAGGCGTACTTGTGGACACCAGACCCTGAGGCGTGACAGTGCCCGCGGCGGCTGAGTTGTTGAAGACGATCGCAGAGCCGGACGGAGGATTAAGCGTGCAGTTCTGGAACTGTCCGCCTGTAGATCACGCATTCACCGATCGAAGCGTGCAATAACCGCTACCGTCGAGGTATAGACCCCAGTGAGGTTATTGAACGTTCCGTTAGTGAGCGTGGCCGGATTGAAGTAAATGCCGGTCGTTGCAGCACCGTTCGGCGGAGTTCCGAACCCACCGGCCGGAAGGACGACGAACTGCTTTAAGTTCTACCGTACTGCAGGCGGTTCTGAGGATTGACCGGATAGACACCGGCAATGGTGAAGGTATCACCGACCTTACAGACCGAGCTCGTGGCCGTGAATCCCTGAACCGTCAAGGTACCAGAGGCTGCCCAGCCTGAACTCAAGAGCGCACTATTCCATAGCACCTGTCATGGTCTGGAAAAGGAGGAGGCCGTACCCGTATTGGTTCCCGTGGTGAAAGAGAGAATGTTCTGATCTTCCCACCAGTCGAGTCCAGCCCATTCCTTGGCTACCAAGCCCTTCTCGTTGAACTCCCAGATACGGGCCTGAGGATTGAACTTGTTGGCCTTGGGAGTCCGTCACCGCTGACATGGTGATCGGGTCCAACACGCAGTTCTTCTCACCCTCCGTCGGGCAGGCTTCCATCGCCAGGATCGCTCGGGCATCCGAGAAGATCTTGAAGGAAGCCGGCTGTACGCCAGGAACACCGAGCGAAATCGCGGTGTTATAGGTGTAGTACTGGGCGCTGTCCGCATCGATGCGGTTCGCGACGGTGGCGATCTGAGGCTTCAGGATACGTTTCTTGAACATATCCATGGAGAGCGCCAGATCCTGGGTCGTGAACTGTACGTCGACGTGGTACTGATAATTGAGGACCACGGGGACGTAGGTCTCGAAGGTATCTTCTACGTTCAGCGGAGGACCGTAGGTACCAATATAACGGGGCGGTCTACGAATGTTGACCGTGTTACCAACTTTCGCGCCGGTCTGTGCGAACTCGTTCGAGTACTGACGCTCGACGCGGTTGGCAATGACCAGCTCGTTTTCTAAGACGACCAGAGCTTCATTGGTGATATAGCTCATCGTCAAGAGCTGTTGAGTCAAGAGAGTGTCTCCTAATGGGTTACATCAGGAGCACCGGGAAGCTAGCGCTTTCGCTTGTGCCGTTCTCTTTCCATCTCGTAGGCGCGCAGTTCCTTGTGGTTCATCTTGGAGGGATCAGTATTGATCGTCCCAGTGCCTGCCCGGAAATGGGCGTTATCGGAGGCGGTGCTCCACCACGATCGACAATAGGCTGCGGAGTTTCAACCGCTTTGGCCTCAGGCTTACTTAGCCCCTTGACGATCTTTCCGATCTCGGCAATGGCCTTGATCGGACGTAGTTTCGAGATTCGATCCGCTGTCTCGGGGTGGTCTAGCAAGTGCATGACTACCTCGGGACCGTCTTCACTCTCGGTGATGTACTCCAACACCGCATTGGGAAACCAAACAGAACTTCCGGCGAGCTTCTCTGCAAAGCCGTCGATCTTGTCTGCCTTCGCCTTGAACTTAGCTGCTGCCTCGGCCTTTTCGGCCGCTTCTCGTTCCTGCGCTTGACGCGCCCTGTCTTCTTGAACTGCTTTGTCGGCTGCGAACTTGGCCGCAGCCTCCGTGTATTCGGCCCACTTCACCTGACCCTGGGCGTCAGTGAAATCCTTAATCTCGGGCTTCTTCTCTTCTGGCGGAGGAGCGACCGTCTTCTTGGCCTGCTCTGAACTCCGACGCTAAGGCCGCGGCACGCTCTTCAGCCAGGCGTGCGCGGTCGTACTGATTCTTGGCGAAGCTCTCAGCGTCTGCGGCGGCCTCCTGGGCCTCCTTCATGGCGCGATGCTTCTTGCCGATCTTCTTTCGAATGATCTCTGAGAGATCCTTGTCCTCAGCCTCTAAGCCGTCATCCTCTTTTATCTCGGGTTTAGCCTCGGACTTGGCCTCATCAGCAGGCTTGACGTCGAGCACAACCTCTTTCTTGACCTCAAGTGCCGGTGCCTCTTTAGCCTCTCCCTTTTTATCGGCTTTGAGGACATCGTGCTTCCCCGTCTCGATGAATTCCTGTAGACCCGCGCCGGTGATAACTTTAGGCATGTTATGTACTCTGGAAGGTCACTGCGGGAATGATCCCGCCGAATTGGTCATATTGGAAAACGCCATGCTGACCGGGAGAGAGGCCGTCGATGCGGTCCCATAACCCATTCCCAACCCCGTCGTCGTAACAGACACTCCCATCCCATAGAGGTTGGAAATCAGCACCACATCCCCGACCAAAGCCTGTCCTATTCCAGCAGCATTGCTCGAGGACGATCCTGACGACAGGATTCCGATCGCATAGACCCCGGCAGTCAGAGACATCGGCCCGCCGAACTGCATCTGTGGGCCTCTGAATCCACAGTCCCGAAGAGGCTCTGAGCCTGTGCGGTGGTCGTAAAGGCCGAGGTACTGTAGACGTATCCTCCCGTACCCGTAGCGGTGGCAAAACTCACCGTGCCGGACACCGAGCTCATCGTCACCGCATAAGAGGACATATTCGATGAGATCAGGGACCAAGTACTCGCATTGTTCGAATACAGTCCGAACTGCACTACCTGGCTCTGACTCGCCGAGTCATGGTCGTGACGACCGAATGAGACTCCAGGATCGCGACGTTGTTAAACCTCAACGCCGGCATATCGAGCTGGTACGGGAAGAACACCGGTACGTTATTCGTAGCCCCCAGCGCATTGAACAGTAATGATGCCGTGCTAGCCGGCCAATCGCCACATAGGTCGAAACCGTGGGGACCGACAAGAAGCCGTCAGCGTCACCCCGTTCGCTAAGGTGAGACCTGAAAAGACACCCCATTCGCGTTCGAGAACGAGATGCTCTGCAGCGGAACCACCGTACCCGTGGGACCAATAAAGCCCGTCCCCACCCAATTGTTCCATGCCGCGTACGGCGCACCCGCTACATTCCCCGTACTTTGCTAGGCAGGACCGGGATCGACAACCCTCACGTCAGGCCCTTCGCCATCTTCACGTTCTCGAGCACATCGCCCGAATCGGGGCGAAAGACCTCATTGGCGGTCGCTCCAGGTACTGCCCTCTGGTGTGCGTTCTGCACGCAGGGACTCTCCACCGTCTTCACTCTTCTTACTGTCCTCGAGGGACGGGAGTGCAGTCTGTTCAATCACTGGATGGCTCTGCGCTAAGGGTTCGTCATCCCCTGCGATGCGCCTCTCTACACAGCCCACCTGGAAAACCTCATTCTCCTCGTTGTTCTCCAAGCCATGGCATGGGGTCCGAGGTATTGATCGATACCGTGAGGGCCGGTACCTGAACGCCTCTCGGGTGGAACCGTGACGCGCTCCCGTTTCAACTGCCAGGAAGGCTGGTTTTCACTCTGCGAGACGTTCGGCCGCCTTGTTCATTTCTTGGACCAGGGTCGCCATGATGTCGTACCACGGCATCTCTTGATAAAACTGGATCGCAAAGGTCTGCCGCTCGGTGTTCTTACTCTGAAACTCCGGGTGCAGCGTATAGCCCCAGGTCGCCTCGAAATCCGCAACAATACCCGTCCGGCATCCACTGGATGTCGTTATCGGGCGCGTTCTCTGGCTCGCCACTTCTTGGACAGGTAGTAAAACCAAAACTCTCCCACCGGAGGCCATACGTGAGTGAAGTCACCATAGGCGCGGTTAGAGGCCCAGGAGCACGGCGTGATGATCAGCGCTCTTGGCATCCTTCTGCAGCACCCGATACATCTCATTGACGATGTGAACTCGTTGCATAACCTGTGAAGTGCTCCATGGCGTGTGCCATGTAGATCTCACTCCTACTGACTCGTCCTTCCATGGCCACTTATCGGTTAAGTCCCCATCACCAGATCGACGCCTATCGAACTTACGTCGATCAACTCCTGGGAAACCTTTTTTTTCCGTGATCCCCGCACCCGAGATCGAGCTTGATCGGCTCGGACGGAACGATCACTTATTTTAACGCATTTTTCTTAGCCATAGTTCCTCTAGTACATCGAATCGGCGGGACCAAAGGCCCCGGACTGGTCGTAATGACCCACTTTCACACTGGGGAATCGATCGCACATCGGTAGCCATATTTCCTTGCCTTCCACCAAAAGATAAGATCTTGGGTTCCAACCCCTTTGTTATCCATCTCGTTTAATGTCTTGAATCAAGGTTTCTCAATCCTCTCGTCCTTGAACATCTTCATGCCAGAGATTAAAACCCATCCCGGTTCCGTAGCATTCCACTAGACCGCCGTTGTAATCCGGAGCCTGTGGACGATAGTTCAGTACCGGATCTTTAATATACCCAGATCTGCGCGCAACCCCCCTCCCCCTTAGTGAAGTAGAATCCCCCGATACAAGCGTGTTCCGGATGGTTCTCCATCTCCTCGACGAGCTTTACCACTCCATTTGCGGGCGGAGCGTTATCGCGCTCGAGCGTGAGAAGGTATTCCCATTTCTTCATTATTCTGTTGTTCCAAAATATTTTCGATCGCGGTGCAATATGCCACTCCTACCTCATCTCTCAGTGCCATGATTCTGACAAACCCATTGTTCGGCGGGAAGCCAGATTCCACCAGGACAACATGCATTTGGCCGGGACCATATCAGCGGCCGGCTGGTAACCACCGCAATGCGCTGCTTCTTCCAAGATCCGCCCTGTTGGATACGGGAGATGGTTTTCTTTAAGCAATTCGAGCTCGATTTTCTCACCAAACGCACGAGCAAAACCTTGCCGCAGGCGCGTGATGCAGTGAAAGCTTTGCACGATCTCGGACCGCGGGCGATTCTGGTCACTTCGCTGCATACCCAGGATACAACGGAGGACTCGATCGATTTGATGGCATCCGACGAGAGCGGCTGCTTCAAATTGCGCACGCCTCGGTTGCCACTGACGGTTAACGGCGCAGGCGATGCCATCGCCGCGTTGTTTTTCATGCACTACTTGCGCAGTAAAAAAATTGGCGAAGCACTTTCACGGGCAGCCTCAGGCGTGTTCGGCGTTCTGGCGAAAACGGCAGCGGCGGGTGCGCGCGAAATTCAGTTCGTGGCGGCGCAGGACGAGATTGTAAATCCAAGCCGGCTGTTTGAAGCGGATGCGCTCGAACCATGAGTGTAGCTCCCTCGATATTTCACATCGACGGTCTCGAGCTTTCGTTCGTGCCAAAGCCCTGGGCCTTCGCGATGGAACGACGCGTTGCAATCGACGACTATTTCGAGAAGTTGCGACAAGAAAAACCTGCTCTCTGGAATGGACGCGTACTTTTATTGCACCAGCATGAAATAGTGGGTGGGGTGCTCCGCGGGGGATACCTGGAAACCGACTATGCGAGCTTTGCCGCATGGCGCCATTGGGGCAGGCCTTCCGCGGAAGTGCGCGACTGCTTTGGTGCGGCTGCAATCGTCGGTTCCGATGGCGGATTTTTACTGGGTGTCATGGCTCCGCACACATTCAATGGCGGGCGAATTTATTTTCCATGCGGGACGCCCGATCCGGACGACATCGTAGATGGCAAGGTCGATCTCGATCTGAGCATGCGGCGTGAGCTCAAGGAGGAAACCGGTTTCGATGTTTCGGAGTTTGATGCCGAGCCGGGATGGACCATGGTTGCCGAAGGTCCGCTGATCGCACAGTTGAAGGTTTTGCGATCAAATGAAACGGCTGACTTCCTGCGAAAGCGTATGCTTGCGCATCTCGCATCTGAAGAAAATCCGGAGCTTGCCGATATCCGCATCGTTCGCGGACCAGGCGATATCGATCCCGCTATGCCGCGTTTCGTTATGGCATTTCTGGCGTCGCGTTTAAGCTACGGATAGGGTGAGACAATATTGCCGGTGTCAGGGAGGCATGATGAAGCTCGACAGCATCGCTAAACGCTTTCGCGTCGACAGCCCAGACAAATTTCGCCTGGCGGCATGTGACCCGGCCGAGCGCTTCGGACTTACCGTCGACAAGAGCGAAGCCAAAGCCATGCTCGCCGAGGGCATCGAGCGGCTGACCGAATCTGCAGGAGCGGCTTTATGCCAGTGACCGCTGGTCGGTGCTGATTGTGCTGCAGGCTATGGACGCAGCAGGTAAGGACAGCGTGATCAAGCACGTGATGTCGGGGCTCAACCCGCAGGGCGTTGAAGTTCATTCGTTCAAGCAGCCGAGCGCCGACGAACTCGATCACAATTTTCTTTGGCGCGCGGCCCGTCATCTGCCGGAGCGTGGCCGCATCGGTATTTTCAATCGCTCATATTATGAGGAGGTGTTGGTCGTTCGTGTGCACCCGGAGTTGCTGGAGCAGCAGAGACTTCCGGAATCACTATCAGGCAAGGACATCTGGCGACATCGTTTCGACGACATTCGCAATTTCGAGCGCCATCTCGCGCGAAACGGCACGCTGATCCTGAAATTTTTCCTGCACGTGTCGAAGGAGGAACAGCGCAAACGCTTTCTCGACCGAATTGACGAACCAGCCAAGCGCTGGAAGTTTTCGATGGATGACGTGAAAGAGCGCAAGCTCTGGGATAAATATCAGAATGCCTACGAGGACATGATCCGGCAGAGCAGCCGTCCGGATGCGCCCTGGTTTGTGGTGCCGGCAGACCACAAATGGTTCACGAGTATGGTGTTGCCGGCGTGCTTGGTGCGGGAACTGCAGCGCGCTTGAGCTCGATTTCCCGGGACCAAAGGCAAGGCGCTCAAGGAGCTGAGAAAGCGGCAGGGCACTTAAGGCGGAGCGCGACCGCTGAGATCTTCTGCGTCGCCTCGCGCGCACAATCCGCTAAAAGAGGGGATGGACGGGGTTAACGCGGACTTAAAGAGTTTCCGCCACCCTAACGGTTGAAGACGAGGGTTATTCGAAAGCCATGTCGACGCGCCCGAATCCATTAGCGCGATCGGGCGGACGGCGGGACACGCCGGCTCCGCGGCTACCCTCATTCTGGGCTCGCTCCTTCTCCTTATCCGCCCCTGAGGGCCGGCTGGGCCGTTTGCGCCTGGGCACTCGGGGGATCGACGGAATGAGCAAGAGAACCCTTTAGCGCCCAAGAGTGGCGCCTTCGACGAGAAGGAATAATCCGATGAATCGCAAAGACTTAGTCCGAAAAGGACCGCGTCGTCATATTCGACACGACTTTGCGTGACGGTGAGCAGTGTCCGGGTGCGACCATGACCCACGAGGAAAAGCTCGAAGTCGCCGAGCTGCTCGACCATATGGGCGTTGACATAATTGAAGCCGGCTTTCCGATCGCCTCGGAAGGCGACTTCGCGGCGGTGCAACGAGATTGCTCAAGCGCTCGAAGAATGCGGTGATTTGTGGGCTTGCGCGCGCCGCCCTCAAGGATATCGATCGCTGTGCCGAAGCGGTCAAGCCGGCCAAGCGCAGGCGCATCCATACGTTCCTCTCTACCTCGCCGGTGCATATGAAATACAAGCTCCAGAAGGAGCCGCACGAGGTCTACGAGATGGTGATCGCGCAGGTGACCCGTGCGCGCGGCTATACCGACGACGTCGAATGGTCGGCGGAAGACGCCACCCGTACCGAACGGATTTTCTTTGCCGCTGTGTGGAGGCGGCAATCAATGCCGGTGCGACCACGATCAATATCCCCGATACGGTTGGCTATACGGTGCCGGAGGAACACTTCGCGTTATTCCAGATGTTGCGCGAGCGCGTGCCCAATTCAGACAAGGCGCGGTTCTCCGTACATTGCCACAACGATCTCGGCATGGCGGTGGCCAATTCGCTCGCCGGAGTTAAGGCGGGCGCGCGCCAGATCGAATGCACCATCAATGGCATCGGCGAGCGCGCCGGCAATACCGCGCTTGAAGAAGTCGTGATGGCGATGAAGGTTCGCAACGACGTGCTGCCGTTCATGGACGGTGTCGACGCGACGATGCTCACGCGCGCCTCCAAGCTGGTCTCAGCGGCGACTTCGTTTCCTGTGCAGTACAACAAGGCGATTGTCGGACGTAATGCCTTCGCCCATGAAAGCGGCATCCATCAGGATGGCATGCTCAAGAACGCCGAGACCTATGAAATCATGACGCCGGAGTCGGTCGGCGTGAAACAGACGTCGCTGGTCATGGGTAAGCATTCCGGGCGCCATGCCTTCGTTCACAAATTGCAGGAACTCGGCTACGAGCTCGCCGGCAATCAGCTCGAGGATGCCTTCGTCCGCTTCAAGGCTTTGGCCGATCGCAAGAAGCAGATCTATGACGAGGATATCGAGGCGTTGGTAGATGAGGAAATTGCGCACGCGCATGATCGCATCAAGGTGCTGTCATTGACGGTGATTGCCGGCACCATGGGTCCGCAGACCGCAACACTTACACTCGACATCGATGGTGAGCATGTCACCACGCAATCGACCGGCAATGGTCCCGTGGACGCGATCTTCAAGGCAATTCGTGCGCTCGTGCCACACGAGGCGACGCTTGAACTTTATCAGGTGCACGCGGTGACTGGCGGCACAGACGCGCAGGCTGAGGTTTCGGTGCGGCTCTCGGAGAGCGGCCGTTCTTTCACTGCCAAGGGCGCCGACCCCGATACTTTGGTCGCCTCCGCAAAGGCCTATCTTGGCGCGCTCAACAAGCTCATCAGCAAAAGCGGCCGGGGGCCGGCAATCGAACGGCGTATTCATTCGACCGACGTCGGTTGAACATAAGTATTAAGATTAAGACGACGATGCCGCGCTCAAAAAGGTGCGGCATCGCTATATTCAGCGTCTATTTCAGCAGGGAACCTACAAATCACATTTTGTCCGCATTTCGTCCGCTTTGGGGGCCCATTTCGCGGCTACTCGCCGGCCGATAACTCACGAAGGTTACGGGGATTTGCGTAATGAAAATGACTGTATGCGCGGGCGTCTTCGCGCTCGCGACGATGGGCTTGTTTTCAAACACATCGCTGTCGCAGGCGCGGGAATTTACGACATAATGACGAACAAGGCCAGACGGCTGCTTCGATTGATATTGCACGTATCAAGAGTGCACTCCGACTGACAGCGGCACAGGAGCGCTATTGGGCGCCGGTCGAAGCTGCGTTGCGCGATCTAGTCGCGGCGGCAGGCGCACAGCGAGGGCGAGGGCCTGGTGCGCCGCATCAGCCATCGGGTCGTTTCGATCGTGCTCAGCAGCGCCGCCATGCAGCGAGCTTGCAGTTGCCGCGCGGCCGCTGATCGGCGTGCTCGATCCCGACCAGATGCGGACGGCGCATGGACTGGCGCAGAAATGGGTCTGGGCCCGGTCGTCGCCGCACTGAGATAGCACGGTGGCGGCGCTTCGTCGCATCCATCTTTAGTTGATGTCCCGGTTTAACCACCTCGGCCAAGGTCCACTTGCCGGGAACGAAGATTAGTGCGAACGTCACTGACGAAAAAAACAAGGTAAAAGCCGGTTTTTCGGGGCGATTAACTGGAGGAATACGTCCATGCGCAAATGGATTCTCGCGGCGGCTGCGGCCGCCATTTTCGTGGTACCCGGCGCCGTGATGGCGCAGTCGCCAATCGTGATCAAATTCAGTCACGTGGTGGCAGCGAATACGCCGAAGGGCAAAGCGGCCGAAAAGTTCAAGGAATTGGCCGAGAAATATACCGACGGCAAGGTGAAGGTTGAAGTCTATCCGAACTCGACGCTCTACAAGGACAAGGAAGAGCTCGAGGCTTTGCAGCTCGGTGCGGTGCAGATGCTGGCGCCGTCGAACTCCAAGTTCGGACCGATTGGCATCAAGGAGTTCGAAGTCTTCGATCTCCCTTACATCCTGCCAAACCGCGTGGCGCTCCGAAAAGTCACCGACGGTGCGCTCGGCAAGCGGCTGCTCAAGCTGCTCGAGCCGAAGGGGATGATCGGCCTGGCCTATTGGGACAATGGCTTCAAGGTAATGACCGCGAACAAGCCACTGCACACACCGGAAGATTTCAAAGGTCTCAAGTTCCGGATCCAGTCTTCGAAGGTGCTGGAAGCACAGTTCCGCGCGCTCGGCGCAACGCCACAGGTGATGGGCTTCGACGCCGTTTATCAGGCGCTGCAGACCGGCGTCGTCGACGGGCAGGAGAACACCACGTCGAACATCTACACCCAGAAGATGCACGAAGTGCAGAAGTACATGACGATGACCAACAATGGCTACATTGGCTACGTGGTTGTCGTGAACAAGAAGTTCTGGGACGGGCTGCCGGCCGATATTCGCGGCCAGCTCGAAAAGGCGATGAATGACGCGACCGTCTACGGCAACAATACCTCCAAAACCGAAAACGAAGAGGCACTGGAGGCGATCAAGAAAGCCGGTACGACGCAGATCATCATCCCGACAGCCGCTGACAACGAAGCGATGCGTAAGGCCATGCTGCCGGTCTACAGCGACATGGCGGGCCGGCTTGGCAAAGGCATCATTGATGAGTTCCAAAAAGAAGCCGGCGAAGCGACCAACTGACATCTAAGGTGAGCTCCGGCTTGGGAGGGTCGGAGCTCGCTTCAGCTTCCAGCGGTGGGGATTCCGAAAATATTTCGTGAGCGGCAGCGGGGGCTGTCCACTTTAAAATTGGAATCTCGGACCACTGGGGAATCGTAACCATCCCCGGGCTCATGAGCGTTTCGTGTTTTTGCGCATTCTCGATCGGTTGGAAGAGATCCTGATCGCAAGCCTGATGGCGGCGGCGACACTGATCATCTTCGTTGCGGTGGTGCAACGCTTCGCAGTCGGCGTGCCGCTGCTTTATCCGTACTTCTACAACATCAACCTGACCTGGGCGCAGGAACTCTGCATCTACATGTTTATCTGGATGGCCAAGTTCGGTGCCGCCTATGGCGTGCGCACGGGCATCCATGTGGGTGTCGACGTACTGGTCAATATGCTCGATGCGGTCTGGCGCAAACGGGTCGTTCTTTTCGCGCTTTTCTGCGGCGCGCTGTTCACCGCGATCGTCGGCACGATGGGTGCCAAATTTGTCATCGAGCTCTTTCCGACCGACCAGGTCTCACCCGACCTGGAGATCCCGAGCTGGTTTGTCTACCTCTGCATTCCGCTCGGCTCTTACTTGATGTGCTTCCGCTTCCTGCAGGTGACCTGGCATTATTTCTGGACCGAACGAACTACCGCACCATGATGCGTCACACGTCGAGGGCGTGGACCCCGATGCGCTGGCGAAAGTGGAAGGCGGCCGGCGATGAGTGCCCTCCTGATCTTTGGGCTGCTGTTTGGGCTGATGCTGACCGGCATGCCGATCTCGATTTCGCTCGGTCTCACGGTGCTCACCTTTCTGTTCACGATGACGCAGGTGCCCATCGAGAGCGTCGGTCTCAAATTGTTCAGCGGCCTGGACAATTTCGGCATTATGGCGATTCCGTTTTTCATCCTTGCCGGTACGTTCCTCACCCGCGGCGGGGTGGCGAAGCGCATGATCAACTTTACGACCTCATTGGTCGGACATTGGCCGGGCGGATTGGGCCTTGCAGGTGTCACCGCTTGCGCGCTGTTTGCGGCAATCTGTGGCTCAAGCGTGGCGACCGTCGCGGCGATCGGCTCGATCATTCTGCCAGCAATGGTGCAACAGGGTTTTCCGAAACGATTTGGCGCCGGTGTTATCACCACCTCCGGCGCGCTTGGCATCCTGGTGCCGCCGTCAATTATCCTCGTGCTCTATGGCGTCTCGACCAATACCTCAATTGGCACGCTATTTATGGCCGGTATCGTGCCGGGCGTGATTCTCGCCTTGATGCTGGCCACTGTGACCTGGTTCATAGCGTGGCGGAATAATTATCCACGCCTGCCGCGCGCGACCTGGCGCGAACGATTGCACGCACTCCATGACGGAATTTGGGGGCTGATGCTGGTCGTGATCGTGCTTGGCGGGATCTACAGCGGCATCTTCACGCCGACTGAAGCCGCCGCGGTTGCTGCAGTTTATTCTTTCGTCATCACAGTTTTTGTCTACCGCGAACTCAAGCTTAGCGAAGTACCAAAAGTTCTACTTAACGCAGCAAATTTGAGCGCGATGCTGCTCTATATCATCACGAATGCGGTGCTGTTCTCGTTCCTGATGACGCATGAGCAAATTCCGCAGGCGATGGCCGCGTGGATCGTTGAGCAGCATTTCAGCGTGTGGGTCTTCCTGTTTGTGGTGAACGTCATTCTGCTGCTCGCAGGCAACGTGATGGACCCATCGTCGATCCTCCTGATCATGGCGCCGATATTGTTCCCGTTGGCCGTCAATCTGGGCGTAAACCCGATCCACCTCGGCATTCTGATGGTGGTTAATATGGAGGTCGGCCTGTGCCACCCGCCCGTCGGGCTCAATCTTTATGTCGGCAGCGGGATTGCAAAGATGGGAATTAGCGAAATCACCATCGCCGTGCTGCCCTGGCTATGCGCGATGCTGATTTTCCTGGTCATGATCACTTACATACCCGAGATTTCGCTTTGGCTGCCACGAACCCTCGGCGTCCTTCGTTAGGAGTTTGCGGGGTGAAGCTTGGCGCGAGATGAACGTTTATAAATAAACATTGCGCGATCGTAATCTCTGTCCAAACTTTAACTTGATATGGCGTGGCTGTACTCCTCTAATTTGTGGCATCAGAAATGCCATTGGAGGTGGCCATGTGGAAATCAGTTCTCGCCGGCACGACAGCGCTTGCGATTGCTGGCGGCGCGTTTGCCTATGCCCAGCAGAGCTCGACCGGATTCGAGCGTGTGCAGGGCTGGCGCCCCAGCGCGGAAGACGTTGCCGCATTTGGTGAGGCGCGGATCGCCGGGCTTCATGCCGGTCTCAAGCTCAACGCTGAACAAGAGAAGAATTGGCCAGCGGTAGAAAGCGCGTTGCGCGACCTCGCCAAGCAGCGCTCGGAGCGATTTGCCGCGCGCGCCAGCGTGGATCATCCGAAGGATCCGGTTGAGCGGCTGAACCTGCGTGCCGAGATGATGGGCCAGCGTGCCGCGGCGCTTAAGAAGCTCGCCGATGCGGCCGGCCCGCTTTACAAGAGCCTCGACGATGCTCAGAAACATCGTTTTGTCATGCTTGCGCGCCTTGGCGGTCAGCAGGCAGACGGCCGGCGCGGCCACCACGGTTTCAGTGGTTGGCGGCATCACGGGCCGCGCGGGATGGACGGTGGAGACATGCAGGCGCAATAGACGCGCTCGAGAAGCGGGCAGTGGCCAACGCAGTCTCCCCGACGCGCGCCGCTGTCCAAAAAAGCCGCCGGTTAAAGCCGGCGGCTTTTCTAATTTCTGTGCGAACTTGAACGACCGGTGCGGCTGGACAGTGGTGGCGGCCTTTGCTAAGCCACGCGCGCTTGGCGGTATCTCCGCTGTGGCAATCCGGGCGCATAGCTCAGTTGGTAGAGCAGCTGACTCTTAATCAGCGGGTCCCAGGTTCGAGCCCTGGTGCGCCCACCACCCATTCCCGAACAACCTCACGATTTCCGGTCTCTGAAAAATACGCACGATTTGGCGCACATTGCGCGGGGTTGTTAGCCGGCGATCAGTCTCCGCCAACCAATCGTGTGATATTGCCTAGGTTTTTCACTTTCCGTCTCTGCCAGGCAAAAAACCGTTTCCCGGCGCAAACACAGTCAAAGGCTGAGGGACATAGCGCCGAAGTCAGGAAGTTGTAAGACCAAGCTTCCGATACTGGTCCGACCACTCGGCGGGAGGATCGCATAGTCGCGCGATCCCAATTCCGCGAGGCAGTCGACCTTCGATCGCGGCTTTCACGAGGTCTGGAGCGAGAAAGGCAAGCGAGATAGTCATGTTGATTCGGCGCACACTACAACGCTCGCGTGCTGCAATCGCGTCGATGTCGGTAATAGCGCCCGTGACCAGTTCGTCAAGCCATCTCCGGCCACGCGTAATCGCAACGATCAGTCTTGCGCGTGCGTCCCTGCGGATAGGACGAGTGGCGGTTGGATTTTTGGATACTGGCACAATGATTTCACGCCGTCGTTTTGATGGCGGTTTCTGCCAGGGAATGTGAACAACTTTTCGATCCGCTGTGCTCTCGTTGTCTTGCTGCCTTGTGGGCGACGCCAGCTCGACCACTAATTGGTCGGTTTGAACTTCAACGCGAGTGACATATGTCAGAATAAGCTCGCGATTCTGAATTGTTGACGTAGGTTTGAACTCTCGCCGAACTGCATTGCCAAGGATGGTTTCGATCTCGACCGCCGGAATACGGTTGACCGATCCGACTTCGTCTGTGCGACCCTCAAGGAGTGGTCGAGAGATGTAATATCGATATTTGACACCTTGCTTGCGAGTGTGACTTGAACTCATCAGATTGCCGCGATCATCAAATATTCGGCCTATCAATGGGGCTTCCGATTTGGCGCGAGTCTTTGTGTGATTGTTCTGCTGATCAATAAGTCTAGCCTGAACGTCATTGAAAAGTTTAATATCGACGATAGCGGTTTGCGGACCGGGTAAAATCTCGCCTTTGTAGACCACCTGACCTATGTAAAACCGATTGCGAAGAAGGTAGGAGAGGGGCCCACGCGTGAAGAGATTTCCTCCCGGTCGTTTTGCCAGTCTTCAAGAGCTTCACGGTGGTGAAAACTCCACGCTTGCGCAGGTCGTTCGCTAGCCGATCGATGCTCCCGAGCTCAAGATAACTTCGAAAGATCGACCGAACGAGTTCGGCCTCTTCTTCGACGACAACGATTTTACGATCCTTCGCTTCATAGCCGAGCGGAGCCTTTCCGCCGACCCAAAGTCCCTTTCGTTTGGAGGCGCCAATCTTATCTCGGATGCGTTCCGAGGTGACTTCACGCTCAAATTGAGCAAACGACAACAGAACATTCAGCGTCAGACGGCCCATCGAGGTGGTCGTGTTGAACTGCTGGGTTACTGAAACGAATGATACGCTGTGGGTGTCGAACAGCTCGACGAGCTTGGCAAAGTCAGCCAGCGAACGAGTAAGGCGGTCGACCTTATAGACAACAATAACGTCGACCTTTCCCGTCTTCACATCCGCTAGCAGACGCTGCAATGCCGGACGATCAGTCGAGCCGCCGGAAAAGCCGCCGTCGGCGTACCGACTTCGAACCAGGGTCCAGGCAGCATGAGCTTGACTTCGAATGTAGGCGTCTGCGGCACCATATTGGGCGTCGAGAGAATTGAAGTCCTGGTCGAGCCCCTGGTCTGTCGAGACGCGAGTATAGATTGCACAGCGAACCGGCTTGCCGGTCCCCGCCTTCACGGCTGAATCTCCGTAGACGATTTTTTACGTAGACCGAAGAACCTCGGACCATTCCAGTGCGTCCCGGTTATGGCAAATGCGACCTTCGACAGGCTCGGATAAATATTGTCGTTCCAGGAAAAGCCATCGGCGAACACCATGACGCGATGCAACTGACGGTCCCATTCACGGACCAGCTCGGTTCCTACTCTCAGATTAATTCTGTTTTGGTTGAGTTCGGCAGCGAGCTTTCCAGCCGCAGCTGGTGTCCCGGAACTGTCGAGAAGACGAAGTGTGCCAGCATCGAGATCACCCAAATGTTCGGCCTGAAGCTGATATGCCAGAATTCGGAACAACAAGTGGCGGGGTAGTTGGGCGGGCGCGCGCCGCCGGAAGACTGTATGCCATCTGGCCCGAAGCCCTCCGATATCTAAACCGCGCAATCGCGAGATCTCGATGCCGAGTGTTTTCATGTCCGGTGTCGCGGGATCAATTGCTATGCGTTGCATGATGCTCATCCATGCTCTGATAGCGCGGCGGGTCCAGCGCCCACGAGGTGCTCGATGATCGGCGAGCATCTATGAGTTGCAGCTGGCTGAGCCGGTCAAGATATAGCGGTTGAGATAGTTCGCAGCGCAGAAAAACTCGTAAAGAGCCGGAAGCCTGATTGAACGAGCTGATGTCCGCCTTGGGTCATAAGCGGACATTTACGGTGCAAACGGGATTGCAACTAGGTCGCCGCACGCTTTTTCGGGCGCGGCCCTTCCTAATTTGCCAATTCTGCAAAACTCTTTTCTTCAGCCGCCTCTGCTTGCTTTGCCATGCGATCACAATGGTCAGCGAGCCTAAGCATTTGGGCGCGTGCGGTCGGATCTTGGAACGATTGAGCCTTCTTCAAGAAATCTTCCGCTAACACGCTATATCTACGGCTGGCACCCGCTGGTCTGCGGTCGGACATTGTTACTCACCACACAACGATAGATCCACGTGGGAATTATATCACTGCCGCCGTCCGTTCGCCATGTCCGGTTTACCCCCAAAAGCGGACATGTGCAGTGCAGTAGGCGATGTCTGCTTTGTGCCAATAGCGGACATCAGACCTCTTTCGCCGAACCCCCCAGCTGATTGACCCGACAACGCGTCCTGTTTCAAATGGCCGGCATGGCAGGGGACATCCCGATTTCGGACCAGCCCGAAGGCCCGCGATTTACGGCGAGCGGCGTATGGCGCGGCAGCGTTGAGATCGCGCCGATCGCGGCATTCGTGATTCCGTTTGGCATTGCCTTTGGCGTAGCGGCGTCTGCCAAAGGAATCTCACCGGGGATTAGCGTGTTTATGAGCGTCGCGATCTATGCCGGCGCCTCACAGTTCGCAGCGCTGGACCTTTGGTACGCGCCTCTGCCTCTTGCGACGCTCGCGCTCACGGTGCTCGCTGTGAATGCGCGCCACATTTTGTTGGGTGCATCGCTCGCGCCATGGCTGCTTCAGATTCCGATTGTGCGGCGACTCGCGGCGCTGCTTCTCCTCAGCGATGCGAATTTCGCGCATACGATGGCCGCCCGAGACCGCGGAGAAACTGACGCCGGCATCCTGTTCGGCAGCGGTCTTACAATGTGGATCATCTGGATTGTCAGCACGGCTGTCGGTGCGTATGCCGGTTCATTGCTCGGCGATTTGTCGCGCTTCGGCTTCGATGCGGTAATGGTCGCTTATTTTACAGCTGTGATTGTCGGCTGGTGGAAGGGCCGGTCGGATTTATTTCCATTCGTTACCGCCGCGGCTGTTGCTGTTGCTGGCACCCATATCCTGCCGCCGGGCTGGCACATCATTGCCGGCGCTCTTGCAGGAGGTCTCGTGGGAGTGTGGCGGCATGGTTGACGTGGCTGCCGCAATCAGCGCCGTCGTTCTCTTGGCGCTCGTCACGATGGCAACGCGGGTTAGCGGCGTTTGGATCATGTCATATGTCACGATAACACCGCGCGTCGAAGCTTTTCTGAAATACATGTCGGTATCTGTGCTGATTTCGATTGTTGCCGCGACTGCTTGGGCCGCAGGGCCACGCATTTGGCTTGGAGTGGGTACAGCTGCCCTTGTGATGATCGCGTCACGCAGCGCAGTGGGAGCCATGTTAGCGGGTACGGCCCTCGCTGCACTAGCGAGAAACCTTGGATTCTAATTCGTTACACGACGGTAAAGAGCATGTCCGCTTTGGGTCAAAAGCAGACATGTGCATCGCAAAAGGTCACGTCTGCTAAGTGCCAAAAGCGGACATGACAAACGAACAAAAAGAAAGACCGCCTTGCGGCGGTCTCTCCGAAAATCGATTTGATGTTTCGATTAGGTAGCGAGCGCTTTCTTTTTTCTGCGCCAGCCGAGCAGACCTAATGCGCCGAGGCCGGTGGCGAAGAGAGGCAGAGTTGCAGGGAGCGGCGTGGCCACGGCCGCAGGAAATTCAGCGGTCCAAAATCCGGCAGTGGGGAAGCCGGCGAAAGCACTCCCATTGTTAAGGGCGTTGAATTGATCCGTCACGCCGGTCAAATTTTGGTTTGGATTGTCCACTGTAATCGAAAGAAAAGTTATCGCACTGTTGATGTCAGTGCCCGCGAAAGCGATTACTGCCAGTCCTTGGCCGACGTCATGAAAAATAAAGGCGCCTGTCGTCGGGTCGACCGAAGCGGAAAAGTCAAATCCTATGCTGCTCGCCACAGCGCTGTCGAACGTCAGCCCAGGATAAGTGAGCTGTATATTGGTTATATCAAATTGGGGAATGACTTCGTTGAGCACGTCGCTCAAGGGGACCTGGAATGATGCTGACGAGGGCGCGGAGACGTGAGGGCCAAACCCCTCGCTTGTAGTCGTCCATTCGTACGTAACCAGCGGAACAGCTTGTGCCGAGGAAGCAATGCTCGCTCCCGACACTGTCAACGCTATCAAGATTGTCTTTGGGAAAGAAAAGGACATTTCCTTGCCTCCCTTCGCACGCGGCACGTTGCAAGTTTTGATGTCCTAAAATACTAGATTGAAGCCTTTCGAAGTCCGTGATCAATCAACGATGCTGACCCATCAACTACCGACGTACCTTTGACCCATATTTTATTTAAGGCGCAGGTGCCTGATGTCCGCTTTGGGTCATTAGCAGACATGTGCGAGGCAAAACGGCATATCCGCTTTACCCCCAATAGCGGTCGAAATAGCGGACATCGCGGTCCCCGATGGAGGGCAGAGCATTTCTGCTCTGCCCTATACTTCACACGTCGACCTGCTCCGCTATGGCGAGGGCATCGTCCACGTCAATGCCGAGATACCGCACAGTGCTCTCTATTTTGGTGTGACCAAGTAAAAGCTGGACGGCGCGCAGATTCCCGGTGCGGCGATAGATCAGCGTCACCTTCGTTCGCCGCAGTGAGTGCGTGCCGTACAAGTGAGGGTCTAGCCCTATGCCGTTAAGCCAATCGGACACAAGTCGTCCATATTGCCGCGGCGTCATGCTTCGCCCAGATTTTGAACTCGTGAAAAGGAAGTCGCCAGGTTGCTTATGCGAGACCTTGAGGTAGTCGTCGACGGCCTGGCGCGTGTGTTCGGTCACCTCAAATCGAACCGGTCGTCCGGTCTTTTTCTGACGCACCGTCGCTCGGTCAGTCGCATAACCATTTGGAGCAATATCATCGACCCTGATGGCGACGACGTCACAGCCCCGCAGCTTACTGTCGATGGCAAGATTGAACATCGCCAGCTCGCGTTTACTCCGCTCAGCTTGGAGCATCGTGCGAATTGCCCACACGTGCTTCTGCCGCAGCGGCGGCTTGGCTCCAATTAATTTGCCCTTGTTCCAGGGGGCTCGTTTAGGTGCAGGTATGGCGAGGTTTTCATCGTCTTGCATGGTTCGTACTCCTCTGTTGCTAACGAGAGGAGCATGCGTCCTGTAAGGCGATGTCGGCTTTTACGGTCGCAATCAGGGCCAAAGCGGATATGAGGCGGACACCGCGGCATGTCCGCTTTTGACCCAAAGCGGCGCTGGCCGTTAAGGTTGCCAGCGCTATTTGGAGCTGATGTGCTTCAAAACGACGGTCTAGGGAGGTGACAATGCGGGTTTTAAGGTTCGCAATAGGTTTTTTTGTATTCATAGCAGGCTCCGCGCAAAGTGAGCCCGTCAAAATCCGCAATGCCTTCGCCGTGCCTGTCGCCAATTGGGCACCAATGCTTGAAGCGAAAAAGGATCTCGCGAAGCATTGGGGCCAGTCATACGTGATGGAAGCGGTACGCTATCAGGGCACGCCGCCCATGATCACAGCGCTCGCCAACAATGAGCTTGAAATTGCCAACCTTGCTTATTCGACGCTTGGTTTGGCAATTCAGAACGCCGGTTTAGAAGACCTTCGGATCATAGCAGATGAATTTCAGGATGGCGTTCCCGGCTATTACAGCAGCGAGTTTTTCGTAGGGAAGGACAGCGGGATCAACTCAATTAAGGACCTGAAAGGTAAGGTGCTGGCCGTTAATGCAAGCGGAAGCGGTGTAGACATTGGTATGAGGGTCGTTCTGAAAAAGAATGGCCTCGAAGACAAACGAGATTTCACAGTTATCGAAGCCCCGTTTCCAACAATGCCAGCTATCCTTTCTGAAAAGAAAGCTGATCTCGTACCTGGTGTAATGCCTTTTTCGTTGAATCCCGTTCTAAAACAGAACGGCAAAGTTCTGTTCGAACAAAAAGACGGGCTAGGTCGCTCGCAATTTATCTTCTGGGTTATGCGCAAGTCATTTATCGACAAACACCGCGCGGCAGTCATCGACTTTATGGAGGACGTGCTGCGGATTGAGCGTTGGTATCTTGATCCAAAAAACCACGATGAGGTCGCAAAAATTGCCTCGGGCTTTCTTAAAGTACCGCCCGAACGCTTTGGCTGGCTTTTCACGCAACAGGACTATTATCGCGATCCGAATGGGCTGCCCGATCTTGCGGCGCTGCAGCACAACGTGGATGCCGCCGCTGACCTGGGGGTCTTTAAACCCGGCCTTATCGTCATCAAATATGCCGATCTCAGCATCGTTAAGGAAGCGGCGGCCAGACTGAAGTGAAAGCGAAGTGCAAATAAAGCATTGCGCTCATTCCACCGAATGACCGTCGCAAACACTAGTCTGCTCCTGGCACCTAGTGCGA
Source organism: uncultured Alphaproteobacteria bacterium (assembly GCA_963810585.1). GTDB lineage: Bacteria > Pseudomonadota > Alphaproteobacteria > Rhizobiales > Xanthobacteraceae > Pseudolabrys. The sequence goes on from CAWENV010000001.1 coordinate 2,621,575, forward strand.
TGTCCACTATTGGCACATAGCGGACATCCCTAGTTGCACCGCACATGTCCGCTTATGGGGTAAGAGTGGACGTTGCGCGGATTAGAGTAGGTACGATGAGGAGAGGTTGATGAACGCCGCCGAATCCAAAGGCCTCAAGAAGGGCAACCGTGTTTATTGGCAAGGCGATGCCACTGACAGCGGCACTATCACCGAAATGAATTGGAATGCAGTCACGATCGCCTGGGACAATGGTCAGATGGCCAACGTACACCATGGGGATATGCGCGAGATCCAGCGAGCCCCAGCAAATCCTACTGCCCGAGCAAAGCCTACTATTGCGTAAGTATTTTGTGTTCGGTCGGAGTTCTGCTTCTGGCACTTAGCGGACATTCCGTTGGGACCAATCGATGTCCGCTTTCGGGGGTAATGCGGATATTGGGGTGCACTCGCGCTAGTCACCTGCGCCCGGATTTGGCGAGAAATATTTAAGCTTGTCCGGCTTGCCTTCCCATTCTTTTGAATCTGCGGGAGGGTCGCGCTTGATCGTTATATTGGGCCAAGTTTTTGCATAGTCAGCGTTGAGCTTGAGCCAATTTTCGGCCCCGGCCTCAGTGTCGGGCTTGATCGCCTCCACCGGACATTCCGGCTCACACACCCCGCAATCGATGCATTCCTCGGGATGAATGACGAGCATATTTTCGCCCTCGTAGAAACAATCAACGGGGCACACCTCGACGCAATCCATTAGCTTGCACTTGATGCAGCTTTCATTGACGATATAGGTCAAATGTCATCCTCCTTCTGGGGAACACTATCAGGTTTCCACCAGGGGGTACGTTTTCATCGGTTTCTGTATCAGGTTACTGCCTAGATGCAGTTCTAGGATTTCGATTGATTTATTAATTCGGTTCGGGAGTCACTTGGGAAAATGCCGGCTAAATGGAAAGTCGCATCATGACTGAGTATATCGTCGGCTTAAGGCAGGGAAAACGATCAGAAGTACTGACCATCGAGGCCGAGGATGCGTTAATTGCTGCGCTCAAGGTCAAACACAACCACCCCGACGCCTTAATTTCCTACGTTCGCAAATCTAATCGGCGCGGTGATCGTCGCAATCCTCATCGGAAGGAGTGAAGACACGTCTGCAGGCACTCCTTACTCTCGCCGCCAATGATCGAATAGTGATGCTGTTCGCTTAATGGCACTTAGCAGACATTCCTGCCTTGGTGATCAATGTCCGCTTTCGGGGGTACAGCGGACATGGCGTTTCGCACTGCACATGTCCGCTTATGACCCAAAGCGGACATAGCATTTTTGACCTGATACGCTGCCCCGTGGTTTGGGGGTGCACATGAGGCGACGGGAATTTCTAGGTATCCTTGGCGGTGCGGCAGGCTGGCCGATTGTATCGAAGGCACAACCGACCGAGCGCACACGCGTCGTTGGCATGCTCGACATCCTTGCGGCTGATGATCCAGAGGCGAAAACACGGGAAGCGGTCTTCGCGGAGAGTCTTCAGCAGTTGGGATGGGCGGTCGGCCGCAATGTCAAGATTGAAACGCGGAACGTTGGGGTTGATCTCGACCATCTTCGCCGCTACGCGACGGAATTAATCGCGCTCACGCCGGACGTAATTGTAAGCGTAGGCAGCGTTACAGTTGCGCCGCTGCAACAAGCCACTCGTACCATCCCGATTGTGTTCGTGAACGTTCCCGATCCAGTTGGCGCCGGCTTCGTACAGAGCATGGCGCACCCTGGCGGCAATATCACCGGCTTCTTGAATTTCGAATACAGCATGAGTGGAAAATGGGCTGAATTGCTCAAGCAAATTGCTCCCAACGTGACGCGAGCATTGGTGTTTCGCGACCCCACCACCGCGGCAGGGGTTGGGCAATTCGGCGCAGTTCGATCGGTAGCGCAATCCCTTGGGATCGAACTCACGCCGGTGAATGTGCGCGATACAGACGAAATCGAGCGTACCGTTGTGGCGTTCGCAAGTTCAGGGAATGGCGGCGTGATCGTAACCCCGGGCGGTGCGGCGGCTCATCGCGGGCTCATAATCAGTCTCGCTGCACGCTACAAGCTGCCGTCGGTTTATCCTTACCGTTATTACCCAGTAGACGGCGGTCTGATCTCATACGGGCCCAATACCAACGATCCGCAACGGCGAGCCGCAGCTTATGTCGATCGCATCCTTAAGGGTGAAAAGCCAGCCGACATGCCGGTGCAGGCGCCGACCAAATACGAACTGGTCATCAACCTCAAGACCGCCAAGACACTTGGCCTTACCGTGCCGCCGTCCGTACTCGCTCGCGCCGACGAGGTGATCGAATAGCCCGATGTCCGCTATTGACCCAAAGCGGACATTCGTTCCGCTTTATCGGACTAGCGTCCAATCGATTTCAGACCGAGTAAATGGCTGCTCAACCAAAATGACCGTGCTTTGCGCGCCATTTTGGCCCGGGTCCGCGCATATAGTGCCGTTCGGGCCGATACGGTCTCTCGTGTGGTTCCGGCCAACATGACAAGACCACGGCCCTCAGCGCTCGAACCAGACCCCACCAGGGGTCCGGTGGGACAAATCCGACATTCCGTTTTGTGAGCGCATGTGCAACTCCTTGCGTTAGCGATCCTCAAGCTCGGCTTCGGCGGCTTTTGCGATTTCACGTAAGAAACGGTTCGGTGCAAACGCCTCATGGTCCTGACGAATGAGATCAAGCGGCGTTTCGCTATGACTGAAGGGCTCAAATGTCGTCTTTATCTCACGGGGCGGAGATGATGCCGCCGTGGGGAGGGCGGCCGCCGATCAGCGAATCGGCAACCCCTGGCAGCAGGACAATCGCTGCCAGCGCCATAAGCAGATAAGGCAGCACTTGCAGGACAAACCGCGATGTCAGCTTAAGCACGGAAGACCCCCAAATCGTTGAGCGGCTTCATGGGCAAACAGAGCATTTCAAACGATCATTTTGTAATTCAAACGACCGTTTTAGGCAGAATGATGACCGTTACAGGAACCCCTTATTTTCAGGAGAAATGTTGCATTTTGTCCGCGGAAGGATTACGAATTTAGTTCAAACATTTGTTTGAATTAGGGAAATCGATGACCCGTCCCGCCGAATATACCCGCAACCTGATCATCAAAGCCGCGGTCTCACTGTTCGCGGAGAAGGGGTTCGAGCGATCGAGCGTGCGTGACATCGTCACCAAGGCTCGGGTCAACCAGGCTGCCATCAATTATCATTTCAAAGGCAAGGATGGTTTGTACTTCGAAGTTCTCAAAATCGCGTTCGAAAAGCTGACAGAGAATGCGGGAGTTGATGCGGAGGAGCTCAAATCACTCTCACGCGAACAGGCACTACGACGCTTCGTGCGCCACCAGCTGCGGCCGCTGCTTTTTCAGGATGAACTGAGTCGCTACATTCGCATGTTCGCCTGGGAGAGCGCGCATCCGTCAAAGGTCTTTCGGAAGTTCATAGCGACCAATTCAACCTCATACCTTTCGGCCGCGGTCGATATTGTGCGGCGATTCCTGCCGCCAAACACACAAGAACGGGCAGCTCTCTGCGCAGCAATATGCTTGATGGGGCAATGCAGCGTTTTCGTGCGAAACCGCGATCTGTTTGCACAAGATCCATTCCGGATAACGATCGATGAGCCGTTTGTCGATGAACTGGCCGATCTCATTACTCGGGTTGCAATCGGCGGCTTGCCGCATGCTGACGACGCCAGATTGAAGACGGCCTAAACAAGATCGCTCCTAAATCGCTTGGGCAGAAGCGGGTGCTACCCATTGCTGGTGCGGTAAATCGTCCGCCTTCGCTGATGGCCCAACTCGCATTTGCCTTGCGTCGTCCAAGTCCGCTATTGGCACTTAGCGGACATGACGCTTTGCATTGCACACGTCTGCTCTTGACCCGAAGCGGACACTGCTGCCGGAGTATTTCACGACATGATAAGTGGGCCTCAATTATGTCAGCATTTCAGATAGGAAGACCGGGGCGTTAGTCTAAAGTAGATTGAGTCTTGTCACTCTCGTAACACCCCGATTTTATGGCCGCTTAATTCGCAAACCGGAAATTTCATTATAGCGTTCACATCGTGGCAACCTGGCGGGACTGGGAAGCTGCTAAGCGTTATGACAAGCCACATCAACGATGAGCTCATTCTTGCGGCCCGTCTTCTTCTCGCGACACTATTTCTGATTTTTGGCTGGAGAAAGCTCAGAGACTATTCGGGCACAGTAAATCAACTGGTGCAGCTTGGCGTTCCGATGCCAACGCTGGGCGCTGGCGTAGCGACTTTCATGGAACTTCCGGTCGCCTTCGCGGTCCTTGTTGGCGCGTTCACGTGTCCTTCAGCTCTACTTATGTTTTTATACACGCTGGGAACTGCACTTATTGGGCATCGCTATTGGATACTGACAGGTGCGGATCAAGTCGCGAGTATGGATGGTTTCTACAAAAATCTCAGCATTATGGGGGGCTTCTTGCTGCTGTACGTTACTGGCCCGGGAAAATATTCGATCGATGCGTTGCGCAGCATCGCCGCGCCATAACCTGTGTACTGTCAGGCCGACGATGCAGCGTCACGTCGCGTAAAGTCGAAAGCGTTTATGGAGGTGCCTATGAACCAAGTACAGGTCGAGCACAAAAGCTATCAGATGCCGCCGAAGGACGACATTACCGTCGCACACTTTCTCACCGTCGCCGACATCGAGCGATCGCTTCGATTTTACGAAAAGGTCTTCGGTAGTCGCGTTCTGAGCAGAGGCGATAGCAAGGGCGCGCCGGGTTACATCCAGATCGCGAACACGTGGCTCATCGTCAATGTCGGCGGCGGTCCGACACCCGACAAGCCATCGGTAACGCTCAGCGTTCCCGCCGACCCCGATGCAGTCAGCAGCTTTATGAATATCCGCGTTGCAGATATTCAAGCGTGCTATGAGCTTTGGCGAAGTCGAGGAGCCGAGTTCATCACAGAGCCAAAGGACAAGTACGGCGAGACGCGCTGCTACATTCGCGATCCCGACGGCTATATTATAGAAGTTGGGCAAAGCAAGCCGGACTTCGCGTACGGCTAAGCGGTTGAAGGACGGAGCCTCATTGACCTGGGGCGTTGCGGCGGTCACCCGATCCGAAGCTTCACGCTCTCACTCGCATCCGTTGGATCGACCGATGGCGGGGCCGGCCAGAGCTGTGCCGTCAAAGTGGCAAACGCTGCTTCACGAATAAGGGGCGGCTTCGGAGATGGTGCCATGATGCAATATCTAACCGGCGGCGCTGATCTCACTGCAATTGCCCTCTTCATCAACCGCATCGCGCTAGGGGCGTTCTTCACCATCTCCGGCTTCCATAAGCTGTTTAACCGCCAGCGTCATGCGGTGTTTGTGCATGAGCTGGTGACCGATCGCGTGCCGAGACTTGGCTTCAATCAGTGGTTCGTGCCCAGTATTGAGTTTTTCGGCGGCCTGGCATTGCTCACCGGAATGCTCGCTCCTCTGGCTGCGCTGGGATTGTTGGTGATCTGTCTTGTGGCAGTGCACACCAGCGGAAGGCGTCGCGTCATTTCTTCCTTGCCGATCGATAGAGCTGACTATCTTGATGACGTGCTATATCTCCCTGAAGTTCTCTATCTGGTCATGCTGGTGGTGGTTGTACTGGCGGGACCGGGGCCGCTCAGGCTCGATAGTATCGTGCTCGGCGCGCTATGACGGCTCGGTGTGACGCCCGCGTCCCCATAATTGTCATGTCTGCTTTTGGCACTTAGCGGACATGGCCTTTTGCACCGCACATGTCCGGTTTCGGAGTAAAAGCGGACATCGGCATGGTCAGTCTCACGGGCGTTGATGTTCAGGAGCTGAGCTGCTCGCAGCTTTGCTTGCACTGCGCTCAAGCATTCGATCGGCAATAGCGACTTTGCAGGCATTTGAAAGCTGCGTGCGGTGTTCTCTCACGCAGTTTCGGAGTCGGCCACCGCCTGGCTGGACGGACCCGCAAAGCGTTTTCATGTCTTCCCCGCATGCTCCGCGCAGAAGACTTGGCTCGGCAAAGGCGTGATTAGAGAGAAGTGCCACGACGGCAATCGCAAAAGTGGACCTAAAGATCATTACTGTGTCTCCGGATGGCTCTGATGTCACTTTCACATTCGCCGCTTGAATAACGGTTCGCCGAATAACTAAAATTGCATCAAACCGGACATCGATAAAAGGAAACCGACCGGCAACATTTTGCGCCCACGTCGCGATTGAGCCGCGTTGAATTGCCAGTTCGTTGCATTTTTTCTCTGCTATTTACGGCAAGGTTATTCCATGGGTCAAAAAGGTTCCTTGGCGGCGGGATCATTGCGTCGGATTACAAAGGTTTCATGTTGAGTTCATCCGCCGTTCAGTACTTCCGTCGCAAAATCAGTTAAATTTCGCATGCGTTCGAATGGGGCGGTGACTGGCGAGGCTGTCTAATGGCCATCGATGTCCGCACAAAGGCCGCACTGGCGTTGCACCGCTTCGGGTTTTCGCCGAAGGCTGGCGCGCTCGCTTCGATTGGTGACGCGCGTGCGAAACTGATTGCCGAGCTCGAGAACCCGGCCGCTGGCCAAATTAAGAAGCAAGATTTACTGAGCTCGGGTGAGGCCGCCCGTGCTGCTTTTGATTTTCGCCAGGAGCGGCAGGCCGCGCGCCTCGCGAGCCGCGCGCAAGGTCAATCAGGTGACCAGGAGCCGAACCGCGCGGCAACGGACGGCTCGCAGTCCGAGACGATGCAAAAGGAGACCAAGCAGGGAGCACAAAAATCAAATCCTGGCCTGGGCGTGCCCCAGCAAATCTATCTCGAAGAAGCCAAAAATCGGCTTGATGCCGCGCTCGACAGTGACATTGGCTTTGTCGAGCGGCTTGTGTGGTTCTGGTCCAATCATTTTTGTGTGTCGGCCGACAAAGGCGGTGTGCGGCCACTTTGCGGCGCATTTGAGCGCGAGGCAATTCGGCCGCATGTGCGAGGAAAATTCACCGACATGCTTGTTGCGGTTGAATCACATCCGGCGATGCTGCTCTATTTGGATAATGCGCGCTCGATCGGACCCGCTTCTTTTGCCGGATCGCGACGCAACAAGGGTTTAAACGAAAATCTTGCGCGCGAAATCCTCGAATTGCATACGCTTGGTGTACGTACTGGCTATTCGCAAGAAGACGTCACCAACTTTGCAAAAGTGATTACAGGATGGAGCATTGTGCCGCCGCGGCTCGCTCCCGAGCACGGCGGCGAATTTATGTTCAATCCGCGTCTGCACGAACCTGGTTCGCAGCGCATTATGGGACGCGAGTATCAAGACAACGGTTTTGAGCAAGGCCGTGGGGTCCTATTCGCTCTGGCGAGAAATCCGGCCACAGCGAAACACATCGCAACAAAACTGGCGCGACATTTCGTTGCCGACGATCCGCCTGCCGCCCTAGTTGACCGTCTTGCCAAGCGCTTTCTTACGACTGACGGCGACTTGATGGAGGTCACAAAAACACTAGTCAGCGCGCCTGAGGCATGGGATGCGCCACGCAACAAACTCCGTCGTCCTTCGGAGTGGTTGATCAGTGCACTACGAGCGGTTGGTATTAGTCCGCCCGATGTGCGGCCCGTGCTCCAGGCGCAAAATCTGTTGGGCGAACCGTTGTGGCGGGTGCCGGCGCCGAACGGATTTTCTGATAATAGCGCGGCTTGGATGGACGGGGTTGCACAGCGGCTCGATATCTCCAATCAGATCGCGCGCCGCGCCAACGTCGGGATCGACCCGAGCGCTCTCGCGGAGGACGTTCTTGGTCCGCTGCTCTCAAATGAGACCAGACAGACGCTGACGCGCGCGGAAAGTCGGCCGCAAGGTCTGGCGTTGTTGTTGATGGCCCCCGAATTCCAACGCAGGTGACACCATGACCTCCATCCCGCATCAAGCAACCCGTCGAGAGCTTTTGCTTGGATCCGGTGCTCTTTTCGCCTGGGCCTATCTGCCGCGTTTAGCACTCGCGGAGGGCCGCGACCCCCGCTTGCTCGTCATAGTTCTACGCGGGGCGCTCGACGGACTCGCCACGGTTGCCCCCATAGGCGATCCAGATTGGCAGCGGCTACGGGGCAATGATGCGCTCACAATTCAAGGCGTCGATGCAACGTTGCCCCTCGATGGCTTCTTCGCGCTTAACCCGGCAATGCCGAACCTGCACCGGCTGTATAAGTCGCAGCAGGCGACCATTGTCCATGCAGTGGCCACACCTTATCGCGAACGCTCGCATTTTGACGGTCAGGATGTGCTTGAAAGCGGCTTTACGCGGCCAGGCTCGACGGAAAGTGGCTGGCTCAATCGCGCGCTCGTGAATTTGGCGTCCGCAGGTCGCGTTAATCCGAAAAACGCCTTTGCCGTGGGTCCTATTACGCCTTTAGTTGCGCGGGGTCCCGCTCCGGTTCTCTCCTGGACACCGTCGCGACTGCAGCCTGCGAGCAACGACACTATGAGCCGATTGCTCGATCTTTACCGTCATAGCGACCCTGCTCTGGCGCGCGCATTAGAAGAGCGAGGCGCATTGAACGCGATCGCCCAGGCCGAGCCTATGGATGGGAATCCAATGAAAAATCCAGGCAAGCCAGGCGAAGCCGTGCGCGCCTATTTCACTGAAGCCGCTTCCGCCGCAGCCAAGTTTATGGCACGGGCTGACGGCCCTCGTGTGGGCGCGCTCGCATTCGATGGCTGGGACACTCACGCTAACGAAGGCGCCGCTCACGGGCGTCTGGCGATGCTGCTAGGTGCCCTTGATGGCGCGTTTGGTGCGATCGAAAGTGGGTTGGGTGAGGTATGGCGAGAAAGCGTGGTCGCAGTGATTACTGAGTTCGGCCGTACCGCGCGCATAAATGGCACGGACGGCACCGATCATGGAACCGCGACAGTCGCACTGCTCGTAGGCGGTGCGCTTAAAGGCGGGCGCGTGATCGCAGATTGGCCGGGCCTCAAGGAGGCGAACCTTTACGAGGGTCGCGACCTTAAGCCGACGAACGATCTGCGCGCAGTGATGAAAGGAATCCTCAGGGATCACCTGCGCGCCGATGAGCGCGTGCTGGCAAACGACGTGTTCCCCGCCAGCCAAATAGTGAAGCCGCTCGGCGGGCTGATGACCTGACCAAAGGTGAGATCCTTGCGTGCGCTACGCACCCGGCTCGCCGCAGGAGAACTGGTTCCGATAATAGGATTTATTGGAACGTCCGCTTTAAGGGGTAAAGCGGACATCTCTTTTTGCGCTGCACATGTCTGCTTTTGACCCAAAGCGGACCTTGGCGCGCACCGCCAAATCGTTCCTGCAAGTCTCGCGTCTCGCCTTGGCCGTCCCTCGATTTTGGAGATTGCCTAGTTCAGGTTAGGACCCGGAGCCGCCGCCTCAAGCACAGCCGCGCGCCATTCACGCTTTACGGGGAGGATTGGCGGCATCGGCGCAAAGTCCGGCTCAGCTGTTGGCGCCGCAATCGATTGAATGTTCTCTGTTTGCGACCCTCTGCGCATAAACAAATTATAGACCAGCCATTGGGTTCGATGACGTTTGCCGTGTAGTGGAAATCGGTCGGCGATCGAGGATGCCGCATAGAAATTTCCGTAAGCTCGGCTTACACCGATACGCAGTTCGTCCCCCGACATTTGCGCTGGGCGATACACAACATGACCTTGGTCGTACATCGTCCAGTTGAACGACACTATCCGGTTTGCCTTTTTCATCTCGTACCACGTCAAAGTGCCGGGGTAGGGCGTTAGCGTTGAATAGGCGCAAGCGTCGTATTTGGCGGCGATATTGAATTTGACGGTGTCGTCAAAGACCGAGCGGTCGTCACCATCGAAGCCGTACATGAATAATCCGAACACCATGATGCCGTGAGCGTGAACCTTCTCAACCAGCGCAGCGAACGTTTCAGGCCGATTTACATGCTTATGTACGCTCTTGAGCGTTTCGCGCGATATCGATTTAAAACCGATGCTTAAAAGCGAGCAGCCGCTTTCAGCGGCGAGTTCAAGCATCCGATCGTCTTGAGCGAGCTTGGACGTAACACCCGCCTGCCATTGAATATTGCGTCCCTTCAAAGCGCGCATAACTTCCTTGGGACGCTCCGGCGTGCCAAAAAAATCGGCGTCGTTGATTGAGATAGTGCGTGCGCCACAATTCTCCATTTCATGGATTACTTCGTTGACCGGCCGATAGCGGAACTTCAGTCCGTTCATCAACGGTTCTGCGCAGAAAGTGCACCCTTGATGGCAGCCGCGCGACGTCTGGACAAAGGTTTTGTTCACATAGCGGTGCTTCTTCAAAAGGTCATAGCGTGGCATCGGCAACCCAATCATGGGATGCAACGTGGCGGACTTGTACGTTCCACGCATTTGTCCCTGCTGAAGGTCGTCAAGCAGCTTCTCAATGACGAGCTCGACCTCACCGATGACGACGGCGTCGCTATGCTTCAGTGCTTCCTGTGGCATGAAGCTTGGATGGACACCACCCATGACGACCGGAATGCCTTGGGCACGGAATTGGTCGGCGATCTCGTATCCGCGATTGATGTAGCTGGTCATTGCAGAAATGCCCACAAGGTCGGCTTTCAGATCAAAATCGATTTCCTCGATGTTTTCGTCGGTAAGTATCACCTCGTATTGATCTCGCGGAATACAGGCTGCCACAGCGAGCAATCCGGCAAGAGGCGAATACAATGCCCGGTTCAAATAGAGCGGACGTGTTGTTAGGGAATCGGTTTTCGGATTGACAAGGTGAATAATGCGCGTGCGCACAAATACCTCCTGGCGGATGAGCCCCACAAGTAATCGGTTTTGGCGGGGATAGTTCCTCGCTTCGGCAGATAAACGCGCGCTCCGCGTTGGTGCGCGCCAAATGTCCGCCTATGGCGCCTAGGGGGATGGCCCTGACACAATGTCCGCTATTGGGGTAAAGCGGACATTCGCTTTTGCGCTGCACATGTCTGCTTTTGACCCAAGGCGGACATTGGCAATTCATCGAACGCTGATTTTTTGGAGTTAGCAGGTAAGAAAATACTTGCAAAGAAGTTCCGCGCCACGGTTCCAATAAATAAGGCGTAAAATAAAGATGCAAAAAAATAAAAAATGATCGGGCTCCCCACGTTCGCAACAATTCTCAGCCGTAATTTCTAACGGCTGGGCGACGGGAGAAGGCGCATGAATTTCAAATCGCTTCGTGCAAGTTTAGTACTGGCTGGCGTGGTCGCAATGGTAGCAACCACTGGCCCGGCCGTCGCGGATACTCTGGTACCCATAGCGTTTATTCCAGTCCCAGCGGACCAGGCGAATGTGCAGCCCGGCGGGGCGTTCTCTTCATTCGATATCAGCTTCGCCGACTCGGTGACCGGGAACGTCTATGTCGCCGATCGGTCCAACGCCAGTATCGATATCTTTTCCGGGTCCAGCCTGACGTTTCTCGGCCGGGCGACCGGGTTTACCGGGCAGCAGGCGACAACTTCACTTTCCGGTGCTGACGGCGTTTTGACTGTCACCTCGGGAGGAGTCACGACCATTTACGGCGGTAACGGCGACAGCACGCTGCGGGTCTACAACGCGACCACTGCTAATCCGGGATCGCCGACCTTCATCACTGCGATCTCGACCGGCGGCGCCTTCCGGGTCGACGAGATGGCCTACTCCCCCTCGGCGCAGCTAGTCCTCGCCGCTAACAACGCAGACGAACCGGCATACGCAACTCTTTTTTCCACGAACGGTGGACACCCTCCGGTCGCTGTGGCCGCAGGTCCCATAACCGTCCCCCTACTCCAAGGCGGCATCGCGCTCGGCGGCATGGAGCAGTCGGCATGGAATCCGACCACCGGCACGTTCTTCGTTTCTATTCCAGCATTGGCGGGGTCGAATAACCCTGGTGGGGTCTCCCAGATCAGCACTGCTGGCACTGTCCTGAACACCATTAACTTCGCAAGCTTGGGCATCTCATCCTGCGCGCCGACCGGACTGGCCGTCGGCGGGGGTGGCAACATGTTGGTCGGCTGCGGCAACAATGGGACGCAGGCGGTCCTGATCAGGCCCAACGGCACGCTTATCACGACGATCCCCGGGCTCAGTGGTACGGACGAGCTGTGGTACGACCCGACGACAAAGCGTTTCTACGTCACGGGTAATAATGGGACCAACACCACTCGGTTCTTCGACGTGGTCGACCAAAACGGCAACATTGTGCAGACCGTCCTCCTGCCGGCGACCACAAGTGCGCATTCGATCACGGTAGATCCGCTCACCGGCGATGTATTCGTGCCGCTCGCCGGCACCGAGGCGCTGAACTCCTGCCCGACGAGTTTGGGCTGCATTGAGGTATTCGGTCTCGCCGCCAACCCCGAAACCCCGCTGCCCGGCGCATTGCCTCTGTTCGCCACCGGTCTCGGCGCGCTAGGTCTGCTCGGTTGGCGCAGGAAGAAGAAAGCAGCGCTCGCTGCCTGATCCGACAGCAATTTGTTTTCGGGAGAAACCGCCGTGAGACGGTTTCTCTTTTTGGTTACATCAATGTCCGCTATTGGCACTAAAGCGGACATCGCCTAGTGCACTGTACATGTCTGCTTGTGAACCAAAGCGGGCATTTCTCACAAACGCCAAAATACCTTTATAGGCAGGACCCTCGAACCGGCGGTCGCAGTGAACCAGAAACAGCAAAATCACCTCTCCGAGACATGCCGATGCGGCAAGGTGAAATTGGAGGCGTTCGGTCGGCCGATTCTGACCGCATCCTGCTATTGCGCGAGTTGCCAAGAAGCCGGAAGTCGCATCGAGCAACTTCTTTCCGTGCCACCCGTCCTCAATCCCGACGGTGGAACAGACTACGTCCTATATCGAAAGGATCGAGTGCAATGTGTGACGGGGCAGGAGTATCTTGAAGAGCACCGGCTCAAGCCTGATTCTCCGACCCGCCGGGTTATTGCCACATGTTGCAATTCGGCAATGTTCCTCGACTTTACCAAGGGACATTGGCTGACGATGTACCGGAACCGCTTTCCGGCAAGTGCGCCGCCCCTTGAAATGCGGGTCATGACACAAGCCCGACGAAACGGTGTCGCGCTTGCTGATGACTTACCGAATTATGCCGGTCACTCCGGCAAGTTCATGTTGAGGCTTATCGCCGCGTGGATCGCGATGGGTTTTCGCAGGCCAGAAATCACCTTGGGAAAGACTGTTCGCAAGTCGCACTGACCACTTGCGGTGGGCGCCACTTCGCGTTGATACGATGATGCATATCCGAATCCGGCATTAGCGGACATGCTTTTTCGCACTGCCTGCTTTTGACCCAAAGCGGACATTGGTCATTGGTGCGGCTCAAGCGCTGTTTTGCGAATGATGTGAGGCGTCGGCTTTGCAAGCCGGAAAAGTCGAACCAGCATCGCGAGTAGAGCGCCGCAGGCCCGTTTTATAGCCAGATCCCGCTCGCACTTGGCACACCCGCGATAGAAATCGATGTCGATTGAGCCATCGGGCCGCCGATGGACTTGCGGACTGGTCAAATCGTTTGTGTCACGCAACCAGTATTCCTCGTACCAATTCTGCTTGACCTGAAAAGCGGTCATCGCCTGTTCGAGGTCCCATGGAAGAGAGCTTTTGAAAGACATGCCGTGCTCCTCTTGCTCCATGTGAAAACCCGCGATTGGGTTTCCTTTTGTGTCGCAAAGAAACAGGACAATGGTGATGTGTGGAGCGCATGGACACCCGATTTCCACACCCGATATCTGCCGATGGTGCAACCCCGGCAGAACAGGCTGTACGCTCATGGCACTAAGCGGAGGTGAGGTAGTGCACCGCACATGTCCGCTTTTGACCCAAAGCGGACATGGGACGGCCTATTTCCCTGCGGTGCGATGTACAGCTCTCGACCCGCAATGTGCTAGGGTATGTTCCTCGGCACGGGAGGGACTGTGAGGCGGCGCGAGTTCATCAAGATGACTGCTGGATCAGCAGCTGCGTGGCCACTCGCCGCGCTCGCGCAGCAACCGGCAATACCGGTGATCGGATTTCTCGACGCCGCTTCCCCCAAGAGCGATGCGTCGTTGGTTGGGGAATTCGTCAAAGGACTGGGCGAAACCGGATACGTTGATGGCAAGAACATACAGATTGAATACCGGTGGGCCGAGAACCAGTACGACCGACTGCCGGGACTGGCGACCGACCTCGTTCGCCAACAGGTGGCCGTGATCGCAGCGGTCTCCACGCCGGCGGCACGTGCGGCAAAGGCGGCGACGGCAACGATTCCCATTGTCTTCACTACGATCGCCGATCCCGTGGAGATGGGATTCGTCACCAGCCTGAACCGCCCGGGTGGCAATGTAACAGGCATAACCCTATTGAGCGTCGAGGCCGGACCGAAGCTGGTGGATTTGCTGCATGGGGCGGTGCCTTCGGCCACCAGCATCGCTCTGCTCGTTAATCCTACCAACCCCAACACCGAGACCCAGTCGAAAAACATCCAAGCGGCGGCCCTCACGCTCGGTTTACAAGTTCATGTCCTGAGTGCCAGCGTCGAGCGCGATTTCGATGCGGTTTTTGCAAACCTGCACGAACTGAAAGCAGGCGCGTTGATTATCGTCCAAGACGTATTTTTCAATACCCAAAGCCAACAGCTTGCCGCATTGACGGTCCGCCACGCGATCCCTGCGATCTCCCAGTTGCGAGAGTTCGCGGTCGCTGGAGGACTGATTAGTTTTGGTGCCAGCCGGAGTGACGCTTGGCGTCAAGCAGGCATCTATGTCGGACAGATTCTCAAGGGCGAGAAGCCCGCCGCGCTGCCAGTCATCCAGCCAACTAAGTTCGAGTTGACGATCAATCTTAAGACCGCCAAGGCATTTGGCCTCAGCCTCCCGTTCGTCGGTCTTGCCGACGAGGTGATCGAATAGCGATGCTGTTTGCCGCGGTGCACGAGTTCGCTGTTGGCACTTAGCGAACATGCCGAGTTGCACTGCACATGTCCGCTATTGGAGGTAAAGCAGACATCGCTTTCGTACCGCAATATGTCCGCTTCTGACCCGAACACAAAGAATTTCGACACCGTATTGTAAAGTACAAAACTATTCGCCACGATATCGGTTAGTCGGCGAAAGGGTGGGTAACATGATTACCATTCCCGAGCTTGCGGCGGAGGCTTTAGGGTCTCACCTTGGCGAACACATGAATCGCCGCTTTGGCTCGACGGACGCGGGCTTAATAGAGCGCGTCCAGTCGGCTGCAAGACTTGCTATAGACTGTATAGGCAACAGTGACGCGCTCTACCACAACGTCGAGCATACGATGTTGGTAACGCTCGTCGGCTACGATATTCTGAAAGGGCGAAGGCTTTCGATTGAGACGTCTGCGAGCGATTGTGCGCATGTTATCGTCGCCTGTTTGTTTCACGACATTGGTTACGTTCGTGGGATTCTTAAAGGCGATAGCGCCGACGGATATGTTATTGACGCCAAAGGTAATAAGGCCAAGCTACCCCGTGGCTCATCCGATGCAGCGCTGTTGCCGTACCACGTCGACCGGTCAAAGCTTTTTGTGATGGAGCGTTTCGCTGAGGTCCAATCGTTCGACGCCACCCGCATTGCAAATGCCATCGAATTTACGCGATTTCCAGCACCTCCCGGCACTCGCAATATCGATAGCGAGGAGGGAATGCTGGTCCGCGCTGCCGACCTTATCGGTCAGCTGGGTGACCCGCATTATCTTCGCAAAGCTAATGCGCTTTATTACGAATTTGAAGAAGTTGGGATGAACAAGCAACTCGGTTATTCTTCGCCATCCGATCTTACCGATCAATATCCGAAGTTCTATTGGAGCAGCATATCGCCGCATATCCAGGATGCGATCCGCTTCCTCAATGTCACATCGAGCGGGCGGCAGTGGGTCGCGAATCTCCACAACAATGTTTTTTGTGCAGAGCGCGAGCTTAGCCTGTGCGGCCCAGAACACTAAGACCAATCGCGTTGGCTATGCGGGCATGGTATCCTGATAGGCCTCTGCGCGAAGCTCCTCACTTCACGGGTGAGCAGTAATGATAGGCGCGAGGGTGCGGAACGGCTATACTCAACCCATGCCCGCGCTCAAATCGGCAGAGGTTCTCGCGTGTCCGCTCGTCGCCGACATGTTGATACCAAACTCGCGCTCATTCATGAGTCAATGCGCGCAATGTCGAGCACCTATATGGGTAGGGTACACCAGCCCGATCGAACCAACGCGAATGTGTATGCCTTGTAGTGTGGCCCGCGCAGAACAGATTAAGAAATCTAGCGCGCCGCACTGAACTAAAAGTGCGCGATTTATTTTCGCCTGGGTAATCGCCACCGGCGTCGGTGCGTTGGATCTGTTTGGCTGGCGTCCTCGAGCTAAAGCTTGGGTTTTTTACTGACGCGGATGCCGCTCGCGATGTCCGCTATTGGCACAAGCGGACATCTCAACCCTTATTATGGTGTGTCGATAAGCGCGGGAATAATACCCAAATGGTAGCAGGTCGAATTATTCGTTGGTCTCTCGTTACAACGCTGCTTTTTGCTGTGTCAGCGGCTATCGCGCAGACCGGCGATCCTACTTCCGCCGCGAGCGGCGGCGCTAAACTCCGCGTAGCGTGTGGCGGCGACTTGCAGCGATTTTGCGTTGGCGTGCAACCCGGCGGGGGGCGCCTCATTCAGTGTTTATCGGCCCATATGCGGGAGCTCTCGGAAGCGTGTGGGAACATGATCGGCACCGCCGGCGGTGGCGCCAGACTTCGGGCAGCATGTCGTGACGACTTGCAGCGCTTGTGCGTTGGCGTGCAACCGGGCGGCGGGCGCATCATTCAGTGTTTATCGGCCCACACTCCTGAGGTGTCAGCAGCTTGCGGGAATATGATCGCAGCAATGCACGCTCGCAGAGATACCCCCAATTCAAGTGAGCAAAGTTCTGCCGCGCAACCAGCTCCGCCAGTAGTGGTCGGTAACCCACCTGCAACAATGGGAAGCATCCTTCGAGCATCCTGCGGACCGGATGTGCAAAGGCTTTGCGCCGGGGCGCGAAGTGAAAACGATGTTTTGAAGTGCCTGGACTCTCAGCGCATGGAGCTATCGACAGTCTGCAGCTTGTATTTCCAGAAATTGGGCCCGCAGCCGACCGCGCAAAGGCGTGTTCCGATCAAAAAGCCGCAGTCGCTGCCACCGGCCGCACCGCCGCCCCGACCTCCGAGCAATGACAACCCACCCGCGCAAGGTCCCGGCTAATTGGCGCTAGTGTACGCTTTCGGGGGTAAAGCAGACATAGCGTTTTGCGCTGCACATGTCCGCTAATGACCCAAAGCGGACGACAAACTAAACATAAAATGGCGTTGCGTGCGAACGATTGCGACCAGCGCGGCATGCCAATAGTATGCGGTCGCGAATTACAATTGGCATTTTAGGGAGAGAGCGAATGAAAAAACTTTTCGTTTCCGGTTTAATTGTTGCTGCTTTTGGGCTGTCTTCGGTTGCTGCTCAGGCCATACCATTCGCACCTAATCAGGCTCCAGTGAGCATCATCATGAAAGTAGCGGGAGGTTGTGGTGCGGGCTTTCATCGCGGTCCCAATGGCGGATGTCGCGTCAACGGGGGTGGCGCGGTATTTGTCGCGCCGGGCGCAGTGGTTAGGCCGGCGTACGGTGCACATTGTTATTGGCGAGGGGGCGTCCGTGTTTGCCGCTAACATTCCACATGGACCATTTAGTGGAGGCGGGTAAGCCAACACTTAGCAAAATGGTGTCCCGCGAGAACGCAATCGTCATTCTCGGCGCGGTTATGATTGTTTGTCTTGCACTGACAATCGTGACGGGAGTTGTCGCGCTCATTTTCATTGGGCAACCGTTTGGCAACGCGGCCGGAATAACGGCGGCTATTTTTGCCTCCATTTTCTCCATAAGCTTTTTCTCTGCGTTTGTTCTCCGGATGACCGAAGAGCGCTCGCGCGATAAAACATCCGCTAGTGACCTAAAGCGGACGTTGATCAGCAATAGTGCAGACCAAAAGCAAAACTAAACTCCATACGGTGCGAAAGTCTGGCATTGTTCTACAAATGCTCGCTACCGGCGGCGCTGCTGGCGCTGATGATGGGCGCGCTGCTAATTGAGGAGATCAAGAACGTCCGCCGCCAAGTCGCCGACTTATTGCTGAAGCCTAGCGGCTCTCAGGGCAAAAACCGGCAATAATGTTTGCGATTTAATTTCCCCATCTATGTCGGGAAGCTGACAGACGGAGAAACGGGCAGAGCGTTATTGTGGGCATCCATTAAAGGACGCGTCAAAGTCCCCCGAGCGATCAACTCCCGACCGGCACCACGAAGGCGACCGTTGTAACCGTTAGGTTGCGTCATGCGGGCGTATCGCATTTATTCATTCGATAAAGATGGCCACATCCGCGAGGCTCCTGAGATCGTCGAATGCGAGGACGACGACGCAGTCATTCAGCACGCTAAGCAACTCATCGATGGGAAGGCCATTGAGGTCTGGGAAAAAGGGCGCTGTGTCCTGCGTCTCTTTCCCGCTCGTCGCTGATCAGCCCATGTCCGCTATTGGCACTTAGCGGACATGCGCCACTGCGCTGCAAATGTCCGCTTTTGGGGGCAAAGCGGACATTGTTTAGTGCACTTATTTTGAACGCGGAACGAGCCCTCTCGCGGGTCGTTAGAGTGTTGCCATGAAAACAATCGTTTCCATTGTTATAGCCAGTGTGCTTGCGCTTGCGTTGACATCGGCCAGCGGGGATACAGTTCACCACAAGCGTCGCCCCAAGGTCGCCACCGCCGTGCAGCCGCATATTGCTTGCACCGTTGTCGGCTGCATACCAGTTCCACCTGGTTGCCACCCCGAGATGGGTTATACGCCGGGCGGAACAGCTACCGGGTTTGATGTAGCGGTATGTCCGAACTACACCCTTTACGGAAACCACCGCTAACGGAAACACCGCTTCTCGCGGCGTGCGATGGTACCGCTCCCTTTCAATCGAATCATTCATAGTAGTCTTGGCGATGATGTGGGTGCACCTGTTGAGTGAGCCGTTCATCGACTGTCAGTGCGCGGTTCATCTTCGCCTGTGTCATCGCCACAGTGCACAATGGCTGCGGGGCGCTAGGAGCGCGCAATGCAATTAGCAAATGTTTTTGTGATCGTTCTTGCGTGGCTCGCGCTGCAGGTTCCGCTTGGAAGCCTCGTTGGCGAATTGATGCGCCTCAATATGGCAGAGACATGATGCGAGGAAGTCGGCGGCTGGGCCACTCCCGCTCTTTGTTGCGGGTCCCAGTGCGTTTGGTTTGCTTGGGTGGCGCAGGAAGCGGGAGCGCGCCGCCTAAACTAATTTTGTATTTGGCGGCGTGACGGCAAACATAGCCAAGTTCTTGTCGTTAAATCACAAGACAACATCACAACAGATAATTTAAGCCCCGGTTAGTTTGGGCGGTGATCCCGCGCTCAAATCAAAAATCTATTGCGATTGGTTCTGCCTGCGATGTGGTCTAATGCGCGGGCAGGAAGGGGCCGCGCCAGTGTCGCGACTAAGGCGCGGCCCGCTATCACTCGACAATTTGATTCGTTGTCCAGTTTGCACAGGACTTTGGCCTGCAATCACAAGACCGGAGCGGTGCTCCGTGTTGTAAAGCAGCATGACCGACATCCTTTACACGCTTCTGGAATTTGCCATCGGCGTCGCCGCGTGCATGGCGGGCTGGTACGCCCTGCAAATGGCGAGAGAAAAACTAAAACAGTGAAGCGAAGCGGTGAGTATCGCGGCGCGGCCTTCCGGCAGCGTCGCCATGTGGTCCCGCATCAAAATCAGGAAGTCAGTCGGATGCAAAAGGTTGTACGCGATGTCTACGCGGTGCGTGCCGGGGAAGTTGGCGATTAGGCGGCAAGGGTGCTGTGCTGTGTCGGATTTTTCACCCTGCTTTTAGTTGCCGTCGTCGCAGTGCGGTGGCTGTCATGAGCGGCGGTGTAGTGAGCGAACTCGAAAAAAGAGTTGCCGCTGCCCTCAAAGCGACTGCTCGCGGCACCGGGCTATCGTGCGACCGAATTATCCGCCTGATTAGCGTTCACCAAGCCCTCAAAACACAGCGTGCCACTGGTCTGTTGACCGACGCGGAATACGCGAAGGAGGCCCGCGAGGTTCTGAACGTACTCGCCAACTTCGACGGTCCCATCGTGGAAACCGCCAACGGCGATTCGCGGTAGCAATGCCGTCGAAGCGATACCGCGAGGCGATGCGCCACAAATCTATGGCGTGAACTCACAATACCGGGCCGGTGCTGCCGTCTTAAATCCCATCGAAGTACATGCGTAGTGTTGGGCGCAAATGCTTGGCACCAGCGGGGCCGTTGACAAGCCACAACAGCGGCTCCGCTACTTTCAATAGTGCCGAAGCAAGCCAGATGAAACCGAGCAATATCGCGACCGAGCTTGAATTGCGGATTGCTGTCGCCCTCGCGGCAAGCATTGGCAGCGACGGGCCGTTGGTCGCCACGGTAAAGCGCGTGAATGGCATCCACGAAGCCCTCAAAGATCAGCTTTTCGCTGTCCTGTTGACCGACGCGGAATACGCCAAAGAGGCGGGTGCGCTGCTGAACATCCTCAGCAACTTCGACGGCTTCACTGTGAACGACGCCAACGCACTTCGCAGCGATGAACTCAGAAAATCTTAGTCCGTTGGAAAAGGCCATGGAGAGGAACGTGCTAAAGCGACGGGCCGTAAGGGCGGTGCTGGAATTGCTGGACGGTCCATCAACACGGACCGCGCTAATCATCTTGTCGCTTGGGGTGGTGACCTTGCTTTATTTGTGCGCCACGCACTGACGACGCCGCTTGCCGCGTCAAGCCGCTACAAAGCGGGCAGCTCAGAGCCGAACTCTCGAATGTCCGTTGTTGGCACTTAGCGGACATACCGAGTTGCACTGCACATGTCTGCTTTCGGCGGTAAAGCTGACAAGCATATTCTAATGAATCTTGCCGACGACGTGCTTTCTAGGCTGAGGATGCGGAATTGCTGCCGCGGCTCCGTCGGTTGTTGCACTGGCATGCAATACGCGCGGCCATGTCCCGTTGGCAACGGCTGCGGGAGCGGGCAATTCCGGCACCGATTTTGGCAACTCACCCGCCGGTACCACATGCACGACCTTATAACCGTGCTCCTTTAATTCTTTGAGCAGGCTCGGTAGCGCCAGCGCGGTTGCTGGGTGAATGTCGTGGAGCAAGAGAATGCCGCGGCCTTTGGCGTCAAGCCGCTGCATGGCGCGCTGCACGATTTTCTGCGGAGTGATTCTCCTGAACCAATCGTCGGCAACGACGTCCGCGCTCCAGGTAATCAGCGACTGTGATGCGAGGAAGGTGTCAATGGCATCCGAACGCGCCAGGCCGGGAATTCGGAAAAACGGCGCGACCGCCCTGGGATCACCGATCGCCGCATCGACAGCGGCGATGCCGCCATCAACCTCGTGCTCGGCCAGCGGCAGCGGTAGTCGCTTGAGAGCCAGTGGGTGATCCAGGGTGTGCGTACCAACCGTGTGGCCTGCATTGTAAATACGTCGTACCAGATACGGATAAGTATGCGCCATCCGACCAATTAGAAAATAGTTGGCCTTCACGCATTGCGACGCCAAGATCTTGAGAATGATGTCGGTGTAAGGTGAGAGTGGACCATCGTCGAAGGTGATCACGACTTCATGGTCGTTAAGTGGCACCGTCTGCTTGTATTGCATGGTCCCAACGTTTTTGAATTCGTTCGGACTAATTGCAACTACACGGCTTGTGCCCAGCGCGTTCGGGTCGCCGGGACATTCCATGGCAAGCGCCGGAACGCTGGCACCGGCGAACATTAGAACGCCAATAAAACTCATAAGTCTACGCACGATATCGCGACCACATTAGTTGATGGAGTCAGTCAGTACGCTCTCCAATTGCGACCCTAAGGGGGCAAGTGATGTCTGCTTGTGATACTGAGCGGACACACGCCAGTACGCTGAACCTGTTCGCTAATGACTTAAAGCGAACATTCAATGCGCGACCCAAGAAACGAGATCTTCGCTTATGCCGGCGGTTGTTTACGGCCGCTTAACCTTAAGCCCTGCATTGTCAGCATCATTATCTGTCGTGAGACGCCTGAGGGGACGGGGCTCCGCATCTTTCAAGCGATGAAGCTCGGTCGGAGCGCTTCGACCGGGGCGAACGCAATGACGTCAATGTAAGTAAATCCAGTTTGAGTAGCGTAGATTATGACGGATGCGGCCGCGACGTTATATGACGTCACTTCGTTCGATGGTTGTGTTTTACCTCTCGGCGACTATCGGAGGGTCATTCGCGGGGTCGTTGTCGGCGTCAGAGCCGCGGCCGCCGTATGCGCGCTGGTCATCTCCATCACGGTGGCTGCCACGTGGATCGTTTCCGCCCCGCTCTCCACCAAGCCTATCACTGGAATGGCGCCAATTGGGCCGTGGACGCTTGCCCGCGCAAAATACGACCTACCTCTGTTTGGTACCGCCGATGTATCGGGGTCAGCCCAGGGTTCGACCGGTCTCGCCGATGCTCCGGCTGTCACCTTTGAAGTCAGATGGGCTCGCGCGGCAGCTCGCGCGCCAGCCTCTGAGCGCGATAATAACGTGTCGTCGCCGCCGCATCCATCGGAGGCTCCGCCTAGTCAGGCGAGGCCTGAAATCCCGCACTCCCTCAAATTAACGCGTGTTGCCAAACTGACTCCCGCTGCGGCTCCGGTTTTTCCAGCACCCGGCACTCTGCCTCGAGCGCCGAAACTCATCGCTAAATTGGCGAATAGCGTGCCGCTGCCACGGCCACACCCAGAGAAGCACGAAATAGCTCGTCCTCCCGTGCACCAAGCCGCTCCACAGGTCGCAGCGGCTACACCGCCAGCGGCGTCCATCTCTGAGAAGAGTGCTTCTCCGCAGCAAGCCCAAAACAAGTCATTGCCATTATCCGATCTCGGCAGCCGCACAGCGGTTTATGACATTTCCGCGCGCACCGTCTATTTGCCCAATGGAGAAAAGCTGGAGGCGCATTCAGGCCTGGGCGACAAGTTGGACAACCCCCGATACGTTGGCGTCAGGATGCGCGGTCCGACACCGCCGAATGTCTATGACCTTACATTGCGAGCGCAGCCTTTCCACGGCGTTCGGGCCATTCGCCTTAATCCAGTCGACGACGACAAGATGTTCGGTCGAGCCGGTATGCTTGCGCACACCTATATGCTGGGTCCTAACGGCCAGTCGAATGGATGCGTGTCCTTCAGGGATTATCAAAAGTTCCTGAGCGCCTATTTGAAGGGCGAGATCGACCGCCTTGTCGTTGTGCCTAACCTTGGGACCAGCCCTTCGCGCATCGCTCGCGCTCTTCGGGTGCATGTCAGTCAATATGATTCTAATAATCGGTAACCGTCGCGCATTTGACATGACGAGCGGGGCACGAAATGTCCGCTTTCAGGGGTAAAGCGGACATGGCGATTTGCACTGCAAATGTCTGCTATTGACCCAAAGCGGACATATTAATGCGTCCGAAATGGCCTTTTTAATTGAGTTAACGTTGCCGATATGTGCCTTTGCAACCTGTGGTAATTATCGGCACTTGTTTTAAACAATCAAAAGTGCGAATACGTGCCGGTGTGGCACGGCCGTGCGGATGCTTGGAGCATTCGTGCTTTTTAGATGAGTAATCAATGAAAAATGGCGCGCGCCACGCGTTAATGTCCGCTGGCATTACGCTCGGGCTGACAGTTCTCTCCACATCCGGCCATGCAACGACTTTCAACTTTGTTGAGATAGCGGGCGGCACCTGCTGCGTCGTCGATGCCAACAACAAGGTACAGGTGTCGGACACGACCGTGCCGAATGGAAGCACGGCGTTACCCACCGGCGTGTTTGATATTTTGGTTACGCTAGATACGAATTGGTCATTCCAGAAAAACGCGGGCGATAAGACTACAGGGCATGCCGCATCGTTTGCGTTTGCTAGCAGTCTGACCAGCGCCACTTTGACTGTGAACACCAGCCCCTTCTTCGCGAATACAAATAACCCGATGGGCGCATTCGCGATGTCGCCTTATAGTTTTCCAGCAACCGGCTACGGGGTGTCGCAGAATACATCTAATAGTACCGTATACAGCACACTTGATTTCCTCGTTAACACTGGGACCACGGACACTCTCGCCCAGTTCATTGCTACCCTGCTTTCGGAATCAGGCAACTCCAGCATACTCTTTGCGGCGGATGTTCAAGATCCCTCCACCGGAAACACCGGCGCTATTGGCTTCGGTCTCGTCGCCGGTGGCAAGTCCGGGGGCGAAACACCATTGCCGGCTGCATTGCCGCTGTTCGCAAGTGGCGCTGGTGTTCTTGGCTTCTTGAGCTGGCGTAGGAAGCGGAAGCAAGCCGCGACCGCTTAGATATATTCATTGTGACAGCGGAAGGCCGCCGCGCTGGCGGTCTTTTCTATTTCATCGCTAGATTTCGTGCATGTCCGCTATTGGCACAAAGCGGGCATGGGTTGGTGCACTGCACATGTCCGCTTTCGGGGGAATGCGTGCTCCGTGTTTCCTGATGGTATTCGGATAGCATTGTCGGCTCGCACGGTTTGGCCGATGGTAATTGGCGTCATGACTTCGATCCTTCGGCCCGTGCCTCGAGCGCGGGCCTTTTTCTAAGACGGCAGCGGTAATGCGGACGCGCCGACATGGGCAGACAGACAGTTGTAGTGCTTTACGGGGTGGCGATGGCAGCCATCATAGTCGGTGTAGATGTCGCGTTCTTCAGAAACCAATTCTGGGAACGACTGGCAGTGAATGTTGGAATTGTCTTGGTGTTCGGAGCTTTCTACTGGAGATTTCTGCGTCCATGAACAATGCAATTGATTGTTCGCGTCACGAAGTAGTGGGTGGCCAGTCGTCCATTGCTCGAGCGAATGGCAAGACGTCCGCTATTGGCACTTAGCGGACATCGGCTTGTGCGCTGCATATGTCTGCTTTTGACCCAAAGCAGACATAACATAAATGACCGCTTCTTGCTGCGATGCGCGGTGTTATAATCAGGTCGTGATCCTTGGCCCTGGAGGTAAGCCCCATGAGGCGGCGGGAATTCATCACGCTTGTCGGTAGCGCGGCCCATTCGCAGTGCTGCAAACCCGATGACTCCCCGCAACAGTCTGCATCCTGATTGCCATGGACTGGCTCATCCTCATTCTCGGTATTCCAGCGATTCTCATTCCGCTGGTGCTGCTTTTCGGATTTGCCCGTCGTTAGTTTTCTCACCTAGCCGCTTGGAAAATTTTGTCCCTCGTGGTGGCACTACATTTTGTGGTCGTATCTTAGGCAAGGAAGAAGAGCTGCGGCGACTGACCGCAATTGGCATCTTGACGCCAAGGACCGCAATACTCTCTCCAGCGACTTCGTTTGATCCCAACGAGTGGGGCGACTATGTGATCGTTAAGGCGAACAATTTGAATAGTGGCAAGGGCGTAAAGCTCGTTCGCGCGATCGACGTTTCCAAGCATTACGACGAATTGACCGCTCTTGCCAATGATCGCTTACTCATCCAGCCGTTTATCGATCATTCCGAGAACGGTCACCCCACCGAATATCGGGTTCTAACAATGTTTGGGCGTGTCCTTTATTGCGCCCGCAATCGATGGGGCAATGTGCGACCGCCGCTGGCGGATATCGCAGCAGATCCGACCGGCGTTATCGCATCGAACAACAAGACGATGGGTGGGCGGGTCCGCTCTATCTGCAATGACGCAGAAATCATAGCCCTTGGCGAGCGCGCTCATGCAGTATTTCCAGAGTGTCCTCTGCTCGGCGTCGACATTATTCGAGAAACCCAAAGCGGGCGGCTTTATGTATTGGAGGTCAATTCTCATGGAGCCGTTTGGCACTTGTCGTCGCAACTTGCAAAGAAGACAATGGACCCAGAACACATCCGCGATCTTTATTCCCAATTCAATGCGCTGGATCGTGCTGCCGACCTATTGATCCAGAAAACGCGCAACGACGCCTGCTGAAGGGCTAACTTTGCGTTGTGCCGTACCACAGGCTCGATGTCCGCTATTGGCACTTAGCGGATATGCCCTTTTGCGCTGCACATGTCTGCTTTTGACCCAATGCGGACATGTCCCTTTCAGAAATTAAGGCCAAATTTACGCGGGCTTGCCCGAAAATCTGATTAAGGTTTCCCAGCACAAGGCGTGATCCTTACGTGAGGCATATGCAGCGGCGCGAGTTCATCAAGGCCATTGCGGGCTCAGCAGTCGCGTGGCCGCTCGCAGCAACGGCGCAGCAGCTGACGATGCCACTAATCGGATTCCTCAGCTCGACCTCCGCAAATACGGCAGTCGAGCAGCAAAGCAAATTCCACAGCGGATTGGGCGAAGCCGGCTTCGTGCAGAGCAAAAATGTCGCCATTGAGTACCTCTGGGCGGATGGTCAGTATGATCGTCTTCCAGGAATGGCGGCTGATTTGGTCCGCCGTCCAGTATCCCTCATTGTCGCTCAAGGGCCTCCGGCTGCTTTGGCCGCCAGGGCGGCGACTACAACTATTCCAATTGTGTTTGTTGTCGGCTTCGATCCTATCGCAGGCGGGCTAGTCGATAGCCTCAATCGACCGGGTGGTAATGCGACGGGCATGACTCTGCTCACAGGACCGCTCGGACAAAAGCGGATTGAACAATTACGGGAGCTTGTTCCCAAGGCTGCCGTAGTCGCTATGTTGGCGAACCCCGCTAGCCCAGACGCTGTCCCAGAAATAAGAGACGTACAGATAGCTGCGCGGGCCAATAGCCTTGAGCTAAAAATGTACAACGCCAGCACGCGAACTGAACTTGACGCTGCCTTCAGCGCCATCGCTGCACAGCGTCCCGACGCACTTTTTGTCGGTTCCGATCCATTCTATGTGGTCCGACGCGATGATTTTGTTGCATTCGCGGCGCGCTACAAAATTCCGGCGATCTATCCATTTCGTGAGTTCGCCGATGCCGGCGGACTGGTCAGTTACGGAACGAATATTGCAAATGCTTACCGTCAAGCCGGGATTTACGCTGGTCAGATTCTTAAGGGAGCTAAACCTTCGGAGCTTCCGGTCGTGCGGCCAACCAAGTTTGAACTGGTCATAAATCTCAAGACTGCGAAGACCCTTGGCATTGACATTCCTCCGACGTTGCACGTTCGCTCCGACGATGTAATCGAATAAGCCCTTGGCCAAGGGATCGAGCGAAACGCACGTGTCCGCTATTGGCACTAAGCGGACATTCTGAGTTGCGCTGCACATGTCCGCTTTGGGGGGTAGAGCGGACGCAGCCTCCTCCGAATTCTGAAGCCAGTCATTGATCGGACCTGTGATCGATCAAGAGAATTTGCCGGACCCACAATCTCAGTCTCTGAAAAGTATCTTCGCACGCGGTGGAGATGTCCTATTTGGTGAAATAGACACAAAAGCAACCCCGCGACGATGGAAAATGCCTGCGAATGGCAGTTTTGCGCCCGCGCCCAGAGCGACAACCCGCAACGTCACTTTACCGGGCCGGCCGATCATTGGTAGGCTTTTGCTTGTAATGACGATCGTTCCGGGGAGGATGAAGAAATGATCACGACAGTACGTGCTCTCTTTTTAGGCGTCGCGGCGATCGGTCTTTTGGCGATCGGCCCGGTAGCGCAAGCGCAAGACAAAACCATTAAGATCGGCGCGCTGTTTCCTATTTCAGGGCCAGGCTCCTATTTTGGCGCGCAGGACAAACAAGGCGTCGAACTCGCGCTGGAGCAGCTCAATAAGACGGGCGTGAACGGCTATAAATTCGCTGTTCAGTACGAAGATTCGAGCTGCGGGCCCCTGCCGGCGACACAGGCAGCCAAGCGCCTGATTGAACAATTCAAGCCTGACGTCATAATCGGCGAAGAGTGTTCGGACGCGACGCTTGCCGTCATGCCGATCGTGGAGCAGGCGAAGGTGCCGCTGCTAAATGCCGGCTCTTCTGCCATAAAGGTCACCGAGCCAGGCAATCCTTGGACATTCCGGATTATGCCGAACGAGGTTATGCAGGGCGTCAACCTTGCGGACAATGCCTATAAGCGGCTCAACGCGCGCACCGCTGTCCTACTATTCGAAAACACCAATGCCGGCATCGGTAACGCACAGGTGTTCAAGGATAACTTCACCAAGCTCGGTGGGCAGGTTTTGGCGGAAATCGGCTTCGGCCGTGACGTCAACGACTTTACCTCGATCGCAACGCGCGTCGCCGGCCTCGGCAAGATCGATGTGATCCCGACGTATACGCTGGAAGGGCAGGGACTGAAGATCACGCAGGCGCTGGCCCAGGCTGGTGTTACCAAAGGCGGCGGTGGTGCTGCCATTCAGATAGGCACGATCTGGCTGCCGTTCGGCTTTGAGCAAAAGGCCGGAAAAGCCGCTTTAGGTTATATCCGCATCGTGCAGTTCGATCCGACGGAGACCCGCGATGCCGTGAAAAACTTCAGTGCGGCGTTCAAGGCGAAATTTAACGCCGATCCGACCCACCTGAATGCGCACGCTTATGATCAGATCATGCTAATTGCGGATGTCGTCAAGCGTGGCGGCAAGGATTCACAATCGATTCGCGACGGCCTCGCCGCCACCAAAAGCTATTCCGGCGTCACCGGCAGTGTGGAGTTCGACAAGACTAACCAAAACACCAAGATGGATACCGTCCACTACATGGAAACCAAGCCCGACATGTCATGGACAAGCTTGAAGTGGAACTGATCAGACGATGACAACAACGATCGTCCTCCAACAGGCGATCAACGGCGTCGTTCTCGGAAGTCTCTATGTTCTGGTGGCGTTGGGCCTGACGCTGATATACGGCGTGCTCGTGCAGATTAATTTCGCGCACGCCGACTTTGTCACACTCGGCGCATTTGCCGCCTATTTCTTCATGCACCTGATCGGCGCCGGCTACATCGTTAGCATCGGCGCCGCATTTTTAGTCGGCGCAGCGCTCGGCTGGCTGATTAATGCGACGATTTTCACGCCGTTACGGCGCAAGGGAAATGAACTTTTGCCGCTGATTGCCACGATCGGGGTCTCAGTCATGATGCAGAACCTGATGCTGACGTGGTTCGGACCGATTCCTTACGCGTTTGAGACGCCATACAGCAGCCAGGTCATCCGCTTCGCCGGTATGTTCGTATCATGGCAAAGCGTCATCATCATTGCGGTTTCATCGATAACAATCGTACTGCTCTACTTATTTATGAAATTCACATTTCTCGGCAAGGCGTTGCGTGCGGTTTCGCAAGACCGCGAGACAGCCGGGCTGATGGGCATCAATCCCAACCAACTCATCATGCTGACATTCGTCATCGCCTCGGCGCTTGCCGGTATGGCGGGTGCCATGCTGGCGCCTGTTCTCGTCCTCACTCCGTTTGCGGGGACATCGGTTATCGTGAAAGCTTTTGCCATCGTCATTATTGGGGGGTTCGGCAATGTAGAGGGAACAATTCTCGCCGGACTCATTGTAGGCCTCATCGAAAGCTACACGACGCAGTACCTCGACCCCGGTTTGATCGACATCGTCGTTTTTGCGCTTTTGTTGCTGATGCTGGCTATCAAGCCGACCGGTTTGATCTCCGAGAGGCGCGAAGAGAATGTCTGAGCCGGCGATCTCGCAAAACTCGGCAAATCCACGACTCGCGCTGCTGACGCGGCGTATGGGATTTCTGATCGCGGCATTTGCGATCATCGTGCTACCGTTGATTTTTAACGACACGTACTGGCGCACGAACTTGACTCTTTGCGCGATCAACGTGCTGCTCGCGCTCGGCCTTGATTTTATCCTCGGTTATGCCGGTCAGCTCAATCTCGGCCATTCGGCCTTTTACGGGCTCGGTGCCTACGTCTCCACGCTGCTGATCGTCAAACTCGGGGTTCCGTTTTGGGGCGCGTTCGTCGCCGGTGTTGCATTCTCGGGTCTGGCGGGAATGTTCCTTTCATTGTTCGCAGTGCGCTTGCGCGGCCACTACCTCGCGATTGCTTCGCTCGGCTTTGCGGTCATCGTCTATCAAATCCTGCTTAACTGGATCAGCCTCACGCAGGGGCCGCTTGGTATCTATGGAATTTCCCCACCGCCGGCACTCATCATCGCCGGCGTGCAGCTTGCAGACTTTCATAACCTAGCTGCTTTTTTTTATTTGGTGTCCGGGTTCACGTTTCTCGTCTATCTGCTGCTGAGGCAGCTGGTGCGCTCTCCGATTGGAGAAACGCTGACCGCAATTCGCGAGGACGAAGTGTCCGCAGCCGCGCTCGGCATTAACGGCGCCGCCTGGAAGGTGTTTGCGTTTGGCGTTGGCGCCGCCGTTGGCGGCGCGGCAGGCTGTTTTTACGCGAGTTTCGTTGGGACACTGGTGCCGGATGCATTTTTCGTCACCGAGGCCTTCAATATTCTGGCCATGGTCATCGTCGGCGGTATGGGCACTTTGATCGGCCCAGTCTTCGGTGCGATCCTTTTGACGCTGTTGCCCGAGCTGCTGCGCGGGATCGGGGATCTTCGTCTGGTCGTCTATGGCGCCGCGCTCACCTTTGTCGTGCTGTTCATGCCCGGCGGCCTCGCTCAGGCTGCCCGTGTCGTGCGGGAAAAGCTCACATTGGGCGGGCGGGCGCTGTGACGGCAGCCGCAGCAGTTGATGCGCGTGCTTCAGGGGCGGGGGGCCCGTTATTGCGCGTGCAAGGCCTGCATAAGAGCTTTGGCGGCGTGCGCGCCGTTTCCGATATTTCGGTGGAGGTTCCGAGCGGCTCGATCTTCGCAATTATCGGCCCCAACGGCGCCGGCAAATCCACATTGCTCAACCTGATCAGCGGCATCTATCAGCCCGATTCCGGGTCGCTGTCGTTCGATGGTCACAACCTCTCCGGGATGCCCTCACATTGGCGTGTGCGGCTTGGTCTCGCACGCACATTCCAGAAGATACGCTTGTTCAAGCAACTCAGCGTTCTCGACAACGTTCTTGCCGGGTTCCACGTCCATCACGAAATTCCGGCCTGGCAATATGTCTTGCACGGCGCGGCCTTTGCAGACGACCAGCAACGCTGCCGTGAGGAAGCGCTGCGGTTGCTTGAATTTTTCGGCATGACCGCGCGTCTGCACGTATTTGCCGGCGTGTTGTCTTACGGCGAGCAGCGCATGCTTGAAATTGCGCGGGCCCTTGCGACCCGGCCGCGCCTTTTGCTGATCGATGAGCCGGCGGCAGGCTTAAATGCCGCTGAAGTTGACATCTTGCTCGACCGCATCCGCACCCTGCGCGGTAATGGTGTTACCGTCATTGTCGTTGAGCACAATATGGATCTGGTGATGAACGTCGCCGACCGCATCATGGTGATGGAATACGGCCGGTATTTGTTCCAGGGTGCGCCGGCCGAGGTGCAGAAAAACCCCGCCGTGATCGCAGCCTATCTCGGTGGAGAATTGTTGTGAGTGCGCTGCTCTCGGCCGAAAAGCTCGAACTCTCCTACGGGGAGGTGGCTGTTTGCCGCGACATTTCAATACACGTCGAACCAGGCGAAGTCGTTGCCTTAATCGGGGCGAACGGTGCGGGTAAATCGACCACGTTGCGCGCAATCGCCGGTTTGCTGTCACCGCGGCACGGGTCGATCGTATTTCGCGGGCGCAACGTGACGGCAATGCCTTCGCATGAGCGCAGCAAGCTCGGCATCGCGCTCGTTCCGGAAGGCCGGCACGTCTTTCCATTCCTCACGGTACGGGAAAATCTTGAGCTCGGCGGCTTCAAGAATCGTAACGACAACGCAAAAATTCGCCGAATGATCGGCGAGATATTCGACATGTTTCCTCGCCTGTCTGAGCGGAGCGCGCAGAACGCGGGGACATTGAGTGGTGGCGAACAGCAGATGCTGGTTCTCGGCCGCGCCATGATGTCGGAGCCCCAACTGCTTTGCCTCGACGAGCCATCGCTCGGGCTCGCGCCGATCGTTGTGCAGGATATTTTCCGCACCATTCGCGCCATCAACGCGACGGGCACCAGCGTGCTGCTGGTAGAACAGAATGCCCGCTACGCACTGGAAACGGCCAGCCGCGGTTACGTGCTGCAGACCGGATCGGTGATAGCGAGCGGGACCTGCGCTGAGCTCAAACAAAACCCGCGGGTCCAAGAAGCCTATCTCGGCCGCATCGCCACTGCTGTTTCATAGGGGCGTGTCGTGGCAACAACCAACAAATATTCACTGGCGGGAAAGTCGGCGGTCGTGACCGGCGCCGGCAACGGGATCGGTCGCGCGATCGCGCTTGCTTTCGCAGAGGCCGGAGCGCCCGTCGCCTGCGTCGACCTGGATGCGAGCGCCGCCGAAGCAACAGCCTCGGCGGTTGCGAAATGCGGTGCCGAAGCTTTCAGCGTGCGCTGCGATGTTGGCAGCGAGGCTGATGTCGAGGCCGCGACAAAGGCGATTTTGGGTAAATTTCCGGCCATCCACATTCTGGTCAATGGCGCTGCCGGCTACGACCCGAATGGCACCGTGCTCGATCTCGACTTTGTCAGACTGGAACCGGGTCTTTGCGGTCAATGTTGGCGGAGCATTTCTGATGAGCCGCGCTATTTTGCCCGCCATGATCGCGGCCGGTGGCGGCAGTATTATTCATATCGCCTCGCAACTTGGATCCGTCGCTGCGCCACGCCGCGCGGTCTATTGCGCGACCAAGGGCGCACTTATCCAACTTGCTAAGGCGATGGCGACTGATCACGCAGCGCAGAATATCCGCGTCAATACGTTATCGCCAGGCGCGGTCGAGACCGAGCGGTTGGTCAAGCGTTTTGGCGACATGGAAACGGCGCGTCGCGTGTCCGGCCCCAAACATCTTCTGCAAAGGCTCGGCCAGCCTGAGGAAATTGCGCTCGCCGCAGTGTTTCTGGCGAGCGATGCATCAGGCTTCATGACCGGCGCCGACCTGCTGGTTGACGGCGGCTATAACGCGACCTAGCGCCTGCTCAACGCCCGAGAATGCTGCCCGCCATT
Source organism: uncultured Alphaproteobacteria bacterium (assembly GCA_963810585.1). GTDB lineage: Bacteria > Pseudomonadota > Alphaproteobacteria > Rhizobiales > Xanthobacteraceae > Pseudolabrys. The sequence continues at coordinate 2,654,575 of CAWENV010000001.1, forward strand.
GCGCGCGGGTCGCGTGTCGGCCAGCCGCCGGCGTCCGCCGCCTGAAACAGATCGGACAAGTGCATATTGAACAGCGCGGGTTCTTCCAGATTAATGTTATGTCCGCAATTCGCCATCACCACCAACGCCGCGGTTGGGATATTCTTTTTCATCAAGATGCCGGGCTCAAGGCAGGGCCAATCTTCGTCGCCGGTCATAATGAGCGTCGGCACGGTGATCGTTTTCATCTTATCGACCAAATCAAACAGCGACGGGCGACGTTTCTGGACGCCGCGCATGGTCAGAGGCGCGCACCTTCAGTCGAATGTTCGGCGAGTTGATCCGCGAATTCTCGCCAGCCGCGCGGGTCCTTGTTCTGGTGTTGTACGCGCGTAGGACCAAGCGCGTAGCCTTCCGCCGCCTTTTTCATCGTCAGCTCTTCAAATCGCTTAGCGGAGGCTTCCGCTTCCTCCGCGAATTTTGCCCGCTCGCCAGGCGCGGCGCCGTATCCACAACCGGCTACCACGATCGAGCGACAGCGCGCCGGATACGTAAAACCGAAATGAAGGGCCGCAAAGCCACCCATCGAAAGGCCGACGATGTGAGCGTTGTCTATCTTAAGGCCGTCGAGCACAGAACGAATGTCATCGCGCGCGCGATCTTGCGAATAACGTTCGCCCTCCGTTGGAACGTCGGAAGGTGGGTAGCCGCGTGCATTGAAGGTAATGCAACGGTAGTACTTCGAAAAATGACGAACTTGCTGCTCGTACGAACGGTAGTCACCGGCAAATTCGTGAATAAATACGATGGGGATGCCTTTGCCGGTTTCTTCGTAATAGAGCTTGATCCCATCGTCCGTCGTGAGATGTGGCATGAATTCCTCGTTCAAAAGGCTTGGGCGCGCGCGGACAATCCGGCGTCGATGGTCACAACGGATCCGCTGGTATAGGCCGAACGTTCGGAGGCAAGAAACGCAATAGCGGCGCCAATTTCTTCGGCGCTGGCACCACGACCGAACGGCAGCGGCTTGAACAGATCCTTCCAGTTGTCAGCACTCCCGGTGCGATCGAGCGCCTTCTTTTTCATCAGGCCAACCAGTCGATCGGTGGCCACGGGCCCTGGATTGATCGCCACTACGCGGATGCCGTCCTTCGCACTCACGCTGCCGAGCGATTGGGTGAAAGCTGCGAGCGCCGCGTTTCCTGCAACACCGCAGATATATTCGGGATCATGTGTTTGCGCCGCATTGCCGACCACGTTGACGATCACGCCCTGCTTGCGTTTCTGCATCAGTGCGTAAAAAGCCCGGCACATGTTGACATAGCCAAATACTTTGAGATCCCAGGCTTTGCGCCACGTCGCCTCGTCAACGTTCAGTAGCGTCCCGCCGGGAATGGCGCCGGCGTTGTTCACGAGGATGTCGATGCCGGGATAATCGCGAGCGAGCTGGTCGACATTGACGCTGTCGGAGAGATCAGCTGCGACGGTATCAACGCGCACGTTCGTCTTTTGCACGATAGCTGACTTCGCCGCAGCAAGGGCGTCCGCACTGCGCGACACGATGATGACGTTGCAGCCCTCGGCAGCCATAGTCTCGGCGGCGGCGCGGCCGATCCCCTTGGATCCTCCGGTAATCAATGCGGTCTTGCCAGCCAGCTTTAAGTCCATCGGTGCTACCCCCTCAGAAAACGCAACAAAGTGACTATGGCCGCCGTGTCGACCATCGGCAACCGTCCTGGTCAGCGCGCCGCTTCGATCAAACGGCGAACGCCTTCGCGATGGCCTATTTTTGCGCGAAATCCGAAATCGCGTGCTGCAGCCTCGGTGTCCACTGGCCCTCGCGCCGAAACCGGCTTGCTGGTGTCGAATTCAAGCCGCACTGGTTTGCCAGCTGCCGCCGCCGCCGTCGCGATATCGTCGGGCCTAACCTTTTCGGGGTGAGCGATAAAGTAGCTGAGCTGCCTGCGGCCCTCTGAAAAACAGGCGGAGACGGCGGCTTGAGCAGCGTCATCGATATAGACGTAAGGCCAGTCGGTCAGTGGCTCAATCCGCGCGACACCGCCTGCCAAAGCCGCGCTGACAATTTTCTCGATCGTGAAAACAGTCTGTCTTCCAGGGCCATAGATCGCCGTGTAGCGCAACGAACAGAGGTCGAGCGGTATTTTGCCCCACAATCCGCGCAACACAATATCTACCGCTGCCTTTGAGGCGCCGTAGGCCGATGTCGGACGCAACGGATACTCCTCGCCGACGGGTTCGTCTTCATAGAAATTGCCAAGTGCTGAGACCGACGAACAATAGACAAATGTTTTGACACCGGCCTCTACGGCGGCACGCAACAAATTGAGGCTGCCGACGACGTTAATCCCCATGACACCGACGGGGTCGTCGGCCATCACCATTGGGCCGGACACACCACCGGCATGGATGACATGCGTGACCCCCTCGCGCGAAAGCAATTCTTTGAGTTTCTCGCGGTCCGAGAGATCGTCAAGGATTTGCGTCGTCGGCGAGGGCTGCGGATCAAGCCCAATGGCGCGGTGCGCGTTGTGGGCGAGCAATTCCATCACGGCGTGGCCGAGGAACCCGCTTGCGCCTGTTACCAGCGTTACATTGTTCAACATTCGGGACGTTTGTCAGACTATCTTGCTGGCATGAAAATTTGTGATTTCTGCTTCGCTATATCCGGCATCATGCAGGATTTCATCGGTGTGCGCGCCCAACTCAGGCAAAGTCGAAACGACACTTGCCGGGGTGCGTGATAGCGTGATGGGTTGACCGACGACGCGGATGTCACCGCGCGTGGGATGATGGAGCGGCGCAGCGATACCAAGGTGCTGCACCTGCGGATCGGCAAAGACTTCGTCGAGCTTGTAGATAGGGCCCGCCGGAACACCTTGCCGTTCTAAGACTTCCAGCCATTGTGCGCAGCTTTTCGTCTTGAAAATTTCGGCCAGGAGAACGGTCAGCTTGGGCCGGTTGCGGAACCGCAATTCGAGCGTTGCATATTCGGGCGCCTTGCCGAGATCGGGCCGCTCGAGCGCCACGCAGAGCGCGCGCCACTGGCCATCGCCACCGACGCCGATATTGATGAAACCGTCAGAGGCTTCGAACACGCCCATCGGCGTCGAATAAGGGTGATCGTTGCCCGCCTGGCCGGGAACCACGCCATCGACCAGATAGCGTGCGGCTTGAAAATCCATCAATGCTATCTGCGCTTCCAGCAAAGAGGTTTGCACCCATTGGCCAAGGCCGGATCGTTCGCGCTCGGCAAGCGCAATCAGGATTCCTGTCGCGGCGTAAACCCCGGCAGAGCTGTCGGCCACCGCGATGCCGGCGCGCATGGGTCCTTCGTCGGGCATTCCCGTGACCCACATAAGTCCACCCATGCCTTGCGCAATCTGGTCGAATCCCGCGCGCATGCGATAGGGACCGCTTTGTCCGAACCCCGAAATCGACGTGAGAATGATGCGTGGGTTGACGGTCTTGAGTGCTTCGTAAACGATTCCCATGCGCTCTTTGACGTCGGGACGAAAATTTTCCACGACGACGTCGGCGCCTTTAACCAGCCGCATGAAGATTTCATGCCCGGCCTTCTCCTTGAGATTGAGCGTCAGCGAGCGCTTGTTGCGATGAAGATTGAGCATGTCGGAGCCATCGCGGGCCCCGCTCATGCCCTCATTCGGATCGACGCCGGGAGGCGCCTCGATCTTGATAACGTCCGCGCCAAAATCGCCGAGGATGCGGCAACAGGTTGGACCCGCGCGCACGCGCGTCAGATCCAGCACGCGAAGTTTCGCCAGCGCGGTCGATGGTTGAGCGATCATTGCAGCCGTGCCTTATTTGACATTGTCACCAGGTCGCACACCCCGGCGGGAACGCGCCCGTGCCAATCGCTGCGACTTTGCACCGCCTCTGCCAGCGCGATCAATGCATGATCGGACCGCGGTTTGCCGACGATCTGCAAGGCGATCGGCATGGCGCGATCGTCGAATCCGACAGGAATGGCAACGGCGGGAAAGCCGAGCATATTGACGAACCGCGTCCAGTGACTGAGCTCGTAGAGTGTCTTGGCATCGAACGATGCCGAGCGCGGGTCGCATTCGATGGCGCGCGGGGTTCGTATCGAAATCGCCGGAAGGACGAGTGCTTCGGCATCTCGAAAAATGTTGTCGATAAAATCCATAGCCAATTGTGATCGTGCGGACACGCTAGCAGCGAGCGTTTCATCGTCGATGGCTAAGCCCTTTGCCAGTCGTCTTGTTAAGACCGCGTCAAGCGAACCGCCTTCCAGCAGTCTTCGATGCATGCGCGCCGCCTCTGCCTGCATCACCGTGAAAACGTGAGGGTCGAGTGCTTCGATGGCCGCAACCGCGTTGCAAGAGACAAACTCGACCCCGCAACCGGCGATCGCATCCATTCCGTCCCGGCACGCTTTGCCGATCGGTGCTTCGGCAAGATCAAAGACGTCGCTGGCCATAACGGCCTTGCCGACCGTTGCTGCCTGACGGGGTTCAAACAAGATTTGTGCTGGAACAGCCATATCGGATGCGCTGCGAGCCAAAATGCCTATGGTATCGAGAGTGGGCGCGAGTGCTATCGAACCCGCGGCCGACACGGCGCCGTAGCTTGGTTTCCATGCGGTGACGCCGCAACAATGCGCGGGAATGCGGAGCGAACCCCCGGTATCCGACCCTAAAGCGAAGACGACCGAACCGCTCGCGACTGCAGCGGCCGAACCGGATGATGAACCACCAGAGATGAAATCAACGTTCCATGGATTTCCTGACGCGGCCGTGTACCGCGTTGTAGCCGGATGGTTCATAGGCGAGTTCGGTCATCGCGGTGTAGCCGATGCGCCGGCCACCTGCGCGATCGAGCAGGTCGAGCAGGGTCGCTTGCGCGCCTTCCATCACCAACGGCGGCTGGGAAAGTCCACCATGCGGCATGCGCGTGCCGGACAAAAAAATGTCCTTTGCCGCGTATGGCATTCCATCGAGGACGCCAGGCGTTGGCGCGTTATTTTCATATTCGAATGCGACGAATGCATTTAGCCGCGGCTCAAGGTCGCGCGCAAATTCGCCGGCGCTTGCAGAAAGCCGCGCATGCTCTGCGGCACAAAGGCCCGTCCAATCACGAAACCGCAAGGCCATTGTGTCTGTGGCTTTCGATTGTCACACGGTTGGCAGGTCGCCAGTGCCTGGCCTGATCTGGTGCACAGAATCCCATGTCCGGTTTCGGGGACAAAGCAGGGGATAAAAGTTAGTGCTATATACCTTCAGCACTACCGCGCGTGCTCGTTGCCCTCGTCATCTCGAACGCGTCAAACCGATTGTAGTAGCCAACGACATCGTGGATTTTTGGGTTCGACGCAGCGATCTATTTGTTCTGTACTTTTTTGGCTTTTCCTTCCGCCGAACAAGGATTTTCCGTCGAGCAGGTATCATCGATCACGCCGACAGCCTGAATCTCGATCTCGATCCCGGGCCTCGCGAAGTTCGTCACCGTGATCAATGCGCTGCCCGGATAGTTTCCATTCTTAAAAAAGTCCTTGCGCATTTCCACGAACTTATCGCCATACCGCGATTCCTTGATGAAAACCGTCATGGTTACGACGTTGTCGAGACTGCCGCCAGCGCGTTTCAAGACGCCGTCAATTTGTGAAAACACTTGTTTGACTTGGGCTTCGAAATTATTGGCGATGTTGTTGCCTTGACTGTCTTGCGTCGCGGTCTGGCCGGCTACCCATACCGTATTTCCTCCTGATGTAATGACGCCGGGCGAAAACGCGCGCGACAATTGAAATGGCGTCTTCTCCATATATTCGCCCGCTTGTGCACTGCCGAAGATCATAACGGTGAATAACACGACGGAGATGGAACGCATTTCATCCTCCCAACAATACAAGGGCACCACTTATGCGGCCGACGAGTGTTCTTGAAATCCATTATTGGGTCAACTACACCGCTGCGACCGCAGGGCTCCGGTGTGAAGCGGGCGGAAAAATTGTTGCGACGCGGAGGCAATGCGGGCTTTAGCCCCAACAGCGGACCCGAAGCGGACATTTGATCGGACAGGCACTATAATTACCGATCTCGTCCGAGTTCGCCTGGAAACACCGGGATGGCTACTGCTCAGCCTTCAATCGTTCAATTAAGGAGTTAGCGCTATGCGAAATTTGTTCGCCTTTGCCGCCCTTGCGGTCATGTTTGCTAGCATGCCGATGGTCGCGTCGGCTCAAACGTTCGAAAAGAAGAACTACAACTACAGCGAATGGACCAAGGGACGGTTCTCCGAAGCGGTGACCGTTATAGGCCCTGGCAAGATGATCTTTCTCGCTGGTGTTGGCGCCGAGGATGAAAACGGCAAGGGCGGAGATATTCTCCACAAGGGCGATTTCACTGCGCAGTGCAAGTATGCTTTCGACAAGATCAAGCGTGCGCTTGAAAAGAACGGTGCCACACTTGGCGACATTGCAAAGATGGTCACTTACATGACTGACGTTCGGTATCAGGCCGATTTCGGAAAGTGCAGGCAGGACACGTTCGGAACGACGCCGATGCCCGCTCACACGCTGCTGACCATCAGCCAACTTGCCTGGCCGGGCATGCTAATCGAGATCGACGTCACCGCAGTCGTCCCACTGAAATAGTCGACCCTACGGCTGCGCGGACATACCGGAGTTTGCTTATCGCCCGATACCTCGAAAGGATTGGGGAGGGGGGGCACGATGGCTTTATTTCGGATGCTTGCTGTCCTCTGCGCTACGGTTGTTTGGGCTGAGTTGTGCAAAGCCGATTGCTCCTCACTCCACGCCCTCGCTCAACAGCACGCTAATGATATGACCGGTGCCTGGGAGCCCTTAACATGTTTGCAGGTGTCGGACGTCTGGTCATGAAAGGGACGCGCATCGATGGATGCTCTTGGCTTTCGTAAGAAAATCGGGATCGTTGTCCCTTCGACGAATACCATCGTCGGTCCTGAGTGTGAGGACCTTCGGCCGCGCGGTGTCACCAACCACGTCGCGCGCCTGACGATCAAGCAGCAGCCGATACAGGCGAGCGACCAGGGCTACCTTGCCCACGTGCAGGGCATGCGCGATGGTATAGCGCCCGCGATCGATCAGGTCATGACCTGCGCCCCCGACCACGTGATCATGGGTGTCGCGATCGAGGCGTTCACCGGGGGTGTTGCCGGTGGCGACGCTTTGCAGAAAGGACTTTCAGAGCGCGCCGGTGTCGGGGTCTCAATGGGCTCGACGGCCGGCGCCGCGGCGCTTCGAAAATTTGGCGCGAAGCGGATCGCCGTGCTGACTCCCCATCAGCCGAAAGGAGACGAGATCGTCGGGACCTATCTTACCGAGGCTGGTTTCGAGATCGTGCGTCTTGTCGGACTTAAATGTGCGTCGCCCTTTGCAATAGCGGAAATTCAACCGGCTCAATTGCGCAAAGTGTTGCGCGAGATCGATGGCGACGACATCGATGCGATTCTGCAAGTGGGCACCAATCTTGCGGGCGGTGCTGTCGCGGCGGACGCCGAGCGCTGGCTGGAAAAGCCCGTGCTGGCGATGAACGTCGTGACGTATTGGGATGCGCTGCGCCGCTGCGGGATCGAGGATCGCGTCTATGGGCATGGCCGCGTCCTAGAGGAATTTTAGAACGAGAATGTCGGACCAGCGCGTCATCATCTGCGGTGCTGGTCCTTCCGGACTGACTGCCGCCCTGTTTCTCTCGCAAGCGGGCGTGCCGGTAACGGTTCTCGAAAGCCGTACGCATATCTACGAAGATCCGCGCGCGGCGACGTTTCATCCGCCAACCATGGAAATGTTCGCTGAGAGTGGCGTCACCAAGCGGCTCCACGATTTGGGCATTCTCTGCCCGCGCTGGCAGTTTCGCGGTCGCGAGGAAGGCGTGATCGCTGAATTCGATCTCGGTATCCTCTCCGACGTGACGCCTTATCCCTATCGGCTGCAATGCGAACAGCACAAGCTGGTGGGTATTCTTAGCGAGATGCTGGCCGGTCAAAGCGGCTGCGATATCCATTACGGAGCGACCGTCGAAGCGGTTTCGCAGACGGCGTCCGGTGTAAAAGTGACAACTGCGGAGGGCGCCGAGTATGAGGGCTCCTATGTGATAGGCGCCGACGGTGGCCGTAGCGTCGTTCGCAAGTCGCAGGATATTGAATTCGCCGGTTTTACCTACCAGGAACGCTTCCTGGTGATCACGACGCCGACCGATTTCGAACAGCAGGGCTTCGCTTACAGCTGTTACGTCTCCGATCCATCGGAGTGGTGCGCTCTGTTCAAGGTCCCGGCCGCAGGTCCGCCCGGCGTCTGGCGCGTGGTGTTTCCGACCAAGCCGGAGATCGCCGCGGAGGAGTTGCTCGATCACGTTACCGCCGAGCAGCGCTTGCAGGCGTTCATTCCCAGCCGTCAACCGTACACCATCCTCCACACCAACCTTTACACGGTGCATCAACGTGTTGCGGTGAACTACCGCAATGGCCGTGTCTTGCTCGCGGGCGATGCCGCGCACGTCAATAATCCGCTTGGCGGCATGGGGATGAACTTTGGTATACATGACGCCGTTAGTCTCGCCGACAAGCTCACGCGCGTCCTGGGTGGTGCCGGCGATGGCTTGCTTGATCTTTATGATCGCCAGCGGCGCCATGTGGCGAATGCCTTCCTGCAGGCAATGACGATTCAGAACAAGCGTGTTCTGGAAGAAAAGGACGCCCGCAAGCGCGAAGAACGGATGAATGAGATGCGGGAGATTGCGGCCGATCCGGCAAAGGCGCGCACCTTCCTTTTGCGGACGGCCATGTTTGAAGGCCTATGGGCCGCTGAGAAGGTTACTTGAGCACGTAATAAAAAAATTGAGGGAGGCGGAATTCTTGAAACCAGCCCTTTGACTATGGAGCGATACATGACGACGCGAAGAGAGTTTATCAAGCAGATGCTTGTAGCCGGAATGGCAACCGCTCTGCCGGTCCCCGCATGGGCGAATGATTGGCCCAAACGGCCAGTTAAGCTCATCGTGCCGTTCGCTCCTGGCGGAAATACGGATGGCATCGCGCGTCTGATCGGTCAGCATCTTGGCGCTAAGCTGGGTGAAACTTTCGTCGTTGAAAATCGTCTTGGTGCGGGTGGCATCATTGCGGCGAGTGCATTGGCGCGTTCGGCGCCGGACGGTTACACGATGATGATGGCCGCTCTGCCGCAGCTTGCCATTCTGCCGGTTCTTGAGAAGGCCGACTACGACCCGGTGAAGGATTTCACCCCGATCAGCAATGTCGCGAGTAACCCGTTTTGCCTGGTTGCGAACCCTGAGTTCGAGGCTAAGACGCTTCAAGAGTTGGTAGCGTATGTGAAGGCCCGACCCGGGAAACTAGCGTATGCTTCAGGGGGCACCGGAAGCGTCAGTCACCTTACTATGGTGCTGTTTCTGCAACGTGCCGGTTTAGACATGGTGCACGTGCCTTACAAAGGCGGCGCTCCGGCAATTGCCGACGTTATGGGCAACCAGATACCGGTTTATTTCGGCAATCTTTCAGAAGCCCTTCCCCAAGCGGGTCGCGGCCTTCGCGCTCTAGCCGTATCAGGGACTAAGCGCGCCGTAAAATTGCCGGATGTTCCAACCGTTGCCGAGAGTGGATATCAGGGTTTTAGGTCTGAGACCTGGAACGGGTTGATTGCGCCAGCGGGTACGCCACGAGCGATCGTCGATGCAGTGACGGCGGAAGTCAAAAACGCTTTGAAAGACCCTATAATCTTGCAGCGACTCGACAACTACGGCGTCGAATCCATTGGTTCGACCTCTGCAGAATTCGAGCAGACAATAGCTGCCGACATATCGCAGTGGAGCGCGGCGATCAAAACGGCGAATATAAAACTATAGATCTGTCGGCGATTCTGCTGCTCACGCCCTTGCGAAGAGGCCTAGTGTTATTTCCTTGGCGACACGATTCCGAGGGGGCGTCTATGTAGGCGCCCCCTTTCATTTTTGCCGAAGCATGTCCGCTATTGGCACTTAGCAGACATCAGATTGTGCACTGCACATGTCTGCTTTTGACCCAAAGCGGACATCAGGCACCTGCGCCTTAAATAAAATATGGGTCAAAGGTACGTCGGTAGTTGATGGGTCAGCATCGTTGATTGATCACGGACTTCGAAAGGCTTCAATCTAGTATTTTAGGACATCAAAACTTCAAGTTGCTGCGTTTGAAGGGAGGCAAGGAAATGTCCTTTTCTTTCCCAAAGACAATGTTGATAGCGTTGACAGTGTCGGGAGCGAGCATTGCTTCCTCGGCACAAGCTGTTGGCTGGTTACGTACGAATGGACGACTACAAGCGAGGGGTTTGGCCCTCACGTCTCCGCGCCCTCGTCAGCATCACCCCAGGTCCCCTTGAGCGACGTGCTCACCGGAGTCATTCCCCAATTTGATATACCCAATATACAGCTCACTTATCCTGGGCTGACGTTCGACAGCGCTGTGGCGAGCACATAGGATTTGACTTTTCCGCTTCGGTCGACCCGACGACAGGCGCCTTTATTTTTCATGACGTCGGCCAAGGACTGGCAGTAATCGCTTTCGCGGGCGCTGACGTCAACGTGCGATAGCTTTAGTTTCGATTCCAGTGGACGATCCAAACCAAAATTTGACCGGCGTGACGGATCAATTCAACGCCCTTAACGATGGGAGTGCTTTCGCCGGCTTCACCACTGCAGGATTTTGGACCGCTGAATTTCCTGCCGCCGTGGCCACGCCGCAACAGGCGAACTCTCCACACTTCGCCACCGGCCTCGGCGCATTGGTCTGCTCGGCTGGCGCAGAAAAAAGAAAGCGTTCGCTACCTAATCAAACATCAAATCGGTTCGGAGCGAACGCACAGGCGTCTATGTATTTTTCGTTTGTCATGTCCGCTTTTGGCACTTAGCGGACGTGACCTTTTGCGATGCGCAAGTCTGCTTTTGTCCCAAAGCGGTCATGCTCTTTACCGTCGTGTAACGAATTAAAATCCAAGGTTTCTCGCTAGTGCAGCGAGGGCCGTACCCGCTAACATGGCTCCCACTGCGCTGCGTGACGCGATCATCACAAGGGCAGCTGTACCCCCTCCACGCCAAACACATGGCCCTGCGGGAAAGCTGTCGCGGCAACAATCGAGGTCAGCAAATACCGAAATGTATTGCAGAAAACTTCGACGCGCGGTGTTATCGTGACATATGACATGATCCAAACGCCGCTAACCCGCTTCAATGGTGACGAGCGCCAAGAGAACGACGGCGCTGATTGCGGCAGCCACGTCAACCATGCCGCCACACTCCCGCGGGACCACATGCAATTTCGCCGGCAATAATATGCCATCCCGGCGGCGGATATGGGTGCCAGCAAGGGCAACTGCCGCGGCGGTAACGAATGGAAATTTGTCCGAAGGCCCTTCCACCAGCCGACAAGCGGGGCTCTAAAATAGGCGACCATTACCGCATCGAAGCTGAAGCGAGACAAATCGCCGAGCAATAAACCGGCATACGCACCGACAGCCGTGCTGTCAATCCAGACGATCGACATTGTAAGACCGCTGCCGAACAGGATGCCGGCGTCAGTTTCTCCGCGGTCTCGGGCGGCCATCGTATGCGCGAAATTCGCATCGCTGAGGAGAAGCAGCGCCGCAAGTCGCCGCACAATAGGAAGTCTGAAGCAGCCATGGCGCGAGCGATGCACCCAACAAAATGTGGCGCGCATTCACAGCGAGCACCGTGAGCGCGAGCGTCGCAAGAGGCAGAGGTACCAAAGGTCCAGCGCTGCGAACTGTGAGGCGCCGGCATAGATCGCGAAGCTCATAAAGACGCTAATCCCCGGTGAGATTCCTTGGCAGACGCCGCTACGCCAAAGGCAATGCCAAACGGCATCTCGAATGCCGCGATCAAAGTGATTCAACGCTGCCGCGCCATACGCCGCTCGCCGTAAATCGCGGCCTTCGGCGTTCGTGCAAAATCGGGATGTCCCCTGCCATGCCGGCCATTTGAAACAGGACGCGTTGTCGGGTCAATCAGCTGGGGGGTTGGCGAATGAGGCGATGTCCGCTAATGGCACAAAGCGGACATGCCGAGTTGCATCGCAAATGTCCGCTTTCGGGTGTAAAGCAAACATTACACAGTCGGCCTTTGTGCCGAAAATCTCGTCCGGCGATGGTTTCAATTGTGGTCGATAAAATTCCCTGTTCTCGCGCAAAGTTTCCCTGTTTCGCTAAATAAATTCCCTGCTCTGTTAAGTAGGGAATTCGCGTCAAAAGCCCTGTAACCACGCCGTTATTTACGGTCGCTGACGCTAACGGCACCCTGTTTCCACAAAATTCCCTGTTCTTTTCCCTGTTAGCAGGGAATTTGGCGGGGGAGACGGGTTCGACTTGGACTGCGTCCGCCACCATTCCCTACTATTATTTCGGCGACCTCCGCGCTGTTGGTCTGCTCGGCTGGTGCAGGAAGCGGAAGGCTGCGACTGTCGCTGCCTAATCAGAATACCGACCAGATTTCGGAGAGACCGCCGCGAGGCGGTCTTCCTGTTTGCGCACATGTCAATTCGCGATTGCCCGCTATTGGCCTAAAGCGAACATTCGCCGATACACGTCATTTTTCAAATTTAGGAAGGCATGGTTTCGAAGCAACCTAGCTTCCGGTCTCAACCCGACTAGGCCTGCGTAAGGCTAGCAGCGGGCCGTAAACCAACAGGAAACAGATGAAGCCAACAAGCCAAGCGCAGCCGGCGAGTTCAATAAGCTCGCGCGCGCCAACAAAAGCAGCGATGATCCGCAACACGGCTGCAACCACGACTGATGCATAAACCACTTGGGTCATGCGCCCGGCTTGCAGCGGCTGGCCGGTATGACCAAGAGTAGCGCGTGTCATTACCCCCAGCGTCATCACACCGATAGCACCGACAGCCCAGGCGTGAATTCCTGCGCTCGCAGGCACCGCGGCGCTCCATGTCGACACCCCAATCAGCAGGAAACCAAGCGGCACAAAGGCGTACCCGACGTGCAGCACTAGCACGAGACGATTGGAGAGCGTGCGGTCGCCAGCCCAGCGAGCGAGCCGCACGGATTGCAGACATCCGGCGATAAGCAGCACTACACCGGTGATCGCATGAGCCGGCGCGGCGATCCAACCGAGGAGAGCGAGCGCGCTTGTCACGACTGTCGCCATGTCGAAACGAGAGAATGGTGCAGGCAGTCGACCGGGATTATTCCGCGCGAGCCAATTGTTTGTGAAGCTCGGTACGATGCGGCCGCCGATCAATGAGATGAGCAAGATAACCGCCGCAATGCCGATGCGATTGCCGTAATCAGCCGAGCCTTTGAGTAATACTTCAGTGTGGAAAACAACGTTGCCGACGATGAAAACACCGAGAATGATCAGAACGCGCAGGTTGCGCCAATTTTCTCCGGCGACTATCTCGCGGGCAGCGACAACGGCAAGCGTAATCAGGAAACTCACGTCGACCAGAGCCGCGGTAAGCGCGCCAAATTCTGCCGAAAGCAGGATTGCCATGCGCCCAGCCAGCCAAAGCAGCGCGAGACAGGCGAGTGGCCAGCCGTTCACAGGCAGACGGCCGGTCCAGTTTGGGATTGCCGTTAGCAGGAAACCAGCCATCGTCGCGGCAACATAGCCGTACAGCATTTCATGGATGTGCCAATCGAGGGCGCTGAAACGAGTGGGAATTGTTATTTGGCCAAAGTATTGCGGTAGCCAAAGCAAGATACCGAGCGCGGCCCAAAGTCCGGCCGCTAAAAAGAACGGTCGGAAGCCGTAAGCGAACAGCATTGGACCGGCATATTCAAAGCGGCGTCGTAGCGCAGCGGACATCGACATCGGTCTTTTGCCTCTATCGTGGCTTTGAGTCAGCCTATCCGCGCCGTGCGGTCTTGTGGCTCACGACGAAAAGCTCTGACCGCTAGTGCCCTGATCCTGGTTCCACCTTGCCATCAAAGATCTCGGGGTTGGGTGCGCCCTCAACATGTAGGATTCCCACCAACCCGCGCTCCAAGCGCGAAAGCGCATGATCGACCAGCAGATAGTTTCCCGGCACTTCTAGCTTGAGTTCGGTAATGACGGCACCGCCAGGTGGTACCAGTACAGTCTGAATCCCACGCAACGGCTCGCTCAAAACGCCGCCGAGGTTGTAGACCCTGTCGAGCATTTCTCCGATGACATGAAACGAAGAGGTAAAATTAGGGCCGCCAACTCCGAAGAAAATGCGGATGGTGTCGCCGACCTTCGCCTCGAGCGGATGCAGTTTCGACAAGGCGCCGACCGCGCCATTGAACACGAAATACTCCGGCCGCTCATTCAGCAGCTTTTCGACATTGAATTCCTGGCTGCCGTGCTGCCCAAACGGTGCTTCGGTATATATCTCGCCCTGCATGACATAGAACTCGTGATCCACCGGTGGCAGCCCGGCTTCTGGCTCCACCAATATGAGACCGTACATTCCGTTCGAGATATGATGCGCGACCATCGGTGTTGCGCAGTGGTAGACATAAAGTCCCGGGATGAGCGCCTTGAACTTGAACATTTTTTCAGCGCCCGGATTTGTCTGCGTAACTGCGGCGCCACCTCCCGGACCGGTGACCGCGTGAAAATCCACCGAGTAAATCATCGCGCTATCGCCTGAATTCTTAAGGTGTACTTCGACGGTGTCGCCGACACGAACGCGGAGAAAAGGACCCGGCACTTTGCCGTTAAAGGTCCAATATCCAAAGGTTGTTCCCTCGGCCAGGCGGCCTTCCAGTTCGGTCGTAACCAGATCAACACGAACGGTCTGCGGTTCGCGTTTGCCGATCGGCGGTGGGAGTTCACTCGGCTTCAATGAAATGTCGGCTTCAACCAGCGTCTGCGCCGGCGGCCTCGGCGTGACCAGAAATTGCCCCTGCATGCCGGCAAGTTGATGCCCAGGCACGGTACAAAAATAGATATAGTCGCCAGCCTTGCCCGCAATGAATGCAATGTTAGTGCTCGCGCCCTTGCCTGAGATACGTGGCGATTTCGCGGTGGCCCCCTGATCGGCGAAAGCGACGTCGTGTTCGGCACCTTCCCCGTTCATCAACGTGACTTGCACTACCTGGCCTTCGGCTGCAGAGAGCACCGGATTGACCTGGCCATCGATGGTGCCGCCGACACCGATATAGACCATGCGGCCATCGGCTATTCCCGAACGCAGCGTGTATCGCAAACCGGGAACGTAATTCGCGCCAGCCTGGTCGGCCTGGGCGGGTTGGGTAGATCGCGTCGGTGGTGTCGGCGGAGGCGTTGCAGCCGGTGCTCGCTGCGCCACAGCGGGTGCCACGGCAGCTGCCGACGAACTCGCGGCGAGGTATGCGATTACATCAATTCGCTCATTCGCTGTCTTGAGTTCCGGAAATGGCATTTTGTTGCCGGGAATCCGTTTCTGCGGGTCCGATAAATAGGCATCGAGGACGGCGATATCCCAAGTGACGTTGCTGGCCTTCATTGCCGGCGAGTAGTTGAAGTTGGAGACGCTGCCGGCGCTCTTGCCGACGATTCCGGCAAGGCTCGGCCCGAGTTCGTTCTTGGCAGGTTCGAGGGAATGGCAGGCCTGGCACTTACGAAAGACAAGCTTGCCCGCGGCAACATCACCTATCGGGGCTGCAGTTAACGGCTTTTGCGCAGGCGACGCTTGGCCATTGGTTTGCGCGGGAGGAACTGCCGGCGCCACGGCCATGCGTTCCGAAGGCATGACGTGTTCTAACGGCATAACGACAGCTGCTCGTCCGGAGCCTGGTGGCTGTGCCGCCGATTGTTGAGCAGTGTTGGCGAGGGCCGAAGTAGACGGGGCCGAGACGGATCTGACGCCGGCCTGCGAGCCATCTGTCTGTGTCGGTGCGACGGGCGTTTGCGTCGCGACTGGTGCCGATTGCAATGGTGAGGACTGGTAGGAAGAGAGATAGAGCAGCGGGACGATCAAACAAACGCCAATGGTCAGAATTGACCACTCACGAATGAATGTCTGCATTTTCGGCCACATTGCGAATCTCCACTGGGAAAAAGGTCTTGGATCTACTTCAGTTCGAAATTTTCTCGGGAGCGAACGTAAAAGATGCCCGTAACGGATTGGATCGTGGGCTTTCTTTTTAATCCTCAGCGCAATCGGTACATTGATCTCTATCAATGACGCGCTCTAGGAATGGGACGTCCGGGAAGTGGAGAATGTCCGCTTATGACTCTTGATCGTTGGCGAACACCGCAAACGTGCCTGCCAATGTCTGTTTTCGGCACGGCGTAGGGCTTCGTCCGCCGAATTGATCTAAGTCATAGTGTGATGCGCCGTACGACTTACGCTGCCAGCCTGACCGCATTGGTTATGGAGGGCGCCATGCCCAACCTCGATGATGAACTGCCAAATGCCCAGTATGCGAAAGATATCTTCAACGGTGTTGCGGACTGGGTAGGCAAGTATCGGCAAAAATTTGGGCGTAGTAACCAGTTGGGACAATGCACGCCGGATGAAGTTCTTTGCGTTGCGAGGGACCTCAAACTGACCCCGGGTGAACTTCAAGACCTGGCGCGGAGGGGACCTAACGCTGCAGATCTGTTGGTGAAAATGCTTGTCGCGCTACACGTCGATCCAAGCGCTCTTGAAAATACTAATCCGCAGGTAATGTGGGATCTCCAGCGGCTTTGCACTACCTGTGGCGCAAAAAGACGGTGTGAGCACACGCTCGCAAACGGGACGGCCGGGGATCACTTCCGAGAATTTTGTCCAAACGCCTACACCCTCGAAGCCTTGCTTGAACGAAAGGGCTAGTCCGAGGGTCAACGGAGACTAATGTGACAAAACCGGTCCGTATTTCCGATATTGAACGACTCAAAGACGACATCGACGAGCCGTTGCTCAATTGTCCGAATGACGACAGCCAGATGTTTGTTGAGCTCAGGCGCCGCCAGTTGCGTTTGAAAGAAGAAATTGAAAGTTTCCGTCATGAATTGGTCGGGAACAGAACATTGCATTAGCGCCGTCCGTGATGTCCGGGTTCGGTATAAAGCGCACATGAGGAGACAAGCCCTGTACGTCTGCTTTGGGCTGAGGCGGACCTTGCTGCTAACTCGCCTAAGAAATCATATCGATCTCGTGCGAACGGTCGGAAAAATCCTTCATAATTTATGGCAAGATGGGGTGGCCGTTGCGTGCCCTTAAATGTGGATCGCCTGGCACCTTATGACATCATGGTTGGAGACGAGCGTGATGCCGCCGTCGATTGAGTTTGACCGTAAGATGATGACGCGATGTATCGCGCTCGCGCGTGCATCGGGAGAATCGGGCGAATACCCTTATGGCGCGGTTATCAGCCGCGGTGATGAGATCGTGGCCGCATCAACTAACCGGGTGATACAGGACGGCGACGTCACGCGTCACGCTGAGTTGGTAACTATTTCGGCCGCTCAGAAGATACTGGGTACCGTAAGCCTTGATGAATGCACGATTTACGCCAACACAGAGCCTTGCGTTTTTTGCTGTTACGCGATCCGTGAGAGCCGCATTGCCCGGGTGGTTTATGGGCTGCAATCCCCGCATATGGGCGGGGTATCGAAATGGAATGTGCTTGCCGACGAAGACTTATCCAGCGCTATGCCGGAGGTGTTTGCGCCACCGCCTGAGATTGTCGGCGGCTTCATGGTGGCCGAGGCTGAGCAGGTATTGGTCGACTGGAATCCATTGGCCGCGCAAATTATGACCGAGCGCGGCCTCATCGGGGTGGTGCCGCGGACGATGGGCGCGAGGGCCGAAGTGTATCCGCCACACCGTCGTGGGTTGCTTGTCCGAGTGATGCGGTTTATCCGCCGCGAATTCTTCGACCGTTTCGGCCGGCGATAGGGCCCACGTGAGTTTTATCGCCACGCTCGTTCATGACGTGAGCTGTCCGCCGCCCGAGGTAACGGGCGAAGAAGAAGGCGCATTTCCGTTGTCTTTAGTTTGTATCCTGCTGCCACTCTTGCCAGTGGGTTGGAATGACATCGACTAATTGCCCGGTTTTGGCATGCGCCCAAGTTTTTCCGTTTCGCCGGCAAGGGAAGACGAGCGCATGCACAGCTTCCCCATCCAAAACCGCGAGTTGCAAATCGCGGTCAGCGGGAATTTCCGACATGTGATGGACAGGCACCCACATCGTAGCCTTTTGCCACGGCAATGAGCCGTCGCATTGATCTACCGCAATTTTGATGCAGGTTTTATGGGTGCGACAGGACTGTGTAGGCCGACGCGAACAGGCCGTCAGCAATTCTAATTGAGATAAATCAATGTCGCCTGCGAGCGAAAAGAGGAATGTTCCCAAACGGGCAGCATCACCGGGGAGCATCCCATGTCTACCTCACCGATCGAGAAGACTCTGATTATTTATTTTCGTTTTGTCATGGCGTGGACGTTTCTCTACGCCGCATCACATCAGGTGTTTGTTCCAACCTTCACAGTGGTAGGATTCCTGAACCATACAAAAACGTTTCATGATGTCTTTGTGATCTTCACGACACCCACAATGGCACCGGTCACCACATTTCTCGTTGAATACGGCCACCTGCTGATCGGCCTCTCGCTATTGACCGGTTTGATGGTCCGTATAAGCGCGAGCTTCGGTGTATTGCTGATGATCATCTACTGGTTTGCGCATATGGACTGGCCGTTCATCGAGAACACCAATAATCTCATTGTTGATTATCACCTCGTGTACGGCGGGGTGCTGGTTTATCTGATCGTAAAACGCGCTGGCCATGTGTTCGGTCTTGATGGTTGGGTTGAAAACCTCACTTTTTTGAAGCAGCATCCGAGACTGAAGCCACTCGTCGCTTAAGCGAACCGCACTCAATCAATAAAGCCCGGGCTCACGCGCCGGGCTTTATTGCATATGAGCTGATTTGTTCCGACTCCGGCTTTGGCCTAAACTGGCGCCAGGCCGCTAGGTCGTTGAATTATCCAATATGCCTGCCATCAAGGCTTTTCGAACTAGGTCTGAAAGGCTCGCAGCCGCCATCTTTACCATGACGTTGGCGCGGTAGATTTCGACAGTCCGCGGGCTGATCGTTAAATCAAATGCGATGACCTTATTGGCATTGCCGGCGACTAGCCCTTCAAGGACCTGCCGTTCTCGATTTGACAGCGCAGCAAGATTTTCCAGAATTTCCGCGCGTTCGACTTCACGTTTGTCGTCTTTTTCGCGGCGATTAAGGGCAGACCGAACCGAATTGAGCAACAACTCGCCGTCAAATGGCTTTTCAAGAAAGTCCGCGGCGCCGTGTTTCATGGCCTCGACCGCGAGCGGAACATCGCCGTGCCCGGTAATGACGATGACCGGAATTGAACTCGCCATCGCCTTCAGCTGTTTCAGCAGGTCAATGCCGCTGAGCCCTGGCATGCGGACATCTGTGACGACGCATCCCGGATTATTGAATTTCGGCAACGCGCTAAGGAATGAGGAAGCCGATTTCATGCGCACGAACTTCAATTTTGGCGCTTTTTAACAAGAATTCTAGCGACTGACGCGCCGCATCATCGTCATCGATAATATGGACGATCGAATTGTCAGGCATCGGCCTCGGCGTCCTGTTTTGTCATTGCGCGTAGCGTGAAGCAGAACACCGTGCCGCCGCCAGGATTGGGCTCCATCGAGATGCGGCCCTCGTGGGCCTCCACAATTGTGCGGCAGATCGATAGGCCGACTCCCATGCCATGAACCTTGGTCGTAAAGAATGGTTGAAATAGATGCGCGGCGCTCTCGGACGAAATTCCCGAGCCGGTGTCGGCGACCCGAACCTCAATCATGTCGTCGCCGATGGCAGCCGACTTTACGGTCAGTTCCCGGCGACTGGTATTCCCCATCGCCTCAAGAGCATTACGCATGAGATTGATGAGGACCTGCTGGATTTGGACTCTGTCAGCTAATACCGGGTCGGCGCTTGGGTCGAGTTCGAAGCGAACGTGAACGTCTCTAATGCCCACCAGCGCAAGTGCGCTGGCTTCCTCTACCAGCTTGCTCAGGTTTTCGGCGCGCCTTTCGCTTTCACCGCGCGAAACGAAATCCCTTAGGCGGCGAATAATGTTGCCAGCGCGCATGGCTTGTTCGGTTGCCTTCTGTAACGCGTCCAGCGTCATGCGCGATTCGTCGTCGGAGCGATCCTCCAGCAGACGGGCGCCACCTTTCAGATAATTAGTGATCGCAGATAACGGCTGATTGAGTTCGTGCGCGAGCGTCGACGCCATCTCGCCCATTGCCGTCAGCCGTGAGATATGAACCAACTCGGACTGCAGCTCGTGCAATCGCGCCTCTGTGCTCTGGCGTTCGGTCAGATCGCGGATAAAACCGGTATAAAACGTTTTGTTCGATGAACGCATTTCCCCGACGGCAAGCTCCATCGGAAAGGTCGCTCCGCCTTTACGTTCACCGACCACCACGCGGCCGACCCCGATGATGCGGCGCTCGCGGGTTTCCGCATAACGTTTCAAATAGCCGTCGTGACCGTTACGATACGGCTGCGGCATCAACATTTTTATGTTTTTACCGATCACTTCATCGGCTGTGTATCTAAACAGGCGCTCCGCCGCGCTGCTGAAAGATTGAATATTGCCATGCGGGTCGATCACAATCATGGCGTCGGGCACGGTCTCGAGTATGGATTTCAAATGTGCTTCGCGCGCAATGAGATCTTGCGTGCTGCCCGCTTCGGAGGCGCGAGCACGCAACAGGCGCGCGCCGAACAACGCCATGCCGATCCCGATTGCCGTAAAGGTAACGAGGCCAAAGATATGTGACGCCGAAAGCGGGAATGATGCCCGGTAGAGAAAAAGAACCAACAAATCGCTCAGAGCGGTTGCAGCGATTCCCGGACCTAGGCCGCCGATACCGCTTGCGACCAGGACAGCGGGAACAAACAGCAAGTAGGTAATTTCGGTGCTGAAGGCAGGCTCCAGCAGCAGCCGCGCCATGAAAGCCATCGCAACTAGCGTTGCGGCGAGGGCGTAGCTCAATGCTTGTGGCAATAAGGCGCTGCTTGCGCCGAAATGGCGGGGAGTCGTCGCCACTTCAGTGACCGGGACGGCTTCGTTGACGTTGCGCATGCTCGATATCCTTACGTCAGTCGAACCCTAAATGCACCCCTTCTCAACCGAAAATCACGGATAAGTACTTAATTGAGCTTGCTTTTTTGCCGCGCGGCTAGACCTCCGTAGTTGTCCTTATGGGCAATATCTGAATTTTCGCGAAGCGCTACTCTAGCCATTCTGCCGTGAGTTTCGCGAACCCAAGAGGCAGATCATGTCAATGCAAACCGCAGCCCTTCATGACACGCAAACGCGCAAGACGCGGCCGTCGATGCCGGCCGTGCAGGCAGCACCAGTCGCCGGTCTTTTCAATTTGATGGGCGCGTCTCTGGCGTTCGATCGCAATGAAGAAGTTTATGGGGAAGGTGAGCGGGCTGAATATCTCTACATGGTTACGTCCGGCTGTGTTCGCACCTCCAAAATTCTCAACGATGGCCGCCGCCAGATTGGTGCATTTTATCTGCCGGGCGACGTTTTCGGTCTGGAGGCCGGTGATGAGCATAGCTTTTCCGCCGAAGCTCTTGCCCCAACCACTGTTCGCATAATTAAGCATGCGGCACTTGCGTCGCGCGCGACCTGCGATTCCGCGATGACGAGCCAACTGCTCACGCTAACGGCCGCAGAATTGCAACGCACCCAAGCCCGTGTCTTGCTGCTGATTAAGAGCGCCCAGGAACGTGTCGCCGGATTTTTAATGGAAATGGCAGGCCGCAAGTGTGCCGCCAACGAAATCGAGTTGCCAATGTCCCGGCAGGATATTGCAGATTATCTCGGCCTCACTATCGAAACCGTATCACGGACACTCACGCAACTTGAGAATATCTGCGCAATCTCGCTGCCAACTTCGCGGCGTATCGTTTTGCGCAATCGGCCAGCACTCGCGCTGCTAAACGCTTGAATCTCGTCCCGGCTTACCGCATTCGAACACAGAAATTTCGACGGGAGTCAGTCGTGAACACACATCGCCGTCGGAGCATGATCAATACGTTGCGATGTGCATCAGTCGCAGTAACACTTATTGCCGGCACTGTCTCCGTAAATGCACAGTCGTCACCGAGCGTGCAACGGGGTATGACATTCGCTCGCGCAAACTGTTCGCAATGCCATGCGACAGACAAGGTGAGTCCGAGTTCCGCTCGCTATCGCGCCGCCATTTAGAACCCTGCATGAGCGCTATCCGGTTGAAACGCTCAAGGGCCCACTCAGCGAAGGCATCGTGACCGGTCATGCCAATATGCCGGAGTTCAAGCTCGCTCCCGACCAGGTCGCGGACTTCATCGAATTTCTCAAGTCACTCCAAGAATAGTGGAACGAATTCGCGCCCGTCGCGTGGCCAACCGAAGTGCTATTTGACCTGCATCAAGGAGATACGTGTTTTGCACGATAAAAATTCGCTGTTTCCCGGAATTGTTCCGCAAAAACTGAGACGGAGATAACGGCATGCCCAATGCGCTCGCTTTCCGGAAAAGCATGACGACAGGTGAGGGCGGTTCAGCGCTCGCCTTCGCTGCATTGGCACTTCTGTCCATCGTCGTTGCCGCAAGTGCGTTTACTCCGGAATATGCGTTCCACGCCTACCTTTTTACGGCGGCCAGCATCGCGGCGGTGTTCGCCATTATCAATCGCTATTACGAACGCCCGGCCGAATTGCCCCCGCTGACCATCGATGGCAGGCCCAACTACAATATGGGCCCGGTCAAGTTTGCGAGCGTCGCCGCAGTGTTCTGGGGAATTGCTGGATTTACGGTCGGGCTTTATATCGCATGCGAGTTGGCGTTTCCATTTCTCAATTTCGATCTGCCGTGGATTACGTTCGGACGCCTGCGCCCGCTCCATACATCGGCGGTTATTTTCGCCTTCGGCGGCAATGTGCTCGTCGCAACCTCGTTTTACGTCGTGCAGCGGACCTGCCGCGCGCGGCTCGCTGGCGATATCGCACCCTGGTTCGTCGTCCTCGGCTACAATTTCTTTATTGTCATCGCCGGCACGGGTTATCTGCTGGGCATCACTCAATCCAAGGAATACGCCGAGCCAGAGTGGTACTCCGACCTGTTTTTGACCGTCGTCTGGGTTATCTATTTTCTTGTCTTTCTCGGCACGATCATGCGGCGCACCGAGCCGCATATCTACGTCGCCAACTGGTTTTATCTCGCGTTCATCCTCACCATCGCGGTGCTGCATCTTGGTAACAATGCGGCGGTACCGGTGTCGCTATTCTCACCGAAGTCCTACATCGTTTGGTCCGGCGTGCAGGATGCGATGGTCCAGTGGTGGTACGGCCACAATGCTGTCGGCTTCTTCCTTACCGCTGGCTTCCTCGCCATCATGTACTACTTCATCCCTAAGCGCGCCGAACGGCCGGTCTATTCGTATCGGCTGTCCATAATCCATTTCTGGTCACTAATCTTTCTCTATATCTGGGCCGGCCCGCATCATTTGCACTATACCGCGTTGCCGGATTGGGCGCAGACGCTCGGCATGACGTTCTCGATCATGCTGTGGATGCCGTCGTGGGGCGGCATGATCAACGGAATCATGACGCTGTCCGGCGCGTGGGACAAACTACGGACCGATCCGGTATTGCGCATGATGGTAGTGTCGGTCGCATTCTACGGCATGTCGACATTCGAAGGCCCGATGATGTCGGTGAAGATCGTCAACTCGTTGTCGCATTATACAGACTGGACCATCGGTCACGTGCATTCCGGCGCGCTCGGCTGGGTCGGCTATATTTCGTTCGGCGCTCTCTACTGTCTCATTCCGTGGCTGTGGAATTGTCCGCTCTATTCGCTCAAGCTTGTCAATTGGCATTTCTGGATTTCGACGATCGGCATCGTGCTCTACATCAGCGCAATGTGGGTGTCGGGAATCCTGCAAGGCCTGATGTGGCGCGCCTACACCAGCCTCGGCTTCCTTGAATATTCCTTCGTCGAGACCGTGGAAGCGATGCATCCCTTCTATGTCATCCGTGCGCTCGGTGGCCTGTTGTTCCTCGTCGGTGCATTGCTGATGGCCTTTAATCTCTGGAAAACCGTGAACTCGGCGACCTCCGCCGTGCCCGCGGGCCTCAGGCTGGCCCCGGCGGAATAGGCAGGAGACATCCATGTCGCTCTGGTCAAGGCACGCTATCTTCGAAAAGAATTCGATTGTTCTTGTCATTGGCATCCTGATCGTGATCGCGATCGGCGGTCTCGTGGAAATCGTGCCCCTGTTTTACCTGAAGAACACAATCGAGAAGGTCGATGGTGTGCGTCCTTATTCGCCGCTCGAGCTCGCTGGCCGCAACATCTATGTGCGTGAAGGTTGCTACCTCTGCCATTCGCAGATGATCCGGCCACTCCGTGACGAGGTTGAGCGCTACGGCCACTACTCACTCGCCGCTGAAAGTATGTACGACAAGCCGTTTCAGTGGGGTTCTAAACGAACCGGACCTGATCTCGCCCGCGTCGGTGGCAAATATTCCGAACTCTTGGCACCAAGATCACATGCGCGATCCGCGTTCGGTGGTGCCCGGCTCGGTGATGCCGAATTACTCATGGCTGGCCGAAACCGACCTTGATTTCCAGCACATCGCACAGGACCTGAAGGTGCAGGCGCTGCTCGGCGTGCCCTATACGCCCGAGATGATCGCCAATGCTACTGCTGACGTGGTGACGCAGGCCACGAACGACAGCCCGGAGGCCAGTACTCTCGCCAAACGATATTCGAAAGTGAATGCGCGCGACTTCGACGGTAACCCAGCGCGCGTGACCGAAGCTGATGCGTTGATTGCTTATCTGCAGCTTCTTGGCACGCAAGTCGACTTCAAGCTGTATGACGACAAAGCCAACATCCGGTGAGTGCAATGGATCCGACCTATCAAGCTGTGGCTGAATTCGCCCAGACCTGGGGCCTTGCTTATTTCGTCGTCATTTTCGCGTTGGTGCTGCTGTATGCATTGTGGCCTTCGCGCAAAAAGCAATTCGAGGAGGCGGCGCGTATTCCGCTGCAGGAGGATTGAGCGGTGGCTGAAGAACGCAAAGAAATTGACGCCCTGACCGGCACAGCGACCACCGGGCACGAATGGGATGGTTTGCGAGAATTGAATACTCCGCTGCCGCGCTGGTGGCTGTGGATGTTCTACATCACCATCGTCTGGGCTATCGGTTACTGGATTGCCTATCCAGCGTGGCCACTGCTGACAAACGCCACTCAGGGCGTCTTCGGGTGGCATACGCGTAGCGCAGTGGTTGACGATCTCGATGCGCTCAAGTTGCAGCGCGGTCCGATGATGGACAAGCTTGCCGCCGCGTCCGTTTCGGAAATCGTGAAAGACCCACAATTGCTCGATTTTGCTCGTGCGCAGGGCCGCGTCGCTTTTGCGGATAACTGCGCTCCCTGCCATGGGGCGGGCGGCGGCGGTGCGAAGGGTTATCCTAATCTCAACGACGATGAATGGCTCTGGGGTGGCAAGCTTGCCGATATTGAGCAGACCATTCGCCATGGCGCGCGCGCCGGCGACGACAATGGCCGTCAGGGTATCATGCCTGCTTTTGGTCGCGACAATATTCTGAAAACCAACGAAATCTCGGCGGTCGCCGATTTTGTCAGATCAATGTCCGGACTTTCGACGGAACCGGGTGTCGACCTCGCACTCGGAAAGAAGGTATTCGCCGACAATTGCGCGGTCTGTCACGGGTTGGATGGAAAGGGAAATCGTGAGCTTGGCTCGCCAAATCTTACCGACAAGATTTGGTTTTATGGATCAGACAAGCAGGTCATCGTGCAGGGCATTCAGTTTGGACGCGGCGGCGTAATGCCGGCATGGAACGGCCGCCTTAGTGAGCCAATCATCAAGGCGCTGACTGTCTATGTGTACAGTTTCGGCGGCGGAGAAAAATGACCGCGCGGGTGCAAACCATGTCGCTTGAACACCCGGCGCCGAGTGTGCCGGCTCTCGCACGTTTGGTTGCCGACGCGGAAGTCCGGGGAGAACCACCGGATGACGATACGCCCCTCTATGCGCCGCGGCGGAATATATATCCACAAAGCGTGCACGGCAGATTCCGCAAAATAAAGTGGGCGATGCTGATCGTCACACTTGCGATTTACTATCTGCTGCCATTTGTGCGCTGGGATCGCGGTCCCAACGCGCCGTCGCAGGCGGTGCTGATTGATTTCCCGAACCGCCGCTTCTACTTCTTTTTCATCGAGATCTGGCCGCAGGAAATCTACTATCTCACCGGTCTGTTAATTCTCGCGGCGATCGTACTGTTCTTGATGAACGCGGTCGCTGGCCGGATTTGGTGTGGTTATCTCTGCCCGCAGACGGTCTGGACCGATCTATTCCTCGCCATTGAACGCTTCGTCGAAGGCGACCGCCGCGAGCACATGCAGCGCGATATCCGCAAGTGGACAGCGGGAACTTACGCGCGCAAGGGCCTGAAGCATTTCCTCTGGTTGATGGTGGCGTGGTGGACTGGTGGTGCTTGGGTGCTCTATTTCGCCGATGCGCCGACGTTGGTAAAAGACCTGGCCACCGGACAAGCGCCGTTTCTTGCCTATGCCTGGATCGGCATCCTCACCATCACCACCTATTCGCTCGCGGGCCACATGCGCGAGCAGGTCTGCCTCTATATGTGCCCGTGGCCCCGCATCCAGGCAGCGCTTACGGACGAATTCGCGCTCAATGTGACTTATCGCTACGACCGCGGTGAACCGCGCTGCTCTGTGAAAAAAGCCGAACAGTTACGCGAACAAAAGCAGTCAGCCGGTGATTGCGTCGATTGCCTGCAATGTGTGCATGTCTGCCCAACCGGTGTCGACATTCGCGGTGGTGCCAACCTTGGCTGTATCCAGTGCGGCCTGTGCATTGATGCTTGCGACAATGTGATGAGCAAGCTTGGTCGTGCGACTGGTCTGATCGCCTTCGACACCGACCTCAACATCAAGCAACGCCTAGAAGGTAAGCAGGCCTTTTATAAACTCGTGCGCATGCGAACCGTGCTTTATACGGCGGTAATCGCCGTCGTCGGCGGCATCATGATCTATACGCTCGCCACACGTGACAGCGAAGGCATCAGCGTTATCCACGACCGTAACCCGATGTTTGTGCGGCTGTCCGACGGTGCACTGCGCAACGGTTATACTATTCGTATTGTAAACAAGCAGCTCAAATATCGCGACTTCATTGTTAGCGTCGATGGTTTGCCATCGACGCTCGTCGACTTCGTCGGTCTACCGCCGCGGGCGGACGGACGTCAGTTGGTTTCGGTCGGCCCCGATCAAACCAAAGAAGTGCGCGTTGTCGTGACCGATTACAGCAGCACGCCGCCCGCACCTTCTACATCGATCCTCTTCAAACTGCTCGATATCGATTCAGGCCAGGCCGCCGAAATGCGCGATCATTTTTTTGGACCGTGATGGGAGACAGTGATGGGTGCTCCTCGCAAGATACGTGAGCTGACTGGCAAGCATGTGTTGTTTTGCCTGCTTGGTTTTTTTGGCGTGGTATTTGCGGTCAATGGGGTCCTGGTCAAAGCTGCGACTTCGACCTTCGGTGGGGTGGAGACTTCGAGTTCCTACAAGGCCGGCCTTATGTTTGAGCAAGACGTGACAAGAGCGGCGCAGCAAGAAGCATTGCACTGGAAGATCAGCGGCAAGCTTTCACGCAATAGCGCCGGTGACGCCGTGATCGATATTTCTGCACGCGACGCCAAGGATTTACCGCTAACCGGGCTGGCCGTGCATGCGCGGCTTGCTCACCCAGCCAATGAGCGGCTTGACCACATTATTTCTCTGAACGGGATCGGGGCCGGTCAGTTTCATGGCGAAGTATACGCTCAACCCGGGCAATGGGAGCTGATTGTCGATCTCTATCGCGGAGAGGCTCGCGTGTTCCGTTCTCATAGCCGCGTCAGCTTGAGGTGATCCGATGGCGGACACCGTTGACCTCTCATTTTATGCCAAATCGGCCGGCAACGGCACGCTCGGCATGGAGCTCGCGGTCGACGGTATCGCCTGTGGGGCCTGCATCGGCCGTATTGAAGGCGCCGTGAGAGGCCTGCCGGGCGTTACCGAAGCGCGCCTCAACTACACCAATCGCCGGCTGCGCGTATCTTGGGCCGACGGCGTAGCGAACCCCCAACAAATTCTGCAAGCGCTGGAAGACTGTGGCTACCACGGCCATCCCTTTGTGCCACTCCGCGCCGAACAGGCAGAGGCGGCCGCAGCGCGCCGGCTTACGCGTTGTATGGCGGTCGCCGGCTTTGCGGGCATGAATGTCATGCTGCTGTCAGTGTCGGTGTGGTCTGGCAATGTCACTGACATCACGCCGGAAACACGCGACTTCTTCCATTGGGCGTCAGCTCTGATCGCGCTTCCGGCGGCGGCCTACGCAGGCCAGCCGTTCTTTGCAAGCGCCTGGCAGGCGCTCAAATCTCGCTCACTCAATATGGACGTGCCGATTTCCCTCGGCGTCATCCTCACACTCGGCATGTCGGTGGTGGAAACAGCCAACCATGCCAAGCATGCCTATTTCGACTCCGCCATTATGTTGCTGTTTTTTCTGCTGGTGGGGCGCGCCCTCGATCACGCCATGCGCCGCAAGACCCGCGCAGTCGCCGGCAATCTAGCCGCATTGAAAGCAGAACTCTGCGCATCAAATTGTTGGCGACGAGCTGGTGAGCGTGCCGGCGACAGCGCTGAAAGGCGGCGACCGCATCCTCGTTAAGCCGGGTGAACGCGTGCCGGCCGATGGCATAATTCTGGACGGCAATTCTGAGGTCGACGAAAGCCTGATCACAGGTGAGACAGCCCGACGCAAGGTCGCGTCTGGCGTCACGGTTTATGCGGGCAGTGTGAACTATTCTGGTGCCCTGAGACTGAGAGTGACCGCCGCCGGTGATGCCACACTGATCGACGAACTCGAAAAACTGCTGGATAAGGCGGCCAGCACAAAATCACGCGCCATGCGGCTGGCTGATCGTGCATCCCGCGTATATGCGCCGGTCGTGCACCTGGCCGCCGCACTGACCTTCGCGGGGTGGTTGATTGCCGGTGCGTCGATGCACGACGCATTGGTAACTGCAATTGCCGTGCTCATTATTACCTGCCCATGCGCACTGGCGTTAGCGATTCCGGCCGTGCAGGTGGTCGCTTCCGGCGCGCTGTTTCGCGCGGGCGTGATCCTCAACGCTGGCGATGCCATCGAGCGGCTTGCGGAAGCCAGCACTGTTGTTTTTGACAAGACTGGCACGCTTACTCTACCTGAGCCGCGCGTGTCCAACGTCGCGGCACTAGACCCCGGACTGTTGCAAATGGCGGCGCGGATGGCGCTGTCGAGCCGTCATCCACTCGCGGTCGTATTATCGCGCGAGGCTCAATTACGTAAACCCTTCGATGGCGCGATAGAAGAGCCGGGCCAGGGCGTGCGCGTGGTCGTCGACGGTGTTGAGGCCCGCCTTGGCAGCCCTGAATTCTGCGATGTAATGCCGACCACCACGTCGGGCTCGTCGGTGATCTGCTTTCGCCGTGGCGAACGCTTCGCGGTCATTGCGATCTCTCAGCAGCTCCGTCCTGACGCAATAGATGTAATCAAGGCGCTGCGTGAACTTGGGCTCGACTTGCGTATCCTTTCCGGCGATCGTCCCGAGGCAGTGGCGCCGATTGCCGCTGAACTCGGCATCGAATATTGGCAAGGCGGCTTGAAACCGGCGAACAAAATTGCGTGCATCGAAAAATGGAGAGCGCTTGGGAATCGGATGCTCATGGTTGGCGATGGCCTCAACGACGCACCTTCGCTCGCTGCCGCATACGTTTCCTTGTCGCCGATCAGTGCGCCTGACCTGACGCAGGCGCAGGCGGATGCGGTCATGCTAGGCGAGCGGCTCAAGCCGGTGCTCGACGCCATATTGATCGCCAAGCGAGCGCGGTCGCTAATGACGCAAAACTTGTTGCTCGCGGCGATCTACAATGCCGTAGCGGTCCCCATTGCGATCGCTGGCGCGGTGACGCCGCTGATCGCCGCGCTGGCGATGTCCGGCTCTTCACTACTGGTGACGCTAAACGCATTCCGCGCCGGAGGTCGAAGGCCGTGAACGTAGTGATCTATTTGGTGCCAATGGCGCTGGGGCTAGGGCTAGCGGGCTTGTTTGCTTTTCTCTGGGCGCTGCGCAGCGGCCAATACAGCGACGCCGACGGCGCCGCTCTACGTGTGCTTTCCGACGACGACATCGAGCATTAGTTGGCGCGGACGTGACGCACAGAACGTTCTGCTCGGTATGAATTACAAGTTCTAAATCGTTGTTGTCACTAGCAAGAATTAAAGGGCCCCGGCTAGCCGCATGTCCGCTATCGGCCCAAAGCGGACGTCCCGCACGCGCCCACCGATGCCTAACGATTATCTATATCCGGCTATCTGGCCCCGAGGCGGCCAGGCGCTATAGTACTAGCGGATGTTAAATCCTCTCTCAGCAGACATCCCAGGGACGCGTCGCGATGTTTGCTTTTGGGGGTAACGCTTGAAAAATCGGCGGTGATAGCAGTGACCGGGATTCAAACACATATTCCGACGGAAGTGCATTTTGATTTTCTGGGAGTGACTATCCCAATTCATTGGGGTATTCATGCTGCCTTGATGGTCGGAATCTGGTTTGTGCTGGTGCCCGCTTGCATCATCACGATTAGATTCGGCAAGCCGAAACCAACGCTCAATGGTATTAGGGAAAAGGTCAGCATCCGAAACAAAGCCTGGTGGTGGTTCAGTGTTCACAAATACGGTCTGATAACCGCCGTTGGCTTGGCACTCGCGGGTGCGATCGTAGCATTGACGGTCAGCGGTGGTTTCAGCGGCTCCTTGCATTCCATCTTCGGAATTTCGACCATTACCTTGGGCTGCTTGCAGGTCATCTCCGGTTGGTTCAGAGGCGTCCACGGCGGACGAAATTATTACACTGCGGTGCCGAATGACCCCGCCACCTGGCGCGGCGATCACTACGATATGACCTCGCGTCGACGAAAGTTCGAGGCCTATCACAAGACCGCGGGCTATTTCATCTATTTCTTCGCCGTTGGCGCCGTCTCCACCGGCCTGATGCAATATCCGATAGTTGGGCTGGGAGAATTGATCATCGCCATCGCATTGGTCGCGCTCCTGCTGTGCATCGTGCTTGAATACAAAGGGCTGCGCTACGACGGTTACCGAGCAGCGCATGGCTACAATCTTGAACACCCTTACAACAAAGAACGCGAACATCTGTAACAGGTGGTGAGTCCGACTGGCCCAAGTAAGCTCGCAAACCGGTTTGGCCCAAAGGCCAACTCGACGAATGCCCCGGCGGTGACGCAGTATCTCGGATTACGCAGTTATAGGGGAAACGCTTGAAAACGACCGTTGTCGCGCTGACTTTTGTCTTCACATGCCTCGTAGCCCAAGACGCTTCCGCTGCAATCAAGTTTAAGCGCTTTGCTCACTGCCCGCAGGGAATTGTGTCCAAAAAGACATGCGAATGCCACGCGGGTGAATCGCGGCGCTACCACTTTTGTCATGTAGGGTACCAATGCGACACCACGACGGGCATGTGTACCAAGTAGCTATGCCGTTAATGCGGTGATGCCGGAATATATCGACATTCATGAGCGTCATCATTTGACGGATTTATTCGGTTTAATGGAAAGTACATAAGGAGGTTCACGATGCTGTTCGATGGTGGCTTTACGTTTTCAAATTTTCTAACCGACGTCTTAGCCGTGTTCGCATTTGTGGTTTGGTTCTGGCTGCTCGTTATTATCTTCGGCGATCTGTTCCGGCGTCACGATATATCGGGGTTGGCTAAAACGCTTTGGGTAATTGCGGTAATTTTAACGTCATACTTTGGCGTTTTTGCTTACATGATCACTCAAGGCAGAGGCATGGCCGAACGCAACGCTCAACAAGCCCAGCAGGCGCGCGACGAACTGCGACGCGTGGTGGGATACAGTGTTGCGGACGAAATTACCAAACTCGACCAACTAAAGAAGGCGGGATCGATTTCAGACGAAGAATTCGGGCGTCTCCGCGCGAAACTGGTTTCGTAGGCGGCGCGTAAAAGAGATTCTGGATCGAATTCCGATGTTGCTTTGTCGCGCGCCTGAGGAGCAAACCTTTCAGCCGGTTTGCGCTCTCTGCGATGCAATTGTGGCGAGAAGTTCGCTCGCGCCGGTCCAGATAATCTGGACGCCGAGACAAAACAGGATAAACGCGGTGAGCCGGACGACAATATCCGTGCCTCCGCGTCCGAGCAAACGTTCAACTCGATCTGAATACGCAAAGCAAACGTAGATCGTCAGCGCTATAACGATGGTGGCGAGCAGACTTGCGATAAAAAATTGCAAGTCTTCGCGGAAATCTGAATATGCGGATCGCGAAAGGCCAAGACTTATCATTACGGCAATTGTGCCCGGCCCCGTCGTGAGCGGGAGCGTCAACGGATAAAAAGCCTGGTGAGCATAGTCTGTCTTGCGGCCTTTGGACGATATCTCATCGTCGGTCTTCGGGCTCCCTTCGTTCAAGAGTTTCCAGCCCGCGACGGCAACGATCAAGCCTCCGGCGACCCTGAGAACCGGAATTGAGATTCCGAAGACGTTCAGTATGAGTGCGCCGATTGGCAGCGACGCAGCCATGACGAAAAATGCATTTATAGCAACTCGCCGTGCGAGCACCCTTCTAGTTTCGGCCGAAGCACGTTTCGTCAAGCTCAGGAAGACCAGTGCAGCTCCTGGTGGGTTGACCACCGGAAAAAGCGCTGCGAGCACCAGCAGAAAGGTCTCCACGAATGCCTCCTTGCCCGTCGATTAGCCAAATTCTCGGCGGCATGAGGAGATGCGCCGGCCTTCATCGTTCATCACATTTCGGGCCGCAGACGCAAGCCGGGCCATTGGACCCTGGTCCAATATGTGGAGCTTAATGCCTACACTATGGTTTTGCGAACAGATAGCGACTGCAGCTTGCGCTGAATAAATGTCGGCTTGATAGACCGGTACTGCAACCGCTGCATCTGTAAGGGAGGCTCCTATGGCAAAAGGACGTCGTGGACTAGACGGCCGCCACCGCGACAAAGGCGGCAAAATTGAAAAAAAGCACGGCAACACCAGAGTCGGTTCGCTGCGAAAGGAGTACGGCGAGCGCTTCGCCAAGGGCCGCCGCAAAGACATGATGCTCAAATCGTTGCTTAAGGAAACTGGGTTTGCCTCTTTGCATGAATACTTGAGGCGCCACCACAGGTGACGATGGGACGCAGTGCGAGGAACGATATGAAATCAATGGTTATCAAGCGTTCGATTATACGCGACGGACACAAGTCAAGCGTTTCTCTTGAGGATCAATTCTGGGATGGGCTGCGCGAAATTGCAGGCCGTGAAAACATGACAGTGTCGACACTGGTCGGGAAGATCGACCAGAACAGCAATCGATACAATCTCTCGTCTGCAATCCGCGTGTTCGTACTCAACGATTTTCGAGCGCGCACTTCAGCGGGAATTCGTCAACGGTCGTCCCATCGGGGCGCCCCTACGACAGGCGCAACTCCTGTGACCCGGATATAGCGGCCATGCCAAGGATCGTCAGCGCGCAACGGCAGATTTCAAAGCGGGGAGGGCGTGCGCGGCATTTGCGGATTGCAATTACCGCGCTGTTGGGATTTACAGTTCTGCTGGCGATGGAATATCCCGGACACGCCGCGCAAAGTGACAATCCGGAACGGCGGCTGGCCGCGAAATGCACGGCGCAGCTGAGAAAATGTAACAGTCATTGCAACCTGGTGTATGAAAGCAAACGGGCACGACGAGTATGTCGCGACCGTTGTGAAGATGCCTTTTACGTTTGCAAGGCGCAGCCCCACTAGACGGTCCCATTGAGCGTTGGGTCGAGCACCCGCAAAACTACTACCGTGGGCAAGCGGGGCCGGAGACCATAATGCCTGATATCTTTCGTGCGATGAGATTTGGCTTAGCCGTTTTGGCAGTAGTGGCCATTCTGACCGGCGCAACCTCACTATCTCATGCAGCGACCGGCTCGGTCCGCATCGTAATCACCAGGGCTAATTTCATATTCGGCAGTGGCAGCGGTACTTTGCACTTCCGGGGCAAGCGCTATTCCTTGCGTGTCGGCGGCGTCAGCATCGGCGCCTTTGGGGCGGCACGGGCAGATCTGGTGGGGCGCGCCTACAATATGCGGACCGCGGCGAGCATCCGCGGCATCTATTCGGCCGTTGGTGGGGACGCACCGGTCGCGGCCGGGGCTGGGCCGGTACGGCTGCGTAACTGGAACGGCGTCGTTTTGAAACTACGCGGACGGCGGGGGGTTAACCCTTCCGTCGATCTCAGCGGGATGGACGTATCGCTGCGCTAGATTTCAAGAGCCGGCGCTTCTGAAAATATCTCAGGACGGCAAAGCAGGCGGCCGCTGCGGCGAGATGCTTGAGCGTATGTCCGCTCAGGACAGAGCCAATTGAATAAATAGCGTCATCAAAATATTCGAAAAGCTTTGCAAGCGCGTAAAGCGCGGCGGCTATAAACCAGTAGGATGTATCGCTGTATTTTGCTGGAAACAGAAGAAAGAGGAGCGGCAATGAGAGGCAGGGAAAGAATTGCACCCAACCGTACAGCCGTAGATCACCGGTCCATCGCCACAGCAATAGACTGAGCACGCCAATTCCAATCAGCGGCCACAACAAGACGGCTCCCGCTCTTGCGTTCACGCGTTCCTCGATCGCAATCGCAAGGATAGCCATGAAGCTGATCGCCATCGGGAGGCGGTCCCAAAACAGGGTGCGATCGTTTGGTTCGAGGTGATAGTAGGCAGAGCCGAAGCCAGTCAGCAGAATTCCCAGGAAAAGCATGATGGTTGCCGGATGGTAACGAAATTGCCACAGCCCCCAGGCGCCTATTGCTATGAAGGGAAAATTCGAAACAACGTTCCAGAAATTCGGAATACCAAACAGGACGCGATGATCGGCGAACTCGTGATAAGCCTGATCTTGGGCAATCGGCGGCAGTAACAGCAATCCGGCGAGTGATGCGACCATCAGAAGAATGACGGCGAGTACTCGCTGATTTTGGGTCGCACTACTGAGCGTCATAGGGCAAAGGTAGCAAAAGCGGTTATTGAAGTCCGCAAGGAAGCGCCGGCTCGCGAGTTTCCGCCGCATTGTTGTAAGTTTGCTGAAAATCGGGGAGCATGTCCGCAATCGCCCCTTGGTTGCGGCGCGCTATCGTTGCCAAAGGAAATTCTATATTCGATAGGCTAGCGGCGAGAGCGCAACTAGTTATTGTCGGTACAGCGGACCGGAAGATGTGGGCCAGGATCAAAAAATCAATAAAGTGGGCGTCGATTTTGCTCGTGGTCGTTGCGGGCACATTCTTCGCAATTCGTGCTTACGACAGCCAACGTGGTCCGCGGCTTGCCCTTTGGCACACGTTTGTACCACATGAATTGAAAGCCAAGGAGATTGATGCTGCCGACTGGAATCAATATCTCGCCCGGGAAGCCAAGATTTTCGATGCCGTCCGAACCGAGGTAACCCAGAAGCTCGACCCGGACGATCGCGTCCCGATGAATCGATATTTTGACGGCAGCCCGGTATATCCGCCGCATTTTTTCCAGGATTTTAACCGCTCGTATATCCTGGAGCCCAAAAGCACCCCCGTCGGTGCAGTTGTGCTTTTGCACGGTCTCACCGATTTACCCTACAGCCAGCGCCATGTCGCGCAATCCTATCGTGATCATGGCTTCGTAGCGATCGTGATCAGAGTGCCCGGCCATGGCACGGTTCCCGCTGGCCTTACCGATGTTGATTGGGAAGATTGGTCGGCCGCGACGCAACTCGCGGTGAGGGAAGCGCGCAGGCGTATCGCGCCGTCGGCGCCGTTGCATCTGGTCGGATTTTCCAACGGTGGCGCGCTTGCCCTCAAGTATTCACTCGACGCGATTGCAGACCCGGGGCTGGTTCAGCCGGATCGTGTCGTCCTAATTTCGCCAATGGTCGGGATCACGCGGTTTGCACGCTTCGCAGGATTAGCCAGTTTGCCCGCCCTGTTGCCGGCGTTTGCTGAAGCTGCCTGGCTCGGCATTGTGCCGGAGTTCAATCCGTTCAAATACAATTCTTTTCCGGTCAACGGCGCCGTTCAGTCGTTTCGTTTAACTCAAGTCTTGCAGCGAGAGATCGCACTCTATAGCCGCACCGGCCAATTGGCGTATATGCCGCCAATCATCACCTTCCAGTCCGTCATGGATTTCACGGTCAGTACATCCGCCATTATTTCGGCGTTGTATGATCATCTGCCGTCCAACGGCAGCGAGCTTGTGCTCTTCGATGTAAACCGCACCGTCAAGTTCGGTGCGCTTCTGCGCCCTGCGGCGGACACCGCGCTGGCCAGACTGTTACCCAGCAGAGCACGGAATTACAGAACCACGATCATTACCAATGCCAATGTCGCGAATGGCGAAGAAGTCGAACGCTCTATTGATGCAGGTGCAGTGAATGAACGCGATCGCCCGTTAGGATTTGCCTATCCGGCAGGCCTCTATTCGCTTTCACATGTCGCATTGCCTTTTCCGATGACCAACTCGCTTTACGGCCTGACGCCCGATACCACGGAAAATTTTGGCGTGAACCTAGGCTCGTTGGCGCCGCGCGGAGAGCGAGACGTTCTGATCTCGAGTCTCGATGCGCTGCTACGCGTTTCTTCCAATCCGTTCTTCCCCTACATGATCGATCGGATCGATGAGGGAATTGACAATCGACTTTACACAAACAAAGCGGTTGTTGCTTCTTCGCCATCGTCCGCCCGGGAGAGGGTTGATGCAACATCGCGTTGGAGCGTCGATGATATGCTCGAGTTCTTTTTGAGCCCGACGCGAAATAATTCCGATTCGCCGCCGGACGCACCGTAACCGCCCACGCTCCGCCCGGATTTGTGCTACTTTTACGGGACAAAAACGAGAAACAAATACGTTGCAAAAACCACCAGGTGAACGAGTCCGGCGAGAATATTAGTCCGGCCCGAGCCAAGTGTGAGCAGACTTAAAAAGAGTGTGAGCGCGAGAAGCAATGTATCGCGCGAGGAAAGACCAATTTCAATCTGATTGCCGATAATGATGGTGGTGATCGCAACAGCGGGGATCGTAAGACCAATTGTTGCCAAAGATGAGCCCAGTGCAAGATTGAGGCTCTTTTGTAGCTCATTGCGCCGAGCCGCTTGCACTGCGGTAATGCTTTCAGGCGTCAATACGATCATAGCAATGATGATGCCCGCGACGGCCTGTGGAGCGCCGACATGAGAAAGACCGGCCTCGACGATCAACGCAAATTTTTTCGCGATCAGAATTACGCCGCATAACGCCAATAAGAGCATCACGACGCTAATTGTGACTTGCCTGTTGGACGGGTAAATGTGTTTTCCAGCCCGGTCCGTCTTTCCCGCAGCACGAAAATAATCTGCATGCCGTGATGTTTGGATAAACAAAAAAGTCACATAGAGAATGACTGTTACGACACTGACAAAGATAAGCTGAGAAGTCGAGAAGTAGGGCCCGGCTGCGGTCGCCGTATAATCAGGCAGTACAAGCGTGAGAACTGAAAGGGCTCCAAGGACGTTGAGATACACCCCCGCGCCGGAAACCTGAAACTCTTGCTCGTGATGACGCAGCCCGCCCCACAGCACGCATAGCCCTACCAGGCCGTTGCATACGATCATAATGACGGCAAAGACGGTGTCGCGTGCCAGCGCGGGAGAACTACCTGGCGTCAGCACGATTGACTCGATAAGCGCAACCTCGATGACGGTGACCGCTAATGTCAGGACAAGTGTTCCATAGGGCTCTCCCACGCGATGGGCGATCACATCAGCATGATGTACGGCCGCAAAAATAGCACCGACCATAATGATGATCATCGCTCCTGAAAGCGTGAGCGACCGCGGTGACGATAGCTGTACGACGCCGTCATAGCCGATGAGTGGGGCCAGAAATATAAACGCGATCGCTAAAAGCGGGAAAGCAATCGACGTTCGCGGCGTTTCTGTTTTTGTGGCCATGGTCTCTCAATTCTGCCCCGATATTGGACCGAGGTCCAACTTTACCTGCTCTGAGAACTCTTGTGTGATTCTTGATCGCGGCGCAGCATCGTAGTCTTGGTAGGTCTTATCTGAGCAAAGCCAGGCGCGCTACATGAGCGGTACCGTCGATGTTTCCCGCAGTCCGCTGCGAGAATGGTTTCTACGAACCGCAGGATTTCTTGCGGTTTGGCTGATTCTTTATGGCTTTGACGTCGGGGCTCTCCCGGTAGGGGTGTTAGCGGCTATCTTGGCGACATGGGCTAGTCTACGCCTTCTGTCGGCGGGGGAGTGGAGCTTTCATCCCGTCGCACTGACGCAACTCGTGCTTCGCTTTTTGCGCCAATCAATTGTTGCGGGCGTTGAAGTTGCCTGGCGCGCCCTCGATCCGCGTTTGCCGTTGCGGCCGGGCTTCGTGGTCTATCGGACGCAACTTCCGCCGGGATCGATGCGAAATGCGTTCTGCACAATGGCCAGCTTGCTACCAGGGACGCTTCCATCCGGAATTGATGAAAACGACCACCTGGTTATTCACTGCCTTGATATCACGCAGCCGGTAGCCGAGCAGCTTGCTATGGAGGAAGCGCTGCTCGTGCAAGCACTCGGAAGGACGCACGGCAATGGCTGACTTGCTGATCTGTGCAGCCGCTTTCGTGTTGCTGACGGTCGCCATCGGCTTGTTTCGCATTCTTCGTGGCCCGGCCGAAGCCGATCGCATGATGGCGGCGCAGTTGATCGGCACGGGGGGCGTTGCGGTGCTGCTCCTTCTGTCCGTGGCAACTGAAACGCGGTCCGTCGTGGATGTCGCATTGATGTTGGCGTTACTCGCCGCCTTCGCCTCGGTTGCATTCGTCATGAGTGCCTCCGGCGTGAAATCCGAAGCCCAGGAGACCATTAAACGCAAATGAATGCAGTGCTCGATATTTTCACCATTGTTGCGGTCTCGGCCGGCTCGTTCTTCTTCATGGCCGGCACGGTTGGGCTGTTACGCTTCCCGGACGTGCTGACGCGTCTGCACGCATTGACCAAAGTGGACAACCTTGGCCTCGGCCTAATTGTTCTAGGCCTTCTGCCGCATGCACAAGGCCCACTCGGCGCGCTGAAGTTGATCAGCGTCTGGCTGCTGGTCCAATTGTCGGGTGCGATCGTCACGCAGCTCATCGCACGCCTGGTGCGAGGAGGCGGCTAGCACGAATGACAGTCGCGTTTGCCTTCGAGATCGGTCTTGCTACTGTGCTTCTGACAATTGCTGCTTGGGCAATCGCCGCGCGTGATACCTTCGCGGCCGTCATCGCATTTGTCGTCTATGGATTGCTGCTGTCGCTCGTCTGGGTCAGGCTTTTTGCCGTTGACGTGGCGCTGACCGAGGCTGCGATCGGCAGTGGCGTGACCGGTATGCTGTTGATCGGGGCGGCCACACGCTTGCGTCCCACCGAGTCCACCGCTCCACGGACCGGCATGCTGTTTCGTATTGCGGCCGGTGTTTTTTGCACGCTGATATCGGCGGGCATCGCAGCTGTAGTTCTTTTTCCTCCCGATTTCGTCCCCACGCTCGCACCGTTGGCGATGGCGCACCTGGCGGAAAGCGGCCTCGGCAATCCAGTCGCTGGTGTTCTTTTCGTTTATCGCGCATTCGACACGTTGCTTGAGAAGGTGGTTCTGCTGCTCGCTTTGGTCGGCGTCTGGTCGTTAGCGCCGGACCGACTCTGGGGCGGCGTGCCGGGCCTATCTATTTACTCTCAACGGAACGGCATTCTGGTCTTCCTCGCTCAGATCCTGCCACCGGTAGGCATCATCGTAGCGGTCTACATGTGTTGGGTCGGAGCGAGCGCTCCCGGTGGTGCCTTCCAGGGCGGCACGGTTCTGGCCGCGATGTGGCTTTTGGTCATGATCGCAGGCTTGCAGGACGTACCTTCGATCAGCCTACTCCGCATGCGGTTGCTGATGGTTGTCGGCCCTATGATCTTCCTCACAATCGGGCTTGCGGGTTTCGTGCTGGCGGATGCCTTTCTTGCGTATCCGGCGGGTTACGCCAAGCCGCTGATCGTCCTCATTGAGGCCACTTTGACTTTATCGATCGGCGTGACGCTTGGCCTGTTGGCGGCAGGGCCGCCCGAGCGGGTGCGGCAACCATGAATAGCGCAACATTGTTTGGGCTTTGTAGTGCGGCGCTGGTGGGGCTCGGTTTGTACGGGCTCATTACAAACCCCCAACCGCTTCGCAAGATACTCGCGTTTAACGTCCTCGGCAGCGGCGTGTTCGTTCTGTTCGGCGTTATTGCGCGAAGGGGCGCAGCCGCGGGGTTGGGCGGCGATCCGGTGCCGCAAGCGTTAGTCATCACCGGCATCGTCGTCGCCTTCTCGGCCACTGCAATGGCGGTCGCGCTCCTGGTGCGACTGTTCAATATGACCGGCCAGGCGACGCTGGGCTCCGACGAACCTGAGAGCATCAACGCTAGCAGAGACAATCCCTGATGCAGAATGCAGCGGTGTTGGTCAATGTGGCTTCGTCAAACGGATTTTTGCTCGTTCTGGCGATCATATTGCCAGTCGCAGGCATTCTGCTGTCGTTGGCTCTTGGCGGGCGTTATGTCGAACGCATCGCCCTGATTTTTCTGCCGGCCAGCTTTGGTATTGCAGCAACCATTTTTGCCGTCGTGTGGCAAAGCGGCCAACCACTTGTTTACATCGTGGGTGGCTGGGCGCCTCCGCTTGGAATCGCGTTGCGCGCCGATGGAATCTCGGTGGCGATGATGGTCACAACGGCCATCGTAATTTGCGCCACCGGCATCTTTGCTCACGGTGAATTCAGCCAGCCGCGTGGGCTGCCTGAAGCGCGTGCGCCGCTGGTGTTCTGGATTCTGTTGTTGGCGATCTGGAGTGCGATCAATGCAGTTGTCCTCAGCGGCGATCTTTTCAATCTGTATGTAGCGCTGGAGTTGCTGACCTTCGCCGCAGTGCCTCTCGTGTCACTGAAAGGTCAGCAGGAAACCATCAAGGCAGCATTGCGCTATTTACTTTTCGCCCTGTTCGGCTCGATTCTTTATTTGCTCGGTACGGTGCTGATTTACGGCGCTTACGGCACGCTCGATATTGCTCTGTTATCGACCCGCATACGCCCCGAGCCAGCCGCCTGGATTGCGGCTGGGCTGATGACAATGGGATTGTTGGCCAAAACGGCACTCTTCCCGTT
Organism: uncultured Alphaproteobacteria bacterium; assembly: GCA_963810585.1. Lineage (GTDB taxonomy): Bacteria > Pseudomonadota > Alphaproteobacteria > Rhizobiales > Xanthobacteraceae > Pseudolabrys. The sequence continues at coordinate 2,695,918 of CAWENV010000001.1, forward strand.
ACATCTGTGGTTGCCCCCGGCGCATGCTGGCGCTCCCGCACCAGGCAGCGCCGTGCTTTCGGCACTTGTCGTTAAAGGCGCCTTCTTTTTGATTGTGCGGCTCTGGTTCGACGCAATGCCAGGGCTAATGAATTTTGCCTCTACCCAGATCCTCGCCACACTTGGAGCTGGGGCAATTCTCTTCGGAAGTATCCTCGCGCTTCGTCAAAAGCGTCTCAAGTTGCTGATTGCTTATTCGACTGTGGCGCAAATCGGCTACCTGTTCTTTATTTTTCCCCTCGTGGCTGGTTCTGGCGCAGGCGATCTGTGGGGCAATGTCGCCTGGACCGGCGGTTGGCTGCAGCTTTTCTCTCACGCTTTTGCAAAAGCGTCGATGTTCATGGCGGCTGGACTAATCGCTGAGGCGCTCGGACATGACCGAATTGCCGAGCTTGCCGGAATCGGGCGGTTACTTCCGATCACGGTGGTCGCATTTGGATTGGCCGGATTGTCGCTGATGGGGGTGCCACCAAGCGGGGGCTTCGTCGCAAAATGGCTGCTACTCCTGGCGACAGTTATGGAAGGGCAATGGTGGTGGGCAGTCGTAATGCTCGCGGGCGGCTTGCTGGCGGGCGGTTACATTTTCATGGTGCTCGGAAAAGCACTTCATAGTGCCAATACGTCGCTGAAAGCTTTCACACCAGTGTCTCGGAGCCGTGAAATGGTCGTGCTGACGCTTGCGCTGTTCGCAGTTCTGCTCGGCCTGGTGCCGCTGCAACCGTCCGAGCTTCTTCAAATCGGTCGTCCTGAAATTCTGGGAGCCGTATCACGATGAGATCATGCCACGTAGTGCCAGCAAAATGCTTCTTGTCCCCGGGGAGACTCTGCCTGTGATGGACTCAGGGTTACGGCTTGCTGTTGCAATAGCATTTCCGCTGGCAATGCTTACGACGTGTATATCAGGCCGGATCAGAGATCGAATGCCGGTGCTGCTGCCGCTTGCACCATTGCCTGCACTTGCGGTGGCACTGGCTGCGCTTCATGGCTCGACTCTGGTCCAGCCACAAACTGTGCTTGGACTGACGCTTTCGATCGACACACCGGGAGCGATGCTGCTTGGGACGGCCGCGCTGCTCTGGATCGCAGCTGGTGCTTATGCTTGCGCCTGGTTGCGCTCCAGCCCGAACGGCGGACGCTTTTCAATATGGTGGCTGATGACGCTAACGGGCAGCCTCGGTGTCTTCATAGCCGCCGACATGCTGAGTTTTTATTTGTTTTTCACGCTGGTTAGCCTTGCTGCCTATGGACTTGTCGTATTTGAAAACACGCCCGCAGCCCGGCGCGCAGGCGCCCTTTATGTCTCCTTGGCCGTTCTCGGCGAAGCCTTCCTGCTGATGGGTTTCGTATTTCTAGCCGCAGCGAGTCCGAATGGCAGCCTGCTCATCCGCGATGCAGTGGCCGCGCTGCCCACGTCAAGTTGGCGGGATCCGGCTTTGGCGTTTCTCATTCTAGGGTTTGGCCTGAAGATCGGCTTGGTGCCACTGCATGTGTGGATGCCCTTGACGTATTCGGCTGCAGCGATTCCGGCTGCAGCCGTGCTCAGCGGCGCGGCCGTGAAGGCCGGCGTGATCGGGTTTATCCGCTTCCTTCCCTTTGAGGTCGCGCTGCCTGGTTGGGGCGAGACGCTTGCTGCCGGCGGTTTGGTCTCCGCGTTCTACGGCGTGGCGATTGGAATAACTCAGTCGAATCCGAAGACGGTGCTGGCATACTCCAGTGTAAGCCAGATGGGGTTGCTCGCCACCGTGCTCGGCATGGGCCTTGCCGCAGGCGATACGACCGTCCCGATCGCAGCAACTTTCTACGCAGTTCATCACATATTGGCCAAAGGTGGGTTGTTTCTCGCCCTTGGTGTTAGCGCACCGACCAGGGCGCGCGGAATATGGATGGTACTGGTGCCAGCCGCAGTATTGGCACTCGGGCTTGGCGGTCTCCCGTTGACCGGAGGCGCATTGGCGAAGCTGGCTGTAAAGGCTTCGTTAGGCGACGGCGTTGTGGGCGTGCTCGCAATATTCGCGGCTATTGGAAGCACAGTTTTGATGCTTCATTTTTTGCGCTGCGTTTCGCTAGGCACGTCGCAAGATCCGAAGCCTGCGGCATCCGCAGGGTTCGTTTTGTCCTGGCTCACGATCGCCGTCGCCGCCGTCGTTGTGCCCTGGGCACTGTTTGCCCAGGCCACCAATGCGTCCGCGCACGATGCTCTCGTTCCAAAAGAACTTTGGGCCGCGCTCTGGCCTGTCCTCATCGGAGGTATCCTCGCACTCGGACTATGGCGCTGGGGCCGCTTCCTGCCTCGTATTCCGGAAGGAGATTTGCTCTTCGTGGAAAAAAGCGCGGCACGAGTTGCACGAAATCTAGGCGCTGTCGCTGAGCGGGTCGAGTGGAGGTTGCACCAATGGCCAATGGCGGGCGTACTGTTTCTGGCGCTAACGGTCATCTTGGTCGGAACAATGCTCACGGGACGCTGACCAATAGCGATCGGACCTGGCCGCACTCTCGCCTGACAAGAGCGCTCGCAACAGCAGCGGACGTTTAACACGAGTGGTCCCGGTCAGCCGGGTTTCGATTTCCATTCTGTGAACTGCAGAGGACAGAGACAATGCCGTCAAAGAGCCGGAATACTGCTCGGCGCGATCCCCTCCCGATCGACCTCGCCCTGCAGGGCGGTGGCTCGCACGGCGCATTCACCTGGGGCGTTCTGGATCGCCTCCTCGAGGAGGCTTGGCTTCCAATCATCGCGATCTCGGGCACCTCGGCAGGCGCAATGAATGCGGCCGTGCTGGCCGATGGCTGGACCGAAGGTGGTGCAGACGGCGCACGTGCCGCGCTTGACGAGTATTGGAAGCGCGTCTCCCGCGCTGCGGCGCTAAGTCCGCTGCAGCGTACGCCTTTTGATCGGGTCATGGGACGCTGGACACTCGATACGTCGCCTGTCTTCATCGCCATGGACTTCATGACTCGCATATTCTCTCCCTACGATCTCAATCCGCACGGATTTAACCCGTTGCGCGATATTCTCGCAGAAAGCATTGACTTCGCTCGCCTCGCACGCTCGCCGATTAAGTTATTCGTCACTGCGACAAATGTGCGAACTGGCCGCGGACGTATCTTCCGTAATTCGGAGATCACGGCTGACGTGCTGTTAGCCTCCGCATGCTTGCCGACTGTGTTCCAGGCGATCGAGATCGACGGTGAGCCTTATTGGGATGGTGGTTTTGCAGGCAACCCTACCATTACGCCACTGGTCCGTGAGAGCGACGCCCACGATTCGATCCTGGTGCAAATCAATCCGCGTGAACGGCCAAGCACGCCTCGTACCGCCGCCGAGATCCTCAATCGGCTCAATGAAATATCCTTCAACTCGCCGCTGATGAAGGAATTGCGCATGATTGCGCTGCTACGCGAGGTGGCTGATCCGGGAACAGGTGAGGGTGCGCGTTGGGCCGGGATGCGAACGCACAGGATCATGACGGAGATGATGAACGACCTCGGTTACTCCTCAAAGCTCAACGCGGAGTGGGAATTTCTGACAATGCTAAAAACCGAAGGGCGTCGCGCAGCGGGCGAATTCCTTGATGCGCACGCCGACGATCTTGGCCGGCGTTCCACTACTGATATCGACATGCTGTTGGCGGAGTGCTGAGTCATGAGTTTGTTGGGCATCCTGCTCGGACTCGGACTTTTGGTCGGATTAGCCTTCCGTGGGTGGTCCGTACTGCTCCTCGCGCCGATAGCGGCGCTAATCGCCGCATTTTTCTCCGGCGAGCCATTATTGGCCCACTGGACGCAAACGTTCATGACCAGCGCGTCGCAGTTCCTTGCACAGTTCTTTCCGCTTTTTCTGCTTGGGGCACTCTTTGGCAAGCTTATGGAAGACAGCGGATCGGTAACAACCATCGCTGAACTTTTGATCCGCAAGCTCGGCCATCGGCGAGCCATTCTGGCTGTCGTACTCGCCAGCGCGCTTGTTACTTATGGCGGCGTCAGCCTTTTCGTCGCGTTCTTTGTCATCGCTCCGATGGCACAGGAGCTGTTTCGGGCTGCCGGGATTCCGCGCCGCTTAATGCCCGCTGCCATTGCGCTTGGAACCTCCACTTTCACGATGTCGGCTCTACCGGGGACGCCGTCTATTCAGAACGCTATTCCCATGCCGTTCTTCGGAACGACACCGTTCGCGGCGCCTGGTCTCGGCATCGTGGCATCGATCATCATGTTCGGGTTGGGCATGTGGTGGCTCAACCATGTCGAGGCTAACGCGCGCCGCGCCGGTGAGGGGTTTGGGAAAGGCAGCACCTCTACTCAGCCAGCGAATATCGAGCAGGTTAATTTGGCGCGTGAGCGCGCTACGACCGCGCACGAGTTCGATCCAGCCGAATTGGGACATGGCCGGACCGTCGATGTAGCGCCGACGGCGATGGCTGCCGCACTTCCCCTTGTCGTCGTGATCGGCGTCAACATGGCGATGTCGTTGGTCATCCTGCCGAGGCTCGACGTGTCCTTCCTTGCAGAGCCACGTTGGGGGGAGACGTCCTTGTCAGCAGTCGGCGGCGTATGGGCGGTCATCACGGCGCTAGCTTGCGCGATCATCGCGGTATTGGCGGTCAACTTTTGGCGGCTGCCGACATTGCGGCAAACTGTCGACGCTGGCGCCAACGCTTCCGTACTTCCTGCTCTGAGTGTCGCAAGTCTTGTCGGCTTCGGTGCCGTCGTGGCAGAAATGCCCGCGTTTGCAATGGTCCGCGACTGGGTGCTCGGTATTGCAGGGGGGCCGCTTGTGTCCCTCGCGGTCGCAACTAATGTTCTGGCTGCTCTAACGGGCTCGGCGTCGGGTGGACTGACGATCGCGCTCGACGCGCTGGGAAGCACTTACATGACGCGAGCGGCAGAAATCGGGATGGACCCAGCGCTACTTCACCGAGTTGCAGTTATTGCATCGGGGACCCTCGACAGCCTGCCCCACAATGGAGCCGTGGTGACACTTCTCGCCGTTTGTGGATCGACCCATCGCGAAAGCTACCGTGACATCGTGATGGTTGGAATTGTGAGTGCGCTCTTCGCGTTGGTGGCCGTCATCGTGCTCGGGTCGATCTTTGGATCTTTTTAGGTGCAGACAGAAGATTTTCTTACGCGGGCGCTGACCGGCGACCATCGGACGAATTTTCTTTTCTGCCAAACCAAGTCACATAAAGCACCGGCAAAAAGACCAGTGTGAGAATCGTTCCAACCAGCAATCCTCCCATAATCGCGAAGGCCATCGGTCCCCAGAACACCGTCGGGGCGATTGGAATCATCCCGAGAACCGTCGAGATTGCGGTCAGCATGATTGGGCGGAAGCGGGTACTGCTCGCGTCGATAGTAGCCTGCCAGACGTCTTTGCCCTGACTCTGCTCGGCTTCGATTTGTCCGATCAGAATCACGGCGTTCTTCGTGATCATCCCCAGTAATGCCAAAATACCGAGGATGGCGACGAACCCAAGCGGTTTGCCAGACAGCAACAGCGCACCGACCACACCGATCAATCCCAGCGGTCCTACACTGAGGACGATGAACAGACGCGCAAAACTCCGCAGCTGTATCATCAGCACCGTGAACATGATCAGCAACATCGCCGGTACGACGGCAATCACGGACGCCTGCGCGCTCGCGCTGTCCTCTACCACTCCGCCAACCACGATCTGGTAGGGCGCCCGGAGGGTTTTGGACAGCTCCGCGATAGACGGCGCCAGCGCAGTGGTTACCGTTTCGGGAAGCACGCCCGTTTTGACGTCAGCCTGCACCGTCAATGTCGGAACTCGGTCGCGGCGCCAGACCAACGGCTGCTCTTGATCGTATGCGAATGATGCAAATTGGCTGAGCGGCACCGTCCGTCCGTTCGGGAGTGGGACCTGAATGGACCGAAGTGTTTCTAGCGAAACGCGCTGCTCGTCGGTCGCGCGCATGACCACGTCAACCAGATAGATGTCATCGCGCACCTGCGTGACGGCGCTACCCGAGATAACCGTGTTGAGCACGCTCGCAAGTGCCTGCGAACTCAACCCCAGCAAACGCGCCTCGTTCTGGTCTATCAGGATGCGCACCTGCCGGGCTGGCTCAAACCAGTCGAAATTGACGTGTACGACCCTCGGGTTTGTTGCAACAACTTGGGCGAGCTTCAGGGCGATGTCTCGCACCTGTGCGATCTCTGGACCACTGACGCGATACTGAATCGGCCATCCAACCGGCGGGCCAAGTTCGAGTGTAGAGACACGGCTGGTGAGGCTGGGGAAATCGTTGGCCAGCACCTTCTCTAGCTTCTCCCTCAGGCGCTCGCGCGCTGGGATGTCCTTTGCGACGACCACGGCCTGGCTGAAGAAGTTGTTCGGAAGCTGGACGTTCAGCGGTAGATAGAACCGGATTGCGCCGCGGCCAACGTTTGTGCTCCAACGCGCGACATCGGGGTCATCCTTGAGGACCGCGTCGAAACGGCGAGCGACCGTCTCGCTGGCAAAGATTGACGCATTCTGCGGCAGCGTCATGTCGACCAGCAATTCAGGTCGGTCCGACGACGGAAAGAACTGATTAGGAATAAGCCGCATCGCGAATATGGACGCGACAAACATCGCGAGCGTTATCGCGATTGTCAGCCATTTTACCCGCAGCGCCCCGGTGAGAAACGCCCGGTAGGTCCGAAATACCCAGCCCGGCTCCGACGATTTTGCAGCCTTTGGCGGGGTCAAAATCGCGACCCCAAGCAGCGGCGCGAAGAGAACGGCGACGAACCAAGACGCGATCAACGCGATCGTGACGACGGCAAAGAGTGTGAAAGTATATTCCCCAGCACCGCTGGCTGCGAAGCCTACGGGGACGAAGCCTGCAATCGTCACCAGTGTGCCAGCGAGCATCGCGAAAGCGTAGGTCCGGAACGCAAAGGTCGCGGCCTCCACCTTGTCGTCGCCCTGCGCCAGCCTGGTGAGCATGGCGTCGGTCGTTGTCATGGCATCGTCAACCATCAGAGCGAGCGCAATAATCAGCGCGCCAAGCGAGATGCGCTGCATGTCGATGCTAGACATCTGCATGATGGAAAAAACAACGACGAGTGTAAGGGGAATAGCGGTTGCGATGACCAAGCCAGGGCGGACACCGAGGCTGACGAAACTCGCCGCAAGGATGATCGCAACTGCTTGCCACAGCGATGTCATGAACTCGGAAATGGCGCTATCGACTGTTGCCGCCTGATCGGCCACGAGCTTCGCATCTATTCCGAACGGCAAATCCGCGGTGGCTTCCGCGATTGTGCGCTTGATATTTTTACCCAGCGCCAGGATGTCGCCACCGTCACGCATGGCAACAGCGAGGCCAATAGCCGGCTGTCCATTGACACGAAACAGCGGCTGCGGCGGATCGGCAAAGCCGCGCCGGACCTTCGCAATGTCGCTCAGGCGCAGCATGCGCCCGCCGAACGCGAAACTGAAATTCGCAACGTCTTGCTCGGACCGGAATGCTCCAGATACACGGAGCGACAGTGTTTCATTGCCGGTTTGAATTGTGCCGGCTGGCTGCACGACGTTCTGCGCCTGCAATGCCGCGACCAAAGCGGACCGGTCGATGCCGAGGCTTGCCAGTTCCTCCATCGAGAATTCGACAAAAATCCTCTCGTCCTGGGCGCCCAAAATTTCAATTTTTGAGACGTCGTGGACGTGCAGCAATTTTGAGCGTACGTCCTCTACATAGTCGCGGAGTTCTCTATGGGTGAAACCATCGGCAGTGAAGCCATAGATGATTCCGAACGTGTCGCCGAACTCATCATTAAACCCGGGACCTATGACGCCTGTCGGGAGCGTGTGGCGCATGTCACTGATGCTCTTGCGAACATGGTACCAGATGTCCGGAATTTCCCTGGCGGTCGTGTTGTCCTTGAGGTTGACGAAGATCGTGGTCACGCCGGCGCGTGTGAAACTGCGCAAGAAATCGAGTTTAGGAGTTTCCTGCAGCGTGCGTTCGAGCCGCTCGGTGACTTGTTTGAGCGTGTCGTCGACGCTTGCGCCGGGCCACGCGGCTTGCACCACCATTGTCTTGATAACGAACGATGGGTCTTCGTTGCGCCCGAGTCTGACAAAGGAGAAGAGGCCCGCGAGCACCGCCATGATCATCAGGTAGACGGTCAGCGATCGGTTGTTGAGCGCCCACTTCGAGAGATTGAAGCCCATATTACGGCTCCGATCCGAGCAGACGCACCTTCTGGCCTGGGTGCAAAGCTTGCACGCCCGCAGTGACGACGACCTCTCCGACGTTAAGCCCGCTGGACACCGTGACCCTTGCCGGGTCGTAACGCAGCACGTCGATATTACGCATAGAGACCGTACGGTTCGACGGATCGACGATCCAGACGGCAGGCTGACTATTGAATTTTGTTAATGCCGTCGCTGGGATGTCGATGACGACACCTAAATCGACCTCCATGCGGCCTGTCACGGTTGCGCCAAGTCGCATTGTCGGTGGAGGATTGTTTAATCCGACCTTGACGGCAAACGTACGTGTTACCGGGTCGGCCTGCTGAGCAACTTCGCGCACGCGTCCGGTTGTGGTCACTTTCGAATCGTCGGTGAGCCACACGGTAATACTCGGGTCGCTTGGCGCTGTTCTGATCACTTGCGCCGGCACGTCAAATACCGCATCGCGCCCATCCCGGCGTGCAACCCTGACAATCATCTGTCCCGCCTGTACGACTTCGCCGCCGCCGGGGCCAACCGCCGTTACCACTCCGGGTGCGTCCGCCTTGAGTTCGGTAAAACTCACCAGGTCATATGCGGCTTTCAATTGCGCTTCCGCAGCATCAACCTGCGACTGTGCAGTTTGCTGGGCCTGTTTGGCCTGGTCGTGGTTTGCACGCGTGGTCCAGCCTTGCTTGAGCAGGGTGTCCTGCCGTTCGAAATGATTGCGGGCCTGCGTCAACTGGCCTTCGGACGCGACGAGATTAGCCTGCGCCGACCGCAAGGCATTGCGCTCGTTCTGCGATTCCAGCCGCGCCACGATCTGTCCAGGCTCGAACTCGGTCCCCAAGCTTACGATCATTATCAAGCACCCGGCCCGAAATGCGGAATGCAAGTGCAGCTTCGTCTTCTGCTTCAATTCGACCAGTCAGAATGATCGGGACACCGGCTTCGCGCTTGTCAATTGTTACAGTCCGAACCGGACGCGCTGCCGGAGCTGACGTTTCATTGTCAGGTTGGCATGCCGCAAGCAACATCGGCATTGCCAATGCCATCAGTGCATTGCGTAGGATGCGATGATTTCCCTGTAAGTGATGTACGAAAATTGACATTTCTGGACCCTACCGTTCGAAGTCGCTGTCTCTATCCATCACATCTTGGCCAAAAGTCGACACAGCCTATTACGCTGTTGCTAAGTTCGGAAGGCGCTCACCGCTGAACTGAGCGGTAATGGATCGCGTAGATCAATTTCGGATTAAGTCCGTTTGCTAGCATCGGTGGACAAAAAATCAGTGTCGGGGGTTCGGCCCGGCATGAAGTCAAAGCGCCGATCGACGGACCAGATTAGAGTGCTGGCTTTGGACGAAATCCGTCTCTCCGATAGCAGCGAACCGATCGGAATCTCAACGCGGCCGCTTTGTTTTTGCCGCTCGGGCGTCACCTCGATCCCATGTGTGGTTACCCGACATGTGAAGGGGCATGGTCAAGGCAACTCAACTAAACCCGACGCTTTCGTAGCACTCTTGAAGATCAATCATCGCACCGGGCCATCCTGCGGGAGAAGTTGGACCTCGGTCCAATAGGTCGGGGCGCGATTCCTCAGGTAAGGTACACGTGTGCGATCCGGGGAGGACGCTGCGACTGCGAATTACGTACAAAAACTATCGCCATTGGTACTAACCTGAATGGTTGTCAGGCCGATGGTCGGCCCTGGCACCTTTTTGCTGCCACTGATGTTTGCGCGCAGAGTTCGTTCGCTATGACGTTGTGAAATTTGTGCTGAAGAGGATCACTGCACCATGAGTGCGAGCGGAAAACAACAGAAAGTCCCGGTAGGGATCCTCACCGGCATGGTGGTCGGCGGCATGGTCGGCGCGGGAGTGTTTTCGATCCCGCGCAATTTTGCGCAGGCCACGGGCGTCTACGGAGCCCTGATCGCCTGGGCCATTGCTGGCGCTGGCATGCTGATGTTGGCGTTCGTGTTCCAAACGCTGGCTAACCGCAAGCCTAATCTCGATGCCGGCGTCTACGCGTATGCGCGGGCCGGCTTCGGGCCCTATGTCGGTTTCTTCTCAGCTTTCGGCTATTGGGCTAGCGCCTGTGTGGGCAACGTGTCGTACTGGATCCTGATCAAGTCCACGCTCGGCGCTTTTTTTCCCGCTCTCGGTCAAGGCAATACGGTAACCGCAGTCCTGATCTCCTCGGTCGGAATTTGGCTCTTTCACTTGTTGGTGCTGCGTGGCGTGAAGGAAGCGGCGGCGATCAACAAGGTTGTGACCATTGCCAAGGTTATCCCGCTGCTGCTGTTCGTGGTGCTGGCGATTTTTTACCTCAAGCCGGCTGTGTTCGTGGCCAACCTCTGGGGCGGCTCGTCCGGGGATTACGGTAATCTGTTCGAGCAGGTAAAGGCGACGATGCTGGTGACGGTCTTCGTGTTTCTGGGTATCGAAGGCGCAAGCAACTATTCACGTTTCGCGCAAAAGCGCGAGGACGTAGGTATCGCCACGGTGACCGGTTTTCTGGGCGTGCTCGCGCTGTTCGCGTCAGTGTCGATCCTGGCCTACGGCATCTTGCCCCGCGCAGAGCTAATGCAACTGCGCCAGCCTTCGGTCGGTGGCGTGCTGGAAGCTGCCGTTGGTCACTGGGGTTCTGTGTTCATCGGCGCCGGCGTTATCGTTTCGGTGCTCGGCGCTTACCTGGCCTGGACGCTGATGGCGGCAGAGGTGCTGTCGATCGCGGCGAAAAACAAGGATATGCCGGCGTTCCTGGCGCGCGAAAACGCAAATCAAGTGCCTTCAACGGCGCTGTTCATGACTTCGATGCTCATTCAGGTGGTGCTGGTCGCCACGCTGTTTTCCGACGATGCCTTCACCTTCGCGCTCTCGCTGTGCAGTCACCTCTCGCTGATCCCTTATTTTCTCTCCGCGGCCTTTGCCCTGATGTTGGTGTTCCGCAGGGAGACTTACAACAAAAATCCCGGCGACATCGGCAAGGACACCGTCATCGCGATATTGGCGACCATCTACACGATTTTCCTGGTGTTTGCTGGCGGCACGAAATTCCTGCTTCTCGGGTTCATTATCTACGCGCCCGGCACCATCCTGTATTACATAACGCGAAAGGAGCAGGGGAAGCAGCTGTTCACGCTGCCAGAATGGGCATTGTTCTTCGTCGCCGTCGTCGGATGCATTATCGGCATCCACGGCCTCGTAACTGGCTACATCACGATCTAAGTGCGCGATCTAAAGTAATGGAGATTCGTTGCCATGGCTGAGCAGGTTAAATTTGGCGTTCATTCTGAGGTTGGTCAGTTACGCAAGGTGATGGTTTGCGCCCCGGGGCGCGCGCACCAGCGGCTTACGCCTAGCAACTGCAACTCGCTGCTGTTCGATGATGTGCTGTGGGTCGACAACGCCAAACGTGATCACTTCGATTTCGTTCAGAAGATGCGCGACCGGGGCATCGATGTTGTGGAAATGCATAACCTTCTGACTGAGACCGTTGCGGTACCGGAAGGGAAGAAGTGGATTCTCGATAATCAGGTCGTGCCGAACCAGGTCGGCCTGGGTTTGGTCGATGAAATAAGAAGTTACCTCGAAGGCCTGCCGAACCGGGAGCTTGCGGAGGTGTTGATCGGCGGTCTGTCAACTGAAGAGTTTCCGGAGTCGCACGGCGGCGCGATGCTCAATATGGTCAAGGAAGCGGCCGGGGTTACGGAGTACCTGCTGCCTCCATTGCCGAACACGCTCTACACGCGCGACACGACATGTTGGATTTACGGCGGCTGCACGGTTAATCCACTGTACTGGCCGGCGCGTCATGAGGAAACGATCCTCACCACGTCGATTTACAAATTTCATCCGGACTTTGCCGGCAAGGTCAAAGTCTGGTGGGGCGATCCCACCCAGGACCACGGCCTTGCGACTCTCGAAGGCGGCGATGTGATGCCGATCGGCAAGGGTAACGTTCTGATCGGAATGAGTGAGCGCACTTCGCGCCAGGCCATCAGCCAGTTGGCGGCAACTCTTTTCAAGCAGAAGGCCGCAGAGCGGGTCATCGTGGCGGCGATGCCGAAACTGCGCGCCGCGATGCACCTCGATACAATCTTTACTTTCGCTGATCGGGACTGTGTTCTGCTTTACCCGGATATCGTTTACAACATCCACGCATATTCCTACCGACCCTCGAACAAGCCCGGCGGAGTCGAACTTCGCAAGGACGAGAAGCCGTTTGTCGATACGATTGGAGATGCACTAGGTATCAAGAAAATGCGCATCGTCGAAACCGGCGGGACTGCATATATGCGCGAGCGCACGCAATGGGACAGCGGTGCTAACCTCGTTTGCGCTTCGCCCGGCGTGGTTTTCGCCTATGATCGCAATACCTATACAAATACTTTGCTGCGCAAACAGGGAATCGAAGTGATCACGATCACTGGCGCGGAGCTTGGGCGTGGCCGTGGCGGCGGACACTGTATGACCTGTCCGATTATTCGCGACGCGGTAAACTAGTAGTGTTGTGGTCGCCCGCGCATTGAGGTTGCCTGTTTGACAGATTGGGGAGGGGCCATGCGCAAGTCGGGGATAATTTTCGTCCTGCCGTGGTTGCTTTTCGGTGTAAGCGGTGTCTGTGCCGCGGATTATTCAGTCGAGGCAGCGAAAATCGAGAACTACCAGCCGCCGTCGTGGGCTCCCACCTTCGGTGTCGTCGGCTCCCTGTCTCCGACATGGACCAATAATGCGTTCTTTAGCCGCGAAGAGCGAAAGAGCAACTCGTTTCTTAATAGCGACGTGTCTCTGAGATTGGACGGCAGGCTCGCTCCGGATTTGACGTATCGTTTGTACGTACGTAGCGACATCGATGCATTTGCGCATGAGAAGGACGCCAACTGGTCGATGGCGTTGTGGGGCGCGCGTGTGGCTAAAGACATTGGTGGCTGGAGCGTAAGCGCCAATTTTGAGAACAGATACGAATATGGGGGCATCTACGACGAGCATCTGTTCACCGCTTACGACATTATGGGTGCAGCTTCGCGCAATTTCACGATCAATAGTGTGATCTTTTCACCGTTCATAAGGGGCCGTTACCGCTTTTCCGATGTTGTCGAGTCCGAGTACTATCGTCTTGATCTGGCACTAGGCATCGAGGCGCCGCTCAATGAACGTTGGTCGATTACTTCGTCCCCATTCTTCGAGGCGTATTGGTTTACGGGCGGCCTCAATTCAGGTCGGGCAGATCAAATCTACTCGGCGTCTCTGGGGCTGAAATATAACTTCACCCCCAGCGTATCGCTGACTACAAGCATTGCTTACGAAGTACGTAGGTCGAACTTCCCTCAGAGATGGTACGAAAATGTTGATATAGGCCCGCATCTCGATTTTGCTTTTTAAACCGGGAGTTCGCCACGGAGGTGGATTATGAAACCGCTGATCGCCGCGACGGTAGGAATAATAGTATTGCATTGCGCTAGTGCGAGCGTTTCTGCGCAGGGCCGTGGTGACGCAGGCGATCGCAGCCAGCGGGGAGATTCCGAAGAATTCAGGGATACAATTCGCCAAGAGCGCCTCAAAAAGCCCGCAACTCCGCTGTGGGGGCAGACGACTCCCGAGCCTAATGTGGACGAAACGCCCAAGCCGAAAAATAAAAAGAAGTGAAGGTCTACCTTACCGGAATTGGAACGAGAAATAGTCGGGCTTTCCTCGAGGGAGAGGGCGTTGGCCAACGATCTCTCGATCGTAGCTTGAACGGGGGCGGACGCGAATGAGTAAGGCGACCCAGCGGCGTTCACCCACGTTTGTCGAAGCGATTATCCCGATAGCGTCCCTCATCCTCCTTGTAGGACTGTCATTTTATCTATTCGGTGACGCTGGCGCGGAAGGTCCGAATCAAGTCGCTCTTGTCGTAGCGACGATGATCGCTGGGTTCCTTGCGTGGCGCCGTGGCTTTACGCTCGACGAACTCCGCGAGGGGGCAATCGAGAGCGTCAATTCAGGTCTCGGCGCGATCTTCATTCTTTTAGCGGTGGGCGCGCTAATTGGCACCTGGGCGTTGAGCGGCACTCTGGTTGCCATGGTTTATTATGGGCTTCAAATTCTCAGCCCGAGCCACTTCTATATGACCGCCGCAATTATCTGCGCAATCGTATCGAGCAGCATTGGCAGTTCCTGGACGACGGTTGGGACGATCGGCGTGGGCCTTATGGGCATTTCCGAAAGCATGGACCTTAATCCGGCAATCACGGCGGCTGCCGTAATTTCCGGGTCGTATTTCGGTGACACCACCTCACCGCTATCGAACTCGGCAAACCTCGCCGCCGGAACGGCCGGCGTTGATCTTTACCGGCACATACGCGAGACGGCGCTGATTTCCGGCTTAGCGCTCGCAGTTTCGGTTGGGGTGTTCTGGTTGTTTGGTAAACCCGGCAATTTTGACGCCAGCGAAAAATTGGCTGCTATCCAGCAGGCGTTCCATGTGTCCCCTGTTATGTTCCTACCTCTCGTTCTTGTCATCGGTCTCGCATTGGTGAAGGTTCCGCCATTCACCGCGATCTTCATTGGCGCCCTCACGGGCGGTATACTTGCGACGTTCGTGGCGCCGGATCGGGTGGTTGCCTATGCCGGGGGCGATGGTTTGCCTGCGTGGCTTGCGCTCATTAAGGGCACATGGCTCGCACTCGCGGATGGATATAAGTCGTCGACTGGTATTGCGTCGATCGACCATCTCGCGTCGCGGGGCGGTATGGCCAGCATGCTGAATACGGTCTGGCTGGTTATTACCGCACTGGCATTTGGTGGAGTTGTTGAGAAGGCGGGCTTTCTGGAGAAAATCATCACTCCAATCATCAATGCTGCGAAATCGGCGGGAGCGCTGACCGCTTCTTTGGTTGCCGCCGTTATCACGACGAATGTCGTGACTGCAGACCAATATATGTCGGTCGTCCTTCCCACGCGGATGTTCAAAAGTGCATTTGCCCGGCGAGGGTTCTCGCCGGTCGTCCTGTCTCGTTCGGTTGGAGCAAGTGCGACACCTAGCTCGGCTTTGATTCCCTGGAACAGCTGCGGCGCCTACATGGCCGCGACGTTAGGCATTTCCACGTTCAGCTATGCGCCATACGCCGTTTTCAATCTTTTGAGTCCGCTTTTGGTGATTGCACTCGCATGCGCCAACATACGAATGCCAAAGCAAGCAGACGCAGACCAAAGCGCCAATCATTCCTGATTACGTTGTCAGCAATTTAGATTATGGAACGCCTGTCGCGTCGTCGTCCTTAGGCTGCAAGCCGCGCGCAAATGGCGGTGCAGTGCTAACTTTTGCGCGCGTGCCACGCCATGCAGCCAAGAGCGGCGCCTTCGCATATAAGCTCGATACCGAGCAGGACGCCTAGAAGCCAGATCGCCGCGACGGGGGTATTGGCCCAGAGATAAAATGACAAAAGTATTCCGATCAATCCGCTCGCAAATACCCAACCCCAGTTCGGAAAGGGCCGTATCGTCAGTGAAAAAATCACCTTTGAAATGCCCTCAACCATGAAAAACACAATCAGGAGGAGGCTGAGCGTGAGGAGCCCAGCGCCTGGGTTGCGGAGGAACAGGATGCCGACGAGCACGGATATAACGACCGAGACAAGCTGAAGCCAAAAATGTGGCACATGGCGCGCATCAATGAGGCTAATGGCTTGCAAGAAGCCATTAATAATCAAAAGCCAGCCGAGGAAGAATACGACAGTCACCGACGAAAGCACTGGAAAGGCCAGCGCAAAAATGCCCGCAAGAACCATCATGCCGCTCTGCACAAGATACCAGAATGAATGCCGCTTGACCTTTTCGCGCATTGCCTCGCGGATCACTTGAGCGGCAGTCTCAACTGACATTGATGACATTGACATCGCTAACACCACTACAAGCCGGTTACGCTGGTCATCACGGTTGCAGCTAACCTCGCGTTTTCAGCGGCGCTCTCATTGCTCGCTGGTGCTGCCTGCATAATGCATCGCCTAGATAACAATGTTGCTGGGCGCGTCGTTGACTGTCGAGGTGACCTTTGGTCCAACGCGTGGTCAGAGTCACGAAATCCGCATCTTAGGCGGCACCTTTCGAGCCGCACCCGCCGTCCATCGCTCGAACGGTGGCGTGGTTGATCGCCTCAATAAGTGCTTCGCTATCCAGGGGTTTTATAAGGAATGAAGTGGCGCCCGCAGCCACGCATTTTTCGCGGAGCCCAATTTCGCTGTATGCTGTAATTACGATTGTCGGAATGACAACGCCAATACGGCGAAGATGTTGCTGCAATTCGAGCCCGGTTATGTCGGGCATGTGCAGATCTAGGATCAGGCAGGCGAATTTACGAAGATGTGGCGAGCTTGTAAATTCGAGTGCTGATCCGAACGTTTCGATATCAAACGAATGGGCAGTCAGAACTCGGGCCAGCGCTTTGCGCACAGCTTCATCATCGTCCACGATAGCGATATACATGGGCGAAATCTGCGCTCATTAGGCCCAACCGTCGAGTTGGCCTTTGGGCCAAATCAAATTGCAAGCCGGCCTGGCTGCAAAGACACTTTTTCCGTGAGCCGAACGAGCTCCGCTACGGTGCGCACGCCCATTTTTGCCATCATGCGACTGCGATGCACTTTGATTGTTTTTTCAACAGTTCCGAGACCGGCAGCGATCTGCTTGTTGAGGCTGCCGGCTATCACGTGAGTAAGAACTTCCCTTTCGCGGGGGGTAAGTGTTTCGAGCAGCTCACAAATCGTCCTGCGCTCGGTGTGCGCACAGCGCGTCATTTTGTCTCGCTCGGCGGCCCGCGTCACCGCCTGCAATAAGTCGCAACGTTTGACGGGCTTCAAGAGGAAGTCTACCGCGCCGGCTCGCATAGCGATTACACTCATGGGGACGCTTCCGTGGCCGGTGAGAAAAATGATCGGCCGGTCAGCAGACTGACGCGCGAGTGCTTGCTGCAGCTCTAATCCGTCCAGGCCCGGCATGGCTAGATCGAGCACAACGCAGCCAGGTACGGACGGATCATGTTCCTGAAGAAATTCTACTGACGAAGAAAACGACCTGGTTTTGTAACCGGCGGTCTGAAGCAACCTGGTCAATGCCTTTAGTACGCCTGCATCATCATCGATCAGGAAGACTGAAAACTCTGTAGTGGACATACTACCCACCTTTCATGCGCTGCAGAGGCAAACGAAATCGCGCAATTGCGCCGCCATCGGGGTTATTGGCCAGGCTAAGCGTGCCGCCATGCCGCTTAATAATGGTCGAACAGATCGAGAGCCCTAACCCAAGTCCCTGTTCTCTTGTCGTGAAAAATGCGTCGAAGAGCCGGCCTTCGTCGGATTGGATGCCAACCCCGCGATCTATGACGCTCACTTCGATTTCGTCTTCGTTGAAGCGCTGCGATGTAAACGTCAGCACGCGCCTACGCGCATCCATTTGGCTCATTGCGTCAAGTGAATTGGTGACAAGATTAAGTAGAACCTGCTGCAGCTGAACAGCATCGCCCTCGACCGAAGGCAAGTCGTTTGCGAGGATAATTTTGGCTTTGATATTCCGACCAATCATCTCGCTATTCAGCAAGCGCAGAGTCGACTTTACCAAATCGTTGATATCTACGGGCTCGATTTCTCCCTTTCCGTTCTTTAATAAGGTCCGCAGCCGTTGAATAACTTCTCCGGCTCGACGATCTTCCGCAATGATATCGTCCAGTACTTCGCCGATATCATTGAGATTATACTTTTTATCCAACAGCATCGCCTGCGCCGCTTGGGCATTGGCCAAGATGGCCGTCAGCGGTTGGGTAAGTTCATGCGCCAAACCGCCGGACAATGCACCAACCTGGGATACGCGCATGAGGTGCGCCAGCTCCCGTTTTTGTAATTCGGTTTCGGCTTCAGCCGTTTTGCGTGCCGTGATGTCAGTGAACACGCCATTTGTGTAAACTACCGCGCCGCTGGCATCCTGACTTGCGGTGGATCTTACGAGTATCCACCTCGTTTCGTCGTTCGGCATAACGATTCGAAATTCCACAGGTGCTTCGGCGCTTTGGATGCCGACAGCCATCGCATTTTCTACCAGCGGCCGATCTTCCGGGTGCACAACGTTCAGAATAAACTCACGCGTGAGCGGAATGCGCTGTTGTATGCCAAGCATTGTGCGACAGTGATCGGTAGCCCAAAATTGATCAAATTTTGTTTTGTGCTGCCACATGCCGACATTGGCTGTCGCAGCGACGAAAGCCATACGTTCTTCGTCTTGACGCAATCTTCGTTCTGCGTGGCGTACTTCGTTGATGGAAGATCCAAGCAATAACATTGGGACGGAAAGACCTATAAGAAAAACCTGCAAAGCGAAGACATTTGTCTCGGGAGTGCCGGCAAGAAACAAACTGGAACCATTGAGCGCCCGCCAGATCAAAACAATCGTCATAATGAGGATAGCCGCGCTGGCCCCTTTGGCGCCAAACCGTGACGCCGACCAAATGACAAGAGGAAGCGGTAAATAAAGCAGGGCCGGAAGAAATGCCGTTGAATATTGGCCGGCTGTTTCGTCAAAGACGACAGCGCACACGATGATAAGCAATGTCGTGATCAGAAGTGCTTCGGCCTGGCGCTCCGCCTGTGGCGACCAATACAAATCAAATCCTTCGCTGACGAGGATTAACGCAAGGGGGCCGAGTGTAAGGTTTCCCAACGCGTTTGATGCAAACCATTGCACCCAGTACTCCCAATAGTGGTTTATTTCGCCGCCGCCAAGAATTGGGACAAAGGCGCCTCCAAACGAAACGACAGCGGGACATGCAAAACCGACAACTATGACGAAAGTTGCGGCTTTGCGAAAAGTGTCAAACCAAGGCTGATCACCCAGCAGACCTTTGACGACGGCAGCGCTAACCAGCGCGATCGCAACGTTAGTCGCGAACGCTACCAACAGCTGAGAAATTGGCATGCCAATTCTTGTCTCGGCAATCACATGCGGTGGAAATGCAGCGAGAATGCAAATCCACCACCAACGAGGGCGAACGAGCAGAAACGCGGAAAGGAGCACAATATTTGGTGGCCAAAATGGTGCAAAGATCTTGTCGGAAAGGGTGCCAACGGAAAACGCCAACTCCGCACCAATCCAATACGCGACGAACGTCAAAAGTGAGATTTGCAGCGGATACCGTACGTCTTCAAATGAGCGCGCCGCCGGCAACGATCTAACTATCCAGCTCATAATCGCCCCTAACGATTTTCGAGCCTCTTATTTAGCTGTGCGCGTGCAGGCGTTGATGATTCAACCAACACCTAACGCATGCTTGCTAAAGTGGCGCAACCTGTCCGACGTTTGAACAGTATTACACGCCATTCCTGGCTGTCATCACAATACCGAGAGGTAAAATGAGAGGGGCCGCTCGCAAGCCGGCAATGTCACAAATTCCGTTCCTAAAAAATTGAACTATCTTGATGTCATATTGGTGCAATGTTCGACGCAGCTGTTGGTTATTTCGTCGCAGCGAAGTGCAAGTTCATGGCCCTCTTCATCAGAAAACAATCGCTCGTTGAGCTTCGACAGCTTTGCGATGTGAAGAAGAAACAACGCTCGATGATGCTGCATGGAGGCAATCGTCCAAAAGCCAAACCCGTCCCGTGTCATTGCGGAATTGACATGGCGGGTATGCATCTCGGTCACGCCGTCGATAGGGCTCGTATAGGCAGGTAAATGCCAATGCAGAAAACAAAGGCGCTGCCGCTCTGATGTGAAGCGACAGCGCCAGCGGAGCGGGGAACGACCCATGTGTCGGGGGAATGCTCCGAGCCCCCATCCTGAGCTGCGGTGCCAAACCGGTCTATTGGACCGAAGGGCAACAAAGAAATCTCGCTTCTGTCGAGAGCGCCTCAGTCGGCGCTCACGCCACGACAAAAGATCGGCGTAGACGCGAGTGTTGTACGTTGAGGACAAATGATAGCATTGCAATTAGGTTCGTGGACATCGGACCTCAGTCCAATCAAGCTGAAGATCATTGCGACGTTGTGCCCGGTTGAAGTCGCGTCCGCTGTTGGGGTCGTGCCCGATAGCGTTGCCCGCACCTTGTTGCGGGTGGGCTCGCTGTTGCGGTCTTGCAGCTTATTGGGGCCGAGCTCTCCGTTGTGATTTTGCACCGACAGCAGATGTTTTGCCCCATTAAAATTTCGCAATGTTGAGTAAAGATGGGTGGGCAATATTGTCGCGCGGCGACAACATTAAGAATTTTCAACTGAAGAGAAATGCTGCCGTAATGTGCAGTCGCCTATCTACTGCGCGATCACGCTGAACTTTCAGCAATTTCTTTCGCAGTGGAGACAATAATATGAATCGAGAAAATCCTGCCAGATATGGCCGCAAAGGTCTTTCTGCACGCCGGGTTGCACTTCTTGCATCGGCCGCCGGTCTGGCGTTCGCCGCGTTTGTCGCTGGGCCGTCGACGTACAATGCGCTGACCGCGCCCGCACTGATTGCCTCTGCACAGGCGGCCGACGCCATGCAGTCGTCTGCCGGGTTTGCCGATATCGTCGAGAAAGTTAAGCCGGCAGTGATTTCAGTCCGTGTCAAAATTGACGAGACGTCAAAAGCGACCGGCATGAACGAAAGGGAAGAACGCGCAAACCCGATGCAGCCTGGAGCCCCGCTCGAGAAATTCTTCGAGCAGTTCGGTCGTCGTGGCCAACAGCAGGGAATGCCGCAAAGAAAGCAAACGGTCACCGGTGAAGGCTCTGGCTTTTTCATCTCAGCTGACGGCTATGCCGTGACCAATAACCACGTTGTCGATCATGCCAAGACCGTTCAAGTTACCACCGATGACGGCGCGGTCTACATGGCGAAAGTTGTTGGGACCGACCCGAAGACCGACCTAGCCTTGATCAAGGTCGATGCTGGCAAAAGCTTTTCTTTCGTGAAGTTTGCCGAAAATGACCCACGCGTCGGAGATTGGGTGGTGGCCGTTGGGAATCCGTTTGGTCTCGGAGGCACTGTCACGGCCGGTATCGTTTCAGCACGCGGACGCGACATCGGGTCCGGGCCCTATGACGACTACATTCAGATCGATGCGCCGATCAATAAAGGAAACTCGGGCGGCCCAGCGTTCAATATGGACGGTAATGTGATCGGCGTTAACACGGCCATCTTTTCGCCGTCTGGCGGCTCGGTCGGAATCGGTTTCGACATACCTGCGGATACCGCAAGAATGGTCGTCGCCCAGCTGAAGGCGCACGGTTATGTCGATCGCGCGTGGCTCGGTGTGCAGATCCAACCGGTGACGGCCGACATTGCTGAAAGCATCGGCTTGAAAAAAGCCGAAGGTGCCATCGTCGACCAGCCGCAGGCCGACGGTCCGGCTGCCAAGGCCGGCATCGTCGCGGGCGATGTGATCACCGCTATCAACGGTGGAGCAATCAAGGATTCACGCGAACTCGCTCGCAAAATTGGAATGATGGCGCCGGGCACCAGCGTCAAACTTACGTTGGTGCGCAAGAGCGAACTCAAGACCATGGACCTGACGCTCGGCAAGATGCCAAACCAGCAGGAAGCGCAAGCCAACACTGGAAACGATACGGCGACGAACGGTCTGCCGCATCTCGGCCTCTCGCTGGCGCCCGCCAATGAAGTCGCTGGCGCGGGTGGTCAAGGTGTCGCCGTAGTTGGAGTTGACCCAAATGGGCCTGCAGCCGAGCGCGGCGTCAAGACCGGCGACGTAATTCTGGATGTCGGTGGTAAGGCCGTCACGAATGCGGCCGACGTGCGCAAGGCGCTCACCGACGCTCGGACGGCTGGCAAGCACTCAATCCTGATGCGGGTGAAAACTGCCGAAGCAATGAGGTTCATTGCATTACCGATCGAAAAGGCCTGAAGAAACTGAACTTTTTGCCCGCATTGTAATGCGTAGGGGGCAAAATGAACTCGGGGGACGGGATAAAACCCGTCCCTCATTATTTTTGATCACCGCAAATATCGTGTCAGCCCTGGACGTCCGAGCCCTTAACACCGAGATGGTTGGGCGCGGGGCTTACCGTCAATTAAGCCGACTTTCTATCGTATCCAGAAAGAAGAGATGCGATCCACTCGGTCGAACTGTGTCGCTCGCAGACTGCGAGAATCGCAATTATGATAGGTACACCCATAAAAGCTCCTGCGACGCCCCAGAGAAAACTCCATAAAAAGACAGCGAGCAGGACAATGAATGGTGAAATGGACAGCGCGGCACCGGCGATCCGCGGCTCCAGGTAGCTCCCAATAAAAAATTGGATAAAATTCAGGCACGCAAACACGGCAAAACAAACCTGCCATGAGCCGGACTGGACGAGAGCAAAGAGGGTTGGAAAAACGGTCGCAACAAGCGGACCAATGAACGGGATATAATTTAATACGAAAGCAATGACACCCCAGGCCGTCGCTAGTTCGAGTCCGGCTACAAGCGCAAAGCTCCAAACGACGAGGCCAGTCAAGACGCTCATCGTGCTTCTTACGACCATATATTTTTGAAACTTTTCCGCGATATCTCCGGCAGCGATCAATAGCGATTGTCGAAGTTTTGGATTTTTAAGGCGTTCAATATTTTTTCGCGCAACATCAACTTCCAGCAATCCGAGCACAATGAACGCGAAAGCAATAACGATAAATGATATCAGATTATATCCTCTTCCGCCGATCTCTCGAACTGCGCTGATAATCCAACCAGGGTTATAACTGTCAGCGACCAAACCCGAAATGGATACGCCGTGGCCATCGAGCCATTCGGTGGCTTGCGCATAGAGTGTTTGAAAGCGCGCCGTGTTATTGACAAGCCATTGGACTACTAAACTAAATCCCCAGACCACTAGAAAGACGAGTACTGCAATAATGGCGAGGGTAACAATGATAGTGACGACGAGCGCCAACAGCTTTGGAATTCTTGCCTGGAGTGCACTCTGAAGTGGCCATGCGATAGCAACCACAAATAGCGCGAATGTCACCGGCGCGATGATCGCTCGAGAAAAATATAGGGCAGCAAGAACTACGACCAAGGTACAGAGCAGAAGCAATATTCGCACTGCACGATCTTGCTTCATGGACGGATGCTCAGGAAGGAAAAGGGTCTAGTAAATAGCCGCACATTCTGCCGCCTCCCAATCTTCCCAGGCTTTCGAGAAGGCAAACAGCACGGAAGGGAGATCCTAGTTCTTTTCGTCGTCGATGTAAGGAAACTCAATAGACGGAATCGTTGTACGAAACAAAAGCCAAAGGCTAAATGCGAGAACAACGACCTCAACGAACATAGTAAGAAGGAGGGCCATCAGGCTCATTATATCGGCGGCAGATACCCAACTCGCGGGGCCTGCCGTTGTCTGGACGACCGGAATGCCTGCCTGGGGCGCGCGCAGAAAATAAATCAAGAGCTGCGTCACCTCAAAAAACATCACCAGCATCGAGAATACGATAGCCACTGTGCTTCCTGTAACGCCCGTCCATACAGTTCGCTGCACTGTAGCCTCCGATGGGCGCCGCTCTGGATCGGCGAGCCGCTTGGCCAGACGAGTGTAGCGATAAAACCATACTGTGGTGAATGCCAACACCAAAAGGCCGGCAATCGTCAGGTAATGGATCAATGGAAAGGCACTGCGCGTTCCAGCGGCTGGAGTAGGGCCAAATATGAAAGCATAGGCTGCGAGCAACACCGGGATAGCGCCGATGGCAATCTGCATCCAAAAGCCAATCCAGCCTAAGCGCGAAAACGCTTGAGATAGGCTATCGTTTCGCGAGGGCCTCAATGTTTTTCGAAGCGTCTGGAACATCGTAAATCTAAGCTTCCTTCAGCGCCTTAATGTCAAATATGTTATCGAAGAACGCGTAGGCGGTGTCGTTGGCCTTTGGGGCAATCGCCTCGTGCCGGTTGCGTCGATTGGTTTGGTGGCAGAATATTTGATAGCGACGATTGAAGACCACGGTTATATTGCGTGCAAGCCAAACATTATCGAAATAATGCGCTCTCCAATTACGTGTTTGGGATAGGAATATAAAATTCTTGGCTGGGAGCAGGGAAGTGACCGAGCCGGATTTAAGTGAAACACAAGTTGATCGCGCTTCCCGGCATTGGGTGAAGCACGCTATCACGCTGATTTTGCTGGCAGCTGTGGTCGTGACAGGCGCGGCTGCTTACTTTTCTCGTAATGCTTGGTGGGAAAAATACCTGACGTATCTAGGTCTGACCCACTAGCAGTGCCTCCACGGCAGCCAATCTCCGATCACATGTTGCAAAGCGACGAGACCCTGATCGCCTAGGCTATTTATCAGGTGATCGTCTGCTACCCGCGCGCCAGGCAAGACTGTTACGCCGCGCAATTCGCAGATTTCTAGCCCAACTGGACAATAGTCTAGCCGGCAGGCGTAGTATTACGCGGTCCGGTGGAGAAAAGTTATGAGGGCGATGCTCCTGGTGAACCATGGCGGGCCGGAAATGCTGCGCCTCGGTGAGGTGCAAGACCCGACGGCGGGGCCCGGAGAGGTGGTGGTCGACATTTACGCTGCGAGTGTGAATGGCGCCGATCCCAAGGTGCGGCGAGGAGGTGGGCGATACAGTCTGAATCAGTTCCCACATATTCTTGGCCGTGATTTCTCAGGTATTGTCAGCGAGGTTGGCGCGGGCGTCACCGATTTCAAAGCCGGCGATGCTGTATTCGGTGTGACCGACCAGGGTATCGAAGGCACCTACGCGGAGAAGATTGCCATCAAAGCCGCGCTTGTTGCCAAGAAGCCCGATCGCCTCACTCACATCGATGCGGCAGCTCTGGGTCTTATCAGTCTTACCGCGCTCACAGCCATTGAAGTTACGGCGCAACTTAAAGCTGGTCAGACAATCCTGATTCAAGGCGGCGCTGGCGGCGTCGCAGGATTTTCCGTTCAACTCGCAAAGTATCTCGGCGCTACTGTAGTCGCGACCGCCAGCGCTGGTAATCACCCTTATGTGCGTAGCCTCGGCGCGGACCGCGTCATTGATTATAAGACCGAAGACTTCACCGCGATCGGCCCGATTTGCGATGTGGTGTTCGATACCGTTGGGGGTAGTGTCCGCGTCGGCTGCTATACCGTATTGAAGCCCGGCGGAAAGCTTGTCTGGATCGCGCCGGCGCCGGAGGGGTTTAAACCGAACCGGAATGATGTCCAGACCTTGCGGCCCGACGTTAAACGCGATCGCGCACATCTCGAGCGAATGCTGGCTCTTCTGAATGTGGGCGCGATTAGGCCGCCCACAGTTGCCCGGTACAAGCTCGCGGATGCTGCCGAGGCGCACCGGGTCAGCGAAGCGCGCCACCTGCAAGGAAAGCTGGTCCTCGAAGTTCGGTGACGAAAGCCGAGGTGGCACGATATTGGACCTCGGTCCAACTCGATTTCATGACCCAATACGAGGAATCTTGCCACTTGTGATGGCAGAACACTGCCGAGCGATATCAAGACGTGAATGTTCGAGACCCGAAACTCGTACTAGGGAGGAATGTTATGTCTGGGATGCTCATCAATCTTATTATTCAAATCGTTGCCGGTGCGCTTGGTGGCAATGCCGCCGGTGCGGCGTCAGAAAATATCAATCTCGGAACGGTGGGTAACACTATCGCGGGTGCAATTGGCGGCGGCGTCGGCGGCCAAATTCTGACTGCACTTCTACCAATGTTGGCTAACGCTGGCGGCGGCGTTGATATCGGTACACTTGTCGGCCAGGCAGTCGGCGGCGGCGCCGCTGGTGCGGTTCTCACCGCGATTGTTGGAATGATCAAAAACAAGGCCGCTTAAAATATGTAAGCGCTATCATTTTTTGTAAGCGTACCGGGGGAAGCGAATTAAATCCAAATTCGGATAGACAGGAGGCCGGACATGTACAAACGATCGAGGCAGATTGCGTGCTCGATTATTATTTTTTCGGGCCTGGTATTTTCTGTGACTCCTTCGTTCGCGCAGCAAAAGACGATAAAAGCGTGTGAAGAGGAATGGAGAGCGAACAAGGCTGCCAACGAAGCGGCTAAGATCACAGAAAAGGACTACGTCGCGAAGTGTAGGGCCGGTAGTGCGAAGCCCGCAGCAGCAATGCCTCCACCGGCGGCGACCAAGATGTCAGCACCCGCAGCGGCCAAGAAGCCGGCCGATCCCCAGGAGGCCGAGCATGCCCGCGAGCGCGCGTGCGGTGCGGATTGGAAAGCCGCGAAGGCAGGAGGAAAAGTGGCCGTCGGAATGACTTGGCCGAAATATTGGAGCGAGTGCGACAAGCGCAAAAAGGCTGCAGGGATGTGAAGCGGGCGGCAACTCTCTTTGCGCAATAACGAAATTTGAATTGAACTGGGTTGGAAGCCCGCCGTATTTGGGGTCGCGGACGCACGGCTGTTTCCAGCCATTGGCTCTTGGCGATTATGGTATCCGCGACTTAACGCAGAAGAGCCAGGTAACTGAGGCTCGGTTGCGCGCTATGCGTTTAGCGTCCCTGATAGGCCGGGGTGTGCACGATCAACCCGTCGAGCGCTTCGGTTACCTTGATCTGGCAGGATAGCCGAGAAGTCGGTTTCACTTCGAATGCGGAATCGAGCATCTCTTCTTCTTCTGCCGAAGGCGGACCAACAACAGGACTCCATGCTTCGTCGACATGGACCAGGCAAGTGGCACAGGTGCAGCCGCCGCCGCATTCGGCGACGATGCTGGCAACTTCATTCCGCAGCGCGGTTTCCATTACGGTTGAGCCCAGCTCGGCTTCGACGGTGTGCCGCGTCCCGTCATGTTCAATGTAAGTAATTTTTGGCATGCGTTTTACGGGTCAGGCGACACCGAGTTTCTTCTGCAGGCTGGTTGAAGAGGTGGTGTATTGGAACACCAGCTTCTTCTCCGGATAGACGTAGCGGTGCGCCTTTTGAGCCATCAACGCGGCTTCGTGGAAGCCGGATAGGATCAGTTTGAGCTTGCCCGGATAAGTGTTGATATCGCCAATCGCGAAGAGGCCAGGAATACTGGTCTCGAATGTACCGGTGTCGGCCGGAATTAGTTCGTCCTCCATTTTCAGACCCCAATCTGCGACCGGACCGAGCTTCATGGTGAGGCCGAAAAATGGAAGCATGGCATCAACTTCAACGCGTGAAATTGCGGAGTCGTTGCCTTTGATGGAACAGGCGGTGAGCTTGCCGGCGTCGCCTTCAAGCGCAGATACCTGGCCGATCTTCAGATCCATGCCGCCAGCCGCGACCAGTGCACGCATCTTGTTGACGCTGTCCGGCGCGCCGCGAAAGTCGTCGCGTCGGTGCACAAGCGTCAAGCGTTTGGCGATCGGTTGCAAATTGAGCGTCCAGTCGAGTGCGGAATCGCCCCCACCAACAATGAGCAGCCGCTTGTCGCGGAATGCGTCCATCTTTCGAACGGCGTAGAAAACCGACTTCTCTTCGTACGGCTCGATGCCTTGAATTGGGGGACGTTTGGGTTGGAATGAGCCGCCGCCGGCCGCGATCACTACGCATTTCGCTTCGAAGGCCTTGCCGGCGTCGGTGCGCAAACGGAAAAGCGGATCGCCAATCTTTTCCAGTGTGGTCACCATCTCACCCAGATGAAAGGTAGGCCCGAAAGGCTTGATTTGCTGCATCAATGCGTCGGTCAAGCCGTGACCAGTAATGAACGGAATACCGGGAATATCGTAGATCGGTTTTTCCGGATAAAGCTCGGCGCATTGACCACCGACCTTGTCGAGAATATCGACGAGGTGCGTTTTAATATCGAGGAGGCCAAGTTCGAAGACCGCGAACAGACCGATCGGACCTGCACCGATGATCAAAACATCGGTCTTTATCGTCTCGCTCATCCTATCATCCCGGCAATGGCCGGCTCCTTACCTTTTACTTTGATCGTCATGCCGACCGCCGCGTGAAGCGATTACCCGGAACTTCGACGAGGCGCAACAGCTCTGCCAGATTTTGCTCCGGCGTTTTGGCTGTGGTGGCGAGGACGATTTCCGCCTTGGCGTAAAGTGGTTCGCGGCTCTTGAGAATTGAGATTAGATCATCCATGGCACGAGCACTGTTTGCCATGGGTCGCATGTCACCCTGCGCCATAACTCGTTTCATGTGTTCTTCAGGTTCGGCGCGTACCCATACCGTAAAGCAGGATGCAAGCAGCAGTTCGAGTGTGCCAGGCTCTGTAACGATGCTGCCGCTCGTTGCAATTACGAAACTCTCGTGTTTGCGCAATATGTCGTCTAGCGCCTCGCGCTCGGCGCGACGAAAGGTCTCTTGGCCGAACATTTCGAATATCTCGCTTAATTTTGCACCACTGCGTTGCTCGATTTCGCGGTCGAGCTCAATAAAAGGCACTCCGAGCCGCTCCGCCAACAGTCGCCCAAGCGTTGACTTTCCGCCCCCGCGCAACCCGATCAACGCTATGCGCCGTCGTCGCACGTCTTCCGATGGCTTGCTGAATCTTTCGAGCAGCAGCTCGCGCGCTTCCGCGAGGGTCGATGGCGAGAGCCGCTCGAGGAATTGCGACAGCAGTACCAGGTCGAGTGCCGGCTCGGCGCCTTCGTACACCAATTGTGTGACCGGCAAGCCGATGGCGCGCGCGATGCGCCGTAGCAGGACAATCGAGCCGTTACCCAGGCCAGCCTCCAACTGCGCGAGGTAACGTTCGGAAACCTTGGCGTGCCGGGCTAGCGCTTTTCGAGTCATGCCGCGCTGATTGCGCAACATGCGGACACGCTCTCCGAGCCGGCGCAGATATGTGTCGGTCTCGCGGTCCGCCGCGGGCTTCATACGGGCGCTTTTCATAGCTCTCGGCTAACATGCATTATAATGCTAAGCAATAGCCCCTTTGGAACGGATGGCAGCAGACGCTGTTGTAGGCCTGTCGGAAGCATGATAGTTGTATGCAAAATAATGCATACAGGGAGATGGCGGCCTAGGTTGGTGCCACGGCCGGGTGATTGGCATGCAGATAATCGAATTCCGAACCGATCCATCTCGCTACCGCCATTGGCGGATCGAACGCGATGGCGACGTCGCCTATCTGATTATGGATGTCGACCAGGCTGGCGGCCTTGGTGACTACGAACTCAAGCTCAACTCATACGACCTCGGCGTCGATATCGAACTCAACGACGCGGTGCAGCGCCTGCGTTTCGAACATCCGGAAGTGCGCTGCGTCGTCATCAAGTCGGGCAAAGACAATGTGTTCTGCGCTGGCGCCAATATCCGCATGCTTGGCAAGGCGACTCATGGCGCCAAAGTAAATTTCTGCAAGTTCACCAACGAGACCCGGCTCGCCATCGAGGATGCCAGCGATAATTCCAAGCAAGTTTATATCTGCGCGATCAACGGCAATGCCGCCGGCGGCGGCTATGAGCTGGCGCTTGCCGCGGACCACATCATGCTTGTCGACGATCGCCGATCGGCTGTTGCGCTACCGGAAACACCTTTACTGGCCGTGCTGCCCGGCACCGGTGGCCTTACGCGCGTTACCGACAAGCGCAAGGTACGGCGCGATCGCGCCGACGTGTTTTGTTCGATTGAGGAAGGCATACGTGGCGCCAAGGCGGTCGAGTGGCGATTGGTAGATGAAGTGGTACCTAATTCGAAATGGAAAGAAACTGTAGCCGCGCGCGCACACGAGATCGCCGCGCGCTCAGATCGTCCGAAAGATGCAAAAGGCATCACGCTGACGCCGCTTGATCGCAAAATAGAAGGCGACTGCATTTCGTATTCACATGTTGATGTCGAAATTGTTCGCCCTCGCGGTCTCGTCTCCATAACAGTGCGTGGGCCATCGCAGGCGGTGCCTCAGTCGGTCGAAGCCGCGCATGCGTTAGGTGCGCGGTTCTGGCCGCTAACCGTTGCCCGCGAGCTGGAAGATGCCATCCTGCACCTGCGCGCCAATGAGTCAGCAATCGGCGTAGTGTTGTTGCGTACTGATGGCAATGCGCAAGCCGTACTCGATCACGATGACTTTCTTGCCAAGGCCAATGGTGACTGGCTAATGCGCGAAATTCGCCATTACTTGAAACGCGTGCTCAAGCGCGTGGATGTGACGCCGAAGAGTTTCATCGCGTTGATCGAGCCGGGCTCCTGCTTTGCCGGTACGCTGGCAGAATTGGCTTTCGCGGCGGACCGCTCGGCGATGCTGATCGGTACACGGGAGGGCGACAACCGCAAGCCGGCGGCAATCACACTGGGACAAGCCAATTTCGGCCTCTACCCAATGGGTAACGGTCTGTCGCGGCTGGATACGCGTTTCCTCGGCGAGCCGGACACAGTCAAGCGCGTCAAAGACAAGATCAAAATTGCGATTGAAGCTGAAGAAGCAGCGAAAATTGGTCTGGTCACGACAGCCTATGAACAGTTCGATTGGGATGACGAGTTACGCGTCATGCTGGAAGAGCGTGCCAGCTTCTCGCCAGACGCTATGACTGGCATGGAAGCCAATCTACGCTTCGCGGGCCCAGAGACGATGGAAACCAAGATTTTTGGACGATTGACCGCCTGGCAGAACTGGATCTTCCAGAGGCCGAACGCTATCGGCGAGCAAGGTGCGCTGAAGCTCTACGGTAGTGGTGTGTCGCCAACCTTTGCAAAGGATAGGGTGTAGCCATGAATATCCAACAGGTCGACTACGATGGCTTGATCCCGAACAATGTTGCGCTCGGGCAGGATGTCCGCGTCAAACACGCGCTGGAGAAATGGCACCCCGGTTATATCAGCTGGTGGAATGACATGGGACCAGAAGGATTCCAGGAATCTTTGGTATATCTGCGTACGGCTGTCAGCGTTGATCCGAAAGGCTGGGCCAAGTTCGATTACGTGCGGATGCCAGAATACCGTTGGGGTGTACTACTCGCGCCGCAAATGGAGGGCCGCAAGATTCCGTTCGGTCGTCACAAGGGCGAAGATGCTTGGCAGGAAGTGCCCGGTGAATACCGCGCGATGTTACGCCGCCTAATCGTAATTCAGGGCGACACTGAGCCGGCCTCGGTCGAACAGCAGCGTCACCTCGGAAAGACGGCACCCTCGCTCTACGACATGCGCAATCTGTTTCAGGTTAACGTAGAAGAGGGGCGTCATCTGTGGGCGATGGTGTATTTGTTGCAGAAATATTTCGGCGCCGACGGGCGCGAGGAGGCGGAGGCCCTGCTGCAGCGCCGCTCGGGCGATGCCGATACGCCGCGCATGCTCGGAGCCTTCAATGAGAAGACTCCGGATTGGCTGTCATTCTTTATGTTTACCTATTTTACGGACCGTGACGGCAAGATGCAGTTGGAAGCACTGGCGCAATCTGGGTTCGATCCGCTCTCACGCACCTGCCGCTTCATGTTGACGGAAGAGGCCCACCACATGTTCGTGGGCGAGACCGGCGTAACCCGCATCATTCAGCGTACCTGCGAGGCGATGAAGGAAGCCGGAATTAGCGATCCGAATGAGATCGAGAAAGTGCGCAAGCTGGGCGTTATCGATCTGCCGACGATCCAGAAAAAAGCGAACTTGCACTTCTCGCTTACGCTTGACCTATTCGGCAACGAGATTTCGACCAACGCCGCCAATGCCTTCCACGCCGGCATCAAAGGGCGCTACCGCGAGGATAGGCTCAAGGATGATCACCAACTCGAAAGCGGCACCTATCCGGTTTTGCGCCTCGTGGATGGCAAGGTTCAGAACGAGGATTCTCCGGCGCTGTCTGCACTCAATATGCGATTGCGCGACGACTATGTAGTCGATTGCAATGCCGGGGTCGGGCGCTGGAACAAAGTGATTGCGGATCACGGCATTGCGTTCCAAATCAAACTGCCGCATGTCGCTTTTCACCGCCACATCGGTGAGTTTTCCAACATTAAAGCGGATGTCACCGGTACCGTCCTCAATGATGTTTCATGGGAAAAGCGACGCGAGGAATTTCTGCCGTCCGCTGCAGATCGCGACTTCATCGAAAGCCTCATGCAGCCACAGATGGAGCCTGGAAAATTTGCGAGCTGGATCGCGCCGCCAAAAGTCGGCATAGACAACAAGCCGGGCGAGTTTGAGTACGTGAAGATTGCGTGAGATCCGGCGGCTCTACCGGACGGCCGCCTGAAGGTCTTCTTCGCGTAGCTTGAAGCGTTGGATCTTTCCCGTGGCTGTACGTGGCAGTGTGCTACGCAGTTCGATCCAGCGCGGAAATTTCCACGGTCCCGCTTTGTCTTTGACGTGGATTTTCAACGTTTCCAGCAGACTTTCGTCTGCTGTGTAGCCATTCTTCAGCACAATGAACGCCTTTGGCTTGATCAGCCCGTCAGCGTCCTCTTTGCCGATGACCGCGGCTTCCAGCACTGCTTCGTGAGAGACCAATGCCGCCTCGACATCGAACGGCGACACCCACATACCACTGACCTTGAACATGTCGTCGGTACGACCGCAGTAGTAATAGTAACCCTCGGCGTCGCGGCGGTATTTGTCGCCGGTGTGCGTCCATTCGCCGGCAAATGTGCGTCGGCTCTTGGTGCGTTGATTCCAGTAACCTTCGCCGGCTGACGGCCCGCGTACGATCAACTCTCCAATCTCGCGGTCATCCACTTCGCGCCCAATCTCGTCGACAATGCGCGCTTCGTACCCGGGCACGGGCTTACCCGTCGAGCCGTAGCGGATATCGTCTGGCCGGTTACTAAGAAATGTCTGCAGTAATTCGGTTGAACCGAGCCCATCGAGCACATCAACGCCGACGATGTCGCGCCATCGCTCGCCAATATGGGCCGGGAGCGCCTCGCCCGCCGACACGCAGATGCGTAGCCGATCGGATCCGGCGCCTTTGGCTATTTCCGGATGCGCGAGAAGAGCTGTGTAGAGAGACGGTACCCCATAGAAAATGGCCGGCCGATAGCGTCGCATCATCTCGAATACGCCTTCCGGCGATGGCCGGTGAGGCCACAGTGCAGCTGTGGCGCCAACCGACAACGGGAAGGTCATTGCGTTGCCTAGTCCGTAGGCAAAGAACAGCTTGGACGCGGAATGAACGACGTCGCCCTCGCGGATACCCAGCACGCCTTGGCCGAACAATTTGGCAGTCGCCATAAGATTGGAATGAACGTGTTTGACACCCTTGGGGTCGCCGGTCGAACCCGAGGTGTAAAGCCAAAACGCGACTTCGTCGGATACGGTGTCCGCAATGAAAGGCGTTGCATCGGCGCCGGCGATGACGCCTTCGAACTCATGCACGTTGCGGTCCGGATTTGCGGTTTGATCGTCTTTGGTCGCGCCGACTAAGATGACAGTCTTCAGGCAAGGAAACTTGTCGATAATCGGCCAGACCATCTGCACCAGCGACGCTGAGACGACCAGCGCTGTCGCGCGGCAGTCCGCAAGGATATATGCATATTGCGGCGTGTTAAGGTAGGTATTGAGCGGAATCGCAATAGCACCGGAACGGATCGTGCCCCAAAATGCCACCGGATAGTCGACGGTGTCATTCAGCAGGAGCGCGACGCGGTTTTCGCGTTCCACGCCCAGTTTTCGAAGCGCATGGGCGAAGCGGATGCTGCGTTCCTGTAGGCTGCCATAGGTGAGCGACCGGTCGGGATCGACGAACGCGAGTTTGTTGCGCAAGCCGCGCGCGACATTGGCGTCAATGAAATCGCTGACTGCATTGTAGGGACGGCGCTCGGTGAATTCGTCCAGCACGCCCGCCCCCCTATCCATCAGCGTTCGAATAAGCGCGTAAGTAATCGCCGTGCCAGAACGCCGGCCACACGCCGCCGGTAATGACCGGGCGTGAAGGTTGTCTTCATCGGCATTATCTGGTCGCGAACCAACGCGTCGAGCTCTTTGAAAACCCGTTCGTCGAGACCAGCGCCGCAAAGATTGGCTGTGCCTGCGAGTAGCACGGGGCGTGGATTTGTGCCGGTGAAAGCTATACGCAGATCGATTAGCTTGTTGCCCTCTCGCCTGACCGCCACTGCAACACCTGCGACCGGGTATTCGATCGACCTTCGGATACGGATTTTGTCGTACCCCGAGCGCAGGCTAGACGCATTCTTTGCGCGCACGGCGGTAACAATTTCGCCCGGGCGCAGCGATAAATAAAACTTACCATCGCCCTGACTCTCGGTGATGGGCACGTCCTGGCGCGCGAACCCAATATAGAGTTTCTCAAGTGGGATCGTGCGTTTGCCGGCAGGCCCGACGATGTCCACTTCGGTGCCAAGCGTGAGCAAGGCGGGCGCTAGATCGCCGCTGAAAGTCGCAAAGCATACGCCACGGCTTTTCGGTGCCACGTGACACACTGTTCCGGTGGTCTTTAGGCAGTGATTATTGGCGTCACGCCACCATTCGCTCTGATTGTAAAAAATGCAGCGGGTATCAAGGCAGAGATTTCCGCCGACGGTGCCCATGTTGCGGTGAGTGGGACCTGCGATGTGCGACGCAGCCTGTGCCACCACCGGATAATGATTTAGCACCGCCGGGTGTTCGGCAAGTTGCGCTAAGGTGACCGAGGCGCCGATTTCTAGCACGTCCTCGCCCGCATCGATCGCATGCAGCTCTTTTACGCGATTCATGTCGATCAATATCGGCGGTGCCACGATGCCGCGCCGGATGTTGACTACCAAATCGGTGCCGCCACCGAGCGGCTTGCTGTCGGGATGTTCCGCGAGCGCGGCGACGGCTTCGTCCAGCGTCGTCGGATTCAGCACCGTGAATTCGTGGAGGGCATCCATCAGGAACCCCCGTTCTTCTTCGGCGCTTTTTCGAGCGCGCGTTTATGCTTCTCGATCGCCTCAAACACCCGGTCTGGTGTTACCGGCAAATCGTTGAAACGAATGCCGATGGCGTCGGCGATGGCATTTGTGAGTGCCGGGAGGAACGCTGCGAGCGAGCCTTCGCCCGCCTCCTTGGCGCCGAACGGCCCGTGCGGATCGTTACTCTCGACGATGCCCACTTCGATCGGCGGGGAATCCTGGATGGTTGGCACGCGATAGTCGAGCATGTTGGCGGTGACCATCAGCCCGTCGTGATAGGCGGCCTCTTCACTCATAGCTTGGCCCATGCCCATCCAGACCGAGCCTTGTACCTGGCCTTCGACGGTCAGCCGGTTGAGTGCCTTGCCACAGTCATGCGCGACCCAGACCTTGTCGACAGTCACCACCCCAGTGTCTTCGTCGACGCTCACCTCCACCACTTGCGCCGAATAGCTGTACCCCATGGTGCCACCGATAGCCGCGCCGCGATACTTCTTGCCGCCGTGCGATTCCGGGATGGTCGAATAATTTCCGGTCACAGTGATGGTGCCGGAATCTTTCAGTGCTTCGGTTACGACCTCGTCGAATGTGGCGCCCTTGTCTTGCGCGCCAGCGCGGTAGAGTTCGCCCAGGCACTCGATGTCCTCCGGTCGCGCTTCCAATTTGCGCGCAGCGGCGGTGGTGAGCAGGCTCCTGAGATTGCGCGCGGCGTCGAGTGCGGCGTTGCCGACCATGAAAGTCACGCGCGACGAGTAAGAGCCGTTGTCCTTCGGCACAACCTCGCTGTCGCCGGTTACCACGCGAACGCGTGCAAGATCGAGTCCGAGCACTTCGGCGACCGTCTGCGCGAGAATTGTAGTGGAACCCTGGCCGATATCGGCGGCGCCCGACAGCACCACAATCGAGCCGTCGAAATCGAGCTTGATCTTGACGGTGGCATGTGGCTCGCCCGTCCAGTTTACCGGCTTCGACGCGCCGCTAATGTAGTGCGAACAGGCCATGCCGAGGCCCTTGCCCTTGGCGAGCTTACCTTTGCGTCTGCGCCAATCGCTTTCTTTCTCCACCCAATCGAGGCATTCCGGCAGACCGTATGAATTCACCATCAAGTCGTTATCGGTGAAGGTCGGTGCTTTCAGCAAATTGGCGCGCCGTACGGCGAACGGGTCCAAGCCCAGCTGCACTGCCATCTGATCGACGAGACTTTCAAACGCGAATTGGATGTCCACCGTACCGTGGCCGCGGAAAGCGCCGCAGGGAGGTGTATTGGTGAGCACACGCCTGCCGAGATACTTCACGTTGTGCAGGTCATATATCGCGTACAGCATCGAGCCGGCGTAAAGAATTGTCACCACGCCGTAGCCGGAATGGGCACCCCCGCGCTGGTCGCACTCGCATTCGACTGCGGTTATACGGCCGTCCTTACGCATACCAATTTTTAGCTTGATATCGGTTTCCGGCCGCCCGCGATGGGTAATGAAGGTCTCTTCACGCGTAGTCACCAGGCGGACGGTTCCATTGCACTTGCGCGCCAGCAGCGCCGCGATCAATTCGATGGCCAGCGTTTCCGTGCGGCAGCCGAACCCGCCACCGACATGCGGCTTGATTACGCGGATGCGCGACATCTCCATATCGAGGATTTGCGACAGCATCAGGTGGACGTAGTAGGGAACCTGCGTGGAGGCATGCACGGTCATGCGATCGCGCACCGCATCGTATTCAGCGACGGCCGCGTGCATTTCCATCTGGTTCTGGCAGACCTCCGCGCAGTTATAAGTGCCTTCGTGCACTAGGTCGGCTTGTCCGAAACCTTGTTCGATGCTGCCCAGTTCGAACAACACATCGCGCTCGAGATTGCCTGGCTTCTTCTCGTGCAGCTGAACCGCATCGGGTGCGAGTGCGGCCTTGGCAGTGTAGTAGGCCGGCAATTCGCGCACCCTGAACCTGATACGGCGGAGCGCTTCGCGGGCGATCGTGTCATTATCGGCGGCAACGGCGGCGACGGGCTCGCCGCGATAGCGCACGCGGTCGCGCGCCAGCGGATATTCGCTGCGCGCGATCGGCAGCACACCGAAGGCTTTGTCGCAATCAGCGCCGGTGACGACGGCGCGCACGCCCGGTATCTTCAAGGCTTCCGAAACATCAACCTCGACGATCTCGCCGTGCGAATAGGGGCTGCGGTAGATGCGGCCCGCCAGTTGGCCGGGAGCAAAAATGTCAGCGGTGTATTTTGCACGGCCGGAGACTTTCTCCGGGCCATCGATCATCGGAACGTAGTTGCCGATATTGTGCGCTGGGACAATTTCGTTCATGGCGCGACTCCTTGCGCGCCCAGCGCGACGGCGTATTTCACCGCCTCGATGATTTTCACATACCCGGTGCAGCGGCAGATATTGCTGCCGAGCGCGTCCAGGATTTCAGCATCCGTTGGATTGGGATTTTTCCGCAGCAGGCCGGCAGATGCCATGATGAAGCCGGGCGTGCAGTATCCACATTGCGAGCCGAGTTTCTCGTGGAAGCCTTGCTGCACAGCGGAGAGTTGTCCGTCGGTCCCGAGCGACTCGATGGTGTCGACGCGCTTGCCTTGGACGATTACCGCCAGTGTGAGGCAGGACAAAACCGGCCGGTCGTCAATCAGTACCGTGCAAGCACCGCATTCGCCGCCATCGCAGCCGGTTTTCGTGCCGGTCAGCCCGACCTTTTCGCGCAAGTAGTCGAGCAACAGGATATTATCTGCGACCGCATCGGTGCGGTCACGGCCGTTAAGCCTGCATGTAAGCAGACGGGCCAAGCGTTTCGTCCCCTGGATACGCGCATTTGCTGCGCGCTTGATCACTCTTATTCAGGTGTTACGACACACTAGGCCGACGGGCCTCTCCAGACCAATTCCCGGGATTGGCTGGGATGATTACGCCGGCCCGAACTTTGCGATCACATCGGCCGGTATAGCGGTAGCGCCGATTTTTTCAGGGGTATCCTTGTTCCGGGTCGCCCAAACCCGGGTTTCGCCGCCCTCGACGGCCAGTTCGCCAGCGATTGAGAGGCGGTGCTCGACGTCAAAGCTTGAACGGCGAAACTCGGTGATCCGCGATGCAATATCGACGACATCGCCGAACTTTAGCGGCTTGAGGAAATTCGCGCGTACGTCCACCAATGGGATCCCCATGATACCGAAAGCCGTCGCAAGTTCATGTGGTCTCACGCCAAGTGCGGCCTGGAATAGCAGCCATGTGCTCGAATCGAATAGTTCGAAAAATCGGCTGTTAAATACAATGCCGGCTGGGTCGCACTGGCCCCATTCGACCGTGATCTGCCTATGGTTTGTGAATGATGCCACGCAATTGCCTCTGAGCTTTATTGAGCAGACCAATTTAACTGGTGCCCGCCACGCAGTAAATTGTCAGCGCGTGGCCCCATTACTCCTTGGCTTTCGCCTGAGCTTTGGCTTGCGCGGGTCGTGCCATTCCACGACGTCTTGCGAAAGTAACTCAACCCGTGAGGAACGGCGACGTTTGCGCAATGCGTGCAGGGGTGCCACAGGCAAATGTGGAGAGGTGTCCAGCTGGACCAATAGCCAATCGAGGTCCTCGGGAGCGATCACCCAATTTTTTGGCGCGAAGCGCGCGAGCGAGAACGGCTTCGAAAATGACAACATCGATTTCTTACCACCTGGCAGACAGTACTCGTGTGCGTAGGTCATCGCCAACTCGCGCGTGCTAACATAGATAGGATCGCGCCAGCGCAAGATGGCGTGATTGGTCTTGCTGATTGCGCCCCATAGGCCGCGCTCTTGGAAAAGCGCAACAACATGGTCCTGGTCTCGTGGTAGGGCACGGATGTCCATCAGGAGGGGAGGGCGTCCGTGGTAGGCAAGCGCGGCAGCCGCAAAGACTGCACCTTCCGCACAATGAGCCATGCGCGTGCGCAGAACATCGCGTGGCGACATCGCGGTATCGCCATTGAGACCGAAATTGACCGGGAGCCTGTCCAGGTAATCCTGAATCTTCTGAGGCGTGTCGAGGCGATTGAATACCCGATGCTCGGCGGGTGTGAGCAACGAACGCAACCGGCTTCGGTACGGGGCCATTAGCGGTGGGATGCTTTTGAGAGAGTGCGCGTCATGTTCCGTGTTTTGCATACGTAAACTTGGGATTCGAGCGTTACCGGCGTTCTCCACAAGGGGGTCGCGGAGGGAAAATGTTACGCGGCCAGCCCCCCAGAACAGCAAATATCTTCTTATTTGTGGGCACTTATTGCGGTTTTGTAGAATAGTCTCCTATTTATCAGCTCGTGCCCTTGGCATGGGAGCTGTCCGATGACCGATTTTCCTCACGAACGCCGAAGCGTCCTGCAGCGGGGCGCACTCGATAACTGGGCCGTAGCGATTGCGACCGCGCTGGTCGCTCTCATTGCCCTCGGCGTTCTGCCGCACCTTTCCTGGTAAGGAGTCTATTCGCCCATGAGCACTACGACCTGGAACGGCACGACGCCCCGTCGTGCCGACAATGTCGAACTGGCACCTCGCATCAGCGAGGACTGGCTGTCGCTGATTATCGGGCTCTCCATCTTCGTGCTGGCGTTGGCCGGCATCGCCAACGTCGATCTGCTTGGCTGGGTCGTGACGACATCCGTCTGGAATGACACCGGCAAAGCCCTTGGCACGGTATCGAAATCTTACTCCTCGTTTGGCGGGTTCAATGCGCTCATAGCGACCTATGTGGCGCTGCTCGTCGTATTGAGCGCAGCTGCCGTCGCGCTCAAGAGCGACATCAAAAAATTCGCGCTCGCTTTCACTGCAGTGTTCTGGATCGCCTATGCGAGCTGGATCGTAGGTAATTATGCGAATTTTGCCGCCGTGACACCCGCCGAATTGCAGAAATTCGGCATCACTTGGTCGCTCAAGCTGACGAATGAAGGCGCTTACATTTTTGCGCTGATCGCCGGGTTGCTAATTGCCAATGTATTTCCGCGTTTCGGCGAGGCGATCAAGGATGCAGTAAGACCAGAACTCTATATCAAGATCGCGATTGTCATCCTCGGTGGCTTTTTCGCCGTCACCGCGGCCGGCAAGCTCTCGCTCGCGAGCGCACTCTTGTTGCGCGGCGTGGCAGCCATCATCGAGGCCTATCTGATTTATTGGGCAGTCGTTTATTTCGTTGCTCGCAAATGGTTCGGTTTCAACCGGGAATGGGCGGCGCCCCTCGCTTCCGGCATTTCGATCTGCGGCGTGTCAGCTGCGATAGCCACTGGTGGCGCCATTCGCGCGCGCCCGATGATTCCGGTGTTGGTGTCGTCGCTGGTCGTCGTATTCGCCGTTGTCGAAGTCTTGTTGCTGCCGTTTCTGGCGCAGACCTTCCTGTCGCACGAGCCGTTGGTGGCTGGCGCCTGGATGGGCCTTGCTGTTAAGACCGACGGCGCGGCGATTGCCGCCGGCGCCATCACAGAGTCGTTGATCCTCGCGCAGAATGCCGCTGAGGGCATCAAATATCAGCCCGGTTGGATTCTCGGGACGGCGGCGACGATCAAGGTGTTCATCGACATCTTCATCGGCATCTGGGCCTTCGTGCTCGGCTATATCTGGACCAACCACATCAATCGCACGTCAGATAAGGCGAGCGTGCGGGAGATCTGGGAGCGTTTCCCGAAATTCGTCATCGGTTTCGTACTGACCTTTGCGGTCGGGCTTTATCTTGCGCTGGCGACGCCGGCGGGTATCGCGGCCAAGGTCCCGGCAGCGATGGGAGAGGCCAACACCATCCGTGTTGTGTTCTTCATCCTGACCTTCTTCTCGATCGGCGTGCTCTCCAACTTCAAGAAGCTTTGGCAGGAGGGCATTGGCCGGCTCGCGGCAGTTTATTTCGTGAGCTTGTTCGGGTTTGTGATCTGGGTCGGCCTTTTGATTTCCTGGCTGTTCTTCAGTGGCGTGAAGCCACCATTGGCCAGCTGAGGAGAGGAGCAAACAATGTCGCAAGTGAATGTCGGTGAGGAATTTCGCAAGGCGGAAGTCGAGCCGCTCTTGCCGATCGAAAAGAAGCTGATCGGCTGGAGCCTTGGCGTCGGCCTTGTCCTGCTTGTCCTCCTCGCCATCGTCAACCACCTGTTCCCGGCGTCGATCTGACGCCTGCAGTATGCCGGCGCTGAGCGCGCCGCCGAGAAATGAGAATGGAAATGTCGCCAATTCCCAAGACCGCGCCGTTTGCCGAAGAGGAGATCGATCTCCTCAACCGCGTGGTCGGCACAGCGAGCCCGATA
This sequence comes from uncultured Alphaproteobacteria bacterium, assembly GCA_963810585.1. Classification (GTDB taxonomy): domain Bacteria; phylum Pseudomonadota; class Alphaproteobacteria; order Rhizobiales; family Xanthobacteraceae; genus Pseudolabrys. The sequence goes on from CAWENV010000001.1 coordinate 2,737,095, forward strand.
CAACGGGCCTGGCTTGCCGGGTTTCTGGCAGGAATCGACGCGTCGGGTACAACGCTTGTGCCACATCCGGCTGCGCCGGCGCGGCCGGCCGAGCCGTTGACGATCATCTATGCAAGTGAATCAGGAAATTCTGAAAAGCTTGCTGGCGATGTGGCGAAGGCAGCACGCAAGAACGGCTTTAAGCCGAGCATTATTGACATGGCCGATCTCGAGATGCCGGCGTTGGCATCGGCTAAGCGGCTTGTCGTCATTGCAGCCACCTGGGGCGAAGGTGAGCCTCCGGCGCGGGCCATCCGTGCTTACAACGAGCTGATGGGCGAGGGCGCACCGCGCCTCGACGGCGTCGAATTCGGCGTATTGGCGCTAGGCGACACCGCCTACGCGGAGTTCTGTGCGATTGGCAAGAAGATCGACGAACGGCTTGCTGCGCTCGGTGGCAAGCGCGTAGTCGACAGAGTTGATTGCGACCTGGATTTTGCGGAGCCGGCTGCCCGCTGGATCGGCGATGCAGTGAAGGTGCTCACGCCGCCGAACGCTGGCGGCCGTGTGATCGAGGTTGATTTCGGCGCCAAGCCGGCGGCTGCCCTGAACACCGACGTGGTTGAAGCCGAAGTCATCGAGCATGTGGATTTGAATTCTTCGCGCTCGGAAAAGGAAACAATCCATCTGGCGCTCGCCTTTGAGGGTGGTGCGCCGGCTTATGAACCTGGCGACTCGCTCGATCTTTATCCCGAGAACGATCCGGCCTATGTGGGCGAATTACTGAAAATCGCCGGACTGGCGGGAGACGACCAACTACGTGGCGAATTCATCAAGTCGCGCGATGTGACCACCCTCTCCGTCAAGGCCGTCGAAACATATGCGGCCTCGACCGGTCACCAATATGTCAAAGCGCTCCTCGACGACGGGCAGGCGCGCGAGTGGATTGTCGGGCGACAGCTCATCGACCTGATTGCGACCTTTCCGATCGCGCTCGATGCCGACAAGCTGCGCGCACTGACGCGGCCACTTGCCCCCCGGGCCTATTCAATCGCCTCCTCACGCCGCGAAGTGGGAGACGAAGCGCATCTGCTTATTTCCGCCGTGCGCTATGATAGCCACGGCCGTAGCCGCAAGGGGGTTGCCTCGAACTACGTAGCCGAGCGGCTCAAGCGCGGCGATCAGGTGCGCGTTAAGGTCAAGCCGAACAAGCATTTCGCGCTGCCGACGCCCGACAAAGACATCATCATGGTCGGGCCTGGTACCGGCGTCGCGCCGTTCCGCGCTTTCGTCCAGGAGCGTCGCGCAATAGAGGCCAAAGGCCGCAGCTGGCTATTCTTCGGCGATCGCAGCTTCACCTACGATTTCCTCTACCAGCTCGACTGGCAGGAGGCCCTGAAGGACGGTGCTCTCACGCGGATGGACGTGGCGTTCTCACGCGATACGCCGGAGAAGGTCTATGTCCAGCACAAGTTGTGGGACCGCCGCGCCGAGCTGGTCGAATGGCTCGACGGGGGTGCCCTGTTCTATGTCTGCGGCGATGCCAAAGCGATGGCTAAAGACGTCCGGTCAGCCTTGGTTCGCGCTTATGCCGATGTGAAAAGACTGCCCCCAGAGGCGGCCGAACAGGCAGTCGCGACGCTGGAGCGCGAAAAGCGCTACTTGCAGGACGTGTACTGATCCTGCTTCGATTGGACGGCCATGACCGACGAATTATCGCGCAACGAGCGCATCAAGGAAGCGAGCGATTACCTGCGCGGTACGCTCGCTGAAGGCCTACGCGAGGAAATCACCGGCGGCATCATTGAGGACGATCAGCAGCTGGTGAAGTTCCACGGCATGTACCTGCAGGACGACCGCGACCTGCGTTCCGAACGCACACGCAAGAAAATGGAGAAGGCGTTTGCCTTCATGATCCGCGTGCGTGTTCCGGGCGGCGTGCTGACGCCGCAACAGTGGCTTGCTCTCGACGAAGTCTCCCGGGTCTATGGCAACGGCACCATGCGGCTGACGACGCGGCAAACCGTGCAGCTTCATGGCGTCATCAAATCGAACCTGAAGGCTACACTGAAGGCAATCGACACGGTTCTACTCAATTCCATCGCGGCCTGCGGTGACATCAACCGCAACGTTATGTGCAACGTGCTTCCCGAGCAATCTCGCGCGCACGCCGCTGCGGTCGACCTGGCGCGCGCCGTATCCGACCATCTGTTGCCGCACACTCCGGCCTACAGGGAAATCTGGCTCGATGGCGAGCGTATAGCGGGCGGCGAGGAGGACGTTGTCGAGCCGATCTACGGCAAGACCTATCTGCCGCGCAAATTCAAGATCGTGGTGGCGGTGCCGCCGTCGAACGATGTCGACGTGTTTGCACACGATCTTGGCTATATCGCTATTACGGATGATACCGCCCACATAATTGGCTGGAATGTCACCGTGGGCGGCGGCATGGGCATGACTCACGGTGAGCTCGATACCTATCCGCGCACCGCTGACGTCATGGGATTTTGCGAAACCGCAGACGCCGTCAAAATCGCTGAGGCCGTCGTCACGGTGCAGCGCGACTGGGGCGACCGCAAGAGCCGGAAGCACGCGCGCCTCAAGTACACGATCGAAGATCGCGGTCTTGACGCATTTCGTGCCGAGGTGGAGCGCCGCGCCGGCGTGAAACTCCTGGCGGCCAAGCCCTTTACGTTCACATCGACGGGCGATCGTTATGGCTGGAGCGAAGGCAGCGATGGGCGCAGCCACTTGACACTCTTCATACAGAACGGCCGCGTGCATGATGTGCACGATGCCGCTCAGCAAACCGTCTTACGCACCATTGCACAAACGCACGATGGCGAGTTCCGTCTCACGCCAAACCAGAACCTGGTCGTCGCAAATGTGTCGACAAGCCGACAGGCCGAAATCGAGCGCATCACGCGAGATGCGGGTTTGCTTGCCCCCTGGTCGGGGTTGCGGCGTAACTCAATGGCTTGCGTCGCGTTGCCGACCTGCGGGCTCGCGCTCGCGGAAAGTGAGCGCTATCTGCCCGATTTGATAACCGCGCTCGATGAGAGACTTGCGGCGCACGGACTCTCGGCTGACGATATCGTTATTCGCATGACCGGTTGCCCGAACGGCTGCGCGCGTCCTTACCTTGCCGAGATTGGTTTGGTTGGCAAAGGGCCGGGCCGCTACAACCTTTACCTTGGTGCTGCGTTCGACGGCTCGCGAATGAACAAGCTCTATGCCGAGGATCTCGACCACGCCGGCATTGTCGGCGCGCTTGATCCGATGTTCGCAGCTTATGCCGCCAAACACGAGAAGGGCGAACACTTCGGCGACTTTGCGATCCGCGCCGGATTCGTTGCCAAGACGGGCAACGGCGCCGATTTTCATGCCAATGTGCGTGCCGCCGCACCGTCGAAAAATAAGCAGGCGTAAGTGGTTGCTGCGGCGCTATTATTTGGCGTGCTGGCGCAACAGAAAAACCAAAAATATCAGCACTACAGTGAATAGGACTGCGGAGAGGGATTTCCAAAAAAGCAACGGATCACGGGCTAAAAGCGGCGCAGGCGGTTCGAGAAAGTTTTTGTTCGGATGACGCAAATCGAAAACGAATTCGGATAGTTCGTCATAGCGCTGATATGGATCCGGATGCACAGCTCTCCTTAGTGCCCCGTCAATCCATGCTGGAATTTCACGATTGTCCTCAAGAACGGATTTGTATCTTAATTTTCTTTGTTGCGATTTAGTCCGGGCTTTCGCGACTTGGGCGCCGTAAGGCAGCCGAGCGGTCAGCATCTGGTAGGTTATGGCTCCGAGTGAATATATATCGGAGCGGGAGGATCCACGTTCACCCAGGAAATATTCCGGCGCCGTGTACTGCACCGTCCCAAGAATATCGTCGTGGAGGGCGGACAATGTATCATCGGCAATACCGGCAATTCTCGTTGAACCGAAATCGATGATTTTTGCAGTGCCGGTCCCATCGATCATGATGTTGTCAGGTCTGATGTCCTGATGCAGCATTTCCAGCCGGTGGAACGCTTGTAAGCCTTTGGCAACTTGCTCGACAATTCCGCGCACAGTTTCCAGGCTTGGTTCCGGATTGTCGATCATCCACTGGGTCAATGTTTGCCCTTCGACAAACTCTGTAACGACATAAAGGTAATTTTGCTTTCTCGACTGGACGCGGGGCTTTAAGACGTGAGCGCTGTTGATACGTCGGGCGACCCACTCTTCCATCATGAATCGTTGAAGGTAGGCCGGGTCCGCGCGCAGGTCGATCGACGGAATTTTGATAGCGACTAGCGAGTCGTTCGATGTATCGACGGCAAGGTAGATGTGGCTTCGGCTGCTGCCATGAATTTCTCTGACGATTCGGTACCCGTCCAGCACATCGCGGGCTTCCGGCAGCGGTGGACACGGTAATTCCGATGCTTGCCTGGCGACTTCGAGTTCTTCGCTGTCGGGCAATTCATCGATTCTGACGATCTGGACAGTCAGGTTATCCGGGCTGCCCTGCCGTTGTGCCTCCTCGACGATGGTTCTGGCAGCGTTATCCAGATCGTTCGCGCTGCCATTGATTGTTTCGGCGATAAAATGGCTGTTGACGTGCTCATAGACTCCATCGGTCGCCAGAAGAAAGAGGTCACCTCTTTCGACCGCGACCGGCCTGTAGTCGATCTCGATTTGAGAATTGATCCCCAGAGCGCGGCCCAGGTAACTTTGCTGCGATGAAATGACGATCCGGTGATCTTCGGTAAGCTGTTCGAGACTGTGTCCGGCGACGCGATAGATACGGGCGTCGCCGATATGAAAAATGTGCGCTGTCGTCGACTTGATAACCATCGCACTGAGCGTGCACACGTAGCCCCTGTCTTTGTCGTAGAGGTATTGGCTTTGCCGGGTTTGCGCGTTGAGCCAGGAATTTGTCGCGGCGATTACACGCTGTGCCGATGTTTTGACGGACCACGAGTCCGGCGTGCAGAAATAATCCGTCAGGAAACTTTTGACGGCTGATTCACTGGCGATCCCGCTAACCTCGCTGGTACTGATCCCATCCGCCAGGACAATGGCGATGCCTTTCAGGCCCAACAGCGGTTCTTCGGGGATCAACGCGCCGTGAAAATCCTGATTGGTTTCCTTTCGGCCCTTGTCGGAATGCTGCCCGATCGATATCGCGAGTTGGCTTGGCATGCGGGGACCAAAGAAAAGAGCCTCAACCCGGGTGGGTTGAGGCTCCACGATAGCAAATCCCTTTAGGCGACGCGCTTGAGGGTAGCGCGCTTGGGGGCGGTCTTCACGTGTGTGGCATAGAGGGTGAGGCCTGTGAAGGAGAGCCCGCCGACCAGGTTGCCGAGCACGGTCGGAATCTCGTTCCAGATGAAATAGTCGAGGATCGAGAAGGGGGCGTGCAGCATCAGACCTGCCGGAAACAGGAACATGTTCACGACCGAATGCTCGAAGACCATGTAGAAGAACACCAGGATCGGCATCCACATTGCGATGACCTTGCCGGGTACCGTGGTCGAGATCATAGCGCCGACGACACCCATCGAGACCATCCAGTTGCAGAGCATGCCTCGCGCAAACAACGTCGCCATGCCGGCCGCGCCATGTGCCGCGTAGCCCAGTGTTCTGCTTTCGCCGATGCTTCCGATCACGGTGCCGACTTTGTCGGGCGGCTGCGTGAATCCGTATGTTGTTACGAAGGCCATCAAAAAGGCGGTCGTGAGAGCGCCGGCAAAGTTGCCGACAAAAACCAGGCCCCAGTTTCTTAAGATGCCGGGGATCGTCACGCCTGGCCGCTTGTCGAGCCAGGCCAGGGGACAGAGGACAAACACCCCGGTGAGCAGATCGAAGCCCATGAGGATAAGCATACTGAAGCCGACGGGAAACAGCAGCGCGCCGACGATCGGCAGACCAGTCTGCACGTTGATTGTGACGGCGAACCAGGCCGCCAGAGCCAGAATGGCGCCGGCCATGTAAGCACGTACGATCGTGTCTCGGGTCGACATGAAGATTTTAGATTCGCCAGCGTCGACCATCTTGGTGACGAATTCTGAAGGAACGAGATAAGACACGAGGCCTCCTTTTTGCGTTCAATGCAAAGCTCGCTCCCGTACTGAGCAATAGACATGCCAACTGCGAAATCCTTGGGCACAGTTGCCTTCGTTCTCATGTGTAAGTGAGAAAATCGCGTGTGTTGTGGGCTCGCCGTTTCTTTGCAGCCAGGCTGGCAAAAGAGGTCCCACTGGGCAGGTATCATTGCACTGCACAAATTTTGTCTCGAGCGGCTAATTTATATGCAATGACGTCCAAAACGTTAGAAAAACATAGCATTATCATAGGCTTAATTCTGGCATGGTCGTTGCTGATGAATGAGTAGGAGGACCTCGCACAGGTGCCAAAAGCATGACCACGGAAGCCGGACCCGACCTGATATCGGTTGGTGGCTCAGCAACAGGCGAGTTCGAAGCCGAGCAGAAGCGTTACCTCGAAGGGTTTGTCACCGGCCTGCAGATCGCAAAGACCGCCCGGGGTTTTGCCGGAGCTGGGGCGGCAAGCCCCGGTGGCGCAGCAGTGTCCACGGCAGAACCAATCGGTCCAGATGCCGCTGCGCGCAAGGCACAAGACCGCGTCCTGGCAGCAGGCGGAAAACTTTCGGATCCCGAGAAATTCAAGCGGGACGAACATCCGTTCGATACCTATGAGCGCCTAAAGGCGCACGCCGCGAAGTGCGAATATCCGAAGCCTCCCGACAATTTCCGCTGGCGGTTTTTCGGGTTGTTCTATGTCGCTCCGAATCAGAACTCTTATATGTGTCGCTTGCGTTTGCCGAACGGCATCCTCAATGCTGCGCAATTCGCCGGAGTAGCCGACCTCGCAGAGCGTTTCGGCGGTGGCTATGTGCACGTCACTACACGCGCGAACTTGCAGATTCGCGAAATTACCGCGGGCAATTCGGTTGCCATGATCGAGGCAATCCAGGACCTCGGTCTGTGTTCTCGCGGTTCCGGGGCTGACAATATTCGAAACGTTACCGGCACACCCACGGCGGGCATAGATCCGCAGGAGTTGATCGACACTCGGCCTTACGCCCGCGAATGGCACTTTCATATCCTCAACGAACGCGCACTTTACGGCCTGCCAAGGAAATTCAATGTTGCCTTCGATGGTGCAGGCACTATTCCGGCGCTTGAGGATACTAACGATATCGGTTTCCAGGCTGTGGTGGTGAAAGACGGCGTTGGTCTTGAGTTGGGGATCTGGTTTCGGCTTTGCCTCGGTGGTCTCACCGGCCATAAAGATTTTGCGCGAGACACAGGCGTCATCGTTAAACCGGGTGATGCATGCAAGGTCGCGGACGCGGTGGTGCGCGTGTTCATCGATCATGGCAACCGCACGGACCGCACCAAGGCGCGTCTGAAATACGTTCTCGACGCCATGGGCGTGGACAAATTTCTTGGTCTGCTTGAGGAGAAGCTCGGACACAAACTCACCCGCGCAGTGCCAGGTGCGGTAGCGGTGCGTCCGCCCTACGACCGCACAGGGCATATTGGTATTCACGCGCAAAAGCAGGAGGGGCTGCACTGGATCGGCGTCGTCGTGCCCGTCGGATATCTGACGGTCGCTCAGATACACGGTCTTGCCGATATCGCGCGCGAGATGGGCGATGGCGATATTCGTCTTACCGTTTGGCAGAATTCTGCTGATTTCCGGCGTGCCATCGGAAAAATTGAAAGCTGCACAAGCCAGAATCGAGGCGTTAGGTCTCGCGATCGAAGCCAACGCTATCCGGTCCGGACTGGTTGCATGCACCGGCAACACGGGATGCAAATTCGCGGCTTCCGACACCAAGCGTCACGCTGAGGATATCGCGCGCTGGTGTGAGACCCGCGTTTCGCTCGATACGCCCGTGAATATCCATCTTACCGGCTGTCATCACTCGTGCGCGCAGCATTTCGTCAGCGAAATCGGACTTCTGGCCTGCAAAGTTCAGGAAAGCGAAGACGGCGATGCCGTCGAAGGTTATCACATCCTGATCGGTGGCGGTTTCGGGCCACAAGCGGCGCTCGGCCGAGAAATCTATCGCGATGTAAAGGCTGAGGATGCGCCGCAGACCGTCGAGCGCATTTTAAAGGCCTACGTACGACACCGCGCTGCGCGCGAGGAAAGCTTCATCACTTTTGCCCGCCGGCACGAGATCGAGGCTCTCAAGGCGATGGCTGCGCAGGAGGCCGCATGAGCGTTACCCAGCGGCCCCCGATTCCGTCCTTCATTCCGGAATCCGCGCCATTCACGGCCGAACAACGTACGTGGCTCAACGGATTGTTCGCAGGCGTTTTTGGCCTGGAAGAGGGCGTAACACCTCTGTCAGGTGCGGATGTCGCCAAACTCCTACCAGGGTTTGCCGACGCTAGTGCCGCGCCTGCGGCAGAAGTTGATGATGGTGCACCGTGGCATGACCCGGCCATGGCGATCGCTGATCGTATGAAGCTTGCCGAAGGCCGGCCTCTCCAGCGGCGCATGATGGCGGCGATGGCACAGCAGGATTGCGGGCAGTGCGGCTACAATTGCCACGAGTATTCCGATGCGCTCTTTGTGAAAAAAGAAGAGAGGCTGAATCTGTGTGTGCCAGGCGGCAAAGAAACCGCTCGTATGCTCAAGCAACTCTATCAAGAAATCGACCGCGCACCTGCCGCAGCGAAGGCCGACGCGTCTTCCGCGACCGACAAGCCGGTGCCGACCGTCTCTGCACCCGGCCGCTCGCGCGATAACCCTGTCTACGGAACATTTCTGTCTCGCCGCCGCCTCAACAAGCCAGGCTCGCAAAAGGAGACGTGGCATATCGAATTTGACTTAGCCGAGGCGGGACTTGATTACGCCGTCGGCAATTCCTTCGGAATTTTTCCCGCCAACGATGCAGCTTTGGTGGACACCGTCATTGCGGCGCTCGAAGCCCCACCTCATTTTCCAATCGGCGGCCGCAGTTTGCGGGAAGTTCTTACAGACGGCGTCTCGCTGTCGCCGGCGCCCGACATGCTGTTTCAGCTCATGTCCTATCTGACCGGCGGTGAGCGTCGGCAAAAGGCCAAAGCCTTGGCGGCAGGTATGGACCCCGACGGCGATGCAGCAGTGCTCGACGTGCTCGCAGCACTTAAAAAGTTTCCCGGCGTGCGGCCAGACCCGGAAGCATTCATTGAGTCGCTCGATGCCCTGCAGCCGCGCGTTTATTCGATTTCTTCGTCTTTGAAATGCAATCCCGGCCGCGTGTCATTGACCGTCGATGCGGTGCGCTACGAAGTCGAAAAACGCACGAGGCTGGGGGTCGCTTCGACCTTTCTCGCTGGCCGCGTCTCTCCCGGCGACAAGATCAAAGTCTATGTCCAGAAAGCACAACATTTTGCGCTGCCGCCCGACTCGACCACGCCAATTATCATGGTCGGCCCCGGCACCGGTGTTGCGCCGTTTCGTGCATTTCTGCAGGAGCGCCAGGCCACCAATGCGTCAGGCCGCAATTGGTTGTTTTTTGGGCATCAGCAAAGCAACTATGATTTTTTCTATGAAGAAGAACTCACAGCGATGCGCTCGGCTGGCCTGCTCACGCGCCTCACGCTCGCATGGTCGCGCGATGCTGCCGAAAAAACTTACGTACAGCACCGCATGCGGGACGTTGGCCGCGACCTTTGGGCATGGCTCGCCGAGGGCGCCCATTTTTACATCTGCGGCGATGCGACCCGCATGGCTAAGGACGTAGAACTGACACTAATCGATATCATTACCGAACATGGCGGCCGTACGCCCGCCGAAGCGGTCAATTTCCTTGCTGAATTAAAGAGGCTTGGCCGCTATCAAACTGACGTCTATTAGAGAGTGATGCCGGTGAAAAAGTCTCGCATTCCTTCCGAAGCCAGCCCTGCGCGCATGAGCGCGCTGTCGCGTCTTCCGGTGTTTTTGGCACTGGATGGCAAGCGCGCTGTATTGGCGGGCGGGAACCCGGCTGCAGCGTGGAAGGCGGAATTGCTCTCGGCGGCGGGTGCACGCGTCGATGTCTATGCGGACGAGCCGTCCGACGAAATCCTGCAGATTTCCCACGACCCGCCGCGCGGCGAGATCGTCGTCAATCGTCGGGTCTGGAGCGCTGACGAATTTCAGGGTGCGGCTGTAGCCGTCGGTGCTTTCGAAAAAGATGTGGACGCGAGCGAATTTGCTGCGGCTGCACGCACGGCAGGTGTTCCGGTCAACGTTATAGACAAGCCGGCGTTCTGCGATTTTTCTTTCGGCGCCATCGTCAATCGTTCACCGCTGGTGATAGGCATATCGACTGACGGCGCTGCTCCAGTGTTTGCGCAGGCGATCCGCGCCAAGCTGGAGGGTCTGCTGCCAAGCGGCTTTGCCGACTGGGCCGCTGCAGCCGCGCGTTGGCGGACAGCGTTGAAAGTTCAGGGCCTGTCATTCGCAGCGCGCCGAAAATTCTGGCAAGTATTTACCGCCCGAGCGATTGCTGATCCCGAACACGCGCCGATCCAGGCGGACTTCGACAGCTTCGTTGCCGAGGTTAAGGGAATGGGGACCGCCGTTGAAAATGGTTCGGTGACCCTGGTCGGCGCTGGTCCCGGCGATCCTGAGTTGCTGACTTTGCGTGCCGTTCGAGCACTGCAGTCGGCAGACGTTATTCTGTTTGATGATCTGGTCTCCGGCGATGTGCTGGACTTCTCTCGTCGCGAGGCGAGGAAGATGCTGGTGGGCAAAACCGGATTTGGACCATCTTGCAAGCAAGAAGACATCAATGAATTGATGGTGAGCCTCGCCAAGCAAGGAAAGCGGGTGATCCGTCTAAAGGGCGGCGATCCTCTGATTTTTGGGCGCGCGGCGGAAGAAATCGACGCTTGCCGCGCGGCGAACATATCGGTTGATGTGGTGCCTGGCATCACCGCCGCGCAGGGCGCAGCTGCCAAGCTCCGGCTTCCACTCACAGACCGTAAACGCGCCCGCCGGCTTCAATATGTTACGGGCCATGCCAGGGACGGCGGGTTGCCCGGCAATATCGACTGGCAAAGTTTAGCTGACCCTACGACCACCACGGCAATCTACATGCCGGCACGTACGCTCGTAGCGCTGGTCAAGAAAGCAACCACCGAAGGCCTCGACCCGCTGACCCCGGCGCTGGCGATCGCACGCGCCACCCGGCCAGACCAGGCCGTTGTCTCGGCGCCGGTCGGCGAGCTGCCCCAGCGTCTCGCCGATGCGAACTTACCCGGGCCGCTGCTGGTGATGTTGGGGCATGCGCTCGATATGCGCGGAACCGACCAATCAGACGCGCCGCCGGTCGACCAGAAAGCCGGCCGACGCGGCTAAAACCTACCGCATGTTGTAGCGGATCGGGACGGAGATCGGAATTTGACTGCCGACCACCTCGGGCGGTGGCGGTGGGAGCGGAGAGGCGCGGGCAACCATTTCCAGCGTCGCTCTGTCGAGTGCGCCTGAGCCCGAGCTTCGAGCAATGTGCGCATTGTGCACGCTGCCGCTGCGGTCGACGCTAAAGGCCAGCTGTGCAACACCTTGCTCGCCGCGCGACTGCGCCTCGGACGGATAGCGTTTATTGCGTTCGAGTTGCGCCATCAACTGCGACTTCCAGTTCGGTAGAGCATTGGAGTTTTGTGAGTTGGCCCCCGCCGTAGGTGCCGCTGCGCGGTCAGACATCGTCTCAGCAGAACTCGGGGCGCTGGCAACGCTTGCGTGTTTCTGCTTCGGCAATTTCTCGCGCGGCTTTTCGGTAACTTTCGGCGGTGTAACGGCCAACAGCGGTTCCGCTTTCGGGTCCTGCGGCAACTCCAGCTTTTTTTCGAGTGGCTTTTCCTGCTCGGGCTCTGGCTTGGCCTCTTGTCGCTGTGGGCCGGGTGGTATCTCATTCGGAACGGTCTCAGGCGCCACCGGCATCGGCGCGAGCTCGATCGTAATCACCGGTGCATTTGCTACGAGGTCGCTATCATTCCAGCGCGCCAGCAAAGCAGCGGCGCCGGCTGTATGGAACGCGACCGCGAGTGCAAAGCAAACTGCCCAGCGCGCGCTTTCGGGCCAGCGCCGCATTGTTAGGTTGTTATTCGTCGCGTTCATTGTTTGTCGGCTTCAAGCCCGACCAGCGCCACATGCAAATAGCCAGCGCTACGCAAATCATTCATTAAATTCATAAGCTCACCATAGGGGACAGACTTGTCGGCGCGCAGGAATACGCGCTGTTGTTTGTCTCCCGCGGTTGCCTGGTCGAGCGCGCTTGTAAGAGTGGTGCGCTGGATTGAGTTCTCATCAAGCGAAACACTCAAATCAGATTTCAAAGTGAGGAACAGAGGCTTGTCAGGCCGTGGGGTGCGCTCGGCGTTAGCCGCCGGTAGATCGACCGAGATATCAACGGTCGCAAGTGGCGCCGCAATCATGAAAATGATCAGAAGCACCAAAATCACGTCGATAAACGGCGTGACATTGATCTCGTGAACCTCGCTCAAGGTCTCGTCGCCGTGGTCGAGACGGACGCTCATTGTAGTGTTACTCGGCGGCTGTTACGGTGCGGCGGCGTTCCGCCGGGCGATGTTCGAAGGCGCCGCGATCGAGATCGCGGCTCACAATGCGGAGGATCTCGGCGGCGGCGTCGGCGTGCATCGCACGATAACCGGCAATCCAACGCGAGAACATATTGTACATCACCACAGCCGGGATTGCCGCGACCAGACCCAAGGCGGTGGCAAGTAGCGCCTCGGCGATACCGGGAGCGACGACGGCGAGGTTTGTTGTGTGCTGCTTCGAGATGCCGATGAAGCTGTTCATGATGCCCCAAACAGTTCCGAACAGTCCAACGAAGGGCGCAGTAGCACCGATAGTGGCAAGAATACCGGTCCCTCGTATCATCTGTCGGCCGGCGGCGGCTTCGATGCGCTCGAAACGAGAGGCGATGCGTTCCTTCACGCCGGATGGTGAGAGCGCATCTGCGGATAAACGCAATTCGGCGTCCGCTGCGCGCAGGAGCGCTGCGGAGTTGTCGTCACGCCCTTTCATGCGCGCGCTTGCATCGCTCCAGGAACGCGCTTGGCTGAGTGCATCGATCATGGCTTGCATGCGCCGACGAGCCGTCAGCAGTTCAATCGCCTTGGCGAACCAGATGGTCCAGGTCAGTACCGAAGCAAAGACGAGCCCGACCATCACCGCTTTGACGACAATATCGGCCGCTAAGAACATGCCCCAAGGCGACAGGTCGCGCGGCAGCTTGAGTAAAACGTCGGAGATTGGGGCAGGGTCCGCCGTTTGCGCCAAGGCATAATCTGGCAGCAGCAACCCAATGGCGAACAAGGTCGCCAAAAAAGACCGCTGACAGCACTGAAGCCCGACCGCGCGCAAGAAAATCATGAATGCCTCTCAGTGGCGGCAGCTATAGCAGCAACACGAGGCTTTCAGTACTGAAAAGACCAATGAAACCATAGATTTGAACCGTTCCAAAAAGCGCAAGCGGTGGCCTATTTCGAATTCAGATTATCGCTCCGCCGGAAGCACTCTACCCGGCTTTGAACGTCGCAAAGCGCTGCGATCCTTCCTCGCGGAAGGGCCCTGTTCGAGTACCGTCAGAATCTTGCGGTCATCGAAACGCGCGCTGCACGCGGTGCACCCGGGGAGATGTTGTTGTTGCCGTCCGCCGATGCCCAGTAGCCCTTATTGAAGATGTTCTCGACGTTGAGCTGTGCCCTCCAGGTTTCATTTATCTTCATATAAAGCGCGGCATCAAAACGAACAAAGCCCGGCAATTTGACGGTGTCGTCAGATGAGGCAAAAGAATCGGAGAAATAGACGACACCGAGGGCGGCGCCCCAGACAGGGTCGATCTGATATTTATTCCACAATGCAAACTGATTTAGCGGAACCAACTGGATGCGGTTGCCGGGGACGATCGTTGTGGAGGTAGCGCTGGTCACGCGTGCGTTGGTGTAAGCGTAACCGAGTGTCGACTGCCAATCGTTAGTGATGTAACCGTTGAGGGCCGTTTCAAAGCCACGAATTCGGTTACTGCCAGACAAGATGAAAAATCCGGCGTTGTTTGGATCGGGTAGCGGAACATTTGTCCGCTTGAGGTCGTAAATGGCGGCAGTGTATTGCAACCGCGGCTGGATATCCCATTTGACGCCTATCTCTTTGTTCTCGAACTTTTGCGGCGCAAGAATCAAAGTGCCGTTGTTCAACGCGCTGAACTGGTCACCAGAGGCCGGCAGATAAGAAATGCTGTAAGCGCCGTAGATAGACAGATTCGCAATGGGCTTCACGATTACGGCCGCTTGCGGCGACACTTTGCTATCGACCCGCTCCCGGTTCGTGTTCGTATTCATATCTAACGCTGACATGTCGAAGCGATCGAAGCGGGCTCCGCCGATCAACTGTAAATAACGCGTGATTTCAATCGTATCCCGCGCGTAAGCCGACTGGGTGAAGAGCTGATAACTGCTATTGGAGTCAGGCGTTGTAACTCCAGATGAAAAAGCACCCGGAAACTGATGGATGAAGGTGATAGGTCCGAAATAAGTCGGATTAAACGGGTCGGCTATCGTCGTATTTGTCCCGTTCGGAAAAAGCCCTGTGTTGCGGATATCAACCCCGGTCTGCCGGCCGAATTCGGTTCCGAACGCAATCGTATGAAACGCCGGCCCGGTGGCTACTTTGTAGACGAAGTCTGTCTGGTTGAAGATATTCTCGCGGTTGGTCGTATGGTTATAAGCCGCGAGATTAAATGCGGTGTCGGCGGGATTTACCGCTCCCGATAGTGGGCCGTTACTCGGATAAACGTTCTGATAAAACTTTTTGTAGTCGGCGAACATAGTAGAGTTCTTCACCGTCAATCCATTTCCGAAATCGTGTTCGATAAAAGCCATGGTCTGCTGCACGTCGACTCGTGCAACGTTTAGGCTGGGGCTGCCAAAGAACGTGGTCAGGTCTCCACCAGGAGCGAACGGAGCGGCCGGATTGAAGCGGGTCGATGATGGCGCCACGGCACTAAGGCCCTGAGAAGGGTTGCCGCGATCGGCTGTGCGTTCGTCGTGATAGTACTCGTAGCTGAGCCTGATTTTGGTGTTGTCGTCAGTCCTGAAGGTAACCGTTGGATTGATGCCCCAGCGCTCGAGCTTGCCGAAATCGCGGAATGTATCGCTTTTTTCGTACATCATGTTGAGACGTGCCGCGAAGTTCTGGTTGACAGCCTGACCGGCATCAAGTGTAACGCGCCGATCAAAATACGATCCGGTCTGTGCGGTGGCCTCGTAAATCCTCGTGCCGTCGGCTTCCTTAAGCGTGCGATTAAGAAGGCCGCCACCCGATCCACGGCCGAAAGTCAGGGCGCTCGGTCCCCTTAATATCTCGACGCTTTGAGCATTGTAGAGATCGCGAAAGTATTGAACGTCATCGCGAAAGCCGTTGACGAAGAAGTTCGCGCTTGAATCGACGCCGCGGATGACGAGTTCGTCGCGATTGCCTTCGCCTTGATGCACGGCGACACCCGGGACGTAGCGCGTGACGTCAGTCAGGCCCGGGAAAGCCTGGTCCTTGATGAATTGTTGTGTGATGACGGTGATCGACTGCGGGATATTGAGCAGCTGGGTGTTGGTTTTGGTCGCAACCGAGGTACTGGGCGCGAAATAGCCGTCGGTCCGGCCGGAATCGCTCTGAACGCTGATGGTATCGAGTGTGATGGCTTGAGCATTCGCGTCGCGCGTCGCGGCCTCGGGTGGTGGTTGATCCTGTGCGACGACTTGCGTGGTCCCGACATCCCCGCCGACCATTAGAAATGTTGTCGCCAGCAACATTGGAATGTGCCGGCTTGTCCCCCCCTGACGCATGCTTCCGCCTTTTCCAGTCAGCAGTTTTTTTGTGCACGCACCCAATGTGCGATTTCTCGTGCCTCCATCAGGTCCTAGGGGATCATAAAAAACCTTGCAATATCAATGATTTATACTCATTCCAATGTAGAACTGGAATGGTTCGAGAGTTGTGCTTAGCGCGCGGCAATCACTTGGATTTTTCAGTGTGTTCCTGAAAGCAATCGAAAATTTTTTTGAAGCACGCACAACCGAGAATGATTGAACACGAGGCACTTCGCGTGCATCGTCCGCCGCTTCGGCCACCCCACAATTACACTTCAGCGTTTAAGGACCGTGACCCACATGTCTTTCACAATGTCCCAGGCTTCCCTGCCGGTTTTCGAAATCGGTCTGAGTGCACTGAGTGCCGTTCTTGACAAAGCGGCAGCCCATGCAACGGCGAAAAAAATCGATCCGTCCATATTGTTCGGTTGGCGACTTGCGCCGGACATGTTCGCTTTTGGCCGCCAGGTTCAGGTCGTCTGCGACCAGGCCAAGAACGGCTCGGCGCGGCTCGCGGGTGTCGAGCCACCAAAATTCGAAGATACGGAAAACTCTGTCGACCAGTTTAAGGAACGCATTGCCAAAACTGTCGCTTTTCTCAAGACGCTCGACGCCAAGGCGATCGATGCCTCACCCGAACGTGAGATTACATTTCCTCTTGGCGGTACGACCAAGGGCCAAATGAAAGGCGCCGATTATCTCAACCATTTTGTGCTGCCAAATTTCTATTTCCATCTCACTGCGGCTTATGCGGCGGCGCGGAATTTTGGCGTCGAAGTTGGCAAACGCGACTTCCTCGGCTCAATTCCGCTCAAGCGAATCTGAACGGAAATAAAATAGGCCCCGGGGACGAACCCCGGGGCCTTTTGTCTGAACATATATATCGAAAGCAGCTATTTCAGCCGCTTTGCCGCTTCCTGTGCCAGGCTTACATCGACGTATTTCTTGATATCGATCTTTTTCTTCACGAAACCTAGGTCCTGCGTCATGTCGACATTGCGCTGGAGCGCTTCGACGTTCGGCAGAAGGTTCGGATCGCGATAAGTATCGGCCTTGGTGAACAGCCAGCCGAACCGCTCCGGCGGCACTTTGGTGATAGTCGACGCGATTTTTGCGGCTTCGTCGTGGTTCTTCGGGTCGAGATACCAACGCGTGATACGCAGCATATCTTCCATGAAATCGACCATCGCCGCGCGGTTCTTATCGATGAATGACTTGCGCGCCGTCCACACGATCATTTGCGTGATGCCAATGGCATCGCGCTGCTCGAAGAGCACTTTGCCTTCCTCCTTGAGCTTGGGATTGAGCGCGAACGGCAGCACGGCCGGAACGAGGTCGGCTTTCTTGTCCGAAAGCATGGCCGGCATGGTCGGCAACGGTGCTTCGATCATTGTGTAGTCGCGCTTTTCCTCGAGGCCATGCTTCTTCAGCATCGCGCGCATGGCGACATCGACGGCGCTGCCCCCGCCGTTGGTCGCGACAACTTTGCCCTTGAGGTCTTCGATCTTGTTGATGCCGCTATCCTTGCGAACATAAAACTGCTGGCTGAAATAGCCGGGGACGCCATCCTGGAATTCATCGGCAATAACGCGAATATCGTCGAGCCCAGCGTTTTCGATCGCAATGGCAAGCGAGGAGTAGGCGAGATTGGGCACTTCCAGTTCGTTATTCGCAAGCGCCGTGATCATTTGCGGCGTGCCCTGGTAACGAATTGACTTCGAGCGTGTAGGACTTGCCCAAGTGCACCGCCAAGTCCTTTTTCTCGAGGATGATCGAGGCCCAGTTCGCCACTGGCGCGACCCACGCCATACGAATTTTTACCGGCTCGGCACTGTTAACAGGGCTCAGTCCGAGAAGGCCGAACGCACACGCGCTGGCCAGCGCGAGTTTCATAAAGCGCATGATATTCCTCCCAATTCCGCCGGGCCTGCGTGTTCCTTTGGCAAGCTTCTCGGCGCGAACGGCGAAGATTGTCGGAGGTCCAATGGATTTTGGCAAGCCTCGATCGTGCGGCCGAATGCCCGCCATCCGGTACACTCAGGCCGTGCTTGGATCGTTTGCTTCCTGATGCCAAATTAGTAGGCGGCGGCGGATCAGTGTCATCGTCTTCACCAGGATGTAGCCGACCACCGCTATTTCGACGATACCTGCGAATACGCCGGCGGAATCGGCAAAGCGCGAAGCTGTCATCATGGCGCCGCCGAGACCGTATCCACCCATCAGCATTTCCGTTACGACCGCGACGATCAGCGAGAGCGGCAGCGCAACCTGCAACCCGGTCATGATCGTCGGCAGTGCCGCCGGCAGTATAATTTGCCAGAGCAGTTCACTCCCGCGCGCGCCCATGTTGCGCGCCGACCAAATCAACTCGCGTTCGACGCCCTGGATAGCAATGACGGTGGCCGCCACTACAGGGAATATGGCGTCGAACACGATCATGGTGATCTTTGAGACATCGAATACGCCGAGCCACAGGATTACAACCGGCAGAAACGCGATTTTCGGCATTGGGAAGCCCACCGAAATGATGGGGTCGAAGAACCAACGCGCCAATGCGTTGCGCGACATCGCCATGCCCAGCACAATGCCGCCTACCGCGGCGATGGTGAAGCCGACCATGGCGCGGTAGAGCGTAACCGCGGTGTTGATGGCGAGGTCGCCCGAGGTCGCATCGCTCCAAATGCGGTCCAGCACTTTGCTCAGCGCTGGCAACTGGAAAGGCGTAACGATGCCACTCCGGGCTATGACTTCCCACGCCGCCAGCAGCAGCCCGACCGAAATCAACCGCACGCCTATCCAGCCCAGCGTGACCGCAAGGCGTGCAGCCCTCTCGGGCATGCCGTTCGGTGTCTCACTCGTGACTACTCGCGCCATGCCAGCGCCCGCCGGGTTATTAGGAGATAGGCCCGATCCGCTGCGAAGCCGAGAAATGCAACGCTGAAGACCACCGCGTACATGGCGTCGTAAGTGCCGTTAGCACCGAGGAAGCCGATCAGATAGCCGAAGCCCTTCTGCGCCACGATCAATTCCGACGACACGAGCAGTACGAAAGAGAGCGCAAGAGCGGTACGGATGCCGTTGAGCAATTCCGGCATGGCGCTCGGCAACACCACGTCCCACAGCATGCGCAATCGACTGGCCCCCATGCTGCGCGCGGACCATACCAGGACCTGTTCGCTCGATCGCGCGCCGTTAAAGGCACCGATCGTCACAGGGAGCATGCAGCCGAGGAAGATCAGCAGGATTTTCGAGCCGTCGCCGAATCCAAGCCAAATTACGGTCACGGGGATCAGCGCCGATTTTGGCAGCGGGTAGAAAATTTCAACGATCGGCGCGAGCAACAGGTTCACTGGCTTCCACCAGGCCATGCCGATGCCGAGTAAGGTGCCTATTATGATCGAGAGCGCCAGCCCGGCTCCAGCGCGATAGAGCGATGATGCCCCGTTGGTGATCAGTTCACCGTCCTTGATCATGTCGACCCATGCGGCGACCACGTCAGACAATGGCGGTAACGCTGTGGGCGATACCAGCTCGAGCCGCGCCACCACCTCCCAGGCGACAGCAAGCAACAGCAGCGGCAGATAGCGCATGAAGGACTGTTTCATGACTTTGCGCCGTCGCGTCTCATGCCTTCTTGCCTTGTGCCTTGATCGCTTCTTCCTTTACGAGGTTCCAGGTTTCGTCCACTTTCTCGACAAAAAACTTGTTCTTGAAAATATCGGGATCGTTTTTGTCGAACTTGGTGTCGACGATGGTTTTGATACGGCCCGGTCTTGCCGACATCACCGCAACGCGGTCAGCGAGATAAACCGCCTCTTGCACATCGTGCGTGACGAAAATCACCGTCTTCGGTGTGCGTTGCCAGATGCGCAGCAATTCACTCTGCATCAATCCGCGGGTCTGGGCGTCGAGTGCACCAAACGGCTCATCCATCAGCAAGATTTTCGGATCAAAGGCGAGGGTACGCGCGATCGCCGTGCGCTGCTTCATTCCGCCTGACAGTTGAGACGGATAGCTGTCCTCAAAACCGGAAAGCCCGACCAGTTCTATGTAATCCATCGCGCGCTTTTCGCGCTCTTCTTTCGGCATGCCTTGCCGCTCGAGTCCGTAGAGAATATTGCCGCGTACGGTCTTCCAGGGAAACAGTGCGAAATGCTGGAAAACGATGCCGCGGTCAGGACCGGGGCCGGAAACCTTTTTGCCGTCGATGAGAATCTGCCCGGTCTCCACTGGCAAAAAGCCGCCGATCAGATAAAGCAGCGTCGACTTGCCGCAGCCGGAAGGTCCAAGCAACGCAACGAACTCGCGATTGGCGACCTCGAGTGAGACCTGGTCAAGCGCCAGCACCTCTCGGCCGCGCGGCGGTCGATAAAGATGGTTCACGTGGTCGACTACGATTTGCGCAGCTGCGGCCATAACGGCATGCGTGCCCAATGGCCGCCGTCTGTCAAGCGCCGCGCATGCTGGCTCGACGCTGGCCTTGTCCTATAATGTGGGACATCAATACAATCTGCGCTTTCAAGAGGGGACTGCAGTGGCCAATACGCTTCTAGACGCCCGCCGTGAACTTGCACTCGCTAACCGTATCGTCGCCAACGAGGGTATAATCGACGCCTTCGGTCATGTCAGTATGCGACATCCCGATAACCCCAATCGCTATTTGCTGTCACGCTCCCGCGCGCCCGAGTTGGTGACGCCGGAGGACTTCATTGAATACGACATTGACTCGCAACCGCTCCGCGATCCTGGCGTGGGTCAATATTCCGAGCGGGTGATCCACGGCGAAATCTATAAGGCGCGTCCGGAAGTGAACTCGGTGTGCCATCACCATTGTCCGGCCTTCATGCCACTGCTTGCTACAGGCACAGATTACATGCCGGTTTTTCACCTGGGCGCGGTCGGTGGCATCCGGCCGCCATTCTGGGATCAGCGTGACGAATTTGGCGATACCAACATGTTGGTGGTGAAGCCGGAAGAGGGCGCTTCGCTGGCCCGTGCGCTTGGCAAACATTGGATGGTGTTGATGATGCGCCACGGCGTCACCGTCGCCGGCACCAGCGTACGCGATTGCGTGTTCCGGTCAGTCTTTTCGGCGCGCAACGCCGAGTACCAGGTCCGGGCTATGTCCGTCGGGTCGAACATTGCCACGCTTTCTCCGGGCGAAGCTAACTTGGCCGGCCAGATCAGCGGGAAAACGACGGGGCTCACACGTTCATGGGAATATTGGTCGATGCGAGTGGCCAATAAGGCAGGCGGTCTTGCGCCAGTGTCTCAGAAATCCAAGCCGGCGGGGGCAAAGCGCAAACCGGCGCGTGCCAAAGTTAAATCGAAACGCGCTGCCAAGAAGCGTCGGCGCTGACAAATTAGGCTTTCCCGTGGGGCGCTCCCGGTGTTGAATGCTGCCCACCAGGGGAGCGACAAACAAAATAACCGTGGATGGAGGAACCGCATGAATAACTTCACGAGCATCGTACGCGCCCTCGGCCTTGTTGTGCCGCTCGCGCTTGCGGCCCAGCCGGCAGGCGCAGAAGACCAGCTCAAAGTAGCGATCGGCCAGATCAATAACTGGGAAAATCAGGCTCCGACCCTCGGTCAGGACGCCGGCATCTTTAAGAAACACGGATTGGTGCTTGAGAATGTTGGCACAGCAGGCGCGGGCGAAACCATGCAACCGGTTATTTCCGGCAGTGCCGATATCGGCGCGGGCGTCGGCGCTGCCGGTGTTATGCGGGCGTTCTCGAAAGGTGCGCCCGTGCGCATTCTGGCGCCCGCGTTTACTGGCACAGGCGACTTGTTCTGGTACGTGAAGGCAGATTCCAAAATTAAAAGCCTGAAGGATGCTACGGCAGATAACACCATTGCCTATTCGACCAATGGCTCAAGCTCGAACAATATCGTTGTTGCGTTTGTGGAGGAGCTCGGCGCCAAAGCGAAGCCGACTGCGACAGGTGGGCCCGCCGCTACGCTGACTGCGGTAATGTCCGGACAGGTAGACATCGGCTGGGCGGCGCCGCCGTTCGGACTGAAGGAAATCAAGGAAGGCCAAATTCGTATTATTGCGCGTGGCAGCGACGTGCCCTCGCTGCGCGGCCAAACCGTGCGCGTACTGATCGTTAATGCGGAGGCGCTCAAGACCAAACATGACGCGATCATGCGTTTCGTGGACGCTTATCGCGAGTCAGTGGACTGGATGTACTCGGACCCGAAGGCGGTCGAGATGTATTCGCAGAAGATGAAATTGCCGATCGATCTGCTGAAGGAGTTGATGGCTAAATTCCAGCCAAAAGAAGCGCTGCAAACCGACAAGATGGCAGATCTCGATGGCATCATCCGCGACGCGGTGAAGCTGAAGTTTATCGAGAAGCCGCTGACCAACGAGCAGATCACGGAGTTATTGCAAATTCCGCCGCGTAAGAAATAGGGCGCCCGCCAAGTGTGATATACAAACGGGCCGCTGCATGCAGCGGCCCGTTCAATTTCAACAGTTTTGTTTCCGAGCGCGGCTTACATCTTCTTTTTCGAAGCCATCTTCTTCTTTCCGCCGCTCTTCTTTGCTTTCGCTACTTTGCAGGCGCCGGCCTTAGCGGACGTCGCCTGATCCTTCATCGCCCAGCAGGTGTTTTGGTAGGTGAACTTCTGGCCGCCCTTGGTCGCGCAAACCGGCCCCGGAGCGGTCACCCAGCACGTAGCCGGCTGCGGCGCAGCAGCGGCCTCCTTCTTCTTTTTCTTGGCCGCTTCGCTAGGTACGGCCGAGCCAATGATGAACGCGACGGCAACTGCAGCAACGAACGTGGCGTAGGCTACATTTTTGATCTTCATGTCATTCCTCCCGACAATTGGACAAAACATAGTAAGAGGTGACATGCGACAATTACAAGAAATTTGCTGTCTAGGACGACATCAAGTCTGAACGCACGTTCATATAGCGCCGGATCAAGCCGGGTCTTTGGACGCGGCGCTGATGGCCTTGAGCATGGCGGCACGGCCCGATTTCAGCGTTTCGCGCACCGTTTCCCGCTTGCCGATGGCACCCATTTCGCGCTGCCGTTTGACGGTCGCGTCGACCATGAGCGGATCGAGGCCGAGTTCGCGCAAGGTTGCCGCTGAACTCTTCCATTTCCGCGGCCCGGCGCTCGCCGTGGCTTGCCATGCGTTCAAGGTTGTAGTCGGCGATCTTGCTCCAATCGAGCGTGGGATAGTTATTCTTCAGCGAAACAGTCACTTCCTCCAGCACCCCGGCACGGTCGGCGGCGAGGAAGCATTCCAGCGTTAGCGCCTCCATGCCTTTGATCATTACGCTGCGGATCATTTTGATAGCGGCCGCTGAGCCGGTTTCGGGACTGACAACGGAGAGCTGCATCTCCAGCTCGCGAAGCAGCGGCGAAATTTCTTCGGCATGGGGACCAGAAATCAACAGTGGCGTACGGTGACGAGCAGGGTGGATCGGCGCGATTACTGCCACGTCGACATAACGGGCGCGTTCGCCGAGCAGTTCGGCCGTCTCCAGCTTGCGGCCAGGCGAAACAGAGTTGATGTCGAGATAATAGGGTTTTCCGCCCAGGTGCGGCGCGACCGAACGTGCCGCTTCCACGCTGGATGCGGCTGTGACCGCCGAGATGATCAGATCGGCGCCGCTGACAGCGTCTGCCACCGATGATGCCGTCCGCACGCCGATAGTTTCGCCCGCGGCCTTGAGCCGAATGCCATTAGGCTCCGGAAATAAAATGTCCCAGGCAGCGATGCGCTCAATACCTGCGTCGTGCAGGCCCGAAGCGATCGCCTGGCCAGCTTCGCCGAAACCGATGAAGGAAACGCGTGGCGTATTGCGGCGAGTCATGCGCAGCTCGTAATCAGGATTCAGGAACGCCCGGGACCGGCGGCGTGCCTTTGGTGTGGAATGATTTGATCGTTTGCAAGCCCCACGCTTGACCCTTTTTTCGCTCAGCCTCGGTCCAGCGGATCGGCTTCCAGTCGGGTGCCAGTACTAGCCGCGCACTTGCGCAGGCAACTTCGACGCGATTGCCACCGGGCTCGTAGACATAGAGGAAGAAGGTCTGCTGAATCGTGTGCTTGTGTGGGCCGGTTTCTATATAGACACCGTTCTCAAGGAAAATATCGGCGGCACGCAAAACATCTTCGCGGGAATCGAGCGCAAAGGTGACGTGATGCAAGCGTCCCTTGGTGCCGGTGTGATCGCGCGTATAGGCGAAGTCGTAGCTTTTGTTGGTCGCGGTCATCCACATGCCAGCTTCCGTGCCGTCGTCGAGAACGATTTGTTCGGTCAGCATGAAGCCGAGGTAATTTTGGAAGAATTCGCGGTTGGCCTTGATATCGACCGCAAGCCCATTGAAATGATCGAGCCGGCGCGTGTTGATGCCACGCGCAGGATACCGCTGAGCCTGGTTTTTCAATGCCGGCTTCAGTTCAGGTGGCGGGTCGTACCATTCGGTGTCGTAGTAGATCTCGAATCTGTGGCCGTCGGGATCCTTGAAAGCGAATGCCTTGCCGTGGCCGAGATCGCCGTCGTTCCAGCCAATGTCAAAGCCGGATCCTTTCAAAGCGGCCGCGCGCCGCTCCAGTGCCTGCGGGGAGCGGGTACGAAAAGCGGCATGGCCAAGCCCGGACGTTTTCGACCCGGTGAGCTTGAGTGAATAGCGCTCATAATCGTCCCAACCGCGCAGGTAGACGCTGTCGCCTTTTTCACCGCTCTGGGTCATCCCCATCACGTCAATGAAGAACTTGCGGCTCTCTTCAAGTTTCGGAGTGAAGATCTCGACGTGGCCGAGATGAGCAATATCGTGGATCGGTTCTGATGCCATGGGTTTTGTTCTGTTCTGTCGTTATTTCAATTCTGCCGAAGCTGCGCGTTCGAAAGCCAGCACCAGATTATTGGCCGGCATTGGTGTGATTTCGACGAGTGAGAGGGCGGCTTCGTCTGCGAGCTTGCATAAATCGCGGGTATCGCGGATGCCCCATTCCGGGTTGTCCGCCCGCAAGGTTGCGTCGAAAGCTGCATTACTCGGCGCGGTGTGTGCACCATCGCGCATGAACGGGCCATAGATGAACAGACGGCCATCCGCACGCAAGAGTCGCCCCGCGCCAGAAAATAGATTTTGCGAGACGCACCACGGTGAGATGTGTAGCACGTTGATGCAGAGGATTGCCGTTAGCAGAGGACCTCTACTTTCGTCCGCCTGCCAATTCCAGTCGCGATCATGGAGATCTATCCGCTGGGGCGCGTGCAAATTGGCGAGCCCTTCATGGCGCTGCCACGAGGCGATGCTGGCAAGATGAGACGGATAAATATCGCTGGGCCACCAGGTCATTTGCGTGGTTCGGCGTGCGAAGGTGACCGCATGCTGTCCGGTGCCGCTGCCGATTTCCAGTACGTCGCCGCTATGTTTGCCCAAAAACGTGGCAATCGCCGACCAGATCGCCTCGTGATTTCGGTGAAAGGCAGGCGCATCAAGGCGCCCGTCAGGGGCAGACGGTGTTCCGGTCTTCGCGAAATCGACAACGAACTTAGACATGATTGGTGCCGGGCGTATGGGGAACGCAATTAGCCACGGGCAATTGTCGCGGTCAAAGGTGGCATCGAGGCCTGCGACAATATATTGGCAGACTCGGGCAGTCTGATTCGTTGTTTTTACGCGTGCGATCGGGCAAAATCGCCCTCTAACGGCCAGGCCGCGTGGTTGGGCGCGCGTTACGTGCAACGAGCCGACAGAACAATAGAATCTGGGAGGATGAAATGCGTAAACTTTGTTCCACTCTTGCCGTGCTCGCAACCGCGGCGATTGCGCTTCCGACATCAGCCGGCGCGCAGCAAAAAATCACCATTGGCATCCCGA
Organism: uncultured Alphaproteobacteria bacterium; assembly: GCA_963810585.1. GTDB lineage: Bacteria > Pseudomonadota > Alphaproteobacteria > Rhizobiales > Xanthobacteraceae > Pseudolabrys. Next base: position 2,762,809 of record CAWENV010000001.1, read on the forward strand.
CATCGCCGCCAAATATCGTCCACATGCCGGTGATCGTTGCAAAGGAGCTCGGCCTCTACAAAAAAGCCGGCCTCGACGTGGACATCGTGTCGCTTGGCGACGGCGTCAAAGTCTATCGCGCACTGCTCGCGGGCAATATCGAATTTGGCCTTACGCCCGGCGCTCCGACGATTATCGGCCGCTCCAACGGCGCCGAAGTGAAGGCGCTCTCCGCCAACCTGCCGAAATTCGAAGCCTCGATGATCGTGCGCGCTGAGATCAAGACGATGGAGGACTTGAAAGGCAAGCGCATCGGCATCCAGGAGCCCGGCGGTTTTGCCGACCTCCTCAGCCGTAGCGTGCTGCGCGCGGCCAAGATCGATCCCAAGGATGTTAACTTCGTCAGCATCGCAAGCGAAGACGTGCCGGCGCTGGTCGCTAATCAGGTCGATACGGCGATCCTGCACGTCGAGCAGGAAATGCTCGCGAAGAGCAAAGTGCCGGACCTCCACGCCATCGGACGCATGTGGGAACTTCAACCGAAAACGCTCTACACTTTCTTGTCGGCAACTGAAAAGACCATCAAGGAAAAGCCAGCGGTCGTACAGGCGGTCGTCGCAGCCAATATCGAAGCGACGCGGATTATGTACACCGATAGAGCCAAAATTCTGCCGATCCTGGTCAAGCAGACCGGCTACCCCGAAAAAATCCTGGCGGAGAGCTTCGACTTCCTCGTCAAGCAATGTATCTGGGACGCCAATAGCGGGCTCAGCGCCGAGCGTATCAATTTTACTGCGGACCTGATGGCCAAAGTGGGCAATATCAAAGAAGGCAAGACGCCAAAATACGAGGAGATCGTCGACCCGACCTTTGCCAAGAAGGCGATCGATCAGCTCGGCGAATGGAAAGGCCCGGTTTGCCCGACTGCAGCTTTCTAAGCCATTTGAAATAGCCGGTGGGCGCCCGCCTTGCACGGTGGCGCCCACCGCACTAAAGAGCCGCTAAAGGCCACAAGGAAGGATCACGATGAGCGTCGCGAATGAGGTTCGCACCGGGCCAGTTGCCGAAGGTGCTCGACCGACCTCATCACCCACGGTCAGGACGCCGTGGTGGGAACGGCCGGCACTTTTCCGCTACGGCTTTGTCGCGCTCATTCTGATCGTCTGGGAAATTGTCGGCCCCTTCATCAATCCGATTTTCTTCACTTATCCGACCAAGATCGCCGCCGCTTTTTACACGACGACCATGTCCGGTGAATTGCCGTATTTTCTTGGGCAGAGCCTGGAAGTGATGGTCTACGGGTTGAGTGTTGCGCTCATCGTCGGCATTCCGCTCGGGATCGCGATGGCGCGGATTCAGTGGCTCGATTGGGCACTGGACCTGCCGATAAACGCGCTTTACGCGACACCATTGGTCGCAGTCGTGCCCTTATTGGTGCTGTGGTTTGGGATTTATCTCAAGGCCAAGATCATCGTCGTGTTCTTGTTCGCGGTGTTTCCCGTACTGATCAACACGTATCAGGGCGTGCGCGAATGCGACAAAAATATGCTCGAGGTGGCGCGGTCCTTCCGATCAAGTGAATGGCGTGTCTGGCAGGACGTGCTGCTGCCTTTCGCGGTGCCTTACATCATCGCTGGCATACGACTAGCCATCGGCCGTGGCTTGATCGGTATGATCATCGCCGAATTTTACACCACCATCTCTGGCCTCGGCTTCATGATCACGCGCTACGCCAATGTGTTTGAGATGGACAAGACCTTCGTTCCGGTCATCGTCCTGATGGCGCTCGGTGTGTCGCTGACGTCGATGTTGAAATGGGTCGGCCGCCGCATCGCGCCCTGGAGCAATGCCAACCGCTAGGCGGTCGCGGCTTCTTTCGTATTGAATTTGTCATCGTCTCGTGCGCAACATTGCGCGCGCTAGCATTTGTAACGCGCACAACGGAGACGTGGCATGATTATCGGCCTCTCGATACATGACTTCACGGTTTTGCATGTGGCTATCTCGGTGGTTGCCATCGCAACGGGGCTCGTCGTGCTGTTTGGGATGCTCCGTGCGCACCGTTTTCCGGGGTGGACGGCCGCGTTCCTCATCACCACCATTCTCACCAGCGTGACCGGCTTTATGTTCCCGATCCACGGCTTCACGCCGGCGCTCGGTGTTGGTGCTATCTCGATGGTACTATTGGCGGCCGCGTTGATCGCTATTTATGTGAAGCATTTGGGTGGGTCTTGGCGCTGGATTTATGTCGTTACCGCGGCGGCCGCGCTTTATTTAAATGTATTCGTTCTGATCTTCCAATCGTTCCAGAAGGTGCCATCGCTGCACACACTGGCGCCAACGCAATCCGAGCCGCCGTTTCTGATTGCGCAAGTCGCCGCGCTCGGCATTTTCCTCGTCCTCGGTATTGTCGCGGCGCTGCGATTTCGTCCGGCGCTGACGCACCCCGCGTATTGACCGGAGATAAGAGGCACGTGCGCTGCGCTGAGCCCTGAAAAGAAAGAAGCCGCCGTGTTACCGGCGGCTTCAGATAACTCAAACAACGCGTGGAGACTACTTGAGCTGAGTCGAGATGCTGTCGAACTTCGTGTTGAGGGTCGAGCCGATCGCATTGACGGTGGCGATAATCACGACAGAAATGCCAGCAGCGATCAGGCCGTACTCGATCGCGGTGGCGCCGGACTCGTCCTTCAGGAACGCAAAAAACTTCGACATTAGATATTCTCCATGTGGCTGAAACTCGAGACATCATCCAGAAAGATGACGGCACCAACGTACCGTCGCCCCGTTAAAAAGAACCTTCGGCGGCAGCTGCGGAATTGCGTCAATTCTTATGAAAATTTGTGTGGGGCCTCGGCTCTCGCCAACCGGCTCGCTGTGATTGCCATCGAGAATGCCGGATTTTCAATTGGATTTCTGTTGCCCGCGGGCAAGCGCAATGTCTCTGCGGGGCAGCTATCGTCTGTGCGTTAACGGGCCGTTAGCCAATCCGAAAAAAGTTCCGGGCTGCGTAAAAGCCACTTTCTACAGGCATTGCCGCTGCCGTACCGCCAGGCAGCCGTAAAATCGGGAGGAGGCGGCCACATATTATTTGCAAGCGGGACATCGGCAATGAGGTGTCGTCGGGCGTCTTCTATCGTTTGAGCGTCGTTCTATTTGTCTGCTTGCCCGACAAAACGAATTTCCATCGTGGTCATGCGACAAGCTGAAGCCACCGTCGCCGGCGGCTCCAGCGCTTCATCGACGCCTCTTAGTGGGCGCCGAGGCTGTCGACGAGATAGAGCAGCTTGGCGCTAAGGGTAGAGCCGGCCGTATTGACCGCGGTGATGATCGCGACCGACGTACCCGCCGCGACCAGACCATATTCGATGGCCGCGGTACCCGACTCATCTTTCAGAAACTCAAACACTTTGGACATTCGCACGCTCCATGTGGCTGGATACGTAGCCACAATAGCGCCGCGCTATTAAAAGCCTGTTCGATGATTTCAAAAAATTGAGACCACGTAACGACAAGTGCGTGTCGTCTAAAGCTTAGCCGTGTGGTCTGCGTTGCGACGGAATGTTTTACAGTTTTGCTTTGGCGCTTGCGTCGGACCTGGCGCGACAGGACACACGGGCCGTTATGCCCCCACCGACATTCACGTATCATCCAAATGATCGATGTAGACCAATCCTGCTTTCGCGAGCGGTTCACGCATCTTATACATGTCGAGGCTGAGTGTGCCTGCCTCGAGCTGTTTGCGCTTACCGTCTTCGTCGTCCTTACGCTTCTGTGCTTTTTGTGCAGTCTCGATCGCGAGCTTCTTCGGGATCACTACAACACCGTCATCGTCAGCTACCACGACGTCGCCCGGCTCGACATTCACGCCACCACACACGACTGGAATGTTAACTGCGCCAAGCGTCGCCTTGACCGTGCCTTTGGCAGAGACCGCCTTCGACCACACCGGAAAGCGCATTTCGGAAAGCGGCCGGACATCGCGGCAACCGGCGTCAATGATGAGCCCGATTACGCCACGCGCGCGTAACGCCGTCGCCAGAAGTTCACCGAACATGCCGTCGGTATTGTCCGCGGTGCAGCCAACCACCAGAACGTCGCCCTTTTGGCATTGCTCGACTGCGACATGGATCATCCAGTTGTCGCCGGGCTGCGCAAGCACCGTAACCGCGGGGCCGCCAATCTGAGCGCCCGCCCAGATCGGCCGCATATAGGGCTTCATAAGGCCCGAGCGGCCGAGTGCCTCATGCGCGGTGGAAACGCCAACGCCCGCAAGTGTGCCAATGGCATTGTTATCAGCGCGTTTGATGTTGCGGACGACGATCGGCTTCATTTCAGAATCTCCTCCACGGTCGGGAACAGCCGCTGATAGGCCTCACCAAAAGTCATAGGCACGCCGGTATTACGGCTGCCTTGGATGCCTCGATTGAGCGCAACCCGCTCGTAATAGCCCCACAGATGCTTCTGTGCGGCGAGAATCTGGAAAGCTTTGTATTTTTGCTCCCACACGTCATCGATTTTCAAAATGAGATTGGGTTTGTAGTTGCACATTTCCGGCTGGTGCGGCTCGAACAGGAATACCGGTGGTGCGGAGTATTTGTATTTGGCATCGGGCTTGTGACCCATCGCCTGCGCAACGACACGCGTTTCCTGCGCGAAGTGGGCGGCGTTCGGGTGATCGAAATTGTAAGGATCTTCGAGCGCGTGTGTGAGTACGAAGGATGGATTGATCTCGCGGTAGATATCAACCATGCGGTCGAAGTGCGCTTCAGTGAGCTTCAGCGGATAGTCGCCACAATCGAAGAATTCGATTTCGGCGCCGAGCAGCTTGGCGGCGCGTTCGGCCTCGTCTTTGCGGCCGGCCTTGACCTTGTCCAGTGTCGCGCCCGTTTCCTTCCAGGCAAACTGGCTCTCGCCTCGCTCGCCGTACGACAGGCAGGCAATTTTGACCCGGTAGCCGCGCTTGGCGTGCAAAGCGATGGCGCCCCCGGCGCGCCAAACGAAATCGCCCGGATGGGCAGTAATGACGAGCCCGGTCTTCTGATCCGGCATACGTGGCTCCTTTTCCGTGCCGGATTGTTAAACTAGGTTGAGGACCGGGCGGTCAAGCCGTCGGATCCAGCAGGGGCTGGTCTCGCGCGGTCTCGCTGTCGACGGTCCTTGGTAGCTCACGCCCAAAAAGCCATAACGGGCGGACCGTCGTCCACCCGTTACAAGCTCTCGGATCCATTTCCCGCACGAGCGTGAGCCCAGCGCGAGTACCAGCTACTGAGAGCCAGGACCGGCAACCATGGACCACAAGTACTGCAAGCAGCACCCACGTCCCACGCCTGTTCGGCCATGGCGGCCATCCGTGTCCGGCAGAGCCGAAGATGGCTGACCTGCGGAAAAGCCTACCCTCATCTTGGGCCGACGCAACCCCGTCTAAAACGCTGTTGATAATTGTGAGGATGAAATACGGCAGTCATTTTTGAAAAAATTCCCAACAAACCATGCACTAAGAATTACGACGACAGATCGTGCAAAACATACCGGCAAGGGTTATGCATTGAAACGCGTTACTTGATGATGCGATCAGGATTGCAGCATGAAAACCGGCTCCGCACGCGAGCGGCTTGAAGCCGCGCTCGGCCGCATAGATGACTCCAAAGGCGAGGGCGCGCGCGCCTGTCTGACTTTGTATCGCGAGAATGCGAAAGCGGCTGCCGATGCAGCTGATGCGCGTGCCAAATCTGGAATTTCATTAGGACCGCTCGACGGAACGATTGTCAGCATCAAGGACCTTTTCGATGTCGCAGGCGAAGCGACCCGCGCCGGCTCCAAGGCGCTAGCCGAAGAAGCGAAACCTGCTGCTGCGGATGCGCCAGTTGTGCGACGCCTTCGCGCCGGAGGGGCAGTGATCGTCGCCAAGACCAACATGTCCGAATTCGCCTATTCAGGGGTCGGTGCCAATCCGCATTTCGGTACGCCGGGCAATCCGGCCGATCGCAAACGTGTGCCGGGGGGGTCATCATCGGGTGCAGCGGTAGCCGCAGCGGACGGCATGTGCGAAGTCGCCATCGGCACCGACACCGGCGGCTCGACCCGCATTCCGGCGGCGTTATGCGGCGTCGTCGGTTACAAGCCGAGCCGCCAGCGCATTCCAACCGATGGCGCCTTTCCGCTGTCGTACAGCATCGACTCGATCGGGCCGATCGCGCGCTCGGTCGAAGCCTGCGTCAAGGCCGACGCGGTAATGGCCGCCGAAACCGTCATGCCGCTTGAGCCGGCGCCACTCGCCGGCCTTCGCATTGGCCTGCCGCAAGGTTTGCCGCTTGAAAATCTGGATGACACGGTGGCGAAACGGTTTCCGGACGCTATCGGCCGGCTACGCCAGGCTGGGGGCCGCATATCCGAGGAAAAGATCTCGCTCCTCGGCGACATGGCGCAAGTCAACAGCAAAGGTGGTGTGCAGCCGGCGGAAGCCTTCACGGTTCATCGCGAATTGTTGTCACGGCGCGCTGATGCCATCGATCCGAATGTGCGTGCACGCCTTGAGCGCGCGCGCAACATCAGTGCCGCCGATTACGTCGATATGGTGCGCGAACGCGCGGGCCTCATCCGCTTGATGGATATGCGGCTTGCCGATCTCGACGTGCTGGCTTTGCCGACCACTCCGATCATTGCGCCAACGATGCAGGAGGTGGCGACTGCTGGCGATTTTTCGCGCAAGAACGCCATGCTGTTGCGCAATACCGTTATCGTGAATTTTTTCGATCTCTGTGCCATTTCGCTGCCGATACCTCGTGACGGCGGCCTGCCAACCGGACTCATGCTGGTGGCGCGCAATGGACAAGACCACCGTTTGTTCCGTATTGCCGCGGCGGTTGAGCGGCTATTTGCAGAGTAAATACACGATCGGAAGGGGATGGCGGCTATTAAGATCCTCAGCACCCATGCCGTGCAGGAGGTGCTGCACGAGCTTGCACCATCGTTCGAACGCGCGAGCGGGCCAAGCCTCACGATCGATTACGATCCGGCCAACGCGCTTAAACGCAGAATAGAAGATGGCGCCAAGTTCGATGTAGCGATTGTCTCGCGATTGGTTATCGATGCGCTAGTAGGGCAGGGCAAGATTGTGCGCGAAAGCTGTACCGACATTGGCCGCTCCGGCCTCGGCGTCGCGGTACGCAAAGGCGCGGCTAAACTAGACATGACGAGTATCGATGCGTTCAAGTGCGCGCTGCTCGCTACCAAATCGGTCGCGCGTTCCAGGGAAGGCACCAGCGGTTTGTATTTTGAAACATTGCTCACTCGCCTTGGCATCGCCGAAGCCATGCGTGACAAAACTGTTCTCGGCGGAAGCGGCCGCGTCGCAGAATTGGTCGTTCGCGGCGAAGCGAGCATGGCCGTGCAGCAAATCCCCGAACTTTTGCCTGTCGAAGATGTGGACTTCGCCGGACCGCTGCCGATCGAGTTACAATTATACACGGTGTTTTCTGCGGGCATTAGCCCTGGGTGTGACACCAAAGACGCGGCCAAAGCCTTCATCGATACTTTGACGACGCCGGCGGCGGCCGCGGTGTTCAAGGCGAAAGGATTTGAGCCGACACTGCGCTGAATGGGGTATTCTCGCTGTCTTGGCGCGGGAGGATAGCATGCGGCCGTTCGAGGGAATTCGGGTGATCGACATCACCCACGTTCTGGCGGGGCCCTTTGCCGCCTATCAATTGGCGCTGCTCGGCGCCGACGTGATCAAAGTCGAACATCCGGACGATCCCGACCAAAGCCGCACTTCCGGGACAGACAAAGAGCTCAACCGTCGCAACATGGGTACGGCGTTCCTGACGCAGGCTTCCAACAAGCGTTCGATCACGCTTGATCTTAAAAAGGAAAAGGACCGCGCCATTTTGAAGAAACTGGTCGCGACCGCCGACGTGTTTGTAGAGAATTATCGTCCCGGTGCGTTCGAAACCCTAGGCCTGGGCTACGACGCGCTGGCGGCGATCAACCCACGGCTGATCTACGCGTCGTTCTCTGCTTTCGGCCAGAAGGGCCCACGCGGGCCACAGACCGCTTACGACCACGTGATCCAGGCGACGTCAGGCATTATGGCGATGACAGGAACGCCCGAGGTCAATCCGATCAAGTTCGGCTCGCCGGCGGTCGATTACGCCACAGGCATGACGGGCGCGTTTGCCCTCTCGGCCGCGCTTTTCCAGCGCGAGCGCACTGGCAAGGGCCAGCACATCGATATGGCTATGCTCGACGTGGCGATGGTCCTGATGAGTTCGCATCTCACCGGCTATCTACGCAATGGCGCGCACCCCAAACCGAACGGCAACCGCAATCCACACGCAACCAACAGTGCCTACCAGGCCAAAGATGGTCTGGTGGTGATGCTGGGCGCGAGCAATTTGCGCCAGCAACGCCGGCTTTGGACGCTGCTAGAGCGGCCGGACATGATCAAAAAATCGAACGAGGAACGCGAAGCCGACCGCGAGCATGAGGCGGCAGTACTGGGCGAAATCATGCACACGCGTACCGCCGACGAGTGGGAAGTCTTTCTGCAAGAGCGTCACGTGCCGGCCGCGCGTGTGCGCACGATGGGCGAGGCCGTCGCCGACCCGCAGCTCAGTTTTCGCAGCATTATTCACCACCACGAAGGCGGAAACGGGGTTGACGGCGCCTATGGAGTACCGCTCGCAGCGTTTACATTCGCGCATGGCGGTCCGCGCGTCGACACGCCACCACCGGCACTCGGCCAGCACAATGCTGAGATTTTCAAAGAGCTCGGCGTCAGCTAACTGCGGTTACTTCGCTGTCGCACCGGATTTCTTCACGAGTGCCGACCACTTGGTCTCTTCCCGGTCGATGTCGGCCGCATATTCATCCGGGCTTGTCGACAGCGGTTCGGCGCCTTCGTTTGCGATGTGACCGTGAACTTTGGGATCGCTTAGTGCTGCGCGTAACGCCGCATTGAGCTTGTCGATAATCGGTCGTGGCGTCCCAGCCGGTGCGACAATTCCATAGTGCAGCACAGCCTCGAAGCCGGGCAGCCCTTGCTCGGCCACCGTCGGCACATCGGGAAACGAAGGCGAGCGCTTGAGACCGGTGACGCCGAGCGCGCGCAGTTTGCCGTCCTTCACCAGCCCGACCGCGGGAGGTAGCGACGAGAAGTAGATTTGTACATGCCCACCGAGCAAATCTGTGAGCGCCGGTCCGGAGCCCTTATAGGGAATGTGTGTGATGTCTATGCCGGCGATATCCGCAAATAAAACGGTGCCGAGGTGGATGCCGCTGCCGACACCTGCCGATGCGTAGTTAAGTTTGCCCGGCTGCGCGCGGGCGAGTGCGATCAGCTCCTGGACGTTTCTGGCCGGTACCGATTGGTTCACCAGAACGATAAGCGGGCTGGTGGCGATCAGACCGATTGGAGCGAAATCCTTGCGAGGGTCGTAACCGACTGCGGGATAAAGCGTCGGGTCGACGGCGAGCGTGCCAGTCCCGCCGAGCCCGAGTGTGTAGCCGTCAGGCGCGGCCTTGGCGACCTGCCGTGTGCCGACCGAGCCGCCAGCGCCGCCACGGTTTTCGATGATGACCGGCTGGCCGAGCGACTTGCTCATGGGCTCGGCGACCGCACGCGCCACCACGTCGTTTCCACCGCCAGGTGCATAGGGAACGATCAGCGTAATCGGATGATCCGGATAGCCGGCCAGCGCGCTTTGCGCCTGCGCCTTGAGCGGCCATGCCGCCATAACGCCCGCGGAAAAAAGGATGAACTCGCGGCGTCTCATGATGTCTCCGAGAGCACGGGTCGCTTCGTGATCTAAGCATAGCACTTTGCGACCGGCCATCAGAATGTCCGCGATGAGCCGGAAATAGAAGTCCGGCCCGAGATCACGAGAGGATGCTTGTTGAATCAAATTGCGCAGCTAGCGCGCCATTGCCTCCCGCAGGCCACTAATTTCGCGATCTCGCTCGGCGAGAGCGCGTTCGAGCCGTCCAATATTATCGAATAGCCGTCCGGTCGACAGGCGAAGGAAATAGAACCCAAATTTCGGGTTCTGATAGTAAAGCTGCTCGATTTTATCGTACGAGATTTCCAGGACTTCTCCATTCTCGGTGCATTCCAGCGTCTGCGTGCGCATACGTGACGGCGCCAGCATGGCCAGCTCGCCAACCACCGCGCCAGGCAAGATATCGATGCCGAACTCGCGAAGGCGCAGCCGTCCGGTGACGACAAAATACATCTCATTCGCTTCCTCGTCTTTACGAAAAAGTATTTCGCCAGCCTCGATTGAGCGCTTGCTCATAAATGGCTTTAGCCAATCCAAAGACATGTCACCTTTGGTCGCCGCTCCAACCTGCTTGATCAGGTTGAGCATCTCGCGCAGCCGGTAGACATTGAGCGGAAACAATATGCTGTGCAGCACGATCGTCGGATAGCTATGGAACAGGACACCGTAAGTGACGAAGGCAACGTTGCTTACGATGCCAATAACTCTCAGCGGGATCATCGTCCGCATCGACAGCGTAGCGATCACAAGTCCCGCAGCAATAAATCCGATTATGGTGACATGATTCATGCCTGCCCCCGGCAGTTCTGATTAGCCCCAAGGAGATGTTAGCAAGCATGTAATGCTGTTTACAAATGCCGCGGTTGCTGCGGCGTCCAGTTACGAGCAGATGTTTCCGGATTTACTCGATCAGTTCGTCGGCCAGTAACTGGAGTTCACGAGGAATCGTTAACCCCAGTTCTCTTGCTGTCTTCAGATTAATGAGGAATTCCAATTTTGTTGGTTGCTCTACCGGCAGGTCTGCCGGCTTGGCTCCCTTAAGAATTTTATCGACGTACGTGGCGGCGCGCCCGATCACATCGGCAAGATCTGCTCCGTAGGTCATAAGGCCCCCGGCGATTACAAACTCCCGCGCTGCGTATATAGCCGGTAGCCGGTTTTTCGCTGCCAATTCCACGATGTGTTTGTACTCGCCGAACAACATCGGGCTGGGTAAAGCAATGAAAGCTTCAGCGCGTTCTTTCGTCATTACTGAGAATGCACCATCAAGGTCCTTTGGGCCGTTGACCTGCGCCAGTTGAAGCTGCAATCCCAACGCCAGTGCTGCGACCTTTGTGTCCTTCAATAAACCTTCCATCGTGCGCTCGCCGTACGCAGTCGGATGCCAAAGGGCTGCAACGCGGGAGAGCCCGGGAACGGTCTGCTTGAGCAGGCCCAGGCGTTTGGCGACCAGCTCCGGGCCGAGGAACGTCGTCCCAGTAATATTTCCGCCGGGCCGTGCGAGGCTAGCGACCAGTTCATCGCCGACAGGGTCGGCCATGCCCGCCACGACAATAGGAATTGTGCTGGTCGACTGTTTGGCTGCGTGGGCCGGTGAGGTGGTCATGACCACAAGGATGTCAACTTTGAGCTCAACCAATTCAGCTGCTAGCTGACGGAAGCGATCGGCATTAAACGCGCCATAACGGCGTTCAATCGCGATGTTCTGTCCTTCGACATAACCGAGATTCTTCAATCCCTCATAAAACGAGGTGGCGGCCGGAGTGTCGGAAGAGCCCGGATTTAACACGCCGATACGGGGGACCTTTCCCATTTGCTGCGCGCGCGCCACAAGCGGCCACGCTGCCGCCGCTCCGACAAGAAGCTGGATGAACTCGCGCCGTTTCACGTCCGCCCCCTAACAACACGCTGTGGGTCGCTTAAAGCCTACACTTTGCGAACGCGCAACGGGTGAGAAATGGCGCGCGTCCTTCGGGCGCACCGGGTGGTGAAAAGGACGAGGCTTGCGTCAAAGCCGGGATCGATAAAGTCGCCGATCAGCTCAAGTAAGGCGTCGTCCTTTATCGTGCGGCCGAAGCCGGCGCGTTGTGGCCCCTTTATGGAGGGCCGCACGCGGCTCGGCTTTATTTTTTGAATACCCACGGATTCGGTCGGTGGTCCCAAGTATAAGCTTTGATGTCGCCGCCCTCGGTCACCACGGCGCGACACATGAGGTTACGACGCCTGTTTTGGGTGTGAGGCCTACTTTTCCCGCTTTCGCCATACGTCGGCTTGTTTAGTGGAGGGAAAATCCGGCATCATGTCGCAAAGCTGCCGACAGGGAGGATATCACTATGAGCCGTAAAACGAATCTTGATGTTTCGCGTATTTCGCGTCGTACTGTGACTGCTGGCCTCGGCGCGATTGCCGCCACTGGCATCGCCCCTTTCAATATTGTGCGGGCGCAAGGCGCGGCATTGAAAGTGGGAGTGCTGCTACCACGCTCGGGTTTTCAGGCTGGCATCGGTCAGGATTGCCAGCGCGGCGTCGACATAGCGCCCGCGATTCTCAAGGATCTTGGCATGCCACCGCTGCAGATTATGAGCGGCGATACCGAAACCAGTGTCGATGTGGCGCGCTCGCGCGCCGAAAAATTGATCAGCGACGGCGCACAGCTTCTCGTCGGCGCGTTTGACTCCGGGCAGAGCGCCGCGATCGCTCAGGTTGCGGAGCAAAAAGGCATTCCCTTCGTCGTTAATATCGCCGCCGCGCCACAAATCACGGAGCAGGGCTACAAATTCGTGTTCCGTAATTTCCCGACCGCTGGAATGATCCTCAGCGACGCCTTCGCCAACCAGAAGGAAATATTCGAGGCTGCCGGTGCGGGACCGAAGACTGCGGTGTTCATGCACATCAATGACACCTTCGGCACCGCGATGAAGGGTGGCATTGGGGCGGTGATGCCGAAATTCGACATGCCTTATAAACTCGTCGAAACCATCGCTTACGACCCAGCCGCAAGAGATCTGTCGGTTGAAGTTGCCAAAGCCAAGGCGACTGGGGCCGATGCCCTACTGGTGGTGAGCCAACTCAATGACGCCATTCTGCTTACACGCGAGCTGATAAAGCAGCGGTGGTCGCCGATGGCGGTTCTCAGCATGGGCCCAGGCTGGTATGAGGATCAGTATCTAAAAACGCTCGGCAGGCTTTCAGACGGACCCTTAAGTTTCGTGCCGTGGTACGATCCAAACAAGCCGCTGAGCAAAAAACTTGAAGGTGCACTCGCCAAAGCGCATCCCGGCGTCAATCTCAACACGAATCAAGTCTATACGTTTGAGGCTTTGCTCGTCGCCGCCGACGCCTACAAACGCGCCGGTTCGACCGATCCACAGGCGCTCGCCGATGCCATTCGCAAGTCTAACATCACTAATAATGTCAGCCCCGGACCCGGCATTCGGTTCAACGAAAAGGGTCAGAACGACAAGCTGAAAAACTCCGCGATCCAGAATCGCGGCGGCAAGCTTGTGACTGTGGCGCCGAAAGCGGCCGCGAACGCTAAAATAGAGTGGCCGCTGAAGCCGTTCGACAAGCGCGGATAACGCGCGTTTTTCCCGCCTCCGCTCCGGCCGCGACCATGGCCGGAGCGTCGCATCTCTAGGATAGACCGGTGCCGGCAGATATCTATCTCAATGTTGCCGTTGGCGGCGTATTGACCGGCCTCGTGTACGGCTTGATGGCGTTGGGCCTGTCAGTAATTTTCGGCGTGGTGCGTGTGGTAAATTTTGCCCATGGCGAAATGATGACCATTGCCATGTATATCGTGGTGACGTTGTTTTCCGCCCTTCACCTCGACCCACTGGTGATGATGGTGCCGATCGCGGCGGTGCTTTTTGTATTCGGATATGCCTTACAGGCGGGGCTGATCAATAACTTCATTACGCGGCCCGAGTACTCCCAATTTCTTTTGCTCATCGCGATTGCCATCATCATTACCAACGTACTGCTGATCGTGTTTGGCCCCGACTCTGCGGAACGTGCAGACGGCTTACGCCTACGACAGTTTTCAGTTCGGTCCGCTCATCGTCGACGCGACAAAGGTCTATGCCGGTCTTGCCGCCGTGGTGGTCGCGGCGGCGTTATTTGGATTTTTCCAATACACGTTACTCGGAACAGCGGTGCGCGCCTGCGCCGACAATTACACCGGCGCGCTGGTCGCCGGGCTCGACGTCAAGCGGCTCTATGCGCTGACCTTTGGCCTGGGCGCGGCCTGCGTGGGCGCCGCCGGCTGTATGCTGCTGCTGATTTTTGACGTCACGCCGGCGGTCGGCCCTGCCTATACGTTGCTCGCCTTTGTCATCGTCATCACCGGTGGCCTTGGCTCAATGCCGGGCGCGCTGCTCGGCGGCGTGCTCATTGGCTTTACCGAAGCGATGGCCGGTCTACTGTTCACACCATCGGCGAAAAGTATGTTTGCCTTCGCCATCCTGGTGCTCGTTCTGCTGCTCCGCCCTCAAGGCATCATGGGTAAGAGGGCGACATGATCGCACGTCTTATCGATGGCGTGCCCCGCCGGGCTCTGGTGCTGCTCGGCGTGTTGCTGGCGGCCTTCGTGGCGGCGCCGCTGGTCGCCGGTGATTACCTGCTCACTGTGCTCATTCTGATTTTGTACTTCGCTTACGTCGGCCAAGCCTGGAATATTATGATGGGTTTTGCCGGGCAGCTCTCGCTCGGGCACGCGCTTTACGTCGGGCTTGGAGCCTATTCGGCCGCTGCGCTCTATGTGCATTTCGGAATTGCGCCGTGGATTGGCCTCGCCTTTGCGGTGCCCATCGCGGCACTCGCTGGCGCGTTCGTCGGCTTTCTGGCCTTTCGTTTTCGCGTGGCCGGAGTTTATTTCGCGATCCTGACCATCGCTGTCGCTGAGTTTGCTCGCGTCGGTTTCGATCACCTCGGTTGGACTGGCGCTTCTGCGGGGCTATTTTTGCCCGTCGCACAATATTCGCACAACGACCTCTGGCAGCTCCGCGGCCATCCAATCATGTTTTATTACGTTTTGTTGGTCGCGACCACGCTCGCCTTCATCGGCTGCCGCGCGCTTCTACAAAGCCGCGTCGGCTATTTCTGGCAGGCCATTCGCGAGGACGAGGAGGCCGCGCGCGCCCTCGGTATCGATACTTTCCACTACAAGATGGTCGCGGTGATTATCTCCGCCGGCATGACCGCCTTCGCCGGGGTGATCTACGCGTTCTACTACAACAATCTGTTTCCTGAGCAGGTCTTTCATATTTCGCGCTCGATTGAGATCATCCTCGCACCGATCGTGGGTGGTGTCGGCACACTGTTCGGGCCGATTCTTGGCGCCTTCGTGCTGACCGGCCTGGCCGAAGGTTTAACCGGCGCTCTGGCTGCGCTGGGCGTCGATATGCCCGGCGCCAAGCAGGTCTTTTACGGAATTTGCCTGCTGCTCGTGATAACTGTTTTGCCGGACGGTGTATGGCCATGGCTTCGCAAGCGCATCGGTGTCGCAGAGCGAAGCCCATGAATACGCTTCTCTCGGTCGATGGCGTCAGCAAGCGTTTCCGCGGCATAGTGGCGGTCGATCGTCTCAGCTTCGATATTGCTCAAGGCGGCATCTCCGCTGTGATCGGCCCAAACGGTGCAGGCAAGACGACCCTCTTCAATATGGTTGCGGGGGTATTTGCGCCGAGCAGCGGCACGATTACCTTCGCAGGTGAACGGACCGACGGGCTGCCGCCCGATCAAGTTTGCCGTCGTGGCATCGGTCGTACGTTCCAGATCGTGCGGCCATTTCCAGGTCTGAGTGTCGAGGACAATGTCATCGTCGGCGCGCTTTTACATCGGCACCATGTGACTGACGCGCGCACGCACGCTCACGAGATACTCCGCCGGCTCGACCTCTACGACAAGCGCGCGCAACGTGCTTCGGCGCTGACGCTCCCCGATCGCAAGCGGCTGGAAATGGCGCGCGCGCTTGGCACTGATCCGAAATTACTTTTGCTTGATGAGGTAATGTCGGGCTTGCGGCCGACCGAGACCGATCGAATGGTCACGATCCTGAAAGGTCTCAATCGCGATACTGGCCTAACTATTCTGCTGATTGAACATGTGATGCGCGCTGTGATGGCGCTCGCGACGCATGTTCTGGTGATGCATCACGGCGCCGCAATCGCCGAAGGTGCACCGGGTGAGGTCGTGCGCGACCGTCTGGTGATAGACAGCTATCTTGGCGCGGAGGCCGTCACATGATGCTCGCGATCGAGGACCTCCATGTGTTTCACGGCGATGCCCAGGCGCTCGACGGCGTGTCGCTTGAAATCGAAGAGGGCGCCATCGTTGCCATCGTCGGTGCTAATGGCGCGGGTAAGACGTCGCTCATCCGCACTATCGCGGGCATGCACAGACCGGCGCGTGGACATATCTACTATCGCGGCCTGGATATTGCCGGTTGGCCGAGCCACAAGGTCTGCGATCTCGGCATTGGTCAGGTGGCGGAAGGTCGTCAGGTGTTTCCGTCGTTGTCCGTAGCGGAAAACCTAGCGCTCGGCGCCATGCTTCCACATGCGCGTGGTTTGCGAGAAAAGAATCTAGAGAAAGTTTATGCGTTATTTCCTGTGTTGATTGAGCGCCGTGACCAGGCTGCCGGCACTCTGTCGGGAGGCGAGCAGCAGATGCTCGCTATTGGTCGATGCTTAATGGGGGCGCCTGAACTGGTGTTGTTCGACGAGCCGTCACTCGGCTTAGCGCCGGCCGTCGTTCAAAGCGTACTCCGATGTGTGCGTGACCTTAATCGCGACGGGCTTACCTGCGTGCTGGTCGAGCAGAATGTCGCGGTGTCGCTCAAGCTCGCGAGCCATGCCTACGTGCTGGAGAACGGCCGAATCACCCTCGCGGGCTCAGGCGAGGCGCTGCTTAGCGATGACCGCGTGCGGCAGGCTTATCTGGGATTGTAGCGTTATTTCAGCGGTGGGCCGATGGTGACCGTCAGCTTGCCCACGCCTTCCACTTCGCACTCAATCTTGTCGCCGGCAACCGTGGCCGCAACGCCAGAGGGAGTGCCAGTCATGATAATGTCGCCCGCTTCGAGAGCCACCATCTCCGACAACTTCGAAATTGTCTCCGGCACGTTCCAGATCATCTGGTTGAGGTCGCCGTCCTGGCGTATCTGGCCGTTGACCTTGAGCATGATCTTGCCCTTGGCGGGATGACCGATCTTGCTCGCAGGCATCAAGGGCCCGCAAGGGGCCGACGAGTCGAACGCCTTGCCGACTTCCCAAGGTCGTTTTACGTCGCGCGAAGCAATCTGCAAATCGCGACGTGTCAGGTCGATGCCGACCGCATAGCCGTAAATGCAGTCGTTTGCCTTGGCGACGGGTATATTGCGGCCACCACTTTTCAGTGCGACCACCAACTCGACTTCGTGATGCATGTCTTTGGTGAGTGACGGATAGGGTACGGTGCCGCCATCCGCCACGATGGCGTCTGCAGGCTTCGCGAAAAAGAATGGCGGCGCCCGCTCGTCCTGCCCCATCTCGCGGATGTGCTCAATGTAATTGCGGCCAACGCACCAGATGCGTCGAACCGGAAACATTTTATCGATCCCGGCGACCGCGATGGCTGCTTGTGGTGCGGGCGGAATGACGTAGCGGCTGTCGGTCATGATAATTCGGCCGTTTGATATCACTGTGGTTGAGGATATCCCGGTTGCGCGAAAAGGCCGCCGGGCGATAGATGGCTTTGCGTATCAGGTGTGATGCGTCGCCGTCAATCGCGGACGGATTACGACAGCGCCGCAATTGCAGGCGCTCGAGCTTCCTGCTGTTTGAGCTGGAGGCCGTAGAACAAGGCGTAGCGGCCCGCTTTGCGCAGCAGCTCCTCGTGTTTCCCGGATTCGACCGCGCGACCGTCCTCTATCACGTAAATACGGTCGGCATGTGCGACGGTATGTAGCCGGTGGGCAATCGCCAGCGTGGTGCGGCCCTGGCAAAGATGCTCCATCGCTTCGCGCACCTGCAATTCGGACTCGGAATCGAGTGCAGCAGTTGCCTCGTCGAGCAGGATGATCGGTGCATTCTTGATGAGCGCGCGCGCGATCGCCACGCGTTGGCGTTGCCCGCCGGAAAGCTGCAGGCCATGCTCGCCAACCGGAGTGTCGTAGCCGCGCGGGAACGACTTGATAAAGTCGTGGGCATAGGCGGCTTTAGCGGCTGCCACGATCTCGTCTTCGCTGGCTCCCGGTTTGCCGAATTCAATATTTTCGCGAATGGTACCGCGAAACAGAAATACGTCCTGTCCGACGTAGGCGATGTGCTGGCGCAAGGAAAGTCGCGACACATGGCTTACGTCTTGGTCGTCGATAGTGACACTGCCGAGGGTGGCCTCATAAAAACGCAGGATCAAATTGAAAATTGTTGATTTGCCGCCCCCGGATGGGCCGACGAGTGCGGTGAGCTTGCCGGGTTCGGCCACGAAAGATGTTCCGCGCAACACCTGCTCGTCGCCTCGATAGGCAAAATGCACATCGTCGAACGCAAGACCTGCTGTCTTGATTTTCAGCTCGGGCTTATCGCTGTCGATCGGCTCGCTTGGCGGGCTGTCGATGACCTCAAACAACATACGTACGCCAACCAAAGCGCTGTTAAGCTCGATATTCAGACGAGCCAGCCGCTTGGCCGGCTCATATGCCAGCAAGAACGCGGCAATGAAAGAGAAGAACTGTCCCGGCGTCGCGCCGGTTGCGATCACGCGGTACCCGCCATAGGTGATGGCGATGGCAATCGCGCAGCCGCCGAGGGTCTCCATCAGCGGGCTGGCGCGATTGGAGACGCGAGCCATCTTGTTGGCTTCATGTTCAACCGCGGCAACATTCCGGTCGAAACGCTCGCGCATAATGTCTTCGAGAGTGAAGGCCTTCACAATGCGGATGCCTTGCAGGGTCTCTTGCAGTGTTTCGAGGATACGTGTGCCGCCGTGAAACTGGGTTCGTGCGATTGAATAAATGCGTCGGACCAGCTTGCGCAAAACGAAGAATGCCGGCGGGGCGACCACGAAGCTGAAGAACGACATCAGCGGGTCCTGCAGCACCATCACAGAGATCAGCCCTATCAGTGACAGCAGGTCGCGGCCGACTGAAGTAACCAGCAAATTAATGACTTGCGTGCAGGCCGCGGCGCCCGTCGACAGTCTCGCGATGAATTCGGTCGAATGCCGGTCAGAGAAAAAATTCAGACCTTCGCTGAGCAGCTTGGAAAATACGGCACGCTGATTGTTGGCGACGATCCGGTTGCCAATTCGCGAGAGCAGCACACTGTGGCCGTACGTCGCGAGCCCCTTGATCGTGAATAGCGCGGCAGTAACGCCGCCGAGGATCAGGATGCCGGTCAGGTTACGGTTTACGTATGCCTGGTTGATCACGTCGCCGATCAGATAGGCGCTCAAGGCGGTGCACGCGGCGGAAACCGCCATCAAGATGAATGCAACGGCGTATTTGCGCCAATGCACGACGCCCTGTTCGGTCAGCAATCGCCGGATCAGGGGAAGGGCGCTATAACGCTCGTCGGCGTTCGATGGCAAACTATGTTCGTTCATCCGCCCTCTGGGGCTGTAAATAGGACGCGTCGGGGCAGGAGTGGTCGTTTCCTTGCCTGCCGGCAGAGAAATTTTCAAGCCAAAAACAAAGGCGGCGAAAAACGTCGAAAAGCGTCGATTTTGCTTGTTATCACGCTACGGTGCTTTTGCGTCGGCCCGCCAACTGCTTTTCCCACCCAAGCGCGTGGGCGACGATAGTATCGAGATTCTGGAATCGTGGGCGCCAGGGTAGCGCGGCGCGAATGCGATCGACGTTTGCAACCAACGCCGGCGCGTCGCCCGGGCGGCGGCTGGTGACCTCGACAGCAAAGTCGCGACCGCTTGCGCGTTTCACGGCGTCGATCACTTCGAGTACCGAAGCGCCATTGCCGTAACCGCAATTAAATGTTGCGCTTGCGCCGCCGCTACGCAAATAGGCAAGCGCCACCGAATGTGCCTGAACCAGATCGGTGACATGAATGTAGTCGCGAATGCAAGTTCCGTCCGGTGTCGGATAGTCCATGCCGAACACCTGCATTTTCGACCGCTTGCCGACGGCCGTCTCGCAGGCGATTTTGATCAGATGGGTCGCAGCCGGTGTAGCCTGTCCGGTACGTAATTTCGGGTCGGCGCCGGCAACGTTGAAATACCGGAAGATCACGAAGCGCATCCCATGCGCTTTGCCGGCATCATGCAGCATAATCTCGGACATCAATTTTGAGGTGCCGTAAGGCGAGATTGGTACTGTAGGCGCGTTCTCGCGCACAGGAGCGTCGCTCGTATCCCCATAGACTGCCGCGGTAGAGGAAAAAATAAACTGACGAACGCCTGCCTTGATTGCCGCGTCGAGCAGCGAACAGGTATTCATCGTGTTGTTGCTATAATAGCCGAGCGGGTCGGCGACGGATTCCGGTACCACGATTGATGCGGCGAAGTGAATAATCGCAGTAACGCTGTGTCGGGCAACAATCTCGCTAATCAGCGCGCGGTCGCCTGTGCTTCCAGCGACGAAGGGAACAGAGGCCGGGATTAGGAACCGGAATCCGGTCGAGAGGTTGTCGAGCACGACCACCGGCTCGCCCGCGTCGGCAAGCTCGTGCACCATGTGGCTGCCAATATATCCGGCCCCGCCTGTGACCAGGATCGTCATGCCCAAGTACCTCGCGATTCGGCAAATGTGCCGAATGATTGTAAAAACCACACCTCGATCACGCGGCGCAATGGCATCGTTATGGCGGGCATGCTTAATGACCGGTATATGGGGGCCCCGACTGCGCCATGGCCGATATCCTTTTTATCAAGACGTCTTCTCTCGGCGATGTGATTCATCACATGCCCGCCTTGGTCGAAGCGCGAAAGGCCCGCGCGGACGCGGCCTTTACGTGGCTGGTGGAGGAAGCCTTTGCACCACTGGTGCGATTGCACCCGGCAGTAGATGAAGTCATTCCGGTAGCTTGGCGGCGTTGGCGAACGTCGCTTTACACCCCGGCGACGATGGCCGAGATTGCCGCGAGTTTCCGCACCATTCGCACGCGACAGTACGACGCTGTCATCGACAGCCAGGGATTGTTGCGTTCCGCCGTGATCGCCCGCATGGCGCACGGTCGACGTCACGGGTACGATGCTTCAAGCATTCGAGAGCCGCTCGCATCGTTTTTTTACGATTTCCGCTATCGCGTCAGCCGCGATTTACACGCGGTTGAGCGGAATCGCATCCTGACGGGGCTAGCACTGGGGTATACGCCGCAAGGCGCGCCCGATTTCGGACTCGAACGTACCCAGTTTCCACGCGACGCGTCGCGGTACGCGGTGCTGCTGCACGCGACCGCGAGGCCGGAAAAACAATGGCTGGAATCAAATTGGATCGCGCTCAGCAAAATGCTTGGCCGCGATCTCAAACTGGTATTGCCGTGTGGCAGCGACCCTGAGCGAACGCGCAGCGAGCGCATCGCGGCGGAAGTGCCAGGTGCGAGTGTTCTCTATCGCGCGCCGCTGGACCAGGTCGCAAAATTGATCGCGGGCGCGCAGTACGTCGTAGGGGTCGATACCGGCTTGCTGCACCTGGCCGCCGCGCTGGGAGTTCCGTTGGTCGCAATATTCACCGGCAGCAAGCCAAGCCTGACTGGCCCTGTTGGAAATGGTCCAATTGCTGTTCTCGGCGCTAATGGCGCACCGCCGTCCATCGGCGCTGTGGCCGACGCGGTCGCAAAAATTATCCGTTGACGTGCGTCTTAGGCCGCTCCCACGCGCAGCAGGTCATGCACGTGGATGACGCCGACAGGTTTTCCGGCTTCGACCGCGAATAGGGCGGTTACTTTGAGAGAATTGAGAATATCCAGCGTCTCGCTAAGGAGCTGGTCGGGACGCACGGTCTTCGGGGCGCGCGTCATGACATCGTCGACGCAGGCTTTGAGCAATTCGTTGCCCATTTTGCGGCGAAGGTCGCCGTCGGTGATGATCCCAACTAAAAGCCCGCGCGTATCGATGATACCGACACAGCCGAAACCTTTGGCGGTCATCTGCAGAATCGCCTCTGACATCAAAGTACCGAGTGGGACCAGCGGCACCGACGGGCCACTGTGCATGATGTCGCGTACGGTTTTCAGCAGCGTACCGAGCTTGCCGCCGGGGTGGAGCATCCCGAAATCGACGGCGGTGAAGCCATGGCTTTCTAGAAGCGCGATGGCCAAGGCGTCGCCAAGGGCAAGCTGCATCAGTGATGAGGTGGTCGGTGCGAGATTGTGCGGGCAAGCCTCGCGTGCCTGCGGCAGCGCGAGAACGATATCGGCGACTTTAGCTAGCGCGCTTTCCGATATCGCGGTCATCGCGATCAGCTTGATTCCATAGCGGCGCGAATAATCTGCAATGTTTTTCAACTCAGCCGTTTCACCCGACCACGACAGCGCGAGGATGACGTCGTTGTTGGCGATCATTCCGAGGTCGCCGTGGCTGGCCTCGCTCGGATGCACGAAAAAGGCAGGCGTGCCGGTCGACGCGAAGGTCGATGCGATTTTGCGCGCGACGTGACCGGATTTGCCCATCCCGGTCACGATGACCCGGCCCTGCGCGGCTCGAATGAGGTCGACCGCGGCAGCAAAAGAAGTACCGAGCTCGTCGCGAAGTGCGGCGGCGAGGGCATCAACACCGCTACCCTCGGCTTCCAGCGTGCGCAAAGCAGATGCAATTGCGGCCTGAACGCGATCACTGGTCATTTGGGCTGGCTTCGGCTTAGACATGGCATTTTGATAGCACGGAAAGACCTTTGCGTCAGGTTTGCAGCGGCGAATTCGTTAATGCAAACGGGCGTTTGGCGCCTCGATTACTTATTTCGTGTGTTTTTTCCATCCGCAAACACCTTTCGCACGGCCGCAAGCACGGTTTCCACAGCGACGTCGTCGGTACGCCGGTTGCGGACGGCGTCGTTGCCGTCGGTGCGCGCGCGTGCGCGAGCTTCTTCATCCCCAGGCGGTTCGAGAATAGCGGCGATGGGATTGAGCGGCTTCCAGTGCCAGGGGCTTGTGGGACCGAAGATTGCGATCGTCGGTGTGCCTATCGCTGCTGACACGTGCATGAGGCCGGAGTCGTTAGTCACGGCAATATCCGCTGCAGCCATCGCAAGGATCGCATTGCGTAGATCCGAGCTGGTGAGGTCGCGCACGCGGTTGCCGCCCGTCGCGGCGATTTGTTTCGCCAGCGCTGTTTCGTTCGGGCCGCCCAATACCCAGATCGATGCGCCATCTTTCGCAAGCGCTCGAGCGAGTTCGCCATAGTGTGAGGCTGGCCACGCTTTGCCGATGCCTACGGCGCCAGGGGAGAGTGTAACAATCGGCCGATCATCGCCCGCAAGTCCACACCGCGCGAGCCATGATTGTACCGCAAGAGCTGGCACATCCAGTTCAGGTAGCGGCCACTTGCCTGGGAGCGACGCGCCTTTCGGTAGCGCCAACGCGCTCATTTGGTCGATCATGCGCGGCAATTTGCGTTCACCGAAACGTACATCGTTGAGCAGCCCGAAGCGAAATTCGCCAGCGAAGCCCGTGCGCAGAGGGATGCCGGCGAGCCATGGGGCCAGCGCCGCCTTCCATTTCCGCGACATCACCAGCGCTTGCTCGTATTTGGATTGGCGCAGCAAGTTCGCGAGCTGCTGTTGAAGCGCGAAACCCAATTTTCGGCGCGGCAGATCAATCACGATGGCACGCCGTACGCCGGGCATGTAGTCCGCGAGCGGCGCGCAAAGCGTGCTGCTGACGATGTCAACCGGACGTTCAGGAGCTTGGGCGCGCAGAAGTTTGACCACCGAATGGCAGCGGACGAAATCGCCAATCCAGACATAAGGGACAATCAGGACAGGCGCGGCAGAATGATGAGGGTCTTGGCTCATGGATTTCGGTGCCGCTCGCCCCCGATTGCCCGCTTAGGCCTGCAATGCAGGCGTTAGCCCGGGCCACTGCCGCCTGTCCAGACGCGATTTTTACCGTGTCTTGAGGCATTTGCGCAGCAATAAGCCGCGACATTGCGCCCGACGGCGGAGTGGGGCAAAGGTTGGCGGCGTAGCCGGACGGCGGCGAGGTTGGGCATGTTTTTGGTTACAGGCGGGGCCGGTTTTATCGGGTCGAACGTCGTCGCCAGCCTCAACGAGGTGGGCGCAACAGACGTCGTTGTGAGCGATGTGCTTGGCCACGACGATGCTAAGTGGCGTAACCTCGGCAAACACCAGGTTGCCGATCTGGTGCCGCCAGCCGAGCTGGCGCGCTGGCTCCAGGGTCGCAAGCTCGACGCCGTGATTCACATGGGCGCGATTTCCGATACCACCGCGACCGATGGCGACCTGGTGATGGAGAACAATTTTCGCCTGTCGTTACGCCTGCTCGATTGGTGCACGGCTTCGCGCGCGCCATTTGTCTACGCCTCATCGGCAGCAACCTATGGCGACGGTAGTCACGGCTTCGACGATGACTGGTCGCTTGATGCATTACGCAAGCTCAAGCCAATGAACCTCTACGGCTGGAGCAAGCACCTGTTCGATCTCGCAGTGGTCGACCGGTACGCGAAAAAGGAAAAAATGCCGCCCCATTGGGTCGGCTTGAAGTTCTTCAACGTGTATGGCCCAAACGAATACCATAAGGGCCACATGGCGAGCGTGCTCGCAAAGGTGTTCGATATTGCCAAGGCGGGTCAGCCGGTGCGCCTGTTCAGATCAAATCGCGAAGGTATTGCCGATGGCGATCAACGCCGCGATTTCATTTATGTGGATGACGCCATCTCAGTATTGCGCTGGCTGCTGGAGGCTTCGGGAATAAACGGCATCTTCAATGTGGGCACCGGCCATGCGGAGAGCTTTCGCGATATGATCGGTGCCATGTTCAAGGCGCTTGGCCGGCCGGCCAATATTGAATATGTCGACATGCCCGAAACAATTCGGAACCAATACCAATATTTCACCGAAGCCAAGGTCAAACATTTGCTCCGCGTGGGCTACAACGCCGGCTTCACCCCGATCGAGGCGGCAGTCGGCCAATACGTCACCGACTATCTCGACCGTGAAGACCGATATCGGTAGCACCATGTACGATTTCGACAAGCATCTTGCTGCGCTCTCCGAACAGACAGTGCTCTGCATCGGCGACCTGATGCTGGATGAGTTCGTCTACGGTGAGGTTTCGCGCATTTCACCGGAAGCGCCAACTCCCGTGATTGCGGTTAAGCGTACCGAACTGATGATCGGCGGCGCAGGCAACGTCGCGCGTAACCTGGTAGCGCTTGGTGCGCGCTGCGTCTTCGTGGGTGCCGTCGGCGATGACGATGCGGGCGGCGCATTGACCAGAGCGCTCGGCACCCACCCCCTGATCGAATTTCATTTGGTGGTTGACAGTGCGCGTCAAACAACACGCAAAGTCCGCTTCGTATCTGAACATCACTCTACGCACATGTTGCGCGCAGATTGGGAAACGGCTGCTGCCATCGATGCTGGCAGTGAAGACGCCCTCGTCGGCCACGCCATCAAAGCGATGCCGCGCGTTGGCGCGGTGGTTCTGTCCGATTATGCAAAGGGTGCCCTCACTCCGCGCGTGATCCGCGCCATAATTGATGCTGCCAATGAGCGCGGCAAACCTGTGATCGTTGATCCGAAAGGCCGCGATTATAGCATTTACCGTGGCGCCACGCTCATTACCCCAAACAGGCAAGAACTCGCCGATGCGACGCATAGTCCGGCGCAAACCGACGATGAAATTGCTGTTGCGGCAGCAGAACTGCGCGACCTCCTGGAAGCTGAAGCTGTTCTGGTGACACGTAGCGAGGCGGGTATGACGCTGATCGGGGAGGGCGCTGCCGTGCATGTGCCGTCCTACCCAGTGCGTGTTCGCGATGTATCGGGCGCCGGCGATACGGTTGTGGCCGTACTGTCTGCAATGCTGGCGATGGGGGCGGATTTCGAATCCGCTATGAGAGCCGCCAATGCGGCTGCGGCTGTGGTTGTTGGAAAACGCGGCACTGCGACGGTGTCTGTCGCCGAGCTACGCTCGCGTATTTTGCCGGCAGCAACGCTCGCGCCCGAAGAAAAAATCGTATTCGATTGGGCTTTGTTAGACGATCATCTTGTCGAATGGCGGAAACTCGGTCTGCGCGTCGGTTTTACCAATGGCTGTTTCGATCTATTGCATCCTGGCCATGTCAAATTGCTGGCCGGTGCGCGTGCAGCGTGTGACCGTCTTGTGGTTGGCTTGAATGGTGATGAATCGGTCACGCGGCTCAAAGGCGCCGGCCGTCCTGTTCAGCCGGTGCACGCGCGCGCTGAAGTACTGGCTGCTCTCGAAGCGGTTGATCTCGTTGCCGTGTTCGATGAGGACACGCCGGAAAAATTGATTGGCCACTTAAAACCCTCTGTGCTTGTCAAGGGCAGCGACTATACCCGCGAGCAGGTCGTTGGCCGCGATATAGTCGAGGCGAATGGCGGCGAAATCATCCTCATTGAAATTGTACCTGGCCATTCGACGTCATCCATGGTGGAGCGCACGCGCGTGTCGAAGACCGGCTCGTCCCGCTGAAAGCGCCGCTTTTGTCGCGACATCTTATCGATCGATGTGGAGGGTCATGAAATCGAAGTGCTGCGTGGCTTCGATCTAGATCGCTGGCGGCCACGACTGATTTTGCTTGAGGATCACGTCGCCGACCTGTCCAAGCATCGCTACCTGACGGCAGCCGGGTATCGCATTATCCGGCGCTTTGAGAATAACGGCTGGTACGTGCCGCGCAAATCAGCGGCTATATGCCAGTGGTCGGATCGTTGGGAGATTTTACGGAAATACTATCTCGCCCTTGCGTTCCGAAAACTACGCAATCTTTCGCGCCGGCTTCGCAAATCGGTCAAGTCTTGACGTCACGTCGGATCGGCTTGCTGGGTGGTGGTTGCCAGCCTTGCGCATCTTCGTAGCGCTTCGCATAGCGATAAAACGTACCTTCAAAATTTCCGAAGGCGATGACGAATCCCGCCCAGCCGTCGATGAAGCCAAACTTGAAGATGTAGTGTTTGATGAAAGCCCAGAGGCCGTGGCCGAATGCGCTCGCCATCGATACGCGTTTGCTCGTGAGTTTTTGTGCGCCGAGCGTTGAATAGCGGTTCATCTTATTGATGAGCTCTTCCAGGTTACGGAAGGGAAATTGCCACACCGCATTTTGCAAGGTGCCGACCGATCGCCCACCAAGAACCTCGAACCCTTCATGCACCGGCTCGAGCGTGTAGCGAATGCTGCCTTTGCGAAAAAGCTGCGGCTGGCGAAAATTCGGATACCAACCGGAGCCCCGGATCCAGCGGCCCATCATGTAACTTCGCCGCGGCACCATATAGACCTCGTGGGGCGGCGACCCGGCAAGTAACGCAAGAATTTCGTCGCGCACCGCTTCGGTGCAGCGTTCGTCGGCATCGAGACTGAATATCCAATCGAAAGTGCAGGCCTCGATCGCCCGATTGCGCAGGTCCCCAAATCCTTTGAACTGCACATCCACGACGCGCGCGCCGAGCGACCGTGCAATATGGGCAGTACGGTCGACGCTGAATGAGTTGACCACGACGACTTCGTCGGCCCACAACACACTTGAAAGGGCCGCTTCGATCTTTTCTGCCTCGTTATAGGTGAGAATATAAGCTGATATTTTTTGCATGGGCGGGGATGCCTATTGGGGCCTTGAATCTTGGCGGCAATTTAACATTGTGGGGCGTGCAGGCCCTAGGGATTTGTCGATGCGTGCGACATCGGCTAAAGGCTGTCCAAGAGGGCACCCGTGGCCGAGCTGATCTCTGTCATCGTTACGACTTACAACCGCGAAGACGCGCTTGATGCGGTATTGCGGTCGCTTGCGCGCCAAAGCGATGCCGACTTTGAAGTCGTTGTAGCTGACGATGGCTCGGGCCCGGCGACGGCAGCGCTAGTCGAAGCCTGGAAGGCAAAATTCGGTCGTCGTCTTGAGCATGTCTGGCACGCGGACAGCGGTTTCCGTGCTGCAGAAATTCGCAACCGCGCCATTCTAATGGTACGCGGAGCTTATTGTATTTTCCTGGATGGCGATTGCATCGTGCGACCTGATTTTGTCGCCGCCCATCGACGGCTAGCTGAGCCAGGCTGGTTCGTCACCGGCAACCGTGTTTTGCTATCACCAGAACTGACGATGAGCGTTCTGCGAGAAAAGCTTACTCCCGAGAACTGGACCTTGCCTCGCTGGCTCGTTGAGCGCGCGCACGGCGGTGTCAATCGGCTGTCGGCGCTCCTGCATCTCCCGCTAGGACCTTTGCGTAGAATCCGTCAACGGGCATGGCAAGGCGCGCGCTCCTGCAACCTCGCTATCTGGCGCGTCGATCTCGATCGCGTTGACGGCTTTGATGCCGACTATAGCGGCTGGGGAAAAGAAGATTCCGACATCATCGTGCGCATGTCGCACGCCGGCGTTCGTCGCAAGGACGGCGTATTTGCGACCGGCGTGCTCCACCTTTGGCATGCCGAGGCCGATCGTTCGAATCTGTCCGAGAACGAGCACAAGCTCGGTGTCGTTGTTGCCGGCGACCGTATCCGCGCACAACGGGGGCTGTCATCGCTTCAAGACGCCAGCGCAACCGTTATGGCCGTGAGCTGAGCAATGGCCGGGCTTACGATTGCAAAACGCTTCGATCATGAGTGGCTTGCGCACGTTGCAGACGGGTTGGTTGTCGCGGTGGCTGTGTCGCTACCTTGGTCGACCTCCGCTACGGCAATCTTGGCCGCGCTATGGCTGCTCGCGCTGATTCCGAGCCTTAGGTGGTCGGATTTGCGCCGCGTACTGGCGACGCCGGCCGGACGACTGCCCGTCTTGCTCGTTGTTCTTGGCCTGGTCGGAATGTTGTGGGCCGATGTGAGCTTGGCCGAAAGATGGAAAGGCCTGGATTCTTTTCTCAAGTTGCTGGCAATACCATTGTTGTTTGTCCAGTTTCATCGGTCCGATCGTGGCCATTGGGTGTTTGCGGGTTATCTTTTTTCGTGCGTTGCGTTGTTAGCTGCAACGACCGTCGCCATGATGATTCCCCCGCTGGCGAAAGGCTTTGTGCATTATGACAATGTATTGGTGAAAAATGCCGCGACGCAAAGCGGCGAGTTCGTCACCTGCATCTTTGGCCTGCTATATCTGGTGAGTGGTGCGGGGGAACGCCGCCGTTGGCTTTGGCTGCTTGGCCTTTTGGCAATTATCCTCGCAATGGGTGTGGACATTTTGTACGTCGCGACCAGTCGCACGGCCTTGGTCGTCGCTTTGGTGTTGCTTATTTTGTTTGCAATCAAAAAGCTAAACGCCAAAGGTATTACCGTCGTGTTCGGCAGTGCAATATTGATTGGCCTGGTCGCTTGGTCGTCATCGCCTTACCTGCGCTTTCGAACGGCCTCGATCTGGACCGAAGTACAAACGTACGAAACGACCAACGAGAGAACTTCGTCAGGCGAGCGAATTGAGTTCTGGAAGAAATCGATTGAGTTTATTCACGAGTTGCCGATCTTCGGGCACGGGACCGGCTCAATTTATTCACTTTTTGAAAAGGCGGCGGTTGGAAAAACAGGCACAGCGGCTGTCGCCGCTGCCAATCCGCACAATCAGTCCTTAGCGGTCGCGATCCAACTCGGTCTCGTGGGAGCGGCTGCGCTGTGGGCTATGTGGATCGCGCATTTGCTGATGTTCCGAGGCAATGGTTTGGCCGAATGGATCGGCCTTGTCATTGTGGTCCAGAACATTGTTGGTTCGACATTCAACTCGCATCTGTTCGATTTTGTGCAGGGTTGGGTCTACGTCATTGGTGTCGGCGTTGCGGGCGGAATCGCGCTGAAGGCAAGCGTCAAATCAGGCTAAACGCCAGGTTCCTGCCTTACGGTTTGATTTCAAACTCGCGCGTGAAGTTAGTGTACGTGTCTTTCTGATCGGCGAGGAATTTTCCGAACTCTGCGCCGCAGTAAAGGTTGATAAACATTCCCTGACTTTTGAGCCTGTCGGCAACACCGGGCGTTGTGACAGCGTCCGAAATGTATTGTGAGAGCTGTGCCAGCGTTTCCTTTGGCGTCTTCGCCGGGGCAACAAAGCCGAACCAAACAGCGGCGTCGAGGTCGTTGTAGCCGCTTTCGGCCAAGGTCGGCACATCCGGCAATGATTGGACGCGTTTTTTCGCAGGAACTGCAATAGGTCGCAGTGCGCCAGAGTCGATCTGTCCCTTGAGATCGGAATAGTTGGCGATCACCGCGGTAATCGTTCCAGCTAACGCGGCATTCATTGCCGGGGGTGAGCCCGGGTAGGGCACATACGTCAGGTCAACCTTGGCGTCGCGTTTGAGAAGCTCGCCTGCAATGTGAACGATCGAAGCAGGTCCAGTGCTGCCGTACGATGCTGCCCCGGGTTTGGATTTCGCGAGTTTTAAAAAATCCGCCAAAGTGTGAATGTCGGATTTGGCGCTTACGGCAAGCACGGCCGGCGTTGCCGCTATATAACAAAGCGGTTCGAAACTGCTTACCGGATCGTAGTGGCCCGGAAAAAGAATTGGGCTCAAAATAAAGGGATTTTCGACGAGCAAAATAGTCGTACCATCCGGTGTCGCGCGAGCTGCGAATTCGCTGCCGACAATAGAGCTCGCGCCGGGGCGGTCTTCGACGACGATCGATTGTCCGGTCTTTTCTGTAATCGCTTGGCTGACGACACGCGCGACCACGTCTCCAGTACCGCCCGCCACGAAGGGGACAACAATCCGCACGGTTTTGCCCGTGAGACTTTGCGACCACGCCGGTTGAAAGAGGAGCGCCGATGCAGCGAAAAAGAAAAAACTGACACGTCCGATTGTATTCATTTCGTTCCCCGATTTCATTCCATCCAGATTGAAGCGATCCAATTCCGGTTGCAAGGCTGGTTCGCTAACGTGAAGTGACCGTTTTCCGGCCATGGATTGTCTGCCAAATGCGATACGGCGTCACCGGCATTTGAATGTCGTCGATGCCGAAAGGTGCAAGCGCATCGGCAACAGCGCTGACGATAACCGCGGGCGCCCCCGTCGTGCCACCTTCGCCGCCGGCCTTGATGCCAAGCGGATTAGTCGGCGAAAGCACTTCTACGATCTTGGTGACAAACGAAGGCACTCGATCGGACCGCGGGATTCCATAATCCATGAATGAGCCGCACAAAGCTTGGCCGGTTGCGGGGTCGACAACGCACTGCTCCCAAAGCGCCTGACCGACGCCCTGCACGATCGCGCCATGCGTCTGGCCATCGACAATCAACGGGTTAATGCAGCGGCCGACATCGTCGACCGAGGTGTAGCGGACAAGCTTCGGGGCACAGCTTTCGGGATCAATCTCGACTTCGCATATTGCACAGCCGTTGGGAAACACCGGATCATGCATCTCGCTGTCGGTAATGACGGCAAGCCCTTCGGAGAGCTCTTGCGGCATTTTGTGGCGAGTCATTTCCTGTGCCAATTCGAAAAAATTGAACCGCCGATTGCTTTCCCGAACTGCAAAGTGTCCGTCGATAAAATCGACCCGCTCCACTGTCGTGCCAAGAATGACCGCTGCGGCGCGTTTGCCCTTGGCTATCAGTTCGCCCGCCGCCAGAGAAAATACGGTTGCAGCGTGACGCATCGAGCGCCCGGAATGGGTGCCGCCGCCAGCCTTCACCACGTCGGTATCGCCAAGCAGAATGTGAACGGTTTCGACCGGCACAGCGATAAGGTCCGCGACCACCTGCGCGAAGCTGGTTTCGTGACCTTGTCCAGCCGGTTGGGTGCCAATGACGACCTCGACGCGTTGATCGGGGATTATTGTAATGCGGGTCTGTTCTTTCGGCGCACCGATCGAGGATTCAACGTAGTTGGCGAGACCGAGGCCCAGCAGTTTGCCTCGCTTTTTGGCTTCACGTTTGCGCGCCTTAAAGCCGTTCCAGTCCGCGAGGCGCATGGCGAGATCCATGTTCTCCTCGTATCGCCCGCTGTCGTAGAGCATACCGACGGCGTTGCGATAGGGCATGGCCTTTGGCCGCACTAGATTGCGCCGGCGTAAGGTGACGCGGTCGGTGCCGAGTGTGTTTGCCGCGATGTCTATGAGCCGCTCGATTGCGAAAGTAATCTCCGGACGTCCGGAGCTGCGGTAGGCTTGAGTCGGAACGGTATTGGTGAAGACCGAAACGGCACGCAGCGATGCGACAGGAATATTATAGCTGCCGGTGATCAGGCCGGCCCCTTTGCTCAACGGTGATAGTGAAACGCAACGCGCGCCAGCATTGCTGATATTTGTCGCGCGCAACGCCAGGAAACGGCCGCGGTCATCGAGGCCCAGTTCGAATTTTGCGACCAGGTCGCGGCCTTGATAATCACTTATGAAACATTCCGACCGCGTCGCGATGTATTTGACCGGGCGCTCGAGTTTACGTGCCGCCCACAATATGAGACCGAATTCAACGTATACGCGATTGCGCGTGCCGAAGTTGCCACCGACGTCGTAAGACAGCACCCGGATTTTTTCGGGGTCGACGCCGAGCACTGAAGCAAGTTCACGCTTTTGGCGTACCGCGCCGCCGCTGCCGGCATAGATGGTGTAACGTCCGTCGGCTTTATCGAAATGCGCTACCGCGGCGCGTGGTTCCATCGGCACGCCGGTTACGCGGTCGATATGAAAATCCATCGAGATGACGTGAGGCGCCTGCGCGAGGATTTGATCCGTTTCCGCAGGATGTCCAAAATGCGTATCGACAAGAATGTTGTCGCGAACTTCGTCCCATACCAGCGGAGCGCCGGGCTTCATGGCGTCCTCGGAATGCGTAACGCAAGGCAATTCCTCGTACTCGATCGTCACCGCTTCGGCGCCGTCGAGTGCCTGGGCCTGGGTCTCTGCAACAACCATCGCAAGCGCTTCGCCCACGTGCCGCGCCTTGTCGGCGGGCAAAAGCAGATGCGGGCCGATGAAGATTTCACCGCCGCCGGGGCCGTGCAGCTTCATGTCGTATTTTGTCTTTGGGAGCGGATCGTGCTGGATCGCGCCGAGATTGTCAGCAAGACAATCAGCACCTGTAAAAATGCCAAGGACGCCGGGCTTATTTTGCGCGGTCGTCTTATCGATCCGCAGGATGCGCGCATGCGCATAAGGTGAGCGGACAATTGCTGCGTAGGTTTGGCCAGGAAAGCTGAAGTCATCGCTAAATTGTCCGCGGCCCGTCAACAGGCGCGCGTCTTCAGTGCGTGCCAACGGCTGACCGATGAAGCGGAAAGGGGGATTTTGGTCTGTCATTGGCGCCTAAGTTGCTGCATTATATGCAGTCTATGAAACATCTCACGATCAAACCCGCGAATTCCCCGCTTCTCGTCGGCATTACGGGGGCGTCGGGGGCAGTCTATGGGGTTAGACTGCTGGAAATGTTGCGCGCCTGCAATGTCGAGACACATCTTATTGTCTCCCGCGCCGCGCAGATGACCCTCGCTTATGAGACGAGCCTCAAACTCTCGGACGTCGAGCGCCTGGCGACGGTTGTGTATCCCAACAGCGATGTCGGTGCGGCGTGTTCCAGCGGTTCGTTCCCAACGCGAGGCATGGTGATTGCGCCCTGCTCGGTCAAGACCATGTCCGAGATTGCAACAGGGAATACGGCGAACCTGATATCGCGCGCGGCAGATGTTGTTTTAAAGGAACGCCGCCGTTTGGTTCTTATGCTGCGGGAAGCACCGCTTCATATCGGGCATATCCGTAATATGGCAACAGTGACCGAGGCGGGTGCGATCATCTATCCGCCAGTTCCGGCATTTTACGCGTTGCCGAAGTCGATCGATGAAATGGTAAATCATACGCTCGCACGCGTACTCGATCTTTTCGATATTGATACTGGAAAGGTCCGCCGCTGGACTGGCGAACGTGAGCGTCCGAAAAACCGTGAAGAAGCAGATAATTCGTGATTGCCGGGTGAAAGCTTGAAGCAACAAAGCTTGTCCGATAGCGACAGCGGCGACCTTCAATACGACAATGAGTTTTGGCGTTTTTCGCTCGCGCTCTACTCACAAGCCGGCGTTGCTAAAGAGTGTCTGGATTTGCAGCAGACAGCCGGGATCGATGTCAATTTCCTGCTTTTTTGTGCGTGGATTGGCACTCGAGCCATCGCGTTAAGCGGCGAGGATATCAAAGCGGCATCAAAGTGTGTGGCTGATTGGCAAGAATTTGTTGTTCAGCCGCTCCGGCGCGTGCGCCAGGATATAAAAGCGCTTGAACGAGTCGGATCGGACAGCTTCAGAACGCGTGTTAAAGCTATCGAACTTGAGGCTGAGCAGATTGAACAAGCGATCCTGTTCTCATATGCGAAACGCTTTCAAAGTTCTCAGGCGAATGTTGCCGATGCTGTATCCGAAAATATTAAAAAATATATAGAGATAACATCCGGCTCACAAAGCTTGAACTCATGCGCGCCTCTATTAATCGGTGCGGCGCTTCGTTTCCGTCCCTGATTTAGAAGTTGGCGACAAACTAAGGTCGTTCTGTAGTTTCCTTGTTTTCTTTGGCCGCATCCATTTGACGAATGACGCGCGCCCATCGTTCAGTTTCACTCTTGATGAAGAGAGCGAACTCTTCGGGGCCTCCGCCTCGAGCGTCCAGACCTTAAGTCGTAAGCTGTTTCAGTACATTTGGATCTTTGAGTGCGCTATTCGTTGCCTCGGAAATTTTATCGATAACGGCTTTCGGCGTGCCAGCGGGCGCGAGAATGCCAAACCACACACCGGTGTCGTATCCGGGCAAGGCAGCTTCGGAGATCGTCGGCAATTCGGGGGCGGCACTTGTCCGCTTGGCTTCGCTTGTTCCAAGGGCTTTGACGCGCCCGTCTTTGATGAATGCCAACACAGTGGAAGCGGGAGAAAACATCACTTGAATACGTCCGGAAATAAGGTCCATGACGGTCTGTGCGCTGCCCGGATACAGAACGCCGGTCATCTTTATTCCTGCCATCTGCTTGAACAATTCGGTCGCCAGATGAGGACCGCTGCCGAGACCGGATGCACCGTATAGCAGCTCATCCGGCTTCGCTTTGGCCAGGGCGATGAGCTCTTTCACACTATCGACGCCGACTTTTGGATTTACAACGAGAATATTCGGGATCGAGCCGACCAGAACAATCGGCGCAAGATCCTTTTCGAAGTTTGCACCTTTACCCGGCATCATTGTCGTGTTGATGGCCGCAGCGATCGTAGCAAACAACAGGGTATAACCGTCCTTCGCGCTTCGCGCGACATAGTCAGTCGCAATCATTGAACTCGCGCCCGGCCGGTTCTCTACGATGACGGTCTGACCGAGCAGGTCGCCAACTTTGTGACTGACAATCCGAGCGGCAACGTCTCCACTTGATCCCGCTGCGAAGCCGACAATCAGACGAATTGGGCGCGTAGGAAAACTCTCCTCCGCTCTTAAAGGCTTCTGCGCAGCAATGCCGAGCGCGACGATAAGGAGAGCAACGAGCTTCAACCGGATCATTTTGGATCCCGTACTGCGTGGAAGCGGATCAGGCTGAGGAAAAATTGAAGAATGCCGGACCAACTTTGTCTCTATTACAGTATGATGATACGACGTAAAAGCATTTAGGTCGCGACTTTCTGAATGACGTCCCGCTCGGGCAGGCAACGTGTGGCCCGCTGGTACCGGAGATGTGCGATGGAAATGGCCATGACGAAGGCACCGTCCGATTTGCAAGAACACATTGCGCGGCTGACGAAACGTGGGTTGGTCACCCGTATTGATCGGCCGATCGACAAGGATTCGGAGCTTCACCCTCTCGTGCGTTGGCAATTCCAGGGTGGGCTACGGGAAGAAGATCGGCGCGCATTTCTATTCACGAATGTTGTCGGCGCTCGCGGTGAGAAATACGACATTCCCGTGCTTGTTGGCGGACTTGCGGCGTCTCCTGAGATTTACGCAATCGGACTTGGCGTACCGGTGGATGAAATCGGCGCCTTGTGGGTTACGGCGATGTCTAACCCCATCGCGCCGGTTTTAATCGACAAGGCGCCATGCCATGAAATCGTGGAGACCGGCAAAGATCTGTTAGCGGAACGCGGCGGGCTTGCGCGCCTGCCCGTTCCGATCTCTACGCCTGGTTTCAACTCCGCGCCGTACCTTACAGCGACACTTTGCGTGACGAAGGACCCGGAAAACGGCATTCAGAACATGGGCACGTATCGTGCGGCACTCAAAGCCAACGATAGGCTTGGCGTGCGCATGGCCTCGCGCCTTGGCGGTGCGGGAGGTTATTTGCATTGGCAGAAGTACAAAAAACTCGGAAAGCCCATGCCTTGTGCGATTGTGGTCGGATGTGCGCCGGCTGTGTTGTTTACCGGGCCACAAAAGCTTCCAGTCAATGTCGATGAGATGGCCGTCGCAGGTGGTCTTATGGGTAAGCCCGTCAACACCGTACGATGCAAGACCGTCGATTTGGTGGTCCCTGCCGATTCCGAAATTGTCATCGAGGGTCTTATCAATTCCGATCTTCTTGAGCCGGAAGGACCATTCGGGGAGAATCACGGACACGTGGCACTCGAAGACTTCAATATGTCGATGCGCGTGACCGCCATCACGCGCAAACGCAAGCCAGTCTTTTTATCAATCATTAGCCAGGTGACTCCGAGCGAGTCCTCGGTTCTCAAAAAAGTGGCTTACGAGCCGATGTTTCTGGAGCATTTGCGGCACACGCTCGGTGTGCGCGGCATCAAGCGTGTGGTCATGCATGAGCCGCTGACGAACTTACGCAAAGTTATCTTTCTCCAGTTTGAACGGGGCACGCCGCAAACGGAAGTGTGGCGCGGCATGCAAGGTGCTGCAACCTTGCAGGCACAATGTGGGAAGCTTGTGATTGCGGTATCGGAAGATATCTCCCCGGACAATGCCGACGCTATCTTCTGGTCTTTGGCCTATCGATCAAACTTCATGGAGGACGTACACGTCATCCCCTATCGATCGAGCGGACATGGACCAAAATCCGGGCGCGCTCAGGTAGAGGCAACGCTGATGATCGATGCAACGCTCAAGCACAACATGCCGCCTTTGGCATTGCCGACTGAGGAGTTCATGACGCGTGCCAAGAAAATATGGGAAGAGCTCGATCTGCCTCGAATCGCACCCCAGGCGCCGTGGCACGGATACGAACTGGGCGATTGGGATGAAGAATGGACCGAGTTTGCCAATGCCGCGGTGGCCGGTAGCTGGCGCGAGAGCGGTAAGTCGACCTATGAGCGGCGGCAAGGGAATTTGATACCGGAGACTCCGGTGCGGTCTGTCCAATCACCGAAGAAGAAATAGCGCGGCCGTTCAGGGAAGCTGTACGGCCAGAACGGCCGGCCTCTACGATAGCCCGTAATCCGTGACCGTTTATCGCTTTGCGCAAGGTCACGGGGCCGAGCGGAGTGGGCGCCGCTGAGTGTTCGGCCACGACGCGGGCGGCACCTTTGCCACAATAGTTAATTTTTGAAGTCCTGAGCGCGGGTGACCGCGTGTCGAAGTGCATCTGAAGTTTGTTGCGACTCAAGCGTGCTGTGTCTAAAACGACTCTGTCTTGTCTGTAAACGACAAGTGTGCGGTCCGCGTCGTTTCCGCTTCGCCCAACCCAGAGCCATCGGCCTAGAGGCCCTTGTCAAGTCGCCAGACGACTCTGGAATCAGCGTTATGCAGCGCGCGCCAGACGACATCAATCGAGAACCGCACCTGAAATGAGCCTGCAAACTCAATTCTCAACTCAGCTGATTCCAGGCGGTGAAAATTGTTCGTCCGAAGTAAGCCAGAGTGCGCCCGGTGGCCGCCGGTCTGGAGGTCTTCGTATCTATCTGCAACTTCTAAAAGTAGCCGTTTCGATTGTCCTCCTTGGCGGCGTCATTTTTCTGGTCAGTTTTTATTATGACATCTCCCAGGTCTTTCACGATCTTCGCCGCCTTTCGATAGCGACAATAGGCACTATCGTCTTTGCGTTGTTCGCAAATACCTTGGCAGCGGTTTTGCGCTTCAAGGTCATCGCAAAAGAAATCAAACACCCGATTACTTTTCGCCGGGCGATGGCTGTCGTCGGGGCAGGAAGCGTTGCGGGGGCCATATTTTTCCAAATCGCTGGCCAACTGGTGGCGCGAGGCGTGGTCGCCGGACGCGACGGAATCCCCTTTGCCGGGGTGGTGGTGATTACCGCCTACGAGCGATTCATCGCAGCAATTGTTTCGGGGCTTGTCGCGTTGGGAGGCGCACTGTTTATTTTTGGAAATTTATATCTCGATCGGGCCTCTGGCGGCGCTGATCTGATCAAGATCATTTTCGGGTTAATAGCGGCGGCACTCGCCGGCGCATTTATGGGTTACGGCCGCTTGGCTGTACGGGCGATCACGCCGCTGCTCACGCGACATTTTGTACGGCGATGTTTCGCTGTGGTCGGGCTGACGCTTCTGGTTCAAATCCCGATGATGATCGCTTACGTAACTATCGCGCGTGCTCTTTCACCTCAAACATCGATTGCCGATCTGGTCGCCGCATCGGCTATCGTGATGTTCGCCGCCAGCGTTCCGATCAGTTTTGCGGGCTGGGGTGTGCGCGAGATGAGCGCAGTCGTCGCGCTTGGTACAATTGGCGTTGCGGCCCACTCGGCGCTCACGGCCGCGGTCGCAATTGGTATTGGCTCGATGCTGGCCATGGGCGTTGTCACCGCCTTCTCGCTGTCGACTTCAACTCAGAAGAATCCGAAGGCGGAAGCCGGTACGAGTGGATCAATAGATTACTATAGCGCCCTAGCATGGAGCCTGCCGATCGCGGCGGCCACACTCGTGCTGTTCCAGATATATGTGCCGGTGCAATCCGGGCTGATCAATGTAAATTTGGCCGATCCAATTGCGATACTGGCCGGGGTCATTTTCATCCTAACCGCGTTCCGGCTCGGACGCTTACCGCAATGGCGTTTAGCGCATATCAACATTGCCATTCTCAGTATGACGCTTGTTCTGACCGGTTCGCTTTTGATTGGCGATCATCGAATTGGTTGGACGACCTGGGCGGTGGTCAACCGCTTTTTGGGTTGGTTTATTCTTTTAGCCTATGCGGCAACCGGGGCCTTGATCGTTGCTGAATCGCGAAAAGAAGGCTTGCGTGTGCTGCTGCTCACATTTGCGGGCGCGACTGCAGCGATCGCAGGTATTGAGGTTGTTCTAGTTTTGCTTAAGCCCCTTGGCTTCCAGATTTTTTCTTTTGCCGGCAATGTCGAGGGGTTCGCACAAAACCGCAACGCTTTTGCTTTTCAACTTTTGATGTCTATGTCTGCGGCAATCGTATTGGCGCGTGGTGCCACCATACGCATCACACTTTTGGCATTGATGGTGTCAGGACTCTGGTTTGCTGGCTCTCGGTCAGGATGGATTGCCGCCGTATTCGTCATCGCGACGGGTCTCTATCTCCGGCGGCTCACGGTCCGGGAAACCGTAACGGCTTCGGTTTGTGCTGCCAGTGCAGTCGTTGCCGCAATCGTAATTTCCAGATATCCGGGCGCTATTCCGCCGGTCGTACCGGACCCGAGTTCGACGCATGAACGTATCGTTACAATCGTCGGAGGCTTAGAGCTATTTTTTGCTCACCCGTTGTTCGGCGCCGGCCTTGGTGCATTTCGCAATGAGATGCATCTGAGTTCAGAAGGAATTCCGCTCATTATTCATTCAACCGCAGTGTGGCTATTGGCTGAGCTGGGTCTTATTGGGTTTGCTGTATTTACGATCTCGGCTACTTACATTTTTTTCAACGCATGGCAGCACGCGCGCAAAGAACAGGCGTCCGCATTAATCGTGCTAGGCTTGGTAGCTTTTGTCGTGATGTCCGGGCCCGCCGACATGCTATACCAGCGCACATTCTGGATTCTAATGGGCGCCAGTCTGGCGCTACATCGATCCGGGTTGCCGGCTAGTCGCCATCATTCCCAATCGGCATCGGTTGATCCGTTGGTCGCCAGAGCAGAAAATATCTAATCGCGCCATCCCTGATGTCCGCAAGAGATTTGCGCAGACATCGGCCGAAGGGGCTTCGGCCGGTATGACAAGCTTTCCTTTAACTTGCGGCGCGCCTTCTAATGTGGGGCAAAACCCCGATGAGGTAACTCGCCCCCGCACCTGCAAATACGATTAGAAAAGGCTCGAGCGGAAGTCGATATCGAATGGTACCAACGAGGATCATATGTATGCCCGTGTAACCGAGCGCGAAAATTAAAATTGGTGAAAGCCGTCGCATAAAATGCCGCTCAGAAAACAAGCCTAAACCTGCGAGCAAGAGCAATGGAACGAAGGACGCAATTGAAATTATTACGGTGGCTGTATTTCTATAAGCTTCATTGACCGGCACGATACGCCAAATACGAACAAATTTTAGCGCGGCGAGTTCCAGAAAACGCTGTGGATTGTGCACAATGTAATCAATGGCTGCATCTCGCAGCGCTCGGTCGCGCGCAATCGGATCAGTGATATGCGCAAACGTACTCGTATCGTAGTCGACGCGTAGGATGCCACCGCCGGAATGATTGAGCGGATTGTTTCCGGCGTAAAGCGCAGTACCTGCGCCCAGGGTCAGGCGCACGAAGCTTCCGTAGAGTCTATAGTTGTTCAGCCACCAGGGCGTCATCAGCACGCAATAGATGACGGCATACACACCCAGATGCTGCAGGGCTTTCTGCGCGGGAAGACGGTGGACGATCAGCGCAAACGTTAAAATGAGCACCGGCGCAAAAATGTCAAACACCGGTCGGGTCAAGATGGCAAGCACCGCGAAGATTGCTGCCGGCGTAAATTGGCCGCGGTACCAATCAAGGAAGGCTGCCAGGACAAGCGTTATGAAAAGAGTTTCCGATAGGCCGACAACCGAGAAAAAGATAAGTGGCGGGTAACAGGCGGCGGCCGTGGCTGAAAGCAGCCGGGTATACTGATCGCCGAATATCTGGTCCGCAAGTGCGTATACGAGCCACACCGAGATGACGGCGAGTGTGATATCGGCGACAAGCTGCCCAACGCCTGCCCCGGTTATTGCAATTAAAAGCGGATAAAGCGGCATTTGGTACAGTTCGGCCATCTGCCAATTTCTCAGCAATTGTGCCGCCGCATCTCGGTAGTCACTCACATCGAATAGCGTTTGGCTTTGGTCGGGAATTGCGATTGCCGCAATCACCCTTAGTGCCAGCGCCAACGCGACGATAGTGATGATGATTGTGCGTTCGGTCTTGGCATTAAGAGATGTCGTCATTGCTTCAGGTCGCCATTGCGAAGAAGAGGAAAACCGATTTTTCACCGGCGGCGCTGGCAACAATTCCTATTATTGCCGGCGGCGGTTATCATGATTGAATGTCCAAAGTAACGTCCCAACAACGGCGCAGCCGACCGCCGGCATCATGAGCTGGAGTATTGGCGAGTCATTCAAAATGATCACCGCGGCCGACCCTACAAGTATGATATTCACCACAAACACACGTCCAACGATCTGATAGACGCTGAAGCCGTTGTCGAGCGCTCGCTGATAGAAATGGCTTCGGTGCGCTTGCGTGATCGGCTCGCCATTCATCAGCCGCCGCAGCAGTGTCACCGTCGCGTCCGCCAGATAATAAAGTGGCATCAGTGCAGCTGCGGCCAAGTGGCCACGTCCAGCGAGAAGTACGAGCAGCCAACCCAGCAACAAGCCGATCGGCAAGCTGCCGACGTCACCTAAAAATAGCTGTGCGATAGGTCGGTTAAATGGCGCGAAGCCGATCATCGCCCCACAGAGCGCAACAGCGACCAAAGTTGCATCCGGAGGCAGGAAGCCCATCAGGCCGAACATCGCGAGACCGAGTGTGATAGGCACAACTTCGGCGACCGTCAGCCAGTCGATGCCGTCCATGAAGTTGACGACATTGACAAACCATACGCCCGCGACGAGCAGAACCGCACGCTCCAACCACCAGGGAAAAGCCGGGATGACGCGCATCTCGGGCGGAAGCGCAGCAAGTACGACGGCGACCGCTGCGGTTTGCAATATCAGGCGCGGAATCGCTTCTAGCGGCCGCACGTCATCGGTGGCGCCAACGAGCGCAAGCCCGATGGCAGCGGCGAAGATGGCCGTTAGTCGAAACGGCCTGTCGAATTGCTCTGGGAAAAAAATTGCCGAAATTGCGATAACGATCACTGTAGCAATGATCACAGCAATACCACCGCCTTGCGGAGTCGGTTTTTTGTGCGACGAACGAGCGGTAGGCTTCGCGAGTGCGTAGTGCGCGAGCAATGGTTTGAGGCAGAATAAGAGTACGAAGCTGATTGCGGCAGCGCCGAAAAACGTCGCCAAGCTGAATACATTCGACGAAACCAAAGGACGCCATCCTCGCTTGCGAACCTACGTGATTCTAACCTCGAGTTTCGATGACATAGCGCCGTCCATCAAGCGTGCATAGAGAGCGACGACTTCACGTCCGATGCGCGTGCTGGAGTATTCTTGGACGACGATTTTCCGGCTGGCTTGGCCAAACCGAGCGCGCAAACTTTGATCCTTTAGGAGTGTTTCAATGGCCTGTGCCAATGCGCCGGCCTCGTCCGTTGGGATGAGCAGCGCATTAACGCCGTCGCGCGCAATTTCCCGGCAGCCCGGAACATCGGTTGCTATCAGGGGTCGGCCGCAGGCTGCGGCCTCCAACAAACTCTTCGGAAGGCCCTCTCGGCGCGACGGCAGGACTGCTACGTACGCCCGAGCCCATACGGTACGTATGTCCTCGACCTGACCGAGAAGCTGTAGATTAGGGATGAGCCGCCAGCTGTCCAGGACCTGATCGGGGACCGAAGCCGGATTAGATGGATCAGGCGCGCCTGCCAGCAGCGTGTGAACGGTGATGCCTCGCTGCGCCAGCAATTCGTGCGCGTCTACCAGTGTCCGCACGCCTTTGTCGTCCAGCAGGCGTCCAACAAATCCGACAGTAAAAGGACCTGTAGGTTCCGGCATTTGGGTCAAAAAGTCGATGTCGACGCCAGAGCCTGGAATTACGACAATCTTGTCGTTCGAAACACCGAGCTTCATCACGACACTCTGGTCGTCGGGATTTTGCACCAAAACGGTAGTGTCAGGCCGTTTCAATAGCCAACGCAGAAGGAAACTGGCGATCGGCCGCACGACGCGAGCCTTGGGCGAGTTGGAAGTGAATGCAAAACCCAAACCCGCTAGCGCATTGAGCCGCACTATGGGCAAGCCTAGTGCTGCCAGTGAGCCGATAAGTGTCGGCACGACAGCAACATGATGAACAAGATCGGGGCGAACTTGTCGGTAAAGTCGGCGGGTTTCAATTATTGCTGCGAACAGACGAATTGGATTTAAGGTTCCGCGACGCCATTGGATGGGATGGAGAACGAATCCCTCATGCCTTATTTTCTCAGCGCAATTACCAATTCGCGTTGCGACATGTACGTCGTATCCCGCTCTTTGCGCTGAGCGTGCCATGGGAAGGCGATGAGAAACGAAATACCAGTCTTCCGAGACCAGGTAGAGAATTTTTTGCGCCATCAGTCTGAAAGTCCGCGCCGTGATTTGATTCCGACGGCGCACCAGTAAGGCGGTGAATCTGAAAATTTGATCTGCTCGAATCCCGCATGCAACAGCATTTGCTCGATCTGCACGCGCGTGAAGCGCTTCTCCAATCGGGTGCAGAATCGATCGTAGGCATCGGTGCGCATGACATAAAAAGATTTGTCGGCATACCAGGACAGCGGCAGGGATGCGGGCGACACACCAAAGCGGGATAGCAACGCGGCAAGACGCGCGAAAGGCCAATAGATCATCGCGGCGATCATCTCACTGATAACGACGCGGATGGTGTGCGGAAGCCGCGATACCGCAAGGCGGACAACGTTACTCGGCGCCCAAAGTGCTCGATACCACGACGGCCGGTTATCGAATGCGTAGTATAGGTAAATCAGGAATGGCGCGCCGGCCTTGAGTTTTTCAGAAATTTCATCAATGGCTCTCTGCGTGTCCGGTACGTGGTGCAATACGCCGAGTGAAAATGCGAAGTCGAGCGACCGGTCGGGCAGGGGAATGTCTCCGACGCTACTAGCGTGATAACTCACGTTGTCTTGTGTTTTCAAGTTTTCGCGCGCGACAGCCAGCGCGGCGTTGCTGGCATCGATAAGATGCAAATGGCCGACGCGCGGCGCGACCATCATCGCCCAGCGGCCAGAGCCACATCCAACATCGGCGCCGGTGCCCCCACCGAGAGGCAATAGGTGCCACGGAAATATACGGAAGTAGTTTTCGAAAATTGTTTCGCGCTGCTCGCGAGCAAGGCTCGTCTCGTCCTGGCGGAATGTCGACCACTCCTTGCCAAAGCCCTGGGCAACTCGGGTGTCGACATTTTTGTCCGAACCAACGTGCATATTGCGCCTTTGCAGCAGCGTGCCCCGAGCGGCGCCACCAAAATTACATAAGCCATGTTGTTGCCCAGCCGCAAAGCGAGCCCTTTTCGCGGGTCGGGTATCTACAGTTTACCACGCCGATTCCGGCTAAGGGGGATCCGATGGCTGAATTTTGCTACTGGGGTCCTACTCATAACATATTGTAAATACATGCCTATTTCTGACAACAAGCTCCATCTGTGTGTTCATGGTTTGAACGTGAGGGCTTGACGTTCACGCGATGAACAGCGTACCAGTTAGCCACTTGCGGAGCCACTCACATGCGTCGCGTGGGCGAAGAAAGTCCGGAAAGCTCGCGAATTATGCTCGGGCTGCTCGACGCCGTGGAGCAGAACCGCGCGCAATCGCAGCGGCTACTCGCCTCCGAACTCGGGATCGCCCTTGGTCTTGTCAACGCGTACCTCAAACGTTGCATCAAAAAAGGGCTGGTCAAAGTCCGCAGCGCACCGGCGCGACGCTACGCTTATTATCTCACGCCGCAGGGATTTGCCGAGAAGTCGCGGCTGACGGTCGATTATCTTTCGTATTCATTCGGATTCTTTCGCCAGGCCAAGACCGATTGCTTGGAGCTGTTCAAGGCGGCGTCGGCACGTGGCGTAAAAAAAGTTTTGCTCGTTGGACAAACCGATCTGGCTGAGATCGCCTCGCTCTGCGCGAT
This sequence comes from uncultured Alphaproteobacteria bacterium, assembly GCA_963810585.1. Classification (GTDB taxonomy): domain Bacteria; phylum Pseudomonadota; class Alphaproteobacteria; order Rhizobiales; family Xanthobacteraceae; genus Pseudolabrys. The sequence goes on from CAWENV010000001.1 coordinate 2,807,726, forward strand.
GGAACACGGCATTAAAATTCTTGGCGTCGTGCAGAAGGGCGCAGAAAAATCGGAATTCATTGGATTGCCACTGTTTCAGGATTTCGACGACGTATCTGATCCGTTCGACGCCGTTTTGATCGCCGACGTGCTCAAGCCACGCGAAGCTTGCGAGGATGCCTTGGCGCGCTTCGGTGTTGAACGCGTGCTTGTGCCTGATTTGTTGCGTGTCCGCATGCGGCAAAAAAATGAGCTGTCAAAATGATATCCGTCCAGCGGCAGTGGTACGTCGTACAAACCCAGGCGAATGCCGAAAACAAGGCAGCCACACATCTCGCCCGTCAGGGATTTACGACATATTTGCCGCGCTACCTCAAACGCAGAAGGCACGCGCGACGCGTTGACGTCGTGGCGGCACCTTTGTTTCCCCGCTATCTTTTCGTGGAAATCGACATGGCGGTACAGCGATGGCGCTCGATCTATTCCACGGTCGGCGTTTCACGGCTCGTTTGTAATGGTGAATCTCCGGCGGCAGTTCCGGAACGCGTCGTCGGCCTCCTTAAGAATCGCGAAGACGCATCCGGCTTCATTCGGTTCGATCATCGGCCGAAATTCAAGACCGGTGACAAAATTCGCGTTCTGGAAGGTGCATTTTACGATTGTCTCGGAATTTACGATGGCATGCCGGACCATGACCGGGTGGGGATCCTTCTTGATCTTCTCGGCCGCAAGGTTCGCGTGCTGCTGGATGCTGAGGCCATAGCTGCGGCCTGACACGTGACGCCGCCACGCTTCGAAATCGGGTCTGGGGTGAGTCACCCGGACTGCGGTAGCTTGGGTAGATCAAAAGAAATCAAATCATCATGCAAGATAAAAAGTCGGAGTCCATTTTAACCGGCCGGACGGTCCTCGTGACAGGCGGAACTGGATCCTTTGGTCAGGTCTTCGTCAAACAGATTCTCGCGAAGCATCCATCGCGGCTCGTCATTTATTCGCGCGACGAGCTAAAGCAATTTGAAATGCAACAAAAGTTCACCGATGATTCGTTGCGCTTCTTTATCGGAGATATTCGCGACAGCGAACGTTTGAATCGGGCCTTGGCGGGCATTGATTTCGTCGTTCACGCCGCAGCGCTCAAGCAGGTACCGGCAGCCGAGTACAATCCGATCGAATGCATCAAGACCAATGTTATTGGCGCCGAAAATGTGATCAACGCCAGCATTGACCAAAAGGTCAAAAAAGTGATCGCGCTATCGACCGACAAGGCGGTCAATCCCGTCAATCTTTATGGCGCGACGAAGCTCTGCTCCGACAAGTTGTTTGTTGCTGGCAACCACCTTGCGGGGAAGGACGGACCTCGTTTTTCCGTCGTCCGATACGGCAACGTGATCGGGTCGCGCGGGAGCGTCATACCTTTCTTCAAGGAACGCGCCAAGCTTGGCAAACTGCCGATCACCGATCCACGCATGACGCGTTTCTGGATCAAAGTGGAGGACGGCGCGAGCTTTGTTGAGCGGTGTTTTGGGGTGATGCGTGGTGGGGAGATTTTTGTTCCGAAAATTCCGTCGATGCGGATAACGGATCTGGCCACAGCGATAGACCCGAATTGCGAGCAGGTGACGATCGGTATTCGGCCCGGCGAAAAACTCCATGAGCTGCTGGTTACCCGCGACGACGCACGGCATACGCTCGAGTTCAAGGATTACTATGTGATCCAGCCGAGCATCCATATGTGGGACTATGTCGAGTTTCCCGTTTTTGGCGATGAGCTCGGGCGCGCCGTGCCGGCGGATTTTGAATATGCCAGCGACAGCAATACGCAATGGTTCGACTCGAAGCAGTTGAAAGCCGTTATCGACTAGTAGGATGGCGACGTTTTGACGATGCTTTCGCGCCTCGGTCTTGGGACAGTCCAGTTCGGTCAGAAGTACGGCGTTTCCAATCGTAACGGTCATCCTGTCGAGCGCGAAATCGCGAGCATTCTGACGCGGGCGTCGGGAGCGGGGATTGGGTATATCGACACGGCTCCAGCGTACGGCGATTCGGAAGCCTTATTGGGTCGGCATCTACCAAGTGGCCACGGCCTGCGCATCGTCACCAAAACGCCGCCGATTGCGGACGCGACGATCGAAGCCCGGCACGGCCGGTTGGTGCTCGAACTCCGTCGCGACTTCTCTCGAGCGCTTAAGAGCAGCCAGTGTGTATGGCTTACTTGTGCATCACGCGGACGATCTCGCCAAGCCGGGCTGGCAGCACATTGTCGAAGCTCTAGTGGAGGTACGTGGGCGCGGATGGGCCGGTCGCATCGGCGCGTCCGTCTACAATTCCGATCAACTGGCGCTGGTGGAAGCGCGCTTCCCACCTCAGCTTGTACAATTACCACTCAACGTACTCGATCGTCGCCTTATTGCTTCAGGTGTGCTTGCGCGGCTTAAAGCAAAAGGGACAGAAATCCACGCGCGCTCTGTGTTTCTGCAGGGGCTGCTGCTGATGAAGCCAAACGAGCTACCGGATTTCTTTCTCCCAATCCGTGAGGATTTGGCCGCACTGCAGCGGGTTTGGTCAGAGCAACACCGAAGTACAATAGCTGGGTGTCTTGCGTTCGCGATACAGCAGCCTGATATCGATGCGGTCATTGTTGGCGTTAATAGCCGCGCCGAGTTTGATGAAATCGTTGAAGCGGCCATGCAGAGCGACAGCATTCATTATTGTGGCGAGGCACCAGCAGTCGATCCGGTCTATCTCGACCCGGCGCGTTGGCCCGCATTTAGTCATTGATGGCAGGGCCGCTCGCCTTGTTTCGCTGCGACGCGTCACCGGCTATCGGCGCCGGGCACGTCACGCGTTGTTTGGCTCTGGCCGAGGAACTGAACGACAGCGGCTGGCGCATCTGTTTTGTCGTTGGGCCCGAAACCATCCCGACCTTGCCCGCGCTAGCAAAGAACGGATTTGAGGTGCGCGTTCTGGACGGTGCGGAATGTGGACCGGAGGCGCTGCGCGCGGAGGTGTTAGGTCGTGCCGATCTGCTGGTCGTCGACCACTATCAGTGTGACGCCATCTTCGAAAAGGCCTGTCGCTCTTTTGCACGTAAGATCCTGGTGCTCGATGACGCGACGGGACGGAAACATGATTGTGATGTCCTCATCGACGCCGCCGCGACCAGCCCTCAGTCTTATGCCAAGCATGTGCCGGATCACGCTCGCGTGTTGACCGGGCCGGCGTACGCACTTATGCGCAAGTCGTTTGTCTCGCATCGCGCTGAGGCTTTGGCACGGCGTGACGGCCGGCCAGTAAAAGAAATCCTGGTATCGTGCGGCGCGACCGATCCGATGAACGCGACCTCGCTCGTGCTGGGCGCTTTGGATGACATTGCCCGTGACTTCGTTGTCACAGTCGTTCTGTCGTCACGTGGTCGACACGTCGATGCCATACGTGAGCAGCTGCGGGGGAAGGCTCGCCTGCTGCTCGACGCCGAGGATATGGCGCATCTAATGACGAACGCCGATTTGGCCATTGGCGCGCCAGGCGCGAGCGCTTACGAGCGTGCCGTTCTTGGCCTTCCGACAGTCATGGTGACGCTCGCGGAAAACCAGCGCGGTATCGCGCGATTGATGGAGAAGGCAGCGGCGGCGGTCGATGGCGGCGCACTCGATGACGGTTTTGTCTCGCGTATTCGCCGCGCGGTGGAGCGGCTTCTTGCGGATAGTGGGGCACGCAAGCGTCTATCGGAAGCTGCCAGTGCGCTGGTCGACGGACGCGGCGCGACAATGGTCCTGAAAGCTGTCGCGTGAAGGCCCCAGCCTAGTCGTATCGACAAATGCTCCTCATCATTGGCAGTACGGGAACGCTCGGCCAGGCGCTGCGACGGATGGCGTCGGCCCGTAAAATAGAGGCGCGTGGTGCGGCACGGAAGGGCGCCGATCACGTACTAGACATCGCTGACGCCGGAGCGATATCGGCGCTATGCCGGGCAGAGCGTCCGGAGTTGGTAATCAACTGTGCAGCAATGACTGATCTCGATCTCTGCGAGAAACAGCCTAAAGCGGCGCACCTAATTAACGCGGTTGCTGCGGGATTGATCGCAGCGGCGAGTGCTGAGGTCGGTGCCCGGTGTGTCCAGGTATCGACAGACCACTTCTTCACCGGTGATGGCAACAAGCTGCACGAGGAAGCTGCGCCGGTTAACCTCGTCAATGAATACGCGCGCAGCAAGCATGCGGGCGAGGCTCTTGCGTTGGATGTGCCCGGCACCCTGGCGATACGCACCAATGTGACAGGTTGGCGCGGTTGGACTGGCCGTCCGACATTTTTTGAATGGGCAGTTGGTGCGCTGGAAAGGCGCGAAGCGATCAAGGGCTTCACTGATTTTTTCACGAGCACACTGGACGCGGACACTTTAGCCAACGCCATTCTTGATCTTGTAGCGGCCGGCGCCAGCGGTCTGGTCAACGTCGCGGCGCGCGAGGCTGTGGACAAGGCGACTTTCCTACGCATCCTCGCTCGGCAACTCGGTCTCTCAACCGAACGCATAAGCGACGGGAGTGTGCGGGTGCTTTCGCCGCCGAGGGCGGAAAGTCTTGGGCTCGATGTGCGGAAGGCCGAGGCAATGCTTGGCTATCGTCTGCCCGACACGAAGGGTGTGATTGCAGCACTTGTGAATACAAGAGCGACGCTGCAAAGCGTGTCGTAATTAGATTTGGCCTGACAACATGACCAAAGAAGTGATTGTGATTGGTATTGGCGGCTACTCCGCCAATCTCGTCGACACGATGCGTGACGAGAATGCTGCGGCTGGAGGCGAACTGTGGCGCCCCATTGGATTTCTTGATGATGAGCCGTCCCGGCGCGGTAGCAGCTATTATGGCCTGCCAATTCTCGGAGGGCTCCATGAGGCAGAGCGGTTTGGCAGCGCATTCTTCATCAACGCGATAGGCAGCACGAAAAGCGCGGCGTTGAAACCGCAACTCATTGCTCGGACGGGTATCCCTACGGATCATTTCATTACGCTGCGTCACCCGTCTGCCTACGTGTCGAGCAGCGCAACGCTCGGTCCCGGCACCGCAATTGCTCAGCACTGCGTGGTGATGGCCAACGCGGTGGTAGGGGCGCACGTCAAGACCCTGCCGCTAGCCACCATAAGCTACGGAGCGACTATTGGTGATTATTCGACGATTGCCGGCGGAGCCGTGGTGGCTGCAGAGGTCCGCATCGGATGCGGCGTGTATGTAGGGGCCAATGCCGCCATTCGCGAGCGCATCACGATAGGCGATGATGTCATCCTCGGTATGGGCGCCATGGTCGTGCGTGATATTCCCAGTGGGACTGTTGCCGTTGGCATTCCGGCGCGTGCGATTGAGCATGTTAAGCCACGTTGAGAATGCCAGCGGCAAACGATCATAGTGCGAGCCTGAGGAGACAGACCACCATGCCGGCGCAGATCATGATCGCAGGGCGCGCTGTTGGCGCGAACCAGCCGCCTTACATCGTCGCCGAATTGTCGGCCAATCACGGCGGCAGCATTGATCGCGCGCTTGCGGTGTTGGAAGCAGCCAAGGCTGCAGGCGCCGATGCGGTCAAACTGCAGACATATACAGCGGACACGATCACCATCAATCACGATGGGCCTGATTTCCGCATTCACGGCGGATTGTGGGATGGTCGCCAGCTCTACGAGTTATATGAAGAGGCCCACACCCCTTGGGACTGGCACGCCGCGTTATTTGCCAAAGGACGCGAACTAGGCATTCCCGTATTCTCGACGCCGTTTGACGATAGCGCGGTTGAATTCCTCGAAGGCTTTGACCCGCCCGCCTACAAAATCGCTTCATTCGAATTGATCGATCTTCCCCTCGTCCGCCGAGTGGCAAAGACAGGCAAGCCGGTCATTATGTCGACTGGCATGGCAAGCCCTGAGGAAATTACTGAATCGGTCGAGACCTTCCGTGCCGCCAAGGGCGGCGACCTGATTTTACTCCATTGCGTGAGCGGCTATCCCACGCCGGTCGAGCAATCGAACTTGCGCCGTATCACAGCGCTTGCTGCTGAATTCGGCTGTCCGGTCGGACTGTCCGATCATACTCTCGGCGTAGAGGTGGCGATCGCGTCAGTGGCGCTCGGTGCCTGCCTGATTGAGAAGCATTTCACTCTTCGACGGGCCGATGGTGGACCGGACTCCGCCTTCTCGCTAGAGCCGGATGAGCTGCGCGCTTTGGTACGCGGCGCCAAGGCGTCCTTCGAGGCGCTCGGCACGGGCGCATCGGCGCGGGCTGAAGTTGAAAAACCAAACATGGTGTTCCGACGCTCGATCTATGTCGTGCGCGACATTGGCGCAGGCGAATCATTCACCAACGAGAACGTTCGCATTATTCGGCCCGGTTACGGTTTAGCGCCACGTGAACTACCGAAGGTTCTCGGACGCAAAGCACGCCGCGCACTGGCGCGGGGTACGGCGTTGAAATCGGATGCAATCGAGTGATTTTCCGCAATCCGTGAAAATGAACAAGCTGTCCTGAAAGCGATATGAAAACCGTCGCCATCATCCAGGCACGTATGGGTTCGACCCGATTGCCCGGTAAGGTGCTTGCCGATCTTGCCGGCAGCCAGGTTATCGCCTGGGTCGTGCGCGCCGCGCGTGCGACCCTGGGCGTCGACGAGGTGTGGGTCGCGACATCTACGGCAGCCACCGACAACGCTCTCGCCGCCTGGTGCGCGGCAAACGGTGTTCCTGTGCATCGCGGCTCTGAAAGCGACGTCCTCGATCGCTACGCCGGCGCGGCAATGGCAAGTGGCGCGCAAATCATCGTCAGGATCACTGCTGATTGTCCGCTGCTTGACCCTGCGATCGTGGGACAGACTATTCGTTTGCGCTCGATGACCGGTGCCGACTACGCATCCAATGTTGATCCGCCCACTTGGCCAGATGGCCTCGATTGTGAAGTGGTCACGGCCGGGGCGCTGCATGCCGCCGCGGCGGAAGCAACGCGAGCGAGCGACCGAGAACACGTCACGCCATTTGTGCGCAACAACCGTGACCGCTTTGCCGCGGAGACGTTGATTGCGCCGCTGCCGGGTCTTGCCGCCGAGCGCTGGACGCTGGATACGCCTGAAGATCTTCTAATGCTCTCAGTATTATGTTCGCGCCTCCCTGCCGATCGTGCGCCTTCTTTCCTCGAAGTGCTGGCTGTGCTCGACCGTGCGCCGCAACTGCGCGAACTCAACAAAAAGGTAGTCCGCAACGCCGGCTTTGCTGCGAGCCTCGCTGCTGAAAAAATCGAGACCAATCGGCGGTATGATCGTTCTCAACGCTTGATGGAGCGCGCCGAGCGCGTAATTCCAGTCGGTTCGCAGACTTTCTCCAAAAGCAGGCAACAATTTCCGCCTGGTGCGGCACCGCTCTTTCTCACTCATGGAGATGGCGGCCGCGCCTACGACGTTGACGGCAACGAATATGTCGACCTCGTCAGCGCACTCCTGCCGAACGTGCTCGGCTATCGCGACCCGGACGTCGACCTTGCCATACGCCGTCAGCTCACACGCGGTATTAGCTTCAGTCTTTCAACCACGCTAGAGATAGAGCTTACCGAGCGGCTGGTGAAACACATTCCGTGCGCCGAGATGGCCCGCTTCGGCAAAAACGGAACCGATGCGACCTCGGCGGCGGTCCGTCTCGCGCGCGCCGCCACCAAACGTGATCGGCTCATATTGCTCGGTTATCACGGGTGGCAAGACTGGTACATCGGTGCGACGACGCGCAATCTTGGTGTGCCGGCGGCAGTTTCGGCACTCTCGCATCTTGCCCCTTACGGCGATCTTGAAGCGATTGAGACGCTCTTCAAAAAACATCCGGGCGAGTTCGCGGCCGTCATGCTGGAGCCAATGAACACCGTTGAGCCGCCACCGGGGTATTTGCAGGGGCTCAAGGATCTGGTCCATCGCCACGGCGCACTGCTGATTTTCGATGAGATTATCACCGGCTTCCGCTGGTCAATCGGTGGCGCGCAGGCGCTCTACAACGTCACGCCCGACCTCGCTTGCTTCGGCAAGGCCATGGGCAATGGGATGCCGATCTCGGCCGTCGTTGGCCACTCCGAAATCATGCGGTTAATGGAAGACATTTTTTACTCCGCCACTTTTGGCGGCGAAACGCTTTCTCTGGCTGCTTCGATTGCGACAATCGACAAAATTGAACGCGAAAACGTCACCAACAGTTTGTGGGCAACTGGCGCCGAGCTCATGAAACAGGCTCGTGCGCGCATCGCCTCTACCGGTCTGGCTGACGTCGTCGGTCTAACCGGAGCAGCGCCGTGGACGATCCTGACCTACAAGGACCACGCGAAGGCCTCTAAAGAGGCAATCAAGACGTTGTTCTTGCGTGAGATGATCGCCGCTGGCGTTCTTATCAATGCGAGTCACAATGTCTGCTTCGCTCACAGCTCGGTGGATGTCGGTCGAGTACTGGCTGCCTACGACCACGCGCTATTGGTTCTACGTGAAGCGCTCGATCGCGGAGACGTCGAGCGGCGTCTCGGCAATCAGGTTATTCGCCCGGTCTTTTCCGTTCGCGCGGCGTCATGATTAGAATGCTGACTGTAGGAGCTTGTCGTGGCGAAGTATGACGCCCGCGAGATTCGCGCTCTGTATGACCGCGGGGAGAACGTCACACGTTGGATTCAGTCCCAGGAGGGAACCGATCGCAATTCGGTGACCGCTATTCTCTATTCTTACGACGCACAAGCCGGCTCCTACGTCGATAATCTCAAGGATCCCGCAACACGTAAACTCAAGGAAGCCTTCGGGCAGGAGCTCGCCGCATTTCTGGACGAGCTTGCTCCAGGCAGCCTTCTCGAAGCTGGCATTGGTGAGGGTACATCGCTGGCGCCCGCATTGGGTCGGATGAAAGCGCATCCGACCCACGTTCTCGGCTTCGATCTATCATTGTCGCGGCTTTTATACGCGCGGAAGCATCTCGCCGAGAGTGGCCACCGTGGCGTAACGCTTTTTACCGGCGATCTCGATCGAATTCCACTCGCCTCAGATTCCATCGATGTGGTCGTTACCGTACACGCAGTTGAGCCCAATCGCGGGCGAGAAGAGGCCATCCTTTCCGAGCTTTTGCGCGTCGCGCGCAAGCACCTCGTCATGATCGAGCCTAGCTATGAACTTGCTTCCAGCGAGGCCCGCGTGCGGATGGATCGGCTCGGCTATGTTCGTGAATTGCCGGCAACCCTGAATCGTCTTGGTCACCCGGCGCGGTCGGTTGAGCGATGGAAGCACAATCCAAATCCGCTCAACGAAGCCGTACTTATCGTGGTCGACAAGACTTCACCCGCGCCCAGCGTTGAGCCGCAATTTGTGTCGCCGGTCAGCGGCTGCAAACTTATCCAGCGTCCGGACTGCTGGTTTTCTCCGGATGACGGGCACGCATTTCCGATCGTAGCGGGAATTCCCTGTCTCACAGTGGAAAATGCCGTGCTCGCGAGCAAGCTCAATCAATTTTGAACTGTGTCCAACCGTCAATCGATACGTCGAAACCAATTCAAGGTCGTCGTCTACTCGGCGAAAGTGTGCGATTTGGATTAACGGTGTCTATTTCTCTTTTGTAGCATATTAATGACTTATCGATTTGCAAATTTGGCTGATTTATCGGACGCCCCCCGTCTCTGGAATTCGATTGTTGCGGCCTCACCTGAAGCTTGGATATGGTCAACGCATTCAACTTATCTTTTTCGTCTTTCTTATATGAAAGCCAAATCAGTGCTGGCTGCGGATCGCAGCTTTGTCCTTTTTGATGGCGAACGGCCCTGCGGACTCGCGCCAATACTTTTGACTAGAGATCGTGAAACTAATGAGTTGACCTCTGCTTATGATGATGCGCCTCTGCCGTGGCCGATGATTGTCCCAGGCATCGGCGACGCTAGAGAGATCGAAAAAATAATTTTCGATGAAGTGGAACGTCGAAGTCTGGATGAAGGTGCAGGTCGTTTGCTCCTAATGTTGGCTCCGCCTAGCACCGACGCCGCATTTGCAGATAAGTTTTCTCGTATCGTCCGCGAGCGGCACCTAATTGATAGTAGTTATACATCGCACTGTATGGAGCTATCAGGTGGTACCTTAAGTACTGTGCGCGAACGATATCGCCGATACGTGCGGAAACTCCAAACCCAGTATGAAATGCAGATTATAGGCGCAGCCGATGTTACGGCGTCGCTTGCAGCGAAATACATGCAGCTACACGTGAAAGATGCCGGTGGCGTTTTTCGCCCGCTGCTCACTTATGAATGTCAGATCGATCAAATTCGCGCCGGAGAGGCATTCTTCGTCAGCGCGCGTAAACGGAGCGAGGACAGGGTGGCTGGTATGCTGTTAATTCAGGTTTTCAAAGGTGCAGCTTATGATTCGTCGGTAGCGGTCGACCCTGATTTTGAGGATGAAGGCGTGTCCTATCTCTTAAAATGGCGCGCGATCGAACATCTCATTAGCGCCGGCGTTCGGCATTATGAGCTCGGTCGAGCGGCAATTGCTCCGACATTTTTATGGCAACCGAGCGCCAAGAATTATGGAATTTCATTTTTCAAAGATGGCTGGAGCCGCGGCCAACTCAAACCTGTATGGGTTGCAGAGAAATTTTACTCGAAGAAAGCTCTTGCCTCTTTCTTCGAACGGAAAAAGAGCGATTTGATTAATTACTTTTCGCTTCCTGAGTTTGCATAATACCCGTCGCTCGGTGCGATTAGCATAGCAAGAAGAGAATCCAATGCCGCAGAGAGTTGCTTATGGTTGCAGTAAACTACTTTATCTCTATCTGACTTTTACGGACGACCGCGACTTTGTCTTTATCGTAGACAGGTCCTATCCAGATAAAAAGTTTTGCGGGATAGATGTAGTAACTCCAGAAGAGTTTCTTGCTCGTCGCGATGTCAATACGAATGTGTTCATATTTGCTGTTTCAAATGGTGCTCTCAACAGCATTTTATCCTTTCTAACAAAGCAAGGATTTAAGTTTGGGCAGAATTGTTTCTGTACTCTGAATTATTTGCGTCGTCTCTCGAAAGTGCGGTGAAAAAAGGTCTCGGGTGGATTGCGGACGGACATCTTTTAAAATTTGCGACCGCATATACACTCAATTCTCGTAAGCCAATTCACACGACCATCGGCGGAACATGGGTTTTTCTTGAGGCGCTTGAGCGCGCGGCCGCGATTCCGGGTGACATTGTTGAGGTCGGTGCATTCGAGGGTGGCAATGTCCTCTGTGCGCTGCAGTCGCCGGTCTGGCCAAAGAATAAGAAATATTACGTATTGGATTTGTTCGAGGGCTTTCCTGAGCTATCGGCGTCGGACCCTAGGAATTTTAGTCAAGGGGACTATCATCCGGAACACACGCTTGAAGAAATTCTTGTTCCTCTTTCTGTTTATCCCTGTGCGCGGATTATTAAAGGTTTTGTTCCTGAGACTTTTGCAAATCTTTCCGCGGACGCGCAATACTCACTTGTCTTTTATGATTGCGACCTTTATCAGCCGGCGCTTGATACTTTCGAGTATTTTTGGCCCCGCCTTGCGTCGGGCGGAATGATGCTGGTGCACGACTATTTCGCGCAACCTGGCGGATTTGCCGGCGTTAAACTTGCGACAAATTCTTTTTTTGCGGACCAAAACTGTCAACACGCAAAGTTCTGGCAGAACACCATAGCGATATTCATAAAGCCATGAAAATCTACGGGCTAGAGCAACCGCCCCGTTTTTTCTCAGACTTTCGTTTCGCCCCCGTGACTCCGGCCGAAGATGAGAAAATGTTTTACGTCGGCTCAGGAAAAGCTGCGATCGCGCTAATTTTATCGTACCTCAAATTCAAGGGCGCATTGCCCAACAAGATGACCCCGATTTTGGTGCCAGAATGGCTCGGCACATGGGTTTACGCTCAAATGCTTCCATATGCTTTTCCGACGCTTCGCTCTGACGTCAGCAGTCCGGCCGTGCTTTGTTACCACCAGTACGGCTTTCCCCAAGACATGGATAGAGTCTTAGAGATGGCACAGGCTCGGGGAGCAATTGTCATCGAGGATTGTGCGCACGCCGTGTGTAGCTTCTACAAGGGCAAGCCACTGGGTTCGATGGGAGCGTTCGGGCTCTTTAGCTTTTCAAAGTTTGCTTTTTGCTATGCCTTAGGCGGTGTCGTTGCAAAAGACGCGGAGTTTCGCGGCTTCGTGTCGGCAAAAAGAAGGGAGACCTCTACATCGCTTCGAGTATTTGTTAATTGCGTGAAATTTGCTGCTGAATGGGTCAATGGGCGGACGCTCCCGCGTACCGCTCACGTGTTCAACGGCCTAACGGCAATGGCCTACGCCCGGTACGGCGATCTAACCGTAGCGAGTCCCAGCGCTGTAAATCTTTGGGTATCAAAACGGGATGCGGAGATAGCGGCTCGCCGCCAAAATTTTTATCTATTGCGGGAAAAGGTAGACAAATTTGGCATTTGCGATCATCTCGAAACAGAAGGTGTCACTCCGTATGCAGTGCCATTGCACGTTCAAGAGGGGAAAGCCGCCTCTTTGGTGGCAGACCTGCGGAAACACGGCGTACTGTCCGGTATTTATCATTTTGATTTCGCTCGTTGCGTTTTTGAGCCTGACTTTCGACGTTGCGTGCTCGTGCCAATTCACTCCGGTATGAGCGGTCGTGGAATGGAAATTATATTGGATGCGGTTCAGAAATGTTTTTGAAATTGGATGAGAGTGGGGTGCGTGCAAACAAGGCCGCGAGTAGGTCGAGCGGGCCATCGGGCCAATGATCAGATCCCGTAAGACAGCACAGTAATGCTCGCAGCCATCTCGTCAATTTACGGGCTAATCCTGCCCGAGTTTCGTCTTCGCTTTTTCGGCGTCGTCGGTCTGTCTATTGTCGTCGCCTTGCTTGAAATGGTCGGTATTGCCTCGATCATGCCGCTGATTGCCGTCATGGTGGATCCCGGCGGCGTTTCGAACAATCGTGTCCTCAATACATTGCTGACGGTGCTCGGCTCTGGCGGTGCTGCGCCGACCGTGCACGTCATCGGGTTCATTACTATTGCTTTGATTATATGCACCAACGTTGCGGGACTTGCGCTTAGCTGGATGTCGGTCAAGTTTTCGGCGCAGCTTGCAGTCGCCCTGTCCGAACAGTTCGTGCACGCGCTCTTCCGCAGGCCTTTTTCGTTCTTTCTCTCTCACCCGGCGTCGGAACTTGCCCAGGAGACGTGCAATGAGGTCGCAAAATTCGCGTCCGGTGGCGTGCTACAGCTTAGTTTTGCCGTGGTGCGTGCAGTCCAGCTTGTGCTGGTGCTCGCGCTACTTTTCGCTTTGTCGCCCCTGTTTACCATTGTCGTTCTGCCGGTCGTCGGGGCGCTCTACGCATTGAGTTATCGCTTTAGCGCAAATCGCCTGGGGACTCTCGGCTCGCACGCGCTTGCATCGACGGGGCGCGCCATGAGCAGCGCGACCGAGATGTATGAGATGGCTCGCGAAATATCGCTGAAAGGCGATTGCAGCTATTTTGTTCAACGCGTTTCGGCCTTTCTCAGGGAAGCGTATCGCGCTGACGCGATTGCCCGTGTTTTGCCGACAGTGCCGAAATATGCGCTGGAGATTGCAGCTGTCTGCGCAATCTTTGCGTTGCCTATCTATCGATCTCTCATGGGTCAGGACGTCAAGCCTGAATTGCCGCTGCTCGCGACCTTTGCTTATGCCGGCTTTCGCCTTTTGCCAGTAATCCAGCAGATGTACGCCAGTGCAGCAATTCTCCGGTTCCACCTGCCTATGGCCGTGCGGTTGGAGACGGCTCTCTCGGTCCCACCCGAGGAACATGCGCTCTCTGCTCGAATCGATCACATGCCTGCACATCTGAACTTTGAGGATGTCGCTTATCGGCACCACGGCCGCGACGTCACAGCGGTCGGCCCCTTGTCGTTTCGGATTTCCCGCGGCGAGCGAGTGGCGGTGGTCGGAGCGTCCGGTGCCGGAAAAAGTACGCTTGTCGATCTCGCTCTGGGTCTATTGATCCCAACCGAGGGAAGAATCCTGATCGATGGCGCCGTTGGCAGAGGCGGGCGGTTGCTATGGAAGGAGGGTGTTGTTGGTTATGTACCGCAGTCACCACTGATTCTGAGCGACACAATCGCACGGAATATTGCGCTCGGCCGAAACGACGATGACATCGACCTCGCACGCTGCCGCGAAGCGGCCTCCAAAGCAGGAATTATCGATGTGATAAATGCTGGGAATATGGGTCTGGAAGCCGTCATCGGCGCAGGAGGACTAAATTTTTCGGGTGGTGAGCGTCAGCGCCTCGCAATTGCGCGTGCGCTCTATTCGCGGCCGGAGTTTCTTGTGCTGGACGAGCCGGCGAGTGCGCTCGACCCGCCGAATGCGCGGCGAATTTTCGATCTGCTTTGTGAGTCCAAACTCGATACTACGGTGCTGGTCGTAACGCACGACCTCGAATATCTCCGCGACTTCGACAAGGTCATTTTTCTACAGAATGACGCCGCGCCAGTTATCGGCAACTACGAGACGCTTGTTCGCGATTGCGCGGAATTTCGTCTGTTCGAAGGCGATGTCATCCAGCAGAAACGACAGATGCATGAAAACCCTGTGCACCATTCTCATACCAACGCATAACCGCGTAAACTATCTCAATCGGTGTGTTCGGTGGTTTCTCGATCTTGGATATCCGATCGTCATTGCAGACAGTTCGCAGCAAGCGTGGCAATCGGATCTGCGGCAGCATGAAGCGATTAGTTACGTGCACTGCCCGGGAGGTCTTGAGGTTTATCTAACCAAGCTGCAGCAGGCTCTTGCCAAGGTGCGCACCCCCTTGGTGGCCATGTGCGCGGACGACGACTTCATGATGAGCGAGGGCCTGGCGGCGAGCGTCGACTTTCTTCATCGACATCCGGATTATTCTTTTAGCCAAGGCTATGCGTATACGTACCAACTAGTTGAAGGAAAACTCGTCGTCTGGCCTATGCCTTACGACTATCACGACAATTGCGGAAACTCTTGGATCGAACGCGTCGAGAACGCCCTAAGTACAGTGTACTATGGTGTGCTGCGAACCGAGGTTCTGCGTGGCGGCATCGATTTTCTCTCGAAGCAGGATTTCGGCGAGACCGTAAAAAGTGCTGCAGGTTTTTTCGACTTTTGCTTGACGGCTCACGCCGCTCGCAGCGGCAAGTTTAAGCGGTGCCCGGTGCCCTTCAGTTTGCGCGAATACTCGTCTCAGACGACGTCCGTGGGCATGCGATTTAGAACGATTACGTCGCGCAATGTTGCCGACTTTTATCGGAATCTCGAGGCCTTCTTGATGGAAGGCGATAACTCGGAGGAGGCGCGGGCGCGGCTCCTCAAGGTTTTTGCCAAAGATTATTCGGGGCAGATCGTCTACGACCTGTCACCACACGAGAGCAAAAAGAGATTCGTTCGCAGTATGCCGAAGTGGATGATCGGTCATTTGGAGTATTTCTACAGGCTATATTCGGCAGTGCGCTCTTACGGCTCGGCCAAGCGGCTACCATTCGTGAAACTGTTCTTTGGCCGGGACTACGCCAGTTTCAGGCAATTTGTGTTGCAGGAGGCGAGATGAAAGCCGTCATACTGGCGGGCGGTCTCGGCACTCGTATTTCCGAGGAAACGCACCTCAAGCCGAAGCCAATGATTGAAATCGGTGGCAGGCCGATTCTTTGGCACATCATGAAGATCTATGCCGCCTATGGAGTCAACGAGTTCATCATTGCCTGCGGTTACAAGGGATATGCGATCAAGGAATATTTCTCAAATTACTTCCTGCACAATTCAGATGTTACTTTCGATATGGCAAAGAACAAGATGGAAGTTCATCAACAACATGCGGAGCCGTGGAAAGTCACACTCGTGGATACCGGTGAGCAGACACTAACCGGTGGTCGCCTTAAACGTGTCGCCAAATACGTTTGCGATGAAGATGCATTCTTTTTCACCTATGGCGATGGCGTGGCAGACATCAACATTGATAGCCAACTTAAATTTCATCGTGCGCACGGCAAATTGGCGACGGTGACTTCTGTTCAGCCGCCGGGGCGGTACGGCGCTCTCCTCGTTGATGGCGATGAGGTCAACGCCTTCGCGGAAAAGCCGGGCGGAGATGGCGGGCGCATCAATGGCGGTTTCTTCGTGCTCTCGCCAAAAGTTCTACAATACATTGAGGGCGACAATACAAGCTGGGAAACCGAGCCTCTTGTGCGCCTGGCGAAAGAGCGGCAACTCATGGCTTATAATCATTCAGGTTACTGGCAAGCCATGGACACACTCCGCGACAAGAACCACCTGGAGGGGTTGTGGACGGGTGGCTCCGCACCTTGGAAGGTGTGGTGACGGTTGATGCGTGGGAGCTGAGCGGTGGAAGCCAAAGAAGTTAAGGCTTATTGGGAGCAGCGGGCTGCAGGCGACGCTTCGCCGCAGTCTACAACGCTCGACTATTACCTTCGTGACATTGAATTGAGGGTGCTCGCGGAGCAAATTGAAAAACGAGCGCCGACACGCATCTTGGATGTTGGATGTGGCGATGGCTACACAACATTGCGATTGGCGCGCCGGTTCCCGCATATCGCTTTCGTGGGCGGCGACTATGCGCGCCCGATGATCGAGAACGCGGAAAGAAATGCCACCAAATTCGAAACGAAGAATGTCGAATTGCTGCAATTAGACATTCTGTCACCCGCCGACATTGGCCAGTTTGATTTCGTCTACACGTCGCGATGCATCATCAATCTTTTAGGGTGGGACAAGCAAAAAGAAGCCTTCAGGAACATTCACAGATTGCTAGGGCCGAAGAGCGCCTATTGCATGCTCGAAAATTTCATCGATGGCCATGACGCATTAAACGAAGTCAGACAATCGTTTGGACTCGATGAAATTAAAGTTAGACCGCACAATTTCTTTTTGAATCGCGAGAGTGTCCAGGAGTTTCTTGGACGAGCATTTGATATCGAACAGGACGTAAATATCAGCAGCTCGTATTATCTGGTTTCGCGCGTTATCTATTCGAAGATCTGCCAGCTTGAAGGCGTGCAGCCAGATTACTTCGACAGACATCACGAATTGGCATCGCAGCTGCCGTTTAGCGGAAATTACGGCCCCGTGAGGATGTTGGTGTTGACCAAGAAGACGGGCGCCACCCTCGACGGCTGATGCGCGTTACTTCACGCACCTGAGATAGCCGTGCGGGGCAACCGATACCTGGAGCTTGGCATCGATGTCCGTATCGATCTCGAAGCGATCGGTCGTTTTCAGGAACTCGTGAACGGCAGTGAAGGGATTGTCGCCTTTGTCCCACGGGCGGCCAGTAAAGGCGCCGTGTGGAAATTGCTCAATGACAGTGTCGAACACCACGATATAGCTGCCCGCCGTGACCAGCGGCGCATAGAGCTGGAGTTCACGCAGAACATGCTCATGCGTGTGATTGGAATCCAGGCAGACCATAATTCGCTTCCGGCCCTCTGCAAGTCGTTTGACGGCTTCAACGGCGTTCTCCGCAACCGACGATGCCTCGATCAATGTATAGCGGTGGCGGAGCGGATGACTTTCGAGCGTTTTGCGGTTGTGCGGCCGGATGTCGATGTCTACGCCGACCACGTGACCATCGCCGCCGAGCAGTTCGAGCATTGATGCGTAGAACACGATCGAGCCGCCATGGGCGACGCCGGTCTCGATCACCAGATCGGGCTTTACGCGCCAGATGATCTCCTGCATGGCCACAATGTCTTGCGGGAACTGGATGATCGGAATCCCGAGCCAGGTGAAATGGTAAGAGTAACGGTTGGCCGAGACTCGTTTGAGCCACTCATCGGACAGGCGGTGCGCCTCCTTGTCCTGCCCCAAAGCCGTGATGTGGCGCTTTTTGAGTTTTTCAAATTCTTCCGTTGAATCCATGATTACGTCGATGCTGTTTTCTACGGGTGTCCCGCTTGGCGATGTTCTCTCCCGCACCGCTTCGGTGAGTGAGGGTGGTCTGTTGTATAGAATGGTGAGTTATTGTCCATCGATGCGACAGT
Organism: uncultured Alphaproteobacteria bacterium; assembly: GCA_963810585.1. GTDB lineage: Bacteria > Pseudomonadota > Alphaproteobacteria > Rhizobiales > Xanthobacteraceae > Pseudolabrys. Next base: position 2,825,763 of record CAWENV010000001.1, read on the forward strand.
ACGGCTGTCAGTTATAGCTGCACTTGAATATTCAGAGAATCGATAAATGAAGGAAAGAATTCCAGTCGCGAAGCCTTGGATCACCGAGCACGAGACTCGCCGCGTGGCTGAGGCGGCGGCAACAGCTTGGGGAGATCGCGCCTATTATTATCAGGCTGCATTTGAGCGCGCTTTTGCCGATCATTGCGGACGTCGCCACGCGGTGGCGTTGCCGTCCTGCACATCTGGTCTGCACCTCGTTCTTGCGGCGCTCGGCATCGGCCCGGGCGACGAGGTCGTTGTCCCCGATACAACGTGGATCGCAACATCGGCACCGGTATCTTATGTCGGCGCGACCCCGGTTTTTGCCGATATCGACCCGGCGAGTTGGTGCCTGACGCCTGCGAGCCTCGAGGCTGTGCTCACGCCGCGCACGCGCGCGGTCATTGTGGTCGATCTTTATGGCGATATGCCCGATTGGGATGGCTTGCGCGCTCTCGCCGATGCGCGCGGTATTGCGCTGATCGAGGATGCTGCCGAGGCTGTTGGCGCTCGTTATCGGGGGCGACCGGCGGGAAGCTTCGGTACAGCTAGCGCCTTCAGCTTCCATGGTTCGAAAACGCTGACCACCGGCGAAGGCGGCATGCTGCTCTATGACGACGACAAGCTGCATGATCGCTGTCTGCGATTACGCGATCATGGCCGAGCACCCGGCGATACCATGTTTCGCAATGAGGAGATTGGGTTCAAGTACAGGATGTCGGGCCTTCAGGCGGCCCTCGGCCTCGCGCAATTCGAGCGCTTGTCCGAGTTGGTTGCGCGCAAGCGCGAAATCTTCTCGCGTTATCGCGAGGCTTTCGCGGGAGTGGCCGGCATCAGTTTGAACCGCGTCGTGCCTGACATCGAGAATGGTTATTGGATGGTGACAGCCATTCTCGACGCTCAGCTCGGCTGGACGAAGGAGCAGCTCATTCACGCGATGAAGGCGGACGGTATTGATACGCGTCCGTTTTTCTATCCGCTCAGCAGTTTGCAGGCTTACAGTGCGACGCCTGCGGCTCGTGCTGCGGCGGCGCGCAATGTTGTGGCCTACCGACTGTCATCCTGCGGTATCAACCTGCCAAGTGGACCCGACCTCGATGCTGATTCGGTGCTCCGCGTTGCCGAGACGCTCGTGCGACTCCTCAACGACCCGCCGAGGCGCGGGCGTGATCGTCCTCTCTCAACGGCCAGCGTAATTTGACGTGACGGCTCACGCTCCCGGCTGCCGCTTCTGCGGATCGTGCGATCTGGCCGAGGTACTCGATCTTGGGGCGCAGCCGCCATCAAACTCGTTTTTATCCGAGGCCCGTCTGCTTGAGCCGGAGCCGCATTACGCGCTGGTCCTGTATCGTTGCGAGCAGTGCGGGCTGGTGCAGGTTCCGGCCACCGCCAACGCGCGCGATATCTTTTCGGATTACGTCTATTTTTCGTCGTTCTCCGACACCTGGCTTGATCACGCGCAGCGTTATGTCGATACGGTCGTTAAACGGTTCGGCCTAGGGCCGCGGTCTCAGGTTATCGAAATCGCCAGCAATGACGGCTATTTGTTGCAATACGTTACAGCGGAGGGGATTCCGGCACTCGGGATCGAACCAGCCGGCAACGTCGCGGAAACGGCGCGGCGCAAAGGCGTGGAGACGCTGGTTGAGTTCTTCACACTTGATCTCGCAAAGCGGCTCGCAGAACAAGGGCGGAGCGCAGACCTCATCATCGGAAATAACGTGCTCGCGCACGTGCCACCGCTCAATGATTTTGTGGCTGGCCTGCAAAAGCTGCTTAAGCCGGATGGCGTGATCACGATGGAATTTCCGCATCTCGTTCAGCTGATAGAGCAGATGCAGTTCGATACCATCTATCACGAGCATTACAGCTATTACTCGCTCCTTGTTGCCGAACGGATTTTTGCCGCGCACCGGTTGCGCATCTTTGATGTCGAGACGCTACCGACTCATGGCGGTTCGCTGCAAATCTACGCCTGTCACGCGAATGCCGCCCACCCGCAAATGCCGTCGGTCGAACGACTGAAAAAAACTGAAATTGAAGGCGGTTATGACAAACGAGAGGTGTATGCCGCGTTCGGCCACAGAGTTTATGCGCTCAAGCGTGATCTCCTCGATTTTTTTGCTGAAAAGAAACGTCAAGGCCACAGCATTGCCGGCTATGGGGCCGCGGCAAAGGGCAATACGCTTCTGAATTTCCTGGGCGCGCGATCTGATTTCATAGATTTTGTGGTGGATCGTAATCCGGCGAAGCAGGGAAAGTATCTGCCCGGCTCTCACATTCCCGTCTTGGCTCCCGATGCGGTCGGACTGCGTCGGCCGGAATTTCTCGTCATATTCCCCTGGAATCTGCGCGACGAAATTGCCGGCCAAATGGCTGCGATCCGGGAATGGGGCGGACAGTTCGTAACATTGATTCCGAAGATCAACGTATTCTAGTCGTCGAGGTTGCCATCCGAATTCTACCAACAGGTTTGCAAGGCGTTTTCCGGGTTGAGCTCGAACGGCTGCAGGACGAGCGGGGATTTTTTGCCCGGACGTTCTGTGCGCGTGAGTTTGCGGCAGCGGGCCTTAACGCGAATGTCGCGCAAGGCAATGTCACAATCAGCACGCGCCGCGGCACACTGCGTGGGCTGCATTTCCAGCGGCCGCCGCATGCCGAGGCCAAACTTGTTCGTTGCGTGCAAGGGGCGATCTATGACGTGGTCGTCGACATTCGACGCGAGTCCGACACATTCGGCCGATGGGAAGCTTTCGAACTCACGGCCGAGAACTTTTTATCGCTTTATATTTCAGAAGGGTTCGCGCACGGTTTTCAAACGCTCACCGCAAACGCCCAGGTTCTCTACAATATGTCCGAGTATTACGAGCCCGAGAGCAGTGGTGGAATCCGCTGGGACGATCCTGTTTTGGCGATCACATGGCCGATTCCGGACCCAGTCATCTCGGCTAGGGATGCGGCCTGGCCACCGCTTGAGGCAGCGGTTTGATGGAAAAGCCTGTGCCTGATCCGGAATTCTGGCGTGGACGCCGCGTCTTTCTAACGGGCCACACCGGGTTCAAAGGAGCATGGCTGTCGCTTTGGCTGCAGCGTCTGGGTGCGCAAGTGACGGGATACTCTATCGGTATTCCTTCGCAGCCGAGCCTGTTTGAAGTTGCGGGTGTTGGCAAAGGAATGACGGATCATCGCGGCGATATTCGCGATGCCGCTACGCTGTCAAAATGCATAGAGGGCGCTTCCCCGGAGCTGGTGATCCATGCCGCCGCGCAATCGCTGGTGCGCAACTCGTATGCGGCTCCGATCGAAACTTTCGACATCAACGTTATGGGCACGGCGCATGTGCTTCAGGCCGTGCGGGCCTGTGGTGACGTCAAGGCGGTTCTCGTGCTGACGAGCGACAAATGTTACGAGAATCATGAATTGGGCGTGGCGTTCAAGGAAACCGACCCGATGGGCGGTCACGATCCCTATAGCGCCAGTAAAGGCGCTGCCGAACTCATTACGGCGTCGATGCGGCGCGCATATTTTCATCCAGAAGCATACGAACGCCACGGCGCTGCAATTGCGTCGGCGCGGGCAGGCAATGTTATCGGCGGTGGAGACTGGTCAGCGGATCGCATCATTCCCGATTTAGTGCGCGCGTTATCGGCCGGTGCTCCGGCGACAATCCGAAATCCAGATGCGATCCGACCTTGGCAGTTTGTCCTGGATCTGCTCGCCGGTTATTTGCAACTTTGCGAGCGTTTATGCACCGACGGCCCGTCCGTCGCCGAAGCATGGAACTTTGGTCCCGACCCGGGCAGCACACGATCGGTCGCAGAGCTTGCGCGAACAGCGTCCCGGCTGTGGGATGCCGGCGCACGCGTCGCGGTCGCGGATGGCCCGAAGCCCCATGAAGCGTCCGTTCTGCGGCTCGACAGTTCAAAGGCCCAGCTCAGAACTCGGTTGGCGTCCGAAAGTCGACTACGAAACTGCGATGCGGCTCACCATCGAGTGGTATCGGGCCTTCTATGCGGGGGCTGACTCGCGCCAGATTTCTGAAGTGCAAATCGATCAATGGTGCGCAGCGCCCTAAATCTCAGGGCCAAATGGTCACCGGCTCAGCAGTTTTTTGGCCAACTGCCGGATCGCCAGGTAGGGCCGGCCTATCAGCGTGTAGCGCAAAGTTTTGGTGCGATAGTTCCAATAGATCATTTCGGTATTTATCTTCGGCAGTTCTCCTTTGCCTGCCCGTGCGACGATATAGTCGCTGCCCGACCGAGCACGAATAAGAATCGTCTCAAATCCCGCAAGAGCCAGCGCATATTTCATGGATCGCGCGTTGGGGAAAAAACTGTGAGAGTACGACGGCAGGCTTGTATCGTAAGCTGCCGTGAAATTCGACAACACGACACAGAACAATCCATCGGGACTCAAAAAGCCGCGCACCCTTCGAAGCAATTGCATTGGGTTGGTGATGAAATAGATGGCGTGCGCGATATGGATCAAGTCGTAGCTGCCAGCGATGTCCAGGCTTTCAATCTGGCCAATCCTCGAACGAATTCCGAGTTCACGGTGAAAAGCCAAAGTGGCGGGATCAGCGTCTATGCCTTCGGCATCCCAGCCCTCATTGGCAAAGCGCCGCACCGTTTCGCCAAGTCCGCAGGCGATGTCGAGAAAGCGGCCGGGCTTACCACTGCCCGCCAGCGGCGCGAGCAGTCGATAGGAGCGCTCGGCATAGGCCTGTGCGGCATTGCGGCGCTGCTTCCAGAGCGCGGCGGTGCCGGTCGGATCAGTCTCTGCATCAGCGCGCGCCGATTCCCAGATGCGATTGAGGACGCGCAAGTTCGGCTGCACCGTCGGATAGCCGTTCCCGCATCGTTGGCACAATTGCCAGGCATAGTTTGAGTTATCGCCGGCCTCGGCCCGCCATGCGTCGACCTCGGGACTGCGAACGAAATGTATCGGCCACGCCGCGGTCTCGTTGCAGATCGGACAGCTCAACGGCAGCTCCCGTCGTATCGGCAACCGGTCATTGGATTAGCTCGTCCTGGCGCTACGTCGAATGTGATCGAGGAGCGCTTCAAGAAAGCGCTCAATGTTTTGCCGCCGCAGAACCGGCTCGCCGGGGAGGCCGGGCGAGGCGAATTGACAATCATATCGGACACTCAGGATTTCTGCGATCGCCGCCGCGATTTTTTCGTCGCCAGGTGGATTTGCCATGGCGGTTCGCAACCGCTCGCTCAATGTTTCGATTGGGCAGGCACCACCGAGGTAGTCGCTGATGATATTGGACCCGAGACTGAGCGAAGGTTTGCCGAGCAGAAACGCTTCAAGGGTAGCAGTGCCAGTAACCGAAATGGTGCACGCCGCGCGTTCGACCAGGGCGCGGCTGTCGGTGCGGTAGTGGGCGACAACGACACCAGCACGTCGCCGCACCGTTCGCATGAAGGAAACGGGGCGAACAGGAATGCCACCGACCGGGTGCTCTTTGATGACGAGCAGATGGTCATTGGGCATCGCATAACGGATAGCGTCGATTGCGCGCAGCTGATCGATGAAATAGGGAGCGGGTGTATTGATCGAAGATTCCGGGGTCGTCTGCAGAGGATAGTAGACAAACCGCGTCGGAAGGTTCTCCAACCGATCGATATCGTACTCGCGAGCTGCCACGGAAACACGTTGCCGCCACCATATGTCGCGTAGCTTCGGCAGATTATTCAGAACACCCGTGCGCAATGTATCAATTTCAAAGAGATCGGGGCGCGCTGCGCTGCGACTGACGAAGGACACGATGCGTTGACGCAAGGACTTTCTGAAATCATCGAGAAGCGCGTCGTCGCCGGGCTCTGCCGGGCGGACGGCCGGCATCACGACGCTGCGATATCGTCCAATGAGCTTGCGCGCTTCAACGAGCAATTGCGGTGTTGCACGACGGCGCGCCGGCAGGGTTTCCAACGCGTCGCCGGTGAAAACGATTCCGCCGAAGATGCGAACACTGGACGGGACGATAACCTCCAGACCGAGTTCGCGCGCGAGCCCCACCAGCATTTTTCCTTCGTATGCCTCGACCTGCGAAATCAGAACGTGGGTTGCGCGTGTGCGTTGCAGGAAGGCCTTGTAAAGCCCATATATCTCGTCGGCCCGCGCAAGCTGCTGCCATGCTGGCCGATGTTTTAGATGGCGCTTTTCCGCTTCAATGTCCGCGAAAATATTGCCGACATAGTTTTTCAGGTGGCTTGTATCGCGGACCGGCGCCAAGTGGCGAGATTGAACGTCTTGCAGCGATAGGATGTCGTCGTCGGGCAGCACCGCACGCAGGACATCGCGGTGATGCGGCGTTGGCAGGATGACCGCCCATTCGACCTCAGGCGCCATGCGCCGTGCGGTCTCCACGAGATGCCGGAAGACAATCGCATAGGTACCAAATCCGTGCAGTACGATTTTCATGCAATGAGCTCGGCAAACGCGCGGAAATTTTCGTGTGCGCCGGTGGTGCTGCGCTCGACCAGAATAGGATCGGGACGACGGGTCAAGCTGGCTTCCGCGGCCCCCGCCAGAGCGGTTTCCTCGAATGTGCCAGCGTCAAAACAGCTCATATTAAATTGCCGGCAGATCTCGGAAATCTTGTTGTCGTGTGACACGCCAACGAACGGTATCCCGAACAGCGCGGCTAGAACAAACCCATGAAAACGCATGCCGCAGAGGACATCAATGTCGCGATAGACGGCCGCGAGAGCCTGCGGAGACGTGGGAAGTACACGTGTTTCAATGGCCTTATCCAATCCGACCCGGGCAGCGATTTGATCAAACATCCTCTGGTCGGCCGCCGCCGTCTCGCCTTTCTGAAAGATGAGAAATATCAACCGATGACCGTGGCTAAGCCAAATATTGACCGCCTTGCTAAATGCCGTGGCGGCTCTTTGCTCCGACGTTCCATGAAACGCGGCAGGGCATACGGCGAGCGCAATTGTCCGGGAGCCCGAGACAGTTTTTGCGTTGCGAGTGTTATGAAGCGCGGCCAACTCGCCCCAATCGAACACAAGGTCTCCCGTCACGCGCGCAGTCGTACCGACTATTTGACGATGTGCAGCCTCATCACGCACCAAAAAGAGTTCGGACATTCGCACAATGTCCCGCATAAGCCAGCGACTGCGTGGCGAATTCAATTCCGAAATTCCAACCCCAAGTGCAGCGATACGTACCCCGGACAGGCGCGCCAGACGGCAGATCATCCATTGGATGGTGAGAGAGCGGGCGCGGCCTTTTTCGTGAAAGACCGTGCCACCTGCGAATATAAGCCATCGGCAACGTCGCAGCAGACAAGTCATATTTGCCATGTAGCGACAAGTCCGGTTGAGTTTCGAATGGCTATGATCAGTCAATACGTTTTCGACGCCGGTGAATGTAACATCCGTACCAAAGTCACCGGATTGCGTGGCGCCACTGTTTCGAAATCAAGAATTGTGCGCCAGGCAAGAGAGGCCGTAGCCCTGCAATAGCGGAAGACAAAAGCAAATCGTCACCGAGATTGCCGCAACCGAAATACCCGGATAAAAGAATTCCGTTTCGCGCGCTCGATTTCATTCCGGTAATCTCGCGTGCTTCTTGTTGAGACGAATTCGACTTAGGAAAAGTTTGGAATTGAAATGATCTTCTCGAAGGGCCCGTAAGAACCGATAGCATTCCTCTTCCCACGAAAGCTAGATGCACCTTTTCATCGTACTCGGCACGCGACCCGAAGCGATTAAACTCGCTCCGTTGGTCATCGCTGCTCAGAAAGATCCAAAATTTCGTGTGACGGTCTGCAACACCGGCCAGCATGCGGACATGTGCGCGCGCGTACTTGAGCTCTTTGGAATTACGCCGCAAATCGATCTCGGCGTTATGCGGCCCGGCCAGACATTAACCGAGCTAACGACCTCTGTATTGGAAGCCATACAGCAATTGCTGAAAAAGGAGAATCCCGACTGGGTCGTTGTTCAGGGCGATACAACGAGCGCGTTCGCGGCATCACTGGCTGCGTACTATCAGAAAATTTCTGTGGCGCATGTTGAAGCGGGCCTGCGGACCGGAAACATTTACTCTCCGTGGCCGGAAGAAATGAACCGCAAGCTCATTACGAGTTTGGCGCGACTTCATTTTGCGCCTCTTTTATCCAATGCGGACAACCTGCGGAGAGAAGGCGTCGCGCCTGAAAGCATTGCAATCACCGGCAATACCGGCGTCGATGCATTGAAATGGCTGGTAAACCGCCTCGGCGAAGATAAAAATTTGCGCCGCAGCGCCCAGGCTGTTCTCGATGCTACCGGTGTTCCTTGCCTCAAAGAACATGCCGGCGCGCCAATTGTGTTGATCACCGCCCACCGCAGGGAAAGTTTTGGGACGGGGTTTGAAGCGATTTGTCAGGCTATCGCCGAACTGGCCAGAAGATTTCCTGATCGTCAGTTTATCTATCCAGTGCATCCCAATCCGATGGTGCGCGGGACCGTTTTCAAAAGCCTCGGCGAAAGTGGCTTGACCAATGTGCATCTCATTGAGCCGCTTGATTACTTACCCTTTGTGCTCCTGATGTCGCGTTCTGAATTAATATTGACGGACTCAGGTGGAATACAGGAAGAGGCCCCTAGCTTGGGATTGCGGGTCGTCGTCATGCGCGCGATGACCGAGCGTAGTGAGGGCATCGATACGGGGCTGATACGCCTCGCAGGCGCTGATCGCGAGCAAATCGTAACGCACGCGCTTGAGGCGCTGACTGGTTCGTGGACTGCCGCGTCGCAAGGGCGTGACGTCTATGGTGACGGGCACGCCTCGGAGCGAATTCTGGCGGCAATTCTCAGCAGTAACGAAATCCGCGCGCGGGGTTAGTCAAGCGACCGCATGCGTCTTCTTGCTGTGTCATTTTTCATGCCGCCCGGTCTGTTTCCGCAAGCGATCCAGATAGGTCGTCTGCTCGCGCATCTTCCTGCGAAAATAGGTGTTGTGTGTGGTGATTCTGGACCAAGTAACCAGATCGCGCAGCGCTCTAATGAGTTTGATCGGCGCTTCGTGTTTCGAAATAACGTTACATTCCACCCGACGTTGTCAGGATTTGCCGCTGCGCTGGTGCGCCGGTTCGTTCCGCTAATGGGTCGTATTCCAGACGATTATCGGCGCTGGGTTCCACTCGCTGAAGAGGCGGCGCTGTCAAGTCTTCAGGCGTCAGGATTCCAACCAGACATTGTTGCGACATTCGGTGAGCCGATGTCAGACCATCTCGTTGGCTTACGTTTGAAGAGACGACTGGGCGTGCCATGGATTGCACATTTCAGCGATCCTTGGGTCGACAACCCCTTTCGTCGCTATGAGTTTCTAGCGAAGTTTGTAAATTCTCGATTGGAGGCGCGGATCATCGCGACGGCTGATCGGCTGATATTTACTTCAGAAGAAACACTCGACCTGGTCATGCGCAAGTACCCGGAAAGCTGGCGAACCAAAGCGGAAGTATTGCCGCATAGTTTCGATCCAGAGCTCTACCCGCGGCCGGCCAAGGCCGCTGGGCCGCTGACGGTTCGATACCTTGGAAATTTCTACGGTCATCGCAGCCCTGTGCCGCTTTTTCGCGCATTAAAGAATCTATTGGCCCGTGAGCCAAAGGTGTTGGAAAACGTCCAGTTTGAATTGGTCGGGTCTATGCCAGACCGCATGCGCATGCACCCGTCTCTCCGGAGCTTGCCAGAGGGGCTGGTGCGTCTGCGTGAGACGGTGCCGTATCTAGACTCCCTCAAATTGATGGCTTCGTCCGATCTGTTGCTTGTCGTCGACGGGCCTGACGATCTGAGCGTTTTTCTGCCGAGCAAATTGATCGACTATCTGGGCGCGCATGTACCGATCCTTGGCATAGTGCCTCCGGGAACTTCAGCCCAATTGTTGGCCCGCCTTGGCGCACCCGCTTGTGATCCGCGCGCGCCACAGCAGATAGCAGCAGCACTCCGTAGCGCGCTCTCCGACGCCGCTGAACGACGGCATGCGGAAAATTGGCAGCCATGGGGAGATCGCGGAATTGCAAACGAATATCGTGTCGAGAACGTCGCTGCCGCATTTTACAAAATAATGCAGAGCACGTTGCAACCAAACATGCGTCGTTGAAAAAATGTGCGGTATCGCAGGCCTGATTGATTTGCGTCTGGCGGGGGATAGCGCCCAGCTGGAAGCGCACGCCAAAGCCATGGCCGACGCCATCGCCTATCGTGGTCCCGACGGCTCGGGCGTATGGAGCGATGCGCAAGCCGGCGTTGCGCTGGCGCACCGGCGACTCGCCATCATCGATTTAACGCCGACCGGTGCGCAGCCGATGATTTCCGCGGATGGCCGTTGGGTTATTTCGTATAACGGTGAAGTCTACAATGCCGCTGCTGTTGCCGCGGCACCTGAGTTGAAAAGTGTTTCGTTCCGCGGCACCTCTGATACCGAGATCGTGCTGGAATCGATTGCGCGGCGCGGTCTCGATCGAACGCTCGACGACATCAATGGTATGTTTGCGATCGCACTTTGGGATCGCAAGACCAGGACGCTGCACCTGATCCGCGACCGTCTCGGCATCAAGCCGCTTTTCTTTTCCGCAACGGGTCAGGGTGTGTGGTTCGCGTCCGAACTTAAGGCCCTTGCCGCAGCCGGCATAGACCTGGAGATCGAGCCAGCGTCCGTTGCGAGCTTCCTTCGCTTTGGTTATGTGCCGGCGCCTTTCTCGATTTTCAGTGGCGTGCAAAAACTCATGCCGGGCGAGATTGTTTCGATCGACGCCCACGGAGTAGCCACACGCCGCCAATACTGGTCGCTCTCCAAAGTCGCGGCGACCGGAATGGCAAACCTCTGGACCGGTTCGGACGCGGACGCAGTGACCGCATTGGATCATCTGTTATCCGACGCGGTCTCCTCACAAATGATCTCGGATGTGCCGCTCGGCGCTTTCCTGTCGGGCGGCATCGATTCATCGACCGTTGTCGCTTTGATGGTGGCAGCCGGGAAGGGGCCGGTGCGGTCATTCTCGATCGGCTTTCCCGATTTTGGCTATGACGAGTCGGTATATGCAAAAGCCGTGGCGGATCACCTCGGCACGATTCATGAGGAGCTGACTGTGACGGCTGCCGACGCCCTGCGCGTCGTGCCGCAGCTTTCGGACATCTATGATGAACCATTTGCCGATTCATCGCAGATTCCGACGCATGCCATCTCCAAATTAACGCGCGCGCGTGTCACCGTGGCTCTTTCGGGCGATGGCGGCGACGAGCTCTTCGGCGGCTATAATCGCTATGGCTTGGCGGAGGGGCCGCTTGCACAACTGGCGCGCCTGCCGCGGCCGCTCCGGCGTGGCGCCTCGGCCCTGCTAAACGCTGTTCCAACGTCTGTTGCCGACACATTGGCGCAAATTGTGCCGCGGAAGCTGCGGCCGGCGCAGCCGGCCGACAAGCTCAGAAAGCTCGCTGAAGTTATGCTGCTGGATGGTGATGCCGTTTATCTGCGTCTGGTCAGCCAATGTCCGGACCCGGCGGCGATCACTCACGGTTTGGCTGAACATCCGATCTCGTTGCCCTGGGGTGGCCAAACTGAAGGCAACATCGCTCTCGAGCGCATGCAGCTATTCGACACAGCAACCTATTTGCCTGACGACATTTTACAAAAGGTCGACCGGGCGTCGATGGCGGTATCGCTCGAAGTGCGACCACCCTTGCTCGACCACCGTGTGGTCGAGTTCGCCTGGACGCTGCCGAGGCACCTTCGCATACGCAACGGCGAAACCAAGTGGCTGCTGCGCAAGGTGCTCAATCGGTATGTGCCGCGCGAACTCGTCGAGCGACCGAAGATGGGATTCGGCGTTCCACTCGCAAGCTGGTTGCGCGGTCCATTGCGAGACTGGGCCGAGGACCTGCTTGATCCGCATCAACTTGGCGGCGGCTTTCTGGACGTTCATGCGGTTCGGCAATTGTGGTCAGATCACATCGAGGGCAAGCGCAATTGGGCTTATGCGCTGTGGACGATCCTCATGTTTGAGGCTTGGCGCCGTCGTTGGAAGCGTATCGCGGCCGCTCAGCCAGCTGGTGGGCCTCGCTTGGCAGCGGTCCGATTGACTTAGCGATGGGTCCGAGCGTTTTAGTTGTGGCGCCACGACTCGACGCCGGTGGCGCGGAAATTCATTTGGCCCGCATCCTGCCGCCGCTGCGGCGTGCTGGTCTGGACGTCACACTTTTTACTATCGCGCGCGGCGGCCGCTTTGAAGGAGATTTGATTGCGGCGGGCGTCCCGGTGCTCGGTGTCGAAGTGGCAGGCTCACGCCTGATGCGCAGTCTGCGTGTTGCGCGCGCATTGCGCCAAGAGATTCGTCGCCTGCGTCCCGATGTCCTGCACTTCTTTCTGCCGGAGCCTTATCTCATTGGATCGCTCGCGTCGTTGGGTCTCGAGGGAATGATCAGGGTCATGAGCCGCCGCTCATTATCGAACTATCAGAGCAATCATCCATTGCTTGCACAGCTGGAACGCCACCTCCACCGTTCGGCGAAGGCGCTGGTTGGTAATTCCAGTGCAGTCGCGGCGCAACTCGTCCAGGAATGCGGGAAACCGGAAAAGGTAGGGGTTATCCACAATGGCATTGACCTGCCAACGCCTCCCGCCCCGCAAGCGCGTGCGATACGCCGGCGCGAACTTGGAATTCCCCAGGATGCTTTCATCATCGCGGTTATTGCCAATCTGATTCCCTATAAAGGCCACGCCGACCTCCTTGCCGCGCTCGCGAGCACGCGCAAGCGATTACGTGAGCCTTGGCGGCTGATTCTGATCGGTCGCGAGGAGGGCGCCGGCGAGTACCTAAAAAAACGCGCCGGTATCCTCGGTATCGGCCCCAATATCCTTTGGATGGGCGAGCGTTCGGATACGCAAGCGCTGCTCGCCGCAGCCGACCTTGGCGTGCTTCCGTCGCATCAGGAGGGATTTTCCAACAGCCTTATTGAGAAAATGGCGCAGGCTCTGCCGGTCATTGCTACTCGCGTCGGTGGTAACTGTGACGCCATTGTAGATGGGGAGAGCGGGTACCTCGTGCCGGTCGCCGATCCAGCGGCTCTTGGCGAGGCCATCGCCGCGCTTTATGAGGATGCCAGCTTGCGAATGCGCTTCGGCGCTGCTGCGCGAAAACGTGTAGAGAGTTTGTTCACCCTTGAGATCTGTGTCCGCCGCTATCTCAATCTTTACCTTGGTCTCGTTGCTGACGGAGGAGTGCCAGTGGCGCAACTGATCGATCGGCCGAATGCAGGGTTCACGGCTGATGCGAAGCAAAACCCGTTGGCTCAAAACGTTGTCGAATAGGTAAGAATTGAAGCACTCCCGAAAGATCGCCGTTATTGGCCTCGGTTATGTTGGGTTGCCGGTCGCGGTTGCATTTGCGCGCTCGGGCGCGCCAGTCATCGGCTTCGACATCGATCGCAAGCGGGTGGACGAATTGCTCTCGGGCCATGATCGTACACTTGAGGTTACCGACGCTGATCTTAAGCAGGCGAGTCTGCAATTCGAATATGAACCATCACGTCTTGCTGATGCCGATTTTTATATTGTAACCGTGCCAACGCCGATCGACAGTGCGCGCCGGCCTGATCTTGGCGCCGTGCTTTCGGCATCCGACACTGTGGGCAAAGTGCTCAAGCGCGGCGACATCGTCGTTTACGAATCAACCGTGTATCCCGGCACGATCGAGGAAGAGTGTCTTCCAGTGCTAGAAAAAAAATCAGGCCTCGCGGGCGGTCGCGATTTCACTGTCGGTTATTCACCTGAGCGGATTAATCCCGGTGATCAGCAGCACCGCTTCGAAAGCATCGTAAAGGTCGTATCCGCGCAAGACGCGCGCACACTCGATATTGTCGCTGATGTGTACGGTTCGGTGGTGAAAGCAGGCATTCACCGCGCGCCATCGATAAAGGTTGCCGAGGCCGCTAAGGTTATCGAGAACACACAGCGCGATCTCAATATCGCGTTCATGAACGAACTGTCCGCAATATTTCATCAGCTCGGAATCGACACCGGTGACGTGTTGGCTGCTGCGTCGACTAAATGGAATTTCCTGAATTTCCAGCCGGGACTGGTCGGCGGACACTGTATCGGTGTTGACCCATATTACCTGACGTTTCGAGCTGAAAAGGCTGGTTATCATCCGGAAATCATCCTCGCCGGACGCCGCATCAACGACGGCATGGGCGAGCGTGTGGCCCGCGAATGCATGCATGCCTTGTTGCAAAACGGCCGCGCGAATCCGACGGTGACAATTCTTGGGATGACATTCAAAGAAAACGTTCCCGATATCCGCAATTCCAAAGTCGTTGACATCGCGCGTGAGCTCGAACGCGTGGGCGTCAGCGTGCAGGTGGCCGATCCAATTGCTTCGACCGAGGACACTGCCCGCGAATACGGGATCAAGTTGGCGCCGATCGAGTCGTTGCGGCCGGCTGATGCAGTCATTCTTGCTGTTGCCCATAAAGATTACGTCGCGGGTGGTTGGTCACTGGTCGCCAGGCTACTCAAGGATCGCCGGGGTATTGTGCTAGATGTGAAGGCAAAGCTCGATCGGACGAAAAAGCCCGAAGGAATTGATCTGTGGCGGCTCTGATTGTGAATCAACTGATGCGGGGTCGCGATGGCTGACGGTCCCATCCTCGTCTCTGGAGCGGCAGGCTTCATCGGGTTTCATGTCGCAAAGCGCCTGTTACAGGACGGTCGCGACGTTGTCGGTCTCGACAATATGAATGCCTATTACGATCCGGCGTTGAAAGAAGCGCGTCGTACGGAGCTCGACAAATCCAGACAGTTTCGCTTCGTGAAACTCGACCTTGCCGATCGCGAGGGTATGGCAGCGTTATTCAAGGAGAACCGTTTTTCTGCCGTGGTTCACCTCGCGGCGCAGGCCGGCGTTCGATATTCGCTCGTCGATCCATTCGCATATGTGGATGCCAACCTTACGGGCTTCACCACCATTCTCGAAGGCTGCCGCCACAATGGCTGCCGCCATTTGCTGTATGCGTCATCGTCATCGGTTTACGGCTCTAATACGAAAATGCCGTTTTCCGTGCACGAGAATGTCGACCATCCTCTGAGTCTCTATGGTGCGTCGAAAAAGGCGAACGAGCTTATGTCGCATGCTTACGCACACCTGTTCGGCCTCCCGACGACAGGCCTGCGGTTTTTTACCGTGTACGGGCCTTGGGGCCGCCCGGATATGGCAATGTGGATTTTCGCGAAGGCAATTATTAGCGGGGAATCGATCAAATTATTCAACCACGGCAACATGCGGCGCGACTTCACGTACATTGACGATGTGGTGGAATCGGTGGTGCGGTTGGTCGATCGACCACCCGCTGGAAATTCGAAATATTCGAGTATGTCGCCGGATCCTGGGTCAAGCAGTGCACCATGGCGCGTCTATAATATCGGCAATAACAATCCTGTGGAGCTTCTCGAGATTGTGCGCATTCTTGAAGATGTCATTGGGAAAAAAGCAAAGCGCGAATTATTGCCAATGCAGCCGGGCGACGTTCCTGCGACTTATGCCGATGTTGATGATTTGATGCGCGATGTCGATTTCCGCCCGGCAACCCCTATAGCCGAGGGCATCGCTCGCTTTATCGAATGGTACCGCTCGTATCATCGCCAATGACCGGTTTGCGGTCCATTGAGATGGAAATGGCGACCGGATTGGATCACACCTCGCAGTTGTCTTATAATGGCGATGTAAGGCGCGCGACGACACAGGAATGCAGACGATGACGGCTCCAAAGCTGGCTCAACTGAAGGTAAAGCTGTTCACGGATGGTGCCGACAAAGCGCAGATCGTCGAGATGGCCAAGCAGCCGTGGATTGCAGGCTTCACGACCAATCCCTCGCTGCTCAAGAAGGCGGGCGTGAGCGACTACGCTGTCTATGCGCGTGAACTCGTTTCGGCGGTGCCGGACCGGCATATTTCATTCGAGGTGTTTTCCGATGACGTGCCGGAAATGGTCGCGCAGGCGCGCGTTATCACGACATGGGGAAAGAACGTCTACGTGAAGCTGCCGGTGACCAACACGCGTGGCGAGCCGCTGTTCGAAGTGGTGCGTACGCTGTCGCGTGAGGGAGTCAAGATTAACATGACCGCGATTTTCACCGGTGAGCAGGTCGCGCGCGCGGTCGACGCGCTGGAAGGCGGCGCCCCAGCCTGCGTGTCCGTATTTGCCGGGCGGCTGGCCGATTTCGGCATCGACTACCGATCGATCATGCAGGATGCCGTGGCCCACGCCCGCAAGACCCGCAATGTCGAGATCATCTGGGCGTCCACCCGCGAAGTATTCAATGTGGTGGAAGCCGACGCGATGGGATGTCACATCATCACCGCTCCAGCCGATGTACTCAAAAAACTTCCTGCGCTTGCCACCATGACGGCGGCTGAACTCTCGCTTGCAGCCGTAAAATCCTTCCGGGACGACGCTGTTGCAACGGGCCTGCGCCTTGCAATCCCGGCGTCGCGCGCCGCGGAATAGGTATTGATCTTTATGCAGCGGCGGCGCGGATATTGTCCGTTTGTAACGCTTTGAATCAAAACGTGTTCGCCCAGGGTTTGGCCGGGTAGTCGCCAGCCGGGCATCACCATGCTACTGGATGAGAGGCTGAAGTAATGGGGCGTGGGGATACCATCGAGACATGACGCAAGGTGCAGTCGCAAATGCGGAGCGTCCGTTGCGTGTTGGGGTCGTTGGCGTCGGCGTCATGGGCAGCAACCATGCGCGCGTGTTCGCCGGACTGCCTGGCACGGAATTAGTTGGCGTTGCCGATCCTGATCGTAAGCAAGCCGAATTCGTTGCCCGAACTCTGGGCTGCACCGCTGTCGCAGATGTCGGCGAGCTGCTCGAGCGTAACGTCGATGCGATAACAATCGCAGCTCCTACGCATCTGCATCGTGACATCGCGCTGACCTGCATTGCGCATGGTGTCCATGTCATGGTGGAAAAGCCGATTGCTTCAACGGTGGACGAGGGGCGCGAGATCATCGGTGCCGCACGCCGGGCCGGCCTGACGTTGATGGTCGGGCACGTCGAGCGCTTCAATCCGGCCGTCGAAGCGATCAAGGAGGCGATTCGCGGTGAGGATATTCTCTCAATCGCCATCACCCGCGTGGGACCTTTCCCGCCCCGCATGTCGAACGTCGGCGTGGTAATCGACCTGGCGGTGCATGATATCGATTTGATCCGCTGGTTTACCGATTCCGACATTATCGAGGTGCAGCCGCAACTCTCCAGCGCGGTTGCCGAGCGTGAAGACATTGCGCTTTTGCAATTTCGTACCGCGTCCGGTGTTCTCGCGCACATCAACACCAATTGGCTGACACCATTTAAGGCGCGCAACGTCACTGTCGCTACGCGCGGCAAGTATGTAATGGGCGACCTGCTCACGCGTCAGGTTACCGAATGCTTCGGCTTTCAGCCGGATGGCAGCTACTCCATGCGCCATCTGTCGGTGGGCCACGCTGAACCGCTTCGCTCAGAACTGCTCGCTTTCCTGAGCGCGGTGCGTTCGGGCGCCGCGCCGGCTGTGACTGGCGAGGAGGCCGTGGCGAGCCTTGAAATCGCGACGCGCTGTCTTGCCGTACGCCCAACAGCGGTCGCGCCCGCGCAACGGACAGGCCCGCGCGCCGTCGTTGGCTGACGGGTGCGACCTTCGAGTGCGGACGTTTCAATGAATTTGCGCACCAACCCGCCCTCCATCCCGTTTATTGATGTCGCCGCGCAGCGTCGGCGGCTCGGGCCTGTAATTGATGCTGCGGTCAGCCGCGTATTGAATCATTGTCAGTTTATCCTTGGGCCCGAAGTGAAGGCCTTTGAAGCGGAACTCGCCGCATTCTGCGGTGCCCGGCATGCGGTCACCTGCGCAAGCGGGACCGATGCGCTCGTGCTCACCTTGCGGGCAATGGGGGTCGGACCTGGCGACGCGGTGTTGTGTCCGTCGTTTACTTTCTGCGCGACTGCGGAAGTGGCGGCGCTAGTCGGCGCGACGCCGGTGTTCGTCGATGTCAACTCCGCGAGCTTCAACATCGATGCAAAAGGGATTGCGGGTGCTGTCGCGGCTGCAAAAGACGCCGGGTTAAAGCCAAAAGCGATCATCCCAGTGGATTTGTTTGGTCTTCCGGCCGACCATGCCGCTATAGCGGCCGCGGCAAAGGCCGAAAATCTTTTGGTGCTGGATGATGCCGCGCAGGGCTTCGGCGCGGTTTACGACAATCGCAGGCTGGGCACGTTCGGCCACGCTACCGCCACCAGTTTTTTCCCTGCTAAGCCACTCGGCTGTTATGGCGACGGCGGCGCAGTCATGACCGACGACGAGGGACTTGCCGATGCACTCAGGAGCCTGCGTGTTCACGGGCAGGGCAGTGATAAATACGACAACGTTCGTATCGGTCTCGCCTCCCGTCTCGATACGATCCAGGCTGCGGTTTTGATCGAGAAATTGAAAATTTTCCCGGACGAAATTGAAGCCCGTAACAAGGCTGCGCGCTATTATAATGAAGGGCTTGCTGGGGTGGCCACTGTCCCGGCGGTTCCTGCGGGCACTACTTCGGTTTGGGCGCAGTATACTATCCGCGTTGCTGGTGGCCGGCGCGATGCGCTAGCGGCGGCACTCAAGACCGAAGGAATCCCGACCGCAATTTACTACCCGATTCCGCTGCATAGGCAGCAGGCCTATAAGCATTTTCCGATCGGCAAAGGTGGCGTTGCAGTGAGCGATCAGTTGGCGGCCGAGGTCATCAGTCTACCGATGCATGCCTATCTCGATGCGCCGACGCAGGATCGTATTATTGATGCGACGCGGCGCGCGCTGAAGACGTAAGTGACGTAACTCCTCAGCTGCGTTTATAGATGTCTTCAAGCCGCTCTATATCGTCTTCGCCGAAGTAGCTGCCGGTCTGTACCTCGATCAATTCGAGTGGGATTTTTCCCTTATTTGCGAGACGGTGGATGCTGCCTATGGGGATATAGACCAACTCGTTTTCGTGCACTGCGCGGATTTGCTCATTGATGGTGACCTCGGCCGTACCGCGCACCACGACCCAATGCTCCGAGCGGTGCTGGTGTTTCTGCAATGATAGAACGCCGCCGGGAATGACGACGATGCGCTTGACTTGAAAACGTTCCCCCATATCGATCAACTCGTAATAGCCCCAAGGCCGGTGCACCCGTTTATGATCGGTTGCCTCCGGCCTTTTTTGTGCCTTAAGTTTGGTCACGAGTTCACGCACTTCTTGGGCGCGCGCGCGTGGCACCACCATTACGGCATCAGAGGTGCTCACAACCACCAGATCTTTCACGCCGACAACGGCGGTCAGGCGCTGGTCTGAATGCACAACGCAGCCGGAAGTGTCCATGGTCACGGCCGGACCATGGAGCACGTTGTCCGCCGAATCGTGCGGAGTGATATCGAACAGAGCGTCCCAACTGCCGATATCGGACCAGCGGAATTGCCCCGCGACCACCGCGGCGCGATCAGTTTTCTCCATCACCGCATAGTCGATCGACTTTTGCGGCGCACGCGCAAAGGCGTCCTGCTGCAGCCGAAGGAAACCGAGATCGTCGCTGGCATTCGCTACAGCCGCCTTGATCGCAGCGGCCATATCTGGCTCCAGCCGCGCGAGTTCAGATAACAGCACGTCGGCGCGGAAAAGAAAGTTGCCGGAATTCCAGAGATAGCCGTCGCGAACATAACGGGCAGCGGTCGCGGCATCCGGTTTTTCGACGAAACTTTTCACCGCGTACACGCCATCTCCGCCGATGGCTTTGCCGGGAAGAATATAGCCGTAGCTTGTCTTCGGCTCGGTCGGCTTGATGCCGAAGGTAACGATGCGCCCGGCTTCGGCAGCCGCACGGCCGGCGAGGCACGTTGCGCGGAATGCTTCGACATCCAGAATAATGTGATCGGCAGCAAGCGCCAGAACCACGGCATGCGGATCTCGTTTGGCGGCAACCGCTGTCGCGGCAGCGATGGCGGGAGCGAGAATCGCGCCGCATCGGCTCAATGACGACCGTCACCTCAATGCCGAGTTCCTCGGCCTGACGGCGGGCGAAAAAATGAAAGTTGGGACCGGTAATGACAATCGGGGGTGCGAACATCGGGTCCTGCACACGAAGCAGTGTTTCCTGGTAGGTCGACCGGTCGCCGACCAGGGGCAGGAATTGCTTGGGCAGGGCGTCGCGCGACACGGGCCAAAGCCGGGTCCCGGCGCCACCTGCCAGCAAGATGGGGATGATCGGTGAAGTCATGGATCAGGGGTGCTGAGGCTCTTTGTTCCGAAGCAAAAGTGTCTTAAGGCAGTTCCACCTAGCTGACTATCGGCATCGTGGCGTAAACCTTAAGACCAGCAATTCGCAACGTTTTTTCCCACTGGCGACGGGTATAGCCCTGATGATTGAACGTATTCTTACGGTCGGCGGATTTACGCTGCTCTCGCGGATCACTGGTTTCGCTCGCGACATTATTTTGGCTGCTGTCCTGGGAGCCGGCCCGGTCGCTGATGCATTTTTTGTGGCGTTCCGGCTGCCTAATCATTTTCGGGCCATATTCGCCGAGGGCGCCTTCAACGCCGCGTTTGTTCCGGCCTATGCTCGCATTCGAGAGCAGGGAGGCGCTCAGCGCGCGGGGCTTTTCGCCGACCGCATTTTCACGCTTTTGCTTATCAGCCAAATTGTGCTGTTGGCCGTTGCACTCCTGTTTACGCCCACGGTAATTACGGTGCTGGCCCCCGGCTTTGCGCGAGATCCGGAGCGCTTCGCGCTCGCCACCGATCTCACCCGGATTACTTTTCCGTACTTATTGCTGATCACGCTGGTGACGCTTTATGGCGGCATCTTGAATGCTCTCCAACGGTTTGCCGCCGCCGCCGCTGCATCGATGCTGCTCAATTTATCGATGGTGGTTGCGCTGGCGCTCGCCGCGTTCTTTCCGACCGCTGGGCATGCGGCGGCATGGGGCGTGCTCATCTCCGGCGTGTTGCAGGTCCTTCTGGTCGGCGGCGATACCTGGCGCGCGGGCGCGATGACCGCGCTGCGCTGGCCAGAGCTTGATGCCGATGTGCGGAAATTCTTCCGCGCGCTCGGGCCAGCAACGATTGGCTCGATGGGTGTACAACTCGCACTGTTTGCCGACACCATTATAGCCAGCTTCTTGCCAGCCGGCGCGTTGTCCGCGCTTTACTACGCTGACCGCCTTAATCAATTGCCGATCGGTGTAATCGGCATCGCTGCCGGCACAGTCATTCTTCCTGAAATGTCGCGCCGAATTGCGGGTGGCGACCACCGGGGCGCAGCGCACGCGCAAAGCCGTGCGATAGAATTCACTTTGCTTCTTTCTATTCCGTGCGTAGTGGCGTTTTTCGTGATCCCCGATCTGATCATGCGAGCGCTTTTCATGCGCGGCGCCTTCACTGCTGCTGATGCGGATGCAGCGGCTCGCACGCTGATGGCTTATGCCTCAGGACTGTTGCCGTTTGTGTTGATCCGCAGTGCGGTCGCAACCTTCTTTGCACGCGGCGATACGGCTACTCCGGTTAAGGCTGCGCTACTGGCGGCAGCAGTTAACATCGGATTCAAGTTCCTGCTGATGGGACCGCTCGCGCAGGTCGGACTGGCGCTGGCCACTTCGATCGGTGCCTGGATCAATCTTGGTCTGGTGGTCTGGTTTGCAGCGCGTGCTGGTCACATCCCTCACGACAAGCGGTTGCGTCTGTCGATACTCAGGCTTGCGATTGCCGGATTCATATTTGCTGTCGTGCTGTGGCTATGCCATGCGTCAGTTACCGGTTGGCTCGCCGATTGGCACGGCCCACGCGACCTTGCGGCTCTGGCGATCATCGGAGCGATTGGAACAGCCGTTTATGGTGCAAGCGTGCTGGTTTTGTTTGGCCCGGATTGGGTTGCGACTTTTCGCGCCAAATCCGGCCGCTAAATCGACGTTTCTCGTGCTATTGCCGAATGGGCGAGGTGGACATAACTCCTCCTCAACGCTATGGGGACAGGCCGCGTTTGCTATTTTCCGCTGCAGGAATTCATGAATCCGACACGGCTAGTTTCATCACTTTTTTTGATACGTGGCGCATGGAAGCTCGCAGTGCCCCTGGCGCTTGCGACTTTGGTCGCAAGCTGTGGTGAGGCTCAGAAGCAGGGCGGTCCGCCACCGCCGGCGGTCACCGTGGCGAAGCCGATTAAGCGTACGTTGTTCGACTACGACGAATACGTCGGCCGTTTCACCGCAATCAATGCCGTTGAGGTGCGTGCGCGAGTCTCGGGCTATCTCGATGGCCTTCATTTCAAAGATGGGCAACTCGTTAAGCAGGGCGACTTGCTATTCACCATCGACAAACGCCCTTTCAAGAACACGCTCGATCAGGCGCGCGCTAATCTAGTGCAGGCACAATCCAACGTCGCGTTTACTGAGTCGGACTATACCCGTGGCCAGCAGCTTGTACGCGACAAGACCATTACTGATCAGACGTTCGAGCAGCGTGCACAAGCGTTTCGTAACGCGAAGGCTTCGGTAAGCAATAACGAGGCAGCGGTGCGTCAGGCTGAGCTCGACATGGAGTTCACTGAATTGCGCGCCCCGGTGAATGGCCGCATTGGCGATCGGCGGGTATCGCCAGGCAATCTTGTCACCGGCGGCACAGGCGGAAATACGACGCTGCTGGCCACTATTGTTTCGACCGATCCGATCTACTTCGAATTCACTTTCGACGAAGCGTCCTACCTGCGTTATGAGCGGGTAGGCTCGAGCGGCGGCCAGGACGTGGCCAATCGCAACGCAGGCGTGCCAGTTGCACTCAAGCTGATCGATGAGAATGATTTCGACCACAAGGGCCGCATGGATTTCGTTGACAACGCGATCGACCGCTCGACCGGCACGATCCGGGGTCGCGCTGTACTTGAGAATCCCGGCGGCGTATTGACGCCAGGCATGTTTGCTCGCGTGCGCGTGCCGGGGTCGTCGCCCTATGAAGCCCTGCTGGTTCCTGATGCCGCGGTCGGCACCGAGCAGGCACGCAAATATGTCGTCGTCATCAACGCGCAGGACACGGCGCAGCTAAAATATGTCACGACCGGCCAGCTGACGTCGGACAACCTGCGCGTCATCAAGGATGGTATTGGACCCGACGATCGTATTGTGGTCAGCGGCCTGATGCAGGCGCGCCCGGGTTCGAAGGTGCGGCCGGAAGAGGAGGGCGCCAAGCCCGCCGCCGCACCGGGCGGAGCGGCCGCCGCGCCGCAACCGGCGAAGTAGCGGGGCGAAACCAGCCCATGCGCATTTCGCACTTCTTCATCGACCGGCCAATTTTCGCGTCTGTGGTCTCGATTATGTTCGTGATCGTCGGTGGAGTGGCCTTCTCCCGTCTGCCGGTCGCGCAATATCCGGATATCGCGCCGCCGACCATCACCGTTACCGGCCAGTATCCTGGCGCCAGCGCCGACGTCGTGGCCGCCACTGTGGTTACGCCGATCGAGCAGCAGATCAATGGCGTCGAGAACATGATTTACCTGTCGTCGAATTCGACCGGCGACGGCCGCTTCACAATTTCGGTGAGCTTCGATATCGGTACCAATCTCGACATCGCCCAGGTGCAGGTGCAGAACCGCGTCGCCATTGCACAGCCGCGACTGCCTGCCGACGTGCGCAATATCGGCGTTACGGTCCAAAAGAGCTCGCCGGACCTGATGATGGTCGTACATCTCTATTCGCCGGATAGATCGCGCGACACGCTGTTCATTTCCAACTACGCCACCATAGAAATTACCGATGCGCTGACTCGCGTCGACGGAGTGGGGTCGCTCATTGTGTTTGGCAGCCGCGACTACGCGATGCGCGCCTGGCTCGATCCCGACCGCCTGCAGTCGCTTGGACTGACCGCCGCCGACGTCGTCTTGTCACTGCAGGGCCAGAACGTGCAGGTCGCCTCCGGCATTCTCAATCAGCCTCCGGTCGACAAACCAGGCGCCTTCCAGATCTCGGTGCAGACGCTGGGGCGCCTGACCACGACGGAAGAATTCGGCAATATTGTCATCAAACAGACCGCCAATGCTGTGGTGCGGGTCAAGGATGTCGCAAAGGTGGAACTTGCGGCGCAGGACTATTCGACCAACTCCTATCTCGACCTCGATCCGGCGATCGCGATTGGCATTTTTCAGCGGCCCGGATCGAATGCGCTTTCGACCGCCAAGAACATCAAAAGCACGATGGATGATCTGTCCAAGCGTTTCCCGCCGGGCCTGAAATACGACATCATCTACAACCCGACCGAATTCATTCAGCAATCGGTGGAAGCGGTCGAATCCACGATCGGCGAGGCGATTGTGCTGGTCGTGCTGGTCGTTGTGCTGTTCCTGCAAACCTGGCGCGCCGCGATTATACCGATCGTAGCCATTCCGATTTCGCTCATCGGCACATTCTTCTTCATGGCGATGTTCGGCTTCACGCTCAACAACCTGTCGTTGTTCGGCCTCGTGTTGGCGATCGGTATCGTGGTCGATGACGCCATCGTCGTGGTGGAGAACGTCGAGCGAAATATCGAGGCAGGCCTCAGTCCGCACGATGCCGCCGTCAAGAGCATGGACGAGGTGGGCGGTGCGCTGATCGCCATTGCGCTGGTGCTGTGTTCCGTGTTCATCCCGTCCGCCTTCATCACCGGGATTTCTGGCCAGTTCTACCGGCAATTCGCGCTTACCATCGCCGGCGCCACCATCATTTCGCTGATCGTGTCGCTGACACTGTCGCCTGCGTTATGCTCGTTGCTGCTCAAGCCACATACCGAGGTTCAGGACGGACATTGGTGGAGCAAGCCGATCCATGGTTTCTTCGGCCTGTTCAACCGCTATTTTGACGTCCTCACGCGCGCCTACGGCAAGCTCTCGGCGAAGCTTGTGCGCATCGCAGTGTTGATGCTCGTCGTCTATGCCGGGGTTATCGCCTTCGGCATGAACGAATTCCGCAAGACGCCTGTTGGGTTTATTCCGCAGCTTGACCGCGGCTATCTCATCATCATCACGCAGCTTCCGCCTGCGGCTTCGCTCGCACGCACCGACGAGGTCAACCGCCAGGCGGTTGAAATCGCTCTGAAGGTGCCCGGAATCGCACATGCCGTGAACATTGTCGGGTTCTCCGGTGCGACTTTTAGCAACGCGCCCAACTCTGGCGCCGTATTCGTAACGCTGGACGATTTCGAGAAGCGGGCGAAAGATCCGCAGCAGTCGGCAGCCGCAATCCAGGCACAACTGTTCCAGCGCCTGTCGACAATCCATGATGGTCTCATTTTCGTTGCAGCGCCGCCGCCGGTCTCGGGCATCGGCAATGCCGGCGGATTCCGCATGATGGTCGAGGATCGGTCCGGCCTCGGCTCGCAGACTTTGCAGGGCGCGGTTTATGCGATGATGGGGAAAGCGGCGCAGACCCCCGGCCTCCTGCAGGTTTACTCACTGTTTGAGAACACCACGCCGCAGCTTTATCTCGACATTGACCGCACCAAGGCCCAACTGCTCGGCATAAACATTCCGGATGTATTCGCTGCGCTGCAGATCTATCTCGGATCGGCCTACGTCAACGACTTCAATCTGTTTGGCCGCACCTACCGCGTGGTGGCGCAGGCGCAAAGCGATAGTCGCAGCCAGACGAGCGATGTCTTGAAGATCCGCGTGCGCAATAACAGTGGTGACACGGTGCCGCTCGGCGCATTCACGACAGTGCGTACGATCACCGCGCCTTATCGTGTGCCGCGTTACAATCTTTATCCGGCGGCCGAACTGGATGGCGCGGCGGCACCGGGCTACAGCCAGGGCCAGGCGATCAAGATCATGGAGAAGCTCGCGGCAGAGACGCTGCCGCAAGGCTTCAGTTATGAGTGGACCACGCTTGCCTTCCAGCAAATTCGCGCGGGCAGTACCGCGACCTTCGCTTTCGTTCTTGCCGTCGTTTTCGTCTTCCTGGTGCTGGCAGCGCAATTTGAAAGCCTGACGCTGCCGCTTGCAGTCATCATGATCGTACCGATGTGCTTGATCGCGTCGATCGTCGGGGTCGTGTTGCGCGGGCAGGACAATAATATTCTCACACAAGTCGGGTTCGTCGTGCTGATCGGCCTAGCGGCCAAAAACGCCATCCTGATCGTCGAGTTCGCCAAACAGCTCGAGGATGCAGGGCGTGACCGGTTCGATGCTGCGGTTGAGGCCGCGCATTTGCGGTTGCGGCCGATACTTATGACGTCCTTTGCCTTCATTTTTGGCGTTACGCCGCTGGTCTGGGCTGTCGGTGCCGGCGCTGAGCTTCGGCAGACGCTGGGTACCGCGGTGTTCTCGGGTATGATCGGGGTCACCACCTTTGGCCTGATCTTTACGCCCGTGTTCTACGTAGTTTCGCGCTGGATCGCTCTCCGTTTTTCCGCGCATGGGCGGACGCAGGCAAGCTCTCCGCAATCCACGAAACGCGGCAACCGTAAATGACGATGAAATTTGGTTTCGGCCAGCCCCTGACGCGCAAGGAAGATGATCCACTCTTGCGTGGGGCAGGTCGCTACGTCGCCGATGTTTCGCCGGCAAATCCGCTATATGCGATCGTGGTGCGCTCGCCGCATGCCCATGCCCGTTTCCGCATCGGCGATCTTGCGCGTGCACGCGCGGTTCCGGGCGTAAAACTCATACTGACTGCCGCCGATATTTCCGAACTGGGGCCTTTGCCGACACCCGGCGTTTTGGCTGGCGTTGACATCAAGGTTCCAAATTATCCGATCCTTGCGAAAGATGTGGTGCGGCATGTAGGTGACGCCATTGCTTTTGTGGTGGCCGACAGTATCGATGCGGCAAAAGATGCGGCAGAGGCGTTGCAAGTTGAATGGCAACTGTTGCCGCATGTGATTGGCGCTATAGCCGCGCTCAGTCCCGGTGCACCAATGGTGTGGTCGGACCGGCCCAGCAATCTCGCGTTCGAAACCGAAGCGGGCGACGCGGCTTCCATCAAACAAGCGTTTGCCAGGGCCGCGCACATTGTCGAACTGACTATCGTCAATCAGCGGCTGGTCACCAATTATCTTGATACGCGTGGTGTGATCGCTGAGTACGACGGCGAGCGTTATACGCTTACGCTTGGCAGCCAAGGCAGCCACATTATTCGCGACATCATCTGCGGGGTTATGAATCTGCCACCGGAAAAGATGCGAGTGGTGACCCCAGACGTCGGCGGTGGTTTCGGCACCAAGCTGTTTCCCTACCGCGAATATGCGCTGGCGGCCGTTGCGGCTGAACGTCTACGCCGTCCGGTCAAATGGATCTGCGATCGCAGCGAACATTTTCTTGGCGACAGCCACGGCCGCGACAATATCTCTACGGCCCGGCTGGCGGTAAACGAGAGAGGTCGCTTTCTCGCGCTCGAGCTCGATATCATCGCCGACATGGGTGCATATCTTTCCTGCTACGCCCCCTACATCCCTTGGCTCGGCGTCGGCATGGCGACCGGGGCTTACAATATTCCGGTAGCCCACATACGGCTGCGCGCGGCCTACACCAACACCGTTCCGGTTGATGCCTATCGCGGAGCTGGGCGGCCCGAGGCGTCTTATTTGATTGAGCGAGCTGTCGATGCAGCAGCGCACGATCTCGGTATGGCGCCTGACGTCATACGAAGAAAGAACCTGATCAGGCCAACGGCTTTGCCGTACAAAACGCCTACGGGAAAGGTCTACGATTCTGGCGACTTCGCGGGCACACTTGCGCGCGCGCAGGACCTTGCGGATTGGGATGGTTTTAAAAAGCGTGCGGCGCAATCCCGGCGCGCCGGCAAGCTGCGCGGCGTCGGCATCGCGACTTACATCGAGGCATGCGGCAACAACGGGCCTGAAACAGCAACGCTTGCGCTTGACCGGGACGGCGGCGTGACATTGTTGATTGGTTCGCAATCGACCGGCCAGGGCCACGCCACTTCATATGCCCAACTCGTCGCGGAACGGCTCGACCTGCCGCCCGAGCGAGTGCGTGTTATCCAAGGCGATACAGATCGGATAAAGAGTGGTGCCGGCACAGGCGGGTCGAGTTCAATACCTGTCGGCGGAGTTTCGGTTGACCGTGCGGCAAAAACGCTCGCCGAACAGATTAAAGAGATTGCTGCCGACGCACTGGAAGCAGCAACGGGCGACCTCGAAATCGTGGGTGGTACAGTCCGTGTTGCCGGTACGGATCGGATTGTCTCTTTCGCGGATCTTGCGACGCATCCGCGCGCCACGCCTGACAAATTGCGTGCGGCGAAAGAGTTCAGCATAGAGCCGCCAACTTATCCAAACGGTACGCACATAGCAGAGGTCGAGATCGATCCCGACACGGGCACGACCAGGATCACACGTTACGTGGTGGTCGACGACTTTGGTGCAACGCTTAATCCGTTGCTGCTTGCGGGGCAGGTGCACGGCGGTGCCGTGCAGGGCATCGGTCAAGCGTTGATGGAGGACACGGTCTACGATCCTGAGAGCGGTCAACTTCTTAGCGCGAGTTTTATGGACTACGCCATGCCGCGCGCCGAGCACGCGCCTGACTTCGTGTTTGAGACCCGCAACGTGCCGTGCAAAACAAATCCGCTCGGCGTTAAAGGTGCGGGCGAGGCGGGGGCTATTGGATCGTGCCCGGCGGTCATGAATGCGATTGTCGACGCGCTCTGGCGCGCGCATCGCATTCGCCACATCGATATGCCGGCAACGCCTCACCGGATTTGGCACGCCATCGATGCGGCGCGAAAATCCGCCGCGGTTTGATACTTCGTATATTCACGAACTCGTGATTTTTGGGTTCCTGAGACATCAGGGTTAGTGGAATAACGCGTCACAACCAATTGTTTGTTTTACCAGTTGCCACTCGATGAAATGAGAGAAAATTCCATGAGACGATCTGCCGGAGCGGCGCTCGCCGCCATTTTTGTGTTGCTCTGCGCAGGTGCGGTAATCGCGCAGTCGGATCCCATCACGGCGCGCATGGCCCTGATGAAAGCGAACAACGACAACGCGACACTCGTGGTGCAAATGATGCGCGGCCAGGCTCCGTTCGATGCAGCCAAGGTCGACGCTGCCTTTGCGCAATGGGCCGACACGGCGAAACAATTTCCTGGACTATTTCCTGACAATTCGAAGGTTGGGCAAAAGACCCGCGCTTCTTCGAAAATCTGGGTCACGAAAGCCGACTTCGATGCCAAGGCGGCGCAGTTCGGCAAAGCGGTTGCGGAGAACCGCGACAAGGCCAAGGCCTCACTGGAGGGCCTGCGTGCCGCGATTCCGATCGTCGGGGACGCTTGCGACAGTTGCCACAAGGACTATCGGCTTTCGAAGCAATAGCGCATAGGCTGCAGGCGAACCATAGTTATCATCGCTAATATCAAATCACGTTGACTACGGGGCCTGCCGGGATGCTTCGTAAGCTTGTCATCGTCGCAGCTTTAGCGGCCGTCCTCGGCTTGCCCGTTTTGTGGTATATCACGATTCCGGAAGTGATCCCGGCGAGTGCGCTCACGCCGCCAGGCGAACGAGACTTGGCAAACGGCCGCACGATGTTTTTGATCGGCGGCTGTTCGTCCTGTCACGCGGTGCCGCAACAGAAAGATGCCACGCAACTCGGGGGCGGTTTGGCATTGAACACTCCGTTTGGCGTGTTTTACGTGCCGAACATTTCTTCGGATGCCAAAGATGGCATTGGCGCCTGGAGCGAAGCGCAATTCATCACCGCTATGCTGCTTGGCACGTCGCCCAGCGGAGAGCATCTTTATCCAGCTTTCCCTTACACATCTTACCGCAACATGCGGATTGTCGATGTGCGCGATCTGTTCGCTTATCTGAAATCCTTGCCCGCAGTTTCGGGCAAGGTTCGCGACCACGATTTGCAATTTCCATTTAATATTCGTCGGGCACTCGGGATATGGAAACGGTTTTTCGTCGGCAGTGAGGCTTACGTGGCTGACATCACGCAACCCGCGCAATGGAGGCGCGGGGCCTATCTCGTGAATGGACCTGGCCACTGTGCCGAATGTCATTCGCCACGCAATGTTTTTGGCGCGGTTATCCCGAGTAGACGCTTTACCGGCGGTCAAAGTCTGATGGGCCAGGGTGGTGTCCCCGATATCACGCAGGGCAAATTAAAAAATTGGAAAGTCATGGATTTTGTCGAAACGCTCGACACCGGTACGACGCCAGATTCCGACCGGGTCGGTGGGGCGATGGTGGAGGTCGTCGCCAACACACGGCAATTGAGTGCCGCCGATCGCGAAGCTATCGCTGTCTATCTCAAGTCGCTGCCCGCGCCGAAATAGCTGCATAGCTTTGATATTTGACGTATGCATGGGCGAATCGCCGGACTGCCCATGCATCCGCTCAAGGCCATTGGCCTCAAACTGATCTCCGCGCTGCTGTTTGCCGCCATGTCGGCGCTGGTCCGACAATTGGGTGACGTCGCGCCGGTGGGGCAAATGGTGTTTTTTCGTAGCGCGTTCGCGATACTGCCGGTGGTGGTCATCTATGCTATTCGCGGCGAATTGGCCTCTGCGGTTCGCACGGGTCGCCCGTTCGGGCAACTCGGCCGTGGCATGCTCAGCGTTTGCGGGATGTTCACAAATTTTTCGGCGTTGACGCGACTACCACTCGCCGACGCGACCGCGATCTCATTTGCCTCACCGCTCATCACCGTCGCGCTTGCTGCCGTCATATTGAAGGAGCGTGTGCGGATCTACCGATGGTCGGCGGTGCTAATCGGGTTCGCCGGGGTGATCGTTATGCTGGTGCCGCATTTTGATGTTAGCACTTACGCGGGAGCCGGCGGCGCCGTGGCGGCAGTCGGCTCTGTGTATGCGATCACCTCAGCCGTCTGCAATGCGGGTACGGTCATACAAACGAGGCGGCTTACGCAAAGCGAGACGACCTCTTCCATTGTGTTTTATTTTTCTCTGGTGTGCGCTATCGCTGGCGCATTGACGCTGCCCTTTGCGTGGCATTCCCCAACCAACTCAGAGCTAGCGGCGCTGATCTCGCTCGGTATTCTTGGTGGGCTTGCCCATATCTTCCTCACCGAAAGTTATCGCTACGCCGCGGCTTCAGTGGTCGCGCCATTTGATTACAGCTCGATGCTCTGGGCGCTGCTGCTCGGCTATTGGATGTTCGGCGAGCTGCCGGATACTTTAGTGTATTTGGGCGCGTCGATCGTCGCGAGCGCCGGTCTGTTCGTGATCTGGCGTGAGCGTCAGCTCGGCCTTCAGCGCGTACGCGAGGCGGAAGCACCGCCCTAGGCCTGAAATGCCTTGAAGGTAATGATGGTGCGCGTGTCCTTGATGCCCGAAATGCACTGCACCTTCTCATTGACGAAATGTCCGATGTCGGTCCCGCTATCCACATAGAATTTCACGAGCAAGTCGAAGTCGCCCGCGGTCGAATAGATTTCGGAAGCAATCTCGGATTCAGCCAGTTCATTGGCCACTTTGTAAGACATTCCGAGTTCGCATTTGATCTGGACGAAGAAGGGGGTCATTGCGCGCCTCCGCTCCACCGCGCATGGGGCGGCGGGTGATCCGCAATCCAGCAAAAACAGGGGTAACTGGCAAGGCGGCCATTCTCGCGGTCTTGCCTTGAGTGCGGGCGCAGACTAGGTATTAGTCAGCAATCTCGTGGGGTGTCCGGCCATTGCCGGACTGAGAGGCGCAAGCCAACCCAACGAACCTGATCCGGGTCATGCCGGCGGAGGGACCAGAGATGCATCACCCGCAAGCAACACCGCGCGATGGCGCCGCGCAAGCTCTGTCCGACGTTCTCGCGCGCCTGCGCGCGCAGGGGCCTCGTGTCCATTGTATCACCAATGCTGTGGCACAGAACTTTACGGCCAATGTGCTGCTGGCGGCTGGGTGCATACCGTCGATGACGCTGTCGCCCGAGGAAATCGGCTCGTTCGTTGCCGGTGCGCAAGGGCTCCTGGTCAATCTCGGCACTTTCGATCGCGAACGTCGCCAGGCAACGGGGACCGCTGTTGAAATGGCATCGCGGAACAAGCTGCCCTGGGTCCTCGATCCGGTGTTCGTCGATCGGGCTCCGCAACGCGCTGCATTCGCGCGTGAACTGATCGGCCGCCGGCCCGCTGTGGTCCGTCTCAATCACGCCGAATTTTCTGCGCTTGCCGGCGGTGAGCCCTCTCTCGATGCGACCGCTGCTTATGCGCGTAGCCACAAGACCGTGGTGGCGCTGTCGGGCGCGACCGATCTTGTCACGGACGGCAACCGAAATTCAGCCCTGGCCAATGGTGATCCGCTGATGGCCAAGGTCACAGCCATGGGCTGCGCCGGCTCAGCCTTGATCGCGGCCTGTCTGGCCGTCGAACCCGACGCATTTCAAGCAACCTCCGCGGCGCTGACGATCATTGGCGTTGCGGGCGAGCTGGCGGGAGAAAAATCGTCAGGCCCGGGCAGCTTCGCCGTCTTGATCATCGACGCTCTCGACAGTCTCGATGGTCCGACACTCCTCGCACGCGCAAAGGTCAGCTGATGGACGTCGATCTCCGGCTTTATGCACTTGTCGATCCTGCCGTAGCCGGCGGCCGCACGCTTGTCGATCTGGCGGAACGCATCGCCGACAGCGCCACGTTGGTGCAGCTACGCGACAAGCACGGGTCTACCCGTGCGATGGTGGAAGAGGCGCGCGCGCTGCGCGCGGTGCTGGAGCCTCGGGATATTCCGCTGCTGATCAACGATCGTGTCGACGTTGCGCTGGCTGCCGAAGCCGACGGCGTGCATATCGGCCAGGACGACTTGTCGGCCGCCGATGCTCGGCTCCTGCTGGGGCGCGGCGCGATCATCGGGCTAAGCGTAAAGACGGTTGAGCAGGCTAAGGCCGCGCCTCTCGATTTGCTCAACTATATAGCGATCGGCGGAGTTTACGGAACCACCTCGAAAGACAATACGACAATGCCGATCGGGGTTGCCGGTCTGAGCACTATTGTCCAGGCAGTGCGCGCGCGGGCACGAAATTTTCCGATCTGCGCCATCGCTGGCATCACCGCCGGCAATGCCTCTGAGGTTATCGGTGCTGGCGCTGATGGTGTTGCCGTGATTTCGGCACTGTCGCTTGCGCCAGACCCTGCAAAAGCGGCGCAAGACCTACGCACGGTCGTCGACAGCGCGCTTAAAATACGAGGCCAGTCGTGACGGCCATTGCCGTTACCGTCGCTGGTTCGGATTCGAGTGGGGGTGCCGGCATTCAGGCGGATCTCAAGACCTTTGCCGCGCTAGGCGTCTATGGCGCATCGGTTATTACGGCACTCACCGCGCAGAATACACAGGGCGTCAGTGCCATACACAACGTGCCTTCCGATTTCATCGCGGCCCAGATCGACACGGTTTTCTCTGATCTCGATGTCAGCGCGGTCAAAATCGGTATGCTGTCGCAGGCTGCGACCATAGAAACGGTAGCAAAAGGACTCGATCGTCACCGCGCGAAGAATATCGTCCTTGATCCCGTGATGGTTGCGACCTCCGGTGATCGCCTGCTGGCGCCTGAAGCGATCGACGCGCTGCGTAATATGTTAGTTCCGCGCGCCGTTGTTGTGACGCCCAATCTGACGGAGGCAGCCGCGCTCACCGGCGCGACGGCCGCGCGCAACGAACAGGAGATGGAAATCCAGGCGCGTGAGCTGCTGGCGCTCGGTGCGCGCAACGTCCTGATCAAAGGTGGTCATGGCAGTGGTGATGAAAGCGTTGACCTGCTGGTCGGGGAGGGCGACGTGCTCCGCCTGTCGGCCAAACGTGTGCATACAAAAAACACGCATGGCACCGGCTGCACGCTGTCCTCAGCGGTTGCCGCCGGGCTCGCCAAGGGTCTCGATCTCAAAACTGCGGCGCGAGAGGCAAAGACTTATGTGACGGCAGCCATCGTTGCCGCTGACAAGCTCAGAGTCGGCCACGGCCAGGGGCCGTTGAATTATTTTTTTCAGCATTGGAGACAACCATGACGACTCGGCGTCAATTTGCCGTTGCGGCGGGTGCGAGTGCGGTCGGGCTTCTCGCAGCACCGGCCATCGCTCAGTCGCAAACCCTCAAGTGGCGCATGGTGACATCGTGGCCAAAACGGCTGCCGGGTCCTGGCATGTCGGCTGAGCGTATTGCGGAACGCGTGCGTGCGCTCTCGGGCGGCAAGCTCGACATCGCTGTCTATGCGGCGGGTGAGCTAGTGCCCGCCTTTGAGGTGCTGGACGCGGTCGGCAACGGCGTTGCAGAGATTGGCCACACGGCTTCATTTTACTGGCAGGGCAAGATGCCTGCGGCCGCATTTTTCACCACTGTACCGTTCGGGCTAACGCCCGGCGAGCACGTGGCGTGGGTCGACGCGGGCGGCGGGCAGGCACTGTGGGATGAACTTTACGCGTCATTCGGCGTCAAGCCGTTCATGGGCGGCAACACGGGCGTTTGCATGGGTGGCTGGTTCCGCCGCGAACTGAAAAGCCTCGCTGACGTGCGCGGCCTCAAACTGCGCACGCTTGGCCTCGGCGGCGAGGTCTATCGTCGGCTTGGCGCCACGCCACAGACCACACCGCCGGCGGAAATCCTGGTGAGCCTGCAATCGGGCGTGATCGATGGCGCTGAATTCGTCGGTCCGGGCACCGACATTGCGCTCGGTCTCTATCGCGTCGCGCAGTCTTACTATTATCCAGGCTTCAACAAACCGAACGGCACTGGTGAATGTATTGTCTCGCTGAAAGCCTGGAACGCATTGCCCGATGAGCTCAAAGCTATTATCGCGCACGCTTGCGCAACAGAAGCGAATTACGCGCTCGCTGAAATGGAACGCCTCAATGCGCAGGCGCTCGAAGTGCTCGTGAACGAGCACAAGGTGAAGCTCGCTGCTTTTCCGCAAGATATCGTTGATGCGGCGCACAAGCAGGCCGACGCTGTGCTGGACGAATTGGCTGGTCGCAACGCGATAACCGGCAAAGTGCACGCCTCCTACGTCGCGTTTCGTGCGCGCACCGCGCCCTGGTCGCGCATATCGATTGAGTCAGTGTTGCGGGCGCGGGGGCTGTGAGCTATTAGAAAGGTGGGCTATAGCCAAAGGTGTCAGACAGTCATCTGCACTTAAGTCCCAGTTTTGGAATCCACGTTTCATCTCGTTTGGAGAGGCTCTCTCA
This sequence comes from uncultured Alphaproteobacteria bacterium, assembly GCA_963810585.1. Taxonomy (GTDB): domain Bacteria; phylum Pseudomonadota; class Alphaproteobacteria; order Rhizobiales; family Xanthobacteraceae; genus Pseudolabrys. The sequence goes on from CAWENV010000001.1 coordinate 2,860,955, forward strand.
TGAAGAAGTACGCGTTTGTCTCGTTTGCCGCCTGTCTGTCCGTCTTATCGGTTGTGGCCGTTACTTCCGCGCCAGCGTATGCGGCCGCCGAAGTCGGGATGCTGAGCTGCCGAAGCCAAGCAGCATCAAGTTATATTGTCATGTCGGCGCAGCCTTTCAGTTGCGTCTTCACGCCGTCCTCGGGCGGTCCGGTCCAGCGTTATGGAGCCGTCATCCATCGCTTCGGAGCTCAAATCGGTTTTAGCAGCGACGTGGCATTGGGCTGGGCAGTCTTCGCCGCGACCACGCATGTGGGCGCTGGTGCATTGTCAGGCGGCTATGGCGGGCTTTCCGCCGGAGCGGCGGTAGGTCTTGGTGCCGGCGTGAACGGACTTGTGGGCGGCCTCAATAACTCATTCGCCCTTCAGCCGGTGAGCGTCGAGGGCCAGACTGGCCTTAACATCGTTGCCACCGTGACCGGGCTCGAGTTGCGTTCGGCTGCGCCAGTCCGCCGTCATCGGCGTCACCGGTGACCGTTGATAAGGACGGCTACATTAGGTGTTAAAAAAAACCCCGGGACATTGTCCCGGGGTTTTTCCGTTAGAGGGTCAGGTTTTGATATCCGCTGGCAGCTTGCCGCCGTTGGCAGCGAGCTTCGCCATGATCTGCTTGTGCAACCAGACATTCATAGTCGCGGAGTCGTTGGTGTCGCCGGTGTATTTCAGCTCGCTTGCAAGCTGCTTTCGCGCAGTCAGGCTGCTGTCGAGTTTGAGAGCCTTCATCAGGTCGACGATAGAAGTTCGCCAAGCAAGTTTTTCGCCCGAGGCTGCCGCGGCCTTGTCGACGATAGCGGCGACGTCGACCGTTTGAGCCGGAGGTGCGCCTGGTGCTGCCGTGGGTGAAGAGGTCGCTTGCGCGGAGCTGTGACCGAAAATTGCGCCCATAATGCTTCCGAAAACACTCATGATATTTCCTCCCTTTGATTGTGGCTGAAATTCTCTTGGTTTACTTCAATACCTCCATCCCTCGTTCTTCATTATATCAAATACTGAATGCGATATTTTTGCGAGCGGTAAAAACTGCGCGAGCGGACACGGACAGAAGTGGTGCACCATGCTATTGTCACCGCGGCGTTATAGCCTCAACTCAAATTTCAACGCTTCGCGCGTTTTGAAACGACCGTTAGTTGGTTGACGACCTGAGGTAACAGAAGAGCAGGAACAAGCAATAAAGCGGTCTCGCTATTACAAACAGGAGCACCAATGGGCATCATCTGGATTATTCTGATTGGCTTCGCAGCGGGTCTAATTGCGCGCTGGTTCTCGCCAGGGCCGAATACTCCCTCGGGGTTCATCCTCACCACTGTCCTTGGCATTGGAGGCGCATTCCTGGCGACCTGGATCGGACAAGCGATTGGCTGGTACCGGCCCGACCAGGGCGCCGGCTTTATTGGCGCTACCGTCGGCGCCCTGCTCGTCCTGTTCATTTGGAATCGGCTTGTTGCCGCCCGGGTGATACCCGATCCCGGCGCAACCCCACGCTAGTCAAGCCTTCCTTTCGCGAAGGCCTGCGCGATAGATAAAAATCATGTGCTGGCCGCAATGAAGCGGCTAAAGGCGTATTCAGCCCATTTCACACGGCTGTCTAAGTCGGTACGATGCCCCGTCCTGAGCCTGGGGGGGCGATGAGACGGCGCGACAAAGCAGTTAAAACGCGGCGCCGCAAAACGTCGGCCCGGCGCAATGCGGTAAAGCCCGCAGGCCGTAGAGTTTCCAGAGAGCCGGCCCCAGCAACAAAAATCGCGCGGCTCGCCCGTGAACTCCGCGAGGCGTTGGAGCAGCAGACCGCTACATCCGATGTCCTGAACGTCATCAGCAATTCGCCCGGCGAATTGGAGCCTGTGTTTCAGACGATACTGGCGAATGCGAAACGCATCTGTAAGGCGAGTTTCGCGGTTCTTTTCCGGTTCGAAGGCGACGTTGTCGAAGCCGCCGCAATGGTGGGCGTACCGCCGGCTTTTGAAAAGTTTTGGCGACGCGGACCACAGCGGCCCGGCCGGCAAACGGCGCTCGGCCGCGTTCGCGAAACAAAGCAGATAGTTCACATTGCCGATGTAATGGCGGATCCGGGTTACATTTTGGGCGAACCCGTTTTTCTCGCGGCCGTAAAACTTGGCGGGTTCCGAACGATTTTAAACGTACCGATACTCAACGATGATGAGTTAGTCGGTACTATCGCCGTCTACCGTCAAGAGGTCCACCCCTTCACCGACAAACAGATCGAATTGGTCCGGAATTTTGCGGCGCAGGCCGTGATCGCCATCGCGAACACCCGTCTGCTCACGGAGTTGCGTCAGCGCACCAATGATCTCAGCGAGGCGCTGGAATATCAGACCGCAACCAGCGACGTTCTCAACGTCATCAGCAGATCGCCAAACGAGCTGCAGCCGGTCCTTGATGCGATCCTTCAGACCGCCGGGCGACTATGCGAGGCAGAATATGCCTGCTTTTTCAAATTGCAGGATGGAAAGTATCACGTAGCGGGTTCTAACAACGCGGAAGCGGCTTACGTCAAGTTTCTCTCTGAACATCCCATCAGTCCGGATCGCACCTCGATTGTCGGACGCACATCGATTGAACGCCGCACGGTCCATTTGCCAGATTGTCTTGCGGATCCCGAATACGCATCGCACGACTATCAGCGCGTCGGAAAGCACCGCTCCATGCTCGGAGTTCCATTGCTGCGCGATGGCGTGGCTATCGCGGTGATTGGCCTTCTGCGCACAGTCGTCAAGCCGTTTACACCAAAGCAAATCGAGCTGGTCACCACATTTGCCGATCAGGCGATGATTGCGATCGAGAACGTGCGTCTATTCGAGGCCGAACAGCAGCGGACGCACGAGCTGTCCGAGGCGTTGGAGCAGCAGACGGCGACGTCAGACGTGCTGAAGGTCATCTCGAGTTCGCCGGGTGAGTTGGAGCCCGTATTTGAAGCGCTGCTGGCTAACGCCACGAGGCTATGCGGAGCGAGTTACGGCAACATGTGGCTATGCGAGGGCGATGCCCTCCGCACCGCCGCGCTCTATGGCGCACTTCCAGTGGATTTCGCGGAACAATGGCGGAGCGGAACGTTGTTCCGGGGCAGCCCCGGTCTTCCAGCTGTCCGCGCGGCCCAAACCCGGCAAGCAGTTCACGTTGCTGACCTTGGTGCCAGTGATGCTTACCGTGATGGCGATCCTTTGGCCGTTTCCGGCGTCGATGTTGCGGGCATACGCACGTTGCTCGCGGTACCGATGCTTAAAGAAAACGCAGCAATTGGTGTCATCGCCATCTACCGTCGGGAAGTCCGCCCCTTCGCCGAAAAGCAAATCGAGTTGGTTAAAAACTTTGCGGCGCAGGCGGTCATCGCCATCGAGAACACGCGGCTGCTCAGCGAGCTACGCAAATCACTGCAACAGCAGATGGCCACCGCCGATGTTCTCAAAGTCATCAGCCGCTCGACGTTCGACCTGCAGACAGTGCTGCAAACACTCGTCGAATCGGCTGCGCGGCTCTGCGATGCCGATAAGACGAACATTACGCGCGAAAGAAATGGCGCCTTTTATCGCGCCGAGGCGTACGGCTTTTCGGACGAATTCATGAAATATGTCAAAGATATGCCAATCAATGAGGAGCGAGGGTCGGCATTCGGGCGTGCGTTGCTTGAAGGCCGTGCGGTTCATATTCCCGACGTAACAGCCGATCCAGAGTACACTTTTGCCGAAGCGCAGAGATTGGGCGATTACCGTACTGTTCTCGCCGTCCCGATGTTGCGCGAAGAATCTGCAATTGGCGTCCTGACTTTAACGCGTTCGGAAGTGCGCCCGTTCACTGAAAAGCAGATCGAGCTTGCTACCACTTTCGCCGATCAGGCGGCGATTGCGATTGAAAATGTGCGTCTGTTCGAGAGCGTTGAGGCGCGCACGCGCGAGCTTGGGAAGTCACTGGAAGAGCTGCGCACCACCCAGGATCGGCTGGTGCAGACCGAGAAGCTCGCTTCGCTGGGGCAGCTCACCGCCGGTATCGCACACGAGATCAAGAACCCGCTCAACTTCGTCAATAATTTTTCATCGGTCTCGGTCGAGCTGATCGACGAATTGCGCGAGGCGCTGGCGGGCGCCAACCTCGACAGCAAGCTGCGTGCGGAGATCAGTGAGATTTCCGACATGTTGCAGGGTAACCTCGACAAGGTCGTGCAGCACGGCAAGCGCGCCGACTCGATTGTCAGAAACATGTTGCTGCACTCGCGCAAGGGCTCCGGCGAGCACCGGCCCATCGACATTAATGCCCTCGTCGAGGAGAGCCTCAATCTCGCCTACCACGGCGCACGGGCGGAAAAGCAGGGCTTTAATATCACCCTGGAGCGGTCTTTTGATCCGGCCGCCGGCGAGGTCGATCTGTTCCCGCAGGAGATTACGCGGGTACTGCTTAACCTGATCTCAAACGGCTTTTATGCTGCGACCAAACGCAAGACGGAAGCCAATGGCGGCGACTACGAGCCTGTGCTTGCTGCGGTGACCAGGAATCTCGGTGACCGTGTCGAAATCAGGATCCGCGACAACGGCACCGGCATCCCGCCCGAGGTCAAGGAGAAAATGTTCAATCCGTTCTTTACGACCAAGCCTGCGGGCGAGGGGACGGGGCTTGGCCTTTCGCTCAGTCACGACATCATCGTCAAGCAGCATGGCGGGTCTATTGAAGTTGAGACGCAGCCCGGTAAATTCACAGAATTCAAGATTATTTTGCCGCGCACGGCTGCGGCCATGGCAGTATTGGGAGGCTGAGTGTGACATTACTTGTTCTCGTGGTCGACGATGAAGCCGATGTTGAGGTGTTTATTCCGCCAGCAGTTTCGGCGCGAGCTGCGTGCCGGCAGGTTCAACATGGAATTTGCCCAATCGGCTGCCGTTGCGCTGCAGCGCATCGCGGATGCGGCGGGTGCCTCGCTGATCCTGATATTGTCCGACATCAATATGCCGGGGATGAGCGGCCTTGAGCTCTTACCCAAGGCGAAGGCCTTACGGCCGGACGTGCCGGTTATCATGATTACCGCCTATGGCGATGCGGAAACAAAGCGCAAGGCGCAAGAGGGCGGCGCCGAGGCACTTTTGACCAAGCCGATTGATTTTGGGGCGCTTCGCAGCGAAATCGAAATACGGGTTGAACAAGCTGCATGAGCGCCCGAATACTCGTAGTAGACGATGAGCCGGACCTGGAAACGCTTCTCGTCCAGAAGTTTCGCCGACAGATCCGCGGCGGGGAAGTAGATTTTCTGTTCGCCCGAGACGGCATCGAGGCCCTGGCGCTGCTGGAGGTCAATCGAGACGTCGATATGGTCGTTACAGATATCAATATGCCGCGGATGGATGGGTTATCGCTGCTGGAAAAGCTTCAGGAGTCCGAGGACAAGTTGTCGACCATCATCGTGTCTGCCTACGGAGACATGCCTAATATCCGCACGGCGATGAACCGGGGGGCGTTTGATTTTCTGACAAAGCCCATCGACTTTCCTGATCTCGAGGCAACGATCGCCAAGACTATCCGGCATGTGGAAGTACTGCGAGACGCACGCCGGCGTCAGGCGGAAGCAGAACGGGCGTATGCTTCGCTATGCCGTTTCTTTTCGCCCAACTTGGCGCAGCAACTGGCCAGCGATGTGGAGGCGGTTGATCTCCGCGGGCAGCGCCGCGAGATTGCGACGCTTTTTACGGACATTGCCGGCTTCACCACACTGGTGGAAACGCTTGAGCCGAGCATACTTGGGCCGCTGCTCAATGATTATCTTACTGGAATGACAGATATTGTGTTTGCGCACGATGGGACATTGGCAAAAATCGTCGGCGATGCATTGCACGTACTGTTCGGAGCTCCGGGCGAGCAGGCAGACCATGCCACCCGCGCGGTCGATTGCGCATTGGCTCTGGATGCCTATGCACAATCGTTCCGGGAGCGTTGGAACCGGCAAGGTCCCGCGCTTGGATCGACGCGCATTGGCGTTCATGCCGGGCCAGCCATCGTCGGAAATTTCGGCGGCGGTCGCTACTTTGATTACACGGCCTACGGCGACACCATCAATATTGCCGCACGTCTTGAGGCAGCGAACAAGCAGCTTGGAACCCGCATCTGTGTGAGCGCCAAACTTGCAGAAAAAGTAAAGGATTTCCGTGGACGGCCAGTTGGCGATCTTGTGTTGAGAGGCCGGTCGGAGTCGATCCGGGCACTTGAGCCGCTCCGGGCCGAGCAATACGAAGGTCCCGCGACAGCATCTTACCTGGAAGCCTTTGCCAAACTTGAGGCAAACGATACCAGCGCGATCGCCGCGTTTGCCTCCCACGTTGGCGCGCAACCCGAAGATCAACTTGCGGCCTTCCATCTTAAACGGCTCCTAAACGGAGCAAAGGGCACCAAGATTGCGATGGAATGACTCTCTATATATGCCCGTGTAGGTGTTAGTCACACGCGAGTTATTTGAGCTGTTCATTTTGCCGAAGCACGACCAGGCTTTCGTGCCGTTACTTTGCATAGTCGTCCATTTGCATAGTCGTCCAAAAGCACGAGACGATTTAATCGAAATCATCTGATCGCTTGTCCTCTGATCGGACGACGACGCAGGAACGCAAACCTGTCATTCAAATAACGATAGGGTTCAGCCTGCGTTCATGGAGCGCGGCGCCAGATGTGTTCAGGTTTGCCGCATTGTATTGAGTTGGAGGGCGGTGCATGAACGAACGCATTTCGACGCCGACGATTTTGCGATACTTTGAACGCGCGTCGTCAAGACTGCGCCGAAATTCGGCAAGCGTCGCTTTCGCGGCCTCGACACGTTCGAGAGCTTGCTGAAGGTCGCCTTCTCCAGCACGGCCACCTGAAAAGCGCGATTTTACATTCGAGAACAATTCCTCATGATTGGCCACGTTTTGGTTTGCGAGTGCGACAAGGCGCAGATAGCGCACGACGTCGATATAAGCTTCCGCCGCATCGAGCGCCGTTAGTTCCGTGCGCTCGCGGACGCGGAATGACGCAGCGTTCACGCGCGCAGCTTGCCTCCAAATGTCATGGATAGATGCAAAACCATCGAACAAGTACTGTCGCACAACCACCGACATCGAGTTGCCGTTGAGCCAGTCGCCGTTGCCGATTGGCGGCGGAACAATCTCCTGAGTGAATTTTTCGGGACCCAAGCGCGATTCCAGGCGCACCTGTGGCAATAAAGTGCTTTGCGTCTGACGAAGCTCGGTTTCTGTCGCGCGGCGGTTGGCTGAGGCCTCGCCGACGCCAGGATTTGTCAGGACGGCCTGAGAAATTGCGTCATTGATCGAAAACCATTCGGCGTGCGCTTCGTTCCGTGCCGCAGACAAGAGTATGAAAGTCGCAGCGATCCGAAAGAAAAGTCGCATTCCATCCTCCGAATGGGGGATACTATGTCTTTGTAAGAACGAGCGAAAACGTATTTTAGATCATAAAAAAATATGGTTAATAAAATCTTGCTGTAAGTTTGCCAGGGTCGACGCGGTCCGGTGCAAATTTCGCCCGTGAGGCTTCCCACTTGTTCACAGCCTGCCTCGACTTTCATAAGTGAAGTCCGTTCCGGTTGCTTCCGGATCGTGACGCGAACTCAGTTGGAATGAGTCCGTTGTAATTCGAGTGCGGTTTACAGGCTCTGTCGTCCATCCTCCATTATTCGACCGGCCCGGCGCACCTCGCTGACATTCGTAATCGTGCGATTAAACTGAGGCATTCGTACCTACCCATTCGTGGAAGGTTGTATATGCATCGGCGCACTCGGCGCCCGGCAACTGCGATGGCGGGTAATGATCACTGTATGTTGTATGGCAGTCCTGATTACGGTTGAATTTTCCATGTTTGCGGACGCACAATACGGCACCTGGATATGGGGCGGCGATTGATCGAGGCGGGGTAAGAGTATGGAATTTCTCAAGCATACCGAATGGCCCATGTGGTTCGGCTACGCGGCCGTAGCGTCCAGTATCGTCACATGCGCTATGAAAACGATGATCCCCTTGCGCGTTGTGAGTATGACGTGCAACGCGCTCTTCATTATCTACGGATTTTTTAACGGGATATACCCGACGCTTATTCTAAATCTGGTTCTTCTACCGCTTAACACGGTACGGCTGCACCAGATGAGAAAGCTGATCCACGATGTTGAAGCGGCCGCGTCATATGGCGAAACATCGATCGATTGGCTGAAACCGTTTATGTCCAGCCGCAGCTTTCACAAAGGCGATATCGTATTTCGTAAAGGCGACGTAGCCGATGCGATGTATTACAGCGTCAGTGGCCGGTATCGCCTTTGCGAAATGGGAATAGAAATTCCGGCTGGTCAGGTATTTGGGGATCTCGGTCTGATCTCGCCCGACAATCGGCGTACGCAGACTATCGAGTGTGTTGATGATGGCGAGGTGCTAACGGCAGGCTACCAGCAGGTCAAAGAATTATATTTCCAGAACCCACAATTTGGATTTTATTTTTTGCGGCTGACGAGTGAGCGGCTCTTCGCGAATATCAGACGCCTGGAAGAGGAGCTTGTGCGAAAGAACGCGGCGCTCGCAGCTCTCGGCCACTAGCTGGTATAATGGCCGAAGGCGCCTATTAACCGGGCGGCGGACTACAACGTAAAGTTGGTCGGTAAGCCCGGTCGTCGATGCGACTTCACATAATGAAACTATCAATATTTTATAACTTCAGTGGCCAATTAGCGCACGCCTCCCAAAAGGTTCCATCGCGAATGGCGCTTACAATTCTGATAGTTGACTTTGACTATGCAGCACCTTGTCACATAGAGTGCTCACGATTCTGGGCGCCGGGCCGTGCAAGATAAAAGAAACATCTTTCGTAAGCGCGTACTCAAAAACGCGCAGATTATTCTGAGCGATAAGGCGCCGAAGCTTGATTGTTCGGTCCGAAATCTTTCAGACACTGGTGCATGCCTTCAAGTCTCCACGACGTACGGGATCCCAGCAAATTTTGAGGTCATTATTGAAGGAGTGCGCCGTTCCTGTCGGTCGGTCTGGAGAACCGATACAAAATTAGGGATTACGTTCGAATAAACCCGAGAACTTCGGGAAACGGCGAACCGATAGCGGCGTTAGGTTTCGTGCCGAAATTAAAAGCCGATTTTTGCAAAGCTCAGCTAACTGCTTCGCGGGCTGCTAATCTTACGCTCCATAGATCCCTGCTATTCGAGCGCTTTGGCAGCGCGACTCTGAGCGCAAACCGTTGCATTTTGGCGGTTATCAGGCGTCCGAAAGTTAAAATTTGATACATCATCTTAGGCACAAATAAATTTTTTGATCCGGATAATGCGCGTCTATTCGCAGGAGCCGCCAATGCGCGATTGGCTGTTTTTGTTAGCCCCACCGGCACTGATCTTCTATTTTATTGCCAACCCGGAGCAATTTTACGCGTTTGTTGCGTGGGCAAAAACGTTGGTGGGATGAAAAGGCGAACGGAGACGTTCGACCTAGCTATTATTCAAAAGACACCCCGAGCTGTTTGCCGTTTGCCCAGATTACCCGGCAATGCCTCGTCACGGCTTCGCCGTCAATGGTCAATCGAAAAACCTGTGGCAACCCGAAAGTGGTTCCAACACGTAACCCTGCACCAGCGGTTGTCAAATCGTCGACGCTGCACGAAAGTTCCAATCCCGATGGTCCATATTTAATGACCCCTCGTCTATGTGAGGATATCCGGGAGTCTTTTCGGCGGTCATCCATCGTCGAGATCAGCCGTGCTCAGAATCCTAAGATGCCTGCTGCACAACAGTTTTTTCGTGCATCTCTGTTCCAGGTCTTCCAGGCAACATGTAAGTTCTTGTGCGCCTGCAAGTGTAACAGACATAGGTGTTACGCTGCATCGTGCGTACGACCGGATGGGGAGTTATTGCGACATGAACCATAGCCGTCCGACAATGGGGGCATATTGCTTCGTCGTTTGTATTGCATGTAGACATGGCTTATCGCGTTTTAAAACCCGTGAAGTGTGGGCGGGCTGCCCGTCATCTCATTCGGTCGACGTCATCCGACAAATTAAGATACGAAGTTTAAGAATTCATTCATGGGCGGCCGAACCACGTTTTTAAGCCGTTGTTTATAGAGAAAACTGGCTCAGAAAATGATTTCAATCGACCTTGCCGCTCAATCGGAGCGTCCAACGTCTTCGTCGATCAGGTGCTTGTATTGGCGAAATATTCGTGCGGCTTCGCGCCGTCTCGATTCATCTAGCGCTCCCAACAGATGTGCGAAGAAGGCCTTACAGTGCTTATTGAACCGAAAGGCCAGTGTGGCCAACTCGGATCGAATGGATTCGGACTGTTCGAGGTGACTGCCGCGACGTATTATTCCTTGCCGTAACATTTTCTCTCCGGGCGACGTTGGGTGATGCCGTCGTCGCAATGGCGCCGGCTCAGCAACTAGCGGTGGATCGTTGACGGCTCGATCAGAATTTAAAAACGCATTTTCCCGATGCATTATTATTTTCATCGTCGCGGCCTACCGCCCGGCGACATCTAACGCATGGGAAACAAACGGTGATGCGATCGCAACTCCGAGCGCCACCATGTAGAAAACAAGCCAGATCGTCGCGACCGCGGATTCCGAGCGGTTTTGCTTTTCTGTGCTCTGCTGACGTGAGGTATTTCGTTTGCTGAGTTCACGCATGGGCGACCTCCATTATGAGGTGCACTAGCACGCGGTCAGCATTTCGATGGTGAACTAGCTCACATCTTGAAGGGGAGTTTCTTGCGGCCATACTTTGTTGATTGACCGACCCTCAATGTAATGACGTACCGTTACGCGGTATGGGTTGGTCACGTTCCGCCCTGTCAAAAAACGCAGTATTAGGGCGTCATTCGGCTCATGCCGTGGGTGGAGTGCCGTGCTCTTCACCGTGCGAATGAAATGAACTGTGACGATACGGGAGCGAATCTCCGACCGCCTGCTGAATTTCTTCGAGCATCTCCGCCTCGGATTTGAGAAGCTCGTGATTATATCCCTCAGCCAAAATCAATGCCAACTCATACGTCTCCTGAACGACCGCTATACGGTCATTCGCAGGCAGAGACGCGACGAATTCGATCGTTTCTTCGACGTGCGAGGCCTCGCTTCCTAGGGAGCTGTGACTTCTGAGGAAGCGGGTCGCATCGACGCCATCCGGACACAGCACCCGAACCCTCTCGATATCGGTCTCCTGCTTGAGCGCGGCGATGCGCTCGAGACAGTACGAATATCCGATGCATCCTATCGGATAGTCCTGGGCGCAGAGGTCATCGAAGCGCTTGCAGAGCGGCTTGATGCCCTCCGGGATGAAGTTGGCGACCAGCCGCTCACCGGGCACACCCAGCGCATGCAGATCCTTGAGGGCGAGCCGGTCGTGACCGGTCTCCTCCCGCGCACGTTCTTCAAGGTAGGCTGCGACCTCGGGCCTCCCCAGCTCCTCGAAGCGTTTGGCGGCGCGTCGGAGATTTCGAGGCGTGTCGACGGACGTGTGATAGGCACCGACCAAGGCGACGATATAGCCGGCGACCGTTGGTTCAGGTCGCGCGAGGCGCTTTTCAATTCCAGCAAATCCGAGATTTATCGCACCATCGAGCAGCCTGATCGTGCTGCCCGGCGCACCCGTACCGGTCATGGGCGTCGTAAATGGATCTATGCCACCATTCGTGCCGCTCGGGGTATGAAACCAAACCTCTCCCGACTCGCGAGCGATGATCGCGGTATCCCCCGTGACGTTGACCCACTCGGTTACCAGCCGTGTCATTCGAAACCTCCCACTTCCGAGTGCTAACCCGCGATTACTTAGAGGATGCGATCCAAGGTGAGGACCGAGACCGATTCAAGCTATAGGCGCACCGCCTCGTCTCAGTACAATCGCAACAGCGTTAGATTCCGTTCGGCGTACAGGCCATCAGTAAGCGGGCCGTCTCGAGAAGAGTCTGGCCCGGCGGACACTTGCCGTCATGGTTCGGCAGCACAAAGATGATGTCGTTCGGGTTTTCGACGCTATGGCCGGAATTGTAGGCATCTTCTGTGATCACGACGGGGGTCTTCGTCGCCGAGCTCCAAAAATAGCCCCGTTCCGCGAACAACGCTTTGGCGTTCTCGCGCTTCAACAGCATTTTCTTGTAATCTTCATTGACCCATGCGTCGACGACCATTTGTGCAAGGGAGTCGCTGGGCGCGAGTGAAAAGTCAGCGACCTTATTCTCGCTTTTTTGATCCTTGTCCGAGAAAATACCTCTTGGCATGGTCAGCCCTCCCTCATGAAGCAGGTACGGTATCTTGCCGTCCGACGGTGCTATTTTAGTTGTAAGACTTCGTCGTGACAAGCGAGAGGAGCGGAGTACCAGCGCGGGCAGGGCGTCTGAACTGTTGGACTTCTGTTAGGGCGCAAATTGAATTCGCTGCGATAAGACTTCGCGGGCATTGTACCTTTCGTATTCACCTCGTTTTCACCGCAGAGCGCACCCTTTAATTCTGTCGGCTTCCCCGGTGGTTGAGGGGGCTGCTTAACGTGTCTTCAAAACACGTCACATGCGCAAGCATGCATGCGAATATGCCTTGGCCAACAAAGGAGTGCGACCTCGGCCACATCAACATTCACCGCAAGGATCGCGATGCCGAGCTGTCTCTGGCTCGATTTAACGATTTTTGACGTGGCTACGCTGCGAATGCGCCAAAAGGTCGTGCAATTTGGCATCCAGTCCGGCAATGACAAGCAATATCACTCATGAGTATGATGATCGCCTTGGTTGCGCTTATGGCGGGGCCAGATGTGTGGCGTCTATCATAGTACTGAATATTCACGAGCACGCGCCCAAGAACTAGGCAGCGGCTTAAAGCCCATTTGGCGCTAGAAGCGGCTCGCATCTGGTAGTTGCTGACCAGGAAGAGGCATTAGCAGTGGCTAAAACAACCACAGATGTGGCCGAGTGGTTGCTGAGAAACGGTCTAGACCAGTACGCCCAAACATTTGCCGAAAATCATATCGATTACACCGTACTTCCGGATTTGACCGAGAACGACCTCGAAAAGCTTGGGGTCTCATTAGGCCACCGCAAGAAATTACTCCGGGCCATCGACGCGTTAAGGGCGACTAGTCAAGCCAGCGGGATCACCGAAATCTCGAATATTGGCGCCGAGGCACATTCTCCTTCGAAACATCGCGACGCTGAGTTCCGCCAGATTACAGTGATGTTTTGTGACCTGGTGGGATCTACGCAGCTCTCGGAGAAGTTAGACCCCGAGGATTTCCAAAAGCTCATCGACGCCTATCGGGAGGAGTGCCGCGCAGCGATTGGCCGTTATGAGGGCCAGGTCGCCCGCTATTTCGGCGATGGCGTGATGGCATTTTTCGGTTGGCCGCGCGCACACGAGGATGACGCCGTTCGTGCTGTTCACGCCGCCCTGGAGATTGTTTCTGGAGTTACGAAGATTTCAGGGCCAGTCACCCTGGCTTCTCGGGTGGGTGTTTGCTCAGGCCCGGTTGTTGTCGGTGAAATGGTAGACAGCGGCACCCCTTGGTCGATGGATGCGGTGGGAGAGACACCGAATATTGCCGCCCGCCTACAAAACCTCGCTGCCGTCAACACGGTACTCATCTCGGAATCAACGAGACGTCTGGTGTCGTCTGCCTTCGATTTTCAGGATCTTGGCCCGCAGGAACTCAAAGGTGTGACCGAACCTCTGCACGTGTATCGCGTGCTTGCGGCTAAAAGTAGCGCCGGCCGGTTCGAGGCTGCACACGCGGGCTCGCTCACTCCTCTGGTTGGCCGCTCAACCGAACTAAGCTTGCTGCTCGATAGGTGGCAGAAGGTCAAAGAGGGTGACGGCCAAATCATACACCTTTCTGGTATTCCGGGAGTTGGAAAATCAAGGCTTCTGCATGAATTGAAATTGTATGTTCAGCAGGAACCACACTTCTTATTGGACCATCAGTGCTCGCCATATCACAGTCAGAGCGCATTCTTTCCGGTGATCGAGCAGATTGAACAAGCCGCCCAACTGACAGCTCGCGAGACTGACGCGGACAAGATTGCCAAGATTGAGACTTATCTTCAGCGTTCGGCCGATAGTTCGGTGGAGCCCGTCCTGCTGATTGCTAACCTGTTATCAATCTCAACCGAAAACTATCGCGAACTGTCTGATCTTACGCCTCAGCAAATAAAGAACAGAACAATAAGCACGCTTGTCGACACCCTCTTGGCGATTTCCGGCCAACGCCCCACGGTCTGCCTTTTCGAGGATGCACACTGGCTGGATCCATCGACGCTTGAGTTGCTAGAACTAATAATCAGCCGGATCGACCATGCTCGTGTGTTGCTTATTGTGTCCGGTCGGCCCGAATTCCGCCCCGCGTGGATCACGCATGCGAACATCACCACTCTCTCGCTCACTCGATTGTCGCAAGCCGAAGTGAAGGCGATGATCCGAGATCTGTTAAGGGGTCAAAGTATGCCCCCGCAGCTGCTTAACCAGATTGTTGAAAAGGCCGATGGTGTCCCACTATTTATAGAAGAACTGACAAACAATATGTTGAGTGCGCCTCAGCGAGCGCGCGGCAATTTTGATCACGCAGCAGAATCAGCGCCGCTCAGGGTTCCGGAGACGCTGAGTGATGCGTTGATGGAGCGGCTCGACCGTGTCGAGCCAAGTCGCAGACTTGCACAGATTGCGGCGGTGATCGGGCGGGAGTTTCCTTACGATCTTTTGTCGGCTGCATCCCAAATAGACGAAGACGACATACAGTCGGCACTTGCGCTGCTCGAACAGTCTGGAATCATCTACCGAGTTGTCATTACACCGTTTGTCCGTTTCGCCTTCAAACATGTGTTGTTGCGTGATGCAATCTACGAACTCTTTGCTCAGAAGTAAGAGACAGCAGATCCATGCGGACATCGCGGCAAGCTTAGAGCGCGACTTTCCCGTGCTGGTCGAAAATCAGCCCGAAGTTCTGGCCTATCACTATCAAGAAGCAAGCAATCACCAACTGGCAATTCGTTGCTGGTTTGAGGCCGGGCAGCGCGCGTTCGCGCACTCCGCTAACGTCGAAGCGATTGCTAATTTTCGAAAGGCCCTTCAACTCCTGAATGCATTGCCGGAAACGGCTGAGCGGACCAAACAAGAGATCGATATTCAATTGGCGTTGGGGATACCGCTTATCGCTGTTCAAGGGTATGCCTCCGCGGAAACGCGCGAAGCGTTTTCCCGAGCTCGTACTTTATGCCTGCGACTTGGCAACATCCCCGAATACTTCCAATCCCTGTTTGGGTTGTGGGGGCACTCCTGGATGGGCGGAAAGAATGATGACGCGCTCCGGATGGCCGATGAGTTTTTGTCGCGGTCACGAGCATCGTCCGACCCCGTTCTGCCAATGGTGGCTCATCGAATGATGGGCAGCACGCTATTGACCATCGGAGAATTCCAGCAGTCGGCGTACCATTTCGAAGAGACCATCAGGCTTTCGATCAGCAAAGGAAAGCAGTCGCTATACAGCCTTTACATGGTGGAGCCTCAAGTGGCTTCGCTGCTGCTTCTGTCTTGGGACTTGTGGTTCCTAGGCTATCCGGATCAATCCCTTTCCCGCGTTTCGGAAGCTCTTGCCTTGGCTCGAGATCTCGGACACCCGTACACCGTAGCGTTCGCCCATTACATGACGTCTGTAGTGCATCTCCTGCGAGGGGATGCTACTCGCGCCCTCGCAAACGCTGAAAAGAGCCTCGAGGTGTCGAAGGAACAGCGGTTTTCGCTGTACGCGATTTTGTCGAGAATTTCGCGGGGCCGAGCAGTCGGCTACCTGGGCCGCATTGGTGAAGCCAAAGTCGATATAGAACTGGGCATCGACGAAGCGCGACGCAGGGGCGTCGGCTTCATGCTCCCAATGATGAATAGCTGGTTGGCTGACATGCACGCTAAGGCCGGCGAGAATGAACGCGCTTTGTCGATTGTCGAGCAAGTGCTGGCCAATATTGGTGAGGTGACTGGCCGATCCTGGGAATCCGAATTGCACCGCCAAAGAGCGCAAATCCTTCTAACGCTCAATCCGTCAAAGATCAGCGAAGCTGAGTCCCATCTTAAGAGGTCAATTGAAGTGGCTCGTAGTCAAGGAGCCAAGGCTCTTGAATTACGTGCCGCCACAAGCCTTGCAGAACTCTGGCAGACCCAAGGAAGGACTGATGAGGCGCGAGCGCTGCTAGAACCAATATGCCTTTGGTTTGAAGAAGGAGCCGAAACGGCCGACCTCAGGCACGCGCGCGACACTCATAGCGGCCTGCACTGAACCTTTACGCCCCAGGTGAGCGCCAGCGCTGAGCGGAAGGCAAATTAGTTGCTTGTGAAATTTGTGAGAAGGGGCAACTCATCACGTGAGGTCCGAAAATGATTGTGAAAATTTGAACGAATTCAGGCGAATTGAAAGGGCGCAATCGGTTTAAAAAACGCGCGCATAGACCGGCTTGTGAAAATAGACTGCCTCACCAAGCGATTTTGTCGTATGTTACGTTTTATTGAAACTCAATTTTGGTAAGTTGTGGCATGGCTAAAAGCGCTAGTGGGCCAATATTCGATAAGCATGCGCTGCTCCGCGCCCATCCATTTTTTAAGGATCTCGGTGATTCATTCATTGAACGCCTAGCGCCGCGCATCATAACGACACAAGTAAAGAAGGGCGGTGTCATATTTCGTAAGGGCGATATCGGATCGAAGCTATATGCGGTTCGTGCCGGCGCAGTCAGAATCAGTGCTCCGTCCGAGCAAGGGAAAGATGCAATATTTAACTTGGTTGTTCCCGGTGAACTCTTCGGAGAGATTGCTTTTCTCGACGGAGGGGAACGAACTGCGGATGCAGTTGCCATCGGCAATTGCGAGTTGGTGGTCATCGAACGCCGCGATTTTATCCCATTAATTCAAGATAATCCGGAAGTGGCGATAAAACTGATCAAAATATTATGTGCGCGGCTACGCAAAACGAGCGAGCAAGTGGAAGACATCGTCTTTCTCGGCCTACCCAATCGTCTTGCCAAAGCGTTGTTGCATCTTTATCGGCCTTCTGCCGATGATGCGCCTCGCAACAAAATAACTGTCACTCAGCGAGAGATCAGCCAAATGATCGGGGTGTCGCGTGAAAGCGCGAACAAGCAGTTGCAAGATTGGCAACGACGGAAGTGGCTCAAGCTGGAACGAGGCGGATTGGTGATTTTCGCACCACAGGCGTTGCGCGATCTCATCTCGAAAAATGCGGATTGAACGCTTGCGTCTTACGCGCAATGGCCAACTTTAGTCTGTAGCGCGATGGCGGTCTGTCAATTTCAAAAACCTTCAATCTCGCGCCATTAAGGCAGCATAAACACATGACGCGCTGAAATTAACTTTTCGCTGCCGGTTCGCATTGTTGCTTGCTCTTGCAATTGATCGCGCCTGATCTAACACAAAATAAATAATTAACGCGCGCAACGGTTTTTGCAGCACTAATTCGCACTCATCTGTCGATGGAACAAATAACGGAAAATCAATGGCTATAAGCTAATTATTTGAAATGATTGGCGATGATGGCATTGCCGTTGTGGCGTCTATTAGATGACCAACATTAAAAATATTTGGCAGTCGCTCATTAGACATCGATCGGTGCTATTCGGAGCAATCCTGATTAGCCTCGTGTGGACGACTCTATTTTATTTTCTGAAAAATGAGCACGACAGTGCTGAGCGCGCCGCAATTCAAAACTCTACAAATCTGGCCGGAGCTTTTGAAGAGCATCTTTCACAGTCGCTGAGCGAGATTGATCACTCCTTAAAAATCATCCGGACGCTTTATGTTCGCGATCCGAATAGATTCGATCTGGCAGACTGGCTAAAATCGAATCGGATTCTGACTGACGGCATTTTACAAATTACGATTTTCGGCCGCGACGGGACGGTGAGATCGGGTAGTGCTGAGAGTGCGACACGGACCCCGCAGAATTTCCCTAACGGCGACTATTACAGTGCTCACGTGAATACGCCTGGTGATCTGCTCATCATTGGCAAACCTTTCATCGACCAGGCGACTGGAAAACGGTCCCTTCAACTTTCACGGCGCATTGGAAGCAGAACCGGATCTTTCGGTGGTGTAGTCGTTGCGACGCTTGATCCAACATATCTCACTCGAATTTATAATTCGGTCAATATTGGCGAGCACGGTTATATTCGGGTGATCGGCCTCGACGGTGTCGTCCGTGCTACAAGTGGACTTACATTATCTGCCCTTGGGAAAGATTTTTCAGGCGCCGATTTATTTAAAAAGAATGCGATTGCGACGAATGGCTGGTTTTATACAAACAGCTTTCTCAGCGATGGCGTTGAGCGTCTTATCGCTTATAGAGCTGTCACAGACTATCCGCTGATCATCAGTGTCGGGCTTGCTGCCCCGGAAATATTTGCGCGGCTTAAAACTCAAAAGCAATCAGGCTATTTGATCGCGACGGTGCTTACGCTGCTGATCCTGCTTGCTACAGGGTTCAGTGTCAGGGGACAGTTGCTGCGTGACAGCGCCAAACGGCGTGTCGAGCATGCCAATATGCTTTTGAACGCGACGTTGGCAAACATGCCACATGGAATTTGCATGTTTGGCGCAGACAAAAAGCTCGTTCTGGCGAATGATCTCTATTGTACGATGTATGGGCTGGATCCCAAGAAAATTAGACCCGGGGCAACTTTACCTCAAATTCTGGAAGCACGCGTAGCAGCCGGGTGCTGTCCGAAGGATACACAAAAATATATCGCGGACCGGATTGACGAGGCATTTCTTCCCGACCCCGGCTATTTGCTCAACGAGCTCCAGGACGGCCGAACCTTTGCCGTCAGTCGCCGTACAATGCCGGATGGCGGTTCCGTTGCCGTTCATCAGGACATAACGGCACACGTGCACGCCGAACAGGAATTGGACGCAACAAAACAGTTTCTCAATTCCATTATTGAAAATATTCCAATTGCAGTCGTCGTAAAGGACGCGACAACTCGAAAGTTTGTGCTTGTTAATCGAGCATTTGAAGCAATGCTCAAAGTGCCGAGAAGTGAGGTGCTGGGAAAAACTGTATTCGATCTCTATAGAACGAAAGATGCGGAACGTATCGATGCATCTGATACCGATGCGCTCGCCGGTGAGTTGGGGGTTTATTCCTGCGACTATGAAGTTGAGACGCCTGACGGCGAATCACGTGTCCTTGCTACTAACCGCATGGTTGTCCGTGACGCCCAAAATGTTGCAAAGCACCTCGTGGTCGTCATCGACGATATAACTGAGAGGAAAAAGTCTGAGCAGCGGATAGCGTTCATGGCCCATCACGATGTGCTAACGGGCCTGTCGAACCGTTTGGCTGTCATGGAAAAGATTGAAGAGGCCGTCGCGCGCCATCGCAGACGCGGCGACGAATTTTCCGTGTTGTTGCTGGACCTCGATCGGTTCAAGCACGTCAATGACACACTCGGGCACGCCGTTGGCGACGCATTGCTGCAGGAAATCGCAGTTCGCCTCAAGGCCTCACTTCGCGAGACCGATGTGCTAGCGCGCCTGGGTGGCGATGAATTTGCTATCGTACAGGATAGTGACCAAGCGGACCAGCGCGAAGCAGCGAGCGCACTCGCAGACCGCATAACAGCGATCATCTCTGAGCCATTTAATATTGATGGTACCGAAGTCAATATTGCCACGAGCATTGGCATCGCCCTGGCACCTGAACACGCCGCCAGTTCCGACAGCCTGATGAAAATGGCGGACCTGGCTCTGTATCGCGCGAAGTCGGCCGGCCGAAACGGTTATTGCTTTTTTGATCCGGAAATGAGCATGGCGGCAAGCGCACGCCACGAACTCGAGAATGAACTCCGGCGGGCGATCCAGCAGGATGAACTGGAACTTCATTACCAGGCGATTGTCGATAGCAAAACGTGCACGATTTGTGGTGCCGAAGCCCTAATGCGGTGGCGCCATCCAACCAAAGGCTTGATCCTCCCCGATCAGTTCATACCGCTTGCCGAAGAAACTGGCATCATTACTCAGATCGGCGAGTGGTTATTGCAGACTGCATGTACCGATGCAGCAAGTTGGCCGGTAGACATCAAAGTAGCGGTTAACCTGTCGGCTGTTCAATTTCGAAAAAATAATTTGGTCGACATTGTAATGTGCGCGCTTGCCCAGTCGGGATTGCCGCCTGAGCGGTTGGAGCTTGAGATTACCGAAACGGCCCTTATTGAATCTGCGATTGAATGTCTTCCGATATTGCGTCAATTCAAGAATCTCGGGATTGCAGTTGCGCTCGACGACTTTGGAACCGGATATTCATCGCTAAGCCAGTTGATGATGTTCCCGTTCGACAAGATCAAAGTCGACAAGTCGTTTACGCAAAATCTGACGAAACGCACGGAGTGCGCCGCTATTATTGCGGCTACGCTGACACTAGCGCGTAGTCTCGATATAGCGACCACTGCAGAAGGTGTAGAAACGGCTGAGCAGTATCGGCTTTTGCGAGTTGCCGGCGTGACGTCGCTGCAAGGCTATCTATTTCAGCGTCCTTGCCCATCGGCAGAGATAGACTTCAGCAGCGCCTACAATATTCCGGATATTGAAGATGCCGCGTAATTTCACATCCGAACCCGCTGCGCCGGATCGGCGAAACCGCAATTCCAACGCGGGTAAATCGGCAGTGTCTCATCAGTCGCTGATCGATGAGCTGGAAAACACGATTTCGCAGCGAAATATCGGTTCGCGCGCTGAAATCCTGCGTCAGATAACGGATTTGTTCGTCGCGGGTTCTGAATATTTTGATAGTGAGCAAATGACATTGTTCGACGATGTCATGGGCCGTTTGATGAATGAGATCGAGCATTCGGCCCGTATCACGTTTGGGGAAATGCTTTCGACGGTCGTAAATTCGCCGCCTACTGTAACGCGAACTCTTGCACTTGATGAACTCGATCGATGTAGCGGGTCCACTGCTTCGCCGCTCAGAATGTCTTGATGAAGAGACTTTGATCACGGGCGCTAGAACCAAGGGCCAGGATCATCTTCTCGCGATTTCCCAGCGTAAGCGTCTTAGTGAAGATGTTACAGATGTTCTTGTTGAGCGCGGAAATCAGAAAGTGGTCATCAGCACTGCTGCGAATGCTGGCGCGCGGTTTTCCGACTTCGGCTATTCAAAGTTAGTCACGCGATCGGAAGAAGATAGTGAGCTTGCGCTCCTGGTGTGGGCGCGCCCGGAAATTCCACGTGAATATTTATTGACACTGTTCGAAACAGCTTCCGAAACGGTTCGGGCAAAATTTGAAACCTCCGATCGTGGCAAAGCGGATCTTGTCCGAGAAATGACCAAACAAGCCGCAGACCAAATTCAGACCAAACTCCGCGAAAATTCATCAAATTATGCCGACGCGCGGGCACATGTAGAGCAGTTGCATAAAAACGGCGAACTCACGGAATCCCGGCTTTGCGAGTTTGCAGAGCTACGAAGATTCGATGAAACCGCGACGGCACTGTCGTTGCTAACCGATCTGCCGATTGGAGCGATCGAGCGCGCGTTGGTGCATGACACCGGTGACCAAATTCTTGTCTTGGTCAAGTCGATCGCCTTCTCATGGAAATCGGCCCACGCACTTCTCACTTTGCAGAGTAGCGCCGGCCACCGGTCGGACAGTGATTCTGCGGAGTACCTTGACAGGTTTAAGAGGCTGCGGCCGGAAACCGCCAAAGCCGCTATTCAATTTTATCGACTACGTGAGCGCGCCGCAAAAACGAAATTAAAATAGCTATACGCAGCCTGCGGCTTGTATCAAGCGGGTAGAGCGGATTTTTTTCGACCACGATAGTATCTTGGATGCTGGCGATTCCGACATTCACCGGCCGGAACGGCGTCGATTTCTTGGCATATTAAGAGCGGCGGCGTTAAAGTCACGTTCACGCGGCGCGCAAGACTAGTCGGAGCGCTTTCGTTTTGCTTGATTGGAATTGTTGTGGATCCGGCCATCTTGTTAAAAGTACCGGCCGAAAAGAACTAATTCACCTTTGGGATGTTGAGCGTAGAGTCGCAATGCAATTGGAACCTGTTTTTGTAACGACCGAAATTTTGGCTGTTATTTGTGTGGCTGTGTGGGTTTATCTGCTAAGCGCGCGCGGCCGGTATTGGCTTGGCTCAATAAAAGACACGGCGCGCACCGTGGGTCAGCCGGCCCAATGGCCAGCGGTGGTAGCTGTCATACCAGCACGCAATGAATCTGAGCTTATCGAAGAAACCGTGGGTTCATTGCTGCGGCAGGAGTATCCAGGAAAACTGGCCGTTATCGTCGTGGACGACGACAGCAGCGATGACACGGCTGCGGCAGCGATGCGAGCTGCTGCTGCGGCATCCAGCCGTCAATTGACGGTGATCCGCGGCAAAGGACTTTCGAGTGGATGGACCGGTAAACTATGGGCGCTTAATCAGGGTATTGCGGCAGCCGAAGTGTCGCGGCCGGAATACCTACTGCTTACCGACGCCGACATCATGCATGCACCCGATACACTGGCATGGTTGGTAACGCATTCATTGGCGGGCCGATTTACACTGACGTCCCTCATGGCGAAGCTGCGGTGTGAGAGTCTCGCCGAACGGAGCCACGTACCGGCTTTCATTTATTTTTTTCAGATGCTTTTTCCGTTCCCGTGGGTATGCCGCTCCGATTCCAAAGTTGCTGCGGCCGCGGGCGGCTGCATGCTGGTTCGCGCTGATGCTCTCGCAAATGTCGGTGGCATCGCGAGTATTCGTAACGCGCTGATCGACGACTGTTCGTTGGCTGCAAAGTTGAAGGCAACCGGTCCAATCTGGCTTGGCCTGACGGATCGTGTATGCAGTATACGCCCTTACAATACGCTGGCGGATGTCAGACAAATGATTTCGCGGTCTGCCTATGCTCAGCTCCGCTATTCGCCGCTCTTGTTAGCTGCGACAACTGCAGGAATGGCGGTTACTTTCATCATTCCGGCAATGATTGCGATATTTGCAGCCGGCGTGCCGCGCTATCTGGGATTGCTTGCCTGGCTAATGATGACACTGTCCTTTGTACCAACGCTGCGGTTCTATCGCATATCGCCGCTTTGGAGTATCGCGCTCCCGGGAATTGCAGCACTGTACCTTTATTACACGCTCAATTCCGCATATCAGTATTTGCGGCGGCGGGGAGGCCACTGGAAAGGGCGCGTTCACGTTGACGTGCAAAGTTTGCAATGACCGGTAGCGGCGAACTTCGATCCGGCAAGGGAGCACGCGACGAGAATTTTCCGGTTGCGTCGTGGCTGATAAATCAGCGGCACCGGCCAGCGATTCTTGCGTTCTACGAATTTGTCCGAGTCGCAGACGATATTGCTGATCATCCCGAGCTTTCGAGCACAGAAAAAATCTCGCGCCTGGATCGGCTCGAGTCCACCTTGCTTGGCGCCAACGATGACGAGCCGGAAGGGGTTGCGCTACGCGCAATTTTACATAGCCGAGAGCTGTCCGCGCGCCATGCGCAAGACTTATTGAGTGCGTTCAGGCAGGACGCAACAAAGCTTCGATACGCTAGTTGGGATGAGCTAATCGACTATTGCTCGCGCTCGGCGATGCCCGTCGGGCGGTTCGTACTCGATGTGCATGGCGAGGCGAGGGACACCTGGCCGGCCTCCGATGCATTGTGTGCAGCATTGCAAATCATCAATCACGTGCAGGATTGTGCCAAAGACTATCGCGCGCTCAATCGGGTCTATATTCCACTGGACGCGCTAACCGCGAGCGGAACTGGCGTTGAAGCGCTCGGCAACGCCCAGGCAAGCCCGGCGCTGCGCAGTTGCCTGCGTGGATTGGTAGGGCGCACGTCGGCCTTGCTGGACGAAAGCCGGGGGTTCGAGGCAAAGGTAGCCGACACGCGACTTGCGCTTGAAATCTCAGTCATCCAATCACTTGCGAGCCAATTATTGGCGATTCTGAAGGTGCGCGACCCGTTGGCTGACCGGGTGCATCTTACGAAAGCCGAAGCGTTGCTATCCGCTGTAAACGGTGGCGGACGAGCTATACTACGCCGGCTCTTGCGAACGGTGGTGCCGCCGCACCGATATCAGACTCCATGAACGTTCACGCTCAGAATCCAACGACAGATCACTCGTCCGCTGCAAATCGCGCAGGCGGTAGCTCATTCTATATGGCGATGCGCATCCTTAGCCGTGAAAAAAGAGCGGCTATGTTTGAAGTCTATTCGTTCTGCCGTGATGTCGATGACATTGCCGACGAAGACAGGCCGCGCGCACAACGGCTCGCGCTTCTGTCGGAATGGCGAAAAAATATTGACTCGCTCTATTCGGGAGAGGTCCCGGTTGGTCTTGAAAGTCTCGCCAAGACCATTTCAAGCTTCGGCTTGCACAAAGACGATTTTCTCGCGGTTATTGATGGCATGGAGATGGATGCGCGCGCAGATATTCGGGCACCCAGTCTCGAGGAGCTTGATCTCTATTGCGATCGGGTTGCATCTGCTGTCGGTCGGCTATCAGTACGAATCTTTGGTATGAGCGCCGATGAGGGCAACGCGCTGGCGTATCATCTCGGCCGTGCTCTTCAGTTTACAAATATCCTGCGCGACATTGACGAAGACGCCGCCATGGGGCGTCTCTATCTCCCGAAAGAGGCACTGAAGCTCGCCAGCATTGGGACGACCGACCCAAAGGCGGTTGTGTCAAATCCTCAAATTGGCACAGCCTGCGCTTTTATTGCCGAACGCGCGCGCGGGCATTTTATTAAAGCCGCTGAAATCATGTCAGGCTGTTCGCGTCAGGTTGTACGGGCACCGAAAATTATGGGTGCTGTGTATCGCCAGATGCTTGAGGACATGGTATCGCGCGGCTGGGCTCCGCCACGGAACCGTGTTCGCGTGAACAAATCACGCTTATTGTGGATTGCGTTACGGCATGCATTCGTCTGACGTCGGTAAAGTCCACATTATCGGGGCGGGGTTGGCGGGGCTTGCCGCCGCCGTCCGATTGACCCGAACGCGCCGGGCCGTCTCTATCCATGAAGCGACTGCGCAGGCCGGTGGCCGGTGCCGCTCATATTATGACCAGTCGACAGGCATGATGATCGACAACGGTGTTCATCTGTTGCTGTCGGGCAACCACGCAGCGCTATCGTACGCGGAAACGATCGGGTCACGATCAGGTTTGCGCGGGCCACCCGAAGCCGAATTTTCCTTCATCGATCTTGCCACCGACGAGAAGTGGACCCTGCGTTTCGGGGAAAGCAGGTTTCCGTGGTGGGTATTCGACAAGGACCGCCGGGTGCCGCAGACGGCAGTCGTAGATTACTTGCCGCTAGCGCGCCTCGCTTGGACTTCGGCGGATAAGCCGATCGGCGAAGTGATAAACTGCTCCGGCCCGATCTATGAACGATTGCTTGAGCCGTTGTTGCTTGCCGCGCTCAATATTGCGCCGCGTGAGGGGTCGGCCAAACTTGCCGGGGTACTTATCCGAGAAACGCTTGCGCTCGGCGGCCAGGCTTGTCGACCGTTGCTCGCGCATGACGGGCTGGGAACTGTATTTGTTGATCCTGCCATCGCACATTTGCGCAAACATGACGTCTCAATCGCGTTTCAGGACGAGCTGGTCGCGTTGCGCTTCGCGAATGGGCGCGTATCGGGCCTCGATTTTGCCAAAGAGAGCGTCGATCTCGGCGAAAACGATGCCGTCATCCTTGCCGTTCCGCCTTATGTGGCGACAAATCTCGTACCGGGTCTGCAAGCGCCTCTATCCTTTCGCGGTATCGTCAACGCGCATTTTCGCATAGATCCGCCCGCTCAAATGTCGCCAATGCTCGGTATCATCAACGGCACGTGCGAGTGGATTTTTGCGCTGCCGGGCCGAATTTCGGTAACGATCAGTAATGGTGATGCATTGTTCGACAAGCCTCGCGCAGAATTGGCGCAGGCAATTTGGCGGGACGTTGCAAAGGTCGCTAACCTTCCCGACGAATTGCCGCCATGGCAGATAGTTCGTGAGCGGCGCGCAACGTTTGCAGCAACGCCGGCGCAAAATGCGCGGCGCCCCGCAGCGGAAACAACCTGGGATAATCTTTTCCTGGCTGGCGACTGGACCGCAACCGGCTTGCCGGCAACGATAGAGAGCGCAGTTCGGTCCGGGTATCGTGCCGCTGATCTCCTGACCGAGCGGCTAATGGCTGCCGCATGACGCTTGTCGTGAAATCCCACACACCGTCAGATTCACGCGGCCTCGAGCATTCGGTCGAGAACGCGACGCGTGCGCTGCTCGCATGTCAGCAAAGCGACGGACATTGGGTGTTCGAGCTCGAGGCCGACGCGACAATTCCAGCGGAATACGTATTGCTGCGACACTATCGGGGTGAGCCAGTCGATAAGATCCTCGAGCAAAAGATCGCCGTCTACTTGCGACGCATTCAGTGCGAGCACGGTGGTTGGGCGCTCTACCACGGCGGCGATTTCGACATGAGTGCGAGCGTCAAAGCTTATTTTGCGCTCAAGATGACAGGCGATAGTCCGGATGCCCCGCATATGCGCCGCGCCCGTGAGGCGATACTGGCGCGCGGTGGCGCGGTGAACTCTAATGTGTTTACCCGCGTCCTCCTGTCGCTATACGGCATATTACAATGGCGTAGCGTCCCGGAAATGCCGGTCGAAATTACGCTGCTCCCCGCCTGGTTTCCTTTCCATTTATCGAAAGTCTCATATTGGGCGCGTACAGTGCTCGTGCCTCTCCTGGTACTGCAGGCGATCCGCCCACGCGCGAAGAATCTCCTCGGAGTGAAGATTGACGAGCTTTTTATCGGAGCGCCTGAAGCAATCGGGCCGGCCGCGAAAGCACCGCATCAGCGTTGGATCTGGTTTGCACTGTTTCGCGGCATAGATGTTGTCCTGCGCCCAGCGATAAAGTTCTTTCCAAAGCGATTGCGCCAACGCGCCATAGAGCGAGCCGTTGCGTTCGTCAGCGAGCGCCTCAATGGCGAAAACGGATTAGGCGCAATCTTTCCGGCAATGGCCAATTCCGTGCTCATGTTCGACGTTCTCGGTAACAATGCCAGCGCGGCGATTGCGCGGGCATCGATTGATAAGCTTTTGGTCGTCGGCGAAAACGAAGCCTATTGTCAGCCTTGCGTTTCACCGGTGTGGGATACGGCACTCACTTGCCATGCATTGCTGGAGGTAGGCAGCGATCAGGCGCGCGCTGACGCCTGCCGCGGTCTCGACTGGCTTTTGCCGCTCCAGGTGTTCGATACCGTCGGCGACTGGGCCGCCCGGCGCCCGCACGTACGGCCTGGCGGCTGGGCATTCCAATACGCCAACCCGCACTATCCGGATCTGGATGACACTGCAGTTGTCGTTATGGCGATGGACCGTGCCCGCCAGCTCGGTGTGGATGGCCGCTACGATCATGCGATTGAACGTGGCGTCGAATGGGTGAAGGGCCTGCAGAGCCGCAACGGCGGCTGGGCCGCGTTCGACGTCGATAACGTTTACGGATACCTCAATAATATTCCGTTCGCCGATCATGGGGCGTTAATCGATCCACCGACTGAAGATGTCACAGCGCGCTGTGTCTCGATGTTTGCTCAACTTGGCGAGACGCTGGACCGGAGCGAATCGCTCTCGCGCGGTGTCGAGTACCTGTTCCGCACGCAGACACCAGACGGAAGCTGGTATGGGCGGTGGGGCCTGAACTACATTTACGGGACTTGGTCCGTGCTCTGCGCGCTCAACGCTTGCGGCATCGATCAAACCTCCCTGGAATTCCGCAAAGCCGCCAATTGGCTCGTCTCGATTCAAAATTCCGATGGCGGCTGGGGTGAAGATGGAACGAGCTATAAGCTCGAATATCGCGGCCATGAGGCCGCCGCCAGCACGGCATCACAAACGGCATGGGCGCTTCTCGGGCTTATGGCCTGTGGCGAGATCGACCACCCCGCGGTAGAGCGGGGTGTCCAGTATCTTACGAAAACTCAAACAGAAATTGGATTTTGGGACGAAGAACGATACACCGCGACAGGATTTCCGCGTGTGTTCTATCTGCGTTACCACGGTTATCGAAAATTCTTTCCACTGTGGGCGCTTGCGCGCTATCGCAATTTAAATGCGAACAACACGTCTCACGTGCCGTTCGGTATGTGACATTCAGCGGCTCAAAGAACCAAATCTGGCCTTTTGGCTATTGTCGAGCCTCGCATAAAAATCATCGAATGCAATCTGCACAGTCGTCGCAGCATAATTCAAAGCTGTTAGTTGGTCGTCTGCCGAATCCAGCCGCCCCAGAGGATCGACAGGAATTGGCTGTGCGCATGACGCAATTAAAAGTTTGGCCATGTCGGTCGACACTTTGTGCAGGTTCTCCAGGCTTTCTGCTTGTTTCCTGTTTGGTCGAACCCGCATTTCAACTTCTTGGACCAGACGTTCCGCTTTTTCGACGTTTTGCGCGGCGCAGGTTTGATATTGCTTGTTTGCGTCGCTACCCGCGGTCTTGGTGTCAGCTGGAATATTGTTTTGTTGCTGATAGCGGACAAAGCTGTCCTTCTGAGTATTTGTAAGGCTGGCGTAAAAGGTATTGAGCGGGCCGCGCATCGAGACCCCGGCATCACGCACGATCCAAATCGTCTGCACCAGTGTTCTCAGTCGGTCTGTCGGTGCAAGCGCGGCGGGCACGCCGCAATTTCCACTGATGGTTTTGGCCGATTGGTTTGCCGCCGCTTGCAGCTTCTCAAGCGCGTCGTGTTGAGTGTCGGATAGTTGCAATATTTGTTCGACGCGTTTTGCCGGCCAGTTGTCCTGTATGCGCGAGGTATCGTCGCATCGAGTAACAGAGCCCTCAGGGGCGTCACTCACGGCAGCGCCAGTCGTGGCGGTGCGCGCCGTCGGGCGGGGCGATTCGAAACGCCCACTGATCGTATCGGCGATCACGTCAAACCCGCGTCCCCGCAACCGCGGTGCGTATTCGTCAGCCCATAACGCAAACCCCAGGATGTCTTCAAAGGCACTGGGCCAGACCGGCGGCCCTACCCAGCCAGGCCGAGATATGGCGGCAGATGAGGGCTCGTTTGGGGAAGCTTCTGCATCGGCCTGCGGTTCAGCGCTAGCGTTGCGGTGGCGATGAGAGCGAGGGTAATGACCAAGATGCCCGAGCATCTGGCGAAATGGTCGCGTGATGCCGCCTAAGACGCCTTGCGGAGACAGCTGTGCATGGGCCGCCTCATGGAGAGGAATTGCTGCACTTAGTGCCGCGATAAGGATGGTGGTGCGTGCGCGCATGGCCGAAATCCAATGGCCTTTGCCACCATGCGGAATGGTGGTGCGTACATAACGGGCTACATGGCCTCGAGTTCCATCCGGCCAGCGCCTGAAATAAAGGCGAAGGCCGTCAGCCGGCTTCGATCAATTCGGACTTTTCGTCTGCTTGGCGAATTTCGTCCAATTTGCGCTCGACGTGCTTTGAAAAGACGTATTTCGCCGGCCGCTGGTGTTCGAGGGAAATTTCCGGTTTCATTGCGCCCTCGGTGCGAACACCGCGCAGGCTCACGCTCAAAGCCTTGAGAGGGTGGGCGACAGCGTCTTGAACCGCGGACGCTTCGTAGCCGGAATGGACCATGCAGTCGGCGCACTTCTCGTAGTTGCCGGTGCCGTAAGCGTCCCAATCGGTCTCGTTCATAAGCTCGTCGAAAGTCTGCGCATAGTCTTCTCCGAGCAGATAGCAGGGCTTCTGCCAACCGAAGATCGTGCGCGTCGGATTGCCCCAGGGCGTGCAGTGATAGCTCTGGTTGCCGGCAAGGAAGTCAAGGAACAGGCTGGACTGGCTGAAGGACCACTTGGTCTTGCTCGGTCCTTGCTTGAATACGTCGCGGAACAGCTGTTTGGTCTTTCCCCGATTAAGGAAGTGCTGCTGGTCGGGTGCGCGTTCATAGGCATAACCCGGCGAGACGGTAATTCCATCCACGCCCAACTCCGTTACAGCGTCGAAGAATGCAGCCACGCGGTCGGCCTGCGCGGTGTTGAACAATGTGCAGTTGATATTGACGCGGAAGCCGCGTTCCTTGGCGTGCTTGATCGCCGTGACTGCGCGGTCGTAGGTACCCGGCTGGCAAACCGAATGATCGTGCATTTCCTTGTCACCATCGAGATGCACCGACCAGGTAAAGAAGGTGCTCGGCTCATACTGTGACAGCTTCTTGTCCATCAACAGCGCGTTGGTGCACAGGTAGACAAACTTTTTGCGCGCGACGATACCTCGCACGATTTCCGGCAACTGTTTGTGGAGCAAGGGTTCGCCGCCGGCGATCGACACAACAGGCGCACCGCACTCATCGACCGCGTGCAGAGCGTCCTCCACCGACATATTCTGGTGCAGAATCGGATCCGGATAGTCGATCTTGCCGCAGCCGGCGCAAGCGAGATTGCACCGAAACAGCGGTTCAAGCATCATCACGAGGGGATAGCGCTTGCGCCCGGTGAGGCGCTGGCGAACGACGTAGCTACCGACAAATAGCTTCTGAAGAAGAGGAATGCCCAAGATCACTATCCTTGCTGATATGCTGTGCGCCAGTCACGTCGAGCAGCTCGACCGGCACCCTGAATTCGATGTGTTCATCCTGTCCGGGAAGGGTGAAAACCTCCACCGGCTCGACCGCACGCAACGCATTGATCACGTCACGTACCATAACTTCCGGCGCAGAGGCACCCGCCGTAATGCCAACAACCTCGACGTTTTGCAACCACTCCTGCCTTATTTCACTGCCATTGGCGATTAGGTGGGTCGGAACGCCGGCTTCGACGCCGATCTCGCGCAGCCGATTCGAATTGGAGCTGTTTTTAGCGCCAACGACAAAAATCACGTCTGCGAGCTTGGTTAGCTCAATCAGCGCAGTTTGGCGGTTCTGTGTCGCGTAACAAATGTCCTGTGTGCCGGGTCCGACCACGTCCTTGAAGCGACGGAACAGCGCCGCAATGATCCCTTTGGTGTCATCGACGCTCAGTGTGGTCTGGGTCACGTAGGCGATTGGTGTGTCTTCCGGCAGGTCAAGTCCGATTACATCTGCTTCGGTCTGCACGAGGGTCACCGGGCCGGGGATCTGTCCGAGCGTGCCTTCCACCTCGGGGTGGCCTGCATGGCCGATCAGGATCACCGTGCGTCCGTTGCGCAGGTAGTGGCGGCCCTGCGCGTGTACTTTCGATACGAGCGGGCAAGTAGCGTTAAGCACGCGCAGACCGCGCTCGGCGGCCTCGTCTTGGACCTTCCTCGCGACACCATGCGCGCTGAAGATTGTTATTGCGTCCGGCGGCACCTCGGAAAGTTCTTCGACGAAACGGGCGCCGCGCGCCTTTAGCGCATCGACCACCCATTTATTGTGCACGATCTCGTGCCGTACGTAGACTGGTGGGCCGTATTTTTCGAGCGCGCGCTCGACGATCTCGATCGCACGCACAACACCCGCGCAGAAACCGCGCGGTTTTGCCAATATTACCTTCATCCCGCTGCCCCCTTGGCATGCCCGTTCATTCCCTTGGCCTGCCGGCGGCGCAATGCACGATCTGCGAGCTGGGCAATTTCGGCCGGCTGCAGTTCTGGAACATGACGTGATCCAAAAACGTCGAAAACCTTTGCGACAATTCCGTTCGCATCGAGTCCGGCCTTTGCATACATGGCCGGCGGGCTGTCGTGGTCTATGAAGATATCCGGCAAGACCATGCTGCGGATTTTGAAATTCGGTCGATCAAGTGCGCCTTGCTCCGCAAGTAACTGCATGACATGTGCACCAAAGCCGCCAATTGCACCTTCTTCGACCGTGACGAGGAGCTCATGCTGGCGTGCCAGGCGCAGAATGAGATCGGCATCGAGTGGTTTTGCGAAGCGCGCATCGGCGACCGTGGTTGAAATCCCGTGTGCCGCAAGAGTCTCAGCGGCTTTCACGCATTCGGCCAATCTGGTCCCAAGTGACAGCAGAGCAACCGTGCTGCCTTGTGTGATGATGCGACCGCGGCCTATTTCGAGCGGTATGCCGACGGTGGGCCGTTCAACGCCGACGCCGTCGCCGCGCGGGTAGCGTACCGCCGACGGTCGATCGTCGATCGCGGCGGCGGTCGCGACCATGTGGACGAGTTCGGCCTCATCGGCCGCCGCCATGATTACGAAATTGGGCAGGCAACCGAGATATGCCAAGTCGAACGAACCAGCATGGGTCGGCCCGTCGGCACCGACCAGGCCGGCACGGTCCAGAATGAAGCGAACAGGCAGCTGCTGAATCGCTACATCGTGGACAACTTGATCGTATGCGCGTTGCAGAAATGTTGAGTAAATGGCCACAAACGGCTTGTAACCTTGTGTCGCCAATCCCGCTGCAAACGTAACGGCATGCTGTTCGGCAATGCCAACGTCAAAGGCGCGCTGCGGGAATGCTTTCGTAAAGATATCGACGCCAGTGCCGCCCGGCATTGCCGCTGTGATAGCGACGATCTTTTCGTCCTTTTCGGCTTCCTTGACCAGACTTTCGCCGAATACCTTTGTGTAGGACGGTGCGTTCGAACTGGCCTTGTGTTGCTTGCCGGTAGAGACGTCAAATTTGACGACGCCGTGATATTTGTCCTGCGAGGCTTCAGCTGGTGCGTAGCCTTTGCCCTTTTGCGTACGCACGTGAACGAGGAACGGGCCATTGTCCGCGTTGCGAACATTTTCCAGCACGGGCAACAGCTGATCGAGGTCGTGGCCGTCGACAATGCCGACGTAGTAAAAGCCCAACTCTTCGAAAAGCGTTCCACCCGTGACAAATCCCCGTGCCAATTCTTCGGCGAGGGAAGCCTTCTCTTTGAAAAACTTCGGTAAGTGACCGGCAACGTGCTTGCCGAGGTCACGCAGCGACATGTACATCGGACTAGAAAACAAACGTGTGAGATAGTTCGACATGGCGCCGACCGGCGGCGCGATCGACATCTCGTTGTCATTCAGGATGACGATTAGGCGCCGGTTCATCGCGCCAGCATTATTCATAGCCTCGTACGCCATGCCGGCAGATATTGCGCCGTCACCGATCACGCAGACCACATTATGTTTTTGCCCGGCGAGGTCGCGTGCGACGGCCATGCCCAGACCTGCCGATATGGATGTCGATGAGTGCGCCGCACCAAAGCAGTCGTATTCGCTCTCGGAGCGCTTCGTAAATCCGGACAGGCCCCCGCCTGTCCGTAATGTTCGGATGCGATCCCTGCGGCCAGTTAGGATTTTGTGTGGATAGGCCTGATGGCCGACGTCCCAGATGAGCTTGTCAGTCGGGGTATCAAAAATGTAGTGCAGGGCGACGGTCAACTCGATTACACCAAGACTCGCGCCCAAATGGCCGCCTGTCACGGCGACTGCGTTGATAGTCTCGGCGCGCAATTCGTCGGCAACCTGCTGTAGATGCCGCGCATTAATCCGTCGTAAATCGGCTGGGGTCTTGATCGAGTCGAGGACGCCAGTAGTAGTGTTTGTCACGAAGTTATCGTTTGGCGCCGTCATGCTTCAATTACCTTCCCCAATATTTCGGAGGCGCTCGTGCCCTTGGCAAATACTCTCGGAATATTTTCTGTCGCCCAATATGAGCTTCGCCGGCTCTGGGACGTAGGCTCTCAGTCTGCGTCAATCAATGACGCTAGCAAAAGTTCCGGCCGGAAAGCATTGATAATATTACGTTCGAGCGCAAGTAAAGGTGACTATTCCGCGCGCGGAAGGTGCCATTAGCTATGTTAGCGACCTCAATTACCGCAATTGTTCGCTTTTGTACAAAATTCCCTTGGCCAATCATTATCTTAGCAATGATTGCTGCGGCTGGATCAGTCGTCTATTCGACGCGGCATTTCGCAATTACTACGGATATCAACAAGCTAATTTCGTCTGATCTCGATTGGCGCCAGCGTGAGGCCGAATTCGAGAAAGCATTTCCCGGACACTTCGGGTCGACATTGGTGGTCGTTGACGCCCCTATCGCGGAATATGCGTCTGCCGCCGGTGCCGAATTAGCCGAGCGGTTGAGAGGCCAGCCTCAACTGTTTCGCTCAGTCGAGGACATCGGTGGTACCGCATTTTTTGCGCGTAACGGATTGCTGTTTCAACCGCTTGAAACCGTCGAGCGTTCTACTAAAGGCTTAGGCCAAGCCGCGCCATTGATCGGGACGCTTGCAGGGGATCCGAGCCTGCGTGGCCTCACGCGCACACTCTCGCTGGGGCTCATCGGCGTACAAAACCGAATGCTCACGCTCGATGGTTTGGCCCGGCCGTTGTCGATGGGATCAGCGACGATCGAGAATGCCCTCGCAAGCCGCCCAGCGTCATTTTCCTGGCAGTCCATGTTGAACGGTGAGCCGCCTGGCAAAAATGACATGCGGCGTCTCATTGAAGTTCGCCCCGTACTGAATTTTTCGGCGCTCCAGCCGGGTGAAGCGTCAAGCAGGGCCGTTCGCCAATCTGCCTCCGAACTGCAGCTCAGCCAAAAATATCAGGCGCGTGTGCGACTGACCGGCTCGGTACCGATGTCAGATGAAGAATTTGCAAGTGTTGAGCAAGGCGCTTTGGCCAACGCGATCGGCACGGTTGTCATCGTGCTGACGATTCTGTGGTTGGCCCTGACCTCGGCGCGCATCATCTTTGCCGTTTTTATAAACCTGTTCGTCGGATTGGCGCTTACCGCTGCGCTCGGCTTGATGATGGTGGGCGCACTCAACATGATATCGGTCGCATTCGCAGTCCTCTTTGTCGGCCTCGGCGTCGATTTCGCAATTCAGTTTTCGGTGCGCTATCGTGCCGAACGGCACGACGTTCCAAAACTTCTTCCCGCATTGACTCAGGCGGCGGAAAAAATCGGAGCTCCGTTGACGCTCGCGGCGGCCGCAGTAGCGGCCGGATTTCTGTCGTTTCTGCCGACCGCCTACCGCGGTGTTTCAGAATTGGGACAGATTGCCGGCGTGGGGATGCTGATAGCGTATGG
Organism: uncultured Alphaproteobacteria bacterium; assembly: GCA_963810585.1. Taxonomy (GTDB): domain Bacteria; phylum Pseudomonadota; class Alphaproteobacteria; order Rhizobiales; family Xanthobacteraceae; genus Pseudolabrys. The sequence continues at coordinate 2,895,979 of CAWENV010000001.1, forward strand.
CACAAGTATAACGCTATTGCCGGCACTGATTACGGTGCTTAATCCGGCGGGTGAGCCGGAGGCGATCGGATATCGCACGCTCGCGCCAATCGACAGGTTTCTTCAAGAACATAGGGTGCCCGTGATCGCCGGGACGCTCGCCGTCGCTGTGTTGGGATCGCCGCTACTTTATTTTCTTTCGTTCGACTTCGACCCCATTCACTTACGCAGTGCTGCGACTGAATCAATTTCGACCTTGCTCGATCTAGGAGGAGATCCACGGGTCGGCATCAATTCGGTCAATGTCGTCGCTCCGTCGCTCGATGAAGCGACGGCAGCGGCAACGAAGTTAGAAAAGCTGCCGCAAGTGTTGCAGGCCGTAAGCTTGCTTACCTTTGTCCCGCAGGATCAGGATAAAAAGCTGGCGCTCATCCAGGATCTGAGCAAACGGCTCGGTCAGGCGCTGCAAAAGCCCGCATCGAGCAAACCACCAACTGATGCCGAAAATGTTGCGGCTTTGAATGGCATGGCCGACCAGCTCAACAAAATTGCCGGAAACGCACAAGGGCCGGGAGCCGACGCGGCCCGGCGTTTGGCCGCCGACTTGGTGAAACTGGCTCAAGCAGATGAGCCGGCGCGCGCAAGGGCCCAAGCCGCCTTCGTCGTTCCGCTCGAAACCGACCTAGCTCAACTACGTGGTTTCCTGAGCGCGGAGCGGGTAACAAAAGATAATCTGCCTCAAACGATCAAGCAGCGCTGGGTAGCGGCGGACGGGCGCGCCCGTGTCGAAGTTGCGCCCAAAGGTAATACTGACGACACCGAAGTGTTGCGTTCGTTCGCGCGGGCGGTCCTTGCAATTTATCCTAAAGCTACCGGTGGCCCGATCTCTATCCTCGAATCAAGCCGTACGGTTGTAAGAGCATTTTTAGAAGCGGGATTTTATGCGTTGATATCGATCGCGATTTTGCTCTGGATTGTTTTGCGACGGTTCGGCGATGTGTTGCTTACACTAGTGCCGCTTTTGCTGGCGGGCGTGGTTACGCTGGAAATCTGTGTATTGATTGGCATGCCGCTGAATTTTGCCAACATCATCGCGCTCCCTTTGCTGTTAGGCGTCGGAGTCGCTTTCAAAATTTACTACATCATGGCGTGGCGATCGGGCCGTACGAATCTCCTTCAATCAAGCCTGACGCGTGCTGTGATCTGGAGCGCATTAACGACCGCAACGGCGTTCGGAAGTTTGTGGCTTTCACAGCACCCGGGCACATCGAGCATGGGCAAGCTGCTGGCGCTTTCACTTATGTGTACCCTGGCGGCGGCAGTGCTATTTCAGCCCGCGCTCATGGGTAAGCCCCGCAGGTCCAAGAATTCTTGAACAGACATCGTCGGTCGGTTCAGGTTGGTTACTCGTTGCCTTGCGGGTTTTAGGCGGCTTTGGCGTGGTGCTTTGGGTCGAAGCCGTCCCCAAGGTGTCCTGCGGCTCAACGCGGGTCCAATTTTCACCGCCGCACAAGAAGCCAAGAAAGCATCCCTGCACGCGTAAAGTGTTTGGGTCCTGCAGGCTGATGCTGGCCGAATACGTGTGGCCGTCCTGTGAATTATAAATTTGTCCGTCCCATTGATTTGTTTTGGTTGGGGTCATGCCAAGCAGGATCGGCATCCCCAGCGTGGGGCGGGATTGCAGATTTCGGTCCGGATTCTTGGTATCGATGCCCGGCTGGGCTTCCCACGCAACCACCCCCCATAGGCGGCCATCGCAATCAACGATTTTGATCCGCGCGTACTGTTTGGCTACCAGCCACACTCCCGCCGGTTCGGGGGCGGCTCCGCTCACGGGCAGCGCCACGCTCGCCGAGATCGCAATCAGCCAGCTGGCAAACGCGATGCAGACTATACGGGTATTGAGGGTGCTTGGGTTCGTTCGATTTGGCACGTGCGGGCACCTGATTATCCTAGGGGCGGGCGGAGGTCTAACATCTGAAATAGACGAAATCACGCCCGGTTCCGCTATTCAGTTCAATCAAATTGCACTTTAATGGAACCTGGACGTTCTGCTTCGATTTAGTCCCTTTCGCGGTCAGGCTATATTTATACGGAGTCCTCCGTGCTCGATTTTTCTACGGAGCTAAATCCGCCCGCGCCGGTCCCACGGGCGCAGGCATTAGGACCAATTTCCCTGCTTCGCGTCCTCGCTAATAACCCGCTCGAAGCTTGGACTACGGCTCATTTCGAACAGCCAATCGTGTTGAGCGGAATGTCGATTGGAAGGGTCGCCGTCGTTAACGACCCAGCTGCGATTCGACGCGTGTTACTCGACAATTGCGACAACTATAAAAAAGACTGGCTGCAACGCCGCGTCCTATCGGCTGGCCTGATCGGCGGATTATTGACGGTCGAAGGCCAAGATTGGCGGATGCAGCGGCGGGCATTGGCGCCGCTATTTGCGCGAAAAACGGTCATGAATTTTTCCCGCGCGATGGCCAATGTAGCCAGCGGGCTCGTGGAACGGCTTGCCGAATGTGAAGGCGAAGTTACGGACATTACGGTGGAAGCAACGCGCGTCACATTAGAGGTGCTGGAGCGGACCATATTTTCCGATGGTTTAGGACACGGCCGAGAAGATATTCGGATGGCGATGAAGAGCTACTTCGAAACAATCGGACGCATTGATCCTTTCGACATGCTGGGCGTGCCGGACTTTGTGCCGCGTCCAGGACGCTGGAAGCTGCGACCTATGCTTCGCCTTTTTGAATCTGCGATCGATACGATTATTTCTACGCGCCGGGAGCGCATTGCCAACAATCCGGACAACGCACCCCGTGACATCCTCTCTTTCTTGCTCGAAGCGGCAGACCCTGAAACCGGTGAAGCGCTGTCCGAAACGGAAGTCCGGGCAAATATCCTGACGTTCATCGCTGCCGGCCATGAAACGACCGCGAATTGTATTAGCTGGTCGCTGTATCTGCTGTCGCAATCAAACCAGTGGCGGGAGCGAGTCCAGGCCGAAGCGGACCGCGAATTCCGCGGCCCGGTCGATGGTCTGGCTGATCGCCTGGTAGAGACACGGGCCGTAATCGACGAGACCAACCGCCTTTACCCGCCTCTATCGGCCATAAGCCGCGAGGCAGTAGGAGTTGATGAGCTTGCTGGAGAACGCATCGAAGCAGGTACAATGATTGTTATTGCGCCTTATGTGCTTCATCGTCACCGCGCCTTGTGGTCGACGCCTAACAGTTTTGATCCAAACCGCTTTCTCGGCCGGTCGCGCGACTCAATCGACCGGTTTGCCTATCTTCCCTTTGGCGTTGGGCCGCGCATTTGTATTGGCGCCAGCTTTGCGATCCAAGAAGCTTCAATTGTTGTTGCAGCAATTATGCGCAATTTCACGCTTGAAATGGCGCCGGGCTATAATGCGTGGCCAATGCAGAAAGTAACGCTGCGACCTAAAGACGGCCTACCGATGATCGTGCGTCGGCGCTGAGCGGCGTTACTCTGAACTATTGACCGTGGTCTTCCAGAACTTTGAGGCAGGCCTTCCTCAGTTTGTGCCGGTTCTCTTGGAGGCATGCGAGAACACGAAACGTGTCGGGAATCGCATCACGGCAGAATTTCGTCGAATCCGGCGCGCAAGCAGATTGCTCCTCGGGCGTGCCCTGAAAAAGGCCAGGCTGCGGCGGCTGATTATTCTGTGCGAGAGCAGCACCAGCGAATATTTGAACGAGGACGAGGACGACGAAAATTTTGACGTTCATTGTCTTGTGCCTAACTGTCGTGCATGGTTTGATGACAACCGTGGTGGGGGCTTCGCGTTCCATTCCGAATTAGAGTATATCAAGCGCATAATTCGTTCGGCGCCCGGCGGCTTTATTGGGCTGAGAGATGTCAGTGCCGGCACAGTGGATGAAGCATATAACATGCAGGGCAGGTTTTGCCCTGACATTTTTGCTTTTCATTGCCGGGACCGGTTTCGCGCAAAGCATAGCGCCGTTTGACCGGTTGTCGGGCCATTGGTCCGGCTCGGGCACTATCGAATTGTCCAGCGGCGTCCGCGAACCGATCAAATGCCGGGCGGCCTATGATGTTCTCGGCGACCAGCGCAATCTTCAGCTCAACATCCGCTGCGCTAGCGCCAGCTATAACTTTGATCTACGCGCGAGTGCCAACTATGCGGCTGGTGCGATCTCTGGCAGTTGGAGCGAGTCAACCCGCAACGCCGCTGGAACGATTTCCGGTAGGGCCGAAGGCGATCGTTTCCAGGTCGTGGCCAGAGCATCGTCGTTTGCGGCCAGTCTGACTTTGATCACCCATGGCGGGCACCAATCGGTTTCTATCAGGTCACAGGATGCCCAATCAGCTATTCGAGGCGTCTCGGTCAGCTTGAGACGCAGCTAGCCACCTTCGCTCCTATTCAGCAGACGATCGTAGCAGCGACCGGTGAGACTTCCGGCGCACGATCTTGCTAAGAAACATCGCAATCGGCCGCAGCATGAACAGGTCGGCGATAAGCGCCGCCACCATGGCGAATGCGCTAAGCCACCCGAAAAGGCGCAGCGAGGGCAGGCTCGACAGCACCGTCATTGCCAAGCCACAGGCCAGCACAGCCGAGGTAAGGATTAACGGTGGCCCGACCAGAATAGTGGCGCGCTCGACGCCTATCGCGGGATCGGGATCGATGTCTTCAATTTGCAGTCGATTGAGGAAGTGGATGGTCGCGCTCAGCCCAAGGCCGAATGATACGGTCAACGCGATGACGCTGGCGAACTGCAGCCCTTGTCCCGTGATCAGCAACAGGCTGCCGGCGAGAACAATCGGAAACAGCCCCGGCAATATGCTGATTAGCATAACAAGCGGTGACCAGAACGCGAGGCCGATAAACCCGGCGACAAAAACGATCTCGATTGTGAGCCCCCGGCTCAATTTATCGATCATGAGCGCGCTGTTGCGTGCCGAGATCACCGACAGGCCGGTCACGGCAATCTTGTAACCGGGATATTTCGCGCGAATGCTGTTCAACCGTTGATCCGTCTGATCGACAATCGGCAGCAACTGACTGGCATCGGAATCGGGAACGCGGCCGCTGACGATCACCGCATCCTGTTCAGCCGAGACAAATCGACGCGTGAGATAGGGCGGTAGCAGATCGACATATTGTTTGAGGGTTTCGACATCCGACTTATGCAGCTTGTCAGCTAACCAGCGCCGCAGGGTTTCCAGTGACCAGACATTTCCGACGCCCGGCTGATTTTCGAGTAGCGCGTGTACATCGGCGATCACTGCCAGCGTTTCCGGCGCATAGAGAGATGCCCCTTTCGGGAATTGGATGTAGACATCGAAGGGGTTCGCGCCGGTCAACTTGACGTCGAGACGGCTGCTGGCCTGAACGGCCTGCTCCCGATCGGGCACCTGGTCTGCAAGCCGGTAGCGGGCTTGAAGCTGAGCGTATCCGAGCGACAGTGCGGCGACGACGATAAGGCTGATTGCAGAATAGAGCCCGGGTCGCGCCACCATGCGAACCGCGACCCAGCCGCAAAATCGTCGCAGCACGTTCAGTGCTGTGTCCATGTTCCTTACAGCGGCAACGAATTCGGCCTCGTTGCGAATGAGCAGCACACCGAGCAATGGCACGCCCATCAAAACCGCGACCAGGGCAACGGCGACCGCGACCATCCCCGCTTCGCCGAAGGTTCGAACGAGGTCGGACGATGAAAATTGCAAGGCAATAAAGGACACGCCGGCGGTTGCATGCGTCAACACGCAAGCCGGTCCGACAATAAGCAAAGCATTGCGAAAGGCAGTAAATTTATCATCGCCTGCCAGCAGGCGATCACGGGCAGCAAAGGTAATCTGCATACTGTCAGAAAAGCTGATGACCATGATGAGCGGTGTCATCACGTTCAGAAACATATTCAGGCTGAAGCCGAGCCATCCGAGCGCGCCAAGCGCGAGAAGTATGGCGATGAGCGGCGGCCCGGCCGCAATTATCATGAACGAGAAGCGACGGAAAAACAAAATCGCGATAAAGCAGCCCACCACGAAGCCGAGCGAGTTGTAGAGCAAGCGATCGCGTTGGATGGCGTTACGAATTTCATGCTGCATCACCGGGACACCGGACAGCTCTCCTTTAAGGCCGGTGCCTGCCAAATTGTCTTTAACTTCCTTGCGGACTTCGTCGACAACTTTATTCAGGCGGTCTGGTCCGGTCGCACTCGGCTCCAGGGCCAGAACCATCAAGGTCAGCTTGCCGTCGGGCGACAACATTTTATCGCGAATGATCTCATTCGCCATCACGCGGTCGACGAGCGCCTGGTATTCGGAGCCCTGCGGCAATGGGTCGGGAAAGAGGGGAGGCGGGATTTGTCCATTTTCGGACGGTTCGCGCGCCGAAAATATCGATATCAGGCCTCTGGTGCCGTCGATCAGCTGAAGCTCAATTGCGAGCTCGCGTAGCTTTTCGAGCGATGATCTCTCCAGCAGGCGATCACCCTCGATGACAACGAGAATATCAAATTCGTTCGAGGGAAACCGGCGCGTAACTTCTTCGTAGGTCCGAAACTGCTCTGTATCGGATCGAAACAATTGGCTAAGCGAGTCATCGACCTTAACCCGCGCAAAGCCGATCGCTGCGATCACGCTTAGTGCAATGAAGGCGAGCGAGACCAGCGTCCGGTGCGTCAGCGAAAAAAATCCAATACGCTCAATTCCGAGCGCGAGATTGCGCGGCCTGATGGCGTGCGGAACGTGGTCCGATGGCGGAAGGCTGGTCACAAATACCCCGTCCCGATGCAGGTGAATGATGGACTTTCAGGCGCAAGATTTCCACTAGGCTGGGCGGCGGCCACTACCCAACAGGCTCTGGCAGTTTCGATTGCGTCCGCGCGCCTGTTCCAAACCTTCGCTCGATATAATCGACGACCATCTGCTTGAAGTCGGCGCTCAGCGTGGGGCCGCGCAGCGTGGCGGCCTTCTTGCCGTCGATGAACACAGGCGCCGTCGGCTGCTCGCCGGTGCCGGGCAGCGAGATGCCGATGTCGGCGTGCTTGCTCTCCCCCGGCCCGTTGACGATACAGCCCATCACCGCGACGTTGAGGGTCTCCACGCCCGGATAGCGCTTCTTCCAGCCCGGCATCGAGTCGCGGATGAAGCCCTGAATGTCGGAGGCAAGCTCCTGGAACGTGGTCGAGGTGGTGCGCCCGCAGCCGGGGCAGGCCGCCACCAGCGGCACAAAGGTGCGCAGGCCCATGGTCTGCAGCAGCTCCTGCGCCACCTGCACCTCGCGGGTACGGTCGCCATTGGGTTCCGGTGTGAGCGAGATACGCACGGTGTCGCCGATGCCCTGTTGCAGCAGCACACCCATGGCCGCACTGGAGGCGACAATGCCCTTCGAGCCCATGCCGGCTTCGGTGAGCCCCAGATGCAGCGCATAGTCGCAGCGCCGGGCCAGTTCACCATAGACCGCAATGAGGTCCTGCACCGCTGACACCTTGGCCGAGAGGATGATACGGTTCTTGGCAAGGCCGATCTCCTCGGCACGCGCTGCCGACAGCAATGCCGACTGCACCATGGCCTCGTGCATGACCGCGCGCGCTTCCAGCGGCTTGGCCGCCTTGGCGTTCTCGTCCATCAGCCTGGTGAGCAGTTCCTGGTCGAGCGAGCCCCAGTTGACCCCGATGCGGACCGGCTTGCCATGCTTGATCGCCATCTCGACGATCTGGCTGAACTGTGGATCGCGCTTGTTCTTGAAGCCGACATTGCCGGGATTGATGCGGTATTTATCGAGCGCCTCGGCGCAGCCCGGGTGATCGGCCAGCAATTTGTGGCCGATGTAATGAAAGTCACCGACCAGCGGTACATTGACGCCCATGCGCGCCAGCCGCTCTTTGATCAACGGCACCGCCGCTGCCGCCTCATCGCGGTCGACGGTAATGCGCACCAGTTCCGAGCCTGCCGCCGCCAGCGCTGCCACTTGCCGCGCGGTGCCCTCGACATCGGCTGTGTCGGTATTGGTCATCGACTGCACGACAATCGGCGCGCCGCCGCCAACCGTGACGCCGGCGACGTCGACCGCGATTGTGTTGTGACGCTCCAGTGGGGCTGCGCTCATGGGGTGCTTCTTGGACCGCCCAGCACGAAAAGACTTTCCGCGGCGAAGGGATGCCGAGTTCCGGGTTAACGTCCCCCGATTGTAGCGAGTTCTTCGGGTAAATGGGAACCCCGAGATTGAGAAGTCTCATTTTCGGACGTGTCGCCAACCTGAACTGCAACCGCCGTCTGTTCAAAGCACGCTGCCAAGCGGCGTAATTCTTCCGCAATAAAGGCATCGGTGCAGGTGGCTGCCCGTTGGCGGCAATATGTACTTTCCCGTAGGAGAAATTGTCTCGCTGTCATCGCTTTTCGTCTTCTTGCTGGTGGCGTCGCCAATAACGCGACTTTCCGTGCTTGGTTCCCGCACGGGTCCAGCCGCCGCTGCGGGACCGCGGGTGAAACCATCGCGAGGCCGGCGTGGCAATTTCTAAATGGATGGCGGTCTATCGCACGATCTGCTGCAACAGGGCGTGCAATTTTGCGGCCTCGATTGGCTTTTGCAGCACGGGTGCGTGGGCATATTCGGAAACGATGCTATCTGGTCCGTAACCCGTGACGAATGCGAAAGGTATTTTCCGATTGGTGAGTATGTTGGCTACGGCGTAGGTTTTCTCACCGCCCAAATTTACATCCAGAATGCCTGCCTGGAGATTATTGCTTTCCGCTGCAATGATGGCATCGCTGAATCGGTTGTAGGGGCCATCGACCTTATGCCCGAAAGCAGAAAGCATGTCCGCCAGCATCATCGATACCAAAGGCTCGTCCTCGACAAGGAGGACGCGTTTATCATCTGGGTCGTTCGAAATGATTTGCGGAGCCTCACCATTGACCTGCCGCAGATGGAATGGATTGAGCTTTGTCGAATCCGCATTGTGCGGAACTGACAACGTGCAGCGCAGGCCGCCCGGCTGCCAGCCGAAATTCACGATACCGCCAAGCTGGCTCTCGATGCCTGCGACGATAGCGCGACTGCCATAACCGCGGTGGCTTGGTGGCGTAATTTTCGGCCCGTTTGACTCAACCCAGACCAATTCAAGTTTGCCTGACTCTATCCGCCATGAGAGATCGACGCGTCCAGATTCATTCGATAGCGCGCCGTACTTCGCCGCGTTCGTGGCCAATTCGTGCAGGGCCAATGCGATCGTCTGGGCAGTGGCGGGCGGCAGCACAACGGCAGGGCCGTCCGCCGCAACTCGCTCGCTGCCACTGGCGCGATAAGGCGCAAATTCTTCCTCGACAAGCCGAGTGAGATCGGCGCCTTCCCAGCGTGATCCCGCCAGCAACCGGTGCGCATTGGAAAGTGCTCCGATGCGGCCATCGAGCGCGCGGATATAGTCGTCGATACTGTCGGCGCGGGTGAGACGCATGATCGACTGCACGACAGCCACCACATTGCGCGCGCGGTGATCGACTTCTTCGGCCAGAAGGATTTGGCGCTCTTCGGCTCGTTTGCGGTCGGTGATATCGGCGGTGACGCCACTCAGCGAGATCAAACGCGCCCGTTCATCGAAGCTCGCAGCCGCGGTGCCGATGCACCAGCGTATGTCACCATTCGGCCGTTTAACGCGAAACTCTGTCTGGAAGGTATTGGCATCTTTTGAAACTTTGCGAAACGAGCGTTCCAGCAGCGAAAAATCTTCCGGATTAATGAGTGGCCGCACCGCGTCTAAAGTTGGCGCAAAGGTATATGGATCAACTCCAAATATCTCGCACTGACCTTGATCCCAGACGGTCGTCCCGCGCGCGATGTTCCATTCCCAGCTGCCCATCTGGCCAGCCGCGAGCGCGAGGCTGCGCAGGCGTTCGGTCTGGCGAAGTTGACGCGTGGAGGCAGCGAGTTCGGCCGTGCGTTCGGCTACTCGCGCTTCAAGCTCACGATTGAGCTGTTCGAGCTGCCGCGTCTTCCGGAACAACTCCACGAAAACCTTGACCTTGGCACGCAGGACTTCCGGAATAACTGGTACCGGCACGTAATCGACAGCGCCCATTTCATAGCCGCGCAAGCGATCGACGTCGGTCAGTAAAATGGCGGAAATAAAAATCAACGCCGTTTTCTCGAAGCGAGGGTGATTCCGGATCATTGCCGCCAGCTGAAAGCCGTCGATGTCCGGCATATAGACGTCGATCAGAACGACGGCGACATCGTTTTTCAGGAGCAGTTCGAGCGCCTCTGTCGCATTGCTCGCGCTCAACAGGTTCTCGCCTATGTCTGCCAGGATCGCCTGATAGGTGAGAAGTTTCGCCGGCTGATCATCGACGAGAAGAATGTTGACTTTGTCGTCGAGCATGGCGGCCTCCGCTGTCAGCGATGCAGCCAGCTGCGAAGTGCAGACAGCAGTTGTTCAGTATTCACCGGTTTCGCCAGATAGTCCGAAGCGCCGGCATCGAGGCATTTCTCGCGGTCGCCTTTCATCGCCTTCGCCGTAAGGGCAATGATGGGCAGCCTTCGGAAATCATCATTTTTCCGGATTTGCTCCATGGTCTGATAGCCGTCCATCTCCGGCATCATGATGTCCATCAGAACAATGGAGATGTCGGGGTCGGATTCAATCAGCTGAATGGCCTCGTTGCCGGTTGTAGCGGTGAGAACCCGCATGCCGCGGCGTTCGAGGACACTGCTCAGCGCAAAAATGTTTCGTGCGTCATCGTCAACCAGCAGAACGGTGCGATCGACCAGGTCCTCATCCGAGCTGGTTAACCGCTCCAGCATGCGCTGCTTTTCGGCAGGCAATTCGGTCACAACGCGATGAAGGAAGAGGGCCGTTTCGTCGAGCAGACGCTCCGGCAATTCCACGCCCTTCACTACGATGCTGCGCGCCATGGTGTGGAGCCGAGCATCCTCTTCCGCGCTCAGCTCGCGTCCCGTAAATACCACAACGGGCACTTCCGATAGCTTTTCGTCGGCCCCGAGCTCTTCCAGCACTTCGAAACCGGACATGTCTGGAAGCCGCAAATCGAGCACCACGCAGTCGGCCGGCTGCCGCCGCAACGCGTCGAGTGCTTCGCGTCCAGTGCCGGCGGTTTCGATCTCGACATCGTCATAGCCAAGCAGCTCTGAAATACTCATTCGCTCCGCAGGATTGTCTTCAACGACCAGCAGGCGTTTGCGCCGAGGCGTCGAATATTCCTTAATGCGCTTGAGAGCGGCTTCGACGCCTTCGGTGGTTGTCGGCTTGGTAACGAACGAGAATGCCCCGCGCGCCAGACCGTGATGCCTGTCTTCGTCGAGGGTGATGATCTGGACGGGAATATGGCGCGTTAGTGGATTTTGTTTGAGCTGGCTCAAAACACTCCAACCCAGCATATCGGGAAGGAATACATCGAGCGAAACTGCGCTTGGCTGATACTGTTTCGCAAGTTCGAGCGCATCGGCGCCTCGCATTGCGACAAGGACTTTGAAGCCTCTGTCTCGCGCGAGATCGACCAGAACGCGACAATAGTGAGGGTCGTCCTCTACGATCAGCAGGATCGAGTCGCCGGGCTGAATTTCATGTCTGTCGTCGGGGATCTGTTCGACGGGGCGCTCGGGTAAAATGATTGGAAATGCCTGTGCCAGGGCTGCACTCGGAGCCGTGGCGGGCCGAACAGCTGTTGACGGCCCGGCGTAGGTGATCGGCAGATAAAGCGTGAAAGTGCTGCCGACATTTGGCGAACTGCGCAACTGAATTTCGCCGCCCAAGAGATTCGACAATTCGCGGCTAATCGCGAGCCCCAGACCCGTGCCGCCGTATTTACGGCTGGTGCTCGCGTCAGCCTGCTGGAACGCTTCGAAAATTAGCTTCTGCTTTTCTGCCGGAATACCGATGCCTGTATCGGCGACCTCGAACGCGACGACACCTTGCGCCTGACTGAGGATAGGGTGGGTCGATGTCCAGCCGGCAGGTGCTGCGAAAACCTTGAGCTGAACGCCGCCCCGGCTCGTGAACTTGAACGCATTCGAGAGAAGGTTTTTGAGCACTTGCTGCAGCCGTTTGGAGTCGGTGGTCAGGCTGCGCCCGAGCGCCGGATCAAGTTCGACATTGAACGAAAGCTGCCTGTTGTCGGCTTCGTGACGGAACGGCCGACCAATAGCGTCGAGCATGTTGGAGAAAAAGATTTCCTCCGCATCGACGGTGACGGTGCCGGACTCGATCTTCGAGAGGTCGAGAATGTCGCTAATAAGGTTCAGCAAGTCGGTCCCGGCGCCGTGAATGGTGCGGGCGAATTCCGTCTGCTTGGATGTGAGGTTGCCGTCGGCGTTGTCGGCGAGTTGCTGGCCGAGAATAAGAATACTGTTAAGCGGTGTGCGCAGCTCGTGCGACATATTAGCCAGGAATTCCGACTTGTATTTGGAGGTGAGGGCAAGCTCCGCTGCTTTTTCTTCGAGCGCGCGGCGGGCTTGCTCGATTTCCTGGTTTTTCCTCTCAACTTCCACATTCCGCTCGGCGAGCTGCTGAGCCTTCTGCTCGAGCTGTTCATTGGTCTGTTGCAGCTCACGTTGCTGGGTTTGCAATTCGCCGGCGAGTTGCTGCGATTGCTTGAGCAAGCCTTCAGTCTGCATCGTCGCTTCAATGGAGTTGAGCACGATGCCAATGCTCAAGGTCAGTTGCTCGAGGAACATCGTTTGAAGTGTGGTGAATTCGGTGACCGAAGCGAGCTCAATTACCGCCTTAACCTGACTCTCGAAGAGAACCGGCAAGACGATGATGTTGGAAGGCACGACTTTAAAAAGCGCGGAACCGATTGGTACCGCATGGGAAGGCATGTTGGTGATCAGCAGTCGGCGCCTGTCCGCCGCGCATTGTCCAATCAGTCCTTCGCCGATCCGAATTCGCTGCGGGTGGCCGTTGGAGCCGTCGTCGGCATAGGCTGAGAGCAGCCGCATCGTCTGCAGTTCTTCGCTTTCGACCTGGTAGATGACCCCGAGTTGCGCATTGACCAACGGCGTTAGTTCGCTCAGCAGCAAGCGGCCGACGGTGGCGAGATCGCGCTGGCCCTGCAACATGTTCGTAAATTTAGCGAGGTTGGTCTTCAGCCAGTCCTGCTCGGTGTTGCGATCCGTCGTCAGACGCAAATTGTCGATCATCGTATTGATGTTGTCTTTTAGCTCGGCAACTTCGCCGCGCGCATCCACTTGAATCGAACGCGTCAAATCGCCCTTGGTCACCGCAGTCGCGACCTCGGCAATCGCGCGCACCTGCGTGGTGAGGTTTTCCGCCAGCTGGTTGACGTTGCCGGTAAGCGCTTTCCAGGTGCCGGCTGCTCCGGGCACGTTGGCCTGGCCACCGAGCCGACCTTCGACGCCCACTTCGCGCGCGACGGTCGTCACCTGATCGGCGAAGGTCGCGAGCGTGTCGGTCATGTTGTTGATGGTTTCAGCAAGCGCTGCGACCTCACCCTTCGATTTCACCGTGAGATTTTGCTTGAGGTCGCCGTCCGCGACTGCGGTCACCACCTTCACGATGCCACGGACCTGTTCGGTCAGGTTCGCCGCCATCACGTTCACTGTGTCGGTCAAATCCTTCCAGGTGCCGGCGACGCCCGGCACCGCAGCCTGGCCGCCGAGCTTGCCTTCGGTACCGACTTCGCGCGCCACGCGGGTCACTTCCGACGCAAACGCATTGAGCTGGTCCACCATGGTGTTGATGGTGTTTTTCAGTTCGAGAATTTCGCCTTTCACATCCACGGTGATCTTGCGCGACAAGTCGCCACGCGCCACCGCGGTTGTCACCTCGGCGATGTTGCGGACCTGTGTGGTAAGGTTTGCCGCCAGCAGATTCACGTTGTCGGTGAGGTCCTTCCATGTGCCGGCGACGCCCGGAACATTGGCCTGACCGCCAAGCCGCCCTTCGGTACCCACTTCGCGCGCGACGCGCGTCACTTCGCCGGCGAATGACCGTAGCTGGTCGGTCGTTGTGTTGAGGGTTTCCTTGAGCTGCAGCAGCTCGCCGCGGACGTCCACAGTGATCTTCTTCGACAGGTCGCCGTTTGCGATGGCGGTCGCAACTTCGGCGATGTTGCGAACCTGCGCGGTCAGGTTCGAGGCCATGAAATTGACGTTGTCGGTCAGATCCTTCCAGGTACCTGCCACTTCCGGCACTTCCGCCTGGCCACCAAGCTTGCCTTCGGTGCCGACTTCGCGCGCGACGCGCGTCACTTCCGAAGCAAATGAATTGAGTTGGTCCACCATGGTGTTGATGGTGTTTTTCAGTTCGAGAATTTCGCCTTTCACGTCCACGGTGATTTTGCGCGAGAGGTCGCCACGCGCCACGGCGGTCGTCACCTCGGCGATGTTGCGGACCTGCGCGGTCAGATTGGAGGCCATGAAATTGACGTTGTCGGTCAGGTCCTTCCAGGTACCGGCGACGCCGAGCACGTTTGCTTGGCCACCGAGTCTGCCTTCGGTGCCGACCTCACGCGCGACGCGCGTCACTTCGCCTGCGAAAGCGTTAAGCTGGTCCACCATCGTGTTGATGGTTTCTTTCAGCTGAAGAATCTCACCCGACACATTGACGGTGATCTTTTTCGACAAGTCGCCGCCGGCGATGGCGGTTGCCACGTCGGCGATGTTACGGACCTGAGCGGTCAAGTTCGACGCCATAAAGTTGACGCTGTCGGTCAAATCCTTCCAGGTACCGGCAACGCCTGGCACAGCGGCCTGGCCGCCGAGCTTGCCTTCGGTGCCCACTTCGCGGGCGACGCGGGTCACTTCCGAGGCGAAGCCGTTAAGCTGGTCCACCATCGTATTGATGGTGTCTTTGAGTTCGAGAATTTCGCCGCGCACGTCGACCGTGATCTTGCGCGACAAGTCGCCGCGTGCCACGGCGGTGGTCACCTGCGCGATGTTACGCACCTGGTCAGTCAGGTTGCCGCACATGGCGTTGACCGAGTCGGTGAGATCCTTCCACGTTCCGGCAACACCCGGCACGATGGCCTGACCGCCAAGTTTGCCGTCGGTACCGACCTCGCGGGCGACGCGGGTCACTTCCGAAGCGAAGGAACGTAGCTGATCCACCATCGTATTGATGGCTTCCTTGAGCTGCTGGATCTCGCCGCGCACGTCCACGGTTATTTTCTTGGACAAGTCTCCGTCGGCGACGGCGATCGTCACTTCGGCAATGTTACGCACCTGGGCGGTCAGGTTGCTCGCCATCGAGTTCACGCTTTCGGTGAGGTCCTTCCACACACCGGTCACTTCGCGAACTTGCGCCTGGCCGCCCAGCTTTCCTTCGGTGCCGACCTCGCGCGCCACGCGGGTCACTTCGGAGGTGAACACGCTAAGCTGCTTGATCATCGTGTTCACGATGCTGGCGGCTTCGAGGAATTCACCCTTGAGGGGGCGGCCGTCGACCTCCAGCCGGACGGTTTTCAACAGATCGCCTTGTGCAACCGCGGCGACGGCTGTGGTCACTTCTTTGGTAGGCCAGAGCAGGTCGTCGATCAGCGAATTGACTGAGGTTTCCATCTCCCCCCAGGCGCCACTCGAGAGAGCGAACTTGACGCGATGACGCGTCTTTCCCTCGCGCCCAACCACCTGGCCCACATGCTCAAGCTGCTGCGCCATCCGTTCGTTAGAGGTAACGATCTCGTTGAAGGTATCTGCGATTTTTCCGATGAGGCCGTCGTGCTCGCCAGTCATTCTTACGGAAAAGTCGCCGGCGCGCATTGCGCGAAGCGCCTGCAGCAGATTTTCCAATTCAGCTTGGGAGGCTACGCCGGAGACGTCATCGTCTGACCGGGATGACCGCTTTTTTGCCACGGCTCCATTGGCAGTTTTTTTATTGGTGACCGCAGATGTCTCCATCGACCCCTCCCGAATAACCCAATTTTACCCCGCGCATTCGCATGCACGGGAGGCGAACAGCGCCGATAAGGTTCGAGCACCGTGGCCAGCTACCGCAGGTACCGCAGCCGCGACGCCATAAATGTTCGTCACTCATGTCTGGGGCTTAAACCTCATCCTCCCGCCCGCTCCAGCAATTCACCTGGAGCGCCCGCCAGCAATTAAATCCGCTAATGCCGGCAAAGTTCCACGGGGGGAGTGTTTTTATACCAGCGGCGGCGATGTGCTAAATATTTGAATTTACTAAGAAAAACCAGAAACAGCCTGGAAGAAAGAAACGTGTGTAAAGCAAAAAAATGCATAACCGCGAACCTGGTTTTCTGCGGACCTTGTCTCGGGTGCGCCGAGATCTTGAATTCTGAGCTCGAGCTGCGACGGGCCGCTGGCATTTTGTCATCCCGCATGGGGGCCGCCGACCGCCCGTGGCAGAATTGGGCTATACTGTCGGCCGAAGGAACGTTGAAAGCGGCGATCTGAAACCGGAGAGGGCAATGCCACGGCACGCGACTTATGTTCCCCACGGGGTCATTCCGGCCGTGCTGTTGCCGTTCGACAACGATCTCGAAATCGATGAGGCAAGCTTTCGCAAACATCTACGCGACGTGGCCACCACCGAAGGCCTCTCTGGAATCACAATCAATGCTCATTCGACTGAGGTGGCCTCCTGCACCTTCGACGAGCAGAGGCGCGTGCTTGAGATCACGCAAGATGAAGTCGGTGACCGTCTACCGCTAATCAATGGCATCTGGGCCGACGGCAGTATCGAGGCTGCGCGTATCGCACGTATGGCCGCACAGGGCGGCGCTTCGGCTTTGCTTGTGTTCCCACCGGCTCCGTTCACGCTCGGTCAATCGCCGGCTATGGCTCTCGCGCATGTGAAACGCATTGCTGACGCGACCGATCTGCCGCTGATCGTTTTCCAGTATCCGCTCGCGACCGGCCAGGGCTATCCGAAGGATACGCTGCTGAAGATGTGTGAAGAGGTGCCGTCGATACGCGCGATCAAGGACTGGATTGGCAACATACCGCATCACGAATGGCACATCCGGACGCTACAAAGCCTGCCACGCTCGGTAAACGTCCTCACCACACACAGCTCGTGGCTTTTCTCTTCGCTGGTCCTCGGCTGCAATGGTCTTCTGTCAGGTTCGGGCAGTGTGATCGCCGATTTGCAGGCGCAGCTCTTCCGCGCTGTGAAGAAAAACGACATGGCGGTAGCAAAACGCCTCAATGACCGCATCGAACCTACGGCGCGGGTGTTCTATGCCGATCCGTTCGTCGATATGCACAACCGCATGAAAGAAGCGCTCGTGTTGCTCGGTAAACTGCCGCGCGCGGCCGTACGGCCACCGCTGGTGAAGATCGAGCGCGCCGAGATCGCGCGTATCCGTCATGCGCTGGTTGAGGCCGGATTGCTGGACAAGAAGGCCGCGCGCGACGCGGCGTAGCGCCTAGCTCCGAAAAGCACGAGCCGATTTTCGAAAAAAGTTGACGCGACAATCAGAACTACATAATCGCAAATTCGGTATTCTTGCGGTCGGTGACAAGCATGCTTCCCGGGTAATGCGTAATGCAGAACTCGGGCTTCACCGTCGCGATCACCGATTGCGGTGTGACGCCGCAGGCCCAGAACACCGGTAGTTCGTCATCGTGCACTTCCACGGCATCGCCGTAGTCGGGTTTGCCGATGTCCTTGATGCCGATCATCTCGGGCTTGCCGACATGCACCGGCGCGCCGTGCACGGATGGAAAGCGCGTTGTAATTTGCACGGCGCGGATCGCATCGCGCGGCTTCAGCGGGCGCATTGAAACGACCATCGGTCCGTGGAAAGGGCCGGCCTCGTTGGTGGCGATCGAGGTCCGGTACATCGGCACATTGCAGCCGCGCGTAATGTGGCGCAGCTCGATGCCTTCCGCCATCAGCGCTTCCTCGAACGAAAATGAGCAGCCGATCACAAAGCTTACCAGATCGTCGCGCCAGAACTCGCGTATGTCTTCGGGTTCGGCGACCAGCTCGCCATTCTTCCAGACTCGGTAACGCGACAGGTCGGTCCGGATGTCGAGATCTTCACCCAAAATCGGCACGCGCGGATCGCCTGGAGCGGAGGTGCCGATCACCGGGCACGGCTTTGGGTTGAGCTGACAGAAACGCAGGAAGTCGCCTGCGAGGGCCTGCGGCAAAATGGCTAGATTGCCCTGCACAAAGCCGCGCGCGACGCCGGCGGTTGGGCCGCGGTGCGTTCCGGCCCGGATCGCAAGCCTGGCTGATAGCCCGCTATCGGGCTCTGGCTGGTTGTCCGGACGCAAAAATGCAAGAGCCATCACATCAATCCTTGCGGTTGTTGCGTCGAACCTAGCACCGGCCGCCGCCATATTCGAGCGCGCCTGCTCAATTCGCGGGCACTATACGACCATGCGAGTGGCGATACATCAATGTACATATAGCGGTTGAAACTTGCGGCGGGATCGCGTTTGCTAATGACAACAAAAAGCCCGCCAAGGGCCTGCAGGGGAGGGACTTGCAATGCCGCGTCATGCCATCGGGCATAGGCCTGCGGTGATTATTCTTGCGACTGTGCTCGCTGTTGGCCGTGTTGCCGGCGCGCGGGCAAACGTGACGTTATCCGAATTGACGCTTACGGGTTTTGCATCGGCGTTCGCGCATCTGTGCGCTCGCTGATCGGTATTACTGTGATCCAGAGGGAGGATACGCGATGACTGAAAAATGGAAAGAAGAGGGGTGGGCGCAGGACTTCTGGTATAGCGGCAAAGTCACGCGCCGCACGCTCGTCGGCTGGGGCGGTGGCGTGCTTGGCGCAACGATGCTGGTGCCAGCGCCGTGGCGCGCCGCATTCGGCGCAGCAACGCCTTACAAGATCGGTTCTCTGCAACCACTCTCAGGCGCGGCTGCGCTTGGCGGCAAGACGGCCCTTGTCGGGTTGCAGATGGCTGTCGACCGCATCAACAAAAACGGCGGCATAAATGGCCGGCCTGTTGAAATTGTCGTCGCAGACGACGAATCCAAGCCCGACGTCGCGCGCCGCAAGACCGAGAAACTCCTCGTGGAAGATAACGTCGACGTTCACGTCGGCGGCTTCCTGTCGAACATTTGCCTCGCGTGCATGCCGGTCTTTGAGGATACCAAGGTCGTGAACATGATCAGCGTGTGCCTCGATACCACGCTGACCACCAGCAAGTGCAATCGCTATAGCTTCCGCGTCCATGATTATGCTCCGGCACAGGCGGTGGCGTTCGGATCGACGCTGACGAAAATGGGCAAGAAGTGGCACATCGCCTATGCCGACTATTCCTGGGGGCAATCCACCCGCGACGCCTATGCGGCCGAGATCAAGAAGAATGGCGGCGAAGTTGTCGGTACCACGGGCATTCCGCTTGGCACTGCCGACATGACGCCATTCCTTTCGAAGATTTAGGGGGATTTCGACGGACTGTTTGCCATCTTCTTCGGCAAGGACGGCATCACGATCGGCAACCAGGCCTTCGATCTCGGTTTGACCAAGAAATACAAATGGGCAGGTGACGGCGCGATCGCGGAGTCCACGAACCTTCCCGCGCTCGGCAACAAGATCGAAGGCTTCATCGGGATCAACCGCTACATGCCGGTGTTCCAGGGCCCGTTCGACACGCCTTATCATCGCCACTTCTTCGATGATGCGGTGGTGCGGCTGAAGAAAATCGATCCGTCTGGTCCGTTGCCTGACCGCTACGTGCAAGCAAATTTCGAAGCGATGAACGCCCTGAAGGTCGGAATGGAGAAATCCAAGTTTGCGGGCCGCAAGGACACGATGAAGCTGATCGAGTCACTCGAAGGCCTGCAGATGAAACTGAGCGACGACTTCTTCACGGGCGATAAAGTCCTCCGCAAGGAAGATCACCAGGCGTTCCCGCTGGAGGTCATCTTCGAAATGAAGGACGGCAAGCCTCACATTACACAGACGATCGCGGGGGAAAAGACGCTGTTCCCACCGGCCTGCAAGTTCGCCACCACGTAAGTGGGCCCGGAACCGTCGACCGATACGCGCTCCCCGGCGAGCAGCCGGGGAGCCGCGTCGGCTCCGATCCTCAAGACCGAACTGTTGACCGTTCGTTTTGGCGGGCTGGCCGCGCTGTCCCAGGTCAATTTCGAGGTCCAGCGCGACGAAGTGCGCGCCGTCATCGGGCCGAACGGAGCGGGCAAGAGTACATTCTTCAATTGTTTAACCGGCGTGCTGCGCCCGACCGCCGGCCGCATTGTTTTTAACGGTGAAGACATCACCGGGCTGCCTTCCAATCTGGTGTCGCAGAAAGGCATCGCGCGCTCCTATCAGATCACCAACATCATGCCGAACGCGAGCACGCTGGAAAACGTTCGGGTTGCCGCCCAATCGCGCCGCCACGCCTGGAACATGGTCAGACATCACAGCGAATTCGCCGACATCAATGAGAAAGCGGAGGCCGCGTTGGATTCGGTCGGGCTGCTGGCAAAGGCCCACGAACTGGCGGCAAACCTTTCGCACGGCGAACAACGCAACCTCGAAATCGGTATCGCCCTCGCCACCGAACCAGCGTTGCTTTGCCTCGATGAGCCGACCGCCGGCATGAGCGCGGCCGAAACCGCAGATACAATGCAGCTGGTGCAGCGCATCGCAAAAAAACACACCATTCTGATCGTTGAGCACGACATGGAAGTGGTTATGGGGCTCGCCGACCGGATCACTGTGTTGCATTACGGGTCGATCCTGGCGGAGGGGACACCCGAAGAAATCCAGCAAAATCCGAAAGTGCTGGAGGTTTATCTCAAGACATGAGTGCCGGGGGGGCATCCAGCAGCACACCGCTAATCCTGGTTGAGGATGTGCACACCTATTACGGCAAGAGCCACATCTTGCATGGCGTCTCGTTGACGGTCGGCCCTGGCGAGGTTGTAGGTCTGCTCGGCCGCAACGGCGTCGGCAAGTCGACAACATTGAAGACCATTATGGGTCTCCTGCAACCGAAGCAGGGCAGGGTGATGCTCGAAGGCAAGGCTGTCACCAGCATGCCGTCGCACAAACTCGCCCGTCTCGGCATTGGCTACGTACCGGAAGACCGGCGTATCTTCCGTTTGCTTACGGTCATGGAAAATCTGCGCACTGGGCTCGATCGCGGCGGTGTCACGGAGGAAAAGAAACGCGAGCTACTCGACAAGGTCTTTAGCTATTTTCCTGTGCTGGCTGAGCGTCTCAATCAGGCCGGCGGTACACTGTCCGGCGGCGAGCAGCAGATGCTGGCTATTGCCCGCGCCATGATGCTTGAACCAAAAATTATTCTGCTCGACGAGCCCACCGAGGGTTTGATGCCGCGAATGGTCTCGCAGATCAGGAACATCATTGATGTGCTGCATAAGGAAAACGTTGCAATTCTTCTGGTCGAGCAGAACGTGCCGCTCACGCTGGCAGCAAGCCAGCGCGTCTACATCATGGAAAAGGGCCAGGTGCGACACCATTGCGCCGCTTCGGAGATCGATGTGAACGATCCGGTCATCAAGCAATATCTGGGAGTCTGAGGGAATGGACGCTGTCGCCCAGTTTTTTCATTCCATTCCTTACGATCAGCTGGTGATCCAGACGCTGAACGGGATCGTCACCGGCATGATCCTGGCGCTGGTGGCGTCGGGCCTGACGCTGATTTTTGGAATCATGGATGTGGTCAACTTCGCGCACGGCGAGTTGTTCATGCTCGGCGCTTATATCGGCGTGCTTGTGCTGGCGAGCACCGGCAGCTTCTGGATGGCATTGATCATTGCCAGCCTTGTGGTGGCAATCCTTGGTGCGGCCTTGCAGATCATCACGTTGCGGCCGCTCATTGGGCGCGATCCCCTCAATACAATATTGGTTACCTTTGGCCTTTCGCTGGTGTTGCAGAATTACGCCCTCTGGCAGTTCGGACCGTCGTCCCGCAAGATCAACGAGCCGATCACCAGTCATTTCGTTTTGTTTTATCTGGAATATCCCTGGTACCGGATCCTGATAGCGGTGCTGTCAGCGATGATCATCGGCGGCTTCTGGCTGTTCCTCAAATACGGCAAATACGGCGTCTGGATCCGCGCCACGACACAGGACCGCGTGATGGCACAGGCCATGGGTATTCCAGTGCCGTGGGTGCACACCGGTGTGTTCGCGATCGGTGCGGCTATGGCGGCCGCAAGCGGGGTCCTGTTCGGCCCGCTGGTCGGCGTCAACCACACAATGGGGCTCGACTGGGTATTGAAGGCCTTCATTGTCGTCGTCGTCGGCGGCATGGGGAATCTCATGGGCTCGGTCGCGGCCGCGATCTTCATCAGCCTGCTTGAATCCTATGCTTCGATCTGGGTGAGCCCCGCGCAGGCGGTAATTGTCTCGTTCGTCGTGCTGATCCTCACGCTGTTGTTCCGGCCAACCGGCCTTTTCGTTCCGACACCAAAATGACAACAACACCGCTCGATAAGCCGATGCCGCTCAAAAAAAACGGATTGAGCCACAACGCCGTTTTCTGGATCGGATTTTGCGTGATCATAGCGCTGCTGATCGTGGCGCCAATGGTGCTTCCGGAGTTCTGGCGCCGCTTCCTCACGGAAGTTCTGATCTGGGGCCTGCTGGCGATGTCTTCCGATCTGCTGATCGGCTACACCGGCATGATTTCGTTCGGCCACTCAGCGTTTTTCGGCCTCGGAATGTACGGTGCGGCGGCGGCGTTATTGCTTTTCAGTCCGCCCAACCTCTGGCTGGCGATCGCATTTGGGCTCGCCGGCGCAGCTGTCGCAGCGCTTTTCGTCGCTTATTTCTCGACGCGCCTTCGCGACATTTATTTCGCGATCACCACGCTGATTTTCAGCCAAATTTTCTACGTCATCATTTTCACATGGACGCCGATCACCGGCGGCGAGAACGGCCTGATTTTTTCCCGGCCGCACTTCACCATTCCGTTTCTCTATGACGTGCGTTTCAACAGTTCAATTATCCACTGGTTTGTGCTGGCTGTGGTTGCCGGGTCATATTTAATCCTGCGGCGGGTGACGCGTTCGCCGTTCGGCATGGTGTTGCAATCGATCCGCGAGAATGAGGCACGCACCCGCGCCATTGGTTATCCGGTCGAGCGATACAAGATCGTATCCGTAATGCTGTCAGGTCTGTTCGCGGGGCTGGCCGGCGTGCTCTACGCCATCCAGAACGAATTTGCCGCGCCGGATTTCGTCTACTTCCTGATCTCGGGCGATACCGTCATCTTTAACGTTATGGGCGGCATCGGCACACTTGTCGGCCCCATACTCGGGGCGGGCTTTTTCCAGCTGCTACGCGAATTGATGTCGCGGCTCTTCGGCGACCAGTTTCCCTATTTGATCCCTCTCGGCATCATCTTCATTGTGATGATTATTTTTCTGCCGCAGGGCCTGCTCGGCTTCGCACGCCGATGGTTAAATCGCTAGCGCTCGTTGAGCGCACATTGCATTGACCGCGCCGCGTAACTCGCGAAGCAGCGTGTTCCGATTGACACCTTTTGACATCGGCCACTAGCATCCCAAAACGCGATATTGTTGTACTGGATCGCGGTACGAGGTTGTCGGTGTCAGCGATTGCCGGAGAGAAAGCGTTACATCCTCGCCCGGCGCAGTTCGGGCCGCCACGGTCGGTGCAAATTCGCGAATATCAAATACCGAGTTCTGGCAGCGCGCCGTATATCTGTGTCGAGGGTCCCGACGGCAATTTGTGGTTCTGCGAAAGCGGTGCCGGCAAGATCGGCTGCTTTGATGCGCGCAGCGCGAAATTTATCGAGTTCTCGTTGCCGGCACCCGGCGCCACTCCGATAGGTATTACGCTCGGCGCCGATGGCCATCTGTGGTTTGCGGAAAAGAAAGCCAATAAAATTGGCCGCATCTCGCCGAACGGCGCTTTGGCGGAATTTCAGGTTCCGACCGCCAACGCCGGCCCTGATGGAATCGCGCTCGGGCCGGATGGCAATATCTGGTTCTCGGAAACCGAGGTCAGTCAGATTGGCCGTATCTCTCCCGACGGGCACATAAAGGAATTCAAAACCGGCATCTCGCCTGGCAGCAAGCCGCTATCGATCGTGGTGCGTGATGGCGCCCTCTGGTTCAGCGAGGCGGCCGGCAACCGTGTCGGCTGCATCACCGTGGATGGCCTGGTAACCGAATTCGACATTCCGAGCCACGACAGCCAGCCGCGCGCCATGGTTACGCACCCGGACGGCAGCATCTGGTTTGTCGAAACCGGCGCCAATGCACTCGGCCGATTGGGCCGAGACGGAAAATTCCAGGACTTCAAGTTTCCCACACCAAATGCGTCACTACGTGGGGTCACCGTCGGCCCCGATGGCAATCTGTGGTGCACGGAAAACTTCGCCAACAAGATCGGCTGCATGGCGCCGGACGGAACGTTGATAGGCGAATACGATATCCCGAACTCCGGCCAGCGGCGCGCGTTGTATCGCGTCAATGTCGAACGGCCGGCTCTATTTTACGCAATACGATACGGGGTCAATCGGGGAAATCGTCCTCGGTTGAACGAACAATAAGGGACACGCGGTGAAAGTAGAGTCGATCAGTTATCAAGCGGGCAGTGTCGCCGGCAAAGGCGCCCTGGTCTATGACGAAAGCACCAAGAGGCCCCGCCCCTTGCTGCTGATTTCACCGAACTGGCTCGGGATCAGCGAGGCCACTGTCAAACGTGTCAGCGACATGGCCGGCAGCAAATACGTTGCTTTCATTGCCGATATGTATGGCGACGGCAAAGTCGCCAACGGCCCTCCAGAAGCCGCGCCTCTTGCCAACGGCCTGCGTGCGGATGCGCCGGAACGAAGGCGCCGCATTGTCGCGGCGCTCGAGGCGCTTCGCCGCGAGAGCGACAAGCGCGGCATTGGCGATCTTAGCCGGCAAGCTGCGGCCGGCTTCTGTTTCGGCGGCGGCAACGTGCTCGAGCTCGCCCGTACCGGCGCGAATTTGAATGCGGTTGTCTGCATGCACGGCGATCTGCTCACCTCGTTGCCGGCAAAGGCTGGAGATATCAAGGCAGCGATCTGCGTCATGCATGGCGCTGCGGATCCCGTGGTACCGAAAAAGGACCGCGACGCGTTTGAAGCAGAAATGGAAGCCAGTGGCGTCAAGTGGCAGATGCTGGTGTTCGGTCATCTGCTGCATTCGTTCTGCGAAAGCAAATCGAACGTGCCTGGAATCGGTTGTTTCGATCCCGGTGCGGCGCGGCAGTGCTACAACATGGTCGACGATTTCGTTTCCGCCGCGTTCGAAGGAAAACTTTAAAAAACCATATGGGAAGGAAGCGTCATGCACAGGATCACCAAGGCACTATTTAGTTTGCTGTTGGTTGGCTTTGCCAGCACGGTGCAGGCGCAAACCTATCCGGATCGCCCGATCCGTCTGATCGTTTCAATCGCCGCCGGCAGCGTCACTGACGTCATAATGCGCAAGGCCGCGGCGGAATTGCAGCCCCGTATCGGCCAGCCGCTCATCATCGAGAATCGCGGCGGCGCCAGCGGGATCGTTGCCGCGCAAGCCTGCGCGCAGGCGGCGCCCGACGGTTATACGCTGTGCGTGATCTATCACAGCACGATGTCCTACAATCCTTTGCTGTTCGACAAGCTACCTTACGATCCGGACCGCGATTTAGTGCCGGTGACCCGGCTGTTCTTTCTCAACGAAGGATTGTTCGTCTCTTCCGCGCTGGGCGTGAAATCGGTTGCTGAACTCAAAAAGCTGGCGATCGCAAAACCCGACAGCCTCAACTACGCGACACTGGGCGAAGGTTCGTTTCCTGACCTGTTCCTGAGATGGCTCAACAATCAATGGGGCACTAAAATCGTCGGTGTCCCTTACAAAGGTGGCGGACCGGCCGCACAGGCGCTCGCTGCCAATCAAGTTCAGCTAACCCGCTTCGGGATCGGAAATTTCCTCGGCTTGATTCAGGCCGGCAATGTCGTGGCCCTCGCGGTGTCCGCCGACAAGCGCTCGCCGCTTTTGCCAGACGTCCCACGTTGGCCGAGGCCGGTCTTGCCGGCTACCCCGGCCAGGGCTGGTGGGGCCTTGCCGCACCGAAAGGCACGCCTGCCGCGATTGTCGACAAGGTCAACAGCGAGTTCGTTAAGTTATTCAGCGAGCCTAAATTTATCGACTATCTTGAATCAGCAAGCGGTGGTGTCGGCGCCAACCACACCGGCCGGGTTCGCCGCATTCCTGAAAGAGGATCGTGTCGCAGCCGAGGCGCTCGTCAAGTTGGCGAACAGCAAACGCGAGGTTTACAAGCCGGACTAGCGCCAACCCAACGTAAAAGTCATTGCGCGGGCCAATTCCCTACGTCAGCATCGGCAAATGGCCGAGGTGGTGACCAAAGGACGTCTTGAAGCATTTTCCGATGGTGTGTTTGCCATCATCATCACCATCATGGTGCTGGAGCTCCGGCCCCCACATGGCACCGATCTGGAAAGCTTGCTCGGTTTGTGGCCGGTATTTTTAAGCTATCTCCTGAGTTTTCTGGTGGTGGCAATTTACTGGGTCAATCATCACGACCTGTTCCAGATTGCGCGCCACGTCGACACCGGCCTGCTGTGGAGCAACAACTGTCTGCTGTTCTTTCTCTCGCTCCTGCCGTTCAGCACGGCCTATATGGGGGAAAATAGTTTTGCGCCGTTCCCGACCGCGGTTTATGCCGGCAGCATGCTTCTTTGTGGCATCGCTTACATACCGGTGCGTTACGCCGTGATGAATCAGTTGCGCAGCGACGAGAAATTTACCGGCATCGCGCAACGCGCGGTTTGGAAAAACTATATCTCGCTGATTCTATACGCGGCCGCTATTCCGCTTGCCTATGTGCAATCGACAATCGCGGTGGCCGTTTGTTTTGGAGTAGCCGCACTCTATTTTCTGCCGAATGCATTCCTGGGGCGTGGAGACTAGTCGCGCGCTCTGCGTGCCATGACACCGCTGCCGGCTCTAGTCGCATCTCACGGTCATCCCGCCATCCACCACGATCTCGGTGCCAGTGATGAACCGTGCTTCGTCCGAAGCGAGGAACAACGCCGCGTTGGCTGTGTCGCGGCCGTCACCCATGAAGCCGATCGGGATACGCTCGAGCCGCGTCTTCAAGAGGGCTTCCACATCGCCGCCGGCGCGCTGCTTCGCCAGCCGTGCCTCGACCATTGGCGTGTGCAGTTGGCCGGGAACGACGGTGTTCACACGAATTCCTCTGTCGGCGTATTGCACGGCAACGACACGCGAAAGCTGAATCACACCGGCCTTGGTCGCGGCGTAGCCGACCTGTGCCGAACCCGTCCAGCGCAAGCCCGACGTCGAAGCAACATTGACGATGGCGCCGCTCTTTTGTTTTTCCATGACGGGTAGCACGTGTTTCAAGGTCAGGAACACGCTCGTTAAATTGTAGTCGACCTGCATGTCCCAGACATCTTCACTCATCTCCACTGGCCCGCCGGCCGCGGATCCGCCGACATTGTTGACCAGCACGTCGACGCGTCCGAAACGCTCGAGGCAGGTTTTCACCATGACGTCGACCGAGGCAGAACCCGTGACATCGCATTGATGGGTGACGATCTCACCGCCGGCCGCCTTTACACGTTCGACCGTTTCCTTGACGCTATCAAGATTGCGATCGACCGCAAAAATTTTGGCGCCTTCTTCGGCAAAGCGTACGGCAGTCGCGCGCCCGTTGCCCCAGCCGGGGCCGATACAGCCAGCGCCGGTAACAATAGCGATGCGGCCTTCAAGGCGTCCGCTCATGCCTGTGCTCCGGTCAGTTGGCGCGCTGGCGCAAAGCGATAGAAACGCTGCGGGTTGTCGACCAGCAAGGCCTGCCGTGCGGCATTCGTCGGTACGATTTCCGGCAGAATATCGACCAGCAACCCGTCGTCGACCACTGGTGGTTCGTGGTTTGGATGTGGCCAGTCTGTGCCCCAGACGCAGCGATCGCCGTATTCTTCGACGAGCTTGCGCGCAAATGGCACCGCATCGGCGTAGGGCGGCCCTTTTCGCGTGGCGCGATCGGCACCGCTCACCTTCATCCAGATATTTTTGTCCTGCATCAACGCCAGAAGCGCGCGGAACGCCGGCTGATCGAGGCCGCGCGATGCGTCGATGCGGCCCATGTGGTCGATCATCACCGGCACAGGCGACCGCTTGAGTGCTGGAGCGAGTTCAGCGATGCGGTCGCCTTCCATGTGAATTTGCAAATGCCAGCCAACGTCCGCGAGCCGCTTACCGAATACGAGCACCTCGTCGATCGAGGGACCTTGAGCGAGATGCGTCATGTAATGAAAGCGCGCCCCGCACAGACCGGCGGCATTGAGACGTTTGAGTTCGGAGTCGGAAATTGTCAGCGGTACAAGCGCGACGCCTTTGTATGAGCCGCCGGTTGCGGCAATTGCGTCAACGGCCACAGCATTGTCGCTGCCGTGACAGGCGGGCTGCACGATCACGCAGTGTTGGATGCCGAGCTGCCCGTGCAGCTTGAATAACATCTCTTTCGTAGCGTCGGATGGAGTGTAGCGGCGGCCTTCTGCGAAAGGGAAACGGCTGCGGGGCCCGAATACATGGACGTGCGCATCGCATGCGCCGGCTGGCAGCTTCAGCTTCGGCTTGCCGGGCGTGGCC
This sequence comes from uncultured Alphaproteobacteria bacterium, assembly GCA_963810585.1. Lineage (GTDB taxonomy): Bacteria > Pseudomonadota > Alphaproteobacteria > Rhizobiales > Xanthobacteraceae > Pseudolabrys. The sequence continues at coordinate 2,924,511 of CAWENV010000001.1, forward strand.
AGCCAGTAGGGCGGATCCGCCGGCGTGTCGGCATTGTGCTCCATTACGATTCCTTGGCGCGCGTGCGTTCGAAGGCTGGTTCGTGCGCCGAAAACCGGTCCAGCCAGTTAATCAGGCCGGGATAAACCGGACGCCAGTCGACCTGCCTGCGCCAGTCGAGGTAGCCGAGCGCGCATGACAAGCCGATCGAGACAATGTCGGTTTTTTCCGGAATGGGCGGTGAGGCTTCGAATGCCGCTAGCCCGCGCTTAATCTTGCCCCGCTGATGTGCGAGCCAGCGCGGCGAATGCGGCAAATCTGGGCGGAAGCGACTCTCGTATACCACAAGGATCGAGGCGTCCATGATCCCATCGGCGAGCCGTGCCAGTGTGAGCGCCCTGAAGCGATCGCGTCCACGCAGCGGCAGTAGCCGGTCGGTACCGGCGACTTCCTGAAGGTATTCGATGATGATGCCGCTGTCGTAGATCGTGCTGCCGTCGCCAAGCACGAGGCACGGCATTTTGCCGAGCGGATTCTCACGGCGCAACGTGTCGTTCTCGTCAAGTGGATCGGCAGGGGTGAGTGTGACGCGATTGCCCAGCCCCAGCGTTTCGATAGCCATGCGGACCTTCCGGCCGAACGGCGATGTAACCGTCGATCGAAGGACGAAAGTTTCAGCGACTGGCATGTCGAAACGACCCGCTTACTTTTCGGTTTGAACGCCGGCGTCCTTGATCACCTTCGCCCATTTCTTTGTCTCGCTGTCGATATAGGCGCGAAAATGCTCGGGCGAATCGCCGACCAGGATCGCGCCTTGGCTCGATAGCTTGTCGATAACGGCCGGATCCTTCATGGCCTCGGCTGCGGCCTTGTTAAGAATGGCGATGACCTGCGGTGGTGTCTTGGCTGGTGCGACCATGCCGTACCAGTTCTCAGTCTGCAGGTTGGGCATGCCGGCCTCCACAGTTGTCGGCACGTCCGGTGCGCTAGGCACACGCTCCGTAGTGCCGACTGCGATCGGCTTGAGCTTTCCGGCCTTGATCTGCGGCAGCAGCACCGGCAGATCGAGGAACACCATCTGCACCTGTTGGGCGAGGAGGTCGTTCACCGCGGGAGCGGCCCCGCGATAAGGCACGTGCACAATGTTGATGCCGGCGGTGAGCTTGAGCAGTTCGCCGGCCAGATGCGGCATGCTGCCGGGGCCGGAGGACGCGAAGTTGAGTTTACCGGGCTCCGACTTCGCCAGAGCCACCAGTTCTTTCATGTTGCTGACGGGAACGCTGGTTGCCACGACCAGCATTTCCGGCACCTTCGCGACCAGAGTGACCGGTTGAAGATCCTTGAGCGTGTCGTAGGCAACCTTTTCCATGCTCGGGCTGATGGCGAGCGCACCGGCGCTGGCGATGCCGATCGTGTAGCCGTCCGGCGCCGCTTTCGCGACTACGTCGGTACCAACCACGCCGCCTTGTCCCGAGCGGTTATCAACAATGATTGTCTGCTTTAGAATTTCCGACATGCGCTGACCGATAACGCGCGCGATGATGTCGTTTGGTCCTCCGGGCGGGAAGGGCACGATCAGCCGGATACTCTTGTTGGGAAAATCCTGCGCCTTAGCCAGTGCCGGGCACAGCAGGGCCAATCCAATCAGCAGCGGTCTCAAGGCTTTCACGGCAATCCTCCCCATTTCATTTGCGCGGCGTTACGGTGCGCGCAGCGTTCTTATGGCCAGATTACGTCATTGCCAAGCGCAGGCGCCAGCTTGGGCGCGTATGAATACAGCCATTGCGGGCGCTTGACAATATTCCTATAGCAATATAATCCTATTCGTATCCCGCCTCGTTACCGAGGGGTGTCTGTACAGCATCTTCAGACACGGGGCGGGGAGCGGTGGCCGGAGAATTCCATGCATCGGAGATGCGGTGTCGTGGCCCGGCGGTCCAAGCCGCGCTTAAGCCCGGCGTGGTCGATCCTGCACGCCGAGGCCCCTGACGGTAGGCCGAAGGTGCCTTTAGAAGCACCGCTTGCCGAGTGCCTGGGTCTCATACGGTGAGGTATTGCGCGGCAACGTCGTGCAATTCTGGGTCGTACACCGGGGAGAGCGTGGAGCAAACCTAACAAACACCGCGCGCGGGACGCCTCTGGATTTGGCGGACTTGCGGCACTTCAAAGGACTTCGACAAGCCTCGATGTCGCGAGGCGTCGAGGCCCGTGGGTCCATCGGGCCCTTAGGCGTCCCGCGCGCCCTCGGTTTTTCTCCGAGGCGGCGGACAGAAGATGGAATGCAGGCGGTCTCCGGCGCCTGACCAAAAATCCGGGCGATGACGCTTGCCTTGATCTCGGAAATTGCGGAATGAAGGAAGAATTGAGGAATAAACAATGGAAATCGATTTGCCAGAGGTCGTCGCGGAGGTGAGGGCAGTTTTCGAGCGCTACGAAAAGGCACTCGTCTCAAACGACGTCTCCACTCTCAACGAGCTGTTTCGAGATGACGCCCGCACGATCCGTTACGGTGTGAATGAAATTTTGTATGGCGCATCTGAAATCAAATCATTCCGCGGCGCGCGCTCGCCGGTCGCGCTCGGCCGCACGCTGTCGCGTACGGTCATTACGACATTCGGCCGCGATTTTGCGACCGCTTCTACATTGTATGAACGACCGTCAGCACCGGGCAAGCTTGGCCGTCAGATGCAAACCTGGGTAAAATTTGCGGAAGGCTGGCGCGTGGTGGGAGCCCACGTCAGTCTGATGGACAAACCGGCCGCCTAGACTATAGCGCCGCGACCGCCTGCACTTCCACCAGCAGCGCTTCCTGCACCAGCCGGTCAATCATCAGCAGCGTGTTGGGTGGATAGGCGCCGTTTGAAAACATCTTCGGAAATTCGCGCAGCCGGAACTTCATGAATTTCGGAATATCCTGCGAGTGCACGAGGTAAGTCGTGAACTGCACGATGTTACCCCAGCCCGCACCGACCGATTTGAGAGCGGCCTCGATGTTTGCAAAAGTTTGCACGCATTGTGCGTCGAAATCGTCGGAGCCGACAACCTTGCCATCCCGGTCGACGCCCACCTGGCCCGCGATGAAGACGAATTCCGCCGCCTTCACGCGGGTGAGGTGCGAATATTGCCCCAGCGGCTTGCCGAGCGCATCGGGATTGAGAAATCTTGATGTCGGCCATCTTCAACTCCTCCTTACGCGCCGCGGCAATGCCACTGCCGTATTTGCGTCACTCCACCTGCACGCCGCTCGCTTTGATCGGCGCTTCCCATTTCTTGACTTCGCTCTTTACGAAATCACCAAGCCATTGCGGGCTGCGCTGGTCCGGGCCGGCGACCGTTGCACCAAGTTTTGCCAACCGCTCCTGCACCGACGGAGTTGTGATGGCGCCCACAGCGGCTTCGTTGAGCTTCTTCACGATATCGGCTGGTGCATCTTTCGGCAGGAACAGCGCGCTCCATGTATAAGCTTGCACGTCGAGGCCCTGTTCACCCGTCGTTGCTAGGTTCGGCAGCACCGGCGAGCGGTCCTTCGTCATGATGGCGATGCCCTTCACACTGCCGCCGTCAATCTGCGGTTTCGCAGTGGCGATGATGTCGCACAGGAAGTCGATACGGCCGCCAACCAGATCCTGCATGGCCGGGCCGGTGCCCTTGTAAGGAATGTGCGTGATCGCTGTGCCCATGGCGCTGTTGAGTACGACGCAGGCGAGGTGCGTTGCCGAGCCGGCACCGGCCGAGCCGAATTGCATCTTGGCCTGGTTGGCTTTGGCGTAAGCAATGAACTCCTTGAAGTTGTTTGCTGGCAGGTCCGGCCGCGTGATGATCGCGATCGGCGTCACCGCGAGATAGGCAACCGGCGTGAAATCGGTCACCACATTGTAAAGAGGATGCTTGTACAGCGTCTGGTTCTGGGCGTGGGTTCCAACGCTGCCGAGTATCATTGTGTAGCCGTCCGGCTTGGCATCGGCGACACGCTTCGAACCGGTCATGCCGCCAGCGCCGCCGACGTTTTCGACCACGACGGATTGGCCGAGCAGTTCGCCCATGCGTTGCGCCACAATACGGCCGATGGTGTCCTGAGGTCCGCCGGCGGCGAACGGGATGACCATGGTAATAGCGCGGGTGGGGAAGTCTTCGGCGGCGGCCGGTGCGACCAGCGTCAGCGCGGCTACGGCCGCGGCATACAGCATTTTTTTCATCGTTGTCCTCTTGATCAAAGAGGCAAAGCCTTGCGCGGCGGGTGCCTGCCGGTCAAGCGGGGCCGGATGGCATGGCTAACCGGCTTCAACGACTTCCTCGGGGAACTGGTGCAGGCGGTCGCCCGGGCCATTGCCGCCGATGAGGTAATTGTCACATAGCCAGTTGAGATAACCGGCGTGGATATACGTCGGATGCACGACGATATTCATATCCTTTTCAATGGACATGGGTTCGTCTTCACGCACCAGCGGACGTTCGACAAGGTCGTAGCCTTGGCCGTGACAATAGAGCCGGGCTTCGGTCGGCCGGCCATTCTTGCGCATGAAATCGTTGAACGCGTCCCAGATGTCCTTGCAGGGCGTGCCGGGCTTGAGCAGGTCAAGAGTGAACTTGCGCGATGCCTTGCAAAATTCAAGCTCGTCTTTCATCGCCTGCGGCACTTTGACACCCACCACGCAAGATCGACCAAGCTCCGTGTACATGCCGCCCGGGCCATTGTCCTCGACCAGAAGCGCGATCTGGTCGCCCTTCTGGATCACGCGGTTCTGCAAATGCCGGTTGGCAAATTTCGACGGCTGTCCGAGCGGCATGGACGCGCAGAGATAGATGCCGTTTTCACTGCCGTGGCACTGGCTGTAATGCTGCGCGACGGCGGCGACCTCGGTGTCACGCATGCCGGGTTTCACGGCCGCGAACGCAGCGCGCATAGCGCCGTCCTGCATGAGTGCCGCGCGTTTCACCAGTTCCATTTCTTCGGCGCTTTTGATGACCTTGATCAGATCGACCATGTCCGTGGCGTCGACAAAGCGCGCCTGAGGATATGCGCGCTTGATGTAATCGAGCAGCGCATAGGACATCTGATATGTGCCGACATAGCCGACGGTCCCTTGAGCGAATGGCTTAAGTGCCGTTGCGGCGAGTTCGGGGTCGTAGTCTTTGGTATAGTGCGCAGAAGCGTAACTCGGTGTCGTGAGAATGCGTTTGACGCCGCGCCAGTTCTGGTCGCCTTGCGCTGTCGCTTCATTGCCACCGAACGGCCCCTGGCACACCACTGTCATCTGGTCGTCGCGCGGGAACACCACGGTGTTCGGGTAGCCGTTGGTCGCCGGCATATCGGTGAAATAGCGCACATAGCCGCCCATGTGATCGTTGTTGTTCTGCATGAGCAGTACGTCGATCTTCTCTTTTTCCATCACGGCGCGCACTGCGCGCCAGCGACGTTCGAGCTCGGCAGTGGAGATCGGAGTATTCAGCCGTTCGGACAAAGCCATTGTTCAGTTTCCCCAGGATGCTGGCTTGCGCACGATATTGATCATGGATTGGAGATCGCCGGCCAGAAATTTCGCCATATTTCCGGCGATGGTCGGCATGGCGCGGTCTTCGTAGCCCTGCGAATAGCCGCCAAGATGCGAAAAAATCGTGACGTTTTTCGTCCTCCACAGCGGGCTGCTCGCTGGCAACGGCTCCTGCGCAAAGACATCGAGCGCGGCGCCGGCAATATTGCCATTTTCCAAAGCAGCGGCCAACGCCGGTTCATCGACGACCCCGCCACGCGCAACGTTGATAAGATATGCAGCGGGCTTCATGGCGGCAAAAACTTTTGCGCCGATAATTCCGCGAGTTTCCGCCGTGAGTGGGGTAAGCGCGACAAGAAAATCAAGTTCGGGCGCGATCTTCACCAGTTCGTCGCGATGGACCATCCGGTCGAAACCTTTGGTGTCACGCGGGCTGCTGCTGATGCCAACTGTGGTCATATGAAATGTCTTGCAGATTGGCGCCAGATACTCCGCGATCAGGCCAACGCCGAGGATACCGACGGTTCGGCCGGCGAGCAGTGCAGCCGGCCAGCGTTCCCACTGGCCCTTATCCTGAGCGCGACTGGCGCGTGGCAGGTCGCGGGCGAGCGACAACATGTATGCAATAGTGGCTTCCGAAACCGGCGCGCCGTGAATACCGCGGACATTGGTCACCACCACCTCTTTACCGAGCGATGGCAGATCGATGATGTTGTCGACGCCGGTCCCGAGCGCCTGGATCCATTTCAGTTTCGGCGCATCGCGCACCACGTGGTCCGCCATCGGGGGCGAAAAACACAGCAGGATGTCTACGTTTGCAATGTAGGGGCCGACATCGTTGTGATGGCCGACCACATTGATCGTCAATTGCGGAAATTGCTCGAGCAGCATCGCCTTGTAACGGGCGCGCATGGCTTCCTGGACTTCCGTGAGGATGAGAACATTATGCATGGCGGGCGCAGGTATAGTCGCAAACGCGGGCGGGGCAAATATCCACGACGGGGTGACCCGCATTGCGGGTCTGCAGTAAGCTTGCTTATCGCGATAGATAAAGGGGCGTCCGATGCCGATCGATCTCGCACAAGTGGACTGGCTTTATGTCGTAGTGCTGGCGGTGTTCGTTTTTGTCGCGACCTTCGTCGGCAATCTGCTGTCATTCAACCATCGCTCAACAGCCGCCGTGCTGTCGGCGCTGACATTTGCGGCGCTATTCGTATTCTGGACCTATTACCCGCACCGAATTCCGCTGCTGCCTCGGACTCTCGCAGTTCAAAGCCCGCCAGCCAGCTCCGCCACCCCGGCACCCGCGGCGGTCGCACCGGTTGTGCCACAAAAGCCAAGCAATCCGGTGACCGACATTACGCCGCCGGCAGCCCCGGCGCGCTAGGCTTGCATCCAGCCATCCGAATGATGTTTTCTCTTGATTGACCGGGAACCAGCCGGAGAGGAAAGCGGTAGAGTTGCATGAAGAAGGTTTATCCCGACGCGAAAGCGGCGCTGGCCGGCCTGCTCAAGGACGGCATGTTGATTTGCTGCGGAGGCTTTGGCCTCTGTGGCATTCCGGAGACGCTGATTATTGCAATCCGCGATTCCGGTGTGAAAAATCTCACCATTGTTTCAAACAATGCGGGTGTCGACGGCGCCGGCCTCGGCTTGCTGCTGGAGACGCGCCAGGTGAAGAAAATGATCTCGTCCTATGTGGGCGAGAACAAACTATTCGCTCAGCAATACCTCGCCGGCGAACTTGAAATTGAATTCAACCCGCAGGGCACGCTGGCCGAGCGAATTCGCGCGGGCGGCGCCGGCATTCCGGCTTTTTTCACCCGCACGGGTGCTGGCACCGACATTGCCAAAGGCAAGGAAGAGCGCGAGTTCGATGGCAGCCGTTACATCATGGAGCGGGGTATCGTCGCTGATCTGTCGATCGTTCATGCATGGACCGGAGATACTGAAGGCAATCTCGTCTACCGGAAGACGGCGCGTAATTTCAATCCGATGATGGCAACCGCCGGAAAGAACACCGTCGCTGAAGTTGAGCACTTGATGCAGCCCGGTGACATCAATCCCGACCACATCATTACGCCGGGCGTTTACGTCAAACGTATCGTACACGTGCTGAACGCGGTCAAACATATCGAGCAACGCACCGTGCGTAAGCGCGTGGCTGCCGCAGGAACCGGAGGAGAAGTCTGATGCCCTGGACCCGCGATCAGATGGCCGAACGTGCGGCCAAGGAATTGCGCGATGGTTTTTATGTCAACCTCGGTATCGGGATTCCGACGTTGGTGTCCAATTATATTCCCGATGGCATGACCGTGCAGTTGCAAAGTGAAAACGGAATGCTCGGCTTCGGACCTTTCCCTTATGAAGGAGAGGAAGATCCGGACCTGATCAATGCCGGCAAGCAGACTGTGACCGAGCTTCCGACCACGAGCTTCTTCTCATCCGCTGATAGCTTCGCCATGATCCGCGGCGGCCACATCGACATCGCGCTGCTTGGCGCCATGCAGGTGGCGGAGACCGGAGACCTCGCCAACTGGATGATTCCCGGCAAGATGGTGAAGGGAATGGGCGGCGCCATGGATCTTGTCGCGGGCGTCAAAAAGGTGGTGGTGATCATGGAGCACACCGCAAAAGATGAGCCCAAGCTTCTCCACAAATGTAATCTGCCGCTGACCGGCGCCGGCGTCGTGGACATGGTGATTACCGATCTCGGCGTCTTCAATATTGACCGCCAAAAGGGTGGTATGACGCTCATCGAGCTTGCGCCCGGTGTGACAATCGATGAAATCACGAAGAAGACCGAAGCGAACTTCAAGGTCGATCCGAAACTGAAGCACTAGCGGACCGTCTCGATCGCATTGGAACCAAAGCTCGTATTCTATCTTGGCGCGTCATGGATGGGAGCGACGAACTTCACAAAGAGTTAGACCGCCTGCAGCGCCATTTGCCGAAATGGGGGCGTGGCGCTGTGCACCATGCTCGCAAACCAGGCGCAGTATGGCTTCGTTGTCCGTTGGCAATTGCACTGATGATTGGTGGGCTGCTCGGGTTTTTGCCGGTACTGGGTTTTTGGATGCTCCCGCTCGGCCTCGCGCTTCTGGCCATCGATTTGCCGTTCCTGCGTGGTCCACTGACGCGTCTGCTGGCCTACATCAATCGAAAGATCGAGCCACGTGCGGGCTAGGCATTTTTGTTCGGCTTGCCGTTGCGTCATTTGATTTTCCCTCCAGAGCAGGTACAGGATCGCCCCAAGCACGAATAAGGGGGAAACATGCTCTCCGACGCCGACCGCAAAAAGGCCGCCGACATCCTGATGGCCGCGCAGAAAGAGCGCAAACAGGCGACGCAACTTCACGTAACTTTCCCGAACATTACTATCGAGGATTCTTACGCAATCTCGACCGAGGTGGCGCAGCGCAAGATCAAGGCCGGTGCAAAGTTAGTCGGTCACAAAGTTGGCCTGACTTCGAAAGCGATGCAGCGGTCGTCGATGATCGATGAGCCGGACTACGGTTATATCCTCGACGATCAGTTGATCGCCGACGGCGCCAAGGTGAAGCACGCCGATTATTGCAAGCCGCGCGTCGAGGTCGAGCTCGCCTTCATCATGGGCAAGCGTTTGACGGGACCGGGTGTGGGTCTCGCAGAGGTTCTGCGAGCAACTGAATACGTGGTGCCCGCCATAGAGATCGTCGACGCGCGCATTCAGGACCAGCGCAAGATTGTCGATACTGTTGCAGACAATGGCGCCGCTGCCGGCATTGCAATGGGCGGACGTCCGGTTGGACCTATGGATGTCGATCTGCGATGGGTCGGTGGCATTATGTACCGCAATTCCGAGATCGAAGAGACAGGCCTTGCCGCGGGTGTGCTCGGTCATCCGGCTCTCGGTGTTGCGTGGCTCGCCAACAAGCTCGGCTCGCACGGTCACACGCTTGAGCCGGGGCACATCGTGCTCGCCGGTTCATTTACCCGGGTAGTGTTCGCGCAAAAGGGCGATACCTTACATGCTGACTTTGGCCCGCTCGGCGGCATCGCCATTCAATTTGTGTAGCGCTTACCCTAAAAAAGCCGGCACGGCCTTTTGACACGATCACGCATCATCAAGAAAGAGCATCGTTATGGTCGAATTCGAACGCAATGCCTTCAAACACGCGCTCTCTCAAGGTAAATTGCAGATCGGCCTCTGGTCGAGCCTTTGCAGCAACATTGCCGCTGAAGTTATTTCCGATTCAGGGTTCGACTGGATCCTTCTCGATACTGAGCACTCGCCGAACGAAATCCCCGATCTGGTAACCCAGTTGCAAGCGGTGCAGCGCGGCACCGCAACGCCAATTATCCGGCCGGCGTGGAATGATGCGGTGCTAGCCAAGCGCGCGCTCGATATCGGTGCGCAGTCGCTGCTCTTCCCCTATGTACAAAACGTCGAGGAGGCCAAGCGCGCTGTCGCTTCGACGCGTTACCCGCCGCAGGGCGTTCGTGGTGTCTCTGTTGCCGCTCGCGCCAGTCGCTATGGCCGCGTGCCTGGCTATCTGACCAAGGCGAACGCCGAGATTTGCGTTCTGGTCCAGGTCGAGACGCGTACCGCCCTTGATCACCTCGAAGCGATTGCCAAAGTCGATGGCATCGATGGCGTATTCATTGGTCCGTCCGATCTCGCCGCGTCTCTTGGCCACCTCGGCAATCCGCAGCACGCGGAGGTGCAAAGCGCGATGCAGGATGCGGTGAAACGCCTCAGGGCGCTCGGCAAGCCGGCCGGTATCCTGACCGGCAACGAGGAGGAGGCCCGCCGCTATATCGATTGGGGCTACCTGTTTGTCGCAGTTGGGGCCGATGTCGGGCTCCTCGCCCGCAATGCGGACGCATTGGCCAAGAAATTCAAGGGCGGCTAGAACGGGTCAAACTGGACCGAGCCAATATTATCAGCCACTTAGCTGCACTATCGAACCTTTAGTAGGCCTTGCCGCGCGTCGCTAAAACCTGTCAGAAATATGCGGCGAGGGGCCACTGTGTATGAGTGAAGAGATGATCCTCGAGACCGAGGATCTCACCAAGGAGTTTGCCGGCTTTACCGCCGTCAACGGCGTGAGCCTGCGCGTCAAGCGCGGGACTATCCATGCATTGATCGGACCCAACGGGGCCGGCAAAACGACCTGTTTCAATCTGCTTACAAAGTTTTTGAGTCCGACGCGCGGGCGGATTCTCTTCAAAGGCCAGGACATCACCGCATTGCAGCCGGCCGACGTTGCGCGTCTTGGCCTGGTCCGCTCGTTTCAAATCTCAGCAGTTTTTCCTCATATGACTGTGCTGGAAAACGTGCGCATTGCCTTGCAGCGCCAGCGCGGTGGCTCATTCGACTTTTGGCGATCGACCTCGTTACTCAATAATTTAAACGAGCGCGCGATGGAACTGATCGCCGATGTCGGCCTGTCTTCTGTCGTTGATTGGACCGCCGTCGAACTCCCCTATGGGCGCAAACGTGCGCTGGAAATTGCCACGACGCTGGCCCTCGACCCCGAAATGCTACTGCTCGATGAGCCGACAGCGGGCATGGCTCACGAAGACATCGACCGCGTCGCGCAGCTGATCAAGCGCGTATCAGCTAACCGCACGGTATTGATGGTCGAGCACAACCTTTCTGTCGTCGCCGATCTATCCGACTCCATCACCGTGCTCACGCGTGGGCGTGTACTCGCGGAAGGTGACTATGACGCGGTGTCCTCCAATTCCGAAGTCCGCGAAGCTTACATGGGGGTAGGGCATGCTTGACGTGCGCACGCCGCTGCTCGCGATCAAGGATTTGCAAGCCTGGTATGGCGAGTCGCACATCCTGCATGGCGTGACGTTCGATGTGCATGAGGGTGAGGTCGTTACGCTGCTCGGGCGCAATGGTGCGGGCAAGACCACGACGATGAAATCGATCATGGGCATCGTAGGCCACCGTACCGGCTCGGTGCGCTTTCAGGGTGAAGAGCTGATTGGCCGTAGTTCCGACCAGATTGCGCGCGCCGGCGTGGCCTTCTGCCCAGAGGAGCGCGGCGTCTTTTCCAGCCTCAATGTCGAGGAAAACCTGCTGTTGCCGCCGGTAATCAAGCCAGGCGGGCTCTCGCTCGATCGTATCTTTGAGCTGTTTCCCAATCTCAAGGAACGCCTGGGCTCCAGCCAGGGCAGTAAACTCTCGGGCGGTGAACAGCAGATGCTGGCGATCGGCCGTATCCTTCGCACCGGTGCGCGGCTACTATTGCTCGACGAGCCGACTGAGGGGCTGGCGCCCGTCATCATTCAGCAGATCGGCAAGACAATCCGCGCGCTCAAAGAGCAAGGTTTTACCATTCTGCTGGTGGAACAGAATTTCCGCTTCGCCTCGACCGTCGCGGATCGCTACTACGTCATGGAACATGGGCGTATCATCGACCAGTTCGCGAATGCCGAGCTGGATGCCAATGTCGAGAAGTTGCACGACTACCTTGGTGTTTAACAAAAGAAATCGTTAGGGCAGGAAAGCAGGGAGGATACGTCAATGAAGCGAATGATCGGCGTGACGGCCCTGGCCGTCGTCTTGGGTTGTGCCACAGCCACCGCGCAGCAGATAAACGTGAAGGTCGGCGTGCTCACGGATATGTCGAGTCTTTACGCGGACGCGACTGGAGTTGGCTCCGTGATCGCCGCCAAAATGGCGGCAGCCGACTTCATGAAAGATCATCCGAATGTGAAGGTCGAAGTCGTCAGCGGCGACCATCAGAATAAGCCCGACATCGGTTCGCAGATCGCCAATCAGTGGTTCGACGTCGACCACGTCGACATGATTGTTGATGTGCCAAACTCGGGCGTGGCGCTCGCCATCACCCAGATTGCCAGTCAGAAGAACAAGGTATTTATCGGCTCCGGTCCTGCGAGTTCGGATCTCACTGGGCCAAAGTGCAATGCCAATATGGTGCATTGGACTTACGACACCTGGATGCTGGCGAATGGCACAGGCAAGGCTGTGGTGAAGACAGGCGGCGATACCTGGTTCTTCCTCACCTCCGACTATGCCTTCGGGCATGCGCTGGAGCGCGACACCGAAGCGGTCGTGCTCAAGAACGGTGGCAAGGTTCTCGGCAAGGTCCGCCATCCGCTCAATACAAACGACTTCTCCTCATTTCTTTTGCAGGCTCAGTCTTCTAAAGCGAAAATCATTGGCCTCGCCAACGCCGGTGGCGACACCATCAACTCGATCAAGCAGGGTTCTGAATTCGGGATCGTAAAGGGCGGGCAGAAGTTCGCCGGACTCCTCGTGTTTGCGACCGACGTCGCCGCACTCGGCCTGCCGACTGCACAGGGCCTTGTTTTGACCGAAACCTTCTACTGGGATCTCAATGACGCTACGCGCGCCTGGACCAAGCGTTGGCATGCCGAGCGCAACGCGACTGGCAAATACCCGGCCATGAACCAGGCCGGTGTTTATGCCGGGACGCTGCATTATCTCAAGACTCGTGCGGCGCTTGGCGGAAATCCTGACGGCAAGACGGTTGTCGCCAAGATGAAGGAACTGCCCACGGACGACCCGCTATTTGGCAAGGGCACAATCCGTGCAGACGGGCGCAAGCTGCACCCAGCTTTTCTGTTCGAAGTGAAAAAGCCGGAGGAGTCAAAATATCCCGGCGATTTCTATAAGTTGCGTGCGACTATTCCCGCGGACGAAGCTTTCCGCCCGCTTAACGAGGGCAACTGCCCGCTGGTTAGCGGCTGAGATTTTTCTAAATCGACCTAAAACAACAAGGAGGATGCACTTATGAAAAGAACTTTGGGACTGGCGGCCCTGGCCGCAGTTCTCGCTTGTGGGGGCGCCAACGCCCAACAGGTGAACGTGAAGATCGGCGTTCTCAGCGACATGTCGAGCCTTTACGCCGATATCGGCGGGCCAGGCTCGGTTGCTGCGGCCAAAATGGCGATCGCCGATTTCATCAAGGACCATCCGAACGTGAAAGTTGAGATGATTTCTGGAGATCATCAGAACAAGCCTGACATCGGCACCCAGATTGCCAACCAATGGTTCGACGTCGACAAAGTTGACATGATCATCGACGTGCCGAACTCCGGCGTCGCTCTGGCGGTGAGCCAGGTAGCAGCTAACAAGAACAAGTTGTTCATTGTTTCCGGTGCTGCCGCATCTGATCTCACCGGGCCGAAGTGCAACGCGAACACCGTGCATTGGACGTACGACACCTGGATGCTCGCCAACGGCACCGGCACTGCAATGGTGAAAACCGGTGGTGACACATGGTTCTTCCTCACTTCCGATTATGCGTTCGGTCACGCGCTCGAGCGCGACACGTCCGCTGCAGTCGAGAAGGCTGGCGGCAAGGTGCTCGGGAAGGTGCGTCACCCGCTTAACACCAACGACTTCTCGTCGTTCCTGCTACAAGCGCAATCGTCTAAAGCCAAAGTGGTTGGCTTAGCGAACGCTGGTGGCGATACGATCAACTCGATCAAGCAGGCGGCCGAGTTCGGAATCGTTAAGGGTGGGCAAAAGCTCGCAGGTCTACTTGTCTTCGCTAGCGACGTCGCCGCGCTCGGTTTGCCAACCGCGCAGGGCCTGACGCTGACGGAGACTTGGTACTGGGATGCCAACGACACCAACCGAGCCTGGACCAAGCGCTGGCACGAAGCTGGGGCTGCGCCCAACAAGTATCCGACCATGATTCACGCCGGCGTTTATGCTGGCATTACGCATTACCTTAAGACCGCCGTTGCGCTCAAAGGCGATGTCAGCGATGGCAAGGCTGTGGTCGCCAAAATGAAGGAAATGCCGACTGACGATCCGCTTTTCGGAAAAGGCATGATCGATGCCACCGGTCGCAAGCGGCACGACGCCTATCTATTCGAAGTGAAAAAGCCATCGGAGTCCAAGTATCCCGGCGATTTCTACACGCTCAAGGCCACGATCCCCGCGAAGGACGCTTTCCGCGATCCGAAAGACAGCGGTTGCTCGTTGGTTACCAAGAGCTGACGCAAGCTAGCCGGGGGGCGGGCCACGCGTCCGCCCCTCGACTTCGCGGTGATCCATGTTCGAGATCTTCGGCATCCCTTCGCAGGCGCTGTTCGGCCAACTGTTGATCGGCCTGATCAACGGCTCGTTTTATGCGCTGCTCAGTCTCGGGCTGGCCGTTATTTTCGGCATGCTCAATATCATCAATTTCAGTCACGGCGCCCAATACATGATGGGCGCCTTTGCGGCCTATCTCATTCTGCAATACTCAGGCTTGGGCTACTGGCCGGCGCTGATCATCGCGCCCATCCTGGTTGGCATTACCGGCGTCATTGTCGAGCGGCTGTTCCTGCAATGGCTATACAAACTCGACCATCTTTATGGGCTGCTGCTTACATTCGGCCTGGCACTGATATTAGAAGGAGTCGCCCGCAATTATTTCGGCTCCGCCGGTCTGCCCTATACAGTGCCGGAGTCTCTGCAGGGTGGCCGCAATCTTGGCTTTATGTTCCTGCCCAACTATCGCGCCTGGGTCATCGTCGCTTCGCTTACAGTCTGCTTCGCCACCTGGTTCGTGATTGAGCGCACACGGCTTGGTGCGAACCTGCGCGCGGCCACCGAGAATCCGACCCTGGTGCGTGCCTTCGGCATCAACGTGCCGCGCATGATCACGCTGACCTACGGCTTTGGTGTCGCACTTGCCGCCTTTGCCGGCGTGATGGCGGCGCCGATCTACAACGTTTCACCTCAGATGGGCTCGGAACTGATCATCGTGGTATTCGCGGTGGTGGTGATCGGCGGCATGGGCTCCATCCTCGGCGCCATCGTAACCGGCTTCGGGCTCGGTGTGATCGAGGGCCTGACCAAAGTATTCTTCCCAGAAGCGTCGAATACTGTGGTGTTCGTCATTATGGCAATCGTGCTGCTGGTGCGGCCGGCCGGTTTGTTCGGGCGGAGAGCGTAATTGGAACGCGTTGTAGATCCACTCGCCAAAAAGCCGTCAGTGTTGCGCACGCAAAGCGAGACGATTGGCTTCGTCGTCATGGTTGCCGCGCTGGTTGTCGCTCCTTTCGTGACCTATCCACTGTTCCTGATGCAGGCGATGTGCTTTGCGCTGTTTGCATGCGCTTTCAACCTGCTGATCGGCTATGTCGGCCTGTTGTCATTCGGTCACGCGCTCTATTTCGGTTGGGGCAGTTATCTTTCGGCGTATGCCGCAAAGGTCTGGGGCCTATCGCCCGAACTTGCAATTTTAACCGGGGCTGCAACTGCCGCACTGTTAGGCCTTGTTGCCGGTTCGTTGGCTATTCGCCGGCAAGGTATCTATTTCGCCATGATCACGCTGGCGCTGGCCCAGATGATGTATTTTATTGCCCTGCAAGCGAAATTCACCGGTGGAGAGGATGGCATCCAGGCGGTGCCGCGTGGCCACCTGTTCGGGCTTATCGATCTTAAGAATGAAATGGCGATGTATGCCGTGGTGCTGGTAATTTTTCTCGCCGGCTTTATGTTCATTTACCGCGTCATTCATTCACCTTTCGGCGAAGTGCTGAAAGCGATCCGCGAAAATGAGGCACGCGCAATCTCGCTTGGCTATAAAACCGATCGCTATAAATTGGTTGCGTTCGTGCTGTCGGCAACGATAGCCGGTGTCGCCGGCGCGACCAAGGCGATCGTGCTGCAGCTGGCTTCGTTGACCGACGTGAATTGGCCGATGTCGGGCGAAGTCGTGTTGATGACGCTCGTGGGCGGCCTCGGCACCATCTTTGGGCCGATGGTCGGCGCCTTCGTAATCCTTGTGATGCAGTTCAAGCTTGCACCGATTGGGGAGTGGGTGTTGGTCATCCAGGGCGCGATTTTCGTGGCCTGCGTGCTTTTATTTCGACGCGGCATCATCGGCGAAGTTGCGCACAAGCTTCGTATTCGCCTTTAGGCGGCCACCCCCTCTTTGAAACATTCACGAATCAGCGTAGACGACGGTATCCTGATGTATGCCGTTGTTTTCGTGCAATTTTCGGTTGTCGTCGATGCGTTGAGCGTCGTTCGATCGCGGAATTGGCGTGTGCCGGGGGGCACTCAATGGCGGCCGTGCAAGACGGGGTTCGCTTCGATAAGATCGCTGAGAAATGGTACGCCCTCGCGCAGCGGCGGCTTTCTCACATTCGCGAGCTAGAGCGCAGCGGTCGATGGAAGCGTTACTACACGGACGAACAATTCGCTGCGAAGTTGCAAGACGCCGAGCGCGCGACGGCAATCTGGGCGAAACTCGCCACCGATCAGCCGGCGCGCGGCGAAAGGAATTTGCGCCCAGCCGCTTAACCCGCATTGCGGGATGTGTGGCGACGACTATGGTCACTGTCATTGCGGCCGGGCACGTCGCGGCGGCGCAGGAACTCAAGCACGGCGAGGAATTGCTCACGCGCAACTGTGCAACGTGCCACGCTGTCGGTCGGAGCGGAGAAAGTCCAAACAAGACTGCACCAGCGTTCCGGACTCTCGGGCAGCGTTATCCAATCGAACTCCTGGAAGAGTCGCTGGGAGAGGGCATTATGTCCGGCCATCCGGATATGCCTGAATTCAGTTTTGATGCCGGCGACGTGGGTGCCATCATTGCCTATCTGAAATCCATCCAGCGGCGCTAAAGTCGGCGCGTTCCAGCCAGAGTTGAATCAATCTCATGCCCAGTTCTCTGTTTACGCCCTTTCGCTTGGCGGGCCTCGAGCTTGCCAACCGCATTGTCGTCTCGCCCATGTGCCAGTATTCGGCCGATGACGGCTGCGCCAACGATTGGCACCTCATGCACCTTGGCATGCTGGCGCACTCCGGCGCGGCACTGGTGATCGTGGAAGCAACTCATGTGGAGCGGCACGGCCGCATTACGCACGGGTGTCTGGGCCTTTATTCCGATGACAACGAATCCGCCCTGGCGCGCGTGATTGCTCAGGCACGACGCATGGGCAGCGCAAAATTCGGCATTCAGATTGCGCATTCCGGCCGCAAAGGTTCAGCTCAACGCCCGTGGGAGGGTGCGGCCGCGCTCAAACCGGAGGCCGATCCGTGGCCAACAATCGCCGCTTCACCAATCCCCTTTGGCGAGGGTTGGCACACGCCAAGCGAGGTGACTGAAGCCGACATGGAGCGGGTTCGCGCTGCATTCGTTTCGGCTGCCCAGCGCGCCCTGCGTATCGGCTTTGACGAAATTGAACTTCACATGGCACACGGCTATCTGGCGCATGGCTTCATGTCGCCGATTTCCAACAAGCGCAGCGATCAGTACGGCGGTTCTTTTGAAAATCGATTGCGTTTTCCGCTGTCGATTGCGCGCGCAGTGCGCGCCGTGGTGCCGAAGACGGTACCGCTTGGCGCGCGTATCACGGGAAGCGACTGGCGTGACGGCGGCCTAACAGCGGATGATGCGGTTGCGATCTCAAAAGCGCTGAAGGGTGAGGAAATAGACTTCATTTGCGTCTCATCCGGCGGAGTCGCCGCCGATATCCGCAATCCCTCTGAGCCAGGCTACAATGTGCCGATCGCCGCGCGGGTGAAAAAGGAGGCGGGCATTTTCACCCGTACCGTCGGTCTGATCGTGAAGCCTGAACAGGCGGAGCAGATCGTGACCAATGGCGAGGCCGACATGGTTTCAATGGCGCGATGCTTTCTCGACGACCCGCATTGGGGCTGGCATGCGGCCAAGGCATTGGGCGCCGATGTGGCGCGGCCGCCGCAATATCAGCGCGCTGGCCCGAAGCTGTGGGCGCCGGCGGCTGCGAAAACGTGATCCGCGCGCGGTATGGAAAACGCGGTTTTCCTCGCTGTTTTATTTGCCGCCGCCTGCCATGCAGGCTGGAATGCGCTGATTAAGGTCGGGCTTGACCCGCTCTCCACGACCACTCTGATCTCGATCGGATCAGGCATTGTAGCGCTGTTATTTTTGCCGTTCGTTGGCGTGCCGGCCTGGGCCGCGTGGCCTTGGCTGCTTACTTCGGTCGTCGTCCACCTCGTTTATTTTGCCTCGTTGATCGAGAGCTATCGCACCGGCGACCTCGGCCAAGTCTACCCGATCGCGCGCGGTTCGGCCCCATTGATGACGGCTGCGGCGACAACATTCTTCGTCGGCGAAACTCTAAGTGTGATCGGTTGGATTGGAATTCTCGCGCTCGTCGTCGGCGTGTTGCTACTTTCGATGCGCGGGGGCAGGACGCTGGCCGAGATTGATCGCCGGGCTATCGGCTTTGCGCTTTTCACCGCGCTCACGATTTGCGCCTATTCGGTGGTCGATGGCATAGGCGCGCGCCTCTCTGCCAATCCGAACGCCTATTCGGTATGGCTTTTTGTCGGCATTGCGATTGTGATGCTGCCTTACGCAATTTATCGCGATGGTCCGGAGGTCGTTCCGACAATGCAGCGTTTTTGGTGGCGAGGTTTCGCTGGCGGCGCTTTGCAGCTTCTTTCTTACGGGATTGCAATCTGGGCGATGACCGTAGCGCCCATCGCTGTCGTTGCCACCTTGCGCGAAACAAGCGTTCTCTTCGGCGCGGTCATTGCGGTCGTGGTGCTTAAAGAGCCGCTGCGCGCCACGAGAATTGCTGCCGCATGTCTCATCGTGTGCGGACTAATTCTGATACGCCTGCAATAGCCTTTTTAGGCTTCAGTTATAAAATTCGAGAATCCGATTTTCAGGATTAAAGCGACACTTTCGCGTCGCTGGCTATGCCTTAGGCGACAAACATCACACCGATGCGCATGGCCGCGTTGACAACAACGTCATGCGTTGCTGGTTTTATTCGCAGTCTGCGTTTTCGTTTTTCCCAAGAGGAATTCAATGGATCTGCCGCGACGTCGATTGCTACGAACCGCTTCTGAAGTCGGGGGATGGAAATGAAGCGGCGTGAGTTCTTTTCGCTAGTCGTTGGCGTAGTGTCGTGGCCGCTGGTTGCACGCGCACAGAATAAAACTAATACAATTCCGTCCGCTAACGACCAATTAGGCCAAGTTGCGACACTCGAAGGCATCGTAACGGTGACACGCGGCAACACGCCGCCCTCCGTACTCCACGTTCGTGATGCCATCTATAAAAATGACGATTTGCAGACCGGCACCAACTCATCGCTCGGCGTTACTTTCAACGACGAGACGTCGTTCAGCCTCTCGGCCAACGCGCGCATTGTCATCAACGAATTCGTTTACGAGCAGGGCGGCAAGGCTAATACTGCCGTATTCAACATCGCGCGTGGCACCGTCGGGTTCATCGCCAGCCTTGTGGCAAAAACCGGCAACATGACGATTTCGACACCGACCATGAATCTCGGTATTCGCGGTACAACCGGGGTCGTCGATGTTCCAGATAACAATGCGGCGGGCGCGGGAGAGGCCAAAATCAAGCTTTACCCGGATACCGATGGGCGTGTGGGCCGCATAGAAGTATTCAACCAGCAAGGCGGACAGCTTGGCGCGCTGACGCAGGGGTCCAGCGCATTCGCGATTCGCTCAGGCCCGGGCGGCCAGTTTGCCGCCGTACCGGTCCAGATTTCGCCGCAAGAAGCGGCGGTTGACCGCGGCGTGGTGCAACGGCTGTTCGCCTCGCACAAAATTGGCCTTCAGGCGATCCAGCGTCGACTATTGCGCGGGCCGAACCGGCAACCCGGGAACCAGCAACCCAACAACCGCCAACCCAACAATTCTCCGCAGCCTGGCAATCCGCCGCAGCAAAATCGCAGTCCCGGTTTGCAGCAGAAGGGCAATTCCGGTGCGCCGCAGCCCGGCGGCATCCAGGATACTCTGCGGAGATTCAATCCGTTTGCGCCCAGGAGAAATGATCCACTACCGAGGTAGACACTGAAGTAGCGGCGCTATGGTGGCGGCATCCGCGGCGGGTATTGCGAGGGTGTGGCTTCTGCCGGCACGATCATCTTGCCAATCGGCCATAGTGCGATACCGGCGAGCTTCAAATGGGCCCAAGCGAAAGGAACGCCGATTATAGTGACGGCTAAAAGTATAGCGGTGATGAGATGCCCTAGCGCCAGCCACCAGCCAGCGAGCACGAGCCAAACAATATTGCCAAGAAACCCGAACGCTCCAGTGCCTGCATCCTCCCGACCAAAATATTCAGCGCGGGAAACTGCCTTGTGGCCAAACGGCAGCAACGTGTAAGCGGCGATATTGAATGCTGCCCGTGCCCAAGGCAGGCCGATAATGGTCACCGCCATGATAACCGCAGCGATAAGCCAGGCGATTGCCATCCATAAGCCGCCGAAGGCGATCCACAGGACGTTGAGCAAAAGGGACAGGGGGGACATAGGGTTTCCAAGTTGCGTAGTGCGGTCAATCGTGATCGTAAAACTGCTTACGTCGTTCACAATAGCAGATCGGGATATTCGCGCTCGGCCCGTGCAAGATCGATTTCAGTATCGATGTCCCACAAGGGCGGACGTTCGGCCAGTACGAGGCGCTGAGCGATAATCCGGGCGCGCGTTTCGGCAAGCACCGTATTTGTGCCCCAGGCGATGCCGGCGAATAACGCTGGCTGCGCCGTGCGCGTTCCGATCAATACATAGCCGCCATCCTCGGCTGGAATCAGGATTACGTCATGGCCCTCGCCAAGCGCGTTGGCGGCTCCCCGGAGGTGGATCTCGGTCAAGGCGGGGCAGTCGGTGCCGATCACCAGCACGGGCCCGCTCCTTGCGGCGGTCGCAGCGAACATACGCGCGCCGAGGTCGCCTTCAGGTTGCGGTTTGAGCGTGATGCGCAGCCGCGTAACGAGATTGACGAATGTGCTGTGCGTGCCGTCAGGTGCGCACCACAGCGTAACTGGACCGACATTGGCGGCGAGCGCCGTGGCTATCGCGCGTTCCGTCAGACGCTCCTGAAGCACCGCCGCAGCGTGCGCCCCAATCGCCGGAATAAGGCGCGTTTTGGCATGCCCCGGAATTGGGGCTTTCGCCAGGATTGCGATGGAAACCGGATTACTGCTCGGTGGAGACATAACCATAGCGTTGTGCAAGCCGCGCGGGGTCAGTGCCAAAGAAATACGCTAGCCGCAGCCGCCACATCAGAAGCACTGTGCGCAGCGTACCGTGCTTGTTCCAGCGGCGTGCGGAGGTGGTGACGCGTGAAGAGAGACAAAGGGGTCGGCTGATACGCTTGAGGCGCGCGGAAAGTGCGACGTCCTCCATCAGCGCGATCGGGGGGAAGCCGCCGACGGCTTCGAAAGCGGCACGCGTGACGAACAGGCCTTGGTCACCGGTAGCGATGCCCGTCAAACGCGATCGCAAATTCATTGCAAATGCGATCAAGGTCAGTAATCCGCCGCGATCAAACCGCACGTCAAACCGGCCCCACGCGTGGCCAGACCGTGCAAGCCCGTTCCGCAGGAGAGCATCGGCGTTGTCTGGCAAGCGCGTGTCCACATGCAGGAACAGAAAAATATCGCCACGCGCAATTTCGGCGCCGGCGTTCATTTGCGCAGCACGCCCGCGCGGTGCGACAATCGCACGATCGGCGAGGGGACGGGCACGCGCCGCGGTGTCGTCGCGGCTCCCGCCGTCTACGACGATGAGTTCGGCGCCCTGTGTCCGTATGGGGCGAGAGTGCAGTCAGCGCCGCTTCGATCCCGGCAGCTTCGTTGAGCACCGGCATGATGATCGACAGCATGGAGCGGCTCATTCTGCAGCCTCATTCAGTGCGCCACCGCAACTGGAGCCTTGCCCGGCTGTGCAACCATAGCAATGGCCAGCGACACGGATCGGATTACCGTCAATCGCATCATCGAGCAATTCGGACAGGTGCACACGGCTGCGGTTGCCGCGCGTCATTGGCAGATCGAGCATTTGGTTAAAGTCGCAGTCGTAGACGTAGCCGCGCCAATCCACCGAAATCAGGGTGCGGCACATGACGCCCTGAAGATTCACGTCGAGATGAGCGTCTTGCAGGAGCTCAAGGTAGCTTTCGAACTCGCCATTCGTTGCGAGTGTCGCGCCGAAGCGCTGGATCGGCATGTTGGCGAGGACGTAGAGTTTGTTGAAGACGATGCCGAATTGCTCACCGAGAATGCGTTTGTAATCGGCTTCCAACGGGGCCTGTGCTGGCGGCAATGAGGGGCCCTGCGGGTTGTAAACGAGATGGAGAGCGAGCGCGGGATCACGTCCGTAACCTGATGCGTTGAGACGCTTGAGACCGCGAATTGATCCGTCGAAAACACCTTTTCCGCGCTGCCGCTCGACATTGCTCTGGAGATAACACGGCATCGACGCAACCACTTCGACCTTTTCAGCGGCCAGAAACGCGACGAGATCGTCCTGACCTGGCTGCTCGAGGATCGTGAGGTTGCAGCGGTCTATCACTTTGACCCCAAGTTTGCGCGCTTCACGCACCAGCCTTCGGAAATGCGGGTTGAGTTCTGGCGCACCACCGGTGATGTCGAGCGTTCCGACCTGCTTGCGGCGCAGAAAATCGAGCACCAGAACCACGATTTCTCCCGTCATCTCTTCTCTACGGTGGGGGCCCGCATTGACGTGGCAATGGACGCAGGACTGGTTACAGCGATAACCGACATTGACCTGTAGCGTTTCCAACTTGCCGCGGCGAATGGCCGGAAAATGAATTTTATCGAGCAGTGGCAGCGTGTCTCGCATCGGGAGCCCCAATTCCACCGACAGCTTGCCACGAAGCACGCGTTCGCGTCACGGTGGCCAATGTGGCAAGGAAACAAATCGCCGTGAATATTTATAAAATTTACTGCGCTAGCGCGGTCGTTACCGGAAATTCGATGCCGATGCGGCCGTAGCCGGGCAGCTTCAGGCCGGGATGACGCAGGTCGAGACCCGCAACCAGGCCCAAAAAATTCACCTCAAGACCTTCGATCCAGCCGAACTTGATGCCGGCGTAACCATACACATTGACTTCCAGACCAGTGCCGCTGTCGGTCCGTCCCGCATAAAAGCCATAGCGGAAGTCACGACCAACTGCATTTGGCGGCAATGCTACGCCAAGCTCAGGTACGGTGCGCAAAATCGCTGCGGTAAAGCTGTTGCTGTTTGGTCCCGGCCAGATGCGATAGTCGCCAGCCTGCGCGTAGTCATAGGTTTTCACCGCGCTTTCGATGCGAGGGATCAGTTTCTCGGCCTCGGCGCCGGATATGTCCGCAAGCATGACCGGTTTGTTGCCGTACCAGAGACCGTCCACGGGCCAGTTATTGAGGCGCACAGGCTCGCCCCAGCCGACGACGTCAAAGCGCGTCCAGCGCGCGTCGTTCGCGCGCTTGACGACGATCCAGCTATGCACGGAGAAAACGCCTTTCCACGCGCCGGCCGTGCCGGTGAAGATGATAACGCGGGCGGGCGTGAAGTCGGCGGCTTTGGGAAGAATCCCGGTGCTCGACCAATCGGCATCGCGCCACGAGCGCGGGTCGTTGCCGATCGCATAAACGGCGGCGCGGGCCAGGATGGGTGCGAGAAACAGCAGGAAGAACACGATCATGAGAATTTTGCGGCGGCTGAATGACTGGGGAGTTGCCAAGGCGTTTCGGATATAGGCGCTTTCGGGCCTAAACGTGGCGGTTAACGCGTCCCCGCGAGCGCAGCCGCACTGGTAAGCGACCCGACAAGCAGGCGACGGCGGTCAATGGGCATAGAGCTTATGATGCACTCGGCAAGTTAACGTCGTGCTGCCGCGGCAATGGTGACAAGAAAGTAGCCGCCGGCGCGCGAAAGATCGCCGAGTTTCAGGCGCCGTCGTTTACCGGGCCGACGCATGGTGCGCGCGACAGGTGGAACATGGACAAAAGCTGCGAGGCGGACGCCGCTTCGCACGGCTGCCTCCGCCGCACGCCAGCAGAGAAAGTTACACAAATAGCGCCCGGCATCGCGCGAAAACACGATCGGGACACGCGCTGGGCGGGCAGCAGCGAACAAATGCCGCGCCTGAGCCGGCAGTGATAATGACGAAGGGCCACCGGTCACGATCAAATTCCGGTGCAGTGTTTGCCCCGATGCATCGGGGAGAAGCGCCACCGCATTCCTCGCGCGCGTTTCGATACGCAAAGTCTTTCCGCGCGGCGCAAGCCCGAACATCAGTAACGCGTGCGGTTTGTGTTTACTGATCAACCTGGGCAGTTCTCGGTCGACGGCCGCGTAGCTGGTCGGGAAGATATGCGGGACGATTTTCACATCGGCGAGTGCGGGCCGGCGCAAGCGTGTAAGGCGTTCGACCAGCGGTCCCGTTGGGTTGAATGGGGCGCCCGGAAACGGGCCGAAACCAGTAACAAGAATAGTGACGGTCATTCTAAACGCCGAGAAGCCGCGCGATTTCTTCAACCGCAAGCGTCGGGGCCAGCTTGCCGGCAGCGACGGCCGTTTCGGCCTGCCGTAGTTTCGCGCGTACCGATGCGTCGCTGCGCAGCCGTGCAGTCAGCCGCTCTTCCAGCATCGCCCACATCCATTTCACTTGCTGCTCACGCCGGCGCGCGGCCAACTCGTCCGTCGCCGTCATTTTGTCTTTGTGTGCGAGAACCTGTGTCCACAATTCCGCGACACCTTTGCCGGTGAGCGCCGAATAGGTCACCACAGGCGGCGACCAGGTCGCCGAGTGTGGCGCCAGGATATTGAGCGCCGCGCGGTATTCGGCCGCAGCGAGCCTGGCGCGGTCCATGTTGTCGCCATCGGCTTTGTTGACCGCGATCATATCGGCGAGTTCAACGATGCCTTTCTTGAGGCCCTGAAGTTCGTCACCGGCCCCTGGCAGCATCAGCACCAGGAAAAAGTCGGTCATTTCGGCGACCGTCGTTTCCGACTGACCGATGCCGACCGTTTCCACCATCACCACGTCGTAGCCGGCAGCTTCGCACACAAGCATGGTTTCACGGGTCTTTGCAGCGACGCCGCCAAGTGTGCCGGAGGATGGTGAGGGTCGCACGAAGGCGTGAGGGTCGCTGGCGAGCTGCGCCATGCGCGTCTTGTCGCCGAGGATCGAACCGCCGGTACGAGTAGAGGAGGGGTCGACAGCGAGCACAGCGACCTTGTGGCCCTTTTTGGTGAGATAGGTCCCCAGCACGTCGATGGTGGTGGACTTGCCCACGCCCGGCGCGCCGGTAATGCCAAGCCGTACCGCTTTTCCGGTGAGCGGCAGCAACTCCTGAACGAGACGGTGCGCGGTACTTCGGTGGTCGGTACGCTTGCTCTCGATCAGCGTGATCGCGCGCGCCAACGTGGCGCGGTCGCCGGATCGGATACCACGGGCGAGGTCGGAGGGCGGCGTGTTGCGAGAAGCCATCGAATTTCCCAGGAGAGCCAAGCTAGCGCGGCGATTCATCCGCGAGACGAATGACCAGGCCGCCTTCACCCTTTTGCCGTGCGTCGGTCGCGCGCGCAAAGGCGACTAATTGCTTTCGTGTCGTAATACGGCAATGCGAGTCCTCCAGTCGCTGGCAATTGTGAGCGCGCGTATTGCCGTCGGCGTCATTCTCGTCGATCGCTGTGATCTGATAGACCCCTTCGGTCAGTTCATGCGCGACCGCATATTCGATGATATTTGGGCGCTTGGGCGCTGCACTCTGTATGATGAAGGCGCGACCCTCGAAGCGGTGCACGGTAAAGGCGGTTACATCGTTCATGCCGCCGCTGACATGAATGTATCGCGCACCGTCCCATTTGAAGTTGGCCTGTTCGGGTTCGTCCGCAAAGCCCTTGCGGAGCGTATAGAACTGGAGCCGCAAGTTCTCACCGAACAGCGGCCGCGCGTCCGGCAGAATAGGGCCTGCGGAATCGACGCAGCCTGACAGCGACATCGCGAAAAGCGCAGCGCTGGCCGCGCGGATCATCGATCGTGTCACTCCGCGGCCTCTTTGCCGTGCCCAAGGCGTTTGTTGAGCGTCTTCAGGAGCTTCTCGGCCGCTTCGGCGATCACAGTGCCGGGTGGGAAAATCGCTTCGGCGCCGGCTTTCATCAAAACGTCGTAGTCCTGCGGTGGCACCACGCCGCCGACCACAATCATAATGTCGTCGCGGCCTTGTTTGGCGAGTTCGGTTTTAAGCTCGGGCACGAGCGTAAGGTGGGCGGCGGCGAGCGAAGAGACGCCAAGGATGTGCACATCATTTTCCACCGCCTGGCGTGCGGCCTCGGCGGGTGTGGCAAACAGCGGACCAATATCGACGTCAAAGCCGAGATCGGCGAAGGCGGAGGCAATCACTTTCTGGCCGCGGTCATGGCCGTCCTGGCCAATCTTGGCGACCAGCAGACGAGGGCGGCGGCCCTCTGCTGCTTCAAAGGCTTCGACGGCAATGCGCACACGTTCGACGGCGCCGGTCATGCCGACCTCCCGTTTATAAACCCCTGTGATCGCCTTGATCTCGGCGCGATGACGACCGAACACCTTCTCCAGCGCCGATGAGATTTCGCCGACAGTGGCTTTTGCGCGGGCCGCGTCAATGGCCAGCGCCAAAAGGTTGCCGTTTCCGCGGTCAGCTGCGCGCGTGAGTGCATCGAGCGCCTCTTGTAATATGGCGGGGTCGCGCTCGGCTTTCAGCCGCGCAAGCTTGTCGAGCTGCATGTGACGTACGGCAGAGTTGTCGATCTTGAGGACCTCGATTGGCGCATCGTCGGTCGGTTGATACTTGTTGACGCCAATTACCGACTGGGCACGCGAGTCGATGCGAGCCTGCGTTTTGGCGGCGGCCTCCTCAATGCGCAGCTTGGGGATGCCGGCCTCGATTGCCTTGGCCATGCCGCCCAAACCTTCAACTTCCTCGATGTGGCCCCACGCTTTACGCGCAAGTTCGTAGGTCAACCGTTCGACATAATAGGAACCTCCCCAGGGATCGACGATGCGGGTCGCGCCGGCCTCCTGCTGCAATACGATCTGCGTATTTCGGGCGATGCGGGCAGAAAAATCCGTGGGCAGGGCGAGCGCTTCGTCGAGCGCATTCGTGTGAAGCGACTGGGTCTGTCCCTGCGTCGCAGCCATCGCCTCAATCATCGTGCGGGACACATTGTTGAAGACGTCCTGCGCTGCCAGCGACCAACCGGAAGTCTGGCAGTGGGTGCGCAGCGACAGCGAGCGCGCGTCTTCCGGCTTGAACGGCTTCATGAGTTTGGCCCACAGCATACGGGCAGCACGAAGCTTGGCGATTTCCATGAAGTAGTTCATGCCGATCGCCCAGAAGAACGATACCCGCGGCGCAAATTGATCGACAGTCAGTCCCGCCTTCAATCCCGCGCGCACATATTCGACGCCGTCGGCAAGAGTATAGGCAAGCTCAAGATCTTGCGTCGCGCCGGCTTCCTGCATGTGATAGCCGGAAACCGAAATCGAATTGAATTTCGGCATTTCAGCGGAAGTGTAAGCAAAGATGTCGGAAATGATGCGCAGACTCGGCCCCGGCGGATAAATGTAAGTGTTGCGCACCATGAATTCTTTGAGGATGTCGTTCTGAATCGTGCCGGATAAGCTTTTCGTGCGGGACTCCCTGTTCTTCAGCCGCGACTATGTAAAGCGCGAGCACGGGCAGCACTGCGCCGTTCATGGTCATCGACACGCTCATTTGGTCGAGCGGGATGCCGGAGAACAGCGTGCGCATGTCGTAGATCGAGTCGATGGCAACGCCCGCCATGCCGACGTCGCCGGACACGCGCGGATGATCGCTGTCATAGCCGCGGTGGGTAGCAAGATCGAAGGCGATCGAAAGGCCTTTCTGTCCGGCAGCGAGATTACGCCGGTAGAAGGCATTGGAATCTTCGGCCGTTGAGAAGCCGGCATATTGCCGAATGGTCCAGGGTTGCGCCGCATACATTGCGGGGTAGGGGCCGCGCAGGAATGGCGGCTTGCCGGGAAATGTGTCGAGAAAATCGAGCCCGGCGCGGTCGGCTTCGCCATAGACTGACTTCACCGCAATGCCTTCCGGTGTTGCCCAAGCTGCAGACGAGCCGGTGCCGGCCGGTGTGACGGTGTCGGCGTAGTCGACCTTGGCGAAGTTGGGGACCTGACTCATTTGGCGTTCAGAATATCATGCGCGGCCTGCAAGGTCGAAAGCACGTCACAGCCCAAGTAAACAAAGCTTTTCATGCCCGCCTGCCGCCACGCCGCTTCACTTTCGCCGGGCCGACCGGCAAGGTCGACGATCGCACCGGCGGCGGTCAGTGCCTTCGCAGCGTTGGCTGCCTGGTTTTCATAGATTTTGTCCGATGAGCACAGGCAGGCGAACCTGGCGTGCGAGGCTTTGAAGGCGGCGACCATTGCCGGCAAATCCTTGAAGCCGTCGTTCGTAACTGCCTCGATGCCTCCAGCTTCGTAAAGGTTTTTGGCGAATGTCGCGCGCGCTGTGAAATCGGTCGCCGTCCCGAGATTGGCCAGAAACACTTTTGGGCGGCTACCGGTCTTCTCTAGTATGCGATCGGAAGTGTCGCGCAGGCGTTCGAAAGGCTCGGCGAGGCGAATACGCGGCAGGGTCTGAACAGAGATCGCCGTGGCTGCCTCCCTCGGTGAGGTTACCGCAGGTATATTGAGTGTGGTTGCCGGCGCTTCACCCAGATCGGGATAGTCGCTTGTGCCGGTTATTGCATCCTTGCGGCGCGCGACTGCTTGCTGGCGCTCGGCGCGCACGGTCGCAATCTTGGCCTGGAGCAAGCCACTTTCGAGCGCCGCCCAAGCACCGCCTGCGGCTTCAATGTCCTGGAACAGCGTCCAGGCGGCGGTACAGAGCTTGCCCGTAAGATCCTCGATGGCGCCAGAACCCGCAGCGGGGTCGGCAACCTTTTCCAGATTCAACTCCTCGAGCAGGACAAGCTGCGTGTTACGTGCGATCCGGCGCGCGAACGGGTCCGGTAATCCGAGCGCGGCGGTGTGGGGAAGTGCCGTAATACTGTTTGCGCCGCCCAGGCCCGCGGCGGCGACTGCGACAGTGTTCCTCAGCATGTTCACGTAAGGGTCGCGCTTGGTCATCATTCGCCATGCCGTCTCCGCCGCTACATAGGCAGGCTTCGGCGTCAGGTTGCACGCTGCTTCAACGCGCGCCCAAAGCTTTCGCACGGCGCGAAATTTGGCGATGCTCAGAAACTCATCAGCGTCGGTTGATAACCGAAAATAGATCATGCTGCGTCCGGCATCGAGCGTAACTCCGCTTTGCTCAAGGGCACGCAAATAGTCGACCGCGCAGGCAATGGCGAAAGCAAGCTCCTGCGCTTCCGAGCCGCCGGCGTTGTGAACGATACGCCCATCAGCAACCGCAAAAGGTCCGCCAAAGCCAAGTGACGCTAATTCCCCGACCATTGCGGCGAAGCTTTTAGATATGCCACTCCATGCTTGCGGACTTGACCCTGATGCTGCAAAGCCGCCGATTGGATTGATGCTCGCGCGCATCTCGATGGATGCAGGCGAGAGCCTGCGGCTTTTCACCAGCGCAGCGAAATGCTGGACGGCGATGCGGGTTGCCGGACTTAGATTAAAATCGATAGTGATGCCGGCATCGAGCTGTACGCCATCGAGCACGCGCGCGAGTGTTGCTGGTGACGCGTCAAGGCCATAGCCGTTGGCGCTGACCGATCCCGCCATGACCAGTGTGAGGCCCGTGGCTCCGTTTTCGAGGTCTTGCAACGCTTGTGCGTTCGCAGCCGACGGATCAGGATGGTCGACGCGCTGCATCAGGCTCCACGCCGTCCCCGGCGTTCGCCCTGCGATGGCCTCGGCTCCTGCCGACCGCGCATAAAGCGGCTCGACGCGCAAACCGTCATAAGTGCGGCTGACCAGCCGCTTGTCGAATGCGGCGCCCTTGAGGGCGACATCGACCAATTTGCGCCACTCTGCCTCATTCGTCGGCGGAAATTCAGCGGCGAGAGGAATTGCGTCTTTCATGCAGGCAAAATGGCACAGTCGGCAGGATCCGGCCATTGAGTTAAAGGAAGTTGCATACCGGGCCAGGCAAGGATGCTAGGGCAGGCGGTATATGCCGCCGGCATCGATAGCGATAGCGGCGTCGGCCACGCGGCGTCCGGCAATTACCCGGTCACCTGCAATTTCGGCCAGCGGCACCAGCACGAAAGCACGCTCGAATAGACGCGGGTGCGGTAGCGTCAGATTTGGTTCGTTCAGCGTCAGATCATTATACGCAATTATGTCTATATCGGCGGTGCGTGGACCGTTGCGCTTTTCGTTGGCGCGATCCCGGCCGAGCCGCAATTCGATGCCTTGCGCGCGCGCCAATAGTTCATGAGGGCTGAGCGTGGTTTCGACCGCGATCACGAGATTGACGAAATGCGGCTGGTATTTGAAGCCCCAAGGCGGCGTACGGTAGTCTGACGAACGCGCCGTAAGCCGCACCTTATCGCCGTCGCAGAGCAGGGCGATGGCGCGGTGGAGAATGGCCCGGCTATTTCCGACGTTGCCGCCAAGCGCGATCAGCGCCTCAGCCATGACGGCTACGCACCACCGTCACGCCGACATCGCTGAAGGTCGCGGCGATGGGTGCGTGAGGCTTATGAATTGTGACGCGGATGGAACGCACACGCGGAAACGCCGCTAGCACCGCGTCGGCCACCCTTCCGGCCGCTGCCTCGATCAATCGGAAACGCTGTGAGCAAAAGGCTTTGCTCGCGCAATCGACCACTTTGTCATAGGAAACTGTGTCCATGACCTTGTCGGAGCGCGCAGCAGCATTAAGATCGATCTCAAGATCGAGATCGATAGCAAAGCTCTGCCCTACTTTGGCTTCGTGCGCCATCACACCGTGATTGGCGTGAAGCGCAAGTCCTTTGATAAATATGCGGTCGCTCATCGCGCTGCCTCGATCGCAGCCGCAACTCTCAGGGCCTGTACGGTTTCTTTTACGTCATGCGCGCGGACGATCATTGCCCCTTTCTCGACGGCGAGCAGGTGAGCGGAGATCGAACCGCCAATTCGCTCTTCTGGGTTCGACGGTGTTACGGCGTTGATGAAACGCTTTCGCGACGCGCCAACCAAAAGCGGCAGTCCGAAGCGATTGAATTCCGCGAGTCGCGCGATACAGACGATGCTTTGTTCGGGTGTTTTTCCGAATCCAATACCGGGGTCGAGTATAATGTTCTCTCGTGCGATGCCGGCTCGTGCCGCGATCTCCAGCGAGCGGGCGAAGAACGCCATCACGTCGGCGACGATATCGATCGAAGCATCAGCACCGTCACGGTTGTGCATCACGACGACCGGTACCCGGTGTTTGGCGACCACGGACGCCATTTCAGGATCGTTTTGCAGGCCCCAGACGTCGTTGACTATGGAAACGCCCTGGTTGAGTGCCCAAGCCGCAGTTGAGGCTTTGATTGTATCGATTGACACCGGCAGCCCAAGCTTCACCGCTGCCGGAATGATCGGCGCCAGGCGCGCCTTCTCGTCGTCCGCTGACACTGGAACTGCGCCACCGTAGGGTCGTGTGGACTCCGCGCCAATATCGAGGATGTCGGCGCCCTCGTGCACCATCCCGGCGGCGTGGGTGATGGCAACGGCAGGATCCAAGAACTGACCACCATCGGAGAAGGAATCCGGAGTGACGTTGAGAATGCCCATGACCAATGGGCGCTTCAGCGAAAACAGCGAGGAAAGTAAATTTGGCGCTGAAATTTGCGCCTTCCCAGCCATTCTATCGAGGATGCGGGCGCTTTCCATCCCGGTCGCTTTGCGCGGTCAGCGAGAAACTGTCAAGCGGGCGTCAAGGTATCAATAGGTGATCTTTAGCGGCAACAGCTTGGCGTTCTCGATCCAGCGTTTGACCACCTTTTCGGACGGAAGCAGACGGACAAGCCTGCGTTTCTTGTTGGCGTCGGCCATCGCCTTTGCGAGATTGCTTGGGTTGCGATATTTAAGTTCCTTCACGGTATCAACGCCCGCGGCTTGCAACAGTTCGGCGTATTCCTTGCTGATGCCTTTAATGCGCATGCGATCGGCGACATTGGCCCAGCATAAAAGAAGCTTCTCGTCGAATCCGGTTTTCTCGGCGAGAATTTTGCGCCCCTTCACCGTGCGCGCGGCCTCGAGAAGACGATCCGTCGATCGGATCCCAGCCGACTTGAGGACCACGGCGGCATCGCCGTCGACCCCGTCGATATCGGTGATGGGATAGGACATCCGCGTCTCCTTCGCCTTTTCTTATGTTTGGCTATGACGTCAAACGGTTCAAACAAACTGACTCAATCCGGGAATAGCGCCGACGATTTCTCCAACCGCATCGTCGCCGATCTTCTCGCGGGCATATGCAATAGTTTCGCGGGTGACGCTTTGCACCTGTCCCATGCTCAGCCCCGCTGCCATCATTTTAGTGCCGGCGCCCATGATGCCGCCCATGGAAAACATGCCGCCACCGGTATCGGATTGTTGTGCGAGCAAAGCTTCCGCTCCGGGAAGTTTGTCGATAAGGCCCTGTACTTTATCGGCGGGCCCATCCTTCCGCAGGAAGTCTAGGATGATGCCAACCGCTTTTTCTGCGGCACTCCGTTCGACGCCAACTTTGGCGACGAGACGCCCGACTAGCTCGTCCATGAACCCCTCACGCCCCCGCGCTTGCTGCGGATTGCGATCATATTGAACGCCGTTTTCGTCGCTGACAAGCATGGTGCAGCACATTTGCGTTTGGCCGGCGTCGCACCGCAGCTATCGCTGCGACCATGTCAAGTGAAATAAATCACACTGCAAGCCACGCATGCATCGCGTCGCGTGCGCGTTAAATTCCGCGCTGTATGCGGACGTGCAATCCGGCACTTTGGCAGGTCGATCAATTGGGTTGCTACAAAGCTTGCAGGTGGTCTATGGACAGTCCGCCCACGAGCGGTGGTCTTGGCAATATCCGTAGTCTTGCGGTTAGTAGTTTGCCAGTTTGGCCGGCCCTCTGGCCGGTGTATGCTTGAAAAAACCCTGAAAGAATAAGGGTATACCGGTTGGTCGGCCCAACGCTGTCAATTCAGCTTGCCTGGTGATTGAAAACTCCAGACCGGTAGTCTTGCGTGGCGTTCTAGAGGTTGGTGCCAATGAAGTCGATTAAGTGTTCGCGTATCGTGGTCGTTGCCGACTGCGACAGCGGTCGTGACCTGGTTGCCAGACTGCGCCGCATGGAAATAGGACAGGTCTCTGCTGTCGCCGGTGTCGACCAGGCGCGTGAGTTGTGTCAGCGGGGTGGGGTCGACGTGTGTCTGGTAGCATTCGATGCTCCGGTTCCCGACGGCGTACCGCCGGCGGAGGCTGATGCGCCCGGGCGGTCGTGCGGTATCCCCACTCTCATAGTTGCTCCAGTGGTCACGCCCCACCTGCGCCGGAGGGCACGCCGCCGTGGCTACCTGGCTGCCGTCTCTGCGGCGCTTCCATCGCGTCTGCTCTACCGGCGCATAGGTGCCGCACTCCAACGTCGTCGCGGCGAGCGCCGCCGCCGCCGCTCCGAGCAAGGGATGCCTGTTGTTGGCCGGTTAAACCTTGCCGTTTTTGACAAGCCTACCTTGCACTAACGGTTCTTTTCAGCGCCCGCCTGCGTTGCTAGTTTGAGTTTCCTGCCTTAGGGAGCCTCTCATGAAGACCCTCGACGCGGTCTTGAGCCGCATCGACCAAAATATCGACCAAAGCGTGGAGCGACTGTTTGCGCTCTTGCGGATTGCTTCGGTGTCCACCGATCCTGCCTTCAAGGATCAGTGCCGTGCCGCCGCCGAGCATGTTGCTGCCGACCTCAAGTCGATCGGGTTCGAGGCAAGTGTACGCCCTACGGCCGGCCATCCGGTTGTCGTCGGCAAATCAAACGGCGCGGCCGGCCTGCGCGTTCTGTTCTACGGGCATTACGACGTGCAGCCGGTCGACCCTCTGAGTTTATGGAAGACGCCGCCGTTCGAGCCGCGCATCGAAAACTTGGCGGATGGGCGCAAAATTATCGTCGCGCGCGGAGCCTGCGACGACAAGGGCCAGGCGATGACTTTCATTGAGGCCTGTCGCGCTTTCAAGGCGGTTACCGGGAAACTGCCCCTGCCAATCACCATGATGATCGAAGGCGAAGAGGAGTGTGGCTCTAAAAACCTGTTCGGTTTCGTGCGCGACAACGCCGATGAATTTAAACTTGACCTGGCGCTCGTTTGCGACACCGCCATGTGGGACCAGAAGACACCGGCGGTGACTACTTCACTGCGTGGATTGGTCTACGAGGACGTCAAGATCACATGTGCCGACCGCGATTTGCATTCGGGCGTGTTTGGTGGTGCCGCGCAGAACCCGCTGCGATTGCTATCGCAAATTCTGGGAGAGTTGTGGGATGACAAAGGTCGCGTCACCATCCCCGGCTTTTACGACGGTGTGAAGGATCTGCCAGCTGACATCAAGGCCGACCTGAAGGGGCTCGGCCTCACGGCGGAAAAGTTCCTGGGTCCAATAGGCCTGAAAAAGCCGGCCGGCGAACAAGACCGCATGCTGATCGAGCAGATCACGACCCGACCGACGGCAGAGATCAATGGTATTATTGGCGGTTATACCGGCGAGGGCGCCAAAACCGTCATTCCCGGTGAAGCCAGTGCGAAAGTTTCGTTTCGCCTTGTTGGCGAGCAGAACCCCGAAAAGATCCGCGACGCCTTCCGCGCCTTCGTGCGGGCACGGCTACCGGCCGACTGCAAAGTCGAGTTCGGCAATTTCGGTTTAGCGCCACCAATTCAGCTTTCGTTTGACAATCCGGCGCTCACCAAGGCGCGTGCGGTCCTCGCCGAAGAGTGGGGCCATAAGGCGGTAGCAGTCGGGGCGGGTGGCTCAATTCCGATTGTGGCCGACTTCAAGAATGTCCTGGGCATGGATTCATTATTGGTCGGCTTCGCGCTCGACGACGACCGCGTGCATTCGCCGAACGAAAAGTTCGATCTCACCTGCTACCACAAAGGTATCAGGAGTTGGGCACGCATCCTTGACGCGTTGTCAGCCGCCTAGCCCGGTATTATTTTAGCTGGTCGGCCACTTTATCGATGCCGGCCTGCGAGCAGACGTCGTCCTTCCCGGGCGAGCCGGAGACGCCAACGGCGCCGATCACCTCGTTGCCGACCTTGATCGGAAGGCCGCCGGCAAGCGCCAGCACACGGGTATATTGTATCGCCGGAGCATAAGTCGGTTCGGTTTGCACGCGTTTGGCGAAATCGGCTGATGGCGAGCCATACGTGCGAGCCGTGTATGCTTTGCGGTCGGCGCCCTCCGGCGTATGAAGCCCGGCGCCATCGCCGCGCAGCATGACAATGGGAAGGCCGGCGCGGTCTACGATCGTCACTGAAACCCTGAACCCCATGCTTTGGCACTGCGCCAGTGCAGCATTCGCCACCGCCTGTGCCAGGCCGAGCGACAAGTTCTTTTGGGTGACGACACCTTGTGCGAGAGCGCTTGACGACAACGCCGCTGTCGCGACGATTGCTGCGAAAGTTTTTAATTTCAGAGACATGAGCATGCCTTCCCTACGGTTTGCTTCTTCTGTCCAACCGGACCGCAAGAGCATACCCCACGGCCGGCCGCTTATTGCAAAGCCACGAAAATGTGAGTGGTTATTTTTTTAGCTTGTAACCGGTCCTGAACATCCACCAGACCGTAGCCAGGCAGGCGCAGAGGAAAAGCAGCGTCATGCCGACGCTTACGCTATGACCCACATCGGCAATTTCGAAGAAGCTCCAGCGGAATCCGCTAATCAAATACAGCACTGGATTGAACAGGGCGATGGTCTGCCAGACAGGTGGGAGAACGCTCGTTGAATAGAAAGTGCCGCCGAGGAATGTCAGCGGGGTGATGATCAGCAAGGGAACAATTTGCAGCTTTTCAAAGCCCTCCGCCCAGATACCGATGATGAAGCCGAGGAGACTGAAGGTCGCCGCAGTCAGCAACAGGAACGCAACCATCCAGAATGGGTGCGCAATGTGCAGGGGTACGAATATCCATGACGTTGCCAAGATAATTAGTCCGAGGATGATCGACTTGGTTGCCGCGGCGCCTACATAGCCGAGCACGATTTCGAACGGCGATACGGGAGCCGACAATATTTCGTAAATTGTTCCCGTGAAGCGCGGAAAGTAGATGCCAAAGGACGCATTCATGGTGCTCTGCGTGAGCAGCGTCAGCATGATCAGTCCCGGAACGATAAAGGCGCCGTACGAAACGCCATCGATCTCGGTAATGCGAGAGCCAATAGCAGCGCCAAACACCACGAAATAAAGCGAAGTCGATAGTACCGGCGAAACGATACTTTGCCAGACGGTACGCGCGGTGCGCGCCATCTCAAAGGTATAAATCGCAGTGACTGCTCTCAGGTTCATTTTCGGTCGCTCACCAAGTCGACGAAGATGTCCTCCAGCGAGCTTTGCGTCGTTTGCAAATCTCGAATCCGCAAGCCCGCACGCGACAATTCACCGAGGAGCGTCGCTACGCCGGTGCGTTCCGCTTTGGTGTCGTACTCATAAATAAGTGTGCCGCCATCTTCGCCGATCGAGAGTTTAAAGGCGGAGAGTTCTGCAGGAACCGCGGTTATCTTCTGATGAAGTTGCAACGTTAGTTGCTTCTTCCCCAGCTTGCGCATGAGTTCGGCTTTGTCTTCGACCAGAATGATCTCGCCCTTGTTAATCACGCCAACGCGGTCGGCCATGTCCTCCGCTTCTTCGATATAATGCGTGGTCAGGATGATGGTTACGCCGGAAGCGCGCAGGTCGCGAACGACTTGCCACATATCCTTGCGCAATTCGACGTCGACACCCGCCGTCGGTTCATCCAAAAAAAGGATTTGTGGCTCGTGCGAAAGGGCTTTGGCGATTAACACCCGCCGCTTCATGCCGCCCGAAAGCGTCATGATCTTGTTGTCCTTCTTGTCCCAAAGGGACAGGGCGCGCAGCACCTGCTCGATATAAGCGGGATTTTTCGGCTTGTTGAACAGGCCGCGACTGAAACTGACGGTCGCCCATACGCTTTCGAATGCGTCGGTGTGCAGCTCCTGCGGGACGAGCCCAATCAGCGCGCGGGCAGCACGGTAGTCCTTGATGATGTCGTGGCCGTCCACCGAAACTTTGCCTTGGGTTGGCACCAGAATCCCGCAGGTAATGCCGATAAGCGTGGTCTTGCCGGCGCCATTCGGCCCGAGCAGCGCGAAAATTTCGCCACGGTGGATGTCGAGATTAATGCCTCTCAGCGCCTGAAAGCCTGAGGCATAGCTTTTCGACAGGTCTTTGATGGAAATAATTGGGGGCATGGAGAAGGGCGATGGAGGAGGGATGTAGCCGCCATATAGTCCGCGGAACTCGCGCGCGCTAGCCCGATAATAGCAATGATAGTGCTAGTCAGTCCCCAGCGCGGCCAGTGCGCTGAGATCACTCAGGGTTCGTATCGGCGGAAAAGCTAAATATTCGTCTGGCATATTCGCTCGGTTCACCCAAGTTCCTCTGAAGCCTACCGACACGCCGGCCATAACGTCCCAGCGGTTAGACGAGACAAAGGTTACGTCGGCGGCCTTGCACTTAAAGTGACTGGTGACGAGACCATAAACCTCGGGCCGCGGCTTGAACATTTTCAACACATCTACTGACAGCACCGCGTCGAGATCGGCGCCAATTCGTGCAGCTTCAACGGCGCCTTCAAGCATGGCGGGCGACCCATTTGAGAGAATGCCGGTCTTGTGACCCTTCGCCTTTAGAGTCTTGAGTGCTGCGCGTGCGTCTGGAAATGCGTCGAGCTTGAAATAGGCGTCGAGCAACTTTGGTTTGAGTGTCCTGTCGACACTCGGCACAAGCGCTAATGCATAATCGAGCGCGCTTTCAGTGAGCGCCCAGAAATCCGTGTAGTGCCCAGCCAGTGTCAGCGTCCAGCTATATTCGAGCTGCTTGGTTCGCCAGATCGCCGAGACGCGGTCGCCGTCAGGACCTGTCTGCTCACGGTGTCTAGCAATCGCGGCATGGACATCGAATATCGTGCCATAGGCATCGAAAATGAAGATTGACGTCATGGTATCCTCCGCGCTGGGCCGCTAAGGTTGCAGAGCATGGCGGCTGTGGCAAAGACATTTGCGCGCAGCCGCAATCGGGAGTGGTGTATGGCGCCAGGACCAGGCTGGTCGAAGACGTGGACGTATTACGAAGGCG
Organism: uncultured Alphaproteobacteria bacterium; assembly: GCA_963810585.1. GTDB lineage: Bacteria > Pseudomonadota > Alphaproteobacteria > Rhizobiales > Xanthobacteraceae > Pseudolabrys. The sequence continues at coordinate 2,963,018 of CAWENV010000001.1, forward strand.
ATTGGCACGAGGGCAATATCCCTATCATGGGCGTGCGCGATCACGCCGCATGGCTGTGCTCTTCTGTATTCGATGGCGCGCGAACCTTTGAGGGCGTGTCGCCCGATCTTGACTTGCACTGTGCGCGGGTGAATGCCTCGGCTACGACCATGCATCTTAAGCCGACAGTGCCGACCGAAACATGGTTGGGCCTTACCCGCGACGGCATCAAGCGCTTTGACAAGGATGCGGCACTCTACATCCGTCCGATGTACTGGGCCGAGCGCAGCGGCGCGCTTTTAGTCGCGCCCGACCCGGACTCGACCAAATGGTGCCTGAGCGTCTACGAGGCGCCCATGCGTAAACCTGAGGGCTTCTCCATAACGCTGTCACCCTATCGTAAGCCCAGCCTGGAATGCATGCCTGTTAACGCCAAAGCGGGTTGCCTTTATCCCAATAACGCGCGTGCACTCATGGAGGCGAGTTCGCGTGGCTTCTCGAATTGTGTGGTGCTCGATCTACTTGGCAATGTGGCGGAGCTTGCTACCGCTAATCTTTTCATTGGCAAGGACGGCGTGGTGTTTACGCCGGCGCCGAACGGTACGTTTTTAAACGGGATCACTCGGCAGCGCGTGATCAAACTTCTGCGCGACTCTGGAGTGAGCGTGCTTGAAACGATATTGAGCTATCGCGACGTGCAAAACGCCGACGAAGTTTTCTCATCCGGCAATTATTCCAAGGTGATGCCCGTTAATCGTATAGACGAGCGATCGCTGCAGCCGGGGCCGCTATACCGTAGAGCGCGGGAGCTGTACTGGGACTATGCGCATGCTTGAGCGTGGGCCTGGCGTAGCCATCATTGGACTGGGGCTGATGGGCGAGGTTTACGCTCAGCGTTTAATCGATGTGAAAATTTCGGTGACCGGCTTCGACATCGACCCCGCACGCCGTGCACGGCTGGCTGAAATTGGTGGCACTCCGGTGGAGTCGATCGGCGAACTGGCTAAATCTTCTCGCTGCATCATTATTGCAGTGTTCAACACCGAGCAGGTAGAAGACGTTATCGAAAGGCATTTGTTGCCGGCACTCGGCGAAGCCTCCAACAAGATCGTCCTGTGCATGAGTACGTGCGACCCCGACCGCGTGGCAGCTTTGGCAAAACGCGTCATTCCGCGCGGGATTCGCTATCTGGACGTACCTGTATCGGGGACCAGCGATCAGGTGCGCCGCGGTGATGGTGTCGCGCTGATCGGCGGTGATATCGGCATTGCCGACGAAGTGACAGATGTGCTCGATGCGCTGTTCGTGCGCCGATTTCATGTTGGCAAGATCGGCGACGGTGGGCGTGCCAAGCTCGCAGTCAATCTTATCCTCGGCCTCAACCGCCTGGCGCTTGCCGAGGGTCTTGTTTTTGCCGAGCGGCTTGGGCTCGACCCGGCCGCCTTTCTTGATGTCGCGCGTGGCTCTGCTTCCTACTCGCAAGTCATGGAGACCAAGGGTCCGAAAATGGTTCGCAGCGATTTTGTACCGGAAGGCCGCGTCAAACAGACTTTGAAAGACGCCCACCTGATGCTCGACCAGGCGGCTACGACCGGGCAGAAGCTTTCCATGCTCGAGGTGCACGTCAATGTGCTGGAAGCCTGCGTGCATGCCGGTGAAGCTGATCTCGATAATAGTGCGATTATAAAAGAAGTGCGTCGTCGGCGCGTGAAAACATAAACATCATTGAAATAGTGCGATGGGGAGGAGGAAGTTAATGAAGAAAGCGATGTTGTTTATCGCATCGGCTTTAATTCTGTCAGCGAACTTCGCTGCGCCCGGTCGCGCGCAGGACTGGCCGCAAAAACCGATTCGCATCATCGTGTCGTTCGGGCCCGGCGGTGGCGCCGACATCATTGGCCGCATTCTGGCGGACTCGATGCAAGCCAAGCTGGGTAAACCGGTGATTGTTGAAAACAAGCCCGGTGCTGGCGGGATTATCGGTAACGAAGTGGTCGCCAATGCGGATCCCGACGGCTACACGCTGGGCATCATGACGGCAGGTCAGATCATCGCCGCAGTCACCAGAAAAAACATGCGCTACGATACTTTGACGGCGTTTGCTCCAGTCGGCCAGATCGCTACGGCGAGTCTATTGATTGTCACCCGCCCGGATTTTCCCGCCAACGATGTTAAGGAGCTGGTCGCCGCGGCAAAAGCCGATCCGGGAAAGATTGTTTTTGCCAGTCCGGGTTTTGCCGCCACCCAGCATTTCGCTGGCGAGATGTTCAAGCAGACCGCGAAGGTGAACTTGCTTCACGTTCCTTTCAAGACTTCACCCGAAGCTATTAATGCCGTCCTCGGCAAACATGCCGATGTGCTGTTCGACACGGTGTCAGCGCTGCTCGGACAAGTGCAGTCCGGCCAGCTCAAGGCGCTTGCTGTTACCGGCAAGGATCGCTTTCCGGCGGTGCCGAATGTGCCGGCGGCTGGAGAAGTCGGGCGTGCTTCCCGGTTACGATGTCACCACCTGGTATGGCCTGTTCGCGCCGCGCGGCACGCCGGCACCGGTGATTGCCAAGCTGAACAAGGCGCTCAACGAAAGCTTGGCCGATGAAACGGTCAGCAAGCGGCTGGAAACGGCCGGTGTCGTGGTGAAGGCGTCCACGCCGCAGGCGTTCGGAAATTTCATGGAAGGCGAATCCAAACGTTGGGATTCAGTTCGCGAAGCGGCCGGTATCGAGAAGCAATAGTTCGGTCAGCTGCGTGGCACCACGACCGGCTTACTCTCAGTCATCGAACGAATGACGGCCTCGAAAGCGCCGGCGACGTCGAGCATGTCGGAGGTGGAGACCGGAAATGGCTTGCCGGTCGCGATTGTTTCGCCGAAGGATTCCAATAGCACACCCAGTAAATCGACTGCTGGATAGACTTGCGAGACCGGTTGCTCGCCAACTTTGGCGACAGTTAGCGTTGTTTCCTCGCGCGCTTCCGCCCAACCTTTGGTTCCGAAAACCATGATCCGCCAATACATCGGTGCGGCGCGGACCGTAGCAAGCACACCGGTGGCACCCGTTGCGAACTGCACCATTGCCGCCGCCGAGTCGCGCGGATCGGGTGGCGGTTTTTGCGAGTAGACACGTGCGTCAACTTTGGCGATCGGCCCAGCGAGGTTGACGAAAGAATCCAGCACGTGCAGCCCGGCGCCAGTCATACCTCCACCCGGAGATTCACGCGGGTCGTCACGCCAGCCGCCTTTAACTCGCGTTGAATGTTCATTGGTGAAATTGCCCTCGATGTGCAGTACGTCGCCAATGACACCGTCCGCGACGACACGTTTCAGTTCCCGCATCGATGGAAAACACCGTTTGTTGTTGCCGAGCGCGAAGTGAACACCGGCCTTTTGTGTCGCGGCGATGGCGCGCTCGGCTTCCGCACGTGTGAGAGCCAATGGCTTTTCGCACCAGACCGGTTTGCCGGCGGCCGCTACCGTGGAAATTTGCCCGACATGCAGGGAATGAGGAGTAGCGAGGAAAACTGCCTGAACGCGCGGGTCAGCAACGGCTTGATCGAAGTCAGTGGATAATTCGAAGCCCTTGGCGGCTGCGAAGTCACGGGCCAGTTCGGGCTCCTTGCTTACCCCACGGATGAAGCGCAGGTACTTGCTCTTGCCTTGCGCTGCCTCGACGATATTTTTTCCCCACCGGCCAAGGCCAATTACCGCAGCATCGATCATAGAGAAGCCACTCAGGTTAGTGGGAAAAAGTGTGTCATAATTCATTCTAGACGGGCGAACTTGCGCACCGCAATCGGAAAGGAAACATCGATGGACGAGAAACAACTTCACGAGCGCGGCCTGAGGCTGCGCATCGACATGTTCGGGCGCGAAGCCGTGGACAAGCGGATGGCCGCCTTCGGCGATTTTGGGAAGCCGTTACAGCACATCATCAATGCTTATGCTTACGGGGACGTATGGCAGCGCTCCGCGTTGCCGCTCGGGGTAAAATCCCTCGCGATGGTTGCGATGATGGCTGCGGCTGGGCATCCCAATGAATTGCGCGTGCATCTCAAAGGCGCGCTGAAGAACGGCTGCACGGCTGAGCAGATTCAGGAGGTCCTGCTGCTCTTGGCAATGTATTGCGGCATCCCGGCGGCTAACGAAGCGCACCGTATCGCTGTTGAGGTGCTGGGGGAGTTGAGAGCCTGATTACGGTGGAGGCTCAGTCAATAGTTTCGGCACCGGGCGGCCGCGAATATCATACACGCGGGCAAAATCGACGCCTTCACGCTCAATCTCTACCAGCACCCGCGCGGTCAGGTCACGGCAATAATACGTGCCAAGCATCATTGCGAAGTCAGCGCGCTTGCGATCCCAGGTGGTTTCGAACTCTGGCCCAAGCGCGATTTCTGCAGGCCGTTGCGGGCCGCAGATCTCGACAGTCCAACGGCGGCCGGCAGGCGGCTTCAGGTGCATCGCGGCAAGTTTGGCGCGCAACACTTCTCCCGCCTGCTTAAAGGCGAGGCCCCAATAGTCGAGCATGTAGTTGTCATGTGCCATCCGGACGCCGCCCGAGGCCCAGTTAAAGGCCGTGTATTGATAGGGATGTAGCCGCACCATGTCGCTTATCGGGAGAGCCAGGGCGCCGATAAAGATCGCTACAACCGTGCCAGCCGGCACTTTTCCGAACGCGCGGGCGCGCTCGAAAAGCCAGCCGCCCGCCAGGCCGCCGATCGCAGCGAAAGGTGGCACCAGGAATACGAAATGGCGCACGCCGTTATAAAACGCGGGGTGTGCGATCGTGGCGACCACGACTGGCAGGATCGCCGCGAGCGCAACCAACACAAAACTGGCGCGGCGATTGAGTGGCAGTTCGGCTCGCGTGGCGGCGACGAGGGCTCCGGCGGCACCGGTCAATCCGAGCGCCAGCATGATTTCGGGCAGTTTGAGTGCGAACAAATGCGCGAGGTAACTCGCCGGCATCGCGGTTACCTCGTATAATTTGCCGGCATACATTTCCCGCCACGGTTTCTCGAAGAACACGTCAAAGTATTCCGCCGCCCGTATCGGATTGAGCGGTGAAAGAATCGACCAGGGCCACAGCAGCCCCATGACGAGGTATCCGAGCGCCAGCGCCGGCAGCAGCGACAAGGCAAACTCGCCGAGTCGTGCGGCGCTTGAGCGAACGTTGCGACTGCGAGCTTCGCCGATCAGGACGACCAGCAACGCGGCAAATCCATAGGTCGCAACGATGCCCGCAAGGATGCGCGAGCCAAAGGCAAGACCAAGGCCGACGCCTGCAAGTGCAATTGTCCGCGCGCTTGGCTGCGGATATTCGTCAAGGGCACGCATCAGCCCAAGCAACAACACCGCCATTGCGGTGGCAAAGGGTGCGTCTTTCGCATTGATAAACATGTGACCGTAGTAAAGCGGACAGGCGGCGAGCAGCGCGAGTGCGACCAGTCCTGCGATCGGTCCGCCCAAGCGACGGCCAATACGCCACGTTGCAATCAATCCAATAATGCCGATGCCGGCGCCGACCAGCCGCCGCGTCTCGAAAAGGCCGAATGGCGACACTTTGGCAGCGAGCGCCGCAAGCATGTCGAAGCCGCCGCCATATTTATAGAGGTTGACGAAGGAAAGTGCGCGCGTGTCACTAAAGCCCGAGCCGTAAAGCGCGAGCAACATGTCCCCATATTGCGAATGAGTGTAGTCGTCCCAACCAAGTCCGTAGTCACGGAAAGTCATCGCCGCAGCCATCGTCACGATGGCGATGACAACGACGGCAAGACGGTCGGCAGTTATATCTGCCGACCGGATGCTGGAAAGGTGAACGGACGAGATCGCGGTGATGGAAATGTCTACTTGGTTGCTGCGACGAGCATTTCTTCCACATGATCCCAATTCACCATGTGGTCGAGAAACGCCTTGAGGTAGTCGGGCCGCCGATTGCGGTAATCGATATAATAAGAATGCTCCCAGACATCGCAGCCAAGGATCGGTGATGCACCGTGCACGAGCGGACTTTCGCCGTTCGGGGTCTTGCTGACAATTAGCTTGCCGTCTTTTACCGCAAGCCAGGCCCAGCCAGAGCCGAACTGGGTTACGCCGGCCTGCGTGAAATCTTCTTTCATCTTGGCGACGCCGCCGAGATCGCTGTCGATCTTGGCTTTTAGTTTTGCCGGAATCTTGTCGCCACCGCCGTTTGGTTTCATCCATTGCCAGAAATGCGTGTGGTTGTAATGCTGGCCTGCATTATTGAAGAGGCCGGCGTTCTTGCCGAACGACCCCTTGACCACCTCCTCCAGCGACTTGCCCTCCAGCCCGCTACCTTCCAGGAGCTTGTTGCCGTTGTCGACATAGGCTTTGTGGTGTTTGTCGTGATGATATTCGAGTGTTTCGCGCGACATATACGGCGCGAGTGCGTCATGGGCATACGGCAAGTCGGGCAGCTTGAACGTCATTATGTCCTCCTCGATCGACAAACGATGATTACAGAATTATCCGGCCTTTAGATGCAACCGGTCCGCACCGGGCGAGTTCCTCAATCAAGTTAATTAGGCGGTGGCGGGGTCGGGGGCAACGGCCAAAACAGCGTTAGCCAATAGCCACAGCTATTGCCCGACTAGCTAACACTAAACCGCGTCGACTGTCGGGCAAGCTGTTTGCGCGCGTCTATGGCTATTTCAACTTTAGCTGTTGCCGCAGGCGTTCGAAAAAGCGAGAATTCGCCATTGCCAGAAGAATTTAGCCGGTAAATTGCGGCGAAAGCGCTGGTTCAGGAGAGGGATCGAAAGAGTATGCCGGTTTTGTTGTTTGGCATTGGTGCGTTTGCGCTGTTTGCAGGCCTCGTGATGGTCGGATTTGGTATTCCGATCAATGAATTCAGCTTCGGAAATACGCTTATCAGCGCCGGCACGACCGCGGTCGTTGGAGGCCTTATCATCATCGGCCTCGGCATCGTGGCCGGGCAGCTTCGGCGGGTCGCGGAAGCGATCTCTGCCCAGCCGCCGGTCCAGTTCGGGCAGCCGATGGAAGCTTTTGAGAACGCCGGCGTGCGCGCGGCCCCGCCGCAAGGCCGTGTACCGTTTCCATCGAGGTCCCGGCTTGAGCCGATAAAGGAGCCAGGCACAGCTCCTCCTGCTTCAGCGACTATCGCGGCGGACGATCAGTTGTCCCAATCTTTTGCTCCGACATTGCGCAATCCCGATGAGTCGCCGGTCAGTTTCGAGGACGAAATCTCACTCTCTCCGCGTCATCCTGTGACTCCATCGACACCAATCGGCAGCGACCATACGGGTTTCGCGCGCTCTCCCGGAGGCGCGCCGCTTAGCGGTAGCGTACCGGGTACGCCTGACAAGAACCGGGATTCGACGGCTGATTGGCGGATGTCCCCGGCTCCCGCCAGCCCTCAGCAGGCGCGGCCCGCTCACAACCCTAATTTCGATGCCATGTGGCCCGCCGACGCGAATTTGCCGAAGAGCTCCGGCGGTAGCGAACCCAGATCGGATTCCCGATTCGATACGGCGCCGCGTGATGCCCTTACTACCTCGCCCAAACACGGCGAACCGCAAAAACCGCGTGCAGTCGCTATCCTGAAATCCGGCGTCGTTGATGGAATGGGCTACACACTTTATGTCGACGGCTCTATCGAGGCGGAACTACCACAGGGCACATTGCGTTTCGCCTCGATCACTGAGCTACGTAGTCACCTCGAAAAGAATACTTAGTGTTCGTGAACAAATAAAAGCCAATTGCGGGGACGATTATTTGAGTTCAGTCCACTAAGTCGCGTTTGACCAATATTTGTCGCGTCATGCAGCGATCTTTTTCTTGCGATCGATGAAGTCAGATAGTAGTTTTAAATATAGGATTTGATCTCAATACTCCGCGTGTTGTGGATCAATTTGAAATTGACCTTATTCTAAAGCCTCGTCCGCGGTCCGCCCTTTGGCAGCCGCGCCAGTGCAGGACAGCTTCAATGAGTGACAGCACAGCGAATGGCAATTTCATTGAACTAACCGCGGAAATCGTTTCCGCGTATGTGAGCAACAATATTGTCCCCGCCGCAGAGATTCCCGGTCTAATCAATCAAGTCCATGCTGCCCTCAGCAGGGTATCGGGAAAATCCGCAGAGGGCTCTTCGGAGCCGTTGAAGCCCGCCGTATCGGTGAAGAAATCAATTACGCCTGAGCACATCGTCTGTTTGGAGGATGGAAAGAAATTCAAATCGCTCAAGCGTCACCTCCGCACCCAGTACAACATGACACCCGAGCAGTACCGCGAAAAATGGGGATTGAGCGCCGACTATCCCATGGTTGCGCCAAATTATGCGGCCGCACGCTCGCAATTGGCCAAGCAGATGGGATTGGGCCAGCAGCGCCGTCGCCGCGTCAAGTAGCGTGATGGGGATCTGCTTGCGGCGAATTACGCCGCTGGTTCGTGCGAGGCGTTGCCCGCGCGACATCAAGGCACCTGGATAAAATTCCTGAATCTGTGGATAAGCCACTTTCCTTTTGGCGACACTGTAGGTAAATAATCCTACAAAGGAGATCGCCAATGTCCGCGAGTGAACGCCGGCGCAAAAAACGCCACCCAAAAAAGCAGTCCCAATCCTCAGAGGCTTTAAAACTGGCTGTCGGCAGCTTTCGCGCCCAGCATCTGGCGTTGGAGAAATCTCAGGTTTCGACCGAGTTCGGCCGCAGCAGCGTTCTCATTGATCAAGCAGAAAGCCCTTTGGTCTGGCTCGCCCGGCGACGCGGGCGCGATGGTCGCGCGCTGATCGACGCGCATCAGCTGCAAGCCGGTGAACGACTACGTGTCGATTTTACTCATGCGCATCTTATGCCTCGCACGACATCGAACTGGTCTAATCCGATATCATCCGGCCGGACAAGCAACGGCAGTCAGCTGGCTGGCGCATTTACCGAGACGATGATTGCGGCTCGCCAACGTGTGCACCATGCGCTCGATGCGGTCGGCCCAGAATTTGCAGGATTGCTGCTCGACATTTGCTGCTTTCTCAAAGGTCTCGAGGATGTAGAACGTGAGCGCGCGTGGCCCGCGCGCTCAGGAAAAGTCGTGTTGCAAATTGCCCTCGATCGCCTCGCCCGCCACTACGGTTATGCTGCGCAGGCGCGCGGCCCTGCGCGCTCGCACGTGCGCACATGGCTCGCGGATGGTGCCGCTTTCGGTCTGGATGGCTTTTGATTATGTCACGGCTGCCAAGGCAGCCGTAGCCTCGGCGCGAATGCGCTCAACCATCGAGCGCAATCCGTTCGAGCGTTGTGGCGTGAGATTTTCGCGTAATCCGATGCTGTCGAACAGCGCGGGCGCATCGAGCGCCAGAATCTCCCGTGCATTCTTGCCCGAGTAGAGTGCGAACAAAATAGCGATCAGGCCGCGGACAATGTGCGCATCGCTGTCGCCGTCGAACGTAAGAACCGGCCCTTTGGATCCGTCCGGCTTTACATGCGTGACCAACCAGACCTGGCTGGCGCATCCTCGGACTTTGTTGGAATCGGTATGGGCGCTTTCTGCCAATGGCGGCAATGTGCGGCCGAGCTCGATGACATAGCGATAGCGGTCGTCCCACTGATCGAGCAGCGCGAAATTATCAAGGATCTCGTCAATTGCGCTCATGTCGCCATTATATATAGGCGCGCGCGCAACGATGGCCAAAAAAGATCGCGGCGGACCTATGCCGGTGAAAATGCCTGTAAAACGGCAGTTTAAGCCGCTGGGCGGCCGTCGCGCGCTTCCCGGCGTGGCGGCAGCGGAACAGGCGCATGCCAGGCCGGGGCTGCGTCGGTGGACGTCAATGTGCCTTGGCCGGCCTCAGATCCCGGAACAAGCTTGGTATTTGCCTTTTCGGTCGATGCAGACTTGTCGCGCAGCTTGACGACGAAATCATAGAGAGTGCGCGCACCAGCTTCGGCTTTATGACCAAGAGCGACGGCAACCCGGCCGCCAGTCACGCAAGCGTCGGGTTGGCGCTCGCAGAACCCGCGCACATCGGATACGGCAGCACTTGCCAGCGTAACGGCTTGTGTCGCGTCAATCTGCGCATCTGGTGACGCAGATTTAGTGCCGCTCGGCAACAGCACACAGACGACGCACAGCCAGAACGCCATTCGCATGAGAAAGAACATGACCCTACCCGCATTTTCCCCGGCGGCTTATTCGTCGCCTTTAAACTAAACCCTACCAGACAGGCCTAAAGCTGTTGTTCGAAATGCCGGGCGCTTTTTGGACAAAATCAACGAGAATTTTCATCAAAATAGAGTCATCCGCATTTGTCGAAAATTTTAAATAAGGGCCATTGATCGCGTCCTCAGCGGGTTTTCGCAAATTCAATATGGTTACCGCATTGGTAACAATTGGCCGCGGTCCCAACACTGCGGCCTCAAGGCAACTGAAATTTCACCATGACCGGCAAATAGCGGTGAGATCCCGTTTAGATGGCCGCCGCGTCAATCGATTGGGCGTCGTTCGAGCCGCGCCTTAGTGTTCGCTTAAGTGGCTGTCGCCTAAGGTCCGCAATGAGACAGGGACGCGTCTTTTTGGGTGAGACGTGAGACAGGGACCGTGCGTTTCCTCACGCCAGTATGGAGCTATATTGACGCGTTGGTACACCCCGCGGCGCAGAAGGATGCGTTGACGGCGGGGCGTCATCGCGCCTTCATTGCACCGCGACTGCTCGGCAGTTTTGTCGCGCTCGCGAGTTTTCCCGTCTACATCGCCATCCGTGGTGTGCCGAGCGCGCTTGAAGCCGGCGTGTTCTCTTGGCTCTTGGTCCCAATCCTGATCGTCTATTTCCTGTCGCGCACCGGCCGCTTCGAAGATGCGCATGTGCTGTCCTCGCTGTCGATAACCGGGCTCGCGGTTCTGGTGGCCTTCTACACCGGGGGAATTGGTTCGTTCGCCGCAATCTGGCTGGTCGTGGTGCCTTTGGAAGCAGCACTTTCCGCCTCACGTCGAGTCGTGGCGATGGCAGCGATTTTCGCACTGGCTGCTGCCGGTATGCTGCTGGTACTTGGTGCCGCCGGGCTTCTCCCGCAGCCGGTGACGACTATACAGGAACACGGTGCGTTGGCCGCACTCGGCATCATCTCGGCGGCGCTATACGCCACTGGCCTCGCACTCGGCGCGGAATCACAGGCGCGCGCCGGCCATGGGCTGCTGAACGCCGAGGAAGATCGCTACCATCTGCTCGCGCGTAACATGACCGACGTTATCGTTCGCCATGGGCGCAATGGCTCGGTGTTGTTCGTTTCACCGGCCGCTGAGCAGTTGTTTGGGGTTAAGGACGCCGAGCTTATGGGCGATGGATTGTTCGATCGCGTCCATGTCGCTGATCGGCCGGCATTTCTGGCCGCGCTCGCTGACGCAGCGAGCCTGGACGGCGACCGTTCACTCGAGTTTCGTATCCGGCGTGGCGCCGGCATCCATTATGCCGGCCAGTTCACATGGATAGAAATGCGATGCCGGCCACTCGATTGTATTGATGGCAAACAAAGTCAGGCCGATCGCGAGGTCGTCGCGGTGCTCCGCGATATAAGCGAGCGAAAATCGCAGGAACAGACGGTTGAAATCGCACAGGCGGAATCTGAACGCGCCAGCGCTGCGAAGACCCACTTTCTTGCCACTATGAGCCATGAGTTGCGCACGCCACTTAACGCGATCATCGGCTTCTCCGACATGATGACAAATGAGTCGATCGAGCTCGACACCGAGCGCCGACGCGAATATGCGCGACTAATCAACGAGTCTGGCCGTCACCTGCTATCCGTGGTGAATAGCATTCTCGACGTGTCCAAGATGGAAACCGGAAATTTCGAGATTACGCCAGAACTGTTCGCGCCGGCGGCCGCGATCGAAAGTTGTACCGACCTGCTCGCGCTGAAGGCACAGGAAGCTGGTGTCTCGCTCAATATCCGTCTCGCGCAGGATCTTCCCGAAATCTCCGCAGACCGGCGGGCATTCAGCCAGATTCTCATCAACCTCATTTCAAATTCCATCAAGTTCACGCCACGCGGTGGTCAGGTCACTGTGAGTGCGCTGTGCCATGGCCAGAAATTCGCTCTCTCGGTCGAAGACACCGGCGTTGGTATTGGCGAGGCCGATCTGGGGCAACTGGGCAAACCATTTTTTCAGGCCCGCGCATCGTACGATCGGCGTCATGATGGTTCTGGCCTCGGCCTTTCCATCGTCAAGGGCCTGGTGGGATTGCACGGCGGCGATGTCGACATACGCAGCCGCGTGGGCGAGGGAACGCGGGTGACGGTGCGTTTGCCGATTGGTCCGGGAGAGGCGCGTATCGTGAGCAATCCCGTCGTGCTCGTCACAGACCGCAATCGGGGCCTTGCCGTGGCCGCAAATGATCGGGTGAAGAAAAGTGCGTAAGCGATCCAGTCATAGGGGCGGCTCGTTGCACAATGCGGGCAAACTCGCCGCGGCAATCGGCGATCATCCGCGTGAATTTGTTGGCTTCGCGATGGGAACGATTGCCGTAGTTACAATTGTCACCAACGCGTTGTTTCTGCAAAAGGGACCGCATCCTGCGCCTATATTTGCGGCTCGGCCGCTGCTGCAGCATGAGGCGACGCTTGCTCCGCGCGTTCCGGCGAGCCCGCCGGGTCCTGTGACTGAAACGGCCCCCCAGGCTCGTCTTCAGCTCGTCGCCAATATTCAACGCGAGCTGGGCCGTAAGAGTTACTATGATGGGCCGGCCGACGGCATCTGGGGTGCCAAAACCGATGCGGCTGTCCGTGATTTCGTTCAAGCGACCGGAGTAAAACTCAATCCGGAAGCAAGCGATGGCCTGATGCGTGCAATCAGCACGTCCCCCGCCAGAACCCCAGCGGGCAGCGCAACGCCAAATCCTCCACCCGCCGATCCGATCGCCAAATTGATCGCCCCATCCAAGCGAATTACGGCCGTACAACGGGCATTAGCCGATTTCGGCTACGGGCAGATCAAGCCTAGCGGCGTGTTCGACCCGGATACGCGCGCTGCGATCGAGAAGTTCGAACGCGATCACCAGCTGCCCATCACAGGCCAGATATCGGACCGCATTGTGCGTGAGCTTGCCGCGATGACTGGGCGTCCGCTTGAGTGATTAGCGGCCCGGCAATCGCTCGTGCTACTGAAGTCAATGCGATTGAAATCCGGCATATGGGTTTCGGCTTATCTGCGCCGCTGCAATGTCGAAGGCGTCTTTGCGGCAGTGCGTCGGCGCGGCGCCGAAGAGGCTGGAACGATCTTTATCAAAATCAACCGGCTCGATGGCACCGGCACGCTCTATGGGCCGGCGCCACAGACCGCGTTTGACGAGGCACAGCCATCCGACCGTATGTTTGTCGCCGCCGTTGGCCGCGACCAGCCGGCGCCGGAAGCCGACATTGAAGGCCGTCTTGTAAAGGAAATGCGGTTCGATCCCGACCTGTGGATCGTTGAAGTCGAAGATCGCGCCGGCCGCAATTTTCTGGACAATATCGTGTTGTGACAGGATTTAGCTTTTGCCGGTTTTAAATCGCGACGTTTGCCAATTCGCGCGCGCTTGCATTCCGGGATGGTTTTGGCGACGGCCGTATGGCGGGCCGTTCGTCATTCCAATAGACGGGTGCATGGGCCGGACGCTTCGGCGGCGCAGTCGTCCGCCAAATGCCGAGCATGTGCTCAGCGGCCGCCGGGCTGAGGTCGTCATAAAGTCGCGTGAGCTCGTAGATCCGCTGGGCCGATTGTCCGATGATCGGGTTGAGGAAAAGCAGGACGCGCTGAATCACCGCGGCCTTGATGCCTATCGCTTTGGCCGCGACCACGATCGGCTCCCCGGAATTGTCCCGCGTAATCCGTTCTGCAAGCTTGCGGCTGATGCCCAATGCGCGCTCCAGCACCCGGCTGAATTCACCCGGGTTGCGTTGGAGCGCTGCGTTTTCCAGCCGGCGGACTAATTCGCTTGCCACCGGCATTGCCCGTCGGGGCGACAGTATCGGATACGACGTCGAGATTATCGAGGATCAGCCGCCGCTCGTCGGAAGGCGCGGAAAAAAACAGCTCGATAAGGTCGTTCCGCTCGATCTCGCCTCGGTCTCGATCCGTGTCGGCGGGCAGATCAGACCCGGCAAGTTTAAGGAGCACGGCGGCGGGTCCGGCCGGATAAGTTGACAGGCGAGCCCACACCGCAGCGCGCGTTTGCGCATCGACGGTGTCGATTAGTCCAAGCGCCAGTTCGACGTATTGGGTTTCTTCTTCCGCGCTGTGCGTGGGCTTCTGCACGTAGAGGTCGGTGAGCACACGCAGCAGGGTCGGGCGGATATCGACCCCGTCCCGGCATGCCAGATCGACCAGGCTGTCTAGCGGAGTGCGCTCAGGAGGGTTCGACATGGCGAATACGCAGAACCAGTAACGAATACGCGGGACCAGTGCGGAATGCGTCCACATTAATCGGGCCGCGTTAGCAGACCGTTAACCTTGCAAGTCCTTTAATTGTTCGAAAGGCGCCGATCCGGCGGCCTCGCGGAGGCCACCTGCCGGAGCGTAAAGGGGACTGCAATGGGTGAGATCATCCGATTTCCCGACGAGGTGAGCCCGCGCGGCGGCAAATACGTCGACGCCAATACGGAGCCCGCGACCGTTATCATTCTACCGGTCATCCGCATCGATCGTGACCCTGATGGGTCAAACGGTCTCGAACCAGGCAACAATCCAGGCCGCCGCCGCCGTCGTCGCATCGCGCGCTGAGCAGGACGAACGGCGGACAATACCGATGACCATTCTGCCGCAGCAGCCGACGCCAATAGCCGCACGGCTCCGGAATGTATTCGCCCTCACTGCGCTAACGCTCCTTGCCGGTTGCGCCAACGGCAATTTCGACGAAATCAATTCGACGCTGGTGACCGGCAGCATCCACGACTGGATTGGCCGCAGTTCAACTGCCGCGCATCCGATTCCGCCTTCGGTTTTCGAATACACCGATGACGAGCGCGCGCTGCGCGATAATGCATACCCGTTGATCGAACCGCCCTTTGACCGGCAGAGATGGTATTCCGTTGCGGGTGAGTACGGGATGATCCGTTTCAACCTGTCGGATTACCGCAAATATTTTGAACGCCTGATGGAAGAATGCCGCCGCTCGCCATCGGCCGTTTACGCGCGGCTCATCGATGACATCCGCAACGATACGACACGCCTGTCGCAATTTTTCGAGACCGCGGGCCGGGTGATCGATATCGATCAGAAACGGCAAAAAAGCCTGGCCTACATATCGTCTCTGAGCAAGGCGGAGATCGTGAACGCCGAGCGCCGTATCCGCGAAAACGCGCACGTTGTTCAAATCGTGCGAATTAGTTTAGCGAACCGTGTGGATTCATATCATTTTGCGCTCGAGCGCCTGGTCATCACCACGCCGGAGGTGCAAGCGGTCGACGCGGAACGTTTGCTCAATCAGTTGCAGGGTCAGATAGCCCGATATCAAACGCTTCCGCCGACCTGGAAACGCGAGCGTAGTCTGGCCGTATCCAACTAATCCGACTTGCTACTTGTCACTTGCGACTAGCGCTTGCGCGTCGGCTCGGTTTGCACTTCGCATCGTGAACCGGCGACAGCGGCCTGTGCGGCCCGCATGAGCCCTGGCTCCGGCGCCATCGCCCGGATTGCAATCAGTCCGGTGAGCGTCGGGGATTCCACAATCAACCGGTCGGCAGCGGTGATCTCTTCATCTTCCGGCACCTGTTCGTGCTGGGCCGGGGTCATCAGATCGAGCTCGACGACGCGCCGGCCGGCTGCGCGATCATTAATGGCGTAATAGGCCACATCGTAGCGTGTGTAGAACGAAATCGAGGTGTACGCGGGGCTTACCGGAACGCTCAGCTTCAGGGGGCCTTTCGAAAGATCGTAGCGGCACACGGCGCTCGCGAAAGCCGGATCCATAAATGGCATTGTTGCTTTTTCCGGAGATGGTCCGGGCAGGGTGACAACAGTATTCACCGGTGCGATCGGCGTGAGACGTGCATAGGCATCCTGCGTCGCGGTCCGCGGCAGAATGATAACCGTGGCAAGGTGGACAATGCCGCCAAGCAGGGCACCCCCGAAAATCAACAGCAGCCATCGGATCATGGGCAACTCCGGGTCGTCACCGTGGGCATTGGCACCTCGCGGCCGGCCTTTGTCGATACACCCACCGCGGTGTCGTAGAGGCGCAGGATCAGCTCGTAACGCTCTACGCCACCGGTCGGCAGCCAATTGCCGGGGTTTGCCCGTGGCGCAACGGCAATGTCAAAACTGCCGTCGGCGTGACGGACGATTTCCTGGCTTGTGAATCCGTAGCGGTTGATCGAATTGGCCACCAGGCCACCATCGGGATTGTAGAGCGTCAATGTCCAGAAGCGCGCCGTTGGCGTGATGCCTGAAAGGACAACGTCACAACGTCCGTCGAGGCTCTTGCCATTGTCGTCTGCGCGAACTGTGAACGACACGCCGTCGCCCAGTGCGGTCGGCAGCCGTCCGCTGCGCGCAATCGATGCGCGCGCGTAAGGGTCGGCATCGATCGTTCCGGTTTTTGGCCATGCGGTCCAGCTCTCGATCGACAAACCGCCGAAGGCCGCGCCGCGCGAGAGCGCGAAATAAGTCAGGCCGAGGCCGACGAAGGCGGCGACGGTGAGACCAAATAGCGTTCCGATAAGCAGCCGCACAAACGATCCGCTGACGATGGAGGGTTGATTCGGGTGGGGAGACTACGCTCGCCGCTGATCTGCGGCCAATCAGTTACGGTTGCCGAAGGCCCGTCCTTCCAGCGACGCGGCAAAAGCGTCGCCGGCATTGGGTGTGGACGCCTGTTTGTCCCTGGGGCGCATGGGGGCTGGGGGAATGTTGGCGCCGGTCGGGCCGAGCTGACCCTTGGCGTCATCCATCAGCCGCTCGACGCGGACCAGGATATCGGCACCCCGTTTGGTGAGCAGCGCCGGTCGCGGCGCGGGCGGTGGCGCGCTGTTTTTCGATTTAACTTCGGCGACGGCCGGCTGCTGGCGCACTTGCGGCACAGCCACGCCGGGCAGCTGTTTCAGCTCAACGCCGTCATGCGCATAGGCCATGATGGTGTGCCACGTCATCGCCGGCAGCGAGCCGCCGGTCATGCGGTTGGTGACCTGGTAATCGTCATTGCCGAACCAGACCCCGCAGACGAAATTGCCCGTGTAACCCATGAACCAGGCATCGCGATAAGCATTGGTGGTGCCGGTCTTGCCGGCGGAGGCGACGCCGTCGAGCCGCGCACGCTTGCCGGTGCCGTTTTCAACCACGCTGTTCATCATCTTGATCATGTCGGCGGCGACGCCCGTCGGCAGCACCTGGCGCGGCTTTGGCCCGTCGCGGTCAAAGCGCCACACGAGGTCGCCGGTGCCGGTGCGCACTTCGAGGATGGCGTGCGGCGTCACTGCCTTTGCCCATATTGGGGAACGTGGCATAGGCGCCGGTGTGATCGAGCACGGTGACTTCGTCGGCGCCGATCGGCAGCGACGGCGTATCCGGCAGCGGCGTACGGATGCCCATGTCGTGCGCGGTCTTGACGATCTTGGCGCGGCCGATTTTCGCGTTGCCGCCGCCGATCGAGATCGACAGCTTCACCGCGACGGTGTTGATCGAATGCGTCAGCGCCTGGATCAGCTGCATCGAGCCGCTGTAGCCGTGGCCGTAATTATGCGGGCACCAGTTACCGATACACACCGGACCATCGACGACGATCGAGGTCGGCTTCATGCCGCCGACCAGCGCGGTGGCGTAGACATAGGGCTTGAACGACGAACCGGGCTGGCGCATCGCGTCGGTCGCGCGGTTGAACTGGCTGGCGCCATAGTCGCGCCCGCCGACCATGGCGCGCACGGAGCCGTCGACATCCATCAGCACGGCGGCGGCCTGCTTGGCATGATATTCCTGGCCATATTGCCGCAGCGAACTCTCGATCGCCGAGTCGGCGGCATTCTGCAGGTTGGTGTCGAGCGCGGTGCGCACCACGAACACGCGTTCGCTCATCGATTTCGGGAAGGTGTCGACGAGCTTCTTCATTTCGTCGAAGGCCCAGTCGAGATAATAGTTGGCGGCGCGGTCGTCGCGGCGGTCGACCGGGGTGGCGGGGTGACGGCGGGCGCCGAACACCTGGCCTTCGGTCATCATGTTGGCTTCGACCAGGTTATCCAGCACGACGTTGGCGCGCGCGCGCGCGGCCGGCAGGTTGACGTGCGGCGCAAATTTGGTCGGCGCCTTGAACAGGCCGGCGAGCATCGCGGCTTCCGAGAGGTTTACGTCGCGCACTGATTTGTTGAAATAATACAGCGCCGCCGCGTCGACGCCGTAGGCGCCGCCACCCATATAGGCGCGGTCGAGATAAAGCTTGAGGATCTCGTTCTTGGTCAGGCGCGATTCCAGCCACATGGCGAGGAACGCTTCCTTGACCTTGCGCTCGATCGTGCGCTCGTTGTTGAGGAACAGGTTTTTGGCGAGCTGCTGGGTGATGGTGGAGCCGCCCTGCACGACGCCGCCGGCCTTGGTGTTGGCCACCAGCGCGCGCGCGGTGCCGGCGAGATCGACGCCGAAATGCTCGTAGAAGCGCCGGTCTTCGGTTGAGAGCACCGCCTTGATCAGGTGATCGGGAAACTGGTCGAGCGGGATCGAGTCATTATGCCGGATGCCGCGCGAGCCGACCTCATTACCGAAGCGATCGAGGAAGGTCACCGCCAGTTCGGATTTCTTCAGCCAGTCATCGTCGGATGTTTCGCGGAACGCGGGCACCGCGAGCGCGAGCATCACCACCAGGCCGACGGTGCCGAGCGTCGCGCCTTCCGACACCAGCTCATTGAGCAGCCGCCGCCAGCCGGAGACATGGAAGCGGTCCATGAAGGTGGAAAAGCGCTCGTAGTATTCGCGCAGGCCCGAGAAGCTGCGGAAAACGCTGAAATCGACCCACGCGTCCAGCCCGAGCAGGAACCGCTTGATCTTGGCCTTCCAGTAATCGGGAAAAAGGTCGCGCAAGGTGCTGCCGCTCGTGATTGTCAGGCCGGCGAGGGGCCGGATGGGGCTGTTCTAGCCGATCGGCCAACCCGCGGCCAATGTCGCGGTTCCAGCCGGCTGGAACCAAGGTGAATGCTGGGGAAATAGGGCCGTTTTCCGGCGGGTGGAGGTATCCCCTGCCATAGTGGGGCGCCAATGACGGAAGCAGCCCCAAGCGCTACAACCCAAGCGCTACAAGGAGCCTTCGAGGATTCCCGAAATGCCCGACCCGCAAGCCCCGTTCTGGCGCCGCAAGGCGATGTCGGAAATGACGCGCGCCGAATGGGAGAGCCTGTGCGACGGCTGCGGCCGCTGCTGCCTGAACAAGCTGATCGACGAGGACACCAACGAGACGGTGTACACCGATGTCAGCTGCAAGCTGCTCGACTGCAACAGCTGCCGCTGCAGCGACTATGCCCACCGCCAGGCCAAGGTGAAGGATTGCGTGCGGCTCACCCCGCGCAATATCCGCCGGCTGAAATGGCTGCCGCCGACCTGCGCCTACCGTCTGGTGGCGGATGGCAAGGATCTCGCCTGGTGGCACCCGCTCGTCTCCGGCGATCCCGAGACGGTGCACACCGCCGGCATCTCGGTGCGCGGGCGCGTGACGGCGAGCGAGAAGGACGTGCCCGACGAGAAGCTCGAGGAATATATTGTGAGCTGGCCGGGGAAGTGGCCGAAGGGGGCAAGACGCCGTCGACTTAAGTAATTGCGAGAATAATCGGTAGTGCCGATTGAACTCTTGTATACGCGAATATTTCCAAAATAAAGTTTAGCCAATGGCAAAAGCGATTTTTACGATCAAGAGCGGGTCCGGCTATGATGACCGTCCCGAAGAATATTACCATTTCCCACGAACGTATCTAAATCAGGCGCGCGGCGCGATTGGCGACTACATAATTTACTACGAACCGCGACGTACGAGCAGCGACAATCCAATCAGTGGTCGACAGGCATACTTTGCAACAGCGCGTGTGACTGATGTTGTTCAGGACGATGAAAAAGAAGATCACTATTACGCTTTAGTTTCTGATTATCGATTTTGATAAGCCGGTGCCTTTTGTACACGATGAGTTGTACTACGAAAGCGCATTGCAGAAAGATGACGGCACGACAAATAAGGGCGCTTTTGGCCGGCGGTTGTCGGTACTTGACGTGAATTTGACCTAATTTTCGAATGGGGTTTGCAGCGGAACTAGTAAAAAACACTGAGCCGGGAGCGCGTTTTTTTTCCAGGATCCTGAAATTGATTTTGAACGTCCAATAGTTGAGATGACGGTACTGCGACCATTTCGCGATAAGGCATTCACTAAAGCAGTTGCTTTGCGCAGAGAACAGATGTGCCGTGACCGGGCTTCGCCTAATCAATGGAGGAGGCAGGCCAGAGGTTCAGGCTGCTCATATAAGGCCAGTCCGAAAAGACAGCACAATCCGGAACGGCCTTGCTCTATCGGGGACGTTTCATTGGCTATTTCAGAGGATCGATTTCTGTCGCTGACGATTGGACTTTGGTCGCAGATAAAAAAGTGCCTGAGCAAGCCCGTCAAATGCTCAATAGCAACGGAAAAATCATACTGCCAAAAGACCAAAGTTCTCGGCCAAATCCAATTTACCTAAAATTTCACCGCGATTTTGTATTCAGAGTATAGTTTAGACATCCGGCGGGTTCGTCGGGTGGGACCGCGAATAGCTTCGTTAATACGACCCAGGGGATGCAGGGGTGCGTTCCGGCTCGTCCATTGTTTTGCCCCAATATTTACTTGCTGGCGGGTGTCCCAGCCGCCTTTGCAATCAGCGGTTCACGATATCTCGTCTTGCACTTCGGAAAAAGCGCATTACTGCACGTTCGGCCCACCAAAGCAGAAGCGCGCAGCGGATCGTCGCGAACACCGCAATCGGACCCTCGCAAGAGCACAGCGCGTTCACCTGCCCCTCGGCTTGATCTCAAAATCATAGCTGCGCGGCTCGTCGGCGCCGGTGAAGGAATAGTGCCACCATTCGCGGAAGTAGTTCGCAAAGTCGTGCCGGTGCATCGCCGCGTTCAGCACGCCGCGCCAGCGCCGCTGCTCCGGCTCAATCGTCTTGTTCAGGCCGTAGCTCTTCACGTCAAAGCAATCGAAGCTGGTGCCCATGTCGATGCTGTTGTCGGGCGCGCGCTTGTTTGCGGGGCCGGTGCAGGGGCCATAACGCGCCGTGGGATCCGTGGGATCAAAGCGCGGCGCGGCCGCCGCCGGCAATTTGATCAAAGTGAGATCGACGGTCGTCCCGGTTGAATGTTTGGATTGCGCGGCGATATAGCCGAGCTTGAATAAATTGCGCTTTTGCAAGCGCCGGGTAAAAGCGCTTGGTGGCGTTGCTGTCGTCATCATCGTGCGCCCAGTCCGCCATCGCGCGCACCGCGCGGGTGGGGCGGTAGCAGTCGTAAACCTTCAAACCAAGGTTTTCTTTGGCGAGATCGGCCTGCACGCGCTTGAGCGCTTCGGCAGTCTCGCGACGCAGCACGCATTCGGCCGCGCCATAGCCGGGCAGGGGGCGGCCGGTGAAATTGTCAGCGGTCGCATAGCGCATGTCCTGCATGATGGTGGCGTCGACATCGCGCAGATAGACAAAGCCCGGCGGCAGCATGTCGCGCGCGCTTGCCGGCGCCGCGGCGAAAAGAATGGCGAACGTTACCCAGATTGCGCGCAAGCGTTGCTCCCGTCACCGGCTGCGGGCGCTTTTCGGCCCTTCAGGCCCGCACATAGCACCCCCGCGCCTGCTAGTCTTGCATTGCCGGAACCGGCAAGGCATTGAGCGGGTTGCCGGCTTTGGATCTGATACACCCCACGCCATGACCTCCGCCAAACCGAAATCCAAGCCGCGAGCGGTGAAATCCGAGCCGTCGCCGGAACTGCCCGCGCTCACGCATCCGGAAATCAGGGCCATCGTGCTCGGCATCATGCTGGCGATGTTCCTCGGCGCGCTCGACCAAACCATTGTCGCCACCGCGCTGCCGACCATCGGCCGGCATTTCGGCAATATCAACGACCTGTCCTGGGTGGTGACGGCCTATCTGCTCACCGGCACGGCGGTGACACCGCTCTACGGCAAACTCGCCGATATCCACGGGCGGCGCATTTTGATGCTGACCGCGATCGTCATTTTTGTCGCCGGTTCGATCGCTTGCGCATTGGCGCCAAGCATGACGGCGCTGGTGTTTGGCCGCGCGTTCCAGGGTCTCGGCGGCGGCGGGCTGATGGCGCTGGCGCAGACCATCATCGCCGACATCGTCTCGCCGCGCGAACGCGGGCGTTATCAGGGCTATATCGGTGCGGTGTTTGCGGTATCATCGGTGGGCGGGCCGGTGCTCGGCGGGTTTCTTACCGAGCATGTCGACTGGTCGCTGATATTCTGGATCAATCTGCCGCTCGGTCTCGTTGCGCTCGGCATGACATCGAGCGTGCTCCGGCGCGTGCCGTTTCATCCGCGCAAGCACAAGCTGGATGTCATCGGCGCGCTGCTGATGATGTCGGCGGCGGTGGCGCTGCTGCTCGCGCTCTCATGGGGCGGCCGGCGTTTCGAATGGATCTCGGGGCCGATCGGCGCGCTGCTGCTCACGTCGGCGATTTTGTGGGGCCTGTTCGCCTGGCGGCTGGTCTCGACGCGCGAGCCGTTTTTGCCGCTCACGGTGCTGGGCAATCCGGTGGTGCGCTGCGCGACGCTGGCCGGCGCCTGCAACATGGGCACGCTGGTCGGCATGACGATCATGGTGCCGCTTTATTTCGAAGTGGTGCTGCATCTGTCGGCGAGCCAATCGGGCATGGCGCTGATCCCGCTGATGGCGGCAACCGTCACGATGTCCACCATCACCGGCCGGCTGATGACGCATGTGGCGCACTACAAGCGCATCTCGCTGGTCGGGCTTTCGCTCGCAATCCTCTCGCTCGCGCCATTGGCGATCTGGCCGGGGTCGATGCCGACTGTGCTGGTGCTTTTGCTGTTGCTGCTGGTCGGCGCCGGGCTCGGCACGGTGTTTCCGGTATCCACCGTCTGCATGCAGAACGCGGTGTCGCGCTCGCAAATGGGCATCGCGACCGGCGCCGCCAATTTCTTCCGCGCGCTGTTTTCGGCGCTGGTGGTGGCGGTGCTGGGCGCGATCGTGCTCGGTGGTCTTGGCGGTGTCGCCGGCATGTCGGTTGAAATGCTGGCGCGCACGGCGTCTGCGCCCGAGCTTGCCTATGCGTTCCGTTTTGTGTTCCTCGCCTGCGCGCTGGTGCTGTCGTTCGGCATGGCCTTCCTGATTTCGATGGAAGAGCGGCCGCTCAAGGGCCCGTCGGCGCCATCACAATCCGCGACTGCTCCCACCGCACCGGCAACGCCGATTCCGGCGGAGTAGGGCGCCCGTCAAGCCAATACCGCTGCCGGCGTATGGACGTTGTAAGCGGTAAGCCAACACTTCTCGCGACGAGGGAGCTCATTCGTTTGGGGGATCAAATCCACTTTTTTGTGATGACCAACACAGCAGGGCTGGAGGGGTGCGCCTAGTGTCACGACTAGAGAGAACCAAAGGTGCCGGCCAAATCCCCAGCCGGTTCACGACCACCTAAAGGAGACCTCCCATGCGCGCCCTGCTGGACATCGCCATCGTCGCCGTCCTGGTCACCACAGTCTGGTCGACAAATCCAACCATTGCCAAGCAGCATGTCGCCGTTTCCATCGACCCGGTCAGCATGATGACGACCGCAACGAACCTGCCAACAGCGGAATACGACAAGTTCTGATTCCGAAGCAGGCCTGCCTCCAAAACGGAACCTGGCCGGGTGATGCCCGCGCGGCCAATCAAGCGAAAAGCAAAAAAAGCCCCGGCAGTCTTGCCGGGGCTTTTGTTTTGTTCTTCGGAAGTTAATCGCGATTCTGGATGTGAGTGTCGCGATCCAGGTGATGGTTCATGTGATGTTGGCGCGGAGCCGGCTGATACGCATAAGCATCAGGGCTTAAGTCCCGCATTGCCGAGATGCTGGGCGCCGGGCTTGTGTTCGGCACGATGTTTCCGCTGCCCCACTCAGGCTGGTAGGACTGCGCCATCGCGGATGTCGCGATCAGCGCCGCGAACCCCGCACCCATCATCAGTTTCTTTAACATTGCTTGATCTCCATCATATATTATCGCCGGCGGGGAAACGCGCGTTGGTGTCTGCGGTTTCGTCGGGAACCATGACACTTAAGTAATGTGTGCCGTTGAGCGGAGCCGACCGGCTCGCCATAACCGCGCGAATCACGGAGAATCCTGCCGCCCGAATCGGGGGGCGCACGGATAACGCATTGAGATGTCGGGCCAACCGTCGAAGCTAGCGCTGGCGCTGAACCGCGCCATTACATCCTACCAGGCGGGCCAGCTCGGCGAAGCGGAGCAGATCTGTCAAAAAATCATAGCGAAGAAATCGAACTTCTTTGATGCGCATCACGTCCTTGGCGTCATTCTGGCCGCGCAGGGCAAGAACGACGAGGCGCTGACGAGTTACAATCGCGCGCTCGCGGTGCAGCCAAAGCATGCCGACGCGCTGAGCAATCGCGGAAATGTGCTCAAGGAATTGAGACGGTTCGATGAGGCGCTGGCGAGCTATAACAGCGCGCTCGCCGTGAAGCCGAATTACGCCGCCGCGCTCAATAACCGCGGCGTGACCTTGCATATCCTGGCGCGGTTTGACGAAGCGCTGGCGAGTTTCGATCGCGCACTCGCTTCGGAAGCGAACTTTGCGGATGCGCTCTGCAATCGCGGAAATACGCTGAATTCGCTTCGGCGTTTTGACGAGGCGTTGGAGACTTATGATGCCGCAATCGCATTGCGGCCGGGGCTGGTCGAGGCGCATTGCAACCGCGGCAATACTTTGCGCGAGCTCAAGCGGTACGACGAAGCATTGGTCGCCTATGATCGTGCGTTGGCGTCACGGCCGAACCTTGTCGAAGCGCTGTCCAACCGCGGTATTACGCTGGCGGGGCTCAAGCGCCATGACGAAGCGCTGGTCGATCTCGGCCGCTCGCTTGCGCTGCGGCCGGGAGACCCTGAATTGCTTACCAAGCGCGGCGTTATTCTGGACGAGATGAAGCGGCATGCCGAGGCGCTGGCGGATTACGACCTGGCGCTCGCCGCGAACCCGAATTATGCGGACGCAATCTACAATCGCGGCAACGCGCTGCATGATCTCAAGCGGTTTGCCGAAGCGCTGGCGAGCTACGACCGCTTGCAGCCGCTGCGGCCACTCAACGCCGAAATGCTCAGCAATCGCGGCAAAATTCTCAAAGAGCTCGATCGGTATGACGAGGCGCTGGACTGTTCGGCGCAGGCGCTCGCGTTGCAGCCGGACAATGTCGTTGCACATTGCAACGAAGCGTCGATGCGGCTGCTGCGGGGCGATTTCGCCCGCGGCTTTTCTGAATATGAGTGGCGCTGGAAGAAAGCCGATATGGCGCCCAACCGGCGCGTGTTTCCGCAGCCGTTGTGGCTGGGTGAGGATGACATCGCCGGCAAGACGGTGCTGCTGCACACCGAGCAGGGATTTGGCGATACGATTCAATTTTGCCGCTACGCCTCTTTGGTTGCGGCGCGCGGCGCCCGCGTCATCCTTGAGGTCGAGAAGCCGCTTTACCCGTTGATGGGCAGTCTCGCCGGCGCCTCGGAGGTGATCGTCAAAGGCGAGCCGCTGCCCGATTTCGATGTGCATTGCCCATTGCTGAGTTTGCCGCTGGCGCTGGGGACGCTGGCCGAAACCGTTCCATCGGATGTGCCATATTTTTCGGTGTCGCCGGAAAAATCCGCCGAATGGAATACGCGGCTCGGGCCAAAAACGCGTCCGCGTATAGGAATTGCCTGGGCTGGCAACGCCAAGCACGAAAGGGACGGGGAGCGCTCAATCGGCCTGCGTAATTTTTTGCGGCTTCTGGATTGCGACGGGACCTATGTGAGCTTGCACAAGGACCTTGGCGCCGACGATGTGCCGGTTGTGAAAGAGCGCGGCATTCTTCATTTCGGCGATGTGCTCGGTGATTATTCGGATACGGCTGCACTCATTTCGCAGCTCGATCTCGTGATCGCGGTCGACACCAGTGTCGCGCATCTTGCGGGTGCGCTCGCAAAGCCGGTCTGGGTTCTCGTGACCTACGTGCCGGACTGGCGTTGGATGCTCCGGCGCGACGATAGCCCCTGGTATCCAACCGCACGCCTGTTTCGCCAGAGCGAGACGCGCGAATGGGGCAGCGTCATCGCGCGCGTTCAGGACGCGCTCGGAAGCTTCGTCAAAACCGCGTGAGCTTGCATTGTCCTCGCGCGCGTTCAGGACGCGCTCAAAAGCTTTGTCAAAACCGCCTGACTTTGCATTCGCCATCTCGGCTCGGGGCGGAGTGGTGCCGGCGTTGATGCGGCAGCCATCTCGGCTCGGTGCGATGCGGTGCCGTGCGGGCGTTGATGCGGTGCAAAACCCCGCGGAATGCTGGGGTTTTGGCGTTTATGAGCCACCGGAACCTTTTTACTTGCCGATGACTTGCATCAATATCCAGTCGGCCTATCGTCCAAATGAATGAGGCCACAGCAACTTAGAGGTATAGCCATGTCGAAGCTGAAAGCGAGACTGATGACGGCGGCCGTCATTGCCATCGCTCTGCCGGTCTACGCGGGCGTCAGTGCAGCTGCCCCGATCAGTGGCACTCTTGCCATACAGAATGCAGCGCCGAGCAATGTCCAGGATGTCCGCTACTACGGCGGTGGCTGGCGTGGCGGCGGCTGGCGCGGCGGCGGCTGGGGCCGAGGTTGGGGCTGGGGTGGCGTCGGTGCGGGCCTTGCAGCCGGCGCGATCATCGGCGGCGCGCTCGCTGCACCTTATTATTACGGTGGTGGTTACTACGGTGGCGGCCCTTACTATGCGAACCCCTATTACGCGCAAGGGCCCGGGCCTGGTTACTACGATGATGAAGGCGGCGGTGGCGATGCAGTCGCGTACTGCATGCAACGCTACCGGTCATACGATCCGCGCAGCGGAACGTTCATGGGCAACGACGGATATCGTCATCCCTGTCCATGAGGAAGCGGAACGTTCATGGGCAATGACGGATATCGGCATCCCCGTCCGTGAAGAAGTATCGACGCGAATAAAAACCCCGGCGTGACGCCGGGGTTTTTCTTTCAGTGTCCTGCAACGTCTGGCAAGCTATTCGCAGAATTTGCAGGGCGGGAAATCGCGGCTGTAGACCGGCTGCGCCAGGAATTTGTCTTTCCCATATGTCCAGAACTGACTGACGCTTGGATAGGTTTTGATGACCGTGTTCCACAGCTCCGGCTTGTCGTAGCCGAACATCTGCTTCTTCTCGACCTTCTTGATATAGATGTCCTGGATCGGGTTGCGCATGTCGTCGAACGACACTGGCCCGCGCACGGCATCGATCTTGAGCCCCGCCATGGTCTTGACGAACTGCTCGGACCCCGGCCATTTGCCGCCCGATTTCTTGATGGTCTCGTCGATGAGCTGCGCCGTCGTGTAGTTGCTCTCCGAGAAGTAGGACGGCACCTTGCCGTATTTAGCGCGATAGGCCTTCACGAAGGCTTCGTTCTTCGGCGTCGTCAGTGCGGCGCTGTATTGCAGCGAGGAGACGTCGCCGATCACTTCGTCGCCCATGAACGGTAAAGCGAACTCGTCATAGCTGGTGCCGCCGCCGATGATCGGCTTCTTGTAGCCGGCCGCGCGCAATTGCTTGGGAAATTGTAGCGCCATCGGCCCCACCATCAGCGAGAACACCGCGTCGGCATCCGCCTTGATGGTCGGGATGAAAGGTCCGAAGTCTTTCGTGCCAAGTGGAGGCCAGATTTTCTGAACGATCTTGCCGCCGCAATCCTCGAAGGTCTTCTGGAAACCGCCGACCTGCTCATAACCGAAGGCATAATCGGCGCCGACCGCGACGATCTTTTTGTACCCCTGGTCGCAAGCCCATTGCCCCATCGGCTGTGACGGCTGCGACGACGACCAGCCGGTGCGGATCAACAGGGGAAATTTGTCGGACTGCCGCTGCGTAAGATCATCGGCCGCCGGAATCGACGCGATGTAGACCGTCTTCATTTCGGTGCTCACCGGCGCCAGCGCATAGCCGGTCGAGGCCAGCACGCCGCCAATGAACATCTGCACCTGATCGCTGAGCACCAGCTTCTTCGCCTTGGTGACACCAAGGTCCGGCTTGGCCTGGTCGTCCTCGAGGATGAACTTGACGTCCATGCCGCCGAGTTTGTTGCCATGTTCATCCAGATACATCTGGAAGCCGTCCACCATATCCTTGCCGACCTGAGCGAAAAGGCCGGTCATCGGGGCGATAAATCCGACGCGCAATTCTTCTGCCTGCGCCGGCAAAACGGAATTCGTGCCGAGCAAGAGCGCACCGCCCAAAAGCAATGGCGTAAAGACCCGCGAATAACTCATGATCGATCTCCCATTCGGCCGATCCGTCGTCCATTCTTGAGGGTGGGCAAGCGGATGGCGTTTGCAGCGTGTTCCCGGAGAGGAAACGCTACCATTACCCCCGCCATGGGCGGAAGCCCACTATTTTAGTGCCGATTAAGCGAGAGTGACCGCGTCGCTTCGCTGCTGTGACCGGCACCCAAACGGATCGCGTCGGGGAGGGCGACAGGCGCGGGGACCGTACGGGACGAACCTAACTTTTGATGAATGTGCCGCTGTGCAGTTCGGTAACGGCCTGGCGCAACTCGGCCTGCGTGTTCATGACGATCGGCCCATACCATGCAACCGGCTCCTGGATCGGTTTGCCGGAAACCAGCAGGAAACGGATGCCGTTGTCACCTGCCTGCACGGTGATTTCGTCACCGGAATCGAACAGCACCAGCGAACGGTCTCCGGCTTTCTCGCGCACCATAATCTCGTTGCCATCAACCTGCTTCTCGTGGAGCACGCCGATCGGCTGCGATGCGGAGACAAACGTGCCGTCGCCTTCGAACACATAAGCAAATGCATGGCGCTCGACTTCAACCTTGAGCGTCTTCCGCTTACCCGCTGGCACAAACACGTCGAGATAGCGTGGATCGGCGGCAACGCCGTCGACCGGGCCTTTTTTTCCACCGAAGTCGCCGCACACGACGCGCACCCGCGTGCCGTCATCCTCAATGACTTCCGGAATTTCCGCACCCTTGATGTCCTGATAGCGCGGCGTCGTCATCTTGAGTGACGATGGCAAGTTTGCCCACAACTGGAAACCGTGCATGCGGCCCTGCGCGTCACCCTGCGGCATTTCCTGATGCATGATGCCGCGTCCCGCGGTCATCCATTGTACGTCGCCGGAGCCCAAGGTGCCGCGATTGCCAAGACTGTCGCCGTGCTCGACAGTTCCGTTGAGTACGTACGTGATCGTTTCGATGCCGCGATGCGGGTGCCACGGAAATCCCGCGAGGTAGTCGGCCGGCCGATCGTTACGGAAATCGTCAAGCAGCAGGAACGGATCGGTCTCTGCGGTTTCGCCGAAACCAAATGCGCGGCGCAATCTCACGCCCGCGCCCTCGAGGGTGGGCTTTGACTGCACGATGCGTTTGACCGGACGGATGGACATCGTAGTGCCTTTCATTAACCGCCCATGCGAGTGCAAGCGGGCGCTAAAGGCCGAAAAAGTTCCTCGCACGGGCGAACCGGCGAGGCAGGATTGTTCCGCTCAACTTGCCATTCATATACGTTTGTTCATATAGGGCTTTCGTCCATAGAAAAAAGACCTCCAACGGCTGTGAAATATCAGCTGAACGAATGATAAGAACATCCTCTGATCGGCTGATAAATATCGTCCGATCGGGTGACGCCGCGGCTGTGTTGTCGGTGAGTTTCGCCGCTAGCAACTCAGGCTGCACGTACTCGCGGCGGCTGACGCGATGAGCTATGCTCACGGCCATGCTGAAGCGTCTTGCCGCCGCCATTTGTTTTGTCGTTCTAGGCCTAAGCGTGGGCAGCTGCACCAAATGCGGCTGGCTGTGGGACCAGGGCCCGCGCTCCTGCCATTCCGACGCGCCGCGCTGAAATTCCGTCTAGTTGACAGCGGCGACGGCCGGCCGCGAGCGGCCCGCGCCATCGTCACTCTTGCGAACGAAGAAGATTGAACAGGGCGCCCGCGATTCCCAAAGCCAGACCCGCGAGCAGGGTGTATTGCAGCGTCAATACTCCACGGCTTGGCGCTTCGGTGGCGGTCGCGAGAGCGTAGATTTGCCAGGCAGCGGCAGCTGCGAATATGGCCAGCATGACGCCGGGATTTTTCTTCACTTTGTCGCTCACGTTTCGCTCCCCCAGAGTTCGTGCGTGCCTCTGACGGTATTGAATCTTGCGCAGGGGTTCTACGCACATACGGCGATACCAACCGTGGATTAAATCCTAGGAAAATAGTCGTGACAGCGTAACGCTCGTCGAGTAGAAACACTGCATGCTCCAAATTTGCGTCTGACAGCGGGCCGCGAAAAGGCGGAACAGCCGCTGGCGGGCTGCGTTGTCCTGTGCAGGCGGCGCTGCGCCGCCGGAGGAGATTTGGAATGCCGCACGTTGAAAACAGCCATATCGTCGGAAGCACCAATGAGGCGCGCGCTGGCGCCACCGGACACAACGTGCGCTATGTGCTGGTGGTCAGTACGCTCGCGGTGATCGTCCTCTTTACTGTGGCCTATCTGGTGACCAAGATCTGATCGCGCTTCAAAGCACCGTTGAATTGTCCGCGCCGGGATTTTCCCGGCGCTTTTTTATTGCCAGGGAATTAAACTATGTCGTCGCAGATAAAACTTTTTCGCGCCGCCCGAAGCCAAATCCTGACCGGGCCGCGCTTTGGGATCGCGTCCGCAAGGCACAATTCCTCAGTATCAACGAAAAGCGAATTGCTATCGGTTATGCGCTCTTGGAGGGAGGGGACGTGTTCCAGCCGTCACAATAGGAACAAATATTGCCCGCTCGCCGTTTGTAATCTGAAACCTCGCTCAGCGAGGCATGAGCAAATGGAACCCGAGGTGGAACAATGAAACGGAATGGCACGATGCTCGTTATTGGTCTGGCGGGCGCGCTGGCCGCAACAACGGCAATGGCGCAAACAAAAGAGGCCGACAAGGACAGCCAGAAATTCATCAAAGCGGCAATTCAGGGTGACATCGCCGAAGTGGATGTCGGCAAGCTTGCGCAGGAAAAAGGCCAGAGTGACGGCGTGAAACAATTCGGCGCTATGCTGGTGAAGGACCACGGCGAGCACAAGGTCAAAGCCGAAGAGGTCGCGAGCAAGCTTGGTGTCGCTCCACCGACCGGCTCAAGCATCGAGCAAAAAATGGTCTATGCAAAGCTGAAGGTGCTTTCGGGGACGTCGTTCGACAGCGCCTTCGCCAAAGCGATGGTCAAGGACCACCAGGAAGACATCAAGGAATTCCAGAAGGAATCGTCCAAGAGCGATGCGGCTGGCCAACTGGCCAAGGAAACGCTGCCCACACTGCAAAAACACTTGCAGACCGCGCAGCAGCTCGTTGCACAGAAACAGTCTTCTCGCTGACGTGCGGCCGCAGTTTTGCGGCTGACCGGAATGACGCCCGTTGCTGGTCCCCGCAGCCGGGCGTCATTCTTTATATAGAGAGCGGTAAGTCTCTCGCGCTCTGGCAACAACCTGTCCGTGTGTTAGGCTGTTCTACCAGTCGTGCGTATTGGGGCAGAGCGATGGTAGCGACGGACAGGCAGTTCGCGGGGTCGATCCCCGAATTCTACGACAGGTTTATGGTTCCGCTCATCTTTGAGCCATTTGCGCGTGATCTCGCCGAGCGCGTATCAAAATCTGCGCCGGCCGAGGTGTTGGAAACAGCGGCGGGGACTGGCGTTCTCACGCGTGCGCTCTCGTCCCGCCTTTCTGCAAAAGCCCACATGATCGTAACCGACCTCAATCAACCGATGCTCGATTTTGCGAAGCAGAGACACGGCCGCAATGATCGGATCGAGTGGAAACAGGCTGATGCGCTCGCGTTGCCGTTCAAAGATCAAAGCGTAGACGTTGTTGTCTGCCAGTTTGGTGCGATGTTTTTTCCCGACAAGATTGCCGGCTTTAAGGAAGCGCACCGGGTTTTGAAAGTTGGTGGGCATTTTATTTTCAATGTCTGGGATCGAATTTCGGAAAATGATTTTGCAGACGTCATCACGCAGGCGCTGGCGACGTTCTTTCCAAATGATCCTCCGCGCTTCCTGGCTCGCACTCCGCACGGCTATCACGACGCCGAGACAATCCGTGAGGAATTGCAGAAAGCCGGATTTACGAAAATAACGGTTGATGCAGTCGATGCGCGAAGCAAGGCGCCGTCGCCGCTGGATCCTGCGGTTGCTTATTGCCAGGGCACTCCGCTGAGGGGTGAAATCGAGGCGCGCGATGCCTCAAAGCTGGACGAGGCCACGAAATATGCGGCTGAAGCTGTAGCGCGCCGGTTTGGCCACGGTTCGGTTGATGGCCGCATTCGCGCCCTCGTAATCACCGCGACTCGCTGACACGTCCGCGCCGGGCGATCTTAAACGGTCGCGCGGGAGGGGCTCAATGACAGACCTCATCCGGATATTCACCGAACGTGGCGACCTCGTTCACCTGGCGCTCTTGCTGTGGGCGATGTCGGCGAGCGCGCTCGCCTGGTTTGCGTTGCGTGAACTTGCGGCCGCCAGCCGCCGCTTCGATGATTTTATGCGCGAGCTCGCGCACTTTAACGAGCTGTTTGGAGGCCATTGATGAACCCCGGCGAAGCTTACACACGCGCGCCGGGCGGTAGCTTTCTTGCTTGGACGCGGAATGTTTTCGGTCTCGGTTTGGTCCGCTATGTGAGGTTGCGTTTCGTTCGGCGCAAACTCCCGATAGCGGGCGATGATGCGTTCTGCCTGTCGTCGCCTTGATTTCATGCAGACTTGCAAGAAGTCGCTTACGGAAAAGGTTTACTGCCGTCCACATTCGGAGCCTCCTATGGTCAGACGCAGAAAGACGTGGCGGACGGCCAACTGCGAAATGTGTTTTCTTCTCGACATCGCAGCGGCGTAGCCTCAACCGCCGCACTGCGGTCTCAACGATCAGGGTGTGCAAGAGACCAGAGCCGGGATAGTCGCCGTGGTCCTGGTGGTCTCAAATGCGGGTTGCCCTGAAAAAAGCGAGAAACAAATCAGCGCTATGATGGCGATATCGACACCGGCGGCGGCTAAGTCACGCAAGGTGTCCTCCAATCAAATGACGAGTTTTCTTGCGTGTCTCTTTTGAAATCCGACGCACTTACGCGTTCGGTTTGCGGCGACAAAGTAATTGGACGCCAGCCCTAAGACTTGGACAAAAGCGACAGATTTTGGGACTAGGACGACAATCTGAGGATGTAGAAGCGGGTTGTGACTTACTGGAAAGAGCGCTTTGCGGCGGGCCTATTCAGCAGCGTCCGCTACGTTTGGCCGGTTCGCCTCATTTCTGATCTCGAGTGGGGTGGCGCCGTAGCACCGCTTGAAAGTGCGATGGAAGTAAGAGAGATCGTTGAATCCGACATCGTATCCAATTTGGCCGATAAATCGTCGGTCTAAACTTGGCTCCGTCAGGACGCGAAGTGCGCGATTGAGGCGCTGATCCAATAGGAACGCGGTAAACGTCGTGCCTTCGCGTTCAAACAGCCGCTGCAGAATGCGAGGAGTTCACGCCGATATGGGCTGCAACCATGTTTACTGAAAGATCCCGCCGGTTGCTGTTTTCGATAACGTAAGTCTTGGCCGCGCTCAGCCGAGCGGCACGCAAGCCACGGTATTTGGCAACGTTAGCTGCGTTACGCGTTGCTCCGAGCACCAGCGCGACAAGTTCATGTAAATGTCCGGCGGTCGTCCGTTGGACCTGGACGCTCGTCGCCAGACCTTCATCGAATAGTGCGCTCGCGTACGATGTTAGAAGTTTAAGCAGGGCGGTATTTTGGGGGATGCGTTGCATGAGCGCATCATCGAGTCCGGCGACTGTTGATGAGAAAACAGTTCGCGGGATCAGAAACGACAGAGAGCCGCCCCGTGACTGGCGGTGATATACACCGACCTCGGTGCTGCTCATCAGAATCGCGTCACCTGCACTCAGCGCCACCTCTTTTCCACGCGCTGAGGCCTTGATATCCCCCGATTGGTTGATGATGAATGCAACATTGTCGTTACCGTCCGCGATAAGTTCGTGGGTGCGCCTGACGCGCAAAGGAGACATTCTCGCTGACAACAACTGTATTCCCGGCAGTGAACGTGCCGCGACTGCACAATCGAAGGGGCCGTCGTTTACCGGTTCGACGTCGAGTTTCATTGCGACGCGGCCGTAATGCTCCCGCCACATCGTAATCCGGTCTTTCTCCGGCAGATCGGCAGTTGAAAATCTGACAATGGTAGAATCGGTTGATTCCGACATGCGTCTTTCAATTCCTGCATTAAACGGAGGATGCATCAAAAAAAGTTTTGCTAGCTGGCCTTATTTCGAGCGCAGATATCACGGAATTCAGCCTCGCCCTAGCCGGATTGCGTCCTAAGCCATTCGCATTGGTTCTGGAGTGTGTGCTCAGAACGCAGAGCAACGCTTCGTGCGCAGTTGGTTGCGTTTAAACAGATCCAAAATGGATTTCGTGGACTGAAACGCAAATTACTGGGACTAAAGCGACAATGAATATTCCAAGCACTGCATGCGTTGCGGCATATTTGTCGTAATGTGTCACGTTTGTCCGCGGTGGTGAGTTACCGCCGGGCTATTACCGATAGCTATTTAGGATTGCTGCACCACCGGGTTTTTGAACCAACTCATTCGTGTGCAAACATTATGGAGTTTTCACCGTAGTCGGTGGAACGCACTATTTCGTTTCCGACCTTATTACTGTCGTCGTTGTCCAAGTTTTTAATCGTCGTTCTTGGCAGGTTGCCTGTCGTTCACGCTGATTGGTGGTGAGCTACGGACGGTCGCTATTACGCCTGCTTAACTCAACCGAATAGGCGAATGGCGGGGTCCTCTCCGAACAAGATCGAATGAGGATGTTTTTGACATGAAGAAAACCGTACTCGCCGCACTTGTTGCGGTTGGCGTCTGCGCTGCCGGTCCATACGTTTCAAAGGCACAAGCTGGCACACTGATACCGTACCCAAATATTGGCACTGAAAATCCGGAGACTTACATTTTCACTGCAACAAATACCGGCCCGGTCACTGCTTATTTTGCCGGGACACACGCCGGTTTCACGGAAGTGGTCGGCATGACGGTGAACGGCAATCCGACCGGGATTACCGGATTAAACAATCAGACCTCCGGTATTGGGACCTCCATTGTCCTTGGCAATGTCACCGCCGGCGATGTTCTCGTGTTCTTTGATCAGGTCATTACGACGGGCAAAACGTGGTTTTCCAATCCGGGGTTGAACGGAGGGGACGGACAGCACGTGTATTCCGCGCTCTACGATGGCTTGCATCCCCCGTTCAACGGCACGATTCCCGCCGGCGTTTACATCGGATTCGAAGATTTACCGAAAAGCAGTCAAAGCAACTTTGACTATTTCGACGACACGTTCGTCATCACAAATGTATCGGCCACAACAAACGAGACGCCTCTGCCGGCCGCTCTTCCTCTCTTCGTTACCGCGCTCAGCGGATTAGGGCTGCTCGGCTGGCGCAGGAAACGGAACGCTGCGTCTCTCGTCGCCTGTTCAAAACACTAATCGGTTCCGGAGAGATCGCCACAAGCGCGGTTTTTTCCCTTGAGTTATTCCTGCCTGGCTTTGTCGCTTTGGTCTTAGCGATTGTCGTCTCAGTCTCTTGTGATGCGACACGAAGCCAAAGATTTTGCGCGCGCTGTGTATTGACCAATGGGGGAAGTTCAAATGCTTTTTCGCGCGCTTAGATGGGCTGCTGTGGCAAGCGCCATCTTTTCATTTTTTCTGGCAGCAAATACGACCCAGGCTTCGGTTGTCTTGCTCGATACACTGACCGGCGCATCTTTTGTGCCCGGCACAGGCTATTCAATATTCAACCTCGGATTTGCCAGCCAATCAGTGGCGCTGCCGTTTACGTCTTCAGGGACATGGACCATTACGAACGTAGACACCTATATCTCTTCGCAATTCTCAGGTGTGACGATCGACCTGGGCATCATGGCCGACAATGGCGGCCGTCCTTCTGGAACGTTTTTATCGAAAGTGACCGTTGACCTGACATCCGATCCGCTGTCGCTCAATTCTCTCAATTGGGCAATTGATCTAGGGTCGAAATATTGGCTCGCTGCCATTGCCCAAGGCGAAGACGGGAGTTGGGGACAGAGTGGCATTCAGGGAACGCTCGGATTTACGAACGGTAATGGCTGGATGACAGAGTCGAATTTTCTTCCGGCTGCTCTAATTCAGGCCGACCTGACGTCGGAGACTCCACTGCCTGGAGCGCTTACGCTTTTTGCGTCGGGGCTCGGTGGCTTTGGTCTGTTCGGCCTGCGTGGAAGACGAAAGATAGGGTCGAGCATCGCGGCTTGATTGTCTGCGGGATTATTTGAAAGGCCGCCGTAAGGCGGCCTTTTTGTTTGGGAGTCGTCTGCGATATCAGGAACTGCGGTTGCAGTTATTAAGACCTGCAGCCGTTTTGCTTTGCTCAGAGGCCCTTTGCCCACCGCTTCGCGTACCAGACGGCTGTGGCAATGGCCGCAGATACCGCGGCTGTGACCATTGGCTCCGCCCATTGCGGTGGAAAGTGCGATGGGTGCGCGAAGATATCACCGATGAACGTCGCGATCGCGGCGATCGTCACCTGCCGCGAGACCGTATTTATCGTCCGGTCCATCTGAGCGAGGAGGGCAACAGTCACCGCCGCGCCAACCGATCCGCAAACCGTGGCGCGAAGCGCGTGTTCGAAACTAAATGCGAGGAAAGAATCGGAGCGAGTCATCACAAGAAAGCAGGCGAGCCATGCTCCCGCGAATTTTTCGGCGGCAGGGCGGGCGAGCCCGCCCGCACGCAGATCGTCGAATGTGAGAGAACCAAGCTTGAGGTCAGGCATCGAGCGCCCTTTCTTGCTTTGCGGTGCTATCTCCACAAAAGTGCACTCCGGTGTGCATCAGGCAGCCGGGAAGCGCAATGATCCCACAATCACATTGAATCAATTCGGGGTGACCCAGTGCGTGATCGGATATCGGTGGGGCCGGTCAGTAGCTTTGGATAGCATCTTGTCCAGGCGGACAGAGCAGGTTCCGTCTGATACCTTGAGTTGTTCTGAGGCTCGGAAGGACATGAGACGACGCGAGTTCATTTCATTGGCGGGTGGCGTGGTGGCCTCGTGGCCGCTGGCGGCGCTGGGGCAGGAGCCCGAAAAGGTCCGGCGCATCGGCGTGCTGTCAAATCGGGGTGCCGATGATCCGGAAGTGCCGGCCTTCCTTGAGGCTTTCACCAAGGGATTGGCCGAATTGGGCTGGACGGACGGACGCAATGTGCGGATCGACTATCGCTGGTCCGCTGGCGAAGCCGCTGCCGCGCAAAAATATGCTGCGGAATTGACCGCGCTCGGACCGGACGTCATCCTGGCCTCCGGCACGCTCAGTGTGGGATCTGTCAAAAAAATAACGTCCGCCGTACCGATTGTCTTCACGCTTGTCACCGACCCGGTGGGCGCCGGCTTCGTCGATAGCCTGAGCCTGCCAGGCGGCAATACCACCGGGTTCATGCTGCTCGAATACAGTTCGAGCGGGAAATGGCTGGAGCTGCTCAAACAGATCGCGCCGAAATTGAGCCGCGTGGCTGTGCTCCGCGATACTGACAATCCCGCCGGTAGCGCGCAGTTTGGCGCGATCCAGGCCGTAGCGCCCTCATTAGGGGTCGCGGTAAGCCCGATCAACACGACCAACGCTGCCGACATCGAGCGTTCCGTCGGGACATTTGCGAGCGCGGCGAATGGCGGCCTGATCGTCACAGGCAGCGCGACGGCCACGGTTCATCGCAAGCTGATTATTGCGCTGGCGACCCGTTACAAACTGCCCGCAATCTACACGGCCCGTTTTCATGTCTCCTTAGGCGGTCTGATTTCATATGGGGCTGATTACCTCGACCAATTCCGGCGCGCGGCTGGTTACGTCGATCGCATCCTCAAGGGCGAGAAACCGGGCGACCTCCCGGTGCAGGCGCCGACAAAGTACGAACTGGTGATCAATCTCAAGACCGCCAAGGCTCTCGGTCTCGACGTGCCGGCGACGCTGCTTGCGCGCGCGGATGAAGTGATCGAATGAATTTGATAATGAATGTCATTGGGGCAGCAATGCGTTTTTCATTTCTGTTTGCAGGTTTGATTATTTTCTTGCCGGTTGGCCTTTGCGTTGGCCCGGCATCGGCGAATGCGGCCGCGTGGTGTGCCCGGGTCGATGCCGGGGCTGGCCGCATCGAGGAGAATTGCATTTTTAACTCATTCGAGGCCTGCCGCCGGACCGTGCTCAGCGGCAATCGTGGCTTCTGCACGCAGAACCCGGCATACCGTAGAAAGAGGAGCCCTCACGGCCAGTAGAACGGCTGTCCGCTGTCGGTGGCGAAGTGTAAGTTGGGCTCACAGCTTTTCCGGGAGATGCCGCAATGAAAGTCGATGGCGCTTGTCACTGTGGCTTGATCGCTTACGAGGCAGAAGCCGATCCGGAAATGACCGGGATCTGTCATTGTACTGACTGCCAGACTCTGTCGGGCTCCGCATTTCGTAGCGTCGTGCCGTCGCGGCAAGGCTCTTTCAAGCTTCGATCCGGCGAACCGAAAATATACGTCAAAACAGCTGAAAGCGGCACTGAACGGCAACAGGCCTTTTGTCCGAATTGTGGGACGCCAATTTATTCTACGACGGTCGATGACGGGCCAAAGGTTCATTCCATTCGTGTAGGTACCTTGCATCAGCGCGACGAATTTGTACCCAAACTGCAGTACTGGTTTCGCTCGGCGCAACATTGGACCGATGATCTCGGCTCCATCGCGAAGACTGAAAAACAACGCTAGTTCGACGACAGTGATGGCCTGGCGTGAAGAGATCGAGCATTCCTGCAGAAGTTCGTCCTAGTCCAATCTTTTGTCGCGGCTGTCCGGGATTTTGATTGTTCATTAGGCGAAAATAAAAACTTCGCAAAAAAGCAATGCAGGAGTAACAAAGATGATTGGGCTTGTGCCAGCTTTTAAATCGACCGGTTTACCTGCTGTGTTTGTAGCGCTCGTTACTTTGATTGCTTTGCCCGAAATTAGTCTGGCTAAAGACGGCAACGATGGCTCCAGATCTCACGCCACTGCAATCGTCTCTGACGGTACAGTTATCGCAAGCATATCTAACGCGCCGAGCGGGCTGAAAGTGTCGTCTACGGTTCCCGGTATGATCACAATCACCAGCGGATCAAACTCTGTGAGCGTGCGCGGTGACGCCGTAACTCTGTCGGGCGCTGATGGGCTTGCACCGGAAGCTGCGGCTGGAGTTACCGTGACCCCGGACAAACAGGGCGGCTATACGGCGGTCCTTGATACATCAATAGAGTTAGACCTGGGCCGATAAGCAAGCGGATTGCACAGCGAACGCGCGGCAAGCGTGTCGTGTTGTCTGCGCGTTGCCCATAGTGGACGCCAGCGCCATGACTGTCGGCGGCTTTGCTGCGCACGCGTCCGATAAAACGCTATGAGTTAGCCGTCTCGCCGTCACACACGCGCGAGATGATCCGGCCGCTGGTGATTATCCAATCCAGCGATCCAGTCACCTTGCCGTGAACACCAGAATAAAATTGAGAGGACGTGAGTTTATTGGTCAGAACACGTACCAACGAAAGGATCAAAGCCATGAACAATTATATGACCAGCAGACTCGACCAGACTGAAGAGAATCTTTTCTTCGACGCAGTCGCCGACGAGGCGTTAGAGGCTGCAGGAGGCAATGAAATAGCAGCGCATTATACCCTCGGAGCCTGCAGCGGCCTGTCTGTTTGCCAGGGTTGATCACTATTGACTGATTGGCTCTAGGATTGGAGGCATCATGCCAAACGCTTTCCTGAACTGGACCAGCAGGGCCGCTATTGCAGGACGGATCGCGGAGTGCCGTCGCCCGCAAAACTGGAATGGGTTTACGATACCAGGCGATTACCACTTACCCTTCGGCAAGGCCGAGGCCCGGGCAGAAGCTGCGAGGTGGTTCTGGCAAATTTAGCGGCGCTCACTTAAAGCAGAAAATGGCCGCGACCTAACCTGGGGCGCGGTTATTTCTTCTACGCTGCATGAGTTGGCTTTTGGCCCTTGGTGGACAATATGCGTTGAAGGCCATTTGGATTGGACATTCTCTGAACATCCAAACTGCCCTTTCTGAGCACCACTTGAAGTTGCTATGATCGCCTATTGAAGCCTCGGGGGGCGGACATGAGGCGACGCGAATTCCTGATAGCTCTTGGTGCGGTGGCGTGCCCGGCCGTGGCTCTTGCCCAGAAGCCGGAACGCATCCGGCGTATTGGCATGCTCGTTACTCTCGACGATCCGAGCATAAAGGCATTCCATCAGGAACTCGAAAAACACGGATGGTCCGAGGGACGCAATATCCATATCGACTATCGCGTAGCACCGGCCGCCGTTCGCGTGCAGGAGCTCGCCAAAGAGCTGGTCGCAATGCAACCGGATGTCATTTTCGCGTTGTCGAGACCGGCCGCTGCTGCATTGCAGAAGGAAACCCAGACGATTCCGATCGTGTTCACTTATGTCATCGATCCGATCGGCGCAGGCTTCATCGCAAGTTTGGCAGAGCCTGGTGGCAATCTCACTGGCCTCATGGCTTACGAGCCAACCTTGGTCGGCAAATGGATCGGTATGCTCAAGGAAATGGCGCCGCAAACGGCACGCGCGGCGCTACTGGGAAATCCAAAAACCGCAGCCTATTTTGACTACTTGCTGAACGCCGCCAAGGCCGTCGCGCCGGCGCTTGGAATCGAGCCGGTCGCCGCCCGCATCGAAAACGACCCTCTCGACATCGAGCGCGTCGTCGACGCCATTGGGAGGACGCCAAACAGTGCGATGGTCGTACTCCCTGAAAGCACGACCAGCAGTAACAGCGATCTCATTATTACACTCGCGGCTCGAAATCGCCTGCCGGCGGTTTACAGCTTCAAGTACATGGTCCGCGCCGGTGGTCTTATGTCCTACGGGATCCTCTCTGCCGACCATTACCGGCAGGCGGCGCTGTATGTGGATCGGATTCTTCGCGGAGCCAAACCAGCCGACCTGCCGGTACAGACGCCGGCCAAATACGAGAGCGCTCTCAATCTCAAAACAGCGAAAGCCCTGGGGTTGACCCCGCCGGCTGGCCTGATCGTGGCTGCCGACGAGGTGATTGAGTAAATGGTGGAATGTCCGCTTACAGCCGCCACCGGATTGAATCACGGTCTTTCTGCGTCCGCTGATAACCATTCAACTGGCGCAAAAGCTTCATGATTTTGCGGAACTTTGCTCGCCCGCGCAGTCTGCCGCCGATGCCTCCGGTTGATCTGAAAAGGCGTGCGGTTTAGACTTCCACGCGTGGCCGGCAAGAGTAGTCTGGAGTAGCCCAATGCGGTTTCGGGTCACGTGCCTCGCCGCGGCGATAAGCGGCTGCATTGCTTCAAGCAACATCGCACACGCGGCCACAATCTTTACCGATTTTGGACCTGGCAACGCGTTCGATCACAGTTCCGGGTGGATAGTTGGCTTGTCATCTGGCATCACTTTTTCTCCCGCGATGCCGTTCAGCTCGTCGGTCGAAGCCAATCTGACTCAAATCGATATTGCTATGGCCAACGCAAATGACGGATCCAGCACCGTCAAGACGGCGACGCTCACTCTGTTCACCAACACGGGCGGCGCTCTCGGGCCGGCGTTAGGATCCTGGACCGTGACAAATATTCTGAACATCAATGGCGGCGGTCCGACTGTCCTGTCGGTTACCGGAATCAGCGGTGTGCATTTGAATGCGGGCGGCAATTACTATCTTCAGGCCTCCGGCTCGGGTGACGCCGATGAGTCCTGGTACGTAAACTCAATTCCGCTGAGCGGGACACTTCTTATCCTCCGCAGCGATGAAACAAACCCTGTGCTACAAGAGGGGACGTTGGGTGCCTTCGACATCATTGGCGACATAACGGCGGCCTCCGCGACGCCACTCCCGGCCGCATTGCCTCTCTTTGCCGGTGGTCTCGGCGCACTGGGCATGCTGGGCTGGCGCAGGAAAAAGAAATCAGCACGCGCTGCGTGACCAAACAAACATGAATTCGGAAAGGCCGCCGCGAGGCGGTCTTTCTGTTTGTGCACACTGTTTGTGAATGTCCGCTTATGACCCGAAGCAGACATGGTGTGACACCTAGCCAAGGGCCCGCTCAGCTAAATAGAGAGGCCGCGCCGATACAGCGCGGCCTTACGTCAATGCCCCGGAGTTTCTAAATCCCGTTAGGCGTGCAGGCCATTAGCAACTTAGCCGAATTAAGAAGACTTGCTCCGGTGAGATCCACGCGGCTTTTTTTTGGGAGCACGAAGACCACGTCGTCCTCAGTTTCCATCGTGTATCCACTATCGTGCTCGTCTTCCGTTATTATTACGACCCGCTGCAAATTGTACTTGGGGTTTGCCGCATTGATTGCCGTTGTGGCTTGTGTGACAGCATCTGGCGTGGCCATCCCTTTTTTCGCTCCGGATTGAACACGATCCAGGATCTTGTTGAGGCTTGCGGCGCCGTTCCATGCATCGACGATCACTTGCGCAATGCCGGGAACAGCATCTGGCGGCATCGCAAATTCCGGGACCGTCAAGTCATCGCTACCCTTCTTCTTTTTGATACCACCGGGTGTCAAATGTGCCATTGTTAAGCCCTCCCTGATGAAAGCTGTCACGGCACCTGGCCGCCTGCCGGGCGCCTGACATAATCTCACACCTGCGCCCGCAAAACCGCAAGGCCCCAACGAGGCGTTGCCCCAAGTCGGCGACTCCGCTTTCGGGCAAAGCCTGATGTCCGCTATTGGCACTTGGCCGACATCGGCTTGTGTGATGCAAATGTCCGCCATTGGGGGTAAAGCGGACATGCCTTTTCGCGCTGCATATGTCTGCTTTTGACCCAAAGCGGACATCGGCTGTCTTTGCGGCAGGCCACTTCCAGTGGTAGTCTGTTTAAAACGATGCCTTGTCCTGAGCCTTGGGGCTGACATGAGGCGGCGGGAGTTTATTTCTTTTCTCGCTGGCGGCGCGATCGTGTTGCCGCTTGCCGCGCGCGCGCAACCGAAGCGCATGCCGCTCATTGGATTGCTCGGCAGTACTTCAGCTGATAAATCCACCCGCGTATTGGATGCGCTGCGGACCGGCTTGAAAGAATCTGGCTTCATTGAGGGCCAAAACGTAGCAATTGAGTACCGCTGGGCTCATGGCAAATACGGTCGACTGCCGGCATTGGCGGCGGATCTGATCAACCGTCAGGCGACGGTGATCGTTACCACCGGCAGCGAACCATCGGCGCTTGCGGCAAAGGCGGCAACGAACAAAATTCCCATCATCTTTGTCATCGACGGAGACCCGGTCAGTATTGGGCTTGTCGACAGTCTTAACAATCCGGGTGGAAACGTCACCGGCATGAGTCTGATTGCTACAGCGCTAGAGGCAAAGCGCCTCGGGCTGCTGCGTGAGCTGGTACCGAAAGGTACAATGATCGGCGTGTTAGCGAACGAAGACTATCCGGATACGGACCGGCAATTGGCGGGTGTGGAAACTGCGGCAAGCGAAATCGGACAAAAGATCGCTATTCAAAACGTCCGTAGCGACCGCGACCTAGGCGGTGCCTTCACGACCCTATCGCAATTAAAGGTTGACGCGCTCCTCGTTGCTGCCGATCCATTATTCAACGAGATGTATGATCAAATCGTCGCGCTGGCGACGCGTTACAAAATACCGGCGATCTATGCGTCGCGCGAGTTTGTCGCCGGCGGTGGATTGATCAGTTACGGCGCGAGCGCAGCGGACGCGCATCGCGAGGCCGGAGTTTATGCTGGAAAGATTCTCAAAGGCGCTAAACCTGCCAGTTTGCCCGTTCAACTTCCAACCAAGTTTGATCTGGTGATCAATCTCAAGGCCGCAAAAGCGCTCGGCCTCACCGTTCCGCCTTCGCTGCTCACGCGCGCCGACGAGGTAATCGAGCAGCCGACAAATTAAGTTTCTCAATTTCCGCTATTGGCACTTAGCGGACATGAGCTGCTGCATGGCACATGTCTGCTTTTGACCCAAAGCGGACATTCGAGCGGCCTCGCAACGCGTGCGAGCCATAGTAGGTTCTAGTGTTCGAGCAGCGACGGATATCGGTAATGCAGATCGCGCTCTTTCTTGTTTTATGGTTGGTCTTTTGGTTGGTCGTTCCGACAATCGTTCATCTGCTGTTCGGTTCAAGCGAGTATCCGCTTGTGTCCCTTTCAGCAGTGGCCAGCTTCGTGGGAGGCGCTCTCCTCGCTGCCTTGCTAACGGGACTCTTTAAAGGTAACTCATAGAAATAATTTCAACTGAAAAGTTGGACAGGCTCGCAACACGGTATTTAACAATGGATGTATGGGGATTGGTGCTCAGTGGTATCGGAGCGGTGCTAATCGCCGCGGGTCAAGAAATCATCGCCGGTGTTACCACCATATGGCTGCGCGCCCATAAATCCATTTTAGGATCACTTCTCAGCCGCGGCCAGGTAGATCGGGTTAGCGGTGTAGATGATCAAATGGACCGCGCAATCACAAAAACCCGATGGCTATCTCGCATCGGTTGGTCGCTGTTTGTCGCCGGAATCGTACTACAGATCATTCCGCATTTTAGGCACGACGGATGGCGCGCGCTGTGTGAACCAGTGATCAATTTGTGCCCGGCGAAGTAGGTTCCCCAATGTCCGCTATTGGCACAAAGCAGACATGTCGAGTTGCGCTGCACACGTCCGCTCTTGACCCAAAGCGGACTTTAAGAAGCTGCCCCGAACTATTTCTACCTCGAGGCC
This sequence comes from uncultured Alphaproteobacteria bacterium, assembly GCA_963810585.1. GTDB lineage: Bacteria > Pseudomonadota > Alphaproteobacteria > Rhizobiales > Xanthobacteraceae > Pseudolabrys. Next base: position 3,007,996 of record CAWENV010000001.1, read on the forward strand.
GTCGAGACCGCGCTGATACGCTGCAATGCCTTCTTCTGTCCTGGAGCAATTGACTCGATTACATATTAAGGGCGATCATTCAAATCAGCTGACGTCCATGACAGGGACAGCGCGACGAGCATCCGCCGGGACGATAAATTTGGAGGAGCCACACCGTGCAGTTGAGATCGTCTATACTCGCAATGACAGCCGGGAGCGCGATTGCCTTTGGTGCAGTCATGACGTCCGCGGAAACGGCAGGGCCCACCGTTCTGGCACAAGCGAATACCTCGCCAGTCCAGGTACAAAGGCCAACTCTCAAACGTGGGGTCTCGAAGCTGTCGAGCAGCGATTGCTCGAAAACGAGGGGTACGGTCGTCGAGACCGATGGCCGGTGTGGTGCTTCACACCAGTACTGCAAATATCCGGACGGATATGTCGTCTGCGTCGACAAGAGGGATTAACGCGCCGCGGCATTTGATTGTGTTCCGCCGAGTGACATTTTCCTTATCGTCGAAAGTGTGTGGCAAGTTCACAGACAGGCGGGCGCGATGTTGCGAATTGTGTATGTAACAACAATGCTCGTTGGCGCATTTGTATTGGCGGCTAGTTCGCATGTTTCAATTGCTGCACCGAAGCAGACGGCTACTACGCCAGACGCTTGCCCAATCTGTACGCGTTGCCCCCCGCCGCGTAAAACGGCTGAATGCCAAGCAGAATGTGCGGACTGTTATATAAGGCAAGTCGCTCCATCAATGGAAGAAGCCGGCCCGTCGGCGCCAGTTAATCCAAGCGGCGCAAGTCCAACTTCACCAAAAAAGGCCCAGTAGAAAACGTGCAATAGTTCGGCGAATGTCCGCTATTGGCACTTAGCGGACATAAGGTAGTGCACCGCACATGTCCGCTTCTGACCCAAAGCGGACACGCGTGGGCCTCGTTCGGCCTCTTCCAGACCACACCTAGAAATTGCTACCGTTTCGTGTCTGAGCCTTGGGGGCGGTAATGAGGCGGCGCGAATTCATCACGCTAATTGGCGGAGCGGCGGCGAGTTGGCCGTTCGTGGTGCGTGCGCAACAGCCCGAGCGTGTGCGCCGCGTTGGCATACTCAACATCCTCGGATCAGACGACCCCGAATCCAAAGCACGAAGAGCAGTGTTCGAGCAAACTCTTGCGCAGTTAGGGTGGATGGTCGGACGCGATTTGAAGATTGAAACCCGTCAGATTGGGGCCGATCTCGACAGCCTTCATCGCTATGCGGCAGAGTTGGTCGCACTCGCGCCCGATGTGATCCTGAGCGTAGGCAGTATAGCGCTTGGGCCGCTGCAACAGGCTACCCCTACTATCCCGATCGTATTCGTGAACGTTCCCGATCCGGTTGGTGCTGGCTTCGTCGAAAGTATGGCGCACCCGGGCGGCAATATCACCGGCTTCTCGAATTTCGAGTACAGCATGAGCGGAAAATGGGCCGAGTTGCTCAAGCAGATCGCGCCCAACGTGACCCGTGCCTTAGTGTTCCGTGATCCGACCTCGGCGGCCGGTATCGGACAATTCGCGGCAGTTCGATCGGTGGCGCAGTCCCTTGGTGTTGAGCTTAAGCCGGTGAACGTGCGCGACAACGACGAAATCGAGCGTGCTGTGGTGGCGTTCACGCGTTCCGGCAACGGCGGCGCGATCGTTACGACAGGGGGCACGGCGGCTCATCGCAAGCTCATCATCAGTCTTGCCGCTCGCTACAAATTGCCATCGGTTTATCCTTATCGTTATTACGCAGAAGACGGCGGCTTGATTTCGTATGGGCTTGATCCGCACGATGCGGTTCGACGTGCTGCGGGGTATGTCGATCGCATCCTAAAGGGTGAGAAGCCGGCCGACATGCCGGTGCAGGCGCCCACCAAGTTTGAGCTGGTTGTTAATCTCAAAACCGCAAAGGCGCTGGGCCTCACCATCCCACAGTCGCTACTAGCCACCGCCGATGAGGTCATCGAATAGGCGCATGTCCGCTATTGGCACTTAGCGGACATCGGCTATGGCGCTGCACATGTCCGCTATCAGGTAAAGCGGACACGGCGATTGACCGACATTCCATGATGTAATGAGAATTGAAAATGAGAACGCTCATCGCTGCACTGACAATTGCGTTATTGCCCGTTGCCGCTAGTGCCCAAAGCGACCCTTCGCTTACTTCGTCTCGTGATCTGAGAAGTGGGTATCACTCGCACAAAGAAATAAAGCCCAGGTATCAAAAGGATATTGATGACGGGTTCTACAGAATGAAAGACAGAACGTACGAAAATGCGCTCAAAAGCATACCCGACTCCAAATTAGAGTTCGACCCTTGGAAAAATGCTCGTTAGGACATCCGACTAACTTGAAGGCCGCCGCGCTGGCGGTCTTTTCTATTTCATCGCATTATTTCGTGAATGTCCGCTACTGGCACTTAGCCGACATCTCTAGTTGCACTGCACATGTCCGCTTTCCGGTGTGAAGCGGACATAGCGCGGATGGTGGCGCTGCTTGTTTTGTCGCTGGTGTCAGGGAGCGGCGGCTCCTGCTGACGCGGAGCTTTAGCCGATGAGATGCATATTCAAGGCCATGTCCGTCAACATCCGGACGAAGCCTCGCGTGAAATATCCGTCGTAGTGATAGGAATCCAGCGATGTTGCCAGACCAAGGATTCCGACGAACCAGATGAGCTGCCGCATAGGCTAAAGATCGCGCAAATTTCTTAACCACAGGTTGAAAATTTTAACTGTGTTTTGCGGCGCCGGCCGCAATGGCCGCATTTGGCCCTTGGCAGATGCGTCTTTTTACACGCGGCTTTGAAAGTTCCAACCCACAGGCAGGCCACTTGATTTGCCGTCCCGACATCTGACTCTGTACGCTGTGCGCCAGTGATTCGGGTCGTGGATCGGGGCCTTTTTCGATGAGACTTACTTCCGCCTTCGCTGCCGCAATTTTTGCGAGCGTTGCCGCATGTGCAAGCCCATCATCGGCGTCCACGGTTTACGCGGTGAGCGATGTGGTGGGCGCTGTGACTTTGGGCGGCACCATTACAACCGATGGCACAATTGGCGTTCTGGCGGATGCAAACATCGTCAGTTTCGATGTCACGTTGACCGGCATTGGCACCACCCACATCACCAAAGCTACGAATATCAGATCGCCCTTCATTGGCGGGAGCGCATTGACCGCAACCCTGGGCGGGCTGTTCTTTAATTTCTCGGGCACCGGTTTCTTCAACATTCAGACGACGGGTGTTGGGGCTAGCCAGTGGGTGATGTGCGGGAGCACGGGCAGCACTTGCACGCCGCTCAACAACTGGTTTGTCAACGGCGGCGGCAGCAGCGGTGTGTTAAACGACGTGGTTGGCACCTTTGAAGTAGCCATAGGGCCTGGCGACCCCGCCGCAGCAACTCCGCTTCCAGCCGCGCTCCCGCTCTTTGCTGCTGGTCTGGGCGTGTTGGGTCTTCTGGGCTGGCGTAAAAAGCGGAAGGCTGCAATCGTCCTGGATCAGTCACACTGAATCTATTGCGATTTGTTGACCGGTTTCTTCTGGCCAATTGAATTCATATTGGCCTTGAACTTCGAAACGCAGCCGCATTGCTCTTGGGGAGAACCGCACGAGATCGGGCCGTTGCATTGTCCCGACTTTTCCAATTGCCCGCAATCGGCGGTGCCGGCGCATTTACATATCCCGCCTGGACAAGGCCGCTCGGCCAAGGCCGGCGTTCGCCGCAAGGGGACCATCAAGACGATTGCAACCAGGAAAATTTGCAAGCGGCGCATAAGAGACACCCTTTTTATATTAAAGATATATTCCCGCAGGGCGCGTGGGTCCCTGCAGGCTAGTATGGTTGGTATATACGCGACAAGTACGTGATATTTGCACCCGCTCTTGACGTTTGGGAAGATTCACAACAAGCTTTGCAGCTTGCTTCTGCGAACTCCATTTCCACTTTTCTTCCAACCCTCGGCTGCCCGCGACCGCTGCTTGTATCTAGGATTGCTGCGGCAATGGAACGTCCCTGTCGGCACATCTCGTTTGCGCGATGACCGCCACGAGGATTTCCAGCCAAAATAATTAATTTCTGCCATCACATCGAGGAAACCCATGAAAGCACAATCAACTTTTACGGCGATGGCGGCCCTGGGTTTAGCCCTTGCATTTGGGAGCTCGGCTTTGGCCGCGACGAATGAAACGCAAGCCAAGCCTGTAGCGCCATTAAAGATGAAGCAGCCTTCCAAACTCACCGATGGTGAATGCGAGGGAATGAACGGAACGATAAAAACAGACAAGGCCTGTGCGACGCAGAAAAGTTGCACGCGCGTCAATGGAGAGGGGGAAGTGATCCGCGTTGGCTGCATCGACAATAAAAAGAATTAAAGGAAGAATTCTCATTCCTACATTTGATATGAGGTCCACATGACGACGGGCAGTTTCATAACAACGGCATTTATCGCGGCTACAGTCACCGCGGCGTTAGCTCTTGGTGCGTTGGCCGACGTAAAAAAAGCAGGGCCAGCCGGGGCGACTCGGGTTCGCTCCATCAATGGCGTGAGTAAATTCAGTAAACAGGAGTGCGAAAACGCGAAAGGAATGATCTGGGAGCGAGTAGAATGCGCGGGCGGCGAGTCTTGCGCGCTTCAGGATGAAAATAAAGTATGGCATTACATTTGTATAACGAAGCAATGACGGGAACGATCGTCAATACGCGATATAGTTCATGGCGCTGCTCGGTTATTTCCTGGAGGTCTCACGTGAGCGTGGCAGGCAAAATTGTAACGATTGCGTCGTTAATTGGCGTCATGGCCGCTGTGTCGGCTCAGGCCGCGCTCGCCGAAACAGGCAAGCAAATCGGGACGACTGTAGTGCGCCCGGTGACGAAAAAAGTGCCCACCAAACTCAGCGAGTTTGAATGCCAATCCGCGAAAGGCACAATCATAGCTGAGTTTGCGTGTAACAGTATGAGAGCTTGCGAGACGCAAGATGCGCAAGGTCAGACACACAAGGTTTGTCTCTCCAAGTAACCGCAAGCTTGCTGCTATCGACTTCGGCCCTGATCACAGCTTTTGGGGAGCGCTATGAAAGCATCCGTACCTTCACTGGTCGCAATGGGCCTGTATTTTGCCCTGCAATCCGGAAATCCCGCTTACGCCGCGCCGAAAACAACAGACATGAAGCCGGTGGCGCCAACTTCAAAAAAACAGCCGACCAAACTTACGGAAGGCGAATGCACAGGATTAGGTGGAACAGTCAAGCAGATAAAGGCGAGCATTTGGTGCATGACGGGACAGTGGTGCTCGCGTGTAGACCAAAACGGAGTTATAATTTCGGTTGGATGTGTCAACGGAATAAAAAATTAGCGCGTGAAGAAAGGCAGATTACATTCGACATTGATTGAAAAAGTGGAGCTATGACAAGTCCAATAGTGCCGCCGAATGTCCGCTTAGATCACAATTCGACCTATCGACATCACGAACGCGGCGTGCCCAATCCTGGGCTGCCTGGTGGCCGGTATCCTGCCGAGCCACGCCAGGCATAAAACAGCAACGCTAGCCCAGCCGACACCAGACCGCCGAAGACACCCCAAAAAATCGCAAGCAGGCCCCAGAGCGCTCCTCCGATCATCTTGTCGAACGCGCCATAGCTAATCAGGCCATAGACACCACCAGCGACGAAATATGCGCTGGCAGCAACCAGTACACCCCACATGCCCGCCTTAAACAGGCCGAACGGAAACAAAGACTGCCCGCTCCATTTCGCGCGCCCGACATGCACCGCGATCCCCAGCAAGACGCTGCCGTAAACGGCGAGCAGTTCATAAGTCAAAAGAACATAATCGGCATACCCGCCCTTTCGGTACTGTGGCAGAGGAACGGACATTTCCTTCAGCATCCATGCCGGAAAACCGATCAGGAATAGGCCAGCTATCAGCGCGAGGATTTTGGTCATTGCTCATCCTTGCCCAAGAGCTCGTTTCGTACGCCGACCAGCTCATTAAGGGTAGATCTTCGAGCGTCCAAATCGCTCTCGGTTTACTGTTTTAATAGCGAGGCGGCGGGCCTGACGGCGGGTATTTTGAGCGAAAAAATTGCGCGATGCAGATCATGGTTACCCCCAAAAAGATGCAGGCACCAACCACAGACGCGATTTCCGTTATCATTGGGTCACTTCCAAAATTGGTCTGAGCCCGTGATAGTCCGCCAACACGCTCGAAAAGACCTTGCCTAAATGTTGACTTTTGCCTGGGGCGAGCTTGATTTTTTATGTAGGCAGCTTTCAGGGGCAATGCGGACATGAGGCGGATTCCGCGCAAAGTTTGCTTCTGACCCAGAGCGACACGGAATTTATCGGATGCACGACTCCGTCATGACGCGCGAATCATCCATTACCCCCATGACCCTCGGCAACATGCGCATTAATGGCGTGCGTTCGCTTTCGGTCCGGTGTCATGCGCTTAACTGCAATCACGAGTCCGTTCTGGACATGAGCACTTACCCTGACGAAATTCCGGTGCCCGCTTTCGGCCCGCGTATGCGATGCCAGATTTGCGGGCATCGGGGCGCGGACGCACGGCCAAACTGGAATGAGCGCCCGCCTTCCTACTAGCTCATCGTCACATCAATGACTGCTTCACCACGCGATGCGCGGCTCACCGCCGTGAGGCTGCCTCGACCTTTGGCAATTCGCGGGCGCGTACGAACAAAAAGGGAGACGAGGTGGGGATCTGGGTATCGGCGCTGGCTTTTTGGCCGATCACGATGAGGCCCGCTCCACCATTGGCAACGACAAAGATGACCGGATCACCGTTCCAGGTGGTTATCGGCTTCATTCCAATGCGCAGAAACTCTCCCAATGGCTGATCGAAATATTGAAGCCGCAGTTCAGGCCCTGTTTCGGCTGGGGCAAGACTTAATCCCACCGCCTCGGCGCGCAAATATATTTCTCTTAACGAGGCGGACCCGTCCGCAAATCCAAGTTCGGCTGGCGAGACGGCGACAAGATCCAGTTCGGTTTTGGTCGCGGCCACGGTAAATGCCGGTCGAGCGATAATTTCCTCGGCCAGGTATCCGATGCCGCAATTCGCGGCATCGAGCGCGTTACGAAGTGCGAATGAATTTGCAAAGTCTCCCAATGTAACGGTCTTCCATACCTTGAGAGTGGCATTCGATCTGGTGATGGGCGAGGGCGCACTCGCGGTTCTAGAAAGGGTCGCATTTTGCGCAACGGCTTTCGCTGCGCATTGGGCCTCGGCTTCGCGGGCATTCAGTATGAGACCGCCTGCGCAAAGTGCTGCGGCCACGAGTATTGTCCTGAGCATGGATTTCTCCACGAAATCGCGTCGCTGGACGTGGAGAGAGTGTAGGAGCGCAACGGCCAGCCGCATGTGAAATGGCTCACATTGTGGGCCAGAATTCCCGCGCGCCGTATCGTCACATCAATAACCGCTTAACCACGCGATGCGCGGCTCACCGCCGCGGTTATGCTGACGGCTTGAGGCTTTCGTTTTCTCGCTCGTTATGGCCAGGATTCCGGTCTGTAACCCTCGTTGTGATGCCCAGGCATTGGGGGTAATATTCCCTTGTGGCCGGACGACACTCGCGAGGCAAAATCGCGAGGGGGAGAACAATCAATGAAAAAGGTTTTTCGCGTCATGCTCGTCGCCGCGCTTGCGGGTGTTTGCACGCAAGCCTCCGCGCAATCGCGGCTGCAGGGCGATCGCTATGAGATGGTGAACACCCAGCAGTACCAGAACTCAGCGTTCGGCGCCTCGAATTCAGTCTACGGAGGCGTTAATCCTGGGTACGGCGCCGTCGCGCGCGGACATCGCCATTACATTCCCGGCACATTCCGGCGGGATGTGAACTACCCCGTGAACAACGTGATCATCCTCGACAAGCGCAGCGGCGAGCTGTGGTCCTGGTCTGACAACATCGGGTCGGTGCTGTATCTCGGGCAAATTTTCCCGCTTGTTGGCTCGGGCCCGTTCGCCCGCATCATTCAGGTCCCCGAGGAAAAAACCCGCTAGCACTATCGTTGCTGCGGCGAGCGCGGTGATGCCCGAACGCTTTTGGCGGGCACTGCGCGCGCGATTCCCTGACACAAAAAAAGGGGCCGCGCGTTCATGACGAACTGCGGCCCGAAGGTTCAAGCCTGCCGGCCGGGGGATGGGGGGAAGTGGCCGGCAGTCCGCACATAGAACCCGCATGCGGCTAAAAGGTTCCGTGCGGCAACGGCACAGGAATCGATACAAATGTAACGATCGGCAAAAAGCACAAAAAAAGAAGCCGCCATTTCTGGCGGCTTTCGCCACGCAAAATCGCTCTTTGTTGTTATTTAAGCTGGGTCGAGATGCTGTCGAACTTGGTGTTGAGGCTGGAACCGATCGCATTCACGCTCGCGATAATTACGATTGAAATGCCTGCGGCAATCAGGCCGTACTCGATCGCAGTAGCGCCGGTCTCGTCCTTCAGGAAGGCAATAACTCGGGACATCTGAGGTACTCCATGTGGCCTGGCCAGATACCCGCACAAGATACCGTCATCTCGTTAACAAGAGTCTTTGATAGCCCTCGCGAAATTGCGCGCGAATTTAATTAAATGCTCAGGAGTTTTTTGGCGAGCGCAGGCAAAAAGCCTTTTGTTCCAAGGGTTCCAAGAAATAGATTCCGGAACGCATGATGGCAGCGGACGTTGTCTTGATTAGAGAGCAACAAGGAGATTCCCATGAAGAAACTTGCCATCGGCATCCTCGCGGCGGCCGGCATTGCAATGTCAATGCCCGCTAGTGCACAGGGCGTCTATGTAGGCGCGGGTCCGGTCGGCGTCGGTGTCGGCGTGGGTCCCGGCTACGGCTATAACCGCGGCTACTACGGTCCGGGGTATCGCAGCTACGCCTATGACGACGGCTACGGCTATCGCGGCGGCCACTGCCGCTCGGTGCGGCAGGTCTATCACGGACACGTCAGGTACGTTCGCCGTTGCTGGTAATTACACAGTAAATCGTTCGTAACGAGTAAGGGCTCCAGACCTTTCGGTCTGGGGCCTTTTCGTTACGGCGCAATCGGTGAATTGAATTTGCGCGCGGTGTCGACAATCCAGTCGCGATAAAGCAACAGCGGCGTAACGCCGGTCAAGCCGCCGCAGCCTTCTTCATCGCCGGGCGCCGTCGACCAGCTCACCACGCCAATCACCAGCGGGCCGGCGCCGTCAAATGCAGGCGCACCGGAATCTCCGGTGCAGCCGCCGAGACCGACGCGCGTGTTACGGGTCGCAATATCGTAAAGGCGGATCTGTAACGAGCCAGGCTTGCCGGTGACGGTGAGCGTCGCCATGCGTGGCTGTCCCAGTCCTCGCGCGGTGCCGGCGATCGTGACGCCAAAGCCGGCGATCGTCAGCGTCTCGCCGACTGCGACCCGGCGCGCCGCCGCCAGTCCGGCGGGCACCACAATGTCCGGCAACGGCGCGGCAAGTTTAATGAGCGCAACATCCGCGGTGGCCCTGCTGGCGGCGTAACTTGCATAGTCAAAGCGCGGGTGTCGAGTGACGGCGCGGACAGGGATCGTTACGCCGGTCTGATAAGTCTTGACCTGATAGGCCACGGGCCGCGTGACGCAATGTGCGGCCGTGAGCACCAGATCGCGCGCCAGTGCGGTCCCGGTGCAGAGATCGTCACGTGCATCGACGATCATCACGATCGGTCTTGCCGCCCAATCCATCGCAACCGGCGCATTGCCGGTGACCGCGAAAGCGGGCGCGGCGAGTATAAGCCAGAAGATGACGGATAAAACGCGGGGCATGCCCGCCGAGGATAGCACATGAGTTCGATATCGTGCCGCAAAAACTATTTGCGTTCGCTGCTTTGCGGCATTCCTGAATCGTATTTGCCGACTGTACAAGGAGTCACAGCGCAGGTTGAGGCCCCGCGCTGTGCTTCTTCAAGCCAAGACTAATTCTTAACTGAAGCTTTTCCTTGAGCAGCCGCAACCGCGTTTGAGTCGCCTTTCGTGCTAGCAGACGTCGGGCTCTTTTTTGGAGCTGTAGTGGCGTGTTTTACCTGACCCGGTTTCGCATGTTTTGCGTAATGGACCTTGTGACCATGCGATTTGCGCGCGTGAACGCTGTGCTTTTTGACGCTCTTTTCCGACGCTTTGGTGACTTTGTCGGAGGTCACTGTCTGAGATGCGGGCGCATTAGGTGAGCTGGCAACGCTGGCTGCGAATGCAGGTGTGCTCAGCATGGTAACCGCTAGCAGTGCGGCAACGATCTTCCTGTTCATAGTCATTTCCTTCGGGGCATTGGTTTATTGGGACCGGCCCTAACGATCATGCGGTTACTTGTAAGCCACCTGATATGAAGGAGGGCTGAGTACAGTTGTTCGCTGCCATTCATCTAGATTACATTGAGGTAATAATCCGCTTGAGACTGAGCTAGCTCCCGATCAAAGGAGAAACGAATGACAAGTCGGTTCGTGCGTTTCGCCGTTTGGCTACTTGTTTTCTTGGTCGCCGTGCCATCGGCACGCGCGGAATGGCCGGACCGCGCTATCCGTTGGGTCGTTGGGTTTGGTCCCGGCGGCGCGAATGACCTGATCGCTCGATTTGCTGCCGAGGGCGTCAGTAAAAGGCTTGGGCAGACAATCGTTATTGAAAATCGTCCGGGCGCCGGTGCGGTGATTGGCACGGCGTTCGTCGCTCATTCCGCGCCCGATGGCTACACCTTTCTCGTTGGTGCGGCGAGCACAATCACCAACAGCCTGATGCTGAAAGATCTTCCCTATGCTGATTCCGATCTCGTGCCGGTCGGAATGATCGCGGTCGCGCCGTCGACCATCATTGTTCATCCGAGTGTCCCTGCGAACAACATGACCGAATTCGTCGCCTGGGCTAAAGCGCAAGGCAACGGCGTCAACTGGTCTACGGCCGGCAATGGCAGCACACCCGAATTTGTCGCCGAGATGATCAAGGAGGCGACTGGCGTTTCCTTTACCATGGTCCCCTACAAAAGTGGTGGCGACGGGGTAAATGCCGTGCTGGCGAACAACGTCTCGGCGACGTCCGAGGCGAGCATTGTCGTGCTGCCTAAGATCAAGGCCGGATTATTAAAGGCAATTGCGACCACTTACGAAAAGCGCATTAGCGCCTATCCGTCGATCACGACCACGGCGGAGCAGGGCTTTCCAACCATACAAATCGGCCATTGGGCCGGTCTTTATGCGCCGCGGGGCACCCCGGAGGCGATCGTTCAACGCATGAATGCCGAGCTGCAAGCGGCGCTTAAGACCGACGAGGTGCGAGGCAAGCTCATTCCGACCGGTATAGAGCCTGCCGGCGGTTCAGTTGCGGACTTTGTCAATTTCACCAAGACGGAGCGGGAACGCCTCAGCGAGCTCGCCGCCAAAATGAAAATCAACAAACAAAAGTTCAACCAATAGCTAAAGCTTGGACAATCTGCTCGGCCCGCTTGAGGTTTTCGGCACTGAGCACGAGGTTGATAATGTCGTCTGCTTTCGCGTCGCTGACGATATGCGTTGCGAGCTTCCTGAACTTTTGCACAATCTCGGTCTCTGACGCGAAGCTGTATTCGCTGCCGCGCGGCGCCTCGACGGTTTGCTCGAGCTTCACGCCGTTTTTCAGACGTGCCTCCACGCGCACCATGTGCCGGTAGTTCGAGCCGCGCGCGGTGATTGCAGGATCATGCACCACACTGACCTTTTTCGATAATTCGATCCGCCGCCTGTCATCAACGACTTCTGCACTGAACTGATCAACAAACACGTCGCCCTCGAGCAACAGTGTCGCTACGCAGAACGGGAGATTTAATTGGGCCGAGGCCACGCCTTGGGCCTCGTAAGGCCAGCCAACGTGGTCGACGGTTACTTGCGATCCGTGCACCTCAATCGACGCGATATCGTCGGCGGTAAAGGGAACGTCTCTCTGCATGTTTCGGATTGCATCGAGGGTCGTGTGATTGCTACCAACGCAAGAATAGAATTTCAGCGAAATGCGCATCGTCTCCCAGGCCCGGCCAAGCTCCCACGACAATTCGTCAAGATTGAATCGGTCGTTCGAACGCGAGAACGTCGAACAAAACCCTCCATAGGGAGATTCAAAAACATCCACGATCCCTGTAAAACCAGTTTCCGCCAGCAGCGCGCCGTAAAGGCCGCTTTGTGCAGCGCGTCCAGCATGCATTCGCTTGACCATCGCGCCGTATTGCGCAGCCATCAACCCGGACGATTGAGTGCCGGCGATACCGAGAGCATGAACGGCCTGTTCGCTGGAGAGACGCAGTGCGGCGACCGCGCCGGACACAGCAGAAAATACTCCGACAGTCGCCCCGGAATGCCAGCCTTGTCCAATATGTTGCGGTCCCATGCATTTGCCGACACGCGGCCCAATCTCGTAGCCGGCCACGGCAGATCGCAAAAAGTCACGGCCGCTGAGATCGGGGCGAAGCTCTGTGATCGCGAGCAGCGGCGGCAAAGTGACCGCACCAACGTGAAGGACGCCCTGGCGATGTACATCGTCGAGTTCAAAACTTTGAATAAGGGTACCATTGATTAGCGCGGCATGCGGTGCGGATAGGAGCTCCGACGTTCCCCACACGCGACAGGCCTTCGTACTATCAAGCCCGCCAAGCGTCGCCCGCAATATCCGGCTCCACTCCAGAGCGCTGCCAAAGAGCGCGCAACCCAGCGAATCTAAAATCAGCAATTTGATGCGTTCAATCACTTCATTCGGAATATCTTCGAACCTGATTTGCGAAATAAATTCAGCGATCGCACGCGTGTGCGGATTGTTACCCGAACCTGACATAAGCGGTTCCACCCAGCCTAATCTGGTTGTGAATATTGTTTTTCGAGTGCGTCGAACTGCGGTTTGCCAACGAGCCGCTGCCGCTCCTCGAAGCTGGCGAGCTCTGCCGAAACTCCGTTAAGCGATCCTTCCACCTTTAGGTGCTTGAGCACTTTTTGCATTCCGGCGATCGATGCTTGCAGCGCCGCATTGGCGTAGAGAACCATGGCGAATCCCATGGTCTCAAGCTCATTGAGGCCAATCATTGGTGTGACGCCGCCGGCAACGATGTTGATGAATTGCGGCGCTGCCAGACGTTTGGGGATTTCAGCAATCTGTTCCTTTGTTTGGGGCGCTTCGACGAAGGTCATATCTGCGCCGGCTCCGATATAGGCAGCCGCACGCTCCATCGCGCTCTCGAAGCCATCCGTAGCAATAGCATCGGTTCGTGCAATAATGACCATATCGGGGTCGATCCTGGCATCGACAGCGGCGTGAATTTTCTGGACCATTTCGGAGGTGCCAATGACGTTCTTGCCGGAAAAATGTCCACACCGCTTCGGAAACTCCTGATCTTCAAACTGAATGGCGTTGGCCCCACTGCGTTCAAGAACTTGGACCGTACGTGCCACGTTAAGTGGGTTGCCGAAACCGGTGTCTGCATCAACGATCAATGGCAAGGACACAACCTCTCGCATCGCACTGACGTGACTGGCCAGTTCGGTCATCGAGACCAAGCCGATATCTGGCACGCCTAGAAACGTATTTGCGATGCCAGCGCCCGTTACGTAAATTGCTTTGAAACCGATATCTTCAATAATGCGCGCGGTCAGCGCGTTGGCTGCGCCAGGTAGCAATACGGCCTCTCGTTTGCGCAAAATCTCTCGAAGTCGCCGATTGTAACTATTGCTCATCTACGTTTCTTTCGATATCGCCCACAATAGGGACGGCTGCCTTGTACGTATCCTAGCCACTTCGCGCTTGGCGTCGTAGCCCGTGCGCCTATGGTTCCTTGCCGGGAAGCGAACGGTGCGTCTCTAAGGGCGTCGCCGGGCTCGTATGGCGGAGACAGCCTCTTTCTAATTCTGATGCCAAGTCCTTGATCGGCTTTGCGATCAATCGAGCGGAATTGCTGTACCCACAGATCTGCCCACGAAGTGCGCGCTAACAGGGTAGGGACGTTCGCGGTGATTCCGAACGCGGCATGTCCGCTTTGGGTCAAAAGCGGACATATGCGGTGCAAAGCGGCATATCCACTAAGTGTCAAAAGCGGACTTCGGACAAATCGCCAGCAAGCTGCTTTCTTCGCGGATGGACTTAACAGATTCCAACGTCCACTGTGATCCGCTGCGGGCTTGCGACGATCGGAAAGGGCAAAACCCATGCTGCTTATCGCCTGGTACGTGCTCTTTATGATAGTCGGCGATTTCGTCGCTTATTTCATTGGGCTCTTAATTGAATACGAATGGGGGGTACACGCGAGCTTGGTGGCGTTCCTCGCGCTTTACTTTTTGTCTCTCTGGGTAGCGTGGGTCCTATCGGTATGGATGACGAATCCAAAAAAAAGCCGCGCTTAGTCCGCTTTGGGTCAAAAGCAGACATGTGCGGTGCAAAACGTCATGTCCGCTAAGTGCCAATAGCGGACATCGCAAGCGACGCGGCTCAGCAAAAAACCCCCGAGCTTTCGCCCGAGGGTCTTTCGGTCACAAATCTAAGTCAGCTTAGGCGGCTTGCTTCCGCTTCCTGCGCCGTGCAATCAGACCTAACGCGCCCAGGCCGGTTGCGAAGAGCGGGAGAGCGGCTGGAAGGGGGGTTTCTGACGATGAACTGAAATTGAATGCGCTGACTACTAACGTCTGGGCGCCGTTTGCGCCCCAGCCGCCATCGAGCACGAAATCTAATTCTGTCACGTTCAATGAACCCAGCAATGCGAGCGTCGACGAATAGTCAGTGAAGGTGCTTCCGCCAGTGAATTGTGAGGTGTCGTATCGGCCAGTATCGTTATTGCCAATCACGTTGAAACCGCTGTAAGCGGTCGTAAAATCTTTAGGTTTGTTGTCAGCAAAGTTCGGAGAGGTCCCGAGTGCGATGTGGATGAAATGGACCTCTGAGCCATCCTGCAGACCGACGCTAAATCGCGGCGAGCCGCCGTAGGCACCACCAAAGAGATCAATAAACGTCGCACTGAGACTTGAGAGTTGCGAGAACGTCAGCGACGAGCTCGGAGCGATTTCCAGACCGCTATAGGTGCTTGCCGTAGACGTCAACGTCCAGGGGCCCGTTCCATTCGTATTGCCGAACGGAGTCACGGTATCAGCCTTGGCGTGAAACGACGGAAGAAGTATTAGTGCTGCTGCGAGACCAACAAGTGGTAACTTCATGACTATTGTTCCAATTTATATGTTTATTGTCTTCATTTAGACCAACTGGACGGGCTCGATCTTGTGATTTCCGGCCAACGTCTTGACAATTCGTGCCACGACGCCTCGCCGGGGCTGGCAACGCGACTGATGTCCGCTTTGGGTGAAATTTTTAAAATAACTTCGTAAATCGGAAAGACCGCCTCGCGGCCGTCTCTCCAATTCAAACATGTCCGCTTTGGATCAAAAGCAGACATGTGCGGTGCACCCGGCGATGTTCGCTAAGTGCCAATAGCGTACATGTGCGGCGCAACTACTCGATCACTTCGTCGGCAAACAACAAGAATGATTCCGGGATCGTAAGACCAAGCCCTTTGGCGGTCTTTAAGTTCACCACCAAGCTGAATTTTGTCGGCAGCTGAACGGGAAGATCGGCCGGATTTGCGCCACGCAAGATGCGATCGACGTAAGACGCCGCTTCACGCACGGTCTCCAGTTGATCAATTCCATAAGAAACCAGCCCGCCGCTCTCGACGTAAAAACGGAATGGGTACACCGTCGGCAGCTTGAACTTTTCGGCAACGCCAATGAGCACGTCTCGTTTCGTCGCCGTGAGCGGGCTCGGTGTTACGATCAATCCGCCATGCCCATCCTGGGCAAAGTCCGCGAGCACCCGCTCGAAATCGCCGGCTTCACGAACGCCCAGCCCGGAGACGGTCATATCCAGCTGCCTGGAAATCGGATCAGCCGCGCGAATAAAGGATACATTGGCGGCGATCTCCGGAACGTGGACAAAGCCCACCCGACGAACTTGCGGCGCAATCTGCTTGAGAACGCCCAGCCATTTCCCTCCAACCGCGGGCTCGAAATTATGAAAGCCGGTGACATTGCCGCCGGGATGGGCAAGGCTGCTGACGTAACCGCTTCCCACCGACTCGGACACCCATGTAAACACGATCGGAATCGTGCGGGTTTCTTTCAACAGCGCTGACAGCGCCGGATTCGTCGTGACGAAGAGCATATCGGGTTTGCTGCCAACCAGTTCGGCGGCGGCCTGCCGTGTGCGTTCGACACTTTCGCCGGCAAACCGATATTCGAACTTTATGTTCTGTCCTTCGGTCCAGCCGAAGTCGCGCATGCGTTCGCGGAAAATGCGAAGATAGGTCTGCCAAACCTCGTCTGTCTCGGCAAAACCCATCAATACGCCGATACGGCGCGGGTGATCGCGCTGCTGCGCAAGTGCGCCAAGCGGCCAAGCCGATACGGCACCCCCAAGAAATGCGACAAACTCGCGGCGCTTCATTGGCCCTCCAATGCTCCAGGGCATCGTACATGGTCAGATGAACAAAATAAAAGTGGCTACGAATGTTCGCTTTTGGTCAAAAGCCGACATGCCGCGGTGTCCGCCTCATATCCGCTTTGGCCCTGATTGCGACCGTAAAAGCCGACATCGCCTTACAGGACGCATGCTCCTCTCGTTAGCAACAGAGGAGTACGAACCATGCAAGACGATGAAAACCTCGCCATACCTGCACCTAAACGAGCCCCCTGGAACAAGGGCAAATTAATTGGAGCCAAGCCGCCGCTGCGGCAGAAGCACGTGTGGGCAATTCGCACGATGCTCCAAGCTGAGCGGAGTAAACGCGAGCTGGCGATGTTCAATCTTGCCATCGACAGTAAGCTGCGGGGCTGTGACGTCGTCGCCATCAGGGTCGATGATATTGCTCCAAATGGTTATGCGACTGACCGAGCGACGGTGCGTCAGAAAAAGACCGGACGACCGGTTCGATTTGAGGTGACCGAACACACGCGCCAGGCCGTCGACGACTACCTCAAGGTCTCGCATAAGCAACCTGGCGACTTCCTTTTCACGAGTTCAAAATCTGGGCGAAGCATGACGCCGCGGCAATATGGACGACTTGTGTCCGATTGGCTTAACGGCATAGGGCTAGACCCTCACTTGTACGGCACGCACTCACTGCGGCGAACGAAGGTGACGCTGATCTATCGCCGCACCGGGAATCTGCGCGCCGTCCAGCTTTTACTTGGTCACACCAAAATAGAGAGCACTGTGCGGTATCTCGGCATTGACGTGGACGATGCCCTCGCCATAGCGGAGCAGGTCGACGTGTGAAGTATAGGGCAGAGCAGAAATGCTCTGCCCTCCATCGGGGACCGCGATGTCCGCTATTTCGACCGCTATTGGGGGTAAAGCGGATATGCCGTTTTGCCTCGCACATGTCTGCTATTGGGGTAAAGCGGACATGGCTTTTGCGCTGCATACGTCTGCTTTTGACCCAAAGCGGACATTGAAGAGCTGCTGGTGAATGTCCAGTGTAGAGGTAGTAGCCGTCATAACACGTTTGCGATCGAGCAACTCGGCATCGCCGGCTAAATCCCGCCATTGTCTGGCGAGGTCTTGGAAAAATTTTCGCTTAGCGACATCCGCGGCTTCTAGCGCCAGCTCATCACAATGTTTTGCCCTCTGCCGGAATTCGTCCACGCGTGAAATCATGTTCCGCTCCTAGAGACATCATTCGGCACCGCGCTGATTGGACTGCGCTTCGCGCATCCTATGCGTACGAAAGTGCTCGAGTATGAAAACGCGGATTGCCGAGGATAGATTACCGTGCTTCCGGTTTTGGTCGATGAATGCCACTAACTCCGACAACGTCGCATGGCGGGAATGCGCGATGTCCGTCAGGTGGCTCCAGAATGCATCTTCGAGACTAATGCTCGTCTTGTGTTTCTCAATGACGATAGAATGCTTGACGACTGAGGATTTCATAGGGCACCTCAAAGCCCCCCGTATCAAAATACGGAACGTTCCAAATCGTGAGGGGTAACACTGTACAGTGGGGTCGGCCGTCCCTTCACATCGTTTTTTATTGCTTAGATAAAAAATTCCAAATTGCATTAATTGAAAACTTGTGTGTGCTCGGTTTGATTTGGGCAGGCCAAAGAATGTTGCACCGTGATGTTTTAAACACAGCAAATACGTATTTCAGTACCGCTTGCTGCACCACCATACCGTGGTGAGAGCAGTTGTAAAATTCTCGGGCTCAACGGCTTGGAGTATTGTTTGATTGGGCTCAGCCCATTCATTAAGGGGGATTTTCATGCGTCGTACCATTCTCGGCATCGTCGGTCTTGTTTGCATCACGTCAACTGCCTCGGCCGCAGACCTCCCAATGAAGGCTCCAGCTCCAGCCCCAATGGCACCGGTCTACAGTTGGACCGGATTTTATATCGGTGCGAACGGTGGTTGGGGATGGTCGAATTTTGATACAGACGCTGTTCCTGATCCGAACGGAGCGTTCATCGCTTCAGGAGATCTGTCGGGACCAAGATCTTTTAACACTCCTGCCAATGGCGGCGTTTTCGGCGGTCAGATCGGTTATAATTGGCAAACAGGAAACTGGGTGCTGGGCATCGAGGGTGATTTCAATGCGGCAAGCATCAGCGGTACGCAGAACTTAATCGGAGGCTCGCCAAATACCCCTGGAGTGACCAACGCGATCTCCGCGACGCAGAGAATTGATTGGCTGGCCAGCATTCGCCCGCGCTTCGGCGTTCTCTGGGGGCCTGGCTTGGTCTACTTTACCGGCGGCGCCGCTTGGGAGGGAGTGAAACGCGATCAGATGATCAGCGTTTTCGGTGATACTGCGGCTTCTAGCTCCAGTAGCACGCGAACGGGATTTGTCATCGGCGGCGGCTATGAATGGCTGGTTGCCCAGCACTGGACCGTGCGAGCCGAATACCTGTTCTATGACTTCGGCACGACCAACACCGACACCCTGACGCCTCCCGATTGCAACCAGAACACTCCTGGCCAATGCAATATTGCCTTCACGAACGGCAAGAACAATATCAGTGTCGCCCGCATCGGCATCAACTACAAACTCTGGTGAAGCGTGTCCGCTTTCGGGTGTGGCGCGGCGTCCGCTATTGGCACTTAGCGGACATTGCCTAGTGCGCTGCACCTGTCCGCTTTAGACCCAAAGGGGACATCAGGGGCGTCAGGTACTCATCATTTTAATAACCGGCGCCCCAACGATACTGCCATGCGACACCGAAGATGCTAAATTCGCTACCGGTGCGCGTAGAAATACCAGTGCTGGCATTGAGTTTGATAGAGTTGTAGCGATCCACTGGCAGAGCGACGGTCAAGCCTGCGCGCGTATTTGCTTGCTCGTTATTCCCTCTCACGCCATTCAAGGTCGTGCGGCCGCCCGTAAAGTAGGTGCCATCCAGCGACACCCACACGCCGGATGGAAAATTATAAATGATATGCCCCTGCACCAGATAAATCGGCGCCTGCGCGAACGTGCCGCCGTTGAAGAAATCAGTATTCTCGGTGAAAAGTGTAACGCTCGGGGCGACTTCCACTGTCCACGGACCCCACGCTTTGGAAATACCGAGCTCGGGTCTGAACGACCAGCGGTTGTTGCCGAGGTTGAGCAATTTGCTGTTGTCGTACTGTCCCAGCGGGGCCGACACTTGCGCGCTTATCCCGATAATGAGGTCCTGCTGGTAGTTCGCAAACGCCTTCACTGAAAGCGCGGGGGCGCCGAACAGGTTCATCGAAAAGCGAAATCGCGGATCGCCAAACCCCGACATTTCTCGCTCTCTGGTCTGGCCATCCACGAGGCCATGCGCTGAAAAAGACGAGTAAGGCAGTATCACATCGAACTTGGCGGACTGACCCCCAACATCGAAGGACCGCACGTACGCCAAGACCCCCGTATGGGAATGAAATTGTGCGTCGGTGACCGACGAAGATGGATCGAAGGCAATTTTGCCCTCAGAGTAAACATAGCCGGCTATCAGGAAATTTAGTCCGACCGGCGTATTCGTATACGACCTTGGTTCGGCATCCTGGGCTTTCGCATTTGTGTCAATTAACACGGCCGTGATTAGGCCGAACGCCACGCGAAGCGAGAGTGGGGTTGGGACAGTCGCGCCAGGCACTTTCGCAGGTCCGGTTAAACACGGTTTAAGGTGCGTGACTACAAAGGGCAAAAATCACAGAGCCAACTAGACCGCTCGGCATTGACTTGCGTCAAGCGACGGCCCGAGGCGCATTGTCGCTTTTGGAGGTAAAGCGGGCATGACGTTTTGCACTGCACATGTCAGCTATTGACCCAAAGTGGACATGGCCCGGCGATGACGCCGTGACCCTTTCTCCCGGAAAAGCAGCGAAGTATTAAGCCGCGTCAACGACAATTGATTAACTCCTCGCATTTGGAGCAATTTCGATGATGCTAGACCCCATTGGTGACTTGCGCCGTTTGCGTGAACGTAGCGACTGGCTGCTCACGGCGCTAACTGTGGTGCTGGTGCTGGTGATATTTGTCTTCGCCCCACTCCAGGCAAGTGGCATTTCCGTGTTTCACGGATTTGCTATTGGGGGATTGCTGGCGATCATTGGTAGTATGGTGTTCATATCCGACAGCCCGACGGCACTCGTTCTAATGTCGATTGCGCTGGTTGCCAATCTGGCCGTATTTTTCCTGCGACTGTATTACCCTTTAGCGTTCCACCTCCACATATTGGCCGGCGCGTGGTTTATCATCGCGGTCACTTTGGGATTCGTGGTTGTTCAGGCCGTGTTCAAGCGAGGCCGTGTTACATACCACCGAATTATTGGAGCGATCCTTGTGTACCTGTTAATCGCTATGGCTTTTGCAACATTGTTTGTTTTTGTCGGCCTATCATTTCAAGATGCATTCAAGGGGATAACTTTTGAAGACGATCAGTCACTCGCCAGCGCTGTTTACTACATGAGTTTTGTCACGCTGACATCGACTGGCTACGGCGATATCGTTCCAGTGCATCCATTCGCGCGAAGCCTCTGCAACATCGAAAGCGTCATTGGCCAGCTTTATCCGGCGACGCTTTTGGCAAGGCTTGTAACCCTCGAATTGAGAGGGCAAAGCCGATAGCTCTACAACCCGGTGCGCATGAACGCCTGATGATGTCCGCTATTGGTACTTAGCAGACATCGCCTAATTTTGTCCGCTATTGAGCCGCCAAAGCTTCGATTTTCTGAAGGGCTTCCGCACAATTCTTTGACAGCGTTGACTTGTTCGCTAGCAGACACGCAGCGATCCGACCTTGGCCAGGCGCCGTCTTTCCGCAAACGCCTGTTATCTCGGCCTTACAGGCATTTACTGCGTCTCTCAGATTGTCTGCCGAAGCTTGGAATTTCGTCGCGGTCTCTTCCAGTTCGTATGCACATTTCGCGCTTATCTTGTCCTCATGGGCTTGCATACAGTAGAGCAGGCGCCCCGCTCCCGCTGTGACCGTATTGCAGTATTTGTTGATTTCATCACCACAAGAGCTCTCTAGCTTTGCAATTTGGGCTGCCAATCGCTCCTGGATTGCTTTCGCGATATCGGTCTGCGCGGATGCGGAGCCGATCGACAAGAGGACCAACAGAGGGAAAAGTCCGAGCGTGAGCAAGCACATTTTGTTTTTCATCAATCTCGTCCTCTGATGAGTAGCTCCGAACATTGCCGAGCGGCTTCGTCGAACTTGCCGCAGGGTTGGGATGGAGGAAGAGTGACCATCTGCGACACTCATTGCACAAACTGGAGCGTGAGACCGGAAACTCCAAGAGACAGGTTGACCCCAATAGACCCCTCGACTGAAAGGGGC
The DNA here is from genome assembly GCA_963810585.1 of uncultured Alphaproteobacteria bacterium. Lineage (GTDB taxonomy): Bacteria > Pseudomonadota > Alphaproteobacteria > Rhizobiales > Xanthobacteraceae > Pseudolabrys. The sequence goes on from CAWENV010000001.1 coordinate 3,029,792, forward strand.
TGCAGGGCGATCGACCGGCCTGTTCCGCCGAATAGAAGGTTAGCGCCGACGCCCACTCCCACGCCGATGGCACCGCTCGCCCCAACATAAGTGCCGGCAAGTCCGCCACGCATCGGACCCGCTGTGGGCGCGAACACGGCCCACGCCATGGCGCCGCCCGCCGTGATGCCGATGTCGAGACCAATTGAGTTTATAACACCTACATAGGTTTCGGCGGGATAAGCACCACTAGAAGTGAAACGACATGCGACCCGTTGCCGGGATCCAATAATCAGGCCAATCGAAGGCGACATCGTGCAGCTGAGCCTGCCGACGTTTGTCCCCTGCGGCGTCTGGGCAACTGCCGGCGAGATGTAAGCTGTAGTGAGCGCAAACAGCACCAGCGCAATACGATATCTGAACATGACTGGCTTTCCCACCCTCTGGAGCTATGCACTGGCAACGTCGAATTGGGTTATTGGAAATACCAGCACACTTTCGAACATCAGCGACAATGACTTAGATCAATGACGCGGCTTCGCCAATGTCTGCTATTGGCAAAAAGCAGACATGACGTTTCGTGCTGCACATGTCCGCTTTAGACCCAAAGCGGACTTGCAACCTGCACCCGGCGTGCACGTTTTACCGGTTGACCCCAACGCGATTGACGCCGCCATTTGCATTGCCACCGGCGTTATGACGGACCGCAGCGCGCGCCACCGGACGAGGCCGGAGCACGACGCCGGCCCTCGCCACGCAACCGGCCGGATACTCAACGTACTGGCAGTACACTACGGCCTTAGCCGGTGCCGGGCTGAGAGTGACAGCTGCAAACGCCACCGTGAGGCTTGCCGCAATTCCCGCAACTGTCGCTGACTTAGTCGAGAGACTATTTGTCCGATGCATGGTGATCCTCCTTATCGTGCGAGGCGTGGTAGTTCGCCATGTTGAAACTATAAAAGGCACATTTTCATTCCGAATATTTTCCTGACAGTTTGTTCGGAAATACTACCGCCTTCTCCCTTGCCCGCGCCGACGCTGAAGTGCGCCGGGTACCGGCTTGGGTGACTAATCCTTTTACATTTTTGGGACGGGGGTTATTGCCCTTAGGGGCAATGTCCGCCGTTGGCACAAAGCGGACATGACCTGTTGCAGCGCATATGTCCGCTTTTGACCCAAAGCGGACATCCGTCCGCCCTGTGGTAGTATAGATGCATCCGGAGGCAGTTCTCATGCACGCACCTCTGACCCCGCCCCGCGCCGTCCAGCGTAATAAGAAAAATGGATCGGCCATGCGCCCATTCTCCATAGCGGCGGTCGCGGCAGTACTGTTGATGCAGGCGCCATGCGCTCATGCGCAGCATAGTGGGGCGCCGACGGGCCCGAGCGAAAAAGAAAAAGCGAAGGCGCAGGAGAAGCGGGCCTTTGAGAAAGATACTGATGATGCCTACAAGTCCACGCTCAGTAAAATTCCTGACGCCAAACAACAAACAGTCGATCCTTGGGGCAGTATGCGCACGGCTCCTCAAAAATAGCCGTCGCGATGTCCGCTAATGACCCAAAGCGGACATAGCCACCCCGCCATTAAGGTTGCTTCCTCATGGTAAATTTGAAACCCAATTGAAGGGGCTTTAGAGGCGCTTATCGTGCCGGCGGAACGGTTGATCCGCAATGCTGCGCATTATCGCAAGCAAGCACGACGTGCTTCGGATGCTAGCCCCGAAGCAACGACCTCCTTTTGAGGAGGTCTGGCATCTCTGGGCGATCATCATCCCAAGACGCTCAATTACTGGTCGCCTTTTGTGGGGAGTGGTTCTTCGTCGTCGGGACGACAGCCGATGGATTTATAAAAAATACACAGAGAGCGTAGACGCAGCTGAATACCAAGGCACGGTCGCTCGTTAAAGATTTTAAAAAGACTTCCTCACAGCGACGTCCTTACTAAGGAGGAGAGCATGAGGTTCGCTGTGGCCGCAGCTGTAGCGGCGCTTAGTGTGTTCATCATATTAGCAGGAGACACTGGGCAACGGTATCGTCACGACCTGCTACTGGCCAGCTGTGATGGTGATGGCCACTGTACCATCAGAACCCTCACATCGACACCGGATAATCGTGAAGGCCCGGTGGAAGTTGACAAGACAGCTAAGTCTCACCATCAGTCGCACGCGCTCGATGCAATCGGCAATCCAGCTGGTGTAGTGATATCCAGAAAGACAAACGCGCGCGCCCGCGTTGGAATTGCGTATGCTGCACGTTTCCAAGCCTATATTGACGATTTAGAAAATAACTACGGTGCGCGTGTGTTGTTCATGGGGGTATTCGGCGCGGCAAATGCTCGAGTTCGAGCGAACATCCATGCGGAAAGGCCTTAGACGTGTGTCAGCTTCGACGCGGCGTAGTTGATCCACGCTGTAAGCTGCCCGGCCGCATAACCTTGGGTCAGATCGCGGCTGCTCATGATCTCTTCGAAGGCGGGCGCTGGTGTAATTCAGATTACGGTCACGCTCAGCTCGGTGTTACCGCCAATGCGTGCGGCAATCGAGACGTCCGCATTGTACGGCAATAAAACAGCGTCTGCGTTAGGTAAGCGGATCGCAGCAGCAGTGATGTCCGCTATTGGCACTTAGCGGACATCGACTTGTGCGCTGCACATGTCTGCTTTTGACCCAAAGCGGACATTGGCGTGCTCGGGGCAATGTTTTTGATGCCGCTTTCCACCCCTATCAAAGTACTCGCCTGAGCCGATACAGTACTGGCTCCCGAGCTTGGGGGCGGACATGCGGCGGCGCGAATTCGTTACGCTTTTAGGTAGCGCGTGGCTGGGTGGCCGCTTGTTGCGGGCGCACAGCAACGCGACGCGGCGCGCCATCTCGGCGTCCTCATGGGGTTTGTTGCAGACGACCCCGAGGGCCAAGCGGACGCAGCTGCTTTTGTTCGGGGCTCATGCTCTCAACTGGAAAGTGGGAAACAATCTGCGTATCGACTGGCGTTGGGGCGGCAGCGACCTCGCGCTTTTAGAGAGTTATGCAACGGAACTAGTCGCACTCGCTCCCGATTTGCTGGTGGCTGGTAGCAGTTCAATAGTAGTCGGAGCGCTACAGCGACGAACCAGCACGATCCCGATTATGTTCGCAAACGTTACTGACCCGGTCGGCCAAGGCTTCGTCGGCAGTCTGGCGCATCCCGGCGGTAACATTACGGGCTTTAGCAATTACGACCCGCTAATGGTCAGCAAATGGTTGGGGATGTTGACGCAGCTAACACCGCCCGTCGCGCATGTCGCGGCGCTCTACAATCCCGCGACCACCCCCTACGCGTCTCTGTTGCTGCGCGCCATCGAACAAGCGGCTCCATCCCTCGCCGTGACGGTGCGAGCCGCGCCGGTCAAGAATGACGCGGAGATTGACGCGACGATGGCGGCGCTCGCGCGCGAAGATCGCGGCGGATTGCTGGTGTTGCCTGACATCTTCAACAATCAGCATCGCGACGCCATCATCGCACTTACGGTCCAGCACCATCTGCCTGCGGTCTATCCGTTTCGTTTTTTCGCTGCGGCGGGCGGACTAATGTCTTATGGCATCGACCTCATCGACCTGTTCCAGCGCTCAGCGGGGTATGTCGATCGCATCCTGAAGGGCTCAGTGCCCGCCGATCTCCCAGTGCAGGCACCAGTCAACTTTAAGCTGGTCGTCAATCTCAAGACCGCGAAGGCTCTCGGTTTCACGATTTCACCAACCCTGCTCGGTGCGGCCGACGAAATAATCGAATGAGGTCGCGATGTCCGCTATTGGCACTTAGCGGACATACCGAGTTGCACCGCACATGTTCGCTTCTGGGGGCAAAGCGGACATCGGTTTCCTTGTCGAGTCTCCGACTATTCCTTTACGTTGTAGACTACCATCGGTTGGCTAAGTCCTTTCAGCGACAAACTGCCAATCTCTTCCAACGACAAGTCGTCTTCGATTGCGGCCGCTACACGCTGGTCCACCAAGATTTGACCATCTTTTGCCTCACCGCATAGTCGCGCAGCAACATTCGTAACGGTACCAATAGCGGTGTAGTCCATACGATCTGCAAATCCGATCTGGCCCAGGGTGGCGTAGCCTTGCGCAATGCCAATCCCTATGCCGATCGTATGACCGCGACGACGCCAAGCCTCGACCACTCCCGCCGCTGTCGCACGCATTACTACCGCCATTTCCCCGGCGCGTTTGGCCGGCTCTGGCGTGGGCAAGGGATCATTAAAAAACACCATAATTCCATCGCCGCTATAGTGATCCAGTGTCCCCTCAAAACGCGCGACGACCGGTCCTAGGGCTCCGTGGTAATCACGCAATAGAGCCATGACTTCCTCGGGCTCGGCGCGCTCGGCAAAGGCAGTGAAGCCACGAATATCACAGAAGACGACAACGATTTCGCGGCGGTGACTGTCGAGAATGCTTTCATCGCCGCGCGCAACGATCAGGTCCGCCAATTGAGGCGCGAGAAATCTGCGCAATTTACCGATCCGCTCGATCTCGGCTACCTGTACGGCCACCCGCGTCTCCAACTCGCGATTCCAGCGTTCTATCTCCTCGGTGCGCTTGCGCAGTTCACTGAGCAGTCGAGCGTTTTCGATTGCAATCACCGCGTGAGCCGCAAAGTTCTGCAAGATCGCGATCTGCTTTTCGGAGAACGGCCGAACCTCTTTGCGATAGACCGTTAGTGCCCCGAGTAACGCATTGTCTTTGCGAAGCGCCACAACGAGCGCGCTTCGGGCGCCACCCAAGTCTACTACTGCCCGTCGCAGCGGATTTCCTTGTCGGTATGCCTCCTCGTCCATCTGATCCAGGTTGTGAATAAGCTCCTCGCCTGCGAGCAGTCGCCAGTGTGCGTCTCCGGGCCGGGGCTGGTCCATTCCTGTGCTGAAATAGGCAGCAAGCGCATCCGGCACGCCTCGCTGCGCGCCGCGATCAAAGCATACCCCGTCATACGTGGTCACGAATCCGAATGCGGCCTCGCAAAGACGCAGTGCGTTATCGAGGATCGTGATGAACACCGGAGCGAGGTCGCCGGGTGAGGAGTTGATGACCTGCAATATTTCGCTGGTGGCCGCATGTTGAGCCGTCGCTCCGTCGCGCTCGGCTCTGCATTCCGCTAGCTCACGATCGAGATTGACGACCATCACCTAGTCCGCTGCCCCTCGTTGGATTGGTTGCTGACGAGAACCCTGAGCGTTGCAGTCTTGTGTAATAGGCCGCGCAGCGACAATAAAACGCCCCGTGGATCGATCGACTTCAGCGTGAGCGACCCGACCATGGAATCGCGTCCTTGCCCGCACCAGCCGGGTTCATCTGACCGCCGAGGTATTCCGATGTAAATTCACTCATCGGTATACTAAGGGGCGGAGTGATTTAATGATCGGCTGCGCTAGATGGTATCTGCGCTGCCGAGATGACAAACTCATTCTGATGCCCTGCGTCAGCTCGCTATTGGGGGTAAAGCGGACATGGCTGTGTGCACTGCATACGTCTGCTTTTGACCCAAAGCGGACATCGCAGCTGCTTGCGTAAGGCAAGAAGTTGCATTTTGCGGATTGACAACGTTTTGTGCCGTAAGCTTACATTCGACTGTGGCGGCATGGGGGGCGACCGGGAGCGACACGTTGAAAATCTTCAAAGTCTTTGTGCTCACCATCCTTTTGGGGTGTGCGGGCAGCGCGAGAGCGACTGTCTGGAACGTTGGCGATCTGACCACCTATTTGCAGGCCAGCTGGGGCGGAGATCCGGTGGCTATCCCGCCGTCTACTGACCCGGACCCGGGTGCGGCGCTCCTCGTTGCCCAATTCAACACCGTCTATGGCGCGACATTCGGAGTAACCGTTGGCTCGTTCAGCGGCTTTACGATGTCCTTCACCGATGCGACATCAGTGCTCGCATATATGCCCTCGATAGGTCCGTTCGCGCCGCTCAATGGGAATGAATTAAATCCGATCTCAACCGCGTCCGGAGGTTTCGGTGGAGAGACGCTTGGACTTACATTCAATGTAGACTTTTCGGACGCCGGAAAACTTCCGGGAACGTCAGGTCTTCACTTCGGTGATCTCATCCTCGCCAACCTCAACGGGGCCCAAGCTCCGCTTAACGGTTTAACCGTGCGCCAGTTTCTTGTAGATACGAACATACTACTGAGCGGTGGTACCAGCGTCATCACGATTGCCGATCTCGGTACGCTTGCCGGCGAGGTGAATGGTTCTTTCTTTGACGGCACACCTGACCAGTTTGCGCAGGACCACCTTGTCGCTCCCGAGATATCAAGTGAGACGCCGCTTCCCGCCGCACTTCCGCTGTTCGCCACCGGCCTAGGTGCGTTGGGTTTGTTTGGGTGGCGCAGGAAGCGGAAGACTGCTGTCGTTTAAAAGAGGAGGAAGGTGAAATGTTAAAAGCAACAGTGCTAGCCGTGACAATTGGTTTGCTGTGCGGATAAATCCCCGCCTTCGCGCAAAAAATTACATCATGCGAGCAATTCTGTCGGGAAAAGAAGTGCGTGGGTTCCACTGCAATGAATTTTTGCATGCAACAATGTGTTCCGAACTGCCGCATGATAATGTCAGATCGGAAAAAATAGCGGCGGGTTTGAGCCAGCTGGTTGGCGCAGGAAGCGGAAGGCATCTGCTACCTAATCAAAACACCTGATCGGATTTCGGAGAGACCGCCGCGAGGCGGTCTTTCTGTTTGCGCAGATGGTTTGTGAATGTCCGCTATTGGCACTTAGCGGACATTCAAACGCCGGCCGCGAATGTCCACTATTGGGGTGAGAGCGGACATGCGTTGGAGAGCTCAAACATGCGATGAAAATTTCGTCGGTGTTCGTCCTCGACCGTCGAAATCCGGCAGCAGGTCACGGGTAGATTTGTGGGTACAAACGAAGCAAATTTCTAACAATTTGATACCGCGGAGCAATTTAGAATTTTGGGAAGACACTCCCTCCGCCGTTGGTACGCCACCTATTTGGACGTGACAAAAGGTGGCCATAGAGTGTGTTGACGCTTGGCAGCGGCATTTCCGAGACGGAAATATTTGTCGTCGCCGAAGGCGAAATTCTTTGAGCCGTGATTTATGGAATTGAGTAGTAATATTACTTGTACTGCTTGACGCCACAGCCGCACCTCATAACGCCCAAGCCGTTCGAAAACCTCGCCTTCGGTACGAGAGATTTGCATAAATGAACGTGCGATACCGAACTTTAATTTCTGCTTTGCGAAACGCTCATTCCTCTCCTCTTCAATGCTATTCAGGTCAGTGCATCCTTGATCAGAATTGGTATGCGGTTTGGGTACGAGAGTAGAAACTTGGGCGTAAAGGACGGGCAATTCATCATAGTTGGGTTGTACGTTGTTTGTCAGGTCCTGCTTGCATAAGGCTTTGGCAGATATTCCCAGCAGTCCACTCTCTATTGCTACTGCGCGACGTAGCCGCCAGAGCAGCGAGACCAGTCGCCCGACAAGCTCAAGTTCAAAATTCGATCTTGGGTGGTAGTCGGTGTGAATCGCTCTTTGTAAGGACTTGTAGGCAGCCGCATCCTCAAGAACGTCGATAATAGTCTCTGCCATGAGCCCATGGCGGATGGCATTTCGCCTTGAGCGGCGTTTTCCTCGTTCGGTCTGTGGTCCGGTACTCTTCTGTGCGTTTAGCCGGTTAGCGGCGATCTGTTTCTCGGTGGCCATTAGTTTTTAGCCACCGTTTCGGGTTGGTCGAGGAGTTTGCGTCTGTCCTTCGTCAGGATGCGTCTGTTCCCAAAGCTTCCTCGCAGCCGGCATTGGCTCGATACTGAGCGTTTGCCACCAGGCGATTTCGTTCCCGGCCTGGTGCAGCTGGCGGTGATGGCCCCGGCACAGCGGCACGGTGAACTCATCACTGACTTTGAGGCCGATGGCTCTGGGTTGTGCAAAACGTAGGTGATGCGGGTCGGACGGATGACGTCCGCAGACGAGGCACGGTTGTGAGGCCACAAATCGCAGATGAGCCTTGTCTCGACGCCGTTTGGGTTCGGCCAGTGTCAGAACGCTTTTGTCGATCGGAGCGGGGGAGGGGTCTGGCGTTGCCGGCACAAGCGGTGGCGTTACCGATGATGGTGTCGCAACTATATTTTGCTGCTGCCGGAGCTGCTCAGCCAGCGGCGGTGAATAGCGGCGCCCGTAGTAACGCGACGGCCGCGGAATGGGCGTGGTGTCGTCGGGATGAAAGCCGACGCGCGTTGGGGGAATAGCCGCTTGCGCTGGCTGGGATACTGCCGGAGTACCCGCCGTGCGGGCTTGCCGGTAAAGCTCCAGCCCGAAGGGTTTGCCGAAAGTGGCTAACGCCCGTTTGGTGGCGTCGGTTTCTGCAGCCTTGAGTGCGATATCGTGCACTTCACCCGGCGAGGTACCGCGGCCTTCACCTGAACCGTGGCCTTCACGAATGACGGTTGCTCCGGTTGCGCGCACCGTAATGCGCACCTTGGCGATATAGACGGCTGTGAAGGTGCCGCGGATTTCTCTGGCAAGGACGCAGCGGGTTTCAATTGTCTCCCGGCTCCAGGCATCAAAGCCAAAGATCCTGTTGGCTTCCGAGATTGTGTACCAGCCCTCAATATAAGAGAGCTCGCGGCCATTGGCCTGCCGGGTGCGGATGTGGCGGCCGTCCAGAGGGCGCCGCAGCGCCTGCATTTGTTTTCCTGAAAAGCCCATCACCGCACCCGCACGCTTAGAACGGGTTCGGGATTGGAAAGGGCAACGCCTTCGATTGCCTGGCCCTCTTTCAGCTCACCCAGCAATTGCTGGCGCTTGAGCCGTGGCTCGCCTGGCTGCCAGTAGATGCTGGGGACGGCATCTTCATTGAGTACTTGCAGGGCAGGCGTGCCTGGCCTGATCGACACCGAAAAATCGGGTGCGGTGATCTTCTTGAGATCGAGCTCGACCATCACGTCTTTGGCGATTTGTCTTCGTTTTGAAGCACGATCCTGCAGGCGCTCGAGACGGCCCTGCATGTCGCCAATCCGCCCCTTAAGTCCTGCAACGAGGGCTTCATCGGCCACCGCCGAGCGGATAATGGCGATGATGATCTCATGCAGATCCGTGAGGCCCTCCACCGTATCGGCAAGGGTTTGTTCGTCGATAGTGGGATCTTCGGCTTTGATGCGATTGCGGAGGGTGCGATAGGAGATGGCGGCGAACTCGAGAATTCATGGCAAACTCCAACGCTAGTTAAATGACGCTATTTATGGACGCTCTGCCTAAAGATACGCAAAGTGTAAGTTTTGTCAATACAAAATATACAAGAATGATAAAAAGCCGTCGTCCGCTGGGACGTCCTACGAAAGTCCGCAAGATCGCCCATTCCAAATGCGCGTATCTGAGGATTTTTTGCGCGCTGTAGATGACTGGCGGCGGCGCCAAAAGGATCTTCCGTCGCGAGCCGAAGCAATTAGGCGACTAGTTGAGCTAGCGACTAAACTTAAATCGACGTCTGAGCGGGACAGCTAAACGCTCATGCAGTTTGTTGCGTAACTACCGACGGAGAACGTTCGGTCTAGGAAGGTGTCCAAAGGCATCAAGGGCGCTAGGTCCATCATCCGGGTACTCTAGTGCCCGTAGCTTTTTCCCAAATTCGCGCTAAAGTTTCTTTTTCCTCTTGAATTCAGCTCGGCGGACTGCAAAATTTGTATCAGTTCTCTTTGCGCCAGGTCCTTAGGTGGGTGTCTCTCCTCATAACGCAGTATGGCCGCCATGAGCCCCATAGCTAGCCGAGAATTGTCTCGGAGGAGCGACATGAAAAAGCCGACGGCGCCGCCTTCGCCTTTACCATCGCTACCCAACTGCTCGGCCGCGGCCATGAATAGGTGGGAAAACGATTGCGACTTCTTATTGCAGACACCTTTCTTACGGCCCCCGAGTTTTTTGTGGCCCTTTTTAAAGGGCGTAAGCGTTTTTGAATTGGCCATTGACGTGCATCCGGAGGAAAGAGCGCAAAATGAAAAATTTTCACACTATTTTCACACGACTTTATTCCCGAGATTGCCTTGGTACGCATAGAAAATTTTTCGTGAGATCCTGTTAGGAATAAAGTCATATATCGGAGTTCGTTTTGGCAAAACGAACCCAAATAATGCATCAAAATAGCTGGCGGTTTGCTGTTTGCTTGCAGTCTTTCACACGATGTGAGTGTCACGGAGAAATTTGTTTATGGACGTCCTTGAAGCCGTTGCCTCGCGATATTCATGTCGCGCTTTTTTGCCGACACCAGTTCCGGAAAAAACCGTCCGCGAGATTGTTGAGCGCGCGGCGCGTGCCCCATCGGCAGGGAATATGCAGCCATGGCGCGTCTATGCCATCTCCGGAAAGCGTGTTGAGGAACTGAAAGCGCTCCTGGCGCCGCGGATGGCGACAGAGCTGCCGAAAGGTGAGGGCACCGACTACACGATCTATCCGGAACCTCTGACCGAACCCTACCGCGCCCGCCGCTTTACAGTTGGGGAGCTGCTTTACCAGTCGATCAATGTGTCGCGTGAAGACAAGTCATCGCGCTACAAGCAGTATTCCCGCAACTATCAATTTTTCGACGCACCAGTCGCCTTATTCTTTGCCCGAGAAAAAACACACGGACCGGCACAATGGGCCGATATCGGTGGCTATCTTCAAACCGTTGCCTTGCTGGCACGCGGCTTCGGATTGCATACCTGTCCGCAGCAGGCGTGGGTTTCTTTCCACCGTACAGTGCGTGTTTTTCTGCGACTTCCAGACGATTTGATGATTTATTCGGGCATGGCCCTCGGCTACGCGGACCCTGCTGCCCCGATCAATTCCTGGCGCTCTCCGCGCGAGCCGCTCGATGTTTTTGCATCGTTCGACGGCTTCGATAGCTAACGGAAAAGGGTATCTAACCCCATGCGTTCAGGTAGCGTTCACCGGCGCGCCATTAACACCCCGCCTATGCCGGTTTCCCGACTTTTCTTTGCTGTCTTCTTTCTCTGCACCATTGGCCTGTCCGCCATGGCCGCCGATGCTCTCCATCCTGCTCCCTGCCTGATTAGGGCCGAGCAGCAAGCTGCCGTCGCCGCAAACCGGGCCATTTCGTTGGCGCAGGCCATCAAATCTCTGCGCGAACATCGAAAGCATTCCGAAGTGGTCCGTGCACAGCTGTGCCAACGCGACGAGAAACTTGTCTATGTGCTAACCCTGCTCGGCCGCAGTGGCAAAGTGGTCAACGTAACCGTCAATGCCGTAAGCGGCGAGTATCATGCCGGACCGTAAGTGGAGAATGATGCCTTGCGCCTCCTCGTGATCGAGGACGACCCCGATCTCAATCGCCAACTCGCCACTGCGCTGACTGACGCCGGTTATGTCGTTGATCGCGCCTTTGACGGCGAAGAAGGCCATTTTCTCGGCGAGTCCGAGCCTTACGATGTCATCATTCTTGATATCGGCTTGCCGAAGATGGACGGCATCTCGGTGTTGGAAGCCTGGCGACGCGCAGGGCGCGCGATACCCGTACTGATGCTTACTGCGCGCGATCGCTGGAGCGACAAAGTCCAGGGCTTCGATGCCGGCGCTGATGATTATGTCGCCAAGCCTTTCCACCTCGAGGAAGTACTCGCGCGTGTGCGCGCGCTTTTGCGTCGCTCGGCCGGCCATGCCAAGAGTGAGTTTAATTGCGGCCCGGTTCGACTTGATACCCGCACCGGCCGCGTCGCGGTCGACGGTAATCCGGTCAAGCTCACCAGTCATGAATACCGGCTATTGGCCTATTTGATGCATCACAGCGGCCGCGTGGTTTCGCGCACCGAATTGGTCGAGCATCTCTACGACCAGGACTTCGATCGCGACTCAAATACCATCGAAGTGTTTGTCGGGCGCATTCGCAAGAAGCTGGGTGTCGAGATCATCCAGACCGTGCGCGGTCTCGGCTATTTACTCACGCTTCCAGAAGTGCGTTGATGGAATGCGCGCCAACTCCCTTGCACTGCGTCTTTTCTTGTCAGCCACCGCCTGGGCTGCTGTCATTCTTCTGATTACCGGCGTTGTATTGTCGTCGCTCTACCGGCAGGCCGTTGAGCGCGCGTTCGATCGCAGACTTGGCGTTTATCTGCGTACGCTGGTCGCCGACGTCGCGTCGCCGGAAGAAGGCGCCGATAAATATCCGCAAACGCTCGGTGAACCACTGTTCGAACTGCCGCTGTCTGGCTGGTACTGGCAGGTAACGCGGCTCGATCCCGGCAAGACCGACGTACGCGCTTCGCGCTCGTTGTGGGATGGCGGTCTCCCGCACTTACAGGACCTGGGAGTTGCCGCCAGTCCCGATGGCTCGCGTGAAGGGTATGTCCCTGGCCCTGAGGACCAACGGCTTCGACTCGTCGAGCGCAATATCGACCTTGGCGACGAGGGCCACTATCTTGTTGGTGTCGCCGGCGATGCCGCAGAGATTTCCGAGGAAACGCGTTCATTCGATCACGCCCTGATCATCACGTTTTCCATTCTCGCCGCCGTCCTGCTGCTCACCACCACCTTCCAGGTCCGTTTTGGCCTGGCGCCGCTCAAGCGAATTACAGACGGCCTCGCCGCTATCCGCTCAGGCAGCGCGGAGCGCCTGACTGGAAAGTTCCCCGAAGAGATCGCGCCTCTCGCCCGCGAAACAAACGCCCTGATCGAGGCAAATAAGGAAATCGTTGAACGCGCACGCACGCATGTCGGAAATCTAGCTCATGCGTTGAAGACGCCGCTGTCGGTGATGGTCAACGAAGCAACGGCGCACGGCAGTGAGCCGTTCGCGCAGAAAATACTTGAACAGGCCGATATCATGCGCGACCAGGTGGCACGTCACCTTGAGCGTGCACGTCTCGCCGCCCGTCTCACCGTAGTCGGTTCGGTTACCGAAGTCGCGCCGGTGGTAACCGCGCTTGCACGTACGATGGAGAAGATCTACCGCGATAAAAATCTCGCCATTGAAGTGCATGCTGACGACAGGGCGCAGTTCCACGGCGAGCGCCCCGACCTTGAAGAGATGATGGGGAATCTCGTTGACAATGCCTGCAAGTGGGCCTCCTCGCGCGTAACGGTTGAGATTGTGCGAGAGCGACTCGACTCCGCAAATGGCCGTCAAGTTGTCCGCATCATCGTTGACGACGACGGTCGCGGCCTATCACCGTCCGAACGTGAGCAGGTGGCGAAGCGAGGCCAACGGTTGGATGAGACGAAGCCTGGCTCTGGCCTCGGTCTGTCGATCGTCGTCGAACTGGCTGCGCTCTATGGCGGCGGCCTGGCATTAGGGAACGCTCCGCTCGGAGGTCTGCGCGCAGAGTTGGTACTGCCGGCCGCTTAATACTGACAATGCCGCCACTACAGTTTTTGCGCGTTCTGCCGGAGTTTTGCCCTATTCCTGCTGTCCCGATACACTGATTAGGCTGTTGCTGCGCGTTCGGCGTGCGTTGCGTCAATTTTCCGGGGGTCGATATGTCTGCATCTAAATTTGCCGCCGTAACTTTCGCAGGTCTTGTGCTTTCCGCCTGTGCCGGTAGCCCGGATGGGATGGGCCCGGGGCCCAGAGAAAATACGGGGACATTGGTCGGTGCCGGCACCGGCGCGCTGGTTGGCGCTGCAGTCGCAGGGGGTGGGACGGGCAATCGTCTCGCCGGCGCGGCGGTCGGTGGCTTGCTGGGTGGTCTGATCGGCAACCGCATTGGCGCCTCGCTTGATGACGAAGACAAGGAGCGCGCGTACGCCGCACAAATGGATGCGCTCGATCGCGGCCAATCCGGCGCTCCGGTATCCTGGCGAAATCCTGATTCGGGTCGTTACGGTACGATCGTTCCGGGGCCCGCCTATCAGCAGGCCGGCCGCAACTGCCGATCTTACACCCACACCCTCTACATTGACGGCCGGCCTCAGACCGCGCGCGGTACTGCCTGCCGCAATCCAGACGGGACCTGGACGGCCCTCGGCTAGCCTTCACCGTAGGCTTAACAACTCCTTAACGCCCCCGCCGTATCAAGCCGAAAGGCTTGAATTCGGATAGATCGAGGATGGCGGGCGCCGAAACGACCGTCGAGCGGCTGCGGGAATTTCTGCGCGAGCTTTCGCCAGGAGCGCGTTCGCTGCTGATTGGCGAGCTCGAACGTAGCGTCTTGCGCGGTGACGAAGTTACCGGGGCGGATATCGTTCTCCAGGAATTACGTCGCATCGTGCGCGAGCAGCGCGATGGTGCGTCGCGTATCGAAAATTCCGCGCGTCTGCTGTTCAAACCGCTTGAGCCCTTTCTCGTCGACGATCGCGGCGACCATAAGCATCCCGGTCGCGTCGCACGTTCCTCGCTCCATGCCTTGTGGAATTGGGTCCAACGCGATCTGTTACCCAATGACGCTAACAGTTTGGCCGAGGAGGTGGGCGAAGCGATGCTCGCCGGCGATCAGGCCAAGACTGAACGTCTCGCGCGAGTTTTCCAGGATCGAGTCGCCGCGGCAATCGAAGCCAATTTCAGTATCGCTGAAGACGATGAAAAAACTCGCCGCCGAATTCTGCAGCAGATCGGCACGCCGCGTGCCGGCGATGAGCTCGCGGCTCTCAAGTGTGCCCTTAAGGGCCGTGATGTGCTGGCATCACTATCTGCCCGGCTACCCCTGCAGATCGGGAACCTGGCCAATGCCCAGCTTGAAGAATGCAAAACGCTAATTGAAAATGCGGCCGCGCGCGACGGTGATCTGTTTCTCTATGCATTGCTGACGGTGATGAATTGAATGACTGCGCCTTGGCAGTTGATCCGATTAGGGGTTAAGGCTGCCGGCAGTGATACCGCCGCGCGCGTTGCGGAAACAAATTATGGGGTGGCGGTCAACATCGTGCTGGCCGAGCTCGAGCGAATGGTTGCCGAGCTGCGCAATGATTTGCGGACCGGCCAGGGTGTCGCCGTTGGCGCATTGCTCAAGACTATTCACGACTCTGCGCGCGGTTTGCGCACCGAGCTCGAGTTGCCGGTCGATAGCACCTGGGGTCGTGCGCTTGCGGCCCAGCGATCTCAAATTTCAGATCTCCTGCGTGCCGAAATTGAATCCATGCCCAGTCGCGTGCGCCGTCTGCTGCGACCGCGGCCATCGAGAGAAATTCGGCCCAATTCGGTGCTCGATCCGAATGAGGTGGCGGAAGTCGAGGCCTTGGTCGAGTTCGTGGGAATTTGCCGCTATTTCGCCGGCGAACTCGCCATCAACGAAATGACCCAGCGTGCCTTGACGGAACTGCGGCAATATCTCGACGACGGCACGCGTGCTTTGCTTGAGGGCTTGCGCAACGCCGGGGAAGGCGACCGCACCTTCCGGCAGTCGCAAGTCGATGCGGCTGTGCGCTTTTGTGCCAAGGTGTTTGGCCGCGAGTATGCGACGCTGCTGGGCAAGGCCGCCGAAGTCGCGGGCGCCACGGAAAGTAAGGCTGCGCGCGCGTAATAAACCTGTTTCTGGGCGTTTGTGGCGGGTTGATCTTGCTCATTGCCGCCATCATTAGGCCTGATGTATGCCCTGCTACGTCGTTCCAAGTGAACGGCTGAGGCGCATTGTCAGGCTCCATGACCCTATGGTTCGTATTAGCGCTGATGACGGCGGCGGCGATATTCGCCGTTCTCTGGCCGCTTAGCCGTACCACCAAACTTCAGACGGGCAGCGATCTCGCGGTCTATCGGGACCAACTGGAAGAACTCGATCGTGACCGCGCGGCCGGTCTGGTCGGAGAGACGGAAGCGCAGGCTGCAAAGGTAGAAATCTCCCGCCGCCTAATTGCTGCAGCCGACCTTGCCGAACCCGCGTATCCATTGCCCGGTATCAGCGCGTCGTTGTGGCGCCGGCGTGCGATGGCTATCGCCGTATTGGTTTTGCTGCCAGGTGTTGCAGCCGCACTCTATCTTAAGGTCGGCTCTCCGCAGCTGCCCGGCCAGCCGTTGGAAGGGCGTCTACGTGCTGCACATCAAGACAGCTCGATTGAAAGCCTCGTGTCGCAAGTAGAAGCGCATCTTGAACACAATCCCGATGATGCCCGCGGTTACGAAGTTCTAGCACCGGTTTATATGCGACTGGGTCGATTCGCTGATGCGGTTAGTGCACGCCGCAGGCTGCTGACATTGAGCGGCGAGAATGCCGAACGGCAATCTGATGTCGGCGAAGCGCTCGCTGCTGCCGCCAATGGCGTCGTCACGGCTGACGCTAAAGCCGCCTTCGAGCGCGCGCTCATACTCGATCCGAATGAACTCAAAGCCAAGTTTTTCATCGGTTTGGCGGCCGAGCAGGACGGCGACCGCGCCACAGCTGCCGCAACTTGGCGCGGCATGCTTGAAGCGGCGCCAGCCGATGCGCCGTGGGTGTCGATGGTTCGTGAGGCGTTGGCGCGCGTAGGCGGCACGCCGCCTATTGTCGACAAAGCAGGCCCGAGCGCCGAAGACGTCGCAGCCGCTGGTAACATGAATGAAAAGGATCGCGGCGAGATGATCCGCGGCATGGTGGCGCGGCTCGCCGACCGCCTGAAGGAGAATGGTAGCGACATTGATGGCTGGCAGCGACTGTTGCGCGCTTATATGGTGCTCGGCGAGCGCGACAAGGCACACGCGGCTGCTGCCGATGCAAAGCGGGCGCTGGCCAGTGATCCTGACAAGCTTCGGCGCATCGAAGATATGATCAAGAGTCTGGGGCTCGAAGGTTGAGCGAAGCGGAATGACGCGCAAACAACGAAGGTTAGTGCTGATCGGTGCAAGCCTTGGCGTTTTGGCGGTTGCGGCGGCGTTGGTGCTCAGCGCGTTGCGCGATTCAATCGTGTTCTTCAATTCGCCAACCGATGTCGCGGAAAAACATTTGACGCCGGGCACGCGTATACGGATAGGCGGATTAGTAAAACCAGGCAGCGTGCAACGTGGCGATAATCTTCTGGTGCGCTTCGCGGTCACCGATGGCAGGACGGACGTGTCGGTTCACTATCAGGGGATCGTGCCGGACTTGTTTCGTGAAGGGCAGGGAGTGGTGGCCGAAGGCAAGCTTGATGCCGATGGCAGTTTTAGCGCCGACACAGTGCTCGCCAAACACGACGAACGCTATATGCCGCGTGAGGTTGTGGACGCTTTAAAGAAGAGTGGACGCTGGCAGGAAAGCGAGTCGAAGAGTTCAGGGGGGCCGTCGAAATGATCCCGGAGCTTGGTCACTATGCCCTGGTGCTGGCGTTTGCGTTGGGCATGGTCCAATCGATTGCGCCAATATTGGGCGCACGCGCGCACGATGTTGCGCTGATGCGGCTTGCCGGTTCTACCGCGGTGATGCAGTTCGCGTTCGTCGCGCTTTCGTTCTTGGCGCTGACCTTCTGCTACGTCACTTCCGACTTCTCAGTCGCGACCGTTTACGAAAACTCCCATTCGATGATGCCGTTGGTCTACAAGATCACCAGCGTATGGGGGAACCATGAGGGCTCGATGCTTTTGTGGGTGCTGATCCTTTCGCTATTTGGCGCTGCGGTCGCGGGCTTCGGCGGGAATCTGCCGGCGACATTGAAGGCACGTGTGCTGTCGGTGCAATCATGGATCGCCTGCGCCTTCTACTTGTTTATCTTACTCACCTCGAATCCATTTCTTCGGCTTGCGGAGGCGCCATTTGAAGGCCGTGACCTCAATCCGATCCTCCAGGACATCGGCCTCGCCATTCATCCGCCGCTGCTGTACCTCGGCTATGTTGGCTTCTCCATCGCATTCTCCTTCGCCATCGCCGCACTGATTGAGGGCCGTATCGATGCCGCCTGGGCACGCTGGGTGCGACCATGGACGCTTGCGGCCTGGATGTTCCTCACCGTCGGTGTCGCTATGGGTTCATACTGGGCCTATTACGAGCTTGGCTGGGGCGGCTTTTGGTTCTGGGATCCGGTCGAGAATGCTTCATTGATGCCTTGGCTTGCCGGCACTGCGCTCCTGCATTCCGCCGTGGTTATGGAAAAACGCAACGCCTTGAAAATATGGACGGTGCTGCTCGCTATCCTCACATTCTCTTTATCGTTAGTTGGTACATTTCTTGTGCGCTCAGGCGTTCTCACGTCGGTGCACACGTTTGCTAACGATCCCGCACGTGGAATTTTTATCCTTGTGATCCTCGTGCTGTTTATCGGTGGCGGGCTGACGCTGTTCACGTGGCGTGCGCCTTTGCTCAAGCAGGGCGGTTTGTTTGCGCCGATCTCGCGCGAAGGTGCCTTGGTTTTCAATAATCTTTTTCTTACCACCGCATGCCTTACTGTTTTCGTAGGTACGCTGTATCCGTTAGCGCTTGAAGCGCTCACTGGCGATAAGATTTCCGTAGGCGCGCCGTTTTTCAATCTAACTTTCGCGCCGCTATTTATTCCTCTTTTGTTTGCGATGCCTTTCGGACCGCTTTTGGCCTGGAAACGTGGCGATATTCTCGGTGCTGCCCAACGGCTTATGGCAGCATTCGGTATCGGTCTTTTTACCGTGGCCGTTGTATTTGTTGTGGAAGGTGGAAATTCGGCGCTGGCGCCGTTTGGAATCGGATTGGCCCTTTTCCTCATGGCGGGTGCACTGACTGATCTCGTCGAACGAATTGGTCTGTTCCGCGTGCCACTGCCTGCTGTGCGTCAGCGTACCGCTGGCTTGCCGCGTTCAGTCTGGGGCACTGCAGTGGCACATTTCGGAATGGGAGTGACATTGCTTGGAATTGTGTGCGTAAGTACTTGGTCGAGTGAGCTCATTGTCGCAGTAAAATCGTCGCAATCGATTTCGCTTTCCGGATATGACCTTTCATTTGACGGTTTGGTGCAACGCTCTGGTCCCAATTACCGCGAGTTGGTCGCAAAATTCACCGTGCGTGAGGGCGGAGTCTCGATTGGGGTGTTGGAACCGTCCAAGCGCAGTTTTTCTTCGCGCGGGATGACGACCACCGAGGCAGCCCTGATGACGCGCGGTGCGAGCCAACTGTATCTGTCGCTGGGCGACGCCAATGATGATGGCTCGGTCGCCGTCAGGCTGTACTACAAGCCATTGGTACTGCTGATCTGGCTTGGCGCCGTGGTGATGATGCTGGGTGGCGCACTGTCACTGTCGGACCGCCGGCTGCGAATTGGCGCGCCGAAGCCGGCGGCGAAATCTGCAATGCAGCCCGCGGAGTAGGGCATGCGACGCCTGACGCTGATCGCTCTTCTATTTTTCGTTGCCACCTCGAGCGTGGTCCTCGCCGTCCAGCCGGATGAAACACTGAAGGACCCGGCGTTGGAAGCGCGCGCACGTAATCTGTCACGTGAGCTGCGTTGCATGGTTTGCCAGAATCAGTCGATCGACGATTCAGAGGCTCCGCTCGCTCGCGACCTGCGACTCCTCGTTCGTGAGCGGCTAACGAAAGGTGAAAGTGACAAGCAAGTGCTCGATTTTCTCGTTGCACGCTACGGCGAGTTTGTGCTGCTCAAGCCGCGACTCGAATGGCATACCCTCTTTTTGTGGGGCTTGCCCCCGGCTGTCCTGATTGCGGGTATCATCGGGTTGTTGATGCTTGCTCGCCGTCGAAACACAGACCTGGAACCGGTACCCCTTACTGCGGAAGAGCAGCGCAAGCTATCGACTTTGGTCGAACCCAGTACTCCCGACAATTGATTGATCTGGTGAATTTCGGAACAAATTATTTGTCCACCTTACAAAAGTTTAATCCTGCCGACAGGACGCTGTAACGCTCGCCGCCCCATCTTCGGGTTTGAAACGGTGCACACGCGCGCCAACGAACCCCGATGGAGATTATCTAATGAAGTCGAGTGTCAATCCCGCTTCCGCAAATCCCAGGAAGCCGCGCGTGCTATCTGCTCGCCGGTTCATACTGCTCACCACGACCATTGCGAGCCTCGGCGCTGCAGCGCTCGTGATTGCCCCGGGCTTCAATTTGTCGGGGGGCTATCCAGCTGCAGTCGCGCAGAACCTCTCGGAACAAGCCCGTAAGCTGCAGGCTCCAGTCGGCTTTGCCGATATCGTCGAGAAGGTGAAACCGGCTGTGATGTCGGTTCGCGTGAAAGTCGACGGCGGCGCACAAACTGATGGCCTCGGCAGCAACGACGTACCTCCGGGATTGCGCGAGTTCTTCCGCCGTTTCGGGATGCCCGATGTGCCGAATAGTCCAGAAGGAATGCCCCGCGGCCGTGGACGCAACGTCGTTACCGGCCAGGGTTCCGGCTTCTTCATCACGGCTGATGGCTATGCGGTGACCAACAATCACGTCGTCGAAAAGGCCGAGAGCGTTCAGATTACGACCGACGATGGCAAGATTCACAATGCCAAGGTCATTGGAACAGATCCACGCACCGATCTCGCGTTGATTAAAGTCGAAGATGGACCATTCCCGTATGTGAAACTTTCGGACAAGTCTCCCCGCATTGGCGATTGGGTTCTCGCGGTCGGCAATCCGTTCGGCCTTGGCGGCACTGTTACGGCTGGCATCGTTTCGGCACGCGGTCGCGACATTGGCGCCAGCGCTTATGACGATTTCATCCAGATCGATGCACCCGTCAACAAAGGTAACTCTGGCGGTCCGACTTTCGACACCGACGGCAATGTCATCGGCGTCAACACCGCTATTTTCTCCCCATCTGGTGGTTCTGTCGGCATTGCATTTGCGATTCCGTCCGACACCGTCAATGGCGTAATTGCCCAACTCAAGGAGCACGGCTCGGTAACTCGCGGATGGATCGGAGTGCAGATTCAGCCGGTGACGCCGGATATTGCCGACAGTCTCGGCCTCAAAAAGGCGGAAGGTGCTCTGGTCGCGGAGCCTCAGGCCAATAGTCCGGCGCAGAAGGCCGGGATCGAAGCTGGTGACGTTATCACCTCGGTTGATGGCAAAGAAATCAAAGACGCGCGCGATCTCGCTAAGAGAATTGGCGCGTTGGCACCGAAGACTGCGGTGAAGCTGACCGTTCTGCACAAGGGTTCAGAAAAGGCCGTTACTTTGACGCTCGGTGAGCTGCCGAACGCCAAAGAGGCACGCGCCAATTCAGACGGTGGCGACAACAGTGCTGATCTCGGCAAGCTCGGGCTCACACTTGCGCCCGCTGCCCGCGTCGCTGGAGCTGGTGCCGATGGTGTGGTGGTCACCGGCGTGGATTCGGCTGGTGTTGCCGCCGACCATGGCTTCTCCACCGGCGATGTAATCCTCGAGATCGCCGGCAAATCGGTTTCGACACCCGCCGACGTAAATTCGGTCGTTGCGAACGCGCGAACCGAAGGAAAACACAGTGTGCTCCTTCGGGTGAAGAAGGGTGACAACACGCGCTTTGTTGCTCTGCCGCTCGGTCGCGTCTGACCCGAGATTGGGGACGAGCCACCGGCATCCGTCGCCCCCGCTGGTGGTCCGCCCTCACGGGACGGGCGTCATGCCCGTCCCGGCTAATTCCGGAAAGGTGCCCGCTTCGGCGCCCTTTCGGTTCGAGCTCCAACCCTGGCATCCGTCGCCCCCGCTGGGGTGGGGTCGTAGAGGGGGTGGCGGTCTCCGCCACCCCCTCGCGTACGATGAGGGGGCTGATTGCTGGAGGGAATTGACCCCCGCCACCGAAATGACTGGAATAGGTGTGACCGATGCTCCCTTATGTGGATATTAACGGGCAGCGCCCCATCGGCCGGCCGGCCGATGCGCAACCGGACCGAGTCACCATGCGCCTTCTGGTCATTGAGGACGATCGCGACGCTGCCGACTATCTCGTCAAGGCGTTCCGTGAAGTCGGCCATGTCGCCGACGCCGCTATGGATGGCGATGACGGTCTCGCTATGGCGGTCGACGGCCAATATGACGTCTTGATCGTCGACCGGATGCTTCCGAAACGCGATGGCCTTGCGCTCATTGGCGCTTTGCGGGCGAAGGGTATGGAGACGCCCGCATTGATCTTGTCCGCCCTTGGTCAGGTCGATGACCGCGTCAAAGGATTGCGGGCCGGCGGAGACGACTACCTGCCTAAACCTTATTCGTTCTCCGAGTTGCTGGCACGCGTTGAGGTTTTGTCGCGTCGACGTGGTGGCCGCAGCGAGGAAACCGTTTTGCATGTCGGTGACCTGAAGCTCGACCGGCTTTCGCACCAGGTGCACCGTGGAAAAGATGAGATTTCACTGCAACCGCGCGAATTCCGGTTGTTGGAGTATTTGATGCAGCACGCTGGACAGGTGGTTACCCGCACCATGCTGCTGGAAAATGTGTGGGACTATCATTTTGACCCACAAACCAATGTGATTGACGTTCACATCTCGCGCTTGCGCTCGAAAATCGATAAAGGTTTCTCCCAGCCGCTTTTGCATACGGTCCGCGGCGCGGGATATATGATACGTGACGGCGCTCGGTAAACTTTTTCGTACGACCACGTTCAAGCTGACGCTGGTCTATTTGACCGTGTTCGCTTTGTTCGCTGCGTTTCTGCTTGGCTATTTTGCTCTTAATACCCGCCGCCTGATCACCGAACAGATCACCGACACTGTTAATGCGGAGATCACGGGTCTGTCCGAACAATACCGGGTCGGCGGCATCAGGCGTTTAGTGGTCGTCGTGGATGGGCGCGCACGGCGCCCAGGCTCCAGCCTATACTTGGTCACTACGTTTGCCGGCGAAGCACTGGCCGGCAATGTCACTGCATTGCCACCGGGAACGCTCGATAATCCAGGCTGGATCGAAACGGCCTACCGTCGGCTCGATGAAGCGGAGGGAGGCGAACACCCCGAACACCATGCGTTGGCGCGCGTATTCCAGCTGCCGGGTGGTTTCCGCCTGCTTGTTGGGCGCGACCTCGACGAGCGCGAACGGCTTTACAATATCGTGCTCTCGGCAGGTCGCTGGTCAATCGCTATCGTGATAATTCTCGGGCTTGCTGGCGGATTGTTTGTAACTCGCCGCGTGCTGCGTCGCGTTGACGCTATGACCGAAACCACTCGCACTATAATGCACGGCGATCTTGGCGGTCGGTTACCCGTTGCGGGCACTGGCGACGAACTTGATCGCCTGGCCGAAAACCTCAATCTCATGCTGGAGCGTATCGAGGCGTTGATGGGCGGTCTGAAGGAGGTCTCCGACAATATTGCTCACGATCTCAAGACGCCGCTGACACGTCTGCGCAATCGTGCTGAACAGGCGCTGCGTTCCGGCGCGAATGAGGCGGAATACCGTGCAGCTCTCGAAAATACGATCGAAGAATCGGATGGATTGATTCGTACCTTTAACGCGCTGCTTATGATTGCGCGCGCTGAATCCGGTCAGGCGCGCGATAATATGAGCGAGTTCGATGCCGCTGAGATCGCTCATGACGTCGGCGAGCTGTACGAACCGCTGGCAGAAGAAAAAGGGATTGTCTTGAAGGTGGAAGCTGAGACGCCCGCGCCGCTCAAGGGCAACCGGGAGCTTATCAGCCAGGCGCTCGCCAATTTGGTCGACAACGCCATCAAATACACTGAGCCGGAGGGCGAGGCTGTAAACGGTGCGGTCGCGGAAATTGTGGTGCGCGCGCGTAGTGAGGGCGACCGCATTCTGCTCACGGTCACCGATACCGGTCCGGGCATTCCGGAGGCCGACCGCACCCGCGTGGTCGAACGCTTCGTACGGCTCGAGCAAAGCCGGTCGCAACCTGGGTCCGGCCTGGGCCTAAGTCTCGCTTCGGCGGTGGCCCGGCTGCATGGCGGCGAATTGACGCTTGCAGACAACAATCCTGGGCTAAAAAGCGTCATTGCCTTGCCGCGGGGAGGGCCGGTACAGATTGCGGGATGAGACCGCCCGCCAGACGCAAGGCTTCCCGCAAACCGGCAAGCCGAAAAGTTGCCGCCGGTCGTCGTGCAGAAAGCGCGACGTTGGCCGAATTGATCACGGTCGCGCCGCGGCTTACTGACCAGAAGGCGGCTCACGCCCGCGTTGCCGATTGGCTCGCTGGCCTGGCGCTAGGGGAAGCCAAACCCCTCAAGGCGCTTCTCACCGCCAAACCAATCGTCAGCACGCTGTTCGAAAGCCTTGCTGAAAGCTCACCTTATCTGTGGGAGCTGGCGAGCCGTGAGCCAAAGCGATTACTGCGTCTCTTCAGTACAAATCCAGACGGGCAGTTTGCGTCTCTTTTGGCTGAGTATGGCGGCGCCGCGGTTTCGGGCAAGGACGAGGCCGAGGCGATGCGGCTGTTGCGTCGCATGAAGTCGGAGGCCGCGCTGCTGATTGCGCTCGCCGACATTGGCGGCGTTTGGCCGGTGATTCGGACGACGCGCGCGCTTACCGACCTCGCTGATACAGCGGTCAGTGCCGCGACGTGTTTCATATTGGCTGAGGCTACACGCTCTGGACGCCTGACGCCGAATGACAAGTCCGAGCCGCAAGTGGGCAGCGGCTATATCGTACTGGCCATGGGCAAGATGGGTGCGTTTGAGCTCAATTATTCGAGCGACATCGATCTTATTGTGCTCTACGACTTGGCGGCCCGCGCGCTGCCCAAGGATGCTGAACCTTCAACACTCTACGTACGCATGACGCAGCGGCTGGTGAAGCTGCTGCAGGAGCGTACTGCCGACGGCTACGTATTCCGCACTGACCTTCGGCTTCGGCCCGATCCGGCCTCCACGGCGATCGCCATTTCCACCGCGGCTGCTGTTTCTTATTACGAAAGTGTGGGTCAAAATTGGGAGCGTGCCGCGATGATCAAGGCACGCGCCTGTGCCGGCGATATTGCCGCAGGCGAGGCGATCCTCAGCGAACTTTCACCATTCGTTTGGCGCAAGTATCTGGACTTCGCAGCTGTCGCTGATGTTCACGCGATGAAGCGGCAGATCAATGCGTATCGCGGCCACGGCGAAATTGCAGTCGAGGGTCACAATATCAAATTGGGCCGCGGCGGTATCCGTGAGATTGAATTCTTTGCGCAGACCCAGCAGCTGATTGCAGGTGGACGCAATCCCGGCTTGCGTGACCGCGATACACTCGCAACTTTGGACAAGCTTTGCGAGGACAAGTGGATCGACGCGGTTGCGCGTGATGCAATGAAGGAAGCTTATTGCTTCTTGCGCATGGTAGAACATCGCCTCCAGATGGTGAACGACGAGCAGACACAAACATTGCCTGGCGAACGGGCGGAGCTGGAACGATTTGCTCGCTTTCTTGGTTTTACCAATCGCGACACTTTTGCAAAGGCGCTACTCGGCCATCTCAATAGTGTGCAGGAATATTACGGCCGTCTGTTCGAAAAGGCGTCTGAGGTTGAACGGCAGACCTTGGTGTTTCCAACTGATGCCAACGACACCAAGACGCTCGATCGTCTTTCCGAGCTCGGTTTTACTGCACCACTGGAGGCCTCTAGCATCGTTCGTCACTGGCTGAGCACCAGCCATCGGTCGCTAAAAAGCGAAACGGCACGTGGTCATCTCGAGGCGCTATTGCCGCAGCTTTTGAAGCAAATAGCGGGGTCTGATGACCCCGGCGCCACCCTGGTGCTATTCGATCATTTCCTCACCAATTTGCACGGCCCGGCACGACTCCTGTCGCTGCTGCGGCAAAATGCAGAGCTGATTACGTTGATCGTATTGGTGCTCGGCGTCGCACCGCGATTGGGCGACACGTTGGCGCGCCATCCGCAGGTGATGGACGCGCTGGTAGATCCAAGCTTTTTCGGTGCCTTACCGGACGAAGCCGAGATTGGCAGACGGATCAACGCCGCGCTTGCGCAATCGCGTTACGATGAGGATTTGCTCGAACGAATCCGTATGTTCGGTTTGGAATATCTGTTCCTGATTGGTGTACGGATTTTGTCCGGAACGGTGACAGCGCGGCAAGCGGGCGCTGCCTTTGCGCGGCTTGCCGATGCGGTGCTCCGGGCCGTGCATCGTGCGATCGCAGACAATTTTGCGATGATGTATGGCCATTTGCATGAAGGCGAAGCCGCAGTCGTGGCCATGGGCAAGCTTGGCGGCTACGAGATGACGGCCACTTCCGATCTCGACCTGATCCTGATCTATGACTTTGACGACAAGACACCGGAATCAGACGGCGAGCGGCCGCTTCATGGAGCTCAATACTTTGCCCGGCTGACGCAAAGGTTAATCAATGCATTGACCGCGCAAACTAACTACGGCGCGCTTTACCAGGTAGATATGCGGTTGCGGCCTTCGGGCCGTGCGGGGCCGCTGGCTACGCGACTGGACAGTTTTGCCAGCTACCAAGAGACCGAAGCGTGGACCTGGGAACATATGGCACTGACGCGGGCCCGGGTGGTCTCGGCGTCACCTGAATTCAAGCTACGGATTGAGCGCGTCGTCCAGGATATCCTGCGTCGCCCACGCGATGCGGAACTGACCGCAGGCGACGTTGTGGAGATGCGCGCAGCGATCGCAAAGGAAAAAGGTGACAGGGAGCGTTGGGATCTCAAATATGCGGCCGGCGGGCTCGTCGATATTGAGTTTATTGCACAGTATCTTCAGCTGATACACGGCCATAGCCTGCCCGACATTCTCGACACCTCGACGGCGCGGGTGCTCGACAAGGCGTGGGCACTGCGCGTATTGCCGGTGGATGATGCGGAAATTCTGCGCCCGGCCGTGCAGCTCTACCACGATCTGACGCAAATCCTGCGGCTATGCCTGCCGGGTGCATTCGACCCGAAGACCGCCGGACCAGGGCTATTGCGGCTTTTGGCGCGCGCAGGCGACGTGCCAGACTTTCCCACGCTAGAGGTGACGTTGATCGATACGCAGAAGAAAGTTCGCGAAAGTTTCGTACGGATCTTGGGGAAAGCGCCCTAGCAGGAATTAAGCCGCCTCTTCCTTGGGCAAGAGACATTGCGGTTCGAAAGGCAGCCGGACAACAACCAGTGTTCCTTTACCAAGTGTCGAGCGAATGCGCATGCTTCCGCCATGAAGCTCGACCAGCGACTTGGATATAGCGAGCCCAAGCCCGGATCCTTGATGGCTCTTTGTGAGTTGGCTTTCCACTTGCTCAAACGGACGGCCGAGTCGGGTCAGGGCATCCTTGGCAATCCCGATTCCAGTGTCGGCAATGGCGAGCGTAATGCAGTTGTCACTCGACCGTCCGCGCACAGTGATACGGCCGCCCGCGGGCGTGAATTTTACTGCGTTGGAAAGCAGGTTGAGTACTACTTGCTTGAGCGCGCGGCGGTCAGCCCGGAGCCTTAACTCTGGTGATATGCGAGCAGTCAATTGTAGCCGCTTGTCCTGCGCGCGCGCGGCAACCACACGCATCGCTTCGTTGAGAAGTGTATCAAGATCGAGGTCCTCGAAATCAAGCCTGATACGTCCGGCCTCGATTTTCGACATATCAAGAATGTCGTTGATGACTTCAAGCAGATATTGTCCGCTGCCGCGGATGTCGCTGCAGTATTCATTATATTTCTCGGCTCCAAGCGGGCCGAACATGCCCGACTCCATAATCTCGGAAAAACCAATGATGGCATTGAGGGGTGTGCGCAGCTCGTGGCTCATACTGGCAAGGAATTTCGATTTTGCCTGGTTGGCCTCTTCGGCTCTGGTTTTTTCTTCCGCATATTTTTCCGCGAGCTCGGACGAGCGTTGTTGCGATGCCCGAAGGTCAGCGACCGACGCCATCAAGCGCTTTTCGCTATCGATCAGCTTTTCCTCGTGTGTCTTGAGCGCCGTTATGTCGGTCCCGACCGAGACATAGCCGCCATCCTTGGTGCGGCGTTCGCTGATATGTAGCCAGCGGCCATCCTCAAGTTGCGCTTCGAATGTACGCGCGCCGGGAACGCTCGGGCCAGCGGTAACAAGCTTGTTGCGCACCACCGGCTTGCTGCCCGCAGCGACGACAGCTTCGTAGGATGCTCCGACCGAGATCGCGTCGTCTGGCAGATGATGCAATTCCTGAAAGTTGGAATTGCAGAGCACAAGGCGGTTGTCGGCGTCCCACAGCACGAATGCCTCGGGAATAGTCTCAATGGCGTCCCGCAGCCGCATATCGGCAGCGACGGTTTTTTCGACCAGACTTTTTTGTTCCGTTATGTCGACGGCGATGCCAATAAGATGCAGGCCTGGCTCGCCTGGCTGTCGCACGAGTTCGCAGCGGGCGCGCAGCCATACCCAGTGGCCGGTCGCGTGCCGCATGCGAAAGGCGTGGTCAATCGTGGTCGCAGTTGCGTCGGCAAGTTCGGCCGCGAGTTCGTAGAGTTGCACATCGTCGGGGTGCACCAGACTATTCACTTCGCCAAACGAGAGCAGGTCGTCTTTGGCGTCGAGGCCGAGGATTTCGAACATTGACTGAGACCAAAAAATACGACCGCGGGCGAGGTCCCAATCCCATAGTCCGCAGCGGCCCCGGTTGAGCGCGGTATCGATGCGGCTGCGGACCGTTTCGTAGATCAAGTCCGCTTCCCGCGCCCGAGTGGCTTGCCAATGGAAGGCGAAGCCGAGAATGAGCACTACAAAACCGGTGGTGGCAGATAAAGTAATCGTCAACGTCGTAAGCGATCGCCATGCGGCGAGTGCGGCGTCGCGAGACTGAACGACCGCCAATTGTCCGAACGGCGGATTGAGCATTCGTACAGTTGCCAGGGCTCGTGTCTCGTTGGGTAAGGTAATATCCATGACCCCCGCGCTTGCGCCGAAGGTCGTCAACGGTTGTGTTGGCCCCAACAAGTCGATTAGCCGGCGTCCGATTGTGGCGTCGGTCGCTGGCGTTGCGGCCGTTACCACGCCCTCGGCGTTGGTCAGGACGAAACGCCGGCCGGCGGCCATTGCCCAGGATGGCAGCACGCGCGCGAGCACTTGTTGCGGCTCACCGACCGCATCGCCGGGCTTCTTAAGCGGCTGTTGCAGGCGTTCCGCTGCGAGGTCGGCAACGGCCTCAAGAGATATGACGTCGTCGATGAGGGTCTGCCGGCGGTGGTCGAGTACTTGCACGAGTGCGCCAACGCAGATGGTGGCGAGAAAAGCGATGATCAGCACCGGAACGGCGCGCCGTAGCAGAGGTTCAGCGTTCAGCAGCCGCCGATACGCCGGTTTGGCGACCGATTGCGCGAGGCCCCTGATGGAATCGGGATGTGCAGACGCACTCGCCGCAGCGGCGCGCGCCATAGAAGGCCTCCGTTCGGAATTTCCCCTGTCACCCTCGAAACGGAAGGATGTGCCGCATCGCTTTCCGAATCACTTGCCGATTGGAATCGATGGGCGTTGATTTGTCGAGAGTCCGAAGAGTTAAATGTTTAAAAAATGTTACCCACGGATAGTTTCTGCAACACAAAACTATACCGCTGCCGCCCATCAGGGCGCGGCCAGCGCGCGTCCAACGATATCGGCCAGATCACGGGATAAATTGGGCGCACTTTTGAGCCGTTCGAGGGCGGCTTCCGCCTTGGCACGACGGCCGCTTTCGAGCGTTCGCCAGGTGCGGAAGGCTGTGGCAAGCCGGGCTGAAACTTGGGGGTTTTTTGGATCAAGCGCGAGCACGGTATCTGCGACAAAATCATAACCAGCGCCGTCGGCGCGATTGAATTGCGTCGCATTTGCCTGCGCGAAAGCACTAATCAAAGCACGCACCCGGTTGGGGTTGGCGAGCGAAAACGCTGGGTGGGCGGTGAGGGCGCGTACATTGTCTAGGGTATCAGGCTGCGGGACCATGGCTTGCAGCGAAAGCCATTTATCGACCACGAGCGCGTCTGATGCGTAGCGCGAATAGAAGTCCGCCAATGCGGCCTTGCGCTCCGGTACATTGTGCAGCGATAGGGTGGCAAGGGCCGCCATCCGGTCAGTCATGTTGTCAGCGGTTTCGTAGTGGCGGGCGGCACGGGCGATCGCTGCGGGTTTATCGGTCGCCGCTAGCAGGTCGAGCGCGACATTACGTAAGGCGCGGCGGCCAGCGCTTTTCGCATCGGGTGAATAGCTGCCAGAGACGATTATGCGGCCATAAGCTGTGGTGAGGGCGTCTTCAAGCCGCTCGCCGATTTCCGCGCGCAAAGCTGCGCGGGCACGGAAAATCGCATCGGGATCTATATCGCGCCCGATCTCGCGGGCGATATCGCCTTCACCAGGCGGTACAAGCGCAAGGGCAACAAAGGCCGGCTCGAGCGTGGAATCATCGAGAATGGCGACAAGCGCTCGGATCAGCTTCTCGTCCCTGCGCGGCGTCCGGCCCGTGCGCAAGGCCATTACGTTGTCGATGAGGAGGCGTGTCGAAATCGTTTGCAGTGCCTGCCAGCGGTTGAACGGATCGCTGTCGTGTGCGGCCAGAAAAGCAAGATCGTCGTCGTCGATATCGGTGATGAGTTTGATCGGCGCCGAAAAACCGCGGTTGATCGATAGTACAGGGTGCTCTGGAATTCCGGCGAATTCGAACGTCGCCGACCGTTCGGTCAGCACTACGCGATCTCCGACTGAATCACCGTTCGACAGCTTCAGCGGCAGATCGTGTCCATTTTTTCCGACGAGGCCGAGAGACAGCGGGATCATCATCGGCTCTTTGATCGATTGCCCGGGTGTAGGCGGTACGATCTGTTCGCACTTCACTGCGTAAGTCTCGCGCGCCGCGTCGAAGTGGCCGCTGACAGTGACTTCGGGCGTACCGGCTTGATTGTACCAACGCATGAACTGCGTCAGGTCGCGCTTGCTCGCGTCCGCGAAGCACTGGATAAACTGTTCGACCGTGGCAGCCTCGCCATCGTGCCGGACAAAATAGAGATCCATGCCGGTGCGAAACTTTTCCCTGCCAATCAGCGTTTGCACCATTCGCACTAATTCCGCGCCTTTTTCGTATATGGTGGCCGTATAGAAGTTGTTGATTTCCTTGTACGCCTCCGGGCGGACCGGGTGTGCCAACGGTCCCGCGTCTTCGATGAATTGAGTCGCGCGAAGTCCACGCACATCAGCGATACGTTTCACTGGTCGAGAGCGCATGTCGGAGGAAAATTCCTGATCGCGGAAGACGGTAAGGCCTTCTTTCAGGCAAAGCTGGAACCAATCGCGGCAGGTGATTTTGTTGCCGGTCCAGTTGTGAAAGTACTCGTGAGCAATTACCGCTTCGATATGCGCGAAGTCGTTGTCAGTCGCCGTCTCGGGGCTGGCCAACACGTATTTGTCGTTGAAGACATTGAGGCCCTTGTTCTCCATTGCACCCATATTGAAGTCAGACACAGCGACAATCATGAAAATATCAAGGTCGTATTCGCGGCCGAATGCTTGTTCGTCCCAGCGCATGGAGCGCTTGAGCGAATCCATTGAATAACTGCAACGGCTTTCTTTGCCGTGCTCGACATAGATGCGAAGCGTCACATTTCGTCCGGACATGGTGACGAAGCAGTCTTCGACGCACCCGAGATCTCCGCCGACCAGTGCGAAAAGGTAAGATGGCTTCGGATGTGGGTCGTGCCAAACCGCAAAATGGCGCCCATCGGGCGTTTCGCCGCTTTCAACAAGGTTACCGTTCGCCAATAGAACCGGCGCCTCCGCCTTATTCGCTTCGATACGGGTAGTGTAGACCGCCATCACGTCGGGCCGATCGGGAAAGTAGGTAATGCGGCGGAAGCCCTCCGCCTCGCATTGCGTGCAATAGGTCCCGCTCGATCTGTAGAGACCCGACAATTGGGTATTTGCAGAAGGATCGACGAGCGTTTCGATCTCCAGCGTGAACGGTCCATTCGGAGGTTGCGGAACAGTAAGACTGTCGGGCATTGCGACATAGTTGTCGGCGGAAAGGATAGCTCCATTGAGCTTAAGCGCGACCAACGACAGCCCATCGCCGTCGAGCACGAGTGGCGCTGCTGCACTCGCAGGATTTGGCCTGAGCGAAAGCGTCGCGCGCACCTTTGCCGCCGTTGGATGCAGTGACACATCGAGCGAGACCGTTTCGACCAGCCAGTCGGGCGGACGGTAGTCTTTCAGACGGATAGGGTGGTCAATGTCGGTTCGCATGGTTT
Organism: uncultured Alphaproteobacteria bacterium; assembly: GCA_963810585.1. GTDB lineage: Bacteria > Pseudomonadota > Alphaproteobacteria > Rhizobiales > Xanthobacteraceae > Pseudolabrys. Next base: position 3,061,653 of record CAWENV010000001.1, read on the forward strand.
TATCTGGGTATTTCGGGTCGGGATTGAAACGAGTTCAACGCATAGGCTCGGCGTGGCCAATGACGCGTTTTATCGCCGGTGACTGCTGCTTCAGGCCCCGTTCGAGCGCATCGACATTTTCATGCACACTCTGCACGCTCATTTGTGGATCGACGCGGCAGTGAAAATTTATGATCTCGCCTTCGTCGGTTTCGCGCACCCGTACGTCATGTACATCGCGAATACTACGACCTTCGGCTGCAAGCTCCGACAACGCGATCGCGACAGCATTCACCCGTTCAGGTGGCGCTTCGCGGCCTGCAGCGTATTGTGGCTGCAGTGGTTCTATATGCGTCTCGACCTCGACATCCGGCCCAAGTTCGCCGGCAATCGCATTCTCGAGGTCATCTGCCATTTCGTGTGCCGCGCGCAGCGAAAGCTTGCCGTCCACTTCCAGGTCGAGCGCGACGGCCAGCCGGTCCTTTAGGTCGTGAACCGTGACGTGATGCACCGCAAGGGCGCGGTTGCGCGCGATGACCATGACCCGGTCAAGCATCGTCTCGTTATTGAGTGCCACCGGATCCGTTGTAACCGTCGGCTCCGCTCCGGGCATCTCCTTGCAAATCGCCGAGTTCGACTGCATCCTTGATCGCTCTCACGCGATCAAGCGGCAGCGTGCGGCTGACCGCGACGGTCAGATCGATGAATGTCGTCTCCCCGACGGCGCGGGCGCGCACTTGGTCAACTTTGACGACACCCGGGATCTTGGCCGCAATCGCAGTGATTTTCGCAGCCGCCCCAGGCGGTGCCACATCGATCAGCATGTCGATGGTGCGCCGACCGAGACGCCAGCCGGCAATGCAGACCAGCATTGCGACCACAAGTGCCGCCACCGAGTCTGCCCATGACACGCCGAAATGCACACCGAAAAGACCAATCAGCACGGCCAGCGACGACCATAGGTCAGAGGAAAAATGTAGCGCGTCGGCTTCCAGCGCGTGGCTCGAAGTCTTTGCCGCCGTACGCGACAGGGCGCGAGCGCGGAAAAAGTCGACAACAATCGACACGACGATTACGCCGAACGCCCAAATAGTCGCCTCGACGACATGACTCTCGTGCTCGACCAGCCGCTTGACCGCTTCCCAGATCACCACGCCTGACAGCAGAAATAGCAACGCCGTTTCGGCAAGCGCCGACACGGCCTCTACTTTGCCGTGGCCATAATGATGTTCCTCGTCGGCCGGCTTACCCGAAATCCGCACGGCGATGTAGGTCATGATCGTAGCGCCGAGGTCGATCAATGAATGGCCCGCTTCCGACAGGATTGCCAGCGAGCCGGTGGCAAAGCCGACCAGCGCCTTGGCGACGGTCAGTCCGGCCGAAGCGGCGATCGAGGAAAGGGCGACTTGTTCTTTTTCGGTCTGCATGCCGCGCCGGTGTAGCGCAAACGGTGGCAAATTTCGAGAACGACCGGAGGCCTGTTATCACAGCGTAATTGGCTTGCCATCCGCCGCAGCAGAGCGGGTGACGGCATCCAGAATACAGATATTTGCGAGCAACTGCTCGGTGGTGAAGCGATAGGGTGCGCGGCCCTCGATCGCATCGGCCCAGGCCTCGAAGTTCATTCGCACAGTATTAACGTGTTCATAGTTGCGCGTCTGCCGGCTGCCATCGGGGCCGCAATAGACGAAGCTTGATGGGATGCCCTTGTCGACATTGCCGCCCTCCTGCACCTCGACCCAGCCTTGATCGCAGACCAGTGTAAAGCGGCCATAAAATGGTGGTGTCGACAGGCAGGTAATGCGCCCGAGCGCGCCGTTACCGAAGTCGATCTCGGCGCTGACAAAATCTTCCGAGGGCGCGGGCAGAATTTGCGAGGCCGTGCGCGCGACAACCCTGACGGGTTTACCGGCGAACGAAACAAACATATCCCCGAGGTGAATTCCGAGGGCAGTCCAAGCGCCGGCGGGCGCATGCTTTGGGTCGCGCCGCCAGTTTGACGGATCCATCTTACGAAAATTATTGTGGCTGACATTGGCGTCCATGTGCAGCACGCGACCTAGTTTCCCACTCTCGAACAGGCGCCGCATTTCCTCCATTGCCGGCTCGTATCGCCGCTCGTGACCAATGCCGAGTACGCCGCCAGTTTTGGCGCAAGCTGCCAGGATGCGCTCGGCACTGGCGGTGTTGAGGGCAAGTGGCTTCTCGCAGAACACCTGCTTGCCGGCGCCAAACGCCGCGATAGCCATTTCTTCGTGCAGCAGATGAGGCGTCACAACCGCAACGGCATCGACATCCTGCCGTTTGATCAGAACGTTGTAGTCACTTGTTAGGTCAAATTTTTGGGCAATAGCGAACGGTGCAGCCATTTTGGTGTCGACGTCGCAGCCGGCCACGACTTTGAAACGTGGGCTGTCAGCGAGGCAGGTCACGATCTGCTTGCCCCACCAGCCAAGGCCGATAACACCGATCCGGATCATTGTGCTTTATTCCCGAGGCTTGGAGCGACAACAAATGTGAGGCTCATTCGGCGTCGTCGGCGCCAATTGTCGTAGTGAGCCGGTCAGATGTTTCTTCGACCGGCGACTTATACTTGCCGCTCCTCGCTACCAGTCGGTCCCGCAGGTGAATCGAGGCGTTCGGGATGGCTTAGGAGATCGCTCACGACGGCGAGAAAACGGCCCACTTGCTGGGCATCTACGACGCGATGGTCAGCCCGCAAAAACAACGGCATGACGTTGATCGATACAAATTTGTCCGCACGTGTGACCACTTTATTCTCTGCTGGCCCTAACGTCAGATTGAACGAGTTTGCCCGGTCTGGAAATCGTGTTGGCTTGTAGCTGCGCATTGGCGGCGCCCCGGGGAATGACAGATCGTTCACTGTTACGCAGCTTGCTCGCGTTGCATCCAGTCTGCCGACAGTGGGCAGGCGTACATGACGGTCGAGAAAGCCATACAGCCGCAATGTCAGGCGGAACCAGAAGGCAGGCAGCCGGCGCAATCTCGCCAAATCACGATCGCGATCCCCTTCGCCGCGTCCCGACTGCAGAAGCCGTCGCCAGATTTCCCGCCCGATCTGCTCAAGGCTCTTTAAATCCGCACCCGAAATCATCAGCAGATCTATGTCGCCATTCCCGCGGTGAAAAAAAGCCATTCGAATGTTCACGTCACGAAAAGCATATAGACGACGCCCGACAAGTCGGACGTTCAGTTCCGGGAATTGCTTCAGAGCTAATGCCGTCGCGCGTATGAGCGCGTGCGCGGCAGTGATCAGTACATGTCCATTGCGATTTCGTTCACGCAAAAACGCCTGTAGAGCGTCTGCATCAAATTCTGTCCCCCAGACCATTATCGGATCGACTTGGCTCGCCGCGGCCGCGTGGAGGTAAATGCGGTTGTATAGCGGAATTTGGCGATCAGGAATCGCGCGCTTAACCAGGGGCCACTTCATGCTCGTATCGCCTTATAGGCTCCTGAGGCAGCGCACACCGAGCTGGTCGGATTAGCGTCGCGGTTCTGGCGTTTGATCGAGTACAAAGTTGACGATAGCCGCGATAGTACGAAAGTTCGACGGGTTGACGTGATCACTGTCAAACTGGATCCCATAGGCTTCTTCGATGTGAAATATCAGGTCCATAAGGAGCAAAGAATCCAGCAGACCACTTTCTAGCAGGTCCGTTAGCGAAGTCACTTCCGCATGACGCGGGCCTCGTGACCGCACGAATTGTAACAGGTCCGCTTCCAGTTGTTTTCGATCAGCCGTCATCATAGTTGCGTTTTAGAATTGCCAGGTTGAGTTCGGCCCGTACCGCGTCCGCGTTGGGAACGTTCGGCGGTCTCGGGCGATGGCGTGGGGACAGTCAGTGGGGCGGGCTTGGGATTTTGTAGCGCAAGGAGAGCGAGCGCCGCGCGATCTATCTTATGGCCTGAAGTCAGAGGAAATCGACTGACCACTTCATAGTGGAGGGGGAGCTTATAAGGTGGAAGTTCCAACTGGCAGGTCTCGCGAATCTTCGCGACGTCGATGGGTCGATCGTCCCGCGCTGCGAGGAATAGTGTAAATCTTGTTTCGTCCCCTCTAACCACCGGGATAGCCACTGCGTTCGTCTGGGGAAAGTGCGCTTCCACCACACTCTCAATCTCCGCTGGATGGACGCGATGCCCTTGAACCTTGACGAGCAAGTTAGCGCGCCCGTGTAAATAAAAGAATCCGTCGGCATCGCGATGGGCTAGATCTCCGGTTCGCAGCCACCCGTCACCAGTGAGCGCATCAGCTGTAGCCGTGGGATCTTTCCAGTAGCCAAGCATCACGTTTGCGCCCCGCGCGCAGAGCATTCCGATGGCACCAAGTGAAATTTCGCGGCCCGTCCCGTCCATGACGGCGAGTTCAACACCCCATATCGGTTTGCCGATCGATCCGGCGCGAATGTGCAGCTGCTGATAGGGCAAAGATGCCAGGCGTGCGGTTGCTTCCGATTGGCCGTACATGACATGAAACGACGCCGGCGCGATCTGGTCCGCGATTTTCACCGCGAGATCGTGACGCAGTTCACCGCCGGCCACCGCCATGTATCGCAGGTCCGGGATGGGGCGCTCTCCCAGCCGCCCGTATTTCAACAACATGCCGTAAATTTCGGGAACAGCAGAGAGGCTCGTGGCTCCCAATTCGCGCAGCGCATCAATAATCAATGATGGGAACGTCAAGGTCCGTTCGAGGAGGAGCGTGGCACCTGAAAGAATATGAGTTTGCAGGACGGAGTTTCCGAATGCGTGACAGAACGGAAGGACCGCCAATGTTCGGTCGTCTGCACAAATAGGCAGTTCATGCAAAATCGATTTCGGCATTGGCCAATAGATTGCGGTGACTCAGCATGACCCCTTTGGGCATGCCCATGGAGCCCGACGTGAAGAGTAGCATTGCCAGATCGTCGTTTTGCCGGCGCGCGGGTGAGAAAGAAATCTCTCCAGCGCCATCGTCTGGCAATCTCAATGTCACGATTGCGGAGTTCGATACTTGGGAGCCGAAATCTTCTGGCCGGCTAATCAATACGTCAGGCTGGCACAGCTCGATAACCTTCTGCCGGCGCATTGCCTCCAGCGAGACGGGGAGAGGCACGACAACACAGTCAGCGAGAAGCGCGCCATAATATGCAGCCAGGTATTCGGGTGAATTGGAAAGCTGCAGAGCGATGCGAGCTCCCGCTGCGTAACCAGGGCGGCCATGCAGGTACTCGCGCACGCAATCCGCGGCGCGGAGCACCCAGTCGTAGGAGAAAACACCGTCTTTTGTTGCTACCGCGGGATGATCCGCACGCGCACGGGCAATGTTTGCAAACGCTGTCCCCAGATTTGTCGCGGTCGAAGGGCTGGGCGCCCGAAAATCCGCCGCACCGCGACTGGAGGTTCCAGCCGGCGTTCCGACTTGCAGCAAAACGATATCCATACTCATTCCACGGCCCCACCGCCGTTTGCGAGTTTGAATCATCAAGCCCTGCATATTTCTATGCGGGGGTCGACACTCAACAGTAGGCAGGCATCTCGTGCTAGATCAAACCAGAAATGACAAGCCCGCGACGGGAACCTAGGGCTTCGAGCGCGAAATCACTAGCGATTTCCGGCTCGGCTGGAGGCTCAATAAATCCCTGGGATGAGCCGATATGTGCGCGCCATATAGGCGCGGTAGTCGTCGCCGAACGCCTCCAGCATCATCCGCTCCTCATGCCCGACGCGGGCGAAGAATAACGTGCCGAAGCCAATGAGGCCGGAAAGCCCCGCAATCCAATTTGGCAATAGCAGCGCTTGCGAGATCGCCCACAGCCAAAAGGCGGCATACATCGGGTGACGGAGCCTTTCGTAAATTCCGCGGGTGACCAAGGTATGTTGGTCGCGAATCTCGAGCGTGATCGACCAAGCGCGACCCAGATCGCGATGGGTGCGGTGGAGGAGAACCATCCCGGCAATTAATACGAGCGTCCCAATCCACGCTTCGAACGGGTGGAACGTGTAGTCCGCAAATTGAGGCTGGCCGGTGAGCACGTAAAACAGTGGAATTATAAACAGGCCACTGTAGGAGATCGCCATCAATATCAATTCACGCATGCGATCGCGGCGATCCGCGACGGGGGTCTTACGAGCGCGGCGTTGATGCGGTTGGCGGATGATGAAGTACGCCAGGCATCCGAAACCCCAAATAAGCTTGGCGATGAAGAGCGTCATCGGTGCACGCTCACAATCTGTCCTGCATCATCATCAATTTCTCTTCGCGGGCGGTTAGTCTTTGGTATCATGAACGGCGACTGATTGCCGTTGACCCTAGCCCGATAATGCTCTGCCCTGGACGGGCGCGGACATAGCATGCGGACAGGAATTGGCCTACCGAAATGGTTTTATCGGTATTGATTAGCTGCAATGACATGCAATAAAGAGATTATGTTGTCGCGCAGATTGCGCATTGCTGAGCCATGGGGGGAATTGTGCGGATTTCTTTGCTATTCGCCATTGTTTGCTTTGGCCTGACAGGTCTTACCGGCGCTGCCCACGCTTCCGGCCACGTATATCTGCTGAGGGGCCTCGCAGGCATATTTTCCACCGGGCTCGATGTTCTTGACGATAAACTGGTTCAACGCGGCTACGCCGCCACGGTGCATGGTCACGAGAGTTACGATGAGCTTGCCGTAGAGGCAGCCCGCCTGCAAAAAAGCGGCAAAGGTCCCATCATAATTATTGGGCATTCGCTCGGAGCAGACGCGGCAATTTTCATGGCCGAAAAAATGAAAGCTCTTGGTGCTCCGGTGGCATTAGTCGTGACGTTCGGGCCGACAACGAGCTTGGTAGCGCCGTCAAATGTTTCGCAAGTCATCAATTATTATACGGGCAATACTCCAGTATCGCGCGGCCCTGGCTTCAGGGGAGCGATTTCCAACGTCAATCTCAATGCGGCGCCTGACATCAATCATCTAAATATTGAGAAGAACGATCGCCTTCAGGCCAGCGTGATCTCAAAAATTCAGGCGATTGCCGGGCGAGGCCAAGTCGGTCGTGCTGCTGCGGTCCGATAGGTGACACTACACACTCAAGCGTCTGCGATCGGTACTTCGTCGACCTTGTGCCCGTGTTGGTCCATGATGGTCACAAACCAACCCGCCCAGTTCCAGCCCGGCATTACGGCGCCGTGTTTAAGGTCGCGTGCGAACGCTACCGCATTATCACGCGCGGCGGCATTGCCCGCCAGGTCGATGCCTTTGTGATTATTCAAAACCTGTTTGCCGTCGGTAAGATGGAAAAAGTAACGCGGCATTGTGGAATCTCGCGTGTTTGAACCAATTCTTTAGAGCATAACTCCTATCGCTGCCGATCCTCAATCGCCACAATAAAATTTGAAGGACACAATCAAGCGGTTCATATCCGCTTTTGGCCCATGGCGGACAGTTTCAGCGATGACAATCGCCGCTACAGCACCGGCTGGACGCACTTTTTTTTCAGCGTAGTATTGCTCCCAAAGAATCCAATAACTCGGAGGAAGCGATGACTATTTTTCCCCGTATTTGTACGCTCAGCGTTGCCACAGGCCTCATCGTCGCTTTATCTATGGCCGGACTTGCCGAAGCCGGATCACCGAAAGTTGGCGACCCGCCGGAAGCGTCCAATATGCGCCTGGTCGGCTTCAATGATCTGCAGGGACGCTCGGCATATCAGCCGACTATTCATCATCAGGGCAATCGCTGGATTGCTTATATCGGCCACCACGGTGGCACTGACGATATTCCGAAGCCGGTCAATCCAATGACCGGCCAGGCAGAATTCAACGGCACCTCAATCATTGATGTGACCGATCCGGCGCATCCGGTCTATTTGCGCCATCTGCCAGGACTAGAAGGGACATACGAAAGTGGCGGCGGCCAGATGACGCGCGTATGCGATGGCAAAGACCTTCCCAAAGGCGATCCCAACGCGGTTTATTTGCTTCGAACATTTGGCGGCGCTGCCCACGAGATTTGGAACGTTGCCGATCCGGCAAACCCGAAACTCATTGTTCGCCTCGATGGTCTCAAGGATACGCACAAGAGTTGGTGGGAGTGTAATTCCGGCGTTGCGTTCCTCGTGTCAGGCGTTCCGAGCTGGCGCATTCGCCGAATGACCGAGGTTTACGATCTCAGTGATCCGGCGAAGCCAATGAAAATTCGCGAATTCGGTCTGCCGGGGCAGCAGCCTGGCTCGACCGGGCAGGTACCGACAGAATTGCATGGCATGATCTCGACCGGACCAGCCGGCAATCGTGTTTACTTCGGCTATGGCACCAACAAGGGGGGTGTTCTGCAAATTGTAGATCGAGAGAAACTGCTCACTGGTCCAAAGGAGCCTACCCCTGAAAATCTCCGTTTTCCGGTGATTGGGGAAATGGAGATGTCACCGCTTAATGGCGCCCACACGACATATCCGCTCGGCAAGATGACGATTTCGAATTTCTCAAAGGATAAATTTGCCAGTCAGCGCGATATGGTGATGATCGTCGATGAAGCGCTCATCAACGAATGCCAGCCAGGTGAAGCGCGGCAAATGGTTTGGTTCGTCGATGCGACCGTCGAGTCAAAACCGATGGTGGTGTCGAGTTATTCGGTGGACGAGGCGGCAGGCGATTTCTGCGCGCGCGGCGGCCGCTTCGGGTCGCATTCTTCCAACGAAAGCATGGCTCCCGTCTTCTTCAGGAAGTTGGCTTTTGTGACCTGGTTCAATGCCGGCGTTCGCGCCATCGACATCCGTGATCCGTATCACCCGAAGGAAGTTGGCTACTTCATTCCGGCGATTGCCGAAGCGACTGACAAGCGTTGCATCAAGGTCGATGGCAAGGACGCCTGCAAGGTTGCCATCCAGAGTAACAATGTCGAAACCGATGAGCGTGGTTACGTTTACGTGGTTGATCGCGCCGGCACCGGTCTTCATATTCTCGAAGTCACCGGAGCAGCACGCACGATCGCGGGCTTGCCTAACTGACGGGTCCCGCACTGGATATTGCGATGAAACGCGCGGCCGCACTGATCGCCGGGGTTGGATTGTGCGGAACGGTCGTACTGGCGTTTTGTATTGCATCGGGGTTACAGAGCGCCAGCCGCGCAACGCCAGCGCCCGACCGCGCAGTTTGGGTTGAGACCAAATGGCCATTCCCGATGGACCAGTGGGGCGAGGGCAAGGCGTTTCGGTGCAGAGCGGCAGACTGCGGCGCGGATATAAATCTGTACATCCGCGTCAAGGTAGGTTTCTGCAGCAGTACACGGGGCGTTGCCGATGATGACGAACTTGACCGGCTGAGCGACTTCGACCTCATGGAGGGCCGTGCTACGGCGCTGGCCAGTAGTCATGAGATCAATATTGCCCGAATGAAGGGACGCATTCGCGCCTATGCAGTTGCTGGCCTTATTCGACCACGGGCCTATGCATTTTCTATTGCGTTTAATAGCGATGATGATGCGGTGGTCGCAACAGCCTTGCTGGACGGCGCGCCACTCGCCACAACTGAATCAACCGTAGTCCAATTCCTTAGCGGGAAGATTGTTCAGCGATGGGTGGCGGCTACTTTGGGTTTGTAAAACCCGGCGCGAATGGCCGTGAGTAACAATGCGGCCTACGCGAGGTTTGCCGCGTATTACCACCGGCCACGTGGCATCCAACGGTAGTCCTGGCCACCGCCCCAACGGGCATTGCCAGGTTGGGGACCCCAACCGCGCTGAAAAAAGGACCCGAAACCGCCGTCGTAGCGGTCGTTGTCGCTCACGAGAGTATCGGGCGAACGCTCGCGCGTTATGAAACCACCCTGGGGCTGGTTGCTCAGCACCGCCACAAACTCGGTGCGATAGTTGGTCTCGGCGCTCAGCGGCTCGTCTGAGACGACGATCGATGATCGCGGCACTGCGGTCGGCCCGATGCGATCGAGCAAATCCTGCGGAATGGTGATGCGGTCGAGCGCATCCTTGGCGTCGTCCGCGTCATCGACTGTGACCGCGGTCCAGCGCAGGCCGGCGTCCTTGCGCGCCATCGCGGTGAACACATGCGTGCCGATCGGTTTCTCGGGATTGCGGATCGTGACCGCAACCTCAATGCTCGTATCGAATACCTCGCCGCCCCCGTCCGGCGCCGGCTTGTGCGTGTTGCGTCGCACGTAAAGCCTCCGTGTCGCGCGGCTGATGTAGATCGAGACCGGCTCGACCGCGAGCTTTGCCTCGATCGCTGCCTTGGCGGAGTCGGCCTTCCTGGTCTCGGCCGCCTTGGCGGCGTCCTTTGCGGCGGCGGCGGCGTCGAGCTTCGACTTCGCGTCGGCCTTGGCGGTGTCGAGCTTCGTTACTGCTTCAGTGGCTTTGGCCACGGCCTTCTGCTTCCGCTCCTCGGCCCGCACCTTGGCTTGGTCCGTCTTCGCCGCGGCGAGCGCCTTGTCCGCCGACGCTAACTCGGCGTCAGCGCTCCTCCTGAGTAATTCCAACTTGCGCAGCGATGATATGAGCGATGCCGTTTCGCGCGTCGTTGTCGCAGCGGCTTTCTTCGTCTCGACGGCCGCCCTGGCGGCCTCCGCGGCTTCGCGAACGAGCGTCTCGGCGCGCGGCTGAGCAGCCGCTATTGCCTCCGCGTTCGGGGAGAATAACGCCGGGTGGGAAAAGTCGACTGGAGCCGCGTCGTTCGGCGAGATGATCACCCGCATCCCGATCCGCGTTTTGTTGAACAGCTTCTCCGCAAAGCCGAAGGGCATGCGTATGCAGCCGTGCGAAGCTGCATATCCAGGCAACGGCCCGCCGTGCAGCGCGAGGCCGTTCCAGGTGATTCGCTGCATGTTCGGCATCCAGGCATCGTCATACATCGTCGAGTGGTGGTCCTTGTCCTTCTCGATGACGGCGAAGACACCGGCTGGCGTCTCGCGTTCCTTGACACCGGTCGATACCGGCGCACGAAGGATCCAGCCCTCGGCGTCGTAGAAGGTGACTTGCTGGGTCTTGATCGACACGATCGCCATGATCGGCTCGCCAGCCTCGCGCGGCGCCGTCTCCTCTTTGGCGGACACGGGGCGCGGTTCCCTGGGCGCGGCGTCAGCGGTCAGCGCCGTCAGTGTGGCCATCGCCGCAAGCGTCACAATTGCGGCAGGCCCCCAGCGCCGCACAGCCACGGTGAATTGCGCCGTCATAGATCGATTACCCATGCCTAACCCGGTTGTAATGTGTGTCCGTTGATCGAGTGTTAAATCGCGAAGTCTGGATAACCAACAGCCAACACCATAGGCCGCCATTCGTTCCTAAAGACTATCGCACGTCGGTGGCGATTTTCTCATATACGAATGCGAGTGTACGAATGAAGGGCAGCTCGCGGCTGAAATTGGCACTTAGCGGACATTCCACGTTAGTCCGCGGATGTCCGCTTTTGGAGGTAAAGCGGAAATCCGCGTGCCAGAGCCAATGGCCATTGACGCACATCAAAGCAGCCCCGAGTTAGCAATGTAGAATGGCTTATGCTTGCCGGCGAAGGTCGCCCGTGGTGAGATTGTTGAAGGCCGAGACGACGGGAGTATCCGGGATCGGGAAAGCCCTCCCGGTGTACTTCATGCTCGCACTCACGCTCATCGGCATAGCCGACGCCGTTTATGTTGCCCATGGGAACTACACCGGTGCGCCGCTGTGGTGCCCTATCCTCGATGGATGCAATACGGTCATCAACAGCCCCTATTCGCGCGTTTTTGGGGTGCCGATGTCATACTTCGGCTTTGTCTATTATTTGTTCATGTTTGGAATTGCAGCGCGCCTTGCTTTCGAACCGCTCTCGAACAGTTTGCGCTTTCGCGCAATTCTTTATGCCGCGTTGGGTACCGCTTCTTCGATTTACTTTATGTACCTTCAGGTAAGCTTTATTCGCCAGATTTGTAGTTACTGCCTCATCTCCGCCATCACGTCACTGCTCCTTCTTTTCGCCGCGCTTTGGCACTTTCAAGCGACCCGCGATGGGCAATAAAAAAAATTAGCGGACATATGCATGTCCGCTATTGGAGTAATCGCATACAAAAAGGTAGCGCGTGCCGTCGTCGCTCAGACGAACGCGCATCCATTCGCAAACGGTCAGGCGCCTTCGCGTTTAAAAGACGTAGCGCCAGGCGAGAAGCATCACCAAGATTGCCACTACAACCAAAAGCGTCATCTGTCCTGCAGCAGTTTGCAAAAAGCCAAGATTAGTCTGTGTCGCCATGATCAATCTCCCTTATAGGGAAGCGGTCCCGGTCGTAGCAGCGCAGCGAGTGTTCCGTTCGGCCGAGACCGTCCAACCCGGAAGCGATCCGTCGCTCCCGCCAACCTTCATATCGAACTTGCCAGCCGCGGCATTGATTTAGCGCAACTTTGACCGCAGTAGGGTTTGCCCGCTTTTTGCACTTAGAGGATATTTCGGAGCGAGAAATTAATGTCCGCTTTCAAAGGTATAGCGGCCGTGTCAAACCGCGGCATTTGCTGCTCCTATCACGTTTGGCGACAGCGCGAGCCCTATGACTTCTCCAAAAAACTGATACGCTCGTAGGTCTGGGGGCCGTCCGAACTTTTTTGGCGACTCCAGAAGCGTATCAACATCGAGGGCATAGTCATGGGGGGCATAGACATGTTCAAAATTACAATGTTGTTCGTCGCCACTTGCTATTTGTTCGCGACTGCTAACGCACAAGCGCTGCCAGCGTTCACTTCCAGTAGTATTTCTTCCGCCGGCAAGGCGCATATTCAACAAATTGTGGCCAAGAAAAAAAATCGCAACCCAAAAAACCGTGCAAACAGATGTCGCACAGCGGCGTCTCTTCTATAAAAATATGTATGGACCCTGGTTCTTGACTTGCTGCCCTGAGACAGCCAACGGTTAGCCCATCTCCACGACAGACTTGAAAAGTCGGCTCAAGCTTCCAAGGGCGAAGAGCCTATGGAGATGAAGGGAGGAATCGCGCAAACGCGGATAGCTCGCTAACTACGCGCAGCAGGCGCGGTCATGGGTTCTGATGGAAATCGGATTTTACCGATCTGTGCAAAACCATTTGCTGGTCGCAATCGCGGTACTCTTTGCAATCCAGCACGCGCTTGCGACAGAGGCAGATCGGTCCAGTATCGAGACCAACGAACAGTACATTGAAGATGTGTTGTCGCCTGCGGTTTTACCGCTTGATAATCCGCGGGCGATGTTTGCCGCGATCTTCGCCACGCTCCGCGAACAGGTGAAGGTTTTCCCCACCGAGAATTACTACTACTTCAGTTTTTTTCGGAACGGCGTCCACTACGCCGGAAATATTCGTTTGGCCGCAAAGGACCGCGACGCCGGCAAGCTGCATTTTGCCTATTTTGAGGATTACGCTAAGTGGCGCGGTGAGCCGCGCGTGACGTACGTCGTATTCGACACATCAGACGGCGTGACGGTCGAACGCGCCGCACCGCTCGCGTATCGCGTCTCGTTTCAGGATAAGACAGTTTTGTTCGAGTTGAACGATCTCTCGAACTCAAAACCTGCGGCATCGTCGATTGCCCCGGATGAAAAATATATCGGTCCGATCTTTGATAAATCCGCGATCCGTTTTTTCCTGGTCTTCAACACCAAACTCAAACTTTTTCACTACATTCTCGACGAAACCGTCAAACCGGCCGACGAGCTGGTCTCCGCGAAAAAAACAGATCGCATCCTGATCGGCAAACGCACCGGCTTTGCTTATTATCGCGATCATCTCCGGGAACGAAAGATTTTGATCGGTGTTTTTGATGCAAACGTGCGTATCAACAACTACCTCGATGGTCCATTCGATCAACTGCCTGACAACTTTATTGAAGGGGACACATTGCGGCAAAGCATTGTCGAGGCCGACCCCGGCGTTGCCGGAAAGATCGATCGTTTTGGCTATTTTACCGACGGCACGAACAGATATATGATCGCTCCTTATCTGGACTACGATCAGGAGAGCGACTTACTCGAAATTCACAATTGCGCGACGCGCAATCACGCGAAGCGGAGCTACTACCGCTGCTTCACCGGGCGGACTGCAGCCCATAAATCATCGTTGCGTTAGAAACGGGGGGTTAAGCGGACATGGCCGCATTCTTCCGCTATCCTTTGTTTCCGCCATTATGATCCATTGGCAAGGCTAACAGCTGGAGCGGAGCTCGTGCGTATTCTGGGATATCTTCGTTTATCAACTGTCGTCGGATTGTGCAGTCTCCCAAATGTTGTCGAACTCGCAGTTGACCGTGGCGATTTCAGTTTCGTTTCGTCCGCGCTGGGTCAGCCCGCCGCACTCACGAAATCGCAAACGGACGCGCTCAATTCCTACAACAAGACAGTGCAGGATTTCAGGTCGATCCTGGGCGAGCGGCGCGCACAGATCGATGCAAAGCAAAAGCTGCCTGATGTACCGGCACAGGCCCTCTATCTTGCTCGCGTCAGCATGATGGGTGCGTACAAAGACCTGACCGACGTTCTGCCGTCCAGAATCGGGAGGCCCAACAAATACAAAATTCCTCCGGTATATTTCGATGCGGAAAATGAGCCGCTGATCGACGAGTACAAGAATTTTTCCGCCATCATGCAGGCGCCGCCCGCGAATGCGCAGAAATCCGATACGCCATTCAAGGACGTTGTCGACCTCGGCACCGCCATTGCGCGGATCAAGGGTCTCGATGCCGCGCATGCCGAAGTCGCAGGCCGTATCAGTCTGGCAGTTTTCTATGCCGAGACAGATGGCCATCAGAACATCGGCAATGCGCGCTCGAATGCCTACAAGGGAAGTTTTCAGACAGGGGTGTCCGAGGACAAAATTGGTCAGAGGAAATGGGCGGCTATCAAGAAGTCCGTGGCGGCCCTTGATCCCGGATTGAACGCTCGCGACGACAAGGAGGAAGCGCGGGTAGGCAATTCAGATCAGCGGTACAATCACTGGACCGCCGTGAGAAACGGCCTGATGAACGCGCACGCGGACCTGTTCCCGAAAATTCCGGCAATCATGAAAGCCTTGCCGGACCCGATCGATCAAATGCGCTTTTTTGAGCTGATCCAGATCATTCCCAGCCCGGCCAAAGCCGCGCTCAATTCAGGGGACCTGCTCAATTACAGGATTTCCGAGCCGCGAAATCATGGGATACTTGCGCAATAACAGCATGTTTGCTTTTGGTAAGGCTGACCGAGCAAGGACATCCGCGACCATGCGCGAAATTCTGGATTCGATGTGGCTCTTCAATGATATATTCGATCGCGCGCTGGCCAAGTTCGGCGAGATCAAAGCGCAGCAAAAAGGCTGAGCATCAGGCAGCAGCTCTTCGGGGAGCCAATGTCGATCTTATCGCGAAGAACATTTACCAAGGGTCTGCTGGCGAGCGCTTTGGTGCCGGGTCACTCGGCAATTAGCCAACCCAGCGATCCGGGAAGCATTGCCATAATCGATACCCCGAACAATGCCGCAAAGGTCGCCTCAAAGCTGTCTGCCCAGAATGTGAAGGTTGTTGTGCGGTTTTTCGCACGAAAGCCACAGCCGGGTCTGCGCGAGAAGATTATGGCGTCCGACGGCAATATGATCGACGGCGTCCGCGAGCCGACCATCTTGATCAGAAGCGGCCTTTCGATTGTTTCTCTCTACCAGTATCGAAATAACCTTCCCGAGAAATTTCTGAAGGGACTGGAAGATACCGGTTCGGCAAAAGCGGAAGCTACCACTGATGCAATGGCCGCACTGGATCAGGCCAAACTGGTTGGACAGCCCGAAGGATCCGCAATCTATTTTGGCGTCGACTTCAACGTGAATCGCGCCACCGTGGAGCCGGTTCTCGAGTACTTCCGCGCCATCGGCCGAACGGTCGGTAACCATTATGCGATCGGGGTATACGGGAACGGGTTCGTCAACCGAACCCTTCGCCAGGAAAAACTTGTGGCGTACAACTGGATATCCGCATCACGCTCGCACGAAGAAACCGTCGATTTCTACAACAGCGGGCAGTGGCATCTTTTTCAGAACCAGGTTGACCGTCGCTGGTTCGGGCCGCCGGGCAAATGCGCGACCGGCCTTGATGTCGATACGAACTTGCAGAACCCCAGCGTACCCAGCATCGGTGCATGGGGAGCGGGAGAAGTAGACAAAACCAGGAACCAAAAGATCTTTGAGCAGCGCCGCTTCGCAATCCGTGCAACCCCGGTCGAGGGCGGGGCAGGCGGTGGGGATCGTCAAGGCTGCAAGTCCGACAACCGCGTGCCGCGAAATGCCAATGTCAGGATTCTTATGCAATCAGGCGTCTGGTCCGGCGTGGACATCGACGAAGACGGTAACGTCGACGGCCAGGTAAGGACCTCGGATCTGACTCCCAATCTCGCGACGATGCCCCCTTGGGGGCCATCTTCATGAGACCGCGCTACTGTCCGCTTTCGGGGAAGAGCGGAAATTTTCATAAGTAAAGCGGGCATTACCTAAAGATTTGGAAGGCCCCGTCGCTCAATGCATTTCGGGACGCGTTCGCGAGGGGCGTGTGCAGCGGCGTGAGATTCTCTTGAGATTTTCCCTAGCAAGGTGAGGGATTATTCCAATCCGGCCCGGCGGAAGGCTTCCAGATAATGCGCTCGCTCGGTCTCCAGCTGCATGGGCATCTGGTTTGCGATCCAGGCGAGCGAGATATTGGGTTGCGCCCGCCGCAGCTCCTGCAGTGCGGATGCGGCGGTCCCGGTTTGCCCGGCCATGGCCGCGGATGCAGTCAGCAGCCGCAGTCCTCCGACATAATCGCCGCGCAGGCGAACGGCTGCCTGCGCGAGTGGCACTGCCTCTTCATAGTTGCGTCCGATGAACTGCGCGTAAGCGGCGACACCATAGTAAAGTGCGGACAGTGGATCGCGCGGGCTCAGCCGAAGCGCACGGCGCGCGGCCTCGTCCGCTTTTTGCCACTGGCCGCAAAAGGCCAAATTGAGCCCATAAATCGCCTGGGCCAGCGAAAAGTTGGGGTTAAGCTGCAGCGCCAACGCGAGTTCGGCGAGCGACTCGTCAAACCGCCGCGTCAGCAAATAAGCGCAACCCAGCGCGTGATGCGCCCATGGGTCCTCGCTGTCGGCCTCGATGGCAGCCAGCGCAGCGCGCTCGGCTGCCGGAATGGTGGTGAGCATGTCCGCCCAGCCCATGTAAGCGCCGAGCGTCCGGCTCGCGGCCAACACGCCCAGCGCCTGTCCGTAATGCGGATCGAGCGCGATCGCTTTCTCCAGCAACGACTGCGCGAGCACATTGTCCTCATGCGTCACGCGCCAGAAGTGCGACAGCGCCCGCATGACCAGCTCCCAGGCATCCATGCTGTCGGGTGGCTTACGTTTGGCATGGAAATTTTCCGCGGCGTACAGCTGCGGTTCGATGGAAGCGACGATGGCCTCCGTGATTTCGTCCTGCACCGAAAACACGTCCGCAATGCTTCGATCATAGCGCTCGGCCCAGATGTGGCTTCCGGTCGACACATCGTTGAGCTGCGCTGTAATGCGCACACGGCCGCCGGCCTGGCGCACGCTACCCTCGAGCACATAATCGACGCCAAGATCCGCGGCGACTTGCTTTAAATGAACCGATTTTCCTTTGTAGACGAACGATGAGTTGCGCGCGATCACCAGGAACCAGCGCAGCCTGGACAGCGCTGCGATGATGTCTTCGCTGATGCCATCTGAAAAATATCCCTGCTCCGGATCGCCGCTCATATTGGTGAAAGGAAGAACAGCAATCGCCGGCCGCTCGGGGCCGGATGAAGCGGGCCGTCCTTTTTGGCCCGATGCGGACGTAACGGCAATGTCTTCAGAGTCGTTTGGCCGTGTGCGCACTTCGCCGACAAAACGCAATCCCTTGCGCGGGATCGTGCGGATCAATCGTTGATCCTGCCCGGTATCGCCAATCGCCTTGCGCGCGGCGTAAGTGCGGCTGATCAGGGTCCCGTCCGAGACAATGCGGCCGCCCCAGACCGAGGCGATCAGGTCGTCCTTGCTGACGACGCGGTTGCGGTTTTCCAGGAGGTGAATGATGCAGATCGAGCACTTGCGGCTCGACAGTAACAGCGTTCGGTGCCGCGACGCAGTTCGCGCCGCTCGACATCGAGCAAATAATCTGCAAACAAAAATTGCACGGTGGTGCACCAGATCTACAAAGTTTCCGCTCACAGGAAATTGATCGCGAAATCGCCGGCGTAAAATTTCAAATTGTTTCCAAGTACGGAGCGGACCGCCGGCATTTCCGGCGCAATTCCCGCAAAACGCGGGCATTTGCGGGCTCGCCGGTTACCGACGCGGCAGCAGTATAGCAATTTCCGTAAAACTTGCAGGTGTCTCAAGAGAAACACTATGCCGTCTGGACGTCCTCTCCAAGTTTGTCTTGCGAATTGCGGCTAACGCTCCAGCCAGGCAACGCCCGCAATCAGTACCAACCTTTGAAGAGGACTATGACCATGGCGATTACAGCCAGTTTCTCATCCGGCTCCGGCGTGCTGTCGGTGTTCGGTGACAGCCGTAGCAACATCATCAAGGCCAGCCGCGACGCGGCCGGAAGAATCCTGATCAACGGTGGCGCCGTCACGGTTCTTGGCGACACCCCGACAGTCGCCAACACCGGCCTGATCCAGCTGTTCGGGCAGGCCGGTAATGACACGATCACGGTCGACGAGACCAACGGCGCGATGCCGGCGGCGCAGCTTTTCGGCGGCGACGGCAACGACATCCTGACCGGCGGCTCGGCCAATGATCTGCTCTTCGGTCAAAGCGGCAATGACACGCTGCTCGGCAAAAACGGTAACGACCAGCTGTTCGGCGGTGCCGGCAACGACACCCTGACAGGCGGTGCGGGCGACGATCAGGTGTTCGGCGAAGCCGGCAATGACCGGATGGTCTGGAACCCGGGCGACGGCACCGACCTCTTCGAAGGCGGCGACGGCACCGATACGGCCGAAGTCAATGGCGGAAACGGCGCGGAAGTTTTCACTCTTACGGCCAACGGAACCCGCGTGCGTTTCGATCGCACCAATCCGGCGCCGTTTTCCATCGACATCGGCACGACGGAAAACTTCGTTCTCAACATGAACGGCGGCGATGACGTCTTCACCGCCGGCAATGGCCTCGCCAACCTCATCCAGGTCACGGTTGATGGCGGCACCGGCAATGACAGTATCACCGGCGGTGACGGAAACGACACGCTCCTCGGTGGTGATGGCAACGACACCATCAATGGCGGTCGCGGCAGCGACACAGCGATCCTTGGCGCCGGTGACGATACGTTCGTCTGGAATCCCGGCGACGGCAGCGATGTCGTCGACGGTCAGGACGGCTTCGACACGCTTCAGTTCAATGGCGCAAACATCAACGAGACCTTCAACATCTCGGCCAAAGGCGGCCGCGCGTCGCTGACCCGCGACATCGGCAACGTGACCATGGACCTCGGCACCATGGAACGTATCCAGATTGCGGCGCTCGGTGGGGCCGACAATGTCGTCGTCAACGACCTGAGCAAGACCGGCGTGCAACAAGTCGCAATCGACCTGTCGGGGGCCCCCGGCAGCGGCGTTGGCGATGGTGCCGCGGACAGCGTCACCGTCAACGGGACCTCGGCCGGCAAACAGATCACGGTTGTCGGAGCCGGCGGCTCGGTCGGCGTGATGGGATTGTCCGAGCAGGTCACGCTCACCGGCACCGAAGGCGCCAATGACTCGCTTCACATCAACGCGCTCGGCGGCAACGACACCATCAACGCGGTAGGGCTCGCCACAGGGCAGCTCGCGCTCACGATTGATGGCGGCAGCGGCAATGACACCATCCTCGGCAGCGCCGGCAATGACTTTCTGATCGGCGGCGACGGAAACGACTTCGTCGATGGCAATCAGGGTAGCGACACTGCCTTCCTCGGTGCTGGAAACGATACGTTCCAGTGGGATCCGGGCGATGGTAGCGACGTTGTCGAAGGCCAGGACGGCACCGATACGCTGCTGTTCAACGGCGCCAATATCGCCGAGAAGATCACCATTTCGGCAAATGGCACCCGCACCCTCCTGACCCGCGATGTCGGCAACGTGACGATGGACCTCGATGGGATCGAGCATATCCAGCTCAATATGCTGGGTGGCGCGGACACCATCACGGTCAATGACCTCAGCGGGACCGACGTGAACCAGGTCGCCGTCGACCTGTCGAACCCGGCCGGCAGCGGCACGGGCGACGGTGCGGCTGACACTGTGATTACGAACGGCACGGCAAACGACGACAAGATCAACGTCGTCACCAGCGGTTCGTCGATCGTGGTCAAGGGTCTCGCGGCGCAAGTCACCGTCAACGGCGCCGAGTCGCTCAACGACTCGCTCGTCGTCAACGGTGGTGTCGGCAACGACACCATCGACGCGTCGAGGCTTCATGCCGGTCAGGTCAACCTCACGCTCAACGGCGGCGACGGCGATGACAAAATCATCGGCAGTGCTGGCAATGACGTCGTCAACGGCGGCAAGGGGAGCGACGTGGCATCGCTTGGCGCGGGTAACGACGTGTTCGTCTGGAATCCGGGCGACGGGAGCGACACTGTTGACGGCCAGGCTGGCGTGGACACACTCCAGTTTAACGGCGCTGGCGGCAACGAGAGCATCAATATCTCGGCCAACGGTAGACATGTCAGCCTGACGCGCGATGTCGGGGTCGTGGCGATGGACCTGAACAGCATCGAAACGATCAATGTCGACGCCCTCGAGGGCACCGACACCATCGCGGTCAACGATCTCACCGGAACTGATACCAGCAATGTCAACATCGACCTGGCAGGTGTCAACGGTGCACCCGATAACACTGCCGACACGGTTGTGATCAACGGGACCAACCACGCTGACGCCATCACGATCAACAACAACAACGGCGTGGTGACGGTGACTGGTCTGGCAGAGACGGTGACGATCTCCAACTTCGACAGCAACGACCGCATCGTCATCAACGGTCTCGGCGGCGATGACGCGATCACGGCCTCCGGTCTGACAGGCATGCAGTTCACCGCCAATGGCGGCGATGGTGATGACATCCTGATCGGTAGCGCCGGCGACGACATCCTGCATGGCGATGCCGGAGACGACGTCCTGATCGGAGGTCCGGGTGTGGACGTTCTTGATCAAGGACCCGGCAGCGGCGTGGTCATCCAGTCCCCGGTGGGTGTGCCGCCGAGCGGCGGCGCTCAGCCTGCCGCTTTGCTGGGCCAGTTCATGGCATCGAGCTTCGTCACGGCCGGCGACGGCCACGGCGCAGCGCCGATTGCCGAGGCGGCTGCAAACCCGCAGCCGGTCCTGGCGCAGCCGCACGCTTGAGGCGACATCGAGCCCCGGAGAACGTAAGTGAGCACTGAATCAAACAGCGCGACACCGGCGGATCCGGGGCTCGAATTTCTTGTGACGCTCCTGCATTTCCAGGGCGTTGCGGCTGACCGCGAGCAGATCAGGCATCGGCTCGGAACAACAAAGATTGGCGCGCCGGAAATGCTCCGGTGCGCCAAAGATCTCGGCCTCAAGGCGCGGGCTTGCCGCAGCGACTGGTCGCGGCTGGCGAAGACGCCCTTGCCGGCGATTGCGGCGCTGCGCGACGGCGGGTTTATGGTCATTGCCAAAGCTGGAGAGGACAAGGTCCTGGTCCAGTATCCGCACACGGCGCGGCCGATCCTGATGACACAGGCCGAACTGCTTGCGCTTTGGGACGGCGAACTGATCCTGATGGCCCGCCGCGCCGGATTGTCGGAGATCACCCGCCGCTTCGACATCACCTGGTTCATGGGGGCCATCTACAAATACCGGCATCTGCTGAGCGAGGTGCTGGTGGCCTCGTTCTTCCTGCAAATGTTCGCTCTGGTCTCACCGCTATTCTTTCAGGTGGTGATCGACAAGGTTCTTGTGCACCGCGGTCTGAGCACACTGGACGTGCTGATTATCGGCCTGCTTGCGATCGCTGTATTTGAGACGGTTCTGGGAATCCTGCGGACGTATCTCTTCGCGCATACCACCAACCGCATCGACGTCGAGCTTGGTGCACGCCTGTTTCACCATTTGCTGGCTTTGCCGATGGCCTATTTCCAGGCGCGTCGCGTCGGCGATTCGGTTGCGCGTGTGCGCGAGCTGGAGAACATCCGCAATTTCCTAACCAGTTCGGCGCTGACCCTCGTCATCGATCTGTTTTTCACCTTCGTGTTCCTGGCGGTCATGTTCCTGTACTCACCGCTGCTTTCTTTCCTCGTGCTCGCCACCTTTCCGTTCTACATCGGAATCTCGATGGGGGTGACGCCGGCGTTCCGGCAAAGGCTGGCCGAGAAATTCCAGCGCGGCGCGGAGAACCAGGCCTTCCTGGTCGAGAGCGTCACCGGCATCGAGACACTCAAGGCCATGGCGGTCGAGCCGCAAATGCAGCGCCGCTGGGAGGAGCAGCTCGCCGGTTACGTTGCTTCCAGTTTCCGTGTCCTCAGCCTTGGCAATACCGCGAGCCAGATCGTGCAGTTCATCAGCAAGATCGCTACCGCGGGAATCCTTTATTTCGGCGCCAAGCTGGTCATCGATGGCGGCCTGTCAGTCGGCGAACTGGTTGCTTTCAATATACTGGCTGGCCGAGTGAACACGCCCGTGTTGCGCCTCGCACAGATATGGCAGGACTTTCACCAGGCGCGCTTGTCGGTGGCGCGGCTGGGCGACATCCTCAACACGACGGCCGAGCCGACATATTCAGCGGGCCGCGCGCGGCTGCCGGCGATCCGCGGCAACATTACGTTCGATCATGTCACCTTCCGCTATCGTGTCGACGGGCGGGAAATCCTGCATGACGTGAGTTTCGACGTACCGGCCGGGCAGATGGTCGGCATTGTCGGGCCCTCCGGCTCGGGCAAGAGCACGTTCGCCAAGCTCGTGCAGCGTCTTTACGTCCCCGAGAGCGGGCGCGTGCTGGTCGACGGCATGGATCTCGCGATGGCTGATCCGGCCTGGCTGCGCCGCCAGATCGGCGTCGTGCTCCAGGAAAACGTTCTGTTCAACCGCTCGGTGCGCGAGAATATTGCGCTCGCCGACCCGGCGATGCCGATGGAGCGTGTCGTCGCTGCGGCGAGGCTCGCGGGCGCGCACGAGTTCATCCTCGAGCTGAGCGAGGGCTACGACACAGTGGTCGGGGAACGCGGTTCGACGCTCTCCGGCGGCCAGCGCCAGCGCATCGCCATTGCGCGTGCGCTCATCGGCGACCCACGCATTCTGATTTTCGATGAAGCGACCAGCGCGCTCGATTACGAGAGCGAGCGGATCATCCAGCAAAATATGAAGGAGATCGCCAAGGGGCGGACGGTTCTCATCATTGCGCACCGGCTTTCGACGGTGCGCGCGACCGACCGCATCGTCACGCTCGAGCGCGGCCGGCTGGTCGAAGACGGCACCCATGAGGCGCTGATCAAGACCGGCGGCCGCTACGCATCGCTCCATCGCTTGCAGGCGGGGATTCATGAAGCCTGTTAGCAAAGCCATGATCGCGAAGTCGGCCCGCCGGTTGAAATGTTCTGCCGCCAGGATCCGGCGCTCGGCAGCCACAATGGCCACGTCGATGCGGCGCGCTATCCCGACGCAAAATGCACGTGGACGGCATGCCGACGACCTCGCATTCCTGCCGGCTGCGCTTGAAATCGTCGAAACGCCCCCGTCGCCGATCGGACGTGCGGTGGGCGCGACCATCATTGCTTTGTTCTGCGTGGCGCTGATCTGGGCCTGGGCCGGCACGATCGACATTGTCGCGTCAGCGACGGGGAAAATCGTCCCGAGCGGCCGCACCAAGGTGATCCAGCCTTTCGAAACCGGCGTGGTGCGTTCCATTCACGTGCAGGACGGGCAAGCAGTCAAGGCGGGCGATGCGTTGATCGAGCTCGACCCGACGGTCAATGCGGCCGAGCGCGATCATTTGCACAACGACCTGACTGCCGAGCAATTGAACATCGCGCGGCTGCGCGCAGCGCTGGCCGGCGGAGATAACCCGTCAGCCGGTTTCACGCCGCCAGCCGATGCTAGTCCGGCCTTGGTCAGTGCCCAGCGTCAGCTTTTGCTGAACCAGGTGGCTGAGCACCGCGCCAGGATCGCCGCCCTCACACGGCAGCACGCGCAAAAGGAAGCCGAGCAGGGCACCATTGCGGCGACGATACATAAACTGGAGGCGACGATTCCGGTCATCCAGCAACGTGTCGACATCCGCAAGACGCTCATGGAAAAAGAGCTGGGGTCGAAGCTCACCTATTTCGAGATTCTTCAGGCGCTGGTCGAGCAACAGGAAGATCTCGGAGTTCAGAAGAGCCACCTACGCGAGGCCGAATCCGCCGCTGCCGCAATTCTCGAAACGCGCGGCCAGACCGAGGCCGAGTACCGGCACGGGCTTTCCGACGATCTCACCAAGGCCGAGCAGAAGGCGAGCGGCCTTGCCCAGGACCTGATCAAGGCGGAGCAGAGGACGAAGCTGCAGCTGCTGAGCGCTCCCGTCGACGGCGTCGTGCAGCAACTGGCGATTCATACGGTCGGTGGGGTTGTCACACCCGCGCAATCGCTGCTGATGGTGGTGCCGAGCGACAGCCACCTCGAAATCGAGGCAATGGTGTCGAACCGCGATATCGGCTTTGTCCATGCCGGCCAGGACGCAGAAATCAAGATCGAC
Organism: uncultured Alphaproteobacteria bacterium; assembly: GCA_963810585.1. GTDB lineage: Bacteria > Pseudomonadota > Alphaproteobacteria > Rhizobiales > Xanthobacteraceae > Pseudolabrys. The sequence goes on from CAWENV010000001.1 coordinate 3,086,286, forward strand.
ACTTTCAACTTCACCCGTTACGGCCTTTTGCGCGGCGAGGTGCTCAGCGTTTCTCAGGATGCCGTCATCCGCGATCGCAAGCAGGACCGGTCCGACAATCGTGGAGTGGGGACGGCAAACGATTCGAGCGAGCCGCAGGGCCAGGAGCTCAACTATACGGCGCGCATCTCTCTCGACCGTACCCAGATGCAGGTCGATGACCGGATCGTCAATCTGTCGCCCGGCATGGCGGCGACGGTGGAAATCAAAACCGGCTCGCGCTCGATCCTGAGCTATCTGCTGTCGCCGCTGCTGCGCTACCGGCAGGAGACATTGCACGAGCGGTGAGGCGCCGGCGGGGACCTGAGGCATTGCGATTGGAAAGAGCGACGGTGCGGCTCAAGCCACAAAGCTGCACTTGTTGCTCCCGAAAGGCCGCCACCAGGCGGCCTTTCTTTTTGTCTCGATATCGGTCCGCTTCTGCTGTGCAAAGAAGGTGTGTCGTTTTACGCAAGCAAGCCGTGGGTTACGCCACGGTGGGTTGTAGGAACCAAGATGAAGCGCCCATTTGCGGGCCGCTGATTAATGTCCGCTATTGACCCAAAGCGGTCACGGCTTATGCAAATCGTGCAAGAGTGTATGCTAATGAACGGCAATCCAACGGGAGCGCTGCGATGAGCATCATGTATCATGACGGCAACCGGAATCTGCAAGACCGCTTCGGCAGTCGTCGCATCGCGGACCGACTGGAAGAAAAACTAACACGCCTGACGTTTAACGACGATGACAAGGTATTGATCGAGAGCGTCGCGTTTTTCTTTATTGCCACCGCGGATGTCCGTGGTTGGCCGGATTGCTCGTTTAAAGGGGGGGCGCCGGGTTTCGTGCAGATCACCGGTCCATCGGAGCTTGCGTTTCCCGACTATGACGGAAACGGCATGTTCAAAAGCCTTGGCAACCTGGCGGTCAACCCGAATATAGGACTTTTGTTCATCGCCATGAACGACAAGCCGAAGCGGCTGAGGGTCAATGGGAGTGCGCGGGTGAGCGACACCGATCCATTGCTTGGCAAGACCGTTGGCGCCCAACTCATCGTGCGGGTCGACGCCCGTGCCATCTTTCCTAATTGCCCACGCTATATTCCGGCAATGCAGATTGTCTCACCATCAATCTATACGCCGGAGCCAAAATGCGAGGCGCCGGAGCCGGCCTGGAAAAGCTTCGATGCTTTTAAGGATGTCGTACATCCGCGCCAGCCGACTTGGAAAGGTTAGCTCTTCTAGCGATGCGCATCCAAAGGCCGCCTCTTCGCTAAGCCTTACGAGGCATTTACCGTGGCCTGATTACCCCACTGCTCAGATTCGGTGTTAGCCCTCGTCCGGTATGGTAGTTTGAGCCGCCGATGCCCTGTCCTGAGATTTGGGGTGGCAGTGGGATGCCTGGAGTGCCATGCGCGAAACATTTTGCAGCCTTACCCTTGGGATGTTTCTCTTCGTTATCGGGTTGGCAAACATTGGATCCTGCTCGGCTGAAGACAGGACGGTAAGCGGCGGTTTAATTGCACACTGGAAGTTCGCGGAAGGTGCCGGCGATGTGGTCAAGGACTCTTCCGGTGAAGGCAATGATGGGACAATTGTTCCTTTAAATACGTCCAAGCCGAAGTGGGGTACCGGGGATTTTGCCGGTTCGGCCTCCTTCAGTGGTGGCAATGATCATTTTATCCGGGTTCCACCTTCAGCGTCTCTCAACAGACTGAAGAGGCAAATAAGCGTCGTCGCGTTTATCTACCCGAGGACGCTGTGGACTCCGATCGACGGGTATATCTCTATGGTTCAACGCAAATGGAAAAAAACAGTCCAGTTTGCTGGAAAGCTGCTTGGCACAGCTGCCGATAGCGATAAAGCACAGCCCGCATTTTCAACAGGGTACATCGCGATTGTGCAACGCCAATGGAGAGAAACAATTCACCCCGACCAATACTATCTCGGTTACGGACTGAAAAATAATGTTCTTCATTACAAATGGCACCTCGGCTTGATGGGTGACGACGTCGATCTATACCGACTTCCAGAGGGCGAGAATAAACCACGAGTTAGAGAGTGGGTGCATTTGGCCGGTACCTACAATGGGGAGACCGGAATGATGTCGCTCTATGTCGATGGCGAACTGACAGGTACGCAAACACGTATCGGAGAAATCCGGCTGGACCCCGAAAGTTTAAATCGGCCGCTCGCAATTGGAGCCGAACTTAACGGGCCGAGCACCGACGAGCCCACCGGTGAGTTCGATGGCTACATCCGTGATGTCCGCATCTATGATCGCGCTCTTTCAAGCGAAGAGGTCAAGACCTTAGTTGAGGAAGCAAGGAGACAGGTCGCAAAGTGATACCGCGTCCAGCGATTCTGCGGCGGACTGTGTACAGAGCTGGTGAGGCCTAACTCAGAGGCGCCTGACGTGCGCTGCAATCGTGGCACAGAGCCGCGCTTCGGACTTCGCGAGGACCCAGCCATCACAAATGACAGTTTCGGAACGCGCAAATTCGTCACGGATTTGACCATCCATCGCCAACAGATGACGTTGAACAGCGTAAGCGATAACGGTCGACCTCGTCTCAGTTTCGTCAAATAACAGTTTATCCGGGATATCCGGTTTGCCGTTTTTGATGTGCTCATCCAGATAGCTGTTCCCAATTCGGATAAGCGACTGGAAATCTAACGGCAGCCCCGCTTCAACATCGGCATAGTTGCAAGCCTTGAGCGCGCCGCGTCCCACGGCAGCTGCATAAAGCGATGCAATCATTGTGGAAGCAGCGCCACCGACAAAAAGGCGCCGGTTCCAACCGAATATATTGTTTGTCATGCCATACCGTCCGCCCGAAACCTCATCTTCAAGTGATCTGCGAGCCGGATTGACGTTGCGACAATTGTCAGCGTTGGATTCGACCACCCGCATCTTGGAAAGAGAGAGCTTCCCGCTACGTAAAGATTGCTCGTGTGGTGTACTTTTGCGTCTCCGTCAGTTACGCCGCGCGTTGGATCGTCGTCCATGCGGGTTGTACCCATATGGTGGCCGGTCCCCGTTGCCTTCTCCAGGAACTCGTTAGCGTCCTCTCCCATCTCAATTCGCATTCTGCCAAATCCTGATCGTCCGACCTCATGCGCGATCAGACGCTGGGCCCTGATCACACCATCCTGGTCCAATGGAGAAAGCTTCCATTTCAACTGCGGTCGTGGACGATCAAGAGGGTCCTTTTTAACCGAAAGGGTCACTCGGCTATCTGGATTCGGCGTTTGCTCTACATGATTTCCCAACACATATGCAGTAGGCGAAAGGGTTGATCGACATTGCAAGAGCGTACCTAGTCCAACCGGATCGGACATCAACGCTAACACGTCGCCAGCCGAGACACTGTCTCTTATCTTTCTGACGAGTCTGTATGTCGGTGACATCGATTCCAATGCGATTTCGGCGCGAAATTTTGGTATCCGCAGTTCTCGAGCTTTGCCGCTCGACACCGCCAGATGCGCGCGAACCCCAATGTCACCATACGGCCATTCCCGTAGATAAAATCTAAGATTGGGATTGCTGGTGTTTGGTACAATGTAGCCGCTTGGATACCAAAGATGTTCTTGAAAAAACCTGCCAACGAGATCGCTGTGATTTCCAATTCCCGAAGTACGTTGACGGTTTGACATTAGCAAGAGGCGCGCATTTTCAATCGCGCCACATGCAACCACAAAGTATCTAGCACTTATAGAGAATTGATTGCCTGCGACAGATTTCACCAACACTTTGACGACGTTATTAGCCGCAGAATCAGCCATCCGAATTTCGGAAACATCCGAGTACAGAATAACTTTTATATTTTTTGCGCCGCCAAGCTCATCGCCAAATTTAGTGCCGAAACGAACCGGGTTATATCGGGAAACTGTCGTTGCAAGTGTCTTTCTGTCAAACGGAAATGTTTCGAACCCGAGGGCAGAGGCGATACTTTCGGTGCCGTAATCAAATTTTCCAAGCCCGAGAACGCCATGTGCGCGGATGTAATAAGGATGCAATTCATTGTAGTCATATGGCCACCCTGAATAGGCAATCCAGTCCTGCTTTTTGAAGTCATCCGGCTCGAGCGGGGTGCAATGCCCGCCCCAACAATTCGTGGTTCCTCCGAAATATCGGAGTCGGTTCGAACCTTCATTTCCCGGTAGGCGTCCGACGTCATCGATTTCGGAAAGGCCGTTTACGGCCGCATCAGAATGCAGTCCGCCGGACTCAAGAACGCATACCCGCAGGTTGGTTCTTGCAAACTCACGTGCGATCGTGATGCCGGCGGCTCCGGCACCGACGATGCACAAATCAAAATCAAATCTAGTCTCCGACTCGATGTAACGCGCGTCTAAAAAGGTTTTGTATTCCATCGATCTGCCCGCATCGGCACGGCCCGCCAAATGGAATTGGCATGCTTTCCCCGCCTAATCTAACCGAGATCGGCAAAATGGTTACTACTGAAAGTTAACTGGAATTGTGATTTGCGACCCGCTTTCGGGTGTAGAGACCGCAGCGAGGCGGTCTTTCTTTTCGTTCAGTCAGAATATTCAGACTATTGTACGCCTGATGCGGACAATGCGGGCGCGCACTTGATTAATGCCCAAGCGGGCCGCCGGCCTTCTTCCAGGCATTGATGCCGCCCTGGATGTGGCAGGAGGTCGTCAGCCCGGCATCCTGTGCCGCCTGCACCGCCATGGCCGAGCGCTCGCCGAAGGCACAGTAGAACACGATACGTTTGCCGGTCGCGGCCGCGAGCTCTTGCAGCATGCCGCCGGCGCAAATATTTTCCGGCAGCGCCGGGTAAGGTGCGTGCAACGAACCCGGGATGACGCCGTGCTTTTCGCGCTCGCTTTTCTCGCGCAGGTCGACGATAGCGACGTCGGCACGGCCACGAAGCGCGATCGCTTCAGCGGCCGATAGCGCCCAGCCTTTCTTCGCAATCGCGTCCTGGTGGAGGCCGACATGCATGTTGGCCGGCACCGCCACGTCCATCATCTTCGGGTTGGGCAGTTTCAAATTGTTCATCAGATCGACATATTCGTCGATCGACTTCACCTTGAGCCGCGGGTTGAACAGCTTTTCTTCGCTGATGGTCGAGACCGTGTCGCCTTTGTAGTCGTGGGCCGGGTAGACCATCGTCTCGTCGGGCAACTTGAGCAGCTTATTGAAAAGCGATTCGTATTGCGCGCGCGGGTCGCCGTTCTGGAAATCGGTGCGGCCGGTACCGCGTATCAGCAACGTATCGCCGGTGAACACGCGATCCGCCCACAAGAACGAATAGGAATCGTCGGTATGTCCGGGCGTGTAGAGCACCTCGAGACGCAGTCCCTCGATCTCGATGCGATCGCCCTCGGCAACCCGCATGGAGACGACATCCGCGTGGGTGTGCTCGCCCATTACGGTGATGCAGTGGGTGCGATCGCGCAGCGCGCCGAGCCCGGTGACATGGTCGGCGTGCAGATGCGTATCCACGGCCTTGACCAGCTTGAGGTCGAGCTCGCGGACTAGCTGCAAGTAGCGGTCGACGCGCTCCAGTACCGGATCAATGATCAGCGCCTCGCCACCGTGCCGACTGGCGATGAGGTAGGTGTAGGTACCTGACGTGCTATCGAACAGCTGGCGGAAGATCATGGAGTACCCTTTCCGGATATCCACCTTAGCAAATGACGTGGGTCCTATGGTTCAGATTTTCCCGATATTTGTGCAGTGCATGAGTTCCGCTTTTGGCACAAAACGGTCATCATCGCTTAGGGCCGCTATATCTCTTTTAGACCCAAAGCGGAAATTGGTATCGTCAAGCGTTAAACCCGCGCCAGCCAAAATGAGACAGGCGGCGGTCATTGATCCAGGTCAAAATATTGAGGTTGACACTGTCCGGCTTAAGTACAGACGCCGCCGCGGACACGCGTTGAACCCCGCCTAGTGCGACATCAATGTTGGCACGGTCATGTTTTTCAAAGTGCCGCGCGTCGCCCCACCAAGAACGAATTCACGAAATCGAGAATGGCCATAAGCACCCATTACGACTAAATCCGGCCTGGTTTCAGCCGCATAGTTTAGAATTGTTGCGGAGATGTCATCCAACATTTGCAGATGTCTGGATTCAACGTTTAACCCGTGACGTGACAGATGTTTCTGCATGTCGGAGCCGCCCAATTCTTGCCGTACATCCCGCTCGCCCAAAATCGATACGAGATCGATTGTATGGGCGCGGTGCAAAAACGGCATTGCACCGGCGATAGCGCGCGTTGCTGAGACACTCCCATCCCACAATACGGCGATACGATCGAGCTTAAATTGCGCGATTTGGCTGCGTGGCACCAACAAAATAGGCCGACCAGATTGGAACAATGCTGCTTCGGCGATTAGTTCGTCCATGGCGCCAAATTCCGGCTCCGCCTGCGCCACGACTGCAAGGTCAAATGCACGCGTGATTTCAGCGAATTGGCCGGGCGCTTCGTCGGCAGGGACTGATATTTGATGAGTGTTCCAAGATACCAACTCGCGGCGAATCTCGAATGCTAATCTTTCGACGGCTGCGTCTGCAGACTTTTTAGCGGCGGCGTCATGCTCTTTGATGAATTGTTGTTCGGCTGCGCCCATTTGAACGCAGGCGAAGAGTGGCCAGTACATAAACGCTATGCCAGTTAAGTGCGCGCCGAAATATCCGGCAAGTGATGCCGCGAAAGCGGTCGTTCGGTCCTCGTTCGCACGCAGTGGCAAATTTACGAGAATGTCTTTGATCATGAACGGCCTCCATCGCAAAACGTTAGTAGTTTGCTCGCGATAGATCTTGATCTGCGTCAATGCTTCATTCTTTGTCGCTGATAATTTATTGGTCGCGAGGATGGATGGACAGACTCTCGTAGCGTACACTCATTGCGGAGCGAGATCCGCTTATCGGTAGCCGGTGGTCACTCCGCTATCCATTTTGTATAGTCCAAGCCCAATCGAGGGCGTCAGTGGAAGAGGTTTAATTCGATGAATAGTCCTAGCTATCATGCCGTCGTATGGATTGATCACCGCGAAGCCCGCATTTTCCATCTAAGCGCTACAGACGTCGATCGATTGGTATTGCATCCGGACCATCCGACGAAGCACATACACCACAAAGCCAACTCCATCGGGAGTGGCCATGCGCATGAGGATCAAAACTACTTTCAAGCCATCATGGAAGCGGTATCTGGGTCGGGGGCCGTTCTGGTCACCGGTCCCGCAAACGCTAAAACTGAGTTAGTCAAGCATATCCATCATCATAGCCCACGACTGATGAAGACAGTCGTTGGAATAGAAACAGTCGACCACCCTAGCGACGCCCAACTTGTCGCGTATGCTAGGAAATATTTCGAAGCTTCGGATCGAATGCAGCCGCAGATGAGCTGAGATTCGGAATCGACTTAAAGGTCGTATTCCGAAAGCCGCCCTGGAATCAAACCAGAAACTTTTCAGACCCGCCCGTCTAGAGCGCGCCTCAATTTTCGGATAATGACACCGCGGGCGCGGTCAGTGGCAGCAGCGTCGACCGCATCGCCGATGTCAATAATCAGTTTTGACATGTCATTATGCCAGTCAAGATTGGTCACCGCTTCGGGCGCGAGTCGGCGGCCGCGAGAGACGTCAATCTGCGTTGGCGCCGTTGTGGTAAGATCATAAATGTCGTCGAGTGATGGTGTGAACACTTTCGCCATTGGCACTGCGCCCGTGGTGATGCGGTCCGCAAGACCAGCGAGCGCTGGTTCTTCGCCGTGAACAAGAAAGATGCCGCGTTGAATTGGCCTGCGCGATGAGATCCACCGCGCTAACTCCGGTCCGTCAGCATGGCCGGAATATTCGTCGAGCCGACGGATGCGCGCCGCTACATTAATCTGCTCACCTTGGATACGCACGGCCTTAACGCCTTCGCTGAGGAATCGACCGAGCGTGCCCTGAGCCTGGAAACCGACCAGCAGCACGGTGGCGTTTCTGTGCCAAAGCCAGCGTTTTAGATGATGACGAATCCGCCCAGCATCGCACATACCGCCGGCCGCGATGATGACATGGAAGCCGGTGAGCCGGGCGATTGCCTTGCTTTCTTCTACCGTTTTTGTAAAGCGTAGGTTGGAAGAATTGAGCAGGCGGTCGATGTCTACGTCCGATTCGAGACTGTCCGTATGTTGACGGAACACTTCAGTGGCTCGGATGGCAAGTGGGGAATCGAGGAAGATCGGTGCTGATGGCACCTCGCCGTGCTCCATCAGATCGACAAGATCGACGATGAGTTCTTGCGTCCGCTCGACAGCAAAAGCCGGAATGAGTAGGGCGCCGTCGCGTGCATGCGCCGCGCGAACTTCCTCCGCTAGGTGCTGCCGACGTGATTCACGCGTCACCGGAGGGCGGTCTTCATTGCCATACGTCGATTCGCAGATCACATAATCGAACCCAGCTGGTGCCTCTGGATGCGGCTCGAGTAATTTGGCATCGGGGCCGATATCGCCGGAGGCGAGTACGCGAAGCGGCTTCCCATCTTTGCCGGCGCCAACGAACTCGATTTCAATTGACGCCGATCCAAGCAGGTGCCCCGCATTCCAATAGCGCGCGCGTACGCCCGGCATGGGTTCGAACCAGCTTTCATAGTCCACAGCGCGAAAGGAATTGAGCGAGGCGAGGGCATCGGCTTGGGTGTAGATGGGTGTGACTACTGGCCGCCCGCGTGCCGCATTGCGGAGGTTCAGCGCGGCCACCTCTGATTCCTGGATGCTACCGGCGTCGGGCAGCATGTAGGAGCAGAGGTCGAGAGTACCTCGCGTTGCAAAGACGTGGCCGCGAAAACCACCACGCACCAGCTTCGGAATGAGTCCGCTGTGATCAATATGCGCGTGCGTCAGGAGCACAGCGTTGATGTCGGCGGGCAAAAAAGGGAAAGCGCCATAGTTGAGCTCCTTCAGCGTCTTTGGTCCTTGAAACAAACCGCAGTCGACGAGCAGACGGCCAGCTGGCATCTCGAACAGGTGGCAAGAGCCGGTCACCGTGCGGGCGGCGCCGCAGAAGCGCAATGTGATGCTCATTTCCCGCACTCCTGACGCAGCGTTTCTGCGAGCACGGCGTCGAGCGCTATGGCGTTCGTTGGATGCGGCACGCTGTCGGTCGATTTGACCGAGCGGACGCCGGCTGCGAATAGCGTGCCGACGAGTTCCGGGGAAAACAATGCATGGGTGATGACGACGTCGATCGCCGTGGAGCCCGCTGATCGCAGCGCTTTTGCACCGGCTGCAACTGTTGCCCCTGACGACATAATGTCGTCGACCAGAAGCGCCGGACGATTGGCCAGGAGCGCCGGATCGGGAAAGGCCAATTCGACCGAACGATCACCGCGGCGGTTCTTGCGCGCGACTGCGTGGCCAAGACCGAGTCTGGCCGCGAGGTCGCTCACCCACGGCCGCGATTCCTCGTCAGGGCCGACAACTATCGTTTGGCGGTCGATGCTCCCGCGCAGCACCTCAGCAATCGCCGGCATGGCCGAAAGGTCGTCAGCCTCGATACCCGGAAAGACGTCGCGGATATTGCTGGTTCGATGTAGATGCGCGTCAACGGTTACGACACGGTCAAAGTTTTTTGCAAGCAGCGGACCAATCACCTGCTGACTGATCGCATCGCCTTCATGAAACGCCGCATCCTGCCGCATGTAGCAAAGATAAGGCGCGACGAGGACCAACCGTTTGGCCCCGCTACGCCGCAAAGCTTCGCTGGCAAAGAGCAGCGCCAGCAGCTTGTCGTTCGGCTGATGCAGTGATGCGAAAACGATAGTGATTTTCGACGCCACGGCGACGGTCACACGCAACTCCCCATCGGGAAAGCGGTGCACCGCGATCTCGTGTATGGGAAATCCAAGACGCTTCGCAAGTCTCTTGGCTGCATCGGCCGCCGACGGCAAGCATTGCAGAGCGACACCGGTCACGGCTTGCTCACGACGGACGACCGAGCGCCGACCACATAGCCATTGTCGGCCTTGGTGCCCGCCCGCGCCAACTCGAATTGCGCGTCGTCAAAAGCATAAATGCGATAAATTGGCTCACCCTGCTCGACGTGGTCGCCGATCTTCTTGAACACCTTGATGCCGGCGCCCTTGTCGATCGGCGCGCCCGCCGTCCGCGCCAGCCGGTTGAGCCGCAGACAATCGATTTCTTCGATTACGCCGTCGCGCGGCGCCGGGATGTCGGCCGAAAGATTTCCGATTTCGGTATTGCAGCCGGACGGGCCTTGCGCTTCGATGATCTTGTGCATTTGCTTGAGCGCCGTGCCGTTGTCGAGCAATTCGCGCGCGCGTCTGTAGCCCGCGCCGCCGCGAAGCTTGGGATCGTATTCCAGCACATGCGCGGCAAGCCGCAGCGATTTCTCGCGCAAATCGGGCGCCGCCGCCGGATCGTTCGCTAGCACCGCCATCACGTCCTGTGCTTCCAGTACAGGACCAATACCATTCCCGATCGGTTGGCGACCGTCGCTGATGACCACTTCGACCGCAATGCCAAAGTGGTCGCCGACGAATTCGAAAAGTTTTCGCAGGCGCATGGCCTCCACGGTGCCGGTGACCTTGGCCGTCGGCCCAACCGGCAAATCGATCACAAGATGGGTCACGCCGGCCGCAATCTTCTTCGACATGATCGAGGCGACCATCTGCTCACGTGTGTCGATGGCGAGGGGCCGCTCGACCGAGATTAGAATGTCGTCGGCCGGCGACAAGTTGACGTGGCCGCCCCAGATCAGGCAGCCATGACAGGCATTCACCACGTCCTTCATAGCGTCGACGCTGAGATCAACACGCGCCAGCACCTCCATGGTATCGGCGGTGCCGGCCGGTGAGGTGATCGCGCGTGAGGAAGTCTTGGGGATCAATAAGCCGTGCGCAGAAACAATCGGCACCACGATCATTGAGGTGCGGTTGCCAGGAATACCGCCGATGCAGTGCTTATCAACGACGATTTTGTGGTCCCATTTTAACTGCGTCCCGGCATTCGCCATAGCACGCGCCAGCGCGAGCAGTTCGCTGCTCGTCATGAAGCTCGCCGAGCCAATCAAGAACGCTGCGATCTCCATGTCAGAATAACGGTAGTGCACAATGTCCTCGATGATCGCACTGATCTCGGCCGCGCTGAGCGCGCCGCCTTGAATCTTCGCGCGCACGCCATCAAGGCTTTCCGGCGGCGGCGCTGGCGTTATGGTGATCGGGCTGCCGACCTGCTCGCCGAAGCGGCGGAAGGCAGGCTCCGCCAACCCCAGTTCATCGGGTGCGACGATTCCGTCGTCGGTAAGCAGCAGTGTGGCGAGCAATACTTTAGAATTGGCCCGCAATTCGACGCGCGAAAAGCCGCGGAAGACGTCCGGGCGCAGTGCGATTGATCTCCGCGAGATCACCGCTACGTTCTCGCGGCCGGTGTCCAGATTGACGCGTGTGATTTTGAGTTGCGGGCGTTGCGGCAAAGGCGACAAGGTGGCCATGATTATGGAAGGTCCTGGGAAAAACGATCATAACTAACGGTCGCCAGAAGTCGTTGATCTAAATCAGCCCTCTTTGAAGGTGACGCCGTCCGGGCAAAGGCTCCCAATATGCTAGCGGTGGGCAAAGACAGCCGTTCAGCTAAAGCACTCCGGATGCCCACACGACCAAATCGGTCGCTACCTTTCCAAAGGCGCTGTCCAGCGCTGCAGCCGCCGCGGATGCATCCGTCGCGGTCGCAGGAGCCGTTGCGCGGAAGATTCTTGCATCCATGATTTTTCCGTTGTCCCCAAGGATCTTGGCTGAAAGTTCTATTTCGGCTTGTGGAGCTGCCGTTACCGCAAGCTGGAAGTCTCGAATATCAATGAGAAGTCGACGGCTAGCCGTCAAGCCTTCAATCGGCTTCAAAACAGAGCGCAGCATATTGGCATTCTCGAAACTCTGAATGATCCGAGCCTGGAGAAGCTTCGGGATATAGTCGCTCCATTTTGCGTCCGAGAACGTAGGGCCTTCGGCACCACTCGGCCGCACTAAAATTTTTTGGGTATCGAACATCAGTACCGCTGTAGGCTCTGGAATGCTGAACTGAGCTGGCGCTGTTGTCTTATTGATGTTTGGGAAATCGCGTGGAGCTGTCAGATCGTAGAAGATTGCCTTAGGCGCCGCCCCACCGCCAGTTAAGCGCTCCAGACCTGCGACAATGCCATCAAGGCGATCGGAGTTACGTGCGAGCGCAGCGGAAAAGGTGCTGAAATTTGTGAGCGTGTCGTGCAGCGGCCCAGAATTTTCGGACAGGAGACCTTGGAGCTGAACGAGAGCGTCGCGAGCCGCCTGCGTCATGCTCAACCCGGCGGACGGGTCGGCTGTCAGCACCGGCACCCCGGCAGATGCATCAGGCGGCGGCATCTTGCTGCGTCCCTCCAGCGCAATCACCGGGACTCCGGTTAGTCCCTGAAAATCGAGGGTCACATGGGTGTCAGAACGAATGGGAGTGCTCGCGGCTACGGCGACCGTGGCGGTCACCCTTCGGGGGTCGTCCGAGCTGAGTTGGAGATCAAGCACTTCTCCAACGCGGATACCGTTGAACAACACCCCGGCGCCCTTCAACAGGCCAGATACGGTTTTTTCGAATCGGATCTCGTATACCGTCCGTTTGCCAATTCCACCGGCGTTGTTCAACCAATAGATAAATCCAAAGACCGATCCGATGGCGGCGATCACGAGAAGTCCGACCAGGGCATAAGGTGCGCGCGTTTCCATGATGTAACCTCAATTCGTCACACGTGTGATGAGACGTGCGCGCTTTCCCTGGAAATATGACTTAACCCATGGGTGATTGGACTTAACGACCTCGGAGAGAGGGCCGATCGCGACGATCTTTCCGTTTGCGAGGGCCGCAATCCTATCGCACTCGACCTCCAAGCTATAGAGATCGTGTGTGACCATGAACACTGTGAAGTTGAGTGTTTGTTGCAAAGACTTGATCAGGGCATCGAAGTCGCCGGCCGAAATCGGGTCAAGCCCCGATGTCGGCTCGTCAAGAAACAGAATTTCTGGATCCAACGCGAGAGCCCGGGCAAGCGCCGCGCGTTTGGTCATGCCACCAGAAAGCTCAGCGGGAAATTTCTTTCCGTCGCTCGAGCTTAATCCAACCATTTCTAACTTGGCATTGGCGAGTTCACCCAACAATGGCTCGGGGAGATGAAGATTTTCCCGCATCGGGAACTGAATATTTTCTAGCACTGTAAGTGAGGAGAACAACGCGCCTTGCTGGAATAAGACCCCCCAGCGCCTCTCGAGGGCGCGAGCCTCTTCGGGAGTTGCGGTGTCGCGATCAACACCCATGACCTTTATGTGCCCTTGCCGATTTGGAATCAGACCGATGATCGCGCGAAGCAGAACTGATTTTCCTCCGCCAGATGCACCAACCAAGCCGAGAATCTCACCGCGCCGCACATCGAGCGACAAGTTATCGAGTACGGTTTGATTGCCGAAGCCGACCACCAGATCTCGGATGCTGATGACTATTTCGGCATCGCCGTCCGCCATCGCGTCACATCCCAATTGATGCGAAAAAGACCGCAAACACACCGTCGAGCACGATGACGAGGAAGATCGATTTTACGACCGAGTTTGTCGTTCGCAAGCCAAGCGACTCAGCGCTGCCCTTAACGCGGAGGCCCTCGCTGCAAGCCACGAGCCCGATCATCAAAGCCATAAACGGCGCCTTGATCATGCCCACTTCGAAGTGAGTGACGGACACAGCTTCGTGCAAACGTGCAATAAATATCTGCGGGCTCATGCCGCCATAAAGCCAAGCGACCAGCCCCCCACCGAAAAGTGCGGCGGCCGCGCCGAGAAATGCCAGGATAGGCAGCGCAATGACAAGCGCCACCGCGCGTGGCAGGATTAAGACTTCAACCGGGTCAAATCCCATCATGCGCAGAGCATCAATCTCTTCACGCATCTTCATGGAACCGAGTTCGGCTGTGTAGGCGCTGCCAGAACGGCCAGCCACCATGATTGAGACGATTAGAACCCCAATTTCGCGCAGCACCAGGATGCCGACCATATCGACGACGTAGGCATCGGCGCCAAATTTTCGAAAATGAAAAAAGCCCTGTTGTGCAATAATACATCCAATCAGGAATGTTATCAGAAATATGATCGGTATGGCCTGCCAACCGACGCGATAGAGATGATAGACGGCTGATGTTATTCTAAAATTGCGCGGCTGGGTGAGAATGCGTGCGCCCGCGAAGCTCAGCGCTGCGAGCATCTCCAGAAATGCGATGACCTCCGCGTAAAGTGTCATTGCCGATTGGCCGATCCATTCGAGGCTCGCCAATATTTTATTTTTGCGTGTGATCGCTTCGGCGGCCTGGCGATTGACCCGACTCACCTGGTCGAACAGCCCGCGATATCGGTCTGGAAGGTCGAAAAACTGCACTTCGATTTTGCGGTCTTTGCAGCGGCGGATCAGTCGCTCCAACAGCCATGCTCCGAGCGTATCAAGTTCGCGCACGCCGGACATATTGATTGCGAGATTGCGCGCGGTAGATATTTGCTGAGCGACTGCGGCCAAGCGATCTTCAAGAGTCCGCGAATGTGCCGCGGTCCAAGCGCCGATTGGCGCGAGCTCCATGGAATTACCAACGATGGTGTAATTCAATGTTGAATTGGAATACATGAGCAGGCCCCACGCCGGTATTGGAGTTTGCGCTAGTTAATGTGATAGCGCGTTTAGACCGGTTCTGTTTGATTTTGCTCAATAGCTGTCTGCTGGCGGCAAGCAGAAATCAAGCTTCCATGCGCGTTTGGCCGTGTCGCTATTGGCACTTAGCGGACATCGCTTTGATGACAGAATAGGTCAAAATCGGCTAGAAACGGTACGACATGAGACGAGCGAAAAAGTGATCAAGTGACGGAAAAGACAGCGAAAACCAAAAAACGCTGGATCGGCGCTTTTGTGTCGCCCCGATGATGGATGGCAGAAGCGGTCGGCGAAACTGATTGAGTTTCTCGTTGCTTAGCGGACACCTGCTTCTTGCATGGCGTACCATTCGTCGTACTTTGGTGCGCGACGCCTTCCCGAATTTTGCACGATAACCAGACTTATCAGCCAATGCGCGTGCAGCGATTGGGCGATAAAGAATTTCGAAATTCTTTATAAGTTCCGCGGTCGAGACGATGCGTCGGAGATTACCGCGCGCCTTTCATGATTTCGATGTCTGCCAATTTGGCTGAATGACTCACGATGCTGGGTTCGGGCCGACGGCTCATTTTCAGTTGGTCCACAACTTGTTGTAGCGCGTGTCTCAGTCTTTCGTTTTTATCGGGCGACCTGTGTGGGGCTCGAGCGAGTGCCATTTCGGGCGTGCTCGCAAAGGGCGCACGAACGCGAGGAGTGGGTCTGTTGAGTGCAACCACGGGCACCCATTGGGGACAGCGCAGCTTATTGGCTGCAAGCGTTTGCCGTCGCTTCGTGTAGGCATGGATCAAGCCGGCAACGGCGAGCGACATAAATATAATCATGACTATAAGCTGCGCGATGGTGCGATCAACATCGACGATCGCCGGGACCGGTTCTGCCGAATGTAAAGGCCGCGTGACCGTTTGTTGTGATACCTTGGCATCGGAACGCGCAAACGTCCTATCGTCATCTGTGCCGGCCAAGGCTTTGTTGCTCGTCGGCGCCGCGGAATTGATTGTGGTAGCGGCTTGCAATTCTGCCCTGGCCGTTGGCTGCGAGGAAGGCGGCGCATTTAGAAGAGTTGGTATCACGAGCCATGGCGTTGGAGCCAGTTGGGCAACATTGATGTCCTGCGCAGTTTCGGTAGTGCTTGCCGGTGTTGTCGCGGTCGACCGTTCTTCTGGCGGCGATGGCGCGGGCTGCGTCTCGAAATGCGGCGCGCTTTTACTGACGAGAAGGCCTTCAGGTCCTATACGCCAACACTGACGGTTGTTGGCATGATCGACTCGGTAGTACCAATGCTGGCCTGGAGGTGCCTTCGCGGTTGGCTTGTTGATGCATTCTTCAGCGCGCGCATTGCACGCCAATTGAGCTGATATACCAGCAAGCAACGGAAAGAAAAGTATCGCGTAAGTCAGCGTGGACCTGCGTACTCGCATGTGTCGCTCTCCTTCAACTTTGCAGCGAATGAGATGTGACAAGCTAGATGAGCAATCCTCATTGAAGACGGGGATTTGGGCCGCAATACGTTATAAATTCGGCAAGCACTAAATTCGACGATCAAGCTCGACGGTAGCGCGGTATTTTAGGCACGCGATTGTTCAGGCTGGCCCGAGAGTGATGTCTGCTCATGACTTAAAACGGGTCTGCAAAGCGCCGCGTTGGCTGCTCGGGATGTCTTTCTACGATCTCACGCAAATCCTGCGTTCAGGACAAGAATTTGACAGTCTTTGCCAACGCGGCACGTCCGCTTTTGGCACGTAGCGGACATTTCTAATTCGCTCTCGAATGTTCGCTTTGGGTGTGCCCAAGTATCAGTCCTGGTCTGCCTCGTCTGGCGCCGCTGACAGTGAGTACAGAGCGTTAAGTGGATGCTTTAGAAGTTCGATATTTTCGTGGTCGGCGTACAAGAGCGTAATCGTGGCAACAATAATCACGTACAATATCGGTGTTATGCTCTCTCGCATGATCTTTTGCCTCGTTACGACCAGACCGGTAACTGCAAAAACTAGGCCAAAGGATGTCCGCTATTGGCACTTAGCGGACATCGGCTTGCGCATCGCAAATGTCGGCTTATGACCCAAAGCGGACATTTTGCCTATGTAAGCGGCTACCGTCGGGAGGCGTTGAAAGTTCCAAGGACCCTTTGATGACTCTCGGGCCACAGAGACATGTTAATATGATCGGCTATGAGCCCGCCCGGCACGAAAGAGCCAGTTGTAGAGCGCCAATCCAGCGATGGGCTGTCCGACGACTTGACGGGGCGCAACCTCCGACAGCGCATCCGCCAGCAAGAGCTACTCGCCGAACTCGGTGTCCTTGCTCTGCAGGGCACGAGCTTCATTGAAATGCTCAATCATACCGCAAGAGTGACAGCGGAAGGGCTCGGGGCGGAATACTGCAAAGTGTTAGAACACATTCCGGCTGAGAACAGGCTTCTGGTTCGCGCAGGTGTCGGCTGGGGCGAGGGCGTGGTCGGGCACGCCACTGTCGGGGCCGATTTGGCCTCGCCTGCCGGCTATGCCTTGCGCACGGGCACGCCAGTAATTTCTAACCATCTTGAAAACGAGCAACGATTTCGTACTCCCGAGTTGCTCATAGAACACGGCATTCGTCGTGCGATGAATGTCATTTTGCAAGGTGATGGCTCGCCATTCGGCGTGCTCGAAGTCGATAGCCGATCCGAAGGCGAGTTCAGCGAGCATGACATCTCATTTCTCCAAGGTGCCGCGAACATCCTCGGCATGGCCATCGAGCAGCAGCAATACCAGCGCAAGCTACAGGCCGCCCTCGAGCGCCATCAGATTTTGCTCAAGGAGGTCAACCACCGGGTCAAGAACAGCCTGCAAGTGGTCTCGAGCATGCTTCACCTACAAGCGAGCGCCGAGGGTGACTCAGCATTGAGTGAACGGCTGAACGAAGCGTCGACCCGCATTTCGACAGTCGGCCGCGCCTATGAGCGCCTCGCCTACAACGCCGACTATGAGAGTATCGGTCTTGTCTCCTACCTGCGGGAGGTCATTGGTGATCTGGAAACCGCTGTTGCCCCCTGTGAAGTAAAACTAGAGGCGCCCGATGAAATTCAATTCGCGGCGGATCGCGCCATACTCGTCGCTCTTATCATCAACGAATTAGTTTTGAATGCCAGCAAATACGCTTATCCAAATTCATCGGTCGGCTCTATTTGGGTGCGAGTGGTTCGAACGGAAAAGGATCTCGTTCAAATATCTGTTCGTGATGAAGGTGTCGGCTTGCCTGTTGGGTTTGACCCCTCAATGAGCAAGCGGCTCGGCTCGCGCTTGATCAATGCACTGGCGAAGCAGTTGGGAGCCGAGCTAACGCGACCCGTTTCTGCCGTTGGCACCAACTGTATGTTGCTTATTCCATTGGGGTCGGCTGCAGGCAATTAAACGTCCGCGTGCGGAGCATGTAGTGCCCGCTATTGGGACTTAATGGACATTCCGATTGTACTGGACAAGTCTGCTTTTGACCCGAAGCGGGCATTGGCCAAATTCCAGGATTGGACACGAAAGGGAAGATTGCGCCAATCAGTGATTGATTGAAAACTTTCAAATAGAAAAAGGCCGCTCGGTCGAGAGCGGCCTTTTCAATTTTTCTGATCATCAATCACGATTTTAGTCGATGATCTCCACCACACGTCGCGTGCGCGGCTCGACTAAGACAGGGTGTTCGTTGATGTAGGCGTATCGGTAACCCGTCACGTGATACTCAGCCGGCACTTCGTAATAGGTAACTCCCTGCTCGGGGAGGACCGCACCGACACGAAGATCCTGCTGGTAGCGATAGGAGGGAATATGCTCGCGTACGACGTACTCGCGGAAACGTGGACGATCTTCCACGCCTAATATTCCGCCAACAGTGCCAGTCGCAGCGCCGACGGTACCTCCGACAATAGCACCGACAGGCCCACCGGCGCGTCCGCCTGCCTCGGCGCCTTCTTGTGCACCACGGACAGTTCCTTGGGCTTGCGCAGCGAACGGAAGCGCCACTAGCGCAAGTGCTGTCATTGAGGTGAGTAGTTTGGTTCCCATGAGATGCTCCCTTTGGTCGGACAGAGTTGAGCTTTAACGTCTCAATTGTCAGCGTGTTCCAAGGAAAACGCTGCAACGCGGCTCTCAGGTTCCATCAAGGGAACGCCGATCCAGGGTCTGGCGGTATTTGCTGATTTCCTAGCTGGGAGAAGCAAACGGCGATGCCGCTTTTGTCACATTGTTTTGTTGTGCGCCGCCAAAATCACTGACGCTGTAGGGTGCGCCCACAAAGGAGATGCAGTTCCAAAATTAATTGAAGCGCTGACCGTGCTTTGTCATGCACGCTCCGTACACTGCGAATTGCTCAAGCTGCCACACGTGGAAAAGATATTTTGCAGACTCTCCGCTACACACATGAATAGCTGCTGACCTTAGGGGGCTGGTCTGCTCCGATTTCGAGAGAGGGGCAAAAGCAAGCACGGCCAGAGCGAATATGGGAAAATATTTCTTCATGGCGGGCTCCATCAAATCGACCCACTTTACTGCGAAATAGGCGTACACGGCTACGGATTTTGCGGAATGCTTAGTTTATATTGCTATTACAGCGGAAAAAGTTTCAGACCTTGCGCGGTTTTAAATCAGATGCCGGCCTGTCCGATGGATAGCGCGATGACCCAAATCTCAGGACGAGCACTGCAAGCGCGCCGCACGTCCGTCTCGGTAACTGATCGATCGGAATCAGATAGTCCCTTGGAACCCTTGGCCGCTGGGGAGGCGACCAAGGGAGGAGGGAACATATCACCACGGGGTGTTTGGTGACGGGCTATTGAAGTTCGCCTTTGCGACGGGCCGATGACGGTTTGTTGATGGTCGCTCGCCCGGCGCGCGCCGCCTCAATGATCGTCGCAGGCGAATTGTCAGGGCTGCTCGGCCGCGCGATCAGGAGCTCGTTTTGTAATCGCGAAACCGTCGGGAGATTTTTCAGCCTTGGTAACCGACGGCGCGGGCGACTTCGTTGCGCGCCCAAGCGCTTTACTCATCTTATTTTTTCTGCGGCTGGCCGACGCCAATTTCAGTTTGCGGACTTCCGCTTTGAGGCCCTTCAATTCTTTTTTCAAGAATTTGATGTCTGATTTCTTGGACATCCTGTTACGCCGCTCCGCGTTGCGCGATGAGGTTGTATGACAACAACCCCGACGTCGAATGACGCCGGGTAATGGACGAAGCTATTATGACGGCCATGTGAAAAAATGCAACCGAGGATTATCCAGAATGAGCGCTGTGGCTCGACACGAGACGCGGATTTTTCAAGCGTCGAAATAGCCGACGAATAAAATTTGGTCCGAGCGAATTTTGGTGGGGCGTTTTCGCTCGCAATGACTTTTCCGCGCGCAAGCTTTGTGCTGTGCGGACATTGGCGCGCGGCCGCGACGGTTGGCTGCTGAGCTGCCTTGCGGAATTGCCATGGCCCGGGCGCGTTTTGTCACGCCGCAATCGGACCCGTGGGGTCCTGAGAGACTGTCGGCCGATTTGAGCCAAAAATGCCTTCTCAAGCGGTTCGGTGAGGCATGCGACGGCGGCGTTGAGCGGTAGCCATTTGAGGGTCTTGTGGCTGTCCTCGTGTTCGGCATTGGCCACGCTAGTCATCAGCCAGAATTGAATAATTTTTAGTCTGCCACCCGCTTCATAGGAAATTGTGCCGAGAAAGTCTTGAACCGCGACTGTGTGACCCGTTTCCTGCTCGACTTCGCGCCGGGCGGCGGTAAGCGCGCTTTCCCGTGGTTTGAGCTTGCCTCTGGGCAGCACCCAACCATCGTCCTTGCGCCGTCGAACGACGGCAATCAAAGGAACGCGGCCGGCCTTGATCACGACGCCGCCCGCTGCCATTAACGGTACGTGGGCTGATTTTTCTCGGTGTGTTTTCATGTGCGGATGGGGAATTGTGCAAATAGTACCGACTGCGACGCCAACACCAACACATGAATCGCGACTTTTTCAGCAATACACAGGAACAGTGCGCGGTGAATTAGCGGTACGTCTGTCATAAAAGTGGCACAAAAAATCCTAAACGTACCAAGCAGCCGTATAGACTTCTCGCCTTCACTTAGCGGGCATTCCTATATTCGCTTCGAATGTCTGCATTTGACCCAAAGTAAATATCCTGCTTGCGCGAGTCACTAGTTGCTAAGGTCTTCCCCGCAGTCGCGACTTACCTATCCAGCTGGCGATCACTGACGTTCTCCAAAGGAGATCGGATAGGCGGCGCCGCGCACGTCGATCATCGGATCGACCGGTTCGATTCCGGCAGGGACATTATTCGGAAGGAAACCCAGGCTTTTGCTCAACTTCTCCTGGTCGGCGGCCACGCCTGTGAAAGTCAGCGTGCCCAGTTTCACCAATTGCCGATCCTCCGGCCAAGGGGTTGACGGATCATCTGCCCTGTCACCTGGCTGCGCGATCTGGGCAAACCAGTCGAACATGACGGGCGCCTTGGCGACGCGCGCCGCGATCTCTTCCATGAGGTAATTTGGCCCCTTTGACGCCGCGCTTGCGGTATCGAGATATTTTTCACCCGCTTGCGGGACGATGCGATATCGCAATGTGGTCTTCTTGCCGGAGGCATCCACGAACGCAAATGCATTGACACCGAAGTAGACGGTAGTCGCGAAGCTCTCCGGCGGCGGCTTTTGCTGCGTGACAAAGGGCACGGCGTTGGGGTGCGCTTGCAGATATTTCTCAATCGGCGTCGGCTTTGCCGCTCCGGGTCCGCTCGCCGCGGCAGCCTTAAGGAAGGTGTCGAACTCCGCAGCAGTAGCTGCCGGAAAGCCATTGAAGCTATGTGTCACCAAATCCATATCGGAGCCATCCCCGAGCTTAATCTTGACCGCGAGCCCATGAGGGCTGGCGTTGGGATCAGCATCAGAAATTTCGGGGAAGCCGGTTGTATTTGAAAGGCGTACCGTTGCTTGAAGTTTGTCTGCGAAAACGCTTGCTCTGCTGAGCTGGCGCGCCTGCTCTGTGGGTTCGAAGGTCGCGTTTAGAACTACTCCCTTGGCATGTACAGCACGAGCATGGTGTTCACCGAAGATGGCGTGAATATCTCTGACCAATTCAGCGGGATCTGCAGCCTGCGCGACAACGGACCCGCTGAATACAAGCGCCTCGAGACTAAACAGCACAGCAGCGAGTGTGCAGGTCTTGATTGTCCTTGGCTTCATGGCCAACGCTCCCCTTTGCTCCGTGTTTGACTCATGTTCGAAAGGCTTGCGCCTTCATGATGGCAAGTCAAAAGCCCGGCCAAACTTGTCGATCGTCTACCGCGGTATCGGCCTTTGATCGCCGTGTAGACACGAACTTATAGCAAGTACAGGTTTCCACGATTTTATTGTTGAGGCTACAATGTCTTCTTCTGGCACTTGGCGGACATCGCGCATCACAACTCCGCGATTGTGACACTCCCGCCCAATTTTTGTGCACGGTCGTTATTGCAATTGGGCCACATGGAGCGTCGAATTAGCTGCCTGACATTCCGGTGCGACGCGCAAATATCAGCCTGTCCAAACGCGGCTGGTCCGCAGCAAATTCGCTCCACGCCGCTCACAACAACAGAGGAACAAATCTATGAGCACCATCACGACCAAAGACGGCGTGGAGATCTTTTACAAGGACTGGGGCAAAGGTCAGCCCATCGTGTTCAGCCATGGGTGGCCGCTGTCGGCCGATGACTGGGATGCGCAGATGCTGTTTTTCCTCAATCACGGCTATCGCGTCATCGCTCATGACCGTCGCGGCCACGGCCGCTCCAGCCAGGTCGCTGACGGTCACGACATGGATCACTATGCCGATGACCTCGCCGCGGTGACGACGCATCTCGACTTGAAGAATGCCATTCACGTCGGTCATTCGACCGGCGGTGGCGAGGTAGTGCATTATCTAGCACGGCACGGCGAGAGCCGCGTATCCAAGGCGGCCATCATCAGCGCGGTACCGCCCCTGATGGTGCAGACGGCGACCAATACAAAGGGATTGCCCAAAAAGGTGTTCGACGATTTTCAGGTGGCACTCGCGGCCAACCGCTCGCAATTCTACCGCGACGTCGCTGCAGGGCCCTTCTATAATTACAACAAGACGGGCAAGGCTGCCGAGGCGACCATTCAGAACTGGTGGCGGCAAGGCATGATGGGCGGCGCCAAGGCTCACTACGACGGCATCGTCGCATTCTCGCAGACCGACTTCACCGAAGATTTGAAGAAAATCTCTGTGCCGGTTCTTGTAATGCATAGCGAAGACGACCAGATCGTTCCCTACGTCGCTGCGGGGCCTTTGTCGGCGAAGCTTTTGAAGAACGGGACGCTGAAAACCTATAAGGGCTTCCCGCATGGTATGCCGACCACGGAAGCGGCCACGATCAACACCGACCTGCTGGCCTTTCTGAAGGCCGACGCCAAGGCCGCTGCCGCCTGAACAAAGCGCTTGACTAGGTGTCAGAGAGACCGCCACCAAGGCGGTCTTTTTTTCCGCCGCGGGATCACTATGAGAACAGCAATCGATGTCACCTTCTGGCACAAAGCAGACATCGAATAGCGCACTGTAAATGTCCGCTAATGACCTAAAGCGGACATCGCCCTCTTTCGGTGTACTTGTATGATCGTGAATGGCGGCGAATAATGTCGGCGATTATGGCTGTGCCAGCGCATTCGATCATTGAAACGCGACGGGACCAGATGTTTCCAGTCCTGGACTCGTCTGAGATTGAACGGGTCCGACACTTTGGCACGCTGCGGTCGTACCGTGAGGGCGAAGCCCTGGCGAAGGCCGGCAGCATATCCGAAGGCTTCAGCATCATATTGTCCGGCAAAGTTGATGTTAACCAGCATGTTTCGTCAGGGCAGGGCGAGCTAATCGTTACGCATGGGCCTGGCTCGTTCATGGGCGAATTGGCCCAGTTGGCTGGCCAGCCCTCGCTGGTCGATGCGCACGCGCTGGAACCCGTCGAAGCCTTGATTATACCGCGCGATCAGTTGCGTGCATTGCTGGTCGCGGAAGCAGAACTCGGCGAACGGATCATGCGCGCGCTCATTCTCCGCCGCGTCGGTTTGCTCGAAGCTGGCTCAGGCGGTCCAGTGGTCATCGGCCATGCGGGCAATGGCGATGTCTTACGGTTGGCAAATTTTCTAAGGCGTAACGGCCATCCTCAGCAGACGCTCGATCCGGAGACTGACGCTGAAGCTAAGGCCTTGGTGGAACGCTTTCATATCGATCCGGGCCGGCTGCCAATTGTCCTCTGCCCGGGCGGGCAACTGTTGCAAAACCCGTCGGAACTCGAACTCGCGCGCTGCATTGGGCTCGTCGCACCGATCGACCCGAAACACGTTTATGACGTCGCCATCGTGGGGGCTGGCCCGGCCGGCCTCGCGAGTGCTGTGTACGCGGCGTCAGAAGGGCTCGCTGTTGTGGTGCTCGATTGTCGCTCATTTGGTGGCCAGGCCGGGGCCTCAACGAGAATCGAGAACTATCTCGGATTTCCAACCGGTATCGGCGGGCTGGCCTTGATGGCGCGGGCTTACAACCAGGCTCAGAAGTTCGGCGCGCAGATGGTCATACCGGCCGAAGTCACCAGTCTTAAGGCGCCGCAGACGGCCGCGGGGATATTCCAGCTGCGGCTGTCCACTGACGAGCGCATCTCGGCGCGCTCAATCGTCGTAGCAAGCGGGGCTCGATATAGGAGGCTCGCTGTAGAGAACCTGGCGAACTTCGAAGCGACGAGCGTGCACTACTGGGCGTCCGCGTCAGAGGGCAAGCTCGTGACCGGACAGGAAGTGGCGTTGATCGGTGGCGGTAATTCGGCAGGCCAGGCGACAGTGTACCTGGCGAGCCATGCCGCCAAAGTCTGGCTTCTGGTGCGTGGGGCTGATCTAGGCGCCAGAATGTCGCGCTATCTGGTCGACCGGATCACCGGGCTTACCAATGTAGAGATTGTCACTCGATCCTCCATCACCGGTGTCGAAGGCCACAACGGCATGCTGGAATCGGTTCGGTGGCGTCAGGCCGGCAGCCCCGAAGTGCAACGACCAATCCGCCATTTATTCCTCTTCGCCGGCGCCGATCCGAACACGGACTGGTTGGCAGGTTCCGGTGTCGCTCTCGACGCGAAAGGCTTTGTGCTGACGGGCAACGGTCGGCCCCTGGAAACCAGCATGCATGGCGTTTTCGCAATCGGTGACGTCCGCTCAGGCTCGGTTAAACGTGTTGCTGCGTCTGTGGGTGAGGGTGCACAGGTCGTGGCGGCTCTGCATGGTTTTTTGGCGGTTTCGAACCAAGACGTAGCAATGCAATAAGCGCGTGGCTGCCGCGAGCGCGCAGCGGAGAGCTAACAAACGCGCGCGAAGAGCCCTAATATCCACCCTCTTGAAACATGGGAGCTCACCATGGCCTTTACCATCCGAGTCAACACTGCGTCACACGACGTCGATGTCGATGGTGACACCCCGCTCCTGTGGGTGTTGCGCGATGTCCTTGGCATGACGGGCACCAAATATGGCTGCGGCATCGCCCAATGTGGCGCCTGTACCGTGCATATCGACGGTAATCCGGTGCGCTCATGTCTTCTACCGATTGGAGCGGTTGGTAGTCGCACCGTCATCACTATTGAAGGCGTCGGCGCGACTGACGCCGGCGCTAAGGTTCAAAAGGCGTGGCTCGATCTCGAAGTGATTCAGTGTGGTTACTGCCAGTCAGGGCAAATCATGTCGGCGGCTGCGCTGCTCGCCAAGAATCCGCATCCCGACGATGGCGATATCAACGCGGCAATGGCGGGCAACATCTGCCGCTGTGGCACCTATGTGCGCATCCGCGAAGCCATCAAGAGCGCCGCGGGCACAGCGTAAGGAGGCCGTCGTGTCGTCAAAACACACCGCAATTTCGCGTCGGATTGTCCTGCAAAGCGGCCTTGCCGGCGGCTTGGTGCTGGCCTTTCGGTGGCCGCTGCGCGCAGCGCCCGTCAACGAGCCGGAACAGCCTCCCGACAATCCCAACGGCCAGTTTGCACCGAACGCCTTCATCCGCATCGACAACGCCGGCAAGACCACGCTGGTCATCCCGCAAGCCGAGATGGGTCAGGGCGTCTACACCGCGATCGCGATGATCCTTGCCGAGGAACTCGATGCCGACTTCGCGCAAGTCGTGATCGAGCATGCGCCCGCAAGCGACAAGCTCTACGCTAATCCGCTCTTCGGCATTCAGGTCACCGGCAATTCCAACTCGATCCGCTCGTTCTGGGAGAAGCTGCGAGAGGCAGGCGCCGCCACTCGCGCAATGCTGATTTCGGCTGCGGCCGCGCAATGGCAGGTCGATGCGGCAAGCTGCAGCGCTTCAGTTGGTAGGGTCACGCATGCTGCGAGCAATCGTACGCTTTCCTATGGCGAGCTCGCCGATGCCGCCGGTAAGCTGCCGGTGCCAGACAAGCCGAAGCTTAAAGATCCGAAGGATTTCACACTGATCGGCAAGCCGCAGAAGCGCATCGACACGCCGAACAAATCCAATGGCAGAACTATCTATGGCATCGACGCCATGGTGCCGGACATGAAGTTTGTGACGCTTGCGCAATGCCCGGTGCTCGGCGGCAAGGTCAAGCATGTCGACGACAGCGCCGCAAAGAAATTGCCTGGCGTACGCCAGGTCGTCGTACTCGACGATCTCGTCGCCGTGGTCGGCGATCATATGTGGGCCGCCTGGCAGGGGCTCGACGCGCTTAAGGTGACTTGGGACGAAGGCCCAAACGCGAAAATCAATTCCGCCGATATCTGGAACGAACTGCGCGCAGCGAGCGAGAAGGATGGCGTCGTCGCCAAATCCGAAGGCGACGTCAATAAGGGTCTGACACAGGGCGAGCGCTTTGATGCCGACTACGAGCTGCCGTTTCTTGCCCATGCCACACTAGAGCCACAGAACTGCACGGTGCGCCTGACGCCGGAATCCTGCGAGATTTGGACCGGCACGCAAGTGCAGAGCCGGGCGCAAGAATATGCGGCCAAGGCCGCCGGCCTCCCGATCGACAAGGTGACGGTTTACAACCACTACCTTGGCGGCGGCTTCGGACGCCGGCTTGAGCCGGACATGGTCGAGAGCGCGGTGCGCATCGCCAAACAGGTTACAGCGCCGATCAAGGTCGTGTGGACGCGCGAAGAGGACATGCAGCACGATGTCTATCGGCCGGTCTATCGCGACACGATTTCGGCCTCTCTTTCAAACGGCAAGATCGTCGCCTGGAAATACCGGGTGACAGGCTCGTCGGTGATGGCTCGCTGGATTCCACCCGCATTCCAGAACGGCATCGACCCCGACGCCGTCGATAGCGCCGTGGATATGCCCTACGACATCCCGAACAAGCGCGTTGAGTATATGCGAGTAGAACCGCCGGCGGTGACGACAGGCTTCTGGCGCGGCGTCGGGCCGAACAACAATGTCTTTGCGATCGAAAGTTTCATGGACGAACTCGCGCGCAAAGCCAACATGGATCCGGTCGCTTTCCGCCTCGGGATGCTCGACGGCACGCCACGATTGAAAGCCGCGCTCAAACTGGTCGCTGAAAAATCCGGCTGGGGCTCACCACTGCCGGCTCGCGTCGGCCGCGGCGTTAGCATACAGCCTTCCTTCGGCAGCTTCATTGCCACCGTAGTCGAGGCCGAGGTCGATGACGTCGGCGCCGTGCACCTGCGCCACATCACATGCGCAGTCGACACCGGCATCGCCGTTAACCCCGACACTATCATGGCGCAGCTCCAGGGCGGGCTGATCTTCGGCCTGACCGCGGCGCTGTGGGGTGAAGTCACGATCGAGAAAGGCCGCGTACAGCAGTCAAATTTCAACAATTACCGTATGCTGCGCATCGATGAGACGCCACCGATCGACGTCCACATTATCAAGAGCGCTGAGCATCCCGGTGGCATTGGTGAGACAGGCGCCACCGCCGGCCCGCCCGCTTTGCGCAACGCGATCTACGCGGCAACCGGCGTACCCCTGCGCCGCCTGCCGATCGACCGCGCCGCCATCGCCGTGAAGAGGGCGTAATCACTATGCGCCGCATCGTCATCATCGCTGTTGCCGCAATCGTCGTCGTCGCCATCAGCGTCTCTGTATGGCGCAGCTTCACACGCGGGCCGCTTGCGTTTGCCGGCGGTTCGACGGTTGCGCTCGCCGACTATCATGAGGCCAATCCGACCGGCGTTCCGGCCGAGCTCGCCAAGGCCGACAGTGTTAAACGTGGCGAATATCTTGCCAAGGCTGCTGACTGCGTGGTCTGTCACACCACGCCGGGCGGTGCAGAGTATGCCGGTGGTCTCGCTTTTCCACTACCTTTCGGCACGCTCTATTCGACCAACATCACCGCGGACAAGGACACCGGCATCGGTAGTTACAGCGATCACGATTTCCTCAACGCCGTGCAGCGCGGCACCCGCAAGGACGGCGCGCGGCTTTATCCGGCCATGCCCTACACTTCATACACCTTCATGACCGACGCCGACGTGCTGGCGATCAAGGCCTATCTTTTCAGTCTGCCCGCAGTGCAGAAACCGAACCGGCGCGACACGCTGCAATTTCCCTTTGACCAGCGATGGTCGATGATCTTCTGGTCATGGGCGTTCAATCCCGACACGCGCTTTGCGCCGAATACCGCGAAGAGTGCCGAGTGGAACCGGGGCGCCTACATCGCTGAAGCGCTGGCGCATTGCGGCGATTGCCACACACCCCGCAATCTTGCCTTTGCGCTGGACAATCGCCGGAAATTCGCCGGCACCGTTGCCGCCGGTTGGCGCGCCTACGACATTACATCCGACAAAGGCACAGGCATAGGCTTATGGAGCGATGACGAGGTCTTCGCCTATCTCGCTAAAGGCCACGCGGTCGGCCGTGGCACGGCGTCCGGACCTATGGGCGAGGCGGTCGATCACAGCTTTAGTCAGATTGAACCGGTGGATATCCGGGCGCTCGTGACTTATCTGCGCAGCATTCCCGCGATCGCCTCGTCCGAGCCGGCAACGATCGCGCCGCCTGCACCCGCATCGCCAAAAGAGGGTGGGGCAGTCGCCGATGTGCTCGGCCGCAAGGTGTTCGCGCAGGCCTGCGTCAGCTGCCACAGCTGGACTGGCGTAAGCGCGCTCTCGCCCTTCGCCACAATTTCTGGCAGCCGCGCGGTCAATGACCCGACCGCGACCAATGTCGCGCAGATCGTCATTTCCGGCACGCGACGCTTTACGCCGGGTGCGATTTCGATGCCGGCGTTTGGCAGCATTTACACGGACACGGAGATTGCGGCGGTCGCAAACTACGTTACTGGCCGATTTGGCACTGCAGCGTCGAAGCTCACGGCAAAGGACGTAACAGATCTACGGGGCCAGACCGCCCACTAAGCGGCGATCAATCGTCGTGGACACACGATAACTCATCACCAGTCTAACCAAGCTCTTTTCAGATCCATGCTTCCAGTTTAGTCGTTTTGAGCGCTAGCATTCCTCCCAGAGCTTCGGGGTATTCATGAGGCGACGAGATTTTATCGCAATTTTCGGAGCGGCGGGCATTTTGATCGGCCAGTCGCCAGCGTTCGCGCAAACATTTCGTACATATCGCTGTTACGATGGCTCCCAATTCGTTCTTGCCTTCTATGAAGGCGACAAACGCGCACATTTGCAACTTGATGGGAAGACCATAACGCTTCCCAAGCGTATTTCTTTATCCGGATCACGCTACGCGAAAGGCGACATAAGTTTGAGGATTATAAAGACGGACATCACTCTCAAGCGCGGAAAGCAATCGACAGAATGTATCACGCGGCCATGGGTCGGATTGCTGTTGCCGGCGAGGTGATCGATTATTGGTAGATGTCTACTTATGATCCAAAGGCGGGCATGGGCTAGCCCGCGCCGGTTGACGTCTATAAATGTAAATTCGCAACCACCCGCGGCCTATCGAGGGCTGTACATATTGAGAAACTCCGGAGTCGCATTATGAACAACGTGTCTGCTACGCCATTCCGGATAGTGTTGGGAGCAATTGCGGCGCTAGCTTTAACGCTCTCTGCTTCTGCAGAAATTCGACCGTTTCCACCAGGCTTCCATACCGAAGATATCAAAACGAATGGTGCGACGATCCACGTCCGAGTCGGGGGAAAAGGGCCTGTGGTCGTTATGTTGCATGGCTTCGGCGATACCGGCGACATGTGGGCACCGTTGGCAGCCGCGCTCGTAAACGATCACACTGTTATCGTTCCCGACCTTCGGGGCATGGGCCTGTCGTCCTATCCGGACATCGGTTACGACAAAAAAACGCAGGCACAAGATATTGCTCGCGTGATGGACAAGCTCAATGTACGGAAGGCCGACCTCGTTACGCATGACATCGGAAATATGGTCGGGTACGCGCTCGCCGCGCAATACCCCGATCGCATTACCCGCTGGGCTGTCATTGATGCGCCACTCCCGGGCATTGGCCCGTGGGACGAAATTCTTAAGAGCCCTCTGTTGTGGCATTTCAACTTTCGCGGTCCGGATGTGGACCGGTTGGTAAAGGGCCGCGAGCGCATTTATCTCGACCGCTTCTGGAACGAATTATCAGCAAATCCAAAAGCTATCGACGAGGAGACACGACGACACTACGCCAAAATATATGGGCGGCCCGGTGCGATGCACGCCGCATTCAATCAGTTTGCAGCTTTTTCCCAAGACGCATCCGACAACAAGGCATTTGCCGGTAAAGGCAAGCTAACCATGCCGATTTTGGCGCTCGGCGCCGAAAAGTCATTCGGAAAGCAGCAAGCCGCAATCATGCGGGAGGTCGGCACTAATGTTGAAGGCGGCATCATTTCAAATTCCGGGCATTGGATCATGGAAGAACAGCCGGGCGTCACGGTGAAAGCGGTCCGCGAGTTCCTCGATAAAAAATAGCCCGTTTGTCGCTATTGGCACTAAGCGGACATGACGTTTTGCGCTGCACTTGTCTGCTTTTGATCCAAAGGGGACATCACAGGTCAAAAATGAATGTCAAGTTCAGCGATCGCTAGGGAGCCCGTGGGCCGACCCAAGTGCCCGGCGGCAAAGTTGGCAATTTGGTCGATAAGCCGTCGAGCATACTCTGGATGAGACTGTCGCCCAACGCGCCAGCCTTTTTATTCGGCCCCACAAGTCCATCGACCAGCAGGAGAGTAAGTCCGTGCACGAGGGACCAGCACGCCAGAATGGCGCCGGCAATCTTCTGTTCGTTACGCGGTGTGTGCGGGATGGCGCGTCCCAAAGCGCCCGCGGATATTACGCCCGCGAGCAGCCCCTTAGCCTTCTCGGCTTCGGCCAGTTCGATCGCGGGGCGGCGGTGATCCGGACTGCCCAGATATCCTCCGAACATAAGGGTGTAGAGCGCCGGATTCCCAACGCCCTGGTCAATGTAAGCGCGTAACATCGCGAACAACTGCTCGCGAGGATCGCTGAGTCTCGCCATTTCACTGGCCATGAGCTTCGTCAACATCTCGAACCCGGCGCCTGAGACAGCCGCCAGTAACTCACGCTTGTCAGCAAAGTGCTTATAAGGCGCGTTGTGGCTAACACCGGCTCGTCGGGCGAGTTCGCGTAGCGAAAATTCAAGGCTCCGCGTTTCACGCAGAAGTTCCAGGGCCGACGTGACGATCGCACGGCGTAGATCGCCGTGGTGGTAGGGGCGCTCGTGGGGCTTGGGCCTCGGCATCGCTCGATAAACCTCTGCGTTCTCTCACATTTAGCCCTCTAAGTTGGCGATGTCAACATTCTGCATACCAGCCATCTGTGCAGCAATGTAGACACCGCCAACTTTCACTCCTAATGAAGTTGGCAACGTCAACATGTAGCCTCTTATTGGAGTCCGAAACATGCGGCCCTGCATCCTTCTTCTTGCCCTTCTGGTAGTACTTGCCGGCTGCAAGCCAGAAGACACACCGACGGCACTCCGGCTGGTCCGCACGCTCGTCGTCGATACCAAACGTATCAACGAAGCTCGCCAGGCGATCGGCGAGGTCAGGCCGCGCTACGAAAGCGATCTGTCGTTCCGCGTCGCCGGCAAGGTGCTCTCCCGGCTCGTGGACGTCGGAGCTTGGGTCAAGCAAGGCGACACACTGGCCACGCTCGACACCCAGGACTATCAGAACCGCCTGCGCTCAGCGGAAGCTGAAGTCAGTTCCGCCGAGGCGGCGTTCGTCAATGCGCAGGGGACGGAGGCGCGCCAAGCCAAGCTTTTAAAGGATGGCTGGACACCGAAGGCCACCTACGACACCGCGCTGCAGAATTTGCAGGCCGCCGAGGCGCGGCTCAAAGCTGCCAAGGCCAATCTCGACCTCACCCACGATCAGCTCAACTACACCACGCTCAAGGCCGAGTTCGACGGCGTGATTACTGCCGTCGGTGGGGAAGCAGGTCAGAATGTGAATGCCGGGCAGATGGTAGTGAAGCTGGCACGACCGGATGACAAGGACGGTGTCTTCAACATCGCCGAGACAGCTTTCGCTGATATCAGCAAGACGCAGCTCGCGGTCATCGTTTGGCCGCTGTCCAACCCAGACCTGACACTTGAGGGAGTGGTGCGGGAGATTTCTCCTGTAGCCGACCCGGTGACGCGCACCTACGCGGTCAAAGTCACGCTGAACAACCCGCCGCCGCAACTCCGCTTCGGCATGAGTATTGGGGGCCGTTTGAAAGGGAAGGCCAATCTCGCGGTCGCGCTTCCCCTCTCCGCCATTTTTGAAAAGGACGGTTCGCCGGCTGTCTGGGTGCTCGATCAGCAATCGAGCAGTCTCAATCTGAGGCCCATCACGGTCGCGCGCTATGAGGCAAATACCGTCGTCGTCGCCAGCGGCCTGGCCAAAGGAGACATCATCGTTACCGCAGGGGTGAATACCCTCACGGTCGGCCAAAAGGTCCGGCTTGCCGAAGCCCCAGTTACTCAGGAGTGACAGCCAATGAAGACCTTCAACCTCTCTCGCTGGGCACTCGAGCATAAGAGCTTTGTCATTTACCTGATGCTGCTCGTCACGCTTGCCGGGATTTTCGAATATCACCGGCTCGGGCGCGATGAGGACCCACCTTTCACCATCAAGACGATGGTGGTGAAGACGCTGTGGCCCGGCGCCACCACGCTCGAAACCATGCAACAGGTCACGGACCGGATCGAGAAGAAGCTCGAGGAATTGCCGAACATCGATTATCAAAAGAGTTACACGAAGCCCGGTGAATTGGTGGTCTTCGTCTACCTGAAGGACTCCACTCCTGCTTCGGAGGTGCCCGATCTGTGGTATCAGGTGCGAAAAAAAGTCGGCGACATCAAGCAAACCCTGCCACAGGGCGTGCAGGGTCCCTTCTTCAACGACGAGTTCGGCGATACTTATGCCCTGATCTTTGCGCTGACTTCGGATGGCTTCTCCCACCGCGAGCTGCGGGATTATGCCGAGCGCGTGCGAGCCGAATTGCTCAGCGTTCCCGACGTTGCGAAGATCGATCTGCTCGGGACCCAGGACGAGAAGATTTATCTGGAGTTCTCGACCCAGCAACTCGCTGCCATGGGGCTCGACATTTCCGAGCTAATTCAAACGTTGCAGGCACAAAACGCGATTCAGCCCAGCGGGACACTGGATTCCGATGCGGAGAAGATCGCGGTTCGGGTCTCGGGCCAGTTCACGTCCGAAGAGAGCCTGAAGGCCATCAACTTCCGTTTCAATGGGCGGTTCTTTCGGCTGAGCGATATTGCCAAGGTGCAAAGAGGCTATGCCGACCCGCAGCAGCCGATATTCCGCTACAACGGCCGCGACGCGGTCGGTCTCGCCGTCTCCATGCGGAAGAACGCCGACGTCCTGGCATTCGGTGAGCAACTCAAAGAGCGCCTCGCCAAGGCAGCTGCCGAGCTGCCGGCCGGCATCGATTCCCACCTGGTGGCCAACCAGCCGGAGGTCGTTGAAGAGGCCGTTGGCGAGTTCATCAAGACCTTGATCGAAGCCGTCGCCATCGTCTTGGCCGTAAGCTTTCTATCGCTCGGCTGGCGCCCCGGCATCGTCGTCGCGATAGCGATTCCGTTGGTCCTTGCCATCACCTTCGTCGCCATGAAGCTTGCCGGAGTGAGTTTACAGCGTATCTCGCTTGGCGCGCTGATCATTGGGCTCGGCCTCCTCGTCGATGACGCCATGATCGCGGTGGAAATGATGATCAAAAAGCTCGAAGAGGGCTGCGACAAAATTACTGCCGCAACATTTGCCTATACTTCGACCGCCTTCCCGATGCTAACCGGCACGCTAGTCACCATCGTAGGTTTCGTCCCCGTGGGCTTCGCGGCGAGCAGCGCCGGCGAGTATTGCTACACGCTGTTCGCGGTTGTCGGCATTGCATTGACCGCGTCGTGGTTCGTTGCGGTGCTATTCACGCCGCTAACAGGTGTTTTCATCCTGCCTGACAAAATGCAAGGACACGGTCATGAGCCGTCGCGCTTTGGCCGCGCATTTCACACCGCGCTCGATCGAGTACTACATCTGAAGTATTGGGTGATCGGCAGCACGGTTGCGCTTTTTGTTGTTGCTCTCGCCGGCATGCAGTTCGTGCAACAGCAGTTCTTCCCGACCTCAGACCGTCCAGAATTGCTTGTTGACCTGACACTGCCGCAAGGGTCCTCGATCAATGCCACGCGCAAGGTGGTTGATGACCTCGAGAAAATCCTGAAGAGCGACCCCGACATCGAACACTGGTCCTTCTACATCGGCAGCGGCGCCATCCGCTTCTATCTGCCGCTCGATCAGCAGCTCGCGAATGACTTCTTCGCGCAAGGCGTCATAGTCACAAAAGGGTTCAAGGTTCGCCCGGCGGTGCAAGCGCGCATCCTCGCCGCATTGCAACGCTCAGAATTCGAGCAGGTGCAGCCGCGCGTGAGCCCCTTGGAGCTTGGGCCGCCGGTCGGCTGGCCGCTCAAGTTCCGCATCAGCGGTCCCGAGCCCGTGAAGGTTCGTGAGATTGCACAGAACTTCGCTTCATTGCTGGGCAAGACGCCGAATGCGCGAAATGTCAATTTTGACTGGAACGAGCCGTCCAAAGTCGTCCGCGTTGAAGTGGATCAGGACCAGGCTCGGGCGCTGGGCATCAGTTCGCAAGCATTGAGTCAGACCATCAATGCCATTTTATCCGGCACGAACGTCACCCAGGTGCGCGATGATATCTATTTGATCGACATCGTCGCTCGCGCCATTCCCGAAGAGCGTGCCAAGCTGGAGACCCTCCGCAGCCTCATGATTAATGTGCCGGGCGGGCGGTCGGTGCCGCTAGAGCAGGTCGCTAAGCTTTCTTACGGGATCGAGCCACCGTTGGTCTGGCGCCGTCATCGTCTGCCAACAATCACAGTGCAAGCCGACGCGGCGCCTGGGCTTGAGGCAGCAACCGTTGTCAATGATCTCACTTCCGAGATTGCCGCATTTAAATCGCAACTGCCGGCTGGCTACGACGTGGTTGTAGGCGGAACGGTCGAGGAAAGTGCCAAAGCGGAGGCCAGCATTTTCGCGGTCTTTCCGCTCATGATCCTGATCATGATCACGATCCTCATGGTGCAGCTCCAGAGTTTTCAGCGGCTGTTCCTTGTGCTTGCCACCGCGCCGCTGGCTCTCATTGGTGTCGCCGCCGCTCTGCTTTTCGCGAGTGCCCCGATGGGATTTGTTGCGATCCTCGGCGTTGTCTCGCTGATTGGCATGGTGATCCGCAACTCGGTGATCCTGATCGGCCAGATCGATACCGAAATTGCCGCAGGTCAGCACCCATGGAATGCGGTGATCGTGGCGACGGAGCATCGGCTGCGCCCAATCCTGTTGACCGCCGCCGCCGCCATTCTGGGGATGATTCCGATCGCGCCCACCGTGTTCTGGGGACCGATGGCGTACGCCGTGATGGGCGGGCTCGTGGGCGCGACGCTGCTGACCCTAGTATTCCTGCCAGCGCTGTACGTTGCATGGTTCCGCATCAAGCCGATTTCGGAACGGCAACCGACAATTTCAACCGGAGTTCGTGTTGCGCTTGCCCACGGCTGAGTCAATGATAAGCGCTGCGCGCGTAAGCGGTGGCCCCCGTAGTCACCAAAGGAAGTATTGAAGGCAAAGAGCCATGCTGTTCACTCGCCAAATCATCCGAAGGGCTCTGACCCTTTCTTTGACGGTAGTCGCTTTTGTTTTTTGTTGCGTTCCAATAGCACTCGCACAGTCGGAGACTGATGCTCCATTCGGACTTTCCACTGTCGCGACACCAGAAGCACCGCTCGCCATGACGTGGCAGAAACTGCTACTGGAGGTTAGTGAGGAACTCTCTATAATCACTCGATGTCGGGCTAATGCCCAGTCATGTTCACCTGCAGCAGCTAGATTTGTTGCGCTCGTAAAGGAAGGCGAACAACGTGAACCTATTGGCCACATCAATAGGGCTGCGAATTTCTCAATTCGATCGCTTGGCGCGGCTGAGGCTGATAACGAATGGAGATCACCACTTGCAGCCCTCGCAAGAAACGTTGGGGACTGCAAACATTACGCGGTGCTTAAGTACGCAGCGCTGAGAGCGGCGGGCTATGCGCCCGATGCTTTAAAGATCGTCGTTGTTGACGTCAGATCAACCCACCAGCAGCATGCCGTCGTCGCGATTCGCATCAAAGAGCGTCGCTGGCTCATTCTTGACAATCGCACGTCGATACTGGTCGAAAGCTCCATGGCATTCGATCGCTATGATCCCCTTTATGAACTTGACCAAGATGGGATCCACCAATTTGCTCTACCATCGCGTTCGCCCCAAATGCTTGGTTCAATACAAAGTCCGCGAGAGGAATAAAGAATTAATGGATGTCCGCTTTCGGGGGTAAAGCGGACATGCCTTTTTGCGCTGCAAATGTCCGCTTTTGACCCAAAGCGGACATTCGGGGGTGGATAGTGGTATAATTTCATCGTGCGGCCGTAATTGACCGCTTCGTTGGCAAACTGCATGGCGTGGGCCCGTAAGAGATTGCGGTTCGGAAGCTGGTTAGCGCTGGTGGCGCTGACGATCCAGCTCGCGCTGTCGTTCGGGCATAATCACGCGGAAGACTTCGCGACAACTGCCGACAATCCGACGACGATAGATGCGGACCACACCGGCGGAGGCACCTCCGACTCCGACCACCATGGCCTCGGCCATCGCGATTGCGATATCTGCGCAACCATCTCACTACTTGCGACGCTGATAGTTCCTTCGCCGCCAGCGCTTGCAGTGTTGACCGCAGATAGTGTCGCATCACACGTTGTCGTCGAAACCCGCCGACAAATAACCGCAACTAGTCTACCATTCCAGGCCCGAGCGCCGCCGCTCGCCTGATCTCCCGGCAAACTTGAACCTGTGCGCCCTCAGCCTCTGTGCTGGGGCGACGCGCGGATTTTGAGGACGGCACTACTTGCCGTCGTGGATATCAGGCGTCGAGGCTTGAAATGTCTTTGTTATCCTGTCGCGGCATCGCTCATGCGGCTTCACCGCTCGCTTTGATCGGCGCGCTTGGCGGAGTGGCCCAAGCTCAACAGGCGCTCGAGCTTCCAGAAGTTGTTGTGGAAGCGCCGCGCGCCGCGCCGGTCCGAACGATCACTCCTCCCAAACCGGCAGATCCGAACGCTGACCTTGCTTCTAAAAATATCAAATTCGACGATGCGCGAGATAATCTATCGCCGCACTTCGGTACCAGTTCGTTCAGTGTCAATCGCGCGGCAATCGGCGCACTGCCTCAAGGCACTGAAGCGCCAATAGACAAGGTGCTGCTCCAAGCGCCCGGCATCTCGCAGGACTCCGCTGCGAGCGGCGAAATCCATGTTCGCAACGAGCATGCCAACGTGCAGTACCGCATCAATGGGATCATTCTTCCAGATGGCGTTTCTGGATTTGGCCGCGTTCTGGATACCA
The DNA here is from genome assembly GCA_963810585.1 of uncultured Alphaproteobacteria bacterium. GTDB lineage: Bacteria > Pseudomonadota > Alphaproteobacteria > Rhizobiales > Xanthobacteraceae > Pseudolabrys. The sequence goes on from CAWENV010000001.1 coordinate 3,123,906, forward strand.
GCTTTGTCAGCAGCCTCACGCTAATCACCGGTGCGCTCCCAGCGCAGTTCGGACTGCGTACGGCGGGCATCGTCGACATTCAGACCAAAAGCGGCAAGTCGCTCGAGCAAGGTGGAAGCGTCGGTATCTACGGCGGCAGCTTCGGCACTGTTACCCCAAGCCTTGAATACGGCGGGCGGACTGGCAATACCGAGTATTTCTTCACCGGGCGCGGTTTCACCAGCAATCTCGGTATTGAGAACCCGACATCAAGCGCGAATGCTATTCACGACCGAACTTTCCAGGGCAACTTTTTCAGTTACACATCCACGGTACTTGATGCCCAGACACGCATAGCGACGATCTTTGGCAATACGACAAGTACTTTCCAGATCCCCAACAATCCAGGTCAGTCTTTCTGCTGCGGCATCACCAGCGCATACGGCGTGAGCGATTTTAGCTCGTCGAACCTCAACGAGAACCAGCGCGAACAAAATACCTTCGGCGTGGTGGCGCTCCAGAAGTCGGTCAACGGCTTCGACGTGCAAATCGCGGCGTTCAGTCGCTACAGCTCGCTCCACTTTCTGCCCGATCCCGTTGGGGACATTCTGTTCAACGGTGTCGCCTCGAACGTCTATCGCCAAAGTTTCGCGAACGGTCTTCAGGGCGATGGCGCATATCACCTCAGCGACGCGCACACGTTGCGGGCAGGATTTACTGTCTTCGCTGAAAGCACACAGGTCAGCAATAATTCAACAGTGCTTCCGCTCGATGCAGGCGGCAATCCCATCGACATGCCGTTTCAGGTTGCCGACTCCAATTCGAAACTTGGGTGGAATGCGGGGGTTTATGTTCAGGACGAATGGCGGATCAGTGACAAGCTGACGCTCAATTTCGGTCTGCGCTTCGATCAGATGTGGCAATACGTTAATGCGAACCAGCTCAGCCCACGCTTGAATTTGGTCTACAAGCCACTGGATGGAACGACCTTTCATGCCGGATATGCGCGCTATTTCACGCCGCCAGCGCAGACGATTGCAGCGCCGACCAATATCGCTGCCACGGCTAACACAACCGCTCAACCGGAAAACTTCCAGCAAAGCCCGGTGTTGCCTGAACGGTCGCATTACTTCGATGTTGGCGTAACACAAAAGATTACTCCTGAACTCCAGGTCGGGATCGACGCCTACTACAAGATCGCGAAGGACCTCCTCGACGATGGACAATTCGGTCAGGCTCTCATATTGAGCGGCTTTAATTATGAAACGGGTTATAACTCCGGCGTCGAGCTGAGCGCGACCTACAAGAGCGGCAACTTCAGCGCCTATGGAAATATCGCCTGGGCTCGCCAAGTCGCAAAAAACGTAGTGTCGAACCAATATTTGTTTGGCAACGACGAGTTAGCCTACATCGCAAACAATTTTGTCTACACCGACCACGCGCAGACGTGGACTGCTTCGGCTGGTACCTCCTATCTCTGGGACAACACAAAATTCAGCGCCAGCATGATCTACGGTAGCGGCCTGCGCAGCGGGTTTGCCAATACCGACCATGTCGCTCCCTACGCCACGGCCAATGTCGGAGTTTCTCGCGACGTTACGGTTCCCGACTTCGGCAAATTTACCGCGCGCTTTGACGTCGTAAATGTCTTTGACGCTGTCTACGAGCTAAGGGATGGCTCGGGCATTGGTGTGTTTGCGCCGCAGTTCGGGGCGCGGCGCGGATTTTACGTTGGTCTGTCGAAGAAACTGTAAAGGTCGTTCCCGTCATGAAGTCACTCAATTCACCACACCAAATCTTATCAGCAACACTCGTCGCCGTGCTGTTGTTCGTGCCCGCCTTTGCCGTTGCGCAGGTCCCGGCAGCGACCACACCGTCCTCTACAGCCGACCCACCTGTTGACCCTGCACCCACCGTACCTGTTCCAAACACGTCGACTCGTCCGCCACCGGTTGCGTCGAGGCCGACCCCCGAGATGGCAGTTAAGCTGCCGCGCGATTTGACCCCTTGGGGAATGTTTCTCGCAGCTGACGTCGTGGTCAAGGCGGTGATGATCGGACTTGTCTTTGCTTCCGTGGTTACCTGGACAATCTGGTTTGCGAAAGTGACCGAATTGATTGCTGCAAGGCGTCGGCTGCGTACCACCATCAAGATGCTAAGCGAAGGTCGTTCTCTCGCAGATTGTGCCACAGTTCCGACAAATCGGGACGAAGCGAATAGCCCGCTTGTGCGCGCGGCGATGATGGAGTTGCGACTGTCAGCCGACGCACTCGATCCCACAGGCGTGAAAGAACGCATTGCCTCGCGGCTGGAGCGGATTGAAGCCGCGGCTGGGCGTCAAATACTTCGAGGCACCGGCATTCTCGCGACCATCGGTGCGACCGCGCCATTTGTTGGTTTGTTCGGCACGGTGTGGGGCATCATGAATAGCTTCATCGGTATTTCTCGCCAGCACACTACCAATCTTGCTGTGGTTGCGCCGGGCATTGCAGAGGCACTTTTGGCTACGGCGCTCGGCCTCGTCGCCGCTATCCCAGCGGTGATCATGTACAATTTATTTTCCCGGTGGATCGCAACCTATCGCGCACTACAGGCGGACGCCGCAGCCGAAGTCATGCGTTTGGTAAGTCGTGATTTAGATCGTGACACGCTGCCGGTGGCTGGGCGGCGGCGTTTGGTGCCAGCAAAATAGGCCACCGAGTTTCTCAATGAAAACTGGCGAAGTGTAGGGGTGACAATGAAGGGATTTATCAAATTCCAAGGAGGCCATCGTGAAAACTATTGCATTAACAATTGGCGTTTCGATTTTCTGTGCCATCTCTCCCATTTCTGCCAACGCCAAATCTGATCATTCAACGTCAAAGTGCGAGCAGAGATGTCTTGACTACAGCAACTGCTCGGCCAATTCGAACCCGATGTATTGTCACTGGGTATGCCATCACAATTGTTCTCAAGCGTCCGAGCAAATAACCCACTAGGGAATTTGCGGCGCGCCCACGTCCGCTATTGGCACTTAGCGGACATGCCGTTTTGCGCTGCACATGTCCGCTTTCGGGTGTAAAGCGGACGTCGCCTACGGCACCGCACATGTCTGCTTTTGACCCAAAGCGGACATGGTCATTGGCCGACGTGAGCATTCGGTAGATCGCTACCTAGGTATGCCGATAGCACATACGCATCCGATAGGACGACGTCTGGAACGCCTTCGGCAATTGTACGCCCATAGTCGAGCACATGGATGCGATCGGCCAGGTCGGCGATCATCTGCATATCGTGCTCGATCCAGATCATGGTCATGCTCAGTTCGTGCTTGATGCGCAAAATGAAGCGCGCCAGATCCTCGCGCTCTTCGCGATTTAAGCCAGCGGATGGCTCATCGAGCAGCAATACCGACGGCTCCAGCGCTAATGCGCGGGCGAACCCGACGAGCTTCTGAACGCCGAAAGGCAGCGTGCCTACCGGCGCATGCCGATAGCGCTCCAGCTCGACCAGATCGATGATGCGCTCGACCGCTTCGCGGTGCGCCACCTCGGCACGCCGCACGCTGGGCAAAAACAGCATTTCGGCGAGCGGATTGGTTTGATGCGCGCGTGCCGGCCGGTCAAGCAAGTTCTCTAGTACGCTCATCTGCGCGAACAATTCCCCGTGTTGGAAGGTGCGGGCGAGCCCGAGGCGGGCGATTTCGTGCGGCGGGAGGCCCGATGATGTTGCTTCCGCGGAAGCGGATCGCGCCCGCTGCCGCGATAAATGCCGCTGATGCAATTGAAGACGCGACGTCTTGCCGGCGCCGTTCGGTCCGATCAGCGCGAACAGTTCGCCTGGCTCGACCGTAAAGGACACATCGTCGAGCACGGTCAGCCCGCCGAAGCGCAGGCTCAAATGCGTCGACAGAAAGCTCAGCCATACCACCTCCGCGACCGGCGATATTGCTTCACTTCCCGATAGGAGCGGCGTTCGCCGCCCGCCTGGCCGAGATAGAACTCCTGCACGTCCTGATGGCCTTTCAGGCGTTCGCGGTCTCCGTCGAGCACGATGCGACCGTTCTCCATGACATAGGCATAGTCGGCGATCTCCAGCGCGGCGGCGGCGCTCTGCTCGACCAGCAGGATGGCGATGCCGAGTTCGTTGCGGATGGCGATGAGCCGCCGCGTGAGATCCTGCACAACGACCGGGGCAAGCCCGAGCGACAATTCATCGACCAACAGCAGTTGCGGCCGGCACATTAGTGCGCCGGCGATCGCCAGCATCTGCCGTTCGCCGCCGGAGAGCAGGCCAGCGACGCGGCCGCGCAGCTCGGCGAGACGCGGAAAGAAATAATAAGTCTGTTCATTCAGCCGGCGTCGCTCCGCGGCATTGGCAGCGCGCGGCACCGGCGCAGCGAGGTTCTCCGCGACGGTCAGATTGGGGAAGACCTTCTCGCGTTCGGGCACCAGCACGACGCCGCGGCCGGTGATCTCATGCGGCGGCCGGTTCTCGATCCGGGTGCCGGCAAATGTGATCGTGCCTTCGGTCACGCGCGCATCGTCGATGCCGAGAAAGCCGGAAATGGCGCGCAAGGTCGTCGTTTTGCCGGCGCCATTGGTGCCGAGCAGCGCGACGATCTGCCTGTCGGCGACTGACAGCGTGACGCCTTGCACGGCGGTGATGACGCGCTTGTAGACGACCTCGATCTTGTCGACCTGGAGCAGGGCGCGTCATTTGCGTGCCCCCGCCAGCGGCCGGTATTTGAACGGCCAGAGCAGAAAATAGTTCTGCATGCGTCGCCAGATGCCGACCAGACCGAGCGGCTCAAGCACCAGAAACAGGATCATCACTACGCCGAAGGAGGCGTAGTTGACGGCGAAGATGTCGCCGGCGAGCTTCTGCACATTGGGCAGCAGTTTGAGCAGGCATTCGATCACGTAGGGAAACAACGTGACGAAGGCAGCGCCTAGCAAGGCGCCGAGCAGCGAGCCCATGCCGCCGATGATGATCATGGCGACGTATTGGATCGAGAGGAACAGGTCGAAGGCTTCGATGGAGACGAAGCCGCGGTAGTAGGCAAACAGGCAGCCGGCGACCGAGGTCATGCTCGACGAAATGACGAAGGCGAGCAGCTTGTAGCGCGCGATGCTGATGCCAAGCGCTTCGGCCACCGTCTCGCGCGCATGGATGGCGCGCCAGGCGCGGCCGCTCGGCTGCGCAACAGGTTGATGCAGATCAGCAGGCTGAACGCGGCGGCCAACAAGCAGAACGAAGTACCAGGCGCGGCCGTCGGTTAGCTTGAAACCGGCGAAGCGCTGGCGGATCGACCACGATGCCGGTCGAGAAACCGCGTTTGGTCTCGTATTCGCCGCCGAGATAAATGACGATGAAGTGCAGAGCGAGCGTGCTGACGGCGAGATAAAGCCCGCGCAGCCGCAGCGATGGCAGGCCGAAGATGAAGCCGAGCACAATGCCGGTCACCGCCGAGGCCGGCAGCGTGATCCAGAACGGCGCATGGATCTCGCGTGCCAGGATGCCGGTGGTGAAGGCGCCGGCGGCGATCAGGCCGGCATGGCCGAGCGAGATCTGCCCGGCATAGCCGGTGAGCAGCATCAGCGAGACGCGCCGATCGAGGCGAGAAATACCTGGCAGGCGAGATCGAGCAGCGAATGGCGATGCGATGAAAGGGAAGACGGCCAGCGCCGCGACGAAGATGGCAAGAGCTCATGCGCTCGGCGCGGGTCTGCAGCAGCGCGAGGTCCTGCGCGTAGTCGGTGCGGAAATAGCCGCTGGCGCGCGGCGCCGGCCTAAACACGGTCGAGCTCCTCGCGCGTGCCGAACAGGCCCCATGGCCGCACGATCAGCATGGCGATCAGCACCAGGAACGGCACCACGTCGGACAACAGCGGATCGACGTAATAGATCAGCAGCACTTCGGCGGCGGCGACGATCAGCGCGCCGACGAGCGCGCCGGCCAGGCTATCGAGGCCGCCGACCAGCGCTGCGGGAAAGGCCTTCAGCCCGATCACCGGCAGGCTCGTGGTCAGCCCGGAATCGAGCGCCATCAGAATGCCGGCCAGCGCGCCGGTTAGCGTCGAGAGACTCCAGGCCAGCGCATAGACGCCGTGCAGATTGATGCCGCGCTGCGCGGCGAGCAGCGGGTTCTGTCCGGCTGCGCGCATGCGCATGCCCCAGCGGCCGAAGCGCAGGAAGAAGAACAGTGCGCCGTAGACGGCGGCATTGGTCGCGACCAGCACGGCCGACCACAGCGAGATACGCGCGCCGCCGATCAGCACGAGCGAGGGATTGGGCACGCCAAGCGCCTGCGCCGGATATTGCTGTTGCGCCGACCAAATCAGCACGACCATGCCGCGGATCAGGATGCCGAGCGCGACCGTGGTGAGGATCGCCGCCAGCACCATCTCGCCGGTCATCTTGCGCATGAGGAAGAAGTAGACGAGCCCGCCAACGACCAGGCTCAGGATGATTGCGGCGGCGAGCGCCATTGCCGGCATGGCCGGAGAACAGCGAGGCGGTCGCCAGCACCAGATAGGCGCCGAGCATCATCAGCTCGCCATGCGCGAGATTGAGCACGCGGCTGACGCGGTAGATCAGCACATAGCCGCAGGCGATCAGCGCGTAGATCGAGGCGAGGACGACGATGTTGACGAGGAGTTGCACGCGCGGCTTTCGCGTTGGAGCGGAAATCGTCCCTCCCGCCGCGAGCGCGGGGAGAGGACTAGAGCGCGAGTGCCTTCACTTCACTTCATAGGTCTTCCAGTCCTGCACGCGGGCGATCTTGCCGCCGTCCCACTTGTAGACGCGGTAATAGAGTTGCGTGCGGAAGTGATTGTCCTTGGTCCACTCGATCGGGCCGCCGCGCAGGCCCTTGGTGTCGATCTTGAGGTTCTCCATCGCCGTGCGCAACTTTGGCGCGGTCGGCCGGCCAGCCGGCGCCTTTCAGCGCCGCCTCGATTGCCATGCCGCCGATCCAGCCTTCGGTCATGGTCTGCGCCGGATATTTCGAGCCGGCCTTCTTGCGCCGCCGCTTCGATCTCCTTCTGAATCGGCAGGCCTTCCTGGAACAGCGCGTTGGAATTGACCACGTAAGAACTTGCCGTCTTTCAGCCGCGCCAGCTCGCTTTCGGCCTCAAGATGGCCCCAGGCGATGTAATCGTCCTGCCAGCCGAGCTTGCGCAACGCTTCCAGCGTGCGTACCTGCGTCACCCACGGCGCCCAGGAATAGACCCAGTTCGGTCCGGCATCCTTCAGTTTGGTGGCGAAGGGCGTGTAGTCGGCGGTCGGCGGCGGGATGACCTCCTCGTCGACCGGAGTCATGCCCATCTTCTTCGACAGCTCTTGCGCGTAGTCCATTTCGCCGCGCGACAGCGGGATGGCCATGGCGGAGAAGCCGATCTTCACCGGCCCTTTCGCCGTCGCCTTGACGAAGTCGAGCGTCGCCTGGCTGTCGTAATGTGGCGGCGTAGCCGGTGGTGCAGAACTGCGAGCGCGGTCGGCCGGCGGATAGACGCTCTGCGGGCAAACGCCGCTGGCGAACAGCAGCGGCACGTCCGGCGCTCTTGGTCTCGGCGATCACCGGCGCATAGGTGGATGACAGGCTGGCGTTGACCATCAGCACCGCGTTGTCCTGCGTGATCAGCTTCTTGGTGTTGGCGGCGGCCTTGGACGGCTGCGCACCGTCGTCTTCGAGAATGAGCTTGATCTTCTTGCCGTTGACGCCGCCGGCGGCATTGACGCGGTCGATATAGATGCGCAGCGCGTCGACCGCGGGCGCGTAGGTGCTGGACGGCGGTCCGGTCAGCGCGCCGGTCAATGCCGACAACATAGGCGTCCTGCGCGGCGGCCGGCAGCGTCAGAGCGCAGGTGGCTAACGCGCCGAGCAAAGTCCTCTTGAGCATGTTTTCCCTCCCGTTTTCAATCGTTGATCTTGCTCGTTCGTTACGAGCGCCAGCACGCTGCCGGTGCCGGCGGCGATCAGCCGTTCCTCGCTGTCGTCGTACATCGCCTCGATCAGCGCCTCGAAACGCTCGTACATCAGCTTGCGCTTCACCTTGCGCGTCGGCGTCACCGGCTCGCCTTCTTCTTCCGGATCGAGCGCCTTGGGCAGAATGCGGAAGCTCTTGATCTGCTCGACGCGCGCGAGCTCGCGTATTGGCCTTGTCGATCTCGGCGTTGATGAGCCGCTCGATGTGCGGATGCGCGGTCAGGCTGGTGAAGCCGGTATAGGCGACGTCGTTGGCGCGCGCCCAATCGGCGACGGTATCGAAATCGATTTCGATGATGGCGGTGAGATATTTGCGGCCGTGGCCGAACACGACCGCTTCCGCGACATAGGGGCTGGCGCGCAGCGCATTCTCGATGAACGAGGGCGAGATGGTTTTGCCGCCGGCGGTGACGATGAAAGTCGCGCGCCCGATCGATCAGCCGCAGCGCGCCGTCGCGCCATTCGCCGACATCGCCGGTGTGCAGCCAGCCGTCGGCGTCTTTGACCTCGCGCGTCGCTTCCTCGTTGCGCCAATAACCTTCGAACAGGTCGGAGCTGCGCACCAGCACTTCGCCGTCCTCAGCCAGCAGAACTTCGAGGCCCTCGACCGGCGTGCCGACATTGCCCGGGCGCGGGAAGGGGCCGCGCTGGCCGGCGATGATGCCGCCGGCTTCCTCGGTCTGCCCGTACATCTCGACGACGTTGACGCCGTACATCTGCCAAAGCGCCGCCGGTTTCGGCCGGCAGACGCGGCGCCGCCGCTGACCACGAGCTCCAGTTTGTCGAAGCCGAGCTTGTTGAGGATCGGCCGGAAAACGGCAGCCTGCAGCGCGCGGTAGAGCACTTCCTGACGCGGCATTCGTGCGTGCCGTCCCAGCGGCGGCGGACATGCTCGCGCGCAAAGCGCATCGCGAAATCGTAGGTCGCGCGCTTAAGCCTGCTCGAATTGAGCATGCCGACCAGCACATGCGAGGCGAATTTCTGCAAATAGCGCGGCACCGTGAACATCACCGTCGGCGCGACCTCGAACAGAGTGCTGGCGAAGATCTTCCGGATCCTCGCCGAAATGCGGCACCAGCTGCGAGATCAGCGGCAGCGTGATGGCGACGTCGCGGCCGAGCACGTGGCACATCGGCAGGATAGACCACCGTGCGGTGCGGCTTCTCGCGCAAGGTCGGGATATTGCGCGACGACGGTGTCGGCGGCGGCGAGATGCTTGCCGTGGCTGACCAGCGCGCCCTTCGGATGGCCGGTGGTGCCGGAGGTGTAGACGATGAAGGCGGGATCATCCGGCGAAAGGCGTGGCAATTTGCGCTTCGAGCCAAGCGAGATCGGGCTTACCGGCGTCGTCGAGCAATTCGCGCAAGCGATACAGTTTGGGATGTGCGTAACCGAACATCGCGGAATCGTCGATCACCACGATGGCGCGCAGATCCGGCAGCTGGTCGGCAATCGGCAGGATCTTGTCGACGTATTCCTGGTCTTCCGCGATGAAGATCGCGGCGCCGCCGTCGCGCATCTGGTAGTCGACCTCCGCTGCTGACGCGGTCGGATAGATGCCGTAGACGATGGCGCCAAGCGATTGCGCGGCGAGATCGCAGATCATCCATTCTTCGCAGACGTCGCCCATGATGGCGACGCGCTCGCCGCGCTCGATGCCGAGGCCTTGCAGCGCACGCGCGGCATGCGCCACAAGCGCGGCGTAATCGCGCCAGCGCCGCTCGCGGTAGATGCCGAAATGCTTGGAGCGGAAGGCCACCGAATCCGGCGTCGTCGCGCGCCGCTCGCACAGCAGATGCGGGGCGGTGGTGCGGCGCAAGCCTTCGCGATCGACCGTGATACTTGCGGTCATTGCGACGCTCTTGCTGCGCGTTGTCCTAACTCTAATTCTATAGCTCAATCGAATTCTAAATCTCGGCGCCGACCGATAAGCAAGCGGCACGTGGCCAGCGTGCGGCGTCGTTTGCGTGAGGCGCTTGCCCACGCCGTCGATGACAAGGCGCGCGAATTCGGCGGCGATTTGCGGCGATGTCGGCGTTTTCCTTGCGCTGCCAACTCGATACCGCATTGCACATGCCGAGAATGGCAAGCGTCGCCATGCGCGGATCGAGATCGGCGCGGAATTCGCCTTTGGCCATGCCCTCCTTGATGACCTCCTCGAACATGCGCTCCAGCCCGCGCGACCAGCGGCCGATGCGGCGCCGGCTTTCGGCCGGCAGATGCTGACGCTCGTTGAGGAAGACCTTGACGAAATTGCCGCGGTCGATCAGCGGCGACAGATGCGAATTGATCAACAACGACAGGCGTTTCTGCGCCGTTCCGGGCCCGGCGGCGATCGCCTTGGCGGCCTCGAAAAAGCCCTCGACGCCTTTGAGGCAGACGAGTTCGAGCGCGGCTTCTTTGGAGGAGAAATAGTAGTAAAGGCTCGCCTGCCGGATGCCGAGCACGTCGGCGATGTCCTGCGTGGTGGCGCCGTGGAAGCCGCGCTCGGCGAACACGCGGGCGGCCGCTTCGATGATCTGCGGGGCGCGGCGGCGTTGGCTGGCGTGCGCGCCGGGTCGAGGGCAGGGCGTGAACGTTCATGCCTTCGCTCAGGATCCAGGCCGATATGCGGTGGGCGTCGCGAACATGACGACCTGCTGCCGTCAAGACCATTGTGTTGTGCCACGGCAGCGATCTAAATTCCATCTATTGAGCTATAGAAAATACTGAAAGGGAGAATCCATGCTCACGCTCCAGGGCCGCCCGCCATTTCGTGCCGATCATGTCGGCAGCCTGCTGCGTCCACAGCGCCTTGCGGCAGGCCTTTCGCCAGGCACGCCGCCAAGGAGATGGGCGATGCGGAGTTCGCCGCGCTGCAGGACCAATGCATCCGCGACGTGGTCGCCTTGCAGGAAGAGGTCGGCTTGCAGGTGGTCACCGACGGCGAATTCCGCCGCGGCTCCTATTGGGGGCGGTTCGTCGAGCGCACGCAGGGCTTCGAGATCAAGCCGGCCTCGTTCAAGTTCCGCAATGACAGCGGTCACGAGGTCGATTTCACGGCGCCTTATGCCAAGGGCAAGATCGGCGCGTGCGCAGCCGCTGGCGCTCGACGAATTCATGTTCCTGCGCGGCGTCACCAAGCGACGGGGAAGATCACGCTGCCCGCGCCTTCGACCATGCATTTCTACCGCTGCAACGATTTCGCCGATCGCGCGGCCTATGCCGAAGCGTCGAAACCTTCTTCGCCGATCTGGCGAAAATCTTTCGAGCAGGAGATCGGCGGCGTTAGCGAAGGCCGGCTGCCGCTATGTCCAGCTCGACGAGGTGGCGGTTGCACTACTTTGCGATCCGGCGATCCGTGACGCAGATCACGCAAGTCGGCAGCAACCCTGATCGTCTCGTCGGTCTCTACATCGACAGCATCAACCAAGCCGTCGCCCAATGCCCGGCTGACGTAGTGATCGGCGTGCATATGTGCCGCGGCAATTTCAAGGGCCACTATCTCGGCGCCGGCGGCTACGAGTCGGTTGCCGAGCGATTCTTCGCCAACACCAACGTCAATCACTTCCTGCTCGAATACGATACTCCACGCGCCGGCGACTTCGCGCCGCTGCGTTTTGTGCCCAAGAACAAAGGCGTGGTGCTCGGGCTTGTGTCAGTCGAAGACGCCGGTGCTCGAAAGCATCGACCAGCTCAAGCGGCGCACTGAGGAGGCGACACGTTATATAGATCTCGATCGACTCGCGATCAGCCCCCAATGCGGTTTTGCGAGTACCGTCGCCGGCAATCCGCTCACCGAAGAGGATGAACGCGCAAAATTGGCGTTGGTCGTAAAGCTTGCCAACGCGATTTGGCGCTGATTGCTGGGTAGCCCGCTATATTTTACGGGGGGCTGTCATTTGGAAAATGTCCCC
>CAWENV010000002.1:0-26374 GCA_963810585.1 uncultured Alphaproteobacteria bacterium
CCGCTTTGTGCCAAAAGCAGACATGACAATTATGGGGACGCGGGCGTCACACCGAGCCGTCATAGCGCGCCGAGCACGATACTATCGAGCCTGAGCGGCCCCGGTCCCGCCAGCACAACCACCACCAGCATGACCAGATAGAGAACTTCAGGGAGATATAGCACGTCATCAAGATAGTCAGCTCTATCGATCGGCAAGGAAGAAATGACGCGACGCCTTCCGCTGGTGTGCACTGCCACAAGACAGATCACCAACAATCCCAGCGCAGCCAGAGGAGCGAGCATTCCGGTGAGCAATGCCAGGCCGCCGAAAAACTCAATGCTGGGCACGAACCACTGATTGAAGGCAAGTCTCGGCACGCGATCGGTCACCAGCTCATGCACAAACACCGCATGACGCTGGCGGTTAAACAGCTTATGGAAGCCGGAGATGGTGAAGAACGCCCCTAGCGCGATGCGGTTGATGAAGAGGGCAATTGCAGTGAGATCAGCGCCGCCGGTTAGATATTGCATCATGGCACCATCTCCGAAGCCGCCCCTTATTCGTGAAGCAGCGTTTGCCACTGTGACGGTACAGCTCTGGCCGGCCCCGCCATCGGTCGATCCAACGGATGCGAGTGAGAGCGTGAAGCTTCGGATCGGGTGACCGCCGCAACGCCCCAGGTCAATGAGGCTCCGTCCTTCAACCGCTTAGCCGTACGCGAAGTCCGGCTTGCTTTGCCCAACTTCTATAATATAGCCGTCGGGATCGCGAATGTAGCAGCGCGTCTCGCCGTACTTGTCCTTTGGCTCTGTGATGAACTCGGCTCCTCGACTTCGCCAAAGCTCATAGCACGCTTGAATATCTGCAACGCGGATATTCATAAAGCTGCTGACTGCGTCGGGGTCGGCGGGAACGCTGAGCGTTACGGATGGTTTGTCGGGTGTTGGACCGCCGCCAACATTGACGATGAGCCACGTGTTCGCGATCTGGATGTAACCCGGCGCGCCCTTGCTATCGCCTCTGCTTAGAACGCGACCACCGAAGACCTTTTCGTAAAATCGAAGCGATCGCTCGATGTCGGAGACGGTGAGAAAGTGTGCGACGGTAATGTCGTCCTTCGGCGGCATCTGATAGCTTTTGTGCTCGACCTGTACTTGGTTCATAGGCACCTCCATAAACGCTTTAGACTTTACGCGACGTGACGCTGCAACGTCGGCCTGACAGTACACAGGTTATGGCGCGGCGATGCTCCGCAACGCATCGATCGAATATTTTCCCGGGCCAGTAACGTACAGCAGCAAGAAGCCTCCCATAATGCTGAGATTTTTGTAGAAACCATCCATACTCGCGACTTGATCTGCACCTGTCAGTATCCAATAGCGATGCCCAATAAGTGCAGTTCCCAGCGTGTATAAAAACATAAGTAGAGCTGAAGGACACGTGAACGCGCCAACAAGGACCGCGAAGGCGACCGGAAGTTCCATGAAAGTCGCTACGCCAGCGCCCAGCGTTGGCATCGGAACGCCAAGCTGCACCAGTTGATTTACTGTGCCCGAATAGTCTCTGAGCTTTCTCCAGCCAAAAATCAGAAATAGTGTCGCGAGAAGAAGACGGGCCGCAAGAATGAGCTCATCGTTGATGTGGCTTGTCATAACGCTTAGCAGCTTCCCAGTCCCGCCAGGTTGCCACGATGTGAACGCTATAATGAGATTTCCGGTTTGCGAATTAAGCGGCCATAAAATCGGGGTGTTACTAGAGTGACAAGACTCAATCTACTTTAGACTAACGCTCCGGTCTTCCTATCTGAAATGCTGACATAATTGAGGGCTTATCATGTCGTGAAATACTCCGGCAGCAGTGTCCGCTTCGGGTCAAGAGCAGACGTGTGCAATGCAAAGCGTCATGTCCGCTAAGTGCCAATAGCGGACTTGGACGACGCAAGGCAAATGCGAGTTGGGCCATCAGCGAAGGCGGACGATTGACCGCACCAGCAATGGGTAGCACCCGCTTCTGCCCAAGCGATTTAGGAGCGATCTTGTTTAGGCCGTCTTCAGTCTGGCGTCGTCAGCATGCGGCAAGCCGCCGATTGCCACCCGAGTAATGAGATCGGCCAGCTCGTCGACAAACGGCTCATCGATCGTTATCCGGAACGGATCTTGCGCAAACAGATCGCGGTTTCGCACGAAAACGCTGCATTGCCCCATCAAGCCTATGGCTGCGCAGAGAACTGCCCGTTCTTGTGTGTTTGGCGGCAACAATCGACGCACAAGATCAATCGTGGCCGAAAGGTATGAAGCCGTATTGGTCGCAACGAACTTCCGAAAAACCTTTGACGGATGAGCGCTTTCCCAGGCGAACATGCGTATGTAGCGACTCAGTTCATCCTGAAAAAGCAGCGGCCGCAGCTGGTGGCGTACGAAGCGTTGGAGCGCCTGTTCGGGTGAAAGTGATTTGAGTTCTTCCGCATCGGCTCCCGCATTCTCGGTTAGCTTTTCGAACGCGATCTTGAGAACTTCGAAGTACAAACCGTCCTTGCCTTTGAAATGATAATTAATAGCAGCCTGGTTGACCCGCGCCTTAGTGACGATATCGCGCACGCTCGTTCGCTCGAACCCCTTCTCCGCGAATAGCGACACCGCGGCTTTGATGATCAGGTTGCGCGTATATTCGGCGGGACGGGTCATCGGTTTCCATAATTCAAACAAACGTTTGAACTAAATTAGTACGCGTTTCGTCGACAAAGTGCAACTTTCTCCAGAAAAACCGGCTTTTTTGTATGGTCATCATTTTGCCTAAAACGACCGTTTGAATTACAAACGATCGTTTGATATGATCGTTTGCCGACGAAGCCACTCAACGATTTGGGGGTCTTCCGTGCTTACGCTGACATCGCGGTTTGTCCTGCAAGTCCTGCCGTATCTGCTTATGGCGCTGGCTGCATTTGTCCTGTTGCCAGGGGTTGCCGATTCGCTGATCGGGGCCACTTTCCCCGCGTCCGCCTCGTCACCGCCCCGCGAGAAAACGAAACTTGATCTCATTCATCAGGACCATAAGGCGTTTGCACCAAACCCTCTCTTACGTGAAATCGCAAAGGCAGCCAAAACCGATCTTGAGGATCGCTAACGCTAGGAGTTGCGCATGCACTCACACAACGGAATATCGGATTTGTCTCACCGGACCCCTTGGCTGGGTCTTGTTCGGGCGCTGAGGGCCGCAATCATCTCCTGTTGGCCGGAACCACGCGAGATACCGTATCGGCCCGAACGGCACTACATGCGCGGACCCGGGCCAAAATGGCGCGCAAAGCACGGTCATTCCGGTTGAGCAGCAATTTACTCGGTCCAAAATTGACACTAGTCCGATAAAGCGGAACGAATGTCCGCTTTGGGTCAATAGCGGACATCGGGCTATTCGATCACCTCGTCGGCGCGAGCGAGTACGGACGGCGGCACGGTAAGGCCAAGTGTCTTGGCGGTCTTGAGGTTGATGACCAGTTCGTATTTGGTCGGCGCCTGCACCGGCATGTCGGCTGGCTTTTCACCCTTAAGGATGCGATCGACATAAGCTGCGGCTCGCCGTTGCGGATCGTTGGTATTGGGCCCGTATGAGATCAGACCGCCGTCTACTGGGTAATAACGGTAAGGATAAACCGACGGCAGCTTGTAGCGTGCAGCGAGACTGATTATGAGCCCGCGATGAGCCGCCGCACCGCCCGGGGTTACGATCACGCCGCCATTCCCTGAACTTGCGAACGCCACAACGGTACGCTCGATTTCGTCTGTATCGCGCACATTCACCGGCGTGAGTTCGATCCCAAGGGATTGCGCTACCGATCGAACTGCGCCGAATTGCCCAACCCCTGCCGCGGTGGTGGGGTCGCGAAACACCAATGCTCGCGTCACGTTGGGAGCAATTTGCTTGAGCAATTCAGCCCATTTTCCACTCATGCTGTATTCGAAATTCAAGAAGCCGGTGATATTGCCGCCAGGGTGCGCCATGCTCTGTACGAAGCCGGCGCCAACTGGATCGGGAACGTTCACGAACACAATCGGGATGGTACGAGTGGCTTGTTGCAGCGGCGCAACTGTAACGCTGCCTACGCTTACAATTACGTCCGGCGTGAGCGCGATTAATTCCGTCGCGTAGCGGCGAAGATGGTCGAGATCAACCCCAACGTTCCGCGTTTCAATCTTGACATTGCGGCCGACCGCCCATCCCAACTGCTGAAGACTTTCCGCGAAGACCGCTTCCCGTGTTTTCGCCTCTGGATCATCAGCCGCAAGGATGTCGAGCATGCCAACGACGCGTGTGCGCTCGGTCGGTTGTGCCTTCGATACAATCGGCCAGCCTGCCGCACCGCCAAGGATACCCAGAAATTCCCGTCGCCTCATGTGCACCCCCAAACCACGGGGCAGCGTATCAGGTCAAAAATGCTATGTCCGCTTTGGGTCAAAAGCGGACATGTGCGGTGCACTAGCCCATGTCTGCTAGGTGCCAATAGTGAACATGGCTATCGGCAATGTGTTTAGCATGGCCATTCTATCAAGCGGCGTCAGGAACGAGTTCATCGTCTGAGGCGCAGGCGGTCGACGCTTCTGGATGTGGAATGTAACGGCAGGGGGCTTTCAGCCTTCTCATTCGACCGGCCATTTGTACAAAATGTACAATTTGCTCGTAAGTCACGCGCCACATAGTATCCTGCAATGATCTGCAATTTTGCGCGGTCTCGCTACTCGGCCGGGATAATCCAACCACACGCCGGGGAATGAGCATGCACCACAAATTGCTTGCGGCTGCCGGCACCGTGCACCGCGGCATATTCGACGCTGCCATTGCGCCGGTGCTCACCATCGCGTCCGGCGACGTCGTCGAGATCACGACGCTGTCCGGCGCCGAAGAAGATCTTCCGGAAGCCAATTCCGGCTTTACGGTTTCAGCCGCTCACAAGGCCGTCCTCAGCAATGTTGCGCCTGGTGAGGGTCCGCATTTCATGACAGGGCCAATTGCCATCAGCGGCGCGATGCCGGACGACGAACTGATGGTCGAAGTCCTGGCAATGGAGCTTGCGGAGAATTGGGGCTGGAACCAGACGCGGCCCGGTAAAGGCACATTACCTGACGATTTTCCAGAAACCCGCCGTATTCATGTCGGCATCGATCGTAACCGCGGCGTGGTGACCATGCCGTGGGGACTTGAACTTTCCGCTGCGCCGTTTTTCGGCATCATTGGCGTAGCACCGCTACCGGCCGATGGACGGCTAACCTCGGTAATTCCGCGCGCCTGGGGTGGCAATATTGACAACAAGAACCTTGGCGCCGGCGCAACACTGCACCTGCCGGTATTCAATCCCGGCGCCCTGCTGTCGGCCGGCGACGGCCACGCCATTCAGGGCGACGGCGAAGTTTGTTTGACCGCAATCGAGACGGGTTTGCGCGGCACCTTGCGGCTGACGGTCGCGAAAGGCACCGGCATCACGCAGCCCTGGGCGGAAACCCCGACCCATTGGATCACCATGGCGTTCGACCGCGATCTCGATATCGCCGCGCAATCCGCCGTGCGCGATATGGTGAAACTGATCGTGCAACGTGGCGGACTTAGCGCCGCCGACGCCTATACGCTTTGCAGCGTCGCCGCCGACCTTCACGTCACTCAGTTGGTGAACGTCAACAAAGGCGCACACATGATGCTAGCGAAGTCATTGTTGCGCGCGGCGCGCTAAGGGCCGCGATCGACGATCAACGCAACCGGCCCGCCGCCATCCGGGCCCTGGTGTTCCGCGCCGCCGGAGACGTAGATTTCCGCGTGACCGATCAGGCCCGCCAAAGCGCCGCAGACGAAAGCGCGTGCGTGGCGCGTTGACGAAATATCGAAATCGTCGAGCATTGTATGGCGATAGCCGCGGATTCGCCCGTCATGGCTGGCCTCGGCCTTGCCGAGCACAGCGAACAGCCGTTGCCGTTCGGATCCGGTCAATTGCCCGGAGGTGGTAAGCCCGAGACGGCCGAGCGCTTCGCGCACAGGTTCGATATCGACGGCGTCGGCCATGACGGCGTGATCGATCGCCAAAGGTCCGGACCAGGCTGACGACATTCCCAGCACGACGATCTCGTTGTTGACGAGCTCAATGCCTGCCGACGCACTGGCGCGACCGGACCACAGCGACCAATTCGCGCCGATGTCTGCATCGGAGATGGCGGTCCGTTCGATTTCCCCCAGTACCACGGCAACGCCGAGCGCGCTGGCGGCGCGTGACAGGCCCATGGACTTCAGCGTGTCGCGCGTCGCGACCGTAACGCCGCTTCTGTCAGCCTCCCCTATCCGTTGCGCGGTCAATAGCGGACATTTGATTTGGACGAAGTGAACATCAGCGGGATTGGAGATACCGGCGTCTTGCATGGCGTCGCGCACGCCGGCCGCGACTTGCTCGACTTGACCCAGCCGGCCGAGCTCGTCGGCTGGCGTCGGCGGTGTATGGGCGCGGCCGATCGCCAGCGCAGGGCTGACGCCACCGGCCCCTTGCCCGCGCTCCAACACTACCCAATGCGGCGCCATTGCGCCCTCGGTGCCGCCGGACATCACCAGGCAGATTCGGTCAACAAGTTCGACCGGCAGATGGCGCCGAAACAGCAAGCCTAGATGTGTGCTGGCAAGGCCGCGGCTGAAATCATTGACCAGGCCATTGCCCTCCGTCTTGGCCAGCACCGCCATAACGCCGGCAGGATCAATACGTTTGGCCGCGATTGCCGCCTCGATCCCGCTAACGTCGTCGGGCGCGGCCGCCGATATACGATGAAGCTTGGCTATCGGCACGGCATTGGCCCTTTCAACAACAGGTGCTGTCCGGTTCGAAATGCATGGCCATGGCCCGGTCCAGTGCCGGCATCGCCGCGGCAAGCGCGGCATTGCCACTCATGCCGGCGCGCATCTGGGCCAGCACCTCGGCGCGCGCGCCGGGCAGATCGACACCGGGCAACAAACCATCCTTCACCACCGTGCGCCCAGCCACGATCAATTCACGAATATGGCGGGCCGTCGCGCGGGTGAGGACCAATTCCAGCGCGTCGATATCCTGGCGCAAAAGATCGTCGTCGATCGTCGCCCAATCGAGCAGCAGAATGTCGGCGGGCGCGCCGGCGGCAATCATGCCGCCGTCATCGACATTGGTCACCGACATCCGGCCATTGGCGAAGGCTATCCGCAGCATCTGCTCCCGGCTGACCGCAACCTTAAATCCGGTGCCAGCATGAAGCAAATGCCAGAGCCGTAACTCACGCAACGCATCGTCGTCTTCGTCGAGCGCCTTGCCGTCAACTCCGAGCGCGACGCGACAACCCAGTTCAAGCATACGCGCAACCGGTGCAATACCAGACCGCAAATGCAGGTTCGAGCTGTTGCTAACCACGATGGTGACGCCACGTTCAGCCAGCAGTTCAAGTTCATCCGGTCGCGCCCAGACGCAATGCGCGAGCGTCAAACGCGGCGACAACAAACCGATAGAATCGAGGTATTTCAACACGCCGCCGGGGTATTCGGTGTCCATCCAGGCCCGCTGATAGCGGGTTTCCAGCAAATGCATGTGGACGCGGCGACCGGTGCGAAGCGAGGCATCGGCGACTGCCTGAAGCAAAGCGTTGCTGCACCACTGCACGCCGTTCGGACCATATTGCACATCGAACATCGGGCCGGCCGCCGCCTCCGCGACCGCATCGGCGATTTCTATGTATTGCTTCGGCATCAACGGGACGCGCATGAACTTGCTCTCGATCGCGGCGCGCGCATCGACCGGCAGCATCTGCAACACTTTTTCCGAAGGCCCGTAGACCAGCGGATTGCGGTCACGCATCGACACGGCCAAGCCGACCCGCACGCCGACATCGCGCGCGGCCCGCGCCACTTCGGCGGCTTCGGCCGGCAAATCGGTGAAGCCCTGGGCGCGCGTGTAATGCATCATCACCGTGCCGACG
Organism: uncultured Alphaproteobacteria bacterium; assembly: GCA_963810585.1. GTDB lineage: Bacteria > Pseudomonadota > Alphaproteobacteria > Rhizobiales > Xanthobacteraceae > Pseudolabrys. The sequence goes on from CAWENV010000002.1 coordinate 7,947, forward strand.
CCGCCGATCGCCGAGCGTGCCAATGCCACGACCGCTGCGAGATACGGGTCGACCGCCGGGAATAGCGTCAAATAATGCAGCCAGGCTTCGAGCGGCTTGCCGCCAGCGCCGATCGAGCTTGAGCGCACCGGTCGGCCATGATCGTGCGCATTGACCAGCGCAGGCATGGCGAACAAAGGTTCGACCACATCGGATGCCGCATTGTCGAAGCCAACCACCCGCGCGTCATCGATCACGATTTTACGCGCGCGCGCCATCGGCAGATCCGACCTTGCCATCACGTGCGCGCAATTGATCGTTCGCATGGTGGTTCCAGACCAAAGCGGGAACGAAACTTGCGTTCCCGCTTCGGCCCGTTACATCCGCCTAGTTAGTCAACTTGACCGGCAATCGCTCGGCCTTGGGCGGCAGGAAGGCGTGGCTGAATATCTCAGCCACGGCCGGCGTCCGCGCCAGCGCGTACGACTCCGCAATGGTGGTGATGTTGCTGGCCACGCGCGCGTCGCTGGCATCACCGATGCCGAGCGAGCGGGCCTCGTCGGTATCGATCAGACTGTTGTAGACGTAGATCAACCGGCGCTTTTCGATGCTTTTGTTGATCAGCGGTTCCTGCTTTGCGAGCAGTTCGATGGCTGCATCTGGATCGGCCATCACTTCCTTTAGCGCCCGGTTGATAGCCTTTACCAGACCTTTGACAGCCGCCGGATTTTCCTTGGCAAGCTTGGCCGACACCATGATGCCGTTGGAATATAGGTCCAGGCCTGAATCGGAATAGAATATCCAGCGGAAGTCCTTCTCCGGATCGAGCTTCTGCGCCACCAGATTCATGTAACTGGTCGCAGTGAACACGGCGGAGACATCGACCTGGTCCTGGATCAGAATTTGTTCCTGAAGATTGGGCGCGATCTGGGTAATGGCGATGGTCGATACGTCAATTCCATTTTTCTTCGCCAGCAGTGGCAACAACTTGAGTGCGGCGCCGCCCGGCGCGGTGCCCAGCTTTTTGCCCTCGAGGTCCTTGACAGTTTTGATCGAGCTCGACGCCTTGGTCAGCAAAGCAAATGGCGCCTTGCTGTAGATCATATAGACCATGAGCGGCGATTCACCGGGCTTCAATGCCGCCGTCTGGATCACCGCATTGGTGTCGCCAAAACCTGCATCGTAGGCGCCCGACATGATGCGCGAGACCGTCGCTGCCGAACCCTCGCCTTGATCGATCGTGACATCGAGCTTTTCGGCGGTGAAATAGCCCTTTTCCTTCGCCCAGAAAGTACCAGGCATGAATGCCCTGCATCTTCCAATCCAGGGTGAAACGGATTTTCGTCATTTCCTGCGCGCTGGCGCCGGAAATCGAACAGAGCGAACTCAGCAGCAAGGTAACGAATAATCGCTTGAGTGACATGGTAACTCCTGTTGAAAGCCGGGTGTTCAGCCCATCGCAAATTCATCTTTGCGATGCGCCCATCCGGTGATGCGGGCCTCGATGAAGGAAAAAACGGCGTAAAGCGCCACGCCGAGGAAGGCGAGGATGATCAGTCCGGCAAAGACCAGCGGAACGTCGAAGTTTGAACTCGCAATCATCATCACGTTGCCGATGCCCCGGTTCGAGGCCACCGTCTCGGAGATTACGGTGCCGACAAAGGCCAAGGTGACCGAGACTTTCAGCGACGCGAAGAAGAACGGCATGGTGCGCGGCAGGCCGACGTTCCAAAGAATGTCGAGCTTGCTCGCGCGCAACGCCCGCATCACGTCCTCCAAGCTCGGGCTCGGTGGTGGCAAGACCGGTAGCCACGTTCACGACGATCGGAAAAATGCACATGATCATCGCGGTGAGAACCGCCGGCACCGTGCCGGCGCCAAACCACAGCACGAAAATCGGCACCACGGCGACCTTGGGAATAGAGGCAAACCCGACCAGCAACGGATAGGCGACGTCATAGGCGAGCCGCGACGAACCGATCAGCACGCCGAGCAGAATTCCGATAACGATACCGAAGCCGAAACCCACCAAGGTGGTGTAGAGCGTCTGCAAAGTGTGCGGCCACAAGGCGGGCGCGCGCTCAATCAAGGTGACGATGATCTGACTAGGCTTCGGCAGCACGATGTCGCTGACTTTGAAAATCCAGCACAGCGCCTCCCACATCACAAAAAAACCGATGATGAGGACGATCGGACCAAACGCGTCGGCGAAGTTGCGGGTCCATCACACGGTTTCCCTCACAGGCCGCGCCGACACGATGAGTTCGCGAAGGCGCTGGGTCATGGAGACAAATTCTGGCGTATAGGACATGTCGATGGTACGCGGCCGCGAGAACGGCACCGCGGCGTCGTCGACGATCCGCCCCGGCCGCGTGGTCATTACGCAAATGCGCGTGGCGAGATAACCGGCTTCCTTCAGATCGTGGGTGACGAGCAGCACCGTGGGTTTAAGCTTCATCCACAATTCCTGCATGATCGCCCACAGTTCTTCGCGAGTGAACTGGTCGAGTGCGCCGAACGGCTCATCGAGCATCAGCAGTTGCTGGTTCGTGCACCAGCGCGCGGCACAGCGAGGCGCGCTGCAACATGCCGCCGGAGAGTTGCCAGGGATGCTTGTCGCCAAAACCGGCGAGCCCGACTTCCTTGAGTAGCGCGTCGGCGCGGTCGCGGAATTCCGTTTTATATTTGCTGCGGTATTCCTGCCGGAACGGCGGCACGATCTTCAGCGGCATCATCACGTTGTCACGGACCGTCAGCCACGGCAGCATGGTCGGATTCTGAAACGCCATGCCGACCCGCACCGACTTCGGCGCCGACCTCGCGGCCGGCGACATAGACATAACCTTCGCTCGCGCTGATCAATCCGGTGACCAGCTTGAGAATGGTGGATTTGCCACAGCCCGAGGGGCCGACTAGGGCAACGAAATCGCCCTTGTCGATGCGCAGGTCGGTAAGGCCGAGGGCCATGATCTGTTTATCCCCTCGTCCGTAGGTCAGGGTCACCTTTTCAAGTTCGACAAAGATGTCTTCCGATCTCGGCGGCAGATAATCGGGGGCGGTGGAGGTCATGCAATCTATTCCCTTCGCCCGGCAGAGCGTTGAGCTGTGATCGCTTGCATCGTCGTTTCGCCGTTTCGCACGTCCGGCGGCGGCATTTTTTGAATTGTGTGCACGGAACGCCCCCATCCTTTGGTGGCGGCGACCAGCGTCCGGTCCTTCATGACAAAACGCCCGCGCACCAGCGTATGGATCGGAAGACCTTTGACGCGGCGGCCGTTCCAGGGCGAAATCTTGGAGCGCGATTGAATTTCGGCATCACGGATCGTGTGCTCGCGATCAAGATCGACCATCGCAATGTCGGCGTCGGCGCCGGGTTGCAGATTGCCCTTATGCGGATAGAGCCCCCAGATGCGCGCCGGGTTGAAGGCGCTCATGCGCACGTAGTCGCAAATCGACATGCGGCCGGCGTTCACCTCGGTCAGCATCAGCGGCATTTGCGTTTCCACGCCCGGAAATCCGCAATCGACTGTCCAGATATCGTTGCGGGTCTTTTCTTCGGGCGCATGCGGCGCGTGATCGGTGGCGATCAGATCGATAGTGCCGTCAAGCAAGGCCTGCCACAGCGGTTCGCGGTTGCGCGCCTCGCGCACCGGCGGATTGACCGCGATGACGCCGGGCACGCGACGCGTAGTCGTCGGTCGACAGCAGCAGATAATGTGGACAGGTCTCGCCGGTGATGTCGACACCGCGGGCTTTGGCCTCGCGCAGCGGCCGCAACTCCTCGGCCGATGAAATATGCAGGATATGAATGCGGGCGCCGGTCCATTCCGAAAGAATGGCCGCGCGGCTCACCGCCTCGACCGCGACCACCGCGGGCCTCGCCGCGAGGTGGGCGAACTGGTCGATTTTGCCGGCAGCCATCAGCCGCTTTCTGCCGCCGCTCCATGATCGAATTGGTCTCGGCATGCAGTGAGATTCGCTTTCCGGTCTGCCGCCACGACCTCGAAGGCTTCCAGCATCGCGCCGGTCGAGGGCGAAGGAATCTTGCCGAAGGTGTTCCCCATATAGAGCTTGAAACCGATGACACCGCCTTCGACCAGTGCAGGCACATTGGCGATGGTGTCGTCGCCCAGCACGCCATAGAGGCCGAAGTCGACATGCGCTTTGGCGGCGGCGATGCGCGTGCTTGGCGGCCAGGATTTCCGCCGTGCCGGTCGGCGGGATGGTATTGGGCATATCGAAGACGGTCGTGACGCCGCCGAAGGCCGCAGCGGCGGTGCCGCTTTCCCAATCTTCCTTGTGCGGATAGCCCGGATCGCGGAAATGCACGTGCACATCGATGGCGCCAGGCAGGATATGCAGACCGCTGGCGTCGAAAGTCTCCGCGCCTGCGGCATGGCATCGGCAGCGCCGACTGGCCAGCATGCGGCCATCCTTGATCGCCAGGCTCGCGTCGATAACGCTGTCGGGCGACACGACCTTGCCATTATGGATGACGAGATCGGCGTTCATGACCGAAGCTCATGTTATCCCTCACAACATGGCCCAGCCGCCGTCGACCGGTAGATCGACGCCGGTGATCTGACGCGAAACGTCGCTAGCCAGAAAAAGACAGGCATTGGCGACATCGTCATCGACAGTGACACGCTTGAGCGCATATTCAGCGGCGTGGCGTTCCATGGCCTCCTCAACGCTGATGCCGAGACGCTTGGCCATGTCGGCGCAGACTTTGTCGCGAAACCGCGGTCCGTCGACCATGCCCGGCGCCACGTTGTTGACGTTGATGTTGTACTGACCGACTTCAAGCGCAAAACTTTTGGTGATGCCGCGCAGGCCCCATTTCGACGCCGAATAGGCCATCCGGCCGGCACGGCCGCGCATGCCGAAAGTGCCACCGACATTGACGATTTTTCCATAGCGTTGCGCAATCATAGTCGGCAGCACGCCGCGCATGGTGTGGAAGCAGCCGTTCATGTTGAGCTTGATGATGTCGTCGAATTCTTCCGGCGTCGTTTCGACGCCGGTTTTGCCGACCGGCCCGGATCCGCCGGCAACGTTAACCAAGATATCGATACGGCCGCCAAAAGCTTCTTTTGGTTTTCTGCGCTGCCTGCTCGCACTGCGCCGCGTCAGTGAGATCGCACGGCACAACAATGGCCTTTGCGCGCCGGCTTTTTTGACTTCGTCAGCAACAGGTTCAATCGCAGCGACGTCGCGGCCAAGCAGCGCCAGCCGCGCGCCCTCGTCGGCAAATGCCTTGGTGATAGCCGCACCCATACCCTTGGCTGGGCCGGTAATCATCGCGATGCGTCCCTCGAGCTTCAATTCCATCGCCCCGTCCCTGCTGCTGACTAGTTTAGATCGGTACCGCTCCCCAGGCGAAGAGGAGCGGCAGTTCACGTTTTATGGGCTCAGAACAGTTTCTTCGGCAGTTCCGACTGTGGCGGCATGAAGGCCGACGAATAAATTTCGCTGACGGTCGGCGTGCGCGGCAGGTTATTGGCGTCCACCAGGATCGCGATCGACTTCTTCAGCCGTGCCTCGTCGACATTGCCAAGGCCGATTTTGGCGATTTCGGGATGGTTCATTTCGTCTTTCAGAGTCGCATCGAACCGCTCGCGTTCGACCGCCGGCTTGATTAGTGGTTCACGCTTGGCGACAGCGGCAATCGCCGCGTCCGGATCCTTCAGCGCGTCTTCCAGGCCATGGTTGATCGCCGCAACCAGCCTTTGACCGCTTCGGGATTTTCCTTGGCCAGCTTTTTCGAGACGATGATGGCATTGGAATAAAGATCCATTCCGTAATCGCCATAGTTGATCCAGCTGATTTGCTTTTCCGGATCAACGCCCATCAGCTTGGCGCTGAAACGGATAGTATTGACGTATCCGAATACACCATCGACCTGCTTATTCATCAGCATCTGCTCGCGCAGATTCGGCTGCATGTTGGTAATTTCGATTTTCGTGCAGTCGATCTTGGCGGTTTTGCAGAATGCCGGGAACAGCTTGAGCGCGCCGTCGCCTGCGGCGCCGCCGAGCTGTCTTGCCTTCCAGATCCTTCGGCGTCTTGATGCCGCTGTCGGAGCGCACCGCAATGGTGAACGGCGGCCGGTTGTACATGACGTAGACCGCAAGCGGCGCCTCTTCCGGCTTGGTTGCGGCGAACTGGATCAGCGCATTGATGTCGCCAAATCCAACATCATAGCTGCCGCTTGCCACCAGCGGGATCGGCGCACCCGAGCCATTGCCTTGGTCCATCGTCACCTCAAGACCGGCGGCTTTGAAGTAGCCACGATCGTCGGCAAGGAAGAACCAGCCCTGCGGGCCTTGATATTTCCAGTTCAAGACCATTTTGAGTTTGGTCTGGGCGGCTGCCGGCGTCGCTGCGGCGAGCGGGACGGCAATGCTGATCGCGGCTATGAGCGCGATAAGCAAGGAGACGGGACGGTCTTGAGATCATTGGCGCACTCCTGTCAGAGGGGTCAAATTGAGGTTCGAACGACGTTGTGCCGAGGGCTGTTGGTCGATAATCCGGCAAACCCACTTGCGTTCCATGCAAGTGTGATGCCGTAAAGGCTAGCCATCCGTAGCGTTGCCATCTACTGCCGATTTATCTGCTAGAGTGATGCCGAAAAAGCATCACCCTGCGGCAGGCGATCAAGGCCATGAAACATCTGCGGATTTTGACTTATGTCGACGAGGTCGCGCGCGCGCGTTCGATCCGCAAGGCGGCCGAGCATCTCAACGTAACCGCTTCCGCAGTCAACCGGCGGATCGCGGACCTCGAGATCGGAACTCGGGCGCAGCAACTATTCGAGCGTCTGCCGCGCGGCGTTCGACTGACGCCGCCGGCGAAGTCTTCGTCAATTACTTGCGCAAGCAAAGCGGCGAAGTCGAGCGCATGAAGTCGCAAATCGAGGATCTCAAAGGCCTTCGGCGCGGCACCGTTCGAATCGCCTGCAGTCAGGCATTGGCGCTCGATTTCCTGCCGCGCGCGATCGCCGAATTTCGCAAAACACACCCGCTGGTCGAGTTCGACGTAAAGGTCGTCGACCACGAATATGCCATGACCGGCACTGGCGAATTTTGAAGTGGACCTGGTGTTGGTTTTTCGGCCGCCATTTATCGCCAATTTTCATCCCCTGATGACGCTTGAGCAGCGTTTGGTCGCGGTCATGGCGAAAAAGCCATCCACTCGCCGAGCGCGCAAAGTGCGGTCTGCGCGACTTGTCGCCTATCCGGTTGCCCTGCCCGAGCGATCGATTGGCGGCCGGCAATTGCTAGAAGAAGTGTCGGCGCGGACAGGACTTGCATTTCAAAATCGCCGCAGAATCGAATTCGTTCGAAATGTTGCGCGGCCTCGTCAGCCATGCCGGGTTGATATCATTTCAAATTCGCATCGGCACGATGCCGGAAGGCAACAAACTCGGTCTGGTGGCGCTCGAGATCGACGACCGCGACGTACTAAGCGCGAACCTCGTCTTTGGCTGATTGCGCGACCGCAACCTTCCGGTCGCCACCGCCGTGTTCGCCGAACGCATTATTGGCGGCGTTGAAGGCAATGGCGGGCAACGCAAAGCGTCAATCGAAAGCGCAGACTGATTGCCGTGGCGGATTACGATTGTCTGCTATGTCAGCGCGGCAGAGCCGTCCGTATTGCGCGCGGATTGAAAAGCTATATTAGCCAATTGAGGAAAGGTATGTTTGACTCGTCCCTCCACAGTAGCAACACCAGAATCTGATCGTCTGGCCCGCCGTCACTGGCGGGCCATCACCTTTTGGGCCCGCGTTTTTCGAGTATTGCCATGACCCGTTCAAATCGACCCGATCACATCCGCCTCACCTCGCATCCCGAGCCCGGCGGCAAACCGCGGTTTCCGATCCACTGGGGAGCAGCAACTGCACGCGAACGCGGGCCGATCATCGGAACGGTATCGCGGCCGGGCGACCGCAATGTCATAGGCAGCCACGGCGGCTCTTATGCGCTTTACCGCGCGCTGGCGGTGTCCTCCGGCGCGCTCGATCCGATCCGACGCCCCGATCTCACCAATACGTATCCGGCCGCGGCCATCGGCCCGTTCGCGCAATGGAGCGATCGCGGGCCGCATTGTTTCGCTTGATCCGTGGGGCCATCTCGCCGCCGACAGCTTCAAGGCGGAAATCGCCGAAGGCATCGACATTCGTCCGACCATCGCCATCACCAAGGCGCGGCTCGATCTGCACGAAATGCAGGATGCCGATTGCCGCAGGGCGGCTGAAGATCGACGGCGATACTGGTGCATGCCAACGGCAGCGTCGGCGTCGTCAAGGTCGCGATCGATCCAGTCTGGTATCTGCCCGGCATTGCCGAACGCTTTGGTACACCGGAAACAAACCTGCGCCGCACTTTGTTCGAACAGACCGCCGGCATGTTTCCTGAACTGGTCACGCGGCCGGATTTGCAGGTTTTCTTGCCGCCGATCGGCGGCACCACCGTTTATATGTTCGGCGACGTCAGCAAGCTTTCGATACCGCCACCAAAATCACCTGCCGTGTGCACGACGAGTGCAATGGCTCGGACGTGTTCGGCTCGGATATCTGCACCTGCCGGCCTTATTTGATTCACGGCATCGAGGAATGCGCGCGCGCCGGCCAAGAGCGGCGGCCTCGGCATCATCGTCTACAATCGTAAGGAAGGCCGCGCGCTCGGCGAGGTTACGAAATTCCTGGTCTACAACGCGCGCAAGCGACAGGAAGGCGGTGACGCCGCAGCGGCCTATTTCGAGCGAACCGAATGCGTCGCCGGCGTGCAGGACGCGCGCTTCCAGCAGCTCATGCCGGATGTCATCAATTGGCTTGGGTTGAAGCGCATCGACCGTTTCGTCTCGATGAGTGACATGAAATATGATGCGCTGATCCAGCAGGGCGTCGAGATCGTCGAGCGCGTGCCTATTCCCGACGAACTTGTGCCGGCCGACGCTCATGTCGAGATCGCCGCCAAGAAAGCCGCCGGCTATTACTCGCCGGAAGCGCCCAAACCGCAAGACCTGACCGATTCGGTCGGGCGCTCGCTCGACAAATATTGAGCGCTAGGCGACTGGGTCTGGTTTCATGAATTCCGAGACGGCGGCCGCCTATTTCGCTTTTGAGTGCCCAGGCTGTTCGCACGCGCGCACATCGCATGCTCGCGCTTGGCCTGGAAGACCGGCTGCCGAATTTTCGCATTGATCTGTCCTAGCTCGATCGCAACGGCCGACCTGGTCATCGCCACGACGCGCCAGAGCCTATCCGTCACTGGATATTCCTTTCCATTCTCGCTGGCGTCATTTTGTCGTCGACGGCGTCGATCGCTTTGCCGGCAATCGCAAAAATGGCGTGCTGGCCAGATCGCGCGGCGCGAGCGCGGGCGGCCTTCGATCTTGCGATTATCAGCGTGTTTCTCGATGCCGGCGCGGGCGCGCAATGGCGCTACTTTGACCGCGCAAGCGGGAAACATATCGGCCGCTCGGAAGGGCTTGCGCTTGCGAGCCTCGATATGTTCGCGCGCGGCGATGTTTTCGAACGAGACCCGACCGACCCATTGCGGGTCGATGCGACCGTGCTGGCACAGTTGAGCGCCGAGCAACTCAGCGAGGGTTTCAGAGTCGCCGACAATAACCCGCTCGTTGGCATTGAGGGCCGCGCCGCTTTGCTGCGCGCGCTCGGTACGCTAGCGTCGCAGCACTCCCGGTGTATTTGCCCGCAACGACAATCCGCGGCCCGGCGGCATGTTTCGATCATCTGGCGGCGCATCGCGGAACGATCGCACGATTGCGGCGTCAGAAATTCTGTCGACACTTCTGCACGAGTTGGGGCCAATCTGGCCGTCGCGCATTACACTCGGCGGTGTCCCGTTAGGGCGATTGCTGGCGTCATCCAGCGATGACGACCTCCGACGCCACAAATGGTATCGTGCCAATACACAAACTTTCGCAATGGCTCGTCCTATTCGCTGATCGAGCCGCTTCAGCAGGCGAGCTTCAAAGTGACAGATATCGATGGCCTCACAGGCCTCGCCGAATATCGCAATGGCGGGCTGTTTGTAGATACCGGGGTGCTCATTTTACGTGATCAAAGCGAAGCCGTTCGCTATCACGATGTCGGATCGCCATTGGTCGTCGAATGGCGCGCGTTGACGGTTGCGCTGCTTGACCGGCTTGGCGATGCGATACGCGAAAAATTGAACACAGAACGCTCATCGAACTGCCGCTTGCGAAAATTCTTGAAGGCGGGACTTGGGCGGCCGGTCGCGCAATCGCGCGTGAGCGCCGTCTCGATGGCTCGCCGCCAATCATGGTGGTGAGCGATGGAACTGTATTTTAAGCGCCACACGGCGCCGAAGGAGTAGAAATATGGCAGGCGTCACAGTCGTCAACCATCCGTTGGTCCAGCATAAACTTACGCTCATTCGCGATAAAATGCTTTCGACCAAATCATTTCGCGAGCTCTTGAGCGAAATCGGCATGCTGCTGTGCTACGAAGTCACGCGCGATCTGCCGATAATGACGGTGGCAATCGAGACGCCACTGGCGCGAATGCAGTCTTCGAAAATCGCAGGCAAGAAGCTGGTGTTTGCGCCGATTTTGCGCGCTGGCGTTACTTTTATCGAAGGCATGCTCGAACTCGTTCCGGCCGCCCGCGTGGCCCATATCGGACTCTATCGCGAGCCGAAAACTTTTGCGGCAATCGAGTATTTCTTCAAGGCGCCATCGAACTTGGCCGAGACGGCTCGTCATCGTCGTGGTGGCGGTCCTCGCCACCGCCAACACCGCTGTGGCCGCCGTCGACCGCCTGAAGGAACGCGGCGCCAAAGATATTCGTCTGGTTTGCATGGTCGGCTGCGCCGCAGGGCATTGATCATATGCGTGGGATTCATCCCGACGTTCCAATCTGGACGGCGGCAATCGACGAAAGTCTCGATGAGCAAGGCTTTATCGTTCCAGGGCTTGGCGACGCCGGCGACCGTGCCTACGGTACGAAGTGAACGGCCTTTTACTGTCGAAGGGTAACGACAATGAGCCATCTTCGTATTACGAGCGGACCGTTTGTTTTTGGCGCGCGGTTTGAAATCGCGGCGGCGCCGAAAACATGCGAGATTTTCAAGAAACTCCTGCCTTACGAAAACAAGATCATCCATGTCCGTTGGAGCGGCGAAGCGGTCTGGATTCCGCTCGGCGAGCTCGACCTCGGGCTGCCGAATGAAAATCAAACGAGTTATCCGGCACCCGGTCAAATGATCGTTTATCCCGGCGGGATCAGCGAGACCGAGAATTCTTCTGGCCTACGGCGCCACACATTTTGCCAGTAAAGTCGGGCAACTCGCAGGCAACCATTTCATCACCATTACCTCGGGGCTCGATCAGATCTACGAACTCGGACGCTCTGTGCTCTATGAAGGCGCCAAGGCGATCCGTATTGAAACGGCGTGACGGCGCGTGATGTTCCGTAAATTGATGTTATGCGAACAACGGTTCGAATCCCACGCAACTAAGTGCCATGCAATGTCCGCTTTGTCCCCTTTTGCGGACATGTGCGGTGCGACTCGGTCTGTCCGGTAAGTGCCAACAGCGGACGTTGAAGGGCGAGCACTCCTGCTCCCTCGAAGCGCCTGTGCTGGAGGTCATTGAAGAGGAGCCATCACCAGCGGCGGCAGTGCGGCGCAAACAGACCGGCGCCCCGAAAGCAGCGGGTCCGGTGTTCGCCGCCTCGATCGTGGTTGTCTAGGGCCGACCACCCTGATAACACCTCCCAAATCAAGCGCATTGTGGAGATTGCAATGAAAATCCTTCTCTACTACGCACCGATCGCCTGTTCGCTCGCGCCCTACATCACCCTGACCGAAGCCGGCGCTGACTTCGAGGTGCGCAGCATCAATCTGAGAACGGGCCAGCAGAAGTCGCCCGAGTATCTGAAGATCAACCCCAAGCACAAAGTCCCACTCCTTGTCGTCGATGGTAAAACGTTGAGCGAGAATGTCGCTATCCAGCAATGGATCGACACGGCCTTCCCCAGCGCGAACTTATTTCCGAAGGACCCCTGGCAGCGGCTCCATGCAGTTTCTCTACTGTCGTGGTGCTCGTCTGGAATTCATCCCTACTTGACGCGGATGAACTCGCCGATCGCCGTATGTGACGTGCCCGGCTCCGAGCAAAGCGTCTACAGGCTTGCTCAATCTCACCTATTCGAGAATTACAAGCTTGCCGACGCGATGTTGGCTGGGCGCGAGTACTTCTTCGACCACTTCACCGCGCCCGATTCACACTTTTTCTGGTGCTTCCGCCGCGGAACTCTATTCGGCATCGACCTGTCACAATTCAAGAACTGCACCGCACACTTCGAGCGTATGAAAACTCGCTCGAGCGTTCAGAAGCTTCTTGCTTTTGAAAAATCGGTACAGGCAGAGTTTGCTAAAGTGGCCTAAGAGCTGCCAGTTTTACCTGCTCAATATTGCGCTAAAACCTACCGGCAGTGCACGGCCCTATGTCCGCTTTACCTCCGAAAGCAGACATGTGCAGTGCATCAGGCGATGTCCGCTAAGTGCCAATAGCGGACATTTGGTGGGGCCGAGCTTCATTTGCAGCTTAATGCTTTCGAGCGGCTACCAACGTCCGCCTCGCCGGATCAACCTCACAATGACGAGCAGCAGTACGGCGCCGATGGTAGCGGCGATAATCGCGGCAACAATGCCAGCGCCGAGATGAATACCGAGTTGGGGAAATAGCCAACTGGCGATGAAGGCACCCACAATTCCAATAATAATGTCGCCCAGCAGGCCAAAACCGGTTCCTTGCACGATTTGGCCGGCGAGCCAGCCCGCAACAGCTCCGACAAACAATATAACGATTAGACTTTCCGAAGACATATGCATCACAGTTTCCTCCGATGAGCGCGACTTCGCACGATTGTTAGCTGATGAATTATTTAAGGAGAAATCCTACCGCATTGGCTTGATCCCTTCTACAAACGAACAGCACCACTATCCGCTTTATCCCGAAAGCGGTCATTCAATCATAAAAGCATTCACGGGTTCAGGCCGGCGCGGCCACGCCTTTCTTTAGCCCCGCCACCATCGCCTTCAGGGCGTCCTCATCATTCACTTTGTCGCTCGTTGAATGGTGTTGGATTAAATTGCAGACGTAGGCGAGCTTCACGATGATCGACGGACTTAGTAAAAACGGATAGAGATCATTCAGGCCCATACTCCGATTGATAGAGTTGAACGCGAAAGCTAACGGCAACCAGGCATCAACCAGCTTGTCGACGGCGGCTGAGTAGGGATCGAAATTCACTGAACCTTCCAAGGCGGACCTATTTGTCACCTGCGGCCCAGTGCGCACTCTAAATGCCCGCGCAATCTCTAGCGTGTCTATGATGTGAAAATAGTGCGCCCATGTTTCCGCAAAATCTTCCCATGGATGAGAGCTCGCGTAGGCTGTAACGAAGCTATTTGACCAATCGGCCGGAGCGCCTCGTGAATAATGTTGCTTAATCGCTTCCCCGTAGTTAGCGCGCTCATCCCCGAAAATGTCGCGAAATCTTTCGATCGTCGCATGATCGCGCACAATACGATCCCAATAGTAGTGCGCGATTTCGTGTCGAAAATGACCAAGCAGCGTGCGATAAGGCTCCCCCATTGCGCCGCGCTGCTTTTCACGCTCGGAATCATCCGCTTCGGCAAGATTGATGGTAATAACGCCGCCAAGGTGACCCGTCATTATCTGCTTGCTGTCTGGCGCGAGAAAATCGAAGGCAAACCCGGTCGGATCTGACATTTTAGTGACGAGCGGCAGTCGCAATCGAAGAAGACTGTAAAACAACCTGTGTTTGGCGACCTCTATCCGCCGCCATAGAATGAGATTGCGCTTGTCTGACAGGTCCGGGATAGTTCGGTTGTGTCTGCACGCTATGCAGAAAGTGTCACCACTGCCCGCCGGAATCAGCCAGTTACAGCTCTCGTAAACGAGGTTGGCGCAGGGGACATAGCGACCTTCCGGATCGGCTAAAGCTTTGTATTGCTCGCCATCCGGTTCCAGTGCCGTAATCGTCGCCTTCTCAGGCAAATAGCCGAGACGACGCCCGCAACTACCACACGCGACGTTCTCGAAATACAGAGGTTGTCCACACGCTTGGCACTCGAAAAGCTGCATGGAATTCTCATTTGGCGTCACGGCCGGAGAGGTCAAGTGAACTATCGAATATTCAAGAGTCCGATCGTCTCTGTGACCTGGTTTGTAATTCCGGGATTGATCGACGCGATTTCCTCCGTGACCACTTTAAAGCTGCTGAGGGTGCACTGACCAAACGACGTCAGAATTGCGACATCGGTCGCATCCCGTCCACGTGCCATCAAGACGCGTCCGATACGAGGTTTGTTGTGACGCGCATCAAACGTGTACCAGCGTCCGCCAAGATAGGCTTCAAACCATGCGCTAAAATCCATCGGCGCGTCGTCGACCGGCACGCCTATGTCACCTAGATAGCCGGTGCAGTACCGTGCCGGAACATTCATACACCGACAAAATGTGACTGCGAGATGGGCAAAATCGCGGCACACACCGCTTCGCTGATTATGGACGTCCCATGCTGTCTTGAATGGGCTCGCATGCTCATACCCGAACGTGATGTGACTATGCACGTAATCGCAAATGGCTTGGACCAGCAGCCAACCTTTTGGGACATGCCCGAAAAGTAACCATGCCGTGTTGGATAGGCGATCAGTTTCGCAATAGCGGCTTCCAAGAAGATAGATCAAGACGTCTACCGGAAGGTCGCCCAATGCATGTTGCTGGGCTTGGGGAGCAATGGTGTCAGGCCTGCCATCGTCGTGGATTACAAAGTCGGCGGACATCGTCAATCGACCGGGAGGAGCGGTGATTACGTGGCAGAAATTTTCAAAGCTGTCGTGATAAGTATTAACAGGAATAGGCGGGTTAAGCTTGATGCGATCCAAGCTGAGGAGATCAGGAACGCGGGAAGGATGAACGCTCAGAGTCAAAATCATTGGAGTAGACTGCGGACATTCGTAAGAAATTTCGTACCCTGCCCTGATCTTCATCGATGTCCCTCTACGTGGAGCGCTACGCTCGATACGTGCTAAGAACGCACTGGCAGAAAAGTTCCGAGTTTAAGCATCACACAAGCATTTTTTGCGCCAAGCAAAGTTGGCGTTTAATCATCACAGTGCCCGCAAATTGAGCACCCGATAACAGGGATTGGACCCGTGTTGACTGCCGAAGAGATAGTGCCCGTGACTGTATACAATGAACGCGGTTCGTCACCGTTTCTTATCGTCTCAGATCATGCCGGCAATTCCATCCCTCGCTGTCTTGGCTGTCTTGGCGTCCCCGAATCCGAAATTGAACGCCACGTTGCCTGGGACATCGGCATTGCTGAGGTTTGTCGGGTATTGGCGGATGCGCTCGATGCGACATTAATAATGCAGAACTATTCACGCCTGGTAATCGACTGCAATCGACCTCTAGGTTCAGATGCATCGATTCCAGAAATCAGCGAGCTAACGCCAATACCCGGGAACATCGGCTTGAGCGCTGGTGAGAAGGACAGCAGGGTTCGGGGGATTTTTCAGCCGTACCACGACCGCATCGACACTGAACTTAACCGACGTCAGAAGGGCCGACCCGGGGCGCTTATTGCGATGCACAGTTTTACACCTGCTTTCAACGGTGTGACCCGCTCCTGGCATGCAGGCGTGCTCTATAACCGGGATGCGCGCTTAGCGCGCCTATTGATGCCGTTATTGAAAAGCGAGAACAACTTCGTCATAGGCGAAAACGAGCCGTACGACGTCTCCGACGATTCGGATTACACCATTCCGGTCCACGGTGAGCGACGCGGCTTGCACCACGTGGGAATTGAGATCCGTCAAGATCTCATTTTAGGTGTCGAAGGTCAGCAGGAATGGGGTTCGCGACTTGCGCGGCTGCTATGGCGCGCCTATCAGCAAGCCACTTCTACGGACGCACCCGCAACGTAACGACTGATCGGCAGTCTATGTAAGACTTTTCGCACCACCCTGGACCAGACAATCTCGGAGAAGACTATGTCCGACGAAGATCCGAAAGCCGAACTCGAACGCCTCCGCCAGGAAAACGCCGCCCTCAAGAAGGGAGCAGCATCCGGCCTACGCCTGAAGGTCAGCGAGAAAGGAGCGGTCTCGGTCTACGGCATGGGGCGCTTCCCCGTGACCTTGTACAAGGAACAATGGCTGAAGCTGCTGAACATCTCGGATGAGATCCGTGCCTTCATTGCCGCCAACGACGCGCAATTGAAGGCCAAGCAGCCGACATAGGGCGGTCGCCACAATCACATGCGACGCATGCCGCTAATTACGGCCTCCGCGTCCGCGAGAGTTCGAACTCGGATTCGCATAACTCGAGATTACGGAACGCATGTCCGCTTTGGGTCATTAGCGGACATCCGAACATGTCCGCCCGATGTCCGCTTTGCCCCAAAAAGCAGACATGGCTAGAGCCAGTTTCAGCGGCGAGGCTAGTCGTCAATCGCTCCCCGCTAAACCTATTGTTGGCTTGACGTCCGCTAAGAACCATACTTTGAGAGTAGCGGGGCGTAACCAATGTAGTTTCGCGTAGGGGTACATGTCCGACATTCTGATCCATTGTCCGGTTGCGGGTGTTGCAGTTCAAACCGGTCTGACTAGCGAAAAAATCGTCTTTAGGTCACTGCCAAATATCAAGTTCCCATTGCGCTGTCCTCGATGCAAAAAAATGCATTATTGGAAACCGACAGACGCTTGGTTAGATAAAGAGCAGACGAACCACAGTTCGGGTCGGTAAACCTAGCTGTGGTTTTCCAATTGTCCCGATGTCCGGAATTGGCACTTAGCGGAACTCTCTAATTCGCTCTCGAATGCCGCATTAGGTGTGCCCAAGAATCAGTCCTGGTCTGCTTCCTCTGGCGCCGCTGACAGAGAGTACAGAGCGTTAAGTGGATGCTTTAGAAGTTCGATATTTTGGCGGTCGGCGTACAGGAGTGTAATCGTGGCCACAATAATTACATACAATATCGGCGTTATGCTCTCTCGCATGATTTTTTGCCTCGTCGCGACCAGACGGGTAACTGCAAAAAGTAGGCCAAAGGATGTCCGCTATTGGAGTAGGCGGACATTCCCGAGCCGGGATTAATTTCGCCTATCTCGCATAGGGCGGACATTCCGGTCTCTCAGACATTGGACCATTAGATAAGTTGGCGGGACTCAGACCACGTTTAGTTCTCTCACCTCGCCCAGCGTGAGGGCGCGCGGCGCAGCCCCATCAAAATAGACGAACCGCAATCGTCGACGCTGCGACACCATCCGCGCCGGCAACGGGTCGTAGCGCATCGAGCTCCCACCGACATGCGGAGTCACCGAACCAACGTCAGTAATTGAATTTGTCTCCACTCGCAGCAGAAGAAGCCGCCGTCCGTGACCATCGACCGCTTCAAATGGCACTCGCGCCAACCGCAAGAAACTGGTCGGATCGCTGCAGGTTGTAAAACTCTCGACGAAAGCCTTTTCCACCATGTCGAGATCTGGCTCGTGGTTATCATGATCGTCGTGCCCGTGATCCTGCGGCAAATGTGGCGTCTGCCACTGCGCTGCGGGCGGGCGAGCACGATGGTTGTGACCCGACGACGCGCCGTTACCGTCGTGTTGATGATCGTGTCCCTGATGCATGATGGGCCTCAATAGGTGACGGGTTTATCAATGAGCCGCTTCTGGCTGCCGAGTTTTCCGTGCGCGACGAGCGAGCCGAGCACTTCCACTACCACCCGCACGCCGAGCAGGGCGGTAATGTCAGAAGTGTCGTAAGGCGGTGAGACTTCCACCACCTCCAACCCACAGGCGCCTTCGGCGGCCACCAAACCCAACAACTTGAGCGCTTCGCGCGGCAAAAATCCGCCGGGCTCGGGCCAGCCGGTGCCAGGCACGAAACCGCAATCGATCGAATCCACATCGAACGAAATATAAACGGCATCCACGTCTTTCCATGCCAGCTCCAACGCAATCTCGGCGGTCTTCTCTAGACCTATTTTCTCAATGTCCGCGATGGTCAACACATTGGTGCCGCGCTTGCGCGCTTCCTGCACGCCATATCGCGGCACTTGCCATCCGCCGATGCCGAGCTGGACAAGATTGGTTGCCGGTACGTTTGGCAGGTTGGTCGCCCAGTACCAAGGCGTGGTGTGCATGCGTTCATCGAGATCCTTTTCCTGGATGTCGATGTGGCGGTCAAAATGGATGATGCCGATGCGCTTCGACGTGCATTGTGCAATGCCGCGCACGCACGGAAATCCGATCGAATGGTCGCCACCCAGCATGAGCGGCAGCGCGCCTGAAGAAAAGACATGGGCGACGCCGCGGCTGATCTGATCAAAGCTCTTTTCCAGGTTCCCAGGAATGGTGAACACGTC
>CAWENV010000003.1:0-518563 GCA_963810585.1 uncultured Alphaproteobacteria bacterium
ATCAGACCTCTTTCGCCGAAACCCCCAGCTGATTGACCCGACAACGCGTCCTGTTTCAAATGGCCGGCATGGCAGGGGACATCCCGAGTTCGGACCAGCCCGAAGGCCCGCGATTTACGGCGAGCGGCGTATGGCGCGGCAGCGTTGAGATCGCGCCGATCGCGGCATTCGTGATTCCGTTTGGCATTGCCTTTGGCGTAGCGGCGTCTGCCAAAGGAATCTCACCGGGGATTAGCGTGTTTATGAGCGTCGCGATCTATGCCGGCGCCTCACAGTTCGCAGCGCTGGACCTTTGGTACGCGCCTCTGCCTCTTGCGACGCTCGCGCTCACGGTGCTCGCTGTGAATGCGCGCCACATTTTGTTGGGTGCATCGCTCGCGCCATGGCTGCTTCAGATTCCGATTGTGCGGCGACTCGCGGCGCTGCTTCTCCTCAGCGATGCGAATTTCGCGCACACGATGGCCGCCCGAGACCGCGGAGAAACTGACGCCGGCATCCTGTTCGGCAGCGGTCTTACAATGTGGATCATCTGGATTGTCAGCACGGCTGTCGGTGCGTATGCCGGTTCATTGCTCGGCGATTTGTCGCGCTTCGGCTTCGATGCGGTAATGGTCGCTTATTTTACAGCTGTGATTGTCGGCTGGTGGAAGGGCCGGTCGGATTTATTTCCATTCGTTACCGCCGCGGCTGTTGCTGTTGCTGGCACCCATATCCTGCCGCCGGGCTGGCACATCATTGCCGGCGCTCTTGCAGGAGGTCTCGTGGGAGTGTGGCGGCATGGTTGACGTGGCTGCCGCAATCAGCGCCGTCGTTCTCTTGGCGCTCGTCACGATGGCAACGCGGGTTAGCGGCGTTTGGATCATGTCATATGTCACGATAACACCGCGCGTCGAAGCTTTTCTGAAATACATGTCGGTATCTGTGCTGATTTCATTGTTGCCGCGACTGCTTGGGCCGCAGGGCCACGCATTTGGCTTGGAGTGGGTACAGCTGCCCTTGTGATGATCGCGTCACGCAGCGCAGTGGGAGCCATGTTAGCGGGTACGGCCCTCGCTGCACTAGCGAGAAACCTTGGATTTTAATTCGTTACACGACGGTAAAGAGCATGTCCGCTTTGGGTCAAAAGCAGCCATGTGCATCGCAAAAGGTCACGTCTGCTAAGTGCCAAAAGCGGACATGACAAACGAACAAAAAGAAAGACCGCCTTGCGGCGGTCTCTCCGAAAATCGATTTGATGTTTCGATTAGGTAGCGAGCGCTTTCTTTTTCCTGCGCCAGCCGAGCAGGCCTAATCCGCCGAGGCCGGTGGCGAAGAGCGGCAGCGCGGCAGGAAGCGGCGTGGCCACGGCCGCAGGAAATTCAGCGGTCCAAAATCCGGCAGTGGGGAAGCCGGCGAAAGCACTCCCATTGTTAAGGGCGTTGAATTGATCCGTCACGCCGGTCAAATTTTGGTTTGGATTGTCCACTGTAATCGAAAGAAAAGTTATCGCACTGTTGATGTCAGTGCCCGCGAAAGCGATTACTGCCAGTCCTTGGCCGACGTCATGAAAAATAAAGGCGCCTGTCGTCGGGTCGACCGAAGCGGAAAAGTCAAATCCTATGCTGCTCGCCACAGCGCTGTCGAACGTCAGCCCAGGATAAGTGAGCTGTATATTGGTTATATCAAATTGGGGAATGCATCTGATTGAGCACGTCGCTCAAGGGGACCTGGAATGATGCTGACGAGGGCGCGGAGACGTGAGGGCCAAACCCCTCGCTTGTAGTCGTCCATTCGTACGTAACCAGCGGAACAGCTTGTGCCGAGGAAGCAATGCTCGCTCCCGACACTGTCAACGCTATCAAGATTGTCTTTGGGAAAGAAAAGGACATTTCCTTGCCTCCCTTCGCACGCGGCACGTTGCAAGTTTTGATGTCCTAAAATACTAGATTGAAGCCTTTCGAAGTCCGTGATCAATCAACGATGCTGACCCATCAACTACCGACGTACCTTTGACCCATATTTTATTTAAGGCGCAGGTGCCTGATGCGCTCTCGCCCTAAAGCGGACATGTGCAGTGCCACTCGGGATGTCCGCTAAGTGCCAATAGCAGACATCGTGAGTAGCGGACGCATCAAAAAAAAATCCCCCGCGCGTTTCCGCTCAGAGGAGGGACTCCCGGCCACATACCAAATTGATCAAGCAGCCTGCATTCGCTTCCTGCGCCAGCCGAGCAGACCTAATGCGCCGAGGCTGGCGCCGGCGCTCTAGCGGGCTTTCCAAGCCGCAGAATCCTCAGCCGTGACGCAACCGGGAATGCTGCGGCCTTGACGATGAACTACAGCCGACACGGGACGGCCAAGCGTTGCCAGGTATTCGGCATAGAGCTTCGTAAGTTCTTTTTCACTGACGTCTTGAATGTCTTTTTGCATGTCTTTTGGATCCGGGGCCTTCCAGAATGGCCCGCGTTAACTCAGAGGAAGGCCGCTGACGAGTCATGCGGGTAGTTGATTCAGCATGAGAAGGCGCTGGTAGCGGTCGCCACATAATGCGGAGCTAGATGGAAAGCATTTCATAAGACCGTGGGCACGCCTCCCATACGCAAAACGGCAAATGGCCCATACTTTTAAAGACGAGGCGGATGTACGCATAGTTGAAGCAGTAAGTCTAAGCGCCCAAGCTTTTCTTCTCGGCCGCTTCTTTAGCCAACCGGAGAGCCTTCAGTCGCGCGGTCTTCTCTCGAGTGATCTTTGCCTGGACTTCGTAGCCCACGCTGAGATTGTGACTTTCCCGTGCAGCCTTCTCCAGCCGCGATTGCATTCGCGTATTCTTGCTACTATCAGCCATGGTTCGCCTTTTTTCTGGCAACCAAAGGTTGGCCGGAGTCCGCTGCGACCCCTTCGTTTTTATCCGCCGCCTCCTTGTCCAATCGAAGCGCTCTTAACCGTGCAGTTTTTTCGCGAACGGCACGACCTTCGGTCTAACCGTGTTTCAAGCGCTGCCTTGCAACGCCGGTTATCTAGGCGAACCGGTTGCTGTTGAACAAGTGCGCTTAGACGACTGGCGGCGCGTGCTAGATGTGAATCTCAATGGAGCATTTGAAATTACACAAAAATTAATTCCGCATATACGACGCGGAGGTTGGGGACGAATTGTCAATATGGCTTCTGTTGCCGGAAAAGAAGGATTTCCCAATTTGTCTGCATATTCGGCTGCGAGCGCAGGCGTCATTGCATTTACAAAGTCATTGGGAAAAGAGTTAGCCGACACACAAATACGCGTAAATGCCGTCGCCCCCGCTGCGGCTGATACAGATATGATACGACAATTTTCTGCCACAGCGATTGAGGCGATGGTTTCCAGAACAGCATTGAAGCGGCTTGCAACGGCACATGAAGTTGCTGAGCTTGTGCTTTGGCTTTGCTCCGAAGCTTGTTCATTCAATACCGGCGCGGTCTTTGACATCTCGGGCGGGCGTGCCACTTATTAGGTTGGTGGCGAACGTGGGACCTGATCCATTCGATGTCCGCTATTGGCACTTAGCAGACATCGTCTAGTGCACCGCACATGTCTGCTTTTGACCCACAGCGGACATCGGGCTTAATCACTGATAGGCTTTAGGAACAAGACGGACGTGTTCTTGGGAGCACGCATGCAGCGCCGTGAGTTCATAAAGCTTCTAAGCGGCGTGGCAGCCGCATGGCCAGTCACGGCACGAGGGCAACAGGCTGGCCGCATACGGCACATCGGCTGGCTCGTGGGGCTGGCTGAAGGCGACCCGGAAGCGCGGCGTCGTACTGCGGCATTTGTACAGCGGCTCGACCAACTCGGATGGACGGTGGGCCGTAATATCCAGATCGAATATCGCTGGTTGAGCGACACCATTGATCGCACTGAAGCCTATGCGGCGGAACTGGCCGCGCTCACGCCGGATGTGCTTGTGACAAGCAGCACGCCGGCGGTGAGGGCGTTGCGCCAGAAAACCAGCACCACACCGATCGTGTTTGCCATCGTCACGGATCCGGTCACCAGTGGGTTGGTGACCAGTCTGGCAGCGCCCGGTGGCAATGTGACCGGCTTCACTAATTTCGAGTTCACGATGGGCGGGAAGTGGCTAGAGGTGCTCAAGCAAGGTGCGCCTCGTGTAGCCAAGGTCGCACTTATCTATAATCCAAAGACCACACCTTATGCTGGCTATCTGAAGTCCATTGAGGCAAGTGCGTCGTCGATCGGGGTTGAGTTGACAACGCGCGGTGTCGCCGATGCCACCGAGATTGCGCAAGTCATCGAAGCGACCGGTACAGTATCGAACGGTGGGATCATCGTGCTCCCAGACTTTTTCACAGCAGCTAACCACGAGCTAATTATACAGTTGGCAGCCGAGCATCACGTGCCGGCTACTTATCCCTATCGATATTTCGCTGTTGAGGGCGGGTTCATGTCTTACGGCGTGAACACTGCGGAGGAGTTCAGGCGAGCTGCGGCATATGTCGACCAAATCCTGCGAGGGGCCAGCCCGAGTGCACTTCCGGTTCAAGCGCCGAATAAATTCGAGTTCGTCATCAACCTCAAGACCGCTAAAGCGCTTGGCCTCACCATCATGCCTAAGCTACTTGCCCTTGCCGACGAAGTGATCGAATAAGCGGCACCATGTCCGCTATTGGCACTTAGCGGACATCGCTAGTTGCACCGCACATGTCTGCTTTTGACCCTTAGCAGACATTGCGTCGGCCCTGACGTGGGCTAACATCCATGACGATGAGCACCATTGGTAGGAGCGGATCATGCGAATCGCGATGGCGATTATTCTTGATCTAGTGATGGGTTCAGTACAATCGGCCTACCCACAAACCGCTGATCCACGCGTCGCGGATATCATTCAGTCCGGAAAGATTCGGATTGGGGTGTTTCCATCCTTTCAGTATTCAAAGGACGCTAACGGCAAGCCTCGGGGACTTGCGCTGGGAATTGCCAATGCTCTTGCGGCTGACATAGGCGTCCGAGAAGTGGTGACGGCCGAGTTTCCTACTCCACCCCAAGTGATAGCGTGCGTGAAGGACGGTGGATGTGACGTTGGGTTTATGCTGGTCGATCCGGCGCGCGCCAAGGAAGTGGACTTTACGCCAGCTTTTGTGCGGTCTGATTTCACTTACTTGGTTCCGCCAGGTTCGTCGTTGAAGACCGCTGCCGACGTTGATCGTCCGGGGATACGCATTGCGGTCGTGCGTGGGCATGCTTCCACCATTTCCCTTGTTCGGATTATCAAGCAGGCGCAGCCAGTGTACGCGGACACCTATGATCCAACATTTGAACTATTGCGGTCCGGGCAGGCAGACGCATTTGCCTCCATACGCGAGATGCTTATCCAATACTCGACACAGCTTCCTGGCTCGCGGGTCTTAGAAGATAATTATCAAACAAACCTAGCGGGTATTGCAGTCCCTAAAGGAAATTCTGGACGCCTCGCCTATTTGACCGAGGCCTTGGATCATATGAAACGATCCGGGGTGCTTAAGCAGCTCGTCGAGAAAAACAGTTTGCGCGGGGTTGAAGTGGTCCCACCAAAATAGGGGGTCGGAAATTACCATGTCTGCTTATTGCACAAAGCGGACATGCCTCTTCAGCGGCACATTGGTACACTGCTTGCTGAGCGCGGGGGCGCATTGTGACGGCGGAGACTACTGCTATGGCGTTGCGGGACAGTTTTCATAAAGCCATCGAGCAATACCATCAGGCGCAGAAGGAGTTCGTGAGAGGAAATCCGCAACCATTTAAGGCGCTATGCTCGCACGCTGACGATGTGACCATCATTGGAGGTTGGGGTGGGGTCGAGAAGGGATGGAGCGCGCAAGTCGAGAAACGGTATGACTGGGCATCAGCGCGTTTTGCCACTGACGACGATGAGCGCCGCGTCGAAAATATCTCCACCGTCGTCACATCGGAAATGGCGTACACAGTTGATATTGAACGCACCAAAATCCGCCTGGCTGGGACGCAGGAAGTTAAGCCTATGGCTCTTCGAGTAACGAGCATTTTCCGGCAGGAAGACGGGCAATGGAAGCTCGTACATCGCCATGCGGACCCTCTCGTCGAGGTGCAGCCGGCAGCCTCGGTCGTTCGGAAATAAATAGACCTCACAGAACAGCCGCGACCCCGGTTGAACCCCGATTTATGTCCGCTATCGGGACAAAGCAGACATGGCCTAGTGCACCGCACATGTCCGCTTTTGACCCCAAAGCGGACATCGGCCCCCTTCCAGTATGCTGGTTCAAGTCGGTACGATGGCTGGTCCTGATCCTTGGGGCCCTCAATGAGGCGGCGCGAGTTCATAAAACTGGTTTGCGGATCGGCGGCCGCGTGGCCGTTCATGGTGCGCGCGCAACAGGCAGCGCTGCCGGTAGTTGGATTTGTCGACCTGGGGGCAGCCGATGCCTCTGTGGCGCGTGCGACGGCGTTTCGCAAAGGCCTCAGCGAAACTGGCTACATCGAGGGCCAAAACGTTACGGTCGAATATCACTGGCTCGAGGGTCGTTACGAAAGCGCGCCTGCAGTGATGGCCGATTTGGCCCGCCGACAAGTTGCCGTTATTACCACGACTGTCGCCGCTACAGCGCTCGCGGCGAAAGCTGCAACAACGAGGATTCCTATCGTCTTTGGCATCGGTGATGACCCTGTCCAGCTTGGTCTCGTCTCGAGCCTTGCACGGCCGGACGGTAACGTGACCGGCGTAAATATGTTTGTCATGGAGGTGGTGGCCAAGCGGCTACGGCTTCTGCATGACTTGCTGCCCAAAGCTAGTCGTGTGGCTGTACTCATCAATCCGCACAACGATTTTAGTGCCAAGGCCACGTTACGGGGAATCCAGGAGGCCGCCCCGGGCGTTGGGCTGAATATCCAGGTATTCACCGCCTCGACTATTAACGAGATAGATACGGCCTTTACGGCCATCGCGTGGGAGCATCCCGATGCGCTCTTCGTCGCTCCCGATACATTCTTCACTTCGCGACGGGTACAGCTTGCCACATTGACCGCGCGCGACAGGATTCCGGCTTTCTATGGGGTTCGAGAAATTGTCGAAGTCGGCGGCCTGATGAGCTACGGAGCCAATATTGCCGATATGTTTCAGCAACTCGGCGTCTATACCGGTAGCATCCTCAAGGGTGCTAAGCCCGCCGACCTGCCGGTGCTGCAATCGACCAAATTCGAGCTTGTTATCAATCGTTCGACCGCCAAGGCGCTCGGCCTCACCATTCCTGCGGGCGTGCTCTCCATCGCCGACGAGGTGATCGAATAAAATGGCGCGATGTCCGCTATTGACCCAAAGCGGACATACCCCTTTCAGATTGTCAGCCTTACCAGCTACGATGCCGCGCGTGAAACTGGGAGCTGTAATGAGGCGGCGCGAGTTCATCATCTCGGTCGGTAGCGTCGCCGCGTGGCCACTCACCGCACGTGGGCAGCAGAGCAACCAGATGCGTCGCATCGGCGTGTTGCTCGGGTCGTACACCGAGAGTGACAAAGCGGGCCAGGCACGCATTGCAGCTTTCCTTAAAGCGCTTGCAGATCTGGGTTGGAACACTGACCGCAATATACGAATAGAATATCGGTGGGGCGCGGGCGACACCGAGCAAAACAAGAGACTCATTCTGGAAACGGTGCAGTCCGCACCCGATGCCATTGTTGCGACAAGCGATCCGGTACTGGCGCAACTTCACCGGCTCACAAGCATACTCCCGATCATATTCACTCAGATTTCCGAGCCCGTTGAAACCGGCCTCGTCGCAAGCCTTGCGCGGCCGGGCGGCAATATGACGGGGTTCCAGAATTTCGAGCCGGCGATAGGCGGCAAGTGGCTGGGAGTGCTCAAGGAGATAGCGCCCAATCTGAAGCGCGTCGGGGCGCTGTTCATGCCTGATGCAAAGGCTCATGCGTCGTTTCTGGATGCGGCGAAGCAGGTCGCGCCATCAGCTGGAATAACCGTGGCTGTTGTCGATATCCAAAAGGACATTGAAAGTGCGATAGCTTCATATGCCGACCAGCCGGATTCCGGTCTGATCGTGTTTCCGCACCCGAAGACGATTGCAAACCGAAAATTGATCAGTTCTCTGGCGGCGCGACACCAGTTGCCGGCGATCTACCCTTATCGATACTTTGCAGCCGACGGAGGTCTTATCACCTATGGTCCAGATCAGATTGATCAATGGCGCGGCGCGGCAATCTACGTAGATCGCATTCTCAAAGGCGAGAAGCCAGCCGACCTGCCAGTGCAGACTCCGACAAAATATGAGCTGGCAATCAACCTAAAAACAGCGAAGACGCTTGGTTTGACCGTTGCACCAAGCCTCTTTGCGCGCGCCGACGAGGTGATCGAATGAAGCGGCGCGAGTTTATATCGCTTCTCGGCGGGGCTGCGGCTGCATGGCCGCTTGCTGCGCGCGCGCAGCAAGCGGCAACGCCGGTGGTCGGATATGTCAGCGGCTCGTCCGCAGCGGAGCGTGCGCCTCTGCTGACCGCATTCCGCAAGGGGTTGGGCGACATCGGTTACATTGAAGGCCGCAATGTGATGCTCGAATATCGGTTCGCAGAAGGCAAATATGATCAAATACCGGGGCTAGCTATGGATTTGGTCCGTCGCCCGGTCGCCGTAATTTTTGCGGGGGACGCACCGTCAGCGTTGGCTTCCAAAGCGGCCACTGCGACAATTCCCATCGTGTTCAATAGTGGCGGCGACGTGGTTCAGATCGGGCTTGTGGGCAACCTCCGCCGGCCCGATGGCAATATCACCGGCGTTAACTTGATTGCCGGGCCCTTGCCGGCGAAGCAGTTCGAGATCCTGCACGAAGTTGCACCCAAGGCAAAAACGATCGCGCTTTTGATAAATCCGGAAAATGCCAACGCGCTACGCGATTTTACAACGGTACAAGAAGCTGCGCGTTCACTTGGTGTGCGCGTCGTTGTTTTGCGATCGTCCACTAAAACGAGCTTCGAGAACATATTTTCGTCGCTCGCTCAGGAGAAAGCTGGTGCGCTACTCGTCAACGCCGACGTGTTCTTCACCAGTGAGCGCGATTACCTTGTGGCAATGTCGGCACGCCATGGAATTCCAGCTATCTATGCCTGGCGCGAATTCAGTGCAGCAGGCGGTCTGATCAGTTACGGGCCGAGCCTTGCCGACGGGTATCATCAATGTGGCCTCTATGTTGGTAAGATTCTCAACGGGGCCAAACCATCTGAGTTGCCGGTCATTCAGCCTACAAAGTTTGAGCTCGTGATCAACCTGAAAACTGCCAGGGTGCTTGGTTTAACGGTCCCACCCACGCTCATCGCCCGCGCCGACGAGGTGATCGAGTAGTCCCGCAATGTCCGCTTTTGGCACTTAGCGGACATGCGCCAGTGCGCTGCAAATGTCCGCTTTCGGGGGTAAAGCGGGCGCGACGAATACGGTTGTCGAGTAGAAGACGCACAAGACGCTGGGCATTACCCCCGGACTATAGACTGCTGTTGTGACCAATAGGGTAAGGTCGCTAAGAGAATTTGTTGAGTGAACGTCAAATTAGTAGGAGGGCAAAATATGCCCTATCACGTTAGAATAACCACCGGCACCGATGGCCTCATAGATGATGCCAAGCCGTACCCCACCTTAGCAGCCGCAATGCAAGTTGCCGGTTTGTCGCTAAAGACAGGCGGCGCAACTACTGCATGGATTGAAGATGACGATGGGAAGGTTTGTCCCAACACTGACGATGTGAAAAAGCATTGCGGGTTGACTTGAGTTCAAATTAGCACGCCATGAAGAATTGCGGGATACGGTCCCATTTAGTGTCCGCTATTGGCACTTAGCGGACATTCAGGAGCGACCGATTTACGTCTGCTTTTTGCTCCAAAGAGGACATGGGCCGTCAAGTCATCAAAGAATCATAGTGGCAATCATTACAATGGCTGCAGCGGCCATAACTCCCGTTGCGAGCCATCCCACGTTTCTCAAAACGCCCTTAATGGCAAATTTTCCCATAATGTTTTTGTTTGAGCTGATGAACATCATCATCGCCATAACCGGTACAGCCACGAGTCCGTTAATTACAGCACTCCAAAACAATGCCTTGATCGGGTCGAGGGGTGAAAAAGTTATGGCAATGCCGCTGAGCGTGGCGATGACAATCGTCGCGTAAAATGCTCGGGCTTTATTTGGCTTGCGGTCCAGCCCGGTCGGCCACCTGAATGCTTCACCGATAGCATAGGCCGCAGATCCAGCGAGGACCGGTATGGCCAGCAGTCCTGTGCCCACGACACCCATCGTAAAAATTGCGAAGGCAAATGGGCCCGCAATTGGTTTTAAAGCTTCCGCGGCTTGGCTTGAAGTTTGAATATCGGTTGTTCCAGCTGCGTGTAGGGTGGCAGCAGTTGTGAACATAATTGCGAGGGCGACGAGATTGGAAAATGCCATTCCTATGTAGGTGTCGACCTTGATGCGCTCAATTGCATCTGGTCCTTGCTCCGGCGATTTTGCTAATGGCTGTCGCGCCTTCACGTTCTTGATTTCTTCAACTTCTTGGGAAGCCTGCCAGAAAAAAAGGTATGGGCTGATAGTCGTGCCAAAGATTGCAACGACGACTGTCCAGAAGGCGGCATTGCTTGATAGTGTGGGAATGAAAAAGCCGCGCGCCGCTTCTACCCAAGGTACTTTAACGACTATTACAGTGCCGAAATAAGCGAATAGCGCGAATGTCAGCCATTTCAGATAGGACACGTAGCGCGAATACGGAATGAAAACCTCCAAACCCGCACAGAATATCCCGAATAGAAGCACGTAGAGGAATGTCGAGCCGCCAATCAGGAGGCGTAAGGCATCCGCCATCGGCCCGAGGTCGGCACCGATGTTAATTATGTTTGCAATTACCAAGAGAAACACGACGCTTTGGAGGACTGCACTTGGGTAATGGTGCCCAATGTTAGCCGCTATGCCCTTGCCGGTTGTGCGCCCGATTCGCGCGCTGATTTCTTGGATGACGGCCATAAGGGGATAGGTAAACAGCAATGTCCAAGTAATTGCGAAGCCAAATTGTGCTCCTGCCTGCGAGTACGTTGCAATGCCGCTGGGATCGTCGTCTGCAGCACCGGTAATAAGACCTGGTCCAAGCGCGCGAAAAACGCGGCTGCGCTTTAGTCGTTCAGCGAAGGTCTCCGATCTTTCCGATGCAGAGGTCACTTGGTCGGGCGCCAATATGTATAGACAATTACCAGTGCGGCGGCGATGAAAGGGCCGACGAGTATTGGCCCCGCCGAGATACCGACAAAGCGCTGCACCGTCAGGGCGGTTATCGTAGCGATAAGTGCAATGACCAGCACAACACCTGCCGAGAACCAGAGATGATCAAGATCTGCCATTTTGCGCGCCGGTAAAGGTCGGGACGCAAACCTCCTTTCACCGGAATGGTTCCCGTCACACAGGGGCCGCTAGCGTCATGATTTAGTGCGGCCAAAATAAAAGCAGACCCACGACCACCATGATGCCTATGAACGTCAAAACATGCTGACGGATGCTGGGTTTACTCGCGTACTGACATGTGGGTATCTCCCGTCGAGAAATGTCGCCCCTTGGAAAAGGCATTGCCTACAAAAGAATGGGCCAAGCCCCGGGGGAGAGGCTTGGCCCGATTTGCGCCTACGCGCGGCGGCGGGGATAGGGGGGCATACCGCCGCTCGTTGCAGCTAACCAACTCCACACCCCTAGCGGCGTTCCATTAAGTTTAGGCGCTTGCGGATGACGCATAATGCGGCCGGCGACCTTGTCGCATGGGGTTTTTGGTGACGCGCATCCGGTGCGTGATGTCTGCCATTGGCACTTAGCGGCCATGTGCGAGTGCATTGCAGATGTCTGCTACTGGCACTTAGCAGACATCGCCTGGTGCACCGCACATGTCTGCTTTTGACCCTTAGCGGACATTTTGTCGCCGTGCCCCTTCCGGTGCGCACGTCTCAACAGATATGGTTCGTGCTGGGCGGAGGGGGCAATGCGGCGACGAGACTTCATCAAAGCAACTGGAGCCGGGGCCGCTGCCTGGCCGCTCACAGCGCGAGCGCAGCCAATGGCGATGCCGGTGATTGGGTATCTCGCCGCCGGCAATCCAAACAGTGAGGCGCGGCTCGTTGACGCGTTTGTCAAAGGGCTGGGTGGGGCTGGTTACGAAAACGGCAAGAACGCCAAGATCGAGTACCGGTGGGCGCAGAATCAGAACGATCGGCTGCCTTCGATGGCGGCAGATCTAGTCCATCGAGAGGTAGCCGTGATTGCAGCGACGACCACACCTGCAGTTCGCGCTGCAAAGGCGGCGACGGGTAAGATTCCCATTGTCTTCACAATGATCGCCGATCCCGTGCAGATCGGGATTGTTACCAGCCTGAATTGCCCCGGCGGCAACGTGAAGGTGCGACGCTCTTGAGCGTGGAGCTGGGACCGAAGCTCTTAGAATTGCTCCATGGGGCAGTCCCTTCGGCCCGCACCATAGTTCTGCTCATTAATCCGACCAATCCAAATGCCGAGACCCAATCAAGAAGTATTCAGCAGGCGGCTCTCAAGCTTGGTCTCAATCTCCATGTCCTGAATGCCAGCACCGAACGCGATTTCGATTCGGCCTTTGCAAAATCGCGTGAACTCCAGGCAGGTGCGTTGATCATTGGCCACGACGTATTTTTCAACGCCCAAGCGAAGCAACTTGCAGCTTTGACGGTCCGCGATAAAATTCCCGCGATTTACACTTTGTCAGAGTTCGCAGCATCTGGAGGCCTGATCAGCTATGGCGCCAGCCGGATCGACGCATGGCGCCAGGCGGGTGTCTACGTTGGCCGGGTTCTCAAGGGCGAAAAGCCTGCTGAACTGCCAGTCATTCAGCCTACGACGTTCGAAATGACGATCAATCTCAGAACTGCAAAGGCACTTGGTGTCTCTGTTCCTTTGGCGCTCATCGCAAGAGCCGATGAAGTAATCGAATGAAAAGCCCGATGTTCGCTATTGGCACTTAGCGGACATGCCTAGTTTCGCAGTGCACATTGTCTGCTTTTGACCCAAAGCGGACATTTGATGGCATCGTCTACTGGGACTATTTTATTATATCGTCCGCTTTCTTTTGATGCGTCTCGTTCGGAGCTACCAACAGTTCCGGATTAGGCACGCTAATCCGCGCACTTGCAGCGCTATTGAGCAGGTCCGTAATACGAAAGGGCCAGGCGATGGTGTGGCCTGACCCTAACAACCGCGATGTTGCCTCTAGTTTACGCAGTCGCAGCATCAACGTCGCGAGCTGCTATTTGTTCTTAATTTGAGCCAGCGCTGCTTTTTTCTAAGAGCGCAACGAGCGCCATTCTAAGATCAATATCTGTAAACGGTTTGTTCAAGACGGAGACGTCTCGATAACGCAAGCCGCGTGGACGATCATAGGCGGTGACAAAGATAAAGGGGACACCACGAGCGCGAAGCATGTCTGCGACCTTTGTCGCATACGTGCCATTGATATTTAAATCCAACAGGGCGCCGTCCAGGTTAGAAAACTCTGCAAGTTGAATTGCGGATCTCAAATTGTTGGCCGGGCCGATGACATGAATTCCGAAGCTTTCAAGCTGGTCCTGAAGCATCATTGCAACCAGGGGCTCGTCTTCTAAAACCAGAATGTTGCGCTTGGCCAAGGCAGTATCCTACCTCTTCGTGTGCCCCGTTAAACGGAACAACATGAAGAAAGTTCCAAGGCTCAGCGATTTGGCGAACTTTGGCGGATGCGGCGGCCGTTATCCGGAATAGTAAAGCACCAATTGGAATTCCCGTTTCCAAAACGATGTTCCGGCAGATGATACCGCTTGATACCCCTGCGGTTCGACTAGTCCGCCGCCATCTATGCTTTGACATAATACAGCGAATCTGGCTCCGCATAGGTCGATCCGGCACGGAGCGCACGCATGTCGCCTTCTTCCCCGGTACGCACTCGCCAACCACGCCGTTCGTCACAGGCGCCCCAAACGCCGAGCAATCGGTCGCCGCGGCGCGAAGCTGTCGTTTTCATTGTCAGGGCAATACCGCTGATAATTGCGGCAGTGTCGGTAATCGCAGCCAGCAACTATTTGGCGTACTTGATCGGGCGAAAGCAAGTTACCTATGAAGAGTTACGGAGGGAGGTCGATCGCGTCGTTCAATTGGTGGACCAGAAGCGGGTGAAAGAGGAGATCGCACTCACCACGCCGAAGCAGCGACAGGAAAAGTTGGAGCAAAATTGGTCGGCGTTCACAGACCTAACGACGAGCACAATCAACGGCAAGACAATTGTAGCGCCCGAACGAGCGCCCGCTGGGAAACCGATGGCGACACCGCTAATTGATGACACAGCGGTGGTGCCGTCGAGCGGCGATGTGCGCTTGCGGGCCCCTGGATCGCCATTGAACGCCTCAGCAAAACATCACGAGATGAATGGCGTCGTGCATCACCGAGCGGAACGAAGACAAAAGGCCTCGCCAGCGCAGCAGTCACCTCAATTGACAACTCCGACATCGAGCACACTGGACGCCAGCCTCGCTGCCCAATAAGCGATTTCGTGAGATGCGTGTAGTTATTTAAATGAGCCGCTATGGGTCAAACCCAGAAATGTGCAATGCACAAGCCTATTTCCGCTAAGCGCCAATAGCAGACATGCACCGCCCCTCCAAGGAGTTGTTCCCCGCAAATCGCGCCGATTCGGTGAGCCCCCGAAGCTCAGTGTTATTTCTGAATAAAGAGACAGGAAAATATTCGGAACGAAACCGTGCGTTATAGCGTTTGTCTGGCGTTTGGGGACTGATGGAGTGACGAACATGAATAAACTAGTTATCTCGACCGTGGCGACCGCGCTTGTCCTGTCGTTCGCCGTGTCAGCCGAAGCCGCTGGCAACAAGCAAAAGGTGTCGGCGGACGTTCAGGCTTCATGCAAAGCTCAAGCCGCCAAGAAATTCTCTGCAATCCACTTCTTAAAAAGGCGCAACTTCGCCAATAATTGCGTGGCTCAGCAGCCAATGCGAATGCGCACGCGAAGGCAAAACCGGCCACCGACGCTCAAGCGGTAAAGCCAACAACTACTGGCCAAGCCCCTAAGCAGTAAGTGACGTGAAAGCCCCGCTTCGGCGGGGTTTTTTCCGCGCAATGTGGCCCGATGCTCTGACTTTGCGTCAACGCTGTGAATGCTAGCGGACATAGTCATTCGCACTCACTACAGCGGGTCCGAACAAGAACTAGCGTCAAAATAGCTCGGGGGCGGAACGTCTCCGCCCCGAGCCGGTTCAACGATGATAAGAAAATCCGCGTCGTCGGTGGCATTTATCAGCTTAAATCGGGGCGCGTCGAGCTGTTAACGTGAGCACGTGGAGTCGCATTGCCATAGTCGATGTCCGCTTCTGGCACTTAGCGGAGATGCCGAATTGCGCTGCACATGTCTGCTTTTGACCCAAGGCGAACATTGGTGCCCTTGAGCAGAACGAGCGTTCTTGTTCGGTAATTCTTTGCAAGATATATTTTGTGGATTGCTGACCTCAATCCCCAAGCTGCACAACCGAAAGCGCCGGGCGCTACCGGCGTAAGAGGCTCAATGAAAATCAATTGGCACGCTGTGAAAGGGCTCACTGCCGTTGTGGCATTGGCGCTCGTAATTGTTCCGACTAGTGGGTCAGCAGATGACAACCCTCTAGTCGGCACATGGAAATTGAAATCTTTTGTACGCGAGATAACGGGGACGAGCGAGCGCTACAACCAGCTTGGTAAATACCCGGAAGGCTTCCTCGGCTATTCAAGTGATGGCCGCATGTACACAATTCTCGTCGCTGGTGATCGCATTAAGCCGCAAGGAGAAGCCCCGACCGATGAAGAACGCGTCAAACTACATAAATCAATGATCGCTTACGCCGGGACTTACACGATAGACGGTGGCAAGGTCGTCCACCACGTTGACATTTCGTGGAATGGCGCTCGAGCCGGAAGCGATCAGGTCAGGTTCTATACTTTAGAAGGCAGCACCCTAACGATAAGAACTACACCCAACAAAAGCCCAATCGATGGTCGTGAAGGCGTGGGCATCGTTGTTTGGGAAAAGGTCAAGTAACTTACCTCATGCACTCCCTGGAATGTCCGCTATTGGCACTTAGCAGACATCGCCTAGTGCACTGCACATATCTGCTTTTGACCCAAAGCGGACATCTTCCAAGCTATCGGATGCCACAGGTACAATGCTGCACCCTGTGAAAGAACTGGGCAGCGGGCGGAACGAATTTTTAAATTGGGGCGTTTAGTCTCGCAGTGGGGGCCGTGTGGTGGGGAGAGTTCCAGATGGCTACAGAAGATGCTTGTCTAGCGATGGCTCTGGAACTCTTGACACACGCGGAGATCGAAGCCGATCCCGTAAAACGGGCTGGCTTAGAAACTCTGGCCGCGAACTATCGTAGGGTCGCGGAACAGAAACAGCGCAGCCGCGACTTTATTAGCGACCGGCCCGGCAAAAACTGAATTTGCGCGGGGTTGAAGTGGTCCCACCAAAATAGGGTGGTCGGTAATTGCCATGTCTGCTTATGGCACAAAGCCGACATGCCGTTTTGCATTGCAAATGTCCGCTTGTGGCCCAAAGCGGACATGGGCGCGGAGTGGCACCGAAATATCGACGTTGATCTCAGGCGGCCTTCAAAGCCTTGTCGAGACAGCCGAGCAAGTGATCTGCCTCGTATGGCTTGCTCAAGAAGCCTATCGCACCGGCCTTCATGGCGCGTGTCCGCACGTTTTCATCGGGATAAGCCGTGATGAAAATAATGGGGATGCGATGACCTCCGGCGATCAACCGGTCTTGCAGGTCAATCCCGCTCAATCCCGGCATTTGCAAATCGGTGACGAGGCACGACGTGTTGTGGACCTGCTTGGATTTGAGAAATTCGTCAGCCGAAGCAAACGCGGAAGCGCTGTAGCCCAAGGATCGCACCAGCGATCCTGTCGCCTTGCGCACCGCTGGATCATCATCAACAATCGCAATCAGCACCTGAGACATAGCGCACTCCAAAGCCTGCCGTTCGGCGGGAGCGCGATTGGTCTCTCAGCCACCGACGCCAATGGCGAACTCGGTGATGGCGGGACCATAAGCGCATTTATGTTCGGCAGCGAGCACGAATGTTCCGCAGCTAACAGACAAAAGGAAGGCTCTAGGTCGGTCGAATTGCATGGCCCCATCGCTGGCTATGCACTCACGCATATTTGTAACCGCGCTGACACAGCGCGGTGCTAACTTTGAGGCTTGTAGGCCAGTGGTGAGAGTGATGGAGTCCAACCGGGGCAAGGCGGCGGCGCGACCGCCCAGGTCGTCAGCAGTTCGTAAATCTCAATCGCGACAAGATCAGCAATTTGAGGAGCGGCTACGCATTGCCGAACGTCTCGTTCGAGCCCTACGGGAGGCCGGACACTCTTGCGAACTGGCCGGCGACGGCCCCGCGCGGATGCTGATGAAGAAAAATTGAGTTCGGTTTCTGGCACTTAGCGGACATCGCCTCGTGCACTGCACATGTCTGCTAATGACCCGTAGCGGACATTCTTGGCGGCATACGATTGCACTATGCGTTGGGATTGGCGTGGGATGCCCAAGGGCCTGTTGAGGTACCATGGTCCGGAGTGCGGAAGGCCCTTGGGCGTACCAGTACGCACAAACATCATGGCCCTGATTGCTTAAAAAGGTTTGAACGGCGGCGACGGCTTTCACTTTATCAGGCGATAATTGTCGGTATGGCTGCATGGTTGCAATAAAAAGGTTTATTCATTTTGGAAGAGGCGCCAATTCTTTGGTGCGGCGTGTTTGAAAATGATTGATGATGAATACGCGGATTGAAGACGATAGATTAACGCCGTCGTGATGCTCAGCAATTCTTTCAACCAAGGCCGACCTTGTCAGCTTTTCGCGATCTGCGATCTCGCGCAATCCGTCCCAAAAATCCTCTTCGAGAGATACACTCGTCTTACGTCCATTGATTATAATTGATCGCTTAAGAATGAGTGGTTTCAAAATGTTTAGTCCACCGGCGCGCATCACCATTCTCCGATATGGGCGAATACACCCATAGTTGATGTGATCGTCATCACAAAAAGTGCGGTTTGCTAGTATGCGCCAAAGGCATACCCCCACCGGTCGTTGCCTTTTGTCCGCTTCTCGCACTTAGCGGACATCCCACCGCAATCGCCGTGTGGCACAATCCCGAAGGCACCGAACGGGATGATCAGCATCGGGCCTTGTGGATCATCCGTGACCGTCACGGTCCAGCGACGCCAGTCAGGCTCGGGGGTAGTGGCCAGCC
The DNA here is from genome assembly GCA_963810585.1 of uncultured Alphaproteobacteria bacterium. Lineage (GTDB taxonomy): Bacteria > Pseudomonadota > Alphaproteobacteria > Rhizobiales > Xanthobacteraceae > Pseudolabrys. Next base: position 18,307 of record CAWENV010000003.1, read on the forward strand.
GGGAGGTCATCATCACCATATGCGCAAGCCGCCTGGCTCTAGTGTGCGCTACGGTAAGGTCGGCGAGATCGCACCCGATGTTATCTCGGAAACACTCGTTGCAGTTTGACAAGTGAAAATAAAACATCGGCATGACCGTCCTCCCTCGGTGCCCACCGTTTCAACGGTACACTGCCGGTGCGCGATCGCTGTGGTACCGCGCTGACACCTGCGCTTAACGTTGACGCGCCGAACTTGATTGAATGTGTAAATATCTCAACGCCGCCGCTTATAGCGATGAAGACAATCGTTTAGGGGCTGCAGGCGGCCACGCCGTGAGGCGGTCTTTTTCGATGTGCGCTAATGGCGCAAAGCGGATGCTACTCAGCAGCTAACAAAGTTGTTTCGAGCTGCTCTTCAGCATCAACTTCGTTGCTGGCATTCAACCGCTGCAGGTCCACGATGAAGTCGTGGAAACACTCTATTGGCACCGAATATTTTCGCTCCGCTTTGGAAAATGTCGTGCGCAATGAAATTATCACGTTGCCGTCGGCTGAATAACTTTCCGCTCTCAACGCAACGACGCTCACTGGCAATATTTCATCTTGGCTCATAACTACTCACTCGCGACAATTGCCACCGCCTTAAACTTATCAAATTTGCCGGGCGGCTACTACCTCGGCGTAGTTAGGCGAAGTGACGACATTAACCACGGAACTTAAGCATCGGTGCTTTGCTCGCTGCAGAGCAAGCACACGCGCATTGGCTCAATGGGGCTGTCGTAGGTGACCCATACTGGGGTACGGCATTTAGCGCACTGGCTCATGAATGAGCGAGTTGCGGGCACCGGCATGTCCATCACGCGCGTACACGCCAGCACGCGGGAAATTTGCGGCTGGGCCATGACCAAAAGTATACTGCGAGCGAGCGCCGGCGGGAATTAATTCTTGTCACGTTCACGTTATCAGTCGTTCGTCACAAAACTGATTTAGATTTGCTCAATCAAACTCGGGTCATCACTAGGCGCGCGTGAACTATTGCGCCATCCATGATCAGACACCCGCGCGGTCACGCTAACCGCGCGGTCCACTTTCAAACAGGCTTCTCAGATGGTCCTGCTCGCGTCGTCGATGACGCCAGCCTGCTAGTGCGCCATGACATGAAAATAGTTCGCCATCTGAATTCTCGAATGCAATGAATTCCGGAACAGTAGCCTTGTTTTCCCCCTTAACGCACAAGACAGTTCTGTCGTTTTGCAGCAAGCGGTCAGACCGTTGTCGCTAGAAAAGCCTTTGTCACTTGTCATGTTTTGGCCCTTGAGAAGCGCAGGTATCGATTCGTCTGCCGCTTAACAATCGAACTTGTTCGAACCAAGAATACGATAATATTCCTTGCAATTCTATGAGGCCAAGATCGCGGGACTGTGTCCCGCTGACGATTGATTCAACGACCTGCGGTGCGAGGAACGCTAGCCGGAGGGCTTTGCGAATAACCTTGCCATTCCATTCGACCGTGGTGGCAAGCTCTTGGATTGATTGATATTTGTCGCTCATAAGTTTCTTACGCCAAGAGTGGGCTCGCACAACTGCTTGCAAAAGAAGAACATTTGGCCCGCTGTCGGGTTCGCATCTGTCAGTTTCGAGTTGCGCGCGTTTCGAACTCAAAATACGTGCGCGAACGAGTTCGATCTGTGATGACTTCTGCTTTTCCCGTTTTGAGAATGATCAAAATCTTTAATTGGCCAACAACGATGCGCTCGATATGGGTGGCGATTAGATCTTCGTCAGCGGTATCGTTCGCCTGAGGAAACCGCGCACGGAGGGCCGCGATAATGGGGCGTTCAATTGCATCGGCCGCAACGCGTCGAACTGATCCGATTGCTTCGGCCTTTCCTTTGAGTAGCGTGTTGTTGACATAAAAGGGGTACCGCACCCCGCGTTTGGTCGAAAAGCTTGGGCTCATCCGATTGTCGCGGTCGTCGAACAGCAGACCTTTGAGCAATGCGTGATTGTCCGTTCGCTGCTGACGACGCGTAACCGAATTGCCCTTGAGCAGATCTTGCACGGCGTTGAATAACGCTGGCTCGACGATGGCCGCATGCTCGCCGGCGTACCAGGCGCCCTTGTGGCCCATTTCGCCGAGGTAAGTTCGGTTCTTGAGCAAATAGGCGAGGGGGCCGTAAGTGAACGAGACCCCACCGGGATTGTGGCCGGATGAGTTAATCCTTCGCTTCGAAACAATTCCTTTGTCGTCGAGCTCCGCCCTGAGCAACCGCAGGCATTTAAGGTCAAGATAACGCTGATAGATGAACCGGACGGTGTCGGCTTCAGAACCGTTGACGACCAACTTCTTGTCTTTGGTGTCGTAGCCGAGCGGAATGCCGCCGCCGGTCCATTTGCCTTTCTTGCGTGAGGCCGCGACCTTGTCCCGCACCCGTTCCGAAGACAGTTCGCGTTCGAATTGTGCGAACGATAGAAGGACGTTAAGGGTCAGGCGTCCCATCGAGGTGGTGGTGTTAAACTGCTGGGTGACGGCGACAAACGAAATCGCCTTCTTGTCGAAGGCCTCGACCAACTTGGCAAAGTCGGCGAGCGAGCGGGTGAGGCGATCGATTTTATAAACGACCACCACATCGACGCGGGCGGCGTCAATGTCAGCCAACAGTTTCTGCAGGGCAGGTCGGTCGAGATTGCCGCCGGAGTAGGCCGGATCGTCGTAACGTGCCGGCAGTGCTTTCCAGCCATCGTGCACCTGCGATTTGATGTAGGCCTCGCAGGCCTCGCGCTGCGCATCGAGTGAATTAAATTCCAGCTCCAAGCCATGTTCTGTCGACTTGCGGGTGTATATGGCGCAGCGCAGTACTTTTTTGGGGTTCGCGCTCATGGCCGCGCGCCCTCCTTGCGCTCGCTGCGCAGGCCGAAGAAACGTGGCCCGTTCCAGCGCGTGCCCGTGATCAAACGGGCGATCTCTGACAGGTTCTGATAGGGTCGGCCGTCATATTCAAAGCCGCTGGCAAGCACCATCACGCGATGGCTTTTGCGGTTCCAGTCGCGCACCAATACCGAACCCGGCTTGATGCGGCGCGGGAGCGCGACGCGGGCGCTGGGGCTTTTCTCCAGCTGGGCGGCTAGGCCATCGAGCTCGCGTTGGGTGGCCGCCGACAATTTGCCGTAGGCCGCTTCTTGCAGTCTGTAGGCCAAACTGCGCCGCAACAGGTCAGGGCCGAAGGCGGGCGGCGGCTCACAGCGGAATTCTGCGCGCCAGCGCGCGCGCAACACCGCGATGGGGGCTAGCGCCAATTGCGCTAGTTCGTGAGGGATGAGATCGGGAGACGGGTTTTCGGTTGGCATCGACTGGCACCTCCAGCACAAGAACGGGAGGCCATGCATGCTCCCGTGTGCCCGAAAGACCAGCAGCTCACAGCTGCGCGGGCGCGCCGCAGCCGCCAGCAGTTGCTGCCGCGGGCGGTGTCCTCAAATTAAATCAAGGTGTGGGGCGGATTCGCACAATGAAGCGTTATGGAATGTTGGGATGGGCCGCTGCAACCGGGTCGGTCGCGCTATCCAACCAATACGATGTCCGCTTTGCCCCCGAAAGCGGACATGTGCAGCGCACAAGCCGATGTCTGCTAAGTGCCAATAGCGGACATCAGACCTCTTTCGCCGAACCCCCCAGCTGATTGACCCGACAACGCGTCCTGTTTCAAATGGCCGGCATGGCAGGGGACATCCCGATTTCGGACCAGCCCGAAGGCCCGCGATTTACGGCGAGCGGCGTATGGCGCGGCAGCGTTGAGATCGCGCCGATCGCGGCATTCGTGATTCCGTTTGGCATTGCCTTTGGCGTAGCGGCGTCTGCCAAAGAGATCTCACCGGGGATTAGCGTGTTTATGAGCGTCGCGATCTATGCCGGCGCCTCACAGTTCGCAGCGCTGGACCTTTGGTACGCGCCTCTGCCTCTTGCGACGCTCGCGCTCACGGTGCTCGCTGTGAATGCGCGCCACATTTTGTTGGGTGCATCGCTCGCGCCATGGCTGCTTCAGATTCCGATTGTGCGGCAACTCGCGGCGCTGCTTCTCCTCAGCGATGCGAATTTCGCGCATACGATGGCCGCCCGAGACCGCGGAGAAACTGACGCCGGCATCCTGTTCGGCAGCGGTCTTACAATGTGGATCATCTGGATTGTCAGCACGGCTGTCGGTGCGTATGCCGGTTCATTGCTCGGCGATTTGTCGCGCTTCGGCTTCGATGCGGTAATGGTCGCTTATTTTACAGCTGTGATTGTCGGCTGGTGGAAGGGCCGGTCGGATTTATTTCCATTCGTTACCGCCGCGGCTGTTGCTGTTGCTGGCACCCATATCCTGCCGCCGGGCTGGCACATCATTGCCGGCGCTCTTGCAGGAGGTCTCGTGGGAGTGTGGCGGCATGGTTGACGTGGCTGCCGCAATCAGCGCCGTCGTTCTCTTGGCGCTCGTCACGATGGCAACGCGGGTTAGCGGCGTTTGGATCATGTCATATGTCACGATAACACCGCGCGTCGAAGCTTTTCTGAAATACATGTCGGTATCTGTGCTGATTTCGATTGTTGCCGCGACTGCTTGGGCCGCAGGGCCACGCATTTGGCTTGGAGTGGGTACAGCTGCCCTTGTGATGATCGCGTCACGCAGCGCAGTGGGAGCCATGTTAGCGGGTACGGCCCTCGCTGCACTAGCGAGAAACCTTGGATTCTAATTCGTTACACGACGGTAAAGAGCATGTCCGCTTTGGGTCAAAAGCAGACATGTGCATCGCAAAAGGTCACGTCTGCTAAGTGCCAAAAGCGGACATGACAAACGAACAAAAAGAAAGACCGCCTTGCGGCGGTCTCTCCGAAAATCGATTTGATGTTTCGATTAGGTAGCGAGCGCTTTCTTTTTTCTGCGCCAGCCGAGCAGACCTAATGCGCCGAGGCCGGTGGCGAAGAGAGGCAGAGTCGCAGGGAGCGGCGTGGCCACGGCCGCAGGAAATTCAGCGGTCCAAAATCCGGCAGTGGGGAAGCCGGCGAAAGCACTCCCATTGTTAAGGGCGTTGAATTGATCCGTCACGCCGGTCAAATTTTGGTTTGGATTGTCCACTGTAATCGAAAGAAAAGTTATCGCACTGTTGATGTCAGTGCCCGCGAAAGCGATTACTGCCAGTCCTTGGCCGACGTCATGAAAAATAAAGGCGCCTGTCGTCGGGTCGACCGAAGCGGAAAAGTCAAATCCTATGCTGCTCGCCACAGCGCTGTCGAACGTCAGCCCAGGATAAGTGAGCTGTATATTGGTTATATCAAATTGGGGAATGATCTGTGTTGAGCACGTCGCTCAAGGGGACCTGGAATGATGCTGACGAGGGCGCGGAGACGTGAGGGCCAAACCCCTCGCTTGTAGTCGTCCATTCGTACGTAACCAGCGGAACAGCTTGTGCCGAGGAAGCAATGCTCGCTCCCGACACTGTCAACGCTATCAAGATTGTCTTTGGGAAAGAAAAGGACATTTCCTTGCCTCCCTTCGCACGCGGCACGTTGCAAGTTTTGATGTCCTAAAATACTAGATTGAAGCCTTTCGAAGTCCGTGATCAATCAACGATGCTGACCCATCAACTACCGACGTACCTTTGACCCATATTTTATTTAAGGCGCAGGTGCCTGATGTCCGCTTTGGGTCAAAAGCGGACATATGCAGTGCAGCAACGCATGTCCGCTAAGTGCCAATAGCGGACATTACGAGCAGTATCTGCGTCAACAAAAAACCCTCGAGCAATTCGCCCGAGAGTTTCCCCGCCACATACCAAATTGATCAGGCGGCTTGCTTCCGCTTCCCGCGCTAGCCGAGCGACCCAGCGCCGCCGAGGCCGGCGCCGCCTCTAGCGGGCTCTCCAAGCCGCAGAAGCCTCAGCCGTGACGCAACCGGGAATGTTGCGGCCCTGGCGATGAACTACAGCCACCACGGGACGGCCAAGCGTTGCCTGGTATTCGGCATATAGCTTCGCAAACTCTTTTTCACTGACGTCTTGAATGTCATTTTGCATGTCTTTTGGATCCGGTGGCCTTCCAGAATGGACCGCGTTAGACTCAGAGAAGGCCGCTGTTGAGTCATGCGGGTAGCTGATTCAGCATGAGAAGACGCTGGTAACGGTCGCGACAATATTCGGGCTAAATAGATGGGCGGAAAGTTTAAGCTCCCAAATCTTTCTTCTCGTTCGCTTCTTTAGCCAATCGAAGAGCCTTCAGTCGTGCGGTCTTTTCTCGAATAATCTTTGCTTGGACTTCGTAGCCCACACTGAGATTGTGATTTTCCCGTGCAGCCTTCTCCAGCCGCGATTGCACCCGCGTATTCTTACTACTAGCAGCCATGGCTCGCCTTTTTTCTGGCAACCAAGAGTTGGCCGGAGTCCGCTGCGACCCCTTCGTTTTTCTCTGCCGCCTCCTTGTCCAATCGAAGCGCTCTTAACCGTGCAGTTTTTTCGCGAACGGCACGACCTTCGGTCTCATATTCAAGCGTTGCCTTCAACGCCGGTTATCTAGGCGAACCGGTTGCTGTTGAACAAGTGCGCTTAGACGACTGGCGGCGCGTGCTAGATGTGAATCTCAATGGAGCATTTGAAATTACACAAAAATTAATTCCGCATATACGACGCGGAGGTTGGGGACGAATTGTCAATATGGCTTCTGTTGCCGGAAAAGAAGGATTTCCCAATTTGTCTGCATATTCGGCTGCGAGCGCAGGCGTCATTGCATTTACAAAGTCATTGGGAAAAGAGTTAGCCGACACAAAAATACGCGTAAATGCCGTCGCCCCCGCTGCGGCTGATACAGATATGATACGACAATTTTCTGCCACAGCGATTGAGGCGATGGTTTCCAGAACAGCATTGAAGCGGCTTGCAACGGCACATGAAGTTGCTGAGCTTGTGCTTTGGCTTTGCTCCGAAGCTTGTTCATTCAATACCGGCGCGGTCTTTGACATCTCGGGCGGGCGTGCCACTTATTAGGTTGGTGGCGAACGTGGAACCTGATCCATTCGATGTCCGCTATTGGCACTTAGCAGACATCGTCTAGTGCACCGCACATGTCTGCTTTTGACCCACAGCGGACATCGGGCTTAATCACTGATAGGCTTTAGGAACAAGACGGACGTGTTCTTGGGAGCACGCATGCAGCGCCGTGAGTTCATAAAGCTTCTAAGCGGCGTGGCAGCCGCATGGCCAGTCACGGCACGAGGGCAACAGGCTGGCCGCATACGGCACATCGGCTGGCTCGTGGGGCTGGCTGAAGGCGACCCGGAAGCGCGGCGTCGTACTGCGGCATTTGTCAGCGGCTCGACCAACTCGGATGGACGGTGGCCGTAACATCCAGATCGAATATCGCTGGTTGAGCGACACCATTGATCGCACTGAAGCCTATGCGGCGGAACTGGCCGCGCTCACGCCGGATGTGCTTGTGACAAGCAGCACGCCGGCGGTGAGGGCGTTGCGCCAGAAAACCAGCACCACACCGATCGTGTTTGCCATCGTCACGGATCCGGTCACCAGTGGGTTGGTGACCAGTCTGGCAGCGCCCGGTGGCAATGTGACCGGCTTCACTAATTTCGAGTTCACGATGGGCGGGAAGTGGCTAGAGGTGCTCAAGCAAGGTGCGCCTCGTGTAGCCAAGGTCGCACTTATCTATAATCCAAAGACCACACCTTATGCTGGCTATCTGAAGTCCATTGAGGCAAGTGCGTCGTCGATCGGGGTTGAGTTGACAACGCGCGGTGTCGCCGATGCCACCGAGATTGCGCAAGTCATCGAAGCGACCGGTACAGTATCGAACGGTGGGATCATCGTGCTCCCAGACTTTTTCACAGCGGCCAACCACGAGCTAATTATACAGTTGGCAGCCGAGCATCACGTGCCGGCTACTTATCCCTATCGATATTTCGCTGTTGAGGGCGGGTTCATGCTTACGGCGTGAACACTGCGGAGGAGTTCAGGCGAGCTGCGGCATATGTCGACCAAATCCTGCGAGGGGCCAGCCCGAGTGCACTTCCGGTTCAAGCGCCGAATAAATTCGAGTTCGTCATCAACCTCAAGACCGCTAAAGCGCTGGCCTCACCATCATGCCTAAGCTACTTGCCCTTGCCGACGAAGTGATCGAATAAGCGGCACCATGTCCGCTATTGGCACTTAGCGGACATGCGCTATTGCACCGCACGCGTCTGCTTTTGACCCTTAGCGGACATTGCGTCGGCCCTGACGTGGGCTAACATCCATGACGATGAGCACCATTGGTAGGAGCGGATCATGCAAATCGCGATGGCGATTATTCTTGATCTAGTGATGGGTTCAGTACAATCGGCCTACCCACAAACCGCTGATCCACGCGTCGCGGATATCATTCAGTCCGGAAAGATTTGGATCGGGTGTTTCCATCCTTTCAGTATTCGAAGGACGCTAACGGCAAAGCCTCAGGGACTTGCGCTGAAAATGCCCAATGCTCTTGCGGCTGACATAGGCGTCCAAGAAGTGGTGACAGCCGAGTTCTTCCTCTACACCGAGTGATAGCGTGCGTGAAGGAACAATGAATATGACGTTCGGTTTATGCTGATTGAGTCCGGCGCGCGCCAAGGAAATGAACTTTACACCAGTTTTTGTGCGGTCTCGATTTCGCTTACTCGGTTCCGCCAGGTTCGTCGTTGAGAGAGGCCGCTGCCAACGTTGATCGTCCGGGGATACGCATTGCGGTCATGCGTGGGCATGCTTCCACCATTTCCCTTGTTCGGATTATCGAGCAGCGCGCAGCCGAGTGTACTCACGACACTTATGATCCAAACATCTGAACTATTGCGGTCCGGGCAGGCAATCGCATCGTTGCCTTCCATACGCGAGATGCTTATCCAATACTCGACACAGCTTTTACCCTAAGCTCGCGGGTCTTAGAAGATCATTATCAAACAAATGCTCACGCGGGTATTGCAGGTCCCTAAAGGAAATTCTGGAGGACGCCTCGCCTATTGTGACGCGAGGCCTCGGATCATATGAAACGCTCGGTGCAGGTGCTTAAGCAGGCTGGTCGGAGGAAAACAGTGTGCGCGGGGTTGAAGTGGTAGCGCCAAAATAGAGGATCAAAAATGCCCATGCTTGCTTATTGCACAAAGCGGACATGCCCTCTTCAGTGGCACATCGGTACACTGCTTGCTGAGCGCGGGGGCGCATTGTGACGGCGAGAGACTATTGCTATGGCGTTGCAGGACAGTTTTTCATAAAGCCATGCGAGCAATGCCCAGTCAGGCGCAGAGAAGGAGTTCGTGAGAGGAAATCCGCAACCATTTAAGGCGCTATGCTCGCACGCTGACGATGTGACCATCATTGAGAGGTTGGGGTGGGGTCGAGAAGGGATGGAGCGCGCAGAGTCGAGAAACAGTATGACTGGGCATCGGCGCGTTTTGCCACTGACGACGATGAGCGCCGCGTCGAAAATATCTCCACCGTCGTCACATCGGAAATGGCGTGGACCACAGTTGATACTGAAGCACACCAAAATCCGCCTGGCTGGGACGCAGGAAGTTAAGCCTATCGCTTCTTCGAGTAACCGGTGCATTTTCCGGCAGGAAGACGGGCAATGGAAGCTCGTACATCGCCATGCGGACCCCCTCTCGTCGAGGTGCAGCCGGCAGCCTCAGTCGTTCGGAATAAGGATAGACACCCACAGAACAGGCACGACCCCGGTTGAACCCCGATTTATGTCCGCTATCGGGACAAAGCAGGACATGGCACTAGTGCACCGCGCATGTCCACTTTTGACCCCGAGAGCGGACATCGGCCCCTTTCCAGTATGCTGGTTCAGTCGGTACGATGGCTGGTCCTGATCCTTGGGGTCCTCGATGAGGCGGCACGAGTTCATAAAACTGGTTTGCGGATCGGCGGCCGGCGTTTCGCCGTTCATGGTGCGCGCGCAACAGGCAAGCGCTGCGGTAGGTGGATTTGTCGACCTGGGGCACCAATGCCTCTTGTGGCGCGTGCGACGGCGTTTCGCAAAGGCCTCGAGCGAAACTGGCTACATCGGAGGGCAGAAAACGTTACGGTCGAATATCACTGGGCTCGAGGGTCGTTACGGAGGCGCGCCTGCAGTGATGGCCGATTTCGCCCGCCGACAAGTGGCCGTTCTTACCCCGACTGTCGCCGCTACAGCGCTCCGCAAAAGCTGCAACAACGAGGATTTCTGATCGTCTTTCCCCATAGATGATGACCCTGTCCAGCTGAGGTCACGTCTCGAGCCTTGCACCGGCCGGACGGTAACATGACCGGCGTAAATATGTTTGTCATCGAGGTGATCGCCAAGCGGCTACGGCTTCTGCATGACTTGCTGCCCAGAGCTAGTCGTGTCGCTGTACTCAGTCGAATCCGCACAACGATTTTAGTGCCAAGGGCCACGTTACGGGAGATCGAAGAGGGCTGCCCCGGGCGTTGGGCTGAATATCCAGGTGATTCACCGCCTCGACTATTAACGAGATAGATATCGGGCTCTACGGCCATCGCAGTGGGAACATCCCGAATTGCGCTCTTCGTCACTCCCGATACATTCTTTCGCTTCACGACGGGTACACTTTACCACATTGACCGCACACGACAGAGGATTTCGGCTTTTTACGGGATTCGAGAAATTCGTCGAAGTCGGCGGCCTGATGAGCTACGGAGCCAACAATTGCCGATATGCTTTCAGCAACTCGGCGTCTATACCGGTGGCATACCTCAAGGATGCTAAGCCACGCCGAACCTGCCGGTGCTGCGATCGACCAAATTCGAACTTGTTATCGATACGTTCGACCGCCAAGGCGCTCGGCCTCACCATTCCTTGCGGGCATGCTACTCCATCGCCAACAAGATGATGCGAATAAAATGGCGCGATGTCCGCTATTGACCCAAAGCGGACATACCCCTTTCAGATTGTCAGCCTTAGCCAGCTCCGATGCCGCGCCTGAAACTGGGAGCTGTAATGAGGCGGCGCGAGTTCATCATCTCGGTGGGTAGCGTCGCCGCGTGGCCACTCACCGCACGTGGGCAGCAGAGCGACCAGATGCGGCGCATCGGCGTGTTGCTCGGGTCGTACACCGAGAGTGACAAAGCGGGCCAGGCACGCATTGCAGCTTTCCTCAAAGCGCTTGCAGATCTGGGTTGGAACACTGACCGCAATATACGAATAGAATATCGGTGGGCCGCGGGCGACACCGAGCAAACCAAGAAACTCATTCTGGAAACGGTGCAGTCCGCACCCGATGCCATTGTCGCGACAAGCGATCCGGTACTGGCGCAACTTCACCGGCTCACAAGCACACTCCCGATCATATTCACTCAGATTTCCGAGCCCGTTGAAACCGGCCTCGTCGCAAGCCTTGCACGGCCGGGCGGCAATATGACGGGGTTCCAGAATTTCGAGTCGGCGATAGGCGGCAAGTGGCTCGGAGTGCTCAAGGAGGATGGCGCCCAATCTGAAGCGCGTCGGGGCGCTGTTCATGCCTGATGCAAAGGCACATGCGTCATTTCTGGATGCCGCGAAGCAGGTCGCGCCATCAGCTGGAATAACCGTGGCTGTTGTCGATATCCAAAAGGACATTGAAAGTGCGATAGCTTCATATGCCGACCAGCCGGATTCCGGTCTGATCGTGTTTCCGCACCCGAAGACGATTGCAAACCGAAAATTGATCAGTTCTCTGGCGGCGCGGCATCATTTGCCGGCGATCTACCCTTATCGATACTTTGCAGCCGACGGAGGTCTTATCACCTATGGTCCAGATCAGATTGATCAATGGCGCGGCGCGGCAATCTACGTAGATCGCATTCTCAAAGGCGAGAAGCCAGCCGACCTGCCAGTGCAGACTCCGACAAAATATGAGCTGGCAATCAACTTAAAGACAGCGAAGACGCTTGGTCTGACCGTTGCATCAAGCCTCTTCGCGCGCGCCGACGAGGTGATCGAATGAGAGCGGCGCCGAGTTTATATCGCTTCTCGGCGGGGCTGCGGCTGCATGGCCGCTTGCTGCGCGCGCGCGCAGCAAGCGGCAGCGCCGGTGGTCGGATATGTCGAGCGGCTCGTCCGCAGCGGAGCGTGCGCCTCTGCTGACCGCATTCCGCAAGGGGTTGGGCGACATCGGTTACATTGAAGGCCGCAATGTGATGCTCGAATATCGGTTCGCAGAAGGCAAATATGATCAAATACCGGGGCTAGCTATGGATTTGGTCCGTCGCCCGGTCGCCGTAATTTTTGCGTGGGACGCACCGTCAGCGTTGGCTTCCAAAGCGGCCACTGCGACAATTCCCATCGTGTTCAATAGTGGCGGCGACGTGGTTCAGATCGGGCTTGTGGGCAACCTCCGCCGGCCCGATGGCAATATCACCGGCGTTAACTTGATTGCCGGACCCTTGCCGGCGAAGCAGTTCGAGATCCTGCACGAAGTTGCACCCAAGGCAAAAACGATCGCGCTTTTGATAAATCCGGAAAATGCCAACGCGCTACGCGATTCTACAACGGTACAAGAAGCTGCGCGTTCACTTGGTGTGCGCGTCGTTGTTTTGCGATCGTCCACTAAAACGAGCTTCGAGAACATATTTTCGTTGCTCGCTCAGGAGAAAGCTGGTGCGCTACTCGTCAACGCCGACGTGTTCTTCACCAGTGAGCGCGATTACCTTGTGGCAATGTCGGCACGCCATGGAATTCCAGCTATCTATGCCTGGCGCGAATTCAGTGCAGCAGGCGGTCTGATCAGTTACGGGCCGAGCCTTGCCGACGGGTATCATCAATGTGGCCTCTATGTTGGTAAGATTCTCAACGGGGCCAAACCATCTGAGTTGCCGGTCATTCAGCCTACAAAGTTTGAGCTCGTGATCAACCTGAAAACTGCCAGGGTGCTTGGTTTAACGGTCCCACCCACGCTCATCGCCCGCGCCGACGAGGTGATCGAGTAGTCCCGCAATGTCCGCTTTTGGCACTTAGCGGACATGCGCCAGTGCGCTGCAAATGTCCGCTTTCGGGGGTAAAGCGGGCGCGACGAATACGGTTGTCGAGTAGAAGACGCACAAGACGCTGGGCATTACCCCCGGACTATAGACTGCTGTTGTGACCAATAGGGTAAGGTCGCTAAGAGAATCTGTTGAGTGAACGTCAAATTAGTAGGAGGGCAAAATATGCCCTATCACGTTAGAATAACCACCGGCACCGATGGCCTCATAGATGATGCCAAGCCGTACCCCACCTTAGCAGCCGCAATGCAAGTTGCCGGTTTGTCGCTAAAGACAGGCGGCGCAACTACTGCATGGATTGAAGATGACGATGGGAAGGTTTGTCCCAACACTGACGATGTGAAAAAGCATTGCGGGTTGACTTGAGTTCAAATTAGCACGCCATGAAGAATTGCGGGATACGGTCCCATTTAGTGTCCGCTATTGGCACTTAGCGGACATTCAGGAGCGACCGATTTACGTCTGCTTTTTGCTCCAAAGAGGACATGGGCCGTCAAGTCATCAAAGAATATAGTGGCAATCATTACAATGGCTGAGCGGCCATAACTCCCGTTGCGAGCCATCCCACGTTTCTCAAAACGCCCTTAATGGCAAATTTTCCCATAATGTTTTTGTTTGAGCTGATGAACATCATCATCGCCATAACCGGTACAGCCACGAGTCCGTTAATTACAGCACTCCAAAACAATGCCTTGATCGGGTCGAGGGGTGAAAAAGTTATGGCAATGCCGCTGAGCGTGGCAATGACAATCGTCGCGTAAAATGCTCGGGCTTTATTTGGCTTGCGGTCCAGCCCGGTCGGCCACCTGAATGCTTCACCGATAGCATAGGCCGCAGATCCAGCGAGGACCGGTATGGCCAGCAGTCCTGTGCCCACGACACCCATCGTAAAAATTGCGAAGGCAAATGGGCCCGCAATTGGTTTTAAAGCTTCCGCGGCTTGGCTTGAAGTTTGAATATCGGTTGTTCCAGCTGCGTGTAGGGTGGCAGCAGTTGTGAACATAATTGCGAGGGCGACGAGATTGGAAAATGCCATTCCTATGTAGGTGTCGACCTTGATGCGCTCAATTGCATCTGGTCCTTGCTCCGGCGATTTTGCTAATGGCTGTCGCGCCTTCACGTTCTTGATTTCTTCAACTTCTTGGGAAGCCTGCCAGAAAAAAAGGTATGGGCTGATAGTCGTGCCAAAGATTGCAACGACGACTGTCCAGAAGGCGGCATTGCTTGATAGTGTGGGAATGAAAAAGCCGCGCGCCGCTTCTACCCAAGGTACTTTAACGACTATTACAGTGCCGAAATAAGCGAATAGCGCGAATGTCAGCCATTTCAGATAGGACACGTAGCGCGAATACGGAATGAAAACCTCCAAACCCGCACAGAATATCCCGAATAGAAGCACGTAGAGGAATGTCGAGCCGCCAATCAGGAGGCGTAAGGCATCCGCCAACGCCCCGAGGTCGGCACCGATGTTAATTATGTTTGCAATTACCAAGAGAAACACGACGCTTTGGAGGACTGCACTTGGGTAATGGTGCCCAATGTTAGCCGCTATGCCCTTGCCGGTTGTGCGCCCGATTCGCGCGCTGATTTCTTGGATGACGGCCATAAGGGGATAGGTAAACAGCAATGTCCAAGTAATTGCGAAGCCAAATTGTGCTCCTGCCTGCGAGTACGTTGCAATGCCGCTGGGATCGTCGTCTGCAGCACCGGTAATAAGACCTGGTCCAAGCGCGCGAAAAACGCGGCTGCGCTTTAGTCGTTCAGCGAAGGTCTCCGATCTTTCCGATGCAGAGGTCACTTGGTCGGGCGCCAATATGTATAGACAATTACCAGTGCGGCGGCGATGAAAGGGCCGACGAGTATTGGCCCCGCCGAGATACCGACAAAGCGCTGCACCGTCAGGGCGGTTATCGTAGCGATAAGTGCAATGACCAGCACAACACCTGCCGAGAACCAGAGATGATCAAGATCTGCCATTTTGCGCGCCGGTAAAGGTCGGGACGCAAACCTCCTTTCACCGGAATGGTTCCCGTCACACAGGGGCCGCTAGCGTCATGATTTAGTGCGGCCAAAATAAAAGCCAACCCACGACCACCATGATGCCTATGAACGTCAAAACATGCTGACGGATGCTGGGTTCACTCGCGTCATCTGCCATGTGGGTATCTCCCGTTGAGAAATGTCGCCCCTTGGAAAAGGCATTGCCTACAAAAGAATGGGCCAAGCCCCGGGGGAGAGGCTTGGCCCGATTTGCGCCTACGCGCGGCGGCGGGGATAGGGGGGCAACCGCCGCTCGTTGCAGCTAACCAACTCCACACCCCTAGCGGCGTTCCATTAAGTTTAGGCGCTTGCGGATGACGCATAATGCGGCCGGCGACCTTGTCGCATGGGGTTTTTGGTGACGCGCATCCGGTGCGTGATGTCTGCCATTGGCACTTAGCGGCCATGTGCGAGTGCATTGCAGATGTCTGCTACTGGCACTTAGCAGACATCGCCTGGTGCACCGCACATGTCTGCTTTTGACCCTTAGCGGACATTTTGTCGCCGTGCCCCTTCCGGTGCGCACGTCTCAACAGATATGGTTCGTGCTGGGCGGAGGGGGCAATGCGGCGACGAGACTTCATCAAAGTACTTGGAGCCGGGGCCGCTGCCTGGCCGCTCACAGCGCGAGCGCAGCCAATGGCGATGCCGGTGATTGGGTATCTCGCCGCCGGCAATCCAAACAGTGAGGCGCGGCTCGTTGACGCGTTTGTCAAAGGGCTGGGTGGGGCTGGTTACGAAAACGGCAAGAACGCCAAGATCGAGTACCGGTGGGCGGAGAATCAGTACGATCGGCTGCCTTCGATGGCGGCAGATCTAGTCCATCGAGAGGTAGCCGTGATTGCAGCGACGACCACACCTGCAGTTCGCGCTGCAAAGGCGGCGACGGGTAAGATTCCCATTGTCTTCACAATGATCGCCGATCCCGTGCAGATCGGGCTTGTTACCAGCCTGAATCGCCCCGGCGGCAACGTGACAGGTGCGACGCTCTTGAGCGTGGAGCTGGGACCGAAGCTCTTAGAATTGCTCCATGGGGCAGTCCCTTCGGCCCGCACCATAGTTCTGCTCATTAATCCGACCAATCCAAATGCCGAGACCCAATCAAGAAGTATTCAGCAGGCGGCTCTCAAGCTTGGTCTCAATCTCCATGTCCTGAATGCCAGCACCGAACGCGATTTCGATTCGGCCTTTGCAAAATCGCGTGAACTCCAGGCAGGTGCGTTGATCATTGGCCACGACGTATTTTTCAACGCCCAAGCGAAGCAACTTGCAGCTTTGACGGTCCGCGATAAAATTCCCGCGATTTACACTTTGTCAGAGTTCGCAGCATCTGGAGGCCTGATCAGCTATGGCGCCAGCCGGATCGACGCATGGCGCCAGGCGGGTGTCTACGTTGGCCGGGTTCTCAAGGGCGAAAAGCCTGCTGAACTGCCAGTCATTCAGCCTACGACGTTCGAAATGACGATCAATCTCAGAACTGCAAAGGCACTTGGTGTCTCTGTTCCTTTGGCGCTCATCGCAAGAGCCGATGAAGTAATCGAATGAAAGCCCGATGTCCGCTATTGGCACTTAGCGGACATGCCGTTTCGCAGTGCACATTGTCTGCTTTTGACCCAAAGCGGACATTTGATGGCATCGTCTACTGGGACTATTTTATTATATCGTCCGCCTTCTTTTGATGCGTCTCGTTCGGAGCTACCAACAGTTCCGCATTAGGCACGCTAATCCGCGCACGTGCAGCGCTATTGAGCAGGTCCGTAATACGAAAGGGCCAGGCGATGGTGTGGCCTGACCCTAACAACCGCGATGTTGCCTCTAGTTTACGCAGTCGCAGCATCAACGTCGCGAGCTGCTATTTGTTCTTAATTTGAGCCCGCACTGCTTTTTTCCAAGAGCGCAACGAGCGCCATTCTAAGATCAATGTCTGTAAACGGTTTGTTCAAGACGGAGACGTCTCGATAACGCAAGCCGCGTGGACGATCATAGGCGGTGACAAAGATAAAGGGGACACCACGAGCGCGAAGCATGTCTGCGACCTTTGTCGCATACGTGCCATTGATATTTAAATCCAACAGGGCGCCGTCCAGGTTAGAAAACTCTGCAAGTTGAATTGCGGATCTCAAATTGTTGGCCGGGCCGATGACGTGAATTCCGAAGCTTTCAAGCTGGTCCTGAAGCATCATTGCAACCAGCGGCTCGTCTTCTAAAACCAGAATGTTGCGCTTGGCCAAGGCAGTATCCTACCTCTTCGTGTGCCCCGTTAAACGGAACAACATCAAGAAAGTTCCGAGGCCCAGCGATTTGGCGAACTTTGGCGGATGCGGCGGCCGTTATCCGAATTAGTAAAGCACCATTGGAACCGTTTCCAAATCGATGTTCCGGCGGATGATACCGCTTGATACCCCTGCGGTTCGACTAGTCCGCCGCCATCTATGCTTTGACATAATACAGCGAATCTGGCTCGGCATAGGTAGATCCGGCACGGAGCGCACGCATGTCGCCTTCTTCCCCGGTACGCACTCGCCAGCCACGCCGTTCGTCACAGGCGCCCCAAACGCCGAGCAATCGGTCGCCGCGGCGCGAAGCTGTCGTTTTCATTGTCAGGGCAATACCGCTGATAATTGCGGCAGTGTCGGTAATCGCAGCCAGCAACTATTTGGCGTACTTGATCGGGCGAAAGCAAGTCACCTCTGAAGAATTACGGAGGGAGGTCGATCGCGTCGTTCAATTGGTGGACCAGAAGCGGGTGAAAGAGGAGATCGCACTCACCACGCCGAAGCAGCGACAGGAAAAGTTGGAGCAAAATTGGTCGGCGCTCACCGACCTAACGACGAGCACAATCAACGGCAAGACAATTGTAGCGCCCGAGCGAACGCCTGCTGGGAAACCGATGGCGACACCACTAATTGATGACACAGCGGTGGTGCCGTCGAGCGGCGATGTGCGCTTGCGGGCCCCTGGATCGCCATTGAACGCCTCAGCAAAACATCACGAGATGAATGGCGTCGTGCATCACCGGGCGGCACGAAGACAGAAGGCCTCCCCAGCGGAGCAGTCACCTCAATTGACAACTCCGACACCGAACACACTGGACGCCAGCCTCGCCGCCCAATGAGCGATTTCGTGAGGTGCGTGTCGATGGAATGGCCGCTATGGGTCAAACCCAGAGATGTGCAGTGCACAAGCCTATTTACGCTAAGCGCCAATAGCGGACGTCCACCGCCCCTCCCGACTCGTTTCCCCGCAAATCGCGCCGATTCGGTGAGCCCCCGAAGCCCAGTGTTATTTCTGAATAAACAGACAGGAAAATATTCGGAACGAAACCGTGCGTTATAGCGTTTGTCTGGCGTTTGGGGACTGATGGAGTGACGAACATGAATAAACTAGTTATCTCGACCGTGGCGACCGCGCTTGTCCTGTCGTTCGCCGTGTCAGCCGAAGCCGCTGGCAACAAGCAAAAGATGTCGGCGGACGTTCAGGCTTCGTGCAAAGCTCAAGCCGCCAAGAAATTCTCTGCAATCCACTTCTTGAAAAGACGCAACTTCGCCAATAATTGCGTGGCTCAGCATGAGAATGCGCACGCGAAGGCAAAACCGGCCACCGACGCTCAAGCGGCAAAGCCAACAACTACTGGCCAAGCCCCTAAGCAGTAAGTGACGTGAAAGCCCCGCTTCGGCGGGGTTTTTTCTGCGCAATGTGGCCCGATGGACTGACTTTGCGTCAACGCTGTGAATGCTAGCGGACATAGTCATTCGCACTCACTACAGCGGGTCCGAACAAGAACTAGCGTCAAAATAGCTCGGGGGCGGAGACGTCTCCGCCCCGAGCCCGATGTCCGCTATTGGCACTAAGCGGACATGGCGTTTTGCACTGCACATGTCTGCTTTTGACCCAAAGCGGACATCGTCGACCTGATCCGCACACCTAAACGTTCTCCAAGAGCCCGATTAGGCTCCGCAGTACTGTTCTGTTTCGGATGAGTTAGCTCAGAGCTGTGAAGTCAAATCGGTCGTCGTTTTGACTGCTCTGTAATTTGTCGATTTCAGTAAGGATCATTTGGATATCGGAGCGGCGGGTGCGTCGCGCATATTCGGCCAAAAACGCTCTTCCTCGCACTGTCTTCTTGATTGTCGACAAAATGACCTCGTAGTCACCGTCAGGGACTTCGTTATTTGAATTGGCCAATTCAGTTCGGGTAAGACCCATTGCGGGCTCCGGACTTAGGCAAAGTTACACTCCAAAATCGTGAAAGCGGTTTTAATGTCTGCGATGTTGGAGGTAGCAAGGTAGCTCTTCGGATCAAAATGTTGGTTTCGCCCTAACGCATTACCAATCGCAAATCGTGTGACTGGAATCACAGAAGGAATTCGAAAACGCATCTACATAACAAAACATGATCCTCAATTTGGGAGCGTGTCATGTGGAATTGGAGAACAGCGGAAAATGCGCAAGAGGTGTTTGCGATCACAGTCGTCGTCTGTGCCTTGGTCTTTTTGTCCGTGGTAATTCCAGCTTAAGCCCGGCCTTGAGTAATCCGCGCTTGCGCGAATGTCGGCTTTTGACCCGAAGCGGACCTGTTTGCCACTATTCTTCGCGAGCACGAGCGCCTGGTAGTTGCATGACGGGTTCGCAGCGGTATCAAACTAACTCCGTCACGTTTCCGAATCACTGTATGTGGATACGGGGGGCTTTGAGGTGCCCTAATGAAATCCTCTGTCGTCAAACATTCCATCACGATCGATGGACAAAAGACCAGCGTCAGCCTTGAAGATGCCTTCTGGAGCGACCTGAGGGAAATTGCGCATGTCCAGCGGGCGACGCTGTCGAAATTGGTCGCCGGAGTGGACGAGACGCGTCAGCGGAACAATAGATCTTCGGCGCTCCGCGTGTTCATACTCGAGCACTTCCGCAATAAGACAGGCCGAACGCCCACCGCGCCTTGAAATCCGTCAACCGGCCTGACTGGTCGTGCTGACGAGATGATGAAGACGAATGTCTGCTATTGGCACTTAGCGAACTTTCGCGAGCAGCTGATCAATTTCCGTGAAGCGGCGCACATTGGCTTGCTGCGCCGGAGTGCAGTTTTACCTCTAACCTATTTGCTTTAACGGTTAGCCTTGAATTCAGCCCTGA
Organism: uncultured Alphaproteobacteria bacterium; assembly: GCA_963810585.1. GTDB lineage: Bacteria > Pseudomonadota > Alphaproteobacteria > Rhizobiales > Xanthobacteraceae > Pseudolabrys. Next base: position 38,475 of record CAWENV010000003.1, read on the forward strand.
GACCAGTTTCCCGCAGCGACTGATATTGGTCGCTAGAGATGCATAAAACGCCAATTCAGATCGCGCGCTCGCTGCGAGCATTTCGGAATGCTCAGAGGCTGGGCTTGCTCAGTCACGTTCGCATTTCTCCGGGACGGGGTGCCTGCGAAGCGGCACGCACGTTACGTGTGATCGAATATCCCGGGAGTGCCGTGCCTCGTTTGCCACTCGCTCAATGCACGAGCGACGAGTGTGAATGTAAATACGCACCCGTCGGAAGTGATAAACTACGTCGGCTTTATGCAACGCGGAAGTCGCTGCCCAAGTTGCTTCCTTGAGATCGGTCTTCTCCGAGCACAGACGCCGTTATGTCCGCCGTTTTGCACTGCAAATTTCCGCTTTCGACCCAAAGCGGACAAAAGTGGATTTCAGCCGGCGATGGATGGCAGGTCTATTTCGGGGAAGCCTCGCAAGTTGCCGGCACCCCGTCATTGACAACAGATTGGCCAGCGTTGTGGAACCGATCCCATCATGGGCGCAGGGTGGCCACCACGGAAAACAGCTTGCAGGGCAAAGGGGCGAACGTCAGTCATTGTCAACGGTGAACGAGGGACGCAAGCCGAGCGGTTGCCCTGTGTTCGAACGGTGCACGCTGTGGGCCAAGATCGTCTGCGCGCCATGTCGGCTAAATTCGCAGAAGGCGAAGCCCAACCCCGAAATTGAACCGCGGAAACTGGTGTCGCTTGTGCGCTCGAGGTTGAAGCAAGGTTGGAGCGGCAGGCCACGCAGGGAGGCGCAAACAGCCCCGCCTTTGAGTTGTAGTGTGTTGGTCGGCAGTTGTGCGTAGCGCATCGGGCCCGCCCCCTGGAATTGAATAGAGCCAGCGACCGAGCCGTCGGAATTAACGCGGCCTTGCCCGCGTGTGCCTTCGAAACAGGCGTAGTTGAACACCTTGCCAATGACAAACTGACGAGCCTCGTCGGCGGTCATCTCGCCGGCTGCAGCCGGCAGGGCGGCCAAAAGGCCAACCGTCAATGCAACACCACGCAACATTCCCCGTACTCCGACTGACGCTACAGTTTACAACGAAGGCGGCCCGATTTTTAGGCCTAACAAATTATGCACCGCTTTCGTCGACAAATCCTGAACGAGTTTACCCGATTTTGACCACGATCCGGCACATCCGCGATGGGTGCCGTAAAAGACGTGCCCGCAATCGCGTGAGTTTCGGTTAATTGGTTTTTAAGATTTTATGGGACGTCTATCAAGCCGTCTTGTCGGATACCGCGCTGAGTATTTGGCAGCCGTTGTACCGAACCGATGTTTGCTTCGGAGGTGAAGGGGACATCGCGATTAGAGGAAGCAATGCCGTTTTTACCCATCAGCGACCTGCGGAGTAGGCGGCGCGGTGGCGGTCTATCAATCCTCCGTTCTAACGGTCTTGGTTTTATTGGTATTCGGTTGCGTGCTCGGAATTGGCCGTTGAGGTCTCCTTGTCGCGACGCTCCGGTTCATTTTGGAAGCCCGCAACTGCAAATCTTCCAAAAATTCCTTCGGACTGCGGACGAGCTTCACGTCATTGCTCGCAGGAAGCCCAAGCGCGATAGCGATTTCTTTTACGAATGTCACGCAATTATGCGTATCAAGATTGTAAGATGGCTGAGGGTATTTCCGCCAACGCTCCACTATTGCAAGCACAGCGCGATATTGTTCGTCGCTGATCAGGACTGAAAGATGCGGCTTGGTCGTCGCGATGTAATCGTCTGGCATCGAGACGACAGCACCTTCCACCCAATCCCAAAGTATGGAAGGCGAGATCGTCTCAGTCGTGAATCCGAAATTGGCCTTGACTGGTTTCGCGTCGGCTTGGGTGGTTCCGCTGAGCGCGATATGCGCATGGGGAAAGGCGATGCCGCCCCCATAGGTACCTAAATGGTGAGAATAGAACGTCAGCGTGACTTCGGCACATGCGCCCGAAACCAAGGCAAAGAAAAACGTCGCGATCAGCAGCAACTGACGCACTCGAAATACTCCGACAACTTTCAATCGGCGCCCCCGGCAGCCGATCAGTATTCTTTCAGGATAAAACCGAGCACGCAGACAATAGCATACAGTCGGGCCCGATGACGTAATTGAATGCCTCTTTAGAAAGTGCGGTTTTATTGGGAAGTGTGGCATTTTAGCACTAGCTATAAATTCTCGAATAACGATGATGCTCACCTGCGTTTTTTCGGACGACGGGGGATGCTCCATGAGAAAATTGTTGGTTGCAATGTGTTCTGTAATTCTCGTTTTTGGCCTGGCTGGTTGCATAGGCAAAGGCAAGGCTCCAGTTGGCAAAGGCAAAGCTCCAGTCGTTCAAACAAAGGGCTGATTTAAACCGGTTCGTCGAGATTTCATGTCAAGAAGCCCTGGCTGCAAAGCTGGGGCTTTTGCCGTATGGGCGTTCGAATTTTGGATGCGAATGCGCGATGTCCGCTAATGACCCAATGCAGACTTACGGAACATTATTCGACTGGAGTCTCAAATTGCGCGCACCATTTCGGACGAGCTCGTGCGGGCACTTTCGCAGAGCAATTAACTTTGCATGACTGAGTCTCGCATGGCAGCAGTCCGCCGCTGCTCACGGTCGCATCCGGCGCAGCAGCAGCTCGGGCCGCCGGTGAGGACAAGGAAGGGGCGGCAGACGGGGCGGTAGAACTAACTGGAGGAGGAGGAGCATTCTGTGGAGTGATTGGCTCGGCCACTCGGGGCTCGTCTCGAGGAAACAGGTCGCCTGTTGCGCATCCTGCGAGCGCCAAAACGAGGAAGGCCGCTATCGGTCTCATAAGTTTATTTTACAATTTTTTGGCGGAAAGATCCGCGATAATGGCGGGGAGAACTAGACGGCGCAATGTCCGCTAATGGCACTTAGCGGACATGCCGAGTTGCGCTGCACAGGTCCGCTATTGGGGGTAAAGCGGACATGCCCTTTTGCACCGCACATGTCCGCTTTTGACCCAGAAGCGGACTACGCGCGGCGCTTTTTTGGATTCGTCATCCATACCGATAGGACCCACGCTACCCAGAGAGACAAAAAGTAAAGCGCGAGAAACGCCACCAAGCTCGCGTGTAACCCCCATTCGTATTCAATTAAGAGCCCAATGAAATAAGCGACGAAATCTCCGACTATCATAAAGAGCACGTACCAGGCGATTAGCAGCATGGGTTTTGCCCTTTCAATCGTCACAAGCCCGCAGCGGATCACAGTGGACGTTGGAATCTGTTAAGTCCATCCGCGAACAATGCCGCTTGCTGGCGATTTGTCCGAAGTCCGCTTTTGACCCAAAGCGGACTAAATAAATAAAACATAAAATAGAAACGGTCGCTCATGACCCAAAGCGGACATTGGCCCCTTCCAGCGCTGTCGCTTAATCCGATACGATGGCTTGTTCTGACGCCTGGGGGCTGCATGAGGCGACGCGAGTTCATCAAGGTCATTGCCGGCTCTGCAGTCACGTGGCCGCTCGCCGCAAAAGCGCAGCAGCCGGCGCTCCCACTAATCGGATTCCTCAGCTCAACCTCCGAAAATACGGCTGTCGAGCAGCAAAGAAAATTCCACAGTGGATTGAGTGAAGCCGGCTTCGTGCAGGGCAAGAATGTCGCAATTGAGTACCATTGGGCGGATGGTCAATATGACCGTCTTCCGGCGATGGCGGCTGATTTGGTCCGCCGTCCGGTATCCCTCATTGTCGCACAGGGACCTCCGGCTGCCTTGGCCGCCAGGGCGGCCACTGCGACCATCCCAATTGTGTTTGTTGTCGGCTTCGATCCTATCGCAGGCGGGCTAGTCGATAGTTTCAATCGGCCGGGTGGTAACGCGACGGGCATGACTCTGCTCACAGGGCCGCTCGGACAAAAACGGATTGAACAATTACGTGAACTTGTTCCCAAGGCCGCCGTGGTCGCTATGCTGGCGAATCCCGTCAGCCCGGATGCCGTCCCAGAAATAAGAGACGTGCAGATAGCTGCGCAGGCCAATAGCCTTGAGCTAAAAATGTACAACGCCAGCACACGAACTGAACTTGACGCTGCCTTCAGCGCCATCGCTGCACAGCGTCCCGACGCACTGCTCGTCGGATCCGATCCATTCTATGTGGTCCGACGCGATGATTTTGTTGCATTCGCGGCACGTTACAAAATCCCCGCGATATATCCGTTTCGCGAGTTCGCTGATGCTGGCGGACTAGTCAGCTACGGAACGAATATTGCAACTGCTTACCGTCAAGCCGGCATTTACGCCGGTCAGATTCTCAAGGGAGCGAAGCCTTCGGAGCTTCCGGTCGTGCGGCCAACTAAGTTCGAACTGGTCATAAATCTCAAGACTGCGAAGACCCTTGGCATTGACATTCCTCCGACGTTGCACGTTCGCTCCGACGATGTAATCGAATAAGTCCTTGCGAAGGGATCGAATTAAGGGCGCGATGTCCGCTATTGGCACTTAGCGGACATCGGCGTGTGCGCTGCACATGTCTGCTTTTGACCCAAAGCGGACATTTACAGTTCATGCAAATTGGGAGCCGCCCGGCATTGCTCCGCCGGGCGGCCAGATCGTCACCGCTCAGTTCACGGCGAAGCAGTAAAGCAGGCCAGCGCCGCCGGTGCTTTTCAATGCCTCCGCGCTACAACCACGCGACGGATGCGCCGAATTCCACGAGTGCGCCGGCGCATCGTCGCGCAGGCCAAAGCGATCGCTGTGACCGACGATAGCCGAGCCTTCGCCGCTCTTGGTCCAGTTGCCGCAAGTCGCATCCTTGTCCGGCGACGGCGCGCGCCCATCTTCCGTCGAACCGGTCAGGACATCGTGCTGGGTGCCCATAAAGAAGCGCCCGGGTATTTTCCGCCCGTTTTCGGCCAACGAATTGTCCAGGCTGATCTTGTTGCCGGAATGCAGATCCTCGACATTGGCGGCGATCTGGACGCCGTTGACATTGACCCACGGGCCCTTGCCGATGCGGTCGCGAGCGTTCTCAGCCGTCGCCCCGCCAGTGGCTTGGGTGCTCAGATAGGCGTGCCAGGTCTTGGAGCCGGCGCCGACCTTGGCTGCCAAATCCTGACAATGCTTGTCGGCACCGGCGAGGCCGCCGAAGTCGGCGCCCTTGGGTCCGCTGACGCTGCTGACGAAGAACGTAACGTTGGGATATTCGGACGGCAGTGGTTGCGCTCGCGATTCCTCGGTCAGAACGAAAGACGCAAGCGCCGCGACTGCAAAAGAAACAACTACAAGTTTCATGGATTTCTTCCCCTTGGTGCTGATCGATCTCGTCTGAAAACTAACCCCAGGCTAGCCGATTTCGCTGCACATGTCCGCTTATGACCCAAAGCGGACATTGGTAGCCTCGCGTCCAACCCCTTTCCCAGTCCGGGCTTGAGCCGCTACGATGCTTTGTCCTGAGGCTCGGGAAACGCAATGAGGCGGCGCGATTTTATCAAGGGGATCAGTGTTCCTGCTGCGGCGTGGGTGACTGCTGCAAGCGCGCAACAGGCCGAGCGCATCCGCCGCATTGGCGTGCTTATGCACGTGACTGAAACAGATCAGGACGGACAAGCCCGCCTTGCGGCATTCGTGGGAAGACTAAAAGAACTTGGTTGGGTCGACGGTCGCAATCTGCGCTTAGACATTCGCTGGGGCCCAGATGATCCGAGTCGTTACCCACGCCAAGCAGTCGAATTGGTTGCAATGGCGCCCGACGTGCTGGTCGCGCCAACCAGCTTTACCTTGGCTGCGCTGCAACGGGCAACGCGCAGCATACCAATTGTGTTCATGGGCGTAATTGATCCGGTCGGTGCCGGTTTTGTCTCTAGCTTGGCCAAACCCGGTGGTAACACGACGGGGTTTATCGCCTTCGAGTATACGATTGGCGCGAAGTGGCTTGGACTTCTCAAAGAGATTGCCCCGCGCACAACTCGCGTGGCGGTTCTTCGCGATGCTTTGAATGCGTCGGGAATCGGCCAGTTCGCTGCGATCCAGGCGGCTGGAACAACTGGAATCGATTTGAGCGTGATTACCATGCAAAACGCCAAAGAGCTTGAGCAAGGTATTGCGGCGTTTGCGAGTGAGCCCAATGCGGGGCTTATCGTGACTGCGAGTCCATTCGGAGCAAATCATCCCGACGTGATCGCGAGGCTGGCAGCGCAGTACAAAGTGCCTGCGATCTATCCGTTCCGTTACTTCATCCAGGCGGGTGGCCTGATGTCCTACGGCACTGAGATTGTGAACCAGTCTCCACCCGCGGCCGAATATGTTGACCGCATTCTCAAGGGTGAGAAGCCTGCTGATATGCCGGTGCAGGCGCCGACCAAATACGAACTGTTGATCAATCTCAAAGCAGCCAAAGCGCTCGGCCTTGCCGTGCCACCGACCCTCTTAGCCCGCGCTGACGAGGTGATCGAGTAATTCCGCGCCATGTCCGCTATTGGCACTTAGCGGACATGAGGTAGTGCACCGCACATGTCTGCTTTTGACCCAAAGCGGACGCGATCCAATCTTCAGATAACCGTGCCAAACAGTTTGCCGATACCGGCGGTGAGGGCCATCGCCAACGCACCCCAAAATGTCACTCGAAGCGTAGCGCGCCAAATGGATGCACCGCCTGCTTTTGCCCCGATCGCACCTAGAAGCGCGAGAAAACCCAAAGACGCAGCGAACACGATCGGAACAAGGGCGCCCTTGGGCGATACAACAACCATAAGCAAGGGCATCGCCGCACCCACGGAAAACGATGCGGCCGAAGTCAGTGCGGCTTGTAAAGGACGTGCGGTGGTTATTTCCGAAATCCCAAGCTCATCGCGGGCGTGTGCGCCTAAGGCATCTTTTGCCATCAGTTGCTGCGCAACCTGCCGAGCAAGCACCTGATCCACACCGCGCTTGACGTAGATCTCAGCAAGTTCATTAAGCTCATACGCAGGGTTATTGCTCAGCTCCTTGCGCTCAAGCGCGAGGTCAGCCCGTTCGGTGTCGGATTGTGAGCTGACGGACACATACTCGCCTGTGGCCATCGACATGGCACCAGCCACCAGTCCAGCGACGCCTGCGATCAAGACTGCGTTCTGCGTTGTAGCGGCAGCGGCGACGCCGACGATCAAGCTCGCGATCGAAATGATGCCGTCATTGGCGCCGAGCACTGCGGCTCGCAACCATCCAATGCGTTTGACGAGGTGGCTCTCCGGCTGCAGACGAAGAGGACTCATCATCCGACATACCGCCCTTCAGGTTAGATCCGCCTTAGCATCATCAAAATGACGATCACGATAGGCACGATGTCGCGGGGCCAGCAATCAATATCCGGCTTCAGGGGTACAGGGACATTAAGATTTGACGCCGCAATGATCTAAAGCGGAGTTCGGAACTGGTTCATGTTCCGGTCAAGGGAAACTGCGATCGCAAGATGGGGGAACGCGTAACGCCATGTGGCGGGAAGCGACGATAGAACCAGCGCTTAACGACCTCAGCCAGCACAAGATAGCAAACAACCATCGCACCCAATGCCGCTAGAAAGGTCAATGGCAGTGGGACGAAACCGAACCAACGGCCGATCGCAGTATAGGGCAATAGGATTCCAACCGCCGCGACGGTGAGCGAGGTTCCTGCAAGGAGCGGATTTGGCCGGCTGCGTAACGGGCTGCCGCGGGTGCGAATAATGAAAATCACCAATACTTGCGTGGCAAGCGACTCCATGAACCAGCCGGTCTGGAATAGCGCTTCGGTTGCATTGAAAACCCACAGCAGCAGGCCAAAGGTCAGAAAGTCAAAAACCGAACTCAACGATCCGAGTACAAGCATGAAGTTGCGGATGAATTTGATATCCCAATGGCGCGGTTGCGCGAGCAGCTCGTCGTCTACTTCATCCATTGGGATTGGGACTTCAGAAAGGTCATAGAGGAAATTGTTCAGTAAGATTTGAATTGGCAGCATCGGCAAAAACGGCAGGATGAGCGAGGCGCCGGCCATCGAAAACATATTTCCAAAATTCGAACTGGTGCCCATCATGATATATTTCATGATATTGCCAAAGGTCCGGCGGCCTTCGCGGACGCCGCGTTCGACAACTTCCAGATCATGCTCGAGCAGAATAATGTCCGCAGCGTCTTTTGCGACATCTACGGCGCCGTCGACTGAAATTCCGACATCGGCCGTGTGAAGCGACGGCGCATCGTTGATGCCGTCGCCAAGATAACCCACGACATGCCCGCGACGCTTGAGAGCCAAAATGATGCGGTTCTTTTGCGACGGGTTGACCCTGCAAAATAGATTGGTCTCCTTGATGCGCGCGCTCAGCGCTTCTTCGCTAAGCGCAGCGAGTTCTGTCCCGGTGAGCAATCCCTCGACCGGAATGCCAAGCTGGGTACAGACATGCTGAGTCACCCGCTCGTTGTCCCCGGTAATGATCTTAATGCCGACGCCGCTGCGTCCCAGCGCCGCGATGGCCGCCCCTGCGCTTGCCTTGGGAGGATCCAGGAACGCGACATAACCAGCAAACACAAAATCGTGCTCGTCGGACACGACGACATGGGTCTGAGACGCGGGCTCTTCTCGCCAGGCGATGCCGAGGACGCGGAAGCCCTCCTCGCAGAGCGTCTGGAATTGCGTGTTGGCGCGCGCCAGTGCTGCCGCGTCAAAGGGTTGCGTGTCGCTTTCGCCCGAGAGTTCGTAACGATTGGATAGTTTTAGTACGTCCTCGGGCGCGCCCTTGACGACGAGAATGCGTAGTCCCTCGTGCTCGAGCAGAACCGACACGCGACGCCGCTCAAAATCGAACGGGACCTCATCGATCTTTGTCCATCCAGCCTTAATACTGGACCCATGTTCGAGTATCGCAGCGTCGAGCGGACTTCGCAGCCCACTTTCGAAATGGCTATTGAGCCACGCGAGCTCAAGCACACGTTCGCTGTCGGCACCGGAAAGCGTGATATGTCGAATCAGCGCGATCTTGGCCTCGGTAAGCGTGCCGGTCTTGTCGGTGCATAGTACGTCCATGCTGCCAAGGTCGTGGATCGCGGCAAGGCGCTTAACGATCACTTTCTGTTTAGCCATACGAATAGCGCCGCGTGCGAGGGTGACGGATACGATCATCGGCAACAGCTCGGGGGTAAGACCCACCGCGAGAGCAAGAGCGAACAGGAAACTCTCCAGTAGCGGACGATGGAAAAACGTGTTCACCAGCAGAACGAAGAGCACGAGGAGAATGGTCAACCGCACAATCAAAAGGCCGAACTCGTAAACGCCTCGCTCCAGCGCGGCGGGCGGTGGTGTGTGGCGTAGAGTGGCGCTGATCTCGCCGAGCTGGGTAGCGTTGCCTGTCGCGCATAGAAGGAGTTTGGCCGAGCCGCTGACGACGGACGTCCCCATGAAAGCGGCGTTAGCGGCCTGCGCCACGTCAACATTTGCAGCGCCTTCGGCCGCCACATGTTTTTCGGTCGGGTAGGATTCGCCCGTAAGCAGACCCTCGTTGACAAAGAAATCTCTGGCTTCGAGTAAACGGCCGTCGGCTGGCACCATGTCTCCCGCGGCGAGTAGGACAACGTCACCGGGGACAAGCTGGTCGGCGCGGATGGTGATCTCTCGACCATCGCGCAGCACCTGCTCCTTAAGCGCCACTGAGACCTTGAGCTGCTCAGCCGCCTGTTCAGCACGATACTCTTGGACGCTATCGAGCAGGACGCTTAGCAGCACCATTGTCGAGATGATGATCAAGCTGGCGATGTCGCCGGTAAACCCCGATATCACGGCGGCAACGAGAAGAATTAGCACAAGGGGATTTCGAAAGCGGCTCAGAACCTTGAGCAGAAAGGAATACTTTTGCCGGGAATTTAGTGTGTTCGCGCCATAACGCAGCAGTCGTGCCGTCGCCTCTGTAGAACTCAACCCATTCGAGCTGGCGCCTAACTGTCGCTCAAGTTCGTCCAACGGGGTCTGCCAAAAGGCACCACCTGACGTATTATTCATAGGCGCTGGCTCCTCCCAGCAAATTCTATATTGATAAGTAGAGAGGAGCCTAGCACCTACAACATCCGCGTGTTGCGTGGCGCAATGTCCGCTTATGACCCAAAGTGGACACCGGCGGGAAGGTGAAGAGCCGTGCCCAGTTCACACTGAAATGCAGCGAAGAGGTTCGGCGCGCTTCTCTTAACTCGTTTGCGCGAGGTCATCGATCTGCCGGCGAGCGGAGGCAAACGCATCCTTGATCGCTACCTCAACATGTTCGTGCCGTGCATCGTCCGAGGACGTGTTGTTGACTAAAATGTTTTCGTGAGGCGGCATTGTAAGCCAGATACGGACCTGAAACCCTGTACCGTGATGGTGCTTGTGACTAGGTGCGATCACAGCCACTCGACATCCGATGATGCGATGATTGTGTTTCTCCAGCCGGTCTACCTCACGATCGATTACGGAACGTGCTGCCTCGGACGGCTCAGTTCCTTCGAACGTCACTTGCAATGGGACTTGCATAACGGCCTCTCCATCTCGAAAAGTCAGCAACAACTTTACAACCGCGACCAAGTGAAGCGTTAACTGAACCGTCGGCCGCGGAAAAAGCCCTTGTTGGTAGTGTTTTGCTTAATATTGGCAGTCTCGCCCTTTTCGGCTGCATTGGCATGATGTTCGTGCTCGACCAACTTGTCATTCGGGACTTCTTTACCCGAATCTCTTCCGTGATCGTTTTTGCTCCGATTGGCTGGCGGAACGGGTGGCATATTGGTCGTCATAATCGAAATCCTAGTGTTGCAGACAAATCGGATGTTTCGCGCATTTACTGCGCGATTACTTCTTCTCTCGGTTCAATGAACATGCCCGAGGTCGGCTCGACCCACACCAAGTGGTCCTTCACCGCCTTTACGCCTGAAATGTTTTCGGCCGCAACTTTCAACGCCTCGCGCTGACGTTCATCGAGGATAACACCCCATAGATCGACGACACCGCCGCGCACTACGATGTTTGTCGTGGCTGATGGTGCCCATTCTTCTTTTTGTATTTCCGCCAGCAGTTTTTCGCGAATGGAGAAATCGTCTTTGGCCGTCCTATGCTCGGTGCGCGCAAGGCTGACGACGGCGTGCAAAAGATTGGAGCGGGTTACGATGCCAATTACTTTATTGTTGCTCAGCACGGGCACACGTTTAATTCGACGGCGCTCCATTACCTCCACTATGTCTTCGAGGGGAGTGTCTTCGCTGACGGTATAGACGTCGCCGGTCATCACTTCGGAGACCTTGTTGCCGTGCGAATGGGTGTATTCGGCGGCGATCTTGCCGGGGCCCATCAAGAATTCGAGCCAACGGGAGCGGTGTCGCTCGGTTTCTGTCTCGCGACGGCGCAGGAAATCGCCTTCGGAAAGGATGCCAACAAGCTTGCCGGACTTATCGATCACCGGCAGGCCACTGATGTGATGCTCAAGCATCTGGCGCGCTGCCCGTAGAACGGTGCTGTTCGGATCGGCCGAGATTACATTTAGCGTCATCACATCGCGGGCTTTCATTGAAATCCATCCAATTGTTCCGAAGAATGATAGGGGGGCGCAACGACGGCGCGCCAAATATCGCGAGGGTCTGGTTCGGCAACCTGCGAGCCGCCTTATCGTTCCGGCTCGCCCGTATGTGTCGATATAGTGAAATGTGGTCTGTATGGATCAACTTTTGCCTCAATCCGAGCGGTAGCCTGTTTCATCATCGAAACGGCTTCGGGCCTCGGTGACTGAGAGACAGTAACGGTACAGTACAGTGCTCCCGCCCGTGCTTCACGGGAGGTGGTTATGAATATCGGTTCAATCCAAAACGTTGAGTTCGACGAAGCCGCGACCCTCGCTATGGGCGAAGCTTTTGATCATGCCTGTAAATCGCTTCTAAAGTTCGGGTCTGCCCACGAGATGATCGCGAACATAATTATTGTAGCCGCCAAAGATGGTGAGCGCGATCCCGCCCGCCTCTATGAGCAAGTAATAAAGGCCTTTGCCATCAATGATACGTCGATGCTGGCTTTGGTCGCGCAAGTAGCGTGACCCGAAGAGAGCCCGGCTAGCCCATCCGGGTTCTCTCTCAGTTTTTCTGGTGCGTATTCAAACTGTCCGACCCCTCGGCAGTTGAGATGCCAGACCCCCGGCAGATGTAGCCGGGGTTTTTTATTCGCAAGAGATGTCCGCTTCTGGCACAAAGCGGACATCCGTAGTTGCACCGCACATGTCCGCTATTGGGTGTAAAGCGGACATGACGATTTGCACTGCAAATGTCCGCTAATGACCCGAAGCGGACTTTTAGACGCGAACAGATATTCAAGCACGACCATAGGACCAGAGTACCTCTTTCGTCTGTTTTGGTCGTTTGAGGCCAAGAGATTGTCGTCTGCGTCCAAGCCTTGGTCTGTAAATCCAATATATGGTGTCGCACAAACCGCACACACGAATGCGGGCTCTCCCGCAAGAAAACAGCAGGGAAGGGCATCATTCGAACGGAAGAAATTTCCAATGTGCGTGACCCGCTTCACAAGACTGTGGCGCTCCAGACCTAGGTAGATCCCACCACAGCGAAATCCGAAGGCAGCTGCGAATCTAATCGCGGCGGTCGAGTCCCGCGCTGAAATTTGGCGCAACGGCTAGCGGTTGCCGAAAGGACGTCATTCATGGACGCCGTCACCACGGGAGGCCACGCTATTGCTTTCTTTTCGCCGGCGACCGTCACGCTGGCCATCACATTGCTCTCAACCTTTGTCGGCTCCCTCGCAGCGGGCCTTGCAGGTTTCGCCTTCTCCGCAATCGCAGGCGCCATCCTCTTTCACCGGCTGGCACCAATCGAGGCCGTGCCGCTGCTGCTAGCGTGCAGCATCACCACCCAGCTCTTCAGCATCACGAAGCTGTGGAGCACGATGCAGTGGCGTCCATGCCTGCCCTACCTCGGCGGCGGCATTGTCGGTATTCCCGTGGGCGCGCGATTGCTCGAAGGCTATAGCCCACACGCCTTCGCGTCGGGTTTCGGGATTTTCCTGACCTGCTACAGCATCTACATGCTACTGCGGCCGGGATTCGAATATCGCGGCGGCGGACCGATTTCCGATATCGCCGCCGGCTTTGCCGGAGGCATTACCGGCGGGGCAACGGCCATGCCCGGAGCGTTCCCTACCATCTGGTGTGGCCTGAAGGGTCTGCCTAAGTCGCAGCAACGCGGCATCGTGCAGCCCTTCATTCTCATCATGCAGATCGCGACGCTCGCCTACTTCTCGAAGCTCGGCATTCTGGCACCAGCCACCTGGACAATGTTCCTGTGGTGTCTCCCCGCGGTAATTGTCGGCACGTCGCTTGGCCTCTGGCTCTTCCACAAAGTCGACGACGCAAAATTCCGCCGGCTCGTGCTGCTATTCCTGTTGATGTCCGGCGCGACGCTGCTGCTCTGATTGATCTGCTTCGCGCAGGGACACGTCCGCTATTGGCACTTTGCGGACATCGACTTTTGCGCTGCACATGTCTGCTTTTGACCCAAAGCGGACATCGTGCTCACGCTGGAATGCACTCGCATTTTCATCGTCCAATTCAGGATAGGTGCTCAGGTATTGTGTGGCTAGATTATCACAAGCTTTGGATTTCCAAATCGCGGCGCTGACAAAGGTATCTGCCCGGTCCGTGGCTGGGTAATCTTATGTCGGACAGTGATTGGGCTCCTGCATGCGTCGCTTGTCGGTTTTATCAATTGCCGCTGTTTCCACCATCGCGTTCGTGCAGATGGCATCTGCCGCTGATCTGCCTACGAAGGCACCGCTAGTTTCTCCTTCCGTGCCCGCCATTCATAATTGGGCGGGCTTCTATTTGGGCGGAAATGTCGGGGGTGCATCGAGCGCAGGAGACGTAAATTACACAGTCCCGCCTGCGTTGGCTGGCGGCCTGCCGGACACACCAGCGGGAGATGCAGGAATAGCGGCCCTTGCGGGCGCGCATACGCATGTATCAGCTCGCGGTTTCACGGGCGGTGTGCAGGCTGGATATAACTGGCAACTTGGAAATATCGTCATTGGCGGCGAGGTAGATTTCAACTCGCTGAGCCTCAACAACTCATCTGATCAGCAGGCAATGAGTGGAACGCTTGTTCCATGGGTTAATAGTATTCACACGTCCATCAAGACAGACTGGTTGCTGACCGCTCGCCCCCGGCTCGGCGTCGCCTGGAACCAAGTTCTGCTCTATGTGACCGGCGGTCTGGCCGTAACTCAACTCAAAACATTTCAGAGCCAGTTCAACTCCGACAACAGCGGCACTCTTACCTATTCGGAAAGCGTGTCCAACAGCGAAACGAGAACCGGTTGGGTCGTGGGCGGCGGTATGGAATATGCGGTGTCGGACCATTGGTCCGTCAAGGGCGAATACCTCCACGCCGACTTTGGCAACGTGAGTTCAACTGGCACAACGTTCCCTACGTTCCTTATCCTCCCGAGAACAGTATCATTCACACATACGTTCGATCTGCATGTAGATATAGCTCGGGCTGGCATCAATTATAAATTCTGAGTGTCCGAACGTCCGCTATTGGCACTTAACGGACATCGCTTAGTGCGCTGCACATGTCTGGTTGTGACCCAAAGCGGACCTTCAGATCCAGTTGTCGACCGAGGTTGCGGAGCGACGCCGCGCAAACTTTTCAATTTGTCCTACCCGATCTTTGCTTCCAGAGTTTGATTACTCCGGGCGGAAATTCACGTCTTCCAACTCCGGTGCGTCGGCAGGCCTCCGGCCACATCTCAAGCAAGGAGTGATCTTCGCGGAATAGTTCGCTTTGGGAAACTTGGTCAGTTTCAGAACGCGCCCATCGATCGGCTGCCATTTTCAAGAGCTCGATCAGCGTAGCGACATCTTGTTTGTGGGTGTCCATGACAACTCCCTTCGTAATGGAACATACACATAACAACGGATGCCGCTGTGTCGGGCATCACGAAAAGACGTATTAGCGCGGCGGCGGTAACGAACTACTTCAGCTAATTCCGAATCTGCTTTACAACGGTAACGGGCCAGGGGGTTTCGGGGGCCCTAATGAAATCCTCGGTGGTTAAACGTTCCATCATAATCGATGGACACAAGACCAGCGTCAGCCTTGAAGATCCCTTCTGGACTGACCTGAAAAAAATCGCGCATGACCGGCACGTAACGCTATCGGTATTGGTCACCAAGATCGACGATACGCGTGAGCAGAGCAATCTATCCTCTGCGATCCGCCTGTTTGTTCTTCACCACTTCCGTGGCCTACGCCCCAGCTTTTGATATACGCCACCGAGAGAAGCCGCCGACTTAGGCGGCTTCTCCGTTTCTTAGCTGGAGTAACCTGGGATTAATCGCCGCCCAGATTTTGGTCCCGCAGCAACTGAAAACGTATGTTCGGGTCGGGATCTGTGCCGAGGTACTGTCCCTCCCATCCAGCCATTTCACGCGCTTGTTGGGGTTGGAAAGCATATGCGTTGGAGTACGTCATCTTTGCTTTGTGAGTTTTGCTGGCAGCAAGTGCCGGACTGGCCATCAAGGCGGCCGCAGCAACGATTGCTGAAAGAAGTTTTACTTTGTTCGAGGTCATGTAGATACCTTTCGCTTACGCCCCTCCGTTGCACGTAGCAAACCAGTGCAAGTCGGCAATTCACTTTGGTTTGTAATTCCTCGCATTTAATTGATGGAATAAGTCGCCGCATGTTGTAGTCGCGCGCGGTATCATTTTGCTTCAAGCGATTTGGCGACTTTCGATACCAACACATATCTAAGGTTGGCCGGTTGCCAGGTGTTCGATCCCATAGCTGCAATTTTAAATGCTACTAGATCCACTTCAGGAAATGTCCGCTATTGGCACTTAGCAGACATCGCCTAGTGCACTGCACATGTCTGCTTTTGACCCAAAGCGGACATCAGGTGATCCCGCCTCAAACCCCTTTCAGCATGCTAGTTTGCCCCCGTTCGGGTACGCAAAAATATCAACTCTGACACATAGGGCAGCGACAGCTTGAAATCGCGGATCGACGGAACACTAGTAATTATCGCCATCGCGGTTGGTTTGGCTGGCTGTAGGCAGCAAGAAACATTGGAAAATCTGAAAAGCTGTATGGCATCAAGCGAGCAAGCAGTCCTGCTACGGCAACTCACTGCTAAAAACCGTGAGGCATTTGAAAATTGTCGCGCAATACCCAATAACGAACGGCACTGCCAAGCCTTGTATTTGAATGCGAATGGTGCCGTTCGCGAGTGTATGAAACAAAAAGGATATATTTTTTCAGATTTAGACTTTTACGCTGATCATAAAAAGAACCCCTACAAGATCGGGGACGTTATTAAAGGCGGTGAACTCAAGGATGGCGTATGCTCATGGCAGCAATATCAGGATCCTGAGTGCTACCATAATGCATGGTTGTTCAAGATTACGCACTGGTGGGCATTTAATTGAGACAACTGGTAGCCGCGCTATTGGGGGTAAAGCGGACATAACTCAGACATGCAAATTTGTGCGTTGTATGAGTCCGCTTTTGACCCAAAGCGGACATGCGCTCCATTTACGTCTAACGATATTTCCGTGTAGTTCTTTTCGGGCCATACGTAGATAAGGCGGAGGCTATGAACAATTACACGCCCACTCACGTGCATCTTGTCGGCAGCATCGGCCTGGATACTGTGGAGGAGGTGTTTAGTAACGTAGGGCCTCTTCTCGGCCGCCGGTTACGACGCATTCCTGACGGTGAGCCGGGCCCGCGCCGGCTCTGGGTCAGCTTCCAATACCCATTGTTGCGCTCTAGCCCTTTTCTACGTCCCGATCCAAGTGGCGCGTTGCGCAAGACATCCGGTTTTCCGCTTCTTTGCCTCGCGGAGGGGGTAGCCGCGGATGATGTCAGTTTTGGAGAATTAGGATATGCGCGCGAGGCTCGCGGGTCCTATCTCGACTTCACCGCTGCCCGGACGTGGGGAGACATTGCGCCGCAAACGCGGTTTCAGGTCTGCCTTCCGACGCCGATGAGTGTCATTTACGCGTTCTGTACAGCGCGTGATGTCTCGGCAATTGAAAAAGCCTACGAAAAAGCAATGGCGCGCGAGATTGAAGCCATTTGCCGGCACATTCCGCACAAGGATTTATGCATTCAGTGGGATGTCTGCCACGACATGATCTTATGGGATGGACAGCCGCAAGATCAGTTTCCGCTCGTTTATGCCTCTCACGACGAAATCACGAACCGGTTCGCCCGCATTTGTGTTGCGGTGCCCGATGATGTCGAACTCGGCTTTCATCTTTGCTATGGCGACTTCGGCGGCAAACACTTCTTCGATCCTGTGACGGCACGCCATCTAGTCGATGTCGCGAACGCGATTGCACGAAGCGTCAAACATAAAATCGCCTATATTCATTTGCCCGTGCCGGCCCCGCGCGCGACCGATGATTTCTTCGCACCGATGCGCGATTTTAAGTTAGCGTCGACAACGGAAATCTATCTGGGCTTGATACATGCGGCGGACGGCCTTGAGGGCGCGAAACAGCGTATCTCATTGGCATCGAAATTCGTTCCTCGCTTTGGGATTGCAACCGAATGCGGCTTCGCCCGCGCGCGAAAAAAAGACCTAGTGCAAACGCTACTCGATATTCACGCTGGAGCGACAGTGGAGCCGCCCGCCAAATAGCGCGATGTCCGCTATTGGCACTTAGCGGACATCCCTCTTTGCACCGCAAATGTCCGCTCTTGGGGGTAAAGCGGACATTGTGTTTTGCACTGCAAATTGTCTAGCTTTCCGATCCCCCGCACACCCAGTAAACCACTTCGTCAAACTCGTGCTTCACGCAGCGGCCGCCGCGACCCACGACGATTATGATGATGGGTTTATCCTTCGTCTCCATGCGCCGCGTCTTGCCCCGTCTTGACTTAGAGGAGCGCGGGTCGAGGGCCACTGCATATATTGGCCCTTTCACGTCGTTGCGGTGGACAGGGATTACACCAAGTGAACCCGCCGTTTTCCGACGCTGCGATCGTCTTTGTTTCTTGGCCATGTGTCCTCCATCATTTTGCGATTGTCTCGCCATTCCACAATTGAACGGGTAGGAACTGCCTCACATTGACATAAATCAACGCGCTCGTCGCTTTGGTCACACGACAAATGTCCGCTTTTGACCCAAAGCGGACATCCGCGTGCGGCGTTTCAGTCAGCTCAATGCTGGCGGGTTTATTGCCGGTGAAAGCTGAAAGTCCGCAGTCAATGGTATTTGAATAGCGATTTTGACGGTCAGTACGTCAATGCTGTTGTCTCAATTCAAGTTTAAACTGGGCGCTGCTCTCGATAACGATTAAAATAAAAAAAGCTGGCGGGCCCTTTACGTTTTGAGCGAGGGCACAAGTTATGAAAACGAAATTGCTTGGATTCCTCGTCGGCGCGGCTTTGGGCGTTGCGGCCCTGGTGGCGGTCCCGGCGTTATTCGGGGTAGCTACCAGCGCGAACGCAGCAACGGTTCCCGATGGTAGATTTAATCAACATACTTTGTGCGCGTCGGCGTCGAACCCTTGTAGCCCGGTATTGCTGTTTCCCACAAATACTCAGGCTTCGTACTCTCAGCCAGGTGGCACCTCCTCGGTCTCTGCCAGTTTCAACTTGGGCCCTTCACCAAGTCTGCTTGCAACCGGGGCGGCCAGCGGCAATGCAAACGCGCAGACTGACATAACTTACCAATACTTCATTGAGCTCGAAGGTCCGAGTGGAACGGTCCCGTTGACGGTCAATACTACCGGCTCCGCCATTGGTTCCGCTGATGCCTCAGTGGTCATTTTAAACACCGCTACCCTCAACGTGCCCTATCAGGCTTTGACTGGTGCTGGCACAGTCTCTGTGTATGATAACGGTTATCTCGTAAATCCTTCAACACCCGGCACCAGTTTCAATCGATCTGATGTCGTTAACATCACAGAAGGCGTGGTCTATGAAGTTGCAATGGGTGTCCGGGTTATTGTTGACTCGTCTAATTCGTTCGGGACTGCGAGCGTGGACCCGTTCTTCCAGTTTCCCGTTGGGTACAGCTTAGATATCAGTTCGGGGGTCGGTAACTCTCCTTTGTCCGACGCTACTCCTCTCCCCGCCGCCCTCCCACTCTTTGCCACCGGCCTCGGCGCGTTGGGCCTGTTCCGCTGGCGGAGGAAGAAGAAAGCAGCGACACTCGCGGCGTGACCAAAATATAAAATTCAATTTCGGAGAGACCGCCACGAGGCGGTCTTTCTGTTTGCTCCCGATGTTGATTTGGACGATGTCCGCTTTTGGCACTTAGCAGACATGACGTTTTGCACCGCACATGTCCGCTATTGACCCAAAGCGGACATCACGCGCAGGCGTCACTCGGGAAAGAACCCTGCGCCAACAACGGCGACCCCCTCGGCTTTCACGGCCTTAACGTAGCTCCATTTCTGCGACGGTTCGGTCTGTCCGGGCTTTGGTAGCCAATAGTCGACCCATCCCGATCCTCTTGTCTGCGCAACCTTTAAAATCTCGTCGTGAAAAGCCTTCCCCTTCTTGTCTTTTTCTCCATGGTATGCGCGTCCCTCGCGTGCCGGGAAGGCCGGGTTGAGGACCACCGTGCCATCGGGAGCATAAGCAAAAATGTAGGTATCACCCGAGAACCATTCGCTTCCGTGCTTACGAAATTCGGAGAATGCTTCCTTTCCTTTTGTGTTGACGAGTTCGGCTGCTCTATCCACAAGCATTTGGATCCGCTTTGCCTGATCAGAGTTTGGAGGAGACGATTGCGAATAGGCTGAATTGGCCGCAAGTACGAACGAGGCGCATATGATAATGAGCCTGAACATGGCGTACCTCCGCTGGGACGCGCCCCTGCCAATTATCCTAACAAAGCAACTCATCGAATGTCAGGCTCACACTCGCTGCGACATTTCGTTTGCTTTTGCGGTAAGAGCAATTTTCTTGAGAGCGCATCAGCATTTAATACAGCGTATTCTCCAAAAGTTGCATGACCTATTACAAAAAGTTCACGTGCAGTCGCAAAGCAAAGCGCGCAAGCTGAAATTCTCAAAGAGGGACGACGCCTGCCTTTGATAAGGAGGCGCGTATGTTGCGATCAGAAATTCATTCCCCACCAGTTTCTCAGATCGGCGATAGACGATGCCTGCAATGTCGCGCTTCTATGCGGCTCGCATGGATCGAACCTGACGAAAAACCCGGTTATGACAGGCGGACGTTTGAGTGCTTGCATTGTCGCCACTTGGATACCGTGATGGTGAAATACAGGGCTCCGGCCTGCTAGCTAGACGGAAACTCGAGGCGCGCTTCTTCAGCTTTTTGCTAAACGTGCCTTTGGTAGCTGACTTATTTTCTCTTTTTCTTACCAGCGTGAATGGGTGCTGCTATGCCGCAGTTCACACCTCAACTCATTCGAGACATGAGAAAAGCGCTTGAAGATGTCATGACACGGGTTCCGGTCGAGTATACGACGACGGCTGTTAAGGTTTATCTCGCTGAATGCATCCTGAGGGCCGCTGCCGAAGGTCACACAAATTACAATGAGCTGTTTACCGCCGCAGCCGATCAAATTCAGACTGCAATATCGCTGTTCACGTGAACAAGAGGGGCGACGAATAGGAAAGTGCGCGTAAACGCCGGAGAAAAACGATGCGACCACTCATACCAGCAGGTGACCGGTTCGCTAACATTTTGGCGCTATCGCTCTTCTTGGGGATAGGACTTCTGTCTGTACCTTCGCGCGTGGCCGCGCAGGCGAAATACATCGTCCAACCAGTGGCGGAAATGAAGGTCAAGCAACTTCCCAAAGGCGAGTTGTTTTGGCGCGTCGAGAGTTTTCCGACTTTGGATAAAGCGAAGGCGGCTGCACCGCCTTATCGCTGGAACCCCGACACCGTCAGCTATGACGGATTGCCGTCGCTGACTGCTGAGGTCGCTGGCAAAGCGTGGCTTTTCATTCTCGGTCCGAAGGGTGGGGCAACGGCCGGCGGAACGGAGGTCGCGGAGATTGGACCCGTTCCCCCGCTCAGCGCGCCCGAGTATCTGCTGCGCGTGAACTATGGCCATGGGCCGCCGGGTGCCGAGACACCGGTGCATATGCATCCCGGCTCGGAATCATTCTATGTGATCGCCGGCAGGTTGGGGCAACGGACCCCGCAGGGAGTGATGAATGTCGAGGCTGGGCACTCGATGAACGGACATCCGGCCGGAATGACAATGGAAGTTTTCAACAGTGGGACGACTGAACTCGACGCCCTCATAATGTTCGTCGTCGATGCGACCAAGCCGTTCTCAGTGCCTGCCAAGTTCGAGTAATGTCCGCTCTTGGCACTTAGCAGACATTCCTCTTTGCGGCGCATATGTCCGCTATTGGGGCTAAAGCGGACATGCCGTTTTGCGCTGCACATGTCTGCTTTTTGACCCAAAGCGGACAGGAATGATGACCCGGGCGCCCGCTAGAACTGCGCGGCCAGGGCTTTCGACACCAGTTGCAGCAGCGAGCCGAGGCCGGCGACCGCCAGCACGATGACGGCGTAATGGCCCCAGATGCCGAGGAAATAGACTGTCACCACGATCAGTCCCGACCACATGCCCGTACACCAGATGCACTGGATGAATTCGCACATGAGCCGCCGCCAGCCGCGGTCGGCGGTTCTCAGCCGCGCGCCCTTGTGGTCCATGAAGGCGGCGCGGACGATGTCGAAGATCTTGTCGTAGGTGATGAGGTGGATGGCGCGGAAGGCGGCCAGCCCGAGCAGCGCGAGGTCGAAAAAGGTGAGGCTCGCGATGTCGCTGGCGCCGTAACGCGCGACCAGCCAGATCGACAGCGCACACATGAGGGCGTAGCCGACGAGCGCGATGCCCTGCCAGAAGTGCTGATCCTCTTCGACGCTGGTTTTGGGCATGGGGTCTCGGTTGCAAGGTAGGCATAGCATAACGGGCGCTGAGCCAGCGCGTTCCGGGCGCGACATGCCCCTAACTACTTTCCAACAGGCGAGCTGGGAACTGATGAACGAAAGCCGTCACCACACGTTGGATTGCGGGCCGATGGTGGCCGGTTTAAAGCCACAAGACCGGCTGTTATCTGTCCGAAAGGGTCGCCTCGCGGCGGCCTTTTCACTTTGTGCGGAATTCGCGAAACGGACACCGGGTGCTCATATCCTAACCGTCACCGTTTGATACTAAGGTCAGGTACTTTTTGCCCCAAGGCCGTGGCTAGATCGATTTGGTGGTCTTGTTCCTGAACGAGGATTTGGCGAATTTGTTCGGCCATCGCATATTCACCAAGCGCTTCGCATTGCCCAACGCGCTCTCGGTAATTTCGAATTGTCTCGTTCTCATTGTCCAGGTCGTATCGGAGCATGTCTTTCGGATTCTTGGATGTTCGCACCGGTTTCGGAGTGACCGCTGGCATTTTCCCGAGGTAATCAATTTGGCGAGCGAGGATTAGTGCATGGTCCAGCTCTTGTTTGGCGTGAATTTCGAGCTGCGAAGCAATGTCCATATATTCGGCACCGCTAAGCACCTGCGAATAAACTACGTATGCGATGATGGCTTGATATTCACGCGAAAGGTCCTCGTTTAGCAATTCCGCGAGCCGGTCACGCGACATCGTTTTTTCACTTTTGGCAGATTTCGGCTTCTTCATCGGTCTCTCCGGAAAAGTCAAAGACGCGCGATCAAAGTAGAAAAATCAAAAAGTGGATGGATTACTGCCGCCTCTTTCGCGGCACAGTCTTTTTCCCCGCCGGCTTGCGCTTCGCCGGCTTTTGGGAGGAGGCGAGTGACTTCATAATTGATGCCATCACGGACTCAGCAGCGGCAGCGGCAGCCTGAACTCGCAGCCAACTTTGCCGCTCGTACAATCTGAGCATTTGCTTTGGTCATGAAACTTCTCTTCTTGGCCACATGGTTCTCCAATACTCAATCAGGGTTCGATATCGGTCGCGTAAAAAACATTAGGTTCTTCTGTCTACGCGCAATTCTTTTGCTACGGTTTCCATGTTGTCGCCAACCTTCCTCACCACGGCGAATATCTCTTCCTGCGATCGCCCGAGCTTCTTTGCCCAGCGCTTCACAGCTTCGTTGTCCGAAACATCGATCCGGCCCCGGTTTGCTTTCGTTGAGCTTATATTTCGGGCCATCTCGTCTAGTGATGCATAAACAGCGCGAGCACGATGATGATCGGCAGTGGAACACCTAGAAGCCACAAAAGAGCGCCTCGGCCAAAACCCATGACAACCTCCATCGTTGAAAAAGAGAGCGTGGCGAATGAACGTGCGTGGGGAACAAAAAGTTCCACATTTGGATTGGAAGTTAGCGAGCCGAGTCTTGGTAATGATCCAAGGCGGGCTCAGTCCGCTATCGGACGGAACTCTCTGCTTGTCCACTTTAATTTTGGTCTGAGCAAATCCTGAATGTTCCGCTACAAGCGTACTCAAGATGACATCCCAACCGACCGTCTTTGATGCGCACCGCGAGCCAGAGATGGTCGCGCGTTTTCAAAGCACGAATTGGGCAAAAACACATTTGGGCCCCAGACGCACTTGGTCAGCGAGCCTTAAGCTTGTTGTAGACGTGATGCTCGCGTCAGGCTTTCCCATGTGCGTGCGCTGGGGGCCCGAATTGGTGATGATTTACAACGACGGTTATCGCTCCATCCTGGGCGCAAAGCACCCCCGTGCGTTCGGCTTGCCATTTCACGAAGCGTGGCCCGAGGTGCAGGCCCAGCTACGGCCAGTGCTCCAGCCGATCTTGAATGGAACCAGCGGCGCATTCTTCGCAGAGGACTTGTTAATCAAGGTTCAGCGGCGCGGCAGTCTCGAATGGGAAGATGCGCGCTTCACCGTCAGCTACAGTCCCGTACCTGACGATACAGCCCCGAACGGTATTGGTGGCGTGCTCGTCACAGCTGTCGAAACCACCAAACGCTTCCAATCGGAGCAGGAACTGCGCGCCAGCGAGGAGCGTTTCGCCCGGATCTTCAAGCAGACGGCGGTCGGCATCATTCAATGTGAATTGGACGGCAGATTTCTCCTCGTCAACAAGCGATTTTGCGAAATAACCGGCCGAACGTCAGAAGAGCTTTTGACGCTACGCGTGCCTGACATAACGCATCCAGATCATTGGGAAAAAGACGCCAGCCTCAGGCAGCGCCTTGTAGCTGACGGCGTTCCGTTCTCGGTCGAGAAGCGCTACTTACGACCCGATGGGTCGGAGGTATGGGTCAGCATCGACGTGTCACTAATGCAAAGCGCGGATGGGACGAGGCAGCAATTAATCGGTGTCGCGCAAGATATTTCGAAAAGTAAAGCCGCTGAAGCTAATTTACGCAAAACCACCGCTCTGTTTGAGGCAGTGATTAAGATGACGCCTGATCTAGTATTTGTAAAAGATTTGGAGAGTAGAGCTCTCCTGCGAAACCCGGCCGCGCTATTCGGCAAAAACTGGGACGAAATTGAAGGCCGCAAGGAGGCAGAGTGGCACAAAAATTCTCAAGAGGCTGAGGCAGCTGTTGCAAATGACCGACAAGTAATGGCTTCGGGAGCTTCGATGCAATTTGTGGAGCCCTTCACAACCCCTCAGGGCCTCCGCACGTTACTATCGACAAAGTCGCCGCTATTTGATGAACGCGGAAAAATCGCAGGAATAATTGGCGTGTCTACGGACATCACTGAGCGCGAAGAGCGGGCCAAACAGCTTGAGTTTGTCATGCGCGAACTCACCCACCGGTCTAAGAACCTACTCACAATCATTCAATCGGTCGCCCGCCAAAGCATTCAACAGAGTTCGAAGTCTTAATGATTTCGAATCAAAATTCGTAAATAGGTTGAGTTCGCTTGCCAGCCTGCATGACTTGCTCGTGCAAAAGGAATGGCAGGGCGCCTCACTGCGCGCCATTGCAGAAACTCAAGTTGGCCCATTCGCATTTGGCAGAATTGAGGTCGACGGCCCAGAGATATTAGTAAAGCCTAATATGGCGCAAATTATTGCAATGGCCTTTCACGAGCTTGCCACGAACGCTGCGAAATACGGCGCTTTGTCAAACAATTCTGGAACAGTCGTAATAAAGTGGGGGTTCGAAGCTGGACAACGTGAAACAATATTCATCAAGTGGGAAGAGACTGGCGGTCCCGTCGTCGCCATCCCAGAACGCGAAGGCTTTGGAAGTATTGTGCTTCAGCGAACCGCGCTTCAAATTCCTGAATCTTCGGCGTCATTGCAGTTTTTGCCAAGCGGCGTCGTATGGCATTTGGAAGCGCCTTTAAAATGGTTGGTGGATATCCAATAACAGCCAATAACCGTGGCGGGATAGATTGAAACTAGGGATTTCTGCCGAGTGGGGTCCGCTCGGCTGCGCGAAGAACCAGTGGAGACTCGAAGGCGGGAATGTCCGCTATTGGCACTTAGCAGACATCGGCGTGGGCACTGCACATGTCCGCTAATGACCCGAAGCGGACATTGACCCCGATTGCCACTCGCCGCCCGGTCGCAAAGTGCTAGGCTTTAGGCCTTCTCCGGGGGCACATGAAGCGGCGCGAGTTCATCAAAGTGGTTGCTGGCGCGGCATCTGCGTTGCCCTTTGCGGCGCGGGCGCAGCCGCAGCCGTCCGCCATCCCAGTCGTCGGCTATCTTAGTGGCGGGTCGCTGGAGCCAGACCCTATCGACGTGATTGGTTTCCGTCAGGGCCTGAAGGAATCGGGCTACGTCGAGGGGCAGAACGTCCTCGTTGAATATCGATGGGCGGATGGCCACCATGATCGACTGCCGGCGCTCGCGACCGATCTAATTCGTCGCCAAGTTTCCGTGATTGTGACGTTCGGCACTCCTCCAACTCTCGCTGCCAAAGCCGCTACCACGAACATTCCGATCGTCGTTGCGGTCGGAATTGACCCTATCGAGCTTGGGCTTGCCGCCAGCCTCAGTCGGCCTCAACAGAACATCACGGGCTTTCACGTCCTAAACGTCATGGTGACGGGAAAGCGAATTCAGCTCTTGCAAGAATTGCTTCCCAAAACAGCCGTCATCGCCCTGATCACCAACCCGACCAGTTCCTTTACCGGGCCTGAAACTAGGGAAATCCAGAACGCCGCGCAGTCTCTCGGGCTGAAGTTGCAAATAATGAATGCGAGCAATGAAAATGAGATTGACACTGCCTTCGTAACTCTAGCCCAACGTGGTGCTGGGGCACTCATCGTAAGTGCGGATGTGCCCTTCATAAGCCGGCGCGACCAATTCGTGGCGTTGACCGCCCGTCATGGGATACCGGCGATCTACGCATATCGTGAGTTCGTCTCACATGGCGGCCTGATGAGTTACGGGCCAAATCTGACCGATATGTATCGCCACCTCGGCGATTACGCCGGCCAAATCCTCAGCGGAAAAAAGGTTGGAGAACTGCCCATCCAACAGTTGGTGAAAGTCGAGTTCGTCATCAACCTTAAGGCTGCCAAAGCGCTCGGGTTGACGTTTCCGACCCCTCTAGTCGGTCGCGCTGACGAAGTGATCGAATGAAGGGCGCGATGTCCGCTACGGCCCTTAGCGGACATACCGAGTTGCGCTGCACAGGTCTGCATTTGACCCAAAGCGGACATTGCGCCCACCGAGGAATGAGCGTTCAGTTGTGTGTCCTTCTCACCGACAAGTCACAATCGCAGGCTTTAGGGGCGAGAAGAGAGTGAGTTCCCGGGACACATGCAGCGGCGCGAGTTCATTACGCTTCTCGGTGGCGCGGCGTCTGCATGGCCGTTTCGCGCGCGCGCGCAGCAATCCGAACGGATACGCCGTATTGCCGTGCTAAACGGTACGGCGGCGACCGGGCAAAACCCGGCCGCCTACGCTGCTTTCTTACGACGACTGAGTGAACTGGGCTGGACCGATGGGGGCAACGTTCGGATTGAAGTCCGTTGGGCCAACAGCGATCCGGAGCTGATGCGAAGCTACAGCACGGAGTTGGCTGGCCATTCGCCCGATGTATTTCTCGTCCAAAGCAATCCAGCGCTCGCAGTCTTGCGGCCGCTAGTGGGCAATACGCCGATCGTCTTCGTGCATGTCGCTGACCCCGTCGGTAGCGGCTTCGTCGCGAGCCTGGCGCGGCCCGGCGCCAACATTACAGGCTTCACGAATTTCGAGCCTTCGATGGGCAGCAAGTGGCTGCAGACGCTCAAGCAGGTCGCACCCAACGTTAGCCATGCGGCTGCCCTCTTACATCCGCAGACTCCTGCCCATGTTGCGTTCTGGCGCGAAGCCGAAGCGGCCGCGCCGAAGGTGGGGATCAACCTAGTGGCGGCAGGGGTGCACGACGCTGGCGAGGTCGATCGCGCTATCGCCGCTGTCGCAACACAACCCAACGGCGGCCTTATTATATACCCCCACACCATCACCGAGGTTCATCTTCAACTCATTATCGAACTAGCGGACAAGTACCGCCTGCCTGCGGTGTATCCGTTCCGCTATCACGCCGAAGCAGGTGGATTGTTGTCGTATGGAGTCGATGCTCTGGATCTGGTGCCGCGCGCTGCCGATTATGTCGATCGCATTATGCGTGGCGCCAATCCTGGCGAACTACCGGTCCAGGCACCCACTAAATTCGAGCTAGTGATCAACCTCAAGACCGCCAAGGTGCTTGGCCTCGAGGTGTCGCCATCCTTGCTCGCCAGCACCGACACGGTGATCGAATGAATTTCTGGATGTCCGCATTTGGCACTTAGCGGACATCCCTCGTTGCGCCGCACATGTCTGCTTTTGACCCATAGCGGACATGGCCTCTTTCGGCGCTATTGCTTAGTTCGGTACGATGGCCTGTCCTGAGCCTCGGGGGCGGCGATGAGAGGGCGCGACTTGCTTGGAAGAGGAAGCAATGATGATGAAAATCAAAATGAGCTTCGCCATGGCTGCGCTAGTCGTCCTATCGCTCGCATCTCCTGCGGAGGCTCAACACAATCATATTCAGAGCAGCATAAGCGGTCAGTACGGTCGGCTAATCCACGACGATGATCTGAGCGCAGGAGCTACTGATCGAGCGAACGAAATCCGTAAAAAGCCGAAGCCAAGCAGGCAAGTTGGTTCATCGGCACGTCCAACTACCGGGCCAAAGAATTCAAATTAGGGCACGGGCCGAATTTAGCGCGTTCGCCCTGTCGTCACAAATTTTGCGGCAAATGATATCTGGCTGTGGCACTTAGCGGATGCACCGGTGTGACTGATCAATGTCCGTTATTGGGGAATAGCAGACATCACCTAGAGTTGCCGGCATGAGACTCATTTTAGCCGCTTTGCTCTTGATGCTGCTTGCGCGAGCATCGGCTTACGCAAGTTGTGCAACGATGCAAGCACTTGCCCAGGAACACGCCAACGACATGGCGCGGCGCGGCAGCATGGATCACAACGGCTTCGCCAGCCGCGCACGTCGTGGAGCGCGAGCAGAAAACGTAGCCTACGGTGTAAAGACAAAGCAGGAAGCCATTGCGTTGTGGTGGGGTTCATCTACCCATGCAGCCAACATGAGACTATCGGGATGCAAGGCCGTGGCGAGTGCGGTTGGGCATGACGGCAAGCGTTACTGGGCAATGGTGATCGGAAATTGAAACGGCGGCGTCTCGCGATCCATATCCGCTTTCGGCGGCAAAGCGGACATGGGCTTTGTCCGCCGCACATGTCTGCTTTTGACCCAAAGCGGACATAGAATCATTGCTCTGTAGGCGTAGTCGTCCATTCTTCCGCACTGGCGCCGGCCAGCGCGCGCACCCGTTCTTCGTCCTTGGCGAATTCGGCGGCGGCGCCGGAATAGACCACCTTGCCGTCGTCGAGGACATAGGCGCGGTCGGCGATTTCGACCGCGGCGCGCACGTTCTGCTCCACCAGCAGCACCGAGATCCCCTCCTGGCGCGCAGAGGCGACGACCTTGAAGACTTCCTGGACAATAAGCGGGGCGAGGCCCTGGCTTGGCTCATCAAGCAGCAGTAGCTTCGGGTTCAATAGCAGCACACGCGCAATGGCCAGCATTTCCTGCTCGCCGCCCGAAAGCTGCCGGCCCTTATTGCTTTTGCGCTGCGCTAACCGCGGAAATAGCTCATAGACGCGTGGAATGATCCACGGGCCCGGCCGATCAACCGGAACCTTGAGGTTTTCCTCCACCGTCAAGTTCGCAAAAATGCGGCGGCCTTCCGGCACGTAGCCCACGCCCAAGCTTGCGATGCTGTAGGGCGCCCAGTCGGTGGTTGCGTGGCCGAAGATGCGCACCGCGCCCTCGCGCGCATGGGTGAGGCCCATGAGGCTGCGTAAGGTGGTTGTCTTGCCGGCGCCGTTGCGCCCGAGCAGCGTGACGATCTCGCCCTGGCGCACCTCAAGGCTCACGCCGTGCAATATGTGGCTCTTGCCATAGAAGGTGTGCAGGTCTTCCGCCTGAAGGATGACGTTGCTCATGCCGCAGCCTTCCCGAGATAAGCGGCCTGCACCGCCTCGTTGGCGGCGATGTCCTTCGGCGTGCCTTCGGCCAACATGTTGCCTTCCGCCAGTACCATGATGCGGTCGGCGAGGTGGAAGACCACACGCATGTCGTGCTCAATCAGCACGATCGTCAGTTTCTGATTGCGGTGCAATTTCCGGATCAATTGGGTGATGTCATAGGTTTCCTGATCGCCCATGCCCGCGGTCGGCTCGTCGAGCAACAGCAGCCGCGGCTTGAGTGCGAGCGCCATCATTATTTCGGTGGCGCGCTGGTCGCCATGCGACAGCTCTCCCACCAGCCGGTCGGCGTCCTTGCTCAGCCCACCCATCTGCAGGAGATCGACGACCCGTGCCTTGACTTCCTCATCGGCATCCGCGGTCTGCCAGAAGCGTGTGCGATAGCCGCTGGCCACCTCGACCGCGATACGCAGGTTCTCACTCACCGAAAGCTCCGGAAACACTTCGGTGATCTGGAACGTTCGGGCGATGCCGCGCCAGACGCGCCGGGCCGGAAGCTGATTGGAGATATCCTCGCCGTCAAAAATGATTTTGCCGGAGGTCTGCGTGAGAAAGCCGCTGATCATGTTGAAGAACGTAGTCTTGCCGGCGCCGTTCGGGCCGATTACTGCGCGCAATTCGCCTGGCTCGACCGTCATCGACACGTTGTCGACAGCGACCAGGCTGCCGAAATGCTTGGATACGTTCTCGACTTTAAGGAGGCTCACGACGTCAGCCTCCGGCGGACCATTCCGAGAAGGCCGCGCGGGAAGAACATGACCACGACGACGAAGATCAAACCGACAAATGACATCCAGTTCTCGGTGTGACTTGATATGTAATCGCGCAGCACGATGAAGATCGCGGCGCCGAGCAACGGGCCCCAGAAGCTACGCATACCGCCAAGCACCGCCATGATAACGAAATTGCCCGACTGGTCCCAGCGCAATGCGCGCGGATCGACGAAGTCGTTAAGCAGCGCGTACATCACGCCGGCAAGACTCACGAAGGCGCAGGAGACGACCCAGGACATCCATATGTGACGATCGACCGGAATACCGAGGAAGCGCGCGCGCCGTTCGTTCTCGCGGATCGCCAGCAGTGTGCGGCCGAACGGCGAGCGGAGCAGGAACGCCATGATGCCAACCGCAACCGCGAAGACTGCGAGGGTGAAGAAATAGAGCGCCTTGCTGCTGTTGAGAATGTCGAGGGTGGCAAAACCGAAATGCAGCGGCTCACGGTGCCAGGCCGACAGGCCATCGTCACCGCCGGTGAAATCGCGCCACTGGAAGGCGATGAAATAGAACACCTGGCCGAAGGCGATGGTGCACATGGCAAAATAGACCCCGCGCAGGCGAACTATCAGGGGCCCGATTATCGCCGCTGCCGCGGTGCCGAGCACGACACCGAAAGCCATTGCCAGCGGGGTGCTTTCGTAGACGTATTTCATGATCACGGCGGTGCCGTAGGCGCCGAGACCGAAATAAGCTGCATGTCCGAACGAGAGTACGCCGGTGTAGCCAAGCAGAAAATTCAGCGCCATGGCCGCAAGCGCGTAGACCAGGATTTCAGTGCCCAGTTCGACATAGCCGCCAGTCAGTGGCAGCCAGAACGGGGCGGTGAGCAGCAACAACCAAACGATGGCGTCGCCGCTGCGGGCGCTGAGGTTCGTCATCAGAAACGCCCCTCTTCACCGAACAATCCGCGCGGCCGCACTAGCAACACGGCAGCCATAATCACATAGATGACGGCCTCGCTCGCCTGTGGCAGAAACACCGTGGTGATGCCCGAGGCAACGCCTATGAGAAGACCGCCGAGTAGCGTGCCAGGTAGGCTGCCGAGGCCGCCGATAATGATCGAGATGAAGCTCGGCATAATCAGCGAGTCGCCGATGGTCGGCTGCAGGCCGAGCATGCCGGCGGCAAGGACGCCGGCAAGACCGGCCATGTAGATGCCGAGGCCGAAATTGAGATTGCGCAGGACGCGCACGTTGACGCCAAGCACAGACACGGTTTCGAGATCGAGTGTCCCGGCACGGATGCGCAGGCCGAGTCGCGTATAGTTGAGGATAAAGAACAGCCCGGCAACTATCGTCGCGGCCATGCCAACCATGAAGACGCGATAGCCGGTGAGGAAGAACAGTGAGTTGCTGAGCGGGCTCTGCAGCCAAGATGGGATTTGGTATTGCAGGCCCTGCGCGCCCCAAATCAAGCGCGTGGCGTCTTCGATGATGAAGGCGAGGCCGAAGGTGAGCAACAGGCTGTAGAGCGGGTCGCGGCCGTAGAGCCGACGGATCAAGACGCGCTCGACCGCAAGACCGATCATCGCGGTCAATATTGGCGACACAATCAGCGCACCCCAGAAGCCGATGTAAGGAATCAGCATGTAGGCCAGGTAGGCACCGATCGCCAGGAACCCGCCATGCGCAAAATTGATCACGCCGGACAGGTTCATGATGAGCGAGAGGCCTAGCGCCATCAGCGCATAGAAAGCGCCGATGATGAGCCCGTTAAAGACGTTGAAAAAGAGGAGTGTCGCCATTTCTCTTTAAGTTCCCCCAGAAATGCCCGGCAATGTCACACAATAAGGTGGCCCGTCACCGTTGCGGGCGGGCCCAAGGTTGCACGATAGACCGGCGATATTCGTAGGCCTAGCGGCAATAAATTCGGGCGCCGCGGAATAAACCACGACGCCCGACTTTTCAAACCGATCAGCTCGGCCACACCATCTTGCAGCCAGTCTCCTGTACCGACAACGCGGCGTCGGTACCCTTCACCAGTTGCGTGACCTTGAAGAGGTCTTCCTTGTCATCGCCCGCTGGTGCGGGCTGTGAATGGCCAACAAACAGCGTCGGCATCAACTGATTGTCGCCTTCGCGGTAGAATGGATTATTCGGCATCAAAGCGATTTCCGGCGGTAGGACAAGCCCCTGCATCGCCTTGGCGAGCTTGATCGCCTCGAGCGACTTGGCCTTTTCCGCAGCGAGCTTGCAGGTCCAAGCTGCGGCATAGCCGAACCAGGTGCGCGCGGTCGGAACGTGGCCACTGCTCTTCTTGCGGATGTCGGCGACGAACTGCTCGACATGCGGCACGCCAGGCTGCTTCCAATACCACTCGAAGCACCAGTCGCCGAGCAGCGCTTGTGGCGGCAATGCGAGATTCACTTCCATTTCCTGCTGGGCGCCGGCAATATGTGTCTTCTTGTCGATGCCGAACTGCACCGCCTGCTTGAGGCAGTTCACCATGTCGTCTCCGGCGAGCAACAGAATAAGCGCGTCAGGATTGGTCGACTGCGCTTTGATCAAGTTGGCGGAGAAGTCGGTGGTGCCGAGCGGCGTATAGTCGGCGCCGAGCTCGGTGCCTTCGGCCTTCTTCAGGCTCGCCTCGAAGCCTGCCTGCAAGCTTCGGCCGAACGCATAGTCGGTGGTGATGAAGTACCACTTCTTGCCATAGCTTTTGAGCAGTAACTGCGACACCGAGTTGGTTTCCATGCGCGTCGTGTTGCAGACGCGGAACACGTTCCAATGGCACTGCGTGCCGGTGACCGAGTTGGTGTGGCCGCCAGGCACGATATGAAATACCTTCTTCTCGAAGCTGACATTGGCCATGGCCTGCGCGAGCGCCGAGTTGATGTTGCCGAGTAGAAAGTCAACCTTGTCGCGCTCAATCAGCTTATTTGCTTTTTGCACGGCGACCGCGGCTTCACCGCTGGTCGAATCTTCAACCAGAAGATCGACCTTGCGGCCAAGAATCCCACCTTTGGCATTGATCTGCTCAACCGCCAGCTGGCAACCGATCAGTTCATTCTTGCCGACCGCCGCGAAGGTGCCGGTCAGCGGATTATCAAGACCGATTTTGATTGGCTCATCACCGAGCGCCTTGATAATGAACGGCGACGCGATTTGCGCAACGCCTGCCAATGCCGTTGCCTTGATTAGGGTACGGCGGTTTACCGGAGCCAACATTTTAGGCTGGTACATTTTACTTTCCTCCCTCTGACTTCATTTTCTTATTTTGGTGCCAGCAGTTAGGTTAGTAGAACCTTGGCAATAGACAAACCAGATTAATGCGCCGCGTGAGCTCTCACTACGAAAGTCTATTTAACAAATTGTAAGTGATTGAATTACCTACAT
This sequence comes from uncultured Alphaproteobacteria bacterium, assembly GCA_963810585.1. Taxonomy (GTDB): domain Bacteria; phylum Pseudomonadota; class Alphaproteobacteria; order Rhizobiales; family Xanthobacteraceae; genus Pseudolabrys. Next base: position 72,015 of record CAWENV010000003.1, read on the forward strand.
GTCTGCCAAATAAATCAGAGCGCTTTCAGATATTGAGTGTTAAAAATTTTCAATCTCGTGCGTGATGTTCCGCGCGACTTTGAGCAAGATCGGCCGGGACCAACGCGATAGAAATAGGGCTGCGTATTTCAACACTGCGCAATTCTGCTCTGGCCAGAACTTGCGATGCCTCCGAAGGGAGGGCCAGCGCAATACACCTATTGGATTGCGTTCTTCGAAGGTCAGCAACCGGTGAATTAAAGTCCCATTGTTATTTGTTCGAGTATGTCTATTAGCCATGCGGCGGCCTGCAGTACCGAGGCCCGCCGGGCCAGCGATTCCTTCCGGAATGTTTTGTTAAGGAGGCCAAGCGCTGTTTTATAGGCAGGATGCTGCTTTGCCGCTTCGCCAAGTTTGGCCAAACGCGTGGTCAATTCGCCGCGTCGGCTCTCCATCGCAGTATAGCGAAGGCGGAAGCTCTTGCGTACTGGTCTAGGCGCTTTGGCGCGCCGGAGGACCCCAATGAAGCGTCGTGACATATAGATCCTGTTTTTGACTAGGCACCGCAAACTCAAAACAACGACAAAACTCAAAACGGGCTAGTGATCTCAAGTCAAGAGATCCATGTAGACGCAATTATCGTGAGTGCTGACCTTTTTCTTTTGAGCCAACACCGACAAAATGTCGATTGCGCTGCACTACAAACTGTGCCGACAAGGTACGAAGCATATAACGTCCGAGGCCGCCGCCTAGCCTCGGCTTAACGCCTGTCCCGACGGTCAGCCGACATGAACAGATCGCTTCTGGCGAACGTCGCGGCCTTCTGCGCCGCGCTGTGCGCCGGTGCCAGCGTAGTGGTGACGCGTTTTGCCATCGGAGAAATCGACCCAGTGACGCTCGCGTTCTGTCGCTACGCGGTTGCGATGATGTGTCTTCTGCCCGTATTGCCTTTCGTCTGGCCGAAGGTGCGCGTTTCGACCGCCGACGTCATTACCATCGCTCTGCTGGGCGCGACGTTCTTCGGATTCTTTCCATGGGCTTTCAGCGCGGCGCTGCAATACACGACGGCAGCGCGCGGCGCGCTCGGGATTGCCACCATCCCGATCCAAACTCTGATCGTTGCGGCGATTTTCGGCCGCGAGAAGTTGACGCGTCGCAATCTTCTCAGCGTCGCTCTCGGATTTGCCGGCATAGCAATCGTGTTCGGCCCGGAGGCGTATCGCGGTGAAGTGTCGCGCCACTGGCTCGGCGACGGGCTAATGCTTCTCGGCGGACTGAGTGCAGCGATCTATTCCGTCTTCGGCCGGCCGATGTTCGGCAAGCATGGCGCCATGTTTGTCATGGTGTTGGCAGTCGTCTTCGGTCTGTTGACGCTGACATTGCTCGCTGCCACCAGCGGCGTCCTGACGAGCTGGCCGACGTTCAGTCGAAGCAGCTGGATTGCCGTGATATTTCTCGGCACGCTCGGCGCCGCCATTCAATTCTCACTTTTCACCTGGGCGCTGCGCTGGCTGCCGCCGTCTCGCGCCGTTATTTATCTAACGCTTAATCCGATCGTGGCAATCTTACTCGCCAACCTGTACCTTGGTGAAACGGTGACACCGGTGCTGATTGCCGGGCTTGTGTTCGTCATCGGCGGCATCTTCGTTGCCAACCGGCGCGCGGCCCCAGCGGGCGCCAGCGGTATGCAAACGCCAAAGGCGTGAAGAGATTTCGCCCGTCGGGGGTGGCCAATCCCATACTCAATGCTCGTACGCGAAGCCCGGATCGCGGGCGGACTATATTTTCGTCGCCGGCAGAGGCGAAAACCCATAAAGATCGGCCATACAGCGGTGCCAAAACCATCATACACCACCTCGCGCGAGTTCTACGCTGCGGGTATCGACAGCGGAATGCCCAAGTAGCCACCCGGCATTATTTTAATTCTATCACGAGTTCCGAAGCCGCCCCTATTGTGGTCTCTTTCATTTAAAAGCACCCACTGCGCTTGATGTCCGCTATTGGCACTTAGCGGACATGCCGTTTTGCGCTGCACATGTCCGCTTTTGACCCAAAGCGGACATCGCGAAGTCAAAAACGCGTAGAAACGGGTTCGCGAACTCTCGCCGCTATTATCAAGCCTTTATGCGGCGCCTTCGACTTGTCGCCAGGCTTCCGCCACGTTTTTCCGGCGCAAGACCCAAGCCGACTATCAGCATACGGAAAGCACGTTCCAGCTGATCTAAACCGGTGCGGAGGTTCGTAACGTCGCTCGACAACCAACGTCGCAGTTCGACTTGAAAAATGCAAAATAACGTCCAACCCGCAAACTGCGGCTGGTCATTTGGCACGATTTCACCACGACCCATCGCCAATTCGATGGTGTGGCCGAAGAGCCGGATCAGCCGCTCACGTGTCTTTTGGAATGACGCGGCTTGCGCGCCGGAGTCGTAGAAAATCATTTCGCGCAGGGCCAGCCTCGCCAGAGCGGGTTGCTCGCCGAAATATCGATAATGCAACTTCGCAATTGCTAACAGATTGTCGACCAGCGACACGGCTGGATCGACCGCACCTTCGGCTTGCTGGGTGATGTGTTCTAGCGGCTCGTTGATGGTGAGGAAGAGCAGATCGCGCTTGTCCTTGGCGTAGAGGAAGATTGTGCCGAGACCGACGCCCGCGCGCACAGCGATCTCACGCATCGTTGTGTCATCAAAGCCTTTGGCGATGAAGAGACGCTGAGCCGCATCCATAATGCGTCGCAGCTTGTCCAGCTTATTGCGCGCGCGTAGGCCGTCGGTGGAAGCAAACCCCGCGTCGCTCATTCCGGCTTTCTCCAATCGAATGGGCAATTTTACCGCCCCGGAAGCTTGACAGAATAGTGAACGTGTTCAACTATGAACAGGTTCGGATAAAAAAGAAAGCTCCCATAAAGGTTTCGAGGAGCTGAGCGACAGCCCGGGAGGGCGCGAGGTGCAGGCGTTGCGCAAGAACCCCGTCGCTGTGCGGCCGGTTGGGGCGGATCGCCCAGCGCTGTCGATTTCCAACCTCGGTGTTCGTTTCGGCACTCGAACGATCCTGGAATCGCTCAACCTCAGCGCCCGTAATGGGGAATTTGTTTGCATTGTCGGCTCCTCGGGCTCGGGCAAAACAACGTTGTTGCGCGTCCTCGCGGGGCTTGTGCGGGCGGACGAAGGTAAAGTTTCATTCGAGGGTGCCGAGATTTCTGGGCCATCGCGGGACCGCGCAATCATCTTTCAGGATTATTCGAAAGCGCTACTGCCGTGGCGCACCGTGCGCGGCAACGTGGCGCTTAGCCTGGAAGCGCGGAATGTCCCCAGCGCAGAGCAGGACGTCATTGTCGCCGAACTGCTCGTCAGGATGGGTTTGAGCCATGCAAAAGATCAGTTTCCGAACCAGCTGTCGGGCGGTATGCAGCAACGCGTGCAGATTGCACGCTGTCTGGCGCAGGATCCGAAACTACTGCTGATGGATGAGCCGTTCGGCGCGCTCGACGCAATGACCCGGCAGACATTGCAAGATGAGATCCTGCAGCTAGTGGCCGACAAGCACATCGCAACCGTGTTTATCACGCACGACCTCGAAGAGGCGATTTACCTCGGCGATCGCGTAGTGGTGCTCGGTGGTTCACCGGCCAACGCCGTAGAGAGCATGGAAATTGATTTGCCGCGGCCTCGCAATCAACTAACGACCCGAGAGGACTCTCGCTTTCTTGCTTACCGGCATCGCCTCTTCGAATTTCTGGTGCACGAACGTTCGCCTCTTTCTCCTCAGAAGAAAGGGAAGACTGATGCGGCGCCTATTGCTCGGAGCAATCATCCCGTTTTATTTTCTTCTCGTCTGGGAAGTTTCAAGCCGAACTGGGCTGCTGACACTGAAATCGCTCTCGCGCCCCTCGGATATAATTATGGCCGGATACGTCGCCCTGCGCGACGGCTCACTGCTTCTCGCTACGCTACAGACCTGCGAGACAGCGTTATTTGGGCTAGCGATTGCCACGGTTATCGGCATCGCAGTCGGTATCATCCTCGGTCTCATGCCGACGGCAGAGCGCGTTGCCGGACCTACAATCGAGGCCCTGCGACCGATTCCCGCTATCGCTTTCATGCCGCTCGCTTTGATGATGTTCGGCTTCGGCGTCGGATTGGAAGCAAGCATCGTTGCATATGCTTGCGTCTGGCCGATCCTCATTGTCACGATCGCAGCGGTGCGTGCAATCGAAGGGCGACTGCTCGAAGTTGCTGTCCTCCTAGAATTGCCGCTCTGGAAGCGGATGACCAAAATAGTGCTGCCTGCCGCCTTCGAGCGCATCAACATCGGCCTCCGCGTTTCTGCGGCCATTTCGCTGGTGGTTGCGGTCACCGTCGAGATCGTCCTCAATCCGCGCGGCCTCGGATATAACCTTATCCTGGCCGAACAGTCCCTACAGATTGGCCTCATGTGGGCGCAGCTCGTGTGGCTTTGCCTCTTGGGCTACGTGCTGAACTTGGTGCTGAGTCATGTCGGTCGCGGCCCGGCGGCCATCTGGAGGCCGCTATGAGGCGGCTCTTCGACCCAATCAAATTGGCCGCCCTCGGCTTTGCATTGCTGCTACTGACGGTGTGGCAGTTGCTCGCCGACGCACATCTGATTTCACCTATCTTTTTCCCGTCACCGCTGCGTGCATTTACAGTACTGCAGCAGCGCGTTGCAGACGGCTCACTCTGGTTGCCGCTGGCGGCGACCAGTCTACGCATGACGGTCGGATGGCTGCTTGCCTCGGTTATCGGCATTGCGCTCGGCGCAGCGATTGGCTCGTCACGGCTCGCACGCAACTTACTCGATCCGACGCTCGAATTCATTCGTCCGCTGCCGGCTTCTGCCGTTATCCCGGTCGCCATTTTGTTTCTTGGGCTATCGAACAAAATGTCGGTTGCCGTCATCGCATTTGGAGCGATCTGGCCTGTTCTGCTCGCGAGCGTACATGGCTTTTCCAACGTTCCATCAGAACTGACCAACGTGTCGAAGGTGCTCGGGTTTAGCCGCTGGAATTTCCTCCGCAAAATCGCGTTCCCCTCTGCGCTTCCCGACATTGTCGCCGGCCTGCGCGTCAGCCTCGCTATCGCGCTCATTCTTACGGTCGTGACAGAGATGCAGTCGTCGCTGCCGGGTTTGGGCTGGGACATTTTTTCAGCGCAGCGCTTTTATCGGAGCGCGGATCTCTACGCCGGACTGATCATGCTGGCGCTGCTGGGCTTTGCCGCGAACCATCTGATTCTGCTCTTGGAATGGCGCGTCCTGCGTTGGCGCGGTCTTCGTACGTAACAATGGGAGGGTTAAATGAGGGCGCTTCGGTCTGTTTTGACGTTCGCATCTTTGCTGCTCTTCGGCCTGCCGGCGGTAGCCGCCGCTGAGCCGACCAAAGTCGCCATTGGCTATCCGCCGGCAACCGACTTTCTCGCCGCTTATGTCGCGATGGATCAAGGCATCTTCGCCAGGCACAATATCGATGCGACGCTGGTGAAGATTCCTGTCGTCTCCAATATTCCCTCGGCGGTCGTTTCAGGCAGCATCCAGATTGGAATGACCACGATCCCCGTGGTGCTGCAGGCCGATGACGGCGGGCTTGATCTTGTGCTGGTTGCCGGAGCTGCCCGGCATACGAAGGAGCATCCTTTCATCAGTCTGCTTGCTCGTAGCGACATTAAATATACCAAGCCCGACGATTTGATCGGCAAAACTGTGGGTGTGCCCGGCATCAACAGCGTTATCGACGTGATGTTCCGCAAGTGGCTCGTCAACAATCACGTTCCACTCGACAAGGTTAAGGTGGTCGAGGGGCCTCTGCCGCAACTGCCCGACATGCTCAAGAGCGCAAGCGTCGATTACGTCGCCATCGTTGACCCGCTGCGCACGCGCATCGTCGCGACCAAGACCGGAGAGATCGCGGCCGAATATTTCGCCGAGGTCAATCCCGACGTGCTGGTCAGCGGCTGGCTAGCGACCGGTGACTGGGTGAAGAAAAATCCCGAGGCTGTGAAGGGTTTTCGGTTGGCGATAGACGAGGGTTTGGACTTCATCCGGAAGAACCCGGAAGAAGCCAAGGTCATCGAGAAAAAATATATTGGTTATAATTCCCCGGGCTTCCCAACCTTCAACAACAAAGCACGCCCGGAAGATCTCACGTTTTTTCTGAACGTCGGGAAGGAGTTGCATCTGTACCGCAGTCAACTCGATCCGAAGAAGATCGTGGTGCCGTAACCGTCGGATCGGAGACAGAAGCTCATGGCAGAAGTGACACGGGCGAGGCTACCGGAAGCGGGTGATCGCCTCCCGGTGGACTATGATCGCCCACCTACGCTTGGACGAATGATTGCGCAGAAGGACGTCGCCGTGCCGATGCGCGACGGCGTCAATCTTTCGGTCGATATCTATCGTCCCGACTCGACCGAGAAGTTTCCGGCGCTGCTCGCATTCTCGATCTACAACAAGGATCTGCAGGGGCCGGAGATCGCCGCTTCGTTGCCCCCGCAACCCGCGTGGTCCTCACTCTGGGCCGGCCTCCTGGAGGCGGGCGACACAAAGTTCTTCGTTTCGCGGGGCTACGTTCATGTCATCGGATCGCCGCGCGGAATTTTCAAATCAGATGGGGGCGGAAGCCGCCAGTGGGACAGCTACGATCTGATCGAATGGATCGCCCAACAGCCGTGGTGTGATGGCAACGTCGGCATGGTCGGCATTTCCGGTTTCGGTGCGGAACAATTCCACGCGGCCAAGCAGAATCCGCCGCATCTGAAGGCGATTTTTCCATTCGATCCGCGCGGCGCGCTGGGAACGCTAGGCAGCTTCCGCGAGGAATATCCAGGCGGCGTGCTCCACTTTTTCCGCTATCTGATCATGCATTTTGCCGCTTTGCACCAGAACAAGGGCAAACCGGGCGAGCTACCGGGCGAACGCGAAGCACTTTGGCGCGCGGCCATGCAGAATCCCGATTACCGGATGTATCCGCATGTCTTCAACGTGCTGACCCAGAAGGGCCAGCATATGCCGCCGTATTTCGATCTTCTGATCGACCCGTACGATAAAGAGTTGGTAGTCGAGGCAGCGGAGAAGGCAATCGAACAGATCAAGGTGCCGAGCTATACGGGCACAGGTTGGTACGCATACACGTACAAGACACACCTCAATGGCGCGCAGAACTATTTCGAGCGCCTGCGTGCACCGAAGAAGCTAACCTTTGCGGGACCGGCGCACTTAGAGCGGCCGTTCCATTCGCTGCACAGCGAGATCCTGCGCTGGCACGACCATTGGCTCAAGAACATCGATACCGGCATCATGAACGAGCCGCCGGTGCGTTACTGGGTCATGGGTGCCAATGAATGGCGGTCCGGAAGCGACTGGCCGTTGCCGGAAACTCAATGGACCAAGTTTCATCTCAACAGCTGGGAACGTCTGCAGAACGCGTCGTTCACCCCGTCGAGCGCCGACGATGAATTGCCAGCGGATGCCTTCGTACAGATGCCGCCGACGCAGACGAACGCGGTTCAGAAATTGCGCTATTTGACTGACCCGTTGCCGCAAGATCTTTTGATTGCAGGGCCGGCGGTGCTGATCCTGTTCGCCGAGATTGATCAGGACGACACCAATTGGGTCATCAGCCTCAAAGACGTCGGACCAGACGGGTCTGTGCGAACTGTGCGCGAAGGCGAACGTGAAATACCGCACAATTTGCCCGAGCGCGAGGTTACGCGCGGCTGGCTAAAGGCTTCGCATCGTGCGCTCGATCCACATCGCTCGAAACCGTGGAGGCCGTGGCACCCGTTGACGCGCGAGGCACAGAAGAAGGTCACGCCTGGCGCCATCGAGAGCTACGCAATCGAACTCATGGCAACGGCCAACTTGTTCCGGCGCGGCCATCGCATTTGCCTGGAGATCATGAGCGCCGACATGCCGACCGGCGTCGGCGGTGCGACGAATGCCGAATATGTGCCGAACCACATCGGCAGCAGCCGCACCACGCTGCACAAGATCTACCGCGATGCGCAACGGCCGTCGCATCTGCTGCTGCCCGTCATCCCGCAATAACCCTTATTTGGAGTTCTCATGAGTGAAGCTCGCCAAGCCGCGCCGGTAAAACCTGGACCGGAGATCAAGCGCTTTCGGCGCATCGTTACAGGTCACGACACCCAAGGTCGATCGGTGATCCTGTCCGACCACGCGTCGCCGCATGTAATGCCGATCATGGGGCAGCCAAACTTCGCGGTGACAGACTTCTGGAAGACCGCTTCCACACCGGCCGACAACGGCGTCAAAACCAGTGAGGACTCGTGCAGCCTGCCTATCCAGGTAGCGCCCCCCGCGAACGGCAGCGTGTTCCGGGTCGTGCAATTTCCGCCTGACGAGGATTGGGCGGCCAAGGCTGCCGCAATGGGCGGAACGGTCGCCATAGATGAAACCGCCAAGGCCGCGCACACCGGCGGGCCAGTCCGGCATGCGCATATGCATCGCACCCGCTCGATCGACTACGCCATCGTGTTGTCGGGAGAAATCTGGGCAGTGATGGACGAAGGCGAGACCAAGATGCTTGCGGGCGACGTTCTGATCCAGCGCGGTACCAATCACGCCTGGGCGAACCGGTCGAATGCACCTTGCGTGGTCGCGTTCGTGCTGATCGATGCCAAACCGCTGGATTGAGAATTCGCAGTTAGCAGAAAAAAATCGAACCTTGGAGTTGTCAATGAAATCCCATCCCAAGAATATCGGTGATCACCTGTACGTGGCCGTGCTGCTGCCCTTCGATCGGCAAATGAAGATCGATGAGGCCGCCTATCGCAGTTTCCTCCAGTACTTCCTGAAAAACGAGAAATTCGTGCGCATGGGTGGTGGGCTGTGCATCAATCCGGAGGCGGGTGAGATCTTCTATCTCACACAGCAAGAGAAACGCCGCGTCCTCGAAATCGCGATGGAAGAGGTGAATGGCAAGGTGCCCGTCCTCGCAGGCACCTGGGCGATGACGACCGACGAAACTGTCGAGACCGCACGAGACTGCAAAGCGATGGGTGTGAATGGGATATTCGTTACTCCCCCCGGCGGCGCACAGGACGTTACATCCTGCTGGGATGCCGACAACTATCCGGAGATATGGCTCGACCAGATCATCGCCCAAGACCGCGCAGTCGACCTGCCTATCGTCACGCATCCGGTCGGCGGCGCCAAGCCGCCGTTTTATCCGGGCCTGCCACTCGAGGCGACGCTACGCATCTGTCGCGAAGTGCCGAATGTAGTCGGCTGGAAGATGACTTACATGTACGACGGCTTTCGACTGATTGCCAACGGCTTGCGCGGACTTAATCATCATGTGGCTGTAATGGGCGCGCTCGCCTCGCGATTTCATGAATACAAGGCGACGGGGATGTTCGACGGGACGCTGTCGGGCTTTTGGAATTTCGCTCTTGAGCCGATGCTCGATCATTTGGAGGCGTGGGACGCAAAAGACATCGACAAAGCGCGCCGGATCTGGGACGGCGGACTTGTACAACTGCACGAATATGTCGCCGACATGGGTCGCCTGCACATCCGCTACAAGACAGCGACCTGGCTGCGCGGATTGATTCCGAATCCGTATATGCGCTCGCCGATGCCGAAGCCGAAGCAACAGGAGGTCGACACACTGTACCAACTCCTGAAGGGCTTGGGAGTGCCGGTGATCGGCAGCAAGGAAATCAAGCTCGCAGCCTGACAGTTCACGAGCCGCGACCGGGCGACCGGCCGGCATCGCAGCTAAGGATCGCATGACGGACAATCGGTGTTGTTCGACGAATGGCATGACAAGACGTTCTGTCTTGTCGCTCGGCGTATCGGCAGCCGCAGGTCTACTTGCGCAAGGGCTCGTTAACGGCGTGTCCGCGCAACCGTTAGGCGGTGGAACGTCCGGTATCATCGACGTGCATCACCATGTCTCCCCACCTGAGTTCGTTGCCGCCCTCGTCAAGCACCAATTGGGCGAACGGCCGATGCTTGATTGGACGCCTGCGCGCTCTATCGAGGACATGGATCGGGCGGGCGTCGCCCTGTCGGTGACCTCCATAACGACCCCCGGCGTCTGGTTCGGTGACCGCGAGGAAGCCAGGCAACTCGCGCGGTTGTGCAACGACTATGGCGCGAGATTAAAGGCTGATTTCCCTGGGCGGTTCGGTCTTTTCGCCTCGCTGCCGTTGCCCAACGTTGATGATAGCTTGAAGGAAATCGAATACGCCTTTGATCAGCTGAGGGCGGACGGAATCGGGCTTATGACGAGCTTCGGCGATAAGTGGCTCGGAGATGATTCATTGACGCCCGTGATGGAAGAACTCAATCGACGCAAGGCGATTGTGTATACCCATCCGACCGTCGCGAACTGCTGCCGGAACGTGCTTCCAGACGTACATTACTCGGTTGTCGAGCTTTCCACCGATACGACGCGAGCGATCGCAAACCTACTGTTTACTGGAACGGCTGCGCGCTTTCCCGACATTCGCTACATATTTTCGCACGCAGGTGGGACGATGCCGTTCATCTACCAGCGGTTCGTTGCCTATCCTCGGTTGGACCAGGCCCTGGGACTGAACAAAGGCGTTCAAGATAAGGTGCCCGAAGGTGTCCTGAAGACGCTGCAATCGTTCTATTACGACACTGCGCAATCGGCGCATCCCATGGCCATGAAACCCTTGTCCAATCTCGTCTCGGCAAAGAAGATCCTCTTTGGTACTGATTTTCCGTTCAGAACCGCCGGCGACCACGTCAAAGGTCTTGCCGGCTGCGAGTTCAATACAGAAGATCTCGCGCTCATTTATCGCGGCAACGCCCTGCAGCTGATGCCGCAACTTGGCAGGGCCTAATTGTTCGTGTCCGCGAGGGATGTCGCCTATTGGCACTTAGCGGACATGCGCCTGTGCGCTGCACATGTCCGCTTTTGACCCAAAGCGGACATTTTCTGTTTGCCGGTTAAATTCAATTTTTAACGATTGGAAATTAGCCGCTGGAGATGTTTGCAATTTCTCCAAACTCCGAGTCCCATGTCGCGCGGAGAGCTATCGTCGGCCGATCTTAATAGGGCTGCAAATTAACTGCGCCCACTTGCCGGAGAGAATCGCGCCGATCCGGTGATGCTTTCTCCGAATCCTCCATGGGCTCTGCAACGTCTATCCCTGCAAGGATGGATTCTAGCGCTTCGCGCAGTTTCGTATACTGGAACCAGGACCACGGGCGCTCAGTCCCTTCGGCGAGCTGTTCTATTGCCCACTCGCGGATCCGCTCTAGTTCTTGGCGCATCATGCGTGGATCGTGGTTTGTCATTTGGTAGTCAACGTTCTATCAGGGCGGCCAGTTCCTGCCATAGACAGGTTGTCTCAAATTAATTGGTCGGCAGGATCGCGGTACGCCGCAAATGCCTGCTAATGCCCAAAATGGACATTTAGGCGGCGATGACTGCCCTCGTTTTATACGCCAGCCCCCGACATATCTGTCGACTTATCCTCTGAACAGGCGCATCGTTCGAAGGTTAGGCGCTCCGCCGCATTCCGGCGATTACGCCGACTTGCTGAAATTCTGCGCTGCTTAGCCCACGCTCGAAAGCGTGGCGGAAAGATTTATATGTTGACGCCGCAGTTGATGGGATCATCCAACAATGTCCAGGACGGAATTGCGCTCGCAAATGCTATCGTCGATACCGTCCGCGAGCCGCTCGTAGTGCTCGACCAAAAGCTTCGCGTCATTACCGCAAGCCGATCTTTCTACAACACCTTTCGGCTGACCCATGACGATGTTCACGGGCTTTTGCTCTATGAGATCGACGGTGGCCAATGGGATATCCCGGAGCTTCGAGAGCTATTGGGCACGATCTCAAACGACAAAGTGACCGTGGAAACCTACGAGGTTGACCGCGAGTTTTTCAAAATCGGACGACGGATCATGCTCTTGAACGCGCGCAAGGTTTTCTATGAGACGGGTATCCACTCTACGATATTGCTGGCATTTGAAGATGTTACCAGCCAGCGTGCCATCGAGCGGCAGGTACAGGATTTGCTGCACGAAAAAGACATGCTGTTAGAGGAGATGGAGCACCGCGTCGCCAACAGTCTCCAAATTATTGCCAGCATTCTTCTTATCAAGGCGCGAACCGTTCAGTCAGAAGAGACACGGCTGCAATTGGAAGACGCACATCAGCGCGTTCTGTCCGTCGCCGCCGTTCAACAGCATTTACATGTAGGCCGTGGCAACAAACCGATTGAGGTTGCTAACTACCTCAACAAACTATGCGAAACATTGGCGCAATCGATGATCGGTGAGAGCCGGCCCATCTCGCTCAAGGTCGACGCCGATGCCGGCGCCGCGATATCACGTGAGGCCGTGAGCATCGGGCTGATCGTCACCGAGTTGGTGATGAATGCATTGAAGCATGCATTCCCCAGCGTTAAGCCGAATGCGGCGATCCTCGTTTCCTACAAGGTCGCGGGAACCGACTGGAAGCTGACGATTTCGGATAATGGGATCGGCAAACCACACGTGAGCGCCAGCGAGACCAAGCCCGGGCTCGGCACGGGTCTTATTAGGGCATTAACCCGACAGCTCAATGCGGTCGTGGATATCGCAAGCGACGCCCGCGGCACAGCGGTCACAATTACGCACGCAACGTTTAAGTCCAATCCGCTGGAGATGGCCAAAACTATGCCCGACTCAAACCTGGTCGCAACTTTATAAAGATTTTGCAGTAACCGACGCATTGAATGTCAGCCGCATACGCGCACGTGTCGACAGGGGGTTGAACGAGAAGGCCGCAAGCTGCGGCCTAAGATCGTTTGGCTGCTTCAGCCGCTAAAGTATTTGACTTGAACAACGACTCTGATCTGTCAGTTCGAGGTCTATCTAGCCGCTTCGCCATTGACTGCGTGAACTCGCACTGGACGCTTCGCGTGGTGGTTTTCACGCGCCCGCTACGGCTGCTTTTCTGCTCCACAATGACTGTGCGTGACATTTGATCACTATTCTTGTCGCACCGGTCCTAAAGCTTGGCGGCCCAGGTACCCAGAGCTTGACGCACCTTGTCTGCTGAGGTGACGAGGCCCTCGAACAACCCTTCTTGCTGCCCGTTCTTCGCCGGCTCGCTCACCTTATTTGCTGCTTTTTCGGTCATGAGAGGTTTCATATCGAACGGAGCGCTCAACCGCTGTTAGAAATTGTTAGGAGGCTTCACGCTCATACGCGCCACGGCGTTAGCGAAGAGCAATGATCCGGATTTTCTGCCCGTCATTGGCCGATGCTCGCAGATCGAACTTGCAGTGTCGGTCGAAATCAGGCCAAGCATGCACCGAGCATGACGACCCCTTGAGGGCGAGCGGCAGACGATCGGCCTTTGCAGATGGCTGCGACAGGGCCGGCGTATTCGCGAGCGCGCCTGCTCCCGGCGCGACCGTTATGAGGAAAGCGACGCCGCCCGCAATCGCGCAGGCTATTACGATGCTGATGGCCGGCTTGAACATTCTGTGCGTCTGGATTTGCATAAAGTGACAACGCGCCGATGGCCCGGTGGTTCAAATATCCGCCAAGTAAAAACATCATTTGTTAAATAAAAGATTGGCATTGGCCGAGTATTTACTCGACTGAATATTTATCGTCCGTATGGAACAATTATCAGAGTGAGCCGTTACTTTGTATATTTGAAGAAATATCCGATGAATCTTCTCTTTTTCGAAATGAATCTCGCCCCGGCGCCCATCCATTGAGTTGAACCAAGGAGATTTAGCATGCGCTCAATCCTCAAGACCGGAGTTCTGGCCGTAGCTCTGACGGCAATGCCGTTCGTGACCCTGGCCGGCACACTAGAAGGCGTTGCCATCGGCGCGGGCACAGGCGCCGTCATCGCGGGGCCCCCTGGCGCGGTTGTAGGAGGCGTCATTGGCGGGGTGGTAGGCGGCCCGAACTTGGTCAACAACCCGCATCACCGCCACTGCTGGATCAACGACAGCGGTTATCGCCACTGCGAGTGGCGCTGAACGCAATCTGACAGGACGTAAAGATGTGCTGCCCGGATTCTCCGTCATGCCAACAGCGAGTAGGGCGGCGCCTTATTCAGCGGAAAATATCTATGTAGAGTCGACTTAAGGAAACAATTATGTCGCTTGGACTCATCCTTCTTATCATTCTCGTGATCCTTCTCTTCGGCGGATTCAGTGGCCGCTTCCGCGGCTATGGCTATGGCTATGGCCATGGAGGCGTGGGCGTAATCGGCATAATTCTGATCGTGGTAGTCGTGCTGATGTTGCTCGGCCGGGTCTGAGTTGACGTGCTCACTCAATCCGGCCAGCACGCGTTTCCACAAACCATGCATGGTCACCGCGCGCTGACGAAATCGGCATTAATATTTATAAACGCGATAAAGTCTCGTAGCCGCAACGATGCGTGGCCAATCGCCTGCCCGAACTGCGTGGTGTCGATGACGCTCGCACACACCGATCCGGAATGCGGGGTCACACCCAGGGTGAATACGTTCGCCTGTAAAGGTTGCGGCGTTTATTACACGGAAGCAGCTGACAGCGGCGGCGTTTGATCCCAAGCGCACAACGCGGACGGAGACCGGATCGACGCGCGCGACCGATCCAGCCATTATCCTTCCCCTGATTATTGCCGTCGGCACCCTCGACATCGTTTTCTTTGACCGGATGGCCGGCCCGTCGTGGTTCACCCGGCAATTCTCTGGCTCGATCCGTGCGCATGCCACTTAGTCTTGCTAGTGCGCGAATGCGGGGCGATTTGGACCGGTGGCGCCTGTCCGTTATTGGCACCTAACGGAAATTCAGAGTTGCGCTGCACATGTTTGCTTTTGGGGGTAAAGCGGACATAGCGTTTTGCACTGCGAGCATCCGCTTTTGACCCAAAGCGGAAATTGGGAAGAGAGATTTCTCATAGTTTGTGCCGGACCGTGGCCACCGGGCTCTGTTTATCAGCCCCGGCGCGCCACATGGAATGGACGCCGGGGCCTTATTTTGCCGCTAGCGAAAGGGACACTCGCGCTATCGGCAGAATTCGAAAAGAGATTTCGGGGTGTGCCCCAGGAGCGCTGCAAAAAGCAATCGAACCTAACGGCTGGCAGGCGTTAGAGGTGCCAATTGAGAGCCGGCTACAGCCGGAGCCGCAGAGTTCACCCGATGCAGGCGATCGGGGTTTTCGCCCGTGCTTAAGATGGCCAATACGACAATGACGACAGCCATCCCAATGCCGCCGCCGATAATCCATCGTGTGTAGAAGGTGTCATCAATTTTGTTGTTGCGCCGATTAATGTTCGGGTCGCTTTGATAGGTCATGAATACTAACGAGTTTGGGCGTCGGAAGTTCCAACTTGGTAGAGGCGAAATGCCTAAAATCGGCATAGGGCGGACGTCGCGAATACAGCGCAAGCGGACAATTGAGGCTCATCCGCGTTTGTTCGCTATTGGAGTAATAGTTCGACTATGGCCCTGCGGATTTACAGATGAGTTAGTCCAAGGATGCGCCCAACAAGCCACGTGGCGACGGCCCAGCCCGCGCCGGTAAAAAATCCCACGCAAGCCCAAACGATAATCAGCTCTACATTGACCTTCGTTGGCATTTGATGCTGCCCTTTCGCTGTATTGTCTTCGATTATGGTAGCAGGCCCCACGACGCAGCGCTTGGAGATGTCCGCTATTGGCACTTAGCGGACATCCCGGAGATCTCAATCGGTTTCCGCTGTCGGGTGAGAAACGGACGTCAGGCTTTCGCCCGGTGCCAACAGGGAGAATGGATGAGACTCATTTTAGCCGCTTTGCTCTTGATGCTGCTTCCGCCAGCGTTGGCTCACGCAAGTTGTGCAACGATGCAAGCACTTGCTCAGGAACACGCCAACGACATGGCGCGGCGCGACAGCATGGATCACAACGGCTTCGCCAGCCGCGCACGTCGTGGAGCGCGAGCCGAAAATGTGGCCTACGGCGTCAATACAAAGCAGCAAGCCATTGCGTTGTGGTGGGGTTCATCTGGCCACGCAGCAAACATGAGGCTGTCAGGATGCAAGGCCGTAGCAAGCGCGGTGGGGCATGACGGTAAGCGTTACTGGGCAATGGTGATCGGAAATTAATAACGGCGTTGCCGATCGGATTTCATCGCGGCAAGGTGGCCTTCCTGTTCGTGGATGTCCGCCTTTGGCACTTAGAGGACATTGGCTTGTGCGCTGCACATATCCGCTTTGACCCAAAGCGGACATCGGATGGCCTAGTGCCGATCCCTTGCTCAAAGGGCTAGAGCCACCCTTTATGGTCTAGCGACACTTATTGTTGGCCAGTCCATCATCTGGCCCTCGGCGTAGCCCATCGCCGTGAGTTGGTAGTGATAGCGGTTGCGTTGATCGGTCGCGATCCAGTTTTCTGAGACCGCCTTATTGATCCCGCGTTGGAAATCACCATCGCGAACGTCGAAAAAATCATTGCGCTGAAGTGTGCCGCCTACCGCTACTCTGTGACGCATGAAAATGCTAAGGATTTGGCGGCCGACCTCTTCTTCGGAGGGGCGATGAGGCATGGGATACCGCCGTGAGAGATACTTTTAAATTCACGACTGCTCTGGTTTAGAGCAGACGTTACATGGAAGTGGCGCCATGTCCGCTCGTGACCCCAAAGCGGCCGCGCACACTCGATCTATTGCTTAAATGCTCAGCCTTTGGTCTGAACGACCGGCGCCTTACCCTTACCGACGGGTGCTTTGCCCTTACCGATGCAGCCTGTGAGGCCAAAAGCCAGAACCATCGAGCAGATCAAAACGAAAAACTTTTTCATCAGGCTCATCCTAAAAATTGAAGACAAATCACTATTGCTGTTTTTTGACGATCAGCTAGTGCAAGAATGCCACACCTTTGCATATTCTGATGTCTGCTATTGGCACTTAGGGGACACTGCGTAGCCACCAATTTATGTCCGCTTATAGCCTGAGCAGTCAGCCAAGCGTGACTTAACTGACGTTCGAGAGCAGTACGACGACTTTGGTCCCAACCGGTGTGCGCTCGTAGAGATCGGTCACGTCATCGTTGAGCATGCGGATGCAACCGGAAGAAACGTTGCTGCCGATCTTCCATGGTTCATTTGTGCCATGGATCCGGTACAGCGTGTCCTTGTTGCCTTGCCAGAGATAGAGCGCGCGGGCGCCCATCGGGCTATCAGGGCCGCCGGGGATACCTACGCCGCTGGGTAATTGCTTTATACCCGTTCTCAGCTCCGGGTGGCGCACCAGAATATCGCCGGTGGGATACCAGTCCGGCCATTCCTGCTTGCTGTGGACCTTGGCCACACCCGACCAACCAAATCCTTCGCCACCGACAGCAACCCCATACCTGACAGCCCTGCCGCCACCTTCGACGTAGTAAAGGTAGTGATTCGCTGGATCCACAACGATCGTGCCGCGCGGTTCACGGGTGGCGTACTGAACTTCTGTCCGGCGGAATGCGGGATCGATCTCGGTCGGATGCATCGGTGCGGTCGCGCAACTGGCGAGGCCCAACATTGTAATGGCGAAAATACCGTCAGCCAGGATGCGATGGCTCAGAGCGCGCATGGGAAAAGATTGAGCCTGCGCCGTGGCGAAATCAAGAAAGAGTGGCTGTGTGGCGCGGGCCTTTGGCCCATTGGCCCTCCGCTTTCGGGGGCAAAGCCGACATTTCTCGAACCATTCGCAGTAAAACTCGACAAATGCACCTGGAACTCAGCCATTGAAGTTGCCCGATGCATGCATCACATGGTCAGGGTACGGCTGTCACAGCTACCGGTTCCTATCGTGGCAGCGTGGTGGTGCTGGAGTAAAACTAGTGCGCGGCTTTGCTGGTCTGCTCGCCTATATTGTTGGAGTTTCGGTAATCATCAGCATCGGGGTCGCCGGTCTGATGGCGCTGCAGTCACCAATTAAATCAGTACCACCTAAACCAACCGTTGCGGTCGAATCGCGTACAGAGCGTCTCGCTAAGCCGGCCAAGCAAACAATCATCGCTAAAAAGAAGCCACGTCCCGATCAGAAGCAGAAGATGGTGCATGTAAGTCCTAAGCGGACGCACGAAACGCCGACCATATCGGAAAGCGACTCATATGGATACGCACAAGAAGAACCGCACCGTATCGATTCGAATCCGTTTTCATTTTTCGGTCGCTAGACACCGCGACGATTGTATAAATGTTTAGTTGCTACACGGCCACCCTAGTCTTAGCGCCTCGGCAGCTAACTTATTGAAACTTTCATGCACGCGAGCTGGGCGGGCCTCGATGTACTGCAAGACGATCCGGACACTTTGCATGGTGGTCGCGCCTTTGGGCGCACAGGCGCCTGCCGCAAATTCAACAAGTGCTTGAACCGCGCCAGCACAATATCCCTGCAATAAAAGCTCATCTTTAGAATTGGAAAGATAGTGTCGACAACCAACTATTTTCGAGTTGGCGCTCAATTGATCTTCCGCGAAGGTTTTTCCGCAAGTAAGAAATAGCCCCATTGAAAGCACGGCAGCATATCGTATCGCCATAGCCGCCTCCGGTGGTCGCGCCGTTGTACTGAGTTTCTTAGCCGACGGAATGTCCGCGTTCATGGCTAAGTGCGGACATCGCAACGTAAGAGCATCATTTCGTTAGGGCAAAAACATGACCTCAGCGCTGCCTGTGCCTATTTCCCCATAGACACTGAGTGTCCGCTATTGGCACTAAGCGGACATCGCGATGACGTCCCATGTTCAGAAAATCTGGTCCGGCGAGGATTTGAATTCCAGCCAATAAAATTCCCTGTTCTCATGCGAAGCCCCCTGTTCCGCGAAAATAATTCCCTGTTCTGTTGTGTAGGGAATTTGCGTCAAAAGCCCTGCGGCGGCGCAATTAATTGCCGTCTCTATCGTTCCCAAAGCCGTGATTTTGCAAAATTCCCTGTAAAATTCCCTGTTAGCAGGGAAAACGGGCAGAGCAGGGGACCGTCTGCACTGCTGCGCCAGCCACCCAGTCCGGTCTCTAGAGATTTTACCTACGAGGTCGCGATGAAGTCCGCCGTTAGCAGGCTTCTTGCGTCAGGCAGAGGGTCTCTGTTTTCGGGATTTGATGAATCATAGCCCTACAATACTGAAAATCTCTGCGCGTTTTCGCAACTATTCCCGTTTTATGGAGAACCGTGCCGGAGACTAGGTTCAATCGCACTGCGTGGCCGGCTTGTCAGTGGAAAGTGCGCGAGTGTCACGGGTTAATCTCAGGGCGCGCGCGGCCAGCACCGCGGAACGTTGTCCGCTTTCTGGGGTGAAGCGGACATCGCCTAGTGCATTGCACATGTCCGCTTATGACCCATAGCGGATATGAGGTCTGATCGGCATCAAAGACGTTAGGTGCCATTTCTTACTCGCCGCTCAGTCGAAAAGTGCTAGGCTTTAGAGATTGGGCAAGACTTGCTCCTGAGGCTCTGGTGAGGGCTACATGAGACGGCGCCAATTCATCAAGTTGCTCGGAGTTGCGGCTGCGTGGCCATTTACGGCCCGCGCGCAACCGAAGCCTATCGCGCAGCTCGGCGTCCTTCTTTACAGCGATCCTCAGAGCGATCCCCAGATGGCATCGATCCGTCGTGGTCTGAGCGAGCTGGGCTATGTTGAGGGACGAAATATCGCCACCGAATATCGCTATGCGCAAGGTCGGGTGGACCGGCTTCCGAGCTTGGCGGCCGAGCTGGTCCGAACTCCAGCCCAATGTGATCCTGGCGATCGGCGGCGACGTTGCCCCGATTGCAAAGAGATTTAATCAGACAGTCCCTCTTGTATTCGTCAGCAGCGCCGATCCGGAACAACTGGGTCTCGTAGCGAGTCTCAGTCGACCCGGCGGCAACGCGACCGGCGTTACGCTGCTGCAAGACGCACTTGCGACGAAGCGTCTTGAACTTCTTAGGGAGGCTGCGCCGCAAATCTCCCGGGTCGCGTTCCTCTGGAATCCGGATCATCCGGACAATGAACAGCGGGAGGCCCAGCGCGCTGCACAAGCACTCGGTGTGCAACTTCACCTGATTGAAGTGCGCAGCTCTGACGATTTCGAGCCAGCGTTTCGCGCCGCGAGTAATGCAGGCATCAACTCTCTCTATATCGTCTCATCGCGGCAAACAGTGCTGAACATCAAAAGGATTGTTGAGTTCGCGGCCCAAAACCGCCTTCCATTGGCCGGCGGTTGGGGAGCTTGGGCAAAGGAAGGCGGCCTTTTTTCTTACGGACCTGACGGGGTCAATATGGCCCGTCGCGCCGCTAACTACATCGACAAGATCCTTAAGGGCGCCAAACCCGCTGACCTGCCGGTCGAACAACCAACTAAGTTTGAGTTGATAATCAACCTCAAGACCGCCAAGACCTTGGGTCTCACGGTTCCATACTCGCTGCTTTCGCGTGCCGACGAACTAATCGATAGTTAGCAGGCAACCGGCAATGTCCGCTATTGGCACTTAGCGGACATAAGACCCTGCACCGCACATGTCCGCTATTAGTGCAATCCCAGCCCGTTCTACGTCGCTGGATCCGCGGAGCAAAGCCAGACCCGGAAACGTCGGGCTCGCCCACAGTAGCGGCGGAACCGAAATTGTCGTTAATGTCTGCCGTTGGGGGTAATGTGAACATGGCGAAACGTGACCGACTTCCGGAGGCCTGGTCATGAAATATTTACTGGCACTGTCAATTCTCGCGGCCAGCCCAGCGGGAGCCAAGGCGCAATACATCATGCAGCCAAGCATGGGCGGCACTCCAAGCTATGGTGCTGAGTCCAAATCTGAAGACATCCAATCGACCAATCGAAAGACAATAAAGACAGCGCATCGAGGCGCGCTACGAAACCAGTGGGATCTCGACATCCGCCGATCTCCATCGCGCTTGCCCCGGGAATAACCCCAAAGCGCCAGCACCCCATTTGCACTTTTCGTCCGCTAATGACCCAAAGCGGACATTTGCCGCTCGGTTTCAGGGGCGTTGTCGCTGAAATAAGGCCGCATTTGCCCAACGTTGGAACCGCATCCTTTCAACTTCGTCAGTGTGTCGGTTACCGCGCGGCCCAATTGCCCAATCGCTTCGTCGGTGAGGATCGTTCTGGCGTTTGCGAGCCGGTCGACGCTCACATTGAGGGCTGTCAGCGCCTCTTTCAGTCGCGCGATCTCCAATTGAACGGCTGGGTTTTCTCCCACCTTAATTTCCCTGAGAGTATTGCCGAGCGTGCGGACTTCCTCGGTCAGGTCCCGGAGATTCCCCAGCACGTCCTTTGACGGAAGATCGATTTTTGACAGCACCGCTGTAGTCATCGTCGAAATTGTCTTTCCGGCAAAGTTATCGATACGCGCCATTGCGACGAGCACAAAAATTGCGGCAACGATCACTAGGATCGCTGTCGCGTTAATCAGCGCGAGCAGAAAATCTACCGGGAGCCTCCGAACTCGTGCGGAGAGTTTATTTCGATTGGGTTCGGACAAGAATGCCTCCTGTCGTGTTCCGCCGGCCAATCCGATGCGCTCATTTCGTGTTGGCGTGCAAGGATGTTGTACGCTAATGCGGAAATGCTGGCCAAGTGGGATGGTTACCTCGCTGTGCAATGTCCGCTTTTGACGCGAAGCAGACATCACAAGTAACGCCGTGCAACGCCGATTGGCTGGCTGCGCGTTCTAGTGGGACCGCAATCGAAGCAATCTCAACCGCCGAATTGGCGCGCCGCCAAAACAGCGTTCAACCCGCCAAAGGCGAAGGAATTGTTCAAGATCGCGCGGACGGGCATATGCCGCGCTTCATTCGGGACGTAGTCGAGGTCGCAGTCAGGGTCCGCCCCGAGGTAATTCATGGTCGGCGGAACGATACCGTCATGAATTGCCATGATGGCGGCGACAAATTCCAGCGCACCCGCGGCGCCGAGCGTATGACCGACAACGGATTTCGTGGAAGAAATGGCAAGTTGCCGCGCGTGCGTGCCGAAACTCCGATGCAAAGCTACCGTTTCGGCATAATCGTTGGCAGTAGTGCCTGTTCCATGAGCGTTGACATAATCAATCATATTTGGAGACAAGGCTGCATCCGCCAGCGCCGCACTGATGGCCCGCGCCATTCCGTCTGCGTCGGGAGCGGTTAGATCTTTCGAGTCGGCACTCATTCCGAATCCGACGATCTCAGCCAAGATATCGGCGTCCCTGTTGCGTGCGTGATCCAAGGCCTCAAGCACCACCACGGCAGCTCCTTCGCCGATCACCATTCCTTTTCGGTCCTTCGAAAAGGGCCGGCAGGTGTCGGACGACATGATGCGCATGGATTCCCAACCCCTCATCGCGCCGAAGGTAATACTCGCCTCGGTGCCGCCGGTCACGGCACAAGTCACGCTGCCGCCTCGCACCATATGGAATGCCTGGCCGATGGCATGCGTCGCCGATGCGCAAGCAGATGAGACCGCAAAGGTCGGGCCCTTGATGCCGCAGTACAACGAAACCTGGCTCGCCGGCGCACTGATCATGGCCTTGGGGATGGTCAGGGGATGCAGGCGCGCGGCGCCTTCCGAATAGAGACGGTGGAAGCTTTCATCAACGGTCGTATGCCCGCCCGATCCAGTCCCGATAACCGCAGCTGTCCTCTCGGCAAGCTCGCCGCGCAGCTCGAGTCCGGATTGGCTCACTGCCTGCCGCGCGGCAACGATGGCAAATTGCGAAACTCGGTCAAGAAGCGCGACCTGCGATGATTTAAAATGGACTGCCGGGTCAAAACCTTTGACTTCACCGACGAGCTTGCTGCTGGCCTGCGCTGCATTTCCAAGAGTTGGCAGCGCGAAGGCCGAGCGGCCCGTAATCAAAGAAGCCCAATAGTCCTGCGTCGTTTGTCCAACAGATGAGACAACGCCGAGGCCGGTAATAACAACCCTGTTCAATTCAATTTACTTTAGCGGCAACAAGCTGATCAACCGCTTGGATGAGATCCGCTACGGTCTTGCCGTTAATATCCATATTCGCGTTGAGTGGAATCTGTATATTGAATTTTTCTTCAATATCAAAAATTAAAGTAACCACCTCCATAGAGTCCAGTCCTACATCGTCGAGAGAATCCGACAAATGAAGCGCACCACCGGTGTGTTTGGTTTTATCCATGATCATTTTGACAATGTCATCCGTAGCGCTCACCATAACTGTTCTTTCTCCTTGCCCTACATTTCTCAGATGAATGCTGGGACGGAGCAAACGATAGCAGAGGGTGGCATTCCCTGGAAGCCAAAGGCGGCCTGTGTGGTCCTCTGTCATTGGAGGACAAGCGGATTTAATGGCCATTAATGGCCCTAAATCCGAGTTGAATGGTGTGAAGATCGATGCCGTGAGGTAATTTAGTGCCGCTTCGTCCGGCGCCGCGCTTTAAAGATTGGGGACGAGAACGGAGAGTTCCTACGTGCGTCTGTTGTCCAATCTCCTTCGGCGCTTCATCAACGAGGGCACGCTGCGAGTCCGCGACGCTGACGGCAAGGTGCATGTATTCGGCGGGCGCGTGCCCGGACCTAACGTCGCCATCCACCTTCATGATCGCAAGCTCTACACGAAGCTGTTCGTCAATCCGGAGCTATATGCCGCCGAGGCTTATATGGACGGAAAGCTCACTCTTGAGGATGGTGCTGCGATCCACGATTTTCTGCTGCTGTTCTCGGTTAACCGCGTCAGACTTTATTCGTACAGCTCACAGAAGTTGATGCGGCGGGTGTGGCGGGGTCTGCGCCGCTGGCATCAGGCCAATCCGGTTGGGATTGCCGCCGCTCACGCCCGCCACCATTACGACATCCCGACTGAACTCTACCGCCTGTTCCTCGACGATCAGATGCAATATTCTTGCGCCTATTTTCGCGATCCCGAGCATGACACCCTCGATCAGGCACAGCGGAACAAGCTGATCCACGCCACCAGCAAACTTCAATTAAAGCCCGGCATGACCGTCGCCGAAATCGGCTCTGGCTGGGGTGGCTTCGCCATACATCTTGCGCGCGAAACGGGCGCCCATGTCACCGCGGTAAATGTTTCACCGGCGCAGATAGAGGTAGCACGAGCCCATGTCGAGGCTGCCGGCGTTTCGGACCGAGTCGAGTTTCGTGAGTTGGATTATCGGCAATTCACCGGTCAGTTTGACCGCGTAGTCTCGGTCGGCATGATGGAACATGTCGGCATCGGACATTTCGACGAGTATTTCCGAAAGATCCGCGAGCTACTAAAGCCTGATGGCTATGCCTTCATCCACTGCATCGGCCGAATGTCTCAGCCCGGCACGACCGGCCCGTTCATCCGCAAATACATCTTCCCGGGCGGATATGTACCCGCACTGTCGGAGACCTTTGCCGCCACTGAGCGCTGCGGTCTGTGGTGCGACGACATGGAAGTTCTGCGGCTTCATTATCGTTACACGGTGAAACACTGGCGCGAGCGCTTTGCCAAAAATCGAGACCAGGCGGCAGAGATCTACGACGAAAGGTTTTGTCGGATGTGGGAATTCTATCTCGCCGCCGTCGAACTAGAATTCCTTCATGGCTCACATATGGTGTTTCAGCTGCTGCTCTCGATCAGGCGTGATGCAGTACCGATCACGCGCGATTTCATGATCGATGTCGAGCGGGATTTTTTAACGCGGCCGACGCGTGATCAAAGAAAATGATGTCCGCTTCTGGCACTTAGCAGACATCGCCTGGTGCGCTGCACATGTCTGCTTTTGACCCAAAGCGGACATGAAAGCTCGGCGTTAGTGTGACTCTCTCTTGTACGGAGCTAGCGGTTCGGCTCAGGCTCCGGAGCTGCTTGAGGCGGTGACGGCGGCGCGGATGCTCTCGCCGCCTGACCGCGAACAGGTGGCGACGGACGCTTGCCCGCAACGGCCGCTCGCCGAGCGCAACGCTCAACCGCCAGTGCTGCAAGATATTGCTGCCGCGCTTGGAGCGCCGCTACGTCTTTGCCCGCCGCACCCTTGAAGTCCATCGCGAACCAAAGAGGCCAAACAACTAGCCCCGCCACGCCAGCCGCTACGTTCTGCGCGACCTTGAGGCCCTGTTCGTCTGCAAGCTCTTTGACTTTGATATTGTTGGCCTGGATCTCGGCCGAGATCATCGTGCAATCCGCAACCGCGTCTTGCGGCTGCACCGTCACGATTGGTTGCGGATCGCGACCCGCACACCCTACCAGCGCGATGCCAAGCATCGCGATCCCCAATCCATTACGCATGATTGCCCACCCGGTGGTGTGTTGGCAGGTCGATCAGCATTACAATCATGGCTGCATCAGTCATTGTGCTTGCTCCGTCTGTCCTCATCACCAGCTCGTCAGTGCGTGACGCACAAATAAAGCAAGGTCGCGATGCTAAGCACCAAGATGACCAGCGCCGCCCGCGTTGCCTGCCCTTCCAGCAATTCCCGCAGCACCTTTGCAGCCCACCGTTTTAACGCGTTCCTCCGCATGGCGTTTTCCAGCGGACTACAGTTTTCCGAGTTCATCGCTGCGAAGTCCCGTTGGCAGCTTCCGCAGGGAGGCCGTCGAGGTTGCTCAACATGTTCAGCAGCCCGCCTGCTTCCTTCCCGTATTCGGCATCAGTCAACAGACCGGCCGCACGCTGCGATTTGAGACTTTCGTGGACGCTGTTTAGGCGTCTAGCTGCGCCGCCCACTGGCCCAAAGCTGCCAGCCGTTGCTTTGATGGCGGCAGCAATGCGCTTGTCCAATACGGTTGCCACATCGCTCGCCTTCATCCGCCCGCTCCTGCACCATTGAAAAGAAAGCGGAGCCGCCGTTGTGGCGCTGACGACGACCCCGCTGGTGCCAAGCATTTGCGCCCAACACTACGCATGTACTTCGATGGGGTTTAAGACGGCAGCACTGGCGCGGTCTTGTGATCTCACGCCATAGATTTGTGGCGAATTGCAGCGCGGTATTGCTTCGACGGCGTTGCTACCGCGAAGTGCCTTTGGCGTCATTCGCAATGAGGTCGCGCAGTATGTTTAGAAGGTCGCCTGCCTTTTTCGCGTATTGCGCGTCGGTCAATCGACCAGAGGCAAGTTCTGCTTTGAGGGCGTCGTGAACTTTGCTCAGCCCTTTCACCGTACCGCCCACTGGCCCATTGCTGCCAGCAGTTGCTTTGAGGGCGGCAGCAATTTCCCTATCCAGTTCAATCGCAACGTCGCCGCTCATTGCGGCCACCCAAGTCCGATGACGGCAACTAAAAGCAGGGTGAAAAAGGCCACACAGCACAGCACCCTTGTCGCCCAATCGCCAACTTCATCGACGCGCACCGCGTAGACACCGCGAACAACCTCGTGCATCGAACTAATTTCCTGATTTTGATGCGGGATCACTTCGTGACGCGGCCCGAAGGCCGCGCTGCTTCGCTTCACTGCTTGAGTTTTTCCGCCGCCATTTGCAGGGCATACCAGCCCGCCATGCACGCGGCGACGCCAATGGCAAATTCCAGAAGCGTGTAAAGAATGTCGGTCATGCCGCTTTACAACACGGCAGTACCGGCCCGGTCTTGTGATTTCACGCCATAGTTTTGGGCGCATTGCCGCATCTCGCGGTGGTCGCGTCACCATAGTTGCGCCGCCGATACCGTCTATTTTGCTTTATCGCCGGATCTTTGATCGACAAAAACTTTCACAGCATCATTTTGCGCCGCCAGGACCGCTATGTTCGCTGCTGAAGCAAGCGCGCTGTAATCATCGACCAAATCAGGACGTAGCATACCCATATAGTCAATAAGTGATTTGAAAAACCAGCCCCGTTCTTCGCTGCAGATTTTCTTTACGGTCAAGGAAAACTCCTGGACCGATATATTTGTCGGTTGCTTTTGTACAATTTCAGTCGCTAAACACTTCCAATAGTTGTCCTTGAAATAATCCTTCGTTTTCTTGGCTTTTTCCAAGTCGGCTTGAGTGAATGCAGCGAGTAAGAATATAGCCGCCGCTGGAATTGCAAAGCGAAGGACTATTGTTCGAACCGCCATTGCCGACGCTCTTGGTGTCAAGATTGCCGCTCATCGCGGAGTTATCGGGCGCTGCCGCTTACGCCGCTATTCATTGCGTCCTTATACGCCCGCTCGGCGGCCTCCGCGAGTAGCCGCTTCGGTTCGCAGGTGTTGATCGCTTCGCCGCTGGTTGCGTTCTTGCACGCTTGATAGTCTTCTACCGCCTCAAGGAACTGGCTTCTTGCGTTGTCGAGAGAAGCCGTATTCGACTGACAGCTACCAAGTAGCAGAGCAACAAAAACAAGAGCTCTATTCCGCATCGTTCAGCCCTCGATAGGGACTGCGCAAGGTCGGTGGAGATTATCACGTCAGACTGTGCGGAACCCTGGGCCTTCTTCGCAATGTCCGCTATTGGCACTTAGCGGACATGGACTGGTGCAATGCACATGTCTGCTTTTGACCCATAGCGGACCAAAGCGCCTAGGTTCCTAACCATTGTTTCTGAGGCCGTAACCGTTATGGTCGGCCTTGTATGCAGACGAGCAAGCCTAAACAATTAGCTGCCGCGCCGTTCGACGAGTTCCCACTTATCATTGCGGCCACGCCTGCCAGCAAACAAGAGCGCAGGGTCGCGCTCGCGATTATCCTAATTCTAACTTTCGTATTTATAGCCATCGCGCCGTTCGCAGGTATTCAGTTGCCTCGCGTCGATGCGTTTGTGCCAGCACTTCAAACGGTTTTGTGCATTACTGAGCTGATAACGGCGGCTCTGTTGTTTTCCCTATACTCGATCCAACCTTTGCCGGGTCTTCTGGCGCTCGCAAGCGGCTACATTTTCAGCGGGCTATTCGCATTTCTGCAAACGCTTGCTTTCCCGGGGGCATATGCTCCTTCCGGTCTGATCGGAGATCCACTAAGCAGCGCACCCTATTTGTTTATTCTTTGGCATATCGCCTTTCCCGTAGCCGTCATCTTTTATGCGTTCTCTGATGATCGCCTGCGAGCCAATGATCCGCCTGGCAGATCGACCAAAGCGACAATTGCTATCACTATTGCACGCACGCTCGTCTTAACAGCGGGGCTGACGTGGGTCGTTACTGAAGGAGCGCGATACTTACCGGGCCTTTTTGTCGATCAAACCCGCCAAGCTCCCACTGCAAGTTACTTCACGGGCCCTATCTGGATTTTGAGCGCCGCAGCGCTAGTCCTGTTATATTTTAGAAAGCGCACGTCACTCGCTGTCTGGCTAATGGTGACGCTTTTTGCGACCCTACCCGACCTTACGTTATCGACAATTCTAACGTCGGTGCGCTTCACTCTCGGCTGGTACACAGCGCGGAGTTACGCACTGATCGCCAGTTTTACCGTTCTGACGGTGCTGCTTACAGAAACCATCTCTCTTTATGCCCGTCTTGCCCGTACCACAGTCTTACTACGACGCGAACGCGCCAATCGCCTTATGAGCTTGGACGCCGCCACGGGCGCAATCGCTCACGAGATCGCACAGCCGCTCACCGCAATTGCGGCGTACGGAAGTACCATTCTGAATTGGCTTAAAAAAACGTCGCCTGATCTTGACGAGGTGCGTACCTCAGCAATTGCCGTTGTCGATGAGAGCCACCGCGCAAATGAAATAGTCTTGAGTGTTCGCGCTCTTTTTAGGAAGACCGACGACCGTAAGAATTTAATTCAGCTCAATGATGTTGCGCGAGAGGTTCTTGGTTTGCTGCAACATGATTTGGGGTCCAGCCACGTGGCCGTCGCAACCGAGTACCTGATTGACCTGCCTTTGATACGAGCCGATCGTATTCAACTTCAGCAAATCGTCTTGAACTTGGTCAAAAACTCGATCGATGCCATGAATTCTGTTCCCTCTGGTAATAGGCATGTGCGGGTAGTTACCAGGCTAAGCGAAAATTCGACGGTTTTGCTATCCATTGAAGACAGCGGCCATGGAATAACTGAAGAGGATCAGGGCCGAGTATTCGACCCATTCTTCACTACGAAACCTACCGGCATGGGTTTAGGCCTTGCTATCTGTCGTACTGTCGCTCAAGACCACGGCGGTAATTTGCGGCTTGTTGAAACGAGTTCTCACGGCTCCATTTTTGAAATCGAGTTACCGATTGGATCAACAGACGAAGTACCGAACTGAGTGAGACGGATGCACGAATGTCCGCTATTGGCACTTAGCGGACATGGCGTTTTGCACCGCACATGTCCGGTTTCGGGGGTAAAGCGGACATCACCTTGAGGTCCGAGGCACTGAAAATCGCATAGCCCGTTGATTTGAATTCTGGCCGATAAAATTCCCTGTTCTCGCGCCAAGATTCTCTGTTCAACCAAAATGATTCCCTGTTCGGTTGAGTAGGGAATCCGCATCGGAAGCTCAGTGACTACGCCATTATTCGCAGTCTCTGGCGCTCCCGAAGCCGTAATGATGCAAAATTCCCTGTAAAATTCCCTGTTAGAAGGGAAAACGGGCAGAGCAGGGGGCCTACCGCACGGCTACGCCAGCCACCCAGTCCGGGCTCCAGAGATTTCCCATATAACGTCGCGATGAAGCCCGCCGTTAGCGGGCCTCTTGCGTTGGGCGGAGAAGCTCCGGGTGCCAAATTCGATATTTTTCTTGTGGCTGAGCCGAAAATCTCCGCGCATCTTCGGCCGTTTGCTGGAGAAACGCGTCGGAGAACGGGTTCGACTACACTGCGTCGCCAAGGTAGCAGTCGCGAAGGGCAATGGACATTTATGATTTCGATATTGTACGCGGAGAAAACTTACGATGACAATTTTTGATCTGCAAAATCGGGTTGCGTTCGTAACTGGAGGTAATGGCGGCATCGGGCTCGGCATGGCCAAAGGTTTGGCCGGCGCGGGCGCGACAGTGGTCATAACGGGACGCAACAAGACGAAGGCGCAATCGGCTTTGTCCGAGCTGCGAACGCTCGGCGGCCAGGCGGAGTTCATCGAGCTGGATGTTTTGAAAGAAGCGTCGTGTCATGCGGCGATAAAGCAGGCTGCCGAACGGTTTGGCCGTCTCGACATTCTGGTCAACAATGCCGGCACAAGCGTGCGCAAGCCGCCGCAGAATCTGACCGCTGAGGATTGGCACCTGGTGATGAACACTAACCTCACAAGCGCATTTTTCTGCTCGCAGGCGGCGTACCCCCACATGGTCAAAGCCGGTGGCGGAAAAATCATCAATATCGGATCGATGATGTCGGTGTTTGCGTCGTCCTATGCCGCACCCTATGCGGCAAGTAAGGGCGCCGTCGTCCAGCTGGGGCGATCGATGGCGGTCGCCTGGGCGAAGGACAACATCCAGGTCAACACAATCTTGCCCGGCTGGGTCGATACCGACCTCACGCGTAAGGCGCGCGAGCAGGTCGAAGGTCTGCATGAAAAGGTGCTGGCGCGCACGCCGGCCCAGCGTTGGGGTTCTCCAGGCGATTTCGCAGGCATCGCTGTCTTTCTGGCGGCGCCCGCTTCGGATTTTATTACAGGCGCGGCAATTCCGATTGACGGCGGTTATTCGGTGCAGGCTTAATTGCGTCAATCCATTAAAGTACCACCATGGCAGTTCGCCGCATCGATCACGTTCTAATCGCCATGCCGACCGGCCGCGAGGAAGAGGCGCGGGCGTTTTATGCCGGCATCCTCGGCCTGACCGAACAAATCAAGCCGCCCCAGCTGGCCGCGCGCGGTGGCTGCTGGTTTAAAAGCGGCGATTTGGAGGTTCACCTCGGCGTCGAAAAGAATTTCATCCCGGCGCGCAAGGCGCATCCCGCTTTCATCGTCGATGATCTCGCCGGAATGGTGACGAAAGCCACACAGGCCGGTTTGAGAGTCACGGCCGACGAGCCGATCGAAGGCTGCGACCGGCGCCATGTCGATGACCCGTTCGGCAACCGGATCGAATTGATCGAACCGCACGCGAAATAAGTTACGGCACGGCCTTGATTAGATCCTTGATCTTGACCGCGTGTGGTCCGAGCTCCGCCGCCAACTTGTCGAGATAGGGGTCGGCCAGTTTCTGAAATCCGGACTTGTCGACGTTGTCGACGATCTTGACGCCCATGGTTTTGAGCTTGTCGGCTGATTGGTGCTCAAGCCCCACCGCCAAAGCCGGCTCTTTATTGCCGACTTCATCGGCGGCAGCCTGCACCCATTTCTTCTGCTCGTCGGTCAGGCTTTTCCAGAGCTTGTCGCTGATCCAGACAAGGTTGTTGTTGGCCTCGTGGCCGGTCAGCGAAAGTACCGGAGCGACCTCGTAATGTTTATTGGCTAGGAACACGTTCACGCCATTTTCGGCGACATCCACGACTCCTGTCTGGAGTGACGTATAGACGCTCCCGAATGGCATATGGACCGTCTGCGCGCCGTAGACAGGGAACATCAGATCTTCAGTCGCGGTCGCCTGAACGCGGACTTTCAGACCCTTCATATCCTCGATCCTGGCAATCGGCTTCTTGCTGTACATGTGACGCAGGCCGAGCGTGATTACGGCAAGCACATGTGCGCCTTGCACCGTATCCTCGACCATGTCCCGGACCGCCTGGGTGACCTTCGCATCCGCGAGTGCTTTCACGAGGTGATCTTCTGAGCGAAACAGAAAGTGCAACGACATCACGCCAGCTTGTTTCGTGAGCGTTGCGGCGTTCGCCGACGAACTGATGCAAAATTCGATGTCGCCTGCTTTGACGAGTTGCAGAACCGCCGGTTCCTGTCCGAGCTGAGCGCCGGGGTATTGGTCGATCAGCATTGTGCCCTTGCTCAATTCCTTGAGCTTTGCGCTGAACAGATCGCCAGCGACACCGTATCCGGTGGAGCTCGGTTGGTCATAGGCGAAACGATAACGTTTCACCTCCTGAGCCGTGGCCGATGAGAAATAAGCGGCAGCAAGAGCAGCAAGCACTATTCCGTAAGCCGTCTTTCGAACTGTTTTCATGATTTCCCCCTGTATGTCGCTTTTTCAATAAGGTTTATCGCCAACGATCGTGCAGCGGCGCATCACGCGTTTGAATCGCGATTCATCAAATCCAGTCGCACGATGAAGCGTGCAGCGATTGTCCCACACCATGCATTCGCGCGGCTGCCAGGTGTGCGAATAAATGTTTGCCGCAGTCGTGGTGAGCACGTTGAGTTCCTCAATGAGCGCGCGGCCTTCCGCATAATCCATGCCTTCGATCGATTCGGCGTGATCACCGAGGAAGATCACTTTGCGCCCGGTTTGCGGGTGCGTACGCACGATTGGGTGTGCGACCGGCGGCACCTTGGCCGATTGTTCGGCGGTCAACGGATCTTCGCCGTGGCGACGCTTGCGCGAGAAGGTGAAATTGTGGATCGCGCGCTTTCCTTCGATCTTCTTCTTGATGTCGGCCGGGAGGAGATCGTAGGCGGAGTACATGTCGGCGAATTGTGTTTCCCCACCGTCGCCCAGTGGCGGCACGACTTCCGAGTACATCATGGTGGCTTGCCCGGTGCGCTCCTTCCAGGAACCGTCAGTGTGCCAGTACAGCGTGCCGCGGTCCGGATGCTTGCCGCTTGGATTGCCCTCCTTATCGAGGTTGGACAGCATGTAGATCTCGGGGTGCTCCTTGTAGCCGTGGTATTGGCTGAGTACGTGGATTTGCACCTCGCCGAAATTACGCGCGAAGGCGACCTGCGTCGCCGGCGGCAAATCGACGTCGCGGAACAGGATCAATTCGTAGTCGAGAAAGGCCTCGTAAACCTTAGCGAACATTGCTGGCGACACCGCCTCTGCCAACGTGATGCCGGTGATCTCGCAGCCGAGTATCGGATGCAGCGGCGTGACCTGAAACGGCCAATCGCGGGCCCCGTGTCGCGGTTTAAGCTGCGGATGAGCCATAACGACCTCCCGGCAGGGTCAGGCGTAGCAGAGACTATGCCAGCGCAACGGTACGCTTCCTAGGGCGGCATGGACATCGCGGAATGTCGGCTAGTGAACCAAAGCGGATATGAGGCAACAGCCAGACACACTTGAGCCCGAAGCCTCGTTCGCCGACGTGATGTTCCCTTGATTAATGTATTGGCTTTCGGCTCTCACCGTCCAGACAACCCGACGAAAACTCGGCCCTGTCCGCTTTGGCCCAATAGCGGATATGCTTTTGTGATCGTATGTCTCAACGGTCGCTTCAAAAAATGCGATGTGAGAGAAGACAATGAATGAAGACCGGAATATTCGAGCAGATTTGGATCGTCACTGGGCAGCTTCAGACGCGAATGATTTTGAGGCAGAGCACGAGATTTACCACGACGATGCAGTTCTTGAGTACCCGCAGTCCGGGGAGCGGATCCACGGTCGGCGCAATATTCAAGCGTCTCGTTTTGCGCAGCCGAACAAGAAGCGCTTTACGGTGCGGCGCCTACTCGGTGCTGCCGACCTTTGGGTCACCGAATTTGTCCTTACATACGACGGCTTGCCGTCTTACACGGTGAGTATCATGGAGTTTAGAGACGGAAAGGTTGCCCGTGAGACCCAATACTTCGGCGATCCTTTTGAGCCGGGGGCCTCGCGCGCTCAATGGGTCGAGCGGACGGATTCCGGCCGATGAGAAATAGCGGGATTGCCTCACCGAGGATACGCCGCGGCAGTCTTGCCACCGCGGCGGGTTCAGCTTGCCCTGTCATGCGGGACTTAAAGCGGGACATTAGCGCGAAGATGTTTCCCCGCTTGGCGGGAATATAGCCCTTGGGAAATCCGCGCCCGTTGCGGAGGCTTCAATAATTCCTTTCTGAGCCCGTCATAGCAAGCATTGCGGTCCGTTACGTTCTCGACCGCACTACATTTCTCAAAACTTGGGCTGCTCACAAACCATATCGCCGCTATAAAAAACGCAATACACAGTCCTATCAATGCAGTCCTGAGGCCAAGCTGATTTGATTTTGGCCGCAGAACGTCGTGTGCATCGCTATCTGTATCGAAGTCCCATGGGGAAACCGGCATGGCACACTCCAGTCATCCTAAGGCGGCGTGAGGACGCGCGGCGGTGTCAAATGGGGACCGTTACGAATTTCGCCGTTGAAGTACGAAAGCCCGACAATGGAGCCGATCAGCGCAATGAGCAGGAAGAGCTTCAGATATTGGAGAAAAAGGCCAGTCATCAAAGTCACTCGGTTCTCCAGACGCCAATCTGGCTTCCGCGGCCTATATCTGTGTCCGGCGACATAGGAATTCGATTGGGAAATTAATGCCGCGGCGTAAGGACGTCATAAAGAAGACCGGGTGAAAGCCCGGCGCCGCCGCACTCAAACGAAGGCCGTCCGAAGAGGGCGAAGCTCCGCGTTTCTGATCGTGCCAATCATATAGTCTGGATATACATCGCATAATCGCGCCAGGACCGCTGACACCGTTGTGCGGGATTGTTCAGCCAATTCGACCAGCGGCAAGCGGACTTTGGCCGACATGAGTCCGAAAGTGTTAAGTGCGTATTTGACCGGAGCGGGGTTCGATTCGCGAAACAAGGCAGCAGTTAGTTGCGCAACTGGAGTTGCAAACTGATGCGCTTTGCTCAAGTGCCCTTGTTTGCAGGCGAGGTACATCGCGCGACAAAGGCCAGGCGCGACATTGGAGGTGACGGATATGCATCCGTTGCCACCTTCGGCAAGAAAGGCCAGGGCGGTCGCATCATCGCCCGAGAAGAGTTGAAATCGGGGGCCCACGAGCGGCCTCAGCCGGGATAACCTGGTGACGTCTCCAGTTGCATCCTTGACACCGATGATTTGCGGCAGCTCAGCCAGACGAGCTATTGTTTCGTCACCGAGCGCGCAGGCCGTCCGCGACGGTACGTCGTAAAGAATCACCGGAAGTCCGCTCGATTGAGCAATCGCACTGAAATGCGCGTACAACCCGTGCTGAACCGGCTTGTTGTAGTACGGCACCACCGACAGAATGGCATCGGCGCCGCAGGCTTCTGCATCCTTGGTTAGTTCGATCGCATGAGCGGTTGAATTAGAGCCCGCTCCAGCGATAACCGGTACTCTTCTACGCGCCACGTCAACCGCAGTACGGACCAGGATGTGATGTTCTGCGGGGCTTAAGGTCGGCGCTTCGCCGGTCGTTCCGCAGACAACCAGCGCGGTGGCCCCCTCCCGAATTTGGCGATCGCAGAACTGCTCGAAAGCTGCGCAGTCTATATCGCCGTCAGGGCCAAAAGGCGTCGGGACGGCGGGAGCATAGCCCGAAAGCTTCGAAACGTGGCGACCGATGGTGGCCATAGGCTTGGGCCTCACGCGACCCGTCGCTCTTGAGCGACGGCGGCTGGTGCTGCCATCGCATGGCGGTTCATATCGAGCTCGAAAACGCCCGGGACCATGACGACCGCTTGCGGCCGGTTTCCATTCTCAAACATTGCAAACTTGAGTGCTTCGACGCGATTGACAAAAAGTCCGCCGTAAATGCCCTGTTCGTCTTGCACCACCCAGTTGCCCCGACTGTCTTTGCCGATGCGGAACGTGGTCGAATTCGAACAGGGCCGGATCGAGGGAGGTTCAGTCTGTCTCATGACACGTCTCCTTGATGTTGATTGTGCTTTGATCGATTTCAAAAAAAGCTCGCTCAGTGGAGATACATCGGAAGCCAAATCGCCAGCCGGATGGCGATGGTTGCGGCGAGAGCTGCGGCGCAGAGCGTAAGGATAAAAACGGCGGGCCAGATGCGTTTCGCCATTGCGGCAGCCCATCTCGTAGTGCGTGACCATGCGTCACTCAGGAGCGATGGTTGGGATGGCGCCACCCGTGGGCCGTGAGAGATTGGAATTTCATAGCTACGGAACATCACTGTCCTCCCCGCGCTTAGCGGACCATCGGCAAGTCGTCGTCGTTCTTGGACGAATGTTTGTAGCGATTGCGGTAGAAATCGATTTCGATTTGCGCCCGCTGCTGGCGCGCTTCGGCAAAGGCCTGTGCGACCCAAACGACAACCCGCGCGACTCCAGTGATTGCTTTGCGCAAGTAGCGAAAGATGGTCAGGGCCGCAGTCGCGATCGGGGCGTCTTCGGCTTGCTTGGCCGTGTCAGAAATTTCTACATTTTTTCGATGTGCGATTACCGACATGTTTCCCTCCTTTAGAGGTGTGCCGAGGCAGCCCAGAGGCGCGCCGCGGCGGAACGGCCCAATTTGCGCAGCCGATTCCGACGTGCCGGCTGGGCTTTTTCGCCATCGAGTTGCGAAAGGCCGATAATCGAACCGATCAGCGTGAACAGCGTGATCAGCTTGAGGTTTTCGAGCAGAAGGGCAGTCATCGAAGTCTTTCCTTGCCGTGTTGCGGAAGCTCTCGTGCCTCCGCAAGGCGCAACGTGTGCGCTGCGGCATAGGAATTCGATGGGGAAATGAGGGGGCGCTCGTAAGCGCGTCATAAAGAACCGCAAAACCTTCGGCGTCGCAGCTCGCGCTATTCGATCTTTATTTCTTCTTGATGTGCATCAAACGATTCCACATCGCTTCCTTATCATTCGAAACCTATTTGAAGCGTTGCCCCGATGGTTTTGAAAGGGAGCAACCATGCTCGATATCGTACTTCTTGCAATAGGAATTGGCTTCTTCGCGCTGTCGATGGGCTACGTCTACGCCTGCGACCGGCTTTAAAGGGAGGGTGTGATGACCCTTGACTATTCACTCGCCGCCCTCGTGACCGCCGGGCTGCTGTTCTACCTCACTTACGCATTGCTGCGCCCCGAGCGCTTTTAAGGACGCGTGCCATGACCATGATCGGCTGGATTCAGATTATTCTATATTGCGCGATCATCGTCGCGCTGACACCGGTGCTTGGCGCCTATATGACGCGCGTCTTCAGTGGCGAGCGCACCTTTCTGTCGCCGGTGCTGCGTCCGGTCGAAGTCGTGCTCTATTGGGCCGGCGGCGTCGATGAGAAACGCGAACAGCATTGGCTGACCTACACAGTCGCGATGCTGCTCTTCCATGTTGGCGGCTTTTTTATCCTTTACGCGCTGATGCGCCTCCAGGCCGTGCTGCCGTTTAACCCAGCCGAGCAGTCGGCGGTGGCGCCGGATCTGGCGTTCAATACCGCGATCAGCTTCATCACCAACACCAACTGGCAGAACTACGGCGGCGAGGGCACGATGTCGTACCTCACCCAGATGCTCGGCCTCACGCACCAGAACTTCCTGTCGGCTGCGACCGGCATCGTGCTGGCAGTCGCGCTCATTCGCGGCTTTGCGCGCGCGTCGGCCAAGACTGTCGGCAATTTCTGGGTCGATATCACCCGTTGCACGCTCTACATCCTGCTGCCGATATGCATCGTCTACACGATCTTTCTGGTCTGGCAGGGGATGCCCCAGACGCTGGGCGCCTATGTCGATGCGACCACGCTGGAAGGCGCGAAACAGACCATCGCGGTCGGTCCCGTGGCCTCGCAGGTCGCGATCAAGATGCTTGGCACCAATGGCGGCGGTTTCTTCAATGCCAATGCTTCACACCCGTTCGAGAACCCGACCGCCCTGTCGAATTTCGTCCAGATGCTCTCGATCTTCCTGCTCGGCGCAAGCCTCACCAATGTGTTCGGCCGCATGGTCGGCAATCAGCGCCAGGGCTGGGCGATCCTCGCGGTGATGGGAATTCTGTTCATCGCTGGCGTTGCGGTCTGTTACTGGGCGGAAGCACATGGCACTGAAACGCTGAATGCGCTCGGCCTCACGGGCGGCAACATGGAAGGCAAGGAAGTCCGCTTCGGCATCGTCGCCTCGGCGCTGTTCGCGGTCATCACCACCGCCGCATCTTGCGGCGCCGTCAATGCCATGCATGACAGCTTCACCGCGCTGGGCGGCATGATTCCGCTGATCAACATCCAGCTCGGCGAGATTATTATCGGCGGTGTCGGTGCCGGCATCTACGGCATGCTGCTTTTCGTCATTTTGACGATCTTCGTCGCCGGGCTGATGGTCGGCCGCACGCCGGAATATGTCGGCAAGAAAATCGAGGCCAAGGAAGTCAAGATGGCCATGTTGGCTATTCTGATCCTGCCGTTGATGATTTTGGGCTGGACGGCCGTGGCTGCGATCAATCCCGACGCACTCACGCAACTCGGCAACGCGGGGCCACACGGCTTCTCCGAGATGCTCTATCTGTACACGTCGAGCACCGGCAATAACGGCTCGGCGTTCGCCGGAATCACGGCCAATACGATGTTCTTCAACATCACCGGCGCAGTGGCGATGTTCGTCGGCCGCTTTTTCATGATCATTCCGGCCATGGCGATTGCAGGGTCGCTGGTGGAGAAAAAGACAATTGCCGCGTCGTCCGGCACCTTCCCGACCACAGGTGGGCTGTTCATCGGCCTCACCGTCGGCGTCATCCTTGTGGTCGGCGGCCTCACATTCTTCCCGGCACTCGCGCTCGGACCCATCGTCGAGCATCTCGCGATGCAGGCGAATACCGTTTTCTAAGCGGATTCATTTGGAGTTATGGCAATGGATACGACCAAATTGCGCAAGCGGATGCCGGTCTCGACACTGTTCGACCCGAAGATCGTAGGGCCAGCCATCGTCCAGAGCTTTGTCAAGCTCAATCCGGCGACACTTGTCAAGAATCCGGTAATCTTCGTGCTTGAGATTGTTACGGCGCTCACCACCGTGCTGTTGGTGCGTGATCTGGTTCAGCATCACAGCGGAACAGGGTTCACGTTCCAGATCGTATTGTGGCTGTGGTTCACCGTGCTGTTTGCGAATTTCGCCGAAGCAGTGGCGGAAGGGCGCGGCAAGGCGCAGGCCGACAACCTGCGCAGTACCCGCACGCAGACGCGCGCTAAGCGCATTCTGATGCCGGACAACTACGAGGTCTATGAAGGCGTTTCCGCCGAGGAATTGAACGCTGGCGATCTGGTGGTGTGTGAGCCGAACGACATCATTCCCGGCGACGGCGATGTGATTGAGGGCATTGCCTCAGTCAATGAGGCCGCCATTACCGGCGAATCCGCGCCGGTGATCCGCGAGTTGGGCGGCGACCGCTCAGCGGTGACCGGCGGCACCACCGTGCTGTCCGACCGCATCGTGGTCCGCATCACCTCGTCGCCAGGCACCTCATTCCTTGACCGAATGATTAAGCTCGTTGAAGGCGCCGAGCGGCAGAAGACTCCGAACGAGATTGCGCTCAACATCCTGTTGATCGGCCTGACCATCATCTTCGTGTTCGCGACTGCGACCATTCCGAGCTACGCCACTTACGCTGGCGGCGCCGTTTCGGTTGTCATCCTCGTGGCCTTGTTCGTGACGCTGATCCCGACCACCATCGGCGCGCTCCTTTCGGCCATCGGCATTGCCGGCATGGACCGGCTGGTCCGCTTCAACGTGCTGTCGATGTCCGGCCGCGCCGTCGAAGCTGCCGGCGACGTGGATACGCTGCTGCTCGACAAGACCGGTACCGTTACGTTCGGCAACCGGCTTGCGACCGAGATCATTCCGGTGCAGGGCGTGACCGAGCGCGAAGCGGCGGACGCGGCGTTACTGGCCAGCGATGCCGACGAGACCGCGGAAGGCCGCTCCATCATCATGCTGATGCAGGAAAAATATAATGTGAAACGCAAAGCTGCTCCCGCCGGCGCCAAGTTCATCGAATTCTCGGCCACGACCCGGCTGTCGGGTGTCGATATCGGCGACCGCAAGCTGCGCAAGGGTGCGATTGATTCCGTGCTTGAATTTGCGCGCAAGCAAGCCGGCCAGAAAATCACGGAGCCGCCGGCATTCCGCGCCGCAGTGGACAAGATCGCGCGCTCGGGTGGCACGCCACTCGGGTTGGCCGAAGGCGGCAAGATTCTTGGCGTCATCCATCTCAAGGACGTGGTGAAGCCCGACGTAAAGGACCGCTTCGCTTCACTGCGCCGCATGGGAATCAAGACCGTCATGATCACCGGCGACAATCCCGTGACCGCCGCTGCGATTGCTTCGGAAGCTGGCGTTGACGACTTCATCGCCCAGGCAACGCCTGAGGACAAGCTGCGCTACATTCGCAAGGAACAGGAGCATGGGCGGCTGATCGCCATGTGCGGCGACGGCACCAATGATGCTCCGGCACTCGCTCAAGCAGACGTCGGCGTTGCCATGCAGACCGGCACACAGGCTGCGCGCGAAGCCGGCAACATGGTCGATCTCGATTCGGACCCGACCAAATTGATTGAGGTGGTGGAAATCGGCAAGCAGTTGCTCATGACCCGCGGCGCGTTAACGACGTTCTCGATCGCCAACGATGTGGCGAAATATTTTGCCATCATCCCGGCAATTTTTCTGGCGTTCTATCCGCAGCTGGCCGTGCTCAATGTTATGCAACTCGCTACGCCGCAAAGCGCGATCCTGTCGGCAATCATTTTCAACGCGTTGATTATCATCGCGCTTATTCCGCTGGCGCTGAAGGGCGTCACCTATCGTCCGATCGGCGCTGGCCCGCTGTTGCGGCGCAATCTGTTGATCTACGGGCTTGGCGGCATCGTATTGCCATTTATCGGAATCAAGGCGATCGACCTCGTCATCAACGCCTTGCACTGGGTTTGAGGAGAAGAGTCATGCTCAAAGAAATCCGTCCGGCCATCGTTATCCTGGTTCTTCTGACTTTGATCACAGGCTTGGCCTATCCGCTCGCCATGACCGGCATCGCCGGCGCAATCTTCCCGCGTCAGGCACAGGGCAGCCTGATCGAGAAAGACGGCAAGGTCATCGGCTCGGCATTGATCGGTCAGGTGTTCGCCGACGACAAATATTTCCACGGCCGGCCGTCGGCGACGAACGCGCCCGACCCAAAGGACGCGACCAAGACTGTCGATGCGCCCTACAATGCCGCAAACTCGATGGGTTCGAACCTCGGCCCCACCAGCAAGGCGCTGGCCGACCGTATGAAGGGCGACGTTGAAACGCTCAAAAAAGAGAACGCGTCGGCGGCAGTTCCGGTCGATCTGGTAACGACCTCCGGCAGTGGTCTCGACCCGGATATCTCCCCGGCGGCGGCCCAATTCCAGGTGCCGCGGGTGGCCAAGGCCCGTAGCCTGTCGGAAGCTAGCGTTCGCGCTCTGGTGGACGCTCAAACCGAAGGCCGAACCTTTGGGCTGCTGGGCGAGCCGCGTGTGAATGTGCTCCAGCTTAACCTCGCACTCGACGGGCTTAAGTCGTAAAATGCCGGCTGAATGGCTGGCGATATAGCGCAACGAGCTTCTCCAGATGCCTTGCTGGCCCTCGCCAAGAAAGAGGGCCGGGGGCATCTGAAAATTTTTCTCGGCGCTGCTCCCGGTGTCGGCAAAACTTACGCGATGCTGACGTCGGCTCGTTCCGAGAAAGCAGGCGGGCGCGACGTTGTGGCCGGTTTGGTTGAGACCCATGGCCGGCGTGAGACCGAGCAGCTCATCGAGGGCTTCGAGCTTCTACCGCGCAATCCGATTGTCTATCACAACCAGATTATGAAGGAGTTCGACTTGGATGCGGCGCTGGCGCGCCGGCCGACTCTGTTGCTGGTCGACGAATATGCTCACACCAATGTGCCGGGCAGCCGCCATCCCAAGCGCTGGCAGGATATTGCTGAATTGATGGCGGCCGGTATCGATGTCTGGACCACGCTCAATATCCAGCATCTCGAAAGCCTCAATGACGTGGTCCAAAAAATCACCAAAGTCCGCGTACGGGAAACGGTACCCGATACGGTATTCGACAAAGCGGACGAGATCATTCTGGTTGAT
Organism: uncultured Alphaproteobacteria bacterium; assembly: GCA_963810585.1. Taxonomy (GTDB): domain Bacteria; phylum Pseudomonadota; class Alphaproteobacteria; order Rhizobiales; family Xanthobacteraceae; genus Pseudolabrys. The sequence continues at coordinate 113,620 of CAWENV010000003.1, forward strand.
TTTCCGCCTGACGAACTGCTGAAGCGGCTCGCGGAAGGAAAAGTCTACGTCCAGGACACGGCCGCGCGCGCCGTCGAGCATTTTTTCAAACCGCAGAATCTGACCGCGTTGCGTGAACTAGCGCTTCGGCGCGCCGCCGAGCGCATCGATGTCGATCTGGTCTCGCGCATGCAGGCGCATGCGATCGAAGGCCCATGGGCCGCCGGCGAACGCATTCTAGCCTGTATTGGACCCGACCCGATTTCGCCGACGGTCATACGTGCGGCCAAACGACTGGCCGACATGATGGACGCGCCCTGGATTGCCGTCACCGTGGAACGGCCGGGCGCGAACCTCGACGACGCCGGGCGTCATCGTCTGGACGAGGCTATGAAGCTTGCCACCAGCCTTGGTGCCGAGACCCAAACTTTGACCGGAAGCGATTTGCCGGCCGAATTGCTACGGTTTTCGAAGTTCGAAAACGTCACTCAGATCGTAGTCGGTCGCTCTCGCGGCGGTTTCTTAAACGAACTATTGCGCCGTTCGCTGCCGCACGAGCTGGTGCGGCGGACACAGGACATCGCCATCCATCTGGTCACGAGTGAGGTCGAGCCGCCGCCGCGGGCCAGGTTCCGGGTGCGATGGCCGAATATCGCGGCGGAGCCGCTGCCATTCTTCTATGCGACCGGTTCGGTGGCGGCGGCGTTGGGCATTGGCGAGTTGCTGACCAAGCTCACACCGATCCCCAATCTCTCGATGGTATTTCTTTTGGCGGTGCTGCTCACCGGCGTGACCACCGGGATTTGGCCAGCGATCTATGCGTCGGTCCTATCGTTTTTGGCTTACAATTTTTTCTTCATCGAGCCGATTTATACGTTCACGGTCGCCGAGCCGTACGAGTTACTCGCGCTGGTTATATTTCTGGTGGTCGCCGTCATCACCTCGGCGTTAGCCGGCCGCGTACGTGAGCAGGCAAAAATCTCGGCAGGGCGCATGCGCGCGATGCGCCGGCTCTATGAATTTACCCGCCGTCTGTCTGGACTGGCCTCGCTTGATGCGGTGGCTGAAGGCGCGGCGAGCGAAATTCACGCTAGCCTTAATCGGGCCGTGCTGGTGTTGCTGCCGCGCGACGAGGATCTCAGTCTGATCGCCGCCTGGCCGCCGGAAGACACACTCGACGCGGCAGCCATGACGGCGGCGCGCTGGGCCTTCAGCCATGACGAGCCAGCGGGCGCGGATACTGGAACTTTGCCGATCATTCCTTGGTACTTCGTGCCGCTGCGGATCGGCAACAAGACGCTCGGGGTTATCGGCGTAGCAAAGTCCGAGGGCATGACGCCGCTTGATTCCGAAGCGCGCGCGTTGCTCGACACTTTGTCCGAACAGACTGCGGCGGCGCTAGAACGCGCCTCGCTGGCGCGCGAAATGGTGAGCGCCAAAACCGCCACCGAAACAGAGCGGGTGCGTAACACGCTGCTGGCGTCGATCTCGCACGATTTCCGAACACCCCTGTCCTCAATTCTGGGCTCCGCCACCAGCCTGATCGACTACGGCGACAAGCTCGATGCGGCGGCGAAAGCCGACCTGCTGAAACAGATCAAGCAGGAAACCGAGAGTCTCGATGAGATGGTTCGCAATCTTCTTGCCATCACCCGGATCGAATCCGGCGCCTTGGAGCTTCGGCGCGATTGGATCGATTTGCGTGAAATCGTCGATCGTATCGCCAATGCGTCCAGGCGGCGCGGCGCGCGCCATCACATCGAAGTCAGATTGCCCGCCGATCTGCCGCTGGTACGGGCTGACGCGACGCTAGTCGAGCAGGCCATCGGTAATGTGATAGGCAATGCCGTTATGCATACGCCGTCATCGACGCACGTGGTGGTGGACGCATTTGTCACGCCCAACGAGGTGGTTTTGAACGTGACCGATGATGGTCCCGGAATCCCGGCCCAGGCGCTGCCGCGCGTATTCGATAAATTCATAAGGGCGGACGTAACGCAGGCCGATGGCGGGCAGGGCACAGGCCTGGGACTGGCCATCGCCAAGGGCATCATGGAGGCGCATGGCGGATCGATTACGGCCGAAAGCCCGGTTGCGGGCGGGCAGGGTACGCGCGTCGTGCTGACCTTTCCGCGTCAGGACACGCCGGGATGAGCGCGAAAATCCAAGTGATGGTGGTGGACGACGAGGCAGCAATCTTGCGCTTTCTTAAGCCCGCCCTCGAAGCCAACGGTTATGAAATGACCGGCGCTGGTAGTGTCGCGGAAGCGACCAAACGTATCGCTGCCGAATCCCCGGATATAGTGCTGCTTGATCTCGGTCTGCCAGATGGCGATGGCAAGGAAGTCATCCGTCGCGCACGCGAATGGTCCGACGTACCGATCATCGTGCTTTCGGCGCGTGAGCGCGAGACGGAAAAGATCGATGCGCTCGATCTCGGCGCCGACGATTACGTCAATAAGCCCTTCAATGTCGGCGAACTGCTGGCTCGCATGCGTACGGCTTTACGCCATCGCATGCAGCGAAAATCCGAAATTCCTGTACTGAAGGTAGGCGGGCTTGAAGTCGATTCTGTCCGTCACCGCGCCACGCGAGCGGGGGTGGAACTCAAGCTGACGCCGAAGGAGTTCGAACTGCTATCGTTTCTCGCCAAACACGCCGGCCGTGTGGTGACCCATAAGCAAATACTCACGGCAGTCTGGGGACCCGCGCATACCGAGGACACGCAATATCTCCGTGTCTATGTCGGACAACTTCGCCAGAAGGTCGAAGACCACGCCGAAGACCCCCGCATCATTCTGACCGAGCCAGGCATTGGGTATCGGATTGCGGAGAACTAGAGTAGGGGACGGAACACTACTCAGCCGCTTGCGTCTGCGAAGAGCGCTTTGGCAGCACAACGTCCCACGCGAGTCCCGTGAGCACCAGCAGGCGAAGGACAAGGTAGGTTAAATCCACTTCCCACCAGAAATGGCTGTTGCTGGCTGAGTTCGGTTCGGCATGGTGGTTGTTGTGAAATCCCTCGCCGCTGGTGATGATTGCGACGAGGATATTGTTGCGGCTGTTGTCGTTCGTTTCGTAGTTGCGATAGCCCCAGAGGTGAGGAAAAGAATTTCCTGCCCAAGTGATGTGCCAAACCGCGACGGTACGCACCACGACGCCCCACAACCACACGCTTGCGCCGAACTGCACGGCGTCCATCATGGTGCCGCCGAGTAACAGCCCTGCCGCGAACCCCGCTGCGAAGTACATGACCCAGGACAGAAGCACGATCCAAACGAAAGCGCGCTCAACGAATACGTAAAAGCGATCGCGGATTATGTCGCGGGCATAACGGTCGTAAAGAACCAGCCGGTTCAGATCCGTATTCTCGATTAGCAGCCATCCGAAATAGGACCACAACAAGCTGGCTAGCGGACTATGCGGGTCCGGCTCATCGTCTGCGAAGTGGTGGTGCTTGCGATGCACCGCAACCCAACGGGCGGGCGTATCTTCCAGGCAGCACACACCGACGATGGCAAAGGCATATTCCAGCCATTTCGGACAACGGAAACTGCGATGGCTCAATAAACGGTGGTAGCAGAGATTGACTCCCACACAGCCGAAAAAATACACGCCGAAGACCGCAAGAGCGACGCCGGTCCAGCTGAAAAACCACGGAGAGAAGGCTAACAAGGCCAACACATGATAGCTGCCAACGGCGGCCGCGTAGCGCCAGTAGATGCCGCGCCGGTTGACGCCTGTGGGGAACGGTATGCGCGCCCGTGGCTTGCCCTGCCGCGCCACGTCGGCACTAACAATCTCCACAGACATTTGAGAATCCCTTGCGCCAGAATCACTGTGATCAGCGAGCCGATGGCGCTTCCCCAGTGGCTTAGGGGTTTTCCGGACTGCATGGAAGCATTGATTTGAAGTGCGGCCATTTGGCGCCTCCCGGCGGTCCGCGCCTCGCATTGCCCGGTCGGTGTTGCTTCCGATCTGGATCGAGATGTTAGCGAGGGAAGCAGCTTTTTCGACGCATTGACCGCGCCCATATGATAAAACCGCGTGTGGAAGCGCGTTTGCGAAATAGGTCAACAAGTAGACCCGAGGGGTTCAACCTGTGGCTAGCAAGCTCGTATCACGCAAGAACGTGCACGCCGTTCTCGGCGTCATCATAATTGTTTGCCTTCCGCTCACAATCGTGACGTTTCTTGTGGCGCTCATTTGGATTGGTCAGCCAATTGGGAACATGGCCATAGCTACAGCAGACGTTTTTGCGTCGATATTCTCGGTGGCGTTTTTCGCTGCGTTTGCTCTCGCAATGGCAGACCCGCATTCGCGCGATGGCTGACCAATATCTGCTATTGGCCTATAGCGGACATTCAGCTCGTGCTCTGATAGTCTTTGCCGGCGGGTTCGAGGTTCGGCCCGACGCCTGAAATAAATTGAAAGTTCTGCAAAAGGCAGAACAATCGCCGCTAAACTTCGCGAGGTCGTGATGTCTACAACCATGCACATTCGATCGAGAATCGTGATTTCAGGTGCCATCGTCCTTTTGGCTAATTCCGCAGCTTTATCGAGGGATGACGTTCTTCCTAAAATTGACCTTCAGAAGCAATGTCTGACTACTCAAAAAGCAACCGATGACTTGACTGGCACTAAAAATCCAAACGCTTTTGATTTGTGCATAAACAGCGAACAAAATGCGCGTGAGAAACTGATAGAGCGCTGGTCAACGATTCCGGCGGCGGACAAAGCAAGCTGCATTCATTCAACAGATTGGTCACCAAGCTATTTCGAATGGCTCGGATGCATCGATACAAGAGCATACGTGCGAACGATGCGGGCGGAACATCCGACGTCTATGCCTGCATCGGGGCTGTGCCCGACGGTGAATTGGCAACCAAATGGTTCAATCACCAATGTTGTCGCGTGCCAGCTGCGATAGGCATTCTCCGAAATCGAGGGACACAAACGCGGTCCACTGCAAGTGACTTGCGGAGTAATCCTGCAGATCGCGAATAGCGCGACCGGTGTTTTAGAAGCGCCTCATGACCGCTTTCGCGGGTGAAGCGGGCACGCGTGACGCGCCAAAAACGCCATCTGTCAGAGCAAACGCGAAGCTTCTTGCGCGTTGGGAACTCGCCCCGCTGGCGTTAAGTGATTGATCAAATTCGGCAGATGATCACTGAGTGCCTTGACCAAATCATCACGCGACATCCCGGTTTGCTGCGTGAGCATTTTGATTTGATCTTCGCTCAGCACTTTCGACAGAATGTCGGGTGAAACCTGCTTGTTCGGCCCGTTGCCGACCCAAGAGTCAGCGACGTCGCCTTGGCCGTGTTCCTGAAATTGCTTGAGCAGATCGTTCAGGCCGCTGCTCAACGTGGCACCGGCGGCACCGCCACCGAGAAGGCCGCCCAATCCGCCCTTGAGCAAATCGCTGAGACCACCACCCTGCGTACCGGAAGCGGACGTGCTGCCGGTGCCTGGCGACGCCGGGCTTGGCTGGCCTCCCGTTAAGTGTTTCACCGCCTTGTAGGCAAGCAATCCCATAAGAGCCATGGCGATTGGAGACATGCCGCCGCTGGTACCTGCGGGTGCCGGAGTACGCTGTCCGTGTGGTCCATTCTGCATTCCATTCAGAACATCGAGCAAACTCATTTTAATCTCCTGTCGATGGCAGACCCAGAAAATGGGTCGCGGCACGAAAGATTGTGTGGCTTTGCACTAATCTAACAGTACCGCCGCGATGATCGTCTAGCTGGACCAAAGGCCATACCAAGCAATCGATCAGCAGAATTGCGATCGGCATTATTTTACCGTCGCCACTGGCTCGCGAGCACCGGGTCTGACTTCTATTTTATTCCATACTTCGCGTATTCTTCCGCGATGTCGGCCTTGATTGCCTTCGCGCCCGCTATGTCGGCGGTGCCCCCGGTGCTGTCACCCATTTTCAATTTTGTTACGCCTCGGCCGTAGAGCCAGTCGGCATTCTTGGGGGTTTTCGTCAAAGCCACATCGTAATCAGTAAGCGCCTTGTCGAATTGTCCGAGCTTCAAATAAGTGAACGCGCGATAAGCGAAGATATCAGGAACCCGTGGGCTCAGCTCGTTGGCTTTGTTGCAGTCCTCAAGCGCCTCTTGCAGTTGTTTGCCTACGATCGCGCGTGACAAGCAGCGCTGGCCCCATGGGCGCGATTTGGTGGCGTCCAGTTCGATCCCTTTTGAGTAATCCGCGATCGCCCGCTCATGGTCGCCTTTGTGGGTATAAGTGTAGCCTCGATTGTAAAAGGCATCGGCATCTTTGGGATCGAGCCGGATTGCTTCAGTCTGATCAGCAATCCCGCGATCGAATTCGCCGTGGCGCGAATAAGCGTTGCCGCGATGCATGAAACCGGCGGCATAAGTCGGATCAATTCGGATGGCCTCGTTATGATCCTCTAGCGCTTTGGCAAATTCGCCTTTGCGCTCCCATTGGTTGCCACGATTACTGTAGATGATCGCGGAATTGCGACCGTCATATCGGCCGGATTTAAGGGCGCGAGTGCAAGCATCGATTGCGATGTCGCCGGATCCCCTTACGCAAACCTCGCCGTCATCTGCCGCCGCAGGAATAACAAAACAAACGGCAGCTGCGGCAATCAATGCACCGCGAACGTAATTTTGGGTGTCTTTTGCGCTTCGCACCAAACGCTCCCCACTGCTTGGTTAGGGCTGTTCCGCCCCGAAACGGAAGTGTAGCCCTCGACGTGTTCGGGCAGCCACTCGGCTTTTTGCCTCGGCAGTGAAGTGAGGGCCTCTATACGTGCGTTTTCGGACGTAAAACGGACCCGCCCGGCGTGTGACCGAATTGCCACAAAGTTTGGGATATTTGCTGGAAATAAGCAGCTTTCCGCAGACTCGGTTCGGGCCCCGATATACTTTCGGCCATAATCTGGGGGCCGCAATATGCCGCGTTTTTCAATTGCAGCGGGCGCTGCCGTTTTTACTATTGCCTTAAGTCAAATAGCTTTTGCAGCCGACCTGCCAACCAAGGCTCCTGTCGTTAAAACAACGCCAGCGACAAGTTGGACAGGCCTCTATGTAAACGGCGGTATCGGCTACGGCATTTGGAGCGCTGACACCACCACGTCGAACCCGGTCACGGGAAACTGCATCACCTGCGTTGCGCAAACCCAGGGCGGCAAAGGCTGGCTCGGCGTTGTCGGCCTTGGCTACGATTATCAGTTTGTCTCCAATTTCGTCGCCGGCGTTTTCGGTGATGTGAATTTCGGCAGCCTGAAAGGCACTCTTCAAGATCCAGGTCCTCTTTTCGCTGGTGAGACCAAAGAACAATGGTCTTGGTCAGCCGGCGCACGAATTGGCTGGCTTGTGACACCTGATGCTCTGATCTATTTGAACGGCGGTTATACCAGCGCACGATTTTCCGGCGCGAGTATGCTGACAACCCAGCAAGGTGTTGTAAGCGGTTTTTCGACACCAGCAGTGACTACGCACGGTGGCTTTGTCGGCATTGGCACCGAAAAGTCGATGACCGGGGTTCTTGGTCTTGGACCGGGTTGGTTCTGGCGCAGCGAGTATCGTTACGCCAGCTATGATAGTAAAACTTTGGCGGACTCTGTTCCAGGCGGTGGGGCAGTGGTCAACGTTCCCGGGCTGGGCGGGTTTCCCAACCCGCAAGCCAACATCAACTTTAAACCCGTCGTCCAAACCGTCACATCGCAGATCGTCTACAAGCTGAATACTGGCGGGCCGACTTATAACGCCACACCGATGCCTGCTGCGAATTGGAATGGGTTCTATGTCAACGGCGGCATTGGTTACGGCGGCTGGGTTGCCGACACGACGACGCTGAACCCGACGACCGGCGCCTGCGCGCTTTGCGTCATCCAGACACAGGGTGGGAAGGGCTGGCTCGGTGTAGTTGGTGGCGGCTATGACTATCAAATGATGCCCCACATCGTCGCAGGTATTTTCGGTGACGCGAATTTCGGCAGCCTGAAAGGCACCATCCAGGATCAGTTTCCCGGTTTTGTTGGCGAAATCAAAGAACAGTGGTCTTGGGCAGCTGGTGCGCGCGCGGGCTGGCTAGCGACCCCACAGGTCTTAAGCTACTGGAATATCGGATTCACCAGCGCACGTTTTTCCAGCGCTAACATGGTGGTCAGCGGTACCGGTGCCGCGAGTGGATTTTCCACTCCTGCAGTCACGGCCAATGGCTGGTTTATTGGTGGCGGTTTGGAAGCGGCAATCACGCAAAATGTGTTCTGGCGCACCGAGTACCGGTACTCAAGTTATGACACCAAAACTTTGACGGATACTTTCCCGAGCGGTGCCAACCCTGTCAACGTTCAGGGAGTGGGCCCGGTTGGAAACCCGGCAGCCAGCATTACATTCAAACCCCAAGTTCAGACCGTGACCACACAGCTGGTGTACAAGTTTAATTGGTGGCGCTAGCCGGCAGCCAAATCCGAGAGAGAATATGTGAAAACCCCGGGATATTTGCCCGGGGTTTTCTTTTGGTGAGAACTGAAAATTTCAACGTCCGCCATTAGTCCAAAGCGGACGTCCCCATCATCACAGCAATTTATCTGCGCTTGCGTTTTGGGTGGAGATGAAATGTCCTCCAGGCCCAAAGGACGATCAAAGCCCCCGCCGCGGCGGCGATCAAACGTATGGTCGCAACATTACTCGACAGCCTCAGCAAAGCTGCCAGGTAGAATCCCGTGTACGAGCCAGCTACGCCGACGAGCGCGCTCGTAATATAACCATGCGGCGAGTGTGTCTGTTTCTCGTAAAGCCAGCCGATGATAGCGCCAATCAGAATAATCAGGATTAGCGTGACGATCGGGTTTGCAAGCGTTGTTTTGAGTTCGTTCATAGCCCCTCCGTTCGTGGCCAACTGAGACCATCGGTCCCGCTGACCAGCCCCCAATTGAGCGGTCACAATCGAACGTTAGGTTATGCCTAGGGTTCGCGCCAGCGGGCCAGGTCAGCCGGCCATCGCCCCTTTTCAGGGGCACGTGGACGATGCAAACCCGCGCCGCTATGTCCGCTTATTACGCAAAGCGGGGGCGCACCCGGTTGCTGGAACGCTCAGCCCTTGGTCTGAACGACCGGAGCCTTACCCTTACCAACCGGCGCTTTGCCCTTGCCGATGCAGCCTGTAAGGCCAAAGGCGAGAACCATCGAGCAGATCAAAACGAAGAATTTTTTCATTAAGTGCACCCCAAAAGCATGAAAGGAAAATCACTATTGCTGTTTTTTGGCGGTTAGCTAGTGCGGTAAAGCCACACATTCGCATATTCCACCTTCAGAAGCCGGCAAATTGTACCTTCAAAAAACTTCCGCAAAAGAAAATCAGAACGGCGGACGTCGGTTCTCTAGATTACTTGCTAGCCGAAAAATCCTTCGAACAGCATAGTCAGGCCGAAGATGAAATCCGGCCATGATCGTGAGTGTGGCCATTGAACCAACGTTTGGATCTTTGACGAGCGGGTGCTCCCGGCCGTTGCGCGGCAGTAAGTAACAGTAAGCGGCACTGGCGACGACAACCAAAACCGCGCCGCTAATGATGGAAAACATGTCGGAAGTTCCGCTGCTGTGGACGGCAAGCCCTTTTACGCGGTGCCGACAGCTCAACGGCGCAAATTTTTCAACGTCTCGCGTAAAAATCAGCTAAAATGGGCGCGGCGTGTCCTTCAGTCTTTCAGCAAACAAGTTTCCAGCCGATCGATTCTGCTTTGGGCGCTTCTCCTGCACAAAAATCGCATCAAATGTGAGGGAACTCACAGAGTGGAATGTCCATAATGTCCTATTTTCATGTACGAAAATCGGTCTATGGAGAGCGATATGTCCGGCATCTCTTGGATTTCGCGCATCAGCTGGGCTCTCGTGCAGCCCGTAATTGACTGGTGGCGCAAAACCGGCACGCGAAATGGAAGCGACGATGCCCGACGTGCTCGGGCCGCCCGACTTTTCAGGCAACAGGCCAATCCGCCAATTGGCGCCTAGCTCTGCGTATTGTTTACGCAAATATCGGTGCAGCAAGATTCTCTGATGGCAGGGAAACGGATGGAGCAGGGGCCGTCTGCGCTGACGCCACCGCGGAATCCGCTCTCTGAAAATTTGGAGAGTTACAATTTAGCGGCGGCGGCCACGCGTTGCCAGAACTAAAAAATTCAACGCGCCGTTTTCTGCCCTTTTTTCTAATCGCCAAATATCCATGAATCAGGATTTGCAATCGGTTCGTTACGATTGAGAGCCAATAGACCTTTCACGTTTCGCATGAGCGACCAGAAAAATCCCACCAAAAGAACCACAACTCCAAGTCCAGTCATAAGAAGGATGCCGCCAAGAAGTAAAAAAACAAGTCCAATCCAAAACGTCTTTATTTGGAAAGTGTAGTGGCTTGCCAATTCGGAGCTAGCTGACTGGTTTTGCAAGTAGGCAATCATAACGCCGATGATAGAAGTGATTCCCGTGAGATAGCCCACGAAGTACAAAATGTAGACTGCAAATGCCAAGCCGCGATCATCGACGATCGGATTCTTGCTTTGCTTTGAAGGTTTTTTGCCCATGATGCCCCCTGCCGCTCCACCCGAAACGGTTTTACTCCGGCACCATAGCACTGTCGAACGAAATGGCGAAGAATCTTCCCCTGGGCCGTGCTTCTGTAATTTACACCGAAGGCTTAGAAGTAAACCCGTGTTTCGATCTGTTGCTGATATGCAGAAATTTGACGATATTTGCCGCGTTAGTTCGCGGCCGTTCGTGCGTGGTCTATTAGCGGCGGATCGGATGCCATGAGCGAGAACAGGATCCTGATCGGGTTGATCGGCGCCAATATCCTGGGATCGCTGTCCCCTGCGCTTTTTGCCGATGCCTTCGCGGCCGCAGGGATCGCTGGTTTTTATCACCTGATGGATACCGATCGTCTGCCGGGACGGGGACTCGCACAACTCCTCGATGCGATCAGGACTGCCGGTTTTGCCGGCACGAACATCACTTATCCGTTCAAGCAGGACATCATACCGCTGCTTGACGCGATCGATCCGCTGGCCGGTCAAATCGGGGCGGTCAATACGGTCGTGTTCGCACCGGACGGCCGCACGACCGGATACAACTTCGATCGCCCCGGGTTTCGTCGCAGCTTTGAGGAAGGTCTCGGCGGCAATAGCGCGAAGGGCGCGACCGTCGTACAGGTTGGTGCCGGTGGGGCCGGGCGTGCCGTCGCATTTGCGTTGATGGATCTGGGCGTGGCGGTCCTTGTCATCCATGATCGCGACACCGCGCGCGCAAATTCTCTTAAGGCGGATCTTGCAACGTATTACGACGCATCGCGCTGCCGCGTTACAAGCAACCTCGAACGTGACATCGCAGCTGCGGACGGCGTTGTAAACGCGACGCAAGTCGGCATGCGTGGTTTTCCGGGCAATCCGGTGCCCGTGTCGGCGCTCAAAGCGACGCATTGGGCCGCTGACGTTATCTATACGCCGATCGAGACGGAGTTCATTCGCGCAGCGGCCGGGAAGGGTGCCCGCGTGTTGAATGGCGGCGGGATGTGCGTGCATCAGGCCGTTGAAGCGTTCCGGCTTTTTACCGGCGTTGAGCCCGATACCGCACGCCTGCATTGCGCTTTCGCCAAGGCTCTTGCTGCGCGCGAAAAGGGCCTGGCCGAAGCAAACTGATCGGACCCTGGTGGATTTTCGCGAACCTTGACGTTCTTTCGACAGGCTGCGGTTCGGCTCAGATCATACCGCGCAGCGCGCGCACAGCGGTGCGATATCCATTCGTACCGAGGCCTGCAATTACCGCCGTCGCAACTTTGGAGACATAAGAATGATGATAGTAAGGCTCGCGTCGATGAATGTTAGTGATGTGAAGCTCGATAATCGGGCCTGGAAACATCTTGAGCGCGTCAAGAATCGCGATTGATGTGAACGTAAAAGCGGCAGGATTGATAATGATCCCGCTGCCTTCGTCGATCGCCTCGTGAATCCAGTCGATCATTTGTGCTTCGCTATTGGTCTGGCGGAACTCGATGGCTTGACCTTCAGCTTCGGCCCGGCAGTCCGCTTCGACATCAGCCAAAGTTGTCGTCCCGTAGATTTCGGGCTCGCGTTTGCCGAGACGATTGAGGTTAGGTCCGTTGAGGACATAGATCGGTTTACTCATGCTCAACCCTTGTATCCCCAGATCCGCGGCAACCAGAGGATCGTTTCGGGGAAAATGGTGATAATCACCAGGACGATAATTGCCATCAAGATGAAGGGCGCGGCTTCGCGCACGATTGCGCCCAGAGGCTGCTTGGTCATGTTGGCAAGAACGAACAGCAGCAACCCGTAAGGCGGCGTGAGCAATCCGATCATGACGTTGACCACGACCACCACGCCGAAATGCACCAGATCGATTCCGAGCGCTTTGGCAGTCGGGATAAAGATCGGCACAACGACAAGCAGGACCGTGCTGCCCTCCAGCAAACAACCAAGGACCAACAAAACGATATTAACGAGCAGCAGGAAGCCGCCTGCTGCCAGATCGTAGCTGCCCATGAAGCGCGCCAGCGAGTTGGGAATATTCTCAATCGTAACCACGTAGTTGAATGCCATGGCCCCGGCGATCAGCATGCCAATCGATGTCGTTGCTTTGCCGCTGGTGAGAATCGCTTCGTAGAGTTGTTTCCACGTCACCGCGCGATAGAGGACGGTGGAAGCGAACAACGCATAGAAAGCCGCGGCAGCAGCGCCTTCCGTCGGCGTCATCACGCCGCCGTAGATGCCGAATAACAGAATGACCGGGAGCATCAGTGCGGGAAACGCCCTGATCGTAATTTTTGGAATTTCACCTATCGGGATCGGGGCTTCGACCGGGTAGTTCCGGCGTCGCGCGATGATCGAGTTCATGATCATGAATCCAAGTCCGAGCATAACTCCCGGGACGAAACCGCCGAGGAACAAATAGCCGATCGATGTGTCCGAGATCAGCGCATAAAGGACCATTGGGATCGATGGCGGAATGATCGGCCCGATGATGGCTGCAGAGGCTGTAATTGCGCCGGCATAGGCGACCGGATATCGGCCATCCTTGGTCATCATTCCGATAATGATGCGGCCAATGCCAACGGCGTCAGCGATGGCCGACCCGGACATTCCGGCGAAGATCATGTTGGCGACAACGTTCACATGCCCAAGGCCCCCGCGGAATCGTCCGACCAGCACCAGGCAGAACTGCAACAAACGGTCGGTGAGGCTGCCGATATTCATCAGGTCGGCAGCGAGTATGAAGAGCGGGATCGCGAGCAGGACGTAGCTGTTGAAAAGGCCGTTCAGGATTTGCTCGGCGGTCGTCCCAAGGTCCACTCCTGACAGCAGAAGGTAGAAGATCGAAGCGACGATCATAGAATGGCCGATCGGGAGGCCGAGCGCTCCAAGCAACACAATCGCCAGAATACAAAGAGCGAAGGGACTGATCGGCATAATCAGTCCCCGACCTTGGCGGGATCGGTTACGGGCGATTTGCCGCCACGTATGGCGTAAAACACCAACCAGCCGTAACGACAGATGCAGGCAATGACGAAAATAATGTAGACCGAGTACATCACATTAATCGGCACGTGCAGGTACGCCGATCGCTCCACCTTCATGAAGCTCACGTAGCGGTATGAGGCCGGCAACGAGAGGCCATAGGCCAAAACAAGCGCGACACCGGTTATGATCGTGAACAGCCGCCGCGTGCCTTCAGTAATATTCGAGTAGATGATGTCGAAGCGGATTTCTTCCGCTTCGCCAAGAATGAACGCTGCACCCCAAAGTACCGTCCAGAGCCAGGTCGTGATGATGACCTCTTCCGACCAGCCAACGGGATTGTTCAGCACATACCGGAAAAAAATTTGAATGATAAATGTAGCAAACATCACCGATAGCAATGCCACTGCGACATTCTCGGCGCGCCGTCGAAGCCATCGGCCAAGCGCGGCGGATTGTTCGAGCGTCATGTTACGTTTCCGCTTGGCGCTGCTTTAGCGGCTGCAATTATTTGATCGCGTTAATTCGCTCCAGTGCGCCCTTCGGCCAGTCATTCCCGTATTTTTCAACGTATTTTTTCTGCGCGAAGGTGCGGAAAGCGCCTTGGTCCGGTTCATAGACCTTTTTTCCTTCATTCTTGAAATACGCGACGACTTCGGCTTCCTGTGCGATAAACTTTGCGGTGTTGTCGTCCATCGCCTTGTCGGCAGCGGCTTGGAATTTTGCTTGCTGCTCGGGCTTCATCGCGTCCCAAATTTTAGAGCGGATCGACATCACATCGTAGCCAATAACGTGACGTGTGAGCACGAATTGGGAGGTGACCTCGTCGAACTTCATCAGCTTGCTGCTAACCAGAGGGTTGTCCTGACCGTCAACGGTACCGGTCTGCAATGCCGTATAGAGTTCAGCGTATGCTACGGGCGTTGGATTGGCGCCGAGTGACTCTCCGAGAAACTGCCAAAACTCGCCGGGCGGCATGCGAAGCTTGATGCCCTGCATGTCCGCTGGAGTTTTGATCTGCTTGTCGGGCTTCAGGTTCACGTTGCGCGCGCCGAAGTACACCGGAGTTATGATCTGGATGCCAAGTTGGTCCTTGGCCATCTTGATGAATTCCTTGCCGACGTCGCTCTTGAAGGTCTTTTTCATGTGATCGGCATCGCGAAAGAGATATGCCGAAGTCAGCAACGACCATGCGGGAATTTGCTTGGAAATATCCGCCGGGGCCAAATTGCAAAGGTCGAGGTTATCGCGCTGGAGCGCGACCAGCTCTGCACCTTGCTTGAACAAGGTGTTGCCCCAGTACGGTTCGAAATCGAAGTCGTCTTTGATCGCGGCGGCGAACGCTTTGTACGCCTCTGCGCGTGGGTCGGCTTCAGTGAACGCGGAGCTGAATTTGAGTTTCTGTTTGGTCTGCGCCTGGACACCGCCCGACGACGCTAACGCGAGCGCCGATACGCCTCCAGCAAGCACGGCACGCCGTGTAAATTGTGAACCCATTTGATCCTCCCTGAACGCTTCGCTGATGCGGCCACGATATCGAGCTCGACTTATTGCGTCCCAGAAACCGCAATTCAATAGATAAAAATCAGATCGTCATATGATTGTCCTTTGATAGGGCATCATGATAAAAATCGCCATTGTCAGATGAGGTGGCGTCCATGGCTGGTCGGCTGGCGAATGCAGAAACCGCGGGGGAAAAGGCTTACCGCCGGATCAGGAGCGATATTGTTTTCGGGCGTCTTTCGCCTGCGCAGAAGCTCAAGCTCGATGGCCTGAAAGAGGCGTACGGCGTTAGCGTTAGTACGCTGCGCGAATTGCTGAACCGGTTGACGTCGGAAGGCCTCATCGTCGCGGAAAGCGCGCGCGGGTTTGAAGTCGCTGCGGTCTCCGCTGAAAATCTGAAGGAGCTGGCCAATTTACGGCAGCTCCTGGAATGTCATGCCCTCCATCAATCATTTGCTGCGGGAGATATGGAATGGGAGGGCCGGGTCGTCTCGGCGCACCACAAGCTTGCGCTCATGGAAAAGCGCATGTTGGCCGGTGATCGCGGCGCGCCCGAAATTTGGAAACGCTATGATTGGGAATTTCATCATGCGCTGTTATCGGCGTGCGGCTCGAAGGCACTCCTTGAGGCGCATTCGGCGGTGTACGACAAATATTTGCGTTACCAGATGATCGCTGTGGTGTTTCGCGGCGAGATCGCGGCGGACGAGCACAGGCAACTTCTCGAGTGCGCGCTGACGCGCAATGCGGCGAAAGCGCAGACGGTCCTCGTCAAACACATTCAGGATTGCGTGACATATACGCTGTCGAAGGGTGCGCCTGGATTGCGGCCAGTGGCCGGACATCAAGCGGCTAAGCGGCGCAAGGTACTTTCAGTTTCCTCCATTTCAGGTTGAGGCGGTGTCCTTGAGCGTGTCTGCTTTTGGCCTGTAGCAGAATACCAATCGCGCCGCCTCTCTGGTGCCGAGCAGATTCCACAAACTGACGTCACGATATGCGCCGGCAATTTAAAGCGGGCATGCGAATTTTGTGAGCTCCGAAGCAGGAGTGGTTCGGTACCTCCGACGCCATCCACGCGTCTGATACGTTGCGCGGAACTGGTGGCTGTTCATGCGCTGTTTGGCAGTTGCGTTGACTATCGCTATTTCCACCGCTGCACTCGCGCAGATCAGCTCGGCGGCTGACCTGCCGGTAAAGGCACCGGTGAAGCCGCCGACGCCGATGCCCTTCAACTGGACGGGGTTCTACCTTGGTATCCAAGGTGGCGGTGGCTGGGCAGATACCCAGCACACGAACGTGCTCAATGGCATCAATTCGGGAATTGTAGGCATCAACGGTGGCGTGTTCGGCGGCACCTATGGATACAACGTACAACTTGGTTCATGGGTGCTCGGCCTTGAAGGCGATTTTTCATGGAGTGGCATCAAGAGCAATTTCGTTGACAACAACGGAAGCGATTTCTGCCCGCCATCATTAGAATTGCAGTGCGTAACGAATTTGCGTTGGTTCGGCACAGATCGTGTCCGTCTGGGCTACGTTTGGGATCGCTTGCTTGTTTACGGCACTGCCGGTGTTGCGTACGGCAATGTGGAAGGAACCTTCGTCGGAGCCCCATTTTTAGTCACGGTTGGCAATAACACGCGGTCAGGATTTACATTTGGTGGAGGTGTTGAGTGGGCGTTCACCCCCGCTTGGTCTGTGAAGGCTGAATACCTCCACGCTGGTCTGGGAGACAAGATCACGTACAACGTGGTCAATAGATTTCCTCAGTCTGTATCGTTGACGGATATCAACATCGCTCGCGTCGGTCTGAACTTTCATTTCCACTAATCTACGGCAGTCGGCGAAAGAACGAGAATATCGGTCAGTGACACAGCTGGTTTGTCGATTAGGGGCCCACTAGCCAAGTCATATCGGGCTGAGCGGCTTCTGAGGCCGGGATTGCGGCTTTGGCCGTCTGGTGGCTGGCGGCTGTCTCGCTCGGCGCAAGAATTCTGATGGCGCCGGTCAGGGCCAAAGCTACGACAATCGCAATTCCTATTTGTCGATCCATGAAAATCTCCTGCGGTGCGGTCACTGCGCGTATCATCGCCCCGGCCGCACGAAGGATTTGTGAGCGGCTTCACACTCGGCAACAAAGAATGGGTGGACGAGGAACGCACCTAGTTCGCTCCAGCTAGACGATCGGTTCGCCGGCAGGGCGGGTGCTACCCGCGGCACGTCCTCGTACCCGGGCCGCCTAGATCAACAATAACGGCTACTGCATTGATATTATGGGCCCTCGGACACGGCGTGGTCGGCTGCGCGAGTGTGGTTTTTTTGCACTAACGGAATTGATGGCTTTGCTGTACAAAAAAGGTGCAGCGACCTGTCGGTAGGACTGCGACCATTATTTCCTGGCTGGTTTGTGTGGAGTTGGTGCGCCGTGAGACTTTCAGTTGGTTTATTCGTTATCGCTCTTACGGGCTCACTGCTCGGCGGCTTTGCAGCTACGCAAGCCTACGCCGCTTCGGAGAAGCCGAACGTCAGTCAACCGAAGGCTGAGCAATCCGGCCAGCCGTGGTCGTTACAGACTCCGTTTGGCCTCCTTTATGGGATTATTCCGCGGGAAGAGGTGGATTATAAAACCACGCGCTCGCCCGGAACTATCGTCGTCAGCACTGGTGAGCGGCGGCTCTATTATGTGCTCGGGGGCGGCAGGGCTATCCGTTATCCCATCGCCGTTGGTATGGAGGGGTACGGTTGGACTGGCGTCAGCTCGGTTTCCGCCAAGCGCGAATGGCCCGACTGGACGCCGACACCTGGCATCCTGGCGCGGTTTCCGAATCTGCCCCGTCACATGGCAGGCGGTCCGGATAATCCGCTAGGCGCTCGGGCGCTCTATCTCGGGAGTACGCTGTACCGAATCCATGGAACGAATGAGCCTTGGAAGCTCGGCGGCGATGTGTCTTCCGGCTGCATTCGCCTGTCAAATGACGACATCGTCGATCTGTACAATCGTGCAAGGATTGGCGCGACGGTCGTCGTGCAGCGGTGATGTTGTGAGTTTGATTTTATGTAGGCCGTCAAACACGAAGCAATCTTGACGGCACTTGTCCTCCAATGGAAAATTGATCGGCGTTAATATGCGATCGAGGCGGCCTTAAGCATGCGCATCCTTTCCCTCGTCACGTTCGCGCTCTTAAGTCTTGCTGTGCTCGCGCCGTCGCGGTCCGACGCACGCGAGATTGTTCGCTTCAATGGCTATTCAGCCGGCACAATCGTCGTGAAAACTAACGAGCGGCGCCTCTACTACGTTACGAGTGACGGAGAAGCGATCCGCTATCCGGTAGGCGTCGGCAAGGCCGGCATGGGTTGGACAGGAACGGCATCTGTTGACGGCAAATACATCAAACCGGCCTGGTCGGCGCCGGCGTCAATCAGAAAGGATTATTCCCGGATGCCCGAAGTCATTCCTAGCGGCAGCCCGGCGAACCCGATGGGTGCGGCCGCCTTGACGCTGAGCGGCGGCGGCGAATACGCCATCCATGGCACCAACAATCCTGGCTCAATCGGCCGTTTTGTCTCGCACGGGTGCATTCGCATGTACAATCAAGACATTATGGACCTTTACGATCGTGTGAGCTTAGGTACCAGAGTAGTCGTGTTGCGGTAATTTCGAGAGACCAGTGGGGAAATCATGAAGCCGCAAAAAATAATGGTCTTGATGTTTCACGCCGTTGTCGCAACGGCCACCATCCTGGCGACGCCGGCGTCGGCCTACTGGCAGTTTATGGAACGCCCTCCGGGCGTCGAGGTAAAGCCGTCGCCGCGATACGGCAGCCAAAAGCAGTGCGAAGACGCTCTCAAGAAGGCCGAGGCTGTACTCAAGAAAGCCTATCCAGAACGCTACCCTCTGGTTGGAAGTTGCGAAGAGTATCGCTAAGTCCGCGTCAGTTTCTGTGCCGAATCGCGCGAGTATTCCGGGCTGTGGGCGAATGTTTTCCCAAACGCGTGAGCCAGAACAGCCTGATTAATTTAGGCTTTCCAGAATGTCAGTGAGTGTGACTTTTCCGCACTAGCTGTTCACCATAATCGGCGTTACTCATTTGCATTGATAAAAAGAGCAATCTGTGGGGTGGCTCATGAAGAAGTTCCTAGTTGTTATCTGCTCGTTGTTTTTGGCCTTCGGCCTCACGGGCTGCATCGGCAAAGGCAAGGCGCCAGTCGGCAAGGGTAAGGCTCCGGTCGTCCAGACCAAGGGCTAAGCTCAGCACCGAATATCTGACGGAATGCGGTCCGGTCACCATGCCGGGCCCATTCTCGTTTTTTTGTTGCTGGATCTCGTCCCCGGTGTATCGGGTCGCGCGGTTGCTCCTATATCCCGTGGACGCTTATAGTAGTGAGGCTGCCGCAGCTTCATGAGGGAGCCGACCATGCGGAGGTTTTACGCGTCACGCACGAGCATCCGCGCCATTGTGGTCGGCGGGCTAGTAGCGGCTTTTTTCGCGCTTTCGATTTCACCAAGCACCGCAATTGATGCCGCAAGCCCGGCGCAGCCGAGTGCGGCCAAGCCGGCCCAAAGCTCTTACAAGCCATATTTTGTCGAATTTCGCGCACGATCTGCAGCGAGCTATGGCCATTTGTATGTGATCTACGGGCAATTGAATGGTCGCGGTGAAATAGTGAAAAGCGACATTGCAGGCCTGCATCCAGCCGGAGATAAAAACGACTGCGAAAATTGCAGCCTTCTTGCCTGGACCTTGGGTCACCTTGTGTTTGTGCCGTCTGAAATCGGAGCCAGCGACGGCGACCTTGAAGAAAAATATGTAACCGCCCGCTATCGCATCATGGTGGATGCGGCGACTTACAAAAAGCTGTCCGCTTACATAAGTCAGAAGAAGGCCGACAAACCGATGTGGCATGCGCTGATCAACAGCTGCATTACATTCGGAAATGGCATTGCTGAAAATCTGGGCTTGAAGACACCTTCATCGGCCTTTATGGAGCCGAAAGAATATGTGGAAACGCTCCGCGATCTAAATGGCGGCAAGCCACAAAAGGCTCTGAGGTTTGCCGCACCCTCTGCAGGTTCGGCTGAGTCTGCGAAGCCGGCAACGCCTGCTGTGCCGAGCAAGCCAAAAAAGGAACCCGTGGCGAATTTACCGGCTACACAGGACGTTGCTGGCGCGTCGGGTACCACGCATTGAGCCGCGCGTAAGACATCAAAAAGAATAGGTGAGGGCTTTCTCACCTGCCATGCCGGCCCGGTTACTTTCCGATATTCGGATTGATCCGCTTCGCCGCAGCTATGTCGGCTTCCCCACCGGCCTTGTCCCCTAATCTTTGCTTGTCGAGACCCCGGTACAATAAAGCATCGGCATCATTCGGATTGAGGCGAAGGGCCTCGCCGTAGTCGGCGATAGCACGCGGGTAGTTCTCCTTGTTTTCGTAAGCCAGCGCGCGATTGTAAAAGGCTATTGCAATGTTTTCCTTCGGTTCCTTTTCAGACTCGATCAGTGCAGTACAGCTCTTGATTTGCTGATCCCAGTCAACTCCCGGATTGCCCGTACAAGCCTGCCAGTTCGATGAAATCTGTGCGACTGCGGAAATGGTTGTGACCACAAGCGCGATGCCTCCTGCCGTACCGCGGGCTGTTACCGGCACTTTTGTTTTCCAATCTTTGTTGATCAACGCCAGGCTGGCACATACTACAACGGGAGCCGGCTAAATTCATGCCCTAAGCGCGCCTGTGATCAGGCAGCCACCATACATGACAATGAATTTAGTCTATCGCCGTTGCGATGCCTGTTGCTCGCACCAAAACTCAAGGAGTTTTTTGGCGGTTGAGTGCGACAGCTTATTATAGTCGGTTTTCAACTTATTGAGTTCATCGTCGGTAGCTTTTCTTCCGAAAAGGTCGTCTTGCAATAGCGCGCGCAGGGTAACCCACGAGAGTCCACCAGCCTTGCATGGTACCAGCAGCGGTTCATTGCGGCCTTCGTCCAGCATCTGCTTGATCATATCAATGGGTGCTGAACATAGCGTCGCGAGTGCTGTAACCGCTGCCGCATATTGGCGATCTTTCGCAAATCCTAGCAGTGCCACCTGGTCGAGTTCGCCGTTTTCACTCATAAGCTGAACAAGGCGTTGTGCAGCAGAAAAATCATTATTCAGCTCTTCATTCTCGATAACGTCATTTGAAATGCTGGCCAATATTTCCTTGATGTCCTCTCGCTTTTCGGGAGTCGCCAATGCCAGAATCCGCGCTCGCACTGCGTCGGTAACCCGGGCCAAGAGGCGACGAAAGATATGCAGCGGGAGGTCGAGGCGCAAACCGAGCTTTTCCAAAAGGGTTTCGTCGGGTTCGGGCTGGTCTACGAGCTGGGCATACGCTTTTTCGGAAAAGCGGGCGCCGGCATTTTCTGCCAGCTTGCTGATAACTTGCCGATCCCCGCGCCCGACCAAAGCGTCAGTTAAAAACTCGCTGAGGCTGCTGCGTTTGGAGATCGCGAGCAAATGAGATTGGCTTTTAGCCAAGGCAATTTCAATAAGATCCGGCGTCGTCAGACGATCGGACAACGAAAGAACCGGACCAGCGATGGCAATTTGATCGTCGCATGCGAGCGTATGCACTACTTTGATCGGGGCGTTGTTGATTGGCGCAAGACGCTCGCTGAGGTCGATGAGGGCCTTTGACTCCATGCGCGTGATTAAGTGACCTAAAACCTCGTCGAATACCTGAATTTGCTCCTCGTTGAGCTTTTCGTTTTCACCCAGAAATAAATCGGTGACGCGCTTGAGGGTCTCTGCTCGTTTTGAGGGAGAGCCGCGCCGTACCGCGTCTTCAAGCTCAGAAATCAACGATCGGTGGTGATACATCGAATGCGCTTTACTGGCGTTGATAGAGACACTTCCGCGCCGCTCATTAATAGAAGGTAAATGCAATCATATACGAAAAGCGTTTACGAAATTTATCGCGTGATAAGTCTTTGCGGCGCCGGTCAACTTCAATTGGCGTCGGATATTGGCCCAAAATGGATATTTATTGATCGCACTGGTTGCACGAGGGACAAAGTTTGCTCTATCCGATTATCAGTTCTGCCCATCATCCGTCATAAAACCAAAACGCCACTGTGCTTCGCCTTATGCTCTGGCTCGACGTGGATGGTGACAATCGCTCCCGCCAGTACCTTCTTGATAGCCGCTTCTAACCGGTCGCAGATTTCATGAGCCTGCAACACCGTCATGCTTCCTGAAACCACCAGATCAAAATCGATGAATGTGGCTTTGCCGGCGTGGCGAGTTCGCAAAGCGTGAACTTCGATGGCGTTGCTCGCATTGCCGGAGATCGCTGAACGAATGAGTTTTACATCGTCCTCGGGAGCCGATTCATCCATCAGTCCGCGCGCATTTTCGCGCAAGATCCTGTAGCCGTTCCAGAGCACATGCAGGGCCACGAGTACCGCAATACAAGCGTCCAGCACCGCGATCCCCGTCAGCACGATGAGCACGACGCCGACGAGGACACCGAGAGATGTGACTACGTCGGCCAGCATGTGCTTGCCATCGGCAACAAGAGCGGCGGACCGTTGCAGACGCCCCTGCCTGATGATCGTCGCGCCCCAGCTGGCATTGAGGAGCGTGGCAATCATGCTGATAGTCAAACCGGTCCAAGGCGCGTCGATCGCTTTGGGTTCCAGAAACCCGCCATAGGCTTCGTGCAGGATGGTCAGGGCGGCAGCGATGATCAGCGCGCCGATGACGACCGCCGACATATATTCGGCCTTGTGGTAACCGTATGGGTGCTCTGCGTCCGGCGGACGGGCGGCTATTCTGATTGCGATGATGGCCGCGATCGATGTGGCTACGTTTATGATGCTTTCCAGGGCGTCGGAATAGAGAGCCAAACTGCCCGTTATGAGGTAGGCGGTGAACTTGACGGCCAGCACCACAATGCTGACCGCCAAGCTGCCGAGCGCAATCTTCAGAGATTTATCCATCGCAAAACTTTAGCGACCGCGTTGTCCGATGACCGGCCGCGCCGCGGAGCTAATCAAGTGAGGTAAGTCTGACCGCGGGTCTTGCCGGTCACACGACCTTCAGGTTCTCTGCCGATGTCTTGCCTTTGTTCGGTACTTCTTCGTACTCGACCGTTTGGCCCTCATTCAGGGTGCTTAAACCGGCCTTTTCGACGGCCGAGATGTGAACGAAAACGTCTTTCCCACCCCCGCTCGCCGGTTGAATAAATCCGTACCCTTTGGTCGGGTTGAACCACTTCACGGTGCCCTTAGCCATACTCAAACTCCGTTGTTGACGTCAGAACATACGGCCAATGCGCAATGAAGCCAATCGTGCTGATGAACATTCGATTTGGGGGCTCAGGCGGGACCGGCTCGGACCTCACGAAATGCCCTCTAATGACGCTAAGAGGGCAATCGGCCGTTTCGCGCGCGTCCCTCCATTAAAACCGTGCTACTTTGGGCTGACACGGTGCCATGTCCTGAGCCCGAGAGGCGGCAATGCGACGGCGCGAGTTTATGTGTCTTTTGGGCGGCCTGGCCATTACCGGGCCGCGGTCCCTGGTTGCCCAGGAGAGAAAGAAATTTCAACTCGTTGGCGTTCTCGCGAATGAGGCATGGCCGCCACTCGACGGATTAAAGAGCGCGATGCAGGAGCTTGGTTACGTAGGGGGGCAAAACTTCAATATCATTTACAGGTTTGCGGAAGGGCAGGCGGAGCGCTATCCCGCGCTCGCGGCCGAATTAGTTCGTATGCCGGTTGATGTCATTGTTACCTGGGGCACTCCTGCCAGTCTGGCGGCAAAAGATGCGACCGGCGAGATCCCGATCATCATGACCAGCGGGGACCCCGTTGCTGTGGGTCTCGTTCCGGGTCTTTCACATCCGCGCGGGAATGTTACAGGATTTTCCACGCAAGCCGCCGATTTGGAAGGAAAACGTCTCGAACTGATTGGCGAGCTGCTTGGTCGATTTTCACGCGTCGTCGTATTTTCGAACCCGACAAATCCGTATTGCACCGTTGCCGTACAAGGCGCGCGCGTCGCCGCGGCCGCATTGCGTGTGGAGCTTGATGTCGTCGAGATTGCCAAGGAGACCGATTTGAACGGCGCGTTTAACGAGATCAGGCGCATGCGCCCGGATGCGGTTCTCGTCGTCGCCGATCCGCTGCTGGCAAACCTGCAACCTCAAATCACAGCGTTTTTATTGCAAAACAAGTTGCCATCCATCTACACCTACCGCGAACAGGTGTTGGCAGGGGGCCTCGTGTCCTATGCCACGAATTACTATGAACTGTTCCGGCGCGCAGCAACGGTCGCTGACAAGATCTTAAAAGGTGCAAAGCCGAGTGATCTGCCGGTTGAACAGCCGGCCAAGTTCGAGTTGGTGATTAATGTAAAGACCGCTAAAGCAATAGGTCTAACAGTGCCACCGCTGCTTTTGGCGCGGGCCGACGAGGTCATCGAATGAAGCGGCGCGAGTTTATCAACGAGAACCAATGTAGCGGGAGATGGTTTGCTCCCACCAATCGCTGCGTTTCGCTTCAAGGATTGCAACGTCGATTGGTTTTCTGAGCGCGCTGTTACCCGGCACGGCAAATGCGTATTCTTGAGGATCAAATGTCGCGTCAATCAGTTCGATTGATGACGAAAAGCTTTGCCGAATAGTCCACGCAAGCAGCGGCTTGTCGTAAACAAAAGCGTCAAGTTTGTGCACGCGCAGTGCGTCGAGACCCTCGGTCAGGGTCGCGAATTTTTTAAAGGTTATCCGCAATCTGGAAAGTGTGTCCTCGCTCGATGTCCCAGTCACTACGCCAACGCGAACGGCGGACAAATCACCGACGCCGTGCACTGCGCCTTGAAGATGCTTTATCGTTAGCACGGATGTGACGCTGGCCGTGAACACAGCGATTGTGACGATTGAAACGATCATCCAGACGATCGCCAGGATTCGCCCCGGCAGCGTTCGCGGCCCGAGGCTTCCGGTGCTGCGTTGTGTCATTGCCACCGTTGACCACCAGACGCCCGAGCTCACCCCCTTCATCAGGCCGCCGCTGAAGTCTTCATTGTGCCGTCGCTCAAAGAGCCAAATAAGCAGCCCGACGGTAACGGCTGAGCCAACCAAGGCCATGATCGCCTGAGCAAAACCGAACGACGTCATTGTTCGGATCACTGGCAGCCAGCTTGGCTCTGCTCCGGCCGGAACGGCGATACTAAGGCCCGTAAGATAAAAGGGCTGCGTGAAATCAAGAATTCGCGCGCGCGCAGCTGTCACAGTCAGTGCCGCTACGGCGATGTCGAATTTTCCGTTCGCGGTTCCGTCGATCAGCCCTTGTACGGTCGCTTCCTCAGCGAACCTGAAAGGAAGGTGCAGTTCATCTGCTACGCGACGCCAAAGGTCTATGCTGATGCCCTGCCAATTCCCGTCGGCGCCCTTCATGGCAAACGGCGGTGCTTCTTTTGTGCCGACGACCAGTTCCTTTTGCGGCAAAGGATCGGTATTTGGTTTCTCTGGCGCTTGAGCCCAGCACGCTCCAAAGAGGATCAACATCGCGCTCGTCAGTGCAGCGATAGCCGCCAACCTACGCATCGTTGCTCTCTGCTTCTGTCACGTAGCGGAGTGGAATTTAAAGCCTACCGAGGCTTCGCTGCCGGGCAGGATGCGGTGACGATGGCTTTGAACATATCAAATGACTGAACCTCGACTCGACATGTCGTCGCTGGATCGAGCGCCACGTTAATCGTGCTGCCTGCACCTGCCGTGAACGGTTTGCCATTGATGTTAATGCTGACGCCTTCGTTTGCAGGAGAACCAATTAGTCCAATGGTCAAACGGCCGTCCGCCACGATCATCGATTGATTGGGGCTGAGGTTGAAAGAATCCTTCGACGGCATGACGGCGTCTAATGCGGCCTGAGCGCCCGTAAGTTTGACCTGCATCGCGGTGAGCTTTGCGCCGAGGTCGGTAATTTGCGATCTGAGTTCGCGGTTTTCGGATCGGAATTGCAAAGACTCGGTTTTGAGAGTCCGCAACGTCGCGAGTGTCCGCGTACCCCCGGTACAGGAAACCCACAACTGCGCCACCGAGTAGGAGGAGGACAACGGCCAGCGGCCCCCGAGGTCTCATTTGGATCATACGATTTGCCATTTCGCATCTTCTCCTGAACCGACACGTCGGGGCAAGTTCTTTATTTGTTCTAACGTGGTCATGGCTGTCGTGCCTCTCGGTGAAGCCTGCAAAGGCTGAGTGCGTGACGGTTGGCTGCTCGTGCAGGGCCGCGCGGCGATATGAAGCGCGTGTGCGCGTACATCTAGGGCGCATAATTGGAGATCGCTACGCGGGCGATACGGGACGTGATTAACTGGGTTCAGGAGAGAAGGCTTTAGCTGGCCTTCGACCATTACGCTCGACGGCAAGAATTCAGAAGTGCTCCTGCTTTAGTTGAGAGTGGTCGCTTTAGCGCGACATTGGGAATACCCGAGAGGGTAGCGGAGGCAACCAAATGCCGAGAGATGCGAGAGAGATATGGTCGCCAGCCAAGCGCAGTATTATTCGAGAATGGCGCGAATGGACAAAAAAGCACCCTGAGATCGCAAAGAGCGACAGTGCATTAGGTGAGTTCTATTCGTATCTCGAAAAGAAGGGCATGGAGCTATTGGCGTTTTCAGCTGAAAATAAATTTGAAGCCGTCAGGACCTGGCTAGCTGAGGAAGGTCTCATAAGCTGATCAACGTGCTGTCGCATCTGCAACAAATTGCCGACGCGGTCGAATGCAGGCCACATTCCGGGCCCCTTCCGGAGGACTAGCTAAGGTCGATATGATGCCTTGTCCGAACTTCGGAAAGACACAATGAGACGATGCGAGTTCATCATCTTGATCGGCGGTGCCGCGACGGCGCTTAGGCAGACAGTCGCGCTTTCACTGTTCATCCGCGCGATGAGGTGATCGAATGACCGAGCACATCATTGCGCCACAAGGTGGCTCACCGGCGCAACAAAAGGGCCGCAGTCGTCTGTTTTTGA
Organism: uncultured Alphaproteobacteria bacterium; assembly: GCA_963810585.1. GTDB lineage: Bacteria > Pseudomonadota > Alphaproteobacteria > Rhizobiales > Xanthobacteraceae > Pseudolabrys. Next base: position 140,635 of record CAWENV010000003.1, read on the forward strand.
AATACGCCGGTCTATTTGTTGCGGTGGTGTGTGTCGCGCTGGTTACAAATGGTGTTTTTGAAATATGGGGGTCCTACCGCGAGCATAGAGACGCATTGATTCAGATCCAGCATGAACAGGCGGAGGCTGCAGCGGCCAAAATCGGCCAGTTCATCAAAGAGATTGAAAGTCAGGTGGGCTGGACAACGCAGTTACTATGGTCCGTAGAAACGATCGAGCAACGTCGATTCGATGCGTTGCGGCTTTTGCGTCAGGTTCCGGCGATCACCGAGCTTGCGCAGGTGGATGCCAGTGGCAAAGAGCAACTACGTGTGTCTCGATTGGCCATGGATGTTGTGAGCAGCGGTCTCGACCTGTCGAAAGAGCCTAAGTTCATCGAAGCCGTTAAAAGCAAGATTTACTACGGCCCGGTCTACTTCCGCCGCGAGTTTGAACCATACATGACATTATCGCTTGCCGGCACGCGGCGCGATGCAGGCGTGAGTATTGCGGAAGTTAATCTCAAGCTCATTTGGGATGTTGTCTCCAAGATCAAGGTTGGCGAACGCGGCCAGGCTTACGTCGTGGATGCGCGCGGGCGATTGATCGCACATCCAGACATCAGTTTGGTTTTACGGAACACGGATATGACGCGCCTTGCCCAGGTCCAGGCGGCGCAGCGAGGGGAGGCGGGCAATTCGGCACAAGACATTCAGGCCGCAACCGACATTCAGGGCCGGCAAGTCTTGACCGCGTTTGCGCGCGTCGCCTCGCTCGGTTGGACGGTGTTTGTTGAACTCCCGGTCGATGAAGCTTATGAGCCGCTTGTCTCCTCTACACAGCGCACGGCTCTGGTTTTGCTCGGCGCACTCTGTCTTGCCGCACTCGCCGGCGTGTTCCTCGCGCGCAGGATGGTCGTACCAATCCAGGCGTTACGCGCTGGGGCTGCACGGATCGGTGGAGGCGATCTATCGCAACGCATCTCGGTTAAGACCGGCGACGAGTTGGAGACGCTTGCCGATCAGTTCAATGACATGGCCGGCCGTCTGCAGGAATCGTACACCGGCTTGGAAAATAAGGTGGAACTGCGCACCCGCGAACTTGCGCAATCAGTGGGAGAACTGCGCGCCCTCGGCGAGGTGACGCGGGCGGTGAATTCGACCGTTGATCTCGAAACCGTCTTGACCACTATCGTCGCGAAGGCAAGCGAGCTGTCGAATACCGAGGCCGGTGCGATTTATGTGTTCGACGATATAGCAAAAGAATTCAGGCTGAGGGCGACGCACGGGCTAGATGACACTATCGCTGCCGAGCTTAGGAGCCGCCACATCGGAGTTGGCGAAGGCGCAATCAGCGAGGCTGCCGAAAAGCGCATGCCGATCCAGATCGCAGATATTCAAAACGATCCATCGGGTACACTTGATATCATCGTGCGTGCTGGATTCCGCGCTTTGCTGATTGTGCCGCTTCTCAGCGCTGACAATATCGTCGGTGCGCTCGTTGTTCGTCGCAGAAAACCTGGAGAGTTTTCTAAAAGTACAATCGAGCTGCTTCAAACCTTCGGAGCGCAATCGGTATTGGCTATACAGAACGCGAGACTGTTCGAAAGCGTTGAAGCGCGCACGCGCGAGCTTGGGAAGTCACTGGAGGAGCTGCGCACCACCCAGGATCGGCTGGTACAGACGGAGAAGCTTGCTTCGCTGGGGCAGCTCACTGCCGGTATCGCACACGAGATCAAGAACCCGCTCAACTTCGTCAATAATTTTTCATCGGTCTCGGTCGAGCTGATCGACGAATTGCGCGAGGCGCTGGCGGGCGCCAACCTCGACAGCAAGCTGCGTGCGGAGATCAGTGAGATTTCCGACATGTTGCAGGGTAACCTCGACAAGGTCGTGCAGCACGGCAAGCGCGCCGACTCGATTGTCAGGAACATGTTGCTGCACTCGCGCCAGGGCTCCGGCGAGCACCGGCCCATCGACATTAATGCCCTCGTCGAGGAGAGCCTCAATCTCGCCTACCACGGCGCACGGGCGGAAAAGCAGGGCTTTAATATCACCCTGGAGCGGTCTTTTGATCCGGCCGCCGGCGAGGTCGATCTGTTCCCGCAGGAGATTACGCGGGTACTGCTTAACCTGATCTCAAACGGCTTTTATGCTGCGACCAAACGCAAGACGGAAGCCAATGGCGGCGACTACGAGCCTGTGCTTGCTGCGGTGACCAGGAATCTCGGTGACCGTGTCGAAATCAGGATCCGCGACAACGGCACCGGCATCCCGCCCGAGGTCAAGGAGAAAATGTTCAATCCGTTCTTTACGACCAAGCCTGCGGGCGAGGGGACGGGGCTTGGCCTCTCGCTCAGTCACGACATCATCGTCAAGCAGCATGGCGGGTCTATTGAAGTTGAGACGCAGCCCGGTAAATTCACAGAATTCAAGATTATTTTGCCGCGCACGGCTGCGTCCATGGCAGTATTGGGAGGCTGAGTGTGACATTACTTGTTCTCGTGGTCGACGATGAGGCCGATGTTGAGGTTTTATTCCGCCAGCAGTTTCGGCGCGAGCTGCGTGCCGGCAGGTTCAACATGGAATTTGCCCAATCGGCTGGCGTTGCGCTGCAGCGCATCGCGGATGCGGCGGGTGCCTCGCTGATCCTGATTTTGTCCGACATCAACATGCCGGGGATGAGCGGGCTTGAGCTCTTACCCAAAGCGAAGGCCTTACGGCCGGATGTCCCGGTTATCATGATTACCGCCTATGGCGATGCGGAAACAAAACGCAAGGCGCAAGAGGGCGGGGCCGAGACACTTTTGACCAAGCCGATTGATTTTGGGGTGCTGCGCAGCGAAATCGAAATGCGGGTTGAACAAGCCGCATGAGCGCGGTGGGGCGTTCGTCTCCCCACGCGTCGACAAGCATCGAATTATAAAAACCCCGGCTTTGCGCCGGCGTTTTTTTATTTCAGCGATGTGGACGGTTATCGGCCCCGAATTTGCTCAAAGGACCTAAATTACAGGCACTTCGGTGGCATGCCCTCGACCTGCTCCGGGACAGGCACCCAGGTTCCATCGGCCTCTAGAAGAAAGTTTAACCTTTCAGGTTACGATCTCGAACGCGCCAGGAGCACATCGCAGCATACCGTTCGTTTTCGGGTCACAGCATGGCACCAGATCAGACCACCCAGGCGGTATGCAACAAATGCCGGAATGCGATGGTCTATGTCACGGCCATGCCGCATCCGACCGCGCGGCAGATGCGTCGAACCACTTTCGTTTGTTACACCTGCCGCCAGACGCGAAATTACATGCTTTCATCGCTGATGGCGGATGCTTATGCCGCTGCTTCCAATCCGGATGCGAAGGCCATTTCAGAAAATACACAGGGCCCGTAAGGGCAATTCTATTTCGCGGTTGCGGCTTTCAGGATTGGCGTTAACCGCGCGACTTCGCTCTTCACCAGTTCGGCCAGCGCTTTTGGTCCACGGCGGTTCGGCTCCGCGATGTCGGCTCCGAGATCAGCCAGGCGCTTCTGCACAGCCTCCTCATTGAGTCCTTTGTTCAGGGCATCGGCGAGCTTGTCGATAATCGCCTTCGGGGTGCCCTTCGGCGCAAACAACGCATAGAATGGTGCGCAGTCGAATTCAGGCATGCCCTGTTCGTAAGAGGTCGGCACGTCGGGCAGCAGTGGACTCCGTTTCTTCGTGGCGATGGCGAGCGCTTTGACGGTGCCCGCGCGCACATGGGACAGCGGCCCGAGCACCGGATCACAGTCGTAGTCGATCTGACCGGCGAGGATCGCATTCATTACCGGCGCTGTGCCTGTGAACGGGACCATGGTCGGCTTGATGCCGATGGCCGAGTTAAGCAGCAGGCAGCCGACGTACGACACGGAGCCGACGCCTGCGTGCCCCATGTTGAGTTTGCTTTCATTGGCCTTGGCGTAAGCGGCGAACTCCTTGAGGTTGTTGGCAGGAAAATCCTTGCGAACTGCGAGTAGTTCAGGCTGCTCGGCGATCAGTCCGATTGGTTCGAAATCCTTCTCCGGATCATAGCCGAGGTTGGGATAAAACACGGGCGCTGCGGCATGCGTGCCCATATGACCGGAAATGATGGTGTAGCCGTCCGGAGCAGCGTGTGCGGCGCGGAGCGACCCAAGGGTACCGCCGGCGCCGCCGACATTCTCGACCACGAACTGTTGGCCGAGATGACGAGCGAAAATGTCCGCCACAATCCGTCCGGTAATGTCGGCCGGCCCACCAGCCGCGAACGGCACGATCACTGTCACGGTTCTTGTCGGGTAGGTCTGGGCCTGCACGCCATTTATGCCGGCGAGCACCAGAAGCGCCGCCGCAATCCATCGCCCCTTCATCGTCCCCTCCCTGAAATAACCGGGCCTTCCCGAAAGCAACCATAGCCATCCCACGCGCGGGGCAATAGCCCATCGCGTTTGGATCCGCGGGACACCACGTCCTATGGCATTGCGGCCGGGGACGAGAACGGCTTGGTTGCGTCAACCACGAACATGACCAGGGCATTCAGATCGCCGGTGCCGCTGCTTGAGACTTCCATCGGCATCCCGGGACCATGTCCCGGCATCGATTGCCCGGCGTCGATACGGCTCACGCCATGCGGGCTTTTTTGGCTTAGCTGCCCGGTTAGTACGTAAAAGGTTTCGGAACCCGCATGCGTGTGCACCGGCGTCTTAACTCCGGGCGGCCCACCTGTTTTGTTAATGCGCAGCAGATACTCAGGCGCAGTAATTGGGGGCACGGGCCCGATCTCAACGACCTTGCTGCCGCCAGGCGACGATCCGCCCTGCGGGCCGAGCGTGAACAGCCAAACCTTGCCCGCCGCTTCGGCGGCAAGTCCGGTCGGGCCCGCTGCAGCTTGCGCTTGCGCGAGCGTGGGAAAATTGTCGATCCGCCAGAACAGTGTTCCGGCGGGCAACCGCTCGATTTTCTTCTCCGCGATCGACTTGATTTCAAAGCTTTGTGCCCACGCTGTCGACAATGACATCGGCAGTTCCGATACAACCACCGCCAAAAATAAAATCGCTAACGATACAGCGCGCTTGGAATTGAGTGACCGACGTTTCACATCTATGCCCCTCAAATTGAATGGCAGCTGGCGATCAGCGAGATCGATTATAGCGGAGTTTGCCCGACGTTTTTTATTTAACTGTGTCCTGTTTCGGCCCAAGGCGAACGCGCCAATTGTAGTGACGAATGTTTTCATCCGGGAGTAAAGCGCACATTGGAAACTTTCGCATTAACATCCGTTAATGACCGGAGCAGAGATCTTGGATGAATTTTGATCTGTACCAATGGAACTCTCGAGTTGCGCCGGAACTTTTCGCCGTTAACGCGCGTCTGAAATTAACGCCAAACGCACTTCGACTGTCACGTGTATTGACCGACCACATGCGTGCCAATACACAGTCCGGTGTGGCGCGATATTAGAGGCTTGCGGCCGACTTTGCGGGATACGCAATTAGCACGCGCCGTTGGAGTATCATGAAATCGAATAAACGGTCTTTGCTGCTTGCACTGTCCGTGCTCGCGGGTTTTTCCTTTGCGACCGGCTCCGCATCTGCGGCTACGTTTTCGTACAATAGCTATACCGTGACCAACGAACAGAACGTCCACATCCTGACGCCGGAAAACGTAACGGGCGGGATGGGACAGATTGTGCTTCACGGTTCCGGCGCCAACGCAGGGCAGACGCTCGATGCCTGGTGTCTCGACGTTTATGACTTCCTGACCCACTCCGGCACGTACACGGTTGGCCCGCTAACGACCGCTGGCTCAGGCGGCTCCAATCCGACGCTGACGACCACACAGATCAACGAAATTGGTTCGCTCATGCTGAAGGGAAACTCGCTGATCAACACCGGCACGAATGTTTCGGCCGCCACCCAGCTCGCGATCTGGATAGTCGAGTACGGCGCCAACTTTACATTTTCAGGCGTCTCATCAGCGGTCAATACACTCGCACAGCAGTACGTAAGCAATGTCTCGGCTGGAGGCATTTGGGAATGCCCGACCTGCACTGTCACGCTGCTTTCGTTGCACGGCGACCAGAATTTGGGATACGGCGATGATCTGCCGGGGGGCCGGCAGGGCACGACGCCCCTCCCGGCCGCGCTTCCTCTTTTCGCAGGCGGCCTCAGCGGTTTTGGTATGCTCGCTTGGCGCAGGAAGCGGAAAGCTGCCGTCGCTGCGTAACCGGTCATTTTTTACTGCAAACAAAACCCCGGGCAATCACCCGGGGTTTTTCTTTGCGAGGATAATATTTGTTGCATCGACGCCCCGCCAGAGATGTAAGCGAACGAGACGATGTACTTCCCATAGGCCATAAGCAGTCCACGTTACAGTATGCTATGACGTCGCTCCATCGTTAGATAGATTTCCCTCAATCGTCCGGGCAACCAAAATCGACGCCAGACCTGATGCATATTTTTGACGAACCGAAAATCGACTGCCACGCCCATGTGATCGATCCTGCCAATTTTCCGTACGGTAAGGACGTCGTCTACAAACCGGCTGGACAGGAAGTCGGTACAACGGCGCAATTTCGACACGTCATGAATTGCTTTGGCGTGAAGCATGCGCTCCTGGTACAGCCAAACTCCGGGTACGGAAGCGACAATTCCTGCATGCTCGACGCGATCGCGAAAGGCGAGCGCCGCTTCAAGGGTATTGCAATCGTCGACCTCGGCGCCGATGTCGCAACGCTGAGGGAATTGCAGGCGCAAGGTATTGTTGGCGCGGCGATCAATCCGACATTCCACGGAAATGATTACTACAAGCACGCCGACGGCCTGATGAAGCGGCTTGCCGACCTCGATATGTTTTTCAATCTCCAGGTCGAAAACGATCAATTCCTGATGTACGCACCGTGGATAGAAAGAATTCCGGTAAAGGTCCTGATCGACCATGCCGGGCGTCCCTCACCGAATGCGGGTCTCAGCCAGCCCGCTTTCGAAGCCATGCTGCGTTTGGCGAAGACCGGCCGCGTGAACGTAAAAATTTCCGGCTACCTGAAATATGCAAAGCTGCCTTATCCGTTTGAGGACTGCTGGCCTTTTGTCCGTGCGCTCGTAGACGCTTTTACGCTGGATCACTGCATGTGGGCGTCGGACTGGCCTTATCTGCGAGCGCCGGAACGGCAGGATTACGGGCCGTTGGTCCAGTTGGTCGCGCAGCTGTTTCCGGACGCCAATGACCGGCGCAAGCTTTTTTGGGACACCCCCTGTCGCTTGTTCAGGTTCGCGCAATAGTCAAAGATATTGCGAGAGGAGCGAGGATTTCCATGCCGGTCTCACGCCGCACCCTGATCGCCAATGCCGGGTTCGCTTCCGCGCTGACGCTGCTTCCGCGCGTGGCCTTTGCGAAGTATCCGGAACGGCCGATTCGGCTGATTGTGCCGTTTGCAGCTGGCGGCAACGCCGACATCGTCGGCCGCCTGGTCGGCGAGCGCATATCGAACGCCTTGGGCCAGCCGGTGATAGTCGACAACCGCGGAGGCGCCGGCGGCAGTATTGGTGCTGAAGCCGTAGCGCGCGCTGCGCCCGATGGTTACACCCTCCTCGTCGGCTCGAATGGGCCGCTGACCGTCAATCCCTTTGTGCAGGCCAAGCTCGGTTACGATCCGCTGAAAGATTTCGCGCCGGTGGCACTGACCAGTTACGTGCCGCACGTCATTATTCTCAATAACAAAGTTGAGGCAAAAAACCTGGCGGAGCTGATCGCGCTGTCGAAGAAGGCACAGATCAGCATCGCCACCAGCGGCGTTGGCAGCGCCACCCATATGACGCTGGAGCGCTTCAAGGCCGCATCCGGCGCGGACATTATCCACGTCCCGTATCGCAGCGGCGGCGCACTAATGCCTGACCTGATCGGTGGCAGTATCCAGGCGGCGATGACGGAATTCTCCACCGCGTTGCCGCTGCACAAAGGCGGCCAGGCGCATATCGTCGCGATCGCGGCGAGTAGCCGTTCCAAACTGGCGCCGGAAATCCAAACCTTTATCGAGGGCGGCGTGAAGAATTTCACTGCACAAAGCTTTATCGGCATACTTGCGCCCACTGGTACGCCGGCTCCGATCATCGCTGAGCTACAGCGCGCAATCGCTGGAGGGCTTGCCGGTGGCCAGACGCCTGACAAGCTGCGCGAAATGGGCTCGGAGATTGCCACCACCAGGCAGATGACGCCTGATGGCTTCGCTGAATTTATCCGTACGGATTTCGAAAATATGCGCGAGGCCGCGAAACTTGCGGGCATCACGCCTCAATGAGTGGCGTGCGGTGGATATAAGCGCAACCGCAAAAAACCGCTAAAGGAAAATAATCCTTGACAGCGTGACGCTGCGCTTCTAGCGTTGCGGCAGGCTTGAGCCCGGCTGCATCATCGCGGCGTGGCGCCAGCCATCATCTCAAAACAAAGCATTATAGGAGCTTCGCTATGGCGAAACGAACGCGTGCGCCCGCGCGGCGCAGCCGCGCAACAAATACCGTGCGGCACAGCCGCGCAAAAAGCACTGTACGTAGTCCCCGTGCGACCGCGAGACCGCGGCCGCAACCACAATCACCACCGCCTGCGCCCTGCGTTGAAAAACCGGCGGACGCTCGCCGGGCCGTCGGCATTCCCATCACGTACACACCCGAACTGCTGGCACATGGCCGCTATCGCTATGAATGCACCGATGAGCCGCGCGCCTATATTGCGGCTGATCTCGGCATTCACAGAAACACGTTGCGCGGCCTGGCGTTGCGGGAAGGCTGGAAGCGCTATGTGCCGCCAGTGCGGGGTTTGCTGCCGGCGGTCCGGTTGCTGGCGGAAGCGAAAAAACTGGAGGAAATCGCGCCCGTCATCGGCCGTCAGCCGGACGAACAGGCGCAGCAAAAGGGTGAGAACGCCGCTCCACTCCAGCCACCTCCTCAGGACAATGCCGATCCTGGCATGGCAGGAAAGCTGGCTGGACTTTCTCATGTTCCCGCCATGGTCGAGCGCATTACCCGCGCCGTCCAGGAAGAACTTGACGCTGTCAAAACCATGCGTGCGCAGCTCAAACGCGAGCCGCAGAATCCGCAGGATGCCGAACGCACGGCCCGCACCCTCTCGACCCTCACTGAAACATTGCAAAAACTTCAACGACTGCAATGCAGCGCACTCCAGACAGGATCTGACAATGACGACAAGCCTGCCGATATCGATGAATTCCGTAGAAGACTTGCGCAGCGCATTGACGCGTTCGTCGCGAGCCGGACTCAGCCAAGCGATGCAGCTGGAGATGCCGGATGAGGATTGGCTCGGGCTCGAAAGTGATTTCATCGCCCTCGCGCATCGTCATCAGGAGCCGCCCGTCCGCGCCAATGGGGGCGGTCCATGGACCACATGGCTCATGTTGGGCGGGCGCGGCGCCGGCAAGACCAGGCTCGGTGCCGAATGGGTGCGTGCGTCGGCGCAGAGCACGGGCCCCTATGCCCATCAGCGTGCGTTGCACATCGCGCTGGTCGGCGAAACCGAACATGACGTGCGCGAGGTGATGATCGAGGGTCCGGCCGGCCTGTTGAGCACCTCTCCGCGCGGCGAGCGGCCGCTGTGGTTCCCCTCGCGCCGGCGTCTGGAATGGCTGAATGGCGCGGTCGGCTTGGTATTCTCGGCGGAAGATCCCGAGCAACTGCGTGGTCCGCAATTCGACGCCGCCTGGTGTGACGAACTTGCCAAATGGCGGCATGCCGATGCCACCTTCGACATGTTGCAATTTGGCTTGCGGCTGGGGCAACAGCCGCGCCAGCTCATCACGACGACGCCGCGGCCGATCCCCCTGATCAAGCGCCTCATCGCCGATCCGCGCACGGCGGTGACGCGCGCGGCGACGCAGGCCAATGCCGCATTTCTGTCGCCTAACTTTCTGGATGAGGTGCTTGCGCGCTATGCTGGCACACGGCTCGGCCGTCAGGAGATCGACGGCGAAATCATCGAAGAACGCGCCGATGCGCTGTGGACGCGCGCGCTGATCGAGTGTTCACGCGTTCGTATCGCGCCGCCACTTGAGCGCATCGTGGTCGGCATCGATCCGCCTGGATCAGCGCGTCCCGGTGCGGACGCCTGCGGTATCGTCGCAGCCGGCATTGCGGAGGATAGACACATTTACGTTTTGGAGGACGCGACCGTTCAGGGTCTTGCGCCCGCCGGCTGGGCGATGAAAGCGGTTGCGCTATTCCACCGGCTGAAGGCGGATTTGCTTGTCGCGGAAGTCAACATGGGTGGCGACATGGTGCGCGCCGTGCTTGCGCAGATCGATGCGGCGATCCCGTTGCGAACCGTGCACGCAACGCGCGGCAAATGGCTCCGTGCCGAGCCGGTAGCGATGATGTATCAACAGGGCAAGGTCAAGCACGTCGATCCGCCGGCGGCAGCGCTTGAGGATGAAATGTGCGATTTCGGTATCGGTGGGCTTTCCGCAGGCGCGTCGCCTGACCGGCTGGATGCACTGGTCTGGGCCGTCACCGAACTCACCACGCGCGGTGCGGGGCAGGGGCCGCGCGTGCGGCCACTGTGATGCTTTGCAGTCAGTGGAAAATTTGACGGAGTGCGGATGCGTATTGAGGAGCGTTAGCCTGGCTCCATACCGCGTTTCTTGAATGCCGCCCCTGCTTCGGGCGTCGTCAGGAATTTAACGAGCAGCTGTGCCGCCTCGGCTTCTTTGGCTCCAGCAATAATGCCGCTGGAGAACACGGTCGTCTGTTGGACGTCCGCAGGTAGCGGGCCGACATAGTCGACACCGGGAAAGTTTCCAAGCTCGCTGACCTGCTGGAAACCAATCTCCACCTCGTGATTGGCAATTATGGTGCCCACAAACACGCCTGTCGGAGTTTGCTTGAGCTTTCCCTTGACCTGGTCGGCCACGCCCAATTTCTCAAACAGGCTGACGAGATAGACGCCGCTCGGGCCCGTTGAATAGCCGATCGACTTGGCGGCCAGCAAAGTTTTCTTCAGCGCTTGGGTGTTGCTGATGTCGGGTTTAGGCGCCCCCTTAGGGACGCCGACAGCAACGCCGGATTTGGCGATATCGACGCGGCTGCCGGCCACGGCCTTGCCGGCCTTAATCTGCGCGTCGATCGCCGGGCCGGCCATTATTATCATGTCATAGCTTTCGCCAGCCGCCAGGCGCTTCTGCACATCGAGCGTACCGGTGAAGATGGTCGTGACCTTGTGTCCGCTGGCCTTTTCAAATTGCGGAGCAAGTTCTCGATAGGTCTCTTCTGTAGCTTGCGTCGATAGAACTTTGATTTCAACGGCATTGGCTAGGGCGGGCAGCATGAGCGTAACAGCCGTGGCAATAGTGAGCAGATTTTTCATGTAAGCCTCCCCCGTGACCTTATTCAACAATCCCGCGATGGTTTTGCTGCCTGGCGCGAATCATGTTGCGTCTGAAGGACGACAAAAACAGCCGCGTTTACTTTCAGCCGCGCGGCATAATTCTGCTCAAATTCGGCGTATCTTGCAAATCCGTCCGGCCGATCGAGCGAGATTAGCCCCGCTGAGCGCCATGAAATCAATGGTATTCGGAAATGGCCCCTTGCGGGCCCTCTGCCTCATATTTGTCACGCCTTCGCGCAATGGTTTTCTGCCGAACCGGGGCAGGGCCGATGTATTTCTCGGGCGAAACCATTTTCTTCGTTAGTCTGCTCGTCGGGCTTATGTTCGGGGCGCTGTTTGGCCTGATTTTCCGGCGAACGGGTTTCGGCCTCGTCAGCGATATCGCCGCCGGCGTGGTCGCCGGGTTTATTGGCTGTTGGCTGATGCTCGCGTCGCGCGATGCTCAGTTGGCGATCAATGCGCCGCAAGGCAAACCGCCGGGAAACGTCGAAGCAAGCCTGGAACCGAACTACGAACCGGTCGTGCTCCCACTGATGCTGCTTCGTCCGCTTCTAAAGCCAGTCGTGTATCGCTCGCGTGAGGAAATCTGCGACGCGCTTGCAGAAGCGGTGCGCAGTAACGACCTGCCTCCGCATTTTTTTATTCGTCTGTTGTATCAGGAGAGTACTTTCAGGCCTTACGCGATCAGTTCCGCCGGCGCCCTGGGCATCGCGCAATTCATGCCGGAGACCGCAACCGATCGGGGCCTCGATAATCCATTCGATCCAGTTCAAGCAATTCCAGCGTCGGCACACTTGTTGCGCGATCTGCTCCAGAAATTCGGCAATCTTGGCCTCGCTGCCGCCGCCTACAATGCGGGGCCGAGACGTATTCAGGATTGGCTCGCCAAAAAGGGTCAGCTGCCACAGGAGACGCAAGACTATGTCAGGACGATCACCAGCTGGCCTGCGGAGACCTGGACCGGCGCTCAAGCCGGCAGCCCGGCGGTGAAACTGCCACAGCTTGCGCCCTGTCAGGAGCTCGCCGGCCTGCTGGCTTGGGACGGGCCGGAGGAAATCCCGTTGCCGCCACGGAATCCGCGCCTGCCGGATTTGTCGGCAGAGGCAAAAGTCGTGCAGCAGCCCGAAGGGCCAGCGACCAAGCCACCCAATGCAGACAGCCAGGCGACAAAGCGTGTTCAGGACGTCAAGACCGACGCTAAGTCGAATGCCAAGACGGACGCTAAGACAGACGCCAAGACCGATGCCAAGACCGACGCAAGGTCGAATGCCAAGTCGGTCGCTAAGACGGACGCTAGGACAGAAGCCAAGACCGAAACCAAGACGGACGCCAAGACGACTGGAGTTGGCGGACGCTAGATTTTGACATTTACGATTGGCACTTTGAAATTGCCGCCACGTCGTCGTCGTGCGGTGACGGCACCGACGGCATGTCCGCTAGTTCTTGCTGTTTTGCGGGGTAGCCTTGGTTCCGTCCGGATTGGCTGATGCACGGTCATCGCGCTTGCCGGTGTAGGCAATACGCCAGATGGTGCCGCCCGTGTCATCGGCAACCAGCAGCGATCCGTCCTTGGCGACTGCAAGCGCGGCAGGGCGGCCCCACACTTCCGCGCGTTGTTCACCGGATATCCAGAATCCGGTGGCGAAATTCTCATAGTATCCTTCAGGCCTGCCACCCTTGAACGGCACGCGCACGACTTTGTATCCGGTCGGCTCCGACCGGTTCCACGAGCCCTTCAGAGCAACGAACGCATGACCTTTGTATTCGGGCGGGAATTGGCTGCCTTCATAGAAAACGAGATCGAGCACGGATGAATGCGCCTCGAACAGCAAGTCGGGAGTGATTGTCGCTTTCACTTTGTCGGGCGCGCGGTCTGCGAAGCCAGGTTGCGGATGCGGGCCGATATAGGCGTAAGGCCAGCCGTAAAAACCGCCTTCTTGCACGCGGATGAGGTAATCGGATGGCAGCCGATCGCCAAGACCATCGCGCTCCTGCACCAATGCGTAAAGATCGCCGCTCTCCGGATTGAATGCGAGCGCCGTCGGGTTACGCGTGCCGGAGGCAAATGTTGTTTGATTGGAGCCGTCCGCATTGAAGCGCTGGATGGTTGCCTTTGGCTCGGGCTCTACTCCAAGGTTACCCGAGGAACCAACGCCGACGAACAACGCGCCAGTCTTCGGATCGATCACGAGATCGCGGTTCTGGTGACCCTGAACGATGCCAAATACACCTTTTTTCGTGAGCATCTGAGCGCCGTAGGCGCCTGGTACGGGCTTACGTTCTTCGGGCGGGACTTGATCGACGCGCTTTGTCTCGCTGCGGCCAGCGCGAAGCGCGCCGAGAATGTGGGGCACGCTCCAGATGCCGTCTTGGTCCGCCACAAGGACGCGGTTGCCCTGCCAGGCGAGGCCATAAGGTTTGTTCAGGTCCTCGACATGCCGGTTAATCCATGTGGCGTGTCCGCTGCCGTCGTCACGCAATAATGTGAGGTACCCGGCACTTTGTTCAGCGACCAGAACGTCGCCGTTCGGTAAAACGAGCAGGCGTCGCGGATTGACCAAGCCAGTCGCAAACGGTGTCGCCGTAAAGCCGGGGGGAACCTGCGGCACCTGTCCGCTATAGGGGACAATCAGCGACCGATTGGTGACGATGGCACCCGTTTTGGGAGGTGGCAGATCGGCCGGGTCGATGTGAAAACGCCGGCCTATCTCATGTTGGGCCAGAAAATTCTGCGCCAGACTATCCTTGGCACCTGGTGCTTGCCCACGCGCACTATTTTGTCGCGCGTCTGCAGAGAGGTATCCAAAGACGGCGGCGATCAGCGCGGCGACGACAACGATGCAGGCTCCCGGATGTCTTCTCATGCTACGGCCCTTTGTTTAATTCGAAGCCTTCGCGCCCAATCGCACACTTTCCCCGGCCGAGCACAAGGCCATTACCGTCGCAAACTAGCATGGGAGGAGCCGGGGCATGGGACACGAACGCGTTAGTGGTTCTCCGGTTCCGGTCCTCAGTCGACCGTGACGCGCATGCTGCCAATATTTTCGACCGTGCAGGTCATCACATCGCCCGGCGTCACCGGCCCAACGCCCTCCGGCGTTCCCGTCATGATCACGTCGCCGGGATAGAGCCGATAGGCTTGTGAGGCATAGACGATCAGTTTCGGAATATCGAAAATCAGGGCGCTGGTGTTCGAACTCTGGCGTGGCTCGCCATTCACCGTGAGCGACAGATCAAGTTTGCCGCTATCGCCAATCTCATCCGCAGTAACCAGCCACGGGCCGAGCACGCTGAACGTGTCGTAGGACTTGCGCCAACTGCGATCCTCCGGGCCGCGCACCGACATGTCGAGCGCAATTGTGTAACCGCAAACCATGTCGAGCGCCTGTTCGCGTGCGACCTGGTAGCATTCGCGGCCGATGATCGCCGCCACTTCGACCTCGTGGTCCATGCGCCGGTCGATTTTTGGCAGCTTGACGCGTTCGCCCGCGCCGATCACCGACGTGTTCGACTTCAGGAACAGGCCGTAGTGATCGATGGTCTTGATGTCGGCGCCGAAGTTTATCGCTTTATCGGCGCGCGCCTCATCGGCGTGCTTCAGGTAATTCACCGGAGCGGCGATAATCTTGCTGGCATTGGCAATCGGGCTAAGCAGCTTGATCCCGGCGAGCGGCAGCGCCGGACGGCTCGCGACGATCTCCTCGGCACGGCGACCGACTTTGTCGAGATGAGCGATCAGCGGATCGCCATAGGGCAGGGGCCAGCGATAGGATGGCAACACGTCGAGAGCTGGCGTGACGTCGACCACCAGGTCGTCCCGCACCAGCCCAAGGCGGTCGTCGTTAAACCGGCATATGCGCATTTTTGTCGTCCGTGCCTTACGGCGTCTCGCTTGGCAGGACAGAAATCAGAGCTCCCGGCCCAGCTTCCGATCAAGCGAATAAGGTCCGCCGCCCCGCAGCGCAATCGCGAACGCGACGAGGCCCCACAACAATGCGTATTCGTAGCCGCCTCTGAGCCATGAAAAGCCGGCATTCCAGTAGACGAAAAAGATGACGAGCATCTCAATCGCTACGGCCGCAGCGAAAAAGCGTGTGAACAGCCCGAGCAGGATTTCGATGCCGCCCAGAAGCTCAACCGTAAACGTCGTCGCAGCGAAGACGTTGCCTGGCACAAATCCCATCTTCTCGAACACCGGAGCCAAAGCCAGCGGCCCGCGTCCGATACTGAAATAAGCATGGACGAGAAGATTCCATGCGACCGCAAAGCGTACGACCAGCCAGGAGAGTGGAATAGCCCGCTCATAGAACGGTCTCAGCGCTGGGAAAAGCAGACTTGGTTCTTCTTGTTTGCTGGCCATGACGTCCCCCCGAGATTGAAATTGGCCTCGCCGGTACCGGCAGGGCCGCCAAGCTAACATCAGCAGCAGCCCTGTCGGCAAGGCTCGAGAGCCGCATTCTGTTGCGGCCCACCAATTTCGATTGATGGGCAGCCGCCTAGATGGGCGCCCCTTTATCGTTTTTTAGACGAAGCAGCACATAGCCATACTTGAAGCTGTGCGTGTCGTCGCCGAGGGCTTCAATTTTGAATTTTCCGGCAGTCTGGAATGCCTTTACACTCGGCCCCCGGATGACCGTTGTTTGGTCGCCATCAGGCGACTTCCAATAAATTTTGGCATCCGCGTTGGACTCCAGAATCGTGAGCAATACCGTATGCCGTTCGCCGTCTTCGATAATTGTTTTGGGCGGCGCTCCACCGGTTTGCGTCCCCGTGCCCATTGATTTAAACGCATCAATCTGGCCGAAATCAAATACTTGAGCCTCTGCGTTCTCGACGCGAAAAAGAATACACGCGGAAAGCAGCGCAAAAATCGTCGCGGTGCGTATGAGCGGCTGGGTCATAGCCTGCCCGTGCTTTGGTTTGATCAGGTGACGATAACCGCCTTCCGCCTTTTGCGCCAGACGGGCGGACCCGGCCCGCAAAGGATTTACCCCCGGTCCCCGGATTTGGCTGTGAAGGGCGCTACACGCGGCAGAAGAATTTTGAACTCGGTAAATTTACCCGGCTGGGTGTCGACCTCGATAGACCCACCATGTTGTTTGACGATGATGTCATAGCTGATTGACAGGCCAAGCCCGGTGCCTTCACCGGCAGGTTTGGTCGTGAAAAAGGGATTGAACATCTTTTCTTTGACGTCGGATGGAATGCCCGTGCCGTTATCGCGGATACTGATTTCGACGCGATCGCCCAGGTTCCTGGTCATGGCAACGAGGGTGGGTTCGTAGTCGCCTCCATTCGCGTCGGCTTTACGCATTGTCGCCGCGTAAAAACCGTTTGAAATGAGGTTGAGCAGCACCCGTGTAATCTCCTGCGGGAAAAGGTCCGCTTCCCCGGCAGCCGGATCAAACGACTTTTCCAGCGTGATATTGAAGCCGTGCGTTTCGGCCCGTGCCCCGTGATAGGCAAGATTGAGGCTTTCTTCGACGAGATTATTGACGTCCACAGGCCGGTGCTCTCCGGAGCCCTGACGCGAATGCAGAAGCATGTTTTTTACGATCGCATCGGCACGCTTGCCGTGCTGCACGACCTTTTCGAGATTGCCGCGCAGCGTATCGGTCAGCTCATTAATCTCGCCGCGCGCTTTCTGGTCGATCGATATGTCCTTCAGGACATCCCGCAATTCATCGATCATTTCGGTGGAGATGCTCGAAAAATTGTTGACGAAATTAAGCGGGTTCTTGATCTCGTGCGCAATGCCTGCGGTGAGTTGCCCAAGCGAGGCAAGTTTTTCGGTCTGAACCAGTCGATCCTGAGCGGTGCGCAGGTCTTCCAGTGACGCGGCCAGTTCGCGCGTGCGGGCTTGCACGCTTTCAAAAAGGCGTACGTTCTCAATCGCAATTGCGGCCTGGTCGGCAAAAGTCGAAACGAGTTCGACTTGTCTGTCGGTAAATGGCCGCACTGTGTTGCGCGTCAACATGATGATGCCGATCGGTTTCCCTTCGCGGAGGAGGGGTACGCCGAGCACCGTTCGGAACCCACCGATCTCACGGGCTTTGGTCAGTGTATATTCCGGATCGGCTTCAACGTCGTTCACCTGGATAGGTTTAAGTTCGGTGATGGCGCGCCCAAGTACCGTTCCGCGCCCTGGCACGAGCGGCCGCTCGCGCATGTACTGGTCGTATTCACGCGTGAGTCCGTGGCTTGCCACGTAAGGATAGCTGCCCCCGACTGGACGATGGATCGAAGCGCTATCCGCTTCGCAGAGTCGCGCTGCCAACTCCACCAATGTATCAAGTACGACCTGCAGGTCGAACGTTGACCGGCTGATGACCTTGAGCACCTCGGCGGTGGCAGTCTGCTGCTGCAATGATTCACGAAGCTCGCTTAGGAGTCGGGCATTGTCGATCGCGATGACTGCCTGTGCGGCGAAGTTAGATACCAGCTCCATCTGCTTCTCGGTGAACGAGCGGGGCTCCTGCCAATAGATTGCGATGGCCCCAATCAATTCCTGATTTTTGACCATTGGTACGACGAGAAGGCTTCGTGCACCAACGGTTTCAACCAGGGCCACATATCGGGGATTGCCTTCTATATAAGCGAGCTCCTTGGTGAGGTCCGCGCTGTGAACGGGTTGTTTGGTAGAAACGATACGCGTAAGCAGGTTGTGCGGATTATCGCTCACGACATGTGGTTGCTCTATTATGTGCGCTGGCGGGTTGCCTTGCCATGATGTCGCGCGAAATACGCCATCGGCAAATCTGAACATGACACCGAACTTGGCTTCGCAAAGCTGCATGGCCTTCTCCAGCATGGCCTGAAACACTGGTTCCAAGTCGCCGGGTGAACTGCTGATCACCTTCAGCACATCGGCAGTGGCCGTCTGCTGCTGGAGCGACTCGCGTAGCTCGCTCAGCAGGCGAGCGTTCTCGATGGCGATGACGGCTTGTGTGGCAAAATTTTTCACCAGCTCGATCTGCTTGTCGGTAAACGGGCGTACCTCTTGACGATACATGGAAATTGAACCGACGAGTTCGCCATCCTTGAGCATGGGGACCGACAGATGGGTCCGCGCACCCCCGTCTTCGACCAGGGTGATGATGCGGTCATTTTTCTTGATGTAAGACTCGTCAATCCGGAGGTCAGGAACGTGGACAACCTGTTTGGTATCGAAGATCCGGGCGAGTGGGTTTCCCGGATTATCGCGTACGTCAGTCGCGGGATTGCGCCGCCAAGAATCGACGTGGCCTTTCTTGCTGTGGATCGCGACCGAGCGAAAGATAAATCCTTCGCGCAGGAACAGATTGCCGAACGCGGCCTCGCAGATGCGGGTTGCGTTAGCGAGCATGGCATCGAAAACTGGTGCCAACTCGCCGGGTGAACTGCTGATCACCTTCAGCACGTCGGCAGTCGCAGTCTGTTGCTGGAGGGATTCACGAAGCTCGCCGAGCAGCCGGGTGTTCTCGATCGCGATGACGGCTTGTGCAGCGAAGTTCTGCACTAGCTCAATCTGCTTGTCGGTAAACGGGCGCACCTCTTGACGATAGATCGCAATAGCGCCGACGAGGTCGTTCTCTTTAAGCATCGGTACGATCAGAAGAGTTCTGGCGCCAGCGACTTTGGCGATCGGTTCATCGGGGTTTTCCAAAGCGATGTCGGCGATATGTGTGACTTCCTTCGTGTCGACAACGCGGTAAAGGAAATGTGCCAGACGACGAGGGGCAGCCGGATCGCGTTGCTGTTCAGCAGCCCAGGCCGGTGGCGCGTTATGCAAAGCAACGTGTCGGAATGTGTCGTTTTCGTACAGCAATAAATTGCCGAAGCTGGCCTCGCAGATGCGGACCGCATTTTCCAACATCGATTCAAACACTGGTTTCAATTCGCCTGGCGATGAACTGATGACCTTGAGCACGTCGGCAGTGGCAGTCTGCTGCTGAAGCAACTCTCGCAATTCGTTGAGGAGCCGGGCGTTCTCGATGGCGATGACGGCCTGGGCGGCGAAATTCGAAACTAGCTCGACCTGCTTGTCAGTGAAGGGACGCACCTCTTGCCGGTAGATGCCGATAGCGCCGATCAACTTGCCGTCCTTGAGCATCGGCACATTGAGAAGCGTTCGTGCCCCTCCAAGTTTTGCGGTCGCGACGCGGAGAGGCTCGGCCTCGGCATAAGCACTTTCGGCTTGCGTATCGACAATGTGGACAGTCTGCCGTGTGCTAGCGACACGGCCTAACCCGGTCCCGGGGCTGGGCCGGATCGGTCCGCGATTGAGATATTCGGCATAAGCCGGCGTCACGCCCAACAGCGACACGGCGGTAAAGGCTCCATCCTCATATCGAAAGAGGATTCCGATATGGGCCTCGCAGATACGCGTGGCATTCTCCAATATCGCGTCAAAAATAGGCTTCAGATCACCGGGCGATGAACTGATGACCTTGAGCACCTCCGAGGTCGCGGCTTCGCGCTCCCGCGCTTCGGCGAGTTCGCGGGTGAGCCGGGCGACATTTGTTTGCTTGCCGGCGGCAGGGGAACGCCGTCCAGTCTTTGGCGCATTGCGGCCCGCCACCGTCTTGCGGCGTTGCGGTTTAACTGTTTTTCCAGCTGCTTTGCTGCGCCGTGGCATTGCCTTCCCCAGAGGCTCAGGACAGACATCCTAGCAACTCAAGGGAGGTCACTGTAAGGGCCGGGGATGGGTTCAGGCGCAGCACAAAGTGTGTGGCCGATGACCGCTTTTGGTCACTGGCGGACATTAGCCCAATCTCTAACGTCGATCTGCCTCACCGCGCGCAGCATCTTTTGCTGCGCGTTGCCACGGCCAGCAACCCTCAATCTCTGTTTCCAGCGAGAAACTGAGGAAGGTCCGGATCAACACAATTCCGCCCAGGAGCCCGACGCTCATGATTGTAAGCGGGGCGGTAATCGTCGCAATAATATCTGCGCCCACCAGTAGCTCGAGCCCGAGCAGGATGCCTCGTCCTATATTGGAACGATAATTTGGATAAGCAGATTGCCAGTCGCCCGAGCGTGTACCATCGCGGACAAATGACAGTGTTGCGAGGAGAATGCCGCCAACAATGATCGCAACGCCGGCGAGTTCCAGCGCCTTTGCAATTTGATCAACGAAGGAGTGTATTTGCTCGGTCAACTTCCCACTCTTAAAATTCAACTTTCATTTTTTTCTTCTATCCATGAAACAAACAGTTCCCAAATCACTGCCAGCACGATCGGTCCAAGGAAAAGACCTGTGATTCCGTAAGCAACGGTGCCGCCGATCACACCGATCAGGATAACAAGGATCGGTGTCTTCAATCCCCGGCCCATCACGATCGGCCTGAGCAAATTGTCCAGCAAATTGACGGGCACCATGTAGACCGTAAACAAAAGGGCCGGCAGCGTGCCCATGATTGTCCAGGCCCATATGATGACAGGGATCAATATGATCGACGGGCCGATCTGAATAATTCCGAATACGAGGACGCCGAATGTAATCAGGCTGGCTTGCGGAATGCCGGCCACCATCAGGCCAATGCCAGCGAGCAGGGCTTGCAACACTGAAATTCCGATAACGCCGCGCGACACCGCCCGAATGGTTGCGCCGGCCTGCTCGACAAACTCCTCACCACGCTCCGGATTAAGCCGGCGCGAGAACTTCTTGATTGCTCCAGCGATCGCCGGCGCTGGCGAAAAGAGAAATCCGGCGATAACGATGGAAGCGAGAAACATGATTATGCCGAGGCCAGTATCCGCTCCGATGCGCAGCAAGCTGCTGCCCAGCGGTTTCAGCTGGGGCAATATCTCGGCCAGGGCGGCGCTGAGATTTGTCGATGCCAGCTCCCAGAATTGATAGACAGGCGCGCCGATCAGCGGCCACTCTTTTATCGCGGTTGACGGCGCGGGGATCGTCAGATTTGCATGAACAAGTCGCTCGGAAATCAGCCGGAGACTGTCGACCAGCCCCAATGCGAGCCATGTTGCCGGTCCAATAATAATCAACAAGCTCAAAAGCGTAACCAGCACGGCAGCAATGCGACGACGCCCGCCAAGCTGACGCGACGCCCATTCGAAAACAGGATAAAGCGCAACCGTCAGCACCGCGCTCCAGATGGCGATCGATATAAAAGGTTGGACAAGGATCAAGGTCCAGTAAAGAAGGAGCGCAAGAGCTCCGAGCCGAATTGCCACTTCGATAAAAGACGAAGTGGTCTCTTTAGACCTGGACGAGAGCTTCCGGACACGGCTCATTTGTACAATTCCAGGCGCCGTCGCATTGTCGTCCCCAAGGCTCGGGACAAGGCGCCGGCTCAATCTAACACAACAAAAGAAAGCGGATATGCCCTAAGGGGCGGCCGCACATAACCGCTTGGGTCACAAGCGGACATAACAACGTGCGCTAACATCGTCTCCAAACGGAGAGATGACCGCAATTTTCAACCCCCCGAGCCACCGTCTTCTGTCTAAAGGGACGGCCCCCATATTCATATCCGTCGCCCGCTTTTTGATAGTCGTCGGCGGTGCCCGATTTATTTGTCGAACCATAATTTGCACTGCCGTAGCAGGGGAACGATAGCCCTGCCGCACCCTGGCCACATTCCACATAGCCTCGCTCAAACGGATTATCAGGCGTTCTTCTCTTTGCTATGTCCTCGCGCTCTCGCCAGTCTCGAAACTCGCGCCGTGTTTGCCAATTTCTGTTGCGCCAGTCTTCATCGAACGTTTCTTCCCGCCAGGTATTGTTACGCCAATCGCCACCACCGCGCGTGTCTCGCCAATCAAGCGAGTTATAGCCAAACGGCTGCGCCGGGGAGGCATAATTGGGAGCAATCGGATATGAAAAATATGGCGCCGTCACATAGGGCTGGGCAGCTACCGGCGCCATCGAAAAGGCGATCAGGAGATATGAGACGACGACAGCTGCCGAAAACTTTTAAATCATACCGAGGCTCTCGCGTTTCCAGACCCGTGGTTGTGTGACGATACGCCTTATCCGCCTTCTGCCTGAAATGAAAAAAGTTAAGCCACACCGATTTGTGAAGGGTACCATTTTGCCATAACCCTTTATCTATAGTGTCTCCTGGCACCGATATTCAATTTCCGCTTTGAGTCACAAAAACCTGATAAAACGAGGCGTCCAATGACAATACTACGCGCCGCAACGATCGTTGTTTTCCTGGGCGCCACCGCATCCGCGCAGACCGGTATGGAATATGGCCCCGACGGGGCGTACCTGACGATACCAGTACGGAAAGCCGTCGCTCAAGCGAGAGCGAACGAGTTCGCGAGAGCGGCAAGTTCGGTCGGATTCACTCCAAAGGAAACGCGCTTCGTCGCCGAAGCAATTCGCGAGGCAAAGCTATCTACGACAGTCGTGGCTGGTGCCACCCAGACCGCTTCGGTTTCGACCCAGACTTTCAAAACTCCGCAAGGCGACGTTAAGACAAATACCAGACAGCAGGTCGCCTTGATCACAGCCGGCATGCAGACGATTGCGGACAGTTCGTTCTTCGAAATCTACGCAACTGTTCACATCACGGTCGTGCCTGCGCCCCCTCGTGATTACAAAATCGTCATTAACGGCGAAGACAGCCCGCCGACCGAAAAATCGATCTACAAGGTGCTGCCCGGCAAGACGACCGTTTCGGTCAGCAGAGCCAGCAAACAGCCCTGCGCTTGGACTGGCCGCATCGCGAGCGGTAAAAAAGCAGAAGTAAAATGCAGTCTGTGAAGGTCGTGCTCAGCATGTTTGCTTTCGGCCAATAACGGGCGTCGCCTTATTCAATCACTTCGTCGGCGCGCGTAAACACAATAGGGGAAATCCTAAAGCCAATTGCCTTTGCGGTCTTTTGGTTCAGCACGAATTCGAATTTTGTACCCATAATAACTGGAAGATCGGAGGGCTTGTCGCCTTTGAGAATCCGCCCGGCATAGAGGCCGGCTTGGCGAAAAGAATCCGGAACGTTGTTGCCGTAACTGAATAAGCCGCCGTCCGCAGTGAACTCACGATATGGGTACATCGTGGGCAACCCATGTCGTTCCGCTAAAGCGATGATTTGTTTGCGTCGGTTGGTCAGCAATGCGCCCGTTCCGACCAGGAGCGCACCGGCTCGTTCGCGGATCAGGGACTCAAAGGCCGTGTCGATGTCGCCCGCGACATGGGCCTTGAGTACAACTAATTGCAATCCGAGATTCCGGGCGGCCTCCTGCACCGCGGGCACCTGTGCCACGGCATCTGGAACGTTTTCATCAATGAGAAGTCCGATGGCGCCCGCTTTTGGAACGAGCTCGTGTAACAGCGAAAGTTGCTTCGGTGCGAGATCAACGCCGTAAAAACTCACCCCGGTGATGTTGTCTCCCGGCTGGTTGAGGCTGTGCACGATACCGGCCCTGACGGGATCCCCGCCATTCACAAAGACGATGGGAATTGTCGTTGTTGCAGCCTTGGCCGCCAATGCCGCGGCATCGGTATAGGTAACAATCAAAGCAACCCGGCGGCGGACCAGATCGGCCGCGAGCGCCGGCAATCGATCATACTGCTCCTCAGCCCAACGGCTTTCGATTGCCACGTTTTTTCCCTCGACGAAGCCCATTTCATTCAGGCCACGGTGGAATGCGGCGACCCTTTGCGCGAACGGGCCTGGCGACACGGCGGCCAAGAATCCAAGTTCCGGCATGGGCTGCTGCGCACGAGCTATCAGCGGCCATGCTGCCGCCGTGCCACCGAGAAACGTGATGAACTCGCGCCGCCTCATAGCCGCCCCCAAAGCTCAAGAACGGGCATCGTAGCTGTTCAAGCGAGGCTCGTTAAGTGACCGCAACTTGTCTGCTTTGGGCCAATAGCGGGCGACATTCCCGGCAACCACGCAAACAAAAACCCCCGAGCAACCTGCCCGGGGGCTTAGCGGTGACAACTAAATCTAATTAGGCGGCTTT
Organism: uncultured Alphaproteobacteria bacterium; assembly: GCA_963810585.1. GTDB lineage: Bacteria > Pseudomonadota > Alphaproteobacteria > Rhizobiales > Xanthobacteraceae > Pseudolabrys. The sequence goes on from CAWENV010000003.1 coordinate 164,917, forward strand.
CGCTTCCCGTTTGCGCTTGCGCCAGGCGCGGACGCCCGCGCCACCACCAAGGATGCTGCCCATCAGCCACACAGCGGCAGGAAGGGGCGTGGTTAGTTGCTGAGTGCTGCCTTGCAAGAAGGTTGCGCCGACAGCGCCGGTGCAATTATCACCCGTGCAGCCACCCTGGTAAATATCGGCTGCAAAGAAGATATCCTGGTTGTTAAATTGATTTCCGCTGATGAGCCCTGTGAAACCCGTGACGTGGAAATCAAAGCTCTGACCGTTCGCAGTTCGGCAAGTGGGATTGCCTTGCGTACAGCTGCTGTCGATCTCGCGATTGAAGCCGCCGAACGGAGGATTTCCGATATTGGTTCCCGTTGTGGTACTGAAAATCACGTTGCTGATCGAGCCGACGGTTCCGCCGACAAGGCCGAACGTCAGGATGTGGTGAGCACCGGTATCAAGGTCAAAGTTAGGGGTCACGTTGACCAAGAAATCAGCGACTCCACCACCTAAATCCGAAACCTTGACGGTGCCGAAAACGCCAGTCCCAAAAGCATCAGACTGCGTGAAAGTGTAAGTCCCATAACTTTGGATAGCAGTCAGGGTCGTGGCATTGCTGACTGTCGGGATTGTTAAGAGGGCCATAAAAGAACTGGCCACAAGCGCAGCGCGCGCGCGGTTGGTTAGATTGCAAGGCATGGGGGAGGGGCACCCGAAAACACGTACGCCACACTCGGGACCTACGAATTTTCTATATGCCCGTCAATTGCGATAAAGTTTAACTAGTTAAACGGTTTATGGCAGAAAAAACAATCACAGGTTGTTTGATGCGCCAATCGGCAATTCCAACGGTTAACGCGCAATTTTCATTCGCGGATGTAGCTCTAAGTGAATGTTATGCCCGCTTTCGCCTTTTAAGCGGATTCGTCGGCGAGAGTTCCATGGCGTCGGTTGCATGTCCGCTAGGGCCCGAAGCGGACACCCCAGGCTCACAGGACTAACGTCTTCCGATCGCCGCAAAAAATCTAAAGCCCTTCAACTTTGCCGCGAGCGTCCCACTCCGGCAACGTCATCAGTTTCAAGCCGAGGCGGCTGTAATCGACCCGCAGGTAATCATCCAGATTGCTCCGAACGATGGCGTCGGGATGGATCAAGGCAACCTCTTGCGCCATCACGCCGACATAGACCGTGTCGCTCCACAGGTATCGATAACGGTAGAGCCCAAGGCCGTCGTCGAGCCGGGCGACCAGCGTGATGTCACGCTTGAGCCGGGCATCGGACGGAACGGGTACTTGGTCAAAATAATTGGCGCTCGTGCTGTTGCCCCACGCGCCACCAACATGGCCGCCGGCGTACAGTCCCTGCCACGCACCTGGCGCCGGGGTGTCAGTTGGAGCAAACCGCCAACTCAGGCCAGCAGTGAATACGCTGAACCGCGCCTGTGCGGTCGCGTTTTGGGTCAATAAGCCGGAGAACGCCGTGTTCACGCCGGTCACGCTGACCGATCCGAGATCAACGTATTGATACCCGAGATTCAGGATCACGTTCGGAAGCCACATATAGTCTATGCCGCCGCCCAGAACCCATCCGGCTTTCACCGACGATGTCTGCGCGCTCAGAAATCTCGGACCCGCAGGGGAAGAAATATTGCTGTTCAGCTCGACACGGCCATAGGCCAGACCGCCGGTGCCGTAGAACAGGACCGGGCCGGAGGTCCATCCAAGTCGACCGCGGACGGTGCCATACCAGTCGACGTTAGCGTTTGTGTTAGCACTCGAAGGCGGAGCAACCGGCAGTGAAGTGTTCATCTCGCTGTTGAGATGCATGCCCGAAATATCTGTCTCTAACCCGTACACCCACATGCCGCGCTGCCAGTTGTAGCCCATCTGGCCCCCAGCCACCCAACTGCTGGCGCTCGCAGAATTTGATGCGCCTCCACTAACCACACCTTGGGCAAATGCGGATCCCGGGATTGCGAGAAACGCGGCGATCGCGACGATGGTTTTCAACTTCATTACAGCCCCCACAACTCACACGAAATCTAGTTCAACAACCCCACAAGCAGACCAAATAAAATACTGACCGAAAGATTTGAGGCATATAGGGCCTGTGCAAAATGTCTTTGAATTTCAAATTCTGTACCAATTTGGTCACATACTCCTAAGTCACGAGCCGAATGAGTCGAAAAGTAAGAGTTCGCGATCACCATATGTCCGCCTTGGGTCATTAGCGGACTCATGCAGCACAGCTAACCGCGCCTCTATTCGATAACCTCGTCGGCGCTCGAATGCAGCGCCGGCGGCACCGTTAGGCCAAGCGCCTTGGCGGTTTTCAGGTTGGCCACCAACTGGAATTTGGTCGGTGCCTGCACTGGCAGGTCGGCCGGCTTCTCGCCTTGCCTAGAGTAGACGTCGCTCTGGATTAGAGCTGATGCACCATCGCTCTCAGCAACGTCTATTGAGCCCCTAGGCTCGGAAGTGTCTGCACTCGCGTGACCGGCGGTGGATTCCATTTGCCCGTTAGCGCGTCAGATTTCGGGCTGTAAAGACGCATCGTTAAATTGAATGCGCCTTTCGGGGCAGGAAGCCAGTTGACCTCCTTTTCCTTACCGGGGCTTTCATTTTGGAAGTAAATATCGAGCGAGCCATCCGCATTGGGCTTGAACGGCATCCAACTGCTGACTGCGAAACGATTGAGTGTATTCCCCACCTGAAAACCTTCGCTATCGTAGAGCGTAATAGACCAGAAGGCGTTGACGGGCGGTGTGGCTCCCTTATCGAAGTGGATCATGTATCTATTCGCGCCATCGAGCGGCTTGCCGGTGTCGTCGCCGAGATTGAGCGGGTAGATGGCGTCCTCAGGCAAATTTGCGCCGAGGCCGGCCTGCGCGACGATGGCGCGTTTCAGGTAATAATTTCCATAGACACCCATGGTGTCAGTGTTCATTGACCAGCCGTTCACGACACGGGCGAGCGTCGGCACTTTCCACGTCATGAGTTGCTGGGCATCTTCTGGTGCGCTCTCAAGCGCCTTCTTAACGGCGGGATCAAGTCTGTCGAAGTCAAAGCTCTTGCCCGGCTCAATGCCGATGCGCTTCATCCGGGCGATGATAGGCTGATCGGTACTGTGAGGTGGATGCAGTTTGAGCAACTCGGCTGCGTAGGTAAAGTATTTAGCGGCAGGCATCGTATCGACCTGTATCTTCGGCGGTGTCTTCATATCGACGCTTGGGTCGGTCGTGACGGTCACCGGTTGGGGTGCCTTGCCCCAACGCGAAAGCGCCGTGACCTTGAAGCCCGCTTGAATTTTATGCACAGCGTCGTAATCGGCCGGCCCATCTGTTTTGGTGCGGCCGATGATCCAGACATAAGGCGTGGGCGCACTAATGCGCGTAAATCCCGCCGGAACCGCTCCGACTCCAGCCGGGCGGAGTCACAAGAAAATTACCTGCTTGGGTGCCGGTCGTCCGCGAGCCCGGCGACGCGAAAACATCACTCCACATATCGAGCATCGGCAAAAGGTAAAATCGCCCTTGCAGTGTCCGGCGCGGAGACGACCTGCGGCTCCTTGGTGAGATCAAGCCATGCAATGGAATAGAGCGTGTCGAAATTGATCCGCACGACGACCTTCAAATCCGCAGGAGGAAATGCCGGAACGTTCACGAACATATTCATCGGACCTTTGCCGAACTCTTTCCCGGCTTCGATGTTCGTGGATTGCTTCCGCGTAATGTCCACGGAAATAAGCGGATAGAAATAAAGGTAGGCGTCGACGGCGATAGCGTGCGCCTCTTGTTCGGTGATTGAGGGCGGAGCGTTCTGCGCCAAAGCCGCAGGCGCAATAACCAGGCCACACAGAAGGCCCACGGTAAGAGTACGCGCAAACAACTTCATGACTTCCCTCCGGTCGGCTTTCGCTGGCAGCACGAAATCGCTTGCGACTATCCCACCCAACTCTGGGTCATTGGTATTGCCCAAAGGGCCACCTCGTTGTGGAATTTTATGAACAGTTTATCGGGCTTAACGCATCGAATGTTTCGACGGTATGACAAGGCTATCATCAGTCGCGCCAATGTCCGCTTTGGGTCATAAGCGGACATCGCGACGGCGCAATGTTATGGCTTATGCATCGTGGGTGACAATTGTGAAACCGGGCTCTGTACGGGTTTCCGGAGTGGCCGGCTTGTCTGTGATCACCAAAGTCGAACCAGGATGCATCAGCGCTGTTACACGCCGTGCTATGTCGGGGGCCAGATTGATTCTATTCATCGTCTCGGAAGTAATAAGGGCCGAGGCTTCATCAATATTTGTCCCGGATGGCAAGCCAATCGCGAGCCACTTGAGGTGTCGCGGATCTGAATCCATCCCCGTCAGCGTGAAGGCATGGGTGCCAAATGGCTTTTCGGGCGATATGACAGCGACCTGCGCGGAAAAACTTTCCTGACCATTCACGAATGCGGTGAGTTTGCGGTCCGCGGTCGAGATAACGAACGAAGAAGCCTGATGCGTTTCTACTGTTGCCGTGGCTGGATGAGCGGTCTTGGCGGATACTTCCTTGACGGCGTCGAGGGCCATCTCTTCAGTACGATCAGCAATCAGCAGACCGGGGTGCTGCATATCGCCATAAGCCGGTTCGCCATCCACGATGATGACCGGCGTGCCAAGCGTTGTAATGCCGAACAAGAGTTTTGCAAATTCGAGGGGCAGATGCACGCAGCCGTGGCTCGATGGGTAGCCTGGAAGGCCGCCCGCATGCAACGCGACACCACCCCATGTTAGCCGCTCCGTGTAGGGCATGGACGCATCATTGTAGAGCGATGAATGGTGATGCTGGTCTTTCTGCAAAATTATGAAAACGCCGGATGGGGTTGTGTGTCCGGGGCGGCCGGTTGAGCACGTTGTCGAGGCGATACGCACCCCACCACGATAGACCACCGTCCATTGTTTAGGGAGCGATACCAGAATAACCACCGGTCCTTGCGGCGAACGATCGGGGTGCCATTGAAATTCTCCCGGCTTCAGTGTTGCCGGATCGATTGGCCGGTCCTGCGCGATGGCGCCGGGAAATGCTGTGAGCAGCGGAGAAGCAAGCGAGCTGGCGACGAACAGCCGGCGCGAAAGACGAACATTAAAATCGACCATAAAGTTTAGCCCCCAGACCTGCTTGGCTTAAACAGTAATAGCTTGCCAGGCAGTTTTGAAAGCCCCAGTTCAACAAAACTGGGCGGCCGGAGTGATCGAAGAGGTTAGCGGGCTGCCGACCAACACCAGCAGCAAAAGGTTGACCGCGCTCATGACGGCGCCTGCAACCCACCACTCATTCAAGGTGGCGTACCCCGAGCCGAAAATAATCGGTGCGGTGCCAGTTGCGTAGTAAGTCAATGACATGTTCAGCGAAGACGATTGATGACGGACACGGTCCCGACCAGGTGATCGCGTAAATATCTGCTTTTGGGGGCAAAGTAGACATGCCTATTGCACTGCGAAATGTCCGCTATTGACCCAAAGCGGACATGAGGTGGCCTCGCACGTGGCCTCTTCCAGAGGTGCATTGAACCGGTACGATGCCTTGTTCCAAGTTTTAAGGTAGGCGTCTCGCTTTATAACCACACTCAATTCAAACTACCGCTTTCTGGTACAGAAGATCTAAATCCAAGATCAAAAATGTCAGCACAACGATCTACCGAGAGCCCGCTCCGCGAGGGCTGGGGTGTGGGCGCAGTGTTTGTGCTTGCCCTTCTCATCCAAGGGATCGCGGGGCTTACGTTTCGGGGCCTTTATGCAAGTGGTGACGCCTTCGTCACCCACATCTTGGAAGATCAAAGCTTCATCATCTTCGCGCCGTCGCGATGGACTGCCACCGTTATCGCTGAGTTTCCTGTGGTGTCGGCAATCAAGCTCGGGATCGCTACGCCCCAGCTCGCGGCATTGATCTTCAGCGTAACTACAAACGTGCTCCCGGGAGCTATATTCCTGCTCAGCGGCGCTGCCTTGCCCCCGGTCGAACGCCGGTTCTTCGTGTTTCCAGCCTTTGTGTATTTCGCGGGGACGCTCGCTTCACAATTCGCAAGCGTGACGGAAGGTCTCGTATCCGTCGCCTATGTTTGGCTACTTCTGTATCTGATTCTGTTCGGCCCACTCTCTGCGTGGAGGTTCAGCCTCATCCTGCTTCTTTCCATTGGCTGCCTTCGCTTGCACGAGGCGATGTCCTTTCTGGGACCGTTACTAATCGTGGCAGTTTGGCTGCGCTGGCGTTATGCAACGCCGTCACCACTTACGCAGTTCGCTTTCGGTCTCACTCTCGTCTTGATCCTCGCCAGCGCAACCGTCGGCACCTACTGGGTGCTATTCCCATATGCGCCGGCGGAGCGGGCGCTATTCATATCCCAATCCCTGCAACAGCAATGGTGGATCTACGTTCCGGGTATGGGTTGCAATCTACCGGCGGCGCTCGGCTTGCTAGGGGGTATCGCGATCATCGTCTGCATCGCAGCGCCGAGCATCTCCCGCAAGGCAGTATTGAGTTTCGGTGTTATCGCCGCCGTCCTTGCAGTCGCGGCGTTTTGGGTGGACGTCCTGACCGTACCAGTCGCGCAATTCTACGCGCGGCACTATGCTGCCTTCCTGTCTTTCCCGGTAATGATCCTTGTGCTGGTCGCGCGCTTTGTGCGGGGTACGGCTAACCCCCTTATGGCGCCGCCGGTTCAGCAGATCGTCATGATTCTCGGTGCAACAGTCAGTCTCTGGCACATTCAGGCGACGGAGAAATGGTCGACTTTCTTTTCCCATTTTCAAACCGTGCTCGAATCAAACAGGGGAATTATTCCCTCGGACAAGCTGTTGCTCCCACTTGGCACCCGTCCAGCGCGTCTAGCGGCCAAAATGATTTGGTCGTGGACCAATCCCGATCTCAGTATTCTCGCCCTACCGCGTCGATGCATAACTTCGATCGTTGCCAACCCTGAACCGGTTAACTGGTATTACAACCTCCAAAATCCCGCTACGCTCCCGCGAATTCCTGGACTGACCTATACTTATCTCCTGCCGCCGAATCGTCAGGCAGCCGCGTGCTCACCAACCTAGCCGTGGTCGTGCGTCTCTGATGAAATCGCGACGCCTGTGCTGCACATTTCGCCTTATCTTGGTAACTTCGGTAAGACATATAACGAGACGACACAGCCAGAGGGCGACGATGATTTTGACGACAATACCGGGCATTACCATTCCAGCTATATTCGGGGTGCCAATAGACTTCATCTTATTCGCAGCAATTTTGTTAGGCGTTGCAATATTCCATCATTACACCTTACGCGTCGCGCTAGTCGGTCTAGCAACCATCATAGCCTACAAACTTTTGATTACTGGCTTCAAAACTGGGCCGGGCATCGGCGGCCTAGTCGGACATTTTCGGCAAGAGTGGGTGATGCTGACGAATTTGTTTTTATTACTTATTGGTTTTGGGTTGCTATCGCGCCATTTCGAGAAAACCCGTATTCCTGCGGTGCTCCCGCGCATTCTTCCTCATGATTGGAAGGGTGCTTTCTGGCTACTCGTAATGGTTTTTATTCTTTCCAGCTTTCTCGACAATATCGCGGCGGCGCTGATCGGCGGCGCGATGGCACACACCCTATTTCGGGCAAAAGTTCATATCGGTTTTCTTGCAGCAATTGTTGCCGCTTCCAACGCCGGTGGGTCGGGAAGCGTCGTCGGCGACACAACTACAACAATGATGTGGATCGACGGCGTAAGCCCACTTGATGTGCTTCACGCCTACGCTGGTGCCGGTATTGCGCTCGTCATATTTGGTATTCCAGCTGCGCTTCAACAGCAGCGTTATTCACCTATCCTCAAGCATGAACATCAATACGTAGGTGTGGACTGGCCGCGCGTTTGTATCGTCACGTTCATTCTAGTGGTGGCGATAGCTGTCAACGTCCTCATCAATGTTCAATTTCCGGACTTTTCAGACAGCTTCCCATTCATAGGGGCATCCGTTGCTTGTGCGGTTTTAATTACCGCACCGATCCGTCGTCCCGACTGGGAAATTATACCGGAAGCGATCAAGGGAAGCGCATTTTTGCTGTCGCTGGTGTTGTGCGCAACGCTAATGCCCGTGGAAAGGTTGCCAACCGCTTCGTGGCAAACCGCGCTCGGTCTCGGCTTCGTGTCTGCCGTGTTCGATAACATTCCGCTCACAGCACTTTCACTCAAGCAAGGGGGATACGATTGGGGGGTGCTCGCTTATGCGGTTGGTTTTGGCGGCTCGATGATTTGGTTTGGTTCGTCGGCCGGGGTTGCCATCGCCAATTCGTATCCCGAAGCAAAATCGGTCGTTCTGTGGTTAAGGCACGGCTGGCACGTGGCAGTCGCTTATGTGATCGGTTTCGCCGCGCTAATGCTAATATTAGGTTGGCATCCCCATCCGCCGCATAAAGCGGTTACGAGCGGCTACTTCGACACCAAAGAAATTCAAGCAAAGATTCTTGGGCCTTGATTTGCGGTATTCTCCACCTCAGCCCCGCCCCTGAAAGGCGGGGTTTGTTTTTCTGTCTCACGTCCGCTTTTGGCACTTAGCGGGCATAGCGCCTATTGCGCCGCAAATGTCCGCTTTCGGAGTAAAGCTGCCATGCACATGCAGTCTCTGCAGAGGAGTTTATTTTGCTTCCGATAACAAGAGTTATCGGAAGCAATCATCGCCGGCTTAGCCCTGGGCCACCGCGTTCTTTCACAGCAAACGAATAGTCGGCTGGTCCAAATTATTTCCGTTGCCGCGATCAGCCGTGACGCTCAATAACGTCAACCGTCACGGGTGCCAGACCTGAGAATCCCAGTGCGTGTGCTGCCGCTGGCATCACGTCGATGATCCGCCCATTCACGAATGGTCCGCGGTCATTAATTCGGACAACCACCGAGCGACCGCTGTGCAGATGGGTTATGCGCACCAGCGTTCCAAATGGGAGAGTTCTGTGAGCGGCAGTCATGCCAGTCGCGTTGGCTATCTCACCATTTGCTGTCCTGCCGCCCGAGTAAACTGAGGCAATTCCCGATTGAGCGCTGGCAACCGACAAAGCACCAATGAAAATGAATGAAAAGCAGAGTGAGGCAACCAAGGTGACACGTGTTGTTTTCACGATAGGGTCTTCCTTCAATTGGTGGAGAAGACCGCTATGGGCGTGAAAAGCTGGGCTTTTTTCGATCGCTAATTAGGCTTTCATCGGCGCCCCTTTGTGCTCGCACGCCAAATAATTGCTATTGATTGCCATCCAGCTAATTTAAGTCTGACACGGACTTTGCAGGAACGATGTCCGCTTTGCCCCGAAAAGCAGACATCTGCGGCGCACTGGCCGATGTCCGCTAAGTGCCAATAGCGGACATTCGTCACCGAAGATGCCGCATCGCTATCCAAAGGGTCAGGCCGATGGCCACGATCCAAATTGTTACGATCGCCACGCCCGCAGCCCGGCTCACTGGCCGATCTTGAGCCTCGATAGCCACGGCGCGATGCTGTGCCATTATCTCAGGCGGAATTAGCCGGATGACGAGGGCAACACCGGCGGGCACGATGATGAGATCGTCCACATATCCAAGCACCGGCACAAAATCAGGGATTAGATCAATTGGCGACAGCGCGTAAGCAGCCACTGCTATGGCTAGCGCCTTCGCATACCACGGAACGCGTGGGTCGCGTGCCGCCAGATAAAGCGCATGGGCATCGCGCTTAATCGTGCGAGCCCACCGCTTCCAATTTTTTAACATTAGGCGTCCAACAAAAGGAGTTCAGTGGTGCTTTCCCGGGCACGGCACCACTTCAACTGTTACATGGGATAGGCCAGTAAGCCCGCCTAGTCGCCTCTTGTAATGATCGGGAGCACGCGGCTCGTGGGTCACTACCGAAATGACCGCTGCGAGATGTCCCGGACCTAAACGCCACAAATGAAGGTCAGACACCCGGTCACTACCTTGCTCAAGTCGTGACGCAATTCTTCGCGCCAATGCGGGATCGGGGCAAACGTCGAGAAGAACAGCACCAGCAGAACGGATAAGTGTCCATGACCAGCTTAGGATAACAACTGTCGCGACCAAGCCCATCAGCGGGTCCATCCAGACCCAGCCAAACTGCCGACCGGCAACTAGGCCCACAATGACGAGGACTGATACCGCAGCGTCCGCCATGACATGCACAAAGGCGGCTCGCAAATTATGATCACGATGTACGTCGCTGCGTCCATGCGCGTGGTCATGATCGCCGTGCGGATGATCATGGGCGTGCCCAGGGTGATAGTCATGGTCGTCACGCAATAAGAAGGCGCTAAGTAAATTGACGCCTAAGCCAACTACTGCAATCGGGATGGCCTGATTGAAGGCAATCGGCACCGGACTAATGAGGCGGTCAACGCTTTCATAGCCGATAAGCAGCGCAATCATCGCTAAAGCTATCGCACTCGTGAATGCGGCTAGATCACCAAGTTTGCCCGTACCGAATGCTAACCGCGCATCATCCGCATAACGTCTTGAATAGGTATAGGCCAAGGCCGCTATGAGAAGCGCACCGGCATGCGTGGACATGTGCAGACCGTCAGCAATAAGCGCGACCGAGCCGAACCAGAAGCCTCCGGTAATTTCCGCAACCATCATTGCTGCGCAGATACCAATAACGGCCCATGTCTTTCGTTCGTTTCGCTCGTGCGCGTCGCCAAGAAACGCGTGCGAATGACGAAAATCATCAATTGAATGGGTGTGCATGTGTGGTCTCCAGAAGGCTCTACATTTCACTCGATATAGGAAGCACAATACCACCTCTTCAATGTCCGCTTTGGGTCAATAGCAGACATGTGCGGCGCACAGGCCGATGTCCGCTAAGTGCCAGAAGCGGACATCTGGGCTGGAGCCGGCTTTATTTGCCGCTTAACGCTTTGTAGTGGCTACCAACGCCCGCCTCGCCGAACCAACCTAACAATCACGAGCAGCAGTACGGCGCCGATGGTGGCAGCGATGATCGCGGCAACGATGCCAGCACCAAGATGAATACCGAGCTGGGGAAATAGCCAACTGGCGATGAAGGCACCGACAATTCCAATTACAATATCGCCCACCAAGCCAAAACCGGTTCCTTGAACGATTTGGCCAGCGAGCCAACCCGCAATAGCGCCGACAAACAATATAACGATGAGACTTTCAGCAGACATATGCATTGCGGTTTCCTCCGATCAGCGCGACTTCGTACGATGTACGATCGTTAGCTGATGAGGAGAAAGCTTACTGCATTGGTTTGTTCCATTCTACACACGAGAAGCACCATTATCCGCTTTACCCCGAAAGCGGACATTCTGTGCGCCGAGCGTTATGTTCGCTAAGTGCCAGAAGCGGACGTCGCACCGAACCGTCACTAGGGCGACCGCAACGCGGCGAGAGGAAAATCAAATTCGCATATGACGCCCGAGGGTTCAAACCGCAATCGAGCATCGCCATGGAGTAGTCGGGCAAGGCTGCGCTCGATAAGCCGCGTTCCAAATCCACGTTTGGGTGGTTTTTTGACCGCGGGGCCCCCTTTCTCGGCCCAGATCAATTTGAAACGCTGAGTTTTTTCATCAAGCACCGATGTAATTTCGACGTGCCCCTCGGCGTTGGACAGCGCCCCGTATTTTACCGCATTCGTGCATAGTTCATTGAGCGCCAAGGCGAGGGACAGAACTGCGGCTGGGCCAACATCGATCTCGGCTCCTTGAACGATAAATCGTTCTGCGCCGGGCGTGTCAAAGGGACCAATGGCAGCGCGCACGACTGCGGGAAGGCTCGCGCTGGTCCAGCTTGTTTGCAGGAGCAAGTCATGGGCCCGGCCTAATGCAATCAGCCGGTGTGCAATGGCTTCCCGTCCTTGTTCCATGCTTGTCGCGTTCTGCAGACTTTGCGACGTAATCGCCATTACTGTCGCAAGTGTGTTCTTCACGCGATGATGCAATTCCTCAAGCAGCAGGCGCTGCAGACGCGCGGCAGCCTCTTGCTCCGTGGCATCAATTCCAGCCTTTGCCAGCAATTGCGAAGCGTCTATTCCGGCTTGTGCCAACATTTGGCGGAGGCCAGTATTTTCTGCCTCCAGCGCGTCCTCTTTGGGGGTCGTAAAATCTATGGCCATGCACCACCGACGAACTTCAAGAACATGCACGATAACAGACGGTGATATGTCCAGAAAGCCATAGAGGGGCTGTTCATAGCGAGCGCGCGCGAACCGGCCCCATACGAACCGAGTTGCAGGCCGAAGATGTCCGCTTTGCATCATTAGCGGACATGGGGGCGCGCCAACAGAATGTCCGCTTTACTCCCGAAAGCGGACATTAGATCGGCGATCTACTTACTAAGAGCCCGGGCGGACGCTAACCAACCGCTAACTTAACCGGTTAAGCAACCAGTAAGTCCGACACTATAGCCAGATCCCGGGTGGGAACTGGTCACAAACTTGTTTGAGTGACTATCACTTCGCGGGAGCTCCTGATGCGCAGAGGACTAGCAGTTATAATCGTCGCCCTCGCTGGCGTCGTCGTCTTTAAGTCCGCTATTGCTCCGATGCTCGTTCAGGCCGGTCTGACGAAAAATCATTCGTCTTTCTACGGGCTTCATGTCGCGCAGCCCGTCGAGCTGAAAAACGTTCCGGCCGAGCTCATCCCGCTGCCCTGATATTGGCTTTAAGGGGAGTAATCCCCGACACAGCCGAACGGCGATACAATTTCCGCTAAGTGCCCAAAGCAGACATCAGGCAATCGCCTTGGTCCCACTCACGACGAAAGCCGGACACGGAATTTTGCCTCGGCCCGCCGCTAAGGCCCTAGCCGCTTCTTCCGTAATGGCACTTTCAATACGTTTTTGAACGTCCGCAGTTTGGCGATCGTAAAGATAGGTCGCGCGAACCATGCTTTTCCGCATCATGTCAAATACGGCGCTCGGTGAAGCCGGTGCGTAAAAGCACGGGACCTCATCAATGTGAACGTCCGAAAACTTGGCCGATTTCATCAAAGCAGTAAAGATCCACGGATCGCTGAATGTAAAGATTCCGGGACCCGTGGGGAGCGCTACGGAGCTATCCGCATGGCGCTGCACGGTTTCAGCTATCAAGGTGAGAACTCTGGCTTTTGCAGGTCCACACCAAATGGTGAAGGCGAAGCGTCCGCCGGGGCAGAGAACGCGATAGGCTTCCGCAACGGCTTTGCCAGGGCGCGGAAAGTGCAGCATACCGAATGCACACGTCACGGCATCGAAGCTTGCGTCTCCGTATTGAAGATTTTCTGCATCTGCGATTTCAAATTTTATTACGGGGAATTGCCGCCTGGCTTCGGTGACCATGTCCTCCGCTATGTCGGCACCAGTCGCATCAAGGCCACGACGTGCAGCTTCCGCGGCTACGTAACCGGGCCCACTTGCGATGTCGAGTAACTTGGCCCTCGGCTGAGCATTGACTGCGGCAAGAAGCGAATTCGACAGCTTGTCGCGTCATTTCGCCAACAAGAGAATTGTAGTGCTCAGCTTGTTTGCTCCAGCCTACTCTCTCGAACTCTTTAAATTCCTGGCTTTGCCGCTCGTCTATCGTCATTGACGCCCCCGAATAAAGTTCGCTCGTTGGTTTGCGAATACTTGCGCTTCCCGCGTGTTTTCACAACACACGCGCATGTCCGCTATGGGTCAAAAACGGACATTGCAGAAGCAATGACCTATCGCTCTGATCTTGTTCGCAAAGCGTTTATAGCGGTTTTCGAAATCGCCCGTATTTCCCCGCATCAACCCGCGCAATTGTAAAACAGGTTTGGCGCGAACTGCATGGCATCAAATGCCAAATTTCTGACCGGTTCCAACAAGACGAGGCGTGCAACTCGCCCTAATGAAATGCGGATGAAAGAGTTGTTTGCCTGGCTCGTGTTGGCGTCGTTTGGATGGATCGCTGTACTTGCGATCATGAGCTTTTACGACAGCGTTGCGGTCAGACGAGAGCTGCGAAGGCTCTATCAACGAGACGCTGACACGGGGGAGTGAGGCGCGTTGCTGAGTTAGCGCGGCGGCATCATCCAGCCGACATCGGCTCGCACAGTTTGCTGCACGCTGTAGTCAGGCCGCAGGTCGGCGCGCCGGCCGCTGCAAGCCGTGTACCGCTCGATCTCTTTGAGCGCCTCGTCTTCCGAGCTACTTCATCGTTTTTCGTCTGCGCGGATGCTGATCGCCCCGGTCTCAAAAGCCGGTGACGCGTCCAGCTAGCCCGTCGACTTGACCCCCGAAAGCGGACATCACAGGGGTGGCGACACCCGGCACCGGGTGCGTCCATGACCGGTGAAAAATTCTGAAGGCATGGTCTCCTCCCACCCATTAGGGCTGGCAGGACGACTTTAAGCGCGCCGGTTGGCTTCCTCCAACGGATCGTGGAAAATGATGACCGTATGTCCAGCTGCTGGCACATCGCAGGTCGCGCGCTTCTCGTGGCGTTCACATTATGGGCGCTGGCGATGGTCGTTCCCGATTTCTATCGGATGTATCAGCCTTTGGGATCGTTCGGCTTCTATGCAAGCAACGACGGCGTTCTCACCGATGTGCAGGGGCCTTTCCTGAAACAAGCGGACTTTCCCGCTTATCAGGCTGGTCTGCGTGCCGGTGACAGGCTCGATCTTGAGCAGATGCGCTGCATTCCCATACGAACTCCAAGATGTGCGAGTGCGATGGCGGCCTTGGGCGGGTTTCGTCTTGTCACCAATCAACGGCACGCTGAACTCGTGCTGGCCGCCACCCCGGATCGGCCGGCGCGACAAGTTGACATCGTTGCAGAACAACGGCCCTACAACGGATTGGTGCTTGTCGTTTTGCTACTTGATCAGGTTGCATCGGTGCTCGTCATTCTGGCGGCCGCATGGCTGGTCTGGTCGAGGCCGGGAATTATGACGTGGGGGTTTTTTCTGTATGTCATCTGGTTCAATCCCGGCCAATCCGCACAATATTACGCGCTCTTGCAACTCTACTCGCCGGTCGCGTTGCTCACGCAGAATCTGGCGGGTGCTGTCGCGCAAGGCGCTGGATTGGCAGGCTTCATTTGGTTCGCGCTAAGAGCGCCGACAGATGAAACGACGACGCGGTGGCGGCCACTCGAACGGAGTTTACCCTTCGTCGCAATGTTTCTGATGCTATTGCTGGCGCTCAGCTACGCAAATCTATTGGGCTATCCTACAGAAATCGTGACGAGGGCAGGTGTCATAAGCGGCCTCGTTATCGCTGTTTGCGGTTTCGTCATTCTGCTTGCGCGCCAGCGCGAGCTGCCGCCGCAGGATTACCAGCGCCTGCGCTGGATGATCTGGGGTTGCCTGATTGGGTTGCCAGCACTCGTTTTCGCGGACGCGGGCACAACCACGACGCTCCTTAACTTCCTGTGGCCCGGCTATTCCCCACCCGAAGAACTGTGGGGGCTGCTTTATCTCATCAACGGCGTGCTTTGCCTCCTCGTCAGCGAAGCTATACGCAGGCCCTACGTTGTCAGGGTCAGCATTCCTCTGCGCCGCGTGACCATTCTTGGCCTTTTGCTCTGTTTTCCAATTCTCTTCTTGCACGAGAGCATTGACCACATCCGCGAGGGCATCAGTCAGAAAATCACATTGCCGGCCTGGACCTGGGTCACAATCGCCGCTCTCATTCTTTTTTTTACGTCGAAACTCCACGACACCGCCGTCCACTACCTGGATTGGCTATTTAATCGTTCCACCGCGAAAGCGGGACAACGGCTCGGCGATGCTGTTTTGAAGGCGAAGAATTTCGGTGAGATCGAAGCACAGCTCGTCCACGGAGTTCATAGAGCTCTTGGGCTCGCTTCAGCCAGCGTCTTTCGTGAGGAGGATCGTATTTTCCGGCGTACCGCCGCCGACCACGCCTGGGAAGATGCAGCATCGACGCTCGATCCAGGCGATCCGTTGCTCGAACCGGTGCGGACGCATCATCCGTACGACGTTGACTCTCAGGCTGCTGCGCGCACTCACCTTCCGACCGGGCTAAAGCGGCCGATCCTCGCCGTTCCCGTAGGGGACCGGTTGCGTTGCCTCGGGCTGGCGCTCTACGGACCACATACGACCGGCAACGCGCTAAGCCATGACGAACGCTCGATGCTCGCAGAGCTCGCCGACAAGGCCGCAAGCGCCTTCATGCAGATCAACGACGATCAGCTTCGCCGTCGAATAGCGAATCTGGAAAATGAACTTGCAACAATCGGCGGCCTTGCCGGTGCGACTCCGGGCTCATCAAGGGCAGCCATCGAGAGCGAGGAATGACGCTTTATTCGATCAACTCGTCGGCACGGTCTAGCAGCGGAAGCGGCAAATTGAGGCCAAGCGCTTTAGCGGTCTTGAGATTGATAACAAGCTCGAATTTCACAGGTTGCTCAATAGGCAAATCGGCGGGCTTCGCTCCGTTCAAAACCTTTTGCACATAGCCCGCCAGACGTTTGGCCTCGAAAATCCGGCTCGGCCCGTAGGACAACAGAGCACCACTGGCCGCGAATTCCCGCCAGGAAGCAATCACGGGGAGGCGGCGTTCTTGGCCATACTGGGCGATTTCGGTGGCGAGAATGCCGGTCAACCGCGACGATATGATGAACAGACTGTCGGCGCCTTCCGCACTTGCCGCGAGCAGCGCTGCATCGAGATCGGCTGCGCTGTTTATTGGATGAGTTGTTAGCTTGATGCCGAGCGATTCAGCTCCGCGCCGCGCAAATGTCACTTCGTCGTCGAAATGCTGCGGATTAAATATCACCGCAACACGCCCGGCGTTGGGTGCCACTTCTTTGAGGAATTCCATCCGCTTCGCCGCCATTTCGTCCGTGAGAAACGTGATCCCGGTAAAATTCGTGCCCGGCCGAGCCAGAGACACGGCAATTCCCGCGCGCATCGGGCTATCGCTAACGCCACCGACGATGGGTATGCCGCCTTTGCTCGCCTCGAACAGCGGCTTGATAGCATCACCGCCAACGGCGAGCAGAAGATCGGGCTTTTGCGCGACCAGTTCGGAGGCTAATCGCGCAAGTTGATCCGTTTTTCCATTGGCATAACCGAAGACGATTTGAATGTTGCGGCCATCAACGAGCCCGACCTGCGCGAGTGCGTCCTTCAATGACTGATCGATTGGACCCAATGTTGCTCCGCCATACACAAGCCACCCAATCCGGGGCAACGACTTCTGCGCACGCGCAGCAAGTGGCCCGGCAGCAACCGCACCTCCGAGAAACGTGATGAACTCGCGTCGTTTCATTGACGCCCCTGACGCTTTTAACAGGCTACCGTACGACCTAAAGCAGCACTCCGAAAGGTCCGGTGATACCGGTGGATGTCCGCTTTGGGTCACCAGCGGACGTGTGCGGTGCAAACGGGCATGTTCGCTTGTGGCCAATGGCGGATATCGCGTATCTGAACGCCCTTTTTTATTCTCTTGAGTCGGTTCCCTGATATCGCGTTCACAAAAATGTTCCAGAACAGTGTTCCCTCGCATGACGTTGCCTCTCATGAAGGAGGCAACCTTGCTCGACCCAGAAACCTATCGCCGATATGCGGCTGAATGCGTTCGCATCGCGTCCAAAATGGATGCGAAAGACAAAACGACGTTGTTGGAAATTGCCGAAGCTTGGGAAGCGCGCGCGCAAGAGGCCGAACGCACAAACCGGCCCCCACCAAAACCGAATCTGGACGGCGGCGATATGGCCAGCAGCTGATGCTAATCGCGGAACATGGAACCAACCCGCGCCTGTTGCGTTTGGCTGCGAAGCGCACCCAAGATTGGGTAACGGGGCCAGCGGGCTTGAGAAAATACCAGGATTATCTGCGCCATGCCGACCTGTGTCGAGAAATGGCGCGCACCGCGCCTCCTTTGCATCGCGCGCAACTGGAACAGATGGCCGACGTTTGGGAGGAGCTGGCCGAGGGCCGCTAGCGGAAATTAGAAAAGCTCGGTATTTCGCCGAACGACGACACAGCGGAGATCGAATAGGCCATAGGGCCAAGGGAACGTTGTAATTGACCGCGCGTTATGCTCGCAACCGCCACGCCGTCCCCATCCCCCTTTAGTCGTGGCGGCTAATTTTAGGGCCGCCGTCTGTCCCCGACGGCGGCTCTTTCTTTTCTTTTATTGAATTTTGGCAGCACAAATTCACGAGGAAGCCGTGTCCGATTTATCCCCGAAAGCGGACATGACGGGCATAGATATGAGAATGCCAAGCGCGACGGGAACGACTGATCTTGTTTTTGAGTTGATCAATTGTTCGAGCCGCCTCGATGGAGAGCGAAGCAACCACTGATAATAAGGGAGCACATATATGTTGCGCGCAGTATTTGCGATCGGAATTGCAGGTATGATTGTTGCGGGCGCGTCCGGAACTGTCCGAGCGGCACCCATCCTCCCACTTCCCGGTGCCATGGCCGACTTCAATAATTTGACAGACGTGCAGTGGGGCCGTCACTGCTGGCGTGACGGCTGGGGACGCCTGCACTGTCGCGGTGGTGGGTGGGGCCGTCACTGTTGGCGTGACCGCTGGGGCAATCGGCGCTGCAGGTGGTAATTCCAACCTTGTGACTTAGCAGTCGCAAAGTGCCGTCATCGGCCATGTTCGCTTTGCGTCAAAAGCAGACATGTGCAGTGCACTAGGCGATGTCCGCTCAGTGCCAGTAGCGGACATTCGCAAAATTACACACGTCAGATGCTGCACGCTTTTTCCGGAACCCGGATCTATCGCAGGAGGTTGTTGGTCTGCATGCGGTCTGGGGTAGCGAGGACTTCGTGGAGTTCCTCAATGCGGAACAGACGGCTTCTCAAAGTTGCAGCACTTGTCATCGGATCTTTGGTCGCAATAGGTGCGATCGCTAAGACGATCGAAGGAAAATTTCGCGGCATGTACGTCTGCGAAAAACTGCCAACGACACGGGACATTTTGCGCGTTCCGATCGATCTCGTAATAAATGGAGACAACGTTCAGTTCGCTCGGCCGCTATTCAACTTGAATGGAACCCGCGTACTCGGCACTGAAATGGCCGCCGGCACCATCAATGGCGATGGGCAGCTGCATTTGACATCCGAATGGAGCCTTCTCGGCAATAAAGCCAATGGCGATTACAGCGGCAGCCTCACCGAGACTGGCGGCACGCTGACCGGCAAACAAACCTGGACCGGACCGGAAGGGACTACGCCTGTCGTCCGAACCTGCACGGTCGCTTTAGTAGCTGCTGCCAGACCGCAGCAACGATAGCGTGTCGTCCGCGTCGCGCAGTGACGACCGGTTCCATTGTCCGTTTAATCGCGGAACCAATTTTGGCATGCGAGGGTTGTCAATGACTGAACCAGATCCGCAAATCATTCGAGAGTTTTGAAGATGCCTCTACGTATCAATCGCCTGAGCGCATTATCTTATGGATCCGCTCTTGCTTTGACGATTTTGTTTTCCATGGGCCCAAACGCCAATGCGCAAAGGGCAGCTACCGTAGGTTCAGCCTCAAACTCCGGCCCATTCAGTGAATTGGCGGGAAGTTGGTCCGGGTCGGGAACCATCGATTTGTCAAAAGATAGACGCGAGCCGATCCGGTGCCGCGCTTCCTACGATGTGCTGGAGGAGCAAAACAAGCTTCAGCTCAACATCCACTGCGCGAGCGACAGTTATAGTTTCGACCTGCGTGGCAGTGCGACATACAACGCCGGCGCTATCACGGGTAACTGGAGCGAATCCACTCGAAATGCCGCCGGCACCCTGTCCGGCAAAGTCGAGGGTGCGGGTTTTCAGGTGCTGGCTAAGGGTCCAACATTCACTGCCAATCTGAGCCTGGCCACACACGGTGACAAACAATCGGTCACAATCAAATCGCAGGATGCGCAGGCCGATGTGCAGGGGGCAACCATCACTCTTCAGCGCGGATAGAAGCACTCAGTCCGCGCTGTCCCTCAACACACATACAATTTTGGCCCGTATGATATCTGCTTTGGGTCACAAGCGGACATACGCAGTGCACTCGCCAATGTCCGCTTAGTGCCAATAGCGGACCTTCGAAAGTTCGGCTCTTGGCGATGAAAAACCTTGGGCGTTGCTGTTGGAAGCGACGAACGACTTACGTGCTGCTATCGCTATACGACTTGCACTAGTTGAATTTGTAATTCAGACCAACCCGTACGATTTCGCCACGCACGTCGAAATTTTTACCGACCATAAACCCGTTTGCCGCGCTGCCAGCTGAAGAGAGCGAACCGAGGTCGTAGTAGAGACCCTCGATCTTAGTGGACCATTTCCCCGAGAATACCCATTCGATGCCACCACCGGCGGTCCAACCGGTTTTTGTGACGGATGTAGACGATGGAAACAGGAAGACCGCTGGGCCACCAACTGGAACACTGTTCTGATCGACTTTGACATGGCCATAGGCGAGTCCGCCGGTCCCATAGATCAAGACGCGGTCAAAGGTGATGCCAAGGCGGCCGCGTACGGTGCCGAACCACTCCAGCTTTTCGGTCGCATTTTCGATGGCAGTCACTGTGGGGGGAATGGGTACGATGGATACTAAGAATATGGGGGCTGCTACCGAGCCTTTTATATTGGCACCCTGAAAATCTGTCTCAACACCGAGCACCCAATTATTGATCTGCCAATTGTAACCGACCTGCGCACCACCAATGAATCCATCGCCGCTGATTTGATCGCCGGTAGCCGTCTGCGCGCTGCAGCCCGATCCGTTCAATACCCCTGCCGGATTGACGCAGAACGTCTCGCCATTATCGCGAAGCCAGCCCCAGCCGACGTTTCCGCCGACATAAAACCCAGTCCAGCTAAAGACCGGTGGAGGGGGCGGTGAGTAGGCAGGCGCCTTACGCGGCAGATCAGCCGCCGTCGCCGTCTGCACAAGCGCGACTGTGATGGAGACAGCGGCAGCCATTGAAATCAGCGATGAGGACCGCATGTGCCACCTCCCTGTTCACTTGCTGGCAAAACGCTACCGAAACGATTGCCAACATTATGCAATTGTAAATCTAAGACTGAAAGCGGACAACCGGAGGTAGTCCGCTAGGGTCCGGGCGCTAGTCACCGGAATGATAGAACGCGGTGCTATTCAGCAACTGAAATTCTTGTCCGCTTTGGGTCAAAAGCAGACATGCGCAGTGCAAAAAGTCGCGTCTGCTTTACCCCGATTGCGACCGTAAAAGCCGACGTCGCCTTTCAGGTCACACCGGCCTTTGGCCGCGCGCCGGAATGACGAAAAACCGCGCCGCATTACTCCGCGTGGGTCTGCACGATCTTGACGATGCGCGCGCGCATGGGCGTCGCGCCGGGCGTCACCTTTATTACGACGTCGTAGTCCACCTCGGAATCTTTTTTGACGATGAAGGCAACGACCTTGAAGCGCAGCGTACCGTCGTTGCCGAGCGTGCCGCCGTTGCTGGTGAAGAACATTGAGTAGTCGTCGCGTTTGCGGCCGATTTTCTGCAGCCGCGCGTAGACGGCGTCCTCGATCATCTTGTCGAGGTCGATCTCGCCACTGAGCGCGCCGTCGGCGCCAATGCGGTACAGTCTGTAGACGTCGGTGCCGAAGCGGATGTTGTACTGACGGATGACCATTCGGCTGTCCGGCGACCAGATGGCGTATTCCTCGCGACGGTTGGCATGCTGCCCGGGATTGCGGAAATATTCGGTGTCGGCTTTCGCCAGCATGGCGCCATCGGCGAGGCGGATGAGTAGCAGCTCGAGGTCGCTGTCGTCCTCGGTGACGGCGGCGGGGTCCCTGTCGGGATGACGCCAGGCCAGCGCGAACTTCTTGTCCGGGGAGATGGTGTCGTGCACGACCCGCGCCGCGCCCTTTCCAGAGCCGCACAGCGGCGTCTGCTGTGCGTCCGCCTTGCAGGGGCCGAGTTCGGCAACCGCGAGCGAGCCTCCGCCGAGGAGGGTAGCGATGGCGAGGGCGGGAATTGTTACGCGCATGAGGGAGATTAGGGCAGGCGGGTGCGGCAAGGAAGGCGCGGGCCGCGCGGTCGTCATTTGTCCATGCGCTGCGCGTTGGGACTGTCTTTCGGCGGCGTGATCCAGCGTCCGCTGCGCATGGCCTCGACGTTGTAGGCCAGCTCTTTGCGGGTCGACCACTGATAGTTGTCGGCCTTGCTGTCGGACTTGGTGTGGATGTCGTCGATCTTCCAGGCGCCGCCCTCGCGGACCATGTCGTAGCGCACGGTGCGGGTCTCGTCGCCCCAGCTGCGGAACGAGGCGGCGACCACCGCGGTCCCGGCGTCGCGCTTCTCTATGACGACTTGGGGATCGCGCACATTGGGATCCTGTGAATTGGTGATGGGATCCGCGCCGGGCGGGTTCTCATCGCCCTTCGGCGTCACCGCGTCGGACTTGTCCCATAGCGCGGCGAACGAGCGCGAGAGCCAACGATGCCGGCTCTTCTTGCGCGTGATAACATAGCCACCGATGGTGCCGTTGCCAGCGGAGACGATGCGATAGATCGCGACAATCGGCGCGGCGGGATCGTCGGCGGCGAGGGCGGGAGACGCAAGGAGCAGGGCGATAACGAGAAAAGCCATGCGGCGGTCGATCATCAGCCGATACTACCAGACCTTGTCATCGCCGGGCTTGTCCCGGCCATCTCGATCAGGACGCCGTCGATTGGATGGAGAAGGCTTCTGACGCGGAGTACGGAAAGTAATTCTGCTTCTGCCATGTCCGCGAGTTCAGGTCGGGGACGGGCTTTTGCGAGACTATGCTTAGCGCTAGTCTTTGATTTTGGGGCATACCGCCGTGAAAGTACATCGTCTGCCGATCGTGCCGACGCTTATAGCGGCATACCGCGACGGGTGGCGGTTGTTGTTTCCCCTGCGCACGATCATCGTCAGCGGCTTCCTCATCCTGCTCGCGATCACAGTCGCAGCAGAGTTTGTGCCGCATCGCTTGTGGGATCAGGAGCTTTCTGGTGAAGCCTTGGGTCTTTTACAGGACGCGGTTTGGGCATTCCTGCTTTCACCGATTGTCATCGCAATTCATCGCTTCGTCATACTCGCCGAGGTTACCCCAAACTACGGCCTCGATATCGGGGAGCCGGCTTTTCGTCTCATGTTCATCTGGTTGTTCGGACTGAGGGTCTTTTCCGGACTACCTTTCACCTTGCTCGGCGCTTTGCAAGCGCTCGGCTTCTCCCCGCAGGCCACTGCCATCCCTTTCGCGATCGCGCTGATCGTTGCGACCGCCGTGCTGTTGCGGCTGACAATTCTCTATCCCGCCATTGCCGTGGAAGCACCAGGCGCCACCGCCTTGCATGCGTTCGCCGACAGCAAAGGCCAGGGACTGCGCATCTTCGCGATCTTCCTCCTCGCGCTCATGCCTTGGATTTTCGCCGTTATCACCATCGTCAACCTGCTCGGGCCTGGCGTAAGTGCCATCGGCTCGGCGCCAGCGATGATCAGTTTGGTCATCGGCGGCGTCATACAAATGGCTGTCATTTGCTTGTCAGCGGCCGTCGCTTCACATGTGTTCATGGACCTTGCCGCGCAGGTCAAAAGCGCCGCCGCGCGTTAACACCCGAAGCGGGGGTTAATGTGTTCATGTCCGCTAAGTGCCAATAGCGGACATTCACCAACTCACCCGCTGAAACAGAAAGACCGCCTCGTGGCGGTCTCCACGAATCTGATTTAGGTGTTTTGCTACGGCGACAAAAACCCCCACATCCACGCCAAGATGGGAATCACAATGACTATCCCGATTGTGATGCCGATTATTTTTAGCTTTGTGACCCGCCTTACATTCGTCTCTTGAGCATCGCGCTCAGTCGGTCCGGTTCGTTGGCCCCGCTCAACGCGGTGTCTCATCGCTCTCAAGCGCTGTGTCTCTTGGTCAAGCGTCTCAATTTTTTCGTCGAGCCGCGCCATCTTCGCTTTTGGCGCATCGGCGCCGCTCAGCTTTTCGAGTGCTTGGCCGACGGAGAGTTTGGTTATTTCAGCCAAGGTAAAATCCTCTTCCGTCTTGGAAACAGCATTTCTTCAAATTATAACCGCAGCTGACCTAAATCAATCTCGCGTGCTTTGCGTCATGAGCAGACATCGATTGGCGGCGACGGAATGTCTGCTAAGTGCCAATAGCGGACATTGCACGTTTCGTTTGAAATGAAAGAGGCCGCCAACCGAGGCGGCCTCGCGCTTTGACGCATCAGCCCCGAAACCGCGACCGTGGTCTCGGTTCAGTAGTATTTCGCGCAAGTCGTTCCATCCCATCGTGCACATCTGCGAGCTTGACGTTTGTGGTGTCTGGACACGCAGACACCATTAACGCGTGTCATGCCCATTCCGCACCCGGCGACGACTTGCGTGACCATGCTGTCCGGTTGTTGGATAGCCGCAAGCGGCATCGCCTGTGTCGATGATGACGCGAGGGCCAGAACAAAAGCCACGCTGATTAGTCTGATCATATGACGATCCTCCATAATAATTTTTCTTTGGACGGTGCTACCGAAGCCGATTGTCTGGCAATTGGCCCTAGGGGCACCGACGTTCACTGCGCCGTGTAGGGCGCTGCTTTTGCGGTACCACGGTAGGTTATCTCCGTGTCAATTGCGTCACACACGGTGGGAAACAATCCGAATTGGCCAGTTTCAACCCAAACGTGATCAGCCTGCGCAATCTCGACGCGATATAAAGAACGTAAGCGACGGACGGTCGCGGCCTGTTTGGCACAACGTTTTGGAGGACCGTATGCGACGACAATCTCTGATTTTGCTTGCTGCGGCGACAATTGGTCTGGCAGCAAGTCAAGCATCGGCAGCTGATCTCCCGAGGAAGGCTCCCGCCTACATACCCCCGCCGCCGCCGGTGGCGACTTGGACCGGGTGTTACATCGGCGCGAACATCGGCGGCGCGTTTGGCGACGCAAGTTTAAGCGGCCCTGGTGGAACTGTCTCTACCAGCGGTGATGGCTTTGCTGGCGGCGGCCAGATCGGCTGCGACTATCAATTTTCGGGCGGATTTGTTTTCGGCATCCGCAACATGTTCGATGGCACAAGCAACAAAAAGAGCGGAACAATCGGAGGCGGTCCGCTCGCAGGTGGCGTGTTGAACTTCAATAATCAATGGTTCGATACGTTGACGGCCCGCATCGGCTATTCGTTTTCACCCGCCTGGTTGCTCTACTTACAGGGCGGCGGAGCCTGGGCTCATACAAGCTCAAACATCACCGTTGGCGGAGTTCAAGTCGGGCAGACCTCCCACACTGGATCAGGCTGGACCATCGGCGGTGGCGCCGAATGGATGTTCGCGCCGCACTGGTCGGTGTTTCTGGAAGGCAACTACATGGACTTGGGCTCGCGCAGCGGGACCGCATTCACTCCAGTCGGAACGACCTGTGCGCCAGGTTGTTCCTTCAGCGCAAAAGCAACCGAGACGACTGTGCTGGTTGGTGTGAACTATCGATTCTACTAAGCGACTTCGAGCGGCTACGCGCCATCGCAGAGCTGATAAAACTCAAACCCCGGGCAACTCGCTCGGGGTTTTTGTCGCGAAATGCAGCGCTCACGGATGGCCCGAACATTACTCGAAATCGAAACTCCACATAGATTCGTGCCGATTATTTGGCCAATGTCCGCTTTGGGTCAAAAGCGGACGTATGCGGTGCACAAGCCAATGTCCGACAAGGGCATTCACTCAATCACGTCATCGGAACGAGCATGCAGTGTCGCCGGGATATTTATCTTTAAATTCCGTGCGGCCTTAAGATTGATCACAAGTTCGAACGTCGTTGGCTGCATGACGGGAAGGTCGGTGGGCTTGTCACCCTTAAGAATTCGGCCCGCGTAGATCCCCGACTGTCGGTATGCATTGGCGAGATTCGGCCCATAGCTAGCCACACCACCGGCGGCGGCAAATTCACGGAATGGATAGACGGTTGGCACCCCAAGATTCGTTGCCAGTCCTACAATCTGCTCACGCTGGATCGTAAAAAACGGATCGCTGCCGACCAGAAGCCCGTCGGAGTGCAGTTGCGCAATAGTCGCAAACGCAGCGTTAATTTCATCAGGCGTGCTTGCGTTCACAAGTCGCAGTTCGATCCCCATCGTCCGCGCAGCCGCCAGCACATCCCTGATCTCAGGCACTAAGTCAGGGCTGGTGGGATTAGCGAGTACGGGGACAACCTTTGATTTGCAGCCAAGTTCGCGCAACAGTTCAAGACGCTTCTGTCCGAGCGGGCCGGTAATCAAAGTCATGCCCGTGGCATTGCCACCGGGCTGGTTGAAGCTTGCGACAAGACCGGCCGCCACGGGGTCTAGACCAACAATGAATACCATCGGTATCGTCGTGGTCGCTACCTTGGCAGCAAGGGCCGCAGGCGGCGCCACCGCCACAATGAGGTCAACAGGGCGACGAACAAATTCAGCCGTGAAGCCTGCCAAGCGATCGTAGTGACCGTTGGCGAAGCGATATTCGACGGTGACGTTCTTACCCTCATCGAATCCGGTCTCACTAAGACCACGTCGCCATGCAGCCATAAATTGATCCTGCGCCTGCGACGACAGAGAGCTGAGAAATCCAATCACTGGCTTCGCCAGCTGCTGCGCGCGGGCGGCGATCGGCCAAGTGACTGCTGAGCCCGCAATGACCTTGATAAACTCGCGCCGCTGCATGTGCCCCCCAAAAGAACACGCGTCGTCTACTGCTTGAAACCTAGCATTATTCTACCGAGCGGCGAGCGAGAAATGGCACACAACCCGCTTCAGATTTTGCTTAGGGCCAATGTCTGCTTTGCGTCACGAACGGACATGCGCAGTGCACTGGGTGATGTCCGCTTTGTGCCAATAGTGGACATTAACGACACGCCCAGTGCTGCTCTACTGACGGGCCGTATATCGCACCGGTATCGCCCTGAATGCAGCAACTGCGGCCTCGGTAGCGTGACGTTGTTCATAGACCTGCAGGTTGGTTGGCGCGACGTTGGCAAAGATGCGGCCCAGCGCGTACAGCCAACGCGCCTTACAGGTTGCAAGGCGGCGCATAGGCCATCCCTGGCGACCGTCATAAAAACCATCACGGAATGCACGACGACGAATAATTGATTCGATTGTCATAGCTGATGCCCTTTCCGTAACAGATGATCTTTTCGGTTTTGTTGATTGACTTGGACGACAGGTTCATCGTCGCCGCCCGCTTTGGATCATTAGCGGACACATGCAGTGCACTCACAAATTGTTTTTGTTATTTTGAGTGCCTTTTAAAGCACGCTAGAACCGGCTCGGTCTTGTGATTCGCCGCCAAAACCTTGGCATTTGATGTCCGCTTTGGGCTAAAAGCGGACATTTACAGTGCACAAGTCAATGTCTGCTAAGTGCCAATAACGGACATTCGGACGTTTATTCGATCACTCGTCGGCGCGCGCAGTCCCGACGCAATTGCAAGCGTAAAATGCCACACCGCGTCATTGCGCTTGCCAAGCGCCTGATAGGCCATTGCAACGGTATCATGTGCACTCGTATTCGCGGCATCCAATGCGAGTGCTTGATTCAAATACCTTATCGCTTGATTGTTGCGGCCATCCTGTTGCGCCATGTCTCCCAACAAAACCAAACTACGCCCGTGCTCTGGATTACGCGCAAGGATCGCGCGGCGCTGGCGGAAATTCGCCCTTGCGATAAGGGTTGACCGCTGCCGCAAACAAATCCTCAATGTCGCCGTCGATATTTTTATTGCTTGCTCGTCGTTCCCTGCGGTTCATCTCAATAATGGACCGCATTATTCGAACGTCCGCCTTGTGCCGTAAACTTACGTCAAGCTTCACCAGCAATTATGGAATTGACGGCGTATTGGATGACTGGAGCAGCGAGCAATACTACTGGTGTCATTATGGCCCATGAAATGATCCAAGACTTACCCCACTGGCCCGCGAACATTGGGGTATTGAAAAATGGAGCGCTAGAGATTCCCGCGGCTACCGCACAAGTCAGCCCTGACTGAATAAATCCGAACAAATAGTGACCATAGCGTTTTGGAACGAGTGACATTATTTTTCCTCATATCATCGAAGACCAGTGGTAATCCGGAAGTCGCAGCGTGTCGATGATATCCCTGCCGATCACAAATCTTGCCAACCCCGGAATTGCGAAAGTGCTAATCACCTGATTGCGGAACCAGAGGCCCAACTGGGTCTTTGGTGCAAAGACAGAAGCAAGGCGTTCAGCACCCCTCTGTTTTGTTATTATAAAAGCGCGTAACAACCGCTCATATTTGCTATATGCCTCTTTGTACCGTCCGCCAGCGTTTGCAAGCTCGCCCGCCAACACGTAAGCGGCAATCATCGCGAGAGCCGTACCTTGCCCTGCCAGCAAGGACACACAAAATGCAGCATCACCAATGAGAGCAACGCGACCTTGCGACCAGTTTTCCATCTCGATAAGGCTAACGCGGTCGAAATAAAGGTCCTGCGTGTGATCCAACTCGCTTAGGATGCGCGAACATTCCCATCTGCCATCACGGTATTTCTCGCGCAACATCACCTTTTGCAGGTCTGTTGTTGCTGGCAGGGAGTTGGTGTCGGCTCTAAAAACAAACAAAAAAAGCGTCCGATTATCGAGCAGGGTAAACCGCCCGACCATCCGTCCGGGTTGTCCGTACATCAAATATAAATCCTCATCACGTGGACGATAATCAGGAACTTCGAATGCGGCAACTACATAGCCGAGCTGCCTCTCAAACTGATTCTGCGGCCCGAATGCGAGCGTCCGGACGTTCGAATGTAAACCGTCCGCGCCGATAACCAGATCGAATCGGCGCTCGGCTGAATGTTTGAATTGAACTTGCACATGGTCTAATCGCTCTTGAAGCCCGACAATCTCATCGCCGAAAATCACTTCCGTCTTGCCTTTGGCTTTATCAAATAATAATCGTGAAAGGTCACTACGCCCCAGCGTCACAAAGCGGCCATTTGCAAGCTCACGAAAGACATTGGTGTCAAAGCCGGTTATGCGCTCGCCGACATCGTCTACAATTCGCACCTCACGCACGTGATAACCAATGCGATTGATCTCAGTTGTAAGCCCCATGCGCTCGGCAATTTCGTATCCCAGACCCCAGAAGTCGATCATATAGCCGCCGGTCCGCATGGCAGGCGAATTCTCGACGAGCGTCGTTTGAAGCCCGCTTTTGGCCAACCAATAGGCCAAGGTTGGACCGGCGATTCCGATGCCGGAAATCAACACTGACTGGTTTGCAGGAGACACCATAGCGCGGCCTTTTTTCTGACACGTGCCGCCCCAGAGGTAACGCGAACAATAGCAGTTAGTTGCAACTCAAGCAGAGCAATGTCCGCTTTGGGTCAGTAGCGGACATTGCGGTGTGCTAACGGCATATTCGCTTTACGTCTGAAAGCGGACATTCGCGGTGCTCTTGTCGATGTCGGCTAGGAGCCTTAAGCGAACATCGCCTGTGCCGAGTCAATTCGCGAGCGACGTGGTGAATAAGGCAACTATGACCGCTATGTTCGAAGGTTAGGCCAAGGCGCCGCGTGATCCGAACCGGCTGGCCAGACGCAGGAATGCGATGATGCACGTCAACACAGCGATCCAGACCAGCCGCGCGCCATAACGGTCATGCGGATTTGACAGCGCGCCACAGATAAAAGCATTCGTAAGGAGCGCGAATCCGCAGGTGGCAGCCAATTCACCGGCATCTGGTATTTTCTGGCGGGAGGCGACGAGAACAATAACCGGTAACAGTGCCATGGCGATCAGCGCCACCGGGTATTGCACCCAGTTAATGGCAATAAATGCCGTCGCGCCTCTCTGCTGGCGCGCCTGACGCATGAGCGGCACCAGTTGCGGCGCATATCTTTCAACGATGCCATAAGTGTGCCAAATCCAATTTACGACGCCTTCGCCCGTGCGTACGGCGATCAACTGCTTGATCGTTGCAATGCTAGCAGTCCGGACCTGTAAGGCGGGATAGGCCAATATGCTGTTGATCGTGATTGTTTCCATCTCGTCACCGAGCCCGGCAAAACGGTCGAGTTTGTCAAACAAAGGGCTGCCCCAGAACCAGACATCGGCGTCATTAGGAAGTTGCTCCTTATACCCACAGAGTATGAGTTTCGAGTCCGGACAGTGTTCGTCGAGATATTTCTTGACGATGCCATCTTGCAACATGCGGCCGAACGACAACGCAAACCCACCCGGAGTCCAGACGAGACGCTTTGCCACCGCAAAATTCGCAACGAACACGAGTGCGGCACCGAGCACGATGGCCAGCATACCATTGCCGATTCGGTGAAAAGGCATTCGGCCTGGTTGGAAAATAGAGAATACAACTGCCGCGATAATCAAAGCCAACAGTAACGCCAGCGTAGCGCTGTGAGTAGCGGCAGCGATCGCGATCAGCCCAATCAGAGCAAGCCGCTCACCGCGCGCGAGGCCACTGGGCCGCAGCAGCAATAGATAAAGTGCAAGAACAGCAAGCCCCGCAAAAATGTCTGTGAGAAGGATTGAGGTGAGCCAAGGCAGTGTAGAGAATACTGTCAATACACCGACCACAGAGAGCAATACATACGGACGCCCGTCGAATCCTTGTGCCCGCAAGACCAACGCGATGACCCAGACCGTTAGCGCTGCTTGAGCAGCCGCAACGGGCCAGAAAGCGCCCGGTATCCCGGCGTAAAGAATGAGACCGTAAACCACAGCGCGGCTGGGTACGAGCGTGCCTTCGAACCAGCGTGCGAGATAGCCGCCAGTGTCATATTGAAGGAGAGGGAAACCGTTCCAGAAGGCGGGAATTAGCAAAAATGCGCCGCAAGATATGCCCACCAGCGCCCACAGGGCGCGGTCCTTTAGGCGCATAGCGAATCCCCCAGCGAGTTTTTCGTGTTTTACCAGCTTCGTTAGTGGGCTGATACCGATGCGACCGGAGAATTTGTGACTAGCTGTTAGCTCAACCGCGCGTTCAATGTCCGCTTTGGGTCATTAGCGGACATTGGACGGAGCGGCGTCGCAGAACCCAAAGAAAAAGGCCGCCATTTCTGGCGGCCTTTCAGGCGGTGTGTGGCAGTGGTTATTACGAGGTCTGTCAGGCCGCTCCGGCTTTCTCTGCGGAGCGTTGTGCAAAGAACTGTCTGATCTCGCTCGCCGGACGGGCGTGGCTGAACAGATAGCCCTGCATCTCGGTGCAGCCGATCGCCTGCAGCACATCCATCTGCTGCTGCGTTTCGACGCCTTCGGCCGTCGACGTCATGTTCAGGCATTTCGCGAGGCCCGCGACCGCGTTCACGATCGCATAAGGCTCCGCGCCGTTGGAAAGATCCTGAATGAACGAGCGGTCGATCTTGATCTTGTCGAACGGGAAGCTGCGCAGATAACTGAGCGAGGAATATCCCGTGCCGAAATCGTCGAGCGCGATCTGCACGCCCATTTTGCGGAGCTCGTGCAGCGTCGCCAGAGTTGTGAAGGTGTTCTGGAGCAGAACGGTTTCGGTAATTTCAAGCTGCAGCCGGTGCGGCGGCATGCCGGTTTCCTCCAGCGTCGCTTTGACCATGGCCACCAGGCTGCGGGAGTTCAGCTGGGCCGGCGAAAGATTGACCGCAACCTTGATGTGGTCCGGCCAGTCGACCGCCTCGCTGCAGGCCGCCTTGAGCACCCATTCGCCGAGCGGCACGATGAGGCCGGTCTCCTCGGCAATCGGAATGAAATCGGCCGGCGAAATCATCCCGCGTGTCGGATGATGCCAGCGCAGCAGGGCTTCGAATCCATTGACGTCATTCGTTTCCAGAACGACGAGCGGCTGGTAGTGCAGCTCGAACTGCTCATTCGCCAGCGCCTTGCGCAGATCCATTTCCAGCTCGCGCCGGACCTTCATGCGCGTATTCATCTCAGGTTCGAAGAAGCGGAAAGTCCCGCGCCCGTCGCCCTTGGCGTCGTAGAGCGCCATGTCGGCGTTGCGCAGGAGCTCGGAGGATTCGACGGCGTCCATAGGGGCGACCGAGATACCGATGCTGATGTCGGTGACGATCTGGTGGCCCTCGATCTGATAGGGCTTGATGACCGAGTCGCGGATACGCTTCGACAGCGTGGCGGCATCAGCCGCCTGTTCCATCTGGGTCATGATGATGGCGAATTCGTCGCCGCCCATGCGCGCGACGATGTCGAGTTCGCGGGTGCAGCCGCGCAGGCGTTCGCCGACCAGCTTCAGCAGTTCGTCGCCGATGTGGTGGCCGAGCGCGTCGTTGACGCTTTTGAACTGATCGAGATCGAGGCAGAGTACCGCGAGGCACTCGCCGCGCTTGACGCGCTTGATTTCGTGGTTGAGCTGCTCAAGCAGCAACACGCGGTTGGGCAGGTCGGTCAGCGCGTCGTGCCGCGCCATATGTGCAATGCGATCTTCTGAGCGTTGGCGCTCGGTGACGTCTTCATGCGTAGCGAGCCAGCCGCCGCCCGGGATCGGCTTATTTACGACTGAAAAAGCGCGGCCGTCCGGGAGATTTACGACGTGGTTGAAAGTCTTTCCTTCCGCGATTCCTTCTCTGAGCCGGGAAACATATTCGTCGGCGTCGCCAGAGAAACTTCCCAGTTCGATTCGATGCTGAAGAAGCTCACGCAGGCTGCACCCAGGCTTTACGGTTTCGGAAGATAGTCCGTACAATTCGACGTAACGTTGATTACAAAATATTAGGTGTGATTCCGAATCGAACATCAGAACGCCCTGGGACATGTTGTTCAGAACGGTCTGCAACATTTGTTCGTCTTTTCGCGTCATGTGCGGAAAAGCCAAAATATCCGCGCGCAATGAGTGCTGCTTCGTTTGATCCATAGTGCGCCCCTGGCAAAAGAGGTATCCGGGTCGGAGCCCATCATTACCGGCGGTATATTGGAAACCCATTAGGGAATTGGCGTCGGTTTTAATTAAAAACGGCGGCAATTTCAGTGGCGATCGTCCGCGATATGTGAGGCGGATAACAGATCTCCAACGGCAGTGAGACTATGCTGACAAACGCGACAGCGGCCAATTGGCAGAAGGTCGCGACACATTTCCGGTGCTGCAATTGGCAGGTTCTCGTTTAGCTGAACGGAGAAGCGCCATGCGTACGACCATGTTTATTCTCAAGACTATCGTGATTGCCGCCGCACTATCGGCGTTGGTGTCCGCAGAGGCTACGGCCTGTCCGCAAGGTTACTTCACTTGCGGTCGTGTCTGTTGTCCAACCCGCTGAATTTTCTCGCTTGAGAGACGGAGGTTATCATGCGGAAATCACACTTTATTGCGGCCGCGCTCGTGCTGGTTACACTTTTTGTTCCCGGCGCCTGGTATTTAACCTCGCGCCCTAGTGAGGACCAGCTCAACGATAGTTTGAAATCTTATGGCTATTTGCCCATCAATCCGCCGTCCAATCTTATGAGTTTGGGATCGCTGTATTACGTCGATCCCGATGTGCGCTTTTTTAAAACAGTTTGCGCTGTGGAAAAAGATGATTTGAAGGATGCGGTGGCTGAGTTACCCAGCACGACGACGCTCAGCGATGAGCTTCGTTCAGGTAACTATGTCATTGGCGTCAAACTCGATGCGGAGACGGTGGGTTCCGGTCGCGGCGGCATCGACGATAAATTTGTGACGAAAGTGCACTATTCGCTTTCCGACGTCCGCATCTATGAGATTACGCTCGGCACCAACCGCAGGATATACAACAAGTTGATGGCAAACGACGACTGCAGCAACGCGGTCCTCGAATACATCAATGCCGGAGGTTACGTCTGCCAGGGTCAACAAATCCTCGAGGCAACTGTCGAATACGATCTCCGATTGGAAAGTGGACGCACGATTGGCACTGGAGTGCAAACAGACCCAAATACGGTTGCGAAAGCGATCAAAGTTGCCACGCATGCGGACACCACCGCGCAGCTCGATGAAAAATCGGGCCGGTTGGTGGCAGGCTCAGCCTTAAAATACGGAATAGCGATGAATCCGACCTGCCTGTCACCACTGACGGGTCGCTTCCAACGGGTTCTGCCGCGAAATACTTTCGATCGATTCTGTAAACTTCGTAAAATTCCGAATAATTGAACCAATCCTGCCGGGGACGTAACCATCGACAGATCATCCGCGATCGAGGCAACGCAGTGCCAAAGAATTTAGTTATCTGCTGTGATGGTACGGCAAACGAGTTTGCGCAAGATCGTACAAACGTCGTCAAGCTGTTCTTTACGCTTGCCCGCGGTACAGCGCAGCAGATTGCCTTTTATCATCCTGGTCTCGGCACGATGGAGCCGCCCGGTGCGCTGACGCAAACGACTCGCGGGATCACGCGTCTTTTCGGCAAGGCGTTTGGTTATGGCCTCGAGGCCGACATTCGCGATACTTATGTATTTCTGATGCGGAATTTCGAAGAAGGAGATCACGTCTTTCTGTTCGGCTTCAGCCGCGGTGCTTATACGGTTCGGGCGGTAGCGTCGCTGCTTCGGATGTACGGACTGATTCCCAAAGACAACGAACCATTGGTTCCGTATGCAATCCGTATGCTGATGGCAATCCATGCCATCGACAGCGAAGGTGGTTCTGAGAGTCCCGAGGCAGAAAGCTATTTCAGCCTAGCCGCAGATTTCAAAAGCACTTTCTCGACCCGAATTTGCAAGCCCTGGTTCGTCGGTATATGGGACACCGTAAGTTCAGTTGGTTGGTACGAAAATCCTCTATGGCTGCCTTACACAAGCGACAATTCAGACATTGAAATCGGTCGGCACGCTATTGCGATTGACGAACGCCGCGCCTTCTTCCGTACGAATTTATGGATTTGGAAAAATCCGCCACCGCAAGGCGGCCCAAAAGATCTCAAGCAGGTGTGGTTTCCGGGCGTTCATTGCGATGTTGGCGGCGGCTATTCGGAAGCTGAGAGCGGCTTATCCAAAATCTCGCTCCAATGGATGCTCAAAGAGGCCATCGCTGCCGGTCTTCTAATCGACCCATCACAAATGGATTTCATCCTCGGCAAAAACGGCGGACCCGCGCCACCGAACCCGGATGCGATAATGCACGAATCCCTGAAAGGCTTCTGGTGGCTCGCCGAGCTCCTTTGGAAGCGGCACTACAATTGGACGAAACAGGAGTGGACGCGTCGGCCAAATCTTGGCCGGAGACGCACAATCCCACCAATGTCGCTTGTCCATGAGTTGGCTTATCAACGCGGCGGCGCCTACGCCAAGCGCCTGCCACCGGACGCGATAGTGACGGTTTAGGCGCCTGTCGAGAGCGGGTTTTTACGTCGGAACCGCGGGATTTTAAGGCGTCCCCGATGGACGCAGCCAGTGCCTGGGGCCTGTACGTTGCGTCCGAACCCGTCCAAGGCCCAGTGTCACAGGCCAGTAATCTCGGCCCGGTAGGCGGGGCCAGGTCGAATTGGCCCCTTCGACGGCATTTGCCTGGCACGGCGGGTGCATTGGGCTATGTGACCAACTTCACTCGATTACCGACCACGCGCGCGGTATTATCGGATTGGAAATTGGCCTTCAGGCCGTCGGTGGATCTCCACGGGGGAAGCATGTTGAGCGCAACTCTTGATTTAACCATAAATGGCGCCTTCGATTTCGCGGCGCAGAATTTAGGGATCGACAAGCTGCTTCTCCAGCTTGGTCTTGATCCTGCCCACCTCTCATTCGACTCGGTTACCCAGCGTGTGACCGAGCTCATCGCGGCGAATATCAATGCCGCGAATATGCTGGCGCTCGCCGGAGCTGGATTTTATGTCGCCACGCTGATGATGCGCACGATCGTGCCGCTCCGCGTGATTGGAATCATTAGCATCGTATTTTTTATGGCCTATGGGCTGGTGGCGGGAGCGGTCGGGACATTCTTGTTGTATCTCCTGTCGCTGCCAGTCAACGTCATCCGCCTTCGTCAGATGCTTAATCTGGTTAAAAGGGCGCGCACATCAGCGCAGGGCGATTTGTCGATGGATTGGCTCCGCCCGTATATGACGCCGCGAAAGTATCGCAAGGGCGAGGTGCTCTTCCGCAAAGGGGACGTTGCCAACGAAATGTTCCTGACGGTCACAGGAAAATTTCTCGTGACTGAAATTGGTATCGAACTCCCGCCCGGACGTATCATGGGTGAACTGGGTTTTGTTGCGCCCAAAAATCGGCGTACGCAAACGATTCAGTGCGTTGAAAGCGGCGATGTCTTGACAATCACCTACGAAACACTGCTTGAGCTATATTTCCAGAATCCGGAATTTGGGTATTATTTACTGAGCCTGACCAGTGAACGACTTTTGCAAAATATTTCTCGGCTCGAAGGCGTTCTCGAGGAGTATAAGACGAAGCTCCAAACTCAGAACGTTCGCCAGCCAGGGGTGCCTGTACCCGGTGCCACGCTCGCAGCGCGTTGATAATGTAACAGCAATTGCGACAATAACAGAAATTATCGAGGGAGGATACGCGATGGGGCGGACTGGAAATGTAATCGGCGTACTTGCTACGGCAATTGTGATGGTTAGCGCGGCAGCGTCCGCACAGGTGCGTGATGCCGACTACCGCGGGACAATGGTGTGCGACAAACTGCCATTTTCGGCGGGCAAGAGTCGCGAGGCGATTGAAGTTACGGTCTCCGGGGGCGTGGTGCGTTACACTCAAGTAGTGCGGTTACGCGATGCAGCTGAGGCCACGCCAGAGCAGGGGACCGGCACGCTTAGCGGTGACAACATCAGCCTGCAGGGGTCTTGGAAGGGCGGCAGTCGTCAATATGAGGCAAAATACAGCGGCACCTTCGTGCGGCGGCACGCCGATCTCAATGGCACACAAACTTGGACCGATAACGGCAAAACCATTGCCCGAAATTGTTCCGGCATTATCAAGCGGCCTTTCAAGGTATTTCTACCTAGTGACAAAAAGTAACAAATGAGGCCGTGACGAAATTCCAGTAGACGACCCTAATGGCGAGGGCGCATGTTTGCTCGGAAACCATGACCGCCCCGTAGGCCTTAAGGTCGGCGATGATCCTTCTTTCAACACGAACTTGAACGGGAATATTCTCTTGCAGCTCACCTTCCGCCGTTTGTTATCGACTTCATCTACTGCTTTCCTCAGCTGCTTCTTATTGTCCCTGGTCTCGGCCTTCTCGATTCCGCTACCGTCCGCGCGGGCGGCTGACGGGCCATTCGCCGACTTTACCGGTGCTTGGTCGGGCGCCGGGACGCTACGGCCCAGCGGTAGCGCGCCTGAACAGATTCGGTGCAACGCGACCTACCGTCCGCTGGGTAGTTCGTTGCGCAATGTCAATCTGCAGCTTCGCTGCGCCAGCGACAGCTACAATTTTGATCTCACCGGCGATTTCTCAGCGGACGAGCAAAACCAGGTCAGCGGCCGGTGGACAGAACGTACCCGAAGCACGGGCGGTACAGCCGTCGGTAATGCGCAGGGCGATCGCCTCCAACTTCATATTGAAAGCGCGGGCTTCGCCGCTGATGTTGTTATGGTGACGCGCAACCGGCGGCAAAGTGTCGACATCGACTCGCACGGTGGCGGACAAGTCGTTAGAGCGTCGATTGCTCTTTCTCGAAACTGATCGATTTTATTGCAGAGGGCGGACCTCAGGAGGTGGCCCGGGCTGCCTCCTGCAATGACGCATCGCTTCGAATTTATTGTAATTGGCAGCTCGCAATGACGTCGGCACGAGGCACATGTTGAGTTAGATGATTGGCCCAGACTGTTTGACCATATTGCGGTATCTGTATGCGCAAAATGCACGCCGCTTTTTGTCTATTCGCACTACTAACATCAAATATTTTGTGTAAAGATCGGTGCTCTGCGTGACGTGTAGCGTAGGCAACGTCTGAGGCGTGCCCGCACTGTGCGTCTTCGGGGGGCGTAGCGTCGATGGTCCGTGAATTTGTGGCCGCTAAATTCCGCTCATCCAGTTTGCGAGCGGGTACCCTACTAGTGGCAAGTGTTGTGGCGGCCGTTGTCGTCGCTGGATGCGCCACTCTCGAGCGTCTTCCCGCCGTGTCATACGCGCAGGCTAAACAAACCGATATTTTGGATATTCCGGATGCTCGAGTCTACGTTAGCGAAAGGGACCGTATTCTCGATATCGCTTTGAAAGCAAATCAACGCACCAATCTCGCGCGTGGGACTTCGGCGACCCGGCACTTTCTCGCGATTTCTGGTGGCGGAGATGACGGCGCTTTCGGCGCGGGATTATTGATTGGGTGGAGTGACCGGGGAGACAGGCCGAAATTTGATGTGGTTACAGGGGTAAGCACGGGGTCGTTATCTGCGCCATTCGTTTTTCTAGGTGAAAAGTACGACACGCAGCTGAAGGAAATTTACACAGAAACGACTGCGAACGATATCTTTGTGCGCCGGCCGATTGTGTTTGCCGCAATCGGAAGCGACGCAGTGTCAGATAGTGCGCCACTTCGCAGCATGATTGGGCGCTACCTTGATCGCGCGATGGTCCAAAGAATTGCTGAAGAATACAACAAAGGGCGGCTTTTGTTCATTTTAACGACTAATCTGGATCAAGGCCGTCCTGTTATCTGGAACATTGGAGCGATTGCTGCGAGCAACAACCCGAAGGCGCAGGACCTCATTATCGACGTGCTGCTGGCTTCGGCTTCAATACCTGTGGTTTTCCCGCCGGTCATGCTGGATGTCACGGTTGATGGAGCGCACCATCAGGAAATGCATGTCGACGGCGGTACAATCGCACAGGCCTTTCTTTATCCACCCTCATTCTCGCTTAAATCGGCAGCGGCACGTGCGGGCATCGACGCGGCAAAGTTAAGGGCATCGCGAAAGCGGGTCGCCTACGTGATCCGCAACGGCCGATTTACGCGTGCGGAAGAAAGCGTCAAGTTGCAAACCATCGCGATCGCAAGAGAGGCGCTATCGACGATGACAACTTCCAGCGGCGTGAACGACACCTATCGAATGTATCTGCTCGCCAGGCGAGATGGCGTCGATTTCAATCTCGCATCCATCGGCGATGATTTCGACGTCCCGTACAAAGGCCCGTTTGATACAGCTTATATGCAATCGCTTTTTGCATACGGGTATCAAAAAGGCCGCGCCGGGTATCCATGGCAAAAAGCTCCGCCAGGTTATGTCAACTAGAGAGCGGATAGTACGCCGCCAGTGCATTCACGCTTGGCAAATCAGCGTTAAGCGGACTGCGGGATTAGCTGTTACTCCACACGACGAAAGTTTTGTGTGCGGTGACCAAATCCGATTTCCGCGGTGTAGATATTTATTGGCGTAGTGGAATAGCTTGCTTAAATTCGCCGCTTCTTTGATGCCGGGCCTTTCCGGCTGGTGGTCTTCTTCCTGGTAGCCTTCTTTTTGCGGGCTGCGCTTGCGCTGCTTTTCTCAATTGCCCTCGTGATCGCCTTGATTGCTGCATCTGCCGCGGCGATGGCCGCGGAGGTTGCGGCTGCCTTTGCTGCGCGGGTAATCTGCGCCTGAAGCTTACGTACCATGCTTCTCTTGGCCATTTGAATTTCTCCTAGCTGATGCGGGTGCGCCCGTTTTGGCGCTTGTGTGGCTTACGTTTTTTCACGGCGGGGGGCTGTAGGCCGGGCGAGGGCAAGAAGCGTAGCGCCACGTCTGAAACGGACTCTGGCATGGTGTCCTGAATTTTTGACGGAAATTTTTTGGCGATCTTCCAGGCCTTTTTTGCGTCAGTAGCCTCTCCCGCCCAGGTGCCCAGCTGAAATGCCAAGTCAGCAGCCGCTTCCGGATGTTCGTCCACAAAGCTCCAGAAGATATCGGCGAGAGATTTTGTTTTTGCTTGGGCCATAACCTGTCCGGGGATGTCGCGAGTTTCGGACATAAACTCTCCATGGGGGAAGAGAGTTCCAATATGGCGAACCTTTTCTCAGGGTTATTGGAAGGAGGACTTCGCTGCCAATGCTTTAGTGGCTTACGCAACGGACAAGAAATCGTGTGTTATTCGCCCTGTAGTCCGCAATTTCCTCAGCGGTCACGTCGCCAACGTAGCACTTTGGGGCGGCACCGGCAGATTTCGAGTAAGCGCTGAGCTGGCCGCATGGGGTGCGGTCCCGTCCGAGGTCGTCAGGACACGCGCATGGCTTTCCGTCCGTGTGGTAGATCGCTCGGCATTCCCTGACTATCGTCTCTGCGACTTCGCGATCAGACTGCTTGGCTTGCGCAAAGGCAGGCAATGGCGAGCACGCTACAGCAAATACCACACAGACCGCGATTATCCGCGTGCTGACGGCATGCTCGGGGCTGAAAGTCAAAAGCTGCCTTTTGTCGGTTGTGTTGACCAATGTATTCGCGGCGTGAAATTAACGTCAGGGGCCTGAGGCATGGCACGGCAATTCGGGGCCCGTCCAGCCCCCAATTCTATCCTGTGCTTGCTGGCCAAGATCCACAGCTTTAAGATTATTCGTGGTAACATCGCTGTGCAAAACTTGACACGGCATCATGATAAATTCATCCCCCCGCGCAGTTTCGATCGTTTGCATCCTTGCGGCCGCCCCGTATGCGCTAAACGGCATGTCGCTTCAATCGTCGGTGTACGCGCAGTCGGCTGATCTGGTGCTTTGCGATCGGATTGCCGCTGATCCCGCCGATCCGGACAAGCCGGCTGACGTCAAAGGCGTACCGGTTATCGCGCAGTCCGATGTAACGACAGCGATCAGATTTTGCAAAACTGCTTCCACCTCGTCGCGCCGGGCGCTCTACGAGCTCGGGCGAGCCTATGCGGCCAATCGACAATTGCCGGAAGCCATGAACGCCTACCGTAAGGCGGCCGACAAAGGCAGCACTTCGGCCATGGTTGAGCTTGGCGTGCTCCTCGGGACCGGCTCAGGCGTGCCCAAAGACCAAGCTGAGGCACGCAAGCTGTTCGAACGCGCTGCCGAGGCTGGTAATCCCCGCGGCGTCACCAATCTTGCGGCTCTCTCCGGCGGTACATCGTCGGACCCGGTCAAAGCGCGAGCCTTGCTATCGAAAGCAGCGGAAGCAAATTCAGCGGAAGCGGAATATCAACTCGGCTTGATGACTGCAGAAGGTATCGGCGGCCCGCAGGACGATGCTGCCGCTCGCGGGCTGTTTGAAAAAGCGGCTGCGCAAGATCATCCCGGGGCGTTGGAGCGGATGGGAGCGTTTTCGCTAGCCGGGCGCGGAGGACCGAAAGACACAAGTGCCGCCAAAGCCTACTACGAGAAAGCTGCGTCGCTTGGTAATGAAGATGCTAAGGCCGCTCTTAAGCACGCGGAATGCCCCTACGTAATCAAGGACAAGAATGGAAAATTCGTGACTAACTTGTGCTTCTAGTTTGTTCACGTGCCGCGAAAATGCAGAGAGCCCCCGGCCGGAGGCTCTTTCATTTAGTCAATGATTCGTGTTGCGGGATATTAGTTTTCGTTCGCGAATGCGTCTCGCATTAGTTGAAAACGTATATTGCGATCGGGATCGGCGCCGGCAACGCGGCCATCCCATCCGACGACGGTATAAACGTTGCGGGGTTCGGTTGATGGATGAGTTCTCAGAGACCGATGCATAAGCTTCAGTAGCCGAGACGCGTTTATGGGCGCTGCCAGCAAATGCCGGATTGGCGATCAATACCGCCGCAGCAGCCACCATAAATGTGAGCTTAATTTTACGCGAAACCATTTTGACCTCTTTCGGAGTACCCCGTCC
Organism: uncultured Alphaproteobacteria bacterium; assembly: GCA_963810585.1. Taxonomy (GTDB): domain Bacteria; phylum Pseudomonadota; class Alphaproteobacteria; order Rhizobiales; family Xanthobacteraceae; genus Pseudolabrys. The sequence goes on from CAWENV010000003.1 coordinate 206,534, forward strand.
TTGTGTTCCCTGTACAGAAATTGTTCCAATGCAAGATTATGCCAACCATCATATTTAGAAATTCATTTTTCGGATTTGATTAAGTGCAGAACGCCCAAAAACAAAGAAGCCGCCGGAGCGGCGGCTTCGATGTATCAGCCACAGCAGGGTTAGATTATTTCAGCTGTGTAGAGATGCTGTTGAATTTGGTATTGAGGGTCGAGCCGATCGCATTAACGGTCGCAATGATCACAACCGAAATGCCGGCGGCGATCAGACCATATTCGATCGCGGTCGCACCCAACTCGTCCTTGAGAAACGCAAAAACCTTAGACATCTGCCGCCTCCGTTGGTGTTTGTTCTTACGGGTCGACGGTACGAGTGAACCATTAAAAAAAAGCTGCACCTGACCGCTGCAAAATCGTTAGTTCGGGTTAAGGAAAGTATTCGCGCCGTAAAGATTTACCGAAGAAGCATAAAAGCGGAACTCAATGGCTCGCTTTTTTACCACTATAAATAGAATAATATAAAATAAAACTCACAGGTTGTAAAAACGGAATGCACCGCTACGAAGCCACACGAAGCTGCGCCAGATAGCGTTCGACTTCGAGCCGTAGCAGGTGGGATTGATCCGCCAATTCGGCGGCCGCAGTTAGAACTGTGGTTGCAATCTTGCCGGTGTTTACGGCGCTGTTTGAGACTTCCGCGATATTCTCGGAAACATCGCGTGTTCCTTTGGCTGCAGCACCGGCGTTGCGCGCAATCTCCTGCGTCACCGAATCCTGCTGGCGCATCGCCACTGCGACGTCGTTCGCTACGTCGCTCAATTGCTCGATCGTTGCTGCGATTTTCTTAATAGCTTGGACGGATCGATCCGTCGTTTGCTCTATCGACACGATGTGCCGGGTAATCTCTTCGGTCGCCTTACCAGTTTGCGTGGCAAGACCCTTTACCTCCTGCGCTACGACGGCGAAGCCGCGGCCGGATTCTCCAGCGCGGGCAGCTTCGATTGTCGCATTGAGTGCAAGCAAGTTCGTCTGCGCGGCAATGCTGCTAATGAGATCGCTGACCTCGCCGATTTCGTCGACCGACGCTGACAGGCTCCCGACGGCTTCGGTAATTGCCTTGGCCTCGTCAGTTGCCTGGCTCGCTACCGTTGCTGAATTTGCGACGCGCGCGGCTATATGCTCGATCGATTGCGCTATTTCTTCGGCCGCCGTCGCCACGATGCCGACATTGCTCGTTGCTTGCTCGGACGCCGCCGCCGTCGCAAGTGCCTGCTCTTGATTACGTGTAGCACTATTCGCCATATCGCGTGCTGAGCTATCCATAGCGGCCGCCGCTCGATCGAGCGTTTGCACAATATTGGATACTGCCCCTTCGAATTCTTGCGTGGCGGCTTCGACGAGCTGCCGGCGGGATTCCAGTGTGCGCGTCTGCTCGGTTTCTTTTTGGCGCGCCGTCGCCACGTCAGCGGTTGCTTGACGGAAGAACAAGAGTGCCCGCCCCATGTTAGCGATCTCGTCGCCACGGGTATCTTGAATATCGACATTTAAATCGCCATCGGCAATGCGCCGCATCGCGTCGCTAAGAAAACCAAGACGCCGGGCGACGCTGCGGCCGACATAGAGCCATGCCACCAATATCGCGCCGATGACAGCCGTGATCGAAAGCGCGGTCAAAATAAGTTGTCCGGACCGGATCTGCCGGGTGGCGTTGTCGGAGATCTCTTGCACAAGACTACCCTGTTGCTCGACGAGATTGTCAACCGCATGTTTCAGTTTGGAAGCTTCGGCCTGCGCGGTGATGAATGCGAGCTGCGCGTCGTGCTGCTGACCAAGTTCATAGGCGCGCGCGGTGATAATTCCGTCGTCCGCTCCGATCGAGCCGAGTTGGTTGTATAGGGCAATAAGCTTTTCTCGTTGAGTGCGGTCACTGATGGCGTTCAGATTTTTGGTAATCTTCCGTTGGGCGGCGTTTATCAAGTCGCGCAATGGCTCGAGACGGCTCGGATCGGTAGCAAGAGAAGCTTCTGTCAACAGCCCAGCGAGAAGGTTTGACTCAGATTCTGTCTCCAGAAGCCGACGGAGCAATTCGAGCCTCGTATCGAGTGCGGCAAACCCCTCCTGTTTGGCGTTCATCATCAGTTCAAAATTAGCGTCATCGATTGCGGGAGCGAGGCCAATAAGTAGCGCTTCGTGTGCTGCTCGGACCGATGATCCCAAGTAGGATCTCTCTTTCGATATGTTGATCCGGTTCGCTACAGTTTGATTAAGCGTCTCAAGTCGTTCCGTCAGAACCTTTCGACTGACGTCAATATCGTCTGCGTTGACGATGCGGAGTGCTTTCAAGCGCGCTATGCCATTTTCCAGGTCTTTTTCTTGTTGACTGATGTCGCTCATAATCTCGCCACGGGCATTCGGCGTCGCCGCCGCCATCAGGCGCGGGCCCGAAGAGATCAAGCTGCTTGCCTGCTCGGCGAGGCGCAGCGATACAGCGGTGGTCGGCAAGCTGCCGGAAACGATTTCTTTTGTCGTCATGCCGATAACGGTGAATTCATAGAAGGCAATTAACGAGCCAATGATTGTCAGGCCGGCAGCAAAGCCAAACGCAAGATAAAGGCGGCCGCGGATGGTTGAAAGCCACCCCGCGTTTTGCATGCCCTTAGGGGCGCTTCCTATCGGTAATTTGGTGCGCAATTTTCGATTGTCCGCCTGTCTCACTTTTCAACGGTCTTTACGAAATTCGTGACGGGCCTGAATGAGCCATCTGACTGAAGAACGGTGAAATAGACCTGATTTGATCCTTGATTTTGTGAGGCGTCGAAAGTGAGTTTCACTCCGCCAAGATCGAACGGGCTACGCTCGATGGCATCGAGAAACGCTTCGCGTGAAGGCTCACCAGAAATTCGTCGTAAGGCTTCGATCGCGAGCCGGCCAACGAGATAGCCTTCAAGTGACACAAAGCCGGGTTTTGCTTTCTGATTTTCTGCGGCTAGGGCTTCCTGGTAAGATGTCACGACTCGCAGCGACTTGTCCCAGGGAAACGGGACGACCTGACTGATGATCACGCCGGTCCCCTGATTGCCAAGCTCCTGAGCCAGCGAATCCGATCCGACAAATGAAATTGCGACGAATGCGGCATCGACCTTTAGCTGACGTGCGAGCTTGATGAACTCCGCGATCGGCTTGTATGGGCCGACCGTCACGACGGCTTGGGGTTGGCCTTTCATGATATCGAGCAAAGCCGATTTTATTGCGATCGTATTGCGTTTGAAGGTTCCCTCGGCGACCAGCGACATGTTGCGCTTGGCCATCGCTTTCTTGACTCCGGCCAGACCCGCAAGGCCGAAGGCGTCGTCCTGATAAAGGATAGCAATACGCGTGATCCCGAGGTCACTGGTCAGATGGTCGATCCAGGCCTCGGTTTCCTGGAAGTAAGAGCTACGAATATTGACGATGTAGCGATTGAATGGGTTGCGAAGAAACTCCGCGCCGGTAAACGGGCCTATGAATGGCACTTTGGCCGCAGTTGCGATGGGTTGGCCGGCTTTTGATGTCGGAGTTCCGACTGCGCCAACAAGCGCGAAGACTTTGTCTTCGTTTATCGCCCGGTTAGTGGCCTCGATGGTCTTCTCGGGCTCGTAGCTGTCATCGATCGATTTAAGCTCGAGCTTGCGACCATTTACACCACCGCCACGGTTGGCTTCTTCGAAGGCGGCCAGAATACCTTCACGCATGCCTTGGCCGAGCGCTTGCGCCGGGCCGTTAAGCGCTGCGACCTGCCCAAAAACAATCTTGTCTTTGAATACGCCATCCTCCGCATGAAGCGGATTGCACGGCAAAGCTAGGAAAGCAGCCCCGAAAATGCAGAGCCAGCTGCGATTGGTCCGCACGGGCTAAATCCCCACCAGCAGGTGCGCGTAGAACTGGATCGTGCGCGAGCATGGTTTATGAACTGTTAAAGTTCCCCTGAAGGGGTCTCCCAAAAGGCCCAAACGGCTGTAAAAACCACATAAAATTTTGCAGGCGGGGCAGCTTGAAGCAAAGCTTAGGCGGGACGCCCAGGTATTCATCGACGAGGGTGATCCGCCATACTTTGGCTCGAGACCTTCGGCCTTAAGTTTTTCGCGAAGGGGACACCGGTGACCCCGGAAATGCGAATACCGGCAGGCCGTTCGGTGTTAGTACCGGCATCGACCACGGAGATTGACAATGACCCGTATGATTTTAGCCGGCGCTGCTTTTGCATTTTTGGCCTTCGGTCCACAGCCGGCGGCTGCTGATTACTACGGAGCTCCCTGGTGCGCGGTGGTTTCAATGGGCGACGGCGATATGCAGTGGGACTGCGAGTATCGCTCGATCGAAGATTGCCGGCCAAATGTGCTGGGAGGCAATCGTGGCTGGTGCAACCCGAACCCTTACCTTGCCGTTTCGAGTTCGGCGGCAGAGCGCCCGCACTCGCGTAAACATCGTGCGCGCCAGCAGTAGACCGGCATTGTGATTCAAATCGACGCTCTGGTTCACGCCTGGGTAACGTTGTCTCCGTAGCATGCCGGCTCGCTTCAGCGGGTATCGGCACTTATGGCAAGCCTTGGACTAACCACGGCCGGCAATGCGCCCGGGCACCGCGAGGCGCTCGCACAAGAGACGCGCATTCTCTGCGTCTTATTTTTCTTCTCCGGATTTCCGGCGCTGATTTATCAGCTTACGTGGCAGCGGGCACTGTTCCTAATCTTCGGCGTTAACATCGAGTCGGTGACGATTGTCGTTACCGCATTCATGCTTGGCCTCGGCGTTGGAAGTCTCGTGGGAGGTTGGCTCTCGAAGCAACGCGCGGTGCCGCTCTTATTGTTGCTTGCCAGCATTGAAATTTTGACCGGAGCATTTGGCTTCGTATCGCTGATGTTATTCGGTGCAGTGGGTGATTTCACGATCGGGCTTACTCTGCCGACGACCGCGGCTGCGGCGCTCGCCCTCGTCATTGTGCCGACGCTTCTGATGGGAGCGACTTTGCCGCTGCTAGTCGGCCATCTCGGTCGCCGCTCCGGAAATATTGGGAGCGCAGTCGGGTTACTTTACTACGTCAACACGTTAGGGGCCGGCGCAGCCTGCCTTGCGTCTGCACTTATGCTGTTTCCGTTTCTCGGTATGAGCGGCTCAATCTATTTCGCCGTTGCAATGAATGGTGCGGTTGCATTGGCCGCTCTCGCCGCGCAATGGTTTAGCCATTCAGCCCCCCAATCAGTTATAAGAGATTACGCGTCTGGCCCGCCAAACCGCCGTCCCGTACTCAGTCTTGGGCCGGTATTAATCATGGCCGCGGCCGGCGGCTTCGTCTCATTATCATACGAAATATTTTTCTTCCGGACGATCTCCTACGCTAGCGGTTCGAGTGCGCCCGCTTTCGCAATGACACTGAGTGCGTTTCTCGTCGGAATTGCATCAGGCTCACGCCAAGCCGGTGAACATTGCAAGACGGCGACCCAGGTTGAAACGAATCGGCGGCTTGTCAACACGCTCCTGACGGCCAGCGTCCTCGGCGCACTATTTCTACCTCTCCTCAATCATCTTTCCTGGCTTGATCGAGGCGTCGTAGGCGTGGGTATGCTGATGGTTTATCTCGTCGCCCGCTTCTGGGGATCGGTGCTGCCTTATCTCGCCGAATTGTCGATCGCGGCCGACAGCAAAGCGGGCATGCGGACGGCTTTTCTCTACCTTGCAAACATTTTTGGTTCGGCGGCGGGGTCCGTCGTTACTGGCTTTGTGCTGATGGATTACCTCGGTCTTGTCGCGATTGCTGCAATATTGGCTGCGGCCGGCGCGGCCTGCGCATTGGTGCTGATTATGGCGCTCACCATTTCGGATAACGAAAGGCTATGGCGAGCGGCGCTCGCAGCAATGATCGGATTTGTAGCGTTGGTCACAATCCCGCTGCTATCGGAACATGTTTTGGAAAACCTGCAATGGAAAGGAATGGCGGCAGCCAGCAATTTTGTCGACGTCGTAGAGAATCGCAGCGGCATCATAACCGTGACAGATGACGGAACCGTCTACGGACATGGAATGTACGACGGTCGTTTCAATACCGATTTAAAGAAGGATTCGAACGGGATCGTGCGCCCCTATGCGCTCAGCCTCTTTCATCCGGCGCCACGCAATGTGCTGATGATCGGCCTCTCTTCGGGTTCGTGGGCGCAGGTTATCGTCAGCAATCCGAATGTTGTCTCGCTGACCATTATCGAGATCAACCCGGGGTACCTTACATTGATTGCAAAGGAGCCCGAGGTCGCATCGGTACTGTCCAATCCAAAAGTGACGATCATCACCGACGATGGCCGCCGGTGGCTGCGCGGCAACCCGGCAAGGCAATTCGACGCAATTATTTCGAATACGACTTGGCACTTTCGCGCAAGCGTCACCAACCTGTTGTCGGTCGAGTTCCTCGATATTGTTCGGCGCCATCTCAATCCCGGCGGCATTTTCTTCTACAACACGACGGATTCAGACCGCGTGCAGCGCACCGGCTGCCTCGCGTTCACGTATGGCGCACGCTTCACCAATCACATGGTGGTGTCGGATGAGCCCATCGCCTGGGATTTCCGGCGCTGGCGGCAGACACTGGAATCATATCGGATCGACGGAGCGTCAGTCTTCGATACCTCGCGCGCACAGGACCGCGTAATGCTGGCCCAGTTCGAATCCTGGCACGAAAGCATCACATCTAAAAATGCGCGTGTTGACGAGAGGCCGATTGAACCGTGTCCCGATCTTCTCATGCGGACGGCCGGTAAGCGGCCGGTAACAGACGACAACATGGGCAGCGAATGGCGCCATGTCATGGGTCTCGATTGAGCCGACGACAGGTGAAAAGCCTTCGGTCCTAAGGCTGCCGGATCGCCGTTAGCGCCCGCAAATGTGATAGGCCCTGCGCAATTTCCCGGTCTTTGGCGTCCCGTGCCATGCGTTCGTAGTCCGCAGCAACTCTCAGCATTTTATCGCGGGCATTGTGCCCACGGAAACGCTCAGCAATCGAGCGGTATTCGAGGGCGCGCGTATGGCACTTTCGGCTCTCTGGAATAGCGACTGCTGGAGACATAACAGGCTGAGATCCGGCTGACGTTCACCTGAAAAACCCGGGTCGCAGAAATCGGTTCCCGGAAGCGATAAAAATTAAGCTGCTAGGCGGCGGTACAATATTGCCACGATCTCCTAAGTTGCTTCCTGCCGCGCTGGGTGTCTGAAAAAGGAAAGACCGCATTGGTGGCGGTCTTTCCGACTCGGGTTGATGCGCTTGTTTAGCGGCGATTTATATTCGAAATGACCGCGACTACTTTGCCGCGACGACCTTCTGCCGTTGCTCGCCAAGCTTGTCGATGCCGAGCGTGACTACGTCGCCGGCTTTCAGGAACATCGGCGTAGGCTTCATGCCGAGGCCGACGCCCGGCGGCGTACCGGTGATAATGATGTCGCCCGGCTCCATCACGAAAAATTGCGAGCAGTACCAAACGAGGTGTTCGCAGCCGAAGATCATGGTTTTAGTGTTGCCGCGCTGACGCTTCTCGCCGTTGACGTCGAGCCACATATTTAAGTTCTGCGGATCCTTGATCTCGTCCCTGGTGACGAACCATGGGCCGATCGGTCCGAATGTTTCGCAACTCTTGCCTTTGTTCCACTGGCCGCCGCTGCGCTCGATCTGGAACACGCGCTCAGATACGTCATTCGACAGAAAATAGCCGGCGATGGCATCCTTGGTCTTTTCCTTGGTGAGATAACGCGCGCGCTTGCCGATGACGATGCCGAGCTCGACCTCCCAGTCGAGTTTACCTGACTCGCGTGGCGTGATAGTGTCGTCGTTCGGTCCGCAAATGGACGTCGGCGCCTTGTTGAAGATGATCGGTTCTTTTGGGATCGGCATGCCGGCTTCGGCGGCGTGATCGGAATAGTTCAGCCCGATAGCAATAAAGTTACGCACGTTGCCGATGCAGGGACCTAGCCGTGGCTTGCCGGAGACTGGCTTCATTCGTTTGAGATTAGCCTTCCGAATCTTAGTGAGGCCGCCCGATGCCAGCATCGCGCCGTCGATATCCTTCACGAGACGCGACAGATCTCTGACTTTGCCGTCTTCACCGATAATGCCGGGTTTCTCGCGGCCGGGCGCGCCATAGCGGACGAGCTTCATAACGTAATCTCCCTCGAGCGTTTGTTTTTCGAGCTATTGACGGTGCGCATACTCTCGTTTCTGAGATTCTGCGCGGTAGCAGGCTGGCGACATCATGCATGGCCGCAGACACCGGGCAACCCTTCTTCGCGGTACGCGCATAAATGCCTCTGCCGGAAAAAGCGAGCAGCAACTGCCGCTTGTCCCCCGTACACTGTATAGTTAGCGAATTCTGAAAGATTTACGCGTCTTTTGATGATGAGTTTCACCGCTCGATAAATGGGCAGGAATAGGTTGTGACCGGCCGTTTACGTCAGACGTCACGCAAGACGAATGGCAGCATCGCGCGGCGGTCGAGCGAATGCCCCGATATCGGCGGAGGCACCGATGGATGAAAGACGTAAAGCCCAGCGCTTACGCGCTCTCAAAGCAGGGAGCATCGCCTTCAATCGCGCCGGCGGCATCGACTGCCGCGTGCGGAATTTGACCAAAGTCGGCGCTTGTCTAGAAGTCGCGAGCCAGGTCGGTATACCGGACGAGTTCGTGCTGGTTATTGCTTACGACAAAATCAGCCAGCCCTGCCATGTGATCTGGCGCTCCGCGACACGCCTCGGAGTGGAGTTTCGCGCAGCCTGAGGATGCGAGGCATCACCTGAGACGCCTGGTGGGTTGGGTCGCCGATAGGCCGCCTTGGACAGAATTACGGTGCCGGACGAGTAGAACTAAATTCCAACTATCTGATTGCTCACCAAAACCGTGATTGGTGCGGTGCGGTAAAGCGTCTGTGTCATCGCAGCAACAGCTGCGATATTTTTGCGCAAGTTCTCGCATTCCAAGGGTTTTTACCGCTGTAGCCATTGTTTGCGGCCTAAGCTCCGGTCACGATATTGGCAAGCGCAGTGGGAACGCGCGAATTTGGGGGGGGTGTAATGGCGCTTCGCGAATGGAGGAGCTTCTTGCGCGCGGGCAGCGCACTTGGGCTTTTGGTTGTGGTGACTGCTCAGGCGAACGCGGGTGGTTTTGCCCTTCGCGAACAAAGCGCTTACGGGCAGGGCACATCCTTTGCCGGTATCGCCGCCGGCGGTGCGCTGTCGTCGATGTTTTGGAACCCGGCAACCATGACGCAGGTACCGGGCATCCAGAGCGAAACCGTTTTTACCGGCGTCATTCCTTATGCCAGTCACAGTCCGGCTGCTGGGAGCACGCTCGGCGCGTTCGGCGGCGCCAGTGACAGCGCCAGCGATGCCTTGGTGCCGGCCAGCTACTTCTCCTGGCAGATCAGACCAAATTTATGGATCGGGATGTCCATCAATTCGCCGTTTGGGCTGTCGGTCAATTTTCCCGAGAGGTGGGCCGGTCGCGACTATGCAGGCGCGACCACTTTGCGCACATACAACGCAACACCCAGCATTGCCTACCGGTTTAATGATTGGATCAGCGTCGGCGTTGGCGTGCAGGTTCAGTACGGCACGGCGAATTTATCGACGGGCATCGGCGCAACGCCAGGTGTTGACGCCGTCATCGGTGGCAATGGATGGGGCTATGGCTTTACCGCCGGCGTCACGTTGACGCCGACACCGACAACCACCATCGGCCTTGGCTGGCGCTCGGGACTCAATCAAAAGATCAACGGCACCTTACAAACGAGCGCGGTGCTGCCGGGCACGACGACCGGTTCAGTGAACACAACGCTCGACCTTCCCGACACCGTATCGCTCGGCGTTCGCCAGCGCCTCGACAGTGCGTGGACGCTCCTTGGTACGGTGGAGTGGACGAACTGGAGCCGTATCGGCACTGCGACAATTTTGCAACCTAACGGGGCGCCTGCGACACTCCTGGCCGGCGCTGGCGGTGGCAACGTAACATTGCCGTTCCAGTACCGGGATGGCTGGTTCTTCTCGGGCGGTGCTGAATACCAGTGGAACGATCGACTGACGCTGCGCACCGGGCTCGGCTACGAAATTTCGCCAATCGACGATCAGGTCCGCACGCCGCGCCTGCCGGACAATGACCGGTTTTGGGCGTCAATTGGCGCTACGTGGCAGGTCTTCAAGGGCCTGCATTTCGACCTCGCCTATTCGCACCTTTGGGTGAAGGATCCCTCGATTAACATCTCCGCGACATCCGGCAATCCGTGGTTCAATGGCGCGGTCACCTACATTGGGGGCGTCAGCGCACACGTCGATATCCTATCGGCCTCGCTCGTTTACCGTTGGGACGAGCCGGCGTCGGCGAACAAGATGCTGATTACCAAGTAGGCCGCGAAGTGGGGACGAGTGTGAGGCCGGCGGAAACGCCGGCCTTCGCATTCTCAAAGCGCGCCGTTGAAAGTGCCGCCATCGATCAGCAGGTTTTGTCCTGTAATGTAACCGGCGTGCGCTGAGCAAAGGAATGCACAAGCAGCGCCGAACTCGTCCGGATCGCCGAATCGTCTGGCGGGAATGGTAGCGATGCGATCGGCCGCGATCTGCGCAACGGTCTTGCCCTTTTGCTCAGCTGTCTTGCTCATGACGCCGCGCAATCGGTCGGTGTCGAAAGCGCCTGGCAATATATTGTTAATTGTCACGTTTTTGTCGGCGACGGTGCGCGCAACGCCGGCCAAGAATGCGGTTAAACCGGCGCGCGCGCCTGATGACAGGTCGAGGCCAGCGAGCGGCATCTTCACCGAGCCTGAGGTGATGTTGACGACGCGCCCAAATTTACGCTGGCACATCGGGTCAATCACCTTCTGAATCAGCTCTATAGCAACCACCATATTGGCGATAACACCATCGATCATCTGCGTGCGTGTGAGCTCACGAAAGTCACGCATCGGTGGGCCGGCATTGTTGTTGACGAGGATGTCCGGCTGCGGGCAGGCGGTAAGGAGCGCCTTCTGCCCCTCGGCCGTAGAGACATCAGCCACAACAGGTGTCACCTTTACACCGGCAACGCTGGCAAGTTCGGTGGCGGCCGCTTCCAGTTTTTTGGCATCCCGGCCATTGATCACCACCTCGCAGCCGGCTTCCGCCAATGCGCGTGCGCAGGCCTTGCCGAGCCCGCGGCTCGACGCGCAGACAATGGCCTTGCGGCCGGCAATTCCGAGATCCATAGGGCGTCCTTGTTTTGGCAATTCGTTCAGGCGTGAGTGTCAGGGCTTGGCACTGTAGCGTCAAGTGCGGCGGTGCCGGTGTCGCCTGACTGTTACGAACAGCTGCTATCTCCAGACAGAAAATTGCGGTTCCAATTCGAGGAGGGCACCTATGCTGCGTGATCCAGACAAAGTTGTGATGGAAAAAGCGTATGCTCGATGGGCGCCAGTTTATGACATCCTGTGCGCACCCGTCTTTGTTAATGGACGGCGAGCCGCAGCTCGCGCCGCGCGTGAAGTGGGCGGGCGGATTTTAGAAATCGGAGTTGGCACTGGCCTGTCGTTCGATGATTACGACGAGACGACGGAGATTACTGGCATCGATATCTCAGAACCAATGATTGCGCGTGCACGTTTACGTGCGTCAAGTGGCCGTTATCCATTCGTGAAGGGGCTGTCGGTGATGGACGCTCACGAACTCTCGTACCCAAACTCCTCTTTCGACTGTGTGGTCGGACAATTTGTCATAACGCTCGTGGAAAGCCCCGAGCGAGTACTATCGGAATGTGCGCGTGTAGTGCGGCCCGGTGGTCAAATCATTCTCGTAAATCATCTCTACTCCGAACGCGGCGTTGCCGCTGCAATTGAGCGCGGGTTGGCACAGAAGGTGCGCAAGCTTGGTCTGCGGCCAGAGTTTCCGTTCCAGCGCTTGGCCGCATGGGCGCAGGCGCATGGTGGCACCGAGCTGATCGAGCGACGCAGCGTTAAGCCGTTCGGCGTCTACACACTGGTACGTTTCCGGCGCACGGAGAAACAAATTGTCGCCGCCTAAGTCCTCCGGTGTGTGGGAAAGGTAAACGACCTTGTCATAAAACTGAGATGCGGCGCTGCTACATGCCTTGCATGATCTTTGCATCGGAGATGGCCGCATCGTGACGGACAACGCTACGCGACGGTTTCGCGCGCTGTTCATCTCCGACATTCACCTCGGGACACGCGGTTGTCAGTCCGACAAGCTCCTCGACTTTCTTCGCCACCATGATGCAGAAACAATCTACCTCATCGGCGATATCGTGGATGGCTGGGCTCTGCGGTCGTCTTGGTATTGGCCGCAAGCGCACAACGATGTCGTTCAGAAAATCTTGCGACAGGCGCGCAAAGGTGCTCGCGTAATCTATATTCCTGGCAATCACGACGAATTCCTCCGCGGTTACTACGGTACGCACTTTGGTGGCATCGAAGTCGTCGAGAATATTATTCACGAGGGCATCGATGGTCGGCGCTACCTCGTGGTTCATGGTGACATCTTCGATCTTGTGGTAACGCAGGCTCGTTGGCTGGCGCTACTCGGTGATAGAGCCTACGAATTCGCGTTAACGGCCAATCGCATATTTAACGGCTTTCGTCGCGTACTCGGCGCGCCCTACTGGTCGCTCTCCAAATGGGCCAAGCTGAAGGTCAAGAACGCGGTCAACTATATCGGAGCCTTCGAAAAGGCGTTGGCGACTGAGGCCAGACACTATCAGGCTGATGGTGTGGTCTGCGGTCACATTCACACGGCGGCCATGCATGACGATTACGGGTTGCGCTACATCAACTGTGGCGATTGGGTGGAAAGCTGCACAGCAGTGGCCGAAGGCCACGATGGGCAGTTCGAGATCATCACCTGGACGCATACTGGACACGGCGCCGGGTCGGCTTCGGCCATTGCCCATTCGCAAGCAGCATGAAAATCCTGGTCGCAACCGACGCTTGGCACCCGCAAGTCAACGGCGTCGTCCGCACCTTGGGTCATGTCGCGCGCGAGGCCCGGGCGCTGGGCGCGGAGCTTGAATTCCTCAGCCCCGATCAGTTTTGGACCCTGCCAGTGCCGAGTTACCCGGAAATCCGGCTGGCGCTTGTCGCACCGGGCGATGTTGAGCGGCGGCTCGAGTTGTCTCGGCCCGACGCGATCCACGTCGCGACAGAGGGTCCGCTCGGCCACGCTATGCGCCGTGTATGTCTGCGACGTAATCTGCCCTTTACCACAAGCTTTCACACCCGTTTTCCTGACTACCTCGCTGAGCGACTGCCGATGCCGGCGCGTTGGACTACTGAAGCCACGTGGGCCTGGATGCGTCGCTTCCACGCTCCCGCCGCCGCGGTTTTGGCGGCTACACCGACGCTTACATCCGAACTCACTATGCGGGGCTTCATGAACGTTAAACTGTGGTCACGCGGTGTAGATGCTGACCTATTCCATCCGCACGCGGGGACCGATCTGAATCTGCCGCGTCCGATTTTTCTCGCCGTCGGAAGACTGGCGGTGGAAAAAAATCTAGAAGCGTTTCTCAAACTTGATCTGCCCGGTACCAAAGTCGTGGTCGGCGATGGGCCAGCGCGGAAAACACTCGTGCGAAAATATCCCGCCGCGGTGTTCATGGGCCCGCGCAAAGATGATGCGCTGGCTGCAATCTATTCTGCCTCCGATGTATTTGTCTTTCCGAGCCTTACCGACACCTTTGGTCTTGTACTACTAGAGGCACTCGCAAGTGGAGTGCCAGTAGCGGCATTCCCGGCTTCGGCGCCACGCGACGTTATCGGCAAGAAAAATGTAGGTGTCCTGGATGACGACCTGCGACGCGCTTGCCTCGGTGCACTCGATTGCTCGCGGGTGGAATGCCGTGATTTCGCACTTAGTATGACGTGGGCTGCGTGCGCGCGGACCTTCCTGGAGCATGTGGTGGAAGCGACCAAATCAGCTCGTAGTAAGCGGTCCCCAATTGCGGCATAGGGTGTCCCCCTTGCCGTAGGACATGGCGCGGCATTAACTTCACCGTTCATGGGTGCCATCGACAATACCATCCTGCGGACTGCCGCCGATATTGAGCTAGCGACGAAGCGGCTTACTGGGATTGCAGTACGAACGCCGCTCATCAACGCGCCGGTACTGGACGAATTGATCGGCGCGCACGTGTTCTTGAAGGCGGAAACCCTGCAGCGAACCGGATCGTTTAAATTCCGCGGCGCTTACAACAAGGTTTCCTCGATCCCCGGCGATCACCGCGCCGCTGGTGTGGTTGCTTATTCAAGCGGCAACCATGCACAAGGGGTGGCGGCGGCGGCGCGTTTACTTGGTCTTCGTGCAACTATCGTCATGCCGAGTGATGCTCCCAACGCAAAGCGAGAGCGCACGCTGGCTTTGGGTGCTGAAGTCGTGCTTTACGACCGCAACAGTGAGGACAGGGCGGCTATCGCTAAAAAAATCGTAGCCGAACGCGGTGCGACATTGGTGCCGCCCTATGACGATCCGCTCGTCATCGCAGGGCAGGGTACGATAGGTGCCGAAATTGTTGAAGATCTCGCACGGCTCTCGCTCAAGCCCGAGATTGTGATTGTGGGTGCGTCCGGCGGCGGGTTGGCTGCCGGCATTTCGCTTGGGGTGAAAGTGCGAGTGCCGACCGCGAAATTCTATGCGGTTGAACCCGAGGGTTTTGACGACACTCTTCGCTCCTTCAAGAGTGGAAAACGAGAGGCAAATGCGCGCATGAGCGGGACCATCTGCGATGCGCTGATGAGTAATACGCCGGGTGAGCTGACATTTCCGATTACACGCGAACTTATAGGGCAGGGCACAACCGTTAACGATGCCGAGGTGGCGCTCGCTGTGCGCTATGCATTTAACGAGTTGAAACTAGTCGTGGAGCCTGGCGGCGCGATCGGATTGGCGGCGTTGCTATCCGGCAAGCTTGGAGTAAAGGGCAAAGTTGTTGTCGGAGTTCTTTCTGGCGGCAACGTGGACGCGGATCTCTTTGCCCGCCTGATCGGTTCTTGACTTCCCAGGAGCTCAGCTAAACAGCGCGAGACGTTCCTCTTCGCTAAGCGCCATTATCGACGCCAGCGGTTTGGCCGGCGACGGCGCTACTTCAGACGCTGCCTCAATAGTCGCCGAATTCGCTGTATTCGTATTTGGCGTTTCGATCACGGTTGATGTACGCGGCGCAGATGGTTCGGCGAATACGACCTCTGCGATGATAGTCTCGCTGCGCACGAAGGCAATCACCGGGGGTTGCGCAACGGCCGGAGAAGGAATCGGCAATTCCGGCTGTTCGGGCAGTGGCACAACCGCGAGATGCATATGCTCGGTCTCGGCCGCCGGCTCGTCTGGAAAGCTGCGCGCTGGTACTGGAGGCCCGACCTGCGGTAATGACGCGATGTGCGGCGGAGTGAGAATGTCTGAGATGCGGCGTTCCACCAGTGCGATCAATTCTGCAAACTTCGTCGCTCGCATAGATAAAACGCTGTCTTCAAGTTCGCGCTGTGCGGCGCTGACTTCCTTTAGCAAAGCCAACAATTCTCGTTTGACCGGTTCGGCGGTCAGCGGGGTCGCCGCTCCCGTCACAAGCGACTGCAATCGTGCGATCGCCGCAAGCAGCTGTTCGGTGTCAGCGTTTCGGTTTCGCCGAGCGTATTCGGCAAGGAAGGCGCGGCCGCGCGCGCTTGCCGACAATGCTTCGCAAAACGCCCGATATTCGCCCTCATCCGGCGTGTCGAGCGGCGGTCGTTCTGCTCGCACGGTGGTTCCGGTCGGCATGTGCAATCCTTGCGGAGCCGTTTATCAATCATGCGGCTTGATTCGGCTAGCATGGTCAACTCCGCGTGAGCGGTCGCTGACAGCCAAAAATCGAATTTATGCAACGTGTTAGGTGAGGTTTAGACAACACGATGCAGCATGCTTCAAAAGCGTCCGGCTTTGTATCGCGGCTAGCGGCCCTCTATGTGGCCCTGTTCATACTGCCTGGCATTCAGATGCCATTCTTCCCTGTCTGGCTCAAAGCCAAGGGTCTCGACGCGACGATGATCGGCATTGTGCTGGCAGCCCCCGTGGTTGCGCGCCTTCTGGTGGTTCCCTTCATTGCGCGCGAAGCAGACCGGCGCGCCGCAGTTCGGACGGCATTGGTCCTCGCGGGCTTTGCGAGCATTGCCGGCTACATTTTTCTTGGGCTGTCAGCTGGCGCGATTTCCATTTTGGTCGCCTACACATTCACCTCACTTGCCACCACGCCACAGATGCCATTAGCCGAAACCTATGCGCTCAAGGAACTGATGGCACGCGGGCGCGCCTACGGGCCGGTAAGGCTATGGGGTTCATTCGCTTTCATCTTTGGTAACTTCGTGGCCGGTTTTGCTGCCGATGCGATCCCGGCACGCGATCTAATCTGGCTCATGATGGCGGCTAGCGTTTTGGTGGCGCTAGCGGCATTGGCGCTGCCACCGGCGAGAACCAGCACGCCGGCGCGCAGCGTTTCGGCAACGTCGCGCGCAAACATTTTGCACGATCGCGCATTCATCGCAGTGCTGGTAGCCGCGAGCCTTGTCCAGTCCAGTCATGCCGTCTTTTACGGTTTCTCGGCCGTTCAATGGCGTGCTGCCGGGCTCGACGGCACCGTGATCGCTGCGCTATGGGCGCTCGGAGTCGCTGCGGAAATTGTGCTCTTCGCGATGCAAGCACGCCTGCCGGCGTTCTTCGAGCCAACGATGCTACTGATGGTCGGCGGATCTGGCGGTGCTTTGCGCTGGCTGGGGATGGCCCTTGATCCGCCGGCGCTCGCGTTGCCCTGGCTACAAGTACTCCATGCGTTGTCGTTTGGCGCCACCCATCTAGGCGCGCTGATGTTTCTTTCGCGAAACACGCCACCGGGACAGGCAGCGACCGCGCAAGGCTACCTTGCGGTCTCGGTTGGTTTAGCAATGGCGGCGGCTATGGCAGTTTCTGGCGTGTTTTACGAACAGCTAGGCAGCGGCGCTTATGCGGCGATGGCCTTAGTGGCGATCGCTGGAGGCGCTTGCGGATTCGTAGCGCACCGGTTGCGGGTTAAGCCGTTGCTCTGAACGCGCCTGCTGGCTCGCCCCTCGATCACAGCTTGCCACAATGCCGCTGAGTTCGCGTCCCTGAAGGAAGATCATCTTGCGCGACAAGCCGCCATGCTGGGTAATCCAGCGCCGTACCGATGCAGGATAAAAACTCCAAAGCGCTTGGGTGCCGAGCGGACTGGTCACGGGACGTCCGTCACGATCTGGCATCCATGCGGCATGAAACCCAAAGCGTGCGTGCTGCGTTGCGCAGACGCGTTCACGCGGAACCAATCCGAGCACCAACGTGCAGGCCGACAGACAATTTCCGTCGATGACGACGCTCTCTCCGGATGAGCGTAGCGCGCTGAAAGTTTGCAAATAGTGGCCAATCTGGCCGCCGCGATCTTCCGAGATTCGCATAGTCGCGGACGCTGACGTTACGCTTAGTGCCAGCGCGGCGGCGCTAAGCAGCACACCCCGAATTCGCATGACCCCATCCCGTAGCCGTCGCCCTGCCAAATCGGCGGTGCGATCTTGGCCAAAGTCTAAGCCAAGGTGCCGGGCAACGGAAAGCTTTTGGTGGGGGTTAGGTGACTAAAGTTAAGGCACATTTCATGAACGAATTCAGGCAACCGCTGGAACCGCTAGATCGCGCTATGGACGTTAATTACGGTTTTGCCGCGCGGTCGTAGGTTCCAACGATGCGGATTCAGCCCCACAGAATTGGTGATGGTGGGTACACCAAGCTGCCGACGTAGCGCAGGCCGTCGGCGCGATCAGTAGTGAGCAGGAGTGGCCCGTCGAGGTCAACGAAGCGCGCCTTTTGCGCCAGCAACATAGCCGGAGCCATCGCTAGGGATGTTGCGACCATGCATCCGACCATGATTGTAAAGTTTTGACGTTCGGCGTCGGCGAACATTGCTAGTGCTTCGGTCAATCCGCCCGCTTTATCGAGCTTGATATTTACTGCGTCGTATTTTCCGGTGAGAGCCGGTAACGATAAGCGATCGTGGACGCTTTCGTCGGCGCAGACCGGAATTGGCCGCTGTATGCGCGCCAGCGCATGGTCATTTCCGTCGGGCAATGGCTGTTCGACGAGTGCTACGTTGGCCAACGCACAGGCCTCGAAATTTGCGGCAAGATTGCCCTCGTTCCAGCCTTCGTTGGCATCGACGATTAGAATCGCCTTGGGCGCTGCATCGCGCACCGCGGCAATTCGCGCGGCATCACCATCGGCACCGAGTTTGACTTTGAGAAGAGTGCGGCCGGCGGCTTTTTCTGCCGCTTTCGCCATATCGCCAGGTGCCGCAAGCGAGATGGTATAAGCGGTGATGAGTACGCGGGGCTCGGGCAGGCCCGCGATTTCTTGTACCGATCGGCCGCTGCTTTTGGCCTCCAGATCCCAGAAGGCGCAGTCGAGCGCATTGCGAGCAGCGCCCGGTGGCATCGCTGTCTGCAATGCTCGGCGATCGAGGCCGGCATCAAGCTGCGGCCGTATCGATTCGATTTGTGCCATGACGCCTCCGACGCTTTCGCCATAGCGGAAATAGGGGACACATTCTCCACGGCCGCGCGCCGTGTCGTCGCGCAATTCCGCAACCACGACGACCGCCTCGGTTTTGGTGCCGCGGCTGATGCCAAAGGTGCCGGCTATCGGCCAGCGCTCAACAGAAAGATTGAGGGCTAAAGGCATCTTGGAGGATCGAATATATTGGTTGCGAACGTTCGGCTCACGGAAAGCGGTCGCAGACCGCTCAGCCAAAGCGGTTAAAGTCGGCGGCGAAATCGCGTACGTAGGCGGCTAAACGGACCCTCCGCTCAGTCGAATCGGCCAGCTGCGTGCGCCAGCATGGTATAAACCTTGCCGGTTTCCGAGGTGAGATAGGTCCGTGCCACCACCTGGCCGCGATCGTCGCGAGCAACCTCGTCCAGCAGCCGTTCGAACTCACTGATATATCGATCAACAGTCTGCTTGAATTCTCGATCGGCGCGATACTTCTTGCGGATGTCGTCAAATGCTTGTTGGCCCTGCAAGGTGTAGAGGCGGCGAGTAAAAACATTGCGTTCGCCACGCTTATAGCGGTCCCACAAATCGGCCGCGGCGTCGTGGTCGATCATTCGCGCGATGTCGACGGAGAGCGAATCCAGCGATTCGATAGAGTGCCGGGGTATCCTTTCTTCGTTTCCGCGCGGGGGGGCGGGCTCGCGTGCGCTTTCTCTAGGTGATTCACGGGGAAATTCGCGGAGGGGCTCGGTCTCTTCCCTTGAGGCGCGGTTGAGCAGATCTGTAAGCCAGCCCCGGCCCGGGGCCACCGGCGTCGGGGTAAGAGACGGCACTTCGGGAGCGCGGCGTATCGCCGGAGCAAAGCTCGCGTTTTCGACGCGTTGTACAGGACGTTGCGGGTTATCAATTCGCGACGCACTGTCGTTGCGCGCAGGAGTCTCGCTGCGGCCACCCACGACAGCAAGCGCTGGCTCTTCGCGCACGCGCCGCACCGGCTCGACTGCATCAAGATTTCTACCATGGCGCGCGACAATACGATTGAGTTCAGCTAACGCCTCGATCTGGTCGACAATGACCCTACGCATCTGCGCTGTACTTTCGGCCGTTTCCTGCGGCAACTCGAAGACGCCCCGTCGCAATTCGTTGCGCGTACTTTCAAGTTCGCGCTGCATTTCAGCGGCCATTTGTTTCATACCTTGTACGGCCTCTGCGAAACGCTCATTGGCGTTGTGGAACAGCGTCTGGGTGTCGCCGGCAGTTTGTTCGTAGATAGCCCGCATCGCCTCGCCGGCACGTTGGCGCTCTTCCTCGGCATTTTCTCGAACGCGCTCGTATTGCTCGCTGATTGCCCGCGTACCTTCGGCACTCGACTCCGACACAAGACGCGCGACTTCGCGCGCACGAGTGGACGCCGCTTCGAGCGACTCGTCCAACAGGCCGGAGAATCGGCTAAGTCGCTTTTCGAGATCTTCGGTGCGGATATCAAGCGTAGCAACCAGTGAATCAAGCTGCACGCGACGTTCATTCACGCTGTCTTCAGTGCGCTGATTGCTGTGATCAATAACATCGACGGCCTTGGTGAGTTCGCGACCATGGATATCAAATTGGCGTGCAAGTTGGCTCAGGTCGGTGATGACCTGCGTCGTAATATCTCGGAAATTGGCGATATTCGTTTCCACCCGACCGGTGGCATCGCCGGTTGCGGCGGTGACCTCGTTCATGGCGGTTACGAACTCCGACACGCGTAGCATCAAGGTGTTTTCGAGCGCGCCCATGTTCTCGTGTGCGCCGCTGAGTACTTCTTGCAACATAATGTTCGCTTCGCGCAGCCGCTCGAACAGGGCAGTGGTGTCAGCGCGTAGCATTGTGTGCGTTTCCAACATCTCCTTGACGGTCGAGCTCGCGGTTTCCTTCGATTGCGCGATCGCCTTCTGCGTGATGTCGTTGAGGTCGTTCATCGTGCGGGCCACAGAATTGGTGGCTGCTTCGCCCGCGCTGTTTATCATGCGCGATATTTCGCTGCTGTTGTCCATCATTGAGCGCGTGAAGGCGAATCCCCTTTCTTCGATCGCCTTCACCGCCTGATCGGTCGCACTGGCGACGTCCCGCGTGAATTGCTCGCCCTTTTCCGTGATGGCCGCGATGACGCCGCCGCTTCTATCGGACAGAACCGTCGTCATTTCATTGGTACGCCGGCTGACCGCCGTGGTGATCTCGTCGGCCTTGCCGACGAAGCTACGAGCGACCTCTTCGCTTACGCCGACGAGGGTACGTTCTGCGTCGCCTGCGCTGGTACGAATTGCTTCGGTGGTTGAGAGTGCAAGTTGACCGAGCGAGCGTTCAGCCTCGGCAGAATTGACTTTGATCGCTTGGCTCAACTGCTCTAGGCGCGCATTGAGCGCGTCAGCGGCGGCCTTCGTGCGGGTTTCGATCTGATTGGTCACGGTCTCGGCCCGGCCAACCAGCAGTTCCTCAAAGCGGCCAATGCGGTTGTCGAGAGTGTTGGCTACCTCAAGCGCGCGAGCGCCCAACGTCTGGTCGACCTCGCCGATCTTGGCGCCGATTGAATCCGCCACCTCGGAGCCACGCGTATTGATGGTGCCAGCCACTTCGTTAATGCGGTGGTCGAGCGCGATGATGACGTCTCTGCCGCCTTCGGTCAGCGTCTTAGCGAGGTCGGATACGCGCGATCCAAGCAGCGTCTCGAACTGCGAGAGGCGTTGGTCGAGCGTGCTGGAAATTTCACCGGTCCGGCCAGTCACGCGTTGATCGAAAGTATCGACGTAATTGCGCAGAGTTTCTGCCACATCCTGTGTACGTTGTCCGAGCCGTCCGAGCAGCTCGCCGCCATAGTTCTTCACGGTATGGTCGAATTCCGTTATGTGACGAGTGATCAGATTTCCGAGGTTGCCGGCGTCTCGCGAGATTTTCTCGGTGATTTCGGTGCCACCTTGGTTGAACATTTCCTCGAAGGCCTGCAGACGCGTGGCCAGCATATCTTTGACGGCTTCACCGCGGCTATTAAGCGAAGTGACCAGCGCCTCCGCGCTTTCACGGAATGTTTCCGCTACCGTATTGCTACGTTCTGTAATGGTGTCGGAGATGCGGGTACCAGTTTGCTCGAGCTTTGAAACGACGTCGCCACCGCGCAGCGAAAGATCAAGGATGAGCGAATCCCCTGTCGAGCGCAGTGTCGTATTGACTTCATCGGCACGGGCAGAAATCGATTCCGCCAAGCGGGCGCTGGTATCGGTGATAGCGTCAGTGAACTGCTGCGAGCGGTTCGCCATCGTATCGATGGTAACAGAAGACTTCTGCGCGAAGCCCTGCGCAACCTGATCAAGGCGGGCAGTCATCATCTGTTGCAGACGTGCCGCGAGGTCCGCGAACTCATCATGAACGTGTTCTGTCTTGAAATTGAGACTGGCGGAGAGGCGGTCGCTCGCAGATGAAATGGCGGTAGTTGCTTGATCGCTCGTCGTCTCCAGCCGGTCGAGCAGCGTCGAGCCCCGCTCGCTCAAGGCATCGATCATGGAATCGCCGGCATGCCCGAGTGCCAGCGTAATATGCTCGCCTTTCTCGGTGAGCGAACGGGTCACGCGTTGCGCGACTTCGTTGACCTTGTCAGCGACCAGATCGCCGACTGACGTGATGTCGTGGGCAAGATCGAGATGGACGCTGGCGATTGCGTTGCGCACCTGCTCGGCTTGGTTGACTAGAGTTTCGCGCTGGTTGCTCAGCTCGGTGAGCAAATCCCGAATGCGGACTTCATTGTCGTTGTAGGCGCGCTCAAGCGCGGAAACTTCGTTATGCACCAGCGCTTCCAGCTCGGCGGCGCGGGCGAGGGCGCGTTCGACGCCATCGCCCATAGCGGCGACCTCGCGGCGGATCGCTTGGCCGACCGTAACGATTGACTCACGCGCCACGGTCTCGGGCTGCGCGAGGCGCATCGCTACTTCGGCCATAGATTCGGCGACCACGCGCATATCCTGGGCGCGGTTGAACATATGGGCGAGCACGAAGAAGAAAATCACCGGTGCGATAATCGCGGCTGCGACCGCAATCATGCCGGCAAAGCTCACATGCGAAATCGCAAATACGGACTGCGCTTCAACGCTGTAGAGCGAGGCGATGCCGACAACGACCCAGATGAAGCCCGCAATGCCCGCAGCGATATAAGGTGCGCGGGCGGTGCGGTGACGCAGCGCTTGCAGGATCTGTCCGATCCCTATGCGGTCATCGTTAGCGGCGCGGCGGAGCGTCGTATCGCCAGCCGGCCAGCCGGACGTCGGTGCATCCTGGTGAAACAAATCGGCGGGCGCCGGCGGTGGGTTCATATTTCCCGGATCAAAATCGGCGGCGGACCCGGCTGAGGTGCCGTTGTGCGGCTCCGGTGCACGGATGTTAAGAGCGTCCTGGATGGCGTTGAGTGCCTCTTCCGTCGCGTCTTTGGTTTTCTGCGGAATATTCGCCATTTCGGTCGTCGCCTCGTCATTACGCCGGACTGTCGCCGCGGCCCGAACCGTCAAGTAACCGGGGCCACGCCACCACTGTGGCTCCGCTGCAGCTGCCAGGGCTGCAAACGTTTCCCCAATTTATCGCCCAGGGGGCATCCTATCGTCTTGGCAACGCGAAGGAAACCACGCTGGTAAGGACTTTTTAATCATCGTTAACTGATTGCTAACCATAGTGAACGTCATGCTTGGCCAAAGCGAGGGGGAGATGATGGACGCCCAATTGAGGCTGCGTTGCGGTCAGTGGAGCGGCAAAGGCAGGGCCATAGGACGCGCGATTTCAATGCCATTAACCACCGCTGCTCTTGCTGGGCGCAAGTGGGCTTCCAGTGGTCCCGCATTTACCTGAATTTGGTCCCGATCAGGCCAAACTCCCCGGTAACAAAAAGATACTGGGAGGCCGTCATGGCGCAAGCCGCGGTCAAGGCATTCGAAAGCGCGCCAAATGTGGCGCATGTAAGCGTTGTTCTCGACCGTGCCCATTTGGCGGGGATGACCTTTGGTGACCACAGCTTGGAACGTGAAATATTGCAGCTATTCGACCGTCAAGCCGAATTGCTGATGGACCGCATTCGCGCAAGCGCGCCGCCCGGGATTGCCACGCTCGCTCATACATTGAAGGGGTCAGCGGCAGGCGTCGGAGCTGGGCGCGTCGCGCGTGCTGCCGAGGCGGCGGAACTGATTGCAACCGGTGAGCCGAGCGATTGCAGCTGTGTAATTGACCAGCTGTCGCAAGCGGTCGACGAGGTTCGGACGCAGATCAGAGCAATGCTGCGCACCCGATGACGGGGATGGCGCCATCTAACGAATGACTATATAGAAAGCGCGCGTCACCTCCGGCGCAACTATCCCCGCAATTCTTTCCTATGCCAAAGATCACCTATACCGACGCAAGCGGCACCGCCCGTACGGTCGATGCCGAGCCCGGCTCGACCGTTATGGAAGCGGCGATCCGTAATAATATTCCGGGCATTGAAGCGGAATGTGGCGGTGCCTGCGCCTGCGCGACTTGCCACGTCTACGTCGACGAGGCGTGGCGCGAGAAGGTCGGCGGCCCATCGCCGATGGAGGAAGACATGCTCGATTTCGGCTATGAAGTGCGGCCAAATTCTCGGTTGTCCTGCCAGATCAAGGTGACCGACGAGCTCGACGGCCTGAAAGTAGTGACACCGGATAAGCAAGCGTAGGCTGAGCTGCCGCCGGAGCAACAGACCGTTGCGAAGCTGGCAACTAGCCGGCGCGGGGGATGTCGTGACCGCAAACTCGATCAAAGTCACATGTTGTGTTGTCGGCGGTGGACCAGCGGGGATGATGCTCGGGTTTCTGCTCGCACGTGCAGGAGTGCCAGTGACGGTGCTGGAGAAGCATGGGGATTTCCTGCGCGATTTCCGCGGCGATACCATTCACCCTTCAACGCTTGAATTAATCTACGAGCTTGGGCTGCTCGATGATTTCCTCAAACTTCCCCACGAAAAGCTTGATCGAATCACCGGCCAGATCGGCGCCGAGCCCGTTACGTTGGCCGATTTTTCACATCTGCCGACGCACTGCAAATTCATCGCGCTAATGCCGCAGTGGGATTTTCTCAATTTCTTGGCCGCACGGGGCAAACGTTTTCCGAAATTCGACCTACGCATGAGCACGGAAGTGACCGAGTTGATCGAAGAGGGCGGTCGGATTGCCGGCGTGCAGGCCACTTCACCCGGCGGCACGCTCGAGATTCGCGCCGATCTCGTTGTCGGTTGCGATGGACGTCATTCGACTGTGCGCGAGCGTGCCGGTTTGCAAGTGGACAATATCGGTGCGCCGATCGACGTGCTCTGGTTCCGGGTAGCAAGGCGAGCCACCGAACTCGAACGAACTGTTTGGCCACATCGAGGCAGGCAAGATGATGGTTATGCTCAATCGTGGTGATTACTGGCAATGCGCCTTTGTAATTCCGAAGGATGGCATCGAACGCGTTAAGGAGAAGGGTCTGCCGGCTTTTCGCGACGCCGTGGTGGGAATGTCGGCGTTCCTGGCCGATCGCATCGACGAGATCAAAACTTGGGACGATGTGAAGCTTTTAACGGTAGCCGTGGACCGGCTACAAGAGTGGCATAAACTAGGTCTTCTTTGCATCGGCGATGCCGCCCATGCGATGTCGCCAGTTGGGGGCGTTGGCATCAACTTGGCGGTGCAGGACGCCGTCGCAACGGCCAATATATTGGTGGCACCCCTAAAGGCTGGGCGTATAACGCGTGCGGACCTCGACGCTGTGCAGCGGCGGCGAACCATGCCGATGCGGATCATCCAGCAGGTCCAAGTTGTCGTTCAGAACAGGTTGCTGGCGCCAGCTCTTTCGAGCGCGCAGCGTCCGACCCCGCCGTTCCTGATTAAACTCATGAACTGGTTCCCCGTGTTGCGCCGGATTCCCGCGCGCTTGATTGGTTTGGGAATAAGGCCCGAGCACATTCGCACGCCGGGGGCGCCGTCTTAAGGCTTCATACCGGCTGGAGCGATTTGCGAGGATTTGAGACCCATTTCATTCAACGCTGTGCGTACGAGGCCGGATGCTTTTGCTTCCTCTATAAAATCGCTGACGTATGCAAGTGCCGCAGGTTTGCCCTTTGGCACGCAGACAGCAGTGCTTGAATTGAGAAAAGCGTCGTCAAGGATACGGGATCCGATGATGTTTCCGACGAGGCCGGACAGCGATTCGCGCGAAAGAGCGATTGCCTCAATCTTGCCATCGCGCATAGCGGCGACCGCAGCATCAACACCGACAAAATCTATGTGTGTGGCGTTGGCGGTCGCTATCTTGGCGGCGCGGAATGTCGCGGTATTGGCGACACCTCCGATACCTATGCCTTTGGCATCGGCGTCCTTTACCGAACGTATTTTTGAGCCGGGTCCGACCAGGAAGGTACTCTGCAACAGATGATAAGCATTGCCGAAGTCGACGAACTTCTTACGCTCCTCGTCGACCGGAAGAAATGCGACATCCCAACGATTGTCTGAGGCCGAACTCTGTATTTCGCCCGAGGCCTGATGCGGGATGATCTCAAGTGGAACGCCGAGCTTTGCTGCGAGCGCCCGACCAAACGTAACCGCGACACCGCGGTAGCTACTGCCGTCCTTGATCGCGAATTGCGCGGATGGCGACGGTGCAACCGCTATAGCAAGGCGCAAGTTTCCGGTCGGAGCGAGTTCTTTCAATACGGCTGCATTGGCCATCGGGAGACTCCAAAAAATCAGGCGGCGAACGCCGCCGCCCGTGCTCGATAGCGTGACGAACTTATGGCTTCATCCCGGCTGGCGCAACTTAGAAATTTTTCAAGTCCATCGCGTCGAAGGCTTCGCGCTCCAGACCGTTGGCGTTCACGTCCTCCATGAATTGACTGACATAAAAGCAAGCGCTTCTGGCTTTCCTTACTGTACCGCCACCTCTGACGAGTTAAGGACCCCGCGATCGAGAATGCGCGCGCCGGGGATTTTTTTGGCCAAGCCTGAGAGGGAGCGATGTAATCGATTTCTCCCGCTTTCATGCCTGCGGCCACAGCATCTATCCCCGGGTACGACGACACATGTCGCCTTCGGCGCCGTGCGGCGCGGAATGTCGCAGTATTGTCAATGCCGCCAAGGCGCACACCGCGGCCAAGATCGTAAGTGGCTTGACGGGGACGTGCCCAGGGCGAATTCTCACATGCATGTTCGTCGCCTTTTTTAACGAATTAAAATCCGCCGGTGTGCCGGTGACGTTGCGTGAATATTTGACACTCATGCAGGCGATGGACGCCGACCTTGCCTCGCGCCGGTTGGAAGATTTCTACTATTTGTCCCGCGCCGCTTTGGTGAAGGACGAGCGTAATCTCGACAAATTCGATCGAGTTTTCGGTCACGTGTTCAAAGGGCTGGAGACGCTTGAGGGTGTGATCGAAGCCGAGATCCCTGCTGAGTGGCTCAAGAAACTCGCGGAAAAATACCTCACCGAAGAAGAGAAGAAACAAATCGAGGCAATGGGTGGCCTCGATAAATTACTGGAGACTCTACGCAAACGGCTGACCGAACAGAGAGGACGTCATCAGGGCGGCTCGAAATGGATAGGGACCGCCGGCACATCTCCTTACGGTGCGTACGGGTATAATCCGGAAGGTGTGCGCATCGGTCAGGACGGCAATCGCAATTTCCGAGCAGTTAAGGTTTGGGACAAGCGAGAATTCAAGGATCTCGACGACGAGGTCGAACTTGGCACCCGCAATGTCAAACTTGCACTGCGTAGGCTACGAAAATTCGCGCGCACCGGCGCACCCGAAGAACTCGATCTTGACGGCACCATCAAAGGCACCGCGCGCAAAGGTTACCTTGACATTCTGATGCGGCCCGAGCGGCACAACGCAGTAAAGGTCCTGTTGTTCTTCGATATCGGCGGCTCGATGGACTGGCATATTAAAGCGACCGAGGAACTGTTTTCGGCGGCGCGCTCAGAATTCAAACACATCGAACACTTCTATTTCCACAACTGCCTCTATGAGCGGGTGTGGAAAGAGAACCGTCGCCGTCTCCGGGCGACAACACCGACTTGGGACGTGCTCCACACCTATCCACGCGATTACAAGGTCATCATTGTCGGCGACGCCTCGATGTCGCCTTATGAAATTGCCGCTCAGGGTGGATCAGTGGAGCACTACAACGACGAGGCGGGCGCCCTTTGGCTTGAGCGCTTGACCCGCACCTATCCGGCTTGCGTCTGGCTAAATCCCGTGCCGGAGAAAGAGTGGGGGTTTACCCATTCAATCACTATGGTCAATCAACTCATGGCGGGGCGAATGTACCCGCTCACACTGGTCGGGCTCGATCGCGCGACGCGCGAGCTTACGCGGTAATCAATTGTAACGCTGAGTCACCAAAATGCCATTGCTTGGCTTTGGGCCCGCAATCATGGTGGCTGCACCATCCCATTTACGAGTGCCCGTCGGCGGCTTTTCGCCGTACGGTCTACTGGAACCTCAAGATGCTACCGATTCCGTTCCGGCGAATCGAAGTCTGCTTCAGCTGAAGATGATAACGGCGGACTCGCTTGCCCAGCGTTGTTTCAGCGCTATCTTGAATGAGACGAATCTAGGCGGCGTTGGCTGGGCGCAAGCGGGCGGGATCGTCCGGCAACGCTTGGTCGCGCTGCAGCGCCATAGCTTCGCGCATTAGCCGGGCAAAATCTTTGCGGGCCGTCTCTAACGCCCCTTCAACGACCGAGCATTGCATCCGCTCGCGGCGCAGCGAGGTGCCGAGATCCTCAATCTTTTGCTCGGTGGCTTGGGCTTCCTCTGCCCGTGCCGTCTCGAGAGCGGCGACCTGCTCATGCAGAGCCGCAATTGTGTCGTCAGCGCGCGTAAGAGCCGCTTCTTTGGCGGTAAAGGCACGCGCAAGGGCGGCGCTCCGCTCCATCAGCGTGGCACGCGCTTGGTCCACTTCGTTGAATTCGGATTCGCGCTGGATTCTCTCCGCTTCAAGATCGGCAACGCGTGCTTGCAGGGCGTCACGTTCAAGCGCGAGTTCACCGGCCCGCCGATCGTATGTGCGGATCTCGTCAGCACGGGCGAGCAGGTGTTCACGCGCTTCGCCGAGAAGTTTTTCGCTTGCTGCTGCACGGGCCTGCAAGGCGTCGAACCGCATGCGCTGGGTGGTAAGTTCGTGGTCGTGGCGCTCGTTGCTTTCTTCGATCGCATTGGCAAGCCGCGCACGCTCTGTGCTCAACTCGGCGAAGTTGCCCTCAACGTGGCGGAGGCGGCCCTGCGTTGCTGTCAGGCTGGCCTCAGTTTCGGCAAGTTTGCGAGAGATTCGGGCGGCCTCTGCGCTGATTTTGTCGAGTGAAATTTGTTGGGCGCGCTTCTCGTCCTCAATCATCAACAACCGCTGCCGTGCGCCATTGAGTTCCGATTCCAGGACCACGACCCGTTTACTGGCTGTGGAATGTCGTTCGTCGAGTTCGGCGATTTTCCTCGCGCAGTGCTTTGCCTTCCCCCGTCTCTTGCGCGAGGCGTGCCTCCAAATCGGTGATCTGCGCCCGGCGCGCGGCAATATCGATAGCGATCTCCGCTTTCGTCGCTTCAAGTGTGCGGAGCAAATTTTGGGTGGTCGTAAGTTCCTGGCGCAGCGCTTGGCATTCTTTTTCCGAGAAGGTCGCTCTCTTCTCCAACTCTGCAACTTCATTGCGCAGCTTGCCGTAAGCAGTGCGCGTGTTGTTCAGCACCGTCTGCAGGCTGATTTTTTCGGACTTCTCGGCTTCGAAAGCGCGTAACGCCTTGCTTACCGGATCGACGAGCTTCCCGACCGCGTTTTTGATGGTATCGAGTTCGCCGATCTTGGCATTCGCATCAAGCAGCAGATTACGTAGTGACTCGTTGTCGCCGCCAAGCTGTGCACCGAGTGCGGAGAACAGCTCTTCATCGAGTTCGAGCGGATTGTCGGGTGAAGCCACGCTGCTCGCCGTCGGCTCAGCCATTTTGTCATACAAGCCGGCCTTGCGGGCGAAAAAGCCCCCGAATTTGCTCATTGACATGATCCCCTTTGCGCCAATTCGCCCGGCCGAAGCGACACCAAATCACTGTTAATCAATCCTAACGGAATCTGAATCGCGGTGGGTAAATGAAAGGTTAACGCGGCACGAAGTTTGAGAAATATCCGTTATTTTTCAAATGCTTGAAGTGGAACACCTGAACCGACTGGCAGGTCGGGGGACGAGTCGCCCCCGGCAGTGCCGCTGGGAGCTGACAGGTCGCTTATCGGCTTTTGAGTGGCAAATTCCCGACTGCGAGTAACTCGGAGCAGGATCGCGGTATCGCGCGACTCATGTTGCGAAACAGCCCAAAAGTTTAAGCCTGTATCGCGATTACATCGACTGGGAGACTGGAGATGAAAGTTAGACTCGGTGTACTTGTCGCTACGATCGCGGCTTTTGCCTTCACCGCGCAAGCGGTTGAGGCAAAGTCGCGGCGGCAGGTTCGGAGTCGTCAGTTTAAATACGTTTGGCGATGAATAGGCCTTCGCATAGACGGAAGGTGAGCTCGCTCCCCGTTTCTTGCGGTTCGAGGGTCGCTCTGACCTCGGGGGTCACTTCGGTCAGCATTGCACGCAATAGTGCTTGCATGGTTGCGTCATAGCGCGCGGCCCAACTTTTAAATTCCATTGTCTTGTAAATTTGCTCTTCGTGGCCCGCGACAAGCCGCGCTTCCTTCAATGCCTCTCGCCATTCGTCCATGGTCCAGGCGCGCAAATGACTCGGATCGCGTAAGCGTTCGAAGGCATTCACATAAGCGCCAACAGGCCCCGCCGGCACCACATTATCCACCAACGCAAACATGCCCCCCGGTCTTAGTACGCGGCGCACCTCGGCAAGGAAGTCGGGAATTGAATCGAAGTGGTGTGGGGCAATGCGGCAGGTCACGAGGTCGAAGCTTTCGTCCTCGAAGGGTAGTGCTTCAGCTTTAGCATAGGTGGTGCGTAAATTCGTGAGACCGCGTTTGGCGGCTTCGCCCTTCACCATTTCGAGCATTTCTTGAGTGATATCTGTCGCCCATACTCGCGCGACATGCGGTGCAAAAGTATAGGCGACGTGACCACCGCCAGTAGCAACATCGAGCACGCGCCAGTCTTTTTTAGGCGAGGTCAAATCGACCAACCGCTCCAGGCTCTTGCCTTTTGCATGGGGCTTGCTGGTCAGATAGTGCGCGGCAGTCTTGCCAAATTGCTCTTGTACGAGGGTCTTGGACATGAGCGTTCCCTGACGGTTACAGGCGGCCGTGACTATACCTCAGTCACCGCGCCGAGCACGGTGGCGCGCAGCGATAAGCCGGCCGGCATCGTGAAGATGACGACCGCAACGAGATTGGCGACGACCAGCGCAATAATCGCGGCGACGTGTGCCTTGACCTTATTCGACGCAATTAGGAGGAGAAGAGTGACGACTGGCAACGCCGCCGCACAGGTCGACAAGAAGCTGCTGTTGAGCGGGTCATAGATTTGATTCCACACGGTTTCTCCCCAAGACGTAATGCGCGATGTTTTTTATTGTGGTCCAGCAAATGCTAAAGCGCGGGTGCCCACTAAAGAAGCACCCAACGCGAAAAACAAGTATCGAGCGCATTAAATCAAATCAATGTTCGAATATTTGCTACGAAAGTTGTAGGCATGCCGCTGAGCGCTTATTTGTCGAAACGATTTGCCTCGTCGTCGTAACCGTGACGGCTGCTATAAAAAACCAACGCCATTAAGCCACCACCAATCAAGAGCGAAAACAGAACTCCGCCAGCGATTGCTACGTAACCGTATGCCGGTATTGCTTCGCCCCCGAGATGGCTCCAGGCCGCTGTCGCGAACCAGATAGACAGCGCCAGCAATACAAACAGTGGCGTCATGATCAATACTGCGCGCATTGGAGTCATATATAACGGTGCTCTGTTTTTGTCAGGCCGCCTGAATACTTGAAACAAAGGCGGAACTTATATTCACGTTAAAACGATGATCCGGACAGCCGTCGCTCTTTGTACCGAGCCTACGCTCAGGAGCTCTCGGCGTTTTTGGCCCGTTTGCCCTTTGGCGGAGCTTCGTCATTGGCGGCTTCGGAGGGGGAAACCGGCGCGTCATCGAGCGGGGCACCACGCCGCAACGTCGAACGCAGTGCAGCGACTTCGCTCTGGAGACGCGAATTGTCTTTGCGCGCTGCTTCCAAAGCCCCTTCAACAACCGCGCGCTCCATTCGTTCGCGCTGAAGTGCGGAGTTGAGGTCTTCGAACTCGCTTCTCAATATTGGTGCGGCTGACCTGGATGTCCGCCTCCAGATGCCCATTTCGCTCGGTCAGTGCGGCAATCTTTTCCTCCGCGCGTGCGAGCGCGGTCTCGCGCACCTTCAGCGTTTTGGTCAACGCGCTATTGCGCTCGGTCAGAGCCGTGCGAGCCTGTTCGTGATCTTTGATCTGCCGCTCGCGCGCTTCATGGGACGCTTCGATCTGAGCGAGGCGTTTCTCAGAATTGTTGCGCGAGATTGTAGCCTCGACGGACTTTCGGTCGAAAGCGCGCACTTCCTCGGTCCGGGCAATGAGATTTTGCCGTGCTTCAGACAGCAGGCGCTCGGACGTCGCAGCGCGTGATTGCAATGCGTCGAGCCGCATGTTCAAACTGTTGCGTTCCGCTTGATGGTGCTCCTTGGCCTCGTCGAGCGCAGCTCCAAGTCGGCCGCGCTCAGCATAGGCTTCAGCGAAGCTTGCCTCGACTTTGCCGAGCTGAGCACGCGTCGCAGTTAACGTATTTTCGCTTTCAGTTAGTCGGCGGGTCAAACGAGCGGTCTCGTTGAGCGCCTGATCGACCGCGATTTGTAGCGACCGCTTCTCGTCTTCTAATAGCGCCAGCTTCTCGCGCGCGGCGGCCAGCTCGCTCTCAAGCTCGATGATCCGTTTCTCGGCGGCATCAAACTGCTCCTGTAGTGCACGGCGTGCTTCGCCCAACGATCGGCGCTGGGTCGTTTCTTGCGAGAGTTGGCGGTCGAGTTCGGAAATTTGGGCGCGGCGCGCATTGAGCTCATCGGTGAGTTCGAGCCGAGCGCTTTCCAGCGCGCGGTTGCTTTCGCGTGACAACTCGAGGTCTTCACGTAGTCTTTCCACCTCGGCTTCAAGCGCCGTAGCTTTTCGCTCAATCTGGTAGAACTCGGTTCGCAGCGTCTCGTAAGAGGTGCGTGCTTCTGCCAGCATTCCCGACAGGCTCGACGTTTGCGATTTTTCCTGCTCGAGCGCGCGCAGCGTGCTGTTGAATGGCGCAACCAGTTTGTCAAAAGCTTCTTTGAGGTCGTCGAGTTCACTGATCTTGCGACCTGTATCGGAAAGTAGATTTCGGAGGACTTCGTTTTCCTCACCCATCCGCGAGCCGACGTCGGACACGCTTTCGATCGAAATATGGTCGCCGCCATTGCCGTTTCTGGTGATTGGCCGCCCGGTAAGTTTGTCGGCCCCGGCCGCGATGCCCTTTCGGCCAAACAGATCCGACAACTTAGCCATACCCCGCCTCCAGCACCGAAACGCCTACTAATAGCCTAAGACGCCGCTACTTCTCGTACCGTATTATATACCTGTGACGATGGGAACACTCGCAGGTGGCGGCTGTGAGTATCATACATGTTCGCCAAGGCCCCGCTATGCTTATTGATCGATCCCGGTCTCCAAACGGTATGGCGGCGAGTGAGCAAAGCCCGTGACTGACAGGCGTACAGGTGCCGACGAGAATGCCGATACTTACGCTTATCGGCCTTCGGTTTCGGGGGCGTTTCGGCAGTTCAAACTTTCGGATGAGGGCGTCGACTGGATCGCTGGCCCCAGGTCGGGACATATTCCATACCGCAATATTCGCTGTCTGCGGATGTCATATCGGCCGACCAGCATGCAGTCGCACCGCTTCGTCACCGAACTATGGGCTGAAGGAGCCCCCAAATTGAAAATTATCTCCAGCTCTTGGAAAAGTATGTTTGAGCAGGAGCGGTTAGACAAAACCTACTCGGCCTTCGTGCGTGAATTGCATCGTCGCATTTTGAATGCGCCAACGTCGCCGCGCTTCGAGAAAGGCAGAAATCCGTTTATGTACTGGCCAGGGTTGGTGGCTTTCGTTGGAGTTGTGGTCGGACTAGCCGGACTGATCGTCCGCGCCTTGCAGGATGGCGCCCCCGGCGCTGCCACGTTCGTTGGCGCTTTCCTTTTGCTGTTTCTCTGGCAAGGCGGAAATTTCTTTCGGCGCAATCGACCGGGCCTATACCGTCCTGAAGCATTTCCCGAGGCCGTTATGCCAAGCCAATAAGTGTGAACGATCATATTATGGCAACGCAGAATAGAGGCTGTCGCAATAGCGGCCTTTTTTCGCTTCTGTTTTACTGGCGTACCACAAGTACCGAGCATTTGGCATAGCGAACCACATGCCCAGCATTGGATCCGAGGAAATAAGTACGCATTGCCGGCCGATGCGAACTCATCACAATCAAGTCGGCGTTGAACGTTTTCGCCTCTTCGAGGACTTCGTGATAGATGCCGCCCTGGCGCACAGTTGCGGAAACATGTGCGGTATCGAGGCCACATTCGAGCGCGATAATCGTGAGCGCTTCTTCGGCCGATTTGCGCTGCTGCACGTCGAAATCGGGTGGCACATATTCCGCCAGCATTACCGGCGTCATCGCGAGCACGTTTACTAGACGCACGGATCCGCCAGATCCGCGCGCCATCTCAATTGCAGTGGCTAAGGCAGGCTTTGCCAGATCGGTATCGGCCAGATCGACCGGAACGAGAATTCGTTTGTACATAACAGCGCCCCTCATTTTCGCTGAAAGTAGGCGATCATGACACGTTTTCGGGCGCGGGTTGAGTGAGGATTTTGCCTCAACTGGCAGGGGAGCCGAGGGACTTTGGGGTTACGAAACGCTCGAGGCGGCCTGTCTGCGGGTGCAGCTTGCTCCAGTCATCGACTGCGAAATCGATGATTACAAGGCCCGACGTCGGCAACTTCTCTCGTAGCCGCTCGCGCGTTTCAATATCACCTGACGCGATAAGCATCATCGCGAGTTCGTGCAGGCCCGGATTGTGGCCGACGACGAGAAGCGCACGCGTAGTTACAGGCACTTCCTTGACTGCACCAAGAATAGCATGAGGCGTTGCGTCATAGAGACGCTCAACAGAATTTGCTGCCGGTGCAGAGCGAAATGCGCCTGAAGCGATTTTCCAGGTTTCCTGGGTGCGTGCGGAAGGCGACGCCATTACCCAATCGGGAATTAGGGCGTGGGACGCCATATAAGCGCCGGCCCTGGCGGCATCCTTGCGTCCGCGGTCAACCAATTTGCGGGCGCGGTCTTCCATGCCGGGATCGGAGGGTCCGGCTTTCGCGTGACGAAACAGGAATAGGCGGCGCATGGTCCTGCTATGGGTATTTGCGGCAGCGCGGCAGTCAATCTGTATTATATTCGCCAAGAATAAAGCGCCGAGATACAATAAAGTGTAGCAGGACCGAATGACTGTCAGCGATAGCACGGCTGCGGGCTGGTACGAAGCAACAGCGGTTGCGCGCCCGGGTCGTCCACGTCTGAATCTCGATCTTGACGTCGATGTCTGTGTAATCGGCGCGGGGCTTGCAGGGCTCACCGTTGCGCGTGAAGTCGCCCAACGGGGGTGGTCGGTCGCGGTATTGGAAGCGGGTCACGTTGCGTGGGCGGCGTCGGGCCGCAACCTTGGTTTTGTACTTCCGGGATATTCCGAAGGCATCGATGGCATTATCGAGCGGATCGGCCTCGATCACGCTAAGCAGCTCTGGGCTCTTTCAGAGCAAGGCCTTGACTATGTTCGGCGCACGATTCTGGACACGCAAATGCCAGGCGTTGATTTGATCAACGGCTGGCTGCACGTATCTAAGACAGACAATGCTGCCGATCTGCGCACTGAGGCTGAGCGAATGCGTTGGATCGGCGCCGACGTCGAGTTTTGGCCGGCCACACGCGTACGCGAGCAATTAAATAGCCGTAACTATTTCGGTGCAGTGCACTACCGGCAAGCCTTTCACATTGATCCCTACAATTATGCGCTTGGCCTTGCCGCATTGGCCGAGAAAGCGGGTGCGCGTATTTTCGAAGACACGCCGGCAGTTTCGCTCGATCCAGCCGGTGTCCGCAAGCGGATCGTCACGCCCGCGGGCCGCGTGCGCGCCGCGCAGGTTGTCCTTGCCGGTAATATCCATCTCGGCGCATTGATGCCGCAGCTGGCGGCGACGCTCCTGCCGGTCACGACTTACGTGATGGTGACCGAGCCGATCGGCGAAACATTGCATGAGGTCGTGCGCTATCGCGGCGCGGTCAGCGATACCAATCGTGCAGACAATCACTACCGGATCGTCGGAGGCGACCGTCTGCAATGGTCGGGACGCATGCGGGTGTGGGAGGCCAATCCACGCCTCATCGCTCGGGGCCTCGTCAATGATATCCGGAGAACCTTTCCCGATTTAGGTAAAGTTGAGGCCGCGCATTTGTGGTGCGGGACGCTCGGTCGTACTGTTCATCGTATGCCTCAAATTGGAGAAATCGAGCGAGGTGTGTGGCTCGCAAGCGGCTTTGGCGGGCACGGCCTCAACACCAGCGCCATGGGTGGCGAGCTTGTCGCGCGGGGTATCACTGATGGCGATCAAGGTTGGCAGTTGTTCGCACCTTACGAATTGGTGTGGGCGGGTGGTGTGCTCGGCCGAATTGTGGCGCAAAGCATCTATTGGGGTGCGCGGCCGATTGAACGTATCGAGGAGGGCGTCGCTCATTACCGAGAGCGTGCGCGGGCGCGCAAGGACGCACGTTTAGTCGAGAAAAAAAATTCCGCGGCAACTCAATAGAACATGCAGCCGTCCAATCGCTAGAAAAACGATGGATGCCTATCTGTTTTCCCGG
Source organism: uncultured Alphaproteobacteria bacterium (assembly GCA_963810585.1). Lineage (GTDB taxonomy): Bacteria > Pseudomonadota > Alphaproteobacteria > Rhizobiales > Xanthobacteraceae > Pseudolabrys. Next base: position 243,022 of record CAWENV010000003.1, read on the forward strand.
CGCGCCATGAAAGCGAGCCGCTCGAACAAATGCACGTCCTGCTCGTTTTTGATCAGCGCCCCATGGAGAGGCGGAATAAGCTTCTTTGGGTCGCGTTCGCGTAGTGTCTCGGGGCCGATGTCTTCCACCATCAAGAGTTTGAGCCAGTCGAGGAGTTCGGACGTCGAGGGCTTCTTTTTCATCCCCGGCACTTCCCGGATCTCGTAAAATAGCCGTAGGGCTTCCGATACAAGCCTTTGTTTTATATCAGGAAAATGAACCTGAATGATCGCCCTCATGGTTTCGGCGTCAGGAAATCGGATGTAGTGAAAGAAGCAGCGACGCAAGAAGGCATCCGGCAATTCCTTCTCGTTGTTCGAGGTGATGATCACGACCGGCCGTCGGCGCGCCTTCACGGTTTCGCCGGTCTCATAGACGAAGAATTCCATGCGATCGAGTTCCTGCAAAAGATCGTTGGGAAACTCGATGTCAGCTTTGTCTATCTCATCAATCAGCAGTACCGGGCGGTCATCCGCTACGAAGGCGTCCCAAAGTTTGCCGCGCTTGATGTAGTTGCGGATGTCTTTGACGCGCTCGTCACCAAGCTGGCTGTCGCGCAGCCGGGACACTGCGTCATATTCATAGAGGCCCTGCAGAGCTTTGGTGGTGGATTTGATGTGCCATTCGATGAGCGGTGCGCCAATCGCTTTAGCGATTTCCAGAGCCAGTACGGTTTTGCCGGTGCCAGGTTCGCCTTTGACCAATAGTGGCCGTTCGAGCGCGATCGCGGCGTTGACCGCAATCTTTAGGTCGTCGGTCGCTACGTATCCCTTCGTCCCATCAAATCGCATGAAATTTCTCTTGGCGCACAATCATAGGGCAATCCTTCAAGGACTTCGTGGATGTTTCTAGTTTGCCCGTAGGCTAGCGGGCCGCGCTGAACATCGCCAGCGACTCGTGACAGTCGCCAAGTGATTCGTTTTCAAATTGGTCTCGCCGTGCGGCTGCGCGGGTTGGGAAGAAAAAATTAGGAGAGGTTAACGAACGGTACCCAGTGACCCCGAGTTAGAGAGGATTAACTTGTCTATGCAAATCTCCGTGCAGCCATGGTCGGGCATGCGTCACCCATTAGCGATGGGTGAGCCGGCAGGACAGATTTTGTCGCACAGGAGTGCGTTGGATGACTGTTATTTCTTCGCTTACGCCCAACCAAATTGCCGGGCTTTCGACCACCGCGATAGCGGGCCTCAGCACTACTGATATTCAATCTTTGAACACATCGCAGGTGGCCGCGCTGACCGCCGCGCAGGTCAACGTATTGAATACAACTGATATACAAGCATTCTTTACGACCCAAGTTGCAGCCCTTTCCCCGAGTATCATCAACGCACTATTGACGCTGCAGATCCAGAATTTCACAAGCACGCAAGTCAGCGTCCTGACGGCAACACAAGTAAGCAAATTAACGGCGGCAGAAGTTGGTGCGCTGACCACGACCGAGCTGCACAACCTGTCGACCACCCAGGCCAACGCGCTGACGGCCACGCAGGTCGGCACGCTGACCACCACGGTGCTCAATAACCTGACCACCACGCAGATCGGGGCGCTGTCCACGACGCAGGTGCAGGGTCTCACCACGACCCAGCTCAACGGCATCACCACCACCAATCTTGATGCGCTCAGCCTCGCCAAGCTGACCACCACGCAGGTCGGTGGCCTGACCACCACCTCGATCGGTGCGCTGACCGCCACCCAGATCTCGACGCTGACGGCGGCCGAGATCGCCAGGCTGTCCTCGTCACAGATCGGTCAGCTGACCACGACCGAGCTACAGAACCTGTCGACCACCCAGGCCAACGCGCTGACGGCCACGCAGGTCGGCACGCTGACCACCACGGTGCTCAATAACCTGACCACCACGCAGATCGGGGCGCTGTCCACGACGCAGGTGCAGGGTCTCACCACGACCCAGCTCAACGGCATCACCACCACCAATCTTGATGCGCTCAGCCTCGCCAAGCTGACCACCACGCAGGTCGGTGGCCTGACCACCACCTCGATCGGTGCGCTGACCGCCACCCAGATCTCGACGCTGACGGCGGCCGAGATCGCCAGGCTGTCCTCGTCACAGATCGGTCAGCTGACCACGACCGAGCTGCAGAACCTGTCGACCACCCAGGCCAACGCGCTGACGGCCACGCAGGTCGGCACGCTGACCACCACGGTGCTCAACAACCTGACCACCACGCAGATCGGGGCGCTGTCCACGACGCAGGTGCAGGGTCTCACCACGACCCAGCTCAACGGCATCACCACCACCAATCTTGATGCGCTCAGCCTCGCCAAGCTGACCACCACGCAGGTCGGTGGCCTGACCACCACCTCGATCGGTGCGCTGACCGCCACCCAGATCTCGACGCTGACGGCGGCCGAGATCGCCAGGCTGTCCTCGTCACAGATCGGTCAGCTGACCACGACCGAGCTACAGAACCTGTCGACCACCCAGGCCAACGCGCTGACGGCCACGCAGGTCGGCACGCTGACCACCACGGTGCTCAACAACCTGACCACCACGCAGATCGGGGCGCTGTCCACGACGCAGGTGCAGGGTCTCACCACGACCCAGCTCAACGGCATCACCACCACCAATCTTGATGCGCTCAGCCTCGCCAAGCTGACCACCACGCAGGTCGGTGGCCTGACCACCACCTCGATCGGTGCGCTGACCGCCACCCAGATCTCGACGCTGACGGCGGCCGAGATCGCCAGGCTGTCCTCGTCACAGATCGGTCAGCTGACCACGACCGAGCTGCAGAACCTGTCGACCACCCAGGCCAACGCGCTGACGGCCACGCAGGTCGGCACGCTGACCACCACGGTGCTCAATAACCTGACCACCACGCAGATCGGGGCGCTGTCCACGACGCAGGTGCAGGGTCTCACCACGACCCAGCTCAACGGCATCACCACCACCAATCTTGATGCGCTCAGCCTCGCCAAGCTGACCACCACGCAGGTCGGTGGCCTGACCACCACCTCGATCGGTGCGCTGACCGCCACCCAGATCTCGACGCTGACGGCGGCCGAGATCGCCAGGCTGTCCTCGTCACAGATCGGTCAGCTGACCACGACCGAGCTACAGAACCTGTCGACCACCCAGGCCAACGCGCTGACGGCCACGCAGGTCGGCACGCTGACCACCACGGTGCTCAACAACCTGACCACCACGCAGATCGGGGCGCTGTCCACGACGCAGGTGCAGGGTCTCACCACGACCCAGCTCAACGGCATCACCACCACCAATCTTGATGCGCTCAGCCTCGCCAAGCTGACCACCACGCAGGTCGGTGGCCTGACCACCACCTCGATCGGTGCGCTGACCGCCACCCAGGTCTCGACGCTGACGGCGGCCGAGATCGCCAGGCTGTCCTCGTCACAGATCGGTCAGCTGACCACGACCGAGCTACAGAACCTGTCGACCACCCAGGCCAACGCGCTGACGGCCACGCAGGTCGGCACGCTGACCACCACGGTGCTCAATAACCTGACCACCACGCAGATCGGGGCGCTGTCCACGACGCAGGTGCAGGGTCTCACCACGACCCAGCTCAACGGCATCACCACCACCAATCTTGATGCGCTCAGCCTCGCCAAGCTGACCACCACGCAGGTCGGTGGCCTGACCACCACCTCGATCGGTGCGCTGACCGCCACCCAGATCTCGACGCTGACGGCGGCCGAGATCGCCAGGCTGTCCTCGTCACAGATCGGTCAGCTGACCACGACCGAGCTACAGAACCTGTCGACCACCCAGGCCAACGCGCTGACGGCCACGCAGGTCGGCACGCTGACCACCACGGTGCTCAACAACCTGACCACCACGCAGATCGGGGCGCTGTCCACGACGCAGGTGCAGGGTCTCACCACGACCCAGCTCAACGGCATCACCACCACCAATCTTGATGCGCTCAGCCTCGCCAAGCTGACCACCACGCAGGTCGGTGGCCTGACCACCACCTCGATCGGTGCGCTGACCGCCACCCAGGTCTCGACGCTGACGGCGGCCGAGATCGCCAGGCTGTCCTCGTCACAGATCGGTCAGCTGACCACGACCGAGCTGCACAACCTGTCGACCACCCAGGCCAACGCGCTGACGGCCACGCAGGTCGGCACGCTGACCACCACGGTGCTCAATAACCTGACCACCACGCAGATCGGGGCGCTGTCCACGACGCAGGTGCAGGGTCTCACCACGACCCAGCTCAACGGCATCACCACCACCAATCTTGATGCGCTCAGCCTCGCCAAGCTGACCACCACGCAGGTCGGTGGCCTGACCACCACCTCGATCGGTGCGCTGACCGCCACCCAGATCTCGACGCTGACGGCGGCCGAGATCGCCAGGCTGTCCTCGTCACAGATCGGTCAGCTGACCACGACCGAGCTACAGAACCTGTCGACCACCCAGGCCAACGCGCTGACGGCCACGCAGGTCGGCACGCTGACCACCACGGTGCTCAACAACCTGACCACCACGCAGATCGGGGCGCTGTCCACGACGCAGGTGCAGGGTCTCACCACGACCCAGCTCAACGGCATCACCACCACCAATCTTGATGCGCTCAGCCTCGCCAAGCTGACCACCACGCAGGTCGGTGGCCTGACCACCACCTCGATCGGTGCGCTGACCGCCACCCAGATCTCGACGCTGACGGCGGCCGAGATCGCCAGGCTGTCCTCGTCACAGATCGGTCAGCTGACCACGACCGAGCTGCAGAACCTGTCGACCACCCAGGCCAACGCGCTGACGGCCACGCAGGTCGGCACGCTGACCACCACGGTGCTCAACAACCTGACCACCACGCAGATCGGGGCGCTGTCCACGACGCAGGTGCAGGGTCTCACCACGACCCAGCTCAACGGCATCACCACCACCAATCTTGATGCGCTCAGCCTCGCCAAGCTGACCACCACGCAGGTCGGTGGCCTGACCACCACCTCGATCGGTGCGCTGACCGCCACCCAGATCTCGACGCTGACGGCGGCCGAGGTCGGTGCATTGTCGACATCGCAGCTTAACCAGCTGACGACGACTGAGATTAGCGCGTTCACAGGCAGCCAGGTGGGCGCATTGACGAGCACACAAGTCAATGGGTTGACGACCGCCAGGTTTGATGCGCTTACCAGCACGACCGGCATACCTGGGATCAGTGTGGCCGCAATTGCTGGTTTAACGACGACCGAGATCAGTTCTTTGTCGACGACGCAGGGCAACGCGTTTACTCCGACGCAGATCGAAGCAATGAGTATCGCTCAATTGGATGCATTGGTGACCCTCGTCGGGTAGTGAACAGGTCGATGCAACTGCGCCTGCGCGCCAGTATTAGTGCGCAGGCGCGATCGGGCGAATATGGAATATGGCGTACTGTAACGCGTAGCGTATCGCGTATGTTGGACGGCCTGCTCTAGTGGCCGTGTCGCGTTCGCAGTTTCAACGCTTATGGGACGTTATCATGCTGCCTCAGACGGCCGAATTGAACCCTCCGACGAATCTTTTCAACGATTCGATAAGCCTGGCGATAAACCATCAACTTTCAATCGTTGATCTGATTGATCGTGCGACAAAGCTGACTACGCTTGACCAGAAGCAGTTTGCTGCCGATCTATACAAGACTTGGATTGCGCACAATTCGAGCGACGGCCTTCTGCATGCTGCGTATTTTAATTTTGGCGTCGCACTTGCTGATATCGGCGATCGGGCAGGCGCCATAAATGCTTTCCAGGAATGTATCCGGCTGAAGCCGGATTTTTATCCATGTTACATCAATCTTGGCCGCGTATTTGAGGACGCCGGACAGGTCAGCGCTGCAGTGATGCAGTGGCTCAAGCTTGTCCAAGACCTCTCCACAGTAAATGGCGAATTTGTCGCGCAAAAAATAACCGCGCTGGAACAAATTGCGCGCGTTTTGGAGGCCGGAAATACCGACGAGCCAGCAGAAGACGCCCTCAAGCAAAGTCTCGACATCAATCCACACCAGATCAAAGTCGTGCAGCATTGGATTTCATTGCGGCAACGGCAATGCAAATGGCCGGTAATCACGGAGTGGGAGCGCGTCAGCCGAAATGATCTGCTGACCGGAATATCGTCACTATCTTTGCAGTGCCTTGCCGATGACCCGATGTTTCAGCTGGCAAAGGCATTCCACTACGCGAAAAACTCGATTGGTATGCCAAAGCCGATGCAACATCCGCACACAGGCCGGCGCGATCCGGACAGACTTCGTATAGGCTATGTGTCATCCGATATGCGTGAACACGCGGTCGGCTTCGCGATGACCGATGTTTTCGAACAACATGATCGCGGAAATTTCGAAATCTTCGCTTACTATTGCGGGATCAATCGAACTGACTCCACGCAACAGCGGATCATGAAGGCCGCCGACCATTGGGTCGACATTAACGGCCTTGACGACGACCAGGCAGCCGCAAAGATCGCCGCCGACGGAATCGATATTCTCCTCGATCTTAATGGCTACACTAAAGACGCGCGCACCAAGGTTTTTGCGCGTCGGCCAGCGCCAATCGCGGTAAACTGGTTCGGTTTTCCTGGCACCATGGGAACTCCATATCATCACTACATCATCGCGGATCCCAATATCGTTCCGATCGGGCACGAAATTTATTATTCCGAGAAGGTACTGCGCCTGTCATGCTACCAGCCGAATGACCGCAACCGGATCGTTGCTGCGGAGCGCCCTTCGCGTGCGGAGGTAGGTCTACCGGAAGACGCGTTTGTCTTCTGTTCACTTAACGGTATGCAGAAGACCACACCACGAACATTCCGGCGTTGGATGATGATCCTCGGCGGCGCTCTAGACAGCGTGCTATGGCTACTAAGCGGCACCAATGAGGCCAACGAACGGATACACCAAGCCGTCGCCGAATCCGGAATCGATCCGAAGCGCATTATTTTTGCCGAAAAGCTGCCCAATCCGCAGCACCTTGCACGCTATCCATTAGCCGATCTGTTTCTCGACAGCAGTCCATATGGCGCACACACTACGGCGGCCGACGCCCTCTGGATGGGTGTTCCGATCGTCACATTTGGCGGACGAACATTTGCTGCCAGGGTTTGCGCTTCCGTGATCCGTGCAGCCGGGGTCGAAGAACTCGACTGCTCATCGCCGGAGGCATATGTGGCGAAAGCGATAGAGCTAGCGCACAACCGCGAAAAACTTGCCGCACTAAAGACAAAACTTGTTGCAGGCCGCAATAGTTGTCTGCTGTTCGATACGCCGCAGCTTGTCCGTGATCTGGAGGGTCTTTACCGGCAGATGTGGAGCGAATTTAAGCGTGGGAATTTGCCAGTGCCGGATTTGCGCAACCTGGACGTCTACCACGAGATTGGCCTCGGCCTCGATCTTGAAAACATCGAAACGCTTTCGGATGACGCTTATATTTCGCTGTATCGGGAAAAGCTGACCGAACGGCATGGCGCCTATCCCATCTCGCCCGATAGCCGTTTGTGGCCTCAAGCGGACAAGGAACCTCTTGGGCGCGTCGGCCGGCTAGCGGTTGCATAGAGAGTTCGATTTAGTCAACGAGTGCCTTTGTGTCGGCCGCACTCTCGTTGCGAGGGCAATTGACGCTGTATTGCGGCGGCTTTTCTGCCCGCGCGAGATCGCCTCGCACCAACGTGATTGGCGGGTGATGGCAAGTTGATTAGCTTTTCTGGGAAAAATCCGTATTCATTGGCTTACATGATTAAATTGAGCCTTAGGATCCGTCACCTGTTATCGCTCTTTGGAGATAGTTAATATGATGAACCGGCGCTCCCTGTTGGCAGCCGGCGTCGCCTTTTCCGCACTTGCGATCACGACGAGATTTGGCGAGGCCGAAACGATGACCACAAGCGAAACGATAGACTATCGCAAACTTTCGGATGCGGATTGGCGCAAGCGCCTAACCGCGGACCAATACGCGATATTGCGCCAACACGGTACCGAACGTGCCGGCACTAGCCCTCTTAACAAGGAAAAAAACAAAGGCATTTTCAGTTGTGCTGGCTGCGACTTGCCGCTTTTCTCGTCCGACACCAAGTTTGAGAGTGGCACAGGCTGGCCGAGTTTTTATCAGCCGTTGAATAGTGCGGTCGAGACGACGACTGACCGCTCGTTTTTCATGACGCGCACTGAAGTGCATTGCGCGAGGTGTCTCGGTCATCTCGGCCATGTGTTTGATGACGGACCGCCGCCGACCGGTCTGCGCTATTGCATGAATGGTGTGGCGATGAAGTTCATGTCGGATGCTGCCAAGGCGTCCTAAGCCGGCTTAGACACTCACTCTTCCGCAACTGATTTCACCTCAAGCTGAGGAATTCCTGGCCGGCAAAAACTGCCGCTCGGAGGAAGAAAGAACCGTGTTGGCGTGGTTCACCTAAGCCGTCCCTCTCAATAAGTTATTGATATTATTGTATAAATTTTGTGGCATGACGATTGCCACGGACTGTCCATGAATTCGCTTTCGGAGCCCCTGCGGGGGCGAAGTGTGTCTCGTTTGCGGAGATGAAGTCATGGGCTTGTTTGACGCTCTTACAACTGCGGTGAGTGGTTTGCAGGCGCAATCCTTCGCCATGCAAAATATATCCGGCAACATCGCGAACTCTCAGACGACAGCGTATAAAGGCATCGACACGAACTTCTCGGATCTAATTCCGGGAGATTCGGAACCGTCACACCAAATCGCCGGCGGTGTGATCGCAAGCTCCGTTGCTACAAATACGGTCCAAGGCACGATCCAAAGTACGACGTCCACCACAGATATGGCCATCAATGGTAACGGCTATTTCGTTGTGCAAGTCCCGACCGGATTCAACGGGAACCAGCCACAATTCGGTGGAATTGATAGCTATACCCGCCGCGGCGATTTTAAACTCGATGCCAACGGCTATCTGGTCAATGGCGCGGGCTACTATCTGGAAGGCAATGCAATCGATCCTACGACCGGAAATCCGCTCGGCAGCGTTGCGACGCCTTTGCAATTCCAAGGAAACTTTCTGCCTGCCAGTCCAACCAACCAGATCAACTACGGAATAAATCTACCGTCCACGCCGCAAACGAATGCGTTCACCACGACGTCGCCGAACTCGGAACTTCTCAATCCCGTTGATTTTGGCACTGATCCAACGGTCGCCGGAACAGGAACCGTTATCGGCAGCGACGTGTCGACGTTTGTCAATGAATCTATCGATGGCGGATCGGTGACGATTTATGACGCAATCGGAACACCGGCCAACCTTCAAGTGAGATGGGCAAAGACGGATAGCGTTGCTGCCGGTGGCACGGATACCTGGGAAATGTTTTACCAGACAAATTCGACGGCAACTGGTGCGCAAGTCGCGTGGCAAAACGCCGGCGTCGACTTTACTTTTGACTCAGCTGGCCAGTTAAATCCGCCAATCACGACTCTGACGCTCAACAGTGTCGTCATAAATACCACGACACTTGGCAACATAACGATAAAGAGTCCGACGGGCGGCATCACGCAATTTGCAAACACAAGCGGCGTTGCGACGGTGAACAATTTGCAGCAGAACGGTTTCGCGGCTGGTCAATTGAAGTCAATTTCAGTCAGCGATTCCGGCGATATTATTGGTACCTTCTCCAACGGGCAAAATGTTGCGCTCGCCAACGTTCCATTGGTGCATTTCAACAGTCCTGACAATCTTAAAAGTCTCGACGGCGGTGCCTATCAATTGACGGATGCGTCTGGGCCGGCGCTTGCGGGCTCGTCCGGTAAGATTGTCGGACAGTCACTGGAGGCATCCAATACCGATATCGCGACCGAATTCACAAAATTGATTGTGACACAGCAGGCTTACTCTGCGAACACGAAGGTGATCACGACGGCGAACCAGATGTCGCAAGATTTGTTGAATGTAATTCGGTAGTCATCTCGTGGACGTCGGGCATGATCGCAGAGTGATCGAGATAGCCACATGAGTCTGACGCAAGCGCTCAGCTCTGCGCTCTCTGGTCTGACGGTCAATCAGGCCAGCATTGCAATGGTTGCGGCCAACGTCGCTAATGCCGACACGCCCGGCTATACGCGCAAGACCGTCGATCAGATCGCAACCGGCGCCAACTCGAGCGTCGGTGTTCGGGTGAGCGATATCCAGCGCGAAATCGATCTGTATGTACAGAAGCAGCTGCGCGTCGAGAACGCTGGCGCTTCCTATGCCGATACCCGGGCGAACATGTATTCTCAATTGCAGAATATTTATGGCCAGCCCGGCTCCAGTACCTCGCTGGAATCAGTGTACAATAGTTTCACGTCGGCTCTACAGACGCTTTCAACCAGTCCTGACGATCCCGGCGCGCGCAGCGCAGTCGTCAGCAGTGCGCAACTGCTGACGCAGCAGCTCAATCAGTTAAGCGGGAACGTTCAGGCACTGCGTTCCAACGCGGAGCTTGGGATCGCCGACGCGGTGAACCAGGCCAACAATGCCATGAGCCAGATCGCCGCGCTCAATCAGCAAATTGCGGCCTCGACTCCGGGCTCTGGTGCCACTGCGACGCTGATGGATCAGCGCGACTCTTATATCGATCAGCTGTCGAAGTTGATGGATATCAACGTAATAGCGAGTGATAGCAATCAGGTTAATATTTTCACCAATTCAGGCACTCAGCTCGTCGGTACGGAAGCAGCAAAGTTAAACTTTGACGCAGTCGGCACTATCACGCCGGCTTCGCAGTGGAGCGCGAATCCTGCCCAGCGTGGTGTCGGCACACTTACGCTCATTCCCCCTGACGGTACTCCGGTCGACCTGATTCAGAGCCACGCGATACGCTCCGGGACCATCGCGGCCTATATTCAGATGCGCGACCAGGATCTCGTCCAAGCGCAAAACCAGCTCGATGCTCTTGCTGCCGGGGTTGCTTCTGCGCTTTCGGACAAGACGACTGCAGGCGCTGCGACACCACCCGGCCCGCCGGATGGCTTCGATGTCAGTATTGGGGGTCTATCGGCCGGCAATACGATCACTGTCAACTATACCGACACCCTGACGAATACACCGCACACGATGACATTAATGCGGGTCGACGATCCTTCGGCGCTGCCGTTATCAAATACGGCAACGGCTACCGCGAACGACACCGTCGTAGGCATCGACTTCTCCGGTGGGATGGGCTCGGTCATCGCGCAGATCAATGCTGCGTTCGCCGGAACTGGCATGACGGCTTCAAATCCTTCGGGGAGTACACTCGAGATTCTCGATGACGGTGTTGGCAACACCGTGGACGTGAACTCGGTCTCAACCACTTCGACCGTCACAGGTCTTGCAGGCGGTAGCGCGGAATTTCCGTTGTTTACCGATGGGTCGACCCCCTACACCGGAGCGATCACCGCGCGCGGATCTGAAAGCCTCGGGCTTGCCGCACGCATTGCCGTCAATCCTGCAGTCGCGGCCGATCCGTCTACTCTAGTCTCGTATCAGCCCGGTACCGCCGCAGGCGACAGCACGCGTCCGGATTTCATGCTTCAGAAACTCACCAGTGCGTCGCTGACATTTTCGCCAAACACGGGGATCGGAACTGTCTCGGCACCATTTACCGGCTCGCTCACAACCTACTTACGCCAGGTTATTAGCCAGCAAGGTGAGGCGGCGACCTCAGCTACCAACCTCCAGCAAGGCCAGGACGTAGTACTCAATTCACTGCAGCAACGATTCAACGATACTTCGGGGGTTAATGTCGATCAAGAAATGGCGAACTTGCTCACATTACAGAACTCGTATTCTGCGAACGCGCGCGTGCTGTCTGCAGTGAAGGAAATGTTCGATACCTTGGTGCAGATGTGAGGAAGACATGAGCGTCTCATCGATTGGAGCTCAGGCGCAGCTCGCGATTCAGCAATTGACGCAGATGCGCACGCAGTTTGACGATCTGCAACGCCAGCTTAGTACGGGCCAGAAATCAGCCACTTATACCGGTCTTGGGATCGATCGCGGCGTTACCGTGAGCCTGAATGCACAACTGTCCGCTATCAGCGGCTACGACAATACGATCGATAACGTAAATACTCGCATAGGTCTCATGAACACCGTGCTCAGCAATATGAGCACCATCGGCAGCACGGTGAAATCTGCGATGGTCCAAGCTAACGGCGTCAGCGGCGATGGTAGTGGCGCGGCCATCGCGCAGCAGACTGCCAACTCGTCACTAGATCAATTGCTGGGCTTGCTTAATACGCAGGCCGGAGACCGGTATCTGTTTTCAGGTAGGGCGACTGATCAGCCGGCAGTGGAAACGCTAGATCACATTCTAAATGGTAATGGCGCTCAAGCTGGCCTCAAGCAACTCATAGCCGAGCGCAATCAGGCGGATCTTGGTGCTGACGGGCTTGGTCGGCTGGTCATTAGTGCGCCGACCGCCACCTCGGTGGCGGTGGCCGAAGATTCGACTTCGCCATTCGGGTTAAAGTTGGCTTCGATTACCAGTAATCTGACGGGTGGGACCGTATCCGGACCGAGCGGCTCACCCGCCTCCATGGGTATCGATTTCTCAGCCGTCCCTAATGCGGGAGAGACAGCTACCCTGCGATTCAATCTTCCCGATGGAACAAGCGAAAATCTTACGCTGACTGCCACAAACAGCTCACCACCCGGAACCAACCAATTTACGATTGGCGCCACCCCAGCCGCGACCGCTGCTAATTTTCAGACGGCGCTAACGACTGCAATCGGAAACCTTGGCAGCACGTCTTTGACGGCGGCATCTGCAGTCGCAGCGTCTAATGATTTCTTCAACGCCGACGCTAGCAATCCACCCCAGCGCGTGGGCGGATCACCACCCTTCTATGCTGCGACCGGCATGGTACCCGGCACATCTGCCAACACTGTAATCTGGTACACGGGCGAAACTGGGAGCGACCCCGCCCGTTCGACTGCTACAGCCCGCATTGACCCGTCCCTAACCGTTTCGTATGGCGCCCGTGCCAACGAGGATGGCATACGTACGCTTGTCCAGAACGTCGCCACGCTTGCCGCCGTTACAATCTCGTCCAGCAATCCGAACGGAGTTGCTCTGAGCGGCGAGTTGGACCAGCGGTTGGCTGTCAACTTGGGTGCGCCAGGCACTCAGACAATCACGGATATCGAAACGGATCTCGCCAACGCTCAGACGTCGATGCAGGCAGCCAGGACCCGCCATCAGCAGACCACTTCGACCTTGAACGATTTTTTACAGCAGATCGACGGCGTTTCGAATGAGGACGTCGGTGCGCAGCTACTGACGCTTCAGACGCGGATGCAGGCATCGATGCAGATTACCTCGATGCTTTTCCAAACCAGCTTGGTAAACTATCTCAAATAGTTACCTTCGATGGGATGATCGGAGTGCCCCGCCATAAATAAAAGACCGCGACTACGCCGCGGTCTTTTTGCTTTGTTGATCTAGTTCGTCAGATCAGGCGCGGACGAGGAGCCCAGCGGCCAATTCACGATTTATCTTGATGAGTGAACCGAGGCTCTCAGGCCGCGGGTTGGCCAAGATCGCCAGGGTGTGATTGAACACGAATAACCCCAGGTTTGCGACGTTTTGCCGGACGCCGGGTGGCAGCGGATTGTCGGGGCTCGTTGCCGAGCTGACGAAAATCGACCAAAGCCTGCGATTGTAAACGAGCGCCGCGTCCAGCTCGAACCATTTAGCGTCCCAGCCGTCCTGAATAGCTTGCAGGCGAGCAGCGGCGGTCAGAAGCAGGTCCGCTTCTACCTCACGCGGTTTTGCGGTCTGTTTGGCGACCGCGTCGTAGGTTTGTGCCGCGTGTTGCATGGTCGACGAGCTCCTTTTCGTAAGCAATGAGGGTCTTAGCGCTCTTGAGCGCCTTGTACATTTCACCGGCCAGGATGTGATTGCTTACAGCCATAATGTGTGGTCGAGCGCTCGGCGCAGCCTGCACCAGTTCGCGCATGAGGACGAAATAGGTTTCGTGATGAAGGCGCGGGTCTTGCGCAGTGTACATGAGCTGCACGGCGAGGTAGATGCGCTTGGCGGGCGTGTTGGCCTGCGCCGTGGTCATGATGTCTTTTTCGCGCAAGATCGGCGCATTGCCCTCGATCAACAATCGGGTGCGTTGGTTACCATTGGTGACCAGGCAATCACCGAGAATGAAGCGTTCGCCAGCCTTCAGCTCGACTTTGAGACCCATTTGATGCCGCTCCCTGCGGCCGTCTGGTAGAGAAGGCGCGGAGAAAGACAGACTTCCCGCGACTATTCGGGTGAAGGCGACTATTGGAACAGCCGCAGCACGTTTTGGTCGGCCTGCGAGGCGAGCGAAAGTGCCGTGGTTGATAGTTGCTGCCGGGTTTGCAGGGCGAGCAGGTTCGCGCCCTCTTCGTTGCTGTCGGCGAGCGTGAGGCTGTCGGAGCCTGTATTCAGCGTATTGATCATCGCCTTGGTGAAATCCTGACGGATCTGCACGGTTGACAGGTTAGAGCTCAACGACTGTGCCTGCGACCGCAGGGTTGTCAGCGCTGTCTTCAGATTGTCGCTCGCGGCGGTAATGTCGGCCGACCCGGCCCAGCTGTTCTGCGATGCGTTAATCGCCAAGTCGCCGGCGGTCGTATCGTTGAATGAGGTAACCACCACTTGTGATGTGCCGTCTGAGTTCATCGTAATCGTGAGATCGTTGCCACCGAGCAGGTTGATGCCGTTGAAGCCCGAGTCGGCGGCGAGCTGATCGATCTGAGGCAGCAGCGAGTTGAATTGGCTGGCCAGCGTCGCGCGCACGTTCGTATCGGCGGTCTGTTGCGCCTGGCTGACCAGCGCCTGTGCCGATTGGACCAGTTTGGTGATTGCTGAGATGCCGTTGTTGGCGGCTTGAATGGTGTTGATGCCGTTGGACATCGAGTCGAGCAACGAATTGAGGTCGTTGGCGCGCACGGACAGGCCCTGTGCGGTGAAGAAGTTGATCGGGTTATCGAGCGCCGAATTGACCCGCTTGCCGGTCGCAAGCCGGGTCTGCGTCTGCGTGATCAAGGTCCGACGTCTGCTGCAATTGCAGAAGGTTGGAACGAACGCCGCTCGAAAGTACAATGTCACTCATGGCAAACTCCTTGCCTGCATTGGGCCAAATCGCTTAAGGCTGATAATGAAACGTTAGGGTTGACGGACAGTTAAAGTCACGAAGTTAAGAATTCATTAACCACGATTGCGCGGCACGCAAAAAAAACGGCGGCCCGAAGGCCGCCGTTTTATTGGTCTTTCGGTACGTCTTATTGGAACAGCCGCAGCACGTTCTGGTCGGCTTGCGAGGCCAACGACAGAGCTGTGGTCGACAGCTGCTGGCGGGTCTGCAAGGCGAGCAGGTTGGCGCCTTCCTCGTTCGAATCGGCGAGCGTGAGGTCCGAAGAACCGGTCTGCAGCGTGTTGATCGTCGCCTTGGTGAAGTCCTGACGGATCTGCACGGTCGACAAGTTCGCGCTGAGGGTCTGAGACTCCGAACGCAGCGAGGTAAGCGCGGCGGTCAGGTTCGTCGGTGGCGGCCTGAATGTCGGCGGAACCGGCCCAGCTGTTGGCCGATAGCGCGACGCTCAACGGAGCCGCAGTGGCGTCGGTGTAGTTGACGCCAGTCACAGTGGTGGTCGAGGTGCCCGTCTCGTCCAGGGTGACGGTCAAGGTGTCGCCACCGAGCAAGTTGACGCCGTTGAAGCCAGAGTCGCCGGCGAGCTGGCCGATCTGGGTCACGAGCTGGTCAAACTGCGAGGCCAAGGTCGCCCGCACCGTGGTGTCGGTCGTCTGGTTGGCCTGGCTGGTGAGCGCCTGTGCCGACTGCACCAGCTTGGTGATCGCGGTGATGCCGTTGTTCGCGGCCTGAATGGTGTTGATGCCGTTGGACATGGAGTCCAGCAGGCCGCTCAGGTCGTTGGCGCGGTTGTCGAGGCCCTGGGCGGTGAAGAAGTTGATTGCGTTGTCGAGGGCCGAGTTGACCCGCTTGCCGGTCGCCAGCCGGGTCTGGGTCTGCGTGATCAGGTCCGAAGTCTGCTGCAACTGCAGCAGGTTCGACCGCACGCCTGCGGATAGAACGATGTCAGACATCTTAGGTACCTTTCTGGTCTAATTGCCGTACTGGCAGTTACACACGTGTCGATCCAGTGGATCGGAAAATACATCGCATAGTCCCCACCAACGGCCCGTAAAAGTTCATGGTTAACGAGTTCTAGCCGTTATAAAGACGCGGATCGATTTCTGGCGACCAGAAATCGGGGCGGATTAGGCCGCGTTTGATGAAACGGTGTGGTTAGCGAAATGCTAACGGTCAGGGTCCGTTAATATTTTCGGCGTATCTAAGTCGCAATTCAAATTGCGTTGGCCAGTATGTCAGTCATCAGCGCCTCGACACTCAATCAGTCATTGCTGTTTTTAAGCGCGGATTCCGCCACGAGTTGGCTCGGCGATGCGTTGAGCTCTATCCAAAATCAAAGCAGTGCTGGCGGCCTATTGGGCATGCTGCAAAACTCGGGCGGTGATGGCAGCATCGGCTCATTTCTTAATTCAAGCGCGAACAATGCGAATGCGTTCGCATTGATTTCACAAAACAGTGTGACTAATACGACCAGTCTTGTCACCCAGATTGCCGCGCAAAATGCACAGCAGGCTAGTTCGCAGCAACTTCAGGATGCGATCAACTCGCTGTCGGCGACGCAACAAATGGTTCAGCCGACAAACGTGCTCGACCCCATCATTTTCTTCGCAGATGGATCGACGCTCGATACCAATAGCAACGTCTTGACGAGGTCGGATGGCACCCAGATCGATACGACCACTGGGGCTAAAGTCGTCGATACGTCGTCGTTGATTCAGATGGCGAATGGCGCCTATCTCGACACGGCAAATAACATTCTGACAATGCCAGACGGTTCCGAGATCGACACTATCACAGGCCTGAAAATTTCGGTGACGGCATAGCCTTTTCCGTCCTGCCTGCGCGGCGTTCCTTCGAAAAATGAGTAGCTAAAAAATTCGGCTGATCGCCAGTGGCGGGCTTGCCTTGGTGCTCGGCGCCTGCGCGCGACCGGAGGCGCCGTAAGTCGACGGGGCTTGCTTGCGGGCAAGCTCGCCTGACACACCGCGGATAATGCCTTCCGAGACGGCATGCGCGGTTGCCAGCACCGTCAGGTTCGTTCGTAATAAACCTTGAAAAGAGTCGTGCCGCTGCCGTAGTCGATGTAGCGCTTCAGGCGCCAGTCGCGCGATGGTATCTTTAGCCGCTTTCACGCGATCGCTTTCGGCGACGTAGAGCCTGGCAAATGCAGTTTTGGCTTCGTCCAGCGTTACCGCTTCGCGAAGCCGTCCAGCACGGACGCACTTTGTCTCTTCTGTGACTGCGCGTTCCAGCCCATCCATAATGCTTTCGAGACTTGCGACGACTTTTTCAGCCTCATTCGCATTTGCAATGGCAAACCTGGCCTGAGCCGAACTCATTGCCGTACCTCCTGTTGCGCTATCAACGTTCGGTAGACTTGGTCGGCAATTCCGATGCCGCCAGCTTTGGCGAACGACTTGGAATATTCGTCTGTGAGCATTGAGCGCCAGACCCCTGCCGCGCCACTTCCACCGAACGGGCCGTCGCCTCCTATGCCGGTGAACATGTGCTGGAACATCGAATTGAGGAATACGGCTTCAAAATCCTGCGCTGCAGCGCGCGCTTTGGTTTGTTTTACTGGACCGTGCGTGCCCGCGGCCGCGCTATTCGCAAGGAGGTCGACCGGGTTTGCGCCAGGGCTGGGCAGGGAAAATGCACTGGTCATCACATCACCTCGATGTCAGCCTGAATTGCTCCAGCGGCTTTGATTGCTTGCAGGATGGTTATTAGATCGCGCGGTCCGATGCCCATTGCATTGAGGCCATCGACGACTTGTTGCAGGGACACACCTTCCCTGACCAGGAACATTTTTTTGCCGTCCTCCTGCACGCCAATACGGGTGCGCGGTACCACTCGTGTAGTTCCTCCGCGCGAGAAGGGCAGCGGCTGGCTTACTTCGGGCGTTTCCGAAATAGTCACTGTTAAATTTCCCTGTGCAACGGCGACCATTGAGACGCGCACATCGCGGCCAATCACGACAACGCCAGAGCGTTCATCGATGACGATACGGGCCGGCAGATCGGGTTCGATCTGCAACTGCTCTATTTCGGTAAGGAAGCTAACGATGTTCGTTGTCGATTTGGCGGGCACGGTGATTACGACTGTGGACTGATCAATCGGCTCCGCCGAGGATGTACCGATGTAGTCGTTGATCGCGGCTGCAATTCGCTTGGCGGTGGTAAAATCGGGATTGCGCAGTGCTAGCCGCAGTTGGTTCAGGCGATTTAATGTAAATTCAATCTCGCGCTCGATCAGTGCTCCATTGGCGATACGGCCAACGGTCGGAACTCCGCGAGTGATTTTGGCGGCTTCACCTTCAGCTTGAAAGCCGCTGATCGCCAAGGATCCTTGTGCAACGGCATATACGTTGCCGTCGGCAGCCAGGAGTGGTGTGACCAGAAGTGTTCCGCCCTGGAGACTTTTGGCATCACCCAGGGCGGAAACCGTCACGTCCATCCGCGTTCCTTGCGTGCCGAACGCTGGCAGGTTGCCGGTGACCATGACTGCGGCGACATTGCCGGTGCGAATTGTTTGGCCGCGAATGTTGACCCCAAGTCGCTCCAGCATCGCGGTGAGCGATTGCTTGGTGAATGGGATATTATTGAGAGTGTCGCCGGTGCCATTAAGCCCCACGACTAAGCCATAACCGATCAACTGGTTTTGGCGCACGCCTTCGATATTGGCGACGTCCTTGATGCGCGAAGTTGCCCCGGCGCTAACCGGGACGCATAAGGCCAAAACCACCGCGAGACATGCGGTCTGCAACGTCCTCGTCATCACTGCTCCCCAATGTGACGTCTGACTGCGATGAGCTATGCGAGTTGCGTGCCAACGCCGCAGCGGCGGTTAAGGTATTGGCAACGCGTCCGTTTTTCGGCTGTTGCGGAGTTGGACGTGCGTCAGCAATGGGGCATGAATGGCCGCGCGCGGTAAATTCTGCCGCCTTATTTACCGGGGGTTAACCATACCAGCGCAGGCTTCAAGGTATTCGGGAACCGATCCATTTTCGGTGGGGACTAATCGTCATGCGCATCTACGGGTCGAATGGGACCGCATTAGCGGCGCCTGCGACAACGGCCCGCCGCACCGGTGGCGGCTCATTCACGGTCAGTGACCAGGAGGCACCCCGCAGTTCCACTGCCGCGGGTTCACTGCGCTCAATCTCGACGGTTGATGCACTGATCGCCCTTCAGGGTGTGGAAGACCCGACGGAGCGCAAAAAGCGGGCGGTCGCTAAAGGGCGCAGCGCGCTGGATGTGCTCGATAGCCTCAAACTTGGGTTTCTTGACGGAAGCGTGGACCAATCAACGCTTGCGCGCCTGAAAGTTGCCTCTGAAGGCCTGACCGATACATCGGGCGACACTGGTCTGGATGTCGTGCTTAGCGAGATCGACCTGCGTGTTGCGGTAGAACTGGCCAAGGCCGGCATCCGGTAGCCGTATTGGCCGCTTTCGGCTTGTGGGATAGCCGTAAGCTATTGAATAACAATCAGAAACAGGTCTAACGGGAACCCTTACTCGGATGTTGTCCGCTGGTTGGCGGCCGTATATAAGCCTGCCGCGCGGACAGGGCGGCACTGCGGCCCAATAACAAAAGAAACAGGGAGTAGGTGGGAATGCTGGCCAAAACTAAGAATTACCGGCCGTCCGACAAAGAGCCGTTTATGAATGAGCGCCAGCGCGAATATTTTCGCGTGAAACTCCTTGCTTGGCGGGAAGATATCCTCAAGGAGGCCAAGGAGACTTTGCAGCACCTCCAGGAAGAAAATCAGAACCATCCCGATCTCGCCGACCGTGCTTCTTCTGAAACCGATCGGGCCATTGAGTTACGTGCACGCGATCGTCAGCGGAAATTGATTGCCAAGATCGATGAGGCGCTAACGCGGATCGATGACGGTACTTACGGTTATTGCGAGGAGACTGGCGAGCCGATCTCACTGCGCCGGCTCGAAGCGCGACCTATCGCGACACTATCAGTGGAAGCGCAGGAGCGACATGAGCGGCGTGAGCGCGTCTATCGCGACGACTGAGATCTTCACACCCGGGTGTTTTATTAGAAGTGCCGAGCTCTATTGCTGGGCATCTGTTATTTTTCTTCTTCAAACTCACGCGGCCTCCAGCCGGGGAGCAGCTGGAGGCCGCGTCGTTGACGCCGTCTACGCTCGCGCGATACGAAACGGCGCGGGAGTTACAAACTCACGCCACTCACTAGAACGGCAGGAACACGTCAAACAACTGCTCGCCGTAGCGATTTTGCTGTATGTCGGTGATCTGGCCGCGGCCACCATAGGCAACACGCGCTTGGGCGATCTTGGTTGAATTGATGGTGTTGTCGCTCTCGATATCCTCCGGGCGCACAATGCCGGCGACAATCAATTCGCGTATCTCGAAGTTCACACGGATTTCCTGTTTACCCTCGATCACGAGATTGCCATTTGGAAGTACCTGCGTGACAACGCCCGCGACGTTGGTGCGTATATTTTCCGTTCGGTCGACCGAACCTTTGCCGTCGCTATTGGTAGTTGAATCGGCCGTGAAGATACGCGTCGGCACAGGAGTGTTCATGATCGGCACCTTGGGTTTGCCAAAGAAGTTAACGATCCCGGAATCCTCCGTCATGGTTCGGTTGCGCTTTGTTTCGTTTTCAATATTGGCGTTGTCGGTGATATTGACTTTCACAGTGAGAATATCGCCGATTTGGTGCGCGCGCTGATCCTTGAAGAAGGCGCGCGAGCCATTTCGCCACAGAGAATTCGGGTTATATGCAGCCGGTTGCGCCGCGGGCATTGGCATCTGAACTGGTTTGTAGCCCGGTCGTGTAGTCGGATTGTCAACCGATGCCAGCGGCGGCTGTTGACCGATCGACTTGATTTGGTCGATTGCAGCACATCCATTAAGAAGAGCGCTTGCGAGTGCGGCTAAAATCGCGTGACGCATAACTATGACGACTTTCATGACATCGCTTTCACTAGTAGTTCACGGGACTGAGTCAGAGCTTGACGAGGAGATACGCTGTTTGCATGCCGACATATCCAGAATTTGGGGAACCACAGACTAGGGCGCATTAGCGCTGGCGGTGGTCTTGGGAGTATTGTTGGAAGCAAGCCGCGACGAGTTATTGCTAATATTGACGCGTCCGGGGCCAACGATCGTACCTTGGACCGTGCGCTTGGATTGCTCGTTAAGGACGCTGATCACATCGCCCTCCGCGCCGCCTTCGGCGGCTTTGCCGCGTATCGTGAGCACAATACCGGGCGCCTCATAGACAAGGGTCACCGGATCATTGCGCTGAACCAGATCGGGCTTCATCAGATCGGTCGTGCGGAGCGGCCGGCCTGGCTGCAAGTTGCCGCGTGCCGCAAACCCAATGGCTTGATCTCGCGAAGTTACGATATCGCGGCCGGTCTCGGCGCGCGGAAGCCGCTCTATCACAACGTCCGCGGCCCTGATGAGGCCACCGCGCTCGATTGACCGCCCCACAGTTACAATTTCTACCGTAGCAGTGGCTCGGCCCGTCAATCGCACTAAGGCGCGTTTGCCGGCGCTTGTGGGAAATTCGAGCGTAGCATCGAAGCGTCCGCTACGCGCGTCGTAATCGATGTGTGTGATGTGCGGCTCCCCTTGGGCAGAGGGTTCAACATACAGCGCGCGCATCTCACGCGATAAATTCACCACGATGTCTTTGCTCGGTCCAGCGTCGAATTGTACGGAAATCGCGCGCGCAATCGCAGTTTCAACGTCCTTGACGGGAATAGTGCGGGCTGCCCGCGTAACCACGATGTCGCGTACACCTCCGGTGTCGACTCCGATGAGTGCGTGGCTGCGGACTGCCTCCAGCACCGCATCGGCCGAAATCGTACCAGTGTAGCCAAGATCGGGCGCACGGAAGATCGGCACGGTAGCCACGATACCCGCGTGTTCGACGAGATCCCCGATGCGAACTATGTCGCCGTTGATGATCGCCTCCGATCGCAGCGTGGGCCGCTCCGGGGTCAGTTGACCTGTTACTTGCGCGTTCGCCGAGATACCGAGCGCGCCCAGAGTTGCGAATGCTATAAGAATTAAACGGATCATGGCGGAGCCTCAGCGCATTAGGTTAGAGGTCGTTGAGAGCATTTGATCGGCGGCGGTGATGACCTTGCCGTTCATTTCATAGGCGCGCTGGGCGGCAATAAGATCGGATATTTCGGTCACTGCCTCGACATTGGCCTGCTCGAGATAGCCTTGCTGCAAATTTCCGAAGCCGTCGGTACTTGGGGTGCCGTTTTGCGGCGCGCCAGAAGCGGGTGTTTCCAGATAGAGGTTGTCGCCCATACTCTGGAGACCCGCCTTGTTGACGAAAATCGAAAGTTCAAGCTGGCCAACCTGACTAGGTGTCACGGACCCGGGCACCGTCACGAAGACCTGGCCTTGTGCGTTGACCGTTACCGCAGTTGCGTTTTGCGGAATGGTAATGCCGGGCTGCGCGAGATTGCCTTGTGCTGTCACAAGTCGGCCTTGTGCATCGAGCTCGAACGAGCCATCGCGGCTGTAGGCCGTGCGACCATCGGGTAGCAAAATCTTGAAAAACCCTTCGCCACGTATTGCGAGGTCGAAATCCTTGCCGGTCTGTGTCAGTTCTCCCTGGGTCATCAGCCGCGGTGTGCCCGCTGTCTTGACGCCGGAGCCGAGCTCGATACCAGCGGGAAGAATATTGCCCTGTGACGAGGTCTGTGTGCCTACGCGGGTGACCTGTTCATAAAGGAGATCCTGGAATTCTGCTCGCTGCCGCTTGTAGCCTGTTGTCCGCATGTTGGCGATATTGTTGGATATGACCTGGACATTAAGTTCCTGGGCCATCATCCCGGTCGCTGCGGTATGAAGTGCACGCATAAATTATTCTCCTGCTACGACCATTTAATTCGGTACATCCGCGAGTTTCTCAATTGCAGTACGTTGCAGATCGGATTGCTGCGACAGTAGGGCAGCAATCTGTGAGTAGCTGCGCGTCACTTCGATCATACGAGTCATTTCCATAACCGATCGCACATTTGATTTCTCGATGCTGCCTTGCACGACTCTGCAAAGTTTTATCGGTTTGCGCCGTAACATTAGCGGGTGCTTTGAAGACGCTACTGCCGTCCTTCTGCAACATGCCGGGTCGATCGAAGCTCGTCACGCGCAGCTGGCCCCGCTGGGACTCAGTCGCGGCGTTATTGCCTTCGCGCACGCTGATGGTGCCGTCCTGACTGATGGTGATATTGCGATCGTTAGGTTGAAAGATAATAGGCCCGGATTGACCGAGCACCTGATAGCCCTCGCTGGTGACAAGCTCACCATTGTTATTAATCTGCATTGCGCCGTTGCGTGTGTAACGTTCGCCGCTTGGTGTCTGTACCGCCAAAAATCCGCGGCCATCGATGGCCACGTCCAATGGATTTCCGGTGCGTTCGAGCGGCCCCTGACTCAAGTCGATCCAGGTCGCGCGGTCGTGGACAAAACTTACGCGTCGGTCGGCGGCCAAAAAATTGTCGGCGCGTGCGGTCGGGCTAATGAATTCCTCAAACACCGCACCGTCGCTCTTGAAGCCGGTGGTGTTGAGGTTGGCGATATTGTTGGCGACCACGTCCAGTTCGCGCTCAAGTGCGACCTGGCGCGAAAGTCCGACCAGAAGTGCGTTCTGCATCGGTAGCTCCCCTTGCAGTTCGGCAAGTTCGGCCCTCCCGAGGCCGCCTCGATCCGTATGCGACGCCGCAAGCTCTCCCAAGCCGGCGGCTGATCAAGGCATTGCAGCCATCATGCCAATTCAAAAAGCCATTATATATCAATATATTATAAGAAATATGCTGTCGGCTGGTGCGGCAAAATCGGCCTTTCCGGCAACGGACCCGGCAAAAGATTCCGGCCTGCGGCACCGAAGAAAGTATCTGTTAACCATACGGACCTACCTTCGAATTCAAGGGGAGCGCGGCTCGCGCAGCCGCGGTGTTTGGCCAAAACGACGTTGCACGTCGCTTCGCCCAAACGTCGCGAATTGGGGTCATCCATGGCAGCTAAGGCAAAGCAGGCGGACGTCGAAGAAGAAGTCGACGACAAGCCGGAAGACGAAAACGAGCAGCCGGCAGCAAAGTCGAAGTTTGGCTTTTTGAAATTCAAGCTGCCGGCAATGCCATCAATGAAGTGGATGATCATCGGTGGGGTCGGCATTCTGGTTCTCGTCGGCGGCGGCGGTGGCGCCTATTTTTTCTTTAAGGGCCACGACCACAAGGAACCACAGGTAGCTGCCAAGCCCGCGACATTTGTTGATTTGCCCGATGTGCTGGTCAACCTTTCGAATACCGGTGGAGACCGTACGCAATACCTTAAAGTTAAAATCGTGCTTGAGCTGCCGGATGCGACGCTGGTGCCGCAAATTCAGCCGCTGATGCCGAGGGTTATGGACGCCTTTCAGACTTATTTGCGAGAATTGCGGCCGACTGACCTTGATGGATCCGCGGGCCTTTATCGACTCAAGGAGGAGTTGACGCGCCGGGTCAATGCGGCTGTCGCGCCTAACCGCATCACCGCCGTTTTATTTAAGGAGATCGTTGTTCAGTGACGACTCCATAGAAATTAAGATTCGCGGTTCAAAACAATGGCGACGAAAGACCAAATCGACCAAGACGCGCTGGCCGCAGAGTGGGGCCTGGCGCTGGAATTGGACTTCAGTGCAACTCCGGCGAATGCAGAGACTGCGGCTGCTCCTGGCGCCGATGAAGCTGCAGCCCAATGGGCGTCGATGGTTGACG
Source organism: uncultured Alphaproteobacteria bacterium (assembly GCA_963810585.1). Lineage (GTDB taxonomy): Bacteria > Pseudomonadota > Alphaproteobacteria > Rhizobiales > Xanthobacteraceae > Pseudolabrys. The sequence continues at coordinate 267,911 of CAWENV010000003.1, forward strand.
ATGGTGGTGGTCTGCAATCTGCCAAAGGCGGTGCCGAACGTATCCTCAATCAGGAAGAAATCGACAGCCTGCTCGGCTTTAGTCTCGCCGACGTTTCGCTCAACGATAATTCCGGTATTCGCGCCATCATTGACTCAGCGATGGTGTCGTATGAGCGCTTGCCGATGTTGGAAATCGTCTTCGACCGCCTCGTGCGGTTGATGACGACCAGCCTTCGCAACTTTACATCTGACAACGTCGAAGTTTCGCTTGATCGGATTACTTCCGTGCGCTTTGGCGACTACCTCAATTCGATTCCCCTTCCGGCAATTTTGGCGGTCTTCAAAGCGGAGGAATGGGATAACTTCGGCCTCGCCACAGTCAATTCCAGCCTGATCTATTCGATTATCGATGTGTTGCTTGGCGGCCGTCGCGGGCAGAGTACCGTTCGCGTCGAGGGCCGGCCCTACACAACGATCGAGACTAATCTGGTCAAGCGTATGATCGAAGTAGTGCTGGCGGACGCTGAGCTCGCGTTCAAGCCGCTCTCACCAGTCAAATTCAATATCGATCGACTAGAAACCAATCCTCGCTTCGCCGCGATATCTCGGCCGGCCAACGCTGCAATTTTGGTGCGGTTGCGCATCGATATGGAAGATCGTGGCGGCACGATCGAATTGCTGCTGCCATACGCGACAATTGAACCGATCCGCGCAGTTCTGCTGCAGATGTTCATGGGCGAGAAGTTCGGCCGCGACCCAATTTGGGAAGGTCATCTCGCGACTGAAATCGGCCAAGCGCACATCGGAGTCGACGCCGTGCTTTACGAGGCGCGTCTGCCGCTACGAAGAATGATGGGGCTAAATGTCGGTGACACACTCATGCTCGAACTCAAGCCGGACGCGATGGTAACGGTTCGATGCGGTGATATCACGCTCACCGAAGGACGTATGGGCCGAGTTGGCGACCGGGTCGCCGTTCGAGTTGCAAAGCCATTGCGCAAACCTCGGACGACCTTCGCAATGTTCGAAAAAGCAGACGAAACAACCACTCCAATGGAGGTGCCGTGAGCTATCACTATGGTTTTCTGGTCGAGACTATGGTCTCAATCCTTCTTCTGCTCACGATCCTGTATTGTGTTCGGCTCAACAAACAGCTTCGTCTGCTCAAGGCTGACGAGCAATCGCTGCGTGCAACCATTTCCGAGCTCGTCACGGCGACCGAGATTGCTGATCGTGCCATCGCCGGCCTGAAGTCGACCATGCAGGAAGGCGCACAAGCTTTGACCGAACGGCTTAATCGCGGCGAACTGCTCACAGCTGAACTCGATCTCCATCTTACCGCGGGAAACCAGTTACTAGCACGACTTGTGCGCATCGCTGGTGTTTCGCGGCCCGCGGGAGAACCCCCAGCTGTTCAGGACGCAAAAGCAGTGGCGGCAGCGGCGCAGGCATTCGCCGATCGCACGCGCGCACGAGCAAGTAACCACGCCGCATGAACCGAATAGCGCGCGATTTTCGGCTTATTCCAATCGTGCTGTTTGCCACGGTCAGCCTGCTCGCGCTCAAGATTTCGGGATTGGTATTCGACGGCGGCTATACTCTCGCTGAGCGAATGCAGGCGCACTACAACAACGATATTCAGATCACCGCGCGCGAGAGCATACCTGAAAATCCAAAGATCATTATAGGGGACAAACAAGGCAAGCTCGATGCACGCGTCCGGAAGCAATCCTGGGCCCAGGAAGTGCTCAATTTCAATGACACGCGCAATGGCGACATTACCGGCACGGCGGGCGCAGAAGAGAAGGCAAACGACCCAGCTCTCAAGGTCAGTGACAAGCCACCGGATCCACCGAAACTTGAAGTCGGGGGCGCTGCAATTCCACTCGAGCCGGGGCGTATCGCGTCGCCTGGTGAGCGCGCAGTTCTCGAACGCCTCCAAACTCGCCGGCAAGAACTCGATACCCGCAACCGCGAATTGGAAATGCGGGAAGGCCTGCTCAAGGCTACCGAGAAGCGGTTGGAGGACAAGGTCACTGAACTCAAAGATACAGAGAGTCGCGTCAATACCGCGATGGGGAATCGCGACCAAATGGGAGCTCAGCGCTTCAAGAACATCGTCTCGATGTATGAGAATATGAAGTCAAAGGATGCTGCGCGTATATTCGATAGGCTCGACTTGAAAATCCTGGTGGACGTGTCGACGCAACTAAATCCGCGTAAAATGTCCGAAATTCTCGGGCAAATGTCGCCGGATGCGGCCGAACACTTGACCGTAGAACTCGCTAATCGCGCGAGCGCGCAGCCAAAAGTGCAAACTCCGGATCAGCTTCCGAAGATTGAGGGTAATCCGAGCGGCAACTGACCGTGCTTTGTTTTGGCGCGGCAGGAAAAATGCATAAGCCCGTTGGCGCTTCGTCTAAGGCGAGGGTCAGCGGCGGCCTGAATAATAGGGAGCGTGACATGTGCGGGATTGCGGTCGCGATCGACTGGCTCGACGCGGAAGTTGCTGTGCAGCACTTGTTGAAGGGCATTTCGCACCGCGGGGATGTGACCGACCCGATCGTATTGCTGCGCAAAGATACAGCCATGGGCACGCGCCGTTTACGAATCGTTGACGCGGAGCATGCCGTCCAACCGCAGATTTCGTTCAATTCGCGTCTGGCAGTGTCGTTCAACGGCGAAATCTATAACCACATCGAATTACGGCAAGAGCTCGCCGACCTCGGTATTGAATTCAGAACAGAATCCGATACCGAGGTGCTAGCCAATGCCCTGCAAGCGTGGGGGTATCGAGCTCTCGAGCGACTAGTCGGCATGTATGCCTTCGTCGCCGTCGATCTGGCCAACGGGGAGTTTCTCGCAGCTCGCGATCCGTTCGGCGTCAAGCCTCTCTATACAATTCAATCCGGCAACAGATTTCTTTTTTGCTCAGAAATGCGGCCGTTGCTGCAAACAGTGCCGGCCGGTGATGTAATGCTGCTGCCACCCGGCTACGCGCTCTCGCGCAAAACATGTGCGCGCTATAAATCACCTATCTATCCGCGCACGGATGCGCCTGTGCGCCATGACCCGCGCGCGCTCGATCACGTTTTGTCGGAAGCGGTCCGGGTGCGATTGCCGCCCGGTTTGCCCGTCGCGACGCTTTTCAGCGGCGGAATCGACAGCACGTTGATTGCCAATTATGCACAGCAATTTCGGCCCGAAGCACCAGGGTATTTTGTTGGCGGCAAAGCAGCCCCTGATTATCCTTATGCAGCCGAATTCGCCGAGCGAACCGGATTCGACTTGCGGTTGGTACCATTCGAGCCAGACAGCGATCAGGTTTTTTCGTCAATCGATCACGTGGTCGAGGTCACAGAATTTTTCGAGCCAAATCTAGTCCGGGGCGCAGTCTGTTCACTTTTTGCAGCCGAGCAGATGCACCGTGATGGATTTCGCGTCGCATTGTGCGGTGAGGGCGCAGACGAATTGTTTTGTGGGTACCCGCCGCTCGAGGTGGCATTCCACCAAAGCGATGCGGACGGACGTCTGATTCGAGACGAATGCCTTGATCTAATGCATCGCGTCAGCTTGCAGCGCGTCGATCGTTGCTCGATGCGCCATCAGGTCGAAACGCGCGAGCCGTTTCTCGATCCTTCCGTCGTTAAGTATGCGCTGAATATCGATGCGGCTGCCATGGTGCGCGAGGTTGATGGCCTGCCGCGTGGAAAGGCGGCCCTGCGTGATGTCTATGATCTCTATCCGGACACGTTGCCGTCATCCATTCGCGACCGAACAAAAGTGCCATTTGGCGAGGGGGCCGGCCTCGACGTGTCGCCGCAGGATTTAGCCTGGAAGGCGCGCTTCAACGAGTCGATATCCGATAACGACTTTCGCGATGGCCAGAAGCATTTTGCTGACTTCAGCGTACAGTCGAAGGAGGAACTGTATTACATACGCAGGCTCGCGCAGACGATGGATATTTCGCGCGTGCCGCACCTGCGCGACCGCGCCTGGATTTCGTTCCCTGTTATGCAAAATCTTGCAAAGCTCAAAGCCTTTGCTCATTTCAGTCTCTAGCCGGACCCACTGAGGAAATCCTCTCAACAGTACGCGACGGGAAAAAACCAAAAGCAACGCGTTGACGCCCGCAATTGCTGCAATATTCGATTGATTTATCGACTATTTTCGTGCGGAAAAATCGTTAGGCCAGAAGGTCTTAGAGTTAACGCCACGTTAAACGCCCCTCCTTACGCTGTTGCGACCGGTATTTTCGCCGGGTGGAACGGCCTTATGACGGCTTTGCCATTCAGGCTGACGTTGGCATTTGCGCGCAAATTGGTGCGGTTTCGATTGCGGTCGGGATCGGCAAGACGCGCACAGGCAACATGTATCCTCGCGGCGATTGCCTTGCTCGCATTCGCAGCGATCGATGTCGTGCGCGCCGACGATCTGATTAAGGGCGAGATTAAAGCAGTTACAGATGGCGGCCATCTGCGGCTGATGTTTCAGTTCGACGAGGCAGTTGAAGCTAACGCGCGAGTCTCCGGCGAGATCGTCATCATCACCTTCAATAAGCCCGTGGCGCTGGCTGTCGAGCGGCTCAATGTCAACGCTCCGGACTACATAAGTGCTGCGCGTCGCGACCCCGACGGCAGCGCAATCCGCATCGCACTGACGCGCAAGATAAAAATCAACACAATTGCCGCAGCCGAGCGCCTCTATGTCGATCTCTTCCCCGAAAGTTGGAAGGGACCAATGCCTGGCCTCCCACAAGAGGTGATCGATGAGCTCGTACGACGTGCGCGCGATGCGGAACGTCAACTGCATCGGCAGCAAGCTGCTGAGAAACAGAAGAAGCCGCCATTGGTCCGTGTCAAGGTTGCGACCCAGCCGACCTTTGTCCGTTATGTATTTACAATGCCGGGCACCGTTAATGTTGTGCCTGAGCGTGCCGACGGTAGGCTCACGCTAACTTTCGATCAGCAAGTAGTCTGGGATTTGGCAGACGCTAAAGCATCGCTACCATCGACGCTGAAATCAATCGAAGCGGAGGTTGATTTGGATTCAGTCGCCGTTGTCTTTGCACTTAATGGCGCTCCGGAAGTGCGTACTTTTCGCGAGGATCGCAGCATTGTAGTTGATATCGGTCTCGGCGGCGCCAAGCAAAAGCAGACAGAGGAGGGAGCTGCTACGAAGCAAGCTGCAACATCAAAAGGCTCGCCTGCGGTCTCGTCGCCTGAAACTGTGCCGGCAAAGATTGCGTCGGTGCCAGTTGAACCGATGAAGGCTAAGCCGCAGCAAGACAACGAGCCCGCGACGCATGAAGCACCAATAGCCGTACCCTCGGCTGTACCTGCGCTGAAGACAGAAGCTGAGCAACCGCAGCCAGCGTCCCCTGCGCCCATTGCAGCTATGGCTGCTCAGCCATCAAAAGCATCTACAATCTCCCCCGAGCCGGGACCCGCACTGTCTGCCCCCCTGACAGCGCCCACACCGACTGTGCCACAGCAGCCTTCGCCAGCGCTTGTCACCGAGGCGCCGCCGCCTGCCTCAGCTACTCCAGCTCCGGCCGCGGTGAATGCATCAAAAACAACGCCGCAAACTCCGATGGTTGCCGAGGCCGAACGGCCTGCAGCCAATCCAGTTACGGCCGTGGTTGCTCGTGTGCATCAGTCTGGCGAGACGATGCGCGTCGAATTTCCGTTTGCTGTGCCTACTCCGGCTGCGGTTTTCCAGCGTGCAGACACTCTGTGGTTGGTTTTCGACAGTGCCGCGCCGATCGATCTCGCCGCGTTTCGGAATGAAGGCGAAAGCGGCGTTCGCGATGCGAGGTTTGAGCGTGCGGAAGACGGAGCGGCAATTGTGCGTATCAAGCTTGCTAGGCCGCGGATGGCTAGCATTGAAGCCGATGGCCCAGGCTGGGTCGTAAATATCGCCGACACAGAGAAAGTGCCCACCCGTCCACTTGGCATCGCGCGCAGCATCATTGGCAAAAACCGTGCGAGCATTGCCATTCCTTTTGATAGCCCGCGCGCAGCTCACAGCATCGCCGATCCAGACGCGGGTGACAGACTTATGGTGATCACAGCGCTTGGGCCGGCGCGTGGTTTTCTAAAGGTACAAGATTTTGTTGAACTGCGCGCGCTGCCATCAACCCACGGTGTTGTTGTGCAGCCGATCGCCGATGACATCGCGGCAGAACTTGCGGCAGACAAAATCACGATCAGCCGCCCAAACGGCTTATCCTTGTCCGCGACTTCGCTCGGTCAGCAGCAAGTGTCGATCAGCTACCGTGCCTATACATTTGACACGCAGCTTTGGGGTTTCGACCGCGATGCGCCTTTCAACGCGCGCCAGTCAGAGTTGATTGGTCTTGCGGCGGCTGCGCCTGTCAGCAAGCGCCGGCAGGCGCGGCTCAATCTTGCTCGCTTTTATCTCGCAAAAGATATGGCACCAGAAGCCAAAGCGGTGCTCGATGTCGCACGAAGCGAGCAGCGTGGTTCTGAAGACGTGACCGGCAGCGTACTTACAGCTGTGGCCAACGTGATGCTCGACCGTCCTGAGGATGCACTCAAGGAACTATCGAAGTCACAGGTAGGTGATCAGCAGGATGCGCCTATCTGGCGTGCAATCGCCTACGCCAAGCAAGGCCGATGGGCAGAAGCACGTGACATTTTCAAGACGGTCGCCTCTGCCATCAGTGCATTACCTATCGAATTGCAGCGGATGGCGATGAAAGAAGCGCTTCGCTCAGCTATCGAGGTGCGGGACTTCAACAATGCTGCCCGAGTGGCCAATGAATTTGAGACAGTCGGCATAACACCTGAACTTGAGCCAATCATCGATGTATTGATAGGCCGGCTTTACGAGGGCCTCGGACGCGCCGAAGACGCGCTGACGAGTTATCGTGCGGCGGCGTTGTCCGGAAACCGCCGCGCCGCTGCGCAAGGTCGATTGCGTGAGATCGTGCTCGCGTTTGCAACGGGTGGCATGGCACGCAAGGACGTGATTAGTGAACTCGAAACTCTCACCAGCGTCTGGCGGGGAGATGAAACCGAAACCGAAGGTCTAAAATTACTCGCTCACCTTTACACCGAAGATAATCGCTATCGTGACGCCTTCCACGTCATGCGTACCGCGCTACTCGCCCATCCAGACTCCGACATGACTCGCAAGATTTCAAGACGAGGCTGCGACTTCTTTCGAGAGCCTTTTCCTAGGCGGCAAGGGCGATGCATTGCCAGCCATCGAAGCGCTCGGGTTGTTTTACGATTTCCGCGAACTGACGCCGATCGGTCGTCGTGGCGACGAAATGATCCGCAAGCTCGCCGATCGGCTCGTCTCGGTCGATCTGCTCGACCAAGCTGCGGAACTACTACAACATCAAGTCGATCACCGTCTGCAGGGCGCCGCACGCGCCCAGGTCGCGACCCGTCTTGCCGTCGTCTATCTTTTGAACCGTAAGCCCGACCGCGCGCTCGCTACGCTACAGTCGACGCGCATCGCCGATTTGTCCAACGACTTGCGCGACCAACGTCTATTGCTTGAGGCGCGCGCCATGTCCAATCTTGGAAGGCATGACGTGGCACTGGAATTGATCGCCAACATTAATGGGCGCGAAGCGGCGCGGCTTCGCTCGGATATTCTATGGTCGGCTCAACGATGGAGGCAGGCAGGCGAACAAATCGAACTGCTCTATGGAGAACGCTGGCGCGAATTAGCGCCGTTGAATGACGGCGAACGATCCGACATGTTGCGTGCGGCAATTGCATATGCGCTCGGTGATGAGGCGATTGGCCTTTCCCGGCTGCGTGAAAAATATCAAGTCAAATTCTCCGACGGCCCCGATCGACGCGCATTCGATATCGTAACCGCGCCGACTGGCACTGGCGGCGCCGAGTTCAAGGAAATTGCAAAGAAGGTAGCAAGCGTCGATACTTTAGATGCCTTCTTGCGGGATCTGCACACACGCTATCCGGAATCGTCCGCGGTTTCGCCTGTTGGTGTGGTCGGTGAGGGGGCTTCTGCTCAGGCGGCGCCTGAAAAATCGAAAGCGCCGGTGATGAATGCTGTTACGCCAGACCAAGCCGGCAAAACAGCACCAGTAACACGCGACGCAGGGTCGTCGCCGCTACCACCCAAGGCGCCGGCGGGGTCTCCGCAGAAGGCAGACCCGGAGCCGACTGGCTCCATTCCGCGTTTGCCGATGGCGCGCCCAATCGCGCAGTCGCGTTGATCTCACCGCAATTGTTTGAAGCTAATCGGGATCGAGATGCCAGGCGCAGGAAACTGCAGTTATCCGCCGTAGCTCTGGATTAGCGAGCCCGCAACCAGACTCCAGCCGTCTACGAGTACGAAGAAGATCAGCTTGAATGGTAGCGATACCACGACAGGCGGCAGCATCATCATGCCCATAGACATTAGAACTGAAGCGACGACCAGATCAATGATGAGAAACGGCAGGAACAATAGAAAGCCTATTTCGAATGCACGCTTGAGTTCGGAGATCATAAATGCCGGTACTAATACGCGTAGCGACAAATCTTCGGGCTTGGCTGGCTCGGCTTCCTTCGCCATGTCGACGAATAGCTTCAGATCTTTCTCCCGTACGTTCTTTTGCATGAAGGCGCGCAGAGGTTGCGAGCCGCGCTCAAAGGCTTGTTCGGCTGTGATCTCATTGGCGACCAGCGGCCTGACGCCGGTGTCGTAAGCGCGTTGCAGTGCGGGGCCCATGACGAAGGCAGTCAAAAATAATGCGAGCGATACGATTACAGCATTGGGCGGTGCAGTGGCGGTACCGAGCGCGGTGCGGAGCAGGGACAGCACCACTACGATGCGCGTGAAGGACGTCATCATCACCAGGATTGATGGCGCAAGAGACAGCACTGTGAGCAGCGCGATCATCTGGATCACGCGTTCGGTTAGTCCGTTGCCCTGTCCGAAATTAACGCTGATGTCCTGGGCGACGACGGGTGCCGTCGCGGCGAGGATTATTCCGGCTACTCCGACCGCCACCGTCACAAGACGGACACGGCGGTCGGAAGTGGCTATCACGTTTTTCCTGGTGGACGGCCCAGCAAGCTGGCCATCTCCTCTTCAAGATTTTCGTAAAGATTTTTGCCTGGCGTCGCCGGTGGTTCGACGCGCGGCCCAGGCCTAATGTCGAATTTCGGCTCCGTTTTTAATTCGAGTTTTGACTCAGATTTCGATTCGAAGTTCGGTTCAACACGCGCTTTGAAGTCGCGTGTGGGTGCATTTTTGCCTGGCGCCGACTTTGTTGTGACGGCCGGTGGATCTGGTGTCGGCGCTGGTGCCCGGCGCAATGCCGCTTCGAGCTGCTGCGCCATCTCCGCAAGATTGTGGTCCGCTTGAGCCGCCGCCGGCTCAGTCACTGGTGAGTGCGCGCGCGGCGCCGGTTCGCTGCGTACGACCGGGCTACTGACTTCGGGGGGACCAAGTCGCGTTGATAGTTCTGCAGCGAGCCCGGTGAGGCTATCGGCTGGTCGCGCACGCGCACCTGGTTCTGGCGCGAGCCACGGCTCTTCAGTTGCTGCAGAGCGATAGGATCGGGACACGGAAACCGTCGTCGGCTCGCCGACTGGCTGTAGCGGCCAGCCGTTTTCGATTTGCGTGGTCGGACGCCCGGAGGCTTCAGCCTGAGTTCCGGCTCGCGTTGGTTCGCGCGCAACGTCACGGGCGCCAACCACACGCACAATATTCGGTTCAACCACCAAGTCGGTGGGGCCGCCAATCATCAAAAGGTGCTCGACATTGTCGCGGCGGATCAACACTAGGCGCCGCCGGCCGTCGACGGTCGCCGCATCGATCACCGCCAGCCGGGGCTGACGTCCGCGCGCGGCGGCACCGAGCCGGTTTGCGCCGAAACGACGCACGAGCCACGCGGTTATCCCGATCAGCGCCAGTACAACTAAAAAGGCGATGAAGAACCGGGCTGCCAGCGGCATTTCTGAGCCGAACAAGCTCTCGAACATCATTACGCTCCGTTCTTCGTGCTGCGGCTCATTGGGAAGGAATCGCCTGAATGGTTAATTGCTCCGGATACTATGTGCCGCCCTGAATACTAACAGAGCATTAACAAATAAAGTGGCATTTTGCGGTCGGCCGCGAATTTCGGGGCTTTTTAGGCCGGCAATGGCTACTGCCGCAACGTGTTCCCGGCCTTTTTTTACCTGCTATTAACCATACGCCCGGCAAAGTCTGCCTAGTGCGACGCTCCGCCAGCTTGGCGCGGCGCCACCGCGAAGGGGAATTTGGGGACCGGGCCATGGCGATTGTCGATATTCCGATCCTTTCAATGTTGCGCACCCGCCTCGATTGGTCGCAGGCGCGCCAACGGGTCTTGGCCGAAAACGTCGCAAATTCCGATACGCCGAAATTCCGGGCGCACGATCTCGCGCCGCTGAAGTTTGAGGATCCGCCGCTTACTACGACCAACAAGGTCGCGAGCGTTTCGCTTACGCGTACTGAGAGCGGTCATATCGAAGGGGTGGGTCTAAGCCAAACGCCCTACCGTAACGGGAATGCCCCGAGCTTCGAAGTGCGTCCGGCCGGTAACGCAGTGAATCTCGAAGAAGAGATGATGAAGGTAGCTGCCAACCAAATGGACTTCCAAACAGCCACCGCGCTCTACACCCGCAGTCTCAATCTCATCAAAACCGCGCTTGGCAAGCGCTAAGTGCACACGGGATCGCCAGAGGAGGGCAACGGTGGACTTCTTCAAGACGCTGACAATCGCAGCCTCCGGCTTGCGCGCTCAAGCCGGGCGCATGCGCATTATTTCGGAAAACATCGCCAATGCCGACTCGACGCCGCAAACGTCTGGCGCCGATCCGTACCGGCGCAAGATTCCAACATTCCGCAGCGAACTCGACCGCACGCTCGACACCCAACTGGTAGAGCTCGGCAAGGTGCAGACCGACACGTCCGCGTTCCGGTTGAAGTACGAACCAGGACACCCCGCTGCCGACGCGAGCGGCAACGTCAAATATCCCAACGTCAATCCGCTCGTGGAAATGACCGACATGCGCGACGCCCAGCGCTCCTACGAAGCCAACATCAACGTGATCAGCGCGACGCGCCGCATGCTTCAGCGCACTATCGACATTCTCAAAGCCTGAAAGGCGTAATCCACCATGGCCTCACCACTTGCCGCCGCCAGTGCCTATGCCAGTGTTGCGCGTATCGCATCCGACTCTTCCTCTGCCCTCATTCGCTCTCCAAGCACCGAGGCCAATGGCGAGTCGAGCTTTGCGTCGGTGCTTAAGGAAGCAATCGGTTCGGTCGCCGAAATGGGTCGCAAATCTGATGCGCAGACCCGTGCCGCAGCTAGCGGCAAAGCAAACATCGTCGATGTTGTCACCGCGGTTTCTGAAACCGAGGTCGCTATCGATGCCGTCGTCGCGGTCCGCGACCGCGTCATTGCCGCTTATGAAGACATCATGAAAATGCCGATCTAGCTGGAATCAATAATGACCGGTCCTGAAGTTCTCGATGTTTCGCGTGATGCGATCTATACGCTCATCGTTGTCGCAAGTCCGGTAATGCTGGTCGGGCTTGCGGTCGGTGTCGCCATTTCGCTTTTGCAGGCGCTTACACAAATCCAGGAAATGACAATAGCTTTTGTGCCAAAAATCCTGGCAATCTTCATATCATTGCTCATCGCGCTGCCGTTCATGGCGGAGAAGATGCATGCCGAGATGTTACGCATCGCGGCGCGAATCATAAGCGGCTAGGCGGGCACGATGCGCGTTGACATCTCATTTCTGCCGGCGCTTGCAGCAGCGTTTCTGCTGACCTTCGCGCGTGTTGGTACGATGGTCATGCTCTTGCCGGGTATCGGCGAATTAAGTGTGCCATCGCGGGTACGCCTTACTATCGCGTTGATGCTCACAGCCATTTTGCTCCCCGCGCACCAGAAAGCCTATGCAATCGATCTAAAGGCGCTTGGTCCGGTGTTGTTGCTGCTGTTTCAGGAGCTTGTAATTGGAGCTGTGTTGGGTCTCACCGCGCGGCTGGCCATTTCGGCGCTTCAGGTGACGGGGTCCGTGGTTGCGCAACAGTTGGGCTTGGGCTTTGTGACCGCCGTGGATCCAACACAGAATCAGCAGGGTCTTCTGGTCGGAAATTTTTTGACCGTATTGGGCGTTGCAATGGTATTCGCGACCGACCTACACCATTTGGTGATCGCGGCGTTGAACGATAGCTATACGATCTTTCAGCCCGGCGAGTTGCCACTCATGGGCGATGCGGCGCAACACGTCACGCGCATCATTGCCACCGCCTTTCGCATTGGCATTCAACTCTCAGCACCATTTCTTGTGTTTGGATTGCTCTTTAATTTTGGGCTCGGCCTGTTGTCGCGGCTAATGCCGCAAATGCAGGTATTCTTTATTGGGTTGCCGCTATCGATCCTGCTCGGATTGCTACTGCTGCTGCTGGTCATAGGCGCAATGATGAGCACATTCGTAGACTATCTTCAGGGTGTGCTTTCTGAACTTGCGCCGCACGCCTGAGCGAAGGCGTACATGGCCGACGAATTCAACGAAGCAGATAAAACAGAAGAACCGACGCAAAAGCGTCTCGAGGAAGCCCTCAAACGCGGCGATGTCGTCAAGAGCCAGGAGGTCAATACCTGGTTTGTGATTGCCGGCGCCGCTCTCGTGTTGATGGCCTTTTCTGGTGCCATGGGTAGAGACCTGACGACGACCATGCGCGGACTCCTTGTGAACGCTTACGACATCGAAGTGGACGGCCCAGCCTTGCCGCGACTGCTCCAGAAGATTGGCAGCGAGATGATTGCGGCCGTCGCTATTCCATTTCTGGTGCTGATGCTGGCGGCTCTCGCCGGAAACATGATTCAACATCGCCTGGTATGGTCGTTCGAAGCGCTGGCGCCGAAATTTTCCAAGATTTCGCCGGTAGCCGGTCTCAAGCGGATGTTCTCTAAACAGGCGCTCGCCAATTTGGCGAAGGGCCTTGTCAAGCTCATGCTGGTTGGCAGCGTGCTTACTGCGCTGATGTGGCCGGAGCGCGGACGTCTCGAAGCGATCACGCGTAGTGATCCGTCAGTGATCATACCGCTCTGCCAATCGTTGACGCTTAAGCTGCTCGGGGCCGTGGTTGCCATGCTCGCGGTAATGGCCGCTGCCGATTACCTTTTCCAATACCGGCAGTGGTATGAGCGCCAAAAAATGTCACTGCGCGAAATGAAAGAAGAATTCAAACAGACTGAAGGCGACCCAGCCATTAAAGGCAGGATGAAGCAGGTGCGGCAGATTCGCATGCGCCGGCGCATGATCGCGGCGGTTCCCAAGGCAGCGGTCGTCATAACCAACCCGACCCACTACGCGATCGCACTCGAATACGAGCGCGGCATGGATGCGCCAATTTGCGTCGCCAAGGGCGTCGACGCCATGGCCTTAAAAATCAGGGAGGTCGCCGGGGAGCATTCCGTTCCCATCGTGGAAAATCCCGCGCTTGCGCGCGCCCTGCATGCTACCGTCCAAATCGACCAGCAAATCCCGCCCGAACACTACAAGGCCGTTGCCGAGGTGATTGGTTATGTCATGCGCCTACGTCGAATGATGGCGACAAAGCGCTAACAAAAACTGATTATCCAAAGGCCGCGATTTGGCGGGACTGGCACTTGCGCCGGTAGGGCGCCTTAAGGCACTCAGTGACTATGGGAAGCGAAGATCCGGATGCGCTGACGCAAGCGCAATACCGTGCTGAAGCGCAGGAACGCAAGGCTTTCGATAAAAGCCAAAGCGTTCCGCGCGCCGGCTCAGTCACCTTGGTGCTTCTGGTCGCGGCGGCCCTGATCGTTGCCGCTGGCGGGTTGGTTTATGTCGGGCGCGACTATGTAGAAGCCTACGTCCTGACCTTGTTGGCGGCCCTGGGAACGGTTGGCGTGTTCGCGCTGTTCGCCGTGGCGTCGGGCATCATGAGGTTTGCCGGGAGGGATCAAGGCAATCCTTTGCTAAAGGCGGTGGTTGACGGCGCGTTCGACGGCATTCTGGTCACCGACCACGCGGGCCGCGTTTTTTATGCCAACGCGACTTATCTCGATCTGATCGGCGCAACAGACATACGTGACGTGAAGCCGATCGAACGGGTATTCATCGGTGACCCCGATGTTTCCGAGTCAATTTATCGCTTGCTCAAGGCCGCGCGTGAAGGCCGCCGTCTACAAGAAGAGGTGCGGGTCACGGGTGCATACCGCTGACAGCGGCCGCTGGTTGCGTATGCGTGTGCGGCCGCTTGGTGAGAAGCGGCGGGACGCCCGAATGTCGGTATGGTCGATCGCGGATGTGACGCGTGACCGCGAGCGCCAGGAGAATGTTTTCCAGGAACTGCAGCACGCTATTGATTATCTCGACCACGCGCCAGCCGGGTTCTTCTCGGTCGATGCCGCCGGTGCCATTGTCTATCTGAATGCGACACTCGCCACGTGGCTCGACCATGACCTTGCGCAAGTCGGCGCTGGCTCGCTCAAGCTCGGCGATATCACTGCGGGCGAAGGAGCAGCGCTTCTCATGAGCTTGAATGCTGCGCCGGGCGAAGTGAAAACCGAAGTACTCGATCTCGATCTTAAGAACCGCGGCGGCAAACCGGTTCCCGTCCGTCTATTCCACAAGGTGGCATTCGGTGCGGATGGTACGCCGGGTGCCTCGCGTACGCTGGTACTCAACCGGGCGAGAGACGATGGCAGCGATCCCCAACGCGCCGCAGAGGTGCGTTTCATGCGTTTCTTCCAGAATACACCCATGGCGATTGCAACCGTGGATAAAACAGGCCGGATCGGACGCAGCAATGCGCGCTTCGCTACGGCTTTCGAAGGTCTGCTTAAGAGTGACGATCGCTCTATCCTTTCGGTAGTCATGGGTCGCGACCGTCCGGCGCTTGAGGCGGCAATTCGCAAAGCCGCCGAAGGTCAAAGCGATATTGCTCCAGTCGAGGCAGCCCTCACCGGTAGCGCAGAACGCTGGGCCAATTTCTTCGTATTGGCGGTCGAGGAGGAGGACCGAGACAGTGAAGCAGCGATCGTTTACGCGCTGGAAACCACGGCACAGCGCACACTTGAGAATCGTGTACAGCAGCAGCAGAAAATGGAGTCAGTTGGTCAGTTAGCCGGCGGAATCGCGCATGATTTTAACAATGTGCTTTCCGCCATCATGATGGCGACGGATTTTCTGCTCAATGCACACAAACCGACCGATCCGTCCTTCAAGGACATCATGCAGATCAAGCAAAACGCCAATCGCGCGGCGGCTCTTGTACGGCAGCTGCTTGCATTCTCGCGTAAACAGACGTTGCGTCCGCAAGTTCTCGACCTCGGCGAAACACTTAGCGATCTCGGGATGCTGCTTAAGCGGCTCATCGGCGAGAAAGTGGCCCTGGAAATTGTGCATGGACGCGACTTGTGGCTGGTGAAAGTGGATATTTCGCAGTTCGAGCAGGTGATCGTAAATTTGGCGGTCAATGCCCGGGATGCCATGCCGAATGGAGGCAAGCTCAGCGTGCGCACCAACAATGTGACGGCTGAGGAATGCGGCAAATTCGCTTACAAAGGGATGCCCAAAGCCGATTATGTGCTGGTCGAGGTCAGCGACACCGGGACCGGCATTCCGTCCGACATTATAGATAAGATCTTCGAGCCGTTTTTTACCACGAAGGATGTTGGCAAGGGCACTGGTCTCGGTCTTTCCACGGTCTATGGCATCGTCAAACAGACCGGTGGCTTTATCTATACGGATTCAGAACCGGGTCGGACATCGTTCCGTATCTTCCTTCCGCGCCATATGCCCGGCGCCGAGGAAATACTTGCGCAAATTCCATCGGCAGAAGCTCCTGAGATTTCCGGGGCTATTGCAGCGGCCGACTCAATGGCGCGCGCCGCAACCGCTGACCTTACGGGGCATGGGACAATCCTGCTGGTCGAGGACGAGGAAGGCTTACGTGCACTAAACGCGCGCGGTCTGGTATCGCGCGGGTACACCGTTCTGGAAGCGGGCAATGGGGTTGAGGCATTAGAGGCTTTTGACAAGCATGGCGGTGTCGATCTTATCGTGTCGGACGTCGTCATGCCGGAAATGGATGGGCCGACGCTACTTAAGGAGTTGCGGCAGCGGGATCCTGACGTGAAGATTATTTTCGTTTCGGGCTACGCCGAGGAAGCCTTCAGTAAAAATCTGCCGAGTCAGGAGCAATACGCTTTCTTGGCCAAACCATTCACGCTGAAACAACTAGTCGCCGAAGTGAAGAAGACGCTGGTGCAATAGCCAACGACTAAACTCGGCCGGTCAGCGTCATAATCATTCGCACTCAGCGGAGTACGTTCTCAGTCACACGACTGGGCAAGCCGTGTCTTGTCGAAGACGTTTAGCTGTAAATGACAGGAAAGATTGTCAATATTGGACCTTGTCGGCGGGGCCTGAAAATAATCTCGTTCGAGCTGAGTGCCGATCTGGTCGATGTTAATGTTGACGTCATCGCGTGCAAGCATTGACGTTCGATCCCCAGTTGCATTGAGATTGAGGTGGTTGAGCGGAGCGGGTTTCGCAGCCACAACTACCGTTAAGGCCAAAAATAGCACTGTAACCGTCAAACCTTTCATTGGCCGACCTCCTTGCTAGGAAGGCAATCGCCGGCGTGCCCTGCTGTTCCGCATGCCATATGATATTTACGTGATAATTGGCCTCATTCACCGCGACGATGTAGCGCGTTCTCTGCCCTTACATATTATCCGGCATATGCATATTCGTTATGCAGGCACTTTTCCGGGGGCTACATAATCATGCGTTATCGTGTTTTGGTCGCAATTCTGGCCACCGCAGCTGCGCTCATGCTTGTTGCTGCCGACGCGCATGCCCGCGCAGGTGGGGGATTCTCCGGCGGCAGCCGCGGGATGCGCACTTTCTCAGCGCCGCCGGCCACGCCAACCGCGCCGAGTGCGGCCGCGCCAATGCAGCGCACGCTCACGCAACCCGGTAGTGCGAGTACTCTCGGCCAGACGTCCGGGCGCCCCGGGTTGTTCGGCGGTGGCCTGTTTGGTGGGCTTGCTGGCGGCTTTCTCGGTGCCGGATTGTTCGGCTTGCTGTTCGGACATGGGTTCTTTGGTGGCATGGCTGGCTTTGCTTCGTTGTTTGGCCTTGTCCTGCAAGTCGTTCTGATCGTGATAGTCGCACGCCTGCTGTTTGCTTGGTGGCAGCGGCGGCACATACCGACACCCGCCTATGCAGCGGCCAACCCGGTGACCGGCCACGCATTCGGCGGTCTCGGCGGCATGCTTGGCAGCAATACTCCGGCCGACGAGCCGCTGGTAATCGATAAGACGGACTACGATGCATTCGAGCGACTGCTCGGCGACATTCAGGCAGCCTATTCGGCGGAAGATCTCAATGCTCTTCGTATGAAAGTGACTCCGGAGATGCTGTCTTATTTTTCCGAACAGCTTTCCGAGAATGCGAGTCGAGGGCTCATCAACAAGATCAGCGATGCAAAGCTCGAGCAAGGCGACTTGGCCGAAGCGTGGCGTGAAGGCGGGATTGAATACGCGACTGTCGCCATGCGCTTTTCTCTCACCGACCGTATGGTTGAACGCGCAAGCGGTCATACCGTGGAAGGTGGTGAGGCGAACGAAGTCACCGAACTATGGACCTTCATGCGTGCTCGCGCAGGCGGATGGTTGCTCTCGGCTATCCAGCAGGCGTGAGGCGATCTGGTCAGGCGCCGCTTTCGGCCGGTTCAATTGCTTTCGATAGAGCGTCGATGTCGGCCTTTGGTGTCCGCGCCGCACGCACGAGGTCGTCAAGACGGCTTTCGAACTTTACGCCGACCTGACCCGTCGCGCGCCATATCACGCGGCAACGGCGCCGCGCTGTTCCGGTCGATGCCAGCAACAACAGAAAATTTTCGGGGATTGCTTTCGAATCCGGGACATTGATGCGCGCGCCCCTATCAGAAACGTCCGACAGCGTGCAGTCGCAGCGCTCGCCACCCTCGAGCATCAGCCACGATTCGTGGCGCATACGATGGCGTCTGGCTTTTCGTTTATCACCGCGCATGTCGCTTTACCGCTGTGATGCGTCCATTTTCACAATCTGTTAAGACTCAAGCCAGGCTATTCACGATCCTAGCGAGTTGCGATTACGAATTCATAAAATGTTATCTGACATCCGCAAACGCCCGCTGAACCGTTGACGTTCTGACGAAATCCGTCTATGTCGCCGCCCGCAACCTGGTTTTCGGCCTCAACTTGCTGCCACGCTCCTGGTTTTGGGCTGCGCCTCAAGTGAACTCCCAAAAACTTGGCTTGTGACCGCCAACGCGATGAGCGCGCGGGCGTTCAACAGGAAGCGTGAAAGGAAACTCTTGATGCCTGTCGGAACTGTGAAGTTTTTCAATACTCAAAAAGGCTTCGGCTTCATTCAGCCGGATGATGGTTCGAAGGATGTGTTCGTGCACATCACCGCAGTAGAGCGTGCTGGTATGCGTTCGCTGATGGAGGGCCAGAAGATCAGCTTCGAAATCGTAACCGAGCGTGGCAAGCAGGCCGCCGGCAATTTGCAGCCGGTCTGATATTCCGCAATCTTATGAACTGAAGTCGAAGCCCGGCGGCGACGCCGGGCTTTTTTGCGTAAGTACATTTACATTTAGGTGTTGCGCATGACAGGGCGGTGGCAGGAAACTGCACCTACAGGGGAGAAACCAATATGGACATCATCGCTTGCGGATCGCGGCCTTCGCGCCGGATGGGCGCGCCGAGCTTCACCGGGACGGTCTGGCAGGATCCTATCATTCAGGCGCCGGAACCCGCGCATATTCGATCGGCTTGGGTGCGCTTCGAGCCGGGCGCGCGCACCGCTTGGCATACCCATCCGCTTGGACAGACTCTATGTGTCACTTCTGGCATCGGCCGGGTTCAGACATGGGGCGGCCCCGTACGTGAAATCCGCGCTGGTGACACTGTCTGGATTCCGCCAGGCGAGAAACATTGGCACGGTGCAACAGCCGAACACGGCATGGAACATATTGCTATGCAGGAAGCGCAGGGCGACGAGCACGTGACTTGGCTGGAGCCGGTAACTGACGTGCAATATTCTGGGAAACTCGGCTGAGTTGCGATATCAACGATGCGTGAGTGCCGGAATAGAATTTTGTCGGTGGGGTTGTGCATTCCAGACGGCGGGGCGCCGTGCCTTCGCCAATGTCGGGAGGTAACAAGATGAGGGTCGTTCGTATAGGTGCGCCGCTCGCAGCGTGTCTGGCGTGTCTTTGTACAGTGCCTGCACAGGCGCAGCAGACAAACATGACATTCTTCGTTACCAGCGCGGGGCTTGGCAAGGGTGCCGATCTCGGCGGGCTTGCCGGTGCGGACGCGCATTGCCAACAGCTTGCGTCATCGGTGGGTGCCGGGGCAAAGACTTGGCACGCGTACTTGTCGACGCAAGGTGCTGGTGCAGTAAATGCGCGAGACCGAATCGGCAAGGGACCCTGGATGAACGGCAAAGGCGTGGTCGTCGCTACGAGTGTCGACGATTTGCACGGCGCCAATAACAAGCTCAACAAGCAAAACAATCTTTCTGAAAAAGGCGATGTGATCAACGGGCGCGGCGATACGCCGAACCGGCATGATATTCTGACCGGCTCGACGGCGGACGGGAAAGCCTTCCCAGATGACAAGGACATGACCTGCAAGAACTATACGAGCAACGCGCAAGGCTCGGTCATGCTCGGTCACAATGACCGTATCGGCTTGCGTGACGACGATGCTTCCAAATCGTGGAACTCGTCACATCCGTCGCGTGGGACGGAGGGCGGCTGCTCGCAGGCCGACCTTCGCAGCACCGGCGGTGACGGATTGCTGTACTGCTTTGCGGCGAACTAGCCGGTTAGGACCGGCTGGCCGCCCAATACCCCCTTGAAGTCGTTCCGGGGCGCGAGCCAAGCTCGCGCCCTTCGAATTTGTGCTGGCAGTGGAGGTGTTCCCATGCGCTATCAGTTGTTCTACTGGCCTGAAATTCAGGGACGCGGCGAATTCATTCGCCTCGCGCTCGAAGATTCCGGCGCCGCATATGACGATGTGGCGCGCAAATCGGGCGGCGTGGATCGCATGATGGCCATAGTGAAGGGTGGGCGGGACAAACATCCGCCGTTCGCGCCGCCCTTCCTCAAGGTGGGCAAACTGGTGATCGCGCAGGTTGCGAATATTTTGTTTTATCTGGGCCCGCGCCTGAAGCTTGCTCCGCGCGACGAGATCGGCCGGCTTTGGTTGCATCAATTGCAACTCACGGTCACGGACTTCGTTAAGGAGATCCACGACACGCATCATCCGGTGGCCTCAGGTCTCTATTATGAAGACCAGAAGGCCGAGGCCAAGCGCTTCACGGCGAATTTTCTCGACGAACGCGCACCGAAATATCTTAGCTACTTCGAGACGGTGCTGAGAAAGAGCAAAGGGCCCTTTTTATTTGGCCGCAAGGTCACCTATGTCGATTTGTCGATCTTCCAGCTGATTGAAGGACTTCGTTATGCCTTTCCGCAAGCAGTGAAAGATATCGAACGCAAGGTGCCGGGGCTTGTTACGGTTCGTGACAAGATCTCAGTGCGACCTGGCATTCAAGCCTATCTTTCTTCGCCACGGCGGATCGCATTCAACGAGATGGGAATCTTCCGGCGCTATCCCGAGCTTGATGAATAAGGGTCGGTCAATCTGGGGGAAGTAAAATGGAAATGGCAGAATCGGGGTATCTCTATACTGTCGCGATATTGGGTATGACGTTCATCGGCTTTTCCGCGATCGTGATGTTGTTGCGCCAGTGCTCTCAGCGCATTTATGATTTTCGCCGTGGGCATCTGGCTTCTGACGCCCAATCTTATTCTGATCAAGAAGTCACACTGATTGCCTGCGTGCCTACAATGGCAATCAACCCTGCGCGGTAAGAGTCTTGCCGTCCGCGACAACTGGTTTTGCCGATACAAGCGTAAATGCGATTACGCATGGCATCGTGCCTTTATTTATCCAGTTGTGGATTGTACCGCGCTGTACCAGCACGTCACCGGCCTTCAAATGCACGGTTGTATCGTCGAGGTCCATGTCGATCTCTCCTGAGATCACGACCGCATAGTCGATCGAAGTCGGTGCGGTGGTTGCGCGGCGCTACCCCGGGACCAAAGCTGACGATGCGAAAAACCGTTCCGTTGGGAATAGTAGTCCCGATTTTCTTGCCGGACGGGTCCAAGTCTCCGTCATTGTTGACGGGGAATCCTTCGCTCGACCAGACCACGCTATAGAGAGCGCCAGGACGCTGGGACGATACGTTCTTGACGGTTTCGTCAATGAACACTCTGGCACGACCCTGAGCATCGTGGCCGGTGACGACGCGGCGGATATTTAGGCTCATCGTTCTCGCTCCCTTGAAGTTTGCTGCGGCATTTGATGGGACGGTCGCGGTGTGTGCAGACTAGGTGGCGGCGAGCGGCTTCCGACTCGTTTCGTGCCAGAGCAGGTATAAGCCGGAGCCGACCACGATTGCGGACCCGCCAAGCAACGCAAGCGTCGGGACGTCGCCCCAAAAAACGAAGCCAAGGGCGGCAGACCAGACGAGCATGAAATAATAGAAGGGCCCGACCGCTGATGGCGGTGCCAGCGATAAAGCGCGCGTCCACCAGTATTGCCCGACCGCATTGACGATGCCATTGGCGACCATTGCCGTCCCATCGGTCGATGTCGGCCATGCAAAGAAGAAGGGGAGTGCCAGCGCAAAAAATAGCGTCAAAAAAATCATTTGATACATCGTGAGTGTTTCAGCTAACTCGGTTGTCGTCATGCCGCGTACCGCAGCGGTGACGCTGCCGAAAAGAATCGCATTGGCAAGCGCGAACATTGCGCCGAGACGAAAACTATCGGCGCCTGGAGCGGCCACCAGGAGAACCCCAAAAAAACCGACGACCAATGCGCCCGCGCGGGCAAGGCCCACCGTTTCTTTCAGCCACAGTGCAGCGAACAACGTTGCAAACAGGGGCGAGGAGAAGTTGATCGCGACCGCCCCCGCGAGCGGCATCAAGCCGAATGCGATGATAATCAGGCTCTGTGCAGTGGCTTGTGTTGCGCTCCGTCCGAAATGGTCGCGCAGTCGGTGTGTGCGCAAAACGAGAAGACCGGTGCGGGGCAGGATCAGCGCAGCGCAGGTGAACAGCGAAGCTACTGCCCGGAAGAACAGCACTTCAACGAAGGAGTAGCTTTCCACTTGCCACTTCGATAGCGCGCTGGAAATAGCAAACATGACTGTCGCGCCGAGCATAAAAAAGATGCCCAGCGGGATACGGTCGGCGCGCAAACTTACGCGCTGGTCAAGGCTATTGGGAGTCACTTGGAGGCCCCAGCGAATTCTGGGGGTGCCTAGCACGGCCGCGACAGGACGGGCAGAGCCAAAAGCGAATAGCGGACTTGCACCGGTGGCTACTGACGTCTGTGCCTCTGAGCAGCCCGCGCGGCGCGGCGTTTTTTCAAGGCGCGCACTTCCCGCCGCTTGCGTGCCCGGCGTCGCCGGCAGCGCCCGCATTGGCAGCGTGAACGGCCTATCACAAGCTTGAGATAGTCGACGCCGTAATCGTATGTGATTTCCTCGTCCGGCTTGATATTGCGCATTGCACGAATGAATACGCGCCGGGCATAAGTGTAGGTTTCGGCATTCGGATTGCAGGAATGATTGGCATAGCGCGCGACGTTGCTTCGGGGAGTGCCATCAATGGTGACCCGGGGATTGATCTCGTAGAGGTAGCGGTTTCCACGCCGCTCGCGCCGGCCAGCCTCCTCAGCGTTCAAACGGGGGCCAGTGTATTCGGCAATTTTTTCACGCTTTTTGATCGGCCTTTTGGCAAATAAGCCGAGGCCGGTGAAAGAGCGGCCAATACGAAACGATCTTCTGGGCATTGCGGGGCTGGCACTTGACGAGAGATGACGTTGCGGATGACAGATAAATCATCACACGTCAATCGTTCGTTTATCCACAAGCGATCAGGGCAGGCTACAATTCGTCTCTCGAGAAGTGCCAGGACTACAGGCGACAAGAGGCTGAATGCCTCGACCGTTCTTACGGAATTGGCGATGGGGCTGACGCCACCCAGCTTATGCAGAGGGCATTTAGTTGAGGAATTGTCCCGCCCAAGAGAGGAAGGCGTTGAACTGGTCTGGGTAAATTACAAAATAAATTATGAGCCCAACCGGAGCCAACATGAACATTAAGTCTCGCATGGGATCTTTCCCGCGCTAATGCATCTATGCCTTTTCCAAACGAGTCATTGGAGTGCGTCAATAACGTGAACATAAATAAAATAGCGTAAGGAGAAAAAATTATATCCACGCACGAGGCGCGTGAGTTCGTTTCACTCACACCAATTATTGCCGGTAATTAGGTGCCAGCTGGCTAACTAACATTAGGGAACTCAGGATTTGCCGATGCCGTCGCTGAAGCTCAAATGGGATTTCGCTGAAATTACTTGAAGCGGCCGGGTTTAGTGGAGGCTTTATTCTTCACGGTGAGCGACGATTTACTGTTCGGAATGAACAAGGGCGCAAGCTGCAGGTCTCCGCTAAGAGTCTCCCTGCGGGTCCGCACGAACCGTTTGACGTTTCTACCCTGGCCGCTAGAGCGAAAAATTGTGCGTGCCGATTGCCGGAACCTGACGATAATAGGCAAGGACAAATCGACGGATAGCCGATGATAGGTTGCCCTCGTGGTCTTTTTTTATAGCGCTCACAAGACCTGTGATCGTTTGGCGTTCAGATTGAGCGATTTCTCTCATGCCAGCCCAGAACTCGTCTTCAAGACTTACGCTGGTTTTGTGACGATCGACGACGATTGAACGCTTCACAATTTTCGACTGCATCACGATTCCCTCCTAGAGGTGAAAGTCATTTCTTACGATTGCGATTGGTGCTCCTGCATTGGGCCGACCGACGGTCCTGGCCGGGGAACGAGCGAGGCGATATCACCCGCGCCAAATTATTTTTGCAGAGCAGATTATAACGAACGGACAATCTAAAGTTTACATTGTTAACATTACAATCATACCTTGAATAGCGGCAGCAAACCTGTCCAATCAGTCGTGTGGCACGATCAGAATCCGTAGATCATCATGGCAACAGTGAATGCGACGGCTTCCGCCTAGTTTACAATTTTCGGGAGGGGCGATTGACCGCGCGTACTGATGAGGCTGGCCAATGACCGTGTGTGCTGATGAGGCTGCCCAATGACCGCCTGTGCTGATGGGGCTGCCCAATGACGGTGCGTGCTGACGAGGACGACCATTGACCGCGTGCTGGCCGAAAACCGCCGTCTTTGCCTGTGCCATCGCGTACGGGCCGAAAACTGCCGTCCTTGCCTGGGCCATCGCGTGCCGGCCGAGAGCCTCAATCCTTGCCGCGTGCCGCCGCCGCTGCTGCCGCCGCGGTCGCTGTGCTGCCTGTGCAAGCGTGGGCGGCGGGCGGCGCCTACGTCGTCGACACCGCTGACGTCAGCGAGCCCGGCGCCTGCAAGATCGAAATCGTGGATATCCTCGGCCAGCAACCACGATTTTTTCGGCGCGACCACGCCCACATGCGTTTTCGATCTCGGCCACCCGGTGGAAGCGAGCGTGCAGCTCAGCCGCGTGCGTTCCGACGATGAATGGACTACCGCCGCGCTCCCGAAACTCAAAACCAACCTGGTCCCGACCGCGATTGGAAGCTGGGGCTTGGCGCTCACCGGCACTGCGGCCTACGACCTGATCACGCACGAAAACATCGGGCTTGCCGCCGCTGTTCCCGCGACTTTGCGGCTGTCGGATGTCGTGCGCATCAATCTCAATGCCGGCTGGCAATGGGACCGCGTCGCCGGCCAGAACTATGCCACATATGGCGCCGGCATCGACTGGCGCACGCCGGACAATGTCTGGACGCTGACGGCGGAGGTGTTCGGCCTCATCGGCGCGCGGCAGGATGCCATCGGAGCAACCGAGCCACGCGCCCAGGTCGGCTTGCGCTGGCGGCCGATTGACGACTTCAATGTCGATCTTATCTACGGCCGTAATATTTATGGCGAGAACGCGAACTGGATCACGCTCGCGACCACGGTGCGGTTCCATCTAGGGAAGTGAGGCCTGCTGATGCCACACACGAGCACGGAACGTTGGCCGGAACTGCCATATGCCACATGGAAAGACACCCGCGATACACTGCAGTTGTGGACGCAGGTCGTCGGCAAGATCCGGCTTGAACTCACGCCCTGGCAAAACCATTCCTGGCACGTTGCGCTTTACGTCACCGCGCGCGGGCTAACGACGTCACCGATCCCCGATGGCAAACGCAGCTTCCAGATCGATTTCGATTTCATCGATCATGTGCTGTGGGTGCGAACCAGTGACGGCCACTATCGGCAGGTCATGTTGCGGCCGATGCCGGTCGCCGAGTTCTACGCCGAAACGATGTCCGCGCTCGAACAGCTCGGTATTAACGTGCGCATCACCACGATGCCATGCGAGATCGCCGACTGCGTTCCGTTTGACCAGGACACTCTGCACACTGCTTATGATCCCGAATACGCAAGGCGTTTCTGGCGCGTGCTGCTGGCGGCGAGTGATGTGTTCGCGCATTTCCGTACAGCGTTCCTCGGCAAGACGAGCCCGGTGCATTTCTTCTGGGGCAGCTTCGATCTCGCGGTGACGCGCTTTTCCGGCCGCCGCGCGCCGCGCCATCCCGGCGGCGTGCCGCATCTGCCGAATGCCGTCGCGCAAGAAGCCTATTCGCACGAGGTATCGAGCGCCGGTTTCTGGCCGGGCGGCGGCGGGCCGATCGACCACGCGGCATTTTATTCTTACGCCTATCCCGCGCCGGAAGGCTTCGGCGCGGCGAAGGTGAAGCCCGCGCAGGCGTTTTTCAGCAAGGAGCTTGGCGAGTTCCTGTTGCCTTATGATGCCGTGCGCACCGCGCGCGATCCCGATGCCGCGCTGATGGAATTCCTGCAAAGCACTTATGTTGCGGCGGCGGATTTGGCGAAGTGGGATCGCGTAGCGCTTGAGTGCGGGCTCGGCGAAAAGGCGAAGGTGAGGGCGGTCTAGCTTCGGCGTGCCGGACATTCCGCCAATAATGTCGAACTCACGAACCGTCGCCCGAGCCGGCAATATTCAATTCTACGTGCGATGTGGTTTGCGCGGGCTTTGCTGCGTGGACGAACAAAAAATCGCCGACGGCCACGCCCGCCACAAACACCGCAATGACCAGCAGGACGATGACAATACTCCTCAGCGGGGGATCATGGCTAACTCCCCACAGTTGTTTGTCCAAAAGCTCCAGCTCGCCACGGTTCACGTCGGACTCCCTCTAACCGGAGATACCAACGTCAAAACGCGCGATAACAGCTGGAGTTCCCATGGCTGTGTCGGCCGTCCACACACTGCGTGAAAAAAATGGTCGGACCTACGGTGGCGCGCCTACGCGCGTGAACCCGGTCGCAGGTTTCGCGTTGTATTTGGCACGCGCCGGGTGACAACCGGCCGCAACTGGGATGATGGACGCAGTCAATTTTGCCGGTTTCTGGCTGCGGCACCAACGCATCGGTAAGCGTAACATCTAACCAGTTTCCGGCGTGTGCACGCCCCTAAAAACCCGGCCGGCAGTGAGCTGAAGGCTGGCAGGCCCAGCGCCTCCGAAGCAGCATTCCCGCTAGTTTGGATCGGCCCCACTCGGGCGCCCCGCGGGATTGGCGCGCTGATCCGAGGCATTTTTCGCGATCGTCTGGAGATAGGCAATGCACTGATCGAGTTGTTCGGCAGTACAGCGCATCATGACGCGGCCGGTATCCCTCACGTTGAAACCGAAAAAAACCTGCTGCCCGTCACGGCTGATCCCGTAACCTTCCAATCCGGCAATCTCGCGCACGTCTGGTGGCAAATCCGTCATGTGTTATTCCTCGTACACTTCATCGCAGGTTTCGATCGCCGGTGTCTTATAGACTTCCTTTTTGATCTCAAAAAGGAGGAATTGACGCCGTCTTTACTGGATCGTCACCAGCCCCACCTGATTGGCCAGGCTATTGGCGGTCACAGGATTTCCGTCCGGCGTCACATCCATGTTGCGCACGATGTCGCCGCCGCCGGGGATCGCCCAGCTCTGGAATTTTTCTGTTCCCGGATCGAAGCGTACGATGGTGTTCGGTTTGGCGCCGGATTCGTTGTACCAGAGACCGCCTTTGGTGAAGACGATGCCGTAGGGCTCCGACTTCGGGCCGCTCGGCGACGGCCATTCCTTCACGTTGCCGGTCTTGAGGTCGAGGCGCCCGAGCATGCCGCGTGCAAAGTCGGTGTACCAGATGGTCTCGTCATCGGAAAAGGCAAGGCGGCGCGGCCGGGCGCCGGCGTCCGGCAGCGAGTATTCTTTGATCGCCATGGATTGCGGATCGATGCTGGCAATTTTGGGTGCGCCGAATTCGACAACATAGGGCACGCCCTTTGAATTGATCATTAGCCCGTAGGGCCGCGACTTCTCGGTCGGCGAGACAACCAGCTTGATGTCGCCAGTTTTCGGATCGAGCCGACCGATCATGTTGCCGGCCTGCACCGTGAACCAGACCATGCCATCGGGCGCGATGTTGATGGTGTGCGGGTCCTTGGCCGACTTGTCGGCGAGCGGATATTCGGTGGTAACGCCAGTCTTGGGATCGAGCTTGCCAATCAGTCCGAGATTGTTGCCAGTGAACCAGATGTTGCCGTCCTTGTCCTCGGCGAGCCCGTGCGGGCCGGTGTGTGGCGACTTCAAAGTGTATTCGCGGATCGCGCCGGTTCTCGGATCGATGCGGCCAATCTTGTTGGCGAGTTGTCCAGTCCACCAGATAGAGCCGTCCTTGGCCGCGCGCGGATCGTGCGGGCGCGAGCCCTGCGTCGGCACGTCCCACAGATCGATGCGCGCCTTAACCGGGCCATCCACCAGCACCGCGGAGGGCCGTTTGCGCTCGGGGAAATTCTTCATCAGGTATTCGGTCATCGCCGGCCATTCCTCGGCAGGAACGGACGCATCGAAATTCTGCATCATGCGTGTGACCGTGAGCCAGCCTTCCGGCGTGTAGCCGACGCGCACACGGTTGATGTCGTGGCAGCCGCCGCAGGTGTCGGTAAATCGCTGCTTCATCGCACCGTCCGGCCAATCCTTGGCTGTGTATTGCGCTTGTGCGGGCGAGACATTTGCGAGGAAGACGAGCGGGAGCAGGGTGCCGGTGGCGACCAGCGATGCGAGTTTGATCGGCAATGCGATTTTCATGGGATGCTCTCCCGGAAAGCGACGTTTCGTTGTGGGTACGCCTCGTTATCGGCGACACCTTGGCGCAAAATCAAACAA
Source organism: uncultured Alphaproteobacteria bacterium (assembly GCA_963810585.1). GTDB lineage: Bacteria > Pseudomonadota > Alphaproteobacteria > Rhizobiales > Xanthobacteraceae > Pseudolabrys. The sequence goes on from CAWENV010000003.1 coordinate 296,270, forward strand.
GGCGCCATTATCGATGACGCTGGAGTCCACTTTAGTCGCTTTATCACGACACACCATTGTGTCCGCACAGCCCGCCAAACGGCCGCAGCGCACCTTGCCAAGGTCATGATCGCGATATAGTCCGAACGAACGATCTTGCGATGCCATTTGCATTTGCACGCTAACAACAATTTATCACGCAGTTCGGGGGCATTCATGAGACAATTTGCAATTCGCATTGCCTGCTTTGCCGCGATTTTCTTTTCGCTGTCTGCATTCGCGCAAAGCCCGTCAGCGCCCGAGTGGATTCCTGCGCTCCGTGCAGGCGGCTATGTTGTCGTTTTTCGCCATGGTGCGACTCATAACGACCAAGCCGACACCGACCCGTTCAACATGCAGAACATTGCCAAACAGCGCCAGCTGAACGACCAGGGCCGCGCCCAGGCGAAGGCGGCCGGCGAAGCCCTGCGTGCGCTGAAAATCCCGGTGGGGCAGGTGCACACCAGCCAGTTCTATCGCGCGGTCGAAACCGGGAAGCTACTGGGATTCGGTGAGGGCAAAGCCACGGCCGATATTACCGAGGGCGGGCTTGTCGTCTCGCCGAACGAGAACAATCGCCGCATGCAGGCGCTGCGCACGCTGATCGGCACCGCGCCCCGCGCTGGCACCAACGTTGTCATTGTCACGCACAAGCCGAACATCCTGGATGCGCTCGGCAAGGATTGGTTCGACGTGCGCGAGGGCGAGGCGTCGATTTTCAAACCGGACGGCAAGGGCGGCTTCACGCCGGTTGCGCGCGTGGTTGCGGCTGACTGGGTGAAACTCGCGCAGTCGACGAATTAAATCGGTCCGCTGCGGTTGGCGGCGATGGTAAGCGCGAGCGACGCGGCACTTGACCAAAGCAGACATGGATTTCGTGAGTTTTGAGAAATGTGACTTTTCCGCACTATTTATTAACCATGAAAAACGATAATGAATCTGGTGATTTCAGAGTACAAAGTGGAGTAACTCGTGAAAAAATTCCTAGTTGTCATCTGCTCGGCAATTCTCGCGTTCGGCCTCGCGGGCTGCATCGGCAAAGGCAAGGCTCCGGTTGGCAAGGGTAAGGCTCCGATTGTTCAAACCAAGGGCTGAACGATAGCATCGAGCTGTAATAGCCAACACACATCGAAATTCGGAGAGACCGCCGCGAGGCGGTCTTTCTGCTTGTGCACATCTCACTTCGCGAATGTCGGCTTTTTGCCCTTGGCAGACATTGAACCAACAGCAACGCCCGGCGTTGTATCTGGCATGCTCCGGCTGGCGGCCGGCCGCTACGGCGAAGGCGGCCGCAGTTGATTTTGCCGGGTTCTAGCTGCGGCATTCACCCGGCGCGAAGTGGTAGCAATGGAAATTATTTTCATAGTCCTTTTGGTTGGCTGCATCATATGGCTCGTCATGAAAATGCGTAATCGCGTCTACGACTCAGACGCGGCTACCTTGGCTAAAGCCTGGCGCATGGTGCTTAACGACCCGCATTATAACGAACGGCGGCCGCTGGAAGAGCGCAAACATGCCGCAGAGCGTGAAGCACGAAAGCTTGCAGAGGCTGCAAGGCAAAGCTCGCAGTCCGCGAGCTAGCAAAAGCCGCTCCTTCTCTTCCCCTTTTTTATTTTCAGGACCTCCAGAATGCCGATCGGCTCGCAGCATCGGCCGGCGCGGGTCAGTGCGCGCCGGCCGCGTTTGATAGCTTGCGGCTTCCTAGCAGCCCGAAGACGCGAGAGGCGGATTGCTTGTCTGGTTCGTGCCGGTCGTTGGATTGCTAGGGGAGATACTGCTGCTGCTTGGGCTGCTGCTTGGGCTGCTACTCGGGCCGCTGCCCGGGCCGTTGCTTGGGCTGCTGCCAAGTCCGGTCGTTGAACCGCCGCCACAAGGTTGGCTGCTCCGGGTACCGGATAACGAAGGGGTGTCTGGCCCTGTAACGCCGCCACCGCTGCTTGAAGTCCCTGGCGGCACTGGCGGACTGCTCATGCCGCCGCCCGGGCTGCCGCCGGCACCGGCACTCGGGCTGCTACTCGTCTGCGCGAGAGCGATGCCGGCCATTCCTGCGATGAGGATAGCGGCGAGTACCGGAATTTTTGCGAATGTTCGCATAACATTATCTCCTTCTCTGCGTTCCCTGTTGTTCCAACGAGAGGCGCAGTGCAGAAGTTTCAAAGCCCGCAAAATATATTAGTACGTCCGGCTAACACGGCGTCATGGCTACACCCTGCCGGCGTTGAATTTGTTCAAGCTCCCGAAACCTTCTGTGCAGAGACACGTTAGAGAGTGGAGGGGTACATCCAAGGAGAAAAGATATGCGTGCTAAATATATGGCGGCGGCAGCACTCGCAGCTCTGCTTTCGACTGCAGCGTTTGCCCAAAATTCAAGCCAGACCGCCACCTCAAAGGGCGAATGGCAGAGTTCAAAATTGATCCACATGAACGTCTACAACGGCCAAAATGAAAAGATCGGTGACATTAAGGAGCTCATGCTCGACAAGAGCGGAAAGATCGCGAATGTCGTGATTGGAGTCGGCGGCTTCCTAGGAGCGGGAGAGCACGACGTTGCGGTTAAATTCGACGAGCTCAAGTGGTCAAACGGTACAGCGACGACCGGCTCGGCTGGGTCGGAGCCGAAGAATCCCGTTCGGACCTATCCTGATCACGCGGTACTCAATGCGACCAAGGATCAGCTGAAATCCATGCCAAATTTCGACTACACCAAGTAAAGAATTCCTTGAAACGGAAAAGGCCCAGCTCATGCTGGGCCTTTTTTCATGTTGTTCGGAAAGCCACGTGAACCAACAGCTGCGTTGCCAGATGGGTCTGAAATTGACGAGGCCAGCATATTCCGCGCGCATGTGTATAATTTGGTACGAATAAATTGGTAACTTAAGATGCACCCCGAATTGAAGAAGTGGGCACGCACTCATGTCTTCAGAATATGGACAGCCATCGCGGCATTACTCGCGCTTGCAGGCGCTTTTTTATTCAGCCCTGAATTACTGACATGGTATTTGCGAACAACAATGGGTTTGATCGAAAAGGGATCGGATCTTCTACCGTATCCCTGGGGAGACCGGATCGAAATTGTATCGAAGTCAATTGGCGGGCATGTCTGGTTTCAGGTCGCGCTCGCGATCATCGCAGTTCGAGTGGTGGCCTGGATTCTTGCGATATGCTGGCGTCACCGCCCGACCAGGCAAAAGTAGACAGCTGTGAGCCTGTCAGGAGCCTTTGGGGAAGGCAATGAGACGGCGCGCGTTCATGACGTTGCTCGGCGGAGCGGCAGTTGCTTAGCCGCTTGCAGCCCGCGCAACAACGGTTTTGCGTGGTCAGGCTCCGCACTGACGTGGCATGAACAGTTCATATTACCAATGAGGGGGATACAATGACCGCCGCTAACTATTCGCTGCTCGCTGCCGTAATCTTTTCTCTCGTGGCCATCCTGCAATTGGTTCGGGCCGCCAAGGGACTGCCAGTGACCATCGGGCAGACGTCAGTCCCGATTTGGGCGAGTTGGATAGCCTGTGGTGTCGCGGTTGTCCTGGCTTCGCTTGGATTTGCAGCGTCTTGAAGTCCGCCCATGCTAACGAAAGTCCGCTCATCACCCAAAGCGGACACTCAAACGACCCTTTCCCAGCTCTGCTTTAAGCCGGTACGATGGCTTTGAGTTGGGGGGTGGAGATGAAGCGACGCGAGGTCATCAAGCTTATCGGGGGCGCGGCGGCATCCTGGCCGCTGGCGGTACGCGCCCAGCCGCACGATCAGGTCCGACGTATTGGCGTGATTTTAAACGTGGCTATGGATGATTCGGAAGCTCAGACCAGCGTTGCGGCGTTAAAGGAGGCCCTGCAACAACTAGGCTGGATCGAAGGGCGCAATCTGCAGGTCGACTTTCGCGGTGCGGCTGGCGACCCGGAACGGATGCAAGCATTTGCAAAAGAGATTGTTGCGCTCCAACCCCACCTGATCTTGAGCAGGAGCACGCCGGTCACGGCGACGCTGCTGAAGCAAACGCGTACAATCCCGATCGTTTTTACGGTGGTCTCCGATCCCGTCGGCGAACGCTTCGTCGAAAGCCTGGCACGCCCGGGCGGTAACGCGACCGGATTCACGAATGTCGAGTCCTCGCTGACGGGCAAATGGCTGGAGCTGCTCAAAGAGATTGCGCCCGCGTCAAGCGCGTTGCATTCATATTTAACCCAAATTTGGCCCCCGGCGGCGGCTCATATTATACGCGCCTGATCGAAGCCTCTGCGCCATCGTTCGCGGTCACGCCAACAGTCGCACCGGTTCACGATGCCGCCGACATCGAGCGCGCTATCGGTGACTTCGTCCGACAGCCGGACGGCGGACTGGTGGTGCTGCCGGACGCAACAACCCTGGTTAACCGCGGGCTGATTGTTGCGCTGGCCAACCGACACAGCTTGCCCGCCATTTACGCGTACCGCGTAGTCGTCATAGACGGCGGCTTGATGTCCTATGGCATTGATGTCGTCGACCAATTCCGGCAAGCGGCCGGTTACGTCGACCGCATACTCAAAGGCGCAAAGCCGGCCGAGTTGCCGGTGCAGTTACCTACGAAATTCGTGCTGTCGATCAATCTCAAAACGGCGAAGGGGCTTGGGTTGGACGTGCCCTTGCTTATGCAGCAACGCGCCGACGAGATGGTTGACTAAGAAATTCAACGTCTGGCTCTGGTCGTTGGTCGACACTCCGCGCGCGCCGACTAATGTCCGCATTCGGGGCAAAGCAGACATTATCTCTAGGCGGCACCACGTTCATGACCCAAAGCGGACATTGGCAACTCACACGGCGACCTCTTCCAGTAAGTTAGTTTTAGCGGGTACGATGCACCGTCCCGAACCTGGGGGGCACATGAGACGGCGCGACTTCGTTAGTTTTTGCATAGGCGGTGTGGTGTGGCCGGCGGTAGCGGGGGCACAGCAGCCAACGACACCCATTGTCGGCTTCATGAGCGGTCGTTCGCCGGACAATTTAAGTCATTTGGTCGCCGCATTCCACCGAGGCCTGGGCGAAACCGGGTTTGTCGAAGGCAAGAATGTTACGGTCGAATATCGATGGGCATTAGGCCAGTACGACCAACTACCGGCATTGGCGGCTGAGCTTGTGAAGCGTCCCATCACAATTCTTGTTGCAGTCGGTGGGGACGTTTCGGCTCTGGCGGCAAAGAAGGCAACGTCGACAATTCCTATCGTTTTTGGAATGGGAGGCGATCCCGTCAAGGCCGGACTGGTCGATAGTCTTGGACGGCCGGGCGGAAATACGACGGGCTTTACTCTGTTGACCAATGAGCTGGAACCAAAACGCCTGGGCCTACTGCGCGACCTTTTGCGTAATGTTGGCACGATTGCCGTAATGCTCAATCCGAATTTTCCCCCGGCCGCCGATCAGCTGGTGGCGCTGGAGAAGGCGGCACAGGTGACCTCTCAACAGCTTAACATTTTCAAAGTCAGCAACGACACCGAGCTGAATGCGAGTTTGGGATCCATCCAGAAAGACCGCGTCAGTGCGCTGCTCGTGGCGGCCGACCCGTATCTCGACACGCGGCGTCGCCAGCTCGTTACATTTGCGGCCGAAAACAAGCTGCCGGCGATCTATCAGTTCCGCGAATTTGCGGTTGATGGTGGCCTCATGAGCTACGGGCCAAGCATCACCAACTTTATCGGCAGGCCGGCAACTATGTGGGACAGATTCTGAAAGGCGCAAAGCCCGCCGATCTGCCGGTGCTTCAGCCGGTCAAATTTGAGCTTGTGATCAATCTCAAGACCGCCAAAGCATTGGGCCTGGCCATCCCAGCTGGTCTGATTTCTATCGCAGACGAAGTTGTTGAATAACAAATCACTCGCTGTCAGCTATTGGCACCTAGCGGGCATTCTCAAGCAAGCCGCCAATGTCCGCATTCGCGGGGCGGAAATTACTCAGGCATCCCGCAATGTCTCTTGGCTTGCCTACTTGTATTTAATTATTTCAGTCATTGCATTGTTGCACGCCGAACATTCGAACGTCCGCTGATCGTAATCAGGCTCGCCCGGTTCTATCTGTGTGAGAAAGGTTGGGCCGCCGCACCAGCTACAGGCAGGGTGCAATATCTTTTCGGGGCAGGGCAGGTTGGATTGAGTCTCCGGCATGGAAGCACCTGTAATTGCCCGAACTACACAACAATGCGCTGCACCGGTTATCGAGTCGATCCGAGAAGAGTGAGATTGGCTCAATTGGCTCAAAGTACGCCTGCTCGCCGAAGCCACTGTAAACCGGTGGTTTTTTGTTGTTTTCAATAGACGCAATTTGTTCCAAATCTTTTTTGTGATGGCTGATGTTTTTTGCGCATCCAGATCGGTCCTGCGACCCGATATGCGATCATTCATCATGGCCGGCTGGATGCTGGGTTTAGCTCAGGCGGTCGTGTCCGCTATCGGCACCTAGCGGACATTTGAACCGCGGCAACGAATGTCCGCTTTCGGCGGCAAAGCAGACATGCCGATTGCGCTGCATACGTCTGCTTTTGACCCGAAGCGGACGTGCGGCCTTCACGCGGCGTGCGCGTATTACCGCCCCACCCCAACGCGATTGACGCCGCCATTTGCATTGCCACCGGCGTTATGACGGACCGCAGCGCGCGCCACCGGACGAGGCCGGAGCACGACGCCGGCCCTCGCCACACAACCGGCCGGGTAATCAACGTATTGGCAGTACACTACCGCGCCGGCCTTTTCGGTGCTTGCTGCCATGAATCCGCTTATCAGTAACGCCGATAACGCGATCATGAATTTCATTTTCGCCTCCATCTGCTGAGATTACTTTTTTTGTCTATCCAAATTTCAGATACACGCATTGACATAGGACAATAATTGGTTGCGAACGCGTACAAATGACCCAAAGCGGATATTGCTGACCCCTCCAATATTCCTCCTTAAGTGAGTACTATGCCTTCCGAGGTCTGGGGGGAATATGCAGCGGCGCGAATTTATTGGTCTTCTTGGCGGTGTGGGAGCTGCGTGGCCGTTTGCGGCGCTGGCGCAGCAACCCGCGAAAATTCACCGGATAGGGCTTCTGTCACCTTTTGCCCCTGCCGATACAGCACCCTGGCATCAGGCCTTTGTGCGCGGACTCTCTGACCTCGGATGGGTTGAGGGAAAGAATATCGCCATCACGTACCGATACGCCGATGGAAAAAACGACCGCCTTCCCGAGCTCATTGCCGATCTCGTCCGGCTCAAGGTGGACATCATCGTTACGTCCGTGACCAACGATACTTTGGAGGCCAAAAAAGCGGCCACCGGAATTCCGATCGTAATGGTGGCTGCCGGTGATCCGGTTGCGACCGGGATTGTCGCAAGCCTGGCGCGGCCCGGGGGTAACATTACAGGTCTGTCGCAGATGAATCCGGAACTGAATGGGAAACGACTCGAGTTGCTTAAAGAAATTGCCCCCAACGTCTCCTCTCTGGCGGTGCTTTTAAACCCGGAAGATCCAATTTCCGCACTCGGTCTAAAAGAAATCGAGCTCCCAGCGCGGAAGATGAAAGTCAAACTTCATTCGATGGAAGTGCGGAATAGTCATGATTTGGATGAGGCGCTCAAAGCAGCGACCAAAGCGCATGACGACGCTCTTGCCATCATGCCGAACCCGGTATTCGTGATAAATATGAAACTGATTGCAGACTTTGCGATACAAAACCGGCTGCCTTCGGTGTTTCACCTGCGGGAATATACAAATGTTGGCGGGTTGCTGTCGTATGGCGTCGACCGCACCGACTTGTTCCGGCGCGCTGCCACGTTCGTCGACAAAATCCTAAAGGGTGCAAACCCGGCTGACCTGCCAATTGAGCAGCCGACCAAATTCGATCTGGCTATCAATCAAAAAACAGCTAAGGCGCTCGGTTTAACGGTGCCCCCGAAGCTGCTGCTTACGGCCGACGAAGTCATCGATTGAATGGTCAGATGTCCGCTAATGGCTCTTAACGGAAATTCCTCTTCCGCCTCTGAGCCAGCTATGATGCGCCGGGCTGAGATGAAGAGAGGCGCGCCTGGTGTCGGTAAAAGATTGGATGCCCGCTGGTGTGCGAGCGGCGGCAAAAGATCGTAAGCTGAAAGCCGGTGAGGTTCTATTCCGGCTCGGCGACAAGACCATAGGCCTATGTGAAGTAACCGCTGGCCGCGTACGGCTTGCGCGGGTTGATCGCTCGGGACAAGAGGTCGTACTGCATGTCGCGGGGGCTGGCGAGACGCTCGCTGAAGCCTCCCTGTTTTCTCCGCAGTATCACTGTGACGCGATAGCCAGCACGAAAGCCATAGTGCGGGTTTATCCAAAGCGAGAGGTGTTGGCCGCCTTCGAGAGGAATCCAAAGGCTGCGCGGGCATTCTCAGCAGCGCTTGCTCATCAAGTGATGGACCTTCGCACCCGCATCGAGCAACGCAACATTCGGTCGGCACGGGAGCGTGTACGGCATTTTCTCACCTTAAATGCCAAGGCTAATGGCCGCGTATTTGAAACCCGCGGCTCGTTGAAGGAATTGGCCGCAGAACTGGGCCTTACTCATGAGGCGCTTTACCGCACCCTTGCCGCGCTAGAACGCTCCGGCGAGATCAAGCGTAACTACAAAAAAATCACGCTGTTACGCCGCGTATGATCCAGATCATATGCAGCTTTCACTAATCCGGCTAACAGAGCAGCCGGGGCATAACGCGAAAGAAAGGCTCCCAATGACGAAATTTCCCTGGAAGACAACGCTTGCTGTTGGGGCGGTTCTCGCCGCTACCGCATATGCATACGCGCAGATCTCCTCAGGTGGCCCGATGGGTATGCACAGTCAGATGGCGCAAGGGGGCATGGACGGGACAATGGCTCAGATGCATCAGCAGATGATGCAAGGCCAAATGCCACAAGGCGGTATGCATACCGAGATGGGTCAAGGCATGCACGGTGGCATGCAAGGCGGTATGGGCGGCCATGGCGCCATGCAGGGACAAAAATTTAGCGCGAACAGTACTCCAACGATGCCGGGGCAGGAGGCTTTTGGCACAATTCAGGAGATCGTACAGATACTCCAAAACGATCCAACGACCGATTGGTCAAAGGTCAATATCGCTGCGTTACGTCAGCATCTCATCGATATGAACGAGGTGACGCTACGTGCAGTTGCCACTGAGCGTATGTTCGACAACGGCATTGAGATTGCAGTTACCGGCGAAGGCCGCACACTGGAGGCCATCAAACGCATGGTTCCAGCGCACGTGAACGAGCTGCGCGAAATCGGCTGGAACGCAAAGAGCGACGAGTTGCCAAATGGCATTAAGCTCACCGTTACTGCGAGCGAGGCGCAGCCGCTGCCGAAGATCAAAGCTCTCGGCTTTATGGGCATTATGGTGGAAGGCAGCCACCACCAGCCCCATCACTTGATGATTGCAATGGGCCAACTTTCAATGCATTGAAACCGTCGCTGTTATACGAGACGATTTTGGTGGCAACCTGTTGTTCGTAAAAGGCCGGATTTGGAAGTCGGCGGTCGCGGGCTTGTGCGGCACACTCGTTCATTTCTCATTTATGTATTTCAAGTCGCGAGCGGGCATACTCCCATCATTTCAACCGTATCAGAGTTTACAACACTCTCTTAGTCAGTGGGTCGGCGCAGATGTACCGATCTTTGTGCCGTGGTTGCTTTCGTTCGTGAACGGCATGGCAATTCTTGGATTTCTATTCGCGCGCATTCATCACCTGCTGCCCGGTCAGAATGGCATTAGCAAAGGCGTAATCTTCGGTCTTATCGGATGGGTGCTGATGGGAGTGATATTTTTTCCTCTCATCGGGCTTGGCCCATTTGCCTTTCAAGCTGGACTAGGTATCGCACCCGCGTTGGTGTCGCTGGGCATGTTGCTGACGTACAGCATCGTTTTAGCCACTGTGTACATTGCGCTAGAGAAGTTAGACGGAGAGGCGTAGGTCCGCTTCGGCGGTATAGCGGACATTGCCAATCACTGGCCATCCGATCAGGTTTGGACTCATAGGAGACGGGTCGTGCACTTTATGAAAGTTGTATCCGCAGCGGCGGCCATTTGCGTCGGCCTCACAACGGTGCCGTTGGTGGCGGCGGATGGCATTCAGCCCGGTCTGTGGAAAATCACAACCGCGGCGTTGAACAACGGAATGAGGCAGCAACCTCAGACGAACGCGCGTTGCTTGACCGCAGAGCAAGCGAATGATCTTGCCGACACGTTTTCTCCGCGGTTCGGAGGCATGAATACGACGTGTCAACGAACCGAGTATGCAAAGTCCGAGCAGAAATTGACGTGGCGGCTCGAGTGCAGGGGACAGTTCAATATGGACTCTGCTGCTGAGTTTACTTTTTTCAGTCCGCTCCGTTATACGGCGGTCATCACAACAAAAGGTTGGATAGGGGAGCAGCAGATCGCGGATTCGCAGGTGACGCTCGAAGGCGAATATGTCGGAGCCTGTCAGTAAAGCCCTGTCCGCTATTGTGACTTAGCGGACATTGGCGAGTGCACAGCATATGTCCGCTCATGACCCCGAGCGGACATCAGGCGTGGCATCAGGCGCCGTTTTAAAATCCGTATTTGGCCGCTGTGAGGCTAAGTTTGGTTACTAATGGATGTACGCGTGTGACCTTAATGTCACGTGCGCCCGTAAAACGCCCGCACAATAGGAACTTTAATTTAATCTACGCTTTGTCGCCGTAATTGGCGTTGAAAGACACGATTGAATTTTGGCGCTTGATCTAAAGGAGAGAAAGAAATGAAGCGGATCCTATTGGCGACTGTCGCTGTCGCGGCTCTTGGTTCGGCCAGCGCACTGGCGGCCGACCTGCCACAGCGGCCAGCATACAAGGCACCGATGATGATGGCCCCGGCACCAACGTGGACCGGCTGCTACATCGGCGCGAACATTGGCGGGGCATTTGGACGGGCAAGCGCGACAGATATTTCTACCGGCGCGGAAGTTTCCGGGGACGGTTCCGGTTTTGCCGGCGGCGGTCAGATTGGTTGCGATTATCAGTTCAGTGGCGGATTTGTGGTCGGCATCCGCAACATGTTTGATGGGACAAGCAACAAAAAGAGTGGAACATTCGCCGCCAACGCATTCGGTGGCGTCCCAGCCGTTGCTAACTTCAACAACCAATGGTTCGACACTCTTACAGCGCGCCTTGGATATGCAGTGGCGCCTGCCTGGCTTCTTTACTTTCAGGGCGGCGGCGCTTGGGCGCATACCAGCACCAACGTAACGGTTGGTGGTGTCCAGTTCGGACAGACCTCAAACACCAGGTCAGGCTGGACGATCGGTGGCGGTGCTGAATGGATGTTCGCACCGCATTGGTCGGCGTTTCTTGAGGGCAACTACATGGACTTCGGATCGAACTCCGGCAGCGCGACTGTCGGCGGCGTTGCTTTTCCTGTCAGCGCCAAAGCGACCGAAACGACCGTCCTCATCGGCGTGAACTACCGCTTCTACTAGGCGGTAGCGGTCCGGCTTGACCGGATACGCGAAATTCAAAACCCCGGGCGAATAGCCCGGGGTTTTTTTGTCCAATTGGCGCCGAGGCGCGGCTGCTGTTGCTGAGGTGTGAACGCGTCCGCTTATGACCCCAAGCGGACATCGCTTCACCTATGGGATGCAAGTTGCCCCATGGTCCAATTCAACCGGAATTTGGTCCATTGTTAACCTCTCGACACCTATTCCCAAAGACACGGAGCAGAGCAATGAGCGCCAATGATAGACAAGACACAAATGCAATTGTCAGTCGGCGCAATGTGCTGCTGGGCGGCACAACGCTTGCCGCCGCCTCCGCAATTGCAGCGGGAAAAGTCAAAACCGCACTAGCACAACAGCGGCCAGCGGGACCGACGGGCCGCAAGCCGAACATCCTGATGATCATGGCCGACGACATCGGCTGGTTCAACGTGAGTGCCTACAATCATGGCATCATGGGCTACCGCACTCCCAACATCGACCGCATCGCCAGAGAAGGAGCGCTGTTCACCGACTGGTATGCCGAACAAAGTTGCACCGCCGGGCGAGCCGCTTTCATCACCGGACAATCCCCGATCCGTACGGGCCTGACAAAGGTTGGTCTGCCCGGTGCGGACATCGGTTTGCGGGCCGAAGACCCGAGTGTCGCAGAAATTCTCAAGCCTCTTGGCTACGCCACAGGTCAGTTCGGCAAGAACCATCTCGGCGACAAAGACGAGTTTCTGCCAACGGCCCACGGCTTTGATGAGTTCTTTGGCAACCTCTACCATCTCAATGCTCAGGAAGAACCCGAAAATCCGGACTACCCAAAGAATCCTCAGTTTCGCCAGCGTTTCGGACCACGCGGCGTAATCAAATCTTCAGCTGGCGGGAAGATCGAGGATACCGGGCCACTCACCACGAAACGCATGGAGACCGTGGACGAAGAGTTTCTCGGTGCCGCGCTCGATTTTATCGACCGGCAACAACAGGCCAACAAGCCATGGTTCCTCTACTTTAATCCCACCCGGATGCACGTGTGGACACACCTCAAGGCAGCGTCACAGGGCAAGACGGGCCTTGGGATTTATCCCGATGGGATGGTGGAATTGGATGGCTATGTCGGCCAGTTACTCAAGAAGCTCGACGATCTCGGCGTTGCGGACAACACTATTGTGGTGTTCACGACCGACAACGGCGCTGAGGTAATGTCGTGGCCGGACGGTGGCACGACGCCGTTCCGTGGCGAGAAGGCGACGAACTGGGAAGGCGGATTTCGCGCACCAATGGTCATACGTTGGCCCGGCACTATCAAGCCAGGTACCACCTATAACGAGATGTTTTCGCACTACGATCTAATCCCGACTTTCGCGGCGGCGGGGGGAGATCCCGATATTGTTACGAAGCTTCTCCGCGGCACTCAGTTGGGCAACAAGACATTCAAGGTTCATCTCGACGGTTATAACCTCCTGCCCTTCCTCAAGGGAGACGTGAAGGAGTTCGCCGCGCAAGGAATTCGTTTATTGGAATGACGACGGCCAACTGGTCGCCATACGCTACAACGATTGGAAAGCCGTCTTCTTGGAACAAGACAACAAAGGCATCGGTGTATGGCAGGGCCAATTCACCGACCTTCGCTTGCCAAAACTTTTCAACTTGCGATCCGACCCGTTCGAGCGAGGCGACGAATCGATTCTATACAATAAATGGCTGGCAGATCGCGCCTTCGTTCAAGTGCCTTTACAGTCGCTCGCTGCAGGATGGCTTGAAAGTTTCAAGGAGTTTCCGCCGCGGCAGAAGCCAGCGAGTTTCAATCTTGACGAGGTAATGCGGAAAATCGAAGCGGCTGGTAAAGGCACTAATTAGGATAAGCCATCGCTGATGTCCGCTATTGGCACAAAGCGGACATTGGCTTTTGTGCTGCACATGTCTGCTTTTGACCCAAAGCGGACATCGCTGCTTACGTCACGTTACGCACTCGCTCATGAAGGTAGTCTTCCCCGTATACGCAGAATCTTTCCGCATATCGTGAATAATAGTGCCGTGCATGATTGCTGTGACCGCGAGGAACACCAGACTTGCCGCGATGGAATTTTGAAGGCTGGGAGCAAGACATAGCAACGTCGCGCCTATAAGTGCGAATACATATGGTACGCCATGAATGAGCGGTCCGTATTTTCGTTTCTCGCACAGCAAGAACGTCGAATACGCTCCCGTAAGCTGAAAGATAAGGCCTGCCGTCACCAGTTTTGATTGGCCATGGGCATTCAGAAATACCAGGCTGACGAACACAGCGATCCAGATGCCGATGGCGATGGTATCGCGTGTGGATTCGTCGAACCTCTTGATCCTGCCGATTGTGGCTGACACTTGCCGTTCGATCATGACAACACTCCAAATCAATTGGGCAAAACTCAATACAGGACGAAGTCTTTCCGGGCTGGGTATTACGGCGGGATAGTCCGGGTCATTTCAGTAACCACATTTTAATCTCGCGGTTGGCCGCACTACACGTCATGTTGTCCGCTATTGGGCCAATGCCGCTCGGAATGCCCACCACATGCGGATCAGATAAACGCAGATCTGCCGGCATTTATGCGCTCCTAAGAGCGCATCACAGGCTACCGGCCAGCCGGGGCGAGAATTTGCATCTTCTCTCGGCCATGGCCGGCGAATGTTTAGTGTTGCAAACTGAACGTCCGCTTTTAACCCAAAGCGGACATTCAGCCCCTTTCAGTGCGTCGGCTCAACCCGCTAAGATGTGTACCTAAAGCGTTGGGGGCCGACGAGATGAGGCGACGCGACTTTATTATGCTGGCGGGCGGCGCGGCGGTTTGGCCGCTCGCGTCACATGCTCAGCAACCGTCGCTGCCAGTAGTCGGTTATCTTAGCTTTACGTCCCCGGATGAGCGTCCCACGCTCGTCGCGGCGTTCCGCCAAGGTTTGCAGCAGGCCGGTTTTGTTATCGGGCAAAATGTGGCGATCGAATACCGCTCCGCAGGCGGCAAAGTAGACCGACTGCCGGCGCTGGCGGCGGAACTGGCAAAAATTCCAGCAGCGGTTATTGCAGCAACTGGAGGCGAGGTGGTGGCGCGTGCAGCGATGGGCGCGACTTCTCAGATTCCAATCGTGTTCACTGCAGGTTCAGATGTGGTGAAGGGAGGGCTGGTCGCGTCACTCAACCGGCCAGGCGGCAATGTCACCGGCGTCAGCTTGCTGGGCTACGAACTTAACTCCAAACGCATGCAGCTATTGCGTGAACTTCTTCCCCGTGCGTCGACGTTTGGTGTCCTTGTGGATGCCAACAATCCGGCTATCGCAGCTGCGTTGCCGCAAATGAAGGCGGCGGCGGACGCGAATGGTCTGCGGTTGGTTGTTCTGGCCGCCCGCACTGAGGTTGAAATTGATGCGAACTTCGCATCGTTGCGGTCTAAGGGAGTGGATGGGCTACTGGTTGCGACTAATCCATTTTATGAGGGGCGGCGTGATGACATCGTAGCGTTGGCAAAGCGCCATTCTATACCCGTACTGTACCCTTGGCGTGAATATACCAGCGCGGGTGGATTGATGAGCTACGGCACCAGCTTCACTGAATCTTATCGTCAAGCTGGTCTTTATGTTGGCCGCATATTGAAAGGCGAGAAGCCTGCAGACTTGCCGATCGTGCAAGCGACCAAGTTCGAGCTGCTGGTTAATGTCAAAACCGCCAAGTCACTCGGACTGACCATACCGCCTTCAATCCTCGTTGCCGCCGACGAGGTGATCGAGTGAGGCGGCGCGAGTTCATATCACTTCTCGGCGGAGCGGCAGCGACGTGGCCGCTGACTGCCCGTGCGCAGCCCTCGGCCAGGCGGCCCACACTCGGACTTCTCATTCCGGGCCCACCTGCTAGTTATGGCCAGCGCGTTGCCGCTCTGGTGCAGCAACTGCGGGATCTGGGCTGGGTCGATGGCCGCACCATCACAATCGAATATCGGTGGGCAGCAACGCAACGTTTCGATGAAGCCGTTGGCGAGTTTGTTCGCGCGAAGGTCGATGTCATCTTCACGTCAGGAACCCCGCCAACTGTTGCGGCAAAGAAGGCAACGTCGGAAATTCCCATCGTGTTCGCGCCGGCAGGCGATCCGCTGGCTGCAGGGCTGGTCGCATCACTGGCGCGACCAGGCGGAAACGTTACCGGCCTTTCCAACCAGACAGCCGATGTCGCGAGTAAGCGAGTGGAGCTGTTGCGCGAAGTTGCGGGCCAGGTTCGCCGACTGGCGATCATTGTTAAATCCAACAATGACTCTGCTGCCTCGGAGATGCGCGAGGTCGAGGCGGCAGCCGGTAAGCTGGGCATTGAAGTGGTGCCGCTCGAAATCACGCAGGCGGAAGATATCGGACCGGCTTTTGATACGCTCAAGGGGCGCGCCGATGCGGTCTATGTCGTCATTGACTCGCTGGTCACGACGCATGCCAATCGCGTCAATACCTTGGCGTTAGCTGCGCGGCTGCCGACGATGCATGGCGCTCGAGAACTCGTTGCAGCGGGGGGCCTTATGTCCTATGCCGCAAACTACGAAGATGTGTTCCGGCGAGGCGCCCAGTACATCGACAAGATATTGCGTGGGGCCAAGCCTGCCGATATCCCGGTCGAGCAGCCGACCAAATTCGATCTGGTCGTCAATCTCACGACCGCGAAGGCACTTGGCTTAACAATTCCTCCGAAACTCCTGCTTACCGCCGACGAGGTCATCGAATGACCAACGTCGGCTATTGGCACTGAGCGGACATCGGTGCGCCGCCGATCAATGCCCCTTTCGGGGGCATCCGACGGTCGATGGTACGCCGTTAGTGGGTGTTGAGTACCGTTTCACCTTATATGCCCCTTCGGACAATACCGACGTCCCAAAAGTTTGCGCTAAAATTGCGACGTCGGTCGCAGGGGGTTGCGGCAATAAAATCACGAGGCGGTCAAATGCGTCTGTCATTAATTTTCGGAATCTGCGCCACGTTCCTTTTCACCATGCACAGTGGCATCTCACTCGCTCAGACGGGTTATAAAAGTCCGAAGTCGGAGAGGGCGTGCTACAAGTGCTGTCGACGTAACCAGATCAAGATGGGTTTGCCGGCGGACCAAGTTGAGCTGTGCACACAAAGGTGCATGATCGGCACAGCACGCAACTGCTGACGGCAATTGCTATCGTTATTTGCAAAACGGACTTTCGGGGGCGTTCGTGAAAACCTTCCTTGTCGCAAGCATCGCTTTCGTCGGACTGGTCGGCGCGTCCGCTTTTGCATCTGACCTGCCGACCAAGGGCCCGGCCTACACTCCAATCGCAGCACCACCATACAATTGGTCCGGATTTTACGTGGGCGCCAACTTCGGCGGCGCATGGACCAACGGCGGCCTGACCATTCCCGGTAACAATTTTTATAGCGGCATCACCGAGCTCATCGGCGGCGTTCAGGCCGGTTATAATTTACAGACCGGTCACCTTCTGCTTGGCGTAGAAGGCGACTTCGATTGGGCGAGTTTCAATCACCCAACTTTTCCGGCACCAACGTTAGGTTCGGTAAGCCACCACTGGATGAGCACAGCAGCGGGCGCGCGTCGGCCTCGTGAACGACCGCTGGCTTGTCTTCGCCAAGCTGGGCGGCGGTTGGGTGCAAAGTGACGCAATTGTAAACCTCCCTGGCTCGCCGAGTTGGACCGGGTCAAGCACCAGCGGTGGCTGGCTGATTGGCGGCGGTATCGAATACGGCTTCAAGCCACATTGGACCGTCAAACTCGAATACGACTATCTCGGATTGTCGAACTGGACTTCGGCCACGACCCCTGCGGTGGCGCTGAACCGCGACGTTCAAATGGTCAAGTTTGGCATGAACTACAAGTTCGAGAGCGGCTTACCCGCCGGGGCCGAGCCGTCGCGCGTCGGGCGTTCTGGTGCACCTGCAAAAGACGAAGACCTGCAGAAGGCGTCACAGAACCCGATCGCGGACCTCGTTAGCGTGCCGTTCCAGAGCAACACCAATTTCAATTCGGGGCCTTTCAATCGCACGCAGGAAATACTCAACATTCAGCCCGTGGTGCCGATGCACTTAAGCGAAGAGTGGAACGTGATCTCGCGCACCATTATTCCGTTGGTGAGCCAGCCCGATCCGCTCATAAACAGCAGCACCAGTGGTATTGGCGACATTACCCAATCGTTGTTCCTGTCACCGGTGCACCCGGGCGAACTGATCTGGGGCGTCGGCCCGGTTTTCACCGTTCCGTCCGCAAGCGATCCTGTTCTCGGAACAGGCAAAGTCCTGTTCGGCCCGACCGCTGTCTTCCTCACGACGCCAGGACATTGGGTGCTCGGTGTGTTGCTGAACAATCAGTGGTCGGTCGGCGGCAATCCTTTGCGGCCGGCGGTGAACACCGGCCTCGCCCAGCCCTTCGTCAATTACAACATGGAGAAAGGCTGGTACTTGACCACATCACCCATCGTGACCGTGAACTGGCTCGCAGCGTCGGGTGAGAAATGGACCGTGCCGGTCGGCGGTGGATTCGGTCGCGTGTTCAGAATTGGCGATCAACCGGTGAACGCACAGATCGCAGCCTACTATAACGCGATACGTCCGACCGGCGCCTCGGATTGGCAATTGCGGACCACGGTCGCGCTTCTGTTCCCGGTGAAATAACGAAGTTTGAATTAATGGGAATGTCCGCTTCTGACACTTAGCGGACATTCCCGAACCGCCGGCTAATGTCCGGAGGCAAAGCGGACATTGAGCCCGAATTTTAGCGGCCATTTCCCGCTCGCTGGGCGGGCATTAAGTGCTACCTATGGGGAGCCGACGAGGCGTGTTCATTGGGGGGCACATGCGGCGACGCGAGTTCATCACGCTCTTTGGCGGTATGGTAGCGACTTGGCCGCTTTCAGTGAGCGCCCAGCAAGCGGAAAAACCAATCCGCATTGGATTTCTGCCTATCGGTTCACAATCCAATACGTACGATCAGGCGCTCGTCGAGGCACTCCGGCGCGGCTTGCGTGAAGTTGGCCTGATTGAGAGCGAGCACGTGACGTTGGACGTCGTGTGGGCAAGCGGTGCAACGGAATTGTCTCAAGCATTGAGTGTCTTGGGACAGCGCGGCGCAAAGCTTTTGGTAACGGCAGGTTCGAGCGCATCGGCGGCGGCGAAGCAACATACATCGACAATCCCAATCGTCTTTGTCTCGGTCGGGAACCCCATCGGTATTGGGCTTGTTGAAAGCTTGTCGCGCCCCGGCTCCAACGCAACGGGGTTTAGCGACGTACTCGCCGATTTGAGCGGAAAGTACGTGCAATTCGCTGCCGAATTGAGCAAGCCGCAATTGGCGGTTCACTATCTCTGGCATACCGAATGGCCCGACGGGAAAAACAGGTTTCAAGCAACCGAACGGGCAGCAAAAACATCCGGGGTGGAGCTACGATCGCACGGGTTTGGCGACATCGGCGAAGTGAACGATGTTTTGGCTGGAATGAAGAAGGGCGGCGCGCTGATCCTGATCGTTCAGCCGAGCCCACTAACGTATCTCCACCGAGCGCGAATTATTAATTCCGCGATGAACCACGGTCTTGGGACGATATTCGCTTGGCCAGTAGCGGCAAAAGAAGGTGCACTGATCGCATACGGACCGGATTATCCCGACTTGCATCGCCGCGCGGCCTCGTATGTTGATCGAATTCTGAAGGGCACAAAACCAGCAGACCTTCCGGTTCAGGAGCCCACGAAGTTCGAGCTTGCGATCAACGTCAAGACCGCAAAGGCGCTCGGCGTTTCTGTACCTTCGGCGTTGCTCACCGGCGCCGACACATTGATAGAGTGAATGACCGCTTTTGACCCAAAGCGGTCATTGGCCCCTTTCCGAATATCGGATTGAGCCGTTACTATGCCGTGCAGGGCGGGGCGGACATGAAGCGGCGCGAATTTATTACACTTCTCGGCGGTGCGGCGGCGGCATGGCCGCTTGCTGTGCGTGCGCAGGAGCCCGAACGGATACGTCGCGTCGGCGTCCTTATGGCCTATGCCGAGGACAATCCGGAAGGAAAGCCTCGCATCGCGGCGTTTGCGCAGGCGCTGCAAGATTTGGGATGGACCGACGGCCGCAATATTCGCATCGAGTACCGCTGGAGCGCGGGTGACCCCGAACGCACTCGCCGATATGCGGCGGAATTGGTCGAGCTTGCACCCGATGTCATCTTGGCTGGTAACACTTCCACCGTGGGGCCGTTGCAACAGGCCACCCGCACTGTGCCGATCGTATTCGCGGGTGTCGTTGACCCCGTCGGTGCTGGCTTCGTCGATAGCCTGTCGCAGCCGGGCGGCAATACGACCGGATTTACTCAGTTCGAATACAGCATGAGTGGCAAATGGCTAGAACTGCTCAAAGAGATCGCGCCCAGCGTAACGCGAGCGGCGGTACTTCGTGTTCGTGAGGTGAGTGTATCGGAAACTGGCGAGTTCGCCGCAATTCAGGCCGTGGCTCCGTCGCGCGGTGTGGAGATAAGCCCGCTCGGCTTGGGCGACGCCACTGAAATAGAACGCAGCATCGCGGCTTTCGCACGCTTCCCAAATGGCGGCTTGATTGTATCGACGGGCGCGCTGGCGGTCCGTCATCGCCAACTGATTACTACACTCGCGATCCGGCACCGCTTGCCCGCTGTTTATCCGTACAGCTTCTTCGTCACGATCGGCGGCTTAATCTCCTACGGGCCAAATCGGGTCGACCCGTTTCGGCGCGCGGCCGCTTACGTCAGTCGGATCCTCAAAGGCGAAAAGCCGGGCGACCTGCCTGTGCAGGCGCCGACGAAATACGAACTGGCGGTCAATCTCAAGACCGCCAAGGCGCTGGGTCTTACCGTGCCGCCGTCAGTACTCGCGCGCGCCGATGAGGTGATCGAGTAATCACGGTGATGTCCGCTTAGGCGCGCTGATCATCATCCGGGACGAGACGTTTGCGGCGGCCCCAAGGTGTTGAAACGTGCCTTCTGTTCATCGGTTAAAGACGAATAGAAGTCGGCAAGGGCAGGGCGGACCGTTTTAATGGCCGCCGCCATCGCTTTGAGACGTTTTCCGACCGCATCAAACCTGTCTAGTGCCGTCTGCGGCGACTGGGCAGGGCAGGATGCCTGCAACTGATTGGCGGCTTCCGTTGAGGCGGCCTTTAGTTTTTCCAATGTGTCTTGCTGCTGCTGCGTGGGCTTCACGGCTTGCTCCACACGTTGCATGGGCAGCTGCGTGAAACTCTCCGCGCGACTGCTGCACAGCGCAGCCAGATTGTCGCCTGAAGGAGATCCACGTCGGTCCGAACGTGGGGTCGAAGCCGGACCCAGGGCCGCGAACCGTTGTCTTTGGTCGTCGTTCAGCGAATTATAAAAACTATCGAGCGGTGAGCGCAGCGTATCCCAAGCCTGCAACATGCCGTCGAGGCGTTTTTCCACGGTGTCGATGCGCCCGAGTGGCGTCAGCGAGATGTCGCTTGAACAGGACGCTTTGAGAGCGTCGCTCGCCTGCGATGAAGCGGCTTTTAGTGCATTAAGCGACTTGAGCTGGTCGTCGGTCAGCTGGAGTGACCGTTGGATGTTGTCGACCGGAAGATCGGTCACGCCCGGCGCGAGGCCGCCGCAAGACTGCGCCAGATCGTTGCTGTCAGTTGCGGACCCGGTCGTTTCAGGAGCAGCGCGGCGGGCAGTGCGGGTTCGTGCCGGACCGCCATATGCGTACCCACCATAAACATCATCATATGGGCCATAGGTGTACTGGGGGCCGGGCCAGAACATTGCATCCCACACGAACAGGTTTCCGTAAGCCCAGAACGGGTCGTAGTAGCCCCATGGCCAGAACGTAAAGGCAAGAAGATCGCCGGCGAAGAAAGGCCAGAAGACTGGCCCGCGCCAGCCACCCCATCCGCGATTCCATCCGCCCCTCCAGCTGGAATTGCCCCAGTGGTTCCAGGCGGCCCGGCCGCCCAAAGTGCCAGCGCCTAGCGCGGCAGCACGACCGCCGTTCACGCGAGCGAAGTTGCTGCGCGACATGCCAGAGCGGGTGCTGCTGAAATTACGAACATTCCCGCTACGAATACCAGCGACACCTGCACGTGACGTGCCGACCGCACGTGAGGTGCCAAACGCACGAGAGGAGCCGATGCGACCGCTGCTGATGCGTGCAGAACCGCTGCTAACACGTGCGGAACCGCCGCCCACATGCGCAGCACTGAAATGGCCGCCGCCACCACCACCACCACCATGGCCGCCTCCGCCACCGCCTGATCGCGCCATGCTGGGTGCGGTTCCGAGAGCGAATGCGACAACCGCAACTGTTGCGACAAGCGCTTTGACAATCTTGATTGTCATAGGGGCACTCCTGTGCGAGGCGCGATTGCCAAGATGCCGGTGACACTCTTGGGTGAAACGCAAATGATAACGCTGGCGAAGGAATTTTGTTCCCGTAGGCGGTACTATGTCACAAGGCGCAATTCTGCGCGAATCCGTGAAGACGCTCGCCCGTTTCTTGCCTTTATTCGGTCTCGTGTAGGCCAAGTAACTGCACTATTTTAGCGTAGCCCGAGCTGATTAATCGAATTGGGATTTCGCTCCAATGGCTGAGATCCAAGCTGACAAGGATGCGCTGTGCGCCGAGTTCGCAACGTCGACGCGAAGTATCGAGACCACCCTCGATGAGTTAAAAAATACACATAGCAATGCGCTGGCTGAACTCGGCGGGAAGGGTGACGCCATCAATCGGCTCAAAATCGAGCACGAGGCGCAGAAAGTCGAGTTCGTCGCACTCAAAGCCGAGGTCGTTACACTCACGGACCAGCTCACCGCAGCGGGCAAGGAAATCGACGCGATTAAAATTGAATGTCATGCCGACGATCTTGTCTTCCTTGCCCCGAGGACCTGGCCCGCAGACAAAGAGTTGCTGAACCACGCGGCTGATGCGCACGATCTCGGTCAGCGCGTTGAACTGGATGGGGACCCATCCGATGTTGGGGCCAGGTTACAACCAGCGGAGTCGTCAATCGGTGTGTCTTCATCGACCGGCATCCGAATACCCAGCAACGTCGTCTACCTTTTGTTGGTAGGCTTGGTCGGTTTCGGAGCTGTGTTCGCTTGGCAGCAGCACTACGCCGAAGGCGCCAAAGCGCTCATCAAGAGAAGTCTCGTCGCTAGGCTTGTTCTTAACCGAGTCAACGACAAAAGCGCCGCTGGATGTCGAAGTCGCAGTCAAGCAAACTGGTTTGACCCCTGTCCCTCAGATTCCCGCGCTTGATGCGGGACTTCCCCAACCAGAACCTATTGCTCCTACCCCACCAGCTGCTGCTGCGGCCCTTTCCGAGCAGAACGAGCTCGCTACCAAACAACAACAGTTGCCCAATGAATTGCAGGCTGACGAGCAAGAAACCAAACAGCAAACATCATCTCCTCCTTCGCAAGACGGTACGACTTCGCCGGAGATGAGCCCGACAACACTTGAGAGCTGGAGCCTTCGCGAAGTTTCAGGTGGTGTAGCGGTGTTGGAAGGACCTACGGGCATCTGGAGGGTGACACCGGGGGATACACTGCCCGGGATAGGAAAAGTCGAATCCTATATTCGCTCGAACGGCCAGTGGATAGTTGCGACCAGCAGCGGGCTAATTACGATGCCTGTGAGGCACAACGAGCCATCCCTGTCTTTGCAAAACGATCCGAAACTCACTCCGGCGGTGAAGACAACCCCGAAAACTATTGCGGCCTGGACGCTTCAGGAAGTTACAAATGGCACAGCAGTCTTGCAGGGCCCTGTTGGCACGCTGAGGGTCACACTTGGGGACACGGTCGCGGGGCTTGGGAAGATTACTGCGATCGCTCGATGGGGCAAAGGCTGGGTGGTTGCGACTAGCGCGGGCTACTGTACCACTGCCCGGCCGGACCACGCCGATGGAAACTGCAAACCATATCGCGGAGATTAGCGGTTCACTCTGAAGCTTGCTTTCGCACTGTCCGACGAGCTGCCGCACAAAGCGGCGCGGTGTCCGCTATTGGCCCTTACTGACATCGCGCTCGGCGCACAGAATGTCCGTTCCCTGTGGTGACAAGCCAGCCGGGGTCTTCGAGTTCCACGATCCCAATCGAGAACAAGTATTATGGTGTGTCATTATCGGAACGCATAGGAGCCTCATGTGTTGGCCTCATAAGACCCGTTTTAGAGGAGGTCATTATGGGTAGGGAGCAAGAATATAAACATCTGGCCGATAATGCGCGAAAGCGGGGAGGCGAAGAACAAGACGCGCAATTGAAAGCTCAGTGGGAAATTTTGGCCACCACATACGTGCACCTTGCCGATCAGTCGAAGAAGATCGATGACACCGGCACCTCTTACGACCTGTTAAATCGCACGTGAGCCGTGTGGCCTCAAGTTCCGACTGATGTGGAAAATCTTGGGTGTCCGACTTGTCCCCGTGGCCGCTTCTGGGAATAAAGCGGACATAGATTTTCGATTTTAGTGCAAGCGCACCCTCAACAGCCCAGTACGGCAGCAAGGCTGGTCCTCAATGATTGCAACGAGACTGGCTTGACAAGAAATTTGGTCACGCCGGACTGGACAACGTTCATGAGACGGCCCCGGCTGGCAAGACCGATCAAGAGAATGATCGGCACGTTTGGCTTTGGAAATTTATCGGGCGAGCGGACTTCCCGGACAAAACTATGACTGTCGAGCCCCATCTCCCAGTCAAGGATGACGACATCGGGGGCTTTCGCTTTCACAAGATCCAGCGCAGCAGCCCCATTTGCGGCCTGGTAGATTTTCTGGAAACCCAGTGACGTCAGCAAAATCTGGAGGAGCTTTCGCATTTTGTAGTCATCATTCATGACCAACACTCTGGCATCGGCGCGGCGCACAGCGGGGGTTTTTCTATCGTTTGGCATCGATGAAAACCATTTAGTTGAAAGACGATTGGACTTCTAAAATCTTTAGTAACGGATAAAGGGAATGAGAGCAGGGAGAGTTGGGCGGTAATCACTTTTTATGCGTCAAAAGACACCTCAGTTTCGAGTGGCACCAAAACGCGGTTTAAAGTGGTGAACGATTTCTAAAATTAATGCTGAGCAAGGCCCCAGGATAGGTGATCGAATAAGCGCGGCGATGTCCGCTCATGACCCAAAACGGACATTTACGCCCGCCAGAGCCAGCGGCCTAATAAAAATGCGGCGAGCATCCCGATGAGTTGCGCAACGATAAACGCAGCTACTCCGGTGGGCGCTATACCAGCAAAGGTGTTGGACAAAGCGCGTGCCAAGGTCACCGCCGGATTAGCGAAAGACGTTGAAGCTGTGAACCAATATGCCGCCGTGATGTAGAGGCCAACCGCATAAGCTACCGCGTGCGGCGCACGAGCGACGCAACCGAATATCGTGAGCAGCAAACCAAACGTCGCTACCGCTTCGGCCAGCCATTGTCCGGAACCCGATCGAACGTGGGTTGAGAACTGCCACACTGGCAGTTCAAACATGAGATGCGCGACCCACACGCCAATAATCGCCCCGGATAACTGAACGCCCAGGTAGATGCAGGCCATTCGCCACGAAAGCTCGCCGCGCAGTGCAAATGCGAGACTTACCGCCGGGTTGAAATGAGCGCCCGATACGGGCCCGAAAATTAATATGAGCACAGTCAGTATCGCGCCCGTCGGCAGCGTGTTGCAGAGGAGGGCAAGTGCTTCATTTCCACCCGAGAGCCGTTGCGCCATGATCCCCGAACCAACGACGGTCGCAAGCAGAAAGGCCGTCCCGACTGCTTCGGCGATGCCACGCTGTGCGGCTGAAGCCATCAAGTCAACTCTTTGGATATAGCGTCGGTCACCCGGCCAATTTCCTTCAACTTCGCTTGCAGCGAAAGCTTGTCGAGGCTTCGGAGCGGCAACGCTGTGAAAATCCCGATACGCTGAGAAAGCATGCGGTAGGCATCTTTAAAGGCGAGCGCAATTTCCGCCGCCGACCCTTGCGCTTCGGCAGGATCGGGAACGCCCCAATGTGCTGTCATCGGCTGGCCCGGCCACACTGGACACGCTTCGCCAGCCGCGTTGTCGCAAACGGTGAAAACGAAATCGAGTGAAGGCGCACCGGGTTTGGCGAACTCACTCCAGGACTTTGAGCGAAAGCTGGACGTGTCGTATCCAAGCCCTTGCAAGAGTTGGATTGTGTTCGGATTGATGCGGCCTTTGGGCTGACTACCCGCGCTATAGGCACAGAATTTTCCATGCCCAAGCTTGTTCAAGATCGCTTCGGCCATGATTGAGCGCGCCGAATTGCCGGTGCAAAGGAAAAGCGCGTTGAATGGTCCTTCGGTCATGGCTAGGCCGTCGGGCATGCGCATGATGTCTCGGTGACCGGCTTTGCCGCTGGTACGCAGCAAGCCTTCGCATGCGCGACGCGCGCTTCGTTCTCGCCGCTCCCGTCACCATAGCTGATGTTCTCGCCAGTTGTGTGGAACGTCTCCCACGAAATGCCTGCGGGATCATCAATCCAAGATTTTTCCGACTTCGCGTAACAGCAGGCCGTTTCGCCTTGCTCGATCACAGTGCCACCGGCGGTTTTCAAGCGGGCATAAACTTCATGCAATTCTGTTTGGCTTTCCACCTGAATGCCGAGATGATCGAGGCCCGGCTCACGACCGCGTGTCGAGATGGCGAAGTTCATGCGCGGATCGTCGAGCATCCACTTTGCATAGTCATCTTTAACGACTGTGGGCTTCGTATCGAACAACGCCGAATAGAACCCGATTGCGCTGTCGATATTCGCGACTGAGACGTGAACGTGCATGCGCTTCATAAGCAAATGCTCCTTACGCCGTAGGCAACGGTTGGTATCCAGTGCTGGCCATCATGGTTTCAAAGTAACTGCGCACCCTGTCGGGAAGCCGAAGTCCTTTCACAACGGCTGCCGATCTAAGAAGTGGCAGCACGCGGACGTCGTCCAGTGATATCGTTCCATTGATCGCTCGTGGACTTTCGATCAGCCGATCAAGTTCATCGAAGCTAGATGCCAACTCGCGAAGGTACTCACGGGTCTTGGCACGGAGTTCGACAAAGTCTCCCAGGCTTTTACGCTTGCGCATGGTGTAGTGATCGAGTGCCGCCGCCGTGGCGAACTCGGGCAAGCCGAGCAAAGGATAACGGGGCTGTGTTAGCCGCGCGGCTTTCTCGAAAACGTCCTCTGACCACGCCGCTATCTCTGCGCGCTCCGGGCCGATCAGTACCGGCTCTCCGAGAGCATCGATGTACTTGACCATATCCATGCTCTCCAGCATGGGACGACCGTTATCCTTCACTAAGATGGGGACCACGCGCCTCCCTACGAGTCCGACCAAGGTGTCGGTGTCGTCATCAAGCACAACTATTTCTTGAAGATGCAGCCGCTTTAGGGCGGCAGTCATCCGGACGCGGAAGCAAAGCGAGCAGTGCTCGAACATATAAAGGCGCATCACCGCACCGTTACAGGTTTCTTGGTGCTTCGCCGGACTGGTTTGCACTCCGCAGGCGCACAGACATCTGCCGCACCTTGGCAGCAGTTCTCGGTAAGAAAGCCGAGCAATGAGTTCATGACCTGGAACCGTGCCGCATAGATCATCGAGCGGCCTTCACGCCGCACCGTAACCAGACCGGCGTCCCGCAGGCGGTCGAAATGGAACGTGAGTGTATTTGGCGCGAGCTTGAGGGCGGAGGCGACACTTCCGGCAGGCAGACCATCCGGCCCCGCCTGTACTAACAGGCGAAACACATCTAACCGATTTTCTTGGGCAAGCGCGGCCAAAGCCGAAACGGCATCGCTGTTTTTCATATTTCAATGAGTATTGAAATGTCTCGGCGCAGTCAAGAGATATTTCAATGATCATTGAAATAAAGGCATGTTCGCTATTGGCACGTAGCAGACATCGCCTAGGGCACTGTATGTGTCTGCTTGTGAGCGCGCATCGGCTGGTCTCTTAACGAACCTCATTCGAAGCGCTACGATGCGCGCCTTCAGCCTTCAGGGGCTACAATGAGGCGACGCGAGTTCATCACGATCGTGGGCGGTGCTGCGGCAAACTGGGCATTGGCCGCGAGCGCACAGCAACCCGCGAAGCTTCCCCGCATTGGCGTACTCTGGCATGCCGCAAGCGCCGAGCAGGAAGGAACGAACTATAAGGCGGTGGTGAAGGGCTTCGCGGATATCGGTTACATCGACGGCAAAACCGTCGTGCTGGAACACCGTTTTCCTAGTGAGCAGCCGGCCCAGTTTCGAAGCATGGCCGCCGAACTCGTGGCATCCAGAGTAGACGTGCTGGTCGCAATCGGGGCCAACGCCCCTCCGTATGCAAAGGAAGCCACAAAAACGATCCCGGTCGTTTTCGCCATTGTGCCTGATCCGATCGGCAGCAAGCTGGTGAATAATCTCGCGCGGCCGGAAGCAAATGTGACGGGCCTGTCAAATTCTGCGAGCGACATCGTGGGCAAGCGACTGGCGCTCTTCAAAGAGGTTATTCCGGGACTTTCTCGCGTTGCCCTCCTGGTCAATTCGAATTCTTCACTCGCAGCCGGCTATGAGCAGGTGTTTCAGGCGGCGGCGACGAACCTGGGGCTTGCAGGAAAGGTGTTCACATGGCGCGCGCCGGACGAACTAACTTCAATCTTCTCCGCAATGAAGGATGCCGGTATCCAAGCGGTGATGTTCAACCCGGATGGGTGGGCTTTTACAAATCGCGATCTGATAGCAAAGCTTGCGCTGGCCAAGGGGCTGCCGTTGTCTACCTATTCACGGCAAACTTTTAACGCGGGTGCGCTGATGTCATACGGCGTGGATCACGATGCCATCTGTTATCGCGTGGCCGTTTACGTGGACAAACTGCTGAAGGGCGCGAAACCTAGCGAGCTTCCAGTTGAACAACCAACCAAATTTGAGTTCTTGATCAACCTCAACACCGCCCGAGCGCTTGGTCTTACTGTGCCGCCGTCGATGCTGTTGCGCGCCGATGAGGTGATCGAATGAGGCAGGCGATGTCCGCTATTGCCACTTAGCGGAGCGGACATTGATGGCCCCTTCCGGTCATACAGTTTTTCTGAGTAGGATGCCCTGGGGCGGGGGCATGAGGCGACGCAAGTTCATCACGTTAATGGGAGGCGCGGCGGCTTGGCCGCTCGTTGCGCGTGCGCAGCAGCCCGCGGTGCCCGTCATCGGCTATCTTTCAACCGGCACGGCTCAAAATGACGCCGAACCGTATTTAATTCCTTTCCGCCAGGGACTGAATGCGCTTGGTTACGTTGAGGACCGGAATGTCGCGATCGAGTATCGCTGGGCTGAGTTTAAAAATGAACGGCTGCAAGATCTGGCGGCCGACCTCATTCGTCGACCCGTCAACGTCATAGCGACTATCGGTGGCACGCCGCCGGCACTTGCGGCCAAGGCTATGACATCAACCGTTCCCATTGTTTTTTACAGCGGTGTCGACGTTGTTAAATCTGGTCTGGTTGCGAGCTTGAACAGACCAGGCGGAAATTTAACGGGCATTGCGGCGCTGCAAGCTCAATTGATTGCAAAGCGTATCGAGCTGTTAAGTGAAACAGCTCGGAAAGCACAAGTCATCACATTGCTCGTCAATCCGAGCAATCGCTATACCGACACGGAAACAGAAATACTTTATGGCGGTGCGCGGTCTTTAAATTTGCAATTGAACGTCGTACGCGCAACTTCCTCCACTGAACTGGAAGCGGCTTTTAAAGAAATCATGGATCTCAAAACTGAAGCACTTCTTCTTAGCGCAGACTTGTTCCTTCACAGCCAACGCGAAAAAATCGTTTCATTGGTAAATTCGCACGCACTGCCGACCATTTATCCGTGGCGTGAATACGTCACCGCTGGCGGGTTGATGAGCTATGGCCCAAGCTTGATTGACGCCAGCCGGTTGATCGGAATTTACAGTGGAAAAATTCTCAGGGGTGCCAGTCCGGCTGAATTGCCAGTCGAGCAAAATACGAAGGTCGAATTCGTGATCAACCTGAAAACGGCGAAAGCGCAGGGTCTGGTGTTCTCCCTACCGCTGCTAGGTCGCGCCGATGAAGTGATCGAATAGAAGTCGGCGTGTCCGCTATTGGCACTTAGCGGACACCGAAATGTTGCCAGCGAATGCCCGCTACTGACGCAAAGCGGGCATGCCCAACTTGATAGTTTAGAGGTCGAAGGTTCGTCGCCTTCGGACCTCTGTTGTTCTACACAACGCTGCAAAGTGGAGGGAGCAAGTATGGTGCGGCTCTTGGCATGTCTGATCGTATTTACCGTGGCGTCGCCGGCAGTAGGAGGAAGCATAGCAGAAGACAAAAACTGGGGAGATAAACAGACGATGGGTGGCAAGAAGAGCGGTGATCTGCAGACGAAACCAAAGTCGAAGATTGAGCTGAAAGAGAAGAAGGGCAAGTTCGAACTAGAAAAGGAAAAGATTCAAGATATGAAATAGGTCCAACGACCGATTAGAGAGGCCGCCGCGAGCTGCTTTTTCTTTTTTCTTTCAATGTTCAAAATGAAACTTGGCTGATGACCGCTATTGGCGCTTAGCGTTTAAATTGGAACTTGGTTCCTCGGTTCCCCAATAAGTTCCAACCATATCGGCCTCACGGACTGCACGGCAGCAACACATTAATTTCACAAAATTTTGCGACACAAAACTCGCACGGTGATTGCTTTCGCCTGAGCCAAAGCAATCGTGCAATTCCCAGTCACATGCGTTCAAACAGGAGGGAGAATAATGCTCTCGTCCCACGATATTGAACGGGTTTACGGCCCCGACAGCCTGAAGATCATGACGACGGCCTTCGACAATGCGCATGGATGCCTTCCAACAAAGTTCCAAGGGGACGATCGCGCGCGGCGCAAGCTCGCGATGCTCGTTATTCGGCACATGGAGCGCGGGGAGCGCAATCCAGCGTCTCTTGCTGACTTAGCCATGCTCGATTTTTTGCGATGATCTTTTCAAAGTGGTGTCCGTAAGGGACGCGCCATTTGCATCGAGGAATGACCAGTTTTCGAATGTAAAGAGGACATGATGTTGGCATGCCGCACTGACATGCCGCAATTGTCCGCTAGTGACCCAAAGCGGATACTGCGACGTCGTACTTCACTGTCTAGTCGATCTTGTTGACCTGCTCAGCTGGAATATCGATGTCGCAAACTAATCCGGCGCTATCCCAATTGAATTGAACATCGCCATACAACTGATTTTTTATCATCAACTTTATTGCGCGTGTGCCGAAACCCTCGCGTGAGAGTGACGTAATTTTGGGGCCATTCATCTCAGTCCATCGAATATTTAAAGCTTGGTTCGGTTTTGATGACCACTCAACGCGGACGCGCCCGGCAGGCACCGAAAGCGCACCGTACTTGGCTGCATTTGTCGCCAATTCGTGCAGGGCAATTGAAATGGATTGAGCCGTCTTCGGCCCGACTGTCTGGCTTGGACCACTGATCAATGTGCGGGAATTACCCTCGCCAGAGTATGGTGCAAGCTCCTGCCGGACCATGCTCTCGAGCGATGCACCTTCCCAATGCGAGAGAGCAAGCAAATTATGCGCGTTCGCCAGTGCATGAATGCGCCCGGTAATCGCGGCTTTCACCTGTGCGGGGGTGTCGCCTTCGGTCAAACTCACGATCGCCTGTACAACCGCCAGGAGATTTTTCGCCCGATGGTCTACCTCGCGACCGAGAATGGAAATAATGCTTTCCTGCCGTTTACGTTCGGTGACGTCGCGTGCGATTTTTGACGCACCAATCACTCGACCTGACGCATCCTTGATCGGTGAGACGGTCAGAGAAATATGAACAAGGTTCCCGTCTTTGCGAACGCGAATTGTGTCATAGTGATCGACGCGTTCACCGCGCCTAATTCGCTCGATTATAAAGGGCTCTTCATTTTCACGGTCTGGCGGGATGAGAATTGAAATCTGTTTTCCAATGGCTTCCTCTGCTGCGTAGCCAAAAATTCGTTCAGCGCCATTGTTCCAGGTAATAATGGTTCCGTTTAAGTCTTTACTGATAATTGCGTCGTCCGATGACGCCACAATCGCTGCCAGTCGGTCTGCAATCTCCTCGCTACCTTTAATTTTAGAAATTTTCACTGCGAGTGCCTCTTGGTCATCAGGGCCCTGTGGAGCAGGGCCGCTGCCGATGAAGTTGGCAACGTCAGATCAACTACGCAAGAGTTGATCTTGCGGGATATAGCGCTCTATAGCGGCGGCCCCGCATCTCCAGGCGGATATCCGGCGCCAAACACAATTTGATTCAGCCTCGGGATCGTCTAAAACGCGGGAGGTGCCGTATGTGGCACCGTTCGGAAAACCCCCATGAACGCTCCCGTCACGCCCCCCACGGTCCCGCCCTATCACCACACGCCGCTGTTTCCGCTAGGCCCCGACAAGACACCGTATCGCAAGCTCGATGTCGACGGAGTCAAAGTGGAGAAGGTCATGGGCAAGGACATGCTTGTGGTCAGCCACGAGGCGCTGCGCGCGCTGACGGAGGCCGCGTTCACCGACATCAATCATCTGCTGCGCCCGGCACACCTGAAGCAGCTGCGCAAGATCCTCGACGATCCGGAGGCGAGCGACAACGACAAGTTCGTGGCTTACGACTTCCTGAAGAACGCGAATATCTCTGCCGGTGGCGTGCTGCCGATGTGCCAGGACACCGGCACCGCCATCATTATGGGCAAGAAGGGCCGCATGGTGTTCACCGCCGGCGACGACGAGGCCGCGCTCGCGGAAGGCGCGCGCGATGCGTATCTCAAACGCAATCTGCGCTATTCGCAACTCGCGCCGATTTCCATGTTCGAGGAGAAGAATACGAAGTCGAACATGCCGGCGCAGGTCGAGATCTACGCCGAGGGCGAAGATGCCTACAAATTGCTGTTCATCGCCAAAGGCGGTGGCTCGGCCAACAAGGCGTTCCTGTTCCAGGCAACGCCGTCGATTTTGACGCACGACCGCATGCTGGCATTCCTGAAGGAGAAGGTGCTCACGCTCGGCACAGCCGCGTGCCCGCCTTATCATCTGGCGATCGTCATCGGCGGCACATCGGCCGAGCTGACCATGAAAACCGTGAAGTTGGCGTCGACCAAATATCTCGATGAACTGCCGACCAAAGGCAGCGAAGATGGCCACGCCTTCCGCGATCTCGAGATGGAGAAGGAAGTGCTGGCGATGACGCAGTCGACCGGCGTTGGCGCACAATTCGGCGGCAAATATTTCTGCCACGATGTGCGCGTGATCCGGCTGCCGCGGCATGGCGCATCGCTGCCTATCGGGCTTGGCGTGTCATGCGCCGCCGACCGGCAGGCACTTGGCAAGATCACCAAAGATGGCGTGTTTCTGGAGGAGCTCGAGCATCATCCGGCGCAATATCTGCCGGAGATTGACCAGGAAAAGCTGGGCGGGCAGGTGGTGAAGGTCGACCTGCGCAAGCCGATGAAGGACATTCTGGCGCAGCTTTCTAAGTATCCGGTAAAAACGCGGCTCTCGCTCACCGGCACCATGATCGTCGCGCGCGATCTCGCGCACGCCAAATTGCGCGAGCGGCTGGAAGCCGGCAAAGGCTTGCCAGACTATTTCAAAAACCATCCGGTCTATTACGCCGGGCCTGCGAAAACACCGGCAGGTTATGCCTCCGGCGCGTTCGGGCCGACCACCGCGGGGCGGATGGATTCATACATCGACCAATTCCAGGCCGCCGGGGGCTCGATGATTTCACTCGCCAAGGGAAACCGCTCCGCGCAAGTGCGTGACGCCTGCAAGAAGCACGGCGGATTTTATCTGGCGTCGATTGGTGGCAGCGCGGCAAATCTCGCCGAGCACTGCATCAAGAAGGTCGAGGTGCAGGAATATCCCGAACTCGGCATGGAAGCGATCTGGAAGATCGAGGTCGAGAATTTTCCGGCCTTTATCGTCATCGACGACAAGGGCAATGATTTTTTCAAGGAATTGAATTTGGGTTAGCGGCTAAAGCAGTGTTTGCCCTGCGCAGCAGCGCTCGCGCAGGAGCAACGCGTACGCCGGCAAGGGCCTCAATGACCCCGAACGCGCGCCGTCGATCAGCCGATCGCCGCGACCGTCACCATCAGCAGTGAGATGCCGACATACTTCGCTGTTTGCGTGACGTCCGGCAATTGATCGGCAAAGCCGACCAGCCAGAGCAAACCCGCAATCGCGATGATCGAATATCTCACCGCCGGGATCGCGGTGCACTTTTTCACGAATACCAGGGCCTTGCGCATAACGCTCCATTCCGCCGCGCCCCCGGCTTCGCGGCATACACAAGATTACTGCAGTGCAATATAAGCTATTGCACTGCAAAAAAGCAAATCCAGCAAGGCTGGACCCTTCGGGCAACGCGCAGAACGTGCAGAGTTTCCCGGCAATTCCTGCGATTTTTGCGGGCTGGCGCGGCGTTAGCCGGCTTTCCGGCAACGCGCCCGAAATGCGCAGAAAAATTTTGTCAGCTAACGCGGTATTGCCGCGTGAACCTGGGGCCCTAGTTTTCCGCCCGCGGTTTTAGGGACAGCGACCAACACGGCCACGGTCAAAAGCGTGACCATTGCGGCCAAGGACAGGACTTTCGTCATGAGCGTATGGGTCATGGCAAGCCTCCCGATCGGTTGTTTCCAATGCGCGAACAAACGCGCGGCGGCACCCAATGTTCCTAGTCTAGTCGCCGGACAAAAAATCCGCCGGCCGCCGGTTACCGTGCGGCCCGCAACACACCGCTAAATCCGGGCACTGGCGGTGCCAGCCGGACAATCAATTTTTTCTTTTTTCGGCGCGGCGCGGTTTGCGCGTGAGGGATATGACTTTTGCGCTGTCGCCGGCGCTCCTGCGCAGCGCCTCTTTCAGAGTGGCCGGGCGTCCATGTTTTCTCAGCAGGTCATTGAACGCTTCGTCGGCAAGTTCAGGAAACGACTTCATGCTTTCAGAAGCGAGGACCTGGAGCTCATGCCAGGTCTCGTCATGAAATTGGATACGCTTGCCAATCATCAAACTTAAATCCGGGACGATAATTAGCGGCTATCGCTTCAATTCTAAATCGTCGATTTTGGGTGGTGCCGGCTCATACGTAACGTCGAGCTGCGTGTTGCGTTTGGCTTGCGCGGCCAGCCGCAAATAGGCGCTGGCCAAATTCTCAAGTTCAGCACGCGTTTCCGGGCTGGTTTCGCCTTCGGCTTGCGCGAGAAATTCGGCGGCCTTCAATAGATATTCATCCCCCGAGGTCATTGGCGACCCGTCCTATGTTATTTTACACATCACACACATGCGTAATGCGCGGCCGTCGAAATCGTTCCGGGAACTCAGCGCGCGAAGGCGCTATTTTCTTTCTGCGGGGATTTCGAGGGCGGCGATGCGCTCCTTTCGCGCAACAAGAGCTTTGCGTTCTTTTGCCAGGTTTTCCCAGGTTTCGGCCATCTTGATGAGGGCGGCCTTATGTTCGGGATCGAGGCTGCGGCCAGCCAGCCTCCGGCATTCTTCGGCATGATTGTGATATTCGGACGCTTTTTGCAAAAGGCCATCCTCGGATACCTGGCTCGGATACTTGGCTTGGATACTTGGCTCGAATACCTAGGTTGAACTCGCAAGCTCGATCAGGAAACGAGGCCGCCAACCGCGGCGGCCTCGTCGTGTTAGGAATTATTACGGCGGCCGGCCGTCTACAATTTTCCGAGCAGGACGAGGATCAACAGAATGACGACCACCAGTCCAAGGCCGCCGCCACCGTAGTAACCAGTGCCGTAGAATGGACCGCCGCCAATGCCACTGAATCCGCCGAGCAGGGCGATCACTAAAATAATCAGAATGATGGTTCCAATTGACATAACCCGTCTCCAATTTTGGTTGCCCCAATCGGCGAACCTTGAGTAGCCGGAACAATAAGTTCCATTGCCCCCTTTCGGTTCCAAATCAGCCCGGCCGTTTTCAAAACGGCTGGCAGGATTTAAGAAATGACGGCTGTTCGTTAGCGGGCTTTGGCGACCCGCTCCTGAGAGACAGGCGAATGATCGTCGAAAACGAACGTTATAATTGCGCAGCCAAGGCCTGACAGTTCACTGGCGCATTTGTGCGCGCCCGCAATAATGAAAACAGGCAACGCCACAAACAGAAAGATACCGAAAACAATGCCGATCGAATAATCGATCAAATGACGCTGACGCATGGTCCCCACCCACTACTCAACTATCAGTACATCAAACTTGAGCCGGCGGGAAAACCGGCCGAGGCGGCAGGGCGTCAAAACCAGACGGGGGAGCCGTGCCCGAAAATGAAAGAGGCCGCCATCTGAGGCGGCCCCCGTTACACAAATGAAAACGCTACCTACAAAACTATCTTTCACGCGTGGCGCGATGATCCTTGGGCAGCACAGTCATGGCCATCACAGCAAAACCAATGGCCATCGCGACAGTCACGGTCCAAATGCTGAGCCACATGGATACCTCCGTAGGCTGGTTGAGGCACCAACGTGTCCGGCGGATTTTGGTTTCACGCCTGGGGACCAAAAACAGGCCATTCGCAGTTCCAAGCCGGGCACTGGGGTCGAAAAAGGCCAGTACCGCCCCTTTCCGAAAAGAACATATTGCGAACGGAGAACAAATAGTGTACAACTATTGCCTTCAGTCGATTCCGGCGGTGCGGCGGGGGCTGCGTTGTCGGGGGGTCGAATCCCGGCCATAAGGAGCGCGATATCATGAGTCAGCCTGCCCTGCGTCTCGTCGAAGGATCTTCCATGGATAAGTCGAAAGCCCTGTCTGCTGCGCTGAGCCAGATTGAGCGCCAATTCGGCAAGGGCTCGGTCATGAAGCTTGGCAAAAACGACAAGACCATGGATATCGAAGCTATTTCCTCGGGCTCGCTTGGGCTCGATATCGCACTTGGCATCGGGGGCCTCCCGCGCGGCCGGGTGGTGGAGATCTACGGGCCGGAATCCTCCGGCAAGACCACGCTCGCGCTGCACACCATTGCGGAAGCCCAGAAGAAGGGCGGCATCTGCGCTTTTGTTGACGCCGAACATGCGCTCGATCCGATTTACGCCCGCAAGCTCGGCGTGAATGTCGACGAGCTTCTGATCTCACAGCCGGACACTGGTGAGCAGGCACTGGAAATTGCCGACACGCTGGTGCGCTCCGGTGCGGTTGACGTGCTGGTGGTCGATTCCGTGGCGGCCCTCGTACCCCGCGCCGAGCTCGAAGGTGAAATGGGCGACGTACAACCGGGTTCGCAAGCCCGGCTGATGAGCCAGGCACTGCGCAAGCTCACCTCCTCGATCTCAAAATCGCGCACCATGGTGATTTTCATCAATCAGATCCGCATGAAAATCGGCGTGATGTATGGATCACCGGAGACGACGTCGGGCGGCAACGCGCTGAAGTTCTACGCTTCCGTTCGCCTCGATATCCGCCGCATCGGCGCCATCAAGGAGCGCGACGAAGTGGTCGGCAACCAGACCCGCGTCAAGGTGGTCAAGAACAAGCTGGCGCCTCCGTTCAAGCAGGTCGAATTCGACATCATGTACGGCGAAGGCGTTTCCAAGAACGGCGAGCTGATCGATCTCGGCGTCAAAGCCGAAGTCGTGGAGAAGTCGGGCGCCTGGTTTTCCTACGATAGCCAGCGCATCGGGCAGGGCCGAGAGAACGCCAAGCAGTTTCTCAAGGAGAACCCTGACGTGGCCGCCAAGATCGAGGCGCAGGTGCGACAGAACTCCGGCGTCGTCGCCGAAGCGATCATGGCCGGCGAGGAAAAGGACAAGGATGACGACGGCGATGAGGCCGCCGAAGCTTGAAAGGATGCGGGCACGCCGGCCGCTGGCCATCTGACGCCAGCGCCCGGTGCCGGTCACGGCGACGAGGGTGACGCCTCGTTCCAAGGACCGGCGCAGGAGCAAAACGAAGCGCTTCCTGTATCGCCCGAGCCGACCAATGCTGAAGCTGCAATCGTCTCCCTGCCGACATCGCGCAAGGCGAAGAAGGCCGAGGTCACGGTAACGAGCATTCCCAAGCCTGAAAGGCGCAAGAACGCGAAGGAACGCGCCAAAGGTAAGATCGAGCAGAAGTTCAAGAATAAGGTCGCCAAGGATGGGACCACGCCGGATACGACGGCAAAGGCGAAGTCCAAGGCGGCATCCAAGGCGGAGAAGACGAAGCTGAAGAAGAGTAAGTCGGCGGGGAGCAAAGCCGCCTGAGTTTGGTGATGCGTTAGGCATTCGCCCCCGTCGGCACCCGGCTGCGTAGAGCGGCCGCCACCGAGGACGGGGGCGAAGGCGTTTAATGTCTGGATGCAGGCTTTTGTCGCGCCGCCCTTCCTAGACTTACGCTACCCCCGCCGCTAAATAGCCTTCTGAAAACATCAAGCCTGACGGGGATTTAAGCCCCGCAAGGGCGGATGATCACGAAAAGCTTGTCCTCAATTTGCAGGGGATGGGAAGCGGTTGTCGACGACGATCATGTGCAGGCAAAAAGGACTCGCGCGGTTTTGAAATGAGCGGCGTCAACGATATCCGCAAAAGCTTCCTCGATTTCTTCGCGCGCAACGATCACCAGATCGTGGCGTCGTCGTCGTTGGTGCCTCGCAACGATCCGACCCTGATGTTCACTAATGCCGGCATGGTGCAGTTCAAGAACGTGTTCACCGGTCTGGAGAAGCGGCCTTACTCCCGTGCCGTATCGTCACAGAAATGCGTTCGTGCCGGCGGCAAGCACAACGATCTCGACAATGTCGGCTATACCGCGCGTCATCACACTTTCTTCGAGATGCTCGGCAACTTCTCGTTCGGCGATTACTTCAAAGAACGCGCGATCGAACTTGCATGGACGCTCATTACCAAAGAGTTTGCGCTGCCCAAGGACCGGCTGCTGATTACGGTCTACGTGGACGATGACGACGCTTTCAAGCTCTGGAAGAAGATCGCAGGTCTGCCGGACTCGAAAATTATCCGCATCGCCGGCGCTGATAACTTCTGGGCCATGGGTGACACAGGTCCGTGCGGGCCATGCTCGGAAATCTTCTACGACCACGGATCGCATATCCCCGGCGGCCCACCTGGATCGGCTGACTCAGAAGGTGATCGCTTCATCGAGATCTGGAATCTCGTCTTCATGCAGTACGAGCAGCTCGAGGGTGGCAAACGGGTCAACCTGCCGCGGCCGTCAATCGACACCGGCATGGGGCTCGAGCGCATCGCCGCAGTCTTGCAGGGCACGCACGACAACTACTCTATCGATCTGTTCGCGACACTAATCCGCGCCATTGCCGAGTTGACCGGTGTTAGCTCCGAAGGGCCGCAGAAAGCGTCACACCGGGTCATTGCTGATCATTTGCGCGCGTCGGCGTTTCTGATCGCCGACGGCGTGTTGCCCTCGAACGAAGGCCGCGGCTATGTGCTCCGTCGCATCATGCGCCGCGCCATGCGCCATGCCGAATTGCTTGGCGCAAAAGAACCGCTGATGTGGCGGCTGGTGCCAACGCTCACGCGCGAAATGAGTCAGGCCTATCCTGAATTGTTGCGCGCCGAGGCGCTGATCACCGAGACGCTGAAACTCGAGGAAACACGTTTCCGACGCACGCTCGAACGCGGCCTCGCCATCCTCGACGAAAAGAGCAAAGACCTCAAAAAAGGTGCGATGTTCGACGGCGACACCGCCTTCACGCTGTACGACACGTATGGTTTTCCTCTTGACCTCACGCAGGATGCCCTGCGCGCGCGAGATATTTCCGTCGATCTGGCTGCCTTTACCGACGCCATGGAGCGCCAGCGCGAAAAGGCGCGAGAGTCCTGGAAAGGATCAGGCGACGCTGCGCAGGAAACCGTTTGGTTTTCCCTACGCGAGAAGATCGGCGCATCAGAATTCCTCGGCTATGAAACCGAAATTGCCGAGGGCGTCGTTGCCGCACTTGTAAAAGATGGCAAGGAAGTTTCAGAACTGAAAAAAGGCGAGAGCGGCACGGTCGTGATGAACCAGAC
Source organism: uncultured Alphaproteobacteria bacterium (assembly GCA_963810585.1). Taxonomy (GTDB): domain Bacteria; phylum Pseudomonadota; class Alphaproteobacteria; order Rhizobiales; family Xanthobacteraceae; genus Pseudolabrys. Next base: position 335,764 of record CAWENV010000003.1, read on the forward strand.
GCCGTTCTATGGCGAGAGCGGCGGCCAGGTCGGTGACACCGGCGAGATGCGGCGCGAAGGTGTCAGGCTCACGGTCTCTGATACGCAGAAAAAAGCCGGCGACATCGTCGCTCATGTCGCCAAAGTGGAACAAGGCACCGTCAAGGTCGGCGATCCGCTGTTGCTGGAAGTCGATTACCGCCGCCGCGGCGCAATCCGGCAGAACCATTCGGCCACGCATCTCCTTCACGAAGCGCTGCGCCAGGTGCTGGGCGATCACGTCGCACAAAAGGGCTCGCTAGTCGCGCCCGACCGGCTGCGCTTTGACTTTTCGCACCCGAAGCCGATTTCGGCGGAGGAACTCGAGCGGGTCGAGGACATCGCCAACGACATTGTGCTGCAGAATGCGCCCGTCACCACCCGTCTGATGGCGCAGGACGACGCGATTGCGTCGGGTGCACGTGCGCTGTTCGGCGAGAAATACGGCGACGAGGTGCGTGTGGTCGCGATGGGCGAGGGCTCAGGCAACACGCTCGGCTGGTCGGTGGAACTATGCGGGGGCACCCATGTGCGCCGGACCGGCGACATTGGGCTTATTTCGGTGGTGGGCGAGGCAGGGGTGGCGGCGGGCGTGCGCCGCATCGAGGCGCTGACCGGAAAAGGCGCCCGCAAGGCTGCTAATAAACAGGTTCAAGTTGTTAAAGCGGCTGCCGCCGAACTTAAAGTGCCGCTTGAAGAGATGCCCGGACGTATCGGAGTGCTCTTGGATGAGCGCAAGAAGCTGGAGCGTGAGCTTTCCGACGCCAAAAAGAAGCTGGCGATGGGGGGCGGTGGAAAGGCAGCCGGCGAAGCCGGCGACGTGCGCCAGGTGAACGGGGTCAAATTGCTAGCGCGGGCTGTTTCCGGAATCGAACTGAAAGACCTTCGCAGCCTTGCCGACGAGGGCAAGCGGCAAGTTGGTTCCGGCGTGGTTGCCATCGTCGGCCTGGCCGAGGATGGCAAAGCCGGGATCGTCGTCGGTGTTACCGACGACCTTACGAGTCGCTTCAATGCTGTGGAACTCGTCAAGAAAGGCGCCGAAGTGCTCGGCGGAAAGGGCGGCGGCGGTCGTCCCGACATGGCGCAGGCCGGCGGCCCTGACGGTTCCAAAGCCGAGGCGGCATTAAAAGCAATTGAGACGGCACTCGGCGGCTAGCCCGGGCGTTACTACGATCTCGTTCACGACACGAGCGAACGCTAAGATTGTCGAATGGCAGAAGTTCATTTCACCAGCTGGCTGCGCCAGGTTGTGCCCGACGGTCCATTACAGGCGCAAGGTGCGACGGTTGGCGACGCACTCGGCGCGCTATTTTCTGAACGCCCGCATGTCCGTGGCTATGTGCTCGACGATCAGGGCCGTCTGCGCAAGCACGTGTGCATCTTCGCCGATGGTGTGCGGCTGCCGCATCAGGCTGCACTCAGCCAAGCCATTCGCGCGAATTCCACGCTCTACGTGATGCAAGCTTTGTCAGGAGGCTAACGCATGATCCAAAAAAGTAGGAAACGGTATTCGGAAAAGATCCTGCGTAATGGAGAATGGCGCATGATCCCGAAAAGTGGGCACCGGTTTTCGGACAAGATCATGCGCAATGGAGAAAGACCATGAGCGATCGCATGCTGGTGGCGACGCGAAAGGGACTGATCTCATTCGCGCGCAAGAATGGCGGATGGTCGCTCGTGCGCACCGATTTCTCCGGCGTGGCGGTGACGGCGACGCTCCATGACGAGCGCGACGGCGCACTCTACGCGATGCTCAAACACGGACATTTCGGCAGCAAGTTACATCGTTCCGATGACGACGGACACTCATGGACAGAGCTGCCGGCGCCGGCTTTTCCGGCCGACGCCGCCGGCGCGCCCTCATTGTTTCAGGTCTGGACGCTTGAAGCGGGCGGTGCAAATGAGTCCGGCCGCCTGTGGGCCGGTGCGTTACCCGCCGGCTTGTTCGTTTCTGACGATCGGGGCGAGCATTGGGAACAGGTAAGCGCGCTTTGGAATGTGCCGGAGCGTGCGAAGTGGTTCGGCGGTGGATACGACGATGCTGGCATTCACACGATCGCGCCGGACCCGCGCGATCCGGCCCGCGTGCTGGTGGCAATTTCGTGCGGTGGTGTCTGGGAGACCCGCAATAGCGGCAAGAGCTGGACGCTGCTCGGCGACGGGCTGATCGCGACCTATTTGCCACCGGAGCAGGCGGGCACGCGCGAGTCGCAAGACCCGCACCGGGTCGCGCGATGTGCCGCAGCGCCCGATATAATGTGGATGCAGCATCACAATGGCATCTTCCGCTCCACGGACGCTGGAGCCACCTGGACGCAGCTCAAGTTGCCGAGCGACGATTTCGGCTTTGCGGTTGCAGCGCACCCGAAAGACGCGCGTACAGCCTGGTTTGTGCCCGCGATCAAGGACGAATTGCGCGTGCCGCGCGATGGCGCATTTGCGGTTACCCGCACCAGCGATGGCGGCAAGACCTGGGATAGGTTTACCGATGGTCTGCCGCAGCGAGACGCCTATGATCTCATCTACCGGCACGGCCTCGATGTTGATGAGACCGGGACCCGGCTCGCGATGGGCTCGACGACCGGCAACCTGTGGGTGAGCGAAAGCAGTGGTGAACAGTGGCAGCTGATCAACGCCCACTTGCCGCCGATCTATGCGGCGCGGCTTTACTAACGCTCGCCCGTCCGGTTGATAGACAGCAGGGCGTCATCCTTCCCAGAGTGTGATATCCCAACGAATCCAGCAGGGTCACCGCGGCATGGCACGCTACCGCCACAAAGATACGCGCCGGCGCGTCTATCACGTGCTCGAACAGGGCCCGGTCGGCGATCGCGTCAGCACGGTGGTCGATCGATTTCTGGTCGTTCTGATTCTCATTAATCTGGTCGCGGTCGCACTCGAGTCCATGCCGAAATATGAGGCGCAATATGGTGCCATTTTTGCCTTTATCGAATTTTTCTCGCTTGTGGTTTTCACGATTGAATATGCCTTGCGGGTTTGGTCGGCGGTCGAGCACGGCCCGAACCGGCATCTATCGGCGACGCATGCACGGCTCAAATATGTACTGAGCCCAGCAGGCATCGTCGATCTCATCGCGGTGCTGCCTTTCTGGTTCGCCATGATTCTGCCCGGCGACGTGCGGGTGGTGCTGGTGTTTCGTATGGTGCGCTTCTTCAAGTTCGCGCGCTATTCGCCGGCGATGCGCTCGCTGCTGGACGTGCTCTACAATGAGCGGCGCGCGCTGTTCGGCTGCTTGGTCATTGCTCTCGGCACCGCACTGGTCGCGGCATCGCTGATGCATCTGGCTGAAGGGGAGGTGCAGCCGGCCAAGCTCGGCACAATTCCGGATGCATTCTGGTGGGCCATCGTGACGATCGGCACGATCGGTTACGGCGATGTTGTGCCGGTGACCGCGCTCGGCAAGCTGATCGCAACTGGCACGATCTTCGCCGGGCTCGTGATGATAGCGCTGCCGGTTGGTATTATCGCCACAGCCTTTGCCGAGCAGATTCAGCGTCGGGACTTCATCGTAACTTGGGGCATGATCTCACGCGTACCGTTATTCGCAGAGCTTGATGCCACGGAAATCTCTGACGTCATGGAATTGCTGCGGGCGCAGGTGGTCGAGGCCGGCGAAGTCATCATGCGCGCAGGCGATGCCGCGCGATCGATGTATTTCATCGCCGCCGGCGAAGTCGATATCGAGATCAAGGGTGGAAAGGACCACGTCCGGCTTGGTGTTGGCCAGTTCTTCGGCGAGGTGGCGCTGCTGCGCCGGACTCGCCGCACCGCGACTGTCACCGCAATTACCCGAACCAATCTTCTCGGACTCGATGCTCACGACTTGCACGCATTGATGCAGCGCGATTCCCGTATTGCCGACCGCATCAAGGACGTCGTCGAAAAACGCGTCGGCAAGCGCCCGACGGGGCGCACACGCGACGGATCGACTGATCAGGCTTAGCGAGTAAGCCGCGGCCGCAATTCCGCGCTCTTCACGGCCGCGATTTCGCCTACGCCATCGCCTTTTTCAGATTTGCGTCCACCTTGTCGAGGAAACCGGTAGTCGAGAGCCATTTTTGGTCGGCGCCGACCAGGAGTGCGAGGTCTTTGGTCATAAAGCCGGATTCTACGGTGTCGACGCAGACCTTTTCCAAGGTTGCAGCGAATTTCGCCAAGGCATCGTTTTTGTCGAGCTTGGCCCGGTGGGCAAGGCCGCGGGTCCAGGCAAAGATCGACGCGATTGAATTGGTCGAAGTCTCTTTGCCTTTCTGGTGTTCGCGGTAGTGGCGCGTCACGGTGCCATGCGCGGCTTCCGCTTCCACGACCTTTCCGTCCGGCGTCACCAGCACCGAAGTCATCAGGCCGAGCGAGCCAAAGCCCTGCGCCACGATGTCCGACTGCACGTCGCCGTCGTAGTTCTTACAAGCCCAGACATAGCCACCCGACCATTTCAGCGCCGCCGCCACCATGTCGTCGATGAGGCGGTGCTCGTAGGTCAGTTTCTTCTTGTCGAACTCGGCCTTGAATTCCTTGTCGAACACTTCCTGGAAGATATCCATGAAGCGTCCGTCATAGACTTTGAGGATGGTGTTTTTGGTGGAGAGGTACAGCGGATAGCCGCGCGATAGCGCATAGTTCATCGAGGCGCGGGCGAAATCGCGGATCGAGTCATCGAGATTGTACATCGCCATGGCGACACCGGAGCCTGGAAATTTGAACACTTCGTGCTCAACCTTCTTGCCATCGGCACCGACATAACTCAGCGTCATGGTGGCATCCGCCGGCACGCGGATATCGGTGGCCCGGTACTGGTCGCCGTATGCATGGCGGCCGATGATGATCGGCTTGGTCCAACCCGGCACGAGACGCGGAACGTTTTTGCAGATGATCGGCTCGCGGAAGATCACGCCGCCGAGGATGTTGCGGATGGTGCCGTTTGGCGAACGCCACATTTTCTTGAGATTGAATTCTTTCACCCGGCCTTCGTCCGGGGTGATGGTCGCGCATTTGACGGCAACGCCGACCTCTTTGGTCTTGTTGGCGGCATCGATCGTGATCTGATCGTCGGTTTCGTCGCGCTTCTGGACGCCGAGATCGTAGTAAAGAAGGTTGATGTCGAGATAGGGATGGATCAGCTTGTCTTTGATCAGCTGCCAGATAATGCGCGTCATCTCGTCGCCATCCATTTCGACGACGGGGTTTGCCACCTTGATCTTCGCCATTGCGGATAAAGCCTTTTGAACGTTGCGCGGACAGGAAGGAAAATGCTTCCGGCGCGCCGCCTATAGCACCCCAAAACGGGCGGCGAAAGCCGCGATTTCCGGGCATTCTTTCCTAACGCATGATCCCGAAAAATGGGTACCCGTCTTTCGGATAAGATCACGCGCAAGCAAAATGCATGCGGGGCGGCTATACCGCGCGCACGGAGGACTGTATGCCCGGGGCCGGCACCGACAAGACCAAGCGCTGGATCGAGACGCCGGCGCCGGTCGTCGTTCTGGTCGAGCCCCAGCTTGGCGAGAACATCGGCGCAGCAGCGCGTGCGATGGCCAACTTCGGCCTGCCGCGTCTGAGGCTGGTCAAGCCGCTACAGGGCTGGCCGAACGAGAGGGCACGGGTGATGGCGGCAGGTGCCGACCGAATCCTCGATGCTGCGGTCCTTTACGACAGCCTCAATGACGCGATTGGTGATTGCAACTTCGTGCTCGCAACAACCGCGCGAAACCACGATCAGGCAAAGCCGGTGATCTCGCCGGAAGCGGCGGCATCCGAAATGGTGACGCGGGTGGTGGCAGGGGAGAACGTCGCAATCATCTTTGGGCGCGAGCGCATCGGGCTTGAAAACCACGAAGTCGCGCTCGCCGACCGCATCGTCACCCTGCCGGTCAACCCGGCGTTCGCGTCGCTCAATCTGGCGCAGGCCGTGGTGATCGTCGCCTACGAATGGTTCAAACGTGCGGGTGGCGGCGAACTGCCGTTCGCGATGCCGGAAAAATCGCCGCCGGCGCCCAAGCAGCAGCTCGATGCGTTCTTTGCGGACCTCGAGCGCGAACTGGAGCGGGTTGAGTTCTTTCGACCCGAGGAAAAACGCGGCACCATGAGCGTGAACTTGCGCAATATCTTCCAGCGCATGGCGCCGACCCAACAGGATGTCCGCACGTTGCACGGTGTTATCAATGCGCTTGTGCAAGGGCGCAAAGGGCCGGCACGCGGCGGTGTGCTCGATACCGGCGAAGCGCAAAAGCTTCGCGACTTTTTGGCCGAGCATGGCGGCGGCCAAGCGCCCGGCGAGCGCGGGGCGGTGCGCGGCTTGGCGAAGCTGCTGCGCCGGAATCCGACCGAAGGTGAGCGGGCGCTTTGGCAGGCGCTGGTGAATGACCGCCGTTTTGCCGGGCGCGGCTTCAAGCGACAGGTGCCGATCGGCCCGCACCTCGCTGATTTTGTTTCCTTTCCGCTGAAATGCGTCATCGACCTGGTGCCGCGGCAGGAAAGCGATGCGGCCATGCGGACACGCGCCGACAGGCGCGTCTACCTCGTCGAGCGGGGATATCGGGTCTGCGAGGTGAAGGCCGACGAGGTGGAAACCGATGTGGCGCGTGCGCTGGACGCACTGGCCGACGTCGTCCAATAACGGTTATGCCCTGCTTTCGCAGGCAATGACGGCCTCAGTTTCCCTTTAACGCCTTCAGCTGCACGACGGTCGCCTCGCGCAGGGTAGTTTGGTCGTTACCGGCGATAATGAATCGAAAGCCACGCTTGGCCATTGCCAGCGCGCCGCGAGTGTCGCGGCAATAAATGGCGGGAATTTTGCCAGCCTTTTCCGCTGCGGCGCAGATTTTATCGATGGCCTGTCCGACCTGCGGCGCGTCGACGTCCTGTGCCGTGCCAGCGCTAAGCGCCGTGGCGAGGTCATAGGGGCCGATGAACAGCGCATCGATACCCGGCGTTGCTGCGATCGCATCGACATTGGCGAGCGCTGTTGCGGTTTCGATCATCGCGAAGGTGAGCGTGCCGTCGTTTGCCTCACGCATATAATCAACGGGCGCAGTGCGGCCTTGCATTGCCATGGCGCGCATCGGTCCCCAGCTTCGCTCGCCGAGCGGCGGATATTTCGCCGCGGCTGCGAACTGTTTGGCATCGGCAGCGCTGTTGATCATCGGTGCGATGATTGCCTCAGCGCCGAAGTCGAGTGCGCGGGATACCAATGCAAAATCGTTGAGTGGCACTCGCACCACCGGCGTGGACTCAGCATGATTGAGCGCGCCGACGCCGATAATGAGCGCGGCGGTGTCCCAAAGACCGTGCTGTGCATCGAGGACAACGGCGGCGAAACCTTCGCGTGCAATAGTTTCTGCAACGATAGATGAGGGGATCATGCACCAGGCGGCGTACACAGTTTCGCCCGCGCGCAAGCGCCTGGCGAGTGCGAAAGCCGACACGTCAGCCGCTCTTCTTGATCTGCTCGATCGCCTGCACCAGCAGTTCGCTCATTTGCGCGCGAATTTGTTGCTCGGTGACGCCTTTCGATTGCAAATCCGCTATCACCTTGTGCGCGACGTCCTTGTCGGCGGACTCTTCGAAGTCGGCGAGAACAACTTCTTTGGCATAAGCTTCTGCATCGGCACCCGTTTTGCCGAGAATCCCGGCCGCCCATAGCCCTAGCATTTTGTTGCGGCGGGCCATCGCCTTGAAGCGAAGTTCCTCGTCATGCGCGAACTTATTCTCGAAGCCTTCTTCACGCTTGTCGAATGTTGTGGTCATACCGCCCTCGTCACGTTCTTACGATCACATACATGCTAATTGCACGCTATCTGTTGCCGCCTTGCATATCGCTGTGCCAGGGTCAAGGCAACATGGGGCTGCGTGTTTGCGGCGAAATTACGGAGTGGAAAACGTGGGCGTGGCGTGATTGTGCTGCCTCTACCGATCGGCTAGGTTGAATCGTGCCCGGAGCGCTGGCACGTCCAGCTAACACTCCGGTCCCGCAGCCGCGGATCTGCAAAGTCGTATAATTAGGAGCCACGGCAATCCGATGGACTTTCACAAACCACGGTACACACCCATGAGCCGCCGCCGTCGCATTTACGAGGGCAAGGCGAAGGTCCTTTATGAAGGCCCCGAGCCGGGAACGCTGATTCAACATTTCAAGGACGACGCGACCGCCTTCAACGCCAAAAAGCACGAGGTGATTGAAGGCAAAGGTGTGCTCAACAACCGAATCTCGGAATATGTATTTCAGCACCTCAATGATATCGGGGTGCCAACTCACTTCATTCGACGGCTCAACATGCGTGAGCAGCTGATTCGCGAAGTGGAGATCATTCCGCTCGAAGTTGTGGTGCGCAATGTCGCTGCCGGCTCGCTGGCACAGCGCCTCGGCATCGACGAAGGCACACAGCTGCCGCGCTCGATCATCGAATTCTATTACAAGAACGACAAGCTCAATGACCCGATGGTGTCGGAAGAGCACATCACGGCCTTCGGCTGGGCTTCGCCGCAGGAAATCGACGACATCATGGCGCTCGCGATCCGCGTCAACGATTTCCTCTCGGGCCTTTTCCTCGGCGTCGGCATCCGTTTGGTGGACTTCAAGATGGAAACCGGCCGTCTGTGGGAAAACGACGTGATGCGCATCGTCGTAGCGGATGAGATTTCGCCCGACAGCTGCCGGCTGTGGGACATCAAGACCAATGACAAGCTCGACAAGGACCGCTTCCGCCGCGATCTCGGCGGGTTGGTCGAAGCCTATACCGAAGTGGCAAAGCGCCTTGGCATCATGAGCGAAGGCGAGCGCCCGCAAGGCACCGGCCCGGTGCTGGTGAAGGGCTGATGTCGAAAGTTTCGAGCGATTTAAAAGCGTGATGGCCGGGCTAGTCCCGGCCATTTTATTTCCGGCTTGCGCACCCCTCTGCTCATTCTCGTCCCCGTTTTCGCAGGGACGAATGATGTATTTCTCTAGCCCTCTGTCTTGAAAAGGAGTGCAGGTAAGCAGAACGGACAAAGCGAAAATCGTCGCCGTCGACCTTTCTTGGATGTCCGGGAATGGCGTGCCAGTCGACGAAGGCCATGTGTATCGCGGCGGCGGCCATGATATTTGCCGCATCGCCCTGACGTCGGGTTCCACGGGCGAAGCAAAAGCCGTCGGCTTCACTCATAACAACCAGCTGGCGCGGCTCGCGCGTTACAATCATGTGTTCGGGAAGAACTTTCCCGAGTGCTCGCGCTTTTTCAGCGACTACGGCTTCGGTTCGAGCGGCGGCTTTCGGCACATCCTTTACGTGCTCTCGCGCGGTGGCACGATGTTCTTTCCGGGCCCGTCGCCGATGGAAACCTTGCAGACATTCGAGCTTTACAAGGTGCAGGGGCTGATCGCGTCGCCGGGTGGCCTCAGCGGCTTTTTGAGTTTCTATGAGGCGAATAATGACTTCCGCTGCGGGTTCGAGATCATCATTTCGGCCGGAAGCCCCTTGCACGATTTATTGTCGCAGCGGGTGCGGGCGCGCATGTGCTCGAACCTGGTTTTTTATTACGGCACGACCGAAACTTCGACAATCTCGTCGGCGCCCGCCTACACACTGACAGGAATTGCCGGCGCTGTTGGATATATGGCGCCCGATGTGTCGGTTCAGATCGTCGACGACAATGGGGCACCCCTATCTGCAAGTCACGAAGGCTCGATACGCGTCAGAACGCCGGTAAGTGTCGAAGGGTATACCGATGACTTTGGACAGAAAGAAAAATTGTTCCGCGATGGATATTTCGACACCGGCGACACCGGCTATGTGACCGCGGAGAAAATGCTGGTTATAACCGGGCGGAAGAAAGAGATTTTGAATCTCGGCGGTGACAAAGTGAGCCCTCGAATTCATCGAAGAAGCGCTCACCAATTTTTATGGCGTCCGCGAAGCGGCGGCCTTTACCGCGCCGAACGAATTTGGCATCGACGAAGTATGGGCGCTCGTCGTTTACAACGGCACGCCTGACGAAGAGGCGCTGCGAAAGCATTGCCAGAAAAAGCTTGCTCGGACGCATGTGCCGGTTCGCTTCCTCTCCGTCAGGGAACTGCCGCGAAATGCGAATGGCAAGGTTGAGCGGCACCGTTTGAGCGCAATAGTGGAGGAGGTCGCCAGTCATGTGGTTTGACCGGAGCGGAATGCCTAGGTGGGTCAACACGTGGAGCCCGGCTTACCCCCACCTTGAAAAGAGGTGCGGGCGCGATGATCTGTGCAGTGTTCATCCGCACGGTTGAGGCCGCCTGTGGCGGATGCTAGGTCAGGTCTTCGAGACCGGAATCGCCTGAAAAACCGATATGAAAGCCCGCGTCACCGTCACCCTGAAATCCGGCATCCTAGACCCCCAGGGCAAGGCGATAGAGGGCGCACTGCGCTCGCTCGGGCTCGACGGCGTAACCAGCGTGCGCCAGGGCAAGGTATTCGACATCGAGATCGAGGGTGGCGATCGCGCAAAGGCCGAGGCCCTGCTCAAACAGGCGGCAGACAAGCTGCTGGCTAACACCGTCATCGAGAATTACCGCGTGGATGTGCTGGGATGAAAGCCGCCATTCTCATTTTCCCCGGCATCAATCGCGAGCGCGATATGGCGCGCACGCTTCGGCTGATTTCGGGGCATGAGCCGGTTATGGTCTGGCACACCGACACCGAACTTCCGCCCGGCACCGATCTGGTCGTAATTCCCGGCGGATTCTCCTACGGCGATTATCTGCGTTGCGGCGCAATCGCGGCGCGCAGCCCCATCATGGATGCGGTCCGCGCCTATGCCGACAAGGGTGGACTGGTCTTCGGCGGTTGCAATGGTTTCCAGATTTTGTGCGAGGCGGGCCTGTTGCCCGGCGTACTGATGCGCAACGAAAATTTGCGATTCATCTGCCGCGACGTGTATCTGCGTGTAGAGCGCTCCGACACACCATTCACGCGGGGCTACAACGCGGGCCAGGTTATCCGCGTGCCGGTTGCGCATGGCGAAGGCAATTATATCGCAGACGGCGAGACCATCGCGCGGCTGGAAGGCGAGGGGCGGGTGCTATTCCGCTATTCGTCGCCCGACGGCATCATCGATCCGAACTGGAACCATAACGGCGCCATCAACGCCATTGCCGGTATCGTCAACGAACGCGGCAATGTGCTCGGCATGATGCCGCATCCCGAAAACCACGTCGAAGCCGCGATCGGCCCGACCGACGGGCGCGGCCTCTTTGCCGGGCTGGTCGAGGCGCTCGACCGGGCGGCATAGGCTGTGATCCGCAACGAACCTCGTATTTCGCCCGAGCTGATCGCCGAGCACGGCCTCAAAGCGGACGAGTACGACCGCATTTTGAAGCTGATCGGCCGCGAGCCGTCGCTCACCGAGCTCGGCATTTTTTCGGCCATGTGGAACGAGCACTGCTCATACAAGTCCTCCAAGGTTCATCTGCGCACGCTGCCGACCAAGGGTCCGTGGGTGATTCAGGGGCCGGGAGAAAATGCCGGTATCATCGACATCGGCGACGGGCTCGCCTGCGTGTTCAAGATGGAGAGCCATAACCACCCGAGCTACATCGAGCCGTATCAGGGCGCGGCGACCGGCGTTGGCGGCATCCTGCGTGACGTCTTCACCATGGGCGCGCGGCCAATCGCTTGCCTGAACGCGCTGTCGTTCGGCGCACCATCGCATCCGAAGACGCGTCATCTCGTGGGCGGCGTGGTCGCCGGCATCGGCGGCTATGGCAATTCCTTCGGCGTTCCGACGGTTGGCGGTTCGGTCCGTTTCCATTCGCGTTATGACGGCAATTGTCTCGTCAACGCGATGGCAGTGGGCATCGTACGCAAGGATCAGATTTTTTACGCGGCTGCCTCCGGCGTTGGCATGCCAATCGTCTATCTCGGCTCCAAGACCGGGCGTGACGGCATCCATGGCGCCTCGATGGCCTCGGCGGAGTTCGACGAAGACTCCGAAGGCAAACGTCCGACCGTACAGGTCGGTGATCCGTTCTCGGAAAAGCTTCTGCTCGAGGCCTGTCTCGAGATCATGCAGAAGGGCTGTGTCATCGCCATTCAGGACATGGGCGCTGCCGGGTTGACCTGTTCGGCGGTGGAGATGGGCGCAAAGGGCGATCTCGGCGTGACGCTCGATCTCGACAAGGTGCCATGTCGGGAAGAAGGAATGAGCGCCTACGAGATGATGCTGTCGGAGAGCCAGGAGCGCATGCTCATGGTGCTCAAGCCGGAGAAAGAGAAGGAAGCGGAAGCGATCTTCCGAAAATGGGGGCTCGATTTCGCAGTGGTGGGCGAGACCACGGCGTCGAAGCGCTTCATCGTACGCCACGGCGGCGATGTGATGGCCGACTTGCCAATCAAGGAACTCGGCGACCAGGCTCCCGAATATAAGCGGGCTTTCGTTAATGCGGCCAAGCCGGAAGAGATTGAAGCCGAAAGCGTGAAAGCGCCGGTTGGCATTGTCGAAGCGCTGGAAAAACTTTTGGCGGCTCCCGATCTCTGCTCCAAGCGCTGGGTGTGGGAGCAATATGACCACGTTATTCTTGGCAACACCGTGCAGCGGCCGGGCGGCGATGCCGCGGTGGTGCGTATCGAGGAAGGGCCGAAGGGCCTCGCGCTCACCACCGACGTCACACCGCGCTATTGCGAGGCCGATCCATTCGAGGGCGGCAAGCAGGCAGTGGCGGAATGTTGGCGCAATCTCACGGCCGTGGGCGCCAAGCCGCTCGCCATTACCGACAATCTCAATTTCGGCAACCCCGAGCGGCCGGAGATCATGGGGCAGTTCGTCGGTTGCGTCCGCGGCATCGCGGAAGCCTGCAAGGTGCTCAATTTCCCGGTCGTGTCGGGGAACGTCTCGCTCTACAACGAAACCAATGGCCGCGCGATTTTACCGACGCCTTCAATTGGCGGCGTCGGCCTGATCGACGATTTCAAGACATCGGTAACGATGTCGTTCAAGCGACCCGACGAAACAATTTTGCTCGTCGGCGAGACGACGGGCTGGCTCGGCCAGTCGATGTATCTGCGCGAGCTATGCAGACGGGAAGAGGGTGCGCCGCCGCCGGTCGATCTCACAGAAGAACGCGAAAACGGCGACTTCGTGCGTGCACTGATCCTCGACGGCACCGCCACCGCCGCCCACGACCTCTCCGACGGCGGTCTTCTGGTGGGTCTTGCGGAAATGGCAATGGCGTCCGGCATTGGCGCGCAGCTGTCGGCGGCTCCATCCGATATCCCGGCCCACGCGCACTGGTTCGGCGAGGACCAGGCGCGGTATCTCGTCACAGTGACGGCCTCACAGGTGTCCGCCGTACTCGGCCGCGCCCGTGCCGCCAACGTGCCTGTGTGGACGATCGGCAAGACCGGTGGCGACACATTGACGCTTCCCGGCGAGCGCCCCATCCTAGTCGCGATTCTGCGCGAACGTTTTGAAGCTTGGCTGCCGGCCTACATGGCCGGCGAGCCTTGAACGATCTGCGAGGGTCCGGCCGATGGCCATGGACGCCGGTGAAATCGAACGGCTAATCAAAGCGCACATTCCGGACGCGCAAGTGAGCATTCGCGACCTTGCCGGCGACGGCGACCATTACGCCGCGACCGTCATCTCCGCCTCGTTCCAGGGCAAGTCGAGGGTGCAGCAGCATCAACTTGTGTACGAGGCACTCAAAGGACAAATGGGCGGCGTACTGCACGCATTGGCGCTTCAGACCGGCACGCCTTGATGGCCGGCGTTCGCGTCCTCTCGCCTGCGGGCGCCATCGCGCCGACCGGCACATGGAGCATCGGCGCGCGCGCGGGGGACTTCGTATTCGTTGCCGGCATGCGCGGGATCAATCCGGCGAATAACCGCCTTGTCGAAGGCGATGAAGCGCGTGTTCGGCAGGCTTTCATGAACATGAAACTGATCGCTGAATCCGAAGGCGCGAGCTTCGCGAATTGCGTCCGCCTGACTGTGTTCGTGACCGACATGGGCGGGTTGCGCCCACTCGTAAACAAAATTCAAGAGGAACTATGGGCGGGCGGACCTTATCCACCGCGTACCATCGTCGAGGTTTCCAAGCTGAACCAAGATGATATTTTTGAGGTGGAAGGCACATTTTACGCCCCAAAAAGCTGAACTCTGGGGGCTCTTGGGTTGGTGGTAACTTTTAGAGTACATATATTGGCGACGAGGCGGCTGCGCCGTCCAACAGGATGAGACCCATGGGAATCGAGCAATTCATCGACAATGAAGTGAAGGCAAATGACGTGGTGCTGTTCATGAAAGGCACCCCGCAGTTTCCGCAATGCGGATTTTCCGGACAGGTTGTGCAGATCCTCGACCATCTGGGGGTCGCCTACAAAGGCGTCAACGTGCTCGAGTCCGATGAAATCCGGAATGGCATCAAGACCTATTCGAATTGGCCGACGATTCCGCAGCTCTACGTGAAGGGCGAGTTCGTCGGTGGCTGCGACATCATCCGCGAGATGTTCCAGGCCGGAGAATTGCAGCAGACGCTCAAGGAAAAAGGCGTGTCTGTTCAGCAGACCGCCTGAACTTTGGCCGCGCGTAGCAGTTTGATCGCCGTCCCTGCGTGACGAAACTTTTCCTCGTGCTAGCGACCGTCGCCGATCTCGCGCTTGCGACGTTGCTGGTCGCTGTTTCCGGATTCGTATTCGGCGGCGGTCCGGAAAGCATGCATGCCGGAAGCATGGCGGCGGCGGGCTACATTTCCGCGGTGATTGTGTGCTTGGTGGCGCCAATTGCAGGATTCATCCTTGATCGCCGAGGGAAGGGGACAATCGGCTTGGTCGTTGCGTGGATTCCGGTCGGTGGTGCGCTAGTGGCACTGATGGTGCCTGCGCCCTATTAGGTGGTCGGAACGAAGCGGTAGGCCCTGTCCTTGCGCTCTACGGTCCCCACGCCTGGGTAGGGCAGGTGGAAGCCAATCAGCTTTGAACGGTCGGTAGCCAGCCGGTCCAGCAACGTGCGGCGCGTTGCTATCGCCTGATCCGGCACGTGGTCCGCGATCGGCTTCCATTCTGGATGTTGGAAGGAGATGAGCGGATGGGTGAGGGCGTCGCCGACGATGATCAGTCCGTCGCCGCCGGCGAGCGCAAGCGATACATGCCCCTGCGTGTGGCCGGGCGTATCGATAATCCGCAGGCCAGATACAACTTCATCGCCGGCTTTTACCATTTTGAGCTTGTTCTTGATCGCTGAGTAATTGCGACGCGCGCCAGTGACAAACCCCGCCCTTTCGGCAGGCAGCCCGCGGGTCGCATTGTCGCCGGTCCAGAAATCCAATTCCGCGTTGGCCACATAAAAAGTGGCGTCCGGTATCACCAGTTCGTCGAGTTCATCGACCGCACCCCAGAGGTGATCGGGATGCCCGTGCGTGAAAACCACCTTGGTGATCTTTGACCTGTCGATACCGGCGGCTTTGAGATTGTCCCACAGTTTGCCTGCTGTAGGCATGAAGCGGTCACCCGAACCCATATCAACAAGGATGAGATCACTAGCCGAGCGGATCAGGGTCACATTGGTCGGCGAGTTGTATTGCTCTCCGGTTTGCCCCGCCGCCTTGAGCAGCGCGTCACGATCGAGCGGCGGCGCCTCGAGCGCCAGGAAGCTTGTCGGCAATACCAGATGACCGTCGCTGACAACCGTCAGTTCGAAGGCCCCATGCGTGAGCGCATAAGGCGTCGCTGCAAAAGCGGGAAGGGTGCGTGCGACCACACCCGCGGCGGAAGCGGCAAGAAGCGCGCGACGGTTTAGGCTGAACATCGGTGAAACCGGCTTGGCAGAGGCCCATGCGCCTTCTACGCCAATGCCGCGCCCGCCGCTACTTGCGGCGAGATGCGTCGCTTGCTGCGCCAAGTTTTTCGGCTAACGCGAGCGGTTCAGGCGGTTCATGATCAGGTAGATGACGCCTAGAACCAGTGCCAGTCCGATCAAGCTTTGCGTGGGCACCCCGTTCGCGAACTTCGTGACGTTATCGGCCACGGACAACACGAACACCCCGGAGCCTTGCCCGAGGATGAGGTAGACCAACATGACCGCGAGGATACCGACGAAGCCAAGCTCGACGCATTCCCACAAAATCTGTTTTGCAGTGGCCATGTTGGCCATGAATTTGCGCATGGCAGAACCTCTTGATGACACACAGCCTATGGGTGGGGGGTTTGGCCCCCCACCCTGATTGCGTCAGCAAAGCTGAACAGGCTAGCGCACGAGGGCGTCAGGCCATCTTCCGGTTTGAGAACAGCCAGAGGACGATCCCTAGTGTGATCAGACCGACGAGACCGTTCCCGCCCATGTCCTTCACCCAACCCATAATGTTCGCTGTCACGGCGCCGAAGAACGGCAAGTTTGCGCCGACCAACAGTGAAAGTACGATCGCCAATGCGAGCAGCATCAACGCTAATTCCGTTAACGCCCCGACCCACTCCTTGATGGTATCGATCCCTTTCATTGCGGAGTCTCCCTAGGCTTGTCCTGTGATTTCGAGGACAGCGCGTTGTTATTAACGCAGATCGCCTACTAAATGTAGAGAAAAGTCGCAATGCTGCCACAAAATAAGCTGTGCACGATCGCTTTAGTCGGGGATAACTTTGCCGTCGCGCCTGATTTGGCACGGCTCAAATGCAACAAATTTTCGGAATTCCGGAATTATCGCTGAAAAACCGCGGCCGGCACACGATGGCGCCGGCCCGGCACAGGCAAGACTGTCGGTTACCAGAAGACTGATTCGCGCGTTAGCGCGAATAGTACTCCACCACCAGGTGCGGCTCCATTTGCACCGCATAGGGCACGTCGGTGAGCACGGGAATGCGCGTGAACTTGGCGGTCATTTTTGACGCGTCGACATCGATGTAATCCGGCACATCACGCTCGGCCAAAGCCTGGGCCTCCATCACGAGCGCCAATTGCCGTGATTTTTCTTTCACTTCGACCACTTCGCCGACCTTGACCCGATAACTTGGGATATTCACGCGCTTACCGTTCACCAGAATATGGCCGTGGTTGATGAACTGGCGGGCAGCGAACACCGTCGGCACAAACTTGGCGCGGAAGATCATGGCGTCCAGCCGGCGCTCCAGCAGGCCGATCATGTGGGCGCCGCTGTCGCCTTTGAGACGCCGCGCCTCTTGGTAAATTCCACGGAACTGGCGTTCCGAGATATTGCCGTAGTAGCCGCGCAACTTTTGCTTGGCCTTGAGCTGAACGCCGTAGTCCGACAGCTTGCTCTTGCGGCGTTGGCCGTGCTGGCCGGGGCCGTATTCGCGTCTGTTTACCGGGCTCTTCGGCCGACCCCAGATGTTTTCGCCCATCCGGCGGTCGATCTTGTATTTGGATTCCATGCGCTTGGTCATTCGCGTCCTCGGTTATCTTTGATGTTGCTGAGGATCGCGCCCTCCTCTGTCCCGGTAGGACCGGAACCGACAGGCAGGGCCTCGTAAGCGCAAGGTCTTGCCACAGGTCGCGAAACGTCCTGCCGAGCTCGAAAACCCGCAGGACGCGCGGGTTTTAGGGGCATAGTGCTGGCCTGTCAAACGGGCCGGGTGCGGCCAGGTAGCCGGATTTGCTTGCCGAACACCGCTAGGGCCCCCATGTTATTGGCGGTCAGGAAGGGCCCCTCTGGCAGCCAAATGGCTGCGATGTCGGCCTGATTGAACGCCGATGGGGCCTGCAATCATGCCCGACCTCTCCTCCCTCATGTCGCAGGGCGCGCTCACAGCCTTGCTTCAGGTTATTGCGATCGACCTGGTGCTGGCCGGTGACAATGCGGTCGTCATCGGTATGGCCGCGGCAGGACTCCCGCCCGAGCGGCGGAGCCGCGCAATCCTGGTCGGCATCGTTGCAGCGACCGGGCTGCGTGTGCTGTTCGCAATTTTCGCGGTTCAACTCCTTGATATCGTCGGGCTGCTGCTCGCGGGCGGCATCCTGCTTCTGTGGGTTTGCTGGAAAATGTGGCGTGAGTTGCGTGGCCCGTCGAAGCACGACGCCGTGGCGGGGCTAGCTGGCGCTGACACACAAATTCCGCGCAAGAGCTTCGCGCAGGCTGCCTGGCAGATCATCATGGCAGACATTTCGATGTCGCTTGACAACGTGTTGGCGGTAGCGGGCGCTGCGCGCGATCATCCGGCGGCTTTGGTGTTCGGACTTGGCCTTTCGATCGTGCTGATGGGTGTTGCAGCGGGGGTCGTCGCCAGGTTGCTCAACCGCCACCGCTGGATCGCATATGTGGGCCTGGCAATTATACTTTACGTCGCGTTCGACATGATTTGGCGGGGCGCTCACGAAGTGTGGCCATACCTGTTCAGCTAAAATCCGTAACCGGCCAACGCCGACGAGAGAACGGGAGAAGGGGTGCGGCCAGACGTGAAGACGATGCGTGACGCCAGCGGCGGCGCGCCGGGCGGTCGCTCGCGCAAGAGTTCTATGACACGTCGCGCGATTGCCGGCGCCGGATCGAGCCAATCGACCGGCCAGGGTGCGACAGCTTTGAAACGTTCGGTCAGCAACGGGTAATGGGTACAGGCAAGGACGACCGTGTCGGTGCGCCGTCCGTTCGAATCGACAAAGCAGCCATCGATCTCGGTCTTGATGGCATCGTTGGCGACAGGGCGGCCTGCAAGTTCATCTTCCGCGAAAGAGGCAAGGTGCGAGGAACCGACGAGTGCCACGTCGCATCCTGTTGCGAACTCGCGGATCAGCGCGCGCGTATATTCCCGGCCGACAGTTGCCTGGGTGCCCAATACCGAAACGCGCTTTGATACCGACCGGGCACAAGCCGGTTTTATCGCCGGCACGGTGCCGACAAAGGGTACAGAAAATCTTGCACGCAATTGGGGAAGCGCCAGCGTCGATGCAGTATTGCAGGCTACAACGACGAGGTCGGGGGCGTACTCCGCGATTGCGGCGCCCAAAACCTCAACGATGCGCGCGACCAGTTCATCTTCGCGCTGATTGCCGTAGGGAAATCCTGCATCGTCCGCAACGTAGATGTAGCGCGCGTCTGGCCGTGCCACTCTCACTTCTCGAAACACGGTGAGGCCACCGAGCCCCGAATCGAAAACAAGGATGGTCAGAGCGTCCGCCACATCAAACCTTAATACGTTCGATCAGCCGGCCAAGCAGCAAAAGCCCCTGCGGCCAATAACCGAGCCGCGAAGCTGTGTTGATGTGGCCTAGTTCCGGTAGCTCGCAATAATCCGCGCCCCAGGCATCGGCGAATTCGCGTGCACGCGGTGGTTTTACAAAGGCGTCGTCGGTAGATGCAACGACGAGCGTCGGGACAGGAAATCGCTGGCGAGGTACAGGCAGGAAATCGCGCGTGGCAACAGGCGCATCCGGCCGCTCGAGATCGGATGGCGCGACGAGCAGCGCGGCTTTCACCCGGCCCGGAATTCCGCGCGCGGCCCAATGCGCGGCGAGGGCGCAGGACAGGCTATGACAGACCAGGATTGCCGGACGCCTCCCGCCGGCGACGGCAGCGTCGAGCCGCATGAGCCAGGACGCAAGTTTGGGCGCATCCCAGTCATCTTGCAAAACGCGTGTCGCGTTGCGGAAGGCGAGACACCAATGGGACTGCCAGTGCTCGACACCGGAATTCGCGAGGCCGGGCAGGATTAAAAAGTCGAATTCTGAGATGGCGTCGCGCACGGCGTCAGGCGGCCCCAAACACCCGCTTGAAGATGGTATCGACGTGCTTGAGGTGGTAGCCGAGATCGAAGTTGGCCTCGAGCTCCTTGTCGCTCAATTTTTCGCGCACGTCCTTGTCGGCCTTGAGCAGCGCAAGAAATTCGTGTTCGCCTTCCCACACCTTCATGGCGTTGCGCTGCACCAGGCGATAGGCATCCTCGCGCGCCACGCCTTTTTGGGTCAAAGCGATGAGCACGCGCTGCGAATGAATTAGCCCGCCGAGTTTGTCGAGATTCTTTTGCATGGCATTTGGATAGACGATCAGCTTGTCGATAATCCCGGCCAAACGCGTCAGTGCGAAATCCAGTGTCACTGTAGCGTCAGGCCCGATCATGCGCTCCACGGAGGAATGCGAAATGTCCCGTTCGTGCCATAGCGCAACATTTTCCATTGCGGGCAGAGCGTACGCGCGCACCATGCGGGCAAGCCCGGTGACGTTCTCCGATAGCACCGGATTGCGCTTATGCGGCATCGCTGAGGAGCCCTTCTGCTTCTCGGAGAAGTACTCTTCGGCTTCCAGCACTTCGGTGCGTTGTAGGTGGCGAATTTCCGTAGCCAATCTTTCGATCGAGGACGCGACCACACCGAGAGTTGCGAAAAACATGGCATGGCGATCGCGCGGAATAATTTGGGTCGAGATTGGCTCGACGCTCAGTCCCATAGCCTTGGCAACATGTGCTTCCACGCGCGGGTCGACCTGGGCGAACGTGCCGACCGCACCGGAAATGGCGCAGGTCGCGACCTCTTTGCGCGCAAGGGCGAGCCGTTCGCGCCCGCGCGCGAATTCTGCGTAAGCATAAGCGAGCTTCAGGCCGAACGTCGTAGGCTCGGCATGGATGCCGTGCGAGCGCCCGACCATCGGCGTCATCTTGTGCTCGAGCGCGCGGCGCTTGAGCGCGGCCAGCAGCCCATCAATGTCCTTGATGAGAATATCGGCGGCGCGCACCAGCTGCACGTTGAAGCAGGTGTCGAGCACATCCGACGAGGTCATACCGGAATGCATAAAACGCGCTTCGGGTCCGACGATTTCGGACACGTGCGTGAGGAAGGCGATGACGTCGTGTTTGACCTCGGCTTCGATGGCATCGATCCGGGCGACGTCAAATTTGGCGGTCTTGCCTTTTTCCCAGATTTTCCTGGCGGCATCTTTCGGGATGATGCCGAGTTCGGCCATGGCGTCGGCGGCGTGGGCCTCGATCTCGAACCAGATGCGGAACCGCGTATCCGGTGACCAGATCGCAGTCATCTCGGGGCGGGAATAGCGCGCGATCGTCACGCCGCTTCCCCGCGCGCCGTCACCGCCGCATTACGAATTGCGGCAATATTGACCTTGTAATTTCCGCCCTTAAATACGGCGGATCCTGCGACAAGCACATTGGCGCCAGCCTGTACGACCCTTGCGGCGTTTTCAGACGTCACTCCGCCATCAACCTCAATATCGATAGGCCGCGCGCCAACAAGCGAGCGTACTTCGTGCAATTTATCGAGCGCGGCGGGAATGAAGGCTTGCCCACCAAAACCCGGATTTACCGACATGATGAGGATGAGATCGACCATATCGATGACATGTTCGATGCTGGACACTGGCGTTGCGGGATTCAGGGTGACGCCGGCTTTCTTGCCGAGAGCACGTATTGCCTGGAGAGAGCGGTGCACGTGCGGTCCAGCTTCGACATGCACGGTAATGATATCGGAGCCGGCCTTGGCAAAGGCGTCGAGGTAAGGATCGCAGGGTGCGATCATCAGATGCACATCGAGCGTCTTTTTGGTGAGCGGGCGTATTGCCTGCACCACCGCGGGGCCGATGGAGATATTTGGCACGAAATGTCCGTCCATGACGTCGACATGAATCCAGTCAGCGCCCGCCGCCTCGACAGCGCGGATCTCATCGCCCAATTTGGCGAAATCGGCCGAAAGAATTGACGGCGCGATGATGAGCGGACGGGGCATTGATGGCCTCCAGACTCCGTTCGGGTAACACGGCGTGGGGCGGGGGGCAACGCGCAGGATGGAATCCGGCTGCCGGGCAATTTGCCTCACTCACGTCGGCAAAAATTGCCTGATGCTGGCTCGTCCGCCGTATGGTCCCGCATTCGGAAATTGTGGACAACCGTAAGATCAGCGCGGGTTTCTGGATTTTGTGGGGTTTGGCGCGGCTCTTGCGTCGAGCACGCCGGGTGCGACGACCGCTGTCGTGAACGGCGCGTTGAGGAGTATCGTGTCATGTCCATGTCTATCAGCGCATCTTCCAATGCGCTCTCTTACCTTCAGCAATTATTGCAAGCCGGCTCAAGCGGCGTAGGGACAACGAACAGCGAGCCGCTTCTGGCGATGGACCCGACGCTCACTGGGGCAGATGGGTCGAGCCAATCACAATCGAGCACATCGCCAATAGGGTCCGGCGTCGGATCATCTTTCGAGACTGGCACTTTGGCGGCGCTAATTTCGCTGCAGGGCAAGTCGGCCACAGGAGTGGTAGGACAATCTCCTTCAGACCTGTTCTCGCAACTGGATACAGACGGCGACGGGCAGATCAGCAAGTCGGAGTTCGTGCAAGCGCTCGGTGGGGTTGGAGTGGATACCCAGAGCGCCGACGCATTGTTCGGAAAGCTCGATGCTAACAATGACGGCAGCGTAAGCCCGAGCGAAATTGGCAAGGCGCATCATCACGGCCACCACCACCACCAGGCGGACAGTGCGGACTCAGCGCAGGGCGGCGGCGCGCAGCAAGGTGGGCTGTCATCGCTGCTCAACTCGTCCGACATTTCAGGTGCCACCAGTCAGAGCGCGACCAATGCGGATGGTTCGACTACCACGACCATTTCATATGCCGACGGTACTTCTGTCAGTATGACCACACCGGCAGCACCGCAGAATAACGCGTCGTCAAATGGCGACTCGACCAACAACGGATCAACCGGATCCAGTGGGTCCAACAACAATAATAATCTGATCGAACAGTTGATCCAACTGCAGTCGCAGCTCGTGACGCAAGCGGCGTCTACACTATCGACGTTCGCTTAAGCCTTCGCGCTTTGCTGGAGCCGCCTCGCCAGCGGCTTGAGCAAATGCGGTAATAGATAAATCGGGAATTGCGCAACCGCAAAATAGAGCCACGCAACATCCGGTACGACAAATCCGGTGGCCGCCAGCATCAGGCCAATGTTGCGATTGCCCGCAATCAAGCCAATAGCGAAAGCGCGAGCGCGTCCGACGCGTAAAAACACCAGAGCCGTGAGTGCGATCATGCCGAGCGCCAGTGCAAAGGCGAGCGCGGTGAGTTCGATTACCAGCAGTGGATCGGTGCGGAAATGATCGGTCACTCCGTCCATGGCTGCGACCGCGAACATAAACATGGCGATTACGCTCAGGCCGTCAATGCGCTCACGCTGCGCTTTAATGAAGACCTGACCCGTCACACGTCGGATGATCGTCGCGCCCAGAGCACAACCGGCGATGATCAAAAACAGCTTGATGCCGAAGCCAAGCGGCGAAGCAAGTGCTGTGCCGAGATAGACATGTGTAAAGAGACTTGCCGTCAGGGGCGTTATAGCGGTCGAAACAATGAGGGTTGCGAGTGTGAGCGCGACGTCGAGCCCCAATAGCGCGGCAAGCGCCGGGGACGACATCAGGCCGGGCGCTGACATCTGCAGCACCAGCATGAAATACAGGCCCGGCATTCTTTGATTGAGACCAACCGCCAGAAATATGCTGCCGAGTATTGCGGGGACAACTAGCATCGCCCACAGGGTCGCGGCCGCAATCAAACCGGGGCGTGTCCAATGGCGACGTAGTTCGGCCGGGTCGACCCGCAGAAATGCGAGCGTCAGCATGACCACAATCGCTTCACCAAGGTAGGGCTTGCACGCCGCCGCGAGACCCGGAACGGCAAGTCCGACGAAGACTGACGCCGCTGCCACCAATGTGCCGTGGCGACCCACAAGAGAAAGCGCGGCCGCAAGAACACCAATCAGTTTCATCGGGGAAAACTCCGGCCGCAGGGGCGCCTATTCAGTTGATAGCGTTCCTGGCGACCGCAATCCATATATCCATATATTAAGAGAGGTGCGATAGGAGCTCAGGCGTGGCACGCACCGATGCGATGGTTCTGGGTGCCGGCATTGTCGGCACGTCAGTGGCACTTCATCTCGCGAAACGCGGGATGAGCGTCGCATTGGTTGATCGCGCCGGCGTTGGCGAGCAGACCTCATATGGCAATGCCGGCATTATTGAAGGAAACACGGTATTCCCGCCGGCATTTCCTCCGGACCTGACCAGACTCATTCGGATCGCACTTAAACGCGCAAGCGAGGCCAACTATCACTTATCATTCTTGCCGCGAATACTGCCCTGGCTGCACGCGTTCCGCGCCGCGTCCCGGCCGGAACAGCTCGCGGAGACGGCGCGGCTCATTCGGCCGCTTTTTTCCCGCGCCGTTGCCGAGCACGAAGTGTTGATGGCTGAGGCAGGTGCATCGCATTATTTGCGAAAGACGGGTTGGCTTAAGGTCTATCGCGGCGAAAAAAGCTTCGGCGCGCTTTCGTCTGAGTTTGATCTTGCGGCCAAGTTCGGCCTGCCGCTGCAGGCGCTCGATACCGCGGGCGCGCTGACTCTCGAGCCATCCCTTAGTCCAGTATTCGCGCGCGCGGTTTTCTGGCCGCAGGCAGCGAGCGTGAGCAATCCACTGGGCGTGACGCGCGCTTATGCGGCACGTTTCTCCGCTCTTGGCGGCATCGCACTCGTGGGCGACGCGCGCTCGCTC
The DNA here is from genome assembly GCA_963810585.1 of uncultured Alphaproteobacteria bacterium. Classification (GTDB taxonomy): domain Bacteria; phylum Pseudomonadota; class Alphaproteobacteria; order Rhizobiales; family Xanthobacteraceae; genus Pseudolabrys. The sequence continues at coordinate 360,230 of CAWENV010000003.1, forward strand.
CACCGTGCGGGAAACAAATGGCGTGTCGAAACGAACGAGGGTGTAATTGATTCAACAGAATGCGTGGTCGCGCTCGGACCCTGGGCGCCGGATGTGCTCAAGCTGCTGGACATAAGACTGCCGCTTGCGGTCAAGCGCGGCTATCACCGTCATTTCCAGGCGCAGGGCAACGCTGGCTTGTCGCGGCCGGTGCTTGACGCCGATATCGGCTATTTGATTACCCCGATGGAGCAGGGGATCCGCATGACCACGGGCGTCGAGTTCGCTCCGCGCGATGCAGAGCCTTCGCCGGTACAATTCGACCGCATCATGCCGCGGGCGCGTGAGTTGTTTCCGCTGGGCGCGCGCACCGATGACAAAACCTGGCTTGGGAGCCGGCCTTGTTTCCCGGATTCACGTCCGGTGATCGGCCGCGCGTCTGGTCATTCCGGCCTTTGGCTGGCGGCAGGTCATGCGCATTGGGGTCTCACGTTGGGTCCTGCTACAGGACGCATGATCGCGGAAATGATGGCAGGCGAATCGCCGTTTTGCGATCCAGCGCCTTATCGCGCCGAGCGGTTCGGCTAACGCGCGAGCGTGAGTTCCCGAAAATCGTAGCGATCGCGGATATAGCTGTTGAAGAACGTGCCTTTCGAAAAGGCAGACTGAAACGATGCCGCCACTTCCACGGGAACATCGACGTATTCGTAGATACGGCCAGTAACGAATGTCACCGTTAGCTGCTCGCGGCCGTGGTCATATTCAATGTCGGCGATGGCGGTCGATGGCATACCTGATAACGCACAGGCCACCCTTTCGGTTCGACGTCAGCCGAACCTGTCGCGCCAACTTTGGAGAGCATTCGGAAAGCGTAACGCCGTAGCTTCGAAGACGCCTCGGGCGATAGCCCGCGCCATGACATTTGCGGCGAGCATGCCAAGCTCGGCCAGACCGTAAGTCGGATCGGTCAATGCCTTTGCGCCTGTAGCGGCGCTGAACACAACGTCGCCATCGAGGGGGGTGTGCACCGGATAAATCGCTCGGGCAAGTCCATCCTGCGCCATGATCGCTAGCCGGTTGCACTGCGCCTTGTTCAGTTTCGCGTCGGTCGCGATGACGGCGATGGTTGTGTTTTCCTGCGGTCCCCCTTTGGCGCGGATTGCAAGGTCGGTGGGGGAAATCTGCGAAGGCCAACCTCGACCGCCGAACTCCTTTTTCATTTCGAATGGCGCCGCCCAGAAATGCGGGCCATCACCGATTACGGTGCTGCCAACAGCATTGACTACAACGATGGCGCCAATGGTGATGCCATCGCGCGTTATTGCCGACGCCGAGCCGACACCACCCTTGAGATTTGCGGTGGTCGCGCCAAGGCCGCCGCCCGCACTACCGAGCGCAAAGCTGACGCCTGCGCTTTTTGCCGCCTCATAGCCGAGCTCGCGGTAGGGTGGGTAGCGACCCCAGTTTTTGTCGCCGCCGTTGAGCAGATCGAACATGATCGCGCTGGGCACGATCGGGATGACCGCTTCGCGGATGCGAAAGCCACGCTTCTGTTCACGCAGGAATGCCTGTACGCCCGAGGCAGCGTCGAGCCCGAAAGCGGAGCCGCCCGACAATACGATGGCGTCGATGCCCTCCACGGTCTGTGCGGGGTCGAGCAGGGCAGTCTCGCGCGTCCCCGGACCGCCGCCCCGTACATCCACGCTCCCGACTACACCCGCATCGAAAATGAGCGCGGTAACGCCTGAGCCGAGCTTGTCATCCCCGGCCTGGCCGACCCGGATTCCGCTAACGTCGGTGATTAAATTGGCCGCCATATGATCTCCCGCCGACGAGCCTATCACGTACGATCACGTTCCGGCGAAGCGGTCGAACGGCGCTTGCAAGCAAACGCGTTGCATCGCATCTAGTGGCCCATGCATAGTGAGGTCACCTTCCTGGCCGCTCTCATCGCGGGCCTGGTCAGCTTTCTTTCCCCCTGCGTCCTTCCGCTGGTGCCGCCGTATCTCGTCTTCTTGGCGGGGACCTCGCTTGAACGATTTGCGGATAAGGAGCCAGCGCCGCGGGTCAAACGCGACACCGTGGCTGCGGCCGTCCTCTTCGTGCTTGGATTTTCCACCGTGTTTGTGGCGCTCGGCGCGAGTGCCAGTGTGATCGGTTCACTAATTCGCGCGTACTCGGGCCTTCTTGCCGTCATCGCCGGCATTGTCATCGTCATCATGGGCTTGCACTTCCTGGGCCTCACGCGGATCGATCTTTTGCACCGGCAGAAGCGGCTCGACGTTGCCAAGCCGGTCGGTCTTTGGGGCGCCTACGTGATGGGGCTTGCTTTCGCTTTCGGCTGGACTCCGTGCATTGGTCCGATCCTCGCCGCTATCCTGGCGGTGGCGGCATCCGAACAAACGGTCACGAAGGGTGCAAGCCTTCTGGCGGTCTACTCACTCGGGCTTGGAATTCCGTTCATCGCGGCGGCCTTTGCGATTGAGCCTTTCGCGGCGTTTCTTTCGCGGTTCCGCCACTATCTGCACCGCGTCGAGCAGGCGATGGGAGCGCTCCTGGTTTTAACCGGGATCGCGTTCCTCACCGGTAGCGTCAACCAGATGAGCGTGTGGCTGCTCGAAACTTTTCCGGTGCTGGGCAAAATTGGCTGACAATGAGAAAAGCCCGCCTGTCGGCGGGCTTTCATTTTAGAGCACGGCTCGTTCACTTCACTTTGCTGCAATCTGAACCGGGACACTCAACGTAATTGATCTTTCCGCTTGGATCTTTCTTCCAGATGTACATTACGTAGTCGAGCTTGGTGATGTCGCCCTTCTTGTCGTACGAGATATCGCCAAGCACGGTTTTGAATTGCATTCCGGAATGCATTTTCTCGGCTACCTTTTTCGGGTCGAGAGATTTAGCCGCCTCAGCCGCTTGCTTGATGATCTGCACGCCGGCGTAGCTATAAAGCGTGTAGGCTTCCGGCTCGAATTTCTTGGCGCGGAATTCCTCCACCACTTTCTTTGCGTCCGGCAAATTGCGCGGGTCTGCTCCATAGGTCATCAAGGTGCCTTCAACGCCCGGCCCGCCGACCGAAGCGAACTCGTCAGAGGTGATGCCGTCTCCGCCCATCAACGGCGCCTTCACGCCTTGATCGCGCATTTGTCGCACAATCAGCCCGCCTTCGGTGTAGAGGCCACCCCAGTAAATGAGGTCGGCGCCAGACTGCTTGATCTTGGACACCAGCGCAGAATAGTCCTTCTCGCCGGTGTTCACGCCTTCGTAGAGCACATCCTTCATCCCGGCCTTGGCCATCGTCTTTCTGGTTTCGTCGGCTAGTCCTTTTCCATATGTCGTCTTGTCGTGGACGATAGCGATTTTCTTGCCTTTGAAATGTTTGACGATGTACTCGCCCGCGACCTGGCCTTGCTGGTCGTCGCGGCCGCAGACGCGGAAGATGTTCCACATCTTGCGCTCAGTGACGGTCGGGTTGGTCGAGGCGGGAGTGATCTGGAGAATACCGTTTTCCTGATAGACTTCCGACGAGGGGATGGTGACGCCAGAATTGTAGTGGCCAATGACAAATTTGACGCCATCTGCCGCGAATTTGTTGGCGACCGAGACGCCCTGTTTGGGGTCGGAAACGTCATCTCCATAAGAGACAACGATTTTTTGCCCGAGTATGCCACCGGCCGCGTTGATGTCGGCGGCGGCCTGGTCAACGCCATTCTTCATTTGCGCGCCGGTCGCTGCGCTCGGGCCGGTTATGGGGCCGCCAACAGCGATTTTGACCTGGGCCGTGGCGGTCCCCGCCGTGACCATTGCGATGCCCAGCGCAAAACCGAGCTTGGTAATTCTGTTCATCTGGTGTTCCCCTCCAATTTTCAGCAGGCGCACTTGGTGTCGTAATATTACGTCAGCGCAGTTTACGGCGCCAGCGCACCGGGCCGTCGGCTTCGTTAAGCCACCGATATTGTGTGACCATTTGCGATCTGCGCGCGGCCCGGAAGCCCAGAAATCCGAATGCCATACACACTGCGCTATCGATCAAATAGTAGTGCAGAGACAAAAGGGTGCCTCCAAACAGGCTGAAGTGAATAAAGCGCACTGCGGCCGCCAGCATGAAGCTATATGCGACAATCTGCCAATGCGGCCGCCAGGTCGCGGCTATGGCTCGGCCAGCGAGCAGTGCTGCCCCGCCACCCAGAACTATACTGACCAGCAGAAACACCCCGAAAGAGTGCTCTTCATAGAGGAGCTCTGGAATCGAGAAAGCGGTAAACACCTCGTTCAATGCCGCCCCCCTTCAAGATAGGCCGCCTTAATTTCTGGCCGGTCCAGTAAGTCGCGGCCCGTTCCGGAAAGGGTAATCAAACCATTGACCATCACATAACCGCGGTGCGCGAGTTTGAGTGCGTGGTAGGCGTTCTGCTCTACGAGAAATACGGTGAGGCCACTCTCCGTGTTGAGCGCCTTGATGGCATCGAATATCTGGCGCACGACCATAGGTGCCAAACCGAGTGACGGCTCATCGAGCAGAAGCAATCGTGGCCGCGCCATTAATGCGCGGGCGATCGCCAGCATTTGTTGCTCACCGCCAGACAAAGTGCCGCCACGCTGACTGACGCGCTGCTTTAGGCGTGGAAACAAAGCCAGCACGCGTTCAAGATCATTTGCGAAGTCGGATGTCTCCGCGGTGCTCGCGCCCATCTGCAAATTCTCGAGCACCGTCATGCGCGAAAAGATGCGACGGCCTTCCGGAGCGTGAGCCAGCTTGAGTCTCGCAATTTCATGCGTCGGCAGCTTGGTAATGTCGTGGCCGGCAAACTCGATTGTTCCCTCGCGCGCACGAGGATTGCCACAAACGGTCATCATCAGCGTGGATTTACCGGCCCCATTGGCGCCAATTAACGTGACGATTTCCCCTTCGGCGACATCGAGGTCGACGCCTTTGAGTGCCATCACGCGGCCGTAATACGTCTTTACTCCGCGCACCTTGAGCAGCGGTGCGTTCATAGCCCGACCTCCGCCTCGACCTCAGCGACGTCTTTGTCGGAAACACCGAGATAGGCCGCGATTACTTTCGGGTTATCGCGGATTTCGGCCGGCGTGCCTTCGGCAATCTTGACGCCATAATCGAGCACGACCACGTGATCGGAGATTTCCATCACGACCGACATGTCATGCTCAATCAGCAGGATCGAAATTCCGTGCTGCGTGCGGATTGTGAGCAACAGCTCGTTGAGTTTGGCACTTTCGCGGGGGTTCAATCCAGCAGCCGGTTCGTCAAGGCAAAGCAAGGCCGGGTCGGTACACATCGCGCGCGCGATCTCGAGGCGCCGCTGTGCTCCGTAAGGCAGGTCACCCGCGGCGTCATCTGCACGCGCGGTGAGACCGACGAGGCCAAGCCATTCCCGCGCCTTTTCAACTGCGGCGCGTTCAGCCGCAGCAAAGGACGGGAAGCCGAGAATGCCGAGAAGTGAATAGCCGGATGCCAGCATCAAATGGTTATGCTGTGCAACTAAGAGGTTTTCGAGCACGGTCATACCCGGGAACAGGCGGATATTCTGGAATGTGCGAGAGACGCGTGCCTTTTGCGTCACAAGAAAATCGGGCATTCGCTCGAGCAGATGCAGCTCTCCCGCCGGGCTCACGCGGCTGCGCTTGCCGCTGTCGGTGAGCGCTTCAAGCCCTTCCCAAGCCACAGTGTCGCCATGTCGAAGCGCGAGCCGTCCCTCGCTCGGCCGGTAAAAGCCGGTTATGCAGTTAAACACCGTTGTCTTGCCGGCGCCGTTCGGTCCGATCAGCGCGGTGATCTCGCCATGTCGTGCAGTAAATGAAAGATCATCGACTGCGACGAGCCCGCCGAAGCGCATGCTCAGGTGTTCGACCCGCAACACCGTATCGTCGCCGATCATCATCAGCCGTGACCCTCTTTAATAAGGTCTGCGGCGATGGGCTTGCGTTCTTTCAGGATGATTGTCGGCTCGCGCGTAGAAATCAGACCGCGCGGGCGCCAGATCATGATCAGGACCATAGCGAAACCGAACAGCAACATTCGGTACTGAGTTGGATCGAAAGTCGATCCAAAAACCAGCTTCAGGAAATCAAGTTCGCGCATGATCTCGGTGCCGCCTATCATCGCGATAGCTGCGATAGCGACACCGATTTGGCTACCCATTCCCCCGAGCACGACGATCGACAGAATTGTGGCGGACTCCAGGAATGTAAACGAGTCGGGTGAGATGAAGCCTTGCCGGGCAGCAAAAAACGAACCGGCAAAGCCCGCGAACATTGCGCCGGTGGCAAAGGCCGTGAGTTTTGTGTTGGTGGTATTGATGCCGAGGGAGCGGCAGGCAATTTCGTCTTCGCGGAGAGCTTCCCAGGCACGGCCGACGGGCAAGCGACGCAGGCGCATCGTGACGAACGCCGTGAGGAAGGCAAGCGCGAGTATGAGGTAGTAAAGAAAGATGGTGCGATAGATTGGCGAATATTCCAGCCCGAACACGGCAGCGAAGCCGTCGTCTTCGGCGTTAAAAGGAATACCGAAAAAGCTCGGACGCGGAATGCTCGTGATGCCGGCGTAACCGTTGGTCAAATCCACCCAGTTGATCAGCACAATGCGGATAATCTCGCCAAACGCCAGCGTGACAATGGCGAGATAATCACCGCGCAGACGGAGTACCGGAAAACCAAGCAATATGCCCCAGAACGAGGCGAGGATGCCGGACATTGGCAACAGCAGCCAGAATGAAAACCCAAAAGTTTTTGCGAGCAACGCGTAAGAGTAGGCGCCGACTGCGTAGAATGCGACGTAGCCAAGATCTAGCAATCCCGCGAGGCCTACGACGATATTAAGACCCCAACCGAGCATCACATAAATTAAAATCTGTATTCCGAAATTGTCGATCCACTTCACAGCGCGCCCGAAGCCTGCGGCGGCGAGGACGATTGCCGGGTAGGCAACAACGAACCCAATGGCAAACGGTATGAACCATTTGCCGAGCTGCACGCGCCACGCAGGCGTTGGTGCAACCGGTTTTAGCGTGCGCTGTTTAAGCCACGGCTCGATTACGAGCGAGTAGGCAAGCCGGCCCAGACCGACGATGCAGACGACAGCGAACAACAGCGGCCAACGCGTGGCGAGGATTAGATCGTTACGGACGTTCGTAACCGTCTGGAAACCGATGAGCGGCAGGAACAGGCCGAAGGCCAGTAGGGCGGTGACGGCCGCGTCGCGTAACGCGCGAATGGTATTAACGCGCCCCTCTTGCGCGCCGTCCACCATATCAAACCTTTTCAACGTCGGGCCGGCCGAATAGACCCTGCGGCAGGAAAATCAAGGTTATGGCAAGGACCGAAAAGGCCGCAACGTCCTTATAGTCGATCGAAAAATATGCCGACCACATGGTTTCGATCAGGCCAATCAGAATGCCGCCGATAACGGCACCAGGCAGAGATCCAATGCCGCCCAGCACTGCGGCGGTGAATGCCTTCACACCCGGAACGAAACCGTCCGAGAAGCTCACAACGCCGTAGTACATTAAGTACATCGTGCCGGCGACGGCCGCGAGCGCGGCTGCGATGACAAAGGTTATTGAGATCGTGCGGTCGACGTCGACCCCGACCAGAGCAGCCATCTTCTGATCTTGCTCACAGGCGCGTTGTGCGCGGCCGAGCCGCGTCTTGGCGACGAGATACCAAAAGCATGCCAGCAACACCGCGGTAACGCCCCAGATAATGATCTGCTTAAACGAGAGTGTCACCGCGTAATCGTTCTTCGTGAAGAGAACGAACTCGCCCTGGACCATGGGCGGGATCGATTTATTGCGGGGTCCTTGCGTAACTTGCACAAAATTCGACAGGAAAATCGACATGCCGATCGCCGAGATTAGCGGCGCAAGCCGGAACGAGCCCCGCAACGGTCTGTAAGCGAGTTGTTCGATCGTCCAGTTCACCAGTGAGGTGAACAACATCGCCACGATCAGCACGATGAGCAGCGCTAAGGCGATAGAGGATATCCCGAGGAAATTCACAAGGAGGAGGAAGACGACTAAAGCAATAAAGGCTGAGACCATGAATACGTCGCCATGGGCGAAGTTCACCATCCCGATAATGCCGAACACCATCGTGTAGCCGATAGCGATCAGGCCGTAGATCGAGCCGAGCGTGACGCCATTAATGAGTTGCTGGAGGAAGACTTCCATCCCAGTCCCCTGCGGCTTCCCCGGCGTCCCCAGCCGACGATCAACGGGCCCCTATGTCAAAGGCTTAACAGGGGATGGCGAGAGCGGCAACGCCGCGTCGGTGCCGTGTTACTAAGTCCAAAGTGCGACGCCCGCTGCAGGAAAGGCAACGGGCGGTACATCGCACACGCTGTTGGGGAGCCAAGTATCTCCAGCAGCAAACAATGTTCTAACGGTCGTTCTCTACGTCATGAGTAGGGAACTATGCACGTTGCTGCCAGATTCTAAGCACATTTCTTCAAAATTGAGCAGGTATTTGAACGGGAACGAATACTGCGCCCGTGCATTGGTTTTTTGTCGTCGGGGCGCATCCGAGCGAATTGCGCGCCGAACCAACGTTGGAAAGGAAAGACGATGAATCAAAACCCAAACCAGAATCCTGGCCAGCAGCAGCAAGGTGGTCAGCAGCAAGGTGGCCAGCAGCAGGGCGGCGGACAGCAGAAGCCCGGCCAGCAGCAGCAGGGTGGACAGCAGAAGCCCGGACAGGGCGGACAGCACGGTCAGCAAAACCGCTGATCTTTCGAAACACGAAGAGGGAAGCCCCACCAGCCGGTGGGGCTTTTCTTTTTGCTAATTGCGACGTCGTTAGCCTTTATGGGCCAGCTCGAATATGCTCAGCGCATGGGTACGGTCTCGGCGCTTCCGCTATTTCATTTGTACGGCGATCCGCCAGACGATTCCGCATTTGATTTCATCCATATTGAAACAATTGCTTCGCGTTCATCAGTCCATGACTGGACGATCCGCGCGCATCGTCACCGAAACCTCTTTCAGGTCCTTCTGATTGAGAAGGGCGGCGGCGACATGAATTTCGAGACTTCGACGGCCTGCTTCGCGGCGCCCGCGGTAATCCTCGTCCCCGCGACAATTGCGCACGGGTTTCGATTCACTCCGCGGGCAACCGATGGTTGGGTCGTGAGCTTCACCGAAGATGTCGCCGACGCACTCGGCGACCAGTCGGGCGAGGCGCTGGCGCGGCTAAAAACGGTGGCGGTGGAGCCGCTGCTCCCGCTCGCTAACATTGGTGAGACCAAGCGTCTGTCGGCGTTATGCGCCGATCTCTATGAAGAGGGCTCGCTTGCGCGTGAAGGTTATCGCCTGGCGATGCGCGGACTGCTTGCGCTCATAGCCATCGAAGTTGTGCGCCTTGCGGCGAGTCGCGCGCGCAGCGGCACGGTGACGTTGTCGCGTGCTGATGCGCAAGTCGACGAGCTTCGGCGGCTCGTTGATGAGCATTTCCGAAAAGAACGCCTTGTCAGTTTCTACGCCGAAAAGCTTTCTATGATGCCAGACCGGCTCAACGACCATGTTAAACGGGCGGCTGGCGTGACGGCTGGCCATCTGATCCGCCAACGTGTCCTCACTGAAGCGAAGCGCCAACTCGTGTTTACGAACCAGGCGATTCATGAAATCGCTTACGACTTGGCTTTTTCGGATCCCTCGCACTTCGCCCGGTTTTTCCGAAAACAGACCGGTATGACGCCGCAGGCGTTTCGCGAGGGACGTGGTGGCTAATCCATTTTTTCCCATGCAGTGAATTGCGCCGGGTAGACGCAAAGGCCTTAGCCGAGCCAGTTTGTTTTGCCGCACCCACCCTTTTCCTGCCGTGCGCCGTCGGAACTCTGCCAATTGGCTTGGTTAACCGCGCAGGGTTAAGTGCCTAACGGGTAAGGTAAAAGTTTGGTTTCTTTTGAAATTCGCATTTGAGTGGCTTACGCATGAGCCCTCGCGTGAGGAGGAATCCGTGCGAAATATTTCCACTGCCACTGTCGCTATAATTCTCGCGATTGCGCTCTATTTCACCCTGTTTTGGGGTTACGACGGATTTCGCGTACTCACCTCGCCGAGTTACGGCTTGGAAGATGTCTGGCGTTCTCAGTTCGTCTTCAAGATCGGCAGCTTGTTCGGCCTGGGCCCGATTGGTTTGATAAAGCTCGCCGCTTTTTTCGGGACTCTTAAGCTCGCGGTCGCTTGCATCTGCGCCATACACATTGCCGACCGCATCCGCTGCATGAATAAGGGACAAGCGAATTCGGAGATTCTGGAAGCCGGACTCATTCTGGTAGTGGTGATCAGTATTGCGTCGGTCGGTCCTGCGGCTTGGTCACAGAGCACTGATCTCATGCGCGAGCACACGTTTCAGCTTTTATTTGCCGGCCTCGCTGCCGCGCTCTGCATCGTCGAACGCAGTTACATTCGTACGAACGAGCCGGCGACTGCGGTCGCCGTCTCTTCGAAAAGCGCCCGCTGGTTTTCAATCTGGCGATGAACGCCGTTTCGCGCTAATGCGCGTCCGTTACTTCGGGCGCGCTTCGTGAAGGCCGCGATCCGGCGGCTCGAGTTTCCCACTACGCCGATCTTTAACCCCCTGGACCAGGGCGTGCGCCGCATTGCGTACATCGTCCTGGAAATCCTTATCTTTGTCGAGATCGTCGTGGCTGGTCGCGTAAGGCATCAAATATCCGACATAGCGATCAATCAGAGCCAAATGGCCTGACGGGATCATCCCGATATCCATCATCCAGTCGGTGAGGATGCGACGCAGGTTCTCGACACCGGCGGCATCGCCGTGCACCACAACTGAGAATACCCGTCCGGCGAGATGGCGCGGGTAGGGCCAGCCTTCGAGTTCGATCTCCTTGGCTTTTTGCGCATTCTTGCCGTGCGTCGACGTCGGATCAGTATTGCCGCCGTCGGCACAAACCAGGCGGTCGATCATCAGCTTGAGCGAGGACGGCGCCTGGTACCAATTGACCGGGCACAAAATCATTACGCCATGCGCCGCCGCCCACTTCGGATAAATCTCGTTCATCCAGTCGCCTGTCTGGCCGATCGCGTGATTGGGATAGCAAGAACAAGGCCAGTGACAGAGCGGCTGTGCCGTCGACACGCAAGCCTTGCACGGATAGATCACCTTGCCGTACTCAGCAGTGAGCCGTGATAGATCGAGAATTTCGACCTCAAAGCCTGCTGTTTTCTCAATTACCTCTTTGGCGAGGGTCACCAGCCGCCACGTCTTCGAAATTTCCCCGGGGCAGGTCTGATCGTTACGCGAGGAGCCGTTGACGATAAGAATACGCGATGGCGTTTTCGCGTCTTGCTGTCGCCGCTCTGCTGCTTGGATCGCCTTGCTGGTGTCCAGCCATTCCACGGAGAGATCGTAGTCAGGATCGACGAAATCTCTGCCGGCTTTTACCGTGCGCGGCGCTTTACGATATTTGTCGTAACCATCCCAGGCCACGTCCGCAATCTTGTCGAGTTCGCCGCGAAGGGGTTCGAAGGCCGGATCATAAAACTTTGCAAGAAATCGTTTTTTGAATTCAGCTTTGTCGAGCTGAACGCTCGGCATTCCCTTGCGCACTTTGATTTCGGCCATTGTATCCCCCGATGGAACGCACCAAGGCTAACACCAAAGCCATTTCAACTCTAAATGACGAGGGCGTCACCCGCGCGTGATGGCTATTTGGCCTTGCCGACTTCCGCTATTACGTCAGCGGCTTCCTTGAAAGCATGATTGGCTGCGGGCACCCCGCAATAGATTGCCTGCTGTAAAATAATTTCCTTGATGTCGTCAGACGTAAAGCCGCCCTCGGTAAGCGCCGCGCGCACGTGCATGCGGAACTCTTCCCATTTGTCGAGCGCGAGCATGGTACCAATGACGAGAATACGCCGCGTACGTTCGTCGTAGTGCGGACGCGTCCAGATTTCTCCCCAGGCGGCGCGGGTAATAAAATCCTGGAATTCCTCGTTGAATGGATTTTTTTTGGCGTTGGCGCGATCGACCCATGCATTGCCCAGAATCTTGCGACGCCGGGCCATTCCGCGATCGTAGCGTTCCTTCTCGTCCATGACAGCGGCCTCTACGAATGAAGGAAGTTGAGCACGGTCTCGGCGTAGAGCTTCGGCTGCTCCATATTGGCGATATGTGCTGCATCGAGGGCGGTGACTTTCGCTCCCTTGATCTGTTTTGCGATCGCTTCGCCGGCGGCTGGCGGGGTTGCCGGGTCCTGCTTGCCGACAATGACCAACGTGGGTGCGGTAATGCGGGGGTTCGACCCGGTGAAATCCATATCGCGGATCGCTTCGCAACTGGCGACGTAACCGATCGGGCTGGTTGCCAGGAAAATTTCCTTCATGCGTGCGATCGTTTGCGGCGCGCGGTCACGGAAACCCTTGGTGAACCAGCGCTCCATATTCGGATCAACCAAAGCAGCCAAGCCCTTTTCCTGCACGAACTTGATGCGGTCGACCCATGGCGCCTTGTCGGCATAGCTATAGTTCGTATTCGAGAGAATGAGTTTGTCAACGCGTTCGGGCGCGTTCGCGCCGAGCCACTGCCCGACCATGCCGCCCATCGACAGGCCGCACCAGTTGGTTTTCTTGATTTTGAGGGCGTCGAGCACGGAGAGCACATCGCGCCCGAACCGTTCCATCGAGTAGGGGCCTTTCGGCACACCCGACTTGCCATGACCGCGACGGTCGTAGCGCACCACGCGAAAATGCTTCGACCAGTCCGCCATCTGCTCGTCCCACATATGCAGGTTGGTGCCGAGCGAATTTGACAACATCAGAAGGGGCGCGCTCTCGTGCCCTGCGATCTCGACATTGATCGGGCAGCCGTCGTCGGCGTTTACTGTCGGCATGAAAGTCCTCCCCTAAGCATCGTTCTGTTTTTCTGGCGGCCGCGTGGCCGACACCCTTAATGCGCCACGCGCGTTCTGCAAAGCTCTTTTCAGGGCGGCCATGAGGGCTTATGCCGTTTGTGGGGCCACGTTGGCCAATTGTGACGGAGACACTTGGATGGCAATGACGATGACGGGTGAAGTCCAGCTTCCGGCAAGCCGTGAAGTCGTTTGGGCGAAGCTCAACGATGCCGGAGTGCTAAAAGCCTGCATTCCGGGATGTGAGGAGCTCAACATGACCTCCGATACCGAATTCGAGGCGGTCGCCACCACCAAGATAGGGCCAGTGAAGGCGCGGTTTAAAGGAAAGGTCCACCTGACGGACCTCGACCCGCCCAACGGCTATAAAATCTCTGGCGAAGGGGATGGCGGTGTCGCTGGCTTCGCCAAAGGCGGGGCGACGGTCGCTCTCACCGAAAAAGATGGTGGCACCCTCCTGAGTTATAACGTCGAGGCACAAATCGGCGGTAAGCTTGCCCAGCTTGGCCAGCGATTGGTCAACGGGGCCGCCAAAAAAATTGCCGACGATTTTTTTCAAAAATTTGCTGCGAACGTCGCGGGCGGCTGACCGGGTCGATCACTTCAGTTCGATTTTCGTCTGCCGAACGTCTTGACCGGGCCCGCGGCAGAGGTTCAGAGTTATTCTGTTCGCAGGCGCAATCGGAGCAAAATCGGCTCGTTTTCGCACTCGAACCGCCAACGCCCCGGAGGGGGCAGGCGAAAAGAGGCCCTTTGGCCCGAATTTGGGAGGGAGCTCATGCCCGCAGTGTCTATGACGGTGAACGGTAAAGCCGTCACTGGCGATGTCGAAGCGCGCACCCTGCTGGTGCAATTTCTACGCGAAAGTCTGCGGCTGACCGGTACCCACGTCGGCTGCGATACCTCTCAGTGCGGCGCCTGCGTCGTCCATATCGATGGCATTGCGGGCAAATCTTGCACCACACTCGCGTTGCAGTGCGAGGGCGCCAAGGTCACCACGATAGAGGGGCTCGCCGAGCTAAATGGTCCTTTGCATCCCATGCAGGAGGCGTTTCGCGAGCATCACGGTCTTCAGTGCGGTTTCTGTACGCCAGGGATGATCATGGCTGCTCTCGATATCGTGCGCCGACGTGGCAATGACCTCGATGAGCACACAATCCGCGAACAGCTCGATGGCAATATCTGTCGCTGTACCGGCTATCACAATATTGTCAAAGCCATCGCGGCAGGCGCGAAAGCAATGGCAAAGGACGGAGCGCGACAGGCCGCGGAATAACGTCAAAAATATAACGAGAGGAAACCGCCATGAGCGCGACGGGTATCGGCGCGGCGGTGCGCCGAAAAGAAGACCTCCGCTTCATCACTGGCAAGGGCCAGTATACCGATGACGTCGTCCGGCCTGGCGAGACACGCGCAGTATTCGTGCGTTCGCCGCACGCCCACGCAAAAATCAAGCGCATCGATACCGCCGCCGCGAAATCCATGACGGGCGTCGTGGCTGTCCTCACGGGCGCTGAGCTGGCGAACGATAAAATTGGCAATCTGATTTGCGGCTGGATGATTCACTCCAAAGACGGCACGCCGATGAAAATGGCGCCGCATCCGGCGCTTGCATCGGGCAAGGTCAATCACGAGGGTGATGCAGTTGCTGTTGTGATAGCTGAAACGCTCTCGCAGGCGCTCGATACCGCTGAGAAAGTGGCTGTTGACTATGAGCCGCTGCCGGCCGTGATCGATCCAGCCAAGGCCAAATCTGGGCCGCAAATTCACGAGATTGCGCCCAAGAACAGTATCTATGATTGGTCGCTCGGCGATGCGAAGGCCGTAAATTCAGCCTTCGCCGTCGCAAAGCATGTCACCAAGCTCGACATCGTCAACAACCGTTTGGCGCCTAATGCGATCGAACCGCGCGCCGCGCTCGCTGAATACGATGCCGGTACCGATCATTTGACGTTGTGGAACACCTCGCAAAATCCACACGTCGCCCGACTTGTGATTGCCGCCTTCGTAGGCATGACACCCGAACACAAATTGCGCGTTATTGCGCCAGACGTCGGCGGCGGCTTCGGCTCGAAGATTTTTATTTATCCGGAGGAGGTCATCTGTCTTTGGGCCGCGCGTAAGGTTGGCCGCCCGGTGAAATGGACGTCGGACCGATCGGAGGCTTTCGTCACCGACGCGCATGGTCGCGACCATGTTACTCACGCGGAGCTGGCGCTCGACGGCAACGGCAAGTTCTTGGCAATGCGTGTCAAAACGATCGCCAATCTCGGTGCTTATATGTCGACGTTCTCCTCGTCGATACCGACATATCTCTACGCTACGCTGCTGTCCGGACAGTACGATATCCCGCAGATCTACTGCGAAGTGGACGCGGTCTACACGAACACTGTGCCGGTCGACGCCTATCGTGGCGCTGGCCGACCCGAAGCGACCTTCGTGGTCGAGCGCCTAGTGGAAGTAGCCGCGCGCCAGATGGGTATCGAACCAGCCGATCTACGAAAAAGAAATTTCATCAAGTCGTTCCCGCACCAGACGCCAGTGATCATGGCTTACGACGCCGGTGACTATAACGCCTCGCTCAAAAAAGCATTGGAACTCGCTGACGTGAAAGGCTTCAACAAGCGCAGACGCGACGCCGCACGTCACGGAAAGCTGCGCGGTCTCGGCTATTCGACATACATCGAGGCGTGCGGGATTGCGCCTTCGCAAGCAGTCGGTTCGCTTGGCGCTGGCCTTGGGCTGTGGGAATCCGCCGAAGTACGGGTCAACCCGACCGGCAGCGTTGAAGTGCTCACCGGCTCCCACGCGCATGGCCAAGGCCACGAAACGACTTTCGCGCAGTTGGTATCGGAGCGTCTTGGTATTCCGTTTGAAAACGTCTCCATCGTTCACGGCGATACCGACAAGGTGCAGTTCGGAATGGGCACCTATGGCTCGCGTTCGGGCGCAGTCGGCATGTCGGCGATCGTCAAGGCGCTCGACAAGATCGAGGCCAAGGCCAAAAAGGTTGCGGCGTTTATGCTGGAAGCTGCGGAAGGCGACATCGAGTTTAAGGACGGCAAGTTCACCGTTGCCGGCACCGACAAGTCGGCAGCCTGGGGCGATGTTTCGCTCAACGCCTATATCGCGCACAAGTTCTCCGGCCAGGAGCTTGAGCCTGGGCTGAAGGAGACGTCGTTCTATGACCCGACCAATTTTACTTTCCCGGCCGGTTGCCACATCTGCGAGGTCGAGGTCGACCGCGACACTGGCAAGACCGAGATTGTTAATTGGACTGCGATCGATGATTTCGGCACCGTGATCAATCCCATGATCGTGGAAGGCCAGGTGCACGGTGGCATCGCGCAGGGAATCGGGCAGGCATTGTTGGAAGGCGTGGTTTACGACAAAGAAGGCCAGCTCGTGACCGGCTCACTGATGGATTACTGCATGCCACACGCCCATGACCTACCGTCGTTCACGGTCGGGTTGACCAAAACTATAGCGCCGTCCAACCCGCTTGGTATCAAGGGTTGCGGCGAGGCCGGTGCGATCGCTGCACCGGCTGCGGTCATCAATGCCATCACCGACGCCATTGGTACTGAGGAATTAGCCATGCCGGCGACCGCTCAGGCAGTATGGTCGGCACTCAAAGGCGCGCAGCCGCGTCAGGCCGCGTAGTAACGGGAGACATCAATGTATAATTTCACATTCCATCGACCGACAACGGTTCGTCAGGCAGCTGGCCTGCTGGCGCGAAATCCGGACGGCAAACTGTTGGCCGGCGGGCATTCGCTGTTACCGGTCATGAAGCAGCGGCTAGCGCAGCCTTCAGCGCTGATCGATCTTTCGCTGGTGGAGGGTCTCAGCGGCGTTGAGCAGAAGGGACGCTCGATCGTCATCGGTGCCATGACGCGGCATGCGGATGCGGCCAATTCGCCCGCGCTTCAGCAACTATTGCCGGGCCTTGCGGCGGTGCCGGGCTCGATCGGCGACCCGCAAGTTCGCAACCGCGGCACCATCGGTGGCTCGATCGCCAACAACGATCCGAATGCCGACTATCCGGCGGCTTGCCTTGGTCTTGGTGCGACCATCATTACCAACAAGCGGCGGATCGCGGCCGACGATTTCTTCACCGGGATGTTCTCGACCGCCCTGGAAGACGGCGAGATCATCACCAAGATCAGTTTCCCGATCGCCAAGAAGGCGGCTTACGAGAAATTCAAGCACCCGGCGTCGGGCTTCGCGCTGGTTGGTGTGTTCGTGTCCAAACGCGGTGCGGATATCCGCGTGGCGGTGACCGGCGCCGGCGCGAATGGTGTGTTCCGGGTAAAATCGTTTGAGGAGGCGTTGAAGAAACGTTTCGCGGCGAAGTCGATTGAGGGTATGACCATTCCCGCGAGCGGCATGAACAGCGACATTCACGCCAGTCCGGAATATCGCGCACATCTGGTTGGCGTAATGGCGCGTCGTGCGCTCGCGAAGGCCACAGCCTAGAATTACCGGGACCGCGAGCAATCTCGCTTGTGACTGCGTTGCGGACGGGGCAATCGAAATCAATTATTTTTCGGGTCGATCAAGCTCGGCCAGAAGATCATGCAGATCGAGCGGATGGGTAAACATCTGCAAGGAGCCGTCTGGTTTTTTCGGCCATTTGTCCCTTGGACGATCCCAATAGAGCTCAACACCGTTGTCGTCAGGATCGCGTAAGTAAAGCGCTTCGCTCACGCCGTGGTCGCTGGCGCCCTCCAGTGGAATCTTGGCGACGATCAAGCGCCGCAATGCGTCAGCGAGGAGCCTTCGGGTCGGGTAAAGAATAGCGGTATGGTAAAGGCCTGTCGCGCCCGCGGGCGGGGGTGAACCGCCAAGGCTCTCCCAGGTATTTAGGCCCAGGTGGTGATGATAGCCGCCCGCCGATATAAAGGCCGCACCCGGACGGCTCGTGGTGAGCGTAAAACCCAATACCCCACAATAGAAATCCAGCGCCCGCTGAAGGTCGGCGACCTTCAGGTGGACATGCCCGATCCGTACCCCGGGATCGATGGTGGGCATGCGCAGGGCTTCTTTCTCGAGGGTAACTGGCTTGGTCATAGGCAGATCCTGGCTGTTGGGGCCTTCGATCCCCACATGTAAGACAGGCGCGTGGTAGGATAAAGTCCTCGCATGGCAGATAAAACCCTCCCAAATTCTATCGAATCCACGCTCGGTCTGTTGGCCAAGGCCGACTATATCGCCGACCGGTCGCTGGCGACGGTGCTTTATCTTGCACTGAGCATGGGCAGACCGTTGTTCGTCGAGGGCGAAGCCGGGGTCGGCAAGACGGAGATAGCCAAAGTATTGGCGACCACGCTCGGCCGCAGGCTTATCCGGCTGCAATGCTACGAGGGGCTGGACGTTTCCGCCGCCGTGTATGAATGGAATTACGGCGCACAAATGATAGCCATCCGTCTTGCTGAAGCCGAAGGCGAGGGTGATCGTGCGCGGATCGAACACGACGTGTTCTCGGATCGCTTCCTGATCAAACGCCCGCTTTTGCAAGCGCTCGAGCCCGATCCTGCCGGGCCACCAGTGCTGTTGATCGATGAGATCGACCGTACTGATGAGGCCTTCGAAGCGTTCCTCCTGGAAGTGCTTGCCGATTTCCAGATCACAATCCCCGAACTCGGCACAGTGAAAGCGGCGCAGCCGCCAATCGTTGTCGTCACGTCCAACCGCACCCGTGAAGTTCACGACGCGCTCAAACGGCGTTGCCTCTATCATTGGGTCGGTTATCCGAACGCCGAGCGCGAATTGAAGATTCTCCGCGCCAAGGCCCCCGGCATCGCCAAAAAACTGTCGGAACAAGTCGTCGCCTTCGTACAGGCGTTGCGTAAAGAAGACTTGTTCAAGTCACCGGGCGTTGCCGAGACACTCGATTGGGCAAGTGCGCTTACTGAGCTCGACGTCGTCGCACTCGATCCCGCGACGGTGTCAGACACGCTTGGTGTACTGCTTAAATATCAGGACGACATCACACGACTCGATGGCACCAAGGTGAAGGCGTTGCTCGATGAGGTGAAGTCGGAGCTGCGAGCGGCGGAGTAGTGTCATGGCCGCGTCCGAAGGCCGTCTCGCCGAAAACATTCTCTACTTTGCACGCGCATTGCGCGCGGCCGGCATTCCCGTTGGGCCAGGTGCGGTGCTTGATGCATTGGAAGCGCTCAGCGTTGCTCGCGTGGGCGCGCGCGATGATTTCTACTGGATATTGCATGCGGTATTTGTGAAGCGACATGAGCACACGGTCTTGTTTGACCAGGCATTTCGCATTTTCTTTCGTAAGCGCGGTTATATCGAAAAGCTGATCGCCTCAATGCTGTCCGAGGTCGCGCCTGGCGTGCCGAAAGCGCCGCCGCCGGGGGCGCAGCGGGTTCAAGAGGCTTTGTTTTCGGGTCTTAATGAGCGCGATCAGGACAAATCTGACGTGGAGATAGACGCCCGGCTAACTGTTTCGGATCGTGAAGTTCTGCAGAAGAAAGACTTCGCACAGATGAGCGCCGCCGAGATCGCGGCCGCGAAAGAGGCCATTGCCCGGTTGACGTTGCCGCTCGATGAGGTGCGCACGCGGCGGTTCGCGCCCCACCGCCGCGGTCATCTCATTGATATCCGCCGCACATTGCGCGCCAGCA
Source organism: uncultured Alphaproteobacteria bacterium (assembly GCA_963810585.1). Classification (GTDB taxonomy): domain Bacteria; phylum Pseudomonadota; class Alphaproteobacteria; order Rhizobiales; family Xanthobacteraceae; genus Pseudolabrys. The sequence goes on from CAWENV010000003.1 coordinate 379,745, forward strand.
TGAAAGCAGGGGGCGCAGTGATTGACCTCAAATATCTCGGTCCGCGCGTGAAAGAGCCTCCAATCGTCGCTCTTTTGGATATTTCGGGATCGATGAGTGAGTACACGCGGCTGTTCCTGCACTTCTTGCATGCGGTTACCGATGCGCGGAAGCGTGTGGCCACCTTTTTGTTCGGGACGCGTCTAACGAATGTCACCCGCGCTATCCGTCACCGCGACCCGGATGAAGCTCTCGCGGCTTGCTCCGCCGATGTTGCGGATTGGTCGGGCGGCACGCGCATTGCGGCTTCATTGCATGCATTCAACAAGCATTGGGCGCGCCGCGTGCTTGGCCAAGGTGCTGTGGTGCTGCTCATCACAGACGGCCTTGAGCGCGACTCGGACGATACGCTCGCCTTCGAGATGGATCGGCTTCACCGTTCCTGCCGCCGGCTAATTTGGCTCAATCCGCTTTTGCGTTATACCGGCTTCGAAGCGCGCGCCAAGGGTGTGCAAACCATGATGTCGCATGTCGATGAATTACGGCCGATTCATAATTTGGACTCGATGGCTGAATTGGTGCGCGCGCTGTCGGGTGCCCCGGTCAAGAGTTACAATCCGAAACTGATGCTGAAACATGTTGCCTGATGGAGAACCGTCATGCTGGCACGCGATGAAGACATTCTTAAAGCTGCGGAAGAGTGGCGTAAGTCGGGACGCGGCGTTGCGCTCGCGACCGTGGTGGAAACCTGGGGTTCTGCGCCTCGGCCGGTCGGCTCCAATTTGGTGATCGACAACGAAGGTAATTTCCTTGGTTCTGTTTCCGGAGGTTGCGTCGAGGGCGCGGTCGTAACCGAAGCCATTGATGTGATTGATAGCGGTAAGCCGAAAATGCTGGAATTCGGCGTCGCCGATGAGACAGCATGGAATGTGGGCCTGTCCTGTGGGGGTACCATTCGCGTTTACGTCGAGAAGGTAGGCTGAAGTGAAAGTCGAGCTTCTTCATGCCCTGAATACCGAGCGTGCGGCACGGCGCGCGGTGGCGGTCATCACGGATGTATCAAGTGGCGAACAGCGGCTGGTCAAATCGGCCGATGTCGCCAAAGATCCGCTCAAGGAGTTACTTGAGAAACGGTTCCGCATGGCGAAAAGCGGAATGGAAGAGACGGCGCATGGCAAAGTTTTCTTCACTGTGCACGTGCCGTCGCCGCAGCTCGTCATCATCGGTGCCGTACACATCAGTCAGGTTTTGGCACCGATTGCGAAATTACTTGATTACGAGGTGACCATCGTCGATCCGCGCACGGCCTTTGCATCGGCCGAGCGTTTCCCGGATGTGAGAGTGGTTGCTGAGTGGCCGGATGCAGCGCTGCCGCCGCTCAAGGTGGATGAGTACACCGCCTTCGTTGCAGTTACCCATGATCCGAAGATCGACGATCCGGCCCTAATGCACGCGATTGAGCGCGGCTGCTTCTATATTGGCGCGCTCGGCTCACGAAAAACCCACGCGAAGCGTCTCGCGCGGTTGAAGGAGGCCGGAGTTCGCGACAATGATTTATCGCGTATCCATGCGCCGATCGGTCTCGATATCGGCGCTGTGTCGCCGGCCGAGATCGCGATTTCGATTATGGCTGAAATTACGCAGCGGCTGCGGCAGAAGCCCGAAAAGGCGGAGGCGGCATGAAGTTCGGCCCGGTTTCGCCTGGCGATGCGCTGGGTGCCACGGCGGTGCATTCGATCCGCCAAGGCGACCTCGTGCTCAAAAAAGGCACGCTGATCGGGCCGGCGGAAGTGACCGCGTTAGAAGCTGCTGGCGTTAAGCAAATTGTGGTGTCGCGGCTCGAGCCAGGTGATGTGTCCGAGGATCAGGCAGCTGCCGATATCGCCGGGGCAATCGCCGGCGAAGGTCTGCGTGCCGACCGCGCCTTCACAGGGCGCTGCAATCTTTTCGCTGGAGCGGCGGGCGTATTGGTCGTCGACAAGGAGACAATCGACCGGCTCAATCGTGTCGATGAAGCAGTGACGCTGGCAACGCTTGCCGCATTTAAACCCGTGGTCGATGGCGAAATGGTCGCCACAGTGAAGATCATTCCCTTCGCCATTGCCGCTGCCGCGCGCGACCAGGCGGTGGCCGAAGCGGCCAAGGCAAAGCCGGTCATTCGCGTCGTACCCTACAAGGTGCGCAAGGTCGGCGTGGTCTCGACTTTGTTACCCGGGCTGTCGCCGAAGGTGATCGAGAAGACGCTCAAAATTACGGCCGACCGATTGGCGCCAGCTCACGCCGCCATCGTAGCGGAGCGCCGCGTACCGCATGAGCAAGCCGCACTCGCACGTGCCATCGATGAAGTGCTTAAAGCCGGCGCTGAATTGGTGATCGTGTTCGGCGCTTCCGCCATTGCCGATCGCCGCGACGTTATACCGGCGGCGCTTGAGGCTATCGGAGGCGAAATTGAACATTTCGGGATGCCGGTGGATCCCGGCAATCTGATGCTGGTTGGTCGTGCGCATGGGCAGCCCGTTATCGGCGCGCCAGGCTGTGCACGAAGCCCAAAGGAAAACGGCTTCGATTGGGTATTGATGCGGTTGCTCGCCGGCCTCCCGGTATCGCGCGAAGAAATAACCGGTATGGGTGTCGGTGGCCTCTTAATGGAGATTGTCACTCGGCCGCAACCACGCACGGAGCCTGTGTTGGAAAAGAGTGGGCGCATTGCTGCCGTGGTACTCGCCGCCGGGCGCTCGACACGCATGGGTTCGATCAACAAGATGTTGGCCAAGATTGGCGGGAAACCACTTGTGCGCATCGCCGCCGAACAGGCTTTGGCATCGCAAGCCCGGCCTGTAATTGTCGTTACAGGATACCAGCAGGAACGGCTTGAGCAGGCGCTGGCGGGGCTTCCTGTCACCTTCGTTCACAATCCGGATTTTGTGGAAGGTCTCGGTACCTCGCTTAAAGCTGGAATTGCCGCGGTGCCGGCGGAGGCTGATGGCGCTGTCGTCTGTCTTGGTGACATGCCGCAGGTGGACAGCAAATTGATCGACGAGTTGATTGCAGCGTTCGACCCGGCGGAGGGCGCACTGGTCGTAGTACCGAGTATCGACGGCCGGCGCGGCAATCCGGTCGTGTGGGCCCGGCGCTTTTTCAATGACCTTATGACGATCAAAGGGGACTTCGGGGCGCGCTACTTGATCGGAGCCTATTCCGAAGCCGTTGTCGAAGTGCCGGTCGCAGGCGAAGCGGCACTGATCGATGTGGACACTCCCGAGTCGCTTTCCGCAGTCAAGGCCGAAATCGAGCGCACCTGAGATTCGAATCATTGATCGCCTTACCCAACTCACCCCTAGCTGGCGACGACGCTTGGGTAGGGAAGGGCGATGAGCCATATCTATGCGCCTATGATGCGTGCCCTTGTGGTTGCGGCCCTGATGCTCGCGACCGCGACTTTGATGTTCGTTGCCGTCAATACGGCGAAAGCGGCAAGCGGCGCATTGCTCTGAACGCGCCGAGGCAATGCCGTAGCGGTATTGGGCGCATTCATTTTTGTACGTAAACTAAGGCGCAGCGGCACCAATATTACGTTCGCGCTTGCCTAACCAACTGAATAGGCGAGTGAAATCAGGACTTGTATCGGCGTCGCCGTGGCACTATATATGACTGACCGGTCAGTCATAGTGGTGTGACCATGTTGCGTCCCCCCAGGTCCCGGAAATCAACCAAGCGTCGGGCAACCCGCCGGAAGCGCGCGACGGAAGCAGCTCGGGCAGCCGGTGTTCCCGCCAGCGTTGGCCGCAAAACGCGTAGCGTCGAACGCCGCGATGCGATCCTATCCGCTGCGCTTGACGAGTTTTCCATTCGTGGATTTGAGGCCGCCCGTCTCGACGATGTGGCGCGGCGCGCCGGCATCGCCAAAGGCACGATCTATCTCTACTTCCGCGACAAGGAGAGCCTGTTTCAGGAGTTGATCCGGGCCATGCTGACACCGCTGGTCGGGACAATCGAGGCGATGGGGAAGGCAGACTTGCCGCTTCATCTCCTTGCCGACCATATCGTCGATTTGTTCGTGCGCGAGATCTATGAGACTAGGCGCAAGGACGTCGTTCGCCTCATGATTTCCGAGGGACGGCGATTTCCAAAGCTTGCCGAATTTTATTATCGCGAGGTTCTTTCACGCATTATCGCCGCCGTTCGAACCCTCCTGCGGCGTGCTGCCGCACGCGGCGAGGTGCCAGAGGGACTTGCGGAATTTCCACAAATTATCGCGGCACCCGGCCTGGTCGCGATCATCTGGAATGGTTTATTCGAACGTTTTGAGCCGCTCGACGTTCGCAAAATGATGAAGACGCATATCGACTTGTTGTTTGCGCCGAGGAGAGCAACATGAAAAAGAAGCTCATCGGCCTGCTGCCCTTGCTCCTGGCGACGCTTGCGCTCGCCGGCTGCAACAACAGCAATGATCTCACATTGCAAGGTTGGGTCGAGGCTGAACTTATTTTTGTTTCGCCGGACGAACAGGGGCGGGTGGAGACGCTAAAGGTGCGCGAGGGGGATCGCGTGCAAAAAGGCGATGTACTGTTCACAGTCGACGATGACCTCCAGAAAGCCGATGTGGTCGTAAGGAATACATCCGTCATCAATGCGCAACAGAGCTTCGATCGCGCCAAGGAATTGTTGAAGTCGGCGGCAGGAACACAAAAGACTTACGACGACGCCGAAGCGGCCCTGAGACAAGCCAAAGCCAATCTTGACTGGTCGCAGACGCGACTCACACGGCGCAATGCCTATAGCCCCGGCGAAGGCACAATCGAACAGATCTATTATCGGCCGGGCGAAACCGTGCCCGCGGGGCGGCCGGTGGTAGCGTTGCTGCCGCCCGGCAACCTCAAAATACGGTTTTTCGCGCCTCAGGCTGTACTGCCTCAGATTAAGTATGGCGATATCGTCGGCGTTAGTTGCGATGGCTGCGACAAGGGCTTGACCGCAAAAGTAAGCTTTATTGCGCGCAGCGCCGAGTTCACTCCGCCCGTGATCTACAGCCTGGAGGAGCGCGCCAAACTTGTTTTCCTGATCGAAGCTCGGCCAGAGCAGCCGGATAAATTCCGCGTCGGGCAGCCTGTCACCGTTACTTTGCCGCTAGAGGCAAAAAAATGAATGCGTCCGAAATTGTCATCGACGTTCACGGCCTGACCAAGAAATTCGGTGGCCGCGCGGTGGTGCAAAACCTGTCCCTGCAAGTCAAACGCGGCACCATTTACGGATTCCTCGGTCCTAACGGCTCCGGCAAGACGACCACAATACGCATGCTGTGCGGTCTGCTCACACCGGATGAAGGTACCGGCACATGTCTCGGATACGACATCCGCACCGAAACCGACAAAATCAAGGTTCAGGTCGGTTACATGACGCAGCGTTTCAGTCTGTATCAGGACCTTTCGGTACGAGAGAATTTAGAATTTATCGGCAGGGTTTACGGAATCGATCATCCAGTCGCGGCTGCGCGCGCGGCGATTGATCGGCTCGGCCTCTCTGGCAGGGAAGAGCAAGTCGCGGGCGAGCTCTCGGGCGGCTGGAAACAGAGGTTGGCGCTTGGCGCATGTACGTTGCCGGGCCCACAACTGCTGCTGCTGGACGAGCCGACCGCAGGTGTCGATCCCAAGGCGCGGCGTGAATTCTGGAATGAGATCCATACGCTCGCTGCGGACGGGCTCACCGTGCTGGTCTCGACGCATTACATGGATGAAGCCGAGCGCTGTCACGAGATCGCCTACATTGCCTATGGCCAGTTGCTCGCGCACGGAACAGTCGAGCAAGTGATCAACGCGTCGCATCTGACTACCTACGTAGTGAATACAGCAGACGGTCAAGGGCTTGTTGATCTGTCGACGGAGCTCACTGGCAAACCGGGCATAGACATGGTGGCGCCGTTCGGCACCAACTTGCATGTATCCGGCCGTGACGCCGCAGCACTCGAATCCGCCATCGCGCCTTATCGCAAGCGTAAGGGACTCAGCTGGAAGCGATCCGAGCCCTCACTTGAGGACGTATTCATCGATTTGATGGGTAAGGCGCGGGATAACTTCCAATGACGCATCTACTGCCAACCGTTGCGGCGCGACGTCTACCCGGCAAGGGTTTCTGGCGAAAAACATGGGCCATGCTGGTGAAAGAATTCATCCAGCTCAGGCGTGACCGCGTATCTTTCGCGATGATCATCATGATTCCGCTCGTGCAGTTAATGCTGTTTGGCTACGCCATCAACACGACGCCGCGAAATCTGCCGACCGCAGTTCTGATGCAGGAGAGCAGCGACCTGTCGCGTTCGATTCTGGCCGCTCTCGAAAATACTAAGTATTTTCGGGTCACTCAGTTGCCCCACAGTGAAGCCGAAGTCGATCAGCTACTGGCATCGGGCAAGGTGCTGTTTGCAGTCGAAATACCCGCAAATTTCGAACGTTCGGTGCGCCGCGGCGACAAGCCGGCGATGTTGATAATCGCTGACGCTACGGATCCGGTCGCCTCCGGCACTGCCCTCGGCGCTCTGAGTGAAGTGCTACAGACGGCGCTTTCGCATGACCGCGATGTTCCAGGCAGCGCGGCGATGCCATTCGAGATCCGAAGCCATGCTCGCTACAATCCTGCTGCCTTGACCCAGCTCAATATCGTGCCTGGACTGGTGGGCACTATCCTCACGATGACGATGCTGATTTTCACCGCACTGTCTGTGACGCGGGAGATCGAGCGCGGCACTATGGAAAGCCTTTTGTCGATGCCGATCTCTCCCGTCGAGATCATGTTGGGCAAGATCATTCCGTACATCATTGTCGGTTTCGTGCAGGCTGCGTTGATCATCAGCATCGGCGTTATTCTGTTCGGCGTTCCGATTGTCGGCAATCTTGCGGTTCTTGCGGCATTGAGCACACTGTTCATCGCGACCAATTTGTCGATCGGCTACACGTTTTCGACGATAGCGCAAAATCAATTGCAGGCGATGCAAATGTCTATGATGTTCTTTCTGCCGAACATTCTATTATCCGGCTTTATGTTTCCGTTCGCGGGCATGCCGATTTGGGCGCAATATATAGGTGAAGCACTGCCGCTCACACATTTTCTGCGCGTCGTTCGCGCGATCATGCTCAAAGGTTCGAACCTGTCCGATTTGCGTTACGATGCGGCCGCGATGTTTGTATTGATGCTGGTGGCGATGACAATCGCGGTCACGAGATTCCGCCGCACTCTCGACTAGATCACTGGCGCTTCAGAATGTTGAGCCGTATGTACGGGCTGGTTCGGCCTTGAGAGTCGCCAGCCCAGCCTCCGGCAGCCGACCACTCGACGTCATCTGTCTTCGTGCTTGTGACATGCGCGCCGACACGCAAATTCCGATAGCCATCGGAGCCAAAATATTGAATTTCTGGACCAATATAGATGCCGCCCAACATCTCTTCGAGGATGCGCCAGCCGTAAGCGGCACGCGCTGAATTGCTAGTGGCAATCGAGGATAGTGAAATATCAGCTGCTATCATCGTATCGCGCGTCGGCTCGTACCACATATCGATGGCCACACGCAGGCCGAACGATTTGCCGCGCAACCGATTGGTCGGGTCATCTGGCGAGAGACGATGTATTTGAAACTCGGGCCCAAAGAAAAATTTAAATTCGGCATCGCCGCGTTTAATTCGCCAGCCTGGCAAAACTTGCGTGAGCCATTCAGCTCCGACGACACGCTCTCCCCCAAGATTTTCTGCGTCGTAGCGATATAGTCCGCCCGATAGCAAAACTTTCAGCAACAGGCCATCTTGCTCGAGCCCGCTTGGAGCGAAAACGAATCCGCCATAGGCGAACGCGCCATTGCGCCAGATGTCGCGGCCGGAAAACAGCATGAAGCGTGCGTCTTCGTCTTCACCAGCCCATACCGGAGTGGCAGACACGCAAACGAAGCAAACAAAGAAGGCCGCGACGGTGGCCGCCGCCGCGCAGACGCGCCTCCTGCAGTTCATGTAGACTTTAGATCCCGAATGACCCTGTAAATAGAAACGTTATGGAGTACAACTAAAGCGTGCTTCCAAACGCAAGTCGATTGGTCAATTGCGACACCCGCTAGGACAAAGGCCCGTCGATAGGTATATGCATGCAAATGACTCGCGCTTGGCGGATTGCCAATCAATGACCGCACCCATAACCAATCGTACCGCTGCCGATGATCTGGCCCGCCGAAGATCGATCGCATTTCTCAATTGGGCGCACGCGCTCGATCATTTCGTACTGTTGATCTACCCGACCGTCGTCATTGGGCTGGAGGTTATCTACAACCGGCCCTACAGCGAGCTCATTGTGCTTTCGAGCACCGCCTTCCTCGCCTTTGGTATTTTTTCGCTGCCGGCTGGCTGGCTCGCCGACCGCTGGAGCCGCCGCAACATGATGGCCGCGTTCTACATCGGGTGTGGTGTTTCTCTTGCAGGTGCGGGCTTAGCGCCGAATCTGACGATGCTGGCGGTGGCAATGTTTGCGCTCGGCATATTCGCCGCCATATACCACCCGGTCGGGATGGCGATGCTAATCGAAGCTTCGGGCGCGCGTGGCCGCACGCTCGCCTTCAACGGGGTCTGCGGCAACCTCGGTGTCTCCCTCGCAGCTGGAATAAGTGCTGCGCTTGCCACGTGGCTCGGTTGGCGGGCGGCGTTCTTCGCACCGGCAGTTATCTGCATTGCGACCGGAATCGTCTACGTTTGGGTTACGCCTGACGACGGTCACCACGCAAAGTCGCGCGTGTCCGCGCCGGCCGTGCCGCTGACGCCGCGTCTGGCATTCATGCTGTTCGGGCTGTTTATCGTAATCGCACTTAGCGCGGGCCTGACCTTCAATGTGCTCACCATCGCACTGCCAAAAATCGTCGATGAGCGTCTTTCCGGCGACGTCCCGCTCGTGCTGGTTGGTAGTATCGCTACAGCGGTATTGATTTGCGGTGCGCTGGCGCAGCTCACCGTCGGTCGCCTGGTTGAATACGTCACGCCGCATATATTATTTGCGATCATCACCGGGATCGGTTTTCTCGGCAATCTTTGGGCCGCCTATGCTGGTGGCGTGAGCCTGTTGATCGCGTTGGCGATTGCTATCGCGGCTATCTACGGGCAGGTAACCGTGAACGATATGATTATGGCGCGTTACACCGCCGACGCCTGGCGCGGCCGCGTGTATGCCGTGCGTTATTTCTTGCTGTTCATCAGCGCCGGCGCTGCGATCGGCATGATTTCATTGTTGCACCAGAGCGGTGGCTTCAAGCTTGTGTTGGGCGTGAACGCCGTGATTGCGTTGCTTCTGTTCGTTACAACTGTTGCTTTGGTGTCGCTGATTGTCAGCGTTGAAGGCAAGCTACGTGCTCCGCAGCCGGCTGAATAATTCAAAATAACGGCGGTATCAGGTCCTCGACGTTGACCTGCATGCACTTCTTTACATTTTCGACAACGCGGCTGCGGTGACAGGTTTGCGGATCGCGGCAATAGCAGAGCAGCGCGATACGCTTGCCTGATTTGACCAAAGCAATGAGCTCGTCGAGTGCAGCTTGTGCTTCTGCCGTTTTGATATGCTTTTTATAAATGCGCCACAGCGTGGCGACGTCGCCGGACTTCGCGGCCGCGCGACCTTTCGCCGGTGTACCGAGTTTCTGCAAATGGATGTATGCAATACCGGTTTTGTCCAGCGAGGCGGAGAGCTGACGTTTGGAAAAACCTGGGCGGCGCGAGGCGGCAACTGCGCGCGTATCGACCAATAGCTCGATCTTCGCACGCTTGAGTTCATTGAGTACCGCAGCAGGCGTGGCCTGCTCATAGCCAATCGTGAAGAGCGGCGCGGCTTTTTTGGCGCTCGCTTTGGATTTTTTCATGCCTTCAGTCGCTCGATTAACGACATCGCAGCGGCTGGCGCACGCACCTTTCCTTCGTGAATGAAATACACAAAGACGTCACGCGGTTTCGGCGCCAGCATCTGTTTTTTATCGAGAATCGGAAGATCTTTCGGCGTGGCGCCTTTCGCCCAGGTGGCAACGCGTGTCGTCCATTGGTCGAGTGCTTTCGGTGGGTAGCCGGTTTTCACGCTGTCTTTGCCCTTTTGCAGCCGCGCATAGATGAAACCGGCGGTAACGTCAGCAATTTCCGGATACGTGGTGTGCTCGGAATAGCAGATGGCAACCGAATGCTTGCGTGTGAGGGCGACGAAATCCGGCGTACAAAATGAGTCGTGGCGGACTTCCACGACGTGGCGCAGATTTACGCCACGATGTTTGGCCGGAAGCAGCGCGAGGAAATTTCCGAAATCGTCCGGATCGAACTTTTTGGTCGGCTGGAATTGCCAAATCAGAGGTCCAGAGTCTGTCACCCAACTCGATGACGCCTAAATCGAGAAAAATGGTCAGTGATTTTTCTGCTTCTGCGAGCACCCGCCGATTGGTGACATAGCGCACGCCTTTGACCGCAAAAACAAATCCGTCCGGAACTTCGGATGCCCATTTGCGAAATGTCGCCGGGGTCTGCGTGCGGTAGAAAGTGCCATTGATTTCGATCGAGGTCAGGTGCTGGCCGGCGTAGTTGAGTTCACGCGCGTGAGACAGGCCTTTGGGGTAGAAAACGCCGCGCCAGGGCTCGTAAGTCCAGCCTCCAACTCCGACGTAAATATTGCCCGGTCGCTTTGTCATTCTGCTGTCATGTCGGCGAGATAAGGTCATTTGCAAGTGGTGATGGATAATTTCATCACCGCGACGGCCACTGCGATCGGGCGACGCCGGATGAACGCGCGCCTTTTCGTGTGGTCGTTTCTATTTTCAGAAATACCTTTTATTTGCAAAAAGGCCCGGGATCTCTCCCGGGCCTTTGCATTTTGCGTTGGGCTCGGACCTTAGAAGTCCATGCCGCCCATGCCGCCGCCGCCCGGCATTGCCGGTGCAGATCCCTGCTTCTTCGGGATTTCGGCGACCATAGCCTCGGTGGTGATCAGCAGGCCGGCTACGGAGGCCGCCCCCTGGATCGCCGAGCGCACAACCTTGGTCGGATCAATCACGCCCTTGGTAACGAGGTTGCCGTATTCGCCGGCCTGAGCATCGTAGCCATACGAATACTGATCCTTCTCCATGATCTTGCCGACAACGACCGAGCCGTCAGCGCCGGCATTGGTCGCGATCTGACGAGCTGGAGCCTGGATCGCTTTGCGCACGATCTCGACGCCGTGCTTCTGGTCCTCGTTGTCGGTCTTGACGCGCTTGAGCGCGTCGACCGAGCGGAGCAGGGCGACACCGCCGCCCGGCAGGATGCCTTCCTCGACTGCGGCTCTGGTCGCATGCAACGCGTCATCGACGCGATCCTTGCGCTCCTTCACCTCGATCTCGGTGGCGCCGCCGACACGGATCACCGCAACGCCGCCGGCAAGTTTCGCCAGCCGCTCTTGCAGTTTCTCACGATCGTAGTCGGAAGTCGTTTCCTCAATCTGCGCCTTGATCTGCGACACCCGCGCTTCGATGTCCGGCTTCTTGCCGGCGCCGTGCACGATGGTCGTATTCTCCTTGTCGATCATCACCTTCTTGGCGCGGCCAAGCATGTTGATTGTAACGCTCTCGAGCTTGATGCCGAGATCTTCGCTGATCGCCTGGCCGCCGGTGAGGACTGCGATGTCCTGCAGCATGGCCTTGCGGCGATCGCCGAAGCCCGGGGCCTTCACTGCCGCGACCTTCAGGCCGCCGCGCAGCTTGTTGACCACGAGCGTTGCGAGCGCTTCGCCTTCGACGTCTTCCGCGATGATGAGGAGCGGCTTGCCCGTCTGCACAACTGTCTCGAGCAGAGGCAGCAATTCCTGCAAGCCCGACAGCTTCTTTTCGTAGATGAGGATGTAGGGATCTTCCATCTCCGTCCGCATCTTGTCAGCGTTCGTGATGAAGTAGGGCGAGATGTAGCCGCGATCGAACTGCATTCCTTCGACCACGTCGAGCTCGGTCTCCAGGCTCTTTGCCTCTTCGACCGTAATGACGCCCTCGTTGCCGACCTTCTGCATAGCCTTGGCAAGGAAGTCACCGATCTCGCGATCGCCGTTGGCCGAAATGGTGCCGACCTGGGCGATCTCTTCGTTGGAAGTGACCTTCTTCGTGTTCTTCTGCAGATCAGCAACGATAGCTTCGACCGCGAGGTCGACGCCGCGCTTGAGATCCATCGGATTCATACCGGCAGCAACCGCCTTGGAGCCCTCGCGCACGATGGCGGCGGCGAGCACAGTCGCAGTGGTGGTGCCATCGCCGGCGGTGTCGGAGGTACGGGAAGCGACCTCGCGCACCATTTGCGCGCCCATGTTTTCGAACTTGTCTTCGAGCTCGATTTCCTTCGCGACCGTCACACCGTCCTTGGTGATGCGTGGAGCGCCGAACGATTTATCAAGCACGACGTTGCGGCCCTTCGGGCCCAGCGTCACCTTCACCGCATTGGCGAGGATGTCGACGCCGCGCAACATGCGATCGCGGGCATCGACGGAAAATTTGACTTCTTTCGCAGCCATTGTTTCGTTTCCTTCAGGTTTAGGTCCTCATCCTTAAGAGTCACGCGTCAGCGCTGCATCTCGAAGGATGAGCTGATGAATTGTTGTCCTCGCCCTTCAAGACACGCCCCGCGGGCGCTCCTCAGGACGAGGATTGCCTTAAGCGGCCTTCTTCTTCTTGACGGCGCTGCCGCCTTCGATCACGCCCATGATGTCGCTCTCCTTCATAATCAGGAGATCCTGGCCGTCGATCTTCACTTCGGTGCCCGACCATTTGCCGAACAGCACGGTATCGCCAACCTTCAGATCGATCGGGATCAGCTTGCCGGATTCGTCGCGGCCACCTGGGCCGACAGCGATGATTTCGCCCTGCGAAGGCTTTTCCTTGGCAGTGTCGGGAATGATGATGCCGCCGGCAGTCTTTTCCTCGGCATCGATGCGCTCGACGACAACGCGGTCGTGAAGCGGACGGAACTTCATGGCAGTCCTCCTAAATTATTGAACGATCTAGTTTTTTGGTAGCTGACTGGTCCCCTGCCAGCACCTGATTAGCAAGTGGGTGCGGCTTTTTGGCCCGCAAGGGGCGTCGGAAAGTTTTTTAGCACTCATTTGGTTCGAGTGCCAACAATTCTCGAAATGCCCATTGGACCAGTGGTTAAGGAGATGCGCCCGGAACCACAACGATATCGTCCCGTTTGCTCTGGCAGGCTGCCCAATTCAATAGATTGCGGCCTGTTAGCAGGGGCAGGGGCTTGCTGCTATCGCCTTGTTTTTAAACAACTTGTTTACCTTTTCGGCTTGCAATGGCGGGTGCCGGAAATGGAAACTTGTGTCCGACTCGAAGGAGGGACGCGATGGTTTCGGAAGACTTCCGCAGACAGGTCAACGGATTTGGCCTGACGACCGCTCACATCCTGTATCGGCGTCCCGATCATCAGTGGCTGCTCCAGTCTTACGTCTGGCAGGCTTATGATCTGTTTCCCGAGTTCCCCGAACTGCAACGCTTCTTGGCCTTTTGGCAAGAGAAGCTCGAGGGGCCATTGCATTCGGTTAGCGTGGCCCACTGCAAGCTGATCAAGCCGGCGGAGATCAAAGCAATCAACGGTGAATTCCGTCTGCATTGAACTCTGCTTAGTATTGCAAACGATCGACACAACGCACGTTTCGGCTGATCCTATCCGACATGGTCTCGGGCGAGCTCCGAGGGGTCCCGTCTTCGCGGGGACGACGTCAAAAATCTGTTCTCGCGCGTTCATCCCCTGACTCAATTTTCAAGCAGCAGTTCGTAACATGGCGGAAGTGCCGTGATTGCAGTACGTAAGATGCAGTCTCCCAGCACTCGCTCCATCCGCCGGCCATAGTTCCCTGTGAAAAAATCTTTCCCCCGCATTGCCCTGATGCTCGGCAATGTCGTCATCGGCCTGACGGTTCTCGGACCCGCGGGAATGCTCGCCGAATTAGCAAAGGGCCTGGGTGTCGGAATCCACGACACGGGGCTATTGGTTACGTATGGCGCCATCGTCCTGTGTGTTGGTTCGCCGATCATGGCGTGGCTTACGACGCGGATCGACCGCCGAGTCCTGCTGGTCTCAACGTTGGCGCTGCTGGCAGCGGGTCACGCAGCTTCAGCACTGACGTCGGACTACGACGTCATACTGTTGCTTCGGCTCATAATGCTGGCGATCGGCGCGGTGTACACGCCACAAGCGGCGACCACCGTTGCATTGATCGTTCCAGATCGAGATCAGCCCAGCGCGATCGCCTTCGTGTTTCTTGGCTGGTCTCTGGCAATCGCGGGCGGCTTGCCACTCGTGACTCTGATTGCCACACATTTCGGTTGGCAGATGGTCTATGGCGCGTTGGCCGTGGTCGCGGTGGTTACCGCGGCAATGCTTTTTTTAGTGCTGCCAAAAGGGCTGCAAGGACGACCGCTCTCACCGCATAGTTTTGTGACGATCGCGCGTAGCAAGCGCATTATGCTCATTCTGCTCGTGACGTTGTTACAAACGTCGGGGCAATTCACCGTCTTCATCTATCTTGCGCCGCTATTGAAAGCCCTAACGGGCGCGGGCGCAGCGGTCGCCGGGGGCTTCTTTGCTTTTTATGGTGTGGTCGGGCTGATTGGAAATGTGGTCGCGAGCGGCATCGTGACCGCGCTAGGAACCCAGAAGACGCTTGCGCTGTTCATGGGCTCAACGCTTCTGGGTTTAGCGCTGTGGGCGGTCGGCGCTGGCTGGCTGGTGGCCATGGGGGCCGGGATATTCTTTTGGGCCTTCGGTTTTGCTGCAATCAATTCTATGCAGCAGGCGCGGCTCGTGGCGGCTGCCCCCGATCTTGCGAGCGCGTCCGTCGCTCTCAATACGTCGGTGCTCTACATTGGACAGGCAGTCGGCTCCGGAATCGGCGGCCTACTATTCGCGCATAATTACTTCCACACGATCGGTTTTGTTGGCGTGGGTTTTGTCGCAATTGCTTGCCTGCTGTTGGCGGCGATATGGGAGCCTCGGGGTCGTCGGCGCCCTGCGTAGGCCGATTTAGGACACAACTTGTTGCACAGGTGCCGACTGATCTCCCTTGCCAAGTCTTTCTCACTCGTGAAAATGCGCATCTGCCGGGGCCATACGACTGGAATTCTCAGGAGGCCAGATGGCCCGCATTCGCTTCGATTTCGGTTCGCTGACACTCGACGCCGAATTGCTTGATACACCAACCGCCAAGGCTATTGCTGCCGCGCTGCCGTTGTCCTCGGCGGTACTGACCTGGGGTGAGGAAGTCTACTTCGACGTCCCTGTAGACATCGCGCGCGAGAAAGATGCGCGCGCTGTGATTACGCCGGGTGAGATCGCTTACTGGCCGCAGGGCCCGGCAATCGCAATCGGTTTTGGCCGTACGCCGATTTCCAAAGGCGACGAGACGAGGCTTGCAAGCCCCTGCAATGTGTTTGCGAAAGCGCTTGGAAGCGTAAAGGTGCTGGGCAAGGTCAAGACCGGCGCGAAGGTCGACGTAACCATGGTCGACTGAAATTTATCCCCGCTCAACGTGGGTCGGCGTGTCGGCGCACCATAGCGAGTGTCAAATCCCACGCATTGCGGATGTTGACGATGAGCAGAAGAAGCAATGCGCCGGCCAGGACGTCCAGTGCCGAAGGCTTTTCAGCATAAATCATGGCGGCGGCCACACATAATGCGACATAGCAGGTTGCGGGCAACAGACCGTAGGCCAACCGATCCTCAAGCAGAGTCGACCATTTATGACGCAGCAACTGTGCGGTGGCCCAGGCGGATACCGCAAGTCCGGCGATGGCGACAACGCCGATAAGGGTCGCAAAGAAAGTAGCGTTATGGCCCGGCGCGAGTGTGACGGCCGAGGTGACAAAAACAATGCTAAAATGAATTACGACCGGCGTAAAAAATGTCCGTGTGGCATTCGCGCGTTTGGCGGTCAGGAACCCTGCGCCAAGCGACACGGCAACGAACAGCAGAGCGACCAATGTCGCACCAGCGGTGCCAACGAGAAAAAAGAACTCGTGCCACTCGTGGAGTGCCTTGGCGAACTCCATCGAGGCGCTAGCCTCTTCCGACGAATGGCATCTTGTTAGCCATCACCGTCATGAACAGCACATTGGTATCGAGCGGCAGACCCGCCATGTAGACCACTGCGTTGCCGACGTGGTCGGCTTCCATACGCGGCTCCATCTTCTTGCTGCCGTCTGGCTGGAGCACACCTTCGCCGGTAGCCATCCGTTCGGTGAGCGGCGTGATCGCATTGCCGATGTCGATTTGGCCGCAACAGATGTCATATTGCCGGCAATCGAGCGAAGTGGACTTGGTGAGCCCGGTAACCGCATGCTTGGTCGATGTATAGGCGACCGAATACGGTCGTGGTGCATGCGCCGAGATCGAGCCATTGTTGATGATGCGGCCGCCGCGAGGCGATTGGCTCTTCATGATCTTGATCGCTTCCTGCGTGCACAGGAACATCCCTGTGAAATTGGTTGCGACGACGTTCTGCCACGTCTCGAAAGGCAAATCTTCGAGCGGAACCGGCGGTGCGCCAATGCCCGCATTGTTAAACAGCACATCCAGACGGCCGAAGGTCGATTTCACGGTCGCAAAAAGCGTGAGAATTGAATCGCGTTTCGAAACATCGGTCGGCATGGCCAGTGCTTGCGCTCCAGCTGCGTTGATCTCGGTAGCAACTTTGTCGAGCATTTCTTTTCGGCGGCCCGCCAGTACGAGATTGTAACCAGCTTTGGCGAGCGCGATGGCCACCGCCCGGCCCACGCCGGTCCCAGCGCCGGTGACAAGTGCGATTTTTGCTGATGCGGCCATCGGATTTCCTCCCCTAATCAGTTTTTCGTTCGACCCCATATCACAAAAGCGCCCGCCCGCCACCACCGGCGGTAGCTGAGACATTGTCCCAGCAGCGCGATTGGTCCGCCAGGGAGCTCATGGCGAGAAGCAGAATGCAATCCGGCTACGAGGCCGGAGGTCGCTCTCCTGACGTTGCGCTTGAACGACGGCGATCCGCATCGGAGAGAAGCCAATAAAGTCCACCCAATGCCAGCAGCAATCCACCAAAACCAAGCAAAGCCTGGAAGTCGAGGGTAGCGAAATCCTGGAGCATGAGTTTGCGGGCAACCACGAGGACTCCAATCAACACGACAATTCGTGTTTGGATGGCGCCGGCCCGTTCAGACAAAGCTACGAAAATCGAGTGATTGAATTCGAGCAAGATCACGACGGTAAGGATCTGGCCGAACGTGTCCTGTAAGGCGGCCTTTTCAAGAAAGGTATCGCCATGCGACATGTCAGCAACAAGCTTGGTGGCCGCCAGGATTGTTGCGTAGACGGCAATAACTCCGACAAGGAACATGACGCACAACAGCGCGCTCCGTTCAAACCGCATGTATGTGAGTTGTTTTGGCCACTCCCATTTTTGCAAAGATCGACGTGCCATAGGAAATTCCCCAGTCGTGAACGAGGAACTTTGCCACGGCCTTTAAATTCGCGCCACACTCGTTCGTCGTTGAGATGCGGTTTTGGACTGAAGCGGCAGTGGTTTGGCGGACGCGTGGCTTCAGCTCGCGAGGGCGGTCGGCACTTCGATTGGCTGGAAGGCGCTTGGCGATTTCAGGCGGGCGGTGATTTCCGCAACAGTGACGGGTTTGCCGAAGCGATAACCCTGCATGGAATGCACGCCGGCCGCGCGCAGGAATAGTTGCTGATCGGCAGTTTCGACGCCCTCGGCGGTAACTTTCATGCCGAGGCCGCGGCCGAGGCTGACGATTGCATGCACGATAGCGGCGGCGTCGGCGGCTTTTTCGATCGAGAGCACGAAGCTGCGGTCGATCTTGAGCTTGTCGAACGGGAAGCGACGCAAATACAGCAAGCTGGAATAGCCGGTGCCGAAATCGTCGAGGGCAAGCCGTACGCCCAGCCCCTTGAGCCGTAGCATTGCTGATTCTGCGGTATCGACATTGCCGAGCAGCACGCTCTCGGTCAATTCCAGTTCGAGACGTCCTGGATCGAAGTGCGTCTCTTTCAGGATACGCTCAACCACTTCGACGAAATCGATGCGGCGGAATTGCAGAGATGAGACGTTGACCGCGACGGTCAATTCCGGCCAAGCCTTCGCGTCGATGCAGGCGCGGCGCAGCACCCAGTTTCCGAGATCGATGATCAACCCGCTATGCTCCGCAATCGGGATGAATTCGCTCGGTGGTACTTCGCCGCGGGTAGGATGTGTCCAGCGACAAAGTGCCTCTACTCCGATGACGGACTCGCCGCTCTTGTTCACGATCGGCTGATATAGGAGCTGAAGGCGGTCATTCTCGATCGCCTCGCGCAAATCTGCCTCGAGAAGCTTGCGGGTGGAAAGGTCAGCATCCATCGCGGCGTCATAGATGCACGCACGGTTGCGTCCTTCGTTCTTGGCGCGGTAGAGCGCCATGTCGGCATAGCGCATGATGTCGGTCGCGGTGCCGCACTTGTTGTCGATGACTGCAATACCGATGGAGGCTCCGATGATGATGTTCTGGTTACTGATGGAATAAGGCGCGCATATCGCCGAAATAATGCGTTGCGAGAGCCCCATCATCATCTCGCTATCACCCGCAATCGATGAAATGACTGCGAATTCGTCGCCACCCAGACGTGCCACGAGGTCGCCGCCACGGAGTGTGTGCGAAAGCCGCAGCGTCACGTTCCGGATCAGCTCGTCGCCGATATGATGCCCGAGTGTGTCGTTGACGTCCTTGAAATGGTCGAGATCGATATAGAACACCGCGGCCGGCGCGCTACCGGCGCGAACCTCATCGATCACCGTCTCCAGCCGCTCACCGAAAAATATGCGGTTAGGTAGGCCGCATAGCGGGTCGTGCATGGCGAGGTGACGCAGTCGCGACTCGCCCGCCGCGATCGCGGCCGCGGTGCGCCGCATGTAGCCCAACACGAAGGCCGCAAGCAGTGCAAAGCCTGTCAGGGCGACGGCGACGAATGGCACCACATTGTGCACGATTTCGGCGCCAGGCTGTTTTGGCGTCCAGGCAAAGCGGGCGATGATGTTGCCATCAGGGCCGCTGAGATCATAGACGAGATCACCGCTCGGGATTTCCTCCTGATCGATCTTTCGTAAATTGGCAAGCCGCAGCTGTCCGGCGATTGTCGAGATCGCGCGGTCATCGATGAATTTCACAGACATGATAATCGGCGCGACGCTGTCCAGTAACGCAGGAACTCCATCGGATTGACCGACTGCGGTCGCTGCGATCACGGCCGGCCGCCCCATAAGGCGACGGATGATTGCCGTTCGCTGATTGCCGCCGCCATTGGGCAACCCCACTTGATCGAGACGGATCGCTCCGTGCAAGTTTGGATCACGCCCGCGCATGTACTCGATCACTGAAGTGAGCCCGGGACGCGCGGATGCAAACCATTTCGGGTCGGCCGGCCGATTGCCGAACATCGAAAAGATCAACTCGTCCTTGCGGTCGAAAATGAAAATGTAGTCATGATCGAAATATGTTTCCAACCACGTTCCTACGCGCTGCTTGGCCCATTCCGGATCAAAAGAACGGCGTATGTTTTGAGTAGCGCCATCAGAGGAGGCGACGCTTTCCACCTCCCGCAGCACGCGGTCGCCATAGTTGGTCAGCGCACGCGAGAATAATTGCTTTTCATGATCGACGGCGCCGACGTCGGCGCGCTGCGCCGATGACAGCACTGCAACCACAATGCAGACAATGGCGACGGCGACGATAACGCCAATAGGAACGACCACGCTCAAACGAGCGCGATCCCAACTGGTGTATTGCCGCGCGTCGGAGGTGCGCGGACGAGCCACAGCCGGCACGATCAAGGTCCCTTAAAGCGTCCTGCCCATTAGACTTTTCGGTTCGGAAGCTAGGGGACAAAGCTTGCTATTCGCTTTCGCTCGGCCCAACCGGCAGTAGGTCCCGTGCTGGGAACCTGCAATTCGCCCGGTTCTATTAACTGGTGGTAAAAGTCTAATCCGCGCTCCAACGCGGTTAATTAATCAATTGGAAAATGCCTGCGTTTCGATGGGCCCTAACACCTACCGGGCCGCTTAATTCGCGCTGCGATAGGGCGGGCGCGGTATCGCGATATGAGCGGCGCGAAGCGCGCCGGACCAGCGCTCGCGCAAATCCTGGAAGTAGGGCTCACCCGGCTCAATTCGATAGTTCACCTCTGAAGTGCATGAGTCCCTGCGCACGACCAAAATATCGATCGGCAGCCCTACCCCGAGGTTGGAGCGCATGGTGGAATCCATGGAAATCAGTCCAATCTTAAGCGCGTCGTAGAGTTCGGTGTCGAATCCGACGGCGCGGTCGAGTACTGGTTTTCCGTATTTGTGTTCGCCGATCTGCAGATATGGGGTGTCGGTCGTGCACTCGATGAAGTTGCCGGCGGAGTAAATCATGAAAAGCTGCATGCGGCCGCCCTTGATCTGGCCGCCAAACAGAAACGCAACTTCGTGATCAACTTCGGCGGCTTCCAGGACTTTGCCTTCGACAGTCTGCAAATTGCGGATGGTACGGCCAATGCGCTGCGCAGCCTGGAACATCGTCGGAGCATTCATCAGTGTTTCGAGTTCGCCGGTCTCCGGATTTTCCACGCCTTCTGTCAGTGTCGAGCGCACCGACTGGCTCAGCGACAGATTTCCGGACGAGGCAAGCGCCATGATTTGCTCGCCGGGTTCCGTATACACATGTAGCTTGCGAAAAGTTGAGACGTTGTCGAGGCCGGCATTGGTGCGTGTGTCGGCAATCATGACGAGGCCAGCACGCACGAGAATTCCGCAGCAATAGGTCATGGGCTTTGCGTTTTCTTACCAGCGAACCGAAGAGTTATAGCGACGTTGAGCCCCCTTCGGCAATGTCGTTGCACAATCTGAAAAAGTGAGACGCGGATTTAGGAGTGGGTCAAGTGCCGCTCCTAACTCTGGGTCTGCTGGCGCGCCTGATCGACGCGCACGGCTACTTTGAGGATTTCACCACTGCCGCCATAGCGCGTACCCCGCACGGGCGAAGCACCGAGATAATCGAGCCCAACCGCGACCCTCACGTGGGCTTCGGTGGCGGAAATGCCGTTGGTCGGGTCGAACCCGACCCAGCCCAGCTCTTCAATATGAGCCTCCGCCCAGGCGTGGCCGGCTTCCTGCGCGATCACGCCGTCCGCGCGATGGAAATGTCCTCCAACATAGCGTGCCGGAATGCTGAGTGCCCGTGCCGCCGCGACGAAAATATGTGTGATGTCCTGGCAGACACCGCGCCTGAGTGAAAAGGATTCCGCTGCGGTTGTGGTCGGATGCGTCGGATCGGTATCAAAGGCAATCTCGCGGTTCAGCGTCGTCATCAGCGCATGCATACGCGTCAACGTGTCACCGTCGGCGGCGGCGCGCGTTGTCTCGGCGAAGTCAAGAATCGCAGCGTCGGCTTGCGTGAGCGGAGTTTCGCGCAAGTAGAATTCCGGCGGAAAACGCTCGACTGCGCCCTTCACCATGCCGTGGGTGTTCTGCGTATCGACCTCGCCATCGACCGCGACAGTCAATTCATTGAACGGCCCTTCGGCCGTGAAGGAGTGGATGATGTTGCCGAAGGCGTCCTGATGTTGATGCAGCAGGCAATCTTCCGACAGATCGATGCGCCAGGCGATCACATGTTGCCCCTCGTGCCCGCGCGGGGTGAGGCGAAGCACCTGCGTGACCAAAGTGGGCGGCGTATTATAGGTGTAGGTGGTCGCGTGAGAGATACGAATCCGCATGGGCGATGAGCTTCTGATGAGGCCGGCGCTTTTCTAGCATAAGCCAATGGCGTTGTGCGGTCGGGTGCTCACGTCAGGAATTGCTCGGTGACGAGGCTGCCAAGCTGGTTACTCTCGGTGATGAATTCGCCGATGAACTCATGCAAGCCCCGTTGAAAAATGCCGTCCATACGGCTGTTTTGTAGCCGCGTGCGGATGCCGCGCGCCTGTCGCTGCGCGGGGCCTTGCCGGCCATAGGCGCCGGCGAGCGAATCGAGGTTGCGTACAATTGCCTCGTAGCAGGATGCGAGCGAGCGCGGCATTTCGTCACGCAAAATGAGTAGATCGGCAACCAGCCACGGTTTGAGGCTGTCTCTATAGACCCAGTGATAGGCGGTGAGTGCGGACACCGAACGCAGGATCGCGGCCCATTGGAAATAGTCGAGCGGACCGCCGACACGTTCGATTTCCGGAAGCAGGAGATGATATTTGACGTCCAGAATCCGCGCGGTGTTGTCGGCGCGTTCGATATAGACCCCGAGGCGCGAGAACCAGTAGGCGTCGTTGCGCAACATTGTGCGGTAAGCGGACCCATCAAAGCGTAGGGAAGACTCCTGGACCCACCGCAGGAACCGTGAAAACTCTTCGCGCGAGGTCGGTCCGTTGCCATAGCGTTTGAGTTCAAGCCACGTCCCGTTGATGGCATCCCACATTTCCATGGTGAGCGCCGTGCGTACCGCGCGCGCATTGCCGCGCGCGAGTTCAAAGCAGGATCTTATCGACGAGGAATTGGCGGTCGAGAACGCGAGAAAGTCGGTGACGTTTGATTCGTTCGCCTCATCGTAAAGCTTGAAGAATGCGGAGGCGCAGCCGGCGGTCGCGACCGCGGATTCCCATTCGTTGCTGGTGCCGACATAGGTGAGGGGAAGTGCCGAGAGCCGCTGCGTAGCATCGAGGATGCGCGCAAGATATTCCGCGCGTTCAATATAACGCGAAAGCCAGTACAGATTATCGGCGGTGCGCGAGAGCATGTCAGCGTTTCTGTTTCATCCGTCCAACACCCAGGTATCCTTGGTACCGCCGCCCTGGCTGGAATTGACCACCAGAGACCCCTCCTTTAACGCAACACGCGTGAGGCCGCCCGGCACAATACGCACGCTATTGCGGCCCGTGAGCACAAAGGGCCGCAGATCGATGTGTCGCGGCGCTACGCCTTGCTCGACGCAGGTCGGGCAGGTGGACAGCGCCAGTGTTGGTTGGGCGATGAAGCTTTTTGGCGATGTTTTCAGCTTGGCGCGAAATTGTTCGATCGCAATCTTGCTGGCAGTGGGACCGATCAACATGCCGTAACCGCCGGAGCCGTGGACTTCTTTCACGACAAGATCGTGCAAATTATCAAGAACATAAGCGAGGTGCTCTTCATCGCGGCAACGCCACGTTGGAACGTTCTTCAGTAGGGGCTCTTCATCGAGATAGAATTTTATAATCGCCGGCATGAAACTATAGACGGCCTTGTCGTCGGCGATACCGGTTCCGACTGCATTTGCGAGTGTCACATTCCCCGATTGATAGGCGGACATCAGTCCTGGCACGCCGAGTGCGGAATCGGGCCGAAAGGTGAGCGGGTCGAGGTAATCGTCGTCGATGCGTCGGTAGATCACGTCGACGCGGCGCGGGCCTTGCGTCGTACGCATATGGACGACCTCGTCCTTGACGAAAAGGTCGCGACCTTCGACCAGTTCAACGCCAAGCTTATCGGCGAGAAAAGAATGCTCGTAATACGCGGAATTGAACACGCCCGGCGTGAGCAGCACAACGTTGGGTTCGCGCGACGTCGACAGAGGCGCTACCGAATTCAGCGTGGCGAGCAGTTCGTCCGGATAGTTTTCGACTGGCGCGACACGGTGGCGCGAAAACAACTCCGGGAATAGCCGCATCATGATTTCGCGGTTCTCCAACATGTATGAGACGCCGGACGGCGTGCGTGCGTTGTCTTCGAGTACGTAAAATGTTTCGGCATCTACCCGCACGATGTCGATTCCGGCGACGTGCACGTAGATATCGTGGGGTACGTTCTGCCCGCTCATCTCGGGCCGGAACGCGGGATTGCGGAATACGAGATCGTCCGGCACGACGCCGGCACGCATGATGTCACGGGCGCCGTAGATGTCTTTGATAAAGGCGTTGAGTGCGTTGACGCGCTGGGTCAGTCCCTTTTCGAGCAGCCTCCACTCGGCGCCAGCGATAATGCGCGGGATGACGTCGAAGGGGATCAGACGCTCCTGAGCGTCCGCTTCGCCGTAAACTGCGAACGTGATGCCGATGCGTCGGAAGATGAGCTCGGCCTCGCGCCGCCGATAGTCGAGAACATCCGGTGGTACCTCGGCCAGCCAGCGCGACAGCTCACCATACGCGGGGCGTAAGCCGCCGTCGTGACCCGTCATCTCATCAAAGGCGACAACCATCCGGCCCTCCCCAGCCCGCAGCCGGCTACGCAACGTTTGTTCAAGCCTTTCCGTTTCGCAGCTTTCCATAGTTAAGAGTAGCAAGCTTTAGGCCAAGCAAAAGCACAACGAAAACCGAAGGTTAGAGAGGTGGATCAACCACGGATGCTGCGGCTGCCCAATAAATGTGCGGACCTCACGAGGCGCGGCTTGAGCGGGTGGCGGGGCCACGCTAGGTCTTCGACCTGTTTAAGTAAGCACGATCTATTCCGAAAACCGGTTCAACATTCCGGGATCATGCTTGCCACAAGGACAACGTCATGAGTGCGAAGCCCGACATCGTCACCGCTGCCGTGCTGGTGATCGGCGACGAAATCCTGTCGGGGCGTACCAAGGACAAGAATATCGGCTACATCGCGGACTATCTCACCGCGATCGGCATCGACCTCAAGGAAGTGCGCGTCGTGTCCGATGACGCCGCTGCGATTGTCGAAGCAATCAACGCGTTGCGAGCGAAATATACATACGTGTTCACCACCGGCGGCATCGGACCGACGCATGACGATATTACCGCCGATTGTGTAGCAGAGGCTTTCGCGGTCGTGCTCGAGTTTCACCCCGAGGCGGTGGCGATTATGAAAGAGCGCCTCGCTAAAACCGGTGGAGAGCTCAACGAAGCGCGTATGCGCATGACTCGCATTCCACACGGCGCCGCGCTGGTCGCGAACAAAGTGTCGGGTGCGCCCGGGTTCTGGATTGGCAATGTTATCACTATGGCCGGCATTCCAGCGGTGATGCAGGGAATGCTTGACGAGGTTGCGCCCAAGCTCAAGACCGGAACGAAATTGCTTTCCGAAACGATCCGCGCCGACGCGAAAGAAGGTGATGTCGGCACTGCGCTGGGCGCTATCGCTAAGGCACATCCCGAAGCGATCATTGGAAGTTATCCGTTCATCGACGAAGCGCACGGGCCGAACACCAACATAGTCGTGCGCTCGCGTGACGCGAAGAAGCTTGCGGCGGTGAAGTCTGAGGTTGAAGGCATGCTGGAAAAAGTGAAGGCGCAGCTCACGGCGACGCGTTAGAGTATCCCATGGTGAAACCGCAGGCCGAAAACGCTCCACGCCCGGAGAAAATTTTTCCGGTTTCCTGGGACCAGTTTCACCGTGACTCGCGCGCGCTGGCATGGCGGCTGCATGAAGCTGGGCCGTTCGAAGCGATCGTTTGTATCACGCGAGGCGGCCTGGTCCCTGCTGCGATCGTCGCGCGCGAATTAAACGTCCGCATGATAGAAACCGTCTGCGTCGTGAGCTATCGGGATTACAAGAACCAGGGCGAGCTCACCGTGCTCAAGAGCATCTCGCCCGAAGTGTCCGCGCTCCACGCACAAGGCAAGCGTGTGCTTATCGTCGATGATCTTGTGGACACCGGCAAGACCGCGCGCGTGGTGCGCGACCTGTTGCCGGACGCCCATTTTGCGACGGTCTACGCCAAACCAATGGGACGACCGCTGGTCGACACGTTTATTACCGAGGTTTCTCAGGACACCTGGATATATTTCCCCTGGGACACCGGGCTCGCATTCGTGCCGCCGATCCGCGAAGGCGGGGAGTGAATCAGAGACAAGACCGCGCTCAAACGAAAAGCTACCGCAATAAAAGGTCTGGAGGGAACGCAATGCTGACACGACGTCATTTGCTCGGGGGCGCCGCGGCGTTGGCCGCCGGTGTGCCCGACGCCGGCGCGCAGTCGAATTATGCAAGCCAGCCGGTCCATGTCCTCGTTGGTTATGCGGCCGGTGGCGGCGTCGATATTGTTGCGCGGCTGCTGCAGGATCCGATGAAAACGGCACTCGGTCAGCCGATTATTATCGAAAATCGGACAGGCGCTAGCGCGATGTTGGCGACCGGAGCGGTCGCGAAAGCGCAACCCGATGGCTATACGCTGCTGGCATGTGCGTCGGGCGAGGTCGCCATCAACCATTTTCTGTTCAAGGAACGGATGTCCTACGATCCGGCGAAAGAGTTGGTGCCGATCGCGCTGATCGGCATCGTGCCCTGTGTCGTCGTCGTCGCCGCGACGACGCCCGTGCACAATCCGCAGGAACTGATTGCTTATGCCAAGGCCAATCCCGGCAAGCTGTCTTTCTCTTCATCGGGCATCGGCAATCCGCAGCAATTGGCCGGTGAGCTGATGAACAGCATGGCGGGAATCCAGGTGCTACATGTGCCATATCGCGGTTCGGCACCGGCGGTGACGGATGTTGCAACCGGCGCGGTCACGATGAGCTTTTCAAGCCTCGCGGCGGCCTTGCCGCTAATATCGGCGGGCAATCTGCGCGCGGTGGCGGTGACCTCGCGCGAACGGATGCCGCAATTGCCTGATGTGGCGCCGCTCAGTGAAGGCTCGCCCGGCCTTGCAAGCTACGAATTGCTCAACTGGTTCGCGATGTTCGGCACTGCCGGCACACCACCTGAAATCGTCGAGCGCCTCAACGGCGTCGTGAACACGGCGTTGAAGGAACCGGCGATTGCCGACAAGCTACTGCCGCAAGGTATCGTGCCGAAGCCGATGAAGGTTGCGGAGTTCAAGGCGTTTGTAGACGGCGAACGCACCAAATTCGGAAAGATCGTTGAGCAGGCAAATATCAAATTGAGCAACTAGGAGCGTTTGCGTGTATCATAAAGCCACATATAAAATGCGCTTCCGGGGAGGACGCCGATGAACGTCAAGCCGAATACCCAAAACGCAAAGCCTGTTGATGACATGCGCTCGCGTCATGTGCGCCCGCAAGAAATGCCGTGGGACACGATGCGGTTTCCCGGCTGTCAGGCGAAGACCCTGCTGTTTGATCCTAAGAGCGGACTCGCCACCGTCCTGATCAAGATGGAGCCAGGTGCGAGCCTGCCCGACCACGAGCACGTGCTGATCGAGCAGACTTACGTACTGGAAGGTTCTTTGGTGGATAAGGAAGGCCCGGACAAAGGCCTCGAGGTCGGTCCTGGCGAATTCGTCTGGCGCCCGGCCGGCAGCCGACACGAAGCCTGGTGCCCGAAAGGCGGCACCATGATCGCGATCTTCCAGGTGCCCAATAAGTTCTTCGAGAAGGATGGCAAGGTGACCGACGCCGGCGGCAAGGATTGGCAGTCGGCCTGGGGGCACGTGTTACCGGAATAATGTGAAACGCCGCCGCGTGGGCTCCCCCGCCGCGCGACGGCGCGGTGAGTGAAGTGCCACGCGGACGTGGCGGAATGGTAGACGCAAGGGACTTAAAATCCCTTGGGAGTAATCCCGTCCGGGTTCGAGTCCCGGCGTCCGCACCAATATTAGGTATTTGAATTTTTCCGTGCCGGAGCGCGGACTGCGGCTTCGCAACCGCCAGCACGATAACACCTACGTCGAAAAAAAGAGGCCGCCTTGCAGGCGGCCTCCTCAGCAGTCAGGCTTAGGCTGGGGGAGGAATGCTTAGCTCTGGCTGCCGATTCCGAAGTCGTTGAAGTACCTGGAGCCATAGTCGGCCGGCGCGTCGGCAGGCGAAAAGGCGAATGAGTTGGTGGCGCGGGACGCATTCACGTGCTTGGTCGTCACGTGTTGCGCACGCGTGGCCGAGACCTGGGTGTTGGTCTGCGCATCGGTTTCGTAAGCGAAGCCTGGGCCCGCGGTTAAAAGCGCAAGCGCAGAAGCGATGCCGATCTTTGTGATGGCCTTCATGGTTCAGCTCCATTGGTAGGCGCAAGAAGTATTTCCTGCTGACGCGCATTTGGCGCGATCCAACGGCACTCTCAATCCACGTTTAATTCACAAAATTTGGCCAGTCGTTCACGAAAAGGTCATGGAATAATCGATGAGAAAAAAATACTCCTGTGGGACTAGTCGCCGCTACACATCGGGCCGAATTCGTTCGCGTGTAGAGCATTTGGCCTCACCGCCGCGCCATCTAAACGGGTGAGTCCTCGCGATGCACTGACGGCATCGCTGCAATTCGATATTGCCGTGTCTTAAACGATCTGCTTTTAAAGACGGGCACCCGGGTACCGCGGCGTCATCGAAGAGCCTGCAAATAAATTTCCGGCTGAGCGAGTAGGGGCCTGCACATGCGGATGACGATCAACTGCGATATGGGCGAGGGTTTTGGTTTATATCGTCTCGGGGACGACGCGGCAATGATGCCGCACATCGACTTGGCAAACGTCGCTTGCGGCTTCCATGCTTCCGACCCGACAACAATGCGTGAAACTGTACGCCTTGCGAAAAAATACGCCGTCAAAGTTGGCGCACATCCGTCACTACCGGATTTGCAAGGCTTTGGCCGGCGGGCGATGGTCATCTCGCCGACGGAAGTTACCGATCTCGTGACATATCAAGTTGGTGCACTGAAGGCATTTCTCGACGCCGAACATGTTCCGCTCAACCACGTTAAGCCGCACGGTGCGCTGTATGGCATGGCGGCACGCGACGAAAAAATTGCAGCGGCGATTGCTGATGCCGTCCTTCCGTTTGGGGTTCCAATTCTCGGGATGGCATTTACTGCACACGAAACCACTTACAGGAACAAAGGCATCGAACTCATCCCGGAATTTTATGCAGACCTTGAATATGACGGGGAGGGCAACTTAATCCTCAGCCGCGTTCATGATGCAGTCGATCCAGCGAATGCAGCCGCCCGGGTATTACGGGTAATACGAGACCATGTTGTCACGACGACGGCTGGACGAGACATCCCGGTAAAAGCGACGACAGTCTGTGTGCATTCCGACACCCCTTCGGCGATCGCCATTGCGGCCGAACTGGACCGGGTTCTTCGAAAGTCCCCAGTTTGATCGTGGTCTGTCGCTGGTGCAGCGCACCATATCCACTAACAGCACAACAGCTATTCCGGTGCGCCTATACCGCCGATGATCCCCTCGGGGTTATATTGGAGTGCTTCTAAAAATTACGCGTTTGATATTCGAACAATTGAAAATCGAACATGAGATTACCGAGATTTAATCCGCCCCCCGTTTCGCAATACCGCCCCCGTGTTACTGTTGGGAGGGCGAAACCACTAGTTCATTACCGCTCATGCACGGATACAACGAACGCGGCCTAAAGGCGATTGGCAACGCGGGATCACCGATCGTTGTCTTCGGGTTTCCGGGCGTCGGGGACCTGGTGCGCTGTCATTCGCTGATCCGGATGATTGCGGATCAGAATCCAGGCCGTCCGATTGATATAGTCGCGCGGCGCCCCGCGGTCGAGATCGGCGAATTTATGCCGGAAATTCGCGAGGCGATCGGTGAGGATTTTCAGCATCGCCACCTCAACATGTTCGGCCGGATTGCACTTGCGAATACATTGCGCAAACGCGGCTACAAAACTGCCTATATCGTCCAAAGCTCGTTCAAGGCGGCGTTGGTGTCATTTCTTGCGCGAATACCTGAGCGGATTGGCTGGGCTGAAGAATGCAGACTTCCGCTCCTCACCCGGCCGCGATTTCGGATGCGCCGATGGTCGCGAATGGTCGATCGGTCATGCTGGCTCGGCGTTCGTGATGCCAATGCCGCGCCGGCGAAGTGGCCGGAGCCCCAATTTCGCGTGCCCAACGCGCTTCAATCCGACTTTGAAGCGCTTAGGGAAAAGGCGCGGGCGACAGCACCGGTTGTCGCAATTGCGCCCGGCTCGTCGGACGTCAAGAAAAATTGGCCGATCGAAAACTACGTGGCTGTTGCTCGCCGTTGCATCGAGGCCGGCTGCGCTGTCTGGATCGTGGGAGCGAGTGAACATCGCAACCTTGCGGCCGCAATCATGGAAAGCGCGCCGGCACGCGATTATCTGACCAACTCGTTGACTAGGCTCACACTGACACTTGCCGCGGCGGATGTGTTCGTTGGAAACGATTCCGGGCCGCTTCACATCGCAGCTGCATTCAATAAGCCGAGTGTCGGGGTCTTTGGCTTGACCGATCCTGCAGTCAGCGCGCCAATCAACCTTGTTGTGAAGCCGGCAATTCCAGATCTGGCTATTGTGCGGAAATCACTAACGGAAATTTGCTGGCCATCGCTCTCTGCGGTCGTTCGCCGTCTCGACCGGGCGATCGATTTGGTGCAGCGTGCGCATCAAGTTGCATAGCGCGACAGATCTTCTCATTGCGTGTATGCGCATTGCTCAATACAAGCAGTTAGTCAAAAGTCAGCATTGAGCCGTTAGCTGCATGGCGATGATCAGCCGCGGGACATTATGGATTCTGATCGCCGCGCTGGCCGCCTCAGCGTTGACCGGATGCGCGTCCGAGGAAAGCGCCGGCCGCTTTGTCGTCGAGCCGGACCGGTACGTTCTGTACAACTGCGCCGAGCTCGCCGTGCAGGCGCAGGCCAATATTACTCGCCAGCATGAATTGGAAGTGTTGATGGCGAAGGCGGAAGCGGGTTCAGGCGGCAAGCTGGTGAGTAGCGTGGCCTACCGACCGGAATATATCCAGCTGCGCGGTGAGATGAACGAGCTGCGCAAGACCGGCACCGAGAAAAATTGTAAATCCTTGCCGGGGGTTGGAGCCCTCGGTGGGCGGGCGAGTGATCAGGTTGTACGTTAGCTGAGGCCCACTCCGGTGTATGGAACTTTTTCTATGCATGGAACTTAATTGCCTGGACCGCGTCAATGCGGTGGCAACACAAGGGGGCGAGCATGGGCCTTTTAATCAGTATTCTTATTACGTTTCTTGTCATCATTCTTGTGCTCTATCTGATCAATATGTTGCCGATTGACGGGCGCGCCAAGCAGATCGTGCGCGTCATTGTCATCGTCATCGGTGTCCTTTCGCTGCTGAAATATCTCGCCATCTACTAGGTCGCGCATACTTAGATTGAGCTTGGTGAGCAGCGGTTCCTGCTGGCGTTCGCGTTGCGGCGCAGAGCCATCATGCGTCTGCCAGCGAGCGGGTTAGACACTAACCTTGTCTTTTCGTTTGGCGCGCGACGCTGCTCAGGGCCGGGGCACGAACTCCATCGGAAAGTCTCTCATTGTCTGGGGTCGTGCAATGTGAAGGCCATCGATCACGACTTGATTCGAGAAATTACTCTTCGCCGCTCTCAAATTCGCGGCTGTTTTGCCGGGGACTACGATGACCTCGACGGCTAAGAAAATCAGCGTGGCTAAGGTCGCGGCGGATAGTGCTCGGAACATGTGAGCCTCCTGCCTGGGATGTCTTCTCAGCGGATAGATGGGCCCATTACGCGAAAAGCGTTGTGAGCCGGCTCACATAAGGTTCTATTTTTTTCAGCCGGCACCGTGATACCAGCTAAGTGACTTATGCTTTTTGGTGAGCGGTTTCCGAGTTCACGCCTTGGCGTCTCAAAGCTTGATGGCGCGCAGGCGCAATGCATTGCCAACAACGCTGACCGAGGAAAGCGCCATGGCTGCTGCTGCAATGACCGGAGACAGCAGCAATCCGAACACGGGATAAAGAACGCCGGCAGCGACAGGGACGCCGAGCGAATTGTAGATAAATGCAAAGAACAGATTCTGCCGTATGTTGCGCATGACGGCAGCGGAGAGGGTACGCGCTTTTACGAGGCCTGTAAGATCGCCTTTTAGTAGCGTGATGCCCGCGCTCTCAATAGCGACATCGGCACCGGTTCCCATCGCGATTCCGACGTCTGCAGCGGCGAGCGCCGGTGCGTCGTTGACGCCATCGCCGGCCATAGCGATCACGCGGCCTTCGCGGCGCAGTTTTTCGACGACCGCGTTCTTCTGATCGGGCAGTACGTCAGCCTCGACTTCGGAAATGCCCAAGCGCCGGGCGACGGCATGTGCGGTCGTTTGGTTGTCGCCCGTGAGCATGACCACACGGATGCCATCGGCTGCGAGTGCTTTCAGGGCGTCTGGCGTGGTGGCCTTGATTGGGTCGGCGACGGCAATGACGCCGGCAGATTTTCCGTCAACGGCGAGGAAAATGGCAGTCGCCCCATCGCCGCGCAGGCGCTCGGCGTCGGTGTTGAGCGCGGATGTGTCGATATTCAATTCGCCAAGAAACTTTGCGTTACCGAGTGCGAGTTTCTTTCCATCGACCGTCCCGATCACGCCCTTACCAGCGGGCGCGTCGAAACCTTGTACCTGCAAAAGTTCGAGCTTGCGGTCGGCAGCGGCGGCTACGATAGCGGCTGCCAACGGATGCTCGCTGCCACGTTCGGCGCTGGCCGCAAGTAGTAACACCTGCGCTTCGTCGAAGCCCGCCGCCGCCGCGATCGATACGACCTTCGGTTTTCCTTCGGTGAGCGTGCCGGTCTTGTCGACAACAAGTGTGTCGATCTTCTCCATTCGCTCCAGCGCTTCGGCGTTCTTGATGAGCACGCCGGCCTGCGCGCCGCGGCCGACGCCAACCATGATCGACATCGGTGTGGCGAGCCCCAGCGCGCACGGACAGGCAATAATCAGAACGCTCACCGCGGCCACCAGGCCATAGACGAAGCGCGGTTCGGGGCCGAAAATTGCCCACGCGGCAAATGCGATGAGTGCAACGGCGATCACAGTCGGTACGAACCAGGTTGAGACTTGATCGGCTAGGCGCTGGATCGGCGCGCGGCTGCGCTGCGCACTCGCGACCATCTGCACGATCCGGGACAACAATGTATCGCGGCCGACTTTGTCGGCGCGCATGATGAAACTTCCACTCTTGTTAAGTGTGCCGCCGATGACGCGAGAGTTTTTTTCCTTAGTCACCGGCATGGATTCGCCGGTCACCATAGATTCATCGAGCGCCGAGTGGCCTTCGAGCACGACGCCATCCACCGGCACCTTGTCGCCGGGGCGCACGCGCAAGCGGTCGCCGGCCTGTACCGCATCGAGCGGTACGTCCTGGTCGCCGCCATCGTCTTTTACACGGCGCGCGGTATTTGGCGCGAGATCGAGCAGGGCACGGATTGCGCCCGAGGTCGCCTCGCGTGCGCGCAATTCCAGCACTTGCCCCATCAGCACCAGCACGGTGATGACGCTGGCAGCTTCAAAATAGGACGCTGGCGCGCCGCTGTGGCTACGAAATGTTTGTGGGAAAGCTTCGGGTGCGAAAGTGGCGGCTAGGCTGTAAACATAAGATACACCGGTGCCCATAGCGATCAGCGTGAACATGTTGAGATTGCGGGTGACGAGCGATTGCCAGCCGCGCACAAAGAACGGCCAACCCGCCCAGAGCACGACCGGCGTGGCGAAAGCGAACTGAATGTAGTTTGAAAGCGTTGGCCCGACCCAGTTGTGCGTGCCGACGAGGTGCCCACCCATTTCGAGCGTGAAAATCGGCAGGGTCAGCACGAGACCGATCCAGAAGCGCCGCGTCATATCGACAAATTCAGGATTAGGACCGTTATCGGGCGCCGGCATTTCCGGCTCGAGCGCCATGCCGCAGATCGGGCAGGAGCCGGGACCCAGCCGCCGGATCTCAGGATGCATAGGGCACGTATAGATAGCGCCTTCAGCCACCGGTTCGGGTCCTCGCTCGCCCAAATACTTTTGCGGATCGGTCGTGAATTTTGTGCGGCAGCCGACCGAACAAAAATAATAGGTGTGGCCGCGATGCTCGACGCGGGGCTTGGCGGCGTGCGGATCAACCGTCATGCCGCAGACAGGGTCGGTCACTGTCCCGGACGCAGCGTCGCGATGACGGTGATGATCTGCCACGCTCATACCTTGCCCTATATACCCCTAGGGGGTATATAGGGCTCATGGCAAAAGACAGCAAGGCGGCAACCTTCAAGCGGCTCAACCGCATCGAAGGACAAGTGCGGGGCCTCGCCCGCATGGTTGAGGACGATCGCTATTGCATCGACATTGTGACGCAGATTGGGGCCGTACGCGCTGCGTTACGCCGGGTGGAAGAGGAAATCCTGCGCGATCACGTCGCGCATTGTGTTGATCATGCGATTAAGAGCGGCAACAAGTCCGATCAGCGGCGCAAGGTCGCCGAGCTAATGGATGTGATGGGTCGCGCCACGCGGTAGAGGTTGTTTTCTCGCCTCCGAGCGGGCGCAATCACCCGTACTTCTTGCGCGCCAGCGCGACACCTTGGCCGAGCGCTATCAGTTTCGCTTCGGCTATGCTTCGCTGCATTGGCGCCATTCCGCAATTCGTGCAGGCAACGATCTTGTTCTTAGGCACAAATTTCATCACTTCTCCAATGACCTGAGCAACACGCTGGGGCGTTTCGATCTCATCGTTCGCAACGTCGATCACGCCGACCAATATATCCTTGCCTTCGAGCAGCGATAATAGTTTCAGCGGCACGCGCGAGTTGATGCACTCAACCGAGACCTGTCCAATGCGGCTTCTGGCGAGCGCCGGAAAAATCTCCTCATATTGCCGCCACTCGCTGCCAAGCGTGTTCTTCCAGTCGACGTTGGCTTTGATCCCGTAGCCGTAGCAGATGTGTACGGCGGTCGTGCATTTGAGCCCGTCGATGGCGCGGTGCAGAGCCTCGATGCCCCAACCGGCAACGTCGCCCATAAATACGTTGAAGGCCGGTTCGTCGAACTGGATCACGTCAACGCCGTCGGCTTCGAGTGCGCGCGCTTCCGTATTCAGGAGGTCTGCGAAAGCCATCGCCATCTTCACCTTGTCGCCGTAGTGGGCGTCGGCAACAGTGTCGGAAATCGTCATCGGACCTGGTAGTGTAAACTTAAGTTGATGTTTGGTATGAGCGCGGGCGTAGCGTGCTTCCGCTTGATGCACGCGACCCTTGAGTTTCAGTTCTCCGCGAACGACCGGCACCATGGCTTTGTAGCGGTCGCCGCGAATGCCCATCTCGACCTTTTGCGCGAAATCGAGACCGTCGACGAATTCGAGAAATCCGTGCACAAAATGTTGCCGCGACTGCTCTCCGTCGCAGACGATGTCGATACCCGCATCCTCCTGCCACTTGATTGCGAGCAATGTGGCGTCGAGTTTGGCAGCAGCCAAATCGGCGCCTTGCAAGCGCCATTGCGGCCATAGCTTGTTCGGCTCGGCGAGCCAGGATGGTTTCGGGAGGCTTCCGGCGACGGTCGAAGGAAACATCATGCGTTTGTACTCTTAGTCACAGTCGGTAACGCTCTGGAGGCTGCCAACTATAGAGCCAATCGTAGCGCGCGCGCAGTTTTACTCCGCCCATCGCCCGCATCGCCAGATTGCGAATGAACCCCTCCAGTCCCGACAGCCCATAAATGCGGCCCTGGCGGCGGGAGTAATGTTGGGCACGCAGTGTGCGGTGCCAGCGCGCGCCCTCGTAGGCGCGGAGAGCATCGGAAGGGTCGTCCAGATATTTGGCAAGCATGTCGGTTAAAACAGCGGCGTCCTCGATTGCCATGCCCGCGCCTTGCGCCAGGAAGGGCAGCATCGGGTGGGCGGCGTCCCCGATCAGCGTCACAGGGGCTTTGCCGCCGCGGAATGGATCAGTGCGATCGTACAATGCCCATTTCAGCCAGCGGTCAGGAATTGTGATGAGCGAACGCGCCTTCTCCGACCAGGCCCAGCCCACGAAATGACGTAGCATTTCTGTCCGGTCGCCGGCCGTTGACCAGCCGGTCTCACTCCATTCGTCGTGCACAATGCAGACGATGTTGATGAGGCGACCGGCCTTGACCGGGTAATGCACCAGGTGCGCGTCGTGCCCCAGCCAGAGGTGCACCACAGGCTGGCGGAATTCTTCCGGTGCAGCATCAGCGGAGATGAGCGCGCGCCACGCGGTCCGGTGTCGGAACATCAGCTGCTGCGGTGGGCTCAAGCGCGCGGCGACGCTCGACCAGATACCATCGGCTCCAATCAGCGCGACGCCGCGTTCGTCGAGTACTTGCGTTCCTCGTTTACCGAGCACGCTGATGCCTTTGACATGGGCGGCGAAATCCTCGACCCGGACACCGAGCTGAAGATTTACATCCTGTTCGCGTTGTACGGCCTCGACGAGAGCCGATTGCAGGTCGCCGCGATGCATTGACCAATAGGGCGCGCCGTAGCGCAGTTCCATCTCGTCACCGAATGGAATACGTACGATCTCTCGGCCAGAACCACCGGCCATCACCCGAATTGCCTGCGGAGCAACGGCGACGGTTTCGAGTTGCTCGCGCAGTCCGAGCGCGATAAGCACACGGGTGGCGTTGGGCGAAAGCTGGAGGCCAGCACCGGTCTCTTCGAGCTTTTCTGATTGCTCGAACACAGTCACGCGGATCCCGGCGCGGGCGAGAGCCAGCGTGGCCGTCAGACCGGCAATGCCGGCTCCGGCGATAATGACATGACGCGCGGGCGCCATGGCGGACGGTTCCGATGAAAATCAGGCGGCGGCGGAATGCGGCAACGCGCATTGCGGCGGATGGGCCGCATGCGAGTTGAGCGCCGGATCGAAGCGGTAGAGCGTCGAGCAGTAAGGGCAGATAATTTCCTTGTCCTCGCCTATGTCGAGGAACACATGTGGATGGTCGTAAGGCGGCGTGGCACCCACGCACATGAATTCTTTTGCGCCAATTTCGATCACCGGTACGCCTGGATCGTTATGAAAATGGGGGACGACGTGTTCCGCCATGAAAACTCCTCATGTTGCCGCGGTCCGGCGGCAAATTTCCAGTGCACCATAGCGAGGCGGGCGAGCAATGCCTAGGGCTATGCGACCGCGGCCGTTCACAGTTAGATATCACCCATGTCACGATTCAAAAACGGCGAAGTCGAGATCGCCTATCTCGACGAGGGCGAGGGCGATCCGATTGTGCTGGTGCACGGCTTTGCCTCCACCAAGGAGGTCAACTGGGTGCAGCCTGGCTGGGTTACGACGCTCATGCGTGACGGCCGGCGCGTGATCGCGCTCGACAATCGCGGGCATGGCGCGTCCAGTAAACTTTACGACCCCTCCGCCTATCATAGCGCGACCATGGCTGAGGATGTGTGCGCGCTGGTCGATCATCTCAAAATCGAACGTGCTGATGTCATGGGCTACTCCATGGGCGCCCGCATCACCGCGTACCTCGCCGTCAAGCATCCGGAGCGCGTGCGCTCGGCGATTTTCGGCGGTCTCGGGATAAAGCTGGTCGAGGGGGTTGGTCTGCCAGAAACAATTGCCGACGCGTTGGAAGCGCCGTCGCTCGCCGACGTGAATGACCCGACGGGACGTGTATTTCGTATTTTCGCCGATCAGACCAAATCGGATCTGCGCGCACTGGCGGCGTGTATTCGCGGTTCGCGGCAAACGCTAAGCCGCGCAGAAGTTGCCAGCATCCGCGCGCCTTTATTGGTTGCAGTCGGAACGAGAGATCAGGTCGCAGGGAGTGCCCAGGAATTAGCCGCGCTCATACCGGGTGCACGCGCGCTCGATATTCCGGATCGTGATCATATGCTTGCGGTTGGCGACAAAAATTATAAGGCCGGTGTTATCGACTTCCTCAGCCAGCGCGCATAAGCCATGCGCTGGGCGCTTTGACGCCCCTCTTCGCGGCTGCGAAATTGTGATAGAAGACCTATGGACTTAAGAGGCGCCCGGAGAATTAAATTCTATGGCTCAATATCAGACACGGCCCGCAAGGGCACTCGATAAGGTCGATCCGGTTTGGGCGCGCATCCGCAGCGAAGCGGAGGACGTCGCGCGCCGTGAACCCGAACTCGCGACCTTCATCTACGAAAACATTCTCCACCACGACACGCTGGAAACTGCGATCGCTCATCGTGTCAGCCAGCGCCTCGACCATGCTGACGTGTCAGCCGATTTGATCCGGCAAGCCTACGGCGACGCTCTTGAAGATCAACCGGCGCTCGGCGAAGCCTTCCGCGCTGACATCGTTGCAACCGTCGACCGCGATCCGGCTACCAGCCGGTTCATAGAGCCGGTGCTTTATTACAAAGGCTTTCATGCAATTCAAACGCATCGTCTTGCGCACTGGCTCTATGGCAAAGGCCGAAAGGATTTCGCGCTCTACCTGCAAAGCCGTGCGTCGTCTGTATTCCAGTGCGACATCAATCCGGCGGCAAAGATCGGCCGCGGAATTTTCCTTGACCATGCGACCGGCCTTGTGGTCGGCGAGACCGCGGTAATCGAGGACGATGTCTCTATCCTCCATGACGTGACGCTCGGCGGCACCGGCAAGGAGCACGAAGACCGCCATCCAAAAATCCGACGCGGTGTGATGATTGGCGCTGGCGCCAAAATTCTGGGTAATATTGAAGTGGGCCACTGCGCGCGCATTGCGGCTGGTTCGGTCGTCATCAAGCCGGTACCGAATAATGTTACCGTCGCCGGCGTTCCGGCCAAGGTCGTGGGTGAAGCAGGCTGCCCCGAGCCGTCGCGCGCCATGGACCAGATGCTCTATGGCATCATGCTCGACGGCTGAGGCTTTGCTCCGAGGGCAAAGCTTGCGCGCGACCGCCCGATCGGGCAACTAGACCTTGCTTACGACAGGAGGAACGGCCCGGTGCAGGTTGGTGAAGTCAGAAAGCTCGACGCCTATCTGAAGAAGCTGTTCGGCAATGCGAATATCCGCGTTGTGCCGAAGAGCGGCGATTTCGGCGAGGTTTTCGTCGGCGAGGACGATCTTGGCGAATTGACCGTCGACGATGAGGACGGCGATCGTTCGTATAATTTCCGTATGGTGATTCAGGTTGGCAGTGATCCGAGTATTCAGCCGGTGCCTACGCTCAACGCCTACTTGCGCGGAAAATTCGACAATGAGAATATCCGCGTGGTAGTGCGGCCCAAGAAGACCAACTCGCTGGAAGTTTATATAGGCGAAGAATTCATCGGCGTGCTCTTTTTGGAAAATGAAAAAGGCCGCCGCTCTTATATTTTCGAATTACCGATCCTCGACGTCGATTTGGTCGACTGAGCAATCTATTTGTTTTCGGGATGTAGGCGCGCGATCAGGCGATCGATGCCGCCGGCAACGCTTTGCCAATCCGTCAGCCAGTCTCGCGGAAAACGCAGCGTAATGTCGGCATTGCCGATGCGCCGTTCCAGCAGGCAGACACCTGAATTCGTGACACCCTTACGCGAGCAGCGCGCGAGGAAATGCTCAGGTGCGGCCGAACTCGAACACCAGATCCTCGCCCTGATAGGGTGTGTCGTCGCGGAAGCCGCGGAAAGTAAGACCGGGTGGTCCAGCGACCGGCTCCGCAACCAGGTAGCGCGGATAGATTGTCTGCACCCGCTCCATCAGCGGCAGGGTGACGTCTCCCGACGCGATGGTTACGAACAGCCGTTCATTGGGATCAATCGGGGCGCCGACCGTTGCTTTGATGGCGGGATCTGGTGGCGACAGCGACGGCCACAAGTACGAAAGGTCGACGCGCTCGTGTGTGCCCGGGCGTCGCTGCACGTTCACGCGGATCGCCGCAGGCTCGATGTTGAAGGCAGTCCCTGAAATGACGATCGGCAGCGAGGGCGCATCGACAGAAACCGGAGCATCAGGCCAGCGTGGCCATAAAATATAGGCCACGTAGAGGGCCGCGATAACGACCACGGCACCAAACACCATCAACGGCGCCAGCAGAGGGGTGCGTCCGGCACGCCTGCGGCGGTTGGAGGTGCGCTGGGCCGCCGGCGAGCGCTCCTGCGCGAGAATGGCCAATACCGTCTCCTTGCGGGCGAATCGGGCGGATTATGGCACGGCCTGCGCCACCGGCGGCGGATCCGGCCGTTTACCATTTGTTAAGGAATGGCTGGCGTGGGCCAGGCCCGTTTGCAACAGATGACCCCCTGTATTGCGTTGAGGTCGCTGATGACGCCGGAATCGGTGCAAATGTTGTTCGCGTTGGTGCTTGGTTTTGCAGTCGCAGGCCTCTGCAGCTCAGGCTACCGGCTTGCCACCAGTCGCTTTCCAAGTTTCGGCCAGCTGAACGACGGTCCCCGTCCAGCGACTTTGGCGGCCATACCGGTCCTCGTTCTGTCGGCGCCATATCTGATTATGCGCAACACGATTCTCGGCCACCGGCAGGAAGCTCGCCGCTTTGAATTCGTTTTTCTGGCGACGGTGATTGCCGGCTTTTGGAGCTTAATGTCGGGCCTGATGCTGGTAATGACCATACAGGCCTGTGCTGTTCTCTTCGTCTAGGGTGCTTCCCTCGCAATCGGTGATCGGGCAAATTCGCCAGCCTTAACGGACGAGGCGGGAATGCCAATCTATGAGCTCGAGGGACAAGCGCCGGAATTTCCTGGCGAGGGCCAATATTACGTCGCCGATACTGCTGTGCTGATTGGCCGGGTGCGGTTAAAGCTCGATGCGAGCGTCTGGTTCGGGGCGGTTCTGCGCGGCGACAACGAATGGATTGAGCTCGGCGAGCGCTCACAGATCCAGGACAATGCGACACTGCACACTGATCCAGGATTTCCGATGACGATCGGCCGTGAATGCGTGATCGGCCACAACGTCGTTCTCCATGGATGCAATATTGGCGACAATTCACTGATCGGTATGGGCGCGATTCTGCTCAACGGTGCCAAGATCGGCAGGAATTCTTTGGTTGGTGCCGGTAGCGTCGTCACCGAAGGCAAGAGCTTCCCCGATAACTCGCTGATCGTTGGCGCACCCGGGCGCGCAATTCGTACGCTCGACGAAAAGGCCGTCGCGATGATCCGCGCCGGCGCCGACATCTATGTACGGCGCTGGAAGCAATACGCGAAAGGTTTGAAGCGGCTCGGCTAAGGTCTAAGCAGCCGCTTTCCTGCTCTCAACCTGCGGGGAAGCCCGGAACCCGATCGCAATCCGGTTCCAGCTGTTAATGGCAACCGCCGCGGCGGTGAGATCAACGATCTCTTTCTCGGTGAATTGTCTGCGTACTGTTTCAAAAGCCGCATCGGAAACATGGCCTTGCGTGACGAGTGTGATTGCCTCGACCCACTCCAGAGCCGCACGTTCGCGCGGGCTATAAACCGGGGCCTCGCGCCACGCATTGAGCAGGTGCATCCGTTCGTCGGATTCTCCGTGTTTGCGTGCATCCCGCGTGTGCATCGCAAGACAATAAGCGCATCCATTGATTTGTGAGACGCGAATTTTAATGAGCTCGCCCAATTTCGCGTCAAGTCCCGATTGATCGACATAAGATTGTAACGCGGCCACCGCCTGATAGGCGGCGGGATTCACTTTGGTAACGTCAATTCGCTGTTGCATGAGAAGCTCACAATGCTTGCGGTGTCGTCCCTGT
Organism: uncultured Alphaproteobacteria bacterium; assembly: GCA_963810585.1. GTDB lineage: Bacteria > Pseudomonadota > Alphaproteobacteria > Rhizobiales > Xanthobacteraceae > Pseudolabrys. The sequence continues at coordinate 421,044 of CAWENV010000003.1, forward strand.
TGGCAAATATGCACACGAAAAATGCCAGCAGTCTGGCCCCTTCGTGACAATCGCGTGGACGATGGAACAATGGAGCGGCGCATTAAAACTGGTGCGGCCGGGCCTTGGGGGAGGCCCGGCCGCTCGCGAACCCGGTCTGGGGACGGGGAGGGGTGGGGACGTGACCGGGAACGCGAATTCCTTTTCTGTCAGCTTTAGCGCGACGAAACTGTCGCCGGTGCCGTGCGCGGTTCTCCGAGCGCGACCCACAAGTTCGGATCTGTTTGTGATTGCCGTTTCACGAAGCGGTAGCCCGTCTTGTTCCAGGGCAGGACCTGGGCTTCCTGATTGTCGAGAACGAATTCACCGTGATTGGTCTTGACTGTAAGCACGGCGTGGCCGTCACCCTTTTTGTCGCGGACCACGGTGATTAGGAGGGCCTCGTGCGGCCAACCAGCTTGAATCAGGATGCGGCGCTTAAGCAGCACGTAGTCTTCGCAATCACCGTAACCATCGTCCGGATAATTCCAGCGCTCGACGACGCCCCAATGTTCGAGGTCGGTCATCGGTTTGATTGACTGATTCACCCACGCGTTGACCTTGACCATGTCGGTCCAGGCCTTGGTGGTGAGGACAACATCGCGAGGCTCTGACGGCGCGACCGCGCACTCCGGCTTATATTCGATGCAGAAATCGATCCAGCCGATCGGCGCGCGTGTAGGTTCCCCAACCGTGACGTAAACGGAGCGCTCGGGCGAGGCCAGCGCTCCACCGATAGAGTCGGTGCGCTCGCCGGCCGCGGCCACGCCTGTAAAAGACGCGATAGCCGCAACGCTAGCGAGAGCCAGCAAGCTGGCAGCCCGAAGTCCCTGTTCGAAACGCCACGCCATTGTGGCCCCTTCCCGTCTTGTTGGGGCCACATTTCCCACAAACCATTTGTATTGGGGCTAAATCGCGTAAGTCATTTTGAGTAGTATTCAAATAAAACTAGATGCGAATACTTATAAAACACGAATTTAATTCGATTAAAATCTTACAGAATACAATTTAGCTAAAATTGTCGGCATTAATACATGACGGTGGAATTGATGCGGTGACGCGCGCATTCGCGTGCGGATGTTTACGAATTGCGAAGTCGGAAATTGTCAGGCGAGGTATCGACAAACGACGAAGTGCTGCTCAACCGCCGCCACTATTGCGAGCATTTTGACGCGCCACCTTTACGTCGTGGTGACGCTATTCGCCGGTGACGTTATCTTCGACGAAATCCGCGTGTTGCAGGCGCATGAATTCGATGGCGAAGCCGTCTTCAATGTGACGCACCACCCGGCCTTGCGTTTTGCCGACGGTGACCATGGCTCCGACCGGCGGTCGCAGCTCAGACGCGACGGCAATAGCGGCGCCTGATTGAGACAGGTCGATAACGCGGCAGGCCACGTTCGTGCCATTTGGCAATACCAGGCGTGCCATGGCTTTGCGGGGCGCAAACCGGCCATGGCGGCGATCTTCCGGCAAATTGAGGATTTGACGATTGGCAAGCCAGGTGAGCTGTGCTGCGAGCTTGTCGCGCTTTCGTAGAGTTGCCGAGATCGTCATTGCGAAGCCATTGTCGAAGGTGCGCGCGACCTTGCCCTCGAGCCGGCCTAAATGGTCGACATAGGCGATTACCCTTTCGCCTGGCTGGCCGGCGTTCGGTGCAACGAGCTTTATGCCTCCCGGCGATATGTCGACAATCTGACATGGGAATTCCCGCCGGTCGGCCAGCATATAGCGGCCGAGCAGGTCAACCTTTACGCGCTGATGGCGTCGGCGTTCCTCAGCAAGAGGCAGGATCACCGGTTTGGTTTGTGGCATTGCCATAGGTGTTGGATCGGAAAGCGATTTCCGCGATCATGGACCATATTAGTCGAACGTTAACGTTGCGTTTAGCTAGGCAATTTGCCTGGGACTATCCAAGGCCGCCGCTGTAAACGCGAAAACCATGCTGAGTGAGGCGGCCTTCGCGTGTTTGTCCGAATTGCTCACTACCCTTTGTGGGCTGCTCACCGCCGATATGGCGCAGCGTCCGGAGATCGAGTTCAATCACCGGGTGTTCGCCGAGCCAATAGGGCGGGGCAAGTGGGGCAAGTGTGCCAAGTGCCCGCATACGCGTCTGACCGTCGAAAGAAAGCGGGAGCAGCAATAATTCTAGCTCGACTTCCGTGCCGTCTTCGGTGCGTCCAACGACGCCTGCGACCACGCCGACATTTTCATCGATAACGGCCGTCAGCAGATCCTGAATATCGGTCCAACTCGTTTCGCCCCACAGAGTCTTGAAGGCGTCCCCTTTTATCTCGCGGCCGAACAGCGTGCATACGCGAGTACCGGCAAGACGAAACCGGATCTCATCTACGAAGTCCGCGGTTAGCATGAAGGTATCGCCAAGGATGTGGCGAATATCCGCTGGATCGACATCGGAACGGGCGGGGGCCGAACGCCGGCCCCGCTGCTGATTCCAGTACTCAAACAGCGCGCGCGTGGTGGCGTGTTTCATTGCAACACCTGTTCCGTCGCGAGACGCCTTTGCGCCGCGCCTGTCCCCGATCGGGACAGCCGCGCTGCATTTCAGCTGCGACGTCGTCTGTGGAGCAGGGTCTGTGCCGTTGACGCGACTGGGAGGGACGAATGGCGGTTAGTGTTAAAATGAGACTCGGTTTGGCAGTGCACAGGCGCCCGCCTATGGTCCCGTCGATCCATGTGACCGACCGGTGCAAATCCCGAGGTACCGGTGCCGGAGAATTGAGAGCCTCGGGGAGGCGAGGGATGTGACCAAGCCGTCAAGGCGTGGCAATAACCCCGCAACGCGGCTCAAGGGAGGGCGGAAGCCCTCCCTTTTTTTGTTCGCCGCGGCTTGTCTGGCTTGCGGAGAGGCAGGGAAGCGGCGTAACTCAGACTTCCCATCCGGGTCTTCTCGTGAACCGCGAACCGCTTTTTAACATTCCACCCATTGTCGTCGCAGTCCTAGCCGTGCTGGTGATTGTCCATGGCGTACGCGTTCTGTTGCTCAGCGAACAGCAAGACATCGAATTTCTGCTGACCTTTGCTTTCATTCCCGCGCGCTACGACAGTTCTGTTGTGCTGGGCGGTGAAATCCCGGGTGGTGGCGCGGATGTTTGGACATTCCTCACCTATTCACTCATTCACGCGAACTGGACTCACCTCGGCGTCAACAGTGTGTGGCTATTGCCATTCGGCAGCGCGGTGGCGCGCCGCTTCGGGGCGCTGCGCTTTCTGGCCTTTTTTGCAGTGACCGCGGCGGCAGGAGCCGCTTTGCATTTGGCCACGCATGCCGGCGAGCAATTTCCGATGATTGGCGCATCTGCCGCCATCTCCGGCACCATGGCCGCTGCGATGCGCTTTGCGTTTCAGCGTGGCGGGCCGATTGGAATGTTGGGCCGCGCTGACGAAAGTGCGTATCGGGTGCCGGCAATTTCACTTCGCGGCATGTTGAGCGATGCGCGCGTGCTGCTTTTCCTCGGGGTCTGGTTCGGCATCAATCTTATATTCGGAATAGGATCGCTCCCGATTACTGGCAGCGAGCAGCCGGTGGCCTGGCAGGCGCATATCGGCGGTTTCATTGCCGGGATGCTGCTGTTTTCGTGGTTTGATCCTAAGCGGGATTTTCCGCAATTCGATGATTCTGCTGCAATGCCGCATTAGCTAATTAAGCTGCGCAAGTCTGACCTCGCGTAATTGCGTCTTGACGGAACCGGTGCGTCGGCAGGATCGTTGCCTGTGGCCCGGGCCACGGGTGCTTCCGTGAAGCGGGCGCAATATATTTGCGCATGATGTCTCGGAAAAACGATCATGCGCTAGGGAGACTGCCATGAACGTCAAGGCGATCCTGGCTGCCAAGGGCGGCAATATTGTTTGTATCGAGCCAACCGCTGATCTCGCGGCGGTGACGAAGTTACTCTCCAAGCACCGCATTGGTGCGGTTCTCATTCGCGGCGCGGGAGAACGCCTCGCCGGCATATTGTCGGAGCGCGATGTCGTGCGCGCGCTTTCGGAACACGGCGCCGGTGCGCTTGCTTTGCCAGTCGGCCAAGTGATGACTCGCGATGTCGAGACCTGCGGAGAAGACGATACGGTCGCAAGCATCATGGAGCGCATGACGGCCGGAAAATTCCGCCATATGCCGGTGGTTGTGAAGGGCAAGTTGGCGGGACTCATCTCGATCGGCGACGTGGTCAAGCAGCGCGTCGAGGAGATCGAAGGCGAGTCTGAGGCGATGCGCGACTACATCCGCACCGCGTGAGAGTGTCGGCTTAAAGTGCGCTTCCGTTGCTCGGTTGCGACAGCGCGGTAACAGCTTCGTTGATCGCGTCGATCGACCGTTCGGCGGTCTCGGCGCCTATCTGGATGGCGTCGCTCGCGCGGTGGAAATCGAACCAGCCGACGCCGCCGAGCCTCGGGCTGATTAGAACATCGGGCGGATCTCCAGCCAGTCGTGCACGGGTAATCCGATCTTGCATGACGTTGAACGCTTCGATCATGACGGTCGGAAGCCCAGGCCGGCCGCGCCGGCCGAAGAACTGCCGGCGCATGGAACGCTCGCCGCTGAACATGCTGCGCAGCCCGTTGGACTTTGGCGGGGCGCTGGCTAGATCGCTGTCGTCGGAACCGTGATTGGCGATAATGGTGCCGCGACCGAATAAATCGGAGTTGAGATTGACCGCGATCACCAATCGCGCACCAAGTGCGCGTGCGGCTGAAACGGGCACGGGATTGACCAGCGCACCATCGACCAGCCAACGCCCCCCGATAAGGACTGGCGGAAAAATTCCTGGCAAAGAATAAGAAGCGCGCAAAGCCTCACTCAGGCGCCCGTGGGTGAGCCAGATTTCATGACCGGTGTTGAATTCCGTGGCGATGGCTGCAAAGCGAATCGGTAGATCGTCGATACGGGTCTCCTTAAGACCGACTTCTAGGCGCGTCGCGAGATGACCACCGCTGATCAGGCCAGAGCCCGACAGACTAATGTCGAGATAGCTGAGAACGCCACGCACAGTGAGCGTGCGCGCCCAATTTTCCAGATTATCCATTTCCTTCGCGGCATAGCAGCCACCGACCACCGCACCGATCGACGTGCCGACGATCACATCAGGCACGATGCCGTGCGCGACCAGTGTTCGCACCACGCCGATGTGGGCGAAGCCACGCGCCGCACCTCCACCGAGAGCCAGACCAATGGTTGGCCGCACGACGGTCGGCTGCGGTTGCGTGGTCGCTTCCGCTGTACGGTCGCTGGAGCGCGCTCTCCCGAATAGTCCCTCGAATACCAAGTATGTGCTCCCTGTCCCCAGTCGTCGCGTCGGCAGTAGTCGTCGCCCGCCTGCAATCCCGAGATTGCTGGCGGAATCTTGTGACCGAAACGTGACAGGGAGCGTGCGCCGGCCGGATTACGTAATAGTTAAATGTCGAAATCCGACGATTGGTTCCTCAATTCCCGAACCGTGTGACGATCGCGTCGAGCGGCGGGCGGTCGCGATCCTCCGGCGGCTTGGCCGGGCGTCCAATGTGTACGAACCCTGCGATACGCTCGTTGCTGGCAAGGCCGAGAGCGTCGAGCACACGTCGGTCGTAGGCGTACCATTCGGTAATCCAGCTCGCTGCATATCCCATGGCATGGGCGGCAAAGACCAGGCTCATGGCGGAAGCGCCGGCGGAAAGCTCCTGCTCCCATTCCGGAATTTTCACGTGCGGGCCCGCGCGGCTGACCACTGCGATCACCAGTGGTGCACGTGCGAGCCGATTGCGCTCGAACTCGATCTGGTCGGGCGTGGCTTCGGGATGATTGTCGCGAAATACTGAAGCGATGGTCTTGCCGGCGGTGCAGCGGCTATCGCCCTCGAAAAGGATAAACCGCCAAGGTGCGAGTTTGCCATGGTCCGGAACCCGCGAAGCAATTCTAAGCAACGTGTCGATCTCAGATGCAGTCGGGCCGGGGGCCGCAAGTTCGATTGGTTTGACCGAACGACGGGTCTTTAGAAGCTCAAGTGCATCGGGCATTTGTGGCCTCGTGAAATACGCGCGTTTGCGCCTAGCACAGCGTTAACTCAGTCACAAACACGCAACAGATCGGCTTGAAATCGCCTCGATTTGGGCCGAAAACAATCACGTTATGGATAGGGCAACTGCAACAGCCGCTTTACGCGGCCGGCTATGGCCGGCTCTCGCGCTTATTGGTGTTGCAATCCACGCGCCGTTCGAATCGACGCAGGCGCTAGCACAAAACTCACTATTTTCGGCGACCCCGTCGACCGGGTTGATCTCGCCGGTACCGGCCACACGCGGCGACATGTTTGGACCAAGTAACCTGCCGCCGCCGTCGACACAGTCGCCAACGGTTGCACCGAATCCCGGCACGACGACTGCCTCGATTCCGGTGGTGCCCGCGGGGCAGGTTGCGCTCGCGCTCAGTGCGCGCTTCGGCAAGGACGCTCAGACAATTGGCGGCGGGCTGACTTGGCGCGTCTACGCCGCGAAGGCCGATGCAACAGGAAATTTTAAGCTGGTAAAAGAAGACAAGTCGCCGACGCCGACGCTTGTGCTGCCGGCTGGCGCTTACATTGTGCACGTTGGTTTTGGACTCACGACCGCCGTCAAGCCCGTCGACTTACGCGGGCCAAATATGCACGAAGAATTCGACCTGCCTGCCGGTGGCCTGCGCATCGAAGGCAAGGTGGGCGACGTGCGTATTCCGGCCGGACAAATTTCATTCGACGTCTACAAAGGTAGCCAATTCGAGGCTGGGGATCGCCGTCCGATCGCCGAACATGCGATGACCAGTGATGTGCTGGTGGTCCCGGAGGGCACCTACTATATTGTGTCCAATTACGGTGATGCCAATTCGGTCGTGCGTTCTGACATTCGCGTCCAGGCCGGCAAACTTACAGATATTACCGTTACACACCGTGCTGCTGCCATTACGCTTAAACTGGTGGGAGATCGCGGGGGTGAAGCGCTTGCCAACACCGCCTGGTCAGTACTCACGCCCGGCGGCGACGTCATTAAAGAGTCGATCGGCGCTTTTCCGCGCGTCATCCTTGCTGAGGGCGAATACCGGGCTATCGCTCGCAATGAGGGAAAAGTATACGAGCGCGAATTCAAGGTCGTCACCGGCGTTGATGGCGATGTAGAAGTGCTGGCGCGTTAAAACGGGGGACCCCCCGAACTTTATTGCACCGGACGGAATTATAGTCTTGCAGGCGATTGCCAACGACCCGGTCATGGATATTTTTGCAAAGCTTAATTTGAAAAAGGCTGCTCTTTTGCTCGACGTAGACGGTACGATTATCGATATTGGTCCGTCGCCGGCCGAAGTGCAGGTTTCCGATTCATTGCTTGAGTCCCTCCGGCGGCTGTTCGATCTCACGGGCGGCGCCGTTGCGCTGGTGAGCGGCCGGCCGATTGTTGATCTCGACCGACTATTTGCACCGTTGCGTTTGCCTTCCATTGGCGGGCACGGCGCTGAAATGCGGATTGGCGACGGCGAGATGTTTTATTGGGCAAAACCATTGTCTCAGAATTTTCGGCAGCGGCTCGCCGAAGCGGCAACTATCGGCCCCGGCATTGTTATCGAGGACAAGAGCTATTCATTCGCGTTGCACTACCGCAAAGCGCCCCAACAGGCGGAACGGCTGCGCCGCCACGTCGCCGCAAGTCGTGCAGAATATTCCGGCGAGCCGACCGAATTGCTGCTGGGCAAGGCGATGTTTGAGGTCAAACGCCCTGGCATCAACAAAGGCGAAAGCATCCGCAAGCTGATGGTCCATTTACCTTTCGCCGGCCGCATGCCCGTTTTCATCGGTGACGACATCACCGATGAAATCAGTTTTCGACGTCTTGCCAGAACTAGGTGGCAAGGGCTTCAGCGTTAGCCGCCACTTCCCTGGCCTTACTGGAATATTCAAAGACCCGGCGCAGGTCCGTAGCGCTCTGCAATCGCTGGCCGCTAATGGGCAGGTTCGCTCATGACAGATTATGGACTCGATCTTGCGGTTATCGGCAATGGCCGTACCGCTGCGCTCGTAGAACCGTCCTCACGCATCGTTTGGTGGTGTCTGCCTCGCTACGATGGTGACCCCGTTTTTTGTCGACTGCTTGCCGGTAATGAGGAAAAAGGTTTCACAGACGTATTGCTGGACGGCCAGGTCGAGACCAGCTCCCAATATGTGCGCAACACCGCAACTGTCGTTACGGAGCTTACCGACGGCAAAGGCGGCGCCGTCCGGATCACCGACTTCGCGCCACGTTTTCAGATCTTTGGCCGCACGTTCCGCCCGCCGCAACTCATGCGCATCATTGAGCCGATTGGGGGAATGCCGCGCGTTACCATTCGCTTCCGCACAACCCACCGATATGGTGAGCCGGTTTCCTCGCGTTCATCTGGCAGCAACCACATTCGTTATTGGCGTGACGAGGTTCCAGTTCGGCTCACGACTGACGCACCACTCTCTTATATTGAAAACGAAGCCTCGTTCGTGCTGACGCGGCCAGTGCATCTGGTGTTTGGTACTGACGAACCGTTCGAAGGTTCGCTCGAGACGACGTGCCGGGATTTTTCCGATCGAACGCGCGACTACTGGCTGGAATGGGTCAGGCGGCTCGCGTTTTCAATCGATTGGCAAGATGAGATCATCCGCGCAGCAATTACCCTCAAACTGTGCAATTACGAGGAGACTGGCGCGATTGTGGCCGCGCTGACCACCTCGATTCCGGAAGTCGCGGGATCGGGACGCAACTGGGACTACCGTTATTGCTGGATGCGAGATGCCTTCTTCGTCGTGCGCGCTTTAAACCGCATCGGAGCGACGCGCACGATGGAAGATTTCATTTCGTATATCTTGAGCGTCGCAGCCGGACGCGCGGATCAGCTGCGGCCGCTGTACGGCGTGGTGCATACCGATTCACTCGAGGAGCGAACAGCTCCTGCACTTGCCGGATATGGTGGCGACGGGCCGGTGCGTGTCGGCAACGCGGCGGTCAATCAGAGTCAGCACGACGTCTACGGCAGCATCATCATGGCGGCAACGCCGATGTTTTTCGATCGCAGGCTGCCTCGGCCGGGCGATGCAGCGCTCTTCCACACGATAGAGCCGCTTGGCGAACAGGCAGCAAAGTTAGCGCTCGAGCCCGATGCCGGCATTTGGGAATATCGTGGTCGCAAGCGCGTGCATACTCATTCCGCGGCCATGTGCTGGGCGGGCTGTCAGCGGCTCGCGGCGATTGCGCACCATCTCAACCTGCCGGACCGCGCGACCTATTGGGATGGGGTAGCCAATAATATTGGCGAGCAAGTACTCAAGCGAGCCTGGAACCCCAAACGAACGGCATTCTCCGCCGCCTTCGACAGTGACGACCTCGATGCCAGTGCGCTGCTGCTCGCCGAGCTCGGGCTTGTCGCCGCCGATGACCCCCGGTTTGTATCGACGGTCGATGTGATCGGACATGAACTTCGGCGCGGCAACCACGTTATGAGGTATGTCGCTGCCGACGATTTCGGGCTTCCGGAGTTGGCTTTTTTGATTTGCCGGTTCTGGCTAGTCGATGCATTGTGGGAGATTGGCCGGCGCGATGAGGCGCGCGACATGTTTGTCGACGCGCTTCGAATGCGAAATCGCTACGGCCTTTTGTCGGAGGACGTCCACCCAGTAACCGGGAAGCTGTGGGGGAATTTTCCGCAGACCTATTCGATGTCAGGATTGACCTTGACGGCAATCAAGCTGTCGCGAAGCTGGGGAGACCGGTATTGGCGCGGCTCGTCGTAGTGTCGAATAGGGTTGGCGTTCCTGATCGCAGCACGCGGGCCGGCGGGCTCGAGGTGGCGATCAGACCGGCGCTTAAGCGGCACGGCGGCCTGTGGTTCGGCTGGAGCGGGCGCGTTTCCGAAGATGTGCCCCGTGATGTGAAGTCCGTTACGCACGATAATGTTTCCTATGCCACTGTTGATCTGGGCAAGGCCGATTACGAGGAATTCTACAACGGCTTCGCCAATCGTGTGCTGTGGCCGATCCTGCACTATCGACTCGATCTCGCCGAATTCACGCGCCGCGATCTCGGCGGCTATTTTCGCGTCAACCAATATTTTGCCGGTCATCTTGAAACCCTGCTGCGGCCCGACGACATCGTGTGGGTGCACGACTATCATTTAATACCCTTGGCTAAAGCGCTGCGTGATCGCGGCCACAACAACAAGATCGGCTTCTTCATTCACATCCCGTTTCCGCCGCCGGAAATTCTCACTGCCTTGCCCAATCACGATCAACTGATCCCGGCGCTGTGTCACTACGATCTTGTGGGCTTTCAGACCGAAGTCGATTCCGCCAATTTCGCGCGCTACATAGCCAATGAGTGCGGCTTGCCTTGGGCGAGCGGCAACGCCTTTCATTTCGGCAATCGCATCGTGCGGATAGGCACGTTTCCGGTCGGCGTGGAGACTGAGGTCTTCGCGCGGCTTGCGCGCCGCGCCATCGAGAGTGACTTCGTGCGCGAAGTACTCGAGAAGTCTCTCAGGTCGTGCCATGATTATCGGCGTCGACCGGCTCGATTACAGCAAGGGTATTCCGGAGCGCATGAATGCCTTCGAGCGCTTCCTCACCAATTTTCCAGATTGGCGCGGCAAGGTAACCTACCTTCAGATCACGCCGCGCAGCCGCACTGGCATTCCTGAATATGCCGATATGGGCCGCTCTGTGGGGGAGGCGGTCGGGCGCATCAACGGTACTTTTGGCGAGGCCTCATGGACGCCCGTGCGCTACATAAACAAGGCGCACAGTCGTACCGCGCTTGCCGGTCTCTACCGTGCCGCGCGCGCCGCTCTCGTCACCCCGTTGCGCGACGGGATGAATCTGGTGGCGAAGGAGTTCGTCGCCGCGCAAAACGCTGACGATCCTGGTGTGCTGATCCTTTCGCGCTTTGCCGGTGCTGCGCACGAATGTGCGGCGGCGCTGCTGGTCAATCCTTACGACTCGGAAGGTGTCGGCAACGCCATCAACCGCGCGCTGTCGATGCCATTGGACGAACGGCGTCAACGCCACGCGGCGAATTTTAAGGCGCTGGTGCGCAATGATCTTAGTCAATGGGGGGAACGTTTCCTGAGGATGCTTGTGCAGCCGCCAGAGGATGCCGACGCGCCCACTCTGGTGCGCGCTGCCGGCGGAATTTGACGGCGCTTCTTTGATATGAGTCAGAACGGACACAAGCTGTGGCGTTGTATACGATCAATCAAAATATCTAACCGAGGCCATCCTCTATGTGCCGAATAATCGCCGGGCTGTTTTTATTTGTTGCTATAGCTTCGCTTTCCAATGCGGCATTGGCGGCCGACGCGGCCAAAGGGCAAACGCTCGCCAAACGTTGGTGCGCGGCCTGTCACGTGGTCGCCTCCGACCAGCAGCGCGCCAACGGACAGGCCCCGCCGTTCTCCGCCATCGGCAAAACGCCGGATCTCGATCCCGCCAAGCTTGCGCTGTTTTTGCTGGTGCCGCATCCGAAAATGCCGGACATGAGTCTGTCGCGTGCGGAAGCAGCGGACATTGCCGCCTATATCGCGAGTCAGGGCAAGTAGGGCGTTACCAGATCCCGCTGAAAATGATCTCGATCATATCGCATCTCGACAGCTTCGGCATTGCCGCCGGCTTGACGCTGATATTGCCGAAAGAATAACTAAGCCACTCTATCGCGCTTCACATCCGGCGGCACCGCTTCGTCGGCGAGCGCCTTAAGCGCGGCGTCGAGCGGCATTACCTGCTGGCCTTCGCTACCGAGTCGACGAATCGAAACGGTGCGATCGACAGCCTCTTTCTTGCCAACCACGAGCAGCGCGGGGACTTTGGCGAGAGAGTGCTCGCGTACTTTGTAATTGATCTTTTCATTGCGCAGGTCGGGTTCGACACGCAGGCCAAGCTTGCGTGCAGCCGCGATTGCCTCTCGGGCGAAATCGTCGGCGTCCGACGTGATGGTGGCGACCACCGTCTGCACCGGCGACAGCCAAAGCGGCAGGTGGCCGGCATAATGCTCGATCAGGATGCCGGTGAAGCGTTCTAGCGAACCGAACATCGCACGGTGGAGCATTACCGGCGTTACTTTGTTTGAGTGCTCGTCGATGTAGAAAGCGCCAAGCCGCCCCGGCAGGTTGAGATCGACCTGCACGGTTCCGCACTGCCAGTCGCGGCCAATTGCGTCGCGCAGGACGTATTCCAGTTTCGGCCCGTAAAATGCGCCTTCACCTTTGTTCAAAGTCCACGGCCGACCGGACGCCTTCAGTGCGGCCATAAGGGCGGCTTCTGCCTTATCCCACACCGCATCGTCGCCGATGCGCTTGTCGGGCCGGTCTGAGAACTTAATGCGGACGTCGGAAAACCCGAAATCTTCGTAAATCGAGAGGATTAGATCATTCATCTTGAGTGCTTCATCAGCGATTTGGCCTTCGCTAATGAAGACATGCGCGTCGTCCTGGGTGAACGCACGCACGCGCATGAGCCCGTGCAATGCGCCCGACGGCTCGAAGCGGTGCACCTTGCCGAACTCCGCAATCTTTACCGGTAGTTCTCGGTAGCTTCGCAACCCATTTTTGAAGATTTGTATGTGGCCGGGGCAGTTCATCGGCTTGACGGCGTAGACGCGCTCATCTTCCTCGCGCTTTTGAGTTAGGAAGATCATGTCCGAATAAGCCGGGATATGGCCGGTGATTTCCCACAGCGTTTTGTCCATTAGCTGCGGCGAATTAACTTCGACATATCCCGCGGCAGTCTGCTGGCGGCGTATGTAATTCTCAAGCGCCTGGAAGAGCGTCCAGCCCTTGGCGTGCCAGAACACCGAGCCGGGCGCCTCCTCTTGAAAGTGAAAGAGGTCCATCTCGCGCCCCACGCGGCGATGGTCACGTTTTTCGGCTTCCTCAATCTGCTTGAGATATGCGTCCAGCTCTTCCTGCTTGGCGAAGGCGGTACCGTAGATGCGCGTGAGCATCGGGTTCTTTGAATCACCCCGCCAATAAGCACCAGCAACTTTCATGAGCTTGAAAGCATTGCCGACTTTGCCGATCGACGTCATGTGCGGCCCGCGGCAGAGATCGAACCAGTCTCCTTGCTTGTAGATTTTGATCTGCTGGTCTGCCGGAATGGCGTCAATCAACTCGACTTTGAATGCCTCGCCCATATCGCGGAAGGTTTTCTTCGCTTGCTCGCGCGACCACACTTCTTTCGTGAAAGGCTTGTCGCGCGCGATGATCTCCTTCATCTTCTTTTCGATCGCCGGCAGGTCTTCTAGTGTGAACGGCTGGTTGCGAGCAAAGTCGTAGTAAAAGCCATTCTCGATGACCGGGCCGATCGTGACCTGCGTTCCCGGCCAAAGTGATTGTACGGCTTCCGCGAGCACATGGGCGGCATCGTGCCTGATCAGTTCGAGCGCGCGCGGGTCTTCGCGCGAGACAAACTCAATCTTGGCGTCGCGATCGATCGGGTCAGCGAGATCGGCGAGCGTGCCGTCGAGCGCCATCGCCACAGTGCGTTTCGCCAAGGATGGCGAAATGCCCTTTGCGATGTCTAAACCGGTTGTGCCCGAGGGGTACTCACGGCGTGCGCCGTCAGGGAAGGTCAGCGCGACCATCAATGTCTCCTTGCTCACTCGCTGCCTACGAATGCAGGTAAGCGTGATTTGCGAGGGATATAGCAGCCAGTTTATTCGATGCAATCGGTAATGCAGTTAGTCAGGGCTGCGGGGGAGAAACATTGGTGCGGCGCCATCGGCCATACCGCCAAGGCAGAAACCAGTGCGCATGCATGGGCAGTTCTGCCGGCACGAAATCCAGCCCAGACGTTCCCCAGGGATGGCAGCGCAAGAAACGCGCGAGCGCCATCCAGCCACCCGCCCATAGCCCGAAGTGCCCGATAGCCTCGTCAGCGTACTCCGAACAGCTCGGTAAATGCCGGCAACGGGGCCCAAGAAACGGTGATACGCCAAGTCGGTAAAGCGAGACGAGCCCACGGCCGGCGAGGCGAGGCAGGCGAGAGAATGAATGGGATTTGCCGCTCTTTCCCGCCATGGCCAAACTCAAGTTCCGGTGAAAGTTTAAGATCTAAATTGTTCCCAAGGAAGTTCCAAGTCGATGGAACTACACACATAATTGGCAATCTCATCCGGTAGCGACTTTTTTACACTAGACCCGAATCTCGCAACTGCACTAAGACTTAGAGGTGCCGGGGGTAATCAGCGCTGCCTAAGCCCATCCAGAACGTGGTTTGACCACGCCAGAAAAAGGGCTCGGTAGCGGGACAGGGGAAGAATGATTCGTTCCCATCTGTTGGCTATTGTGCTCGCTTTGGCGGGCCCGCTCTTGCTGTCGCCGGCATCGCTCCGCGCTTCGGATCGCGCGCTACCGATGCATTTCGAGTTGCGTGTGCAAGGGCCCGCCAACGTTTGCGGCGCAGACTGTAAGGTTTTTATCTCGGCGTCCGGCGCCATTACGGCTGACACGCCGCGCCAGTTTCTTATGTTTGCTCAAGGCCACGAGCTTACGGGTGCCACCATCGCAATCGATTCCGATGGCGGGTCCGTGCTCGGCGCTATTGCTTTGGGGCGCGAAGTTCGAAAGCTCAAGCTTGCGACAACGGTTGGCCGCATCGTCGATCTTCCAGCAGAAGGACTAGACGCGCCGCGCGGAGTTCTGTCTCCGACTGCCGACTGCGAGTCGATGTGCGCTTTCGTGTTACTTGGCGGGGTCCATCGCGTGGTGCCGTCAGACGCGCGAGTGATGGTCCATCAGATCTGGCTCGGCGATCGCCGCGAGGATCCGACCGCGGCGACCTACTCGGCAGAGGATCTCGTGCTGGTCCAGCGCGATATTGGACGGCTAGCGCAATACACCGCCGAGATGGGCGCTTCCGTTGACTTACTCGACATGGCACTGCGCATTCCGCCGTGGGAACCCATGCACGCGCTGACGCGCGACGAACTGCGGCGCACGCGATTGACGACCGAGGAAATCGACGAGCCGGCGGCGACCGTAGCAACGTCATCGCCCGCACCGGTAACGCAACCCACATCGCGAATGACCAATGGTCTACGCGCGGCTGCGATCAGCGAACAGCGGTGGGCTCTGGTTGATCGCTCCGGAATCGCAACGCTTGCCCGGCGGCACCCCCTTACCATTGAAGGTGAGGACGTTGGAAGCTTCGATCTGGTTGTTGCCTGCATTGCCGGAGGCGACGGATACGAGGTGAGTTACGTCGAGCGTCGTCACGGTGCCGACCAAACGCCGCTGCCCGACGCGCTCGGTGCTATCAGCTTGCGGGTG
Organism: uncultured Alphaproteobacteria bacterium; assembly: GCA_963810585.1. Lineage (GTDB taxonomy): Bacteria > Pseudomonadota > Alphaproteobacteria > Rhizobiales > Xanthobacteraceae > Pseudolabrys. The sequence continues at coordinate 436,360 of CAWENV010000003.1, forward strand.
GGGATCAATTCCGTTGCGCTCAAAGTCGTTTCGTCTGAGCGACGCAGCTCTCCGGACGAACTTGTGACTTACGCCGCTGGACGGGTGTCGACAGACCTGATTGGTGCTTTCGCGGCTGTCGGCAACCATTCGATTTTGGTGAAGACGGAAAGCGCGCACTTGGTTACCGGAATCCGCGTCGGCAATACCGGCGCTATGCAGAATTTGCCGCGGCTGGCCGCGGGCTGCAGCAAGCCAATTGGCGAGCGTGCAGATTTGGCCAGGTCGAAAACCGGGGGTCTCGCGGCGGCGAAATAGCTATTCTGCCGCTTGCGAACGTTTGCCGGCTGACTGGGCCTCGATCTGATCGAGGGCTGTAACAACCGCATCAAAAGTGAGCAGTGTCGAGGCGTGCCGCGCCTTGTAGTCGCGCACTGGCTCAAGCACAGCGATATCGGCCCATTTTCCCGTGGGAGGCGGACCGTTTTCCTTCAGCATTTTGCGTACCGTCTCGCGTAATTCCCGCAATTCGGCGGGCTTCGCCCCGACAACGTGACGGGCCATGATCGAAGACGAGGCTTGTCCGAGCGCACAGGCCTTCACGTCATGGGCAAAATCTGCGACCTCGCCACCACTCATTTTGAGGTCAACGGTGACGGTGGACCCGCATAGCTTTGAATGGGTGGTGGCGGTCGCGTCAGGCGCAGGCAACCGGCCCAAGCGGGGGATATTGCCCGCCAGTTCCAGGATTCGGGCGTTGTAAACCTCGTTAAGCATTGAAGATTTACCGATTCTGCGAGATGGGCGGATTGCCTCGGCCGCGCAAAGGAATATATAGGGGTTGACCCGAGGGCGCGAGAAGGGGTTCTCGGCGCTGGCATGGTGCGAGCCATGCAGATTGGGAATGCGGCGTCCTGATATCGCGGTTGGACTCGGTTGGTCCGCCCGGAATAACTGACGCGGCCACCCCGGTGACACTCCCGGCGCTGCCTTCGGGCGAGAGCCGGTCGAACGGAGAGACCCGTCATGGACGTAAAGAATACCAATGTGAAGCCGTGGCCGAAACAGGGTCTGTCCGACCATGTGCGCGCGGCGCCCGAACCGATCGAGCCGCGGCCTTCGCGCGAGCAGGCGGAAGCTGCCGTGCGCACACTGATTGCGTACGCAGGTGATAATCCCGATCGCGAAGGTTTGCTGGAAACGCCCAAGCGCGTGATCGGTGCCTATGAGGAAATCTACCAGGGCTACCGCGAGTGCCCGGTTGAGGTTCTCGATCGCACGTTTAGTGAGACGGGCGGTTACGACGATTTCGTACTGGTGCGCGACATCAGCTTCAACTCGCATTGTGAGCATCACATGATGCCGTTCTACGGCAAGGCACATGTCGCCTATATGCCGGTGGATCGTGTCGTGGGGCTTTCCAAGCTCGCGCGTCTGGTCGACGTCTACGCACGCCGTCTTCAGACGCAAGAGCATCTGACGTCCCAAGTGGCCACTGCAATTGACGAGATTTTGAAGCCGCGAGGCGTCGCCGTGATGATCGAGGCCGAGCATATGTGCATGTCGCTGCGCGGGGTCGAAAAACCCGGTGCGCTAACGGTGACGACACATTTCACCGGTGCCTTCCGAGAAGATGCCGGCGAGCAAGTTCGCTTTATGACGATGCTGCGCGGCGGGCAGCGGTAATCGAATTCGCAATGCGCGGTCTGGACCGCGCGTCTCTCGCGTTTCACCGGTTTGATATTAGAAAATTCCCGAGTCAATTCTTGGGAAAGAACGGTCTTGGCTATGGCGGGCAATTCTCAAGCCGACATCGAAGAAGGTTTGGTGTTGACACCGAAATTCGATGCCGATGGGTTAGTCACGGCAGTTGCGACCGACGCCAAATCGGGTGACGTCCTGATGGTTGCCCACATGAATGACGAGGCGCTCCGCAAAACAATCGCCAGCGGTGAGGCTTGGTACTACAGCCGTTCGCGCAAGAAGCTTTGGAAGAAGGGCGAAACATCCGGCCATGTCCAACGCGTGATGGAATTGCGGGTGGATTGCGACCAGGACGCGCTCTGGCTGAAAGTCGACCAACAAGGGCCAGGCGCTTGCCATACCGGCCGGCGCTCCTGTTTCTATCGAGCGGTGCCACTGGGGGACGGTAAGGCGGCAAAACTTGAGTTTCGGGACGCGGAAAAGCGTTTCGATCCCCGTTCGGTATATAAATCGCTGCGTTGAAACCGGGATTTTGAGCGCGGCAACAAAAAATCTTGGTTCTTTCGCATAAAAACCGCGTATATTCTGATTTGCGAGTTTGTACTTATTGTCGCTGCAATCGGTAGGTTTTCGTATGAGAGCGACGAGGGCAACGAAGAACGGCATGCGGCGGTTTTGCCTCGTGCTGGTAAAGCCGTCGCATTACGACGACGCCGGTTACGTCATCCAATGGATGCGTTCGCCTATTCCGTCGAACTCGCTCGCCTCGCTTTACGGTCTTGCGAAGGATTGCTCCGAACGACGGATTCTTGGCGACGACGTCGAAATCGAAATCCACGCTTTCGACGAGACCAACTCCCGCATTCATCCCGGACGGCTGGCGGCGATGATCGAGGCCGCCGGCTCCGGCATGGTCATGCTGACCGGCGTGCAATCGAACCAGTTCCCGCGCGCGCTTGATCTTGCAAAGCCGCTGCGGGCGCGCGGCATCCAGGTTGGTGTTGGCGGGTTCCATGTGTCCGGTGTGCTTTCCATGCTCGGCGGCGTCGATGCCGATCTCGATCGCGCCAAGGCGATGGGCGTATCATTGTTCGCGGGCGAGGCAGAAGGCCGCCTCGACGACGTGTTACGCGACGCCGCTGCGGGCACGCTCAAGCCGCTTTACAACTACATGAGCGACCTGCCGAGTATTGAAGGCACGCCAATCCCACTGATGGCGGTTGAACGCGCGCAACGGACCGCCGGCGGCACCACTAGCTTCGATGCCGGCCGCGGCTGTCCCTATCAGTGTTCGTTCTGCACGATCATCAACGTGCAGGGGCGTAAATCGCGCCGCCGCTCGCCAGACGATGTTGAGCACATTGTTCGAGTGAACTATGCGCAGGGCCTGCGCGCCTTCTTCATTACGGACGATAATTTCGCCCGGAACAAGGACTGGGAGCCGATTCTCGACCGGATCATTCAACTTCGCGAGGGCGAGAAATTCAATATCAGCTTCATCATCCAGGTGGACACGCTCTGCCACAAACTGCCGAATTTTATCGAGAAGTGTTCACGCGCTGGTGTGAAACGCGTCTTCATCGGGCTGGAAAATATCAATCCGGACAATCTGCTCGGTGCCAAGAAACGGCAAAATAAAATTACGGAATATCGGCAGATGTTGCTGGCGTGGAAAAATGCCGGCGTCATCACCTATGCCGGGTATATTCTTGGTTTCCCGAACGACACAGTCGAGTCGATCATGCACGACATCGACGTGATCAAGCGCGAATTGCCGGTTGATCTTCTGGAATTTTTCTATCTCACGCCGTTACCGGGCTCGGAGGATCACCTCAAACTATTCAAGGCCGGCGCGCCGCTCGATCCGGATCTGAACAAGTACGACCTCAACCACATCTGCACGACCCATTCACGGATGTCGCGCGAAGAGTGGGACACGGCCTACAAGATGGCCTGGCAGCGCTACTACACGATCGAACACGTCGAAAAGATTATGCGGCGGGTCGCGGTTACGAAAGCAAATGCCAGCAATGCGTTGTTTCTCATCACCTGGTTCATGGGAAGCATCAATATTGAACACATTCATCCGCTCGAAGGCGGATTTCTGAGGCGGCGTGCGCGGCGCGACCGGCGGCCGGGCCTGCCGATCGAGCCAATTTGGACGTTTTATCCGAAATATTTTGGCGAGATCGCTAGCAAGTTCGTTCAATGGGCATCGCTTTATATCAAACTGCGCCGCATCTATTTGCGCATCAAATCCGACCCGCAGCGCTACGCGTATACTGATATTGCAATGACCGCTGTCGCTTCCGATGAGGCCGAGAACTCACGAACTGTTCGGCACTGGTGCCGCGCAGGCCTATGTGGCACAGGCAAAGCGTGTCAAAGATGCGCAAGAAGGCCACGCCCAGGCCGCCGCGCCGATGGAAGCCGCCGAATAGCCCGGTTACGCGCGGTGACGCGCCAGCAGGGCGTGGGCCCGCGCCAGATGCGGTCTGTCATACATCTTGCCGTCAATGCCAACCGCGCCTGCGCCGGGTTGGGCGGCAAACGCAGCTATTACGGCTTTCGCCTTTTCGATCTGTGCTGCCGTGGGTGTGAACACCTCGTTGATCACCGAGACCTGGGCCGGATGAATGGCTAACCGCCCGGCGAATCCGTCGCGGCGAGCGGCTTCGGTATCGCGGCGTAGCCCATCAGAGTTGCGGTAATCGACATAGACGGTTTCGATCGCCGGCAGTTTTGCGGCCGCGGCGGCGTAAAGGCAGACCGAGCGCGCGAGCCGGTAAGGCTCAGTCAGTTCTCCGTGGGTGTCGCGGTTTGCTTCCGCGCCCAATTCCGCCGACAGATCCTCAGGCCCCCAGGTTATCCCGATCAGCCGCGGACTTGCGTCACGGAACGTGCCGGCGGCGAACAATCCGGCGGACGATTCCACCGCTTGCGCCAGAATTTTGATCTGCCCTTCCGGCACGCCGGCGATAGCCTCCCGTGCTGTGAGCTTGGCGTCGAGATGAACGACACTCGCGGCGCCCTCCGCTTTCGGAAATACAATGACGTCCGGCTTCCCCGCTACAATCGCATCGAGGTCTGCGTCAGTCATACCGGTATCGAGCCCGTTGATGCGCACCAGCAGGCGCGGGCGTTGCATGGCCGACCCCACGCGCTTGAGGAAATTCAGTGCCTCGGCGCGCGCTGCATCCTTGCGCTCGGGGACAATTGAATCTTCCAGGTCGACAATGACGGCATCCGCGCCGCTCGCCATCGCCTTGTCGAGCTTGGATCCGCCATCGGCGGGAACAAAAAGAAGTGAGCGCATCATTTTGGCCGCATCAGCATGAAGGCTTGCCGGTGGCATTCGGCCACGAGTGTGCCGTCCTGCTTGAACGCTTTGTGGTGGAACTCGACGATGCCCGCGCCCGGCCGAGACATTGACTCGCGTTTGCTCACGACCTGCGTTGTGCAATTCACCGTGTCGCCTTCGAATAGCGGATTAGGAAATTTGACATCCGTCATTCCGAGGTTGGCGATGGTGGTGCCAACCGTCATGTCCGAGACCTGAATGCCGATCATCAGTCCAAGCGTGAACAGCGAATTCATCAGCGGCTGCCCCCAATCGGTTTCGGTCTCACAGAAATGCCGATCGATATGCAGTGGCTGTGGGTTGAGCGTCATGTTGGAGAACAACATGTTGTCCATCTGCGTCACGGTACGCGTATATCGATGCTCGTAGGTCTTGCCGACCTCGAAATTTTCGAAATATAGGCCGCCTCGCTTATGCCGCAGGATCGTTTCCGCCATCGGGTTTCTCCGAAAAATCCTTCCGAAATAGGGCTTTGCACCCCCTGTTAACCGTTCGTTTACCATAATTCCGCATGGTCGCTAGGCCCGCGAGAGCCGTTGCGTCGCGTTCTCACCCGTAAGCCCAGAAATTCGCAAGGCGCAATACGATGGCTATTCATCCCGCTAATAACGGCGGGGCTCCGCAGATTACCGGCGCGATTCGCCAGGCGGCGCAGTCGACTGGGATCAGTTTCGAATATCTGCTGACCACTGCGCAAATCGAATCGAACATGAACCCGTCCGCGCAGGCATCGACCTCGTCGGCGAAGGGCCTTTATCAATTCATCGACCAGACCTGGCTCGGCACCATGAAGCAGGACGGCGCGGCATTGGGGCTCGGCCACTACGCCGATGCCATATCGCGGTCGTCGGACGGACATTATGACGTGTCGGATTCTTCCATGCGCGCGGCCATCCTGCGCTTGCGCAACGACCCGCAGGCGAGCGCGATGCTGGCAGGAGCGCTCACTCGCAACAATTCAGCTTTGGTAAGTTCGAACATTGGCCGTCAGCCGACCAATGGCGAGCTGTACATCGCGCATTTTCTGGGAGCGGATGGCGCCGGTAAGCTCATCAATGCCGCAACGAAGCAGCCGCAGGTGAGTGCTGCCGGGATGTTTCCGAACGCTGCGGTGGCCAATCACAGCATTTTTTACGATAGCTCTGGCCACGCGCGCAGCGTCGGCGAAGTGTACAGCAAGCTGACCCGGCTTTTTGATGTTGCGCGCGCGGTTGCATTCGCACCGCAACGCGGGCTGGTCGAGACGGCAAATGCCGCACCGACCGGGAATGCGCCGTCCGGAAACGCGCCGCCGTTGCCCCCTGCAATGACGGTGGCCGCTGCACGGGTGAAGGCAATCCCGAGTGAGCGCCTTGTGCGGGTTGCATCGGCGACGCTGCCGGCCGAACCCACAATTCCCAGGCCTCCGGGGCGCATCCCGTCGCCGACCGCGCGGACGACCCCATCGCCGGATACGGCCGGAGTGACGCAGGCTTACGCTAGCGCCAACGAGCGCTTGCCTCCGCCGCCCGCCGCGCGACCTTCGTTTCAGTCCATGTTCACAGATCGGGTTAATCAGCCCTTGGCGCAGACCGTAAACAACCTTTGGGGAGCTCCTACCTCAGGAACTCCAGCGTCAGCACCGGCCGTGCAGGTCTTCGACCTGTTTACCGATACCAGACCTAACGAGCGCAAGCTCGGCAACAAAGCCTGATTTTGGCGGCTTTCGGCAGCTCGTATGCTTAACAGCCGATCAATTTCTATGGTGAACGCTTTGTTAAGCCTCCTCGATTAGGCTTCTCATGCCGTCAGTTGGGGTGGCGGTTTTCGTAGCGTCGGTCGCATCATGATCGTTCGTCAGTTTTTACAGTGGGTACGCCAGGCGCCGCCAGGCGAGCGGGCGGAAGCCACATCTGCGCTAGCGCGCGCATACCTCTATTCCGAATTATCACCCGACGATCTCGCCGCCGCAGAAGGCGCGATGATCATGCTGCTGGACGATTCCTCTCCACTCGTAAGGCGTGCGCTCGCCGAGGCATTTGCCTCGGCTCCGAATGCGCCGCAGGTCGTTGTCCGTGCGCTTGCGAACGATCAGCCAGATGTCGCATTACCGGTGCTCTCGTGCTCAGCACTGCTGCTTGAAGACGATTTGGTCGACCTGATCGCCACGGGCCATGCCGACGTGCAAGTTGCGATTGCCGGTCGCGTGCCATTGCCGCGCGCGCTTGCCGCAGCTATCGCCGAAGTTGGCGCGGCGGAGGCCTGTCTCGTGCTTCTGGAAAATCCAGGAGTTGAAATCGCACGGTTCTCGATCGATCGTATTATTGATCGCTTCGGTCATCTTGCGCCGATCCGTGAAAATCTGATGGCACGGGAAGATTTGCCGATGGCTATGCGTCAGGCGTTGCTCTCGAAGTTGTCGCAGACACTCGCTGGATTTGTCACGGCGCGACAATGGTTAGTGCCGGAACACGCCGAATTCACCACCAGGGACGCTTGCGAAAAGGCGACCGTCGCGCTTGCTGCCGACACGAGTTATGACGAGGTCGGAGCGTTGGTGCAGCACTTGCGGCAGAGCAGCCAACTCACAGCGGGAATGATTTTGCGCGCACTTTTGTCCGGCAATGTTGTGCTGTTCGAGGAGGCGCTCGCAGAGTTGTCCGGTATGCCGATTGACCGCGTGACCGCTTATATTCACGACAAAAATATATCAGGATTTCGTGCACTTTATCGCGAGGCTGGATTGCCGGACCTCGCTTACCCTGCCTTCCGTGAAGCGCTTGCGGCGATGCGGGCGGGATTCCTGATCGGTGAGCAGGGTGGGGCGGCACGGCTCAAGCGGCGGATGGTTGAACGGGTCCTCGGCGCCTGTATGAACGAGCGCGGCGAAGATGCCGCATCATTGTTGGCATTGCTTCGGCGGTTTGCCGTTGAGGCGGCTCGCGAGGAAGCCCGTCTGTTCTGCGACGACCTCGTCGCTGATGCCTGTATTATTCAGGCTACTCAATATTGCGGTGACGGGCAGCAGTTGGCGGCGGCTTAGCGACGTTTTCCGCGCTTTTTCCGGTCATTCCGGCACAATTGACGGACCCTTAAGCTGCTCGAGCACGTCAGGGCGGTCGCGATTTTCGTGGATCAGGAATTCATCGGTGACGTCGCGCAATCGCTTAGTCAGTGTTGCAGCGAGTTCCTTGGCATCGGAGCGCGCATATTCGCGATAGATCGCGCGCACAGCGTCCACATGCTGGTCAATCAGTTTGGGTGGAATATGTGCAACGTCGGGCGCATGTTCGATCAGCCGACAAAGGCTGTTGGCTGCGGACGACACGGCTGGGTAACCGAACGTTGCGGCTTGTCCCTTGATGTCATGGGCGGCGTGAAATAGCGCCTCTTTTTTTGCTTCGGTGAAGCCGTCGTTGACGAGTTCGTGGCGAGCCTTGTCCAGCCGCTCGCATTCGGAATCCATCCAGTGACCGAATTCGGGAGAAAGTTCGGCCAATGCTCTTTCGGCTCTGGCCACCGGATCTTCGCCGCCGGAATCGGGTGTTATTTTGGATACCGCTCCGCGTAATTTATTTTCCGGCGTAATAACTTCGTGGTCGCCGTAGGTAGCGACTGCCGCAGTGTCTTTCGAGCGTGACATTTCGTACTGCCTTTATCAGACCGGCGCGCGAGCTTTTTCCAGCAAGGGGGTCTGTCGGATGATATCCGCCTTGCCGCCTTTTCGACGTTCCGGACCGATGTAATTCGAATTGGTATTGCGGCGGCGGTCAGGACCGAAATAGGTCTTCGTCTTGATGAACGGACGCGGATTGGCGACCACGTTGATGATGCGCTGATAGAGTCCCTTTGCCGAAATAGGCTTGGCAAGAAATTCGGTGACACCGGCATCACGCGCCGCGGTCACACGCTTTTTCTCGGAGTGTCCGGTGAGCATGATGATCGCCACATATGGATTTGCGTTGGCACCCGGTTGGCGGATCATCTGCATGAGCTCGAGACCATCGAAGATAGGCATCGCCCAATCAGTGATCACGATGTCGGGAATGTAGTGCGTGAACGCTTCAAGACCGGCGGCGCCATCTTCCGCTTCATAAACTTCGCGCGCGCCGAAGCCATGCAGCAGCGTGCGCAATATACGGCGCATGTGCGCGTTGTCGTCGATGACGAGGAAACGCAGTCGATTGAAATCGATGCGGATCATATTCCCCCCGGGCCTCGGGCGCGATTGAAGCCCGCTACCGCCTCATCAAAACTAAAGGGGGGCCGTTAACGAATGGTTTAGGATGCCGGCGGCAATGCGGGCGCTAGTCCTTCAGGATAGCGGCCATGATCCGCTCGCGCGTCAGCGGCAAATCGCGGATACGGGCACCGAGCGCATGGGAGACGGCATTGCCGATCGCGGCTGCGGTGGGCCCGGCGGTGACTTCTCCGACACCGAGCGGGGCCTCGTCCTTGGTGTTGATAAGCTCAATATCAATTTCGGGCACTTCGCTAAACCTCAGTACCGGATAGGTTTCCCAATCAAAAGAAGCGACGCCATTATCGAAACGGACTTGCTCTTTAAGGACCCAGCTCGCCGACTGGATAATGCCGCCTTCGAGTTGGTTGACGACGCCGTCGGGGTTGACCACCAAACCGGCGTCGGTCGCGCACCAAACATGACGCAAGCGGATTTCTTCGTCGACCGATAACTCGACCACGACAGCGGAGTAAGCGGCGCGGTTTTTATAGCGGGCAAAGGCAATGCCGCGGCCGGTCCCGCTGCCGCCGGGCGCACCGGCCTTCCAATTCGCCATCGCTGCAACCTTTTTAATGACAGCGCGAGCGCGCGGTTCGGAGGTGATCGAAAGGCGGTACGCCACCGGATCCTGACCGGCGCGTTCGGCCAATTCATCGATGCAGCATTCGAGCGCAAAAATATTCGGCATGGCGCCGAGTCCGCGCAAAGCTGAAGTGCGCACCGGTGCTTCGGTCACGAGGTGGTGCAGGATGCGTTTAGCGGGAATATCGTAGAGCGGTTCAGCATTGCGCGTGGCACCACCACCATTCGACTCCGGTACGTCATTGGGCGGCGGTTCAGGTGGCGGATCGGGTAACGCAACAGCGCCAAGCAGATTTCCGCCTGCGCCTGGACGCAAATTGTGCGTCGGGCTCCAGATTTCCTGTGTCCAGTCGACGGGCTTTCCGGCGTCATCAAGCAGCGCGCGCACCTTGACCACCATGGCCGGCGTCTTCGGCTCGTAGATGAACTCTTCCTCACGTCGCCAACGCACGCGGATCGGCTGACCGGGCTTCTGCATCGCGATAATCGCCGCATCAGCGGCCGCATCGTCCGCACCGTTGTGTCCGTAACAGCCCGAACTCTGCACGTGATGAACGATTATTGAGGAGAGCTCGAGCTTCAGCGTCTTCGCCAGTGCCGCCCGTAACGGATAGACACCTTGGCAATGCGTCCACACGGTGAGCGTCGCGTTCCGATAGAGCGCGAGGCCGCAGGAGGGCGAGATCGAGGCATGGGCAAGGTAGCCGCGTGTGTATGTCGCTTCGTATCGCTCCCTGCCTTGCGGATTGCCGGTGTCAGGCGAACCGAATGCTCGCTCGACTACTGGCCGCTGCAACAACCAGCTTGCCTCCTGCTGGGTTGGAGTGGGCGCCTCGACGTTCTGCCAGGTCACGTGGTTTACAGCGGCGGCACCTGCCGCTTCGACTGCAGTCTCGTCTTCACCAATAACCGCGAGAAAATTGCCGTTACGGACGAATTCGATCGGCGCTTTGGCGGCACGCCGGATGGCATTTTCGTCGACAGCGCCGATAACAGCCCCTCGATTTGGCTGGCGAACGACGCGCGCATGAGCCATGCCGTCAATTTTCATGTCATGAATAAAGGCGCTCTCGCCAAAAATTTTTGCGGGCAGATCAACACGAGCGGTGCTTGTGCCGATATTCCTGAGATCGGGAGCGCGCTTGCGCATACCAGTGCCGGTCGTCTTGACCGTAAGGTCAACAGCGCCGGCAAGCGTCCAGTAATCTTGTCCCGTCGATTTATCGTTGCGATGGATGTTGCCATCGTGAATGGACAATTCGCTCACTTTGCAATTGAGAACTTTGCCGGCTTGTTCAAGGAATAGCGCCCGTACGTCGGCACAGGCCTGCCGCATGGCAACGCCGCCGACCTGAATCGAATGACTACCCGCCGTGTAACCTTCATTTGGCGTTTTTTCGGTGTCACCGGAGCGGAGAGTGATGCGCGACATCGCAACGTCGAGCTCGTCGGCGGCGATCTGCATCATGGCGGTGAGTACACCCTGGCCGAGTTCGACGCGGCCTGTAAGTACAGTCACTTTGCCGGGCGACGGAAATGCGACCCAGCGATCGAGATTGGGATTGTCGTTGAGCGGTCCGGGCAGGAGAGCGTTCATCGGCTTGCCCCCGCGCGCAGGACGGCCGCCGCCTTTTCCACCGCCCGCAGGATGCGGTTATGTGAGCCACACCGGCAGATATTGCCGTCGAGCGCATGAGCAATTTCCACACGTGAGGGTTTCGGATTTTTATCAAGCAGCGCTTTGGCCGAAATCAGGATTCCGGCGAGGCAGTAGCCGCACTGTCCGGCTTGTTCGTCCAGAAATGCCTGTTGCAGCGGATGTGGGTGTTCCGCATTGCCCAGACCTTCGATGGTGACGATCTGCTTACCCGCGACGCTCCAAACCGGTTTTGTGCAGCATTTCTCCGGCACGCCATCGACCAACACCATGCAGCAGCCGCATTGTTCAAGCCCGCAGCCGAAGCGCGTGCCCACCAAACCAAGTTCATTGCGTAACACATTGAGCAGCGGCGTCTCTTCGTTTTCGACCGACACGCTGACGGCATTGCCATTGACAGACAATTCGAATTTTTTGGGCACGCGCGCTCCTAGAAACCAAATTGCTCGCGCAAAATGCGTTCGTCGAGATTGTGGCCCGGATCGAACAGCATGTTGATTGAAATATTGTGATCCATGCTGATGTCGACGCTGCGCACTGACCGAACTTCGTCGTGGTCCGCGACCGCGGCAACTGGCCGCTTGTCCGCCTCCATCACCTCAATCGTGACCTTCGCCCTGTTCGGCAACAACGCCCCGCGCCATCGTCGAGGCCGGAACGGGCTGATAGCTGTGAGCGCAAGAAGTGGTGCGTTGATCGGGATAATCGGGCCTTGCGCGGAGAGGTTATAGGCGGTGGAGCCGGCCGGCGTCGCCACCAGGACCCCGTCTGCGATAAGTTCGGAAAGCCGCTCCCTGCCATCGATCATGATGCGTAGATGCGCGGCCTGGGCACTTTGTCGGAACAACGATACCTCGTTGATAGCGCGATGTTCGTGGGCTCGCCCTTGTGCGTCGCGGGCCTGCATTACCAACGGGTGGATGACGGTAATATGGGCGGCTGCCAGGCGTTCGGCCAACTGCTCCTCGGCGAATTCATTCATCAAAAATCCGACCGTGCCGCGGTGCATGCCGTAGATCGGCTTGCCGGAATTCATGAACTTGTGCAGGGTCTGCAACATCAGCCCGTCGCCGCCGAGAGCAACAATCACGTCGGCTTTGGCCGGATCAATATTGCCGTAGCGCTTCTCGAGCCGTGCATAGGCATCCCGCGCTTCCGGCGTCTGGCTGGCGACGAAGGCGATGTGCCGGAAATTTTTCAGCGGCTGGCTCATTTGGGGACCTGACGATGGAACGCGCGGTGCTCGTCTATACGACTTGGCCCTCGATTGTCGAGGCGGAGCGGGCCGGCCGCGCCATCGTTGAGCGGCGGCTTGCGGCTTGCGTCAATATTCTGCCGGGAATGGTCTCGCACTATTGGTGGGAGGGCAAAATCGAGCGGGCAGAGGAGGTTGTCATGATCGCCAAAACCCGTGCCACCATGGCCGAACCGGTGTGTGGGGCAGTTAAAGAGCTTCATGGATATACGACGCCGGCGATTATGGTTTTGCCGGTTGAAAATGTCGATCCAGACTACCACGCCTGGATTTTACGAGAGACCTCCCAATAGCATCATGCCCGGGCGTGAAGCCGGGCATGACAAAGACCGAATTGACGTGTCGCGGGTGCTAGTACGTTCCGGTGCCGTCGATCACTTCCCTGAGCTGGCGATATTCCTCACAGGTGGTGTTCCCGCAAATCAGCTGCACCTTCTGAAGATCGTCGAGGGCCTTGAGCCGATTGCCCTGCTCCATCTGCCACATTCCGTAATAGGACCAGGTGCGCACATGGTTAGGGTCGGCCGCGAGCGCCTTTTCGTACCAAATCTTGGAATCGTTATAGTCGCCGAGCTTTCGGTAGGAGTAGCCGATATAGTTGGCAACATCCGGATGTTCATCGTGGCCAAGCGCGTGCATGGCGGTGATACCGCGCTGGTAATTTCCATCAAGGATCATGGCGCGGGCAGCGCGATAGTCGCGCAGGAATTTCTCCTGTGACAATTGCTGCTCTTGCTGTTCGATGACGTTGTTGTCGTTCTTCTTCTTTTTCTTTTTGCTGTCGTCAGCCGGTGGCGGCGGACTTTCAGTGCCCATGGCGTAAACTGTCATTGGCTTGATGGTGACGGCGGTGATGAGCAATGCGGCTGCGGCTAATACGCCGGCGTGGCGAAGGCCTTGGCTCAGGGTCATGGTGGAAGCGCTCCTGCAAAAGCCGGATCGATGTGAGACGATACGACAAAACCGGCGGATACAAGAAAAACAATCCGTGATTGGCAGTTAGTCCCTCGAAATAAGCAATAACGCGGTTGTGAAGTCGCCAATTGTTTCGGCGCTGGGTGGCCACCGCTTGACTCGTCTCGGCGTTCAAGGGAACATTTTACCGTGCTGGTTCCCCGAGTCACCTCGGGGACGAAAGAGGGAACACGGACACGACGAATTCGGGCATTTGAATTCGAAGTAATCCGTGGCTGCCCCCGCAACTGTGAGCGGCGAGCCCGCGTCCATACGGCCACTGGGAAACCGGGAAGGCCGGACGCAACTGGGTAATGACCCGCGAGCCAGGAGACCTGCCAGCGCAGTCACCCAACCGGTGGACGGGGCGTCCATACGGAGCGGTCTTTCGCAGCGGTGACGGCAATGCCGGTGCGAAGGCCGTGAGAGCAGAATCTCCCACGACTTTCCACAGATGAGGCCCACGCGGATATGCATGGGTATCTCGCTGTGCCTTCGCATCGGGCTTGGTCTTCACCCGGTGCGTTCGCCATGTGCGAACGTAAACGAAGGAACGTTTGTGTCATGGGGAATATCGTCAAACTTGTCGGCGCCGCACTGGCGCTGGCCACATCGATTGCGCCGCTGAGTGCGCAAGTCGTATTGCCGGAAATTGACGTCAGCTGGACGCGGCTCAACAGCGGGATGGTCGGCACCTCTAACAGTGTCATCACCTCGCGGGATATCGAGCGTTCGCCCGCGCAAAACTTGCCCGACATTCTGTCGCAGCAAACCGGTGTACAAATCCAGCATCTGATTAGCGGAACGAACGGCTCACGCGACAGTGTCGATCTGCGTGGCTTCGGCGCGTTTGCCCAATCGAACGTACTTATTCTGGTGAATGGCCGCCGCTATCAGGACTTCGATCTTCAGGGGTTCGATTTCTCATCGATTCCACTCAACAGCATTGAACGAATAGAAATTACCCGTGGTATGAGCAGCACCGTTCTTTACGGTGACGGAGCGATTGGCGGTTCAATCAATATCGTTCTTAAGAAAGGGTCGTCGGCGGACGCGAGCAATCGTGTCGAAGCGTTGGCCGGTTCACTTAACTACTGGGAAGGCCGCGCATCAGCCGCTGTAAAAAGTGGACCGTGGTCCGTTGGTGCGTTTGGCAATGCGATCGACTCCAGCGGCTATCGCATCAACAGCGCACTGCGTCAGCGCAATGTCAACGCGACGTTGAACTATTCAACTCCTAATCTGGGTGGTTATTTCACCGTCGCCGGCGATCGCCAGTTTCAAGGCCTTCCGGCAGGGCTCAATAATATGCCTAGCGGCGTGCCGTATACGCTCGATACGCCGTGGCAATCGAACACACCGTTCGACTGGGGCAGGAAACAAGCAATCAACTTCGCTACGGGTTTCAATGCGACACTCAGTCCAGGCATCGAATTGATCGTGGATGGCGGCGTCCGGCGCAAGTTTCAACAGGCGCAGTTCTTCAACTATTTCGATTCCAGTTTCAATTACAGCGTAGCGTCAGCGACGCCGATGAATTACGTCGACACCGTCATGACCACGTCGTCCGTGACGCCACGGCTCGACGTATCGCATCAACTGTTCGGAGTTCCGAACCGGCTGTTTACCGGCATCGATTTCTACAACACGCAATACAACTCGGATCGACCATCGGCGCCGGGCCTCGTTCCCGTTCACAGTTATGACATTCAGCAAATGACCGTGGGCTATTACGCGATGAACACGACTGCTGTGCGGCCGGACACCGACGTATCAATCGGCGGTCGTCTCCAGCGCAATATTGTCAAAGCTCACGATAGCTATAGTGCGATCAATGATCCCAACGCCGGATTTTATTCCAACAATCCAGAAATTCCGCCATTCGACCAAAGCGAATGGCAATGGGCCGCTCACGTTGGCATTGAGCACCGTTTCAATTCTACCTTCGCAGTATTCGCCCGTGCCGCCCGTGCATTTCGATTGGGCAATGCGGACGAGCGAGTTGGAGCAGGCAGCCCATTCACATTCGCCACTCCCAACTTCGATCTTAAAACACAGACATCCTATGATGTTGAGGGTGGAGTCCGGGTCAATGCGGGGCCGTTTCATCTCGAGTCGAGCGTTTACCTGATGCGTCTTAGTAATGAAATCCATTTCCTGCCTGCGCTGGGTGTCGACACCAATCTTGATCCGACGCAACGTGTGGGCTGGGAAACCAGCGCGTTCTATCAAATCAACAACGCGGTACGCGTACGCGGCGGCGTGACCTATACCGACGCCACATTCCGCGAAGGTCCGAACGCGGGCAACGAAATTCCGCTCGTATCGCTCTGGTCGGGCTATGCAGGTCTATCGTGGGACATTGTGCAAAAACTGCTTTCGCTCGATCTGACAGGTCGCTTCTTTGGCCCACGCCGCATGGACAATGACCAGATCAATCAGCAACCGCTAATACCTGGCGAAGCGACAATTGACGTCAAACTCGGAGGCCAATACAGCCACTTCTTCTGGTCTGCGTCAGTTCTCAATCTGCTCGATAAACATTACTACGACTACGCTATCGCGAGCGGCGGAATTGCCGGGGGTCCTGGTTTCCCGCCTGGCTTACCGCCGACGATCGGAGCCTTCAGCGCCTTTCCGCTAGCGGGGCGGACCTTCATGGTTCAAGCTGGAGCGACGTTCTGACAGAGGACCGTCCCGCGGGCCGCCTTTTCATTTAGGCGTTACAGCGGTTGCCATTCGACCGGCACGAGCTCATAGCCGGTTGCCGTTTTGACTATGTGGCCGCAGGCCGGGAAGGGGAAGTGATAGGCCTCCACCAACATGCGGTCGGCGACAGCACGGTCGAGCATTTGGCGACGCGCTGCGACCGCTTGCGGCCCATCCATGTCGAAGATCGGTTGCCAATCAGGATTGCGGGCGAAGAGATAAGGATTGCGTACGGTATCGCTCATCGCCAGCATCGATTGGTTGCCGGAATGGATTGCGAAAGCGGTGTGACCGGGTGTGTGACCATAGGCTGGCACTGAAACGATACCAGGTGCGACTTCAATCCCTGGCTTGAACTGCCGAATATCTTTGGCGATGTCGGTGAAAATGCGCCGTGCATTGAGGAAGTAGCGCTTCACCGCACCTTTTGCCGGCCCCATATTGGCATCGTTCATCCAAAAAGCCCATTCCGGCTCCGGCACCAGGATTTCGGCATTCGGAAAAACCTTCGCGCCGTCTTTGGTTTTGATGCCGTCGATATGGTCGGAGTGGAAATGCGAGATCAGGATAGTGTCGATTGCCCTCGGGTCGACACCGGCTACCTGGAGGTTCTCGATCATGCTGCCGGCCGTATCAGTGATCTGGCCAGCGGTGCCAGTGTCGATCAACACGAGTTTTGAGCCGGTGTCCACCATCAGCGCGGTGAACGAAATCGGCAGGACGCTTGGTGGCAGGAACGCAGCAGCAAGTGCCCGGTTCACATCGGCGGCGCTCGCATTGCGCACGAATTTCTCGTCGATCGGCAGGTACCAAATTCCGTCGAAAAGTGCAGTGATCTGATACTCTCCGAGTTTGTAGCGATAGACGCCCGGGCCCTGTTTGCGCGATTGCTGCGTAGTGGCGATCGCCGAGCGGACAAATGGGGCTGTGCCGGCGGCGAGCGCAGCGCTGGTGAGAAATGAGCGGCGGGACAATGAAGCCATGGTCTCACCTAAAACACCGCGCCCCGAATTTTAGTTCTGGTCGGCTTTGATATTGTTGTCTTTCACCACTTTGCCCCAAACTTTCATCTGATCGGCAACGAATTGGCGTTCGACATCGGGGCCGCCAAGCGTCAGCGACACCTGCTGGGTTTCGGTCAACTGTTTGGCAATTCGTTCGTCACGCAGGCAACCGGCCATCGCGCTGCTGAAGCGTTCGATAATCGATTTCGGCGTTCCAGCCGGCGCAAAAATACCCCACCACGCATACGCCTCGAAACCCGGAAAACCGCTTTCGTCTACGGTCGGCACTTTGGTGAGAAATGGATTACGAGCCTTTCCGGTTTGCGCGAGCGCACGGAGACCACCGGTGTTGACCTGCGGCATCGACAGCGCCGTGCTGCCGACCAATAGATCGACGTGGCCGCCCAGAGCATCGGTCATTGCCGGCCCGCCGCCGCGATAGGGGACATGAACCAGCTTCACAGCAGCGCGTTGCGCCAAAAGCGCCATCGCCAAATGGCCAACACTGCCGCTGCCGACCGAGGCGTAACTGATGGTGCCGGGCGTTTGCTTGGCGGCGGTGATGAGGTCGGCCAGCGTTTGGAATGGTTTCGTGCTCGCGGTTGAAATGAGATATGGCGCCGTGCCAATCAGCAAAACCGGATCAAGGTCTTTCTCGCTGTCGTAGGGCAAGCTTGGAAGGACGAATGGATTGGCGGCATGGTTGTCGAAGACGGCCAGCCAGGTGTTACCGTCCGGCGGAGATTTGGCGACATAAGCTGTCCCGACACTTCCCGAAGCTCCCGCCCGGTTTTCAATGATGACCGTCGTGCCGAGGCGGTCCTGCAACGGCGCTTGCACAAGGCGCATGATAGCGTCGGTCGATCCGCCGGGCGGGTAAGCGACGACTATTCTAATGTTGCTGGGTGGCCAGGCTGGCGTTTGTGCCTGTACCACTAGCGGCGCGGCCACCGCGCCAATTACGAGTGTTCGTCGCGTGAGTGTCATGGAAGGCCCCTCGGCGAATGGTGTCCATCCGTCAGCTTACCTTTATCCCGAGCGCTGGCACACTGCGTCTCTGGCCGATCTGGAACCAACCGCTATGATCGTTGTGGTGGCGCGGATTCGGAGAACAAGGATGTTTTGGCCGGCGCTCTTGGCAGCGTTATTGGCTGCATTTGCGCTTGGTGGCTGCGCAACCGAGGTGGGGCCGAGTGCGTCGGAGTTGAAGGCGAGTTGGGAAGCGCAAAACGTCTATCCTCAGGGATACCAGCGGGATTTGCTGACCTTCCTGCACACTTATCTCAACGATCCCACGCACATACGCGGCGCGGCGGTATCGCAGCCGCAGCTTAAATACATTGGGCCGGGCGAGCGTTATATCGCATGCGTGCGGTACGACGCGCGTAACACCGACGGGAAGTATCTGGGTTCGAAGGACGGCGCCGCGATATACGTGGCCGGCAAGCTTGATCGTTTCGTCGACACGCCGAAAGATGTGCGTGAGCTTTGCAAGGAAGCGACGTTTTCGCCATTCCCGGAATTGGAACGGCTCACGCGATAACGCGCGAATGTTCACGAACCGCCGGGCCAAAGCGCTCGGCGGTTAAGTTTGGAAAACAAGCCGGAAGTCAGCTCGGACGTCTCAGGTCACTTGACCTTGAGGTTCTCCGCGGACGTCTTCCCGCGGTTCTCGACGAGTTCGAACTGAACGGTCTGACCCTCGTTCAGTGTGCTAAGTCCGGCGCGTTCGACCGCCGAGATGTGCACGAACACATCCTTCCCGCCTTCTTGGGGCTGGATGAAGCCATAGCCCTTCGTCGGATTGAACCACTTTACGGTGCCCTGAGGCATGCTAGATCTCCGAAGTATTACTGGTAACGGCGCCAGTTTGGCACAATCGGCAACCGCCGAACAAGGTCCCGGATGGGTCGTCCTCCGCCCCTTTCGGGTATTTTTTTAAGGGTCCGGACGGGGGAAATCTGGTGCCGGGTGAGGGAATTGAACCCCCGACCAACGGTTTACAAAACCGCTGCTCTACCGCTGAGCTAACCCGGCTTGGCGAGACTTTTTGCACACCACTTGGAAAATTGCCACCCGATTGCCACTCGAGAACTCGCAATCCGCACGCCTCTCCGATGACCCGCTCGACGTCCAATCGCGGGACGGTTTGACGAGTGCCTTGTCCACTTGGTTGTCCTTAAGCGTACGCCGCTGTTTGTTTTGTCCCGCGGACTAGTGTCCCCGAGCGGCGTCGGTATCGATGGACGTTTTTCGTGCCGCTCTTAAGCGCCGGGCGAGCCAGCGCGAAATCTCAGCTTGGGATCTGCTGGATTTGCCCGTTTTGCTGGGCACAGGTCGCTTGTTGCGTTGAAGTGTTGTTGGTGCTCGCGGCATCGCACGACCTCCTGGTGGCTTGCCGGCCGGGTACCATAATTATTGGAAATATATGATTAATGATTCCTTCAGAGCGCGGCCATCCTGTCGCAGTTCAGCGTAAGAATTTTCCGATTTTTGCCGTGTATTTCAAGGAAGGCGAATTGGAGCTACCTATGCAAGAACGACGCAAGCGCGGGCGCTCGCACGTACTCAAAAGTGCGAAATTGGTGTTAGGGACGTCGTCAGTTGTCGACTGCTCTGTCCGCAATTTAAACGGCGCGGGCGCTCGGGTAGCGGTCGCCGGGACAACCGATCTGCCAGACAATCTGGACTTAACTTTTGACGGTGGCCGCTCATTGCGCTCATGCCGACTTGTGTGGCGGACGTTGGAGGAAGTCGGGATCGAATTCTCCGAGTGCGCGCGGCAGTGGCCTACCTAGTTTCACGCAGCCATCGTTGATGACCCACCATAAAAAAGCCCCGCACCATTGGTGCGGGGCTATAAATTTTGGAAAGGAGGGTAGCTGTGCGCGGCCACCCTCCCGTCCGGTTACATTTGGGTGATGTCCCGATCTTTTGTTTCGGGCAGGAAGATGAGCCCCACGACGAAGCTCATCGCTGCAACGATGATCGGGTACCACAGGCCGGAGTAGATATTTCCCGTTGCGGCCACGATGGCGAAGACGGTCGCCGGCAAGAAGCCGCCGAACCAGCCGTTGCCGATGTGATAGGGCAGCGACAACCCGCTGTAGCGGATGCGGGTCGGGAACAGTTCTACCAGCCAGGCGGCGATCGGCGCGTAGACCATGGTGACGTAGATCACCAGGATGGTCAGCAAGAGGATCGTCATGGGGTAGTTGATCTCGGCCGTATTCGCCGACGGCGGATAGCCGTGCTTGGTGATCGCTTCACCGAGCTGCTTCGCGAAGTCTGGCGTCCCTGCCTGGATGACCTGGTCACCGACCTTCACACTTGCTTTGGTTCCAGCAGGCGCCACTTCGTTCTGATAGTTCACCGAACGAGCAACCAGCGCCGATTTGGCGATGTCGCAAGAAGTGGTGAACTTGGCAACACCGACCGGATTGAACTGGAACGAACACTCGTTCGGGTCGGCGACAACGGTCACCGGCGCCGCGGCGAGCGCTGCTTCCAGCTTCGGGTTTGTAAAGTGCGTCAGGCCCTGGAAGATCGGGAAATACGTTACGACCGCCAATGCGAAGCCTGCCAGGATAATTGGCTTGCGGCCGATTTTGTCCGACAGCCAACCAAAGATGATGAAGAATGGCGTCCCGAACAGCAGCGCGGTTGCGATCAGGATTTGCGCTGTGACCGGGGGCACCTTCACCGTGAGCGACAGGAAGAACAGCGCGTAGAACTGTCCGCCATACCACACCACGGCTTCACCAGCGGTTGCCCCAAACAGTGCCAGGATAGCGATCTTGAGGTTTGACCATTCGCCGAAGGCTTCCGACAACGGCCGCTTGGAGCCTTTGCCGAGATCCTTCATGCGCTGGAACACCGGTGACTTATTTAATTTGAGCCGGATCCAGATCGAAACCGCGAGCAGGATCGCCGAGAGCAGGAACGGGATGCGCCAGCCCCAGGCCGCGAATGTCGGTTCGCCCTGACTGGATCGGATGCCGAGCACGAGCAGCAGGGCCATGAACAGGCCGAGCGTCGCCGTGGTCTGGATCCATGAGGTATAGTAGCCGCGTTTGTTTTTCGGCGCATGTTCGGCAACGTATATTGCCGCTCCGCCATATTCGCCGCCGAGCGCAAGGCCCTGCGCCAGTCGTAAACAGATCAAGATGATCGGCGCGATAATGCCAGCCGAAGCATAGGACGGCAGCAGACCGATAAAGAAGGTACCAACACCCATCAGCGTCATCGTGATGAGGAAGGTGTACTTTCGGCCGATGATGTCGCCGAGCCGGCCGAAGAACAGTGCACCGAATGGGCGCACCGCGAAACCTGCAGCGAAGGCAAGCAGTGTAAAGATGAAAGCCGCCGTCGGATTGACGCCGGAGAAGAATTGCGCCGCCAGAATGGGCGCCAGCGTGCCGTAGATGTAAAAATCATACCACTCGAATACCGTGCCGAGCGACGAAGCGAAGATGACCATCCGTTCCTCGGACGTCATCGCGCCTTCGCGATATTGGCTCGCAGTCATTGCTGTCATGGGCGTTTCCCCGTTTCCTCGTTTGTTTGATTTCTTGTTGGGGGCAGCCCTCCGCACGATCGCAAAAGACTGTCCCAATTGAGAAATACGCCGCGCGCAATAGCGCGTCTGTGCATCTGAGGTCTTACGCCTAAAGTCGTAATAGACTTTTGTAATACTCAGATTTTGAACGTGAATTCGACGGCCGCGAAAGCTCAAACAGCCCCTAGATTACGCGGTGCTAACGAGCTTTTCCAATATGTCGATCAACCAAGCAGCCGCCTGCAGCACGGCCATACGCTGTGCGAGCTTTTCCTTGCGATAGATGTCGTTGAGCAACCTAAGCGCGCGCTTGTGGCCCGGTTGTCGCTCAGCGGCTTCGCCAAGCGAGCGCAGTCGCGCCGATAGCTCGGCGCGCCGGGCTTCCAGCTCATCGTAACGCTGACGAAAGCTAGGGCGCTTTTGCGTCGGTGACTTAACCGGAGCGGGATTGTTTCGGAGGCCAGGCATGGCGATTAACTTTATTGGCTGCGGATTTTGTGAGGAAATCGAGGTCCCCGTTGATGAGACCGCGTTCCCAGGCGCGGCCATGATTAATATTACCTGGCGATTGGGCGCGGTGACCTAAAGCCTTCGTATAAACTGCAGACTTATTCATTACGAATTGGAGCTGCATCAAATGCCCGGTCGGTTCGCATTCGCGATGGTCTTCGCTATCAGCGGTGCAATTGCGGCTCATGCAGCGGATGCTTCGAGCGACCGCAATGCAGATAGTTACGGAAGTTATTCCGCCTACGGTGGGCGCATGGAACCGCTGGTGATTTGGGACGATCAGCCGGGGGTAATTGTGCGCTCTTATTGGTACCCACCTTGGGCCAATCGCCACTATTTCCCGAAGACCGGCCGGCGCCCAAAAGTCGGGCGTCTTGAACACATTTCCGCGCATCGTGTTCCGAGAGCAGACGAGTACTTCCGTTTTTGGTCGGCCTCTTCGGTTTTTCTCCCTGAACTCCAGGGCGGGCCAGTGCCGAGATATGGTATTCCACCGACGCCATATCAAACGCAGCCCAGATGAGCCGTTTTGACGTTTGCGAAATCTGCAATTTAAATTTTTAAACCGGTGGTGATAGCACTGCGTTTCGCGTTGCTAGCCGCGCAAACGTCTGCTGGCAACGTAGAGTGCTAGCGCCGCCGCGTTTGATACATTCAGGCTCTTGATGTCGCCAGGCAAATCGATGCGGGCAACGTGATCGCAGGTTGCCTTCGTCAACTGCCGTAAGCCTTTGCCTTCCGCGCCGAGAACAAGTGCAAGCGGCGCACGCAAAGCGAGTTCGGCAAAATCTGAATCGCCCGAACTATCGAGCCCAACAAGAAGAAATCCGCGCTCGCGCAGGCCATCCATACCGCGTGCCAGATTTTGCACGGTGATAAACGGTACCAGCTCGAGTGCCCCAGATGCCGATTTTGCGAGCACGCCAGTCGCCTCCGGACTGTGTCGGGCCGTCGTCACTATCGCTCTGACAGCGAAAGCCGCAGCCGAGCGCAGAATGGCACCGACGTTGTGTGGGTCGGTGATCTGGTCGAGCACTATGACAATGCCATCTGGGATGAGCTCGCTGACCGACGGTGCGGGCAGGGGATCGGCTTCCGCCAGCAGACCCTGATGGACAGCATCCGGTCCGAGACGGGCATCGATGACGCTTGGCCGTACCAGCTCGGGTTCGACGGGCAGCGCGACCCCGTCTTCGCTGAGGCGGCGCACGGCGTTTTCGGTGGCCAATAGCCGGCGGATGCGGCGGGCGGGATTTTCAAGCGCTGCCTTGACCGTGTGCCAGCCGTAGAGCAGGGCAGGTCCATCGGCGGCATGCCCTGGCGGCCTGAAGCGCGTCCGGGGCGCCACAGGGCGTTTGCTGTCGTGCCGGCGCATTCGCGGGTTGGGCTGCCACGTTTTTCGGGCCATGGGGTTATTCCCACGCGTTTGCAGCGTTTGTAAACCGCTAGTGGGGGCTTCTGAGCGGCTCCATTGACTTCGCGGGGGTAGCTCCTCATAAAACCGGCAAATCCCGACCAGCCGGCGGGCGAAGCCGATTGTCTTTCGAGATCAATACGGTGCGACGGCTTCGGGGGAGTGTCCCGAGCGGCAAAGGGGGCGGACTGTAAATCCGCTGGCTATGCCTTCGCAGGTTCGAGTCCTGCCTCCCCCACCATATTGAAAAAACAGAAGAATTGAGGTTGGCCGGTGTTGGCGGCTGGGCGACCGTGCCTGTCTGGCGCGGGTCAGTTCCGGCCATCTATCTGGCGACAATCGGATGCACAGAAATCTCCTACACAATCCGCTTTTTTGTGATGGCCGACACAGCGAGCCAAAGCGAGGTGCTTACCGTGACAGCCGCAAGAATCGAGGCATCTGGGGAGAAAACCATGTTTGGCTTTGAGGTTATTGGATTGGGTTTTCTGGTGCTGCTTTTCACCGCTGTGCAGTACGCCTGCCTGCTCACATCGGTCTCCACTGTCTAAGGGAGAAAAATTCGGCTGAGAGAAATTTTTGGACAATGATTCCTCTGCCGGGAAATTTCCCGGTTTAAGCGTTGGCTTTGATGTCTTCGGAGACGAGGACGGGATTTACGCGTCCGTAAGCAGCGGGGGCACATGGGATTTTATTACTCAGGATTTTGGCAGCCGTAGTGGCGTGCCCAAGCACGCTTTGACCGTGCGCACCGAGAACGTGGCAAGGGTGATCGGAACCCGAATATTTGGACGACGGCGAAGAAAGGGCATCGACACCCCGCAAGACGTATCTGCGGGACAAGAGCGCGTGTTGACCCTTAAACGCGCGCTTACAAGCCGCCCTGGAAATTGGTCAAACAACGATTACGACATTTGCGACGGCGACAACGTGATCGGACAAATTTTATGGACGTATACCGCCCCGGAAGATCGTCGTTGGTTCTGGACGATTCTCGCTCACAGTCCGCAGAGCAGACATGATCGCGGTTACGCAACGACGCGCGAGCAGGCGATGCACGACTTCAAGTCTCGGTGGGATCAGACCGAGGCGACCAACTGTAGCTTCGCTACCTAGGCCCGATAGGGGTTGCCGCTCGCGCCGCCGCTGGTACTATGGAACCGGCCGCTCGCAGACCTTGTGATAATTTGTTGCGGTGCAAACGAAACTATTGCAGTGCAACATAATCCGTGCTTTCATTGGAATCGCTGGGGCAAGCCACAACCCAGCGGGTGTCTTCGGTAACTCCGCCTGCTCAAAATCAGGCGGGGTTACTGGTTTCCGTGATGCGGGCGTCTGCAAGCAGTTGAAAAACAACAATGCGAATTCAAGCAACTACCGCGCCGACCGTCTCGGCGACTATCGCAAATCCGCTCGTTCAACTTCATCAATTCTGGCCACCAACAGCTCTTGCTATGGGACTTGGGCTCACCGTGGCCTGGGTCTCGCTCTTGGGATATGAACTCGTTGAACTCATCGGTCGCGCATTTTAAGCCATTCAATCCCGCTATTTTCTCAATCCTGGCATGATGCACGAAGAACGCGGACAGCCTTCCCTGTGTGATCGGCTTTGAACGTGAAACTATCGCGCAGTCCAGGCGACGTTAGAACAAGCGTAGACTGGGCGCTCGCAACGCGATCAAGGTCAGCCGCTGACAAATCTGCCTCAAGAAATTTAAGCTGTTCGACATTTTGGATTTCGGCCTCAAGCATCAGCATGTAGTGACGATCGATCGCTAAAGCGATCGCGCCATTCGCCCCGCTGATCCCTGAAGTGTTCGGAAAGAATCTTAAGCGGTACTGATTTCCAATGCAGATTATTTCGAGTGTCGGAGATCGGTCATCGTTGATATCGATACGATGCCTGATCCGATAGGATGGCGATGTGGAGTCGGGCTGCAAAAGACCGCCGAGATACCATTCGCCAAAATATGCTGCACTGTCTGCTGCTTTCGCTGTCGCGGCGTTAGCCCCGCATAAAATAACAGCGAACATCAGGCAGCTTGGATGCCAAGCGGGTTTCATGTGCAAACCCCCATTTTTTGCGAAGATCGTATAGTATCCGCTTGAGCGTGATTTAGCGCAACACGATATTCGGCTCGATGCGGTGAACTGCACAAGCGCGGGCGGGACTTCGGCTAGCTGAGCGACACGCTTGCAACGACCGGCAAGTGCCAGCGTCGAAATTAAAGAACGCGGCTGCGCGGTAGTGCGCTGTGAGCTTTTGTATGAAGTGCAACGTCAGAAGTGAGCACGATCGAATTATAAGCGCTGCGATTGCTGACGGCTAAACGGTGTGCGATTAAATGTTGGATTGAAGCAGGTCTGTTACCGCGTGCGAAATCGCCCACATAATAAACTGCATAGGAATCCAGCTTATAAGAACGATCCATAAAATCGTGAATAGCCCCCCTAAACCCAATGCGACGAGTGGCCCTTTTTTTCGGAACGATGAACCAAAGTTTGCCGTGTGGGCGGTACTCAAAACGCGAGTTTTCATTGTGCCCTCGAACAATGCGAACTGGAGGGGAGTGCGGAGTCGCCGGTGTGGCGAAACGACGACCCCGCGAGCAGTCGGGAGCTACGTGCTGCTCACGACACCTTCTGTGTTTGTAGCGCGTCGGGCTGGCGGATTTAGTGGGAACCGTGAGTAACCTGACCAAGTAACCTTAAAGGAGGCGGCTCTTGGTTTTTTTCGGAGTTTCACCGGGCATCCTGCTCTGGATGTCAAAAGAAGATCGCCCCACGTGTTCGCACTGCTTCAACTAGATATGCAGCTTAACCTAAGGAAATAGCCTTAATACGCGCAGGCTTTTTGCTTTAAGGCTGCGTATCGATTTTGGTGCGACGAACGCTCATAGTTAATCGCAGCACTGTTCCCAGTTCGGCTGGTTTCTCTGGCAATCATCGTCCCTTAAACTCCATCCTCATTCGTTAGGGCGACATTTGGCGGCGAGAATAATGAATTCTTCCAACAAGGGATTGTACGTCATTGGCGACATCCACGGCAGATTGGACCTGCTGCAACGGATGGCAGGGTTGGTGAATACCGACATTAGGTCGAGCGGTCAGGATAATCTAATAGTGACATTGGGCGATTATATTGACCGCGGCCCCGACTCGCGTGGCGTCATTGATTATCTGTTGAGCAATCCGTTCGCCGGCCAATTCGTGGGGCTTAAAGGAAATCATGAGGCTTTACTTGAAAAGTTTCTGGGTGATTCCACGATTGGCGCGGACTGGTGGAGATTGGGTGGTTTGGAAACGCTCAAATCTTTCGGAATAACTGTTGGGCCGCGGATGACGAGACGCGGTTTTAAAAAAGCCGCTGTGCAATTGCAGGAAACGCTTTCTCAGCAGCACCTCGAATTTTTTAGTTCGTTAAAAACGTCCCTCGTGGTTGGGAACTATTTCTTATGCCATGCTGGCGTTCGTCCCGGCGTTGCGTTGGATCTTCAGACTGAAGACGATCTGTTATGGATCCGCGATGAATTTCTCGAGAGCAAAATCGATTTTGGCAAGATTGTCATTCACGGCCATACTCCGACACGAGAGCCTCAGGTCCTCGCAAACCGAATTAATATCGATACGGGTGCCTTCAACTCGGGGCGTTTGACCTGCGTCGTCCTGGAAGAAGGCGGGCACCGATTTATCTCGACGTGACTTACGAAAAGGCGCGCGTATTTCTGCAATGTGCGCAACGAGTTGATGAAGGGTGCGGGGTGTAGACGAAAATTAAACTATGAAAGCTCGCCATTAGCTTTAGAGCCCTTTTACACATTGGCGGTAGCGTGTTGCGAAATTCGAGGCAGGAGCCTGGATTTTGCTGTACGCGATCATCCTCCATTCGCTAGCCGGCGTTGTGACGGGTTCGGTATTTAAAATCCGAACGCTCGTCCTTTTGCTGATTTTCGTCGTGATTGGAGTCTTGATTTTAATGGCGGCGGGCGTCCACGTTACAATCGTATGGACTCTCGCAAATCTAGCTGCGGTGCAGCTAGGCTATTTCGCCGGTCTATTGGGCCGTTGGACCATCGAACGGGCTGGATATTCGATACCGCCCGCAAAGATTCGCGGGTCACAATAGCGCTGAAAACATATCTCGCGAAGTGCAGGAGCGTTAGGCGGCGCGGCGACGTCTCAGGTATGGGCACTCGACCTGCTCAAGACCGTCAAGCCCTCTGCCATAGAAACATGCTGCTTCCCCGCGAATGCGTGCCTCCTCGCACGGGACCTGCCAGAGCTCGCCGCGAGTATTGCGGAAGTAACAACCCTCCGGGCGAATAAGGTAGCCGATAACGCTGCCAGTCGCGGCACCAATTGCGGCGCCGGCCCACGCTCCAGGAGGGCCGCCAGTCGACGCCCCGATCAAAGCACCAACACCGGCTCCAACACCGGCACCAAGCATCGCGTTGCGTTGCTGGTCAGGGTAAGAAGCGCAGCCCGACAGAGCCACCGCCATGCATATTACTGCAATAAGCCCGCGCATTTTGCCCCCGAGAAACCGCATGTATTTGGCCGACCCCAGCGTAATGGGGCGATAATAACCAAGATCACTATTGAAGCCAATTGAAATAACAAGGACGGCGATGCCGCACACGCTGGTTTGTGTGCAAACAGCCGCCGTAGCCGGTTATGGAATACGAAAAGCGGTTGAGCAAAGAAGCGCCTAGTAGGCGTTTTCGCCCTGGGCGACCTCGATAACCGTCATCAGGGCGATTTTGAAATCGAGCGCCAGACTCCAGTTATCGATATACCAGAGATCCAGCTCGAGCCGCTTTTCGATGTCGGTGACTGTGCTGGTTCTCCCGCGGAACCCATTGACCTGGGCCCAGCCGGTGATTCCCGGCTTGACGTGGTGCCGATAGGCGTAGTTGGCGACCAAATCGCTGAATTCGCTGTCATGCGCCAGCGCATGTGGCCGAGGTCCAACGATCGACATAGTGCCCTGGAGGACGTTGAACAATTGTGGCAATTCATCAATGCTGGCGCGGCGCAACCAGTTTCCAACGCGCGTAACGCGATTGTCGTTTGGTTTGGCCTGCACGACAAAATCGCCGTCTTCGAGCACCGACATGGTGCGAAACTTCATGATCTGAAATTGCCTGCCGTTAAATCCGGAGCGCCGTTGCCGGAATACCACCGGTCCAGGTGAATCGAGCCTGATGGCGATCGCCGTCATCAGGAACAGCGGAACGAGCAGTAGTAATGCAGTGCCGGCCACGGCGATATCGATTGTCCGTTTTACGGCGCGCTCCAACATTGTTCGCGGGCCGCGCTGCAGCTCGACTGTTACGGTGTCGCCAATCGTGTGCGACGGCAGTTGAAATAGATCCGATGTCGGCCCTACTGGAACGAGGTTGACGGGTACAGGAAGGACCCGGAGCTCAGAGAGAAGCTCTTTAAGGTGCGACCAATGATCAAGATTGGCTCCGACTATAATCTCTTCAATGTCCGAGCCGCGGACTGAGGATATCGCCTTCGAAATAACGCGTTTTTGCCCTTGAATATCTTTCTGGTCGGCGGGCAAAACAAATTGGTGAGCAGGCTGGAGTCCGTGACGCGCCAATACCTCGAAAATTCCCGACTTCCCGGCGGCGCTTTGTTCGACAATGAGAATAATTTTTCGCCCCGAAAACCGACGGACTGCTAAACCGTCGGCGAGAACCACGCGCCAAATCACTCGCTCGCTGAGTAATGCGACGAGCCCGAAAATGGCAAACAACAGGGTTGAACCGCGCGAAAAATTTCCACCGGCTTTCATCGCAAAGGCCGCCGCGGCGAGGAAAAGCAAAATGGCAGTCCATTTAAACGAGACTTTGCTTATTTGTGATTTGAGATTTAGCAACTCCGCTGGATTGTAAAGGCCGCGGCTTTTTCCGAGCGGGATGAAAAGCGCCGCAACAACGGCAGCAAGCCCTGCGGATTGCAAGATGTCGTCGGGTCTTCCTAGAACATTGTCGTAGTAATAGGCGTACTGGTAGACGACGCTGCTAAGGACGCCCATCAATATGATGAGCACCGCGTCGCAGGTCATGCTGATCGGCCCAATGACACGGTACGAAATACTCCGTGCTGCCCCGCGCCTAGGCAAAAACCTGAAGGAATTGAGCGCGACGCTCTTCGCGTGAAGATTGGACTTGTTGTAGTTCATGACGCGACGCAACAGCACGAACGAACTCCTTAAAGCGCACTGCACTTTATGGGCCGTCGTAACTGATTGCCTTTGTTTGGGCCGCCACAGGCTCTAATTAGTAGACTTTTCGGCAAAAGTGTATCGAAACTTTCGGGTAAATTTAAGCATACGGCTAACGGCGGTGTCAGATTATGGCAAAAGACGTTCCGATTTGAGGTTTCGGCAAAAAAAGTAATTTTGAGCTATATTTGAGGTGTTTTCGTATGCCTAAAGCGTTGGGCAGTATTATTGTATGTTTTCTCAGTATTATAGCTAGATGTCCATAGATTCTACTTTATGATTGTTTGCGGAACTCCGGTTTGCGGCACTTTTATCCTCTGAATGTTGAGCACTGTCACTTGCGGGCCGCGCTCCGCAACATCGTCATGAGAAGCTTTTTTCGGCTGGGATGACTGTCGGCGCCCCTCGACGGTGGCAGGCGGCCTCCATAGGACCGTCATCGGTTCCCCACAGTCACTTTACTGTTTTGCGGCGGATGCCCACGGATCACTTAATTGATGCAGCGGGAATTCAAAAGGATAGGCCCTTCGGCGAAAATTTAAACCGACGCGCGGCAACCTTAGAAAACTCGAAGCGAAAAAGTTTGGGGTTCCCGAGGCAAGGAGTTTTTCACTCTTGAATTTGGTTGTTAGGGTTTCCGACTAAGGTAAATACGATGAAGTTTATCGAAGTAACTCGACAGAGATTATGCGATCACGCATAAGATTTTTACTGTCGACAGAGATCCAATGATTGGAGGGATGGTCTCGGTTAAGCCACAAAACCGGGGCCATTCTCCATTGTTGAAGTCTTCATTTCGAAAGTTCGACACTGCAACCAAAATGCTCGTTACGTGCGTTAGAAAACTCGCTTGCTACGTCAGAACAAGTAGTCGCAATGGAATCCAGGCGACTACGGCAATCCAGATCAATGTGAGAGCGATACCGAGCGCCACAATGCTAATCGGCCATTGAGTAATGAATTTCCGAACTTTACCGTTATCCGTCATCGATCGACACGCGCAAAGATTAATTCACCAGTGCCGCATGTATGTAATCGACGACAAAATCGGTCAACGAAAGTCGAGATAAACTATTAATTTTAAAACAGCCGGTGTTGCCAGAGCTTCCTCGATCGAAAAGCTCGACAAAACTCCGGACACGTTGAAATTACTTCTCTCGGAACGCCCGCGTAATCTGATCGGAGAGTGGCTTCATCAGGTAAGTCATGACAGTGCGTTCACCGGTCTGCACAAAGGCATCGACCGGCATCCCCGGGACGAGCTTAACATTGCCAAGGCGGGCGGCTTGATCGCGCTCCAACGCAACTCGGATAGTGTAATAACTCATACCGGTGCGTTGATCCGTCGTCGTATCCGCCGAAACGCGTGTAACTTTGCCGGAAATTTCGGGCGTTGTCCGCGTATCGAAAGCAGGAAAGCGCAATACCGCCATCTGTCCGACTTGGACTTTATCGATATCTTGCGGACTGACTTTGGCTTCCACCGCTAGTTTTTCCGTATCGGGAACGACCAGCATAATTGGTTCGCCGGCCGGAATTACGCCGCCGACGGTGTGAACTGTCGACTGGAAGACGGTGCCGGCCTGGGGCGCCCGAATGTCGGTGCGCTTGAGTTGGTCCGCCGCGGCGACCTTACGCTCGACATATTCACCGATTTTTCCTTCGACTTCCCGCATCTCCTTGGCGACTTCGCTAGATGCGTCCTCATCGACCTGGATAATTTGCAGGTTAAGTTCGGCAACTTTTCCTTTTGCCTGTGCAATCGACGCAACAAGCTGTCCGCGTTCACCGTCGAGACGCGTAGCGTCACGCTCGAGCGCCGTCACGCGGGTTATAGGCACGAGATTCTTCTGGAAGAGGTCACGGACGCCGCCGAGTTCGCGTTCAATTAGTGTGACTTCTTTTTCCTTCGAGATTTGTTGCGAGCTAAACCCGCTGGTTTCTTTTCCAAGTTGTTCTATGCGCTCGCGTAATTGTGCCCTTTGGCCGGCGCGGGCAGCTCGACGCAGGTCAAAAAGCCTGCGTTCGGCGGCAAGAACTTGCGCGACATCGGGGTCATTACTGCGTTGTACCAGGTCGTCAGGAAAGGTTATGGCATCCGCACGATCTCGTTCGGCCGCCAATCGAGCCTTTCGAGCCTCGAGTTCGGTCAGACCTTTCGTCACAATCGCGAGGTTGGCCCGCGCCACCGTGTCATCGAGGCGCACCAAAAGGTCGCCGGCTCCGACGCGATCGCCATCGTGTACGCGAACCTCGCCGACAACGCCGCCGGTCGGATGCTGAACTTTCTTTACGTTCGAATCGACGACTATCGTTCCGGGTGCAATCAGAGCCCCGGCGATTTTCATCGTTCCGGCCCAGACGCCTACGCCGCAGGTGAGGAAAAGGATAACCGCGCCACCAGCGATTGTGTAACGCCGAATGGCTTCGCGCGTGTCTGGATGATCTAGCATTTTCATGCTGTCGCACTCTCAAGCTCAGGAACGACCTTGAGTGGCGGTGGCGACGCAATAGGTCGCTGCAACTTCGCTAAGGTCGCTTCTTTCGTTCCAAACTCGACCTGTCTGCCATTGTTGATGACCAGCAAGAGGTCCAGGCCGGCGATAGCACTCGGACGGTGTGCGATTACAATGACAATTCCGTTGCGCGCGCGGACGCCAAGTATCGCGCGGGTCAAGGCTTCGTCGCCTTCGGCATCAAGATTTGAGTTCGGCTCGTCAAGCACGACCAGAAAGGGATTGCCATAGAGGGCACGCGCCAACGCAATCCGCTGCGCCTGGCCGCCGGAAAGCAACATGCCCTGTTCGCCGATTGCGGTTTCGTACCCCTGCGGCAAGCCAACAATTAAGTCGTGGACGCCGGCCGCACGAGCGGCAGCAACGATGTCTTCTGGCCTGGCATTGTCGGAGAAGCGGGAGATGTTCTCGGCGATCGTCCCGCCAATAAGCTCGACATCCTGCGGCAGATATCCAATGTGTTGGCCCAGTACCTCTGGTGCCCACTGGTCGTAAGTTGCGCCATCGAGACGAATTTTGCCGCGTGCCGGTTGCCATACGCCGACGAGCATTCTCGCAAGACAAGACTTGCCGGAGCCACTGGGCCCTATGATCCCCAATCCACTGCCGGCCTTAAGCGTGAAATTGGTGTCCTGGACGACAATTTTCTGATCGCCAGGAGGCACGAGAGTGGCGTTCTGAATAGCAAGGAACTTTGAAGGGGCCTCGAGCGGCATCGGGTCTACGTATTCGGGAAAGAGTGCAAGGAGTTGGTTGAGCCGGTGCCAGCTCTGCCGCGCTGCAACAAAGCCTTTCCAGTTTGCGATTGCTAGATCGACCGGTGCAAGCGCGCGTGCGCTCAAAATCGAACTCGCGATGATGATGCCCGCGGTAGCCTCTTGATTGATGACGAGGTAGGCGCCGACTCCCAAGACAGCCGATTGCAGCAACATCCGAAGCACTTTGGAGGTCGATGAAAATCCTATGGCGATGTCGCTCGTTTCACGCTGGCTGGCGAGATACTTCTTGTTGGTCTCCTTCCAGCGTGATCCCAACCGCCGCGCCATACCCATCGCTACCAGCGCTTCGGCATTGCGTCGGCTGGACTCGGCAAGGCCGCTTCGCGAATTCGCTAGCCCGGCCAAATGCTTTCCAGGATCACGAGTGTAGACCTCGGTTAGCGCAGTCAAAGTGCATAATACAATTGCGCCGATCAGAGCAGTTAGTCCGATTAGAAAGTGAAACGCAAAACAGATGATAAGGTAGAGCGGAAGCCAGGGCAGGTCGAAGAGCGCAATAAGTCCCGATCCTGAAAGAAAAGAGCGCAAGCTATCGAGATCGCGAAGCGACTGTAAGCCTTCGCCTCGATGTCCGGCCTTCAGAGGTAATCGGACAAGCCCGTCGTAAACTCGCTCGCTGATGGTTTCGTCGAGATAGGAGCCAATTCGCACAAGGATGCGGCTTCGGATTAAATCAAGGACGCCCAGCGCTCCATACAAGCCCGTCGCGACGATGATCAGCGCGACTAAAGTCGGAACGCTGCGGCTTGGTAGAACGCGGTCATAGATTTCCAACATGAAAATCGCGCCGGTGAGCATCAAGATGTTGCTCATCCCGCTGAACAGCGCGATCGATATGAACGCGTTGCGGCAAGATTCCAACGCCGTAGCGAGTTCGGACTTGGGTAGATAGTTCCCCAACCGAGATGGCACGCCGAATGAAGGTACGCGAAAGTTTGCCATGCGTTTCCAAGAGATTAGTTCGCCCGTCAGGGGCAAGGTATGGGCTTACGTGTATTTTTTCTCTTACTTCAGGTTGGTAACGATGTACTGACGCTTAATAGGGTCTCAAGATTTGGAATTAGCGAAATGTTAGGAACGAAATTTCGCGATAATAAGCTAAAGTGCGGTCCATATTGCCAACGATTGCGAAGCTACGAACTGTGCAACCAGAGAATTCGTTACAGCGCTGGTGAAAATATGCGCCAGGAAATGATTTGGCGTGGGGTACGATTGCACGCCTAATCATTCGTAAAATCAGCCATTGATTAGACTTCATCAAACACAAAAACCAACCTCTCATTAAAGTAAATTCTATGCGCAATTGTTTTGATTAAATTGGGCGCTTTAAACTAACTCGATTTTACCGGGCCAAACTTAGAAAGGGAGGAAGGCAACAGCGCAGCACGCGCCAATCCAGAACAGGTGGCTCGGGACAATGCGAAAACTCATAAGAGCCAACAACACAGTTGCTGTTGCCATCGGGGCGGCCATCGGGTCAGTCGATAACGGTAACGCGCACGGTTCTTTTGATCACAAATCAGACGTTGATGCCAATCCGCTCGTTCCAACCACTACAGATGCCGGCCATGTTGATCTTCCTTTCAATCTGGAGGCCACAAACGCCGCTGTCGATCTTTCAACCGACGCTGGTCACCCGGCGATTGCGGCAATAACCGACGACGACCTACGGAGCGAAGTACGGCTCGATACACGACGGTGACGCATTTCCGTCTTTGCTCACTCTGTTGAGTGGCGATTCCGCCAGTCACGACATGAGCAGTCACGCATCATGGGCCGGTATCGAAACGGCAAATGATGGTGATGATGTTTTTAGCATTGCCGCGCATGATTTTGGCGCGCATTCATTTCATGGATCTTCTGATGCCCATGCGCTCGATACGTCGAGCCCGGCAATCGTTTGCCCCGAACGCAAATAACAACATAGCGGCCTCGTGCGCGGGCCCCCTTGGCAGCGGCGAACCCGACCACAGCAACCCGATCAACGACTCTGCCGCGTCAGCGCCGATCTTTACGGGCGGCTGCTGTGCCACCTGCGCCAATGTGGCGGACTGCATGAGCGGTGACCCGGATGGCGATGGTGACGGCTTTATCCTGATTGCTGGTGGCAATAGTGGAGCTGGTGGAGCTGGTGCCGGCACAGGTGTGGGCGGCGACACGTCACTTGTTGGTGGCGGCTCGGCGAGCGCTGGTCTCGTAATCAATGTCTTTTACGACGCGAGCGTTGCTAATGCGCCTGCGGCTTTCAAGACAGACGTCGCCGCTGCGGTCCAATTTTTCCAGAGCCATTTTAGTGATCCCGTCACGATCAATATCAATGTCGGATACGGTGAAGTCGCCGGCCATAACAATGGGCGGCGGCGCGCTTGGTCAAAGCTACTATTATGTGGAATCCTTCACTTATGCTCAGGTCAGAAATGCGCTCATCGCCGACGCAAAATCTGCAAATGATTTGTCGTCTGTTGCGAGCTTGCCGGCCACCGATCCGACAAATGGCGGGAGTTTCTATGTAAGTACCGCAGAGGCAAAAGCGCTCGGTCTTGATTCCGGGTCCTTTCAGGATGGCTATCATTGGGTTAAGCGCCGGCGGCGTATTCGATTACGACAGCAGCGACGGCATCTCGGCCGGCCAGTATGATTTTACGGGCGCGGTCATGCACGAGATTTCCGAAGTGCTCGGCCGCGCAAATGTCGGACGGTGGGGGCGGCATCTATACCCGATGGATCTGTTCCACTACAGCGCGTCTGGTGTTCGTACGTTTTCCGGCTCAACTCCCGGCTATTTGTCCGTCGATAATGGGCAAACGAATCTCGTCAACCTGAATACTAACCCGGGAGGGGATTTAGGAGATTGGGCTGGCAACACAGCTGATGCTGCCAATGCCTATGGTTCGACCGGCGTGGTGTTACCATTTTCTGCCGCGGAGCTTACGGTCATGGACATGATCGGCTGGAATCTTGCGACAGGCGGTCCGACTGTAACGGCTGGTCTCGCTGCTGACACTGGGATCTCATCAGGCGACAAAATTACGTCGAATGCGACAATCACCGGTACCGGCATCGCAAATGCCGTTGTGACAATCACTGAAGGCGCGACCACACTTGGCACGGCTACGGCAAATGCGAGTGGTGTATGGACGTTTACGCCGGTGGGCCTTGCCAACGGCGCACATACGCTGACGGCGAGCGAAACCAATTCATCCGGGAATACGGGCACCGCTTCGCTGACCTTTACGCTGGACACCACTGCGCCGGTTGCCCCGAGCATTACTTCGTTCTCGACCGACAGCGGCATGGTGGGCGACGGCATCACCAACGACAACACGCTGACGCTGACCGGCACGGCGGAAGCCAATGCCACCGTCAAGGTGTTCGACGGCGCAACGCTGCTCGGCAGCGCGATCGCCAGCGGGACGGGCGCCTGGACCTATACGACTGTTGCGCTTGCCAATGGCGCGCACAGCCTCACAGCCACTGCCACCGATGCCGCCGGCAATACCGGCGTGGCCTCGGCCGCGCTCGGCGTCACCATCGACACCACTGCGCCGGTTGCCCCGAGCATCGCTTCGTTCTCGACCGACAGCGGCATGGTCGGCGACGGCATCACCAACGACAACACGCTGACGCTGACCGGCACGGCGGAAGCCAACGCCACCGTCAAGGTGTTCGACGGCGCAACACTGCTCGGCAGCGTCAGCGCGGACGGCACCGGCGCCTGGACCTATACCACTGCCGCGCTCACCAATGGCGCGCACAGCCTCACAGCCACTGCCACCGATGCCGCCGGCAACACCGGCGTGGCCTCGGCCGCGCTCGGCGTCACCATCGACACCACCGCGCCGGTTGCCCCGAGCATCACTTCGTTCTCGACCGACAGCGGCACCGTCGGCGACGGCATCACCAGCGACAACACGCTGACACTGACCGGCACTGCGGAAGCCAATGCCACCGTCAAGGTGTTCGACGGCGCAACGCTGCTCGGCAGTGCCACGGCAAACGGCACCGGCGCCTGGAGCTATACGACTGTTGCGCTTGCCGATGGCGCCCACAGCCTCACAGCCACTGCCACCGATGCCGCCGGCAACACCGGCGTGGCCTCGGCCGCGCTCGGCGTCACCATCGACACCACCGCGCCGGTTGCCCCGAGCATCGCCTCGTTCTCGACCGACAGCGGCGTGGTGGGCGATGGCCTCACCAACGACAACACGCTGACACTGACCGGAACCGCGGAAGCCAAAGCCACCGTCAAGGTGTTCGACGGCGCAACGCTGCTCGGCACTGTCAGCGCGAACGGCACCGGCGCCTGGACCTATACGACTGTTGCGCTTGCCAATGGCGCGCACAGCCTCACAGCCACTGCCACCGATGCGGCCGGTAATACCGGCGCAGCCTCTGGCGCGCTGGCCGTCACCATCGATACCACCGCGCCGGTCGCCCCGAGCATCACGTCGTTCTCGACCGACAGCGGCACCGTCGGCGACGGCATCACCAATGTGAATGTCCTGACGCTGACCGGTACGGCGGAAGCCAAAGCACCGTCAAGGTGTTCGACGGCGCAACACTCCTGGGCACTGCCACTGCCAACGGCACCGGCGCCTGGACCTATACCACTGGCACGCTCGCCAATGGCGCGCACAGCCTCACAGCCACGGCCACCGATGCGGCCGGCAACACCGGCGTGGCCTCGGCCGCGCTGGGCGTCACCATCGACACCACCGCGCCGGTTGCCCCGAGCATCGCCTCGTTCTCGACCGACAGCGGCGTGGTCGGCGACGGCATCACCAACGACAACACGCTGACACTGACCGGCACCGCGGAAGCCAACAGCACCGTCAAGGTGTTCGACGGCGCAACACTCCTGGGCAGTGCGACTGCCAACGGGACGGGCGCCTGGACTTATACCACTGCCGTGCTTGCCGATGGTGCGCACAGCCTGACCGCCACCGCCACCGATGCCGCCGGCAATACCGGCGTGGCTTCGGCCGCGCTGGCCGTGACCATCGATACACATGTTCCGACGACACCGAGCATCACCTCGTTCTCGCCTGACACCGGTACGGTTGGCGATGGCATCACCAATGCGAATGTCCTGACACTGACCGGCACGGCGGAAGCCAACGCCACCGTCAAGGTGTTCGACGGCGCAACGCTGCTCGGCAGTGCGACGGCAAACGGAACGGGCGCCTGGAGCTTCACCACCGGCACCTTGTCCAACACCACTCATAACCTCACAGCCACTGCCACCGATACGGCTGGCACGACCAGCGCGGCGTCGGCAGCGTTGAACGTGACTGTCAATAATGCGGCTCTGGCAGCGCCGGCCATCACGTCGTTCTCGACCGACAGCGGCGTGGTCGGCGACGGCATCACCAGCGACAACACCCTGACGCTCACCGGTACGGCCGTGGCCAACAGCACCGTCAAGGTGTTCGACGGCGCAACGCTGCTCGGCAGCGTCAGCGCGGACGGCACCGGTGCCTGGACCTATACAACGGCTGTCCTGAACAACGGCGCACATAGTCTGACGGCGACTGCCACCAATTCCGCCGGCAATAACAGTGCGTCATCTGCCACGCTGAGCGTGACCGTCGATACGACGGCCCCGGTTGCCCCGAGCATCACCTCGTTCTCGACCGACAGCGGCGTGGTAGGCGATGGCCTCACCAACGACAACACGCTGACACTGACGGGAACGGCGGAAGCCAACGCCACCGTCAAGGTGTTCGACGGCGCAACGCTGCTCGGCAGCGCGATCGCCAGCGGGACGGGCGCCTGGACTTATACGACTGTTGCGCTTGCCAATGGCGCGCACAGCCTCACCGCCACCGCCACCGATGCCGCCGGCAATACCGGCGTGGCCTCGGCCGCGCTCGGCGTGACCATCGACACCACTGCCCCGGTTGCCCCGAGCATCACTTCGTTCTCGACCGACAGCGGCGTAGTGGGTGACGGCATCACCAGCGACAACACACTGACACTGACCGGTACCGCGGAAGCCAATGCCACCGTCAAGGTGTTCGACGGCGTAACGCTGCTCGGCAGCGTCAGCGCGGACGGCACCGGCGCCTGGACCTATACCACTGCCGCGCTCACCAATGGCGCGCACAGCCTGACAGCCACTGCCACCGATGCCGCCGGCAATACCGGCGTGGCCTCGGCCGCGCTGGGCGTCACCATCGATACCACTGCGCCGGTTGCCCCGAGCATCGCCTCGTTCTCGACCGACAGCGGCATCGTCGGCGACGGCATCACCAATGATAATACGCTGACGCTGACCGGCACGGCGGAAGCCAATGCCACCGTCAAGGTGTTCGACGGCGCAACACTGCTCGGCACTGCCACGGCAAACGGCACCGGCGCCTGGACCTATACGACTGGCACGCTCACCAACGGTGCGCACAGCCTCACAGCCACTGCCACCGATGCCGCCGGCAACACCGGCGTGGCCTCGGCCGCGCTGGGCGTCACCATCGACACCACTGCTCCGGTTGCCCCGAGCATTACTTCGTTCTCGACCGACAGCGGCGTGGTGGGCGACGGCATCACCAACGACAACACGCTGACACTGACCGGTACTGCGGAAGCCAACAGCACCGTCAAGGTGTTCGACGGCGCAACGCTCTTGGGCGGCGCGATCGCCAGCGGGACGGGCGCCTGGACCTATACGACTGTTGCGCTTGCCAATGGCGCGCACAGCCTCACAGCCACTGCCACCGATGCCGCCGGCAATACCGGCGTGGCCTCGGCCGCGCTCGGCGTCACCATCGACACCACTGCGCCGGTTGCCCCGAGCATCGCTTCGTTCTCGACCGACAGCGGCACCGTCGGCGACGGCATCACCAACGACAACACGCTGACGCTCACCGGCACGGCGGAAGCCAACGCCACCGTCAAGGTGTTCGACGGCGCAACGCTGCTCGGCAGCGTCAGCGCGGACGGCACCGGCGCCTGGACCTATACCACTGCCGCGCTCACCAACGGCGCCCACAGTCTCACAGCCACTGCCACCGATGCCGCCGGCAACACCGGTGTGGCCTCGGCCGCGCTCGGCGTCACCATCGATACCACCGCGCCGGTTGCCCCGAGCATCACGTCGTTCTCGACCGACAGCGGCACCGTCGGCGACGGCATCACCAACGACAACACGCTGACGCTGACCGGAACTGCGGAAGCCAATGCCACCGTCAAGGTGTTCGACGGCGCAACGCTGCTCGGCAGCTGCCACGGCAAACGGCACCGGCGCCTGGAGCTATACGACTGGCACGCTCACCAACGGTGCGCACAGCCTCACAGCCACTGCCACCGATGCCGCCGGCAACACCGGCCTAGCCTCGGCCGCGCTCGGCGTCACCATCGACACCACCGCGCCGGTTGCCCCGAGCATTACTTCGTTCTCGACCGACAGCGGCGTGGTGGGCGATGGCCTCACCAACGACAACACGTTGACGCTGACCGGAACCGCGGAAGCCAACAGCACCATCAAGGTGTTCGACGGCGCAACGCTGCTCGGCAGCGTCAGCGCGGACGGCACCGGCGCCTGGACTTATACGACTGTTGCGCTTGCCAATGGCGCGCACAGCCTCACAGCCACTGCCACCGATGCGGCCGGTAATACCGGCGCAGCCTCTGGCGCGCTGGCCGTCACCATCGATACCACCGCGCCGGTCGCCCCGAGCATCACGTCGTTCTCGACCGACAGTGGTACCGTCGGCGACGGCATCACCAATGTGAATGTCCTGACGCTCACCGGTACGGCGGAAGCCAATGCCACCGTCAAGGTGTTCGACGGCGCAACGCTCCTGGGCACTGCCACTGCCAACGGCACCGGCGCCTGGACCTATACCACTGGCACGCTCGCCAGTGGCGCGCACAGCCTCACAGCCACGGCCACCGATGCGGCCGGCAACACCGGCGTGGCCTCGGCTGCGCTGGGTGTCACCATCGACACCACCGCGCCGGTCGCCCCGAGCATCGCCTCGTTCTCGACCGACAGCGGCGTGGTCGGCGACGGCATCACCAACGACAACACGCTGACACTGACCGGCACCGCGGAAGCCAACAGCACCGTCAAGGTGTTCGACGGCGCAACACTCCTGGGCAGTGCGACTGCCAACGGGACGGGCGCCTGGACTTATACCACTGCCGTGCTTGCCGATGGTGCGCACAGCCTGACCGCCACCGCCACCGATGCCGCCGGCAACACCGGCGTGGCTTCGGCCGCGCTGGGCGTGACCATCGATACACATGTTCCGACGACACCGAGCATCACCTCGTTCTCGCCTGACACCGGTACGGTTGGCGATGGCATCACCAATGCGAATGTCCTGACACTGACCGGCACGGCGGAAGCCAACGCCACCGTCAAGGTGTTCGACGGCGCAACGCTGCTCGGCAGTGCGACGGCAAACGGAACGGGCGCCTGGAGCTTCACCACCGGAACCTTGTCCAACACCACTCATAACCTCACAGCCACTGCCACCGATGCGGCCGGCACGACCAGCGCGGCGTCGGCAGCGTTGAACGTGACTGTCAATAATGCGGCGCCGGCAGCGCCGGCCATCACGTCGTTCTCGACCGACAGCGGCGTGGTCGGCGACGGCATCACCAGCGACAACACACTCACGCTCACGGGTACGGCCGTGGCCAACAGCACCGTCAAGGTGTTCGACGGCGCAACGCTGCTCGGCAGCGTCAGCGCGGACGGCACCGGTGCCTGGACCTATACCACCGCTGTCCTGAACAACGGCGCACATAGTCTGACGGCGACTGCCACCAATTCCGCCGGCAATAACAGTGCGTCATCTGCCACGCTGAGCGTGACCGTCGATACGACGGCCCCGGTTGCCCCGAGCATCACCTCGTTCTCGACCGACAGCGGCGTGGTAGGCGATGGCCTCACCAACGACAACACGCTGACACTGACGGGAACGGCGGAAGCCAACGCCACCGTCAAGGTGTTCGACGGCGCAACGCTGCTCGGCAGCGCGATCGCCAGCGGGACGGGCGCCTGGACTTATACGACTGTTGCGCTTGCCAATGGCGCGCATAGCCTCACCGCCACCGCCACCGATGCCGCCGGCAATACCGGCGTGGCCTCGGCCGCGCTCGGCGTGACCATCGACACGACGGCCCCGGTTGCCCCGAGCATTACTTCGTTCTCGACCGACAGCGGCGTAGTGGGTGACAACATCACCAGCGACAACACACTGACACTGACCGGCACCGCGGAAGCCAATGCCACCGTCAAGGTGTTCGATGGCGTAACGCTGCTCGGCAGCGTCAGCGCGGACGGCACCGGTGCCTGGACCTATACCACTGCCGCGCTCACCAATGGCGCACACAGTCTCACAGCCACTGCCACCGATGCGGCCGGCAATACCGGCGTGGCCTCGGGTGCGCTGGGCGTCACCATCGATACCACCGCGCCGGTTGCCCCGAGCATCGCCTCGTTCTCGACCGACAGCGGCGTGGTCGGCGACGGCATCACCAACGACAATACGCTGACACTCACCGGCACCGCGGAAGCCAATGCCACCGTCAAGGTGTTCGACGGCGCAACGCTGCTCGGCACTGCCACGGCAAACGGCACCGGCGCCTGGACCTATACGACTGGCACGCTCACCAACGGTGCGCACAGCCTCACAGCCACTGCCACCGATGCCGCCGGCAATACCGGCGTGGCCTCGGCCGCGCTGGGCGTCACCATCGATACCACTGCGCCGGTTGCCCCGAGCATTACTTCGTTCTCGACCGACAGCGGCATCGTCGGCGACGGCATTACCAACGACAACACGCTGACACTGACGGGTACTGCGGAAGCCAACAGCACGGTCAAGGTGTTCGACGGCGCAACGCTCTTGGGCGGCGCGATCGCCAGCGGGACGGGCGCCTGGACTTATACGACTGTTGCGCTTGCCAATGGCGCGCACAGCCTCACAGCCACTGCCACCGATGCCGCCGGCAATACCGGCGTGGCCTCGGCCGCGCTCGGCGTCACCATCGACACCACCGCGCCGGTTGCCCCGAGCATCGCTTCGTTCTCGACCGACAGCGGCGTGGTGGGCGACGGCATCACCAACGACAACACGCTGACGCTCACCGGCACGGCGGAAGCCAACGCCACCGTCAAGGTGTTCGACGGCGCAACGCTGCTCGGCAGCGTCAGCGCGGACGGCACCGGCGCCTGGACCTATACCACTGCCGCGCTCACCAATGGCGCCCACAGTCTCACAGCCACTGCCACGGATGCCGCCGGCAACACCGGCGTGGCCTCAGCCGCGCTCGGCGTCACCATCGATACCACCGCGCCGGTTGCCCCGAGCATCACGTCGTTCTCGACCGACAGCGGCACCGTCGGCGACGGCATCACCAACGACAACACGCTGACGCTCACCGGCACCGCGGAAGCCAATGCCACCGTCAAGGTGTTCGACGGCGCAACGCTGCTCGGCACTGCCACGGCAAACGGCACCGGCGCCTGGAGCTATACGACTGTCACGCTCGCCAACGGTGCGCACAGCCTCACAGCCACTGCCACCGATGCCGCCGGCAACACCGGCGTGGCCTCGGCCGCGCTCGGCGTCACCATCGACACCACCGCGCCGGTTGCCCCGAGCATCACCGGCAATGCAATCGTCAATTTCAACGACGTCGCCCTAACGGGGACTGCGGAAGCCAATGGCGCGGTTAAAATTTACGACGGCGCCACGCTGCTCGGCAGCACCACGGCCGATAACAACGGCAATTGGGCGTACACCACGGCTGGTTTGACCAACGGCACACATAATTTGACAGCGACCGCGACAGACGCAGCCGGCAACACCGGCGCAGCCTCGGCGGCCACGCCTGTGACGATCAATATTCCAACGCCAACCACGCCAACGATTACCTCGTTCTCGGTTGACACCGGCACCGTCGGCGACAACATCACAGATGCAAAGACATTGACGTTGACCGGTAC
Organism: uncultured Alphaproteobacteria bacterium; assembly: GCA_963810585.1. Classification (GTDB taxonomy): domain Bacteria; phylum Pseudomonadota; class Alphaproteobacteria; order Rhizobiales; family Xanthobacteraceae; genus Pseudolabrys. The sequence continues at coordinate 480,759 of CAWENV010000003.1, forward strand.
AGCTGATGCCGGCACCACCGTCAAGGTCTATGATGGCACGACACTGCTGGGGACCACGACCGCGGACGGCAGTGGGGCATGGAGCTTCCTTACTGCGACGCTCGCCGATGGCGCCCATAGTTTCTCGGCGACCGCAGGAATGACGACTGGTGGCAACTCGTTGTTGGCGACCAGTGCAACATCTGGCGCACTGGTTGTTACGATCGACACCGCTGCGCCCGTAGTTCCGACCATTACCTCATTCTCGACCGATAGCGGTGCGGTCGGTGATCACATCACCAACGACAATACCCCGACGCTGACCGGCACGGCGGAAGCCAACAGCACGGTGAAGGTGTTCGACGGCGCCACGCTGCTTGGCAGCGCAATCGCGAACGGTGCGGGCGCCTGGACCTATACCACCGCAGCGCTCGCGGACGGTGCCCACAGCTTGGCAGCATTGGCGACCGATGTTGCTGGTAACACCAGCGCGACAGGCGCTGCGCTCAATCTGACGATCGATACGGCAGCACCGCTGACGCCTGTCCTTACCGGCCAGTACAATATGAGGGGATTTGTGTACTTGGTTGGCTCGGCTGACGCCAACAGCACGGTTTCGATTTACGACGCCAGTAGCAATACGCTTTTAGGGACCACGACAGCCACAGCAAGTGGCTTCTGGAGCTATTACAAACTCGGTGTAAATACCTCGACCTATTCCTTAACTGCTACCGATGCCGCAGGCAATGTGAGCCAACAGCCGCACCTAACACCCGGTGTTCCGACAATCGACTCGTATACACCCGATACCGGTGTGGCGGGTGATCACATTACCAATGCTGGTGTGATGACACTGGCGGGTAAAGCCGCCGCAGGCGGAACTGTCAGCATCTACGATGGTGCTGCGCTGATCGGTACAGCAATCGCCGCTGCGAGCGGGACGTGGAGCTTCGCCACTTCAGCTTTGGCCGATGGAAACCACAGCTTCACTGTGACCAATACAATAGCCGGCACAACCAGCGCGGTTTCGGCGGCGTTGAACGTAACCGTTGATACGACTGCGCCGGTTGCCCCGAGCATCGCCTCGTTCTCGACCGACAGCGGCGTGGTGGGCGATGGCATCACCAACGACAACACGCTGACACTGACCGGCACGGCGGAAGCCAACGCCACCGTCAAGGTGTTCGACGGCGCCACGCTGCTCGGCAGCGCGACGGCAAACGCCAGCGGTGCGTGGACCTATACAACGGCTGCCCTGAACAACGGCGCGCACAGCCTTACCGCCAGCGCCACCGATGTGGCCGGCAACACAGGCGTGGCCTCGGCCGCGCTGGCCGTCACCATTGATACGACCGCGCCGGTCGCCCCGAGCATCGCCTCGTTCTCGACCGACAGCGGTACCGTCGGCGATGGCATCACCAACGACAATACGCTGACGCTGACCGGAACTGCGGAAGCCAACAGCCACCGTCAAGGTGTTCGACGGCGCAACGCTGCTCGGCAGCGCGATCGCCAGCGGGACGGGCGCCTGGACTTATACGACTGTTGCGCTTGCCAATGGCGCCCACAGCCTCACGGCCACCGCCACCGATGCGGCCGGCAACACCGGCGTGGCCTCGGCCGCGCTGGGCGTCACCATCGACACCACCGCGCCGGTCGCCCCGAGCATCACCTCGTTCTCGACCGACAGCGGCACCGTGGGCGACGGCATCACCAACGACAACACACTGACGCTCACCGGCACGGCGGAAGCCAACGCCACCGTCAAGGTGTTCGACGGCGCAACACTGCTCGGCAGCGCGATCGCCAGCGGGACGGGCGCCTGGACCTATACGACTGTTGCGCTTGCCAATGGCGCGCACAGCCTCACAGCCACCGCCACCGATGCCGCCGGCAACACCGGCGCGGCTTCGGGTGCGCTGGGTGTGACCATTGATACGGTCGCGCCGACGGCACCGGCAATCACCAGCGATCTCATCGTCAATATGAATGAGGTCGCTTTGACTGGCACGGCGGAAGCCGGCAGCACCGTCAAGGTTTATGATGGCGCCACGCTGCTTGGCAGCACTGCTGCAAATAGCAGCGGCGCCTGGAGCTTCACGACTGGAGCCCTGTCAAATGCCACGCATAACCTGGCCGCGACGGCCACCGATGTCGCCGGTAATACCGGTGCCCCATCAGCCATTGCTGCTGTCACCGTAAACGTCCCGGTCGCATCGCCGCCGACAATTATGTCCTTCTCGACCGACAGCGGCACTGTCGGCGACGATATTACCAACGATAAAACGTTGACGCTTACCGGTACGGCCGATGCCAACGCGACAGTCAAGATCTTTGACGGTGCGACTCTTTTGGGCAGCACTACAGCGGACAGCAGTGGAGCCTGGAGCTTCCTTACGGGTGCACTCGCCGATGGCGTCCATAGCTTTGCGGCAACTGCCGGTCTCGTTAACGGCGGAACCTCGCTCGCCATGAGCTCGGAGTCGGGCGCGCTGGTCGTCACGATTGATGCAACCGCGCCGGTTGCTCCGACGATTGTTTCTTTCTCGACCGACAGCGGTGCAGTTGGCGACCATGTTACGAACGACAATACGCCGACACTGACCGGCACCGCGGAAGCCAACAGCATCATCCACGTCTACGATGGTGCAACCCTGCTTGGCAGTACGGTAACGAACGGTAGCGGAGCCTGGACCTTCGACACGACCTCCGTTCTTGCGGACGGTAACCACAGTCTGTCGACGACCGCGACCGATGCGGCCGGCAATACCGGCAGCGCCTCGACGGCTCTGAGCCTCACGATCGATACGGCGGCGCCAACAGCCCCCTCGATCACGAATGATGCCGTCGTCAATATGAATCACGTCGCTCTTACCGGAGCGGCCGAAGCCAACAGCACCGTCAAGGTGTTTGACGGCGCTACGCTGCTCGGCAGCACCACCGCCGACGGTACGGGAGCGTGGAGCTACGTCACCGGAGCGCTAAACAATGGCGCGCACAGCTTGACGACGGTCGATACGGATGTGGCAGGCAATGTCGGTTCTTCGTCGGCGCATGTAGATGTCAACATCGATGCATCGATCGCAGTCTCTTCCACTGGCTACTCTGCTTACGCACGGGGACTCGGGGTCCTTTACGGGACCTCTGAAGCGAACAGTTCAATATCGGTCTATGACGGGAATTCTGGAGCGGCAATCGGTCACGCGGTCGCCAATTCCGCGGGAGCCTGGTCTGCCCTGATGGGAGGCATCACGAATTCCACAGTTCATAACTTTGTCATGACCGCTACGGACGCGGCAGGCCACGTTGGCTCGACGCAAGCTCTCATTGGTACGTCCGGGAACGATACAATCGCGAACAATGCCGCGAACGAAGTTCTCATGGGCAATGGCGGCGCTGATACGTTCGTATTCTCAGGTAACGTCGGCAAAGCCACTGTTGCAGACTTTCAAGCGGGCAGCGATGTCGTGCAGTTCAGCCATAACGCGTTTGCAAGTTACGCCGACGTGCTTGCGCATGCCGCCCAGGTTGGTTCCGACGTCACGATTGCAGTCGACGCAACCAACTCAGTGACGCTGCACAACACTGCGCTGACGCAGCTGACATCCAGTAATTTCCATCTCGTATGATTTGAATCGCGAGGCGAAATGGTGACCCCATTTTTCGCCTGATAATCGAAAATTTAGAGGTCGGTGCTATTATCCCAGAGAAATCAGGGACATAGAACGGTTTGGCTTAAGGGGTTGTTGACTACATTCGGAGACTCGGACAAGGGTGGGCGACGCAACGTGTTGCTCAAATATAACAAAATCAACAGTTCCCAGCGTTCACCCGAATATAACCTCAACGTTAACCGTTTGGACGTTAACGGTGGATTCGAACGCACGGAGTGGGGCCTATGCGTAAAACTGTCGCAACGTTGGTTGCAGTGGCGGCGATGGCGGCTGGATTAGGAAATCCGGCGTCCGCTGCCGACTTGCCAGTCAAAGCGCCGGCCTTTGCGCCAGCGCCAGCGCTGATGAATTGGACCGGATGGTACGTCGGCGCGAATGCCGGCTATTCCTGGGGCCACACGACCATGGATTATGCGCAGGATCCTGGCCTTGTGTTCGGTGTCCCCCCATTTACAGCGGGCGGGGCCGTTTCAACCAGCGTTGATCCCGCCAGCTTTATCGGCGGCGGCCAGCTCGGATTTAATTACCAGGCTGGCATCTGGGTTTTTGGTCTTGAAACAGATTTCGCATGGCGAGATCGCACGGATACGGCCACGATCCAGCTCAATCCGGTTGTGCCGGGCGTCAGTGGCGGTGACACGCTTTTCCTTTCGGACGAACAAAAATGGGTCGGGACGGTGCGCGGACGCCTTGGTGTGTCCCCGATCACAATGAGCAACTGGCTGTTTTACGTGACCGGCGGTCTTGCTTACGGCAACTTCGAGCACTCGGTTACGCAGTTTTGTAATGTTGCCTGCGGCCAGACCCGTATTTTTTCGGACTCTGTGACGAAAGCTGGCTGGACACTGGGCGGCGGCGTCGAAGTTGCGCTAAATCGGAATTGGTCGCTCGGTGCCGAATATCTCTATATGGATTTTGGAACCGATACCGTGTCCGCTCCGGCGGCCGGCGTGTTCGGGCCTACGACAACTTTCCCGAATACGACGGTATCGTTCCACGACAAATCACAAGTCGCCCGCCTGAAACTCAATTACAGGTTCGGCGATATTGGTCTGCACTAGCTCGTAGTGAAATGCGAGCAGCAAGCCCCGGGCAATTTCCCGGGGCTTTTGCTTTGCTAGGCGCGGCGCTTCTTGCCGCGGCCGCCCTGATATAAGTGTTCCGCGTATCGCGAATAATAGGTAGCCGGCATTTCCGACGACTTATTGAGAACGAACCGGACAATCGATGCCAATTCGAGATGCTTATTGGATTCTTTGATTTCTGAAATGGTTGTGGTGCCGATCGCCGCCACAAACAGCACGCAATCGAGTCGGGGAAGAATGGTGATGACGTCGTCGCCGGTCAGTACCGGCGGCAAATCAACGATGACAATACAGTCATTAAAATCGCGTTTGATTTGCTGCATGATGGCTTCCATTGGTCTTGATGCCATCCATTCAGAAGAATTAAGCGTGGAAGATTTCGCACGGCAAAACCGAAAGCTTCTGATTTTTAATGGAAGCTTCGACAATTGCGCCCGGGAGGTCTGTCCGGCCTTCAAGGACACTCAATACGCCGTGCTTGCAGTTTAGCCCCAGATAATTTGCGACCTGCGGTTTCTGCAAATCGAGGTCGACCAGCAAAACGGGCCGAGTTTGCTGGCGCGCAATGCTGAGCGCGAGGTTGGTCGACACAACGGTTTTTCCGCAACCCGCAGTAGGGGAGGTGATGCCGACCGTCTGCCACGACTTTATTTCCATGGCCTGCAGAACTTGCGTGCGCAGCATATCGAAGGACTTGGAACGAGGATCTGCGATGTCGTGCGCAATAACCCTTCGCGATTCCAGGTGTGCGGCGTTAAGCGCAACTTCCCTGCCTGCATATTGGCGGGGTGTTGTCGGCGCGATGAGGTCCGGGCGAATGGGCGACTGCGAGATCGGCGGCCCGTCGAACCCCTGAGCCTCTGCAGAGGTGGGACGGGACACTCTTGCACGTTCAATCGCTTGTCGAATGTTTTCCATAGGGATGCGGAACCTAAAATCCGTTTATCGGAGCAACATAATCATGACCTTGTCGAACAAGGTATCGAGTGGTGGCAGCACGAAGAAGATCGCTACCAATGCAATCACAACAACCACTAACAAAGCGCCAACCCAATATAAGCGCTTACTTTTCTTGCGGCGAAGTTCTTCCTGAGTCTTGATAAGCGGAATTGAAACAATCAGATGGCCGTCAACGAGCGAAAGCAGGTCTGTGCTCCGGCGGATAGCCGGGTTCAGCATTTCCGACCCAACCAGCAGGCCCCCGCCCGCCATCAAGGCAAATGCGAAAACAAACGCGAATATTTTGGGCCGGTTCGGGCTTGTCGGCTTTTTCGGCAGAGTGGGTTGTTCGAGGACTTCCAGCCGTTCGGAATGCTGGCCTCTTTCCAGGTTTTCGCCGAGCCGGGCGGCCGCGAGTTTCCCAGTTGCCGTGTTGAGCTCCTGTCGCAGACCATTCCTTTGCGTCAGGAGAGTGTCCATTCCCAACGGGTTCAAATTCCCGGCAACGACATCTTTCTCGGGTGTCGCGCCATCTCCGCCGGTGGTCGTTTTTAGTGAGGGACTAGTCGCCTTTTCCAATGCCTGGATCTGCCGCTTGAGCGTCCTGATGTCCGGATGATTTTCGGAAAAGTTGGCGCTCTTAACGGCGAGCTGTGCCTTGAGGCCAGCTAAATTCCTCGCGTCGTCTGCAGGGTCTTCAGAACTGGCGGACGACAATTTTTGACGTTCAACGATGTCATTGTTGATGGTGCCGAGCTGGTCTTCAAGTCGCTTGACTTCTTTTTCAAGAAACTTGGTCGTCTCCGATGCAAAATTTGTTCGCGTGCGCACGTCCTCATTGAGGATCAACGTCACGAGTTCGTTTGCCACTCTCGTGGCTGTCTGCGGCTGCTCATATTCAAAGCCGATCGTGAAAGCGATCGCCTGCTTTTTTTCGCCCTGCAGCGTTACTTCGGATGGCTTGATCACGGTGCGGTCACGGATGAAGTCGACAATTTCGGAGCCCGAAACCAGCCCTTGCCACCCCATCGAAAGATTAAATTTCTTCGCGAGCGCAAGGAGGTTGTCCCGCGTCATGATGCGCTGCTGAATATACTGGATGCGTTCGTTCGAGAGAGTAGAAACCGTCGGCCGCACGAGTTCGGTCGGAATCTCTTGCGACGAAATCAGTATCTTGCCTTGCGACAAATATCGCGCCGGCCAGGCAAACGTAATCAAAGATCCGATTGTCAGAACGGTGAGGAAGGGGATGACAAAATAAAGCGATCGCCGTTTTAAAATTTCAAAAAAATAGCCGAGCGAAAAACTGCTCTCTTGACCCTGATCCTGAATTGGGCCGTGTTCTTGAATTGATTGCCTCTGGAGCATGGGTACCCGAATTTGTTGTGAGCCGATCGCCGCGTATTGAGTTCAGAAATCAGCTCGCGCAAACACCAGTTATATCCCCGCTCCCCACTCCCCCTGAGTGGGTCGAATATATAGAAAAAGGGGCCTTTTTAAAGGCCCCTTTTTTAGTAATGCGGATCGAAGTTAACTAGGCCGACTTTGCACGCTTGCGCAGACGACGGAAGAGCAAGCCGCCTCCGAGCACGCTGCCGAACAGGGGCAGGGCACCTGGAATTGGGGTGTCACTATTGGTGCCGCTAAGAACAAGTCTCATCACGCCCATGAAGTCGTCATGGTTATCATCGTTCGCGCCGTCATCGTTAAATCCGAAAACGACGAAGTCGGTCTGCAGCGACTCGTCAAACGTATACAGACCGCCGATGCAAAGGTGGCGTACGAGAAGATCATGTTCGCGCCGCCCATGGCCGGGGCCGGGTTAGTGCCGCCATTCGTGACGAATCGCCAGCGTGTCGGTGGTGTCGGTGAGGGTAAAGGCGTATCTACATTTGTGACGCCCGTGACCATGGCACGTCTGCGCGGCTGCGCGCCGCTGCCGCAAGCAGACGCGCAGTTGTTGTTGGCGTTGTTCTCGTCTGGAAAGTCGCCACGCTCGGGGCCGTGAATTGAATAACATCGCCCGACTCTGAACCGAGGTAAATATAATTTACGACGTAAGGTCTGACCGGCACCTAAACCGGTTACAGATAACGCTCGCATTGCTCGACCGCCGCTGGCGCGCCATGTGGTCGGAGCTGCCCCATCGACGAGACTGGAGGCCGGAACGTTGACAACGTTGTTGTCTGGCGAGGCGGTGCCGTAGGTGAAGCTGTTATACGAAACGCTGTTATCGATCGAAAACACGCCGCAGCATTTGCCGACTGGCTCGCCGCGAACAACGCCGTGGTGCATAGCGCCGCTAACGCAAACTTCTTGGTGACTGATTTCATTGTTAACTCCTTCAAAGCCTTCCAACTAACGAGCACAGCGGAATCAGATTCCGCGTGCCACAAAGTCTGCGCCACACCGGTACTATGTTCATAGATTTTTAAGCGTGTAAAGCGCGCCGAGCATAACTTTATCGATTGTTGCTGCGATGCCACAAAATTAAGCCAAACAGGCCTTTCCGTCTCCCGTAAGATATTGAATTTAAAAGAGTATTTATAACAAATCCCTCATGCTGCCATTAACTTCAATTGTATGTATTGCGGCAGCATGTGGAAGTCGCGGCAATTGGTCGCCGCTGTGCGGCTGGGGTAGCGTGGGTCCCTCTCGAGACATAGAAATGGCGTAAAACTATGCTTATTTGACGATTGGCGCAGGCCAAAAGGCCAGTTTTACGCTTCGGCTCTGCTGGGGGTAACCTAAAATTCGGATTGCATTGGTGCGGGCCGAGTTTGTTCAGGCAATTATCGTCATTAGGCCGTTAGAGTGGCGCGCCTGGGCGCAATAAAGCCCATCCCGATGCCCCGATCGAGGATCTTGGATGTACGAGGCGTTTTACGGGCTTAAGGAAAAGCCCTTTTCAATTTTGCCGGATCCCGACCTGATCTACTGGGGTCAGACGCATCGCCTGGCTTTCGGCATGCTCGAATTTGGCGTGATGAACAACGCCGGTTTTACAGTAATTACCGGTGAAATCGGCTCCGGGAAAACGACGCTCGTCCGTCACCTTTTGAGGAAGCTCGATCCTAAAGTTATCAACGTCGGCTTGATCTCGAATACGCCGCGGGGCCGCGAAGAACTCCTTCAATGGATTTTGATGTCGCTGAACCAGCCGTTCGAAGGCGATGCTGGCGTTTTGATCAAGCGATTTCAGGATTTTCTGTATTCTCAATACAGAAAGCAACACCGCACGATATTGATCGTCGATGAGGCCCAGAATCTCGGCGAAGATGCCCTCGAAAGCCTGCGGATGCTCTCAAACATCAACGTCGACAAGTACCAGTTTCTACAGTTGATTCTCATCGGCCAGCCGCAGCTCAAGGAACTGCTGTGCCGACCCAATTTGATCCAGTTTGCACAGCGCGTTTCGTCCGACTTTCATTTGAGGCCGCTGCCGCAAACGGAGGTAGGCAAGTATATCAATTTCCGCCTCGCGGCGGTGGGTTCCAGGAGCAACCTGTTTACGGACGGCGCGTGCAAAATGGTCGCGGAGGCCAGCCACGGCGTCCCGCGCGTTATCAACATCCTGTGCGATACGGCCCTGGTTTACGGCTTTTCCACCGGGACGAACAAAATCGACCGCGATTTGATGAGCCTGGTGATCGAGGACAAGCGAAACTACGGTATTTTCCCCATCAACGGCCATATGGTTAAATAGCATTTAAACGTTGACGACTATAAAGTTGTCGACTTACTTGACGCCGGTGGGCTCTGCTGGACGGGGGAGAATACCTATGCGCGTGCTCCTAGCTTTATTGTTTTTCTGCAGCTTTTTGACGGGCGCGCTCGCGCAAACGCCACTGCGGGCTGGCGACTCTATTGAAATTTCTGTTTGGCAGGATCCAAAGCTTGATCGGCGACTGGTCATCGGTCCCGACGGGATGATTGGCTTTCCGCTGGTGGGGCAAATACGGGCCAGTGGCTTAACGCCAGCAGCGCTCGAAGATGTCATCCGCACGCGTCTTCAGAAAAATTACACGGACAAACTGGATATTACGGTCGCCCGGTCGGCGATCAACAGAGAGACGGAAGAGGAGTCAAAGCCGAGAGTTTATATTACCGGTGAGGTGTTACGGCCAGGTCCGGTCTTTGCCAGACCTCCGATCAATCTGATGCAGGCAATCGCGCTGGCCGGTGGCCTTGGGCCTTTTGCTGCGAGGCAGAGAATCCAACTTCACCGCAATATCAATGGCGTCGACTCGATCTTCGTTTTTAATTTCAACTCCTACTCATCGGGGACGAACACAGCGGACAATATCAAACTTCAATCAGGCGACATCATCATCGTTCCCGAGCGAGGCCTGCTTGAATGAGTTGTGTGGCGGTACCGCAATCGCACCGAATAGGACCGTGGTATTGTGAAAGCATCGGTCTTTACGGCCATCTTGTGTGTTGGCGCCTTACCCACAGGTGCCTTCGCCGCAGAAGTGTCGATTAGAGGCAGTGTTAATCAGACGTTCGAAGCGAGCGACAACTATTTTTTGAACACCAATCCATCCGGTGCAACTGTAAAATCGAATACCACTGCATCGGTCGACGCCCTCGCTCTGACGTCGACGACGAGCTATCTTGCTCAACACGAACTACAGTTATTATAAATATTTTGGTCCCGGCGCTGCCGACACGCAGCTGACGTCGGGCACGCCGGCAAGCGCGACGTTTACGGTCAACCACCTCACTGAATTGGACAGGTACAGACTTGCAGCGTCCTGGAGCCGCAATGATGCTGCCGTGACGCAATTGACGCAAACCGGTATTGTCGGCGGCCAGGGCTCCATCAATACCTATGATGTTAACGGCGGGGTCACTCATGAGCTGGGCCGCAACGATACAATTTCGTTGTCCGCCGACGCAAACACGGTTTCATTTACTGATCCGACTCAGACGCCCTATAACGACGTCTCGTCGACGCTCTTTTGGGTGCATAGCATCAGCCCGACGACTTCACTTACAAACTCGATCAGTGCCGACTTGTTCATCGCAGGATAACTCCGCCAACAGCTCAAAGGCTGATGTGGAGATACAATACAAGTCTGCAGTCGCAAATCTCGGCGCTTCTGAATGTTCACGGAACATTCGGTTGGGTTTGGGCGAACGCTTATCAGAACGGTCTGGCAGCGGCGGCTGCATCCAATCCCATAACTCCAATTCCGGGCGTCACGCCCTTTACGCCTCTGGTCGGTGCGGGAAATGGCTGGGTCGGGGATGTTGGTGCAACCTACCGATTGCTGAAAAACACGAGCGTGTCGATGACGGCTGCGCAAGCCATCATACCTGTATTTACGGGTCAGCTGCAGGCGAGTAGATCACTCAGCATGAGCATCTTTCACGAAATAAACTCGTTATCGAACCTGTCGTTTTTTGCCTCCTGGGCAGAGACGGCCTCGCCCGGTCAAATTGGCCAACCCGGGACGGTATCTGATTTTTTTTCGACAGGGGTCAACTACTCTTACAGGCTGTCGCGCGAATGGCGCACAAATATTTCCTACACCTTCCGTGATAATGTAAACGTCAGCGAAATCAAGCACGGTGTTATTTAGCCTCGCGCGCGACTTCACGCTGATGGGCAATCCAAACGCCCTCAATAAAGCTGACGAAGAAAGAGCAAGGCAACGGGCGCGACAAAGTGTCGGGCAGGTGTTCCCGGGCTTCCAGTAAACGGTTGGATGTCAGCGCATCGTCGCCGACGGCGCTCTTCAGCCTTTGGTTTTTTCGGCTCGGCTCTTGAGCGCCGCGTCTATCTTTGCCTTTAGTGCAGCATCATTCGGCGCCAATTCGATTGCCTTCTTGAACCGTGCGGACGCATTGTCGTCCTGTCCGGCTGCGAGGTAGCTCATGCCGAGATGGAACTGCACCAGCGAAAAATTGGGCATCTTGGCTGCTGCGTCCTCGAGCTGGGAAATAGCCGACGCATAGTCGCCCTGCAGATAGGCGACCCATCCGAGCGTGTCCTTAAACTGGGGAATATCCGTGTTCTTGAGGAGCGCCGTAAGGGCGGCGGCTTTCGCCAAACTCTCTTTATCGGAACGACGATCTACCAGCAGGCTCGCCAGATTGTTTGCGATGATCATCGAGCCTGGCTGATCTTTCAGCATGGATTCGTATTCAACAATTGCCGATTCGTACTGACCCGTGAGTTCTAAAAGGCTCGCCTTAGAGAGAAGCAGGTCAAAATTTTTAGGTTGCTGGCCAAGCCCGGTTTCAACGGTTTTGAGCGCATCGTTTATTTTTCCGAGACGAGCGTAAAGTTCCGCCAACGCTTTATATCCGGTAGGATCTTTTGGCTGCTTGGCGATAGCCAATTCAAAACTTTTTTGGGCCTGCGCCAGGATTATTCTTTGCAAGCTGAACTGATCCCATGAGAACAAGCGCTTCTGCGTTTGCGGGATTAGCCTTGAGTGCATCTTGAAGGAAGGCCTCCGCTTTATCGATCTGCTTTGCCTGGAGATAAACGTTGACCAGAGCCGCCATGGGCTGAACTGAATTTGGATTTGCGTCGTAGGAACTTTGCAGCGCGGTGAGGCTTTCCCCGAACTTCTTTTCCCCAAATAATGCGGCTCCATTAATTCGATCCGCGACGTCGTTCTTGTCGCCCAGCCGCCGGACCGCGTCCGCAATCGCATGTGCGCCAGCCCAATCTTGCCGCTGAAGCTTTACCTGTGCGAGCGCTGTTAAAACAGGGACGCTATTCGGGTTGCGCGTTGCGAGATCGACGAGAACGTTTTCAACGCGCGCGCCCAACCCACGACGTTGCAAAAATGCGATGTAGTTTAATCCTAATTCCGGCGCAAATCCGGAAGCCCGCATGGCGTCGGTGTAGGCCTTGTCCGCGAGTTCGATGGAGCCGGCGCGTTCATAAGCAATTGCCATGGTGGCCAAAAGCTCCGGCGCTCGCGGCTGATCGTTGAGTGCAGTGCGGAGATCATTGATGGCATCGTCGATCTGGCCACGGTCCATACGAATAGTGGCGCGTAACCTGAGGGCGATAATGTTGCGGCTGTCTTTGGCCAGTACGTCGGCAATTATAGGTTCTGCCGCCGCGACATTATTCTTCTTCATATACAATTCTGCCAGCGTTGTCTGGCCGATAATGACATCGTCTGGCGACTTGGATTCGGAGATTATCTTTTTCAATAGCTCCGCGGCATCTTCGATTTTTCCTTGATCGAAGTCGAGGTTCGCCAACGCAATTTGATAACCCAGTACGGCGGCCGCCGGCCTTGATGCGCGCGACCAGTTCGTCGCGGGCCGCGGCCACACCTTTTATGGTGGCAAGCAAGTTGACCAGTTGAATTTCTGCATTGAAGTCAGCAGGGTTGGCAGTAACAACGCTGCGCAGTTCATTCACGGCATCATCGGGACGTTTCTGCGCGACGTAAAATCTTACTAATTGCGAACGAAACTGGGGCTCGGTTGGGTGGAGGACGATGAGCCTCCGCAGCAGCGCCTCGACCTGCGGAAAGTCGCCTTTGCGCTGGAATATGTTCACTTTCAAGAACATGACGCCGAGGTCTTCTTGCTTGGCCGGCGAGACGTCCGCAAGAATCTTAAGCGCTGCGTCAGAATCTCCCTGCAAAAAACTGACAGAGGCGAGAATTATTCGAGCATCGACGTTGCCAGGGTCGATTTCGAGTGCCTTTTTTGCTGTCGCAGTGGCGCCGTCAATGTCTTTGAGCCTGAAAAGCGTCGCCGCTTTCGTGGCAAGAGCGCTTAAATTCTTTGGGTCGATCTCGACCGCGGCGTTGCTTAGTTTTAGCGCTTCATTGAGGCCTCCGCTCGCAAGATAAAGCGTAGCAAGGCGTACCCGCGAATCGACATCCTTCTCGTCAAGTTCAGTAATCTTTCGAAGACTTGCAACGAGTCCTGGAAGATTCTTGTCGTGTTCTTCGACTTTGACGTTGGCCCGCCACGCTTCGATCATGTCGGGTTTCTGTTGCACCGCATTCCGCAACTCGATGCGCGCCTTCACAAAATCTTGCTTCTCAAGATAGCCCACGCCGCGCTCGTAGTAGCTGCGCGCGCGATCCTCGCGGGAGCCACACGCTGCCAATTGTAGCGCGACGACACATAGGCCTACGCAGAGCGCCAATTTTCTGATTGAGATCATTTTGTTTGGGTGCGGTATCATCAGGAGTTGTTCGACTTTGTTGGGTTCATGGCTGGTTTGATTTTCGATGCGGTCTCACTGGGCAAAAATCCCGTGAGATTTGGTATCAGGGTCTGTGTGAACTGCTGAAGCCGTTTGTCGGCATCGCCTTCCGATTCACCTGGAAAAATCGGCGTTATAAGGCGTACCAATGCGCCATCAGTTCGATTTTTTAAAATGGCATCCTTAAGCAGGTACAATTTTGACACGTATTCATTCGCAATCTTCATGCCGCGTTCTTCAAACCAATAGTAAACGAGTTCCCTATCGGTGCCGCGGGACATGACAACGCGATTTATCGGCAGCGATATCCCGTGCTCGTCATCGCGATAACTCGTTCGTTCGAACGACGTCATTTGCCAGCCATTGCCGGGCAGGCAGACGGCAGGAGAGTGAGGCGAAATACCGGTTCGCTGCGTGGCGTAGTAGGCCACATACAAGTTGACAGGGCGTCCATCACGTTTGGCGTAGTCGGAAACAATGTAGTCAGTCATCCCAAGAAATTGCTCGGTCTCCCGATCGAGAGACGAGGGATGGCCGACCCAATCGCCAAGCGCTTTTGGAAAAGCGGCAAACAAGTTGCGTTGCGGCAGGATCTCCTGGCGGGCGGATACAAAGTAGGTGGCCAGGCCGGTGGCGCATAAAAGAGCGACGAAAATCATAAGCGGAACACGCTCGGACGATTTTCCAGTTCTTGCGTTCGGCTGGCTCGGCTCAATTTTGGGGGGATAGAACACCTGGAAAAACCCCTTGCCCGAGGTGAAGCGGGCCAACAGGTGCATCTCTCCAACGAGCAACCCGCGCATGCGATAAAGATGATCCAGCCCTCGAACATATGGAGGAACCCGTCGGCGTCTTGCGGTCCCCAATTGTCGACGACGATGCCAACGACACCTATTCGAAGACTGTTCATCAAAATCGTAATTGGAATTGTCGACAGGAAAACAAAAGCGCGCTGCCAGAAAGGCGCCTGGAAAAAGTAGGCGGCAAGAAAGCCAAGGCTCATCAGCGGATAGAGATAACGCAAACCGCTGCAGGCTTCGACAACCTGCAGCTTGTAAAGGCCAAGATCGATGACGTTTCCTTCAAGATAAACCGGAATCCGAAACAGCCGGATAAAATCGACACCTAATTGCGAAGAAATAATTTGAAGGCGCCACGAGAGAACTGAATCGATAAAGTAGGGCAAAGGAATCGCGAATATAAGGAATATGATTGGAACGAGTGTTACCTTGAGCAAAGAGTAACCGCCAACCGCAAGCGCGACACCAATCAATGCGACAATGAAGCTCAACTGAGATAAGAAAAACAGCGAACTTAGTTTTCCCGTTAAGTGCATGGCTGCGGCGAGCAGAATAACGGCAGGCGCAGCCCAGGACGGCTTGCCAATACTTGCACGCAGCGCGTCTCGCCGTGTCCACAACAGCCACGCAACGATGACTGGTATTAAAAACCCATGGCTGTATTCTTCCTGGGTGCGCCAGCGGTGCACCAGCTCCAGGAGTGGTTCGCTATACGTGGCAAACCCGACAACCACCAACAGGCAAACAATGAGACTGGTATAGATCGCGCTCGATTGCGTCGATCTTGCCTCGCCCACATCGCCTACTTTCATCAGCATTTGACGAAACTCACTTGGATATGGAGTAAAAATTCAAATCCGTTGAGTTTGAATATTTTTGTCGACCCGAGAATTGACACCCGTAAATCGCAACTGATGTCCCTGCTGCTTCAGTTGCTTATGTAGCATTAGCAGTAGCCCGATAAAACGGGCATCAATTAGGCGTGTATTGGCGAAGTTAACGACCACCGTTTTTTTGGCTGAAGCCGCAGCTTGAATGGGGGGCAGGGCAATATTCACGTTTTCGCGTGTCGCCGCGCCATTAAGGGTTAAGATTACAGCCTTGTTATCTTCGTCGCTTGTGACGTCTATATGTAGGCCTTTCTGCATTAGTCTTAATCGGTACCAGCGCTCAAGAAGGGCCAGCGGAATGATTTTGGTCAGCAGAAGCCGAAGGAGCGTGGTTCCATCACCTAGGTATCTGTTCCGCAAAAGCTTCGGTTCTTCTTTGATCCGCCACAGCCACTCGAGGCCCAATTTCTGCAGCCCTTTTGGCGCTCTTTTGACCGAACCGGCCTGGAAATTAATTGTCGCTCCAAGATGAACCCGGACCGGAATGCGCAAGCGGTCGTGATTCTTCAGTAGCCACGCTTGTCCCTTTTTTGCTCCCAAGGCGACAGCTAAAAAATCCGCGTTGCTGGAATTAATCGTATCCAGAATAGCATTCGTGCTCATCTCCTCGACACTATCGAAGCCGGGTTCATACCAACCTATGCAGGTTAGCCCGCTGCTTTCGGAATTGATTCGCTCGGAAGCTGCGGCCGCAGCGCCATCGGCGCCACCGAACAAAAATACCTTTAAATGGTGCACCGGATTTTGCGCGGTCTTGAGCGCGTCAAAAATGTCGGATCCAGCGATTCTCTGATGTATCGGTAAACCCAAAAGCCGAGCGATCCACACAATTGGAGTACCGTCGGCCGTACAGAGGTCGCTGCGCAGGAGCGTCTCTCTGAATTCTTCGTCCGTCCGGCTGGCAACCAAATAGTTGAGATTGGCAGTCGAGATTAATAGCGCGGCAGACCCGCCTGCCGCGGCATAGATTCGATGCAGGACTGTTGCCATATCGACGGCGTCGACAGGAATTCCTGAGATGCCGTAAACCTCGCGTGTGAGGTCATCTGCGTCAGACATTTTGGGTGATTTGTTTACATTGAAATTGGCAGCGTCACGTGTCGGCATTGGCTTAACGTGTTCCGCGCCAGCGAGCTTAAGTCTGTCGTCGCCATAAAGAAGTTCTGTGCAATTCCGGGGGAGGTGTCGAGCGCCAGTCCCCGGGTTGATCCATCTTTTCAGCATTTACCTAAACAAGCAAGAATAACCAGAATTGCTCGAAGTTAAGGCGTCGAGGAAGAGCAGGAACACGGCTGCCAATTGCCGCGAGACGTAAAACAGAGGACGAAAAATCAGATTGCGTGACAGCAATCGTGCAGAAGCGGGCGAGTACCCTCAGTAATGCTAGTGGGAGACAGCGCGTCTGTAGGAGTTTTTATCTGTTCTTTTAAAATACCTGGACAGGTAGGTTACCAGCGGCCGTTCAATGAGCTTGTAGATAGCGATCCCAGCAATACTCGTGCAGACGATGCCGACGGCTAAAAACAAAATAAAGCTTATTGGTTGAGAGGTTGGTGGAAAGTGTAGCGCCAGCCAAAATTGTCCAAGCGCCGATAAAACCGCGCCATGTGACAGATAGAGCGAATACGAAGCATCACCGAGCAGTTTTGGAAGCGCAACTTCAACGACGTGATGAGAACGTTCGAAAAAGACCGCCCCTGCGACGACTAATAGTGCGGGCACACCGCCGACAAGCGCCCGAGGAAAATCCGGAAAAATACTTCCTAAGCTCACTGATAGGACCGCGCCAGTCAGGATCATAACGACTGCGCTCCGTCGGGAAACCGCTACGTTGCGCGTGAATAAATGCCCGAGCAGTACGCCGAATGCGAATTCGAGCACGATGCTCGACGAATAGAACCCGAGGATCGAGTTGGTGGGCGGATTGAAAGATTGAAGGCCAACGAGGCAAGCCAATATTGCGGCCATCGCCGCGGCCCTGATACCCACTGGCAGCATCAACGTGAAACCGAAAAGCAGGTAAAAGAACATTTCGTAGTTTAGTGTCCAGCCCGGGATAACCAGCGGCCACATTTCTTGCGGCACGAGCGGATGGGCAGCAGGAATAAAAAGATACGATGCAACGATGTGAAAAAGATTCCATTGGCCGGATTGGATCAGCGTTGGTCTGATAAGCAAAACAAGAACGTAAAAACTCGTAATAAGCCAATAGAGTGGGCCAATCCTTATAACCCTGTGTCGCCAGAATTCCCCGGTCCCGATATTCCTATCGAACGTGGTGTACCACATGATAAATCCGCTAATGACGAAAAATATATCAACGCCAATACTCGAGAACGTGGGCATGGGGCCGGTGTAGCCGAGCCGATAAAGCTGAAGTGAGATGTGATAGATTACAATCAGCAACGCTGCGACGGCTCGCAAATACTGAATCGATCGCAATATCAAGATATCATTCCCCAACGATACTCATTTGTATTTTCGGTGACGAGCAAGCTCGCAGCGGCTTTAGCATTTATCCCTGTAACGCATGAGAATTCGGTCCGAAATTCCCAATGCTGTAGTTTGCTAACGTTAAAGTTTACTGGCCCAACGCGCCGGCTTGTCGGGCAGCTATTAAACAAGTTTGCTATAAAAATGGGTAAGTTGGGGTCAGAGATCTGCTACATTTTCTTTTGTCACTCGCAAATATTCAAAAAATAGCTTTCCATGATTATTGATGCGCAACAATTGACGCAAGATTCGGAAATTCGTGGCCGTGTAGCAATTATCGGCGCCGGTGCGGCTGGCATAACTTTGGCGATCGAACTTGCAAAGAGCTTCAAGGATGTAGTGCTTCTTGAGTTGGGTGGCTTGGAGTTCGAGCAAGAAACCCAGGACCTTTATAAAGGTACCGTCCAGGGGAACCCCGCGCGTCCCCTAGACGTCTCACGGCTTCGCTATTTTGGGGGAACGACAAACCATTGGACTGGATTATGTGCGCCGATCGATGCGGTGGATTTCAAACCTATCGCTGACGAACGTTATAGCGGTTGGCCGTTTCAGCTTGCTGATTTGATGCCCTACTATGAGCGCGGTTGTCATTACTGTGAAATTAGCGCACCTCAAATAGTTTCCGCAGCAATTAGCCAAGCAGAGCCGATAGCGCGCCAGATACTTGATAGTCCCGATTTTCAACTTGCAGAATTTCAACACAGCCCTCCAACGCGGTTCGGCAAACGGCACAGGCACGATCTGGAGGCCTCCGGTCAGGTTAACGTGTATCTCCACGCTAACGTGACCGACATTTCAGTTTCAGACAGCGGACGCGCGATATCGTCGCTTGTGGTCCGTACACTTAACGGCCGGAAGCTCAAGGTGACCGCGGACGCGTTTGTACTTTGCTGTGGTGGCATTGAAAACGCGCGCGTCCTTCTTAATTGCACGAGCCATTTTCACAGCGGCATCGGAAACGAGCACGATCTTGTCGGCCGATTTTTTATGAACAATCCAATGGCCAGCGTGGGCAATATCTTGCCGCGAGATAAATACTTCGACATCGGACCGATGTTCAATTCTGGGTTTGAAGAAACGGATCCAGTGACGGTGGTATTTAAAAATTCTGCGGATGTTTCTTCGCGGCCTGGGCGACGCGGGGCAAGTATCTTTTTGATGCCGCTTTTCGAGGAAGACTCAGCAATCGCTGCTGCCAGAAGCAGTCCGTCTTTTGAAGCAGTGCGAAGCATGCTTCAGGACGTCAGGCGAGGGCAAATTCCGACCAATCTGTCCGAGAAGGCATGTACGAGCCTTGAAGATCCCGCCTCAGTCGCTCGCGCGGCCTTTCATCGCGTCACGAGGTTATTTCGGAATAAAGAGCCGATTGAAAGCGATCTATGTGCGAATTGAGGGAGCACAGCGTCCGAACGCCGCGAGCCGCGTCACATTGAATGATAACATCGATGCGCTTGGCATGAAAAAAGCGACGCTTGATTGGCGTATTACCGATGAAGACTATGACAACCTCTATCAATCTTCTGTCGCATTTGCGCGTGGCGTTGGCGCTGCCGGATTTGGCCGTGTAAATCTGGAAATATCGAAAAACAAAGATCTGTCAAAGGTAGCCGGAACGGGCCACCACTTGGGTACCACCCGCATGCACAATGATCCGCAGCAGGGGGTGGTTGATCAAAATTGCCGCATTCACGATCTAGACAATTTCTTTATAGCTGGCAGTTCTGTATTTCCTACCGGACCAAGGGTAAATCCAACGCTGACCATCGTTGCCCTTGCAATTCGTCTAGCCGATCACCTTAAGACAAAGCTGAATGCGTTATGAAAAAGTGGACACGAAGGTCACTTGTGGCTGGTGGCGTACTGCTTGCGCTGCCAGGTGTCGGAATTGTGTTGGGGAAACTTGGGTGCAACCAAAATGTTTTCGGAAATTACACTGCGAATTCGTTACTAAAAATGATATATCCGGACAGCAGTGCGGCCAATGTGCTCGGCAGCATGTATCTCAATATTACGGCTTCCTCTGCAGCAGATGCGCTTGAGCGCCTTCAGAAACAGCATTTGATTGCATCTGCGGTTGAAATGGGCTGCCTTGCCAAGGCGATGGCGGCGGTTGAAATCGCTTGCCGCGACGATTTTCAGGAAGGGCGCATCTACTGTGTTGATGGTTGGATTCTGGCGCAGACCGAATTAGATATCGCCGCCGTTTATACAATGAACGTATGAACGGGAAAGTTTGTAGCGCATTTTGAAAGTTTGAGATGATGCGAGATCAAATAATATTGATCCTGGATAGTCTTCATGAGCGACAAGGCCGCTCGGCTCTTATTTTGTTTGCCATAGCCGCGTTGCTCTTGAAATACACGTCGGCAGATCGCGTATTACTCAAATCTTCGGCGCCTTTTCGCGTCGCAAGCGCACTGAGCATCATCGTTATCGTTGGCTATTTGGTGGTGCTTGCAAGCTACCTCATGTACCCGAATTACCTCGACCACCTCGAGGCTACTGTGGCGAGTATATCGTGGCTAAGCTTGCATGGGCACCCGGTGTATCCAAACTGGGCGGACGGAGATATCTACGGTCTTTTGTATGGACCCATTCTTTACATTCTCGATGGGTCCGTTCTGCTCATTTACCCGACACTGATGGCATCGAAACTACCGAGTATGTTAGCGCTGCTTGTTGCGTTTTATTGTTTTTATGCGGTCATAAAAGAGAAAGTTGCAAGCAAGCTCGGTGGGATTATTCTTGTGGCGTCTGCCATCGTGCTTATTGCACCGTTTTGGTTGGCCTTCTCTATTCGAGCAGAGCCATTTTTGATTTGCATCAGCGTCGTCGCGCTTCTTGCGGCAACTAAATTGCGGCCATTGGTGGCGGCTGCGGTTATCGGCGCTCTCGCTGGAATAGCTGTGGGGTTAAAAATTCACGGGTTCGTTTACGTATTGCCCGTTGTGACGATGTTATTCGGGAAAATAAGGAATAGGCGTGATCAAATAAAGTTTGTGGCAATCGTTTCGCTCTGTGCCTGCTTGGTGGCTTTGCTGCCATTTTGCCTAAATCAGAACTCCTTATCGGACTATTTCCAATATCTGGAGATAGCTACTAAGCATGGATTCGATCCTGAATTGCTCGATGACAATCTTCGCTTCACTTTGGTTCTCTTTGCACCGATCATTGCGATTTGGTTTTGGCGTAGACCAAAAATAAATGCGCCTGAGATTTGGGCACTCGGGGGATTATTTGTATCAATTGCGATAACCGTTGTTGTTGGCGCAAAGGTTGGCGCCGGTTCGCATCATCTCGTTCCTTTCGTACCTCTCTGCTTATATTCCGCGGTTGCCATGTCAAATCTCCCGGCGAAGACGGCAGATCGCATCGCCGTACCGATTTTTATCGTGCTACTCATCGCGTATAGCCCGAGTTATGTCCAAACTATTCAACTTTCGCGAGATTTTTACCGGCAGTCGCAGAGCGAGCATACAAAAATAGTTGAACTGGAAAAATTTCTAAATGCATATCCTGATGCGCAGATTGGTCCCAGTGACAGTGCACATTATTCGGACACCTTTTTCAGGGTTGTTCCCGTTCTGCAGGGACGTGTGTTGCGGGTTGATTTTGCGGCGTGGATCGACTTGGAATACGGCGGTGTCAATGAGGCAACGCTCGCACGTTTCTTTGAGCGATGTGAAATTCCGACCTGGATATTGCCATTAGGTACGCCATTTTCGACTTTGAATTTGTATAGCTACACTCCATTGCTCTCAGATAAATTGCGCCAAACCTTCCTGACGAATTATAAAATGATTCTGGTCGGGCAATCCTATCAAGTGTGGAGATGCAGTTTACTCGCGCAAGACTCAAAAAATTAAAGTCTCCAATTGGTTCTATATTACATTGTGGGTAGACGTTTAAAGCGGCCATGCGTTTGCATAGGGGCGAGATCCGGGCCTGATTACCGTTGTCTTTCTTCGTAGGCCAAGGTCGGAGAGAATTTACTGCTTCTTTGACGCCATTGGCTCCCAAATATCACGACTCCAATACCGCCCATCTCCAGGATCCAATTCCAACGAAAGCCAAGAACCGTGTTGCCGATAAAGCGGTCGATATGGTGAAACGACGCGGCGCGAATGAGCACAAATCCGATAACTAAAATCGCACCCAAAATGCTTATCCACGTTGGGAACGGTGCACGACGTGCCCAAATGACTAAAATTAAAATTGCGATGGCGCACACGCTCGCAACGAAAATAATGAAATCTAACTGTACATACTGACGTTGCCCGTACCATCCTTGCAATATTGGCGAGGAGTCGGCCCACTTCAGTAAGCGCGGTTTGCAAGTCTAACTGTTTGTTGATTCCTAAGACCAAGAATGAAATCGAAATTGATTTCCAAATTCGGCGTTCTCGGACATCACTTAAATTGCGCGCGGTTTTCCAGCAGCTAATCATCGCTGAAAAAGTATAAGACGACAGTTACCCAGCCCGCGATGGTCGGATCGCCGATGCCCGGGGTCCAGTTGAAGTGGGTCAAGCTTGCTACACTAGCTCAGTCTATTAATTCTTCGAGAAACTTTCGGTAATCATTGGGAATTGGATCGCCGATACCCGGAGTCCAGTTGAAGTGGGTCAAGCTCCCTCTCCAAAAGTGTTGAGCTCTGACGACTATCGGGCTGTCAATGGCGAATTGCACCTGGTATTAGCTGAAAAATTACGTAACATAGTAGTGCGTTTGCTGGAATGGACCGTGGCAGAAAATTGAAATGCAGCATGAACAATTGGACGTCGAAGATCGATGCTGCAGTTTGAGGGGCTGCTCTCCGTTTATAAATAGGGAATCTCGCCGCGCTTTACTATGCCGAGCGCGTATAGCATTCGACGTAGGCGAAGTGCATCGACTGCCCACCGCAATTGCGCTCGTCCACGTCGCCTTAAGGCACGCAACCGATGTGGCAGGAGCTGTGAA
Source organism: uncultured Alphaproteobacteria bacterium (assembly GCA_963810585.1). GTDB lineage: Bacteria > Pseudomonadota > Alphaproteobacteria > Rhizobiales > Xanthobacteraceae > Pseudolabrys. The sequence goes on from CAWENV010000003.1 coordinate 503,778, forward strand.
TATGGCTGTCGGAATATTGCCGAGGCGTTGACAATTTTTGTCATGAGGTCGTCAACGGTACCGACATTTGGATTCCAAAGTGGCGGCTGTGATTTTAGCCACACAAATAGTAAATGCTGCAGTTCGCCGACATCATTCTTTGGGAGCGTTTTTAATTCTTTGGCGACTAGGATCCGTTCCAATTGATCGTTACTACAAGACCGCATGAGCAAATCGACGACACGCGAAGCGCCACTTTCCCAGGCCGCAAAATCATATGCCAAATCGTGGTCGAGATGAAGCAGGACGGGCGCCGGCAGCGTCTGAATTTGTACACCGGCGGCGTGAAATGCGAGAGGCAGCCAGTAATCCCACCAAAGTCCACCAATATGCCAACGGTCGTCGCGTTCGATATGATCGATTGCCGCAGCTTCAAAAAAGAAAGCATCAATGCCTGAACAATCGCGGCCAGTCGGGCGTAACGTCTCTGGGCTTATGCCAAAGCGCTCGGCAATTACCAAACCATTAATATTTTCCGTCAGACGTTTTGCAAGGTCGAATTGGCGAATCATCATGCAATCGGCGTTGATGATACCAACAATCCTGCTTCCGGATTTTTGGGCGGCCGAAAGGAACTCTGTGATTAAAGGAAGTCTGCGGCCCTGGCGCTATTTTCTGAAACTCAATTCCGGGCGCGAGTGGGCGAACGATTTCAATTTCTTCGGGCGAATTCAGGCTCACGACCCGAAATCCGGAATCCTTCCACGATCTTATACATGCGGTTTGCCACGCGGGGCCAAAGTCCTGCCCTTGAACCGGCCGTCTGACGCGGGGCGGAATGGACGTCAGAAGGGTGATTTCCGATTGAGGCATAGAAACTCCAACGAGGCAAACGTCAACATCACATCAAATAACGCTACACAACCTGAGATTATTTTGGCAAGTTGCGGTGAATTCTTTACTGAGGTGTGACCGAACCTCGTTATACCCAGATGCGCATTGGCAAGAATATCTGCCTTTCCGCAGAGAATTGGAAATTATCAGTAAAAACTTTTCATCTTGGGTTGCAATCATTGACGACTTCAGAGTTCCAACCGACGACAAATACGGATTTAACGACTTTGGGCCCGGCAAGGTTCTTGATATGGAATACGTAAACCGCTGCTTCTATTCCGAATGTGGAGGCTTTTTTCCCGAGGACACCAGGCAAAGGGAGACAGGAGCGAAGCGAAGATGTGTGGTCCTTGTTAGTAGTCTGGAATTAGCAGAGAATTGCCGTCAGCAGTACCTTTTGCGACCCCACAGCGAAATATAAAATTCACCAGTATTAGATGATGAACATTGACCCAAAGCACGCATTTTGATCTTCGCGAAAAACGCGTTTACGTCGCTGGCCACAAAGGCATGATGGGTTCGGCAATCGTACGCCGCCTCGCAAGTGAGGGATCTGAAATTCTGGTGGCCGACCGAAACACGCTCGATCTAACAAATCAGAAAGCCACCGAAGATTGGTTCGCCAAGGATGAGACCTGATGCGATATTTCTGCGGCGGGAATGGTTGGTGGCATTTACGCAAACAACACTTATCCCGCGGAATTTATCGCGGACAATCTCGCAATTGCGCTCAATGTTATTCGTGGCGGCGCACAAAGACGGTGTGAAAAAGCTTCTGGCGCTCGGATCGTCCTGCATTTATCCGAAACTTGCGCCGCAACCGATGACGGAAGATGCGTTCCTGACCGGGCCGTTGGAACCAACGAATGAATGGTACGCAATTGCAAAAATTGCGGCCATCAAGCTGTGCGAGGCTTACCGCAAACAATATGGCTGCGATTTTGTCTCGGTGATGCCAACCAACTTATACGGGCTCGAACGACAACTATCATCCGGAAAACAGCCATGTCCCTGCAGCTTTAATTCGGCGATTTCACGAAGCAAAATTAGCTGACGCACCAACAGTAACCGTTTGGGGTTCGGGTAGCCCTCGTCGAGAATTCATCTTTGCTGATGACGCCGCGGACGCATGCGTTTTTGTTATGAAGCATTATTCCGGCACCGAGTTTCTCAACATTGGTACAGGGACAGATATTACCATTAAGGAATTCGCAGAGTTAGTTGCAGCTGTTGTGGGGTATAATGGCAAGATCGTTTACGACACATCACGGCCCGATGGCGCCCCACAAAAGCTTTTTGATGTCTCGAAGATTAAAAAACTTGGTTGGGCAGCGAAGACGCAACTGCGAGATGGCTTGGCGAAAGCATATGCGGATTTTCTGAAGACCGGCGGGCGTGTCGCTGCCACGACGAATAGTCTTGACATCGCGGAATTATCATGACCAAACGCGTTGCATTAATTTCGGGAGTCACGGGCCAGGATGGCAGCTATTTGGCCGAGCTGCTTCTTGAGAAAGGACTATGAAGTCCACGGTATTAAACGGCGTTCATCGTCGTTCAATACAGAACGCGTTGATCATTTATATCAAGACCCGCATTTTCCAGGAACTCGCTTCTTTTTGCACTATGGCGATCTCACAGATGCGACAAATCTTATCCGCATAATTCAAGAGGTTAAACCGACTGAGATATACAATCTTGCCGCCCAGAGCCATGTGCAGGTTAGCTTTGAGACACCTGAATACACAGCAAATGCTGATGCATTAGGAACTCTACGTCTGCTCGAAGGCATAAGAATTTTAGGGTTGAAAGACAGTGCTCGCTTTTATCAAGCGTCGACATCGGAATTGTACGGTCAATGCTACAAGAAACTCCGCAAACAGAAAAAACAGCCTTTTATCCCACGAAGTCCATACGCCGCGGCTAAGCTCTATGCCTATTGGATCACAGTCAATTACCGTGAGGCATACGGCTTTCACGCCTCAAATGGCATCTTGTTCAATCACGAGGGCCCTCGTCGTGGCGAAACGTTTGTGACACGCAAGATTACTCAAGCCGTCGCCGCTATTCATCTCGGCAAACAAGATTGCCTTTATCTCGGAAATTTAAATGCCGAAGCGCGATTGGGGGCACGCTCGCGATTACGCGGAAGGCATGTGGTTGATGCTGCAGCAGCCGCAGCCCGATGATTATGTTCTTAGCAACTGGAGAAAGCCATTCTGTTCGTGAATTTGTCGAATTAGCTTTCGCGGAAGTCGGAATTGAAATTCAAATGGCAAGGGAAAGGCTGCTGATGAAACTGGTGTCTGCAGCAAAACAAATCGTACGGTAATACGTATCAATTCCAATTACTTTCGACCAACGGAAGTCGATACGCTATTGGGTAACCCAGCGAAGGCATATAGCAAATTGGGTTGGAAACATCGAATAGGCTTTAAGGAGCTTGTCCGCGACATGGTGGCGTCAGATCTGAAACTGTTCTCCGAGCGCCAAGGCGATTTATTAAAAGTTGATCGTTCATAAACTTTCCATACGGTCCCGCCTGCTACACTAGTTCAGGCTATTAATTCTTCAAGAAACTTTCGGTAATCAGCAGCAATGGCTGTCCACGAAAATGTCGCGGCTTTAGCGATCCGCTCCCGCTTTAACGAAAGTGGTGCGCTAGCAGCGGTCACTATTGCGTTTGCGATGGCCTCTGAATTGTCGGTATCGGTCAGAAATTGGTTGTCGCCCACGATCCAGTGTGTTCGGGGAGAATCGTGCGCCACGACCGGTAGCCCCGATGCCATGGCCTCAAGAAACACGTTGCCAAATGGTTCGTCTTTGGAAAGGTGGAGAAAGACATTCGCCGATTGATAAAGCGCCGGCATCTTCTCAGGAGCAACGACAAAAGGCTAAATCGACCGGGAAGCAAATGTGCGGCTGTGTTTTCGATCGTCGAGCGCAGAGGGCCATCGCCGGCCACGACCAGATGCGCCCCAGGAATTCTGCTGACAGCTTCAATTCCGCATTCGACTCGTTTTGTCGGGATAAGCGCACTAACCATCAGGACGATCAGTCGCTCGCTAGGGAGACCGAACGCGGCACGTTGAGGTGGACCAGGTTGGAAGCGTGCGCAATCAATACCGTTTGGTATTAATTTGCAATTCCAGCGATCTTTATTACGCTCATAGTAGTCAGGGTTTGTGCACACCAAGCCGTCGCAGCCAAAAAATCGAAATTCTGATTGCGTTGAGTGCGCCGGCCAGTCACCGTTCTGAGTTACAAATACATGTGGCGGGCGCCGGCCGCTCATTGTCGGACGGCGAAGAATCCAATTCGTAAAGGGATAACTGCAGGTCACCGTGACGTCGTAATCGGCAGGTCGATATTTCCAAAGCAAATTCGGAACGAATGTTAGTTCCTCATACGCGCAATCATTTCGTAACACAGGCATTGACGGAAAAGATTGGAAACGGTCCCGCGTCACGCTTCCTGCGTGCAGGAATTGATATGGCGTATCCTCGCGCTGTTTTCCTGAACCGATCAGAGTTACGGTTACGCCGGCCTTGGCAAGCTCCTTCGCCACTGAAATGAATGCGATCTCAGCGCCACGATCAATCCGGTGAAGGCCGGGTAAAGCGAAAAGAACTCTCATTCTTGTTTCTTGCGATCTGTTCTAGTCCATTTTTGAACTGAACGGCCGGATATGAGATGTCGGTACAAGGGGAGCTTTGCAAAAATATACGAAAAGACGGAAAATATTGCGCTCAATGGCAATATTGCACGTCCGTATTTCAACCAGGAAAGAAGAATTGCAAGTACCAGTGAAGTGCAGCAGATCGTACTTATAATCAAAGCTGAGGATGAAAGGCCAAATAACACCGCGAGTGCGGCGACACAAAACATCGTTGCCAGCAAAATTACGAGCAGGGACAGAGGCGGGACTGCCAAATCCAGCGCTAGCGCAAGGAGACCGAAATCCTTCAGGGCAGCAGCTTGGTAGAGGAGGCGGGGGGCTTTTGTAAGAATAAGCGCGAGGTGACCTTGTTCCCAGCGTTTGCGCTGACTTTTCGCTCCTTCACTCGATACTGGAAATTGGCTTGTTACTCTGGCGGCCGGGCAAAAGAGTGCAGGGCTTTTCAATAGCGCCAAATCGAGGCCGAGCTTTAGGTCTTCAACGATTGATCCACTCGCAAGATTGACTGAGCGAATTGCCTCCCATGGGAACGCCATGCCTGTCCCCATCAACTGGCACGGCAGGTTGAGAGCATTAAGTCCCAGGGGCCGTATCCAGTTTTTTACCCGCCAGGCAAATTCGGCGACACGATAGTTGATTGGCGATTCGTCCGGCGCAGTCATCAGGTAGAGTGCTTGCGCGGGCCGTTTTGTCACTGCGCAGGTTTTCGCCAACTGATCAAGGGCTCCTTCCTGAAGTCGGCAATCAGCATCTATTACGATGACAATTGCGGGCGGGTCTAAACGGAGCCGTTTAAGTCCGAAATCCAAGGCGTAGCCTTTGCCCCGGTTCGCAGGATCGTTGCGTTCGATGGCCTCCACGTCCGCTGCTCTGACAACCGCGGCAGTATCGTCGGAGCAATTGTCGGCAATCACAATCAGCCGGTCACCGGCATTCAATTGTTGCTTGATATCATTGAGCGTTGGCAAAATTCCCGAGCTTTCATTATGGGCCGGGACAAGGACGGCAACGGATTGCCTCATCCCACCTACTAAATTCAAGGGGGTTCGCCGCGGCAAAAAAAATGCCGCAAAGATCTCAATTGAAAATACAGCGACCGGGACCGCCAAGAGTATGGCGAGCACGGACAACAAATAAGACCAAAACACGCTCATTTGCTGCTCGCTCGGCTGCTTTCACGGGCTTCGGCTAGTTGACGCATAGCGAATCGCTCGGGTCGCGCATATGCGAACCAATAATGGACTAGTGGCAGGAAATGCAAAATGATTCGGCTACCAAAGAGAAGTCGTGGCACGTGGGCGACCTGCCTCATCGCCTTGAGGCTTACAGATTCGATTTAATACGAAAATTCGAGGCTATATTTGCGGTAGTTCCGGCAAGTTCAGCGCTTCTCACTCGAACGGGCTGCGTTCGACGCCAGTAGCCGAGCTGTTGCGCCAATCCCGCAACCATTCCCGCGCTTGCCGCAAAAAGATACTGAGACTCAAAAGTTATCAGGACCCATTCGTAGAACGAATGAAGGTAGACAGTTAACAGGCCAACGCCGAGGCCAATTAACAGATCGCCTCTTTTGTCCCTTCGATTGCGCCAACCACACAAGAACGCGACCATCAGAGGGCGCAGCAGCAGAATTATGAAAGTGACAAGGCCGAAATATCCGGTTTCCGTAGCGACAAGCCAATATACGTTGTGAACATAGGCGTTACTGCTTGTCCAACTCAGGCCCGCTTTTGCATTATAGCCATCGAGATTTGCCGCCATGACGTAATGATTGGCCCCGACGCCAAACGGGTGATCGGAAAGAATCATCCGCGCCGCGTCCGCCATTTGCTCGCGTACTTCGTCCGGATCAAAAAAGGCCAAATTTGCCTCGTTGCGCTCGGCAAACCGCTTTTCAAATGACGATATCGCAACAGGTAAAAGAGCGACGGCGCCGATCATCCCAACAGCCATTATCTTGGCTTTATGAGATGTCCACCCACGTAAAGCCGAGATTATGAACACTATACCATAGCCAAAGATCGCAACGCCTAAAGTAGCGCGGGATGCGGTGAGTACCGCGATAACCGCGCCAGCGGCCGAGACAAATAGGGGAAGCCAGCTTTTCTCTCGTACAAGCAGCAATGCAAAGTATGGATAAACTATGAAGTGCGACACCAGGCCAAGAAAGTTTTGGTGACCAAACCCGCCGGTTGTTTGTATTACGCCTGCGCCAAACCGTTCCCAAAGCACTTGGCAGGTTACCAAGAAAAGCCCCGCTGCTAAGCCTTTCAACATTGCCGGGACGACTCGGTCATCCGCGCACGCTTTGGTCACGACTGCGTAGAAAAAGAAAACTCGAGCAAGCTGCCAACAATAAAATAAAGCCGCCGTCGGGACGCTTGCTTGGAATACCGAAAGCAATGCTGCAATAAAATAGAAAGCGATCGGAAAGAGAAATGGTACCGATTGTCGTGTCCGGGGCAGACTGAGATATATTGCAAGTACGATGAGATCCAGTAACGAGATCTCCGCGCCTTGGATGTAGCCAGACCATAGGCCTGCCCAGGAATCCAATGCCATATATGTGTGTAAGGGCCCGTGCTCAAATGCGAGGAAACCGACGAGCATCCAGATTTTTGGCGTGTCACGGGGGTGGCTGCGCAGCCATATCGAGAGCGGCAGGACGCCCACGAGTGCGACACTGAGTAATATCCACTTCACGCAGCGTTCCTTGCGCTTGCCGCTTCGGGTTCTTCAATTAAACCCCAATAACACAATAGCAAAATACCACGACGATAAATTTAGCGCTCAGATACGGATTTTACTTGTTCCAATTAGGCTTAATAAGGGCGGTTCCATTAATCAAGCTGGCTTATCCGCGGTTCGGGCACCAATGGAAACCTCGAACAGTCTTTTGATTTTCGTCGCCTCTTTAACGGTGTCGTGGCATTCGGCAACGTGAAGGCGGCCGGCGGCGCCCATACGCTCAAGGTCTGTTACCGAAGCTGCCAAGGCCTCGCGCATGGCTTCTGCAAGTGCGGACTCGTCACTCGCCGGCACAAGCCACCCCGTTTCTCCGGGCCGGATGAGCTCGGGAATACCGGCGATATACGTTGAGATAACTGGACGGCCCAGCGCCATAGCCTCCATAATCACGACGGGCAAATTTTCCGAAAAGCTGGGAAGCACGAAGGCGCGTGCAGACAAAATTTCACTCTTCACACGCTCTCCAGAGGCCCAGCCGACGAAAGTGATTTGGCGCTCCAATTGAGCATCTCGGACGGCCGTCTTCGACGAGACCGCGCATCGGTCCGTCTCCGACGAGCACAACCTCACAGTTCGTGCCCATCTGTTGCAATAGGCGTACGGCGCGCACAAGAATAAGCTGTGCTTTGGCTGACGAAATGCGGCCCACACAGACAAAACGAGGAGCAGACGGGGGCGCTTGAACAGGAGCCTCAAGAAAGCTGTTGTCGACGCCGCAGTGAACAACTTCGATCTTGTGCCACTGGTCAGGTGTCGACCAGCGCATGAACTGACTTCTTCCAAAAGAGCTCACACAAACGACGAAAGCTGCGCGTCTCAGCTTTTCATCAAGCGAGAGAAGGGGAGCCCTTTCAAACTCGTCTGGGCCATGCGCGGTAAAACTAAACGGGATGCCGGATATTTGCGATGCGAGCATCGCGACAGCCGCTGGATTCGTGCCGAAATGAGCGTGCAGGTGTTGAACATTGTCGCGGCGGCACCAAGCCGCGAGTACGATAGCCTCTAAGGCATAGGCGGCATGACGAAGAATACCTCGGTCGGAACGCCAGCCAATTTTGGCAGCGAGAAAAATTACTTTCAGTACTGCGAGAGGCTGTTTCAGAAGGGTGACGACGAAGCAGCGTAAAAACTCTGCGAAGCCAGCACTAAGCAAATAGCGAGTCTTCTGCTGTTCAATCCGGTCTGCGGGGTCCACCAGATCAAGCGGTGCCGACAGTGCGTACCGGATAACAGTCGTGCCTAGCATCTCGAGGGCGCATATCTCACGGCGGATAAACGTGTGACTTACATACGGGTACCAGCTGGTGAAATAAGCAATTCGCATCGTCGTCTAGCCTTGCGGGTGCTTAATGCGTGTCGTCAGCACAGCCTTAAGTTTTTCGGCCCAACTATTATCGCGATTATAGAATTGCGCTTGAAGAGGTCGGCAGGCCTGCTGCTTCATATCGTAAAATTCGGCATCGTCGGATAACCGAAGAATGGCGTCATGATATTGGTCAACGTTATCTGGCTGTACTTCAACGGCCGCTTCTTTGACGTATGCTAAAGCAGGGCAAACCGCAGAGGTTATGACCGGGCGTCCGGCAAGTATCGCTTCTGCGCAGACCATATTAAATCCTTCTTCGAACTCGGAAGTTGTTGGAACAATTACTGCGTGCGATGCACCGAGGACTGCCGCAAGTCTCTGAAGTCGAGGTGTCCAGGACAGCGGACGACATCTTGCAGGTCCGCTGCAGCTATCTCTCGACTTCGTAAATTGTCAAGTTCTCTACCAACGCCGCAGATATCGAATTGAAACTGGCCTGGTCGATCGATACTCAGTCTGGCGGGCTATCTCGAGCACGTCATAAACGCCTTTATTCGTCTCGACTGCGACCAGCGAAAAAAACCCTAAACGGGGGTCGGCGTACGGAAGTCGGTGATGGGATAGATGCGAATTGCGCTGCAGGATAAGTCGGGAGATGTTCGAGGATTTCTATTTCCGTTTTACCCAACAATGTATGAAGTTGCTGCGCAATATCATTCGAAGCCACGAGCGCCGTCTTCACGTGCTTTAGAATAAAGAAGCGGTTTAGCTCCCAAAGAATGCGCCAGGAGCGCCTGACTGGCGCAAATTTCGGCCACAAAACCGAATGAAATGAAGGAACAACAGGGATGCCAAGCCACCGAAGATAAAACAGCAAAAACCAATGATTCTGGTTTGCAGTCGCCACCAGTACGTCTGGCTTAAACCAAATCAATTTTGGAGCGAGACGCACAAACCAAATGACCATGGCGAGGTGATACATTGCCCCTCGCAGGTGAGATGGAACCGGGCAATTCTCGATGACAAAAGCTTCTTTCTGACAAATTGAGTATTCGCCCGAGACCGTGGTGATAACGTATGCGTCGGCATTAAATTCCTTACAAACCTCGAAAAATTGCTTCATGTAGTTCGAACCGAAGTAGTCTTGTTTCCGGTTCTCAGACCATTCTGAATAAACGCTCACGGCGTCGCATGGCCCGCTAAGGTAAGCGATCCGAAGTTTTTTATATTCGCGCATAATTGATTTCTTACTCGAGTGGCCGCGACCGCCGCTGATCGAAATTTCTCGTTATTCGGGGTCGCCAAGATAAGCGCGATACATGTGCAATTGCACATAAACCGTGGACGGAATTCCTTGCGCTGTATCGTAATTTTGGTTTTATGGTTCAATAAAATTCACATTTAAGCCGATTGTGCGTTTGTACAACAATGCCGACATAGGCTGAAAGCATTAAAAAAACATGGTTTCTCCGTCGATTTACTTGAAGTCATTAATGGTGGGAACTGCCCTGGAGGGCCCCGCAAAATATTTGCGCTGGATTCTTGGTGCAAAGCAACGCCTCCAACATCCCGAATTATGGGAACTGTATCTGGAAGAGCGCAGGTTACCGCAAATTTTGCAGAGGGTGCTCGCAAAATCATCATGTGCGGTTGATGTTGGCTGTCATATTGGTTCGTTCCTCAGCCTATTAATAAAGTATGCGCCCAACGGCCGGCATATTGCATTCGAAGCCATCGCCGAAAAGATGTGAACTGTTGAAGAGCCGGTTCCCTGCAGTGACAATTTACGATTGTGCCGTGAGCGACAAAGCCGGAACCGCATTTTTCCAGGAGGACAGCTCCCAGCCGGGCTATAGCCATTTGCAGGGGGATACGAAAGCGACATCCTCGAACTTACGAGTTATGAGGTCAAGACCTGCCGCTTAGACGATCTCCTGATGAAGAACGAAAGGTTAGATCTTATCAAGTTGGATGTTGAAGGGGCAGAATTGGCCGCGCTCCATGGCGCCGCCAGAGTTGTAGATAAATTTCATCCGACAATCATTTTCGAGTGCGGGAGTGAGTATGGTTTGGTCGAACAAAGACTCAGTCGTCGAGATCTCTACAATTTCATCATCGTCGATTTGAAGTATAATATTTTCACTTTTGTAGATTTTCTTTTCGATAAGGGGCCAATGTCGTTCGGCGAGTTTGAAAAATGCGGTTTATATCCCTTTAGAGCATTCAATTTTATTGCGTCGTCGCGTTAGGCAATTCCGGGATTCCGTGAATGCTACCCCTTATTTGTATTCGATTGGCGGAATAGATTGACCACGCAGCCGTCTTGCTTGAAACTTCAGGATGCCTTGAAGTTCTGGAAATTTTCCAAGCATCGTGAAGAAGGCATTCTTCCAAGATGCTGATTGGGCATAGCCTCGCCGAAATGCCATGCCGCAAAACTTGAAGTGGATAGATCAAAATGCCTACAGCGGCGGCAGGGTGAAAAAGCATACCAAAAAAAATTGCCATAGGGATTATGCCAGCCCAAACAACCGCACGTCTCACATTTTCTGCAAATATTCGGAATTTCGAGTGTTTGTGCAGCCGTGAAACTTCGGCGTATGCATATCCACTTCGGACAGTGCGGACCCACCATTGGCTAAAACGTGTGATGGCCGCATCATGCCTGGTCATCTCTGCATCGAGGCGCCAGATTTTCCAGCCATTTTCACGCAGTCGCAGACAAAGCTCTGGCTCTTCGCCGGCGATAAGCTGAGCTCTAAATCCGCCGACTGCCTTGAAGGCTTCCGTTCGGATCATCGTGTCGCCGCCACACACGGTTGCTTCGCCGACAGGCGTGTCCCATTCAATATCGCACAGTTTATTGTAAATTGATGTTTCGGGGTGCTGCTCACGTCTTCGGCCACAGACAAGGGCGACATCTGCCCGCTGCTTTAAAAACGCCAAGGCGGTATCAAGCCAACCCGCTACGAGTTCGCAGTCGCCATCGACAAATTGGACAAACCGGACATTTGGACGGCATGCAACAAGAGCTGCGAAGCCCTCATTCCTTGCTCGTGCCGCGCTAAACGACCGGCTCATGTCCAGGTTGACGACCGATCACTCCCAATTGTGTGGCTGCCGCGACGCTCCCATCGGTGGAGCCAAAATCGACGTATACGGCGTCGATGTCCGAGCCGCTTTTCACGGATTCCAGACAACGAATAAGTCGGTCTCCTTCGTTTCGGCCAATAACAACGATGCCTAGATCTTTAGAGGTCATTGCTAAAACGGCCTCGAAGACATTTAAGGGCGCAAATACCCAGCAATTTCTAGAAAGTCAGAATTCAGTGCGGTTTTACACTTGGCACTTTATTGTATGCCACTGCGTGAGTGGAATAGCAAAGTGATCTTCAAATATACTTAAAACCGGCATCGACGGGCTAATTTCACATTTTTCTCAATTGAAAATCGGCAGTTCGTCAAAGGATGTGCCTAGACCGAAGCTCCACCGCAGCCATTGAAAAAGTGCAAGAAGGCTAAACATAAGAAGAGTCATCAATAGGTCTTGGGTGACGAATGCAAAGCGCTGCTGGATTTGGCCGATGAGGGCAGGGAGATACCGGAAAATATCACAGACGGCGATGACAAAGATGGCTCCGACCGCGCCAAAGTGGGCAAACCCAAACGGTAGTCCAATTAACAGCCACGCAAACTTAAAACTGAAGCCGGCCGTGGCATATTGCGGTTTTCCAAATCCGAGCAGCGTCAATTCATTGACGCTGCACAAAAGTGAAATCCAAGTGCCAATAATCAGAACCGGGACCATCCAACCGGCGGCGTGATAGCGCTGATCAAACACATGTTTTATCGCAATGTCCGCAAAAGCGGCAGATAGCGCAAATCCGATTGCTGCAATCAGAAAGAATTGCGCCCGGATTGAGACGAGCTGATCGCGTAACTCGGCGCGCGGTGTTGCGGAATGTGAAGCAATAAAAGGGAAGATGACGACGTTACTGAGGCGGACGGCCAGAGCGCTCAAGATTTCGGCGATGCTTCGCGCAATTCCATACACGCCCAGTAGCGCAAAAGGGATGACACCCGCCAGATAGAGGCGGTCAAAATTGGTTGAGGCAAAGAAGACAATAGACGAAAAGAAAATCCACTTTCCGAAGTGGACAATTTCCCAGGCATATCGTCTGGAAATCGTAAATCTGTGCCTAACGTCGGGGATCAGAAAAAAGCTTGCGATCGCTGACGTTGCAGTCCCGAGGACGAACGCCAATGACAAGCGCCCAAATTGTTGGAATAAAATATGCGAGCGCAATCTGTTCGATCGACCAGATTGACGCCACACCAATTTCAAACAGAGTCAGCCTTGCAATTTTTAACCTTTTCTGCAGGAGAAATCCGCTGATAGGCGTAAAGCCGGTAATCACAAGGATGAATGACGCAACTGGCATAACGGAAAGCAGAATTGGAGCCTGGTAATAGTGAGCCACCGGCACCGTGACCGCGCACGCTATAACCCACAGGAATACGCCGCGCGCAGCCTGAATGGTCCAGGCCGTATTGTAAAAATCAGGGTCTTCGGCATCGCGGCTGTAGACGATGTTCTGACCAATACCGAGGTCGGTAATCAGTTCAATGCCGGTCCGCAAACTGTTGACGACGACCATGACGCCGAAAAGCTCTGGAGCCAGCAGCCGGGTCAGGACAATGCTCGTCGCCAGGCGAATAACTTGAAGTAAGCCAAAGCCACCCACGGTCCAGATGGCGTTTTTGGTGACAGCAATATGCGGGATTTTCATACCAATGAAGCCAGCGAAGTCTGCAGATTAGAGGGGGCGGTGATAGTCCCGACCGCAGACCTGCGATTCTCATGCATAGCATAGCAAGGACGATGGCCGCTTGGTCAGTTGTATGGTTACAGCCGGGGTATTTAGGTGCAATGCAAACTGCTTGTCTGAAATAGCTCATCAATTATGGAAAGCGATGTGAGAGTTCTGCCTAAGAGTTTTCTCTGTCTTGTTAAGTAGAAGGTCGACCGTGGTTAGTATCTCGGGCACCGAAAATAAATATCCCGCATCACCAAAATTTCCTACAACAAATCCAAATCTAACTCCCAAACACTCCGCCCAATCACGATGAACCGCCGAAAATCGATTCGGCGGTTGCAAAACCAACAGGCCACTATTTCCCGACGATGTCACTGTGCAATGTGTGACATGGCTACCCTCCAATGAGACAACAAGTTTTGCGTTTAAAAGAGGTTCGAGTATGTCGTCCAGATTAATGGACGCGACATCAACAACGGAAAATCCGCGCTTTAAAAGAGCGTCGATAATTTCGTCTTCGTTCTGTATTGTTCGCGTTAGGCCGGTTTGTCCGCGTCGTAGATAAATGAAGGCGCTCGAGCGTTTTTCGGGAAAGCGCGCCTTGATTTTATTTCTCAATGCCTGGTAGCGGTTTCTTTTTAGGCTGTTTTGCGAAAAATCTTGAAACACGATGAGATGATCAATGTAGGCCCGGTCGGTGGGAGCGCAACTTTGGTCAAAATAGTTTTGATATTGCCGTTGGTGGATGTACGGCGGCGTTCGGACACATAGCGGTGTGCCGGCTTGATCCGCGAGCAGGTATCGGGTGCAATCGTCTGCCAGCCAGTGACCAAAATATCGTGTGCCAAGATAGGATGACGCGAGTGCGCTCGTATTTATATGGCGGGGACTACTGGTGCTAGATTTATAGAGCGAATTATCGGCAATTGGATGCTTAAAATGTCCAGCGAAAATAGTTCCGTCGAACAGGACAGCATTTTTAATATGGTAAGCGATCGTTGGCGCGTGTGTGAATGTCGTTGAGGTCGCTGCGGCAACCTCCGCGGCTTTCGTTGTCGGGACCACCGCAATGAACTCAGTAACTCTTTCAATTTGTCCCGGAAGATAAATAGCAGGACGAATTGCCACTTGTTCTTCCGGACACAATATATCCCGTTGGTACGAAATAGCCTCCAATGAGCCGGGACCTGCGACCAAACGCTTAAGAAGCCGGATATAAGGTGTCGCCTGAATGGGGACGATCATTTTGGTCCCTAGGTTTAGTCCGCTCGGAGGCCTGGCTTACGAAGTTTTAAAAGCGTGATAACGTAAACATAAGCCGGAAGAGCTATGCCGATCACCGGATCACTAGTAAAGCCACGAC
>CAWENV010000004.1:0-942231 GCA_963810585.1 uncultured Alphaproteobacteria bacterium
CGAACTCGGAAGTTGTTGGAACGATTACTGCGTACGATGCGCCAAGGACTGCCGCGAGTCTCTGTGAGTTGAGGTGTCCCGGACAGCGGACGACATTTCGCAGGCCCGCTGCAACTACTTGGCTTCGCAAATTTTCAAGTTCCGTGCCAACGCCGCAGATATCGAATTGAAATTGGCCGGGTCGATCGGCATTTAGCCTACGCGCTATTCGAGCACGTCATAAACGCCCTTATTCGTCTCGACTCACCGGCGAAAAAAAACGTAAAGGGGGTCGTCGTACCGAATTCGGAGGCGAGATAGATGTAAATTGTGAAGCCGGATAGGTAGGCAGATGCTCCAGGATATCGATTCGAGCGGTGCCAATCAAAGTGTGAAGTTGTTGCGCAATGTCTTCGACGCAACGAGGGCCGTTTTTACGTGCTTCAGAATAAAGAACCGATTGAGCTCCCAAAGAACGCGCCAGGAGCGTCGGACTGGCGCAAATTCGGCCACAAAACCGTATGAAAGGAGGGAACAATGGGTACGCCAAGCCACCGGAGATAAAACAGCAAAAACCAGTGATTCTGGTTCGCGGTCGCCACCAATACGTCAGGCTTGAACCGAATCAATTTTGGAGCGAGACGCGCAAACCAATTGACCATTGCCAGGTGAAACGTCCCCCCCCGCAATTGGATGGAACCGGTCGATTCTCGATGACATAGGTTCCTTTCTGACAAATAGAGTAATCACCCGGGAGCGTGGTGATGACGTATGCGTCGGCGTTGATCTCCTTACATACCTCGAAAAATTGCTTCATGTAGTTCGAACCGAAGTAATCTTGTTTCCGGTTCTCGGACCATTCTGAATAAACGCTCACGGCGTCGCATGGTCCGCTAAGGTAAGCGATCCGAAGTTTTTTATATTCGCGCATAGTCAAATTCTTGCTCGAGAGGCCGCGACCGCCACAGATCGGAATTGGCGGTCAGTTGGGGTCGCCAAAATAGGCGCGATACATGTGCAATTGCACATAAACTGCGGGCGGAATCCTTGCGCTGTGTTGTAATATTGGTTTTATGGGTCAATAAAATCCACATTTACGCCGTTTGTGCGTTTGTACAACAATGCCGAGATAGGCTGGAAGCATTAAAAAAACATGGTTTCTCCGTCGATTTACTTGAAATCGTTAATGGTGGGCACTGTCCTGGAGACCCGGCAAAATATTTGCGCTGGGTTCTCGGAGCAAAACAACGCTTCCAGCACCCCGAATTATGGGAACTGTATCTGGAAGAGCGCAGGCTGCCGCAAGTTTTGCGGAGGGTTCTCACGGAATCATCATGCGCGGTTGATGTTGGTTGCCATATTGGTGCGCCCTTCAGCCTATTAATAAAGTTCGCGCCCAAAGGCCAACATATTGCATTCGAGCCATCGCCAAAAAGATGTGAATTGTTGAAGAGCAACTTCCCTGCGGTGACAATTTACGATTGCGCAGTGAGCGACAAAGCCGGAACTGCATTGTTTCAGGAGGATAGCTTCCAACCAGGCTATAGCCATTTGCAGGGCGACGCGGACGCGACTGCCGCGAACCTTATAAGCTATGAGGTCAAGACCTGCCGCTTGGATGATCTTCTACTTGGAAACGACAGGCTAGACCTCATTAAGCTAGATATCGAAGGGGCAGAATGGCCGCGCTCCATGGTGCTGCCAGAGTTGTCGGCAAATTTCATCCGGCTATCATTTTCGAGTGCGGTAGTGAATATGATCTGGTCAAACAAGGACTGAGCCGCCGAGATCTCTACAACTTCATCACCGATGACTTGAAATACAATATTTTCACTTTTGTAGATTTTCTTTTTGATAAGGGACCAATGTCGTTCGACGAGTTTGAAAAATGCGGTCTCTATCCCTTTAGAGCATTTAATTTCATTGCGTCGCCGCGATAGGCTAATTCGGGACTCCGTACGTGCTACCCCTTATTTATATTCGATTGGCGGAATAGATCGACCACTTAGCCGTCTTGCTTGAAACTTCAAGACGCCCTAAGTTCTGGAACTTTGCCCACCACTGTGAATAAGGCATTCGTCCAAGATACTGATTGCGCGAAACCTCGCCGAAATGCCATGCGTAAAACTTGAAGGGGATAGATCAAAATACCTGCAGCGGCGGCAGGGTGAAAAAGTATACCCAACAAAATTGCCATAGGGATTAAGCCAGCCCAAATAACCGCGCGCCTAACATTTTCTGCAAATATTCTGAATTTCGAATGCTTGTGCAGCCGTGAAACTTCTGCATATGCATATCCACTTCGGACGGTCCGGACCCACCATTGGCTAAAACGTGTGATGGCCGCATCATGCCAGGTCATCTCTGCATCGATGCGCCAGATTTTCCAGCCTTTTTCACGCAATCGCAGACAAAGCTCCGGCTCTTCGCCGGCGATAAGCTGAGCTCTGAAATCCGCCGACCGCCTTGAAAGCTTCCGTTCGGATCATCGTGTCGCCGCCGCACACGGTTGCTTCGCCGATAGGCGTGTCCCATTCTATGTCGCAAAGTCTGTTGTAAATTGACGCTTCGGGGTGCCGCTCACGTCTTCGGCCACAGACGAGGGCGACATCTGCCCGCTGCTTGAAAAAAGCCAAGGCGATATCGAGCCAACCCGCCACGAGCTCGCAATCGCCATCGACAAATTGGACAAATTGGACATTTGGACGCCGCGCAATCAGCGCGGCGAAGCCTTCGTTCCTCGCTCGCGCGGCGCTGAATGGCCGGCTCATGTCCAGGTTGACGACCGACACCCCCAACTGTGTCGCTGCCGCGACGCTTCCATCGGTGGAGCCGGAATCGACGTAGACGGTATCGATGTCTGAGCCGCATTACTTACGGATTTCAGACAACGAATAAGCCGATCTCCTTCGTTGCGGCCAATGACAACGATGCCCAGGCTTTTAGAAGTCATTGCTAAAACGGCCTCGAAGACATTTAAGGACGCAAATATCCGCAATTTCTGAAAAGTCAAAATTCGGTGCGGTTTTGCGCTTGGTGCTTTATTTATGCCACCGCGTGAGTGGCCATAGCAAAGTGATCTTCAAATATCCTTAAAACCGGCAATGACGAGCCAAATTTCGCAATTTGCTCAATTGAAAATCGGCAGTTCATCAAAGGACGTTCCTAGACCGAAACTCCATCGGATCCATTGAAAAAGTGCAAGAAGGCTAAACATAAGAAGAGTTATCAGAAGGTCTTGCGTGACGAATGCGAAGCGTTGCTGGATTTGGCCAATGAGGGCGGGGAAATACCGGAAAATATCACAGACAGCGATAACAAAGATGGCTCCGATTGCGCCAAAGTGGGCAAAGCCAAACGGAAGACCAATTAAGAGCCACGCAAACTTAAAACTGAAGCCGGCCGTAGCATATTGCGGTTTTCCAAATCCGAGCAGTGTCGATTCATTGACACTGCACAAAAGTGAAATCCATGTGCCAATAATCAGAACCGGGACCATCCAGCCGGCAGCGTGATACCGCTGATCAAACACATGTCTTATGGCGATATCTGCAAATGCGGCAGCCAGCGCAAATCCGATTGCCGCAATCAGAAGGAATTGCGCCCGGATTGAGACGAGTTGGTCGCGTAAATCGGCGCGTGGTGTTTCGGAATGTGAAGCAATAAAAGGGAAAATAACGACGTTACTCAGGCGGACGGCCAGAGCGCTCAAGATCTCGGCGATGCTTCTCGCAATTCCATATACGCCCAGCAATGCAAATGGGATGACGACCAGCCAAATAAAGGCGATCAAAATTGGTCGAAGCGAAAGAAACGATCGAAGAAAGGAAAATCCACTTTCCGAAATGGACGATTTCCCATGCATATCGTCTGGAAATCCTAAATCTGTGCCTGACCTCAGGGATCAGGAAAAAGTTTGCGATCGCTGACGTTGCAGATCCGAGGACGACGCCAATGACAAGCGCCCAAATTGTTGGAATGAAATATGCGAGCGCGATCTGTTCGATCGACCAAATTGACGTCACAGCAATTTCAAACACAGTCAGTTTTGCAACTTTTAGTCTTCTCAGTAGCAAAAACCCGCTAATGGGCGTAAAACCGGAAAACACAAGCATTAAAGATGCAACCGGCATAACGGAAAGCAAAATTGGAGCTTGGTAAAAGTGAGCCACCGGAACCGTAGCCGCGCACGCGATAACCCAGAGAAGAACCCCTCGTATCGATTGAATGGTCCATGCCGTATTGTAAAATTCAGGGTTTTCAGCATCGCGGTTGTAGATGATGTTTTGGCCAATGCCGAAGTCGGTAATCAACTCGATACCCATTCGCAAACTGTTCACAACGACCATAACGCCGAAAAGCTCTGGGGCCAGAAGTCGCGTCAAAACAACGCTCGTCGCCAGGCGAATCACTTGAAGTAAGCCAAAGCCGCCCACCGTCCAGATGGCGTTTTTCGTGACGGCAATGTGTGGGATTTTCATACCAATGAAGCCGGCGAAGTGCTCAAATAAGGGCGCGGTGATAATGTTGATTTAGGGCCTTGGGCCGCGGTAGATAGCATAAAGCGGAGCATGCTGAACCCTTATAAAATCACAGCGCGCAGTTGGCAATTTTCGCTCAACTTGTACATGGCACTTCGAATCACTAAGTAACGCCACGAAATTTCAAAAGTGATATGATATCGTCAGAATGTGGAACCTAGCGGATCACCGGATCACTAGTAAAGACCACGAAATCCGAATCATCAATGATCGTTAAGTCCGACACCGACTATCTGAAGCTTGCCGTTGCAATTCTTTTAGGCGCATTGGTGATTCGGGCGACCTGGGGCGCGCTGGTACCGGTAGTCCCGATGTCGGATGGCCATGCCTATGACATCCTCGCACGCACGCTTGTGGAGCATGGGGTCTATGGCTGGAGCGCGACTCGGCCTTCGGCGTATTGGCCGCCTGGCACGTCGGCGGTCTACGCTGCACTTTATTCGTTATTTGGACAAAGCTATAAGCCGATCGTTATTTTAAATATCATTTTGAGTACCGGAATTGTCGGCCTGACGATGTGGTTGGGCTGCAATTTTCTGGACAAGACGACTGGCATTCTTGCCGGCTTCATTATGGCGATGTGGCCCGGCGAAGTGTTCTATGTCACCATTCTGTCCAGTGAATTGCCATTCACCTTCTTTGTGCTGGCAGGCTGCGCGATTTGGTTCGACTCGCGATTGCCGAATTCAGTCCGTTCCGTGGCGAGCGGATTGGCGTTTGCCGCGGCGACCTATTTCCGTCCAATCGGGCTCTTGCTGCCCATCGTCCTTTGGCTGTCTGCTCTGCCAAAGTGGCAGAAATTGCGCGAAGGGCTGCCGGTCGCGGTCCTCGCTATGGTTGTTATCGTCGCCGCGGTAGCGCCCTGGTCCGTACGCAATACCAAAGTGTTTGGCCACTTTGTGCCCATCGCAACAGCCGATGGCGTGAATTTGTGGATTGGAAACAACGCGAATTCGAATGGTTATTATATGCCGTTGCCTGCGTCGGTCGACGGCCTCGGCGAATACGAACAGGATAAAATTCTGGAAGCGGAGGCGCGGCGCTATATTTTCGATAATCCGGGCACATTTATATTGCGCGGGTTCAAGAAGGCAGCGCTCCTGCATGTCAATGAAACGATTGCCGTCGTCTGGAATACGGACGGCATCGCGCTACGGTTCGGCGAGTCCGCAATTTTCCCGCTCAAAGTGATTGCGCGAGGTTTTTGGACCGGCATTTTGCTGCTAGCGCTGGGGGGCATTGTTATTTTGGTTCGGAAGCAAGGCGTTCTGCAAACGGTGACGAATCCCGCTGTTTTGATTTGGATATATTTTACCGCCGTCTATTCGGTCTTTTTCGCCGACGAGCGGTTTCATTTGCCGTCACACCCGTTTATTTCCATGCTGGCAGCAGTTGCAATATTGGCTGGCGCTAAAGTCGTGCCGTCTCGCGCCGTCGCTGCAGGCGGTTGAAATCAGCCAAATAGGCTTCAGATTTTTGTGCGGACAAAAATTCGTTCCGGAAGATTTCCTATAATGAGCATGATCAAACGCCATACCGGACGATAATAAACGACGAGCTTATTCTTTTTATGCGCTCGATAGATAGCACGTGCCAATTCGTCGGGCGCGGACGTCAGCACACCTGGCAAGTCGAGGCCCTCAGTCATCTTCGTGCGGACAAATCCCGGTTTGATCGTGATGACCCGTACGTTCTTCCGAAACAGCCGATTGCGAAGGCCGGACAGGAATGCCGTGAATCCGGCTTTGGCGGAGCCATATACATAGTTACTGGCGCGGCCACGGTCGCCGGCGACGGACGATACGCCGATGATCGTACCCGATCCCCGCTTTTCCATGCGGTTGGCAATCTCGCCAAAGATGGACACCAGGCCGAGATAGTTAGTCTTGATCATCAATTCGGCAGAAGAAAAATTAATCTGAGCATCGTCTTGGGCCGTCATTAATCCCACCAGGCTTATGACCGTGTCCGGCAATTCGCCGATTTGGTCCAGGAATTTCGCATGGCTAGCGGTTTCATTGACGTCGAATTCCTGAACGTCGACGGCGCGGCCAGATCTGATTCGAATATCGTCAGCATCGGCTGCGAGTTGATTGGCGCGGCGTGCGGCAAGAATGACCCGATAGCCATCTTGAGCGTATATGCGCGCGAGAGGGCGCGCTATGTCGGAGCGCGCGCCAAGAATAAGGATGCTCGGCATTGTGGTATCGTTCACAGCGCCAGCCTTTCCGAAAGTGCCGAACGAATTTTTTGCTTTGGGTCGATGCTTTGGCGCAGCTTACGAAACGCCTCGATTTCGGGGTAGCCTCTTTCGACCAGTTCTCGCGGCGCCCGCGCATCTTTTGCCAAATAAACGCGCCCGCGGTGCTCCGCCAAGATAGCGTCGAGTTTATCCAGACTGCCGAGTAATTCGGGTTGTGCCGGGAAATCCAGGGTAATGGTATAGCCCTCCATGGGAAACGACATGTATCGGTTCGCCGGTCCCAGCTTCTTCAGGACCGCGAGAAAAGAACCTTGACCCGTCTCAAGAACAAAGTTGAGAATCCGCTGCAGAGCGTCCCGGGAATCATCTCCACCAACGACACATTGATATTGCACGAAACCTCGTCGGCCGTAGATCCGATTCCAGTTTTGTACCGCATCGAGTGGAAAAAAATAGTTGTCATATTGCACGATCCGCCGTCCGGGCCGCTGCGTACGATAGTAAACTTCATTAAAAAGCTTGATACTGAGCCTGTTGAGCAACGAAACAGGGAGTTCGATTGGCACGGAGGCTGTCAATTTGGACTTCACGCGCAGTTTTTCATGTCTTTGCGAGTCGGAAAGTTGTTCCACTTCCGCATGTTCGCCAAGCAGCAGGATTGAACGTCCGGCGTCGCGGCCACGCGCAAGGCAGTCGATCCAGGCGACGCTATAGGTGGCTTGAGCGTGCTGCTCGAACAGATTCAACAATGTTTCAAGTGACCCGGCCCGGATGACAGTTTCCACGATCATATTTGTTGAAATGCGGAGCAACCTGAATCGGGCCGAAAGAATGACCCCGGTTAGTCCCATTCCACCAAGTGTCGCCGCAAAAATTTCGGAATTCTCGGAGCGCGAACAGGTGATGACCGTTCCGTCGGCAAGCGCCAAACGCAGGCTATCAACGTAGCGGCCAAACGAACCATGCAGATGATGGTTTTTGCCGTGAACGTCAGCCGCAATAAGGCCGCCGATTGTAACGAATTGCGTCCCGGGGACGACCGGCGGAAACCACCCATCGGGCATCACAAATGTGAGCAGATCGGAGAGGAGCAGGCCCGCCTCGCACTCGATGAAACCGGCCCTTTTATCGTACGCGATCAGCCGATCACAGCCGCTCATGAGAAGCGTCATCGTAGGGTTGAGGGCGGCATCGCCGTAGGCGCGGCCATTGCCTCTTGCGATCAGGGAGGTCGCTCGCGCAAAGATATCGCCAAGGTCGGCGACGTCCCGTAGAACGCGCGTCCCGCAGCTTATAGACGGGTACCGGCCCCAACCGGAGAGAATCATCGGCTCGTCCAAAAAACAAAACGGCGATCGAGGTGATACTTTAAAAAGTAACCGGCCGACAGCCCGATGATGGCGCCCAGATAGCGCATCGTTTTGTCATCGCTAAGCAACGCGGTCGTAGCCTCGGTTCCCCAGAAAAGCGCTGTTGTAACGACGCCCGTAACGCAATAAAGCGCGAACTTCTGCAGATTGTCCGCGAGTTCGAGGGACGGGTCGTCGAATATCCAAAACTTGTCGATGAGATATTTGCTGGCGAGGCCGGTCGCGGTGCCGGCCAAAATACCGAGCATGAATTCTCCCGCTCCCCGATAGAAGTGGAACGAAAGCCATTGCGTCGCCAAATTCACCAACGTGGCTGCAATCGCGCCGGCGACGTAACGCAGTGTGAGTTCTGTCCGCGAAATCAAAGGGCGACAAGAAAGATTGCGACGACCATGACGCCGGACAGCAGACTTCTCCAGTCCGTCGCCGCGAAGATAACCGGGTCTTGACGCATCTCGCCACGTCCAGTGAGAAAAAATGCCCGGCCAAGCCAATAGACTAAAACAATACAGGCACCCCAAAGCAGATCCGGCCGGTGGTACAGGACCTTGACCTCTGGTGAGTTGATATAAAGCGCCAGGACAAGCACCGCAACATATCCCGAGGCAGCGGTGAGAGCATTTATGGTCGGGAAATCCGCCCGCCGGTAACCGCGCCCTTTGATATTGTCTTCGCTTGATTGCGGCAGCAGGACGATTTCGGTCGTGCGCTTCATCAAGGCCAGGCTCAAGAAAATGAAAAAGCAAAAGCCGACCAACCAGTGAGAGAGAATGATGCCAGTCGCTGCGCTGCCGGCGACGACGCGAATGCCGTAAAGCGCGGCAAGTGCGACCACGTCAACCATTAGCTTGCGCTTGAGGTAAAACGAATAGGCCATCGCCAGGCAGAGATAGCCGGCAAGCACCAACATAAAGCTCCACGGAAGCAGTAACGCGAGAGAAACCGAAATCCCGGCTAACAATACGAACAAAACGGCGGCGTGGCTTACGGGAACGATACCCGCGGCAAGCGGTCGATGGCGTTTTTCGACGTGGACGCGGTCATGAGGCAGATCAATCATATCGTTGATCAAGTAGACGCTCGATGCGCCGAAACTGAAGCTGGTGAACGCAATAAGCACCGTGACGAGAGTGGCGGGGCTGAAGTCATGGCCGGCAAGCGCCGGAAGCAGCAACAGGAGATTCTTGACCCACTGATGCGGCCGCATTGCCCGCAAATATCCGGGCAATCGGGATTCGCGCGCAACCAGTTCAACAGAACCCGGCTGATCCTTCTTTATCCGTTCGACAAGGTTCGGCGGCGCGCGCGCGAGCAGGGCGGTCCGGGCCGCCTTCCAGATGGGCACATCGGCTGCAGCGTTACCGATATAGTCGAAGCCCTGGGCCCCGAAAGCCGCAACAAGACGGTCTGCTTTGGCTTTGTCCCTTTAGATTTATCCCGTTGTCCGATGCAAATACGCCATCAAATTCGCCGATCGAATTCGCGATTGCTTCTGCAAAACGCCGATCCGCTGCGGTCGCAAGATAGACCTTTCGACCGTTTTCCCGGGCTTGTTTGATTGTTTCCCGCACTTTTTCATCGAAAGGGACCGTAGCCCCGTCGGGAAGCACATGGTCAGCAACGGCCGCCTTGAACGCCGCGCGGCCCTCCTTAAGCGTGAACAAAGCGTGCAGCGCCTGTAGAGGGTGTTTTGACGATAGCTGAGCAAAGGCTTCGTGTAGTGAATCGACTTTGATCAGCGTTCCATCCAAATCAACAACGAGCGGAATAGCTGCTACGGATTGTGCGTTTTCAGTCACGATGAATTCCACGCCCTGCCATTCGAGTGTAGTTAGCGATATTAATTCGGGTTGTTCGTGCGCGTAAGGGCGATCCGCAAGATATCAGAGTGGGCTCCAACACGAACACCTATCCGTTTGTTTCAGCGGGTCTGGACCAATTTTGGTCGCCGTTGGACGCACTAGATCATCGCTCAGAATAACGAAAATATTTAATACGTTGCCGGTCTGGCGATCGAGTTATGCAAAAAGGCCCAAAAGGCGCCGATAAAAATCAACAATAGACCTGCTGACACAAGGGGACTTTCAGGGAAGGTCAATTTTTCCGAAGTTTCTATACCCAGTGCGTCCCATAGATTGCGTGGTCGAAGACACAGCAGCAATCCAAGGATAATGAACCAACTACCCGGAAGAGGAGCCGCTACAGTCATCATCAAGAGTGCGGACAAAGGAACTATATCATAGGAATGCAACGGAACGAAAAGGAAAATAGAAACCACGAACAACATCAAACATGCGATTTGATGCTGTACACCAGCAGCTTCCAGGCGTTTATCGATCCTCAAATTTTTGAAAATTGCGATAGCGCACGCAACCGCCGCTATTACAAGCGCCATAGAGATATAAAATTCGACCGATTTCGGAAATATGTACCCCGATATATTCGCAAGTCCGGTCAAATTAGGGAATTCATTACCTGGAACCGATGGCTGTCGCGGTAAGTTCGCAAGAAATCCCTCAATTGACACGCGGTAGTTTCCCGACAGTGCAATAGGAGTGGTCGCTAAAAGGCAAATTCCTCCGGCTGGAAAAATGGCCCATCTATAGTGACGAAGCGCGGCTATCCCCGCGAAAGCAACAACGCCGATTTGGGGCTTCAGAGCAAGAAACACCAAACCGACGATGAGCGAAAAAGATGACGCCTCCAGTATCCCGTATATCAGCGCAGCGAAGCCGAAAAAAATAAGGATAGATGTTTGGCCGAGAAACAAATTGACAGACGTTGCTTGCATGAAAGAGGCATATGCTATGCCGCAAAGGAAAATGGTCCGGTATTTTTGCCCGGTGACGTCGGCGAGAGCGCGAGCGATAAGATGGATCGCTCCAATGAGCAGTGCGGCGTTTGCGATTTTCCAGAGGCTGTTCGCAATGGGGAAGGGCAAGAAACTGAAGGGAAGCGCTATTGGGTACCAATAAGGTGGATAAAACCACAGCGCACCGGGACCGGGGCCGAAGGCATTAAAATAGTCAGGCGTGAAGGTCGGCCCGTATGGATTTTGTCCGGATGCCCAACTTTTCCCGGCAATCCAAATGACCCTAAAGTCCAAATCACCTACCGCCATGAATCGAAACGGCCTTGGATGCCAGATAGATGATACCAAGGACAGCAATGATCGCTATCAGCAGGTCTTGGGTTTTATTAGAAATAATTCGAGACACGGGGTGTAAACCGCTACGCTCCAGGTACATTAATGCCGCCAGACGAAGGTCGAGCTGACCATGTAGTTCCACGCAGTTCCAATTACTGCACCGAGCGCCCCTGCAAGCCACCATCTACCATCAGCACTATAAAACAAGCTCGCTACGCCAATGTTAGAGACCGCGCCAATACCGCAGATAATTTGAAAGCCCAGCAGTCCGATCCAGAAGCGCGAGCCAGTCAAACGTCGGTCGCGATACGTAATTGCGTTGTTGAGAATATAGTTCCAGGTGATGGCGAGGACAGTCGCGATAGTTTGCGCGATAACAAATTGGAGACTGCCAAGCTTGATCGAGGCCTCCAACGCCGTCATGTGGATTGCCACACCGGTCAAACCCACAAGACAAAACAGAAGAAACCGATACGACAATGTATCGTGGGTCAGTTTCGCAACGATGAGCGCAACAAAATCGAGGGCAGCTTTCGCGTCGAGTTTGCTTTCGCCGTGGAGACGATCACGAAATTCGTAAGGTAGCTCCGCGACACGAAGGGCACCGCGGGTGCTCATGGCGATATCAAGTAAAATCTTGAAGCCTTGGGTCGAGAGCTTGGGGGATACCTCTTCAAAAGCCTCGCGCCGGATCATGAAAAATCCGCTCATCGGGTCCGTCAAGCTAACCCCAAGCAGCTTTTGCGCGACTGTGTTCGACCATCGACTGATCAAGCTACGCCCGGTGCTGAAACCAGACGTTGCTTTGCCGTTGAGATAGCGGGTGGCTGCGACCAGATCCACGTCACCTTTGCGCATCCGATCGACCATATTCGCAAGGAGCGCTTCATCATGCTGCAAATCAGCGTCCATGACGGCGACGTACCGCGCCTGGCTCGTCAACATCGCCTCGATGCAAGCGCCGGCCAGCCCGCGTCTGCCAATCCGGCGGACGCAGCGAACGCGATTGTCGCGTTCACCGATTGTGCGAACCAACGCCGCAGTTCCATCCGGAGAATCGTCGTCCGCAAATATGACTTCCCAATTATAATCGGCAAGCACACGCCGCAGACGATCGACAATCTGCGCCACATTGTGACGCTCTTTAAATGTCGGAATAATGACAGTTAGTTCTGGGGCGGGCTGCACAGCACCATCAGGTATACCATTTTTGCGGGTCGCTGTTGCGAATAAAGGATGCGTGCTCATGTTCGGCCTTTGGCGTTAGAGCGTGTTCGCATAATGCGGCAATTGAGAGTTTCAAGCGTCACTATATCGCGAATAAATATCATTTTTTGCCGTTGTGTTCGCGGCAATGAAACTCCGTTTCGTATTAGGATTAATTAGTCAGCGTGACAATATACGGCTGGTTAATTGCTAAATTGAATTGGATACACAAAGGCCTATCGAAGTTATTCGATCTTAACTCGCGTTGTCGATCTTAAGCGAATTCACGCTACTTAACTTTGCGGGCTGTAACCAAAGGCATCGCAATCTAGATGCAATCCTCCGGTCGTGGCATAATCGATAGTGCCGGTAGTGTACCAATGGACCGCTTATGGTTGATCTAAGCCTCAAATCTCTATTGCAGAAAGCGATTATTACCATTGTGCGCCCTTACGTTTATCGTGAGCTCCGGGTGGGGCGTAGTCTACCGAAACCTTGTCGGATCATATGAAAGAGATTGGTTTTGGGCTGGCGCGATAAAAACGACGATGCGCAGCAAGCTGCACGGATATATTCAGCATCTGATCTGTCGGCGTGGCCAAATCGCGCCAACTATTTTCTCGGCCGCTGGTATGATCTGGAGGTCCAGCTGCTAATAATGGAATCTGATTTAAGCCTGGCGATACAGTGGTTGATGTCGGTGCGCATGTTGGCGACTTTTCCCTATTGGCATCTAGATTGGTTGGGCCATCCGGAAAAGTCATCTGCTTTGAGCCTAATCCAGTCTGCATCAAAAAACTTGAACTCGAAATAAACACGAACGAAATAGAAAATATAGTTATTCATCCCTTTGGTCTTGGTGTGAAAGACGACGAGTTAGAACAGGATCCCTTTTCAAATACGCTTTATTCTGAATTCAAAAATGGGTTCAAAGTTAAAGTGAAAAAGGGAGACGATATCCTTCGCAATCAAAATCCGGATTTTATAAAAATGGATATCGAAGGATTTGAATGCAATGCCCTCAATGGGATGTCGCAGACACTCGCTCGTTGCCATCCAGTGATTGTTACTGAAATATCAGAAACCAATCTTGCCGAATGCAATGCGTCGGTTTCCGAATTGGTCAGCATTTTGAAAAATGCGGGATATCAGGGCTAAAGCTAAGCTTACGAAAAGATCGCCGCCATTACGTATGGACTGCGGTCAGTCTGCCCTTCGAAAAGCAACAAGAAACCCAAGACTACGACGCTGTATGGGTTCATCCACTATCGAAGAAACGTTCTCTTTTCGACCTTAAAAGTTCTGCGGCCCCGACGCGGGATAACACCGCGGTGACTTGGGTACAACGACTGTCAGATTTGACGGAAAAATAGTTTTGCGGATTGCCGCTATGGCTTGTTTGTGTAGCTACTTGGCGATTTTTATGGGCAACACGCAAGCGTAGACCAATGCGACGGTCGACAACATGAGCGAAAAGAGAAGGGACCGCTCTGGCTCGCCAGGCATCGCAGCTGTTCGCGCTGCCATAGAGACGGCGGCAAGTAGGACGAGGTGGAAATATCGATCGCGCAACAATCGCGGAAGATCGAATTTGAGCATGAATGCTCCCATGGCGGATAATGTAATAAGCGGAAAGACTGCATTACGCGAAGAAAATAATTTGAATATTTCTTCGGCGTAAACGTATGCATAGTCAGACAACTTCAAAGAGTTGATAGAAGCATCCTCTAAAACCCTCCAATCGAAATACGTAAAATAGAACAAAATCGTCCACCCGTAATTGTGGGTAAGCCGAGTCTCGGCAAAATAAATACCGAATGCTGCGCAGAGCGTTATTAAGAAGCTGACGAGAGACATCCTTCGTGTGGCGAGCAGGTAGGCCATGAATATTAAGACGTAAATAACATTTTCAGGCCGAAAAAAAAGCGAACAAATAAACACAACTGAACCAGCCTTCAGAAATCTTGTTTCGGTTACGAGAAATGTTCCCAGCATAAGCGTAAAGACAGACAGCGAGTCAGGAGTTGCAAGCCGGGGCAGCTGCGTGAGAAAGGGAGTTAGTGATAGAATTGCAGTAACCAGCAAGCTCATTGCCGGGCTTAGCCAGCGCGAAATCCACACATACAGCAGTATACAAATCGCCACGTAGCCGACAGCAGACACAGCGAGGCTTGCTGTTACCAAGTCAACACCGGCTCGCGAGACCAAACTTATGATTGCCGGGTAGGCAGGTTTGACAGTGTATAAAGGCAGTTGGTCGGCAAATATTTTAGAATCATGGGCGACCATGTGCCGATAGTCGGCGCCGCGATTATATTCGGAATTCTTGAAGCCGGTGTCGCCTCGCAGAACGTCGAGCGCCTCAGGTGCTACCGAGCGTTCGATGGTTTCGTATGTCTTCTCCCTCAGCGTAGCTGCGGGCTCTCCCGAGTGCGACAGTGCAATTGCAACGTATGGAATGAGATCCCAATTATATTGCGGTTTTTGGACGAGGATGGTCGCGTACGTGATCGCAATCAGAGCGGCAAACACTAGCCCAAGCCAACGGGCACGCTCGCTGTGCTTTTGGGATTGCATCGGAGTCGTAACGAATATGGTCATGGCCTCGCCGTGCCGCTCGGCAACGAATGCTTGCCGAAAATAGCGGCAAACCGCCGGGCAAACTACTTCATTGGTTCAAACAGAATGTTAACGCTTACTTCGAGTGACTTTCCGCGCCGGATTGTGCGTTTCTTCAAAAGATGCGCCGGCTTATCTCGAATCGCACCAAAGAATAGTTTTAATGTTTATCGCCTTTTTGAAAGACCAGAAGGTTGGCGACTGCGGGGCCGGGTGGAAGTTTGAGTCGGTAGCAGAGGTTGTTCAATCGCAGGAGAATTCTGCGCAGCGGGCCGCTGACCCGGCGCTGGATTTCTGAAAATTCGCCGATCACCCTGTGCGTAAGGCGTAAGCCGCGGGTCGCAAGCTGGCGTTCGAGCTCCGGAATGTCAAATTGCCAAACCCAAAGCTTCTGTCCATGCATTTCATACCAAATTCCGTTTCCCAAACGAAGCAATTCCCGGCCGGCGAGGGGCTTGCGCAGCAGGAAGCGCAGGAAAGTTTCCAACTTTTCGTCCCAGGAGTTTTTATTTGTTACATACAGAGCAAGTGTGCCGCCTGGTTTGACAATGCGGGCAAGCTCATCCAGCGCCTTTTCCACGCCGTGGATGTGAATGATGACGCCCCATGAAAATACGTTTTGGAAAGACGCGTCCGGGAATGTGAGCCGGGTTAAATCCTGCTGTTGGAACTCTACGGCGGA
Organism: uncultured Alphaproteobacteria bacterium; assembly: GCA_963810585.1. GTDB lineage: Bacteria > Pseudomonadota > Alphaproteobacteria > Rhizobiales > Xanthobacteraceae > Pseudolabrys. The sequence goes on from CAWENV010000004.1 coordinate 15,749, forward strand.
GGCCAGGCCAGCCTTCGCAATGCGGGCCTTTGCCTCCTCCAGCATTGTCTGTGAGACGTCGATGGCAAAGACACGAAAACCTGCGCGTGCGACACGCACGCTGTGCACGCCGGGGCCGCATCCTGCATCGAGCACTGTCGCGCCGGGTTCCACTTCCATCAATTTCAGCATCTCTGGAATGGCCTGGTCGTAATAGCGCTCGGCAATCGGATTGTAATAGTCAACGGTCCCACAACTCGACCGTCGCCCGCTGCTCGAAAACGGCAGTATCTGTCGGCTTCGTGTCGCTCATATGCGTCTCTATGCCCGGGCTGCAGGTAAGGTCACCAATCAAACGGTAGCATGTTTGTTGCTCGGCGCACTAACCAGCCAGTCGATATGGTTGACGTTGCCGCCTTCGGTGATTGTTAATTTCGTCGCACCCTTAATCTCAATGATTGCAATTAAGTTAGGTGACTAGCTGCGTGAGCCTTGGGATAAGCCGACCATGTGGCTTCTGGCAGACAGGGTATGGTTATTGTACTCTTATGGCTAGCGCAGATGCTTCCACGCTAAATGGCTAGTTTCGGACATGAAATGGAATCGACGCGACCTATTGAAATCGGCGGCCGCCTTTTCAGCGTCGCCATTGCTTGAGGCGTGGCCGGCGCACGCGCAACCGTCGTCTGGATCGGCTGAAACGATTTTCTCTCAGGGGGCGATCGGTGGCGGCGGCTATGCTTGCTATATCGACGTCTCGCCAGACGGGCTTACGCGCTTGATGCGCGGAGATACGTATGGCGCATCGATTTGGGATCCGGCTTCGCAAGCCTGGAAACAGTTGCTGAAGAGTCCCAACTTGGACGGAGCAGGGGCAAAATACGGCTACGGCGGTAGTTGCTATGCCATCGCCTCGGCTCCAAGCAATTCAGCCAGAATTTATATGTGTGCCTCGACAGTCAGGGCCGGGACCGGTACCGGAGGTGTAGCATTAAACTGGCATACGATTTTTCGCAGTGATGATCGCGGAGCCACCTGGGCCGCGACCAACATGCGTACATTTCAAGGCAGCAACGCAGTTAATCGCCTGATCCGGCCCCAAGATGGCGGTCGACCCCAACAACCAGGATATTGTCTATATCAGTAATCAGACCGGTGTTTTCTTCGTCACCTACAATGGTGGGACCGATTGGAAAACGGTCGATCCTCTGTTCGCTGCGCTGCCGATGCAGCAGACGAGTGGCCCCGCTGCAGCTGGGCAAAACAATATACCGTTCGCGTCCAATGCGATCACTAAATTACTCGGGACTGTTATTCCGACGATGGGCTCTAATTCAGCTCTTTTTGCATACAACCGCGACGCGCCGCTGACTGTGGGATCGAACAGCCTATATTACGACAATATATCATCGGCGAGTGATGTTCATATTGCCGTTCTGGTGATTCAGTCGCGGATTAAAGGCGGCAGCACCGCGGTTATGGCTGGAGATCGTATTTATTTCGGTCCCGGTGCCTGTGTGGCGATCGACGGGAACTCCGGAACCGTACCGAACCCTGGCATCGCTCTCGGTGTACCCGGCGCCACAGGTGTGGCCAGTAAGAATATTTATTTTGGCTGGTGTCATCACCAGCTCGTCAATTCCATGTGGTGGAGTAACGACGGCGGAAATAAATTCAACGCAATGTCAGGCGCGCATCCCTATCAGATTGGCCACATGAGGATGTCGAACGACGGAACGCTTGCGGGCGGGGGTGGGAATATCCTGTATGTCAGTGATGGCTCGCCAAATTCGACCAGTACGCGAAATGGCTGGCGCTACGTTGCTACCCCGCCGAAGGGGTCGGGATTGTCGGCAAATACCTGGACGCTTCTGCCGCCGTCAGCAAATCCGAGTTTTTTCGCCTTGTGTCCCGATCCGACGCGCCAAGGGTACGTTGCATTTGTTCAAGGCGCCGGAAATATAGGGCTTTCCAACGACTACGGAAACAGCGTCCCTGCTTTATCAAGAGGCACGGTAAGCGCACCTGGGTCGGAAAACGGTGTGACTGATCCTCCGTGGCTTTCTTATACACTCGATAGTTGGCGCTCGATGGGTGACGCCGTATTTGACACGCAGGTATCCGGAAAGCTGTGGCTTCTTGACGGGATCGGCGTCTGGCACGCAACACCGATCCATAACAGCAGCGCGGTTTTGACATGGTATTCGCAAACGCGCGGAATCGAATCGCTTATCGTCCAACAGATCGTGAAAGCTCCGGCGCCAAACGGCAGGATTTTGTTAGCTTGTCAGGACCGACCGTTCTTCAGTCTGACAGGCCCGAGCATCTATCCGGCAAAGGATCACCCATATCACCCCGCCGACGTACCAAAATGCTGGTCCAATCAATCAGACCGGTGACATCGTTTATGCAGATAGCGATCCAAACGTTGTGTTCGGTTCGACCGGAAGTTCGATATACCGCTCGGCAGATAAAGGGGATACCTGGACACTGATTGCGACCCCCGGGAAAAATGGTTTCGTCGCCAATGGGGCAATGGGCGGAGCGTGCTGCAAATTAGCGAGTATCTCGCCGACAAGCGTCATGGCGCAGGGCTCGGGAAATAGTCCCGCCAATATCCAATATGGCGCGCCCGTTGGCGACCCCAATGTTGGATCGAATTGGCATTGGAAACCGTCGCTCTACAACGGCAATCCAGTCATCGGTTATGGCTACTTTCCATTCTATATGAACAATATGAAATATCTGACGTCAGATGGTTTTGGGACGTATTATTATTACAACGAGTTGGGCTCCGGTGGCGGACCAATTCTTTATAAATCGGACGATGGCGGAGCGACACTCATTCGCGTATCGAATCCAAATCTGGGTGCCTATGGAGTCAGTGCAGTTTTGGTGTGTGCCGGCGTCAAGGATCATCTGTTTCTCGCCACTGGCTTAAATTTTGGTAACAGCGATACGGTGGGCCAGCTAAAACGATCGGTCGACGGCGGTGTGACTTGGAATGTCGTTCCGAATACACATTATATCTGGCAGGTTGCGTGCGGAAAACCGAAGCCCGGCAATACCTATCCGGCGATTTATGTAACGGGCGTCATGATTGCTGGCGGCGAGCCAGGGTTATTTCGATCGGATGATTGCCAGCCAACGGGCACAAGGATGACTTGGACACGGCTAGACAACATACGGACTGTCACGCTTGATGCGTCGCGGGCCTTGTCAGCCGATAAAGATACTTATGGCACGGTCTATGTCGGCAACGGCACGTCCGGATATTGCGTTGGAAAGCTTGCGTAAACCGATTCATTCACGTTCGTTACGGTGTCGCTTCCGGTGTGAGCATCGTTTACAGGCAAAAGCCCATATAAAGGCGAAGGCGATACTGGTGTTGAATGTTCATTGATGCCCGCTCGGTGCCAACCGGCACCAAATTGAAACAGATGTCTGTATTGTTGGAGCGGGCGCGGCAGGGATTACCCTGGGACGCGAGTTTATAAATTCCGGCTTTCGTGTCGCAATATTGGAAAGCGGAGATATCGACTTCCAGGAGGCGACGCAGGACCTGTACGCCGGAGACAATATCGGACGGCGTTACTTCAATCCTAAAGATGTCGGCCTTCGCCTTCGCTATTTCGGCGGGTCAACGAACCACTGGGGCGGCTGGTGTGCTCTCCCGGATCCGCTCGATTTCGAAGTGCGTGAAGGCGTTCAGTATTCAGGCTGGCCATTCTCTCGGGCGTATCTCGATCCGTGGTACCGGCGCGCACAGGAAGTTGTGCAGCTCGGTCCCTTTGATTACGCCCCTGCTGGTTGGGGAATTGCACCAGCCGATATTCCTCCGCCGTTCCAGGGCCCGCACTTCGTTTGCCAAGTTTTGCAGGTGAGCCCTCCGACACGATTTGGCCCTGATTACGGACCCGCACTGCGCGAAGCGCCGCGTCTTACGGTTTACATGAACGCAAATGCTTTGCGCTTCGAAACCAGCGAGAGTAACGGCGAAGTCCAATACCTCAGCGTGGGCGCCTTTCCCGATCACCGCCTGACCGTCCGTGCACGCATATATGTGACGGCCGTGGGCGGGATTGAGAACGCGCGCCTGTTACTGTTGTCGGGCAAGAACGGCGGCAACGGTCTCGGAAATAACCACGATCTCGTTGGCCGTTTTTTTATGACTCACATTGAATATCCCGGCGGCGTCATCCTCCTTGCTGATCCGTATAGTGATTTCAAGTTTCATTCAGGAGAGGAAGGCAGACCCTTTAGTCGATCCGGTGTCGATGCGGCATTTCGTGCCATACATGTGCCTTTCAGAAGACACGAGACGGAAGCTAGATTTGCCGAATTTGCGCATTATGTTTTCACAACCGATAGTTGGTGGGATCGATCAACGCGGACAAGTTTTGCAGGAGTTCCGGTCCGCCATGCTTGACGTGGACAGGGCAATATCCTCCGTGGTGAGGAAGGCGCAATTCGAAACGCTACCTTTTGCTGCGGTGACGGTAAGTTGCACATCCGAACAGATGCCAAATCCCGAAAGCCGCATCGGACTTGGGGCCGCAACCGACGCATTCGGGTCGCGGACCGTCACCATCAATTGGCAGCCGACAGCGATCGACAAACGGGGAATGGCTGCCGCACACCGCTTGTTAGGAACAGAGATTGGTCGTGCCGGATTTGGCCGATTCTGGTCCTCGGTGGACAATGACGACGTCACCTGGCCGCGTAGAATGTATGGCGACCAGCACAATATAGGCACCACGCGCATGCACCATGATCCCGCGTCCGGTGTTGTCGATGAAAATTGCCGCGTTCACGGTGTCGGAAACTTATATGTGGCAGGCAGTTCGTTGTTTCCAACAGAAGGTATCGCTAATCCGACGCTTACGATTGTGGCTTTGGCTCTGCGATTGGCGGACCATATCAAGAAACAGTTCGTATAATGGACAACACTCGACATTTAAGCCGACGCGCATTTAACGCGTCTCTCGCAGGCGCGGCAGTATTGCCGTGCACCGGTGCGGCTTCGCAGATAGCTAGCAATGGATTTGATCAGCAGAAACTTTGGCTGGACATCCTTATGCGTGTATTTGAGTCCCCGAGAAATGCTTATGCGATCGGAAATGCTTGTCTCAGAATCATTGCCGCCGAACGGGAATTCAGCCGAACAGCTTGCCAACGCAATTCTCGTGGCGGCTGAAATTGACTCCCAAGCTCCAAAGACAACGCAGGTCATTCGAGATCGTATTTCGAATAGAGTGCGAAAAGACTTTGCCGAAGAAGCCGTCATAAGCGTTGACGGATGGGTACTGTCCCTAACGGAAGCGCGCCTTTACGCCCTGGCGGCGCTTAGCGTTGAAACCTCGATATAGATCGTCGACGAATTAGATCGACCATTCAGCTTACTGCTTGTCTGTCGATTTCGGGTCGCAAGTGCGCTTGCGAGCGGCTGGCTAGCAAAGACCACACGGTGCCGGCCACAAGTAAAACCAAGCCCGCTGACATCAGATCGCAATCGCAAATTTCGGAAGACGTTGCCTATGCCGAGCACGCGCGCAATGTAATCAGGTCGAAAGGATAGAAATAATCCTAGGGCAATAAGCCACCGGCCTCGCAGCGGTATCGCAATTATTATCATCAGCAGAATAACCAAACTAATCATGTCGTAGAAGTGTAGTGGAATAAAGAAAAACGTAGATGCCACAAACAGCGCCAAGCCCGCGAGTATTTCCTGCGCATCATGGACTTTTTCGGATTTATTGATTGGCGAAAAATAAAAGATGGCGACAGCGCAAAGAATTGCCGCGGACAATATTGAAAGTGTGCCAAGAAGTCCGCCGGAGATGGGAAGGAAATCACTCAAAATATGAATCAGCCCGGTTAGGTATTTCGGAGTATTGGCATCATGCTCGCCGTGTCGTCCGAGGTTTGCAAGAAATCCTCCGATCGACGCGCTGTAATCCGCGGTAATGGCAATAGTGAAACTGCTTACAAGGCAGATCGCCGCTGACGGGATGACGGTCCATCTGAAATTGCGGAGGGCGGCTACGGCGGCAAAAGCTACAATTCCAATTTGGGGCTTAAGGGCCAATATCACCAAGCCGATAATCAGCGCCGTTGATCGGCGCTTAAGCAACCCATAAATCAGGACTGAAATTCCAAAATAAACAAGAATGGATGTTTGGCCAATATACAACGCGGCCGGAGTTGCGTGCATGAAGCAAACATACGTAGTGCCGGCGAGAAATATTGGGAGCCATTTTTTGCGTGCGAGGTCGGCAACGGCTCGCGCTGTGAGATAATTCGCTCCAATCAAAAGTGAAAGATTAATGGCCTTCCAAATGCCGAGAGCTAACTGAAGCGGCAGCAGCCCGAAGGGAACGATGAGGGGATACCAATAAGGAGGGTAAAACCAGGTTGATAAGTGTTGCGCATTCGGGAAAAGCGCTCCGTCATATGGATTGTTTCCGGAAGCCCAAAGCTTTCCAGCGAACCACATGTCTTTGAAGTCGACGTAGTCCTCCGGCCCAAAACTTGGAGTAATGACTACTTTTGACGTCAGGTACAGAAGTCCCAGAACCGCAATGGATGCTAGAACTATATCTACAGATCGAGCGCTTATGCGTGGGATGTCGGCGTAGCGGAAAGCCATTTTCTATGCACCTTAGAAACTGTCTATTGCGGTTGGAAGGCGGCCGACTTTGGTACCTTAAACCTCAAAATAACCTGGCGGCACCGGCCCATCCTCAATGCTCCCGAGGCGTCCTTGCCTTATCCCACCCAATACCACTGGGCATAGAATGCTGAATACATGAATAGCAGGCCGGCAAAAAGGCCTGTGACGCATGGAACAAGCCACAGCCGGTTCGTGCACAACTTCGCCATCACAATGAAAGCGGGAAATGCCAGCAAAATATATCTCGTCATCGACGCGAATTCTCGAGGCCCACCCGTAAGCGTGAGATAAGGCAGCATTAAAATCCCAAGCGCAAACAGAAAGAGCGATGAAGGCAACCATTTCCGATGAACTAGGATCAGTGTTAAAAAGAGCAAGAAAAACAAAACATCGAATTTATTTGGCCCAACGGGTAAGCGCAGTGGGATAAATCCCTTCAGAAGAAGTGCTGAAATAAAATTGTGACCAAATCCGCCAGCTCCCCACGCGGCCACATCGTTTGCGAACGCGAATGGACTGTCAAAAGCGCTCCACAGATAAATCATGTAAAGCCAAAGGCCGGACGTTGCGATAATTGAGCAGATCAATGCATAAGAAAACAACCGACGACGGTCGCTGCCGAACTTGCACCAGAGCTCCCAAGCAATTACTGGCAGCAAGACGATTCCGGTCGAGCGTGTCGCGAATGTCAATCCTGCAAAGACCGCGGCGAAAATATATTGCTCCTGCTTCAATAGTAGAAAGAAGCATAAAATAAGAAAAAGGGCCAATGACTTCAGCATAGCCGGCCGACAAATAAAACGAAGTTGGGAAAAAGCTCAAAAAAGCAATGGTTAGATACGCAATCTCATCGTTCATAGTCGTGCCTGACATATTTGAATAGCGCGAGAACGCTGAGTACGCCGGCAACATTGGCGACAACAAGAAGAGCAAGTAAACTGTTGATGCCAGTAAAAATCGTAAGCGCTTTAGTAACGAGCGGATAGAGTGGATAAAAGGCGACCGATTGCTGAACAAGATCGTCGCCGTTGTATTTATATCCCTCGTTGATGATATTGGCATACCAAACCGAATCCCATCTCAACAAATAATGGTACCAGGATGTCGCAGTGAGGAACGGAGTAGCACTTAGTGGATTTGGCACCACAAAACAGCACGCGAAGTACATCGCTCCAGCGATAACCAACCGAGAGCTGCCGTAGATCGCGAGCGCGATGAGATACGGATTGTACGTCCGCCATCTTGCTAGGACACTCGCCTGCCATCTTGCTTTGCGCACATCCCAGATGAAATCTAGCTACTGAAAAGTGTTATCCGTCCCGGTATTGCCGTTTGGCCCAGTAGGTGGTTGCGCTTTACAAGTCCGACGCCCAGACGCGAGAGAAGCGTAGTGCCGATATTAAACGTCACCGTTTAAACTCGCTTACCTCCGCGCAAGCAGGCATCAAAGAGCCTCTCCAACCTAATTCAGCAAAGCTCGAGCTATATGCCTGCTTATCCCGCCCAATACCACTGCGCATAGAGTGCCGAATACATAAATAGCAGGGCTGCAAAAAGCCCGATGATGCATGGAACGGCCCAGAGCCGGTTCTTGCATAACTTCGCCATTACAATGAAAACAGGAAATGCCAGCAAAATATATCTGGTCATCGAATTGAATTTTAAAGGTCCGCCCGTTCGCGTGAGATATGGCAGCATTAGAACCCCAAGCGCAAACAGAAAGAGCGATGAAGGCAACCATTTCCGAAAGGCCAGGATCAGGGTCAAAAAAAGCAAGAAAAACCAAATGTCGTTTGATGCTGGCCCAACGGGCAAGTGCAGCGGAATAAACCCCTTCAAAAGAAGAGCTGAAATAAGTTTCTGAAGAAAACCACTGCCGCCGTTTTCCCACGCTGCTAAGTCCGTTGCGAACGCAAACGGACTATCAAAAGCGCTCCACAGATAAAGCATATAAAGCCAAAGACCGGACGTCGCGAGAATTGAGCAACCAAATGCGTCTATGAAAAACCGGTTGACGGTCTCCGGCGAACTTCCTCCAGAGCTCCCAAATAATTACTGGCAGCAACACAAGTCCGGTGGAGCGCGTGGCTACTGCCAAGCCAGCGAAAGTCGCAGCAAAGAAAAACTGTTCCCGCTTCAGCAGCAAGAAGAAACATAAGATCAGCAAAAGGGTCAACGATTCGGTGTAGCCGGCGGACAAAAACAGTGACGCTGGAAAAAAGCTGAAAAATGCAATGGTTGAGAAGGCAATCTCGTCTCCATAATCTTGTCTGACATATTTGAATAGCGCGAGCACGCCGAGTACGCCGGCAACATTGGCAACAACAAGAAGAGCAAGTAGACCGTTGATGCCAGTAAAAATCGAAAGCGCTTTGGCAATGAGCGGATAGAGCGGATAAAAGACAACCGATTGCTGAACAAGATCATCGCCGTTGTATCTATATCCCTCGTTGACGATGGTGGCATACCAAATCGAATCCCACCGCAGCAAATAATGATACCAGGATGTCGTAGCGAGAAATGGAATAGCACTTACTGGATTTGGCACCACAAAACGAGACGCGAAGTACATCGCCCCAGCGATAACCAACCGAGAGCTGCCGTAGATCGCGAGCGCGATGAGATACGGATTGTAATTTTGCCATCGTGTCAGGGCACTCGCCCCCATGCTTGTTTCCCCACGTCCCTGATGAAATCTAGTACCGAAAAGTGTCGCCTGAAGCTTTCTGATTCAGTCATCATCGAAGGGTGGAAAGCAAAGGGTGGCCATCTGATTTGTCGCGCTGGCCTTGACATCTCTGTGCGAGACCTTGCGTGACAGCTAGAGAGAACGCCGTTCAAATCACCATTTATGGCGTTCAAAAGTATTATAATTTGTATTGTTTGCCGCCACAGACTTTTCTCGTAGCGTCCTACGCAATCAAAGGCCGTGCCGCCGAGGCTGTTTAGTCGCAGGAACGAGCGCGCAATGTCGGGGCGTGCGTCCGATTCGTTAGTTCTGGCCAAACTCGGTGTTGTCATTCGGGACCGCCGGCGCGAGAGACGGGTTTTGCCGATAGAAGATCTCCAGCTTGTCTGTGCGGCCGCGCCTATTTGTTTTTGCGAAGTATCGCGTGGATACCCAATATCCCACTCTCTATTGCTACTGCGCGGCGTAGCCGCCAGAGCAGCGAGACCAGTCGACCGACAAGCTCAAGTTCAAAATTTGATCTTGGACGGTAGTCGGTATGAATCGCTCTTTGTAATGCCTTATAGGCAGCCGCATCCTCAAGAACGTCGATGACGGTCTCCGCCATGAGCCCATGGCGGATGGCATTTCGCCTTGAGCGACGTTTTCCTCGTTCGGTATTCGGCCCGGTACTCTTCTGTGCGTTTTGCCGGTTAGCGGCGATCTGCTTCTCGGTGGCCATTAGTTTTTAGCCACCGTTTCGGGTTGGTCGATGGTTGTTTGCGTCTGTCCTTCGTCAGGATGTGTTTGCTTCCCAAAGCTTCCTCGCAGCCGGCATTGGCTCGATACCGAGAGTTTGCCACCAGGCGACTTCGTTTCCGGCCTGGTGCAGCTGCCGGTGATGGCCCCGGCACAACGGCACGGTGAACTCGTCACTGACTTTGAGGCCAATGGCTCTCGGTTGTGCAAAGCGTAGGTGATGCGGGTCGGACGGATGACGTCCGCAGACGAGGCACGGTTGTGAGGCCACAAATCGCAGATGAGCTTTGTCTCGGCGCCGTTTGGGTTCGGCCAGTGTCAGAACGCTTTTGTCGATCGGAGCGGGGGAGGGGTCTGGCGTTGCCGGCACGAGTGGTGGCGTTACCGATGATGGCGTCGCAACCGTATTTTGCTGCTGCCGGAGCTGCTCAGTCAGCGGCGGTGAATACCGGCGCCCGTAATAACGCGACGGCCGCGGAATGGGTGTGGTGTCGTCGGGATGAAAGCCGACGCGCGTTGGGGGAATAGCCGCTTGCGCTGGCTGTGATACCGCCGGAGTGCCCGCCGTGCGGGCTTGCCGGTAAAGTTCCAGTCCGAAGGGTTTGCCGAAAGTGGCTAACGCCCGTTTGGTGGCGTCGGTTTCTGCAGCCTTGAGTGCGATATCGTGCACTTCACCCGGCGAGGTGCCGCGGCCTTCGCCTGAACCGTGGCCTTCACGAATAACGGTTGCTCCGGTTGCGTGCACCGTAATGCGCACCTTGGCGATATAGACCGCTGTGAAGGTGCCGCGGATTTCTCTGGCAAGGACGCAGCGGGTCTCGATTGTTTCCCGGCTCCAGGCATCAAAGCCAAAGATCCGGTTGGCTTCCGAGATTGTGTACCAGCCCTCAATATAAGAGAGCTCGCGGCCATTGGCCTGCCGGGTGCGGATGTGGCGGCCGTCCAGCGGACGCCGCAGCGCCTGCATTTGTTTTCCTGAGAAGCCCATCACCGCACCCGCACGCTTAGAACGGGTTCGGGATTGGAGAGGGCAACGCCTTCGATTGCCTGGCCCTCTTTCAGCTCACCCAGCAACTGCTGGCGCTTGAGCCGTGGCTCGCCTGGCTGCCAGTAGATACTGGGGACGGCATCTTCATTGAGTACCTGCAGGGCAGGCGTGCCTGGCCTGATCGACACCGAAAAATCCGGTGCGGTGATCTTCTTAAGATCGAGCTCGACCATCACGTCTTTGGCGATTTGCCTTCGCTTTGAAGCGCGATCCTGCAGGCGCTCGAGACGGCCCTGCATGTCGCCAATGCGGCCCTTGAGCCCTGCAACGAGGGCTTCATCGGCCACTGCCGAGCGGACAATGGCGGTGATGATCTCATGCAGATCGGTGAGACCCTCCACAGTATCGGCAAGGGTCTGTTCGTCGATGGTGGGGTCTTCAGCGCGCAGACGATCGCGCAGGGTGCGGTAGGTAATGGCGGCGAACGCGAGATTCATTGCGAAACTCCTTTGTAATCTTCGAAAGGCGGAAATGCTCTACCTCTATGCGTCGAGTTCGTGGCGAGCGTCGGGGTGCCTAAAACTGTGAACATCACACTCTGGGCTGCTTCCTCTGGCAGCGAAATCCGTGTCCTAACCGTCAGTGCCCAACGGCTGGTTTAGGCCGAGTGGTATTAAACATATCATATAGGTTTACATAGTCAATATGGTATTAAAACATCTAACCAGTGCGACAAATAAGAGCGGCGCGCGCGTTACTGCGATGGAGCGCAAGATGACCTCGCACGCCTATCTGCAATAGGCGTGACCACAATTCGGCGTGCTGAGATCACCAAAGATAAAACCTCGATGACAACCGCCAATGACCTCGCGATCAGACGCGCGCTGGAAGAGGCGGGCGTTGAATTCATCGACGAAAACGGCGGTGGCCCTGGTGTCCGATTCCGCAGACGTCAAAAACCCAAGAAATCAAGTAGAAGATGCGCTGCGTGGAGTGCGCAGACGTATCGCGATGGTAATTAAGGCGGCGCTAAGTCAAGTGCTCAGAGGGCATAGTTCGAAAATTGGGGCCAGGCGTGCGCCTTCGCAAGCGCCAGCGGGCACGAGGGCCTAAGTAAAAGGCTTTTCTGAGCCTGGATCAATTAATTAATCTTATTTCATGATCTGTGGCGACAAATCAATGAATCGCCAGAGGAGGCCGATATGACTTCTACTGCAACGCCGCCCGCAAAATTGAATTTAAAAAATCAATGGGAGATGGGATTTTTGATTTTAGACCGGTTTTGAAACAAGAAAAATTGAGTGACTACGAGGCGTTACTTACCCATGTTGCGGATCACGTAAAGCCTCAGGATATTATCGAAAAAATCTGGCTTAAGGACACTGTCGACTTAACTTGGGAATGTATTCGCTGGCGCAGACTGGTGACGAAATCGCTTAATATGGAAATCATTGGCAATTCGTATTGAATAATGTCGAACGGCTTGATCGACTGGCAATGATGGCTGAGGCGCGTCGAAACTCCGCATTACGAGAAATTGAGCGTCATCGGTCATTGTTTGCAGCAAATCTGCGTCGCGAAATAGGCGAGGCCGAAGAAGTGGAATTTGAGCTCCTCGAAAATAACAGTATCTGCTCGTTAAATTCTGCGCTTACGAGAGTTGCATGACGACACAACGAAAAATTCGAGCAAACCGCGCTAATGCAAAAGCAAGTACTGGCCCAAGGACCGCGCGTGGCAAATCACGCTCAGCACGAAATGCTCGCCGGCACGGCTTAGGTATATCGATATTTGCCGATCCAACGCGATCGGCGGAGTTATCCGATCTTGCGCGCGAAATCGCCGGTGAAGGGGCAGGTCCTGATGTTGTTGAACATGCGCGCCGCGTTGCTGAAGCGCATATTGAAGTTCTGCGCGCACGCAAAGCGCGTCATGATCTGGTGTCCGCTTTCCTTAATTCGAAGCCAGGCGCCGGCAGCCCGGCCGATCTAGCCAAAAAGGCTGCCGCCATGGACCGTTACGAGCGACGGGCGCTGTCGCGCCGCAAGTTTGCTATTCGCGAATTGGACGAGGCGCGCCGGGAAGGATAACGGAGCGAGGCAAGTGCGCGTCGATCTAAAACGCTTAGAAATAGGAATAAAAACCTTGACATTCCAATTTTGGCAGAACGAACCCAATTACACTGTCCCGGGTGCCACGGTCCCAGGTTCAGGTCGCCAGTGGCTTTAACCTTTCCCCAAGGGGCGGCGTGACATTCAATCACGGAGGCCTTAACTCAAGGCCACATTCTCCAGAAACGGCAGTCTGATGCATCTCCAGCAGCGAATTTTAGTAACCGGCGGCTCGGGCTTCCTGGGCTCGCATCTTTGCGAGCGCCTGCTTGCCGAAGGGGCAGGGGTCATATGCCTCGACAACTTTTTCACAGGCGCGCGGCGCAACATCGAGCATTTGCTCGACAACAAACACTTCGAGCTCATTCGCCACGACGTAACATTCCCGATCTATTTAGAGGTCGATCAGATTTATAATCTGGCCTGTCCGGCATCACCCATTCACTACCAGCACGATCCAGTACAGACGACAAAGACCAGCGTGCACGGCGCCATCAACATGCTTGGCTTGGCCAAGCGGGTAAAAGCAAAAATATTTCAGGCGTCAACGTCGGAAGTTTATGGCGACCCAAACGTCCATCCGCAAACGGAGGAATACTGGGGACACGTTAATCCGATCGGGATTCGATCGTGCTACGACGAGGGAAAGCGCTGTGCGGAAACCTTGTTCTTCGATTATTGGCGCCAGCACAAACTCCGCATCAAGGTCGCGCGCATATTCAATACCTACGGACCACGTATGCACCCCAACGATGGGCGCGTCGTTTCCAACTTCATCATTCAGGCATTACTCGGACGGGACATCACGATCTATGGCGATGGCTCACAGACCCGTTCATTCTGTTATGTCGACGATCTGGTTGATGGCTTTGTTCGTTTCATGGGTTCACCTGACGAAGTTATAGGGCCCATCAATCTCGGGAATCCAATCGAATTCTCGATGTTGCAGCTTGCCAAAGTTGTTATTGAAAAAACCGGCTCGCGCTCACGTATCGTCCATCGGCCGCTGCCACAAGATGATCCGCGACAGCGGCAACCGAACATATCGAAGGCACAGGAATTGCTGGGCTGGAAACCGGCTGTGGCCCTCAATGAAGGCCTTAAGAAAACGATTGATTATTTCGAGGGCCTTCTGCGTGAGCCAGGGACCATGCAGGTCATCGACGCGACCGCAGAAAAAAGAGACGGCGTCGCGGCCAAGCAACGTTGAAGGTATAGTTCACGAGAAGTCGATCACGGCGACTTGGCCGGCAGCAATTCCCTTATCTCGATCTTCCTCACGTGCAGAACGGTTTCAGGGAGGTCAGCCCACGCGTTGTGCTGTTGGAGGGCAAGGTGTCCCTTCGTGTAGGTGTTATTCTCATCCACGAAGTCCACCGTCGTTTTGCCGTTCAATTTGATAATGATGTGGTTACCTTGCGCGATCACTTCCTGGGTGAACCATTCGTCGGGCTTAACTAGTTCGTCCGTAACGATGATCTTGGCGCGCTGCTCGGCGCTTAATTGTTTTATTGAACGCGGGATAGAGACTGCCGGTTCGCACAGGATCAAAAGGGAAGGTGCTGTTGATTTGCGCCTCATAACCGGCGGGGTAGCGTGGTGCAAACGGCGCCCTGAACAACTGACCGCTGTTTCCTTTGTCACTGATCTTGGCTTCAACACGAAATTGGAAGTCCTGATAGTCACCGCGTTCGCTGAATAGGTGGCTGACCTCTCTGCCGCTGCTGACCAACACGCCGTCTTCCACGCGCCAATTACCGGGATTATTCGGATGCGTCTTCCAGCCAGTAAGATCTTTGCCGTTGAAGAGTTGCACCCATCCGCGATCGTCTTGGGCGTGCGCCGTCATTGAGCTGGCACAAGCCACTAACAACAGGGCTGCGCAGACCGAACCCAGCGCTGGCAATCGTGGCATGGTCACTTCTCCTCGGTCGTTCTATCGCACGCTACTAAGGACTGAACTTAGAAGACGCTCCTCTTGTGAAGGCAACGGTTCCGCTTAAAGTTCGCCATAAGGCATCTGATTCACCGCCGTGACTGTGGCATCTATTATAAAAACTGAGATTACGTATGATTGCCGGGCACGATAAAATTTTCAATTTTCATGATCGGCGACAACAACTCGCGTGGCTAGCTGTAATACTTGCAGCAGCTTTCGCACTTCGGCTTTATATTGCGCTACGTTTTCCCAACATTCATCATGCGGATGAGATATTTCAATATCTAGAACAAGCACATCGTTTGGTTTTTAAGTACGGTGTTGCTCCCTGGGAATACCGGGAAGGTACAAGGTCTTGGCTCGTACCCGGATTTTTAGCCGGCATCCTGAAGTTGAGTGACGTCCTGGGGCTTTCATTTCCGGGATTTTATCTTTTCCTTGTCGCTGCGACCCTGACCGCGCTGTCGCTTTCGGTAGTCCTCGTCGGTTTTCTGTGGGCTTCGCGTACGCAAGGCGCTTTTGCTGGCGTCATCACCGCCGCGCTCTGTGGCTTATGGTTTGAGCTGGTCTACTTTGCGCCCAAAACTCTAACCGAGCCCATCGCTGCCCATATTCTGGTTATCGCCATATATTTGGCATACCCAAGCCAACCGACTTCGAACAAGCGCCGCCTTTTTGCAGCGGGTCTTTTGTTCGGACTGGTTGTGGCCATTCGTGTGCATCTTTCACCGGCACTCATTGTGGCGGCCATGTACATCTGTGGACGTGAAGTCAGAAACAAATGGCTTCCAATTGTCCTTGGCGGGCTCACGACGCTTCTCGTGGCTGGCATGCTTGATGCGTTAACATGGCAATATCCATTTCAATCGTTCATCGCCAATATTTGGGTGAACATCGTACAGCAGAAAAGCAATCAGTTCGGTGTTTCGCCCTGGTATTACTTCGCTGGTAAGTGGGTCCTGATATGGGGACTTGCTACCGTACCGATTGCGCTTCTTACGATTGTTGCAGTACGAAAAAATATTCTTCTTGGACTCATCGCAGCCACCATTGTGGCAACACATATGTTCATCGGCCACAAAGAGTACCGCTTTGTTTTTCCGGCCGTTCCGTTCATTATTATTTTGGTGGGCCTCGGTACCGCTGAAATCTACGGCTACTTTGAAACAAAGCTGAAAAGCCGAAGTCTGGTATTGGCGGGACGTATCGGCGTGATCTTGGTGTGGGCCTTAGTATCTGCGGCTGGTTGCTCTCGGGAATCAATTTCGGCCGTTTCTAAATAAGGGAGCTGAAGAAATTCGTGCATTCGACTTTCTTCGAGAACGACCAGATATGTGTGGAGTTGGATTGGTTGGAATCGAATGGTGGGAGACAGCCGGTTACATCCATTTGCACCGAGATGTCCCAATAATAATTCCGTCGAAGGATATCCAACCATCGTACCCCGCATACAACTATGCATTAGTACGCTCCCAAGAACCTCCAAAATCCTGGCCGTACTCAAAAATTATGTGTTGGGGTGAGGAAAAGATTTGTGTTTATCGCCGAGATGGTAAGTGCGATCGTCTGCCCGATATTGAAATCAATGCGGTCTTACGGCGCCGTGGGGAATGACCGGATCCAAGGCAGGAAAGCCACATCAGGCGTGAAAAATTATGAAAATCAAAACCGGTATTGCGGCGGGATGAAAGTGGCGCCTTTCGAAACCGGCACAAAATAACCGGCATAGCCGTCATCCTTGACAGTGGTTCGTCCCGCGTCGGTTTGATAGGCCAACTTTGTCACACGCGCACTCATGATGCCGATGAGACATTTTTTTTCAGCGTCAAAGACGCCTGATCCAGAACCCTGCGGCTCAACGATCAGGGTAGGGTACTTTGATCGAAATTGTTGTGGGATTAGCAGCGGAGAGATTATCTGTGATTGGGTCGTCCGCTCCGTATTTACAACGATGACTCTGGTACCAACCTGCAAAGGATCTTTGCACAGTGGATTTCGTCGCAATTGCAGACTGATCGGCAGGCGTTCCTGGTCAACTGAAAGGAGCGCTAAGTCCGTGTGCTCCGGTGAGCCCTGTTTGAGCACCGTTGCTGGAAGATCTAGTCCTGCAATCAGCACATGGGGATGAGTATATCCCGACAAACGCCCAACAACATGGGCGGCCGAGAGTACGATGCCCTGACCAAGGTAGATCCCGTACCCGATAAAGCGGCTTTTGAACGGAGGAGTGTGGGCGACATTGACGGCATAAAGCTTTAGAAAATCGTCGGAGTTTTCCGAGGCTGCGGGAGCTAGAGATGTTTTCAGCGGTGACGTTTAGCCGCTTCCGAAGTTCTGCGACTTCTTCTGGCTGTTCCGCCGCGACAAATATTTTCCAGCCCAACAAAAAACCGCATAACGCTACAAATGCGAGCCCATATCCGATCGTCTCATAACGTTTTAACATCATGGAGAATTGTTCGACCAGGGGCGGGCCGCAGAGGTGCCAAATAAAACGAGTCAGCAGTGATAAGCAATATACACCGCTTATCCGACCTGTGGTCTTTTGGCAAAGTTGACCTCGTTACAACTTAGTCGAGTATACAATGGCGGCGTTAAAACCGATCGCGCAGGCAAGATATCGGCTCTGGGACGGTCATTGTCGCCACCATCATCGTCACTTTAGGCGTACTACTTTTCTTCGGAAGTTGGATCGGATGGGATTTGACCTGGCGCAGTTTCGGCGTCACTCCGCTGCATCCTTATTTTTTCGACATGCATGCGTTGACAGATCATATCGCTTGTTCGGCGCAAGGATTTAACGCCTATGAACTGAATACGTGCGACCCACTGATGCCATTCAACTATCCGCCGGTTTGGCTATGGCTTAGCCATGTCGGCATTGACGGCTCGGATTTAACGTGGCTTTCAGTCGTCGTGACAACCGGGGCACTCGCAGTTTTGGTGACATTGCTGAAGGGCCGCTCCATTGGTGACGGCGCAATTGCGTCGTTGGCAATATTATCTCCTTCAATGATGATGGGCATTGAACGCGGCAATATTGATTTATTGATTCTCGCGCTAGTCGGCGGGGCGGCCTTTCTAGTTGCGGAGTACAAGCCGTTTCGCACGGCTTGTGCGGCGGTTTTGGTCAGCATCGCCGTGGTGTTGAAGCTGTATCCAGTTTTTTGCGCAGCCATCGCGACACGACTTAGCCGCAGCACATTTCATTTCGCCGCTGTGGTCGTCGCGACGTCGTTCGCCTACTTCGCAGTGATATCGGGTTACTTACCCATCATCCGAAGCAACACCCCAACCACTTATCTGCTGTCGTTCGGATACAAAGTGCCGTTCCTTGGCCTAGATCAACTGTTGGCAGAATCCCATCTCAATCCGAGTGGTCTTGCGAATACATGGCTCCCGTTCGGTTTGACGATGTTGACGCTCGTGCTCGCCGCGAGCAACCGCACTTCGCTCCATTCGGCAAACGAATCGATTCTGCATTGTTACGAGCGGTGCTGCCGGCACAGCGTTCTTGTTTGGCAGTGGAATCTATTGTGGAACATTCATGTTGGGCGCGAACTTTACATATAGGCTGATGTTTTTGTTGCTCTGTCTTCCACAAATCCAGGATTGGCGGCGGGTGACGTCACGGTCCGACCAGACTGCAAAAATCTCAAATATTTTGCTGACGGCGGTCCTGGCGGCGCTTTGGCTGAATGGAAACGCCACGTTTATGTTCGTGCCGCAGTTGATCGAATGGACGTTATTTTTCGGGTTAGCAGCGATACTTTTCCTTACGTTTCTATGCAGCGGCGGCCTTGGGCCAATCCCGCGAGTCGTAAGGCGAAGAAAATAAAAAGCGATCTACGTATGCGTTCAGCCGTGATGCTATCGAGTTGGGTGTCAGCGGGGCCAGGCCACATCCCGCTTCAAGCGGCCAAAATTAGCGGAAAGGAAACTGATCAACGATGCGCGCTAGCCAGCTGGTTGAAACATAGCAAGTGGGCTGGGTTGGCAGCGAGTGTCGACTATCGCAGTCGGCTGGAGAGATATCGAATTCGTAGCCTTTGGTAGCCATGCACGAGATTATGTAGCGACTCCTGGGATTGCTCGCATCATCGGTTTGGTATCCTTGGTAAAACCGATCGGCATCTGTTAGGCACGCCGTCAGGTTATTACCTTTTTCGGACGAGCAACCGCCCAGGGTAACAATGATCGTCAATATAAGCGCACGTTTCATTTTGTCTGCTTGACGGCGTTGGTGTATCGCAAGGATAAAGGTCTTGGGCGCCGACGGGTAAGCAATGACAAAACGTAGTATAAAAGTCTGCGTCCATCATATCAGAGCGTTAATGCCAACATTAAAGCATGCTTCGGCGGCCATTTTATTGGCCGTGTTGGGTCTTAACCTAAGCACAAAGCCATCCCAGGCGCTCGAGGAATTGAGGGTCTATCGGGGTGTATTAATTCTGGAAGGAAAAATCGTCTCCGGGGATTACAACAAACTTCGCGATTTTCTCAGTAAAAAATCCAACTTCGAGAAAATTAATGGCGGCGTTTTTCTTGCTTCACCGGGCGGTAGTATCATTGAGTCTCTGAAGATTGGCACGTTGATTTGCACGTTGCGGCTCAGCACGGACGCGCCTTCCGGTCCCGCCACGGGCAGCCCAAAGTTCGGCGAATCTCTTATCACTGCACGCCAATTGGTAGATCCGAAGACCAACTACGGATGTGCCAGCGCCTGCTTTTTTGTTTACGTCGCAGGCGTCTATCGACATCTAACTTGGGCCGGGCGGTTAGGAATTCATCGGCCGTTTGAACTAGAAAGTGAAGCAAAGAAATTGAATGTTGATCAAGCCTTAAACCGGAATTGGCAAGTACGCACCTTGGTCCAAAAGTATCTTGCGGAAATGGACGTTCCGAGCAAATACGTCGATCTGATTTATTCTATTCCTTCAAATGAGGTGCGCTGGATCACACAGAATGAATATGAGTCGGACCTGCAAGGTTTCATTCCGGAAATGAAGGATTGGGTTGGCACGAAATGTGATTTGCAGACTACCGAGCAGAAGCGGATGTCTGGCGGTCCAAATGCAAAGTCTATCCCAGTTGAGAATTCCCAGGCCGCCACGCACGAAAATAAAAATATCGTGCTCGGATGTTGGATGCGGGTTCAAGCACAGCTATCCAATGAGGCCTGGAACAAAACATATCCCAGCAACTAATGTCGAACGCTAGCGAGCAACAAGTGAGCAAAATAATTGTTGCCGGATGGATCGCGTCACTTCTTGGGACGATCCTCTGGATCTACGGGTATTTTTTTGCAGGCCATCCATCGATTATCGATTGGCACGCACACACGCCCTGGTGGATTGCGGATTATCTGCCGAATATCGAATTTGAAATAGGAATGGTGCTCGTCTGCGTCGGCACTGCCCTGAATTACTGGCCGTCGCGACAATAAGAAACGCAGAAATAATGATTTCGCTCGCCGTTCGGAAACTGACGGTTACTTCTTTATCAAGCCGCCGAACCGGTCATGTAGTTCAAGGATGCGCATCGCAATTTTGCTTTCCTCTTGACGCCCATCTACGCCTGGGGCCGTGCGCGGCGCCTGGGCCGCTGCAAGCCATTGGCAAGCCCCGTAGAGGTTTTCAATCGCGTCGCAGTCGTACGTATTTTCTTCCAAATAGTCCTGACGCAGCGATGCTGCCGCAAGTGGCACTAGGGTAGTTTTTTGTTGTTGTTCCGTTTCTGTTGAGTGCATTGCGGCAACGCGGAGTAATTCCGCGGCGTGCTCAGCTGTAGCCGCATCGGCAATCGCGGTTGTACATCTCGCCCGAAGAGCCATCCGCGTTACCGCGACTTCGACCGATTTAACCAGATCGGCAATCGCAGCGCAGAGTTCGGCATGAAGAGTATCGGTCGTTGCTTCGTCCGAAATTTGCAGCACCTGCTACTCCTGAACAATACTGATATGTTTACCAGTGGCCCGCCGCTACAATCTAGCGACGTTACTCCAATCATGCACCTAGATTGCAAACTGTGCGTTCTCACTCCGTTCCGGCTGAAATTTGAGATCGCATTATTTATTGGCCCTAATTGCACTCGATTTTAGGCGTACGCCGAGGACCAAATATTTTAAGGGGTAAAAGGGTACTTATGAAATCGATTATTGTGCACTACAGGCTACTAGCGCGTGCAATTGCCTGGGTCGGAGCATTGGCAATTATCGTATTGTCAGTTGTCCCAGCGAACGACCGGCCAGTTACCGGTTTTGGACCGCAGCTTGAGCACATTGCAATATTTTCCGTAGTGGCCGCTGCTTTTGCCGTTGGCTATGAGCTTTCAGCCACTCGTCTGGTTTTTCTCGCATTTGCATTCTGCGGCGGTATTGAATTGCTTCAGGTGCCGTTGTCGACCAGGCACGCGAGGCTGACCGATTTCGTCATTGATTTTGTCGCATCATGCTTTGGGATAGGGCTGATATTCTTTTGGAAGAAAACAGTTTGGCCGCCAAATTCGAAATGAATTCGGCGGATCCCAACGAGCAATAAATGATAATTGATCGAATTGTTTCGCGCCGAATACGACTAGGCGCACGCGCTCTTTAGCATCCTGAAATCAAATTCATCTTTTTCCGCAGATGCAATGCTCGAGCTAGGCGCGGGAGGCACAGCTTTCGACGCACGAGATGAAGGCGCTCCGTTTTGTGACTGGTCGGCGTTGTACGCGGAGGAAAGGGTCGTTGCGACCAGATAAGGACGCGCAGCCCTTGTATAGAAGTCGAAGGCTTCTTTCATTTTACCGAAAGCTGCCAGGATCGTCTGGGTATCCGCGTGACGATTGCGGCGGGCATATTCAGTTAAAAACCATCTGCCCCGAGAAGTCTCCATGATGGCCGATACGATTGCGTCGTAGTCACTATCGGTGACTTGGCAGTTTGGATCGACCAATTGAGCGCGCGTTCGTGTCATAGGAGTTTCTCCAAAGTACGACCTAAATTAGCGCAAACTTGTGAAAGCGGTTTTAAGGATCATGGTTTCAATTTTTTGCTGTTTATTGCTGGTTCATGCCGGTTTTTTTAACGTTAAAAAACAGCGAATAGCCTGACCACGTGCCAAAGAAAAACCGCCTTGCGGCGGTCTTTCTACGGGTTCCGATCAAAGAATTATCAAGCCACCAAAAGTGGCATGCAGCGTTACAGTCTATCGCCGACAAGGCGCGACTGAGCTATTACTTTGCCGGTTGTTTCTTGTCATGCCGCAATCATCGCCATTGCTGTAGTCCTGCTCAAGGTCCTTATTCTTGTCCTTCACATTTCTTTTTTCTTCGTCTGCGCGATAAATGCGCGAACGCCCTTCGTCTGCGCGGTCCTCACGCCAATTGTCGCGCCGCCAACCTGATTGATCTTCCCGCCAATTATTGCTGCGCCAATTGTCCTGAGAGTTGTCGCGCCAATTGTTGCCGGTGTTGCCGGTATTGTCACGCGTGCGCGGATCATCCGTATTGCTGTAGGCGCCTGGTGTCAGAGGTACTGGCGCCACCACCTGACGGCACACCATACAAGTAGGTCTGTGCGTAAGAAGGGGCGGCCAACATGAGCAAGCTCGCCGAGACAAAAACGAGAGCAATATATTTCATAAAGTTCTCCATTGGGACCGTCGGCACTCGAACCGAACTCAGGATCATTTCGTTCCCACCTGTCGGTCGGATATCTTCGACAAGTCTAGCACAAAGCGGCCGAGCAACGATAATCCGGAACTCTCGAACTGCTGCTGGGCTGACTAATTTGGCATAATCAGTTGATATTGCGTCGGTTTGTTGGCAACGACCGTTGGCCCGACAGAATAATTTCTAGGTCGCGAGCTCTAATAGCTTGATAAGGCCGTACCCGAATAAAGAAATCCACGCGATGGTAAGTACTAGCCCACACGCTATCAAAGCTGGCGCAAATATCCGACGAAGTAACAGGGCAGCGAAATGCGCAATCTTCGTGGGACCAGTTTGGATTTGCTTGAACATCGTCTTGGGTTCGTCGGGTGCGTGTGGACCGTGGCCACACATTAGTCGCGCCAGACTGTGGAAGTTTTTTGACAGATTTTTGTCTATTACGCCGTTTTTAGACCAAGTGCTTCGATTTTTGTCTCGGGTTCTCTCCAAACCATCAGTTGAAACTCATGAAGGCAATCATCACATTTAAAAATACGGACCTCTGTGTCTTCGTTCGGCTTGACCGCGAAAAGACGCAATTCAGCCCCGCACTTGCAATCCGGTAATTCGGTTGAATCCGGGGCCAGCAAATTTTCGATTGAGCGCATGGACACTCCGCCAATGAACCAATGTGGTCGAAGTATCTGCAAGATACGAAAGCACACAACGTTAAAACGATATCAGACTTAATTTCAGTGTGGCTAACACCGCGTGATCTGCACACGCGGCCGGCCCTTAACGTTACTTGGCGGGGTCTGCGCGTAGGAATTGTCAAATGGCGATCAGAAAAATCCTAAATGACAAAATTCACAAGTGTAAAAATCCCATAGCCCATTAAGAAGGATATCCAAACCACCGTTAGCGCCAGACCACAAACCACGATCATCCGCGACCGTATTCGCCGAATGAAGGAAAAAATGGCAGTAGGCGCGCTATACGAAGTGGTTTGCATCAAGCACCCATTGTTTCCATTAAGCCCAGTGTCCCGGTCAAGCAGCCCCGCCTAACTATTAGGTCAGGCGAGGCCGCCGACTTCGCCGGGATGTGGCAACGCCCAGCGTTTCGCTAACCCAATACGTTCCGTCGTACGGTCTAGGTTAGAATTGGACCGCGGCCGTTCGCTCGACGATCGGATTGCTATGGTGAATTATAGCCGTGAGGGAAAAGGGTGCTGTGACGTAGCTCACAAAAACGCGCTTTTTTTAATTGCCGGCACCACGCCGTTCCTTGCCTTTTTGCAGCTGAATTTGACGAAACTCTGTCATGAACCTTTCGTCGCGTTGTCGCGACTACCGTATCGAATACGGGTGCCGGGTTACGCCACACCCCGGCGCGTTGTGTTCGGTAGTCTCGCCCGTCGGAAACGGGCGAGACTACCTCTCGCTAAGCCCGAGTACCAGAATCAGCAACGGGTCGTCGTGATCTCGCCTTGCGCGCTCTATGCAGCGGGTGAGGGCCATAACCTTGTGTCGGTAAACCGCGGGCAGGCCGCTCATCGAATAGATACGCACGTGAGATGAGAGCTGTCCTTGAAATTATTCGGAAGCTTTGACTTTCCGGGAATAAGTCCGCCGGATACTGGACTGCGCTAGTAGACCAGGGAAACGAGTCCGTATCCGAGAAAGGCTATCCAAACAATTGTGAGAGATAGTCCAACAGCCACCATCATGGGCGCCGCGATTCGGCGGCTCAGCGTGCCGGCGGCATGTATGAAGGCGGGACGAGATTTCAAAAGTCTTGATGCGAAGAGATTGATCTTGGTTCATGAGCGCAACCACCTCTATGGGTAGTCGCGTCAGCCCCGCTGAAGGTTCACGTTCGAATTCGAAAAAAGGTATGTGTCAAAAAATCTGTCCTTAAACAGCGTCCGCAAAATCGAACATGACGCATCTTGTTTTGGGACAAAAAGTTCCGCGCTGCTTTTCTTATGGGCATCTCCAGCGACAATAAGATGCGCCGGGTACTGCGGTAGGTCACAGAGGCAACGCAATACCAATTTGCTTTGAAAAAATCTGAATTGATTTTCTTTTGAATGTTGAGATCAACGAGCGAACAAACTACGGTCACAAACGCGACTAGGATCTGAAGTACGAAGTTTTAAGATTTAAGTACGAAGTTTAATGCATGGATGAACGCGCCGGTGTGGTGGGGGGCGTTGACAGGCAGGAGGGCTTCGCGATGAATAAATTTCTATTTGCTGCTGCATTTGTTATCGGCAGCGGCTGTGTCGGATCATCTGCTCAGGCGGGTACGATTCCCTACCCGAACCCAGGTACGGTAAACCCGGCAGTCTACAACTTTGTTGCGGCGTCGACCGGGCCCATCATGGGTGCGTTTTTTGGATTCAACGCCGGTGATGTCGACGAAGTGGAAATGCTGGTGAACGGCGTTGCGAGTCCGGCCGGTTTCGGCTTCGTCAATCAAACCTCTACTGTTGGCCAAGCGTTCAATTTTGGCGCCGTCAACGCGGGGGATTCAATAACATTCGTCCTTCGCAATCAGTCCACGGGTATAGACCTGTCTTCAAATCCGTCGTCGAATGCTGATGGATTGCAGCACGTTTATTCAACGGATTTTGCCGGCAACGGCACGCTCCCGGCTGGCACTTACGTGGCGTTCGAAGATCTGCTGGCATCGCAAGGCAGTGACTTTGACTACAACGATGATGCGTTCCTGTTTACGAACTTAGCGCAGCTCACGGCAACGACGCCGCTTCCTGCCGCACTTCCACTTTTCGCATCTGGACTGGTTCTGGTGGGAGCACTAACTCTGCGCCGCAAATGGAAGCGTCAAACATCTGCCTGATCGCGCAGTGCACGAATGAACAAAAACCCCGGGGTAATGCCCCGGGGTTTTTCGCGATGAACGATAGGTGCACGGCTCGCGAGCGCGCTCAACCGGAATGTCTGCTTGTGGCTCGAAGCAGACATGCAATCGACCTAACGCGCACTCCCAAAAAACGATCGCTAGGCGACGGCGTCTTTGGCAGCCTTTACCGGTCGGGCCCTGACAATCTTTCTGGCCGGCTTGGCCTTGAATACTGTCGGCTCTTTTGTGAACGGATTGATGCCAGCCCGTTCTTTCGTTGCCGGCTTCTTGATAACAACGAATTTGGCAAATCCGGGCACAAGGAAGATCCCTGATTTTTTGAGTTCCTTGTAGCCGATCGCGGCGAGTGCCTCGATTACGGCTTTGACGTCCTTTCGCGTAATACTATTCGGATGTTGCTCAGCGATTTTCAGGATGAGCTCCGATTTCGACATTACTTTGGTCATGTCTCCTCCATATTTTCGAATCGTGTCAGCGGAGAGTGTCCGCTATCGGGGGGTGATCTTCAACGACGATGGCCGAGTCTGATGCGTAATGCCCTTGCTTTTTGGCGCAATGAGCCGACGGTGCGTTTCATCAGCCTTGAAATCTTCTTCACACGTAACTTTTCCTTCGAATAACGGCGCAGCTCCGCCACGTGAGCCCTAGTCCAGGCCACTCGCTTCGTGCGCCGTCGCTTTGATTTTTTGGCCATTCGAACCTCACGTGGATAGGAAAATAGCTGGTAGAATCAGTGTGTGAAGAAACACACGATAATGGCCTTCACTCTGTTGCTCAATCGTTTGATTAGCTTATTCCCCGGTCAGTTAGCGTATTTTTGCCAGTGGGCGTCTTAGGACTAAAAGCCGAAATCCTGGCGGTCAACGCTAACTCGCGATAAATTGGACCCATAATATGGACGTTTACTTCTGGGCAGCCGTCTCTCAGCGCAGGAGCGTGAGCTCTCCATCCTTGTACAAATAGAACGTCCGGTTGGGGAACATGTCCTGGGTCG
Organism: uncultured Alphaproteobacteria bacterium; assembly: GCA_963810585.1. Lineage (GTDB taxonomy): Bacteria > Pseudomonadota > Alphaproteobacteria > Rhizobiales > Xanthobacteraceae > Pseudolabrys. Next base: position 42,384 of record CAWENV010000004.1, read on the forward strand.
ACCTGTTTCGTGCCCCAAGATCGTGTGCGTAGATGACAGGCTCGTCGTCGATGCGAAGTCCATTTCGTACGAGATCCTGTGGCGGCATCCTGCGGATTTTTCCTGATCCGGAAGTGGTGAAGAGCACAACCGCGTTTGTCAGATGCGCGTCCGTGACTTTACGAAATGCATCTTCTCTTTCGAAGACGACTTGGTGTTCGCGTGCCAGCGCTGGCCCCAGGTAACCCGCTTGCACCGCGAAGTGCATCAGCAAGGCGCTTGCTACTATTGGCGCATGCCGCACGGTGCGGTTAGCGAAGAGAGTGGCATCGAGCGCCTTTGCGATTGTCAAAATTGCAAATGGAAACGCTTCAAAAAAATAGCGTGGTCCATATTGGTCGCCGCCGTCCCCACCATAGAAGGCAAAGCCTAAGGCCGTGATTGGTACAATCCAATCAGTGAAGGCAAGTTTGTGCCGCCGCAGCAGCCAGACAAAAGATGGCACGAAGCCAAGGACCAAAAGGGGAGAGGTGAAGGCGTTTAGACGGATGAAATCCGTCAACCGCAAGTAAACCGATCTGGCAGTTGGTAAGCCGAGCGGCTCGTGGCCGTGATTGACCCAGCTCTGTACCATTGTGAATGGGTCGCCGGTGATTGCCTGGTTGAACGCGACCAGTACGACTGCAAATGGTGCGCCGCCGAGTATGAATGGGAGGAGGCCGCTTCTGCGTCGCGGTAGCGCCGCGAGTGTCACGATGAACGGCAGCATGAAGATGACTGCGTTAAATGGCCGCGTGATGCCAAGCAGCCCAAGAAAAGCGCCCGCGCATAAGGCGTATAGCGGTTTTCCACTATGCAGATATCGTACTGCGAAGAGTGAAAAGAGAACGCCCCAAAGCGCACAAGCAATATGGCTGAAGTACGATGCAGCATTAAGAACGAAGAAAGCCGATCCGGCGAGACTGATGATGCCGGCCGCCGCCGCTTCCTTTCCCATCTGTTCGCGGGCAAGCGTCCAGAACGCGAACAGCAGGCCAACGCCGAGGGCTGGATTGACTACCCACGGCGGCACTCCGAACAACGCCGCCGGCGTTAAGATCAGCGCCCATCCCGGTGGATATTGGCTGAGCCACATGCCGTTCCTGACCTGAAAACGCTCTAGTGCGAACGCGTCAGCAAAGGGAGGCGGATCGACCCATAATCGACCGTGGGCATACGATTGTGCTTGTAACAAATACGCATACTCGTCACCGGAATTCGGAAATGCGTCGAGCACGAACTTTGCCACGAGGAGGAGTGCAAGCAAGGCAACGCACGCGAGGAGCATCTGGGCGCGTTTTGACATTCCGCCAAGAAACGCGAGGCTGGGTCCAAGGAGGTCGAACGAATGTGAGCCCGCCAATGCCACGCCGATGCATGACGCAAGGAGCGCGAGGCCGGCGCTCGCGGCCATCGACCTGTGGTCGCCGCCGACGAAATTCGACATATGGCCTTTGAGTAGATGGTAGATTGCAACCGTTCCCGCCGCGACAAAAGCGGTCACTAAAATACTTGTGACCATCGCCCGAATGGGCGGTCGCTGCCCGGTGCTAGGCATGCCTAGCCATTAGGCCGCTCACGCTGCGACCGAGCGATCGCAGTGTGTGGAACGTCGCGCCTAGTCAACATGCACTGAACGCTTAATAGTGCGGCCCGAGCTTTGACGAATGCCAGCACAGAAACAAAGATTGCGCTGGCGTAGATATGATAGAGCCAATGAAGCGCGATACCTGCGAACAGTCCTCGGACGCCGCCACGGCGCCAGATCAAACGAAACAGCCCACGATTGAGAAAAATATAGAGGCCGGCAAAAACCGCCGCTTCGAGCCCCAGCCAAAATCCAGCGAAAGACCCAAGGAGTGAAAACAGGAATCCGTACGCAAGGAACGCAGATAGTCGCTCGCTCGGTGAGGCGTTCAACTGATTGCAACTCGTGCCATGCGCAATGAGAAGCGACCATGGATATGCGCGTTGGGCGATATCTGTTTTCCAGAGCTGCAGCAGGCGCCAATCTTTTAGATGCGTGCCTTGCGCGCCGGGAACGAGCCTGATTTTCTTTCCAGCGGCGCATAAACGCACGCCAAAATCGATATCTTCGACGCGAGAGGTCTCATTGAACCCTTCAAGAGCCCAGAAAGCATCTGCACGCACGACCCCAAGGCCGGTCCAGAATGTCGTTGCTTCTAGTTCGCCTTGTGAGTGTATCCAGTGATGGCGCAAATTTACATAAAGCCCTGCCACGCGCACCCCGGGTGGGGCTTGATCATAGCAGCCAAACGCGGCCGCGACTTCGGGATCGGAGCCTAGCGTCGCAACAAGTCGGCTGAGTGCCTCCTTCTCGACCACCACGTCAGCATCGACGAAGGCAAGAACATCGGCGGAGGCTTGTCGCGCCGCAAGATTGCGTCCTCTGGTTGGACCTGCCCGTTTGCCATCGTTGGCAACGATTTTTATGAAGCCCGGTTTCGCCAACTTGCTGATGTTGAAATTAAGCCCGTCGTCAAAGACGATGATTTCATCAGGCTTACAAGAAGAGTTCATCAGAGCATCGAGGCAAGCCGGCAACGTCGCCATCGCGTCGCGAGCGGGCACTATGACAGCAATCCGTGCTTTTGATCTCATGTGCTGTAATCCAGCTCGCGGGCCGCAGCTGGTTTCGTCGCCGCTGCAGTTTGGAATTCTTCGTGGTAGGACCGCTCTACGTTGACGTCCCACACGTCATGATTCTCGCCGGCAAGATTGCGAACGGCCAGCATCGCCGCCAACATTGAATGATCTTGATTATTGTATCGATGTAGCCCGTTTCGCCCAACGGTCTGAAAATTTTCCAGCGTTTTGAGCCAATCCTTGATGACGTCCACGGCCTCGCTGTAGCCGACATCATAGACTGGATAGGCCTTTTCTTGCCGGATCACGGTGCCGTCCACAACGCTCGATTTTGACGCCAAGCCGAGCAAAGCGAGCTCCTCTGTCGCTTGGGCAATCAAATCCGCGTCGGAGCTCGTCCAAAGACCATCTCCTACATGGCAAAAATATTCGAGGCCGATACTCGATCTGGCTGGATCTGGTACCATGTCTTGCGACCACGCCCGAAAATTCTGAATACGCCCGACCTTCACATCCCCACTATGGACGTAAATCCAGTTATCGGGGAAGGGGTCTGGATGGTCTAGGATCAGCACCACAACAAGGAAATCGCGATATTTTAGTCTTTTGGCCGCGGCACACACATGCTCTGGCGGCGATGGCTCGATGCACGCGATGAGGTCAGCGAGCGCCATGGTCGATATAAATTCGTCGGCGTGTACCCGCTGGGGTCCCGACGGCTGATTGACCTCAATCAGATTCAATTCGATTGCCATTCCGATTGATACGGGTGACCGACGCGTTCATCCGAACTTCGCCGCCCTGTTTGCGAATAAGATCACGGCATTTTTCCCACATCATACCTGGACCAAGGCGCGGATATTCGAACTGCTCGATCAGGCTGGTCGTGTCGTTTGCGCCCGAAATGGCGTTCCAAATTGCCTTGCGTAATGAGAGATTTTTTATGCGCTGCGCCGCCCAATCGGCCGTGATCGCGGTGCAGGAAACACCCCACACTTTTTCGGTGTAAGTTCGGAAGAAATGCCAATAGAGCCGCCCGCCAAACCTGTTGATGACCCATTGTTCGAAACTCTCTTCCAAAGGGTGCGGGAACACTTGCCATTTCGCGTAACTCATTAATATTCGCGCGGCCTCGTAAGGTCCCAGATTGGTGAGCGCGTTAAATAATTTCAGCGGATAGGAGTAGTATTTGCCGCGATAATAAATCCGGCTCAAACGCGGACGCGTTACAAAATCTTCGCCGCAGATTTCATGCCAGAGCGCCCGCACCTCCAGAACTCTCGTAAAGAAGCGATGACCGCCGATATCGAAACGATATCCCTTATGGTTTTCAGTCCGTGCAATTCCGCCGACAAGATTTGATGCCTCGAACACAACTGGGTGATATTGCGGGTGGCTCTTTGAAAGAACATAGGCCGCGGTCAACCCCGCTGGTCCACCTCCAATGATGGCGGCAGTGCGTACTGGGGGCTTCATTTGCTTGTTTGCCCCACTGAGACGTCCGCAACTTTGAGATCGTAATGATTTGAGCGCGCAATCATCCAGGCGATCCCACCCATGGCACCCATGAAAAGGCGGGAGAACCCGAAGACAACGGAAATACTCAGAGCGGCCGCGGGTGGCACTCCCGCCAATCCCAGAAAGAAAATTAGACTCGCCTCGCGCACCCCCCAGCTGGCGAACGATATCGGCACCATCGCGATCAGCATGGCGATCGGAACGAAAGCAAATATCGCGGAATAGGAAATTTCGACATGGAGCGCGGCGGCGAGCGCCGCGAAAATCGAAATGCGAAGCAGATGCGTGGACGTAGACGAAGCCCAGATCAATGGCGCGCTGGATGCTCTGGTCAATGCCGCGAACAGCCCTCGGGAAACGGCGGCAATCTTTGCGACGAAGGGCCAACGGCGTAGAGCAGGAAAGCGGGCATACCCAGGTTCGATAAGCAGGAGTGCTGCGAACGCCGCGCTTCCGACGAGCAGCGTTGACAGGAAAAGAGATTTGTCGCTGGTCCTCAAATTGTATTTCCATGCAAGTGGAATGCCGACCGCAATCACCAGCAGCAGTGACGCAAAAGACACGAGCCGCGCCACCACGACCGCGTGTACGGTTGTTTCAATTGGAACACCCAGTCGGCGCATTTGGACGGCTCGAAATAAATCCGTACCGACCGCCGAGGGACCCAGGCTGCCGAAGAAGCATCCGACAATAGAATAAAGCAGGGCAGGCCCACGCGCTATGTTGTGGCCGAGCGACTGCAATGCGCTCTTCCAAAGCAGCGCATCTGTTATGACCATAGCGAATGACAGAAAGAGCGCGAGGCTGAGATACGAGACATCGGCGTGGCCAATCGCACGGCCCACAGTATCAATGTCAATACGCCAGATAATGAACGCAAAAATCGTTGCGGAAACAGCGAGCTTCCAGGCGAGCCTTGGCATGGCGACTTTCAAGTAATCCAAGTTCTGGAACTTCCCGACCCATGCGGCATGTAAGCCCAATTCCTGGTTGGTTACTAGGTTAACTCCGGAATATTGCCGCTAAGGTTACTCTCGGTCCGATTGATTGCTGACGCCAAGATACTCCCTTCTCAAAAACCCTGATGCTAGGTAGTTTCCTGCCAAATGGAGAGATGTTAGCCGCATGCGACAGGATCCGCGTGTAGTCATGCTCGGCTTCGATGCTTTGAGCCTGCCTTTCTTGCGGGCGCATCTTGATGAGCTTCCTACCTTTAAAAATCTACTTGCCCAAGGTGAGCTGATCGAGCCGGAAACGAACGGCCGCTATTTCAGCGCCAGCCCCTGGCCAACTTTTGTTTCAGGTAAAAAGGTTGGTGAGCACGGCCAATATTTTCCATTCCAATGGGATTCAAAATATCTGAAGCATAGGCGCATCGCTGATCCGGCTTGGGGGACGAAACTTAAGATCGAGCCGTTCTGGCATGCCATCGCGCGGCGCGGAGTTGACTGTACCGTTCTTGACGTTGGCTTCGTTGTGGACAACGAAACGGCACCGTGCCGGCAGATCACGAATTGGTCGGTTCAGGATACGGATGCGGCTGCGACTTCGGATCCTGCTTTACTCGCCGACGTGCGTCGTCGTTTCGGCTACCGTCCAATCGGTAAGGAGGTGCCGGTCCTAAAAACGAAATCGCACAGCCGAAAGATTTGCGATCGCATGCTCAAATCGGTTAAGGCCAAAACCGATGCGATCCTTTGGCTAATGCAGGGCGACAAATGGCGGTTTTTCATTGCCGGCTATTACGAAACCCATCGTGCCGGGCATAATTTGTGGCCTGTCGAAGGACGGTTTGGCTCTGAAACAGATCCGGACGGGCTACTTGATGTTCTCAAAGCTTTGGATTCTGGAAGTGGCACGCGTTGTAGAGCGAGTCAAAGACGAAAGGACGACTGTAATCTTGTTCGCGCTCCATGGAATGGAGCCCAATCGCGCGCAGGATCATTTTTTGAATGAAATTATGGCTCGGCTCAACGCGCGCTATTTGGCCGAGCGCGGCCATCACACCGCGAAACCGCAGCGCCGTAATCTGTTTTCATTACTGCGAGAACGAATTCCAGCCAGCTGGCAATTCGCGATTGCTTCGCTGCTCGGCGAGCATGTTCAGGACTGGGTCGTCAATCGCGCGCTGGTTGGTGGCCTAAAGTGGGCGCGCACTCCGGCTTTCAGGTTATCGTCCGGGGGCGAAGGCATGCTGCGTCTCAACATCAAGGGACGGGAGGCACGGGGCTTTTTCGAGCCGAACAGCAATGAGCTTGGTGACTATGTAGCTTGGTTGAAGGAACGCCTGCTGGAGATTCGCGTCAAAGGCACCAACGAGCCTTTGGTCAGCCGCGTCTTGCATCCTCACGAGATGTTCCCTGGCCCTCGCCGTCATCTCTTGCCAGATTTGCTGCTTGAATGGGGGCCGGCGGAACCGGCAGAGCACATATATTCAGAACATATTGGCGAGATCCACGCACGGCTTTTGACCGGCCGTGGCGGAAATCATGCGGGCGGAGCTTTCGTCCTGGTCACAGGGCCAGGTGCGGCTCGGCCCGGCCTCCACGATGTCGCCCATATCAAGGACATCGGAAAGTTCGCAATGGCATGCCTTGAGCCGGCCGAAGCGCCGGAACTTGTTCCGGGCTGAAGCGGGTTTCGCCTCGCTATTGTTGTTATTCCATCGTTTCTGATCCCACAAGCAGCTGCTTAAAAATGTGCTAGTTTGCGTTGGCACGTTGTCGGGTCGTGAGGCTGGGGGGGAGACTATGAAACGGCGCAAATTCATCAGCATTATTACCGTTGCGGCCATGCTGTGGCCGCTCGTCGCAATTGCGCAAAACGAAAGTTTCACAATTGGGCCGTCGGCGAACCCTGCAGCCAAACTGCGCGCGCAGGAGAAGGCGGCCGCAGACCGGCGATTGAAAGCGAAGGAAAAAGCGGACGAGTGCAGAAAACGAGCAGTGGCCGAAAAAATTGCACCACGGGAGCGAAAATCATTCCAAGCCGCATGCGAAAAGAAAAAACCTGACTAGTTGAGTCAAAAAATTATCTCTTTCATCGCGCTGGATGATGCCCCCGCATCGGATGCGGGACATGGATTGGCAACGGCCCGCCAGACTCCATATTATCGGGCGGCAGCGTCGATCATTTGTCCGAGTGCAATACCAATGCACTTGTGGCCTTCGACGGAGTTGTGCAGGCCGTCCCACCAGACTAACCCTTTGACGCCGCCGTCGATCGCGCGTTTCATCAATAGAAATCGTGGAAACATCCCGACATTCTGTTCGCGCGCAACTTCGGCAATGAGTTTTTCCATTCGGGCGTGACGCGCGGCGACGAGCACGAGCGGCGCATACTGCAAATCCAGAAGTATGACGTCGGAATTTGCGGCTTTGAATTGCCGCACAGCGTCGCCGACGAGCTCTTTTGCGTTGCTGGCAATGCCACGCCACACTACGTCGTTGCTTCCAAGTTGCCACACGACAAGGTCGGGCTTGTGGCGCAGAACATCGCTTTCGAGCCGCGCGATATTGCTTGGTATGTCTTCCATAATGCGACCGCTATTGATCAGGGTGATCTGTGCGGATGGTCGCAGGCGCAACAGCTCCTGCTTCATTATGTCGGGGAAGGCGGCGCCGGATCTGAACGTTCCAAAGCCAGTCGTCGACGATGAGCCAAGCGCGACGATTGTCAGCGTTGCACCCGATTGCAATATCGTTTTGGTGCGCAAAAGCGGCGCGCCAAGTGACAATCCGCTTTTGAACGTAAGACAGGCGTTCGAGGGGCTGTTCGTTCCGCTGGTATCTTGTGCATAGCTTGAGGGGCCACCGATGAGCAGTATCGGCAGCAGAACAAGCAAGCGGTAAAAGCGCAGAAGAGTGAACATCGGCCTGATGGAATTCTTAATTTGAGCCAATTGGCCGAACTCTACCACGAATTACTAGGTCCACTTTCGGCTCGCGGCCCCGTGGTCGCCTCGCCAGACGTTATGTGCTCGCCAGTTAGGGTAACGAAAAAACCTTAATACGCACGTTCGAGAAACCAGCATTGTCAGTTTGCTGCCGTGCACATACTGAATTCCGAGTTGCGCGCCTCACCGATGCGAATTGAGACAGTAATTACCTGAGATGTGGAAGATACTCTATCTAGGGTCGAGCCTCGGCTTGGCTGTTGGGTTTGCCATTGGCTACGCTGTTCGAGCCGGTATCTCATACCGTCGCCGTACCGAGGCAATGCGGAGCCGACTGATCATCGGCCCTGCGGACGAATTGCCGCGTCACTTCCGCGAAGCTTTGGCCGAACTTAGCCGTAGGTCGCGCCGCCGCCGCATCCGCTAGGTCACGTCACTGGCAGCTTGTTCATTTGGGTAGGTCCAAGCGCTGCAAGCGACAGGCCCCCCGACAATTCGCATCTCCAGACAAATTCAATGCCGAAGAGGCCACCCCAGGTGGCCTTTCGGTTTTGGCATCCGTTAAAAAAGAGGGCGCTCTTTGCCGTAGAAGCAATCTGGGCTGGGGAGGAACGAGCCGCACGTCAGGGGCCCGAGGATAGCTCACAACGCTGTTGAGGAGCGAATTCACGACGCATGGATGTACTTTTGCTGACATAAGGTATCGGCTTGGAGCTGGACAGCCCGACACAAATTAACTGGCTGAAAAGCACTGTCATTTAAACTTCCGAAGTTCTGTCCAACTCTATGTGGCAGTGGTTGGTCAGATAGGGCCGCGCTTGGCCGGATGTACGCCTGAGCGCGGCCCGCTATTTTTTGCGTTGTGGGCCCTGAGGAAGGATTAATTTGGAGGGGCCTTGTCAGTTTGCTGCTTGCACGCACCAGCTTTTGTTTTCGTGCTCGGCATCTTCAAACATTTTCGCTCGCGGCGCCTTTGTCGGTCACGAGCTGGAATGTTTGGGCGTGTACCGTCTCGCGGAGATAAAGAGTCCGCCTTAACGCGTCTTCTTCATCGGAGGCGACGTATCTTTTCCGGTGTTGGGGAGTGGGCGGTCAGGCCCGCATTATCTTGAGAGACGTGTGAGCGGTCCCAATCGTAGCAGTTGTGGCTTCTGCTCGACTGGCGACCGCTCTAAGCGGAAGCAGCCCCCCGCTTGATCAACACGCATACGGCTTTCTTCGGCGCGGCACTATGACCGCCGCGCAACAGTGGACAAGAATCCGAGAGAACTTCCCCGTGTAATTTGTCATAATCTGCGGGGGAGATTTGGAACTTCCGGTGGAACTCTGTACTGACGGTTTGAGTTCTATTTGAGAAGCCCAACTCAGGCAGCGCTGTGGAGGCGCCTGATGAGAATGGAAATCGCTTTCATAATTCTCTTGTGGCTCGCGCTGCAGATACCGCTCGGCAGCTTCATTGGCGACTGCATCCGATTCGGCGGGATGTTCGCTCAGGCGAACTCTCCGAACAACGTTTAGGAAAATGCCGACGCGTCACGACCCTACGAAAAAAAGCAACAATTTCGAACTTGCACGAAGTGCCTCCACAGCCAAGCGGCTACACTTTTTGCTTTCTTGGGTAAGAAGGCGGTTGGGAAGAGTCCCCAGAACGTCCGGGCGATGCCAGGATTTAAACATACGTAATTTGAAAAATAGAAATTTTGCAATAAACAACCGTAGATTGTATGCTAGTAAACGAACTAGACATGCGCCCTTTCGAGGACGTAAGGGCAGGTCGCCATTCCTTTTGCGGGTGTAGCTCAATGGTAGAGCAACAGCCTTCCAAGCTGATGACGACGGTTCGATTCCGTTCACCCGCTCCAACCTTAGGCCCTTCGACTTGGTGAAGCCGGCTTGCGCAAACGCAGTGGCAGCTGAGTTACGAAGCGGCCTTTCGAGGCTGAAAGCCTTTAGCATCAGGCCTCAACGGCCTTGCATTGGCGCCGTGTATAATGCATGACATCGCCGCGGCGGGCCTCTATGGTCCGCCGCATCCGCTTTACGGAGGAGTGTAGCTCAATGGCTAGAGCACCGGTCTCCAAAACCGGGGGTTGCAGGTTCGAGTCCTGCCACTCCTGCCAGGCACCGGCCCGGAGTTAGCCCGTCGTCGGCATGGGCCTGAGCAAACGTGGCAGCGGTGACTACATTGGGACTCGTTTAAACAGGTTTCACTGAATGGCAACGTCTCCGTTCAAATTTCTCCAGGAAGTGCGCGAGGAGTCGCGCAAGGTAACCTGGCCTTCGCGTAAGGAAACGATGATCACCACCGCGATGGTGTTTGTCATGGTTGCGATCGCGTCGGTTTTTTTCCTGGTAGCGGATCAATTGATCCGCATTGTCGTTACCTTTGTGCTCGGCATTGGAACCTGAAGGTTCAAGAGCGATGAATGATACCGTTACTGATACCGTGACAACGACCAGGCCCAAGCGCTGGTACATCGTCCACGCCTATTCGAACTTCGAAAACAAGGTCGCGGATTCAATCCGTGAGCAAGCCAAGCAGCGTGGCCTGGCCGAACATATCGGTGAGGTCCTGGTGCCGAAGGAGAAGGTCACCGAGGCAAGACGCGGCCGCAAGGTCGAGACCGAACGTAAATTCTTTCCCGGCTACGTTCTCGTTAAGATGGAGCTGACCGATGAGGTCTACCATCTCATCAAAAACACGCCGAAAGTCACCGGCTTTCTCGGCACCGACAAAAAGCCGATGCCGATTTCGGATGCAGAAGCCGATCGTATTCTGCATCAGGTTCAGGAAGGCATTGAGCGGCCGAAGCCGGCGGTGTCGTTCGAGGTGGGCGAGCAAGTCCGTGTATCGGATGGTCCGTTTGCCTCGTTCAATGGTGTGGTCGAAGAAGTCGACGAGGCCCGCTCGCGCGTAAAGGTCGCGGTCTCGATCTTCGGCCGTGCGACGCCAGTCGAGTTGGAATTCGGGCAGGTGGAGAAGCTTTAAAGAACAGGTACGGGCGAAAGCGCTGCGCCCGGAGCGATTTAAGTACAGCGCGTAAGACGTGGGAGGTGAGGCGGTTGCCAACCGTCAAGATCCGCACCACTAACGGAGTGAGAGATGGCAAAAAAAGTCACTGGATTCCTCAAATTACAGGTGCCTGCCGGCGCCGCCAATCCGTCGCCCCCAATCGGGCCGGCGCTTGGCCAGCGCGGGCTTAACATTATGGAGTTCTGCAAGGCGTTCAACGCGCAGACGCAGAAGATGGAGAAGGGCATCCCGATCCCGGTGATCATCACCACTTATCAGGATCGTTCCTTCACCTTCGAAATGAAGACGCCGCCGGTTTCTTATTTTCTGAAGAAAGCGGCCAAACTTGAAAGCGGATCCAAAACCCCCGGCCGCGAACCGGTTGGAGAGGTCAGCAAGAAACAGGTGCGCGAGATTGCCGAGCAGAAAATGAAAGATTTGAACTGCGACACCGTCGAGGCGGCAATGAAAATGATCGAAGGCTCAGCCCGCTCGATGGGCCTCACGGTGACGGAGTAATCGCCATGACAATCGGAAAACGCACGAAGGCCGTTCGCGAAGGTGTTGATCGCGACAAGTCTTATCCGATCGCGGAAGCGGTCAAAATGGTGAAGGAACGCGCGAAGGCAAAATTCGACGAGACCATCGAGATTGCGATGAATCTCGGCGTTGATCCAACACATGCGGATCAGATGGTGCGCGGCGTTGTCACATTGCCCAATGGTTCCGGTCGCACGTTGCGCGTCGGCGTGTTCGCGCGTGGCGCCAAGGCCGATGAGGCAAAGGCCGCTGGCGCCGATGTTGTTGGCGCGGAGGACCTGGTCGAAAAGGTCAACAAGGGCGAGATCGACTTCGATCGTTGCATTGCCACTCCCGACATGATGCCGCTGGTCGGTCGTCTGGGTAAGGTGCTCGGCCCGCGTGGCATCATGCCGAACCCCAAAGTCGGCACCGTGACGATGGACGTCACGAATGCAGTAAAGGGCGCCAAGGGCGGATCGGTAGAGTTCCGTGTCGAGAAGGCCGGCATCGTGCAGGCGGGTGTCGGCAAGGCCTCGTTCTCGGAGGATAAGCTGGTCGAGAACATCAAAGCTTTTGCGGACGCGGTCCAGAAAGCGAAGCCCGCTGGGGCAAAAGGGCACTACATCAATCGCGTGGCGATTTCGTCGACCATGGGGCCTGGGGTGAAAGTAGAAATCCCAAGCCTGTTTGGAGCCGGCGCCGCGCACTGACGTGCGGCCAGGGGTATTTTCGCCGGTATTTCCGCGAAAAGACCCTTGGCAAACCTGGCTTAAGGGTTTAGATAAAGCGCATCGGGCGTGCCGGCCCAATTTGTCGGCACGCCTTTGCGCGTCTCTACAAACCTATGGTGATCGGAACTTATTCCTTTTAGAAACCCGACTGGGAGCTCTGAAAGGAAGAACCCCGGTGCCGTTGCGGTTGCAAAGGCGCGTTAGATCGTCCCGATGAGGGGCGGTCGACCTGTCCAAGACTGCGGGCGCTGAAGGCCGCAAGGCCGGATGCTTAATCCCCGAGACGGGGCCAGCACAGACGGGGAAGCGACCCGAGTTTGCGCATCGAGAGGTGCGCCAGTTTGGTTCGAACCTCGAAGACCCGATTGCGGCCGCAATGCCGTTTCGGGGGGCAGGCTTTCAAACGTCGTCCTGCCCCTGTTCGCTGCGCGTGAACATTTGGTGGGACGGCTGGTAGCAACCCGGCGGATCCCGCCCATCGCGCGGGCTAACCGTCAAACCGGAAAGAGCTTGCAGTGGATCGAGCGGCTAAAGCGGAGTCCATCGCCGAACTGAGTGGGGTCTTCAAGACCTCCAATGTGGTGGTGGTGGCTCACTATTCCGGTCTCACCGTTGCCCAGATGCAGACTCTGCGAAAGCAGATGAAGCAGGTGGGCGCACAGGTGAAGATCGCGAAGAACCGTCTCGCCAAGATCGCGCTCAAGGACACCGACGCTGCTTCCATCGCACCCCTGTTAAAGGGGCCGACCGTGCTCGCCTACTCAGGCGATCCGGTGGCAGCGCCGAAGGTAGCCATCGACTTTGCCAAGGCGAACGAACGTTTCGTCATTCTTGGCGGATCGATGGGCAAAACGGCTCTGGATCCCAATGGCGTCAAGGCGCTCGCCGCCCTGCCGTCGCTGGACGAATTGCGCGCCAAGATCGTCGGCCTGCTTCAGGCTCCGGCGACCAAGATCGCGCAACTCGCGAACGCGCCCGCGGCGAAAGTCGCACGCGTTATCCAGGCCTATGCCTCCAAGGGCGCTGCGGCCTGACGGCTCAACACTCATTCTCTGGTTCGAACTGATAGGAATTGAACAATGGCTGACCTGAAAAAAATCGTCGATGACTTGTCTGGGCTTACCGTCCTCGAAGCGGCGGATCTGGCCAAGATGTTGGAAGAAAAGTGGGGCGTTTCGGCTGCTGCCGCGGTGGCGGTTGCTGCAGGCCCGGCGGCTGGCGCCGGAGCTGCCGCCGCGGAAGAGAAGACTGAGTTCACTGTGGTCCTCGCCAGCGCCGGCGACAAAAAGATCGAAGTGATCAAAGAGGTGCGTGCGCTCACCGGTCTTGGCCTGAAAGAGGCCAAGGATCTGGTCGAAGGCGCGCCTAAGACCGTCAAGGACGGTGTGAACAAGGACGAGGCCAACAAAATCAAGGCCACGCTCGAGAAAGTTGGCGCAAAGGTTGAGCTTAAGTAAGCAACGCTTATTTGAGTGAAATCCCGCGACGCACAGAGCAAAGCGGGACTTTGGGATACCGGAATCCCCGGGGGCAGCCCCGGGGGTCTCGGACAGGAGATAAGGCATACGGCTTAAAGCCGGACGCCGAGGCGGTCGTGAACCGGCAAGCTCTGGTCCACGATGAAATGTGAGAAGTGTGCGGTGGTTCGGGTCAGGCCCGAATCACATAGAAACGGACGGCCCCGACGCCTGTCCTGATGGTCGCGATGGATTGCGGCTGTTCGGAGAGGCGCCCGCGACGCCCGCCGAAATCGAATCGAGAGAGAAAAAGATGGCGCAGACGTTTACCGGTCGCAAGCGCGTAAGGAAGTTTTTCGGATCAATCAAGGAAGTGGCGGAGATGCCGAACCTTATCGAGGTTCAAAAGGCATCTTATGACCAATTCTTGCTTGTGAAGGAGCCGATGGGCGGCCGTCCCGATGAGGGCCTTCAGGCCGTTTTCAAATCGGTGTTCCCGATTTCCGATTTTTCCAATTCGTCGCAACTTGAATTCGTCAAATACGAATTCGAGCCTCCGAAATACGATGTCGATGAATGCCGCCAACGCGGCATGACCTACGCCGCGCCGCTCAAGGTGACTCTGCGGTTGATCGTGTTCGATATCGACGAGGAAACCGGAGCGCGTTCGGTCAAGGACATCAAAGAGCAAGATGTCTACATGGGCGACATTCCGCTCATGACGAACAATGGCACCTTCATCGTCAACGGCACCGAGCGGGTCATCGTTTCGCAGATGCACCGTTCGCCCGGCGTGTTCTTCGATCACGACAAGGGCAAGACCCATTCGTCGGGCAAGCTCCTGTTCGCTGCCCGCATTATTCCATACCGCGGTTCCTGGCTCGACATCGAGTTCGACGCCAAGGACATTGTCTATGCGCGCATCGATCGTCGCCGCAAGATTCCGGTGACGTCGCTTCTCTACGCGCTTGGCCTCGATGGCGAGCAAATCCTCAGCACGTTCTTCAAGCACGTAAGTTACAAGCGCGCCAAGGAAGGCTGGCGTGTGCCGTTCGATGCCAATCGGCTGAAGGGCTACAAGGCAGTCAACGATCTGGTCGATGCCGACACTGGCCGCGTCGTGGTCGAGGCTGGCAAGAAGCTCACTGTGCGTCAGGCGCGCCAACTTGCTGAGAAGGGCCTCAAATATCTGCGCATGACCGATGACGAGTTGATCGGCCATTACGTCGCCGAGGATCTCGCCAACGGCAAGACCGGCGAGATCTACATGGAGGCCGGTGAAGAGATCACCGAGAAAAACCTCAAGGTCCTCATCGAAGCTGGCTACAAAGAGTTGCCGCTGCTCGATATCGACCATGTCAATGTCGGCGCTTACATCCGCAATACGCTCACGGTCGATAAGAACATGACGCGTGAGGATGCGTTGTTCGACATTTACCGTGTCATGCGGCCGGGCGAGCCGCCGACGGTGGAAACAGCTGAAGCGATGTTCCGCTCGCTGTTCTTCGATTCCGAACGCTACGACCTGTCCGCCGTTGGCCGGGTGAAGATGAATATGCGTCTCGATCTCGACGCGCCCGACACCATGCGGGTCTTGCGCAAGGATGACATCATTGCCGTCATCCGCACGCTCGTCGATCTGCGAGACGGCAAGGGTGAGATCGACGACATCGACCATCTCGGCAACCGCCGGGTGCGTTCGGTCGGCGAATTGATGGAGAACCAGTACCGCATCGGCCTGCTGCGCATGGAGCGTGCGATTAAAGAGCGCATGTCGTCAGTCGACATTGATACCGTTATGCCGCAGGACCTGATCAATGCGAAGCCTGCCGCGGCCGCAGTGCGCGAGTTCTTCGGCTCGTCGCAGCTCTCGCAATTCATGGATCAGACCAATCCGTTGTCCGAGATTACCCACAAGCGCCGTCTATCGGCACTCGGCCCGGGTGGTTTGACGCGTGAACGAGCCGGCTTCGAAGTGCGTGACGTTCATCCGACTCACTATGGCCGTATCTGTCCGATCGAAACGCCGGAAGGACCGAATATCGGTCTGATCAATTCGCTCGCGACTTTTGCGCGCGTGAACAAATACGGCTTCGTGGAAACGCCCTATCGCAAGGTAAAGGACGGCCGCGTCACCGACGAGGTCATCTATCTCTCGGCGATGGAGGAAAGCCGTCACGCGGTCGCGCAAGCCAATGCAACGATCGATAACCGTGGCCGTTTCACCGAAGACCTGATTGTGTGCCGCCAGGCTGGCGACGTGCATCTGGTTCCGCGTGACAAGGTCGACTTCATGGATGTTTCGCCGAAGCAGCTCGTGTCGGTTGCCGCGGCGCTTATCCCGTTCCTCGAGAACGACGACGCTAACCGCGCGCTGATGGGTTCGAATATGCAGCGCCAGGCAGTGCCGCTGGTTCGCGCCGAGGCACCGTTCGTCGGTACCGGCATGGAAGGCGTGGTTGCCCGTGATTCGGGCGCGTCAATCTCTGCCCGCCGAACCGGCATCGTCGATCAGGTGGACGCAACCCGTATCGTCGTTCGTGCGACAGGTGAGACCGACCCCACAAAGCCGGGCGTCGATATCTATCGGCTGATGAAATATCAGCGCTCGAACCAGAACACCTGCATCAACCAGCGTCCGCTGGTGAAAGTGGGTGATCACGTCGACAAGGCCGATATCATCGCCGACGGTCCGTCGACCGATCTCGGTGAGCTCGCGCTCGGGCGGAACGTGCTGGTCGCGTTCATGCCGTGGAATGGTTACAACTTTGAAGATTCAATCCTGCTCTCCGAGAGGATTGTGAAAGACGACGTGTTCACGTCTATCCACATCGAAGAATTCGAGGTGATGGCACGCGACACCAAGCTCGGTCCTGAAGAAATTACCCGCGACATCCCGAACGTTTCGGAAGAGGCGCTTAAGAACCTCGACGAGGCGGGCATCGTTTATATCGGTGCCGAGGTGCATGCCGGCGACATCCTGGTCGGCAAGATCACCCCCAAGGGCGAAAGCCCAATGACGCCGGAAGAAAAACTCCTGCGCGCGATCTTCGGCGAGAAAGCCTCCGACGTGCGCGACACCTCATTGCGGGTGCCGCCGGGCGTACAGGGGACCGTCGTCGAAGTGCGCGTGTTCAACCGACACGGCGTTGAAAAGGACGAGCGCGCGCTCGCCATCGAACGCGAGGAAATTGAACGGCTCGCGAAGGACCGCGACGACGAACAGGCGATCCTTGATCGCAACGTCTATGGCCGTCTGGCGGAATTGCTGGAAGGCCGCCAGGGCATCGCCGGTCCGAAAGGCTTCAAGAAAGACAGCAAGATCACCAAGGCAGTGCTGGATGAATATCCGCGCTCGCAGTGGTGGTTGTTCGCGTCGCCCAACGACAAGCTGATGGCCGAGATCGAAGCGATCCGGAAGCAGTATGACGAATCGAAGAAACTGCTCGAGCAGCGCTTCCTCGATAAGGTCGAGAAATTGCAACGTGGCGACGAGCTTCCGCCCGGCGTGATGAAGATGGTCAAGGTCTTCGTTGCGGTGAAGCGCAAGATTCAACCCGGCGATAAAATGGCCGGCCGCCATGGCAACAAGGGCGTGGTGTCGAAAATCGTGCCGGTCGAGGACATGCCGTTCCTCGAAGACGGCACGCAAGTCGACATCGTGCTCAATCCGCTGGGCGTTCCGAGCCGCATGAACGTCGGCCAGATTCTCGAGACCCATCTCGGCTGGGCTTGTGCCGGTTTGGGGCTCAAGATCGGGCAGGCGGTCGATGCTTACAATCTGAAACACGACGCGCGTCCGCTTAAGGACATGCTCAAGAAGGTCTACGGCGATGACGAGACCATCAAGTCGCTGAGCGAGGAGGGCCTTATCGAGCTCGGCGGAAATCTGCGCCACGGCGTGCCGATTGCCACTCCGGTGTTCGATGGTGCGAAAGAGGCTGACATCGAGAAGATGCTGGACCTCGCCGGCCTTGATCATTCCGGGCAGGTCAACGTGTTCGACGGCCGCACCGGCGAAGTATTCGATCGCAAGGTTACGGTCGGCTACATCTATATGCTCAAGCTGCACCACCTGGTGGACGACAAGATCCACGCACGCTCCATCGGCCCGTACTCGCTGGTCACCCAGCAGCCGTTGGGCGGCAAGGCGCAGTTCGGCGGTCAGCGCTTCGGCGAAATGGAAGTGTGGGCGCTCGAAGCGTATGGCGCGGCTTACACCTTGCAGGAAATGCTCACCGTGAAGTCGGACGACGTCGCCGGCCGTACCAAGGTGTACGAGGCGATCGTGCGTGGCGACGACACGTTCGAAGCGGGCATTCCGGAAAGCTTCAACGTGCTGGTCAAGGAGATGCGTTCGCTCGGCCTCAATGTCGATCTGCACAATTCCAAGCAGCAGCGGCAGGGCTCCGACACGGCCGAAGCGGCGGAATAGTCAAGCGTTGCGGAGCGGCGAGGGCGCCGCTCCGTGGTTGAACGAACAACGACAGGTGGGGAATTGGCGGTTCCCCGGTCGAGGAGAAGACGATGAATCAAGAGATTATGAATCTTTTCAGCCCGCAGGTGCCGGCTCAGGTCTTCGACCAGATCCGGATTTCGATCGCGAGCCCGGAAAAGATTCTGTCGTGGTCATACGGCGAAATCAAAAAGCCCGAAACGATTAACTACCGTACCTTCAAGCCCGAGCGCGACGGATTGTTCTGCGCGCGCATCTTCGGGCCGATCAAGGATTACGAGTGCTTGTGCGGCAAGTATAAGCGCATGAAGTACAAGGGCATTATCTGCGAGAAGTGCTCGGTCGAAGTGACGCTGTCGCGCGTGCGGCGCGAGCGTATGGGGCACATCGAACTTGCGGCACCGGTTGCGCACATCTGGTTCCTGAAGTCACTGCCAAGCCGCATCGGTTTGCTGCTCGACATGACGCTCAAGGATCTCGAGCGGATTCTGTATTTTGAATATTACGTCGTACTTGAGCCTGGCCTGACCCCGCTCAAGGACCGCCAGCTCTTGTCCGAGGACGAGTACCTCAAGGCGCAGGAAGAATTCGGTACCGATAGCTTCACCGCGACCATCGGCGCGGAAGCTATCCGCGAAATGCTCAAGGGCATCGACCTCGAGAAGATGCAAACCGAGCTGCGCGTCAATATGGGCGAGACCGACAGCGACATCAAAAAGAAGAAGATTGCCAAGCGGCTCAAGCTGATCGAGGCTTTCATCGCCTCCGGCAACAAGCCGGAATGGATGATCCTGACGGTCGTGCCGGTGATCCCGCCCGATCTGCGGCCACTGGTGCCGCTCGACGGCGGACGCTTCGCGACGTCGGACCTGAACGATCTCTATCGCCGCGTTATCAACCGCAACAATCGCCTCAAGCGGCTGATCGAATTGCGGGCGCCCGACATCATCATCCGCAACGAAAAGCGCATGCTACAGGAAGCTGTTGATGCGCTGTTCGATAACGGCCGCCGCGGCCGCGTGATTACCGGCGCTAACAAGCGTCCACTGAAGTCGCTCGCCGACATGCTTAAGGGCAAGCAAGGCCGCTTCCGGCAGAACCTGCTAGGCAAGCGCGTCGACTATTCCGGCCGCTCGGTGATTGTGGTCGGTCCCGAGCTCAAGCTGCATCAGTGCGGCCTGCCGAAGAAAATGGCGCTCGAGCTGTTCAAGCCGTTCATCTATTCGCGGCTCGACGCCAAGGGTCTGTCCACCACCGTGAAGCAGGCCAAGAAGTTGGTCGAGAAGGAAAAGCCGGAGGTTTGGGACATCCTCGACGAGGTGATCCGCGAGCATCCTGTGCTGCTCAACCGCGCGCCGACCTTGCACCGCCTCGGCATCCAGGCCTTCGAGCCCGTGCTGATTGAAGGCAAGGCAATTCAGCTGCATCCGCTGGTCTGCGCGGCTTTCAATGCCGACTTCGACGGCGACCAGATGGCCGTGCACGTTCCGCTGTCGCTGGAAGCGCAGCTGGAAGCGCGCGTGCTGATGATGTCGACCAACAACATTCTGCATCCGGCGAACGGTCAGCCGATCATCGTGCCGTCGCAGGATATCGTGCTCGGCCTCTACTACCTCTCGCTGTTAAGCGAAGGCATGCCCGGTGAAGGCAAGACTTTCGGCGACATGGCCGCAATCGACCATGCGTTGCATGAGAAAGTCATCAGCCTTCACACGAAGATCAAATACCGCTGGATAGGCGTGGACGAAAAAGGCAAGCCCTTCAACAAGTGGTACGACACCACACCCGGCCGCGTTGTCCTTGGCAACGTGTTGCCGAGGAGCGTGAAAATTCCGTTCGACATCGTCAACCGCTTGATGACCAAGCGTGAGATCTCGTCGATGATCGACACGGTCTATCGGCACTGCGGTCAGAAGGAGACGGTTATCTTCTGCGACCGCATCATGTCACTCGGCTTCTATCACGCGTTCAAGGCCGGCATCTCGTTCGGCAAGGACGACATGGTGGTGCCGGAGTTGAAGTGGAAGATTGTCGAGACCACGCGCGACCTCGCGAAAGAGTTCGAGCAGCAATACAACGACGGCCTGATCACCCAGGGTGAGAAGTACAACAAGGTGGTCGATGCTTGGTCAAAATCCACCGACGCAATCGCCGAAGCGATGATGAAGGAAATCTCGTCCACCAAGAAGGACGACAAGGGCCGCGACATGCAGGTCAACTCGATCTACATGATGGCGCATTCCGGCGCGCGCGGTTCGCCCGCGCAAATGCGTCAGCTCGCCGGCATGCGCGGCCTGATGGCCAAGCCGTCGGGCGAGATCATCGAGAGCCCGATCATTTCCAACTTCAAGGAAGGCCTGTCGGTGCTCGAGTACTTCAACTCGACACACGGCGCCCGCAAAGGCCTCGCCGACACCGCCTTGAAGACGGCAAACTCGGGTTATCTGACGCGGCGTCTGGTCGACGTTGCGCAGGATTGCATCATCACGGAAGAAGATTGCGGCACGAAGAACGGCATTAAAGTGCGCGCCATCATCGATGCCGGCACCGTGGTTGCCTCGCTGGCCATCCGCATCCTTGGCCGCACCACGGCGGAGGACGTGAAGGACCCGAACACCAGCAAAACGATTGTGAAGCGCAGCACTCTGCTGACCGAACCGGAGGTGGAAGCCATCACCAACGGCGGTGTGCAGGAGCTGAAAATCCGCTCAGTGCTGACCTGCGAAGCGGCCAGCGGCGTGTGCGGCGCATGTTACGGGCGCGATCTCGCCCGCGGCACGCCGGTCAACATGGGCGAGGCTGTCGGTGTTATCGCGGCGCAGTCGATCGGCGAACCGGGCACGCAGCTCACCATGCGCACGTTCCACATCGGTGGCGCGGCGCAGATCTCCGAGCAGTCGTTCATCGAGTCGAACTTCGACGGCAAGGTCAAGTTCAAGGGCAAAAATATCGCCAAAAACTCGGATAACGAAGTTGTTGCGATGGTGCGTAACATGGTCGTCGCGGTCGTTGACCCCGACGGCACCGAACGCGCGCATCACCGCATTCCCTACGGCGCGCGGTTGCGCGTTGAGGACGGCGACAAGATCAAGCGGGGCCAGCGTATCGCCGAATGGGACCCCTACACCCGGCCAATCCTGACCGAGGTCGAAGGCAGCATCGAGTTTGAGGATCTGGTCGACGGCTTGTCGATGTCGGAGCAACTCGACGAATCGACGGGCATCGCCAAGCGTGTGGTCATCGACTGGCGCACCGGCTCATCGCGTAACCAGCAGGATCTGCGTCCGGCGATCGTGATCAAGTCGGGCAGCAAGATTCTCAAGCTCGCTCGCGGTGGTGAGGCGCGTTACCAGCTTGCTGTCGACGCCATTATCTCCGTTGATCCGGGCGGTCATGTAAAGGCGGGCGACGTTATCGCGCGTATCCCGACCGAAAGTGCCAAGACGCGCGACATCACCGGCGGCCTGCCGCGGGTGGCGGAACTGTTCGAGGCACGGCGGCCGAAGGAGGCTGCAATCATCGCCGAAATTGGCGGCACCGTGCGGTTCGGCAAGGATTACAAGAACAAGCGCCGCATCACCATTGAGCCGACCGGCAAGAATGACGAGCCTAAGGAATATCTGATCCCGAAGGGCAAGCACATCCACCTTCAGGATGGCGACGTTATCGAGAAGGGCGATTATATCGTCGAGGGCAATCCTGCACCGCACGACATCCTCGCCATCAAGGGCGTCGAAGAACTGGCGGCCTATCTGGTGAACGAAATCCAGGAGGTCTATCGACTGCAGGGCGTGAACATCAACGACAAGCACATCGAGGTGATCGTTCGCCAGATGCTGCAGAAGGTCGAGATCGACGACGTCGGTGAAACGGAGCTATTGCAGGGCGAACAGATCGACCGGACGGAAATGGACGAGATCAACGTCCGCATGGAAGCCGAAGGTAAGAAGGGCGCGTCCGGCCATCCGGTGCTGCTCGGTATCACCAAGGCCAGCCTGCAGACCCGATCGTTTATCTCTGCAGCGTCGTTCCAGGAGACCACGCGGGTGCTCACTGAAGCCGCCGTCAACGGCAAGGCTGACACGCTCGATGGGCTCAAGGAGAACGTCATCGTCGGCCGCCTGATCCCCGCCGGCACTGGCGCCATGATGAACAGCCTGCGCGAAGTGGCCGTGAAACGCGATGCCCTCATTCTTGAGGAGCGCGAGAAGGATGCGGCCAAAGCTGCAGCGAAGGCGGAAGCGGCGGAGGCCCCGGCGTTGCCGGCGGCGGAATAACTCTCGCCACGACACCAATCGAAAGGGCCGCCCGGTGGGCGGCCCTTTTTTCTATTTCGCAGGGATAGATTCGAAAGCTGTGTCTTGCGCGAGGGGTGGCGAGTTTGGCGCATGGCCGGTCACGCGGATGGCGTCGTCGCGCCGCATGCGCGCCAGCGCGGCCTCGCCGCCACTGGTCTCGTGATAAAGCGAAAGGCGCTCGAACTCGTCTTCGAGCGGCGGCGCAATCGCGAGGTCGCTATAGGTCCAGCGGTCCGGTGCGGTTAGCGCCTCATTCAATATTGCCTTGAGCTGGCGGTAAACGCGCAGATAGCCCCAGACCTTTTTGAGCGTCTCCAGGCCATAACGCGGATAGAACACGAGCGGATTTTCAATTTTCATGCCTGACCGGCGGTCGCGGCGGAATTTCAGGCGGAAGGCGCCGCCTTCAAGTGGATGCACGCCTTCGAACAGGATCATCAAATAGAACCACAGGATGGTCGACAGCGTGGTGCCGGGGCGGCCCAGCTTGCAGGCGGCCGAGCGGCGCAGGATCGTGCGCACATGTTCGGGCGTATAGAACGCCGCCCACGCGGCGCGATACGCGTCTTCCCACTCCGTATCGTTCATTTTGGAATGGTTGGAGACCCGGTGATTGAGGTCGTATTTGTTCATGTCCGGATCCATCCAGATGCCCTTTTGCGAAAGCACCTTGTGGTCTTCGGAGCCGGGCAGCGGTGTCAGAAAAAAGAACTCAAGAATATCGAGTGGCAGTTCCCGTTTGATGATGTCGATGTCGCGGACGATCGATTCCTTGGTGTCGGCTGGAAAGCCGAGAATATAGCCGGCATAAGTGATAGCGCCGTTGTCTCGCCATTTCTGCAGCATCTCACGGTATTCGGTTATCTTGTTTTGCCGTTTTTTTGCGGCGATCAGATTGTCGGGATTGATGTTCTCAAGCCCGATAAAGACGCGGCGCACACCAGCCTGCGCTGCCTTCTCGATGAAATTCGGAATCTTGTGACAGAGCGTATCGACTTGAATGGTGAAACCAAGGTTCGGGAACTCGGTCTTGCGCAAGTGGATAAGCCGGTCGAACAACAATTCCCAATCGCGATTGCGTGCGAAATTGTCGTCAGTGATGAAGAAGCGCTTGATACCTTGCGCGTGATTTTCGCGCACGATGTGTTCGAGGTCGTCGGGCGTGCGAAAGCGGCTTTTTCGGCCTTGCACGTTGATGATGGTGCAAAACGAGCACTGGTACGGGCAACCACGGCCAAGATCGATGCTCGACAGCGAGCCCGACGTGCGCTGAACGTGCTTGCGCGGAAGGAACGGTGGCGGCTCACCGGTCAGCGCTGGTAGATCATTCATGTAGTTGTAGAGCGGCTTGAGAGTGCCGTTCCAGGCGTCTTGCAATACCTGATCGAGCCGGCGTTCCTCGCATTCGCCGGCGAAAAAGGAGATGCCGAGTGCCTGTGCTTCCAGAATGTCTGGCGGCAACTTGGGTAGCATGGCGATGCAACCGGAAATGTGAAATCCGCCGATGCAGACCGGCAGACCGGCTTTGAGAAATGGGCGGGCAAGATCTACCGAGCGCGGAAACTGATTCGATTGCACACCAACCAGTCCGATCAAGGCCCGGCCGCCTTGTTTGCGGATAAGGTCGATGATGCGATCAGGCCGAACGCGCCGGTTGGTTTCGTCGTAAGTGTGCAGGCGGATTTCAACGTCCGGTCCCAGCACCTCGCGTTGGCGCGCGTCTTCGGCGAGCGCATTGAGGCAGGCCAGAGTATTGGACGGAATCGCGGAGCGGACCCATTGGATAGGGTAACCGTCGTCGTCGTAATGCGACGGCTTTATCATCACCAGGTGGAACAGCGGCTGGGCAGAGTCACCCTTTAGGCGCCCCATGCTACTACCACCGACGCTATTACTTTGACTCTTGGCCATTTGGACGAAGTTATCACACCCCGACCATATCCAACCTATGTTTCTTTGATTTCATGCGTGCTGGTCCCGTCGCGCATAAGTCGCGATTTACGGCCTTTTCTTTGGCCTGAAATGGGGGAATATGGCGGCCCGCCATTCGGATCCACTGTTCATGCATCTCCTTGTTCTCGCCGGCGACGGCATCGGTCCTGAAATTACGTCCGCCACACTTTCTGTGCTGCGCGCGGTTTCCGAACGCTTTAGCCTAGGATTGCGCATTGAAGAGGCAGCCATCGGGCATGCCGGCTTGCGCACGCACAGCCATACGATCCACCCCGACATTGTTGAGAAGGCGCGCCGCGCGGACGGTGTCGTGCTCGGTCCCACGTCGACTTTCGAATTCAAGGATCCGGCGAAAGGTGAGGTCAATCCGTCGATGATGTTGCGGAAGAGCCTTGACCTGTTCGCCAACATTCGGCCGGCGCGAACCTATGCAGGATTCCCCCTTCGCTGCGGCGAATTCGATCTTGTCGTTGCGCGCGAGAATACTGAAGGCTTCTACGCCGATCGCAATATGGAGGCGGGAAGCGGGGAGGTGCTGGTCACCAAGGATGTCGCCATTTCACTGCGCCGGATTACGCGCGCCTGCAGCGAGCGTATTGCGCGCACGGCTTGCGAACTGGCGATGACCCGGCGTAAACGCGTCACCATCGTACATAAGGCCAATGTGCTGAAGGTGACCGACGGACTGTTCATCGAAGAGTGTCGCAAAGTTGCGCAGGAGTTTCCTGCTATCACTGTCGACGATGTTATCGTCGACGCCATGATGGCGCATGTCGTTCGTAATCCGCAGCGCTTCGACGTTATCGTCACCACGAACATGTACGGCGATATACTTTCCGATCTGACGGCGGAGCTTTCGGGGAGCCTGGGCCTTGCTGCCTCGCTCAACGCCGGCGCCGATCATGGGATGGCGCAGGCGGCGCACGGTTCCGCGCCCGATATTGCCGGCAAGAATGTGGCAAACCCCCTGTCACTGATTTTGTCCGTTGCGATGCTGCTCGCCTGGCACGGACGCCGTAAAAAAGAGAAGGCCTTTGAGACGGCCGCCGCTGCAATCGAAAAAGCCGTTGAATCCGCCATCGGTGCCAAGGAAGCCACGTCGGATGTCGGCGGCCGCCTCGGTACACGTGAAACCGGCGAAGCAGTTGTCGCCCGCACGCGTGCATGAACGCAATGCGCTGCGATCGCCATGTCCATAATAGGAGCGGATGGGTAGCGCCGTTATCCCGCCTTATCGTAGTCTTCGCTATTAGCGAGGGTCGCGATTTTAGGGTTTACGACTTCGAATAACGAGATCGCCGGATTCAACGCGGCGACAATAATAGGGAGGATGTGTCGATGCGGGCCACGCGTGCGCTGATTTCTGGTCTTGCCGCGGTTGCTATTAGTGCGGCTGTCGTCGAGCCGGGATGGAGTCAGGCTTATCCAAACCGCACCATCCAGTTGATTGTTGCCTACGCGGCAGGTGGCACGGGCGATATCGTGGCGCGGTCAATATCGGACAAACTCGGTAGCGCGCTTGGCCAGTCCGTGGTGGTCGAAAATCGCGCCGGCGCCAGCGGTGCGATCGGTGCGCATTCGGTGACGAGCGCTGCGCCGGACGGATATACGCTGCTGGTCGGCCAGACCGGAGAAATAGCCGTCAACCAGCATTGGCTCAAAGGTCTCAACTACGATCCGGACAAAGACCTGATGCCGATCGCGCTCGCTGCCGTCGTACCGCTCGCGCTCGTAGTGCCGGCAAAGGCGCCGTACTCGACAATGCCGGAATTTCTTACGGCACTGAAAGCAAAACCGAAGATGACTTTCGCGTCCGCCGGCATCGGAACACCCGGTCATTTTGCGGGTGAGCTGCTTAAGCTGAAATTCGACGAGAATCTCACTCACGTGCCCTACAAAGGCGCAGGGCCTGCGCTGAATGACCTGATCGGCAGCCACGTCGAGTTTTACTTTTCTGGACTTCCGGCTGCCGCCCCTCACGTTAAGGGTGGCAACCTGAAAATGTTGGCGCTGTCTTCCGCCAAGCGATCGCCTGCCGCGCCCGATGTCCCCACGGTCGCGGAAGTGACCGGGATCAAGGACTACGATTTTACACTTTGGGCCGGCTTTTTCGCTCCACGCGGTACGCCTCAGGCGATCATCGATCGGCTGAATAAAGAAATTAACAAGGTGATCGAAGACCCCGACGTCAAAGCGCGCTTGGAAGCGGTGGGTGCGGTCGTCACCCCCATGTCGGTCGGCCAGTTCAGGGATTTCGTGCAGGGCGAGAGCGCAAAGTATCTGCGGGTGATCAAGGAGACAGGCGTGACGTCGCAATAGCGGAAATACCTCCCGCCGCCGTCGTCGTTTATCGTTCGGGATCCAGGCCGCGAAGGCCTGGAAACGTCGATTTTTGGGCCTTTTGCCTTGACTTAGCGGACTCCGGCCGATACATACGCCACACTTTTCGGCAGGCGGTGAGCTTTGCTTGCTCGGAACGGCCGCCCGGCTAACCCTTTGAGAATGTTCCGTTTTCTTGAAGCTTGGCCGGCGCATCGCCTCGACGAATGAAGCTCAAACGCTGCCACTGACAGCACCTGTCAGACTTTGAGACTGAACGGCCGCGGTGCCTAACCGCAGCGTGACCGTCCGACCGGAGGAGCGCCCTTCCGCAGTTTAGCGGATGGCGCGATTTCGTTTTGCGCGTGGAGAAACGCGCAGCAATGCCGGGGCGATAAGCCCACAAGGACGCGGACGTTTGTCCGCGAGAGATTGGAAGAGGGTCGGCGAGAGCGATTCCGTTCTCGCACATATCCTCGAAACGAAGGTAGCGAAGGCCAACGATGCCGACGATCAACCAGTTGATTGCCAAGCCGCGGCACCCGCTGAAAGCGCGGAATAAAGTGCCGGCCTTGCAGGCTTCCCCGCAGAAGCGTGGCGTCTGCACGCGCGTTTACACCACCACGCCAAAGAAGCCGAACTCGGCATTGCGCAAGGTGGCCAAGGTGCGGCTGACCAACGGCTTCGAGGTAATCGGTTACATCCCTGGCGAGGGTCATAACCTGCAAGAGCACTCTGTGGTGATGATCCGCGGCGGCCGCGTGAAGGATCTTCCAGGCGTCCGCTATCACATCCTGCGCGGTGTGCTCGACACCCAGGGCGTGAAAAACCGTAAGCAGCGCCGTTCGAAATACGGCGCGAAACGGCCGAAGTAAGGATCAGCGTCATGTCCCGCCGCCACGCCGCCGAAAAACGCGAAATCATCCCGGACCCGAAGTTCGGAAATATCGTCGTCAGCAAGTTCATGAACGCCATCATGTACGACGGCAAGAAGTCGGTCGCGGAAGGAATTGTTTACGGCGCTCTCTCAACAATCGAGGGCAAGACCAAGCAGAACCCGCTGACGGTTTTCCAGCAGGCGCTCGACAACGTGATGCCCTCGATCGAGGTTCGCTCGCGTCGCGTCGGTGGCGCCACCTATCAGGTGCCGGTTGAAGTGCGCACGTCGCGCCGGCAGGCGCTCGGCATTCGCTGGATCATCGCGGCTGCGCGAGAACGCAACGAACGTACGATGACCGAACGGCTCTCGGCTGAGCTGCTCGATGCATCCAATAACAGGGGAAATGCCGTCAAGAAGCGCGAGGACACCCACAAGATGGCGGAAGCCAATCGGGCCTTCTCGCATTATCGCTGGTGACAGCAGAAAAAAGATTCAAGGACTGATCCCCTATGCCCCGCAAGCACCCCATTGAGGACTACCGCAATTTCGGCATCATGGCGCACATTGATGCCGGCAAGACGACGACGACTGAGCGGATCCTCTACTACACGGGCAAGAGCCATAAGATCGGCGAGGTGCATGAAGGCGCCGCGACGATGGATTGGATGGAGCAGGAGCAAGAGCGCGGCATTACCATTACCTCGGCCGCGACCACTGCATTCTGGAATGAGAAGCGCCTCAACATTATTGACACGCCCGGCCACGTCGACTTCACCATCGAGGTAGAGCGTTCATTACGCGTGCTCGACGGCGCCGTCTGCGTGCTCGACAGCAACCAGGGTGTCGAGCCGCAGACCGAAACTGTCTGGCGTCAGGGCGACAAGTACAAGGTTCCGCGTATCGTCTTCGCCAACAAGATGGACAAGATTGGTGCCGACTTCTTCAAATGTCTCGACGACATCAAGACGCGACTCGGCGCCAAGCCAGTAGCAATTCAGCTTCCGATTGGTTCGGAGCAGAATTTCAAAGGCTTGGTCGATCTAGTGCGTATGAAGGGCGTCGTGTGGGACGATGAATCCCTCGGCGCCAAATATCACGACATCGACATCCCAGCCGATATGCTCGATCAGGCGAAGGAATACCACGACAAGATGATCGAAGCGGCCTGTGAGCTCGATGATGACGCAGCCACGGCCTATCTCGAAGGCAAGATGCCCGACGAGGCTTTGCTCAAGAAGCTCATCCGTAAGGCGGTCCTCACCGGCGCATTCTTCCCTGTGTTGTGCGGCTCTGCTTTCAAAAATAAGGGCGTGCAGCCGCTGCTCGACGCGGTAGTTGACTATCTGCCGAGCCCGCTCGATGTGCCGCCGATCCACGGCATCAATCCTGACAATGGCGAAGACGTCATTCGCGAGCCGAAGGACGACGCGCCGCTGGCGCTGCTCGGCTTCAAGATCATGGACGATCCCTTCGTCGGCACCATCACATTCTGCCGTATCTATTCCGGGACGCTGACCAGTGGCACCGGAGTGATCAATTCGACCAAGGAACGCAAGGAACGTATTGGTCGCATGTTGTTGATGCATGCGAACAACCGCGAGGACATCAAGGAGGCTTACGCCGGCGATATCGTGGCGCTGGCGGGACTGAAAGAAGTTCGCACCGGCGACACACTATGCGATCCCCAGAAGCCTGTGATCCTGGAGAAGATGGAATTCCCGGATCCGGTGATTGAGATCGCGATCGAGCCGAAATCAAAAGCCGATCAGGAGAAGCTTGGTGTCGCGCTCGCCAAACTTGCGGCGGAAGATCCATCGTTCCGCGTATCCACCGATCAGGAAAGTGGCCAGACAATCCTCAAGGGCATGGGCGAACTGCATCTCGACATTAAAGTCGATATCCTCAAGCGGACCTACAAAGTCGACGCCAATATCGGTGCACCTCAGGTCGCATTCCGCGAGAAGATTACGCAACGCGTCGAGCACGGATACACCCACAAGAAACAGACCGGCGGTTCGGGCCAGTTCGCGCAAATCAAGATCATCGCTGAACCCACGGTACCTGGCACCCCGTTCGAATTTGAGAACGAAATCGTTGGCGGTGCCGTTCCGAAGGAGTTCATTCCAGGTGTCGAGAAGGGCCTGGAGTCAGTGCTCGGTTCGGGCGTGCTGGCGGGATTTCCGGTTGTCGACCTCAAAGTCTCGCTCATCGACGGCAAGTATCATGACGTCGACTCTTCCGCGCTCGCCTTCGAAATTTGCGCACGTCAGTGCCTGAAAGAGGCGCTGCAAATGGCCAGGCCGGTCCTGCTTGAGCCGATTATGAAGGTCGAGGTGGTGACGCCGGAGGATTATACCGGCTCGGTCATCGGCGATCTCAATTCGCGGCGTGGCCAGATTCAAGGCCAGGACATGCGCGGCAATGCCAACGTGATCAACGCGATGGTGCCGCTGATGAACATGTTCGGCTACGTAAACAATTTGCGGTCCATGTCTCAGGGCCGTGCCACTTTCACCATGCAATTCGATCACTACGCGGAACTACCGGCGGCCGTGTCGGCCGAAGTGCAGAAAAAGTTCGCGTAACCGGGAACGAAGAAAACAGACGGATCTGAACGGAGAGCCCCATGGCCAAAGAAAAATTCCAGCGGACCAAGCCCCATTGCAATATCGGGACGATCGGTCACGTCGACCACGGCAAGACGACGCTGACGGCGGCGATTACCAAGGTACTGGCTGAAAAGGGCGGCGCCACGTTCACCGCCTATGACCAGATCGACAAGGCGCCAGAAGAGAAGGCGCGCGGCATCACCATCTCTACTGCGCATGTCGAGTATGAGACCGACAAGCGTCACTATGCACACGTCGATTGCCCCGGGCATGCCGACTACGTGAAGAACATGATCACCGGCGCGGCGCAGATGGACGGCGCCATTCTGGTGGTCTCGGCCGCCGACGGTCCGATGCCACAGACCCGTGAGCACATCCTGCTCGCCCGTCAGGTCGGCGTTCCGGCGCTGGTGGTGTTCATGAACAAAGTCGACATGGTCGACGATCCGGAGCTGCTCGAGCTGGTAGAGCTCGAAGTGCGCGAGCTGCTCTCCAAGTACAATTTTCCCGGCGACAAGATCCCAATCGTCAAGGGTTCGGCGCTCAAGGCGCTCGAAGGCACCGACGAGAAGCTCGGCAAGGAAGCGATCATGGCCCTGATGAAGGCCGTGGACGACTACATTCCGCAGCCAGAGCGCCCGAAGGATCAGCCGTTCCTGATGCCGGTGGAAGACGTGTTCTCGATCTCGGGCCGCGGCACTGTGTGCACCGGCCGCGTCGAGCGTGGTATCATCAAAGTCGGCGAGGAAGTCGAAATCGTCGGCATCAAGCCGACCATCAAGACGGTGGTCACCGGCGTTGAAATGTTCCGCAAGCTGCTCGATCAGGGCGAGGCGGGCGACAACATCGGCGCGCTGCTGCGCGGTACCAAGCGAGAGGAAGTCGAGCGCGGTCAGGTGCTGTGCAAGCCCGGCTCAGTCAAGCCGCATACCAAGTTCAAAGCGGAAGCCTACATCCTGACCAAGGAAGAGGGCGGCCGTCATACTCCGTTCTTCACCAACTATCGTCCGCAATTCTATTTCCGCACCACCGACGTGACTGGCGTGGTGCACTTGCCGCAAGGCACGGAAATGGTGATGCCGGGCGATAACGTGGCGATGGAAGTCCATTTGATCGTGCCGATCGCCATGGAAGAGAAACTGCGTTTCGCCATTCGCGAGGGTGGCCGCACCGTCGGCGCCGGCGTGGTGGCGAGCATAATCGAGTGATGGGTTGAGACGTGATGGCCGGGTCAGTCCCGGCCATCCGCGTCTTTATTGAAGTTAGCCATTCCGCGGTTGCCCGTTCGACGGGCGGGCACGACGGACGAGAGAAACGACAATGAACGGCCAGAATATCCGGATCCGGCTCAAGGCGTTCGATCACCGCATCCTTGATGCGTCGACCCGCGAGATCGTGAACACGGCCAAGCGCACGGGTGCGCAGGTCCGTGGTCCGATTCCGCTGCCGACTCGCATCGAGAAGTTCACGGTGAATCGCTCGCCTCACGTCGACAAGAAGAGCCGCGAACAGTTCGAGATGCGCACACACAAGCGTCTCTTGGACATCGTCGATCCGACGCCTCAAACGGTGGACGCGCTGATGAAGCTCGACCTCGCCGCCGGCGTCGACGTCGAGATCAAGCTGTAAGGCCAAGGTGGATTTAGCAATGCGTTCGGGTGTCGTCGCACAGAAGCTTGGAATGACCCGGGTGTTCACCGATGCTGGTGAGCATGTGCCGGTGACGGTGCTGCGCCTCGCGCAATGCCAGGTGGTCGCTCACCGCACCAAGGACAAGAACGGCTATGTCGCGCTGCAGCTCGGATCGGGTGCGCGCCGCTCCAACAATATGAGCAAGGCCGACCGTGGCTATTTCGGCAAGCAGAAGGTTGAGCCCAAGCGCAAGCTCGCAGAATTCCGCGTGACCGAAGATGCATTGATTCCGGTTGGCGCGGAGATTACGGCCGACCATTTTATCCCGGGGCAGTTCGTTGACGTCTCCGGCATCACCATCGGTAAGGGTTTTGCTGGCGGTATGAAACGCTGGAATTTCGCCGGGCTTCGCGCTTCGCACGGCGTCTCGATTTCGCACCGCTCAATCGGCGGTACCGGTGGCCGTCAGGACCCCGGCAAGACTTTCAAAAACAAGAAGATGCCCGGCCATCTCGGCGTGGAGCGTGTCACCACGCTCAATCTCAAGGTTGTGCAGACCGATGTCGAGCGCGGCCTCATCCTGGTCGAAGGGGCGGTGCCGGGCTCCAAAAGTGGCTGGGTCACGGTGCGTGACGCGGTCAAGAAAAAGCTTCCGAAAGAAGTGCCGAAGCCCGGCAAGTTCCGTGTGAACGAGACTGCCGAGGCCAAGTCCGATCAGAAACCCGCAAAGGCCGAGGCTGATCAGCCCAAGGCCGCGCCGGAACAGGCGCAGAATGCGGAGCAGGCGGCGCAGCAAGCCGCGGTTGCGGCCGACAAGGCGGCGAAGGCTGCCGAGCAGGCGGCCAAGGCCGCCGATCAGGCCGCCAAGGCTGCGGATAAAGCCGCGGCTGCCGCGAAGAAGGAGGGCGAGTGATGGAGCTCAAAATCGTCGCCCTCGATGGCAAGGACGCCGGCAAGGCCACACTGCCGGATACAATCTTCGGCCTTGAACCGCGCACCGACATCATCCAGCGCTGCATCAACTGGCAGCTCGCCAAGCGTCAGCGCGGCACACACAAGACCAAAGACCGCAGCGAAATCTGGCGCACGGGCAAGAAGATGTATGCGCAAAAGGGCACCGGTGGTGCACGCCACGGCTCCGCACGCGTGCCGCAGTTCCGTGGCGGCGGTCGCGCTTTCGGACCGGTGGTACGCAGCCACGCGATCGATCTGCCGAAAAAAGTTCGTGCGCTTGCACTCAAGCACGCGCTGTCGTCGAAGGCCAAGGATGGCGGCATCATCGTGCTCGATAAGGCTAGTCTGAAGGACAACAAGACGAAGGCGCTGGCAAAGCAGTTCGGCAAGCTTGGGCTCGAGAACGCGCTGATTATTGATGGCGCGGAGATCGAGGCCAACTTTCGTAACGCCGCACGCAACATCCCGAATATCGACGTGCTGCCGGTACAGGGCATCAACGTCTACGACATCTTGCGGCGTAAGACCCTGGTGCTGACCAAAGCCGCGCTCGATGCGCTGGAGGCGCGATTCAAATGAGCACCAGCGATCCGCGCCACTATGACGTCATTATCGCCCCGGTGATTACCGAAAAGGCGACGATGGCATCTGAGCATAACAAGGTCATGTTCAAGGTGGCCAAGCACGCAACCAAACCGCAAATCAAGGAAGCGGTCGAGAAGCTGTTCGACGTGAAGGTCAAGAGCGTCAACACGCTGACGCGGCCGGGCAAATGGAAAGTCTTCCGCAATAGAATCGGGCAGCAGTCCGAAGTGAAGCGCGCGATCGTGACTCTGGAAGAGGGTCATCGGATCGACGTGACCACGGGATTGTAAGGGAACGCTGCAATGGCTTTAAAAACCTACAATCCGACCACGCCGGGCCAACGTCAGCTGGTGATCGTCGACCGTTCGACGTTGCACAAGGGCCCCCCGGTAAAGTCGTTGACGGAAGGTCAGCACTCGACCGGCGGCCGTAACAATAACGGTCGCATCACGTCACGCTTCCGTGGTGGTGGTCACAAGCAGGCATACCGCCGTATCGATTTCCGCCGCACCAAGTTCGATGTGCCGGCGACAGTGGAACGGCTGGAATACGATCCGAACCGCACGGCTTTCATTGCACTGATCAAGTATCAGGACGGTGAGCTCTCCTACATCCTGGCGCCGCAGCGCCTTGCCGTCGGCGACACCGTGATTGCGTCTGAGCATGCCGACGTGAAACCCGGCAATGCGATGCCGATCGCGAATATTCCGGTTGGCACCATCGTGCACAATGTCGAGATCAAGATCGGCAAGGGCGGCCAGATTGCGCGCTCGGCCGGTACTTATGTGCAGATCGTCGGACGCGACCAAGACTACGTCATTTTGCGGCTCTCAACGACAGAGCAGCGCATTGTGCATGGACGCTGCATGGCGACGGTCGGCGCGGTGTCCAATCCCGACAACATGAACACGACGATTGGCAAGGCTGGCCGGCAGCGCTGGAAAGGCCGAATGCCGCACAATCGCGGCATCACCATGAACCCGGTCGATCATCCGCATGGCGGCCGCACCAAGGGCGGCAAGCATTGGGTCACGCCGTGGGGCTTCCCGACCAAGGGCAAGAAAACCCGCAAGAATAAGCGCACCGAGCACTTCATCATTGCGAGTCGGCACGACCGCAAGAAGAAGCAGCAGTAAGGACAGGAATTATGACGCGTTCAGCTTGGAAAGGTCCTTTTGTCGACGGCTATTTGTTGCGCAAGGCTGAGGCCGCGCGCACTTCCGGCCGTCACGAGATGATCAAGATCTGGAGCCGGCGTTCGACAATACTTCCGCAATTCGTCGGGCTGCATTTCGGCGTCTACAACGGGCAGAAGCATATTCCGGTGATGGTCAACGAAGAGATGGTCGGCCACAAGTTCGGCGAGTTCGCACCGACCCGGATGTTCTACGGCCATTCGTCTGATCGCAAAGCCAAGCGTACCGGTGCGCCTGCAGCGGCCGCCGCACCCGCGCCTGCGGCAACCTAAGGGATCAAGAGTAACCGTCATGGGCAAGCGCCAGCGCGAACGAGACCTCGCTGAGAACGAGGCGAAGGCCGTGAGCAAAATGCTGCGGATTTCGCCGCAGAAGCTCAATCTTGTCGCGCAACTGATCCGCGGCAAGAAAGTCGCGAGCGCGCTCGCCGATCTTGAGTTTTCGCAAAAGCGGATCGCGAAGGATGTACGCAAGTGCCTGGAATCGGCGATCGCTAACGCCGAAAACAATCACGACCTCGACGTCGACGATCTCGTCGTCGCCGAGGCCCATGTCGGAAAGGCGCTGGTTATCAAGCGCTTCACACCGCGCGGTCGCGGCCGCGTCGGGCGCATTCTCAAGCCGTTTTCTCACCTGACCATAGTTGTACGTCAGGCTGAGGCGCGGGCGGATGCCTGAGGAGTAATCGATGGGTCAAAAAGTCAATCCAATTGGGCTGCGCCTCGGCATTAACCGCACCTGGGATTCGCGCTGGTTCGCCGGTAAGGCAGAATACGGCACGCTCCTGCATGAGGACATCAAGATCCGTAAGGAGTTGATGAAGCAGCTCAAGCAAGCCGCTGTTTCGCACATTGTGATTGAACGGCCGCACAAAAAGTGCCGCGTAACGATCCATTCGGCGCGTCCCGGCGTAGTGATCGGAAAAAAGGGCGCCGACATCGAGAAGCTGCGTAAGTCCGTTGCCAAGCTTACCGACAGCGATGTTGTGATCAACATTGTTGAAATCCGCAAACCCGAGCTCGATGCTCAGCTGGTTGCTGAATCTATCGCCCAGCAGCTCGAGCGCCGTGTTGCTTTCCGCCGCGCGATGAAGCGAGCAGTGCAGTCGGCAATGCGGCTTGGCGCCGAGGGTATCCGCATCAATTGTTCGGGCCGTCTTGGCGGCGCCGAAATTGCGCGCATGGAATGGTATCGCGAAGGCCGCGTGCCATTGCACACGCTGAGAGCTGACGTCGATTACGGCGTTGCTACCGCTTTCACCACTTACGGCACCTGCGGCGTCAAAGTCTGGATCTTCAAGGGCGAAATCCTCGAGCACGATCCGATGGCGCAGGACAAGAAGCTTGCCGAAGGCGATGCCGGTCGGCCACGTCGCGAAGCCACGGCCTAAAGGACCAATAGAGTTTTAAGTCATGCTGCAACCAGTTCGCACCAAGTTCCGCAAGGCGTTTAAGGGCCGTATACACGGCATCGCCACCAGCGGCACCACGCTCGCTTTCGGTCAATATGGCCTGAAAGCACTTGAGCCCGAGCGCGTTACCGCTCGCCAGATCGAAGCCGCACGTCGCGCGCTCACTCGCTTCATGAAGCGGTCGGGGCGGGTGTGGATTCGCGTATTCCCGGATGTACCGGTGTCGAAGAAGCCGATCGAAATTCGTATGGGCAAAGGCAAGGGCACGCCCGAATTGTGGGTTACCCGCGTCAAGCCTGGCC
Organism: uncultured Alphaproteobacteria bacterium; assembly: GCA_963810585.1. GTDB lineage: Bacteria > Pseudomonadota > Alphaproteobacteria > Rhizobiales > Xanthobacteraceae > Pseudolabrys. Next base: position 78,740 of record CAWENV010000004.1, read on the forward strand.
GCATCCTGTTTGAAGTAGACGGCGTTCCAATCGCCGTCGCCAAGGAGGCGCTGGCGCTCGCTGCAGCCAAGCTGCCGGTCAAGACCCGTTTCATTGAACGCATCGCCGAGTGAAATCATGAAAGCCGCCGACGCAAGAGCGATGACGCTCGATCAGCTAGATGACGAAGTGCTCAAGCTGAAAAAGGAGCAGTTCAATCTGCGTTTCCAGCGCGCCACCGGCCAGCTGGAAAATACCTCACGTGTACGCATCATCCGGCGTGACATTGCACGCATGAAAACGATTGCTGCGCAGAAGCGTGTCGGTGCACCGGAGCCAGCGACGAAGACTGCTGCTGCCCCGGCGTCTGCCAAGAAGACTAAAGCCACCAAGCCGAAGGCCGCTGCGAAGCCAAAGTCGCGCGCCAAGACGAAGTCGAAGGAATAAGGGGTTCGAGATGCCGAAGCGTACGCTCCATGGCGTTGTCGTAAGCGACAAGCAGGACAAGACCGTGGTCGTGCGTGTCGACCGGCGTTTTACGCATGCGACCATGAAGAAGACCATCCGCCGGTCGAAAAAGTACCACGCACATGACGAGACCAATCAATACGCGATTGGCGACCTGGTGTGGATCGAAGAGCGCCGGCCGATTTCCAAGCTCAAGTGCTGGGAAGTAGTCCGCGGCGAAAAGAAACAGAAAGTTCAATGAGCGTTATGCGCGACCAGACAATGAGAGCCGCATCATGATCCAGATGCAAACCAACCTCGACGTGGCGGACAATTCCGGCGCGCGCCGTGTCATGTGCATCAAGGTGCTGGGCGGCTCCAAGCGCAAATACGCGACTATCGGCGACGTAATTGTCGTCTCGGTGAAGGAAGCAATTCCACGCGGCCGCGTGAAAAAAGGCGATGTCATGAAGGCCGTCGTGGTGCGCATTTCCAAGGATATCAAGCGTCCGGATGGTTCGGTCATTCGTTTTGACCGCAATGCAGCCGTCCTGATCACGCCTCAAATGGAACCGGTTGGCACGCGTATCTTCGGGCCGGTGCCGCGCGAACTTCGCGCCAAAAATCACATGAAGATTATCTCGCTCGCCCCGGAGGTGCTGTAATGGCCGCCAAAATCCGCAAAGGCGACAAGGTCATCGTGCTTACCGGCCGCGACAAAGGCCGCAGCGGTGAGGTGATCGAGGTTCGCCCCGATCTGCGCCGCGCCCTGGTCCGGGGCGTCAACATGATCAAGCGTCACCAGCGCCAGACGGCGCAGCAGGAAGGCGGAATTATTTCCAAGGAAAGCACTGTCCATCTGTCCAATCTGGCAGTTGCTGACCCCAAAGACGGCAAACCGACTCGCATCGGCTTCAAATTTGTCGGCCAAGGTGATGCGCGCAAGAAGGTGCGCATCGCGAAGCGTTCTGGAGTTGAGATCGATGGCTGAAACGCAGCAAACCGCACAAGCCAAGGCTGAGGCCAAAGCGGAAAAGAAGGCGCAGGCTCAGGCAAAAGCTGCCGCGCCGAAGGAAGCCCGGAAACCGCGCGAGCGCTCCGACTATGTCCCGCGCTTGAAGACCCATTTCGAGCAGGCGATACGTGATCAGCTGTCCAAGCAGTTCAGCTACACCAACCGCATGCAGGTGCCGAAGATTACCAAGGTTGTGCTGAACATGGGCATCGGCGAAGGCGTAGCCGACCGCAAAAAGGTGGACAACGCCGCGAATGATCTATCGCTGATTGCTGGCCAGAAGGCAGTGATCACCAAGTCGCGCAAATCAATCGCTACCTACAAGCTGCGCGACGGCCAAGCCATCGGTTGCAAGGTCACACTGCGCAAAGCGCGCATGTACGACTTCATCGACCGGCTGGTGAACATTGCGCTGCCGCGTATACGCGATTTCCGCGGGCTTAATCCGAAGAGCTTCGATGGCCGAGGTAATTACAGTCTCGGTATTAAGGAACACATTGTGTTTCCGGAGATCGATTTCGACAAGGTCGCCGATTCGTGGGGCCTCGATGTCACCGTTTGCACCAGTGCGCGTAACGACGAAGAAGCGCGCGCGCTGCTCACCGCATTCAACTTCCCGTTCCGGCAGTGAGGCTGGGCCTCATACGCGGAACCGCAAGGAGCGAAAGTATGGCGAAGAAGAGTTCGATCGAGAAGAATAACAGGCGGCGCAAAATGGCGAAAAAATTCGCCAATCGGCGTACGAAACTGAAAGCGATCGCGCGCGACAAAAAGCTGCCGATGGAGGAGCGGTTCGCGGCCACTCTGAAGTTGGCCGAATTACCGCGCAATTCATCAAAGACGCGCATCCGTAATCGTTGCGAGCTCAGTGGGCGCCCGCGCGCGTATTACCGCAAGCATCGCTTGAGCCGTATCGCGTTGCGCGAGCTTGGCTCCAAAGGCCTGATCCCAGGCCTTGTGAAGTCGAGCTGGTAGGGAGGGCGCGATGGCAGTGAACGATCCGATCGGTGACATGATCACGCGCATCCGCAACGCACAGATGCGTAGTAAGTCGAAGGTTTCGATGCCGGGCTCCAAGCAGCGCGAACGTGTGCTCGAGGTGCTCAAGACGGAAGGCTTCATCCGCGGCTACGCCAGCGTGGCGCATGCCAGTGGCCGGTCCGAACTCGAGATCGAGCTTAAATACTTTGATGGCGAGCCGGTCATCCGCGAAATTGAGCGCATCTCCAAACCGGGGCGTCGCGTTTACGTAGCGGTCCGCAACCTTCCGCGTATCAATAACGGCCTCGGCGTCGCCATTCTGTCGACGCCCAAGGGCGTAATGGCCGACCATGATGCTCGCGAAGCCAATGTTGGCGGCGAAATTATTTGCACGGTGTTCTGATGTCGCGCATCGGTAATAAACTGGTCACGGTCCCTGCTGGTGTCACCGCCAATGTGGAGGGCCAGACCGTAAAGGTGAAGGGGCCGAAAGGCGCGCTTCAGGTTGTGGTCCATGACGACGTTTCGGTCGTTCTGGATAAAGGCACGATCAAGCTGGAGCCGCGCGGTGAGAGCAAGCGTGCGCGTTCGATGTGGGGTACCTCACGCACGCTGGTCGCCAACCTGGTGTCTGGCGTGACCAAAGGCTTCGAAGAGAAGCTGGAGATCACCGGGGTTGGTTATCGCGCTGCGATCCAGGGCAAGAACCTGCAATTGCAGCTCGGCTTCTCCCACGATGTGAATTTTCCGATCCCTGAGGGTATCGCGATCGCGACACCGAAACCCACCGAGATCGTGGTGACCGGCGTCGATAAGCAGAAAGTTGGCCATGTGGCCGCCGAGATTTGCGGGTTCCGTCCGCCTGAGCCTTACAAGGGCAAGGGCGTGAAATACGCCAACGAATATATCTTCCGCAAGGAAGGGAAGAAGAAGTAGAGGACGCGCCATGTCGAGATTAACTGACCGGACTGCGCGGCGGACAGCGACGGTGCGACGCAAAGTGAAGCTTGCGGCGCGCGGCCGAACGCGGCTGTCTGTCTTTCGTTCCTCGAAGCACATTTATGCGCAGCTCATCGATGACGTGAAAGGCACAACTTTGGTTGCCGCTTCGTCACTTGAAAAGCCGATGCGGGAGGGCGCGAAGACCGGTGCCAACATTTCAGCGGCCAAGGCCGTCGGAAAGCTGATCGCCGAGCGGGCCAAGGAAAAGGGCATCAAGGACGTCGTGTTCGACCGCGGCGGGTATCTCTATCACGGACGCATCAAGGCGCTGGCTGACGCTGCGCGCGAAGGCGGCCTCAACTTCTAACGGATTGGTCAAACATGGCACATGAACCTCGACGAGATCGTGAGCGCGGCGGCCGTGACCGCGAGGATCGCGATAGCGAGTTCATCGACAAGTTGGTGCACATCAATCGTGTGGCCAAGGTGGTCAAGGGCGGCCGACGTTTTGCCTTCGCCGCGCTTGTTATCGTCGGCGATCAGAAAGGCCGTGCTGGATTTGGCCACGGCAAAGCGCGCGAAGTGCCTGAGGCAATTCGGAAAGCAACTGATTCCGCCAAACGCAGTCTGACACGTGTTCCGTTGCGCGAAGGCCGCACCTTGCATCACGACGTGCTCGGCCGCCATGGCGCCGGCAAAGTGTTTTTGCGTGCGGCGCCTCCGGGCACCGGCATTATCGCCGGCGGCCCAATGCGCGCAGTTTTCGAAACGCTCGGCATTCAGGATGTCGTTGCAAAATCGCTCGGCTCGTCCAATCCGTACAACGTAGTGCGTGCGACCTTCGACGCGCTGAAGCATCAAGATTCACCGCGTTCGGTTGCGGCTCGCCGTAACATCAAAGTGTCGACTTTGCAGTCGCGCCGCCGTGACGGCGATGCGGAAGCAGCGGCCGACTAAGGAACGAGGCGAATGGCTCAGGCACATAAGACCATCAAGGTCGAACAAGTGGGTAGCCCGCAGCGGCGCCATCACGACCAGCGCGCAACGCTGATCGGGCTCGGCCTTAACAAAATCGGACGCATGCGCGACGTGCCGGACACACCGGCGACCCGTGGCATGATCCGCAAAGTGCAGCACTTGGTGCGTGTGGTCAGCGACGCGAAGTAAGAGGACGGTGCGATGAAACTCAACCAGATCGCCGATAAGCCGGGCGCGCGCAAGAAGCGGATGCGTATCGGACGCGGTATCGGCTCAGGCATGGGCAAGACTGGCGGCCGTGGCGGCAAAGGTCAGACCGCGCGCAGCGGCGTGCGTATCAAGGGCTTCGAAGGTGGCCAAATGCCGTTGCATCGGCGTCTGCCGAAACGCGGCTTCCGCAATACACCCTTCGCGCTCAAGCTCAACGAAACCAATCTTGGTAAGGTGCAGGCGGCTATCGATGCCGGTCTCATCGATGCCAAGGCGCTGGTCGACGTTGCAGCCATGGTCAAGGCTGGGCTGATGCGGCGCGAGAAGGCCGGCGTGAAGCTGCTCGGTGATGGTGAGTTGAAAGCCAAAATCGATCTTTCGGTCTGGCGTGCCTCGAAGTCAGCCATTGCAGCGGTGGAGAAGGCCGGCGGCACTGTGAAAATCCTTGCGCCGGCGAAAGAAGAAGACGCTGAGCCAAAGGGCAAGAACAAGCGCATGGCTATGGCGCCGGCCAAGGGCGGAGACAAGCCGAAAGGCGGCAAGTCTAAGGCGGAAGCGGAAGGCGAACCGAAGGGTGCCGAATAGTTGCCTGTGGCACGTCGCCTCGCAAGCGAGTGATTGAGATACTCACGGGCTACAGTTTGGGGCCATCGCGCCTATCTAGAGGGCTGTAAGGACGGGATGCCCCAAATTCACGGGGCATTACAGCGGAAGGGTCGAGGCGGTCATGGTCTCTGCAGCGGAACAACTTGCGGCCAATCTCAATTTCTCGGCACTCGCAAAGGCCGATGAACTCAAAAAGCGAATTTGGTTTACGGTCGGCGCGCTGCTGGTCTACCGGCTCGGTACCTATATTCCGCTTCCAGGCATCGACCCTGCTGCGTGGGAGCAGATTTTCAATACACAGTCCGGTGGCATCCTCGGCATGTTCAACATGTTTTCCGGCGGTGGCATCCACCGGATGGCGATATTTGCGCTCAATATCATGCCGTACATCTCGGCCTCGATCATCATTCAATTGATGACGACGGTCTCGCCCACGCTGGAAGCACTCAAGAAGGAAGGCGAGGCGGGCCGCAAAATCATGAATCAGTACACCCGGTATCTCACCGTGGTGCTTGCCGCGTTTCAGGCATACGGCATCGGCGTCGGCCTGCAAGGAACGGGAAGTGTGGTCAGTAGTCCCGGCGTATTCTTTTTGATGTCCACGACGATTACGCTCACCGGCGGCACCATGTTTCTGATGTGGCTGGGTGAGCAGATCACCTCTCGCGGCATTGGCAACGGAATCTCGCTGATTATCTTATCGGGCATCGTAGCGCAGCTCCCATCGGCGATCGCCGGGACTCTCGAGCTTGGTCGTCAGGGCGCACTCTCGACAGGGCTAATCCTCGCCGTGATAGTGATGGCGGTTGCGGTAATCGCCTTCATTGTGTTCATGGAGCGCGCGCAACGCCGCCTGCTGATCCAGTACCCCAAGCGTCAGGTCGGCAATCGTATGTTTGAGGGGCAGTCGTCGCACTTGCCGCTCAAACTCAATACGTCCGGTGTGATCCCGCCGATCTTCGCATCGTCACTGTTGCTGCTGCCGACCACCGTCGCAAACTTTAACGCCGGGCAGGGTCCTGGCTGGCTCACCACCGTTACGACGCTGCTCGGTCACGGCCGGCCGCTGTTTCTCATTCTTTACATTGCGCTGATTGTGTTCTTTGCGTTCTTCTACACGGCAGTCGTATTTAATCCGACAGAAACCGCAGAAAATCTGAAAAAGCACGGTGGCTTCATTCCCGGCATCCGGCCGGGCGAACGCACCGCTGAATATATCGACTATGTGCTTTCACGCATTACCGTACTCGGCGCTCTGTACCTCGCCATCGTCTGTCTCATCCCCGAAATTTTGATCTCCTATGCCGCAGTCCCGTTCTATTTCGGCGGTACGTCGCTGCTGATTGTGGTCAGCGTTACAATGGACACGGTCGCGCAGATACAGGGTTATCTGCTTGCGCACCAATATGAAGGGTTGATCAAGCGCTCGAAGCTTCGAGGGCGCACGCGATGAGACTGATCCTGCTCGGCCCGCCGGGGGCGGGGAAGGGCACTCAAGCGCAGCGCCTGATAGCCAAACACCGGATCGCCCAGCTCTCGACGGGCGACATGCTGCGCGCCGCCGTTGCCGCCGGTACGCCGGTCGGGTTGCAGGCCAAAAGCATCATGGATCGCGGCGAGTTGGTACCCGACGAGATGGTCGTGGCGATCATCGCGGATCGGATTGGTCACGCAGATGCCAAACGGGGCTTCGTACTCGACGGCTTCCCGCGCACTGTGCGGCAAGCTGAAGCGCTCGACCGGCTGTTGGCAGAGCGCGGCCTTGAGCTCGACGCGGTGATCGAGCTTAAAGTCGATGAAGACATCCTCCTCAAACGCATTGAGAAGCGCGTGGCTGACATGACCGCGCGTGGCGAAAATGTACGCTCCGACGATAATTCGGAAGTGCTAAAGGGCCGGCTTTCGGCCTACCGGGCACAAACCGCCCCGCTTGCCGGCTATTACGCCGACAAAGGCATGCTCAAGGGCGTGGACGGCATGGCGTCAGTCGACGAGGTCACGAGGGCCATCGGCCAGCTACTTCGTCCTGCAAAGGCGGCCAGGCCCAAGGTGACCAGGCGCAAGCCGGCCAGGTCGAGGGGCGGGGCCAAGTCGAGGCGCGGGAAGGCCAAAGCCGCCAAAACGGCCAAACGGACAGTTTCTAAGGGCCCCAGCCGTCGGAAGCGCTTGGCCGGACCTAAGGGCAGCAAAAACAAGCGGGGGAACCGCAAAAACCGCAGTCGGCAGAGGTTGACGAGGGCGCGATGAATCCCTTAATAAGCTGCACATTCAGGAGTTTGACGCGATGCCGGGCCCCAGCGAGGCGGGGACGGGCGTCGTGTTACGCTTTGTGCTATCCCCTTCCAGGGACAAGAGAATTCGGTGCCTTCCGCGCCGATGGTCGATATAGGAGAAGCTAAGTGGCTCGTATCGCGGGCGTCAATTTACCGACCAACAAGCGCGTTGTGATCGCGCTGCAGTACATCCATGGCGTTGGGCCCAAGATCGCCAAGGAAATCGTGAGCAAAGTTAATTTGCCTCCGGAGCGCCGCGTATCGCAGCTGACTGACTCCGAGGTACTGCAGATTCGCGAAATGATCGACCGCGACTACATGGTAGAGGGCGATCTGCGCCGAGAAGTCCAATTGAACATCAAACGGCTGATGGATCTCGGCTGCTACCGTGGCCTGCGCCACCGCAAGGGCCTCCCTGTTCGCGGCCAGCGCACCCACACCAATGCGCGGACTTGCAAGGGCCCTGCCAAGACCATCGCTGGCAAAAAGAAGACCACGGGACCGACTTGATAACAGGATGAGCCCCGCGCCGATTGCGGCGCACGGGCGCGAAAGGATTGAGAATGGGTAAGGAAGCCACCCGCGTCCGCCGGCGCGAACGCAAAAACATTGCGTCGGGCGTCGCGCATGTCGCGGCCTCGTTCAACAATACCATGATCACTATTACCGACGCGCAAGGCAACACGATCGCCTGGTCTTCGTCCGGGACCATGGGTTTCAAGGGCTCACGTAAATCGACGCCCTACGCCGCGCAGGTCGCTGCGGAAGATGCCGCCAAGAAGGCGCAGGAGCACGGCATGCGCACCCTCGAAGTTGAAGTCTCGGGTCCCGGTTCGGGGCGCGAGTTGGCGCTACGGTCGCTACAAGCGGCCGGCTTTACGATTACCTCGATCCGCGACGTGACGACGATTCCGCACAATGGCTGCCGGCCGCGTAAGCGTCGTCGCGTCTGATTGTTTTCTTCACGCGGGCCTCGAGTTCCCGCGTACGTGCTACCGCCGAGATTTTCCCCACGCGGCGGGTGGGGTGCGCTAGGCGCGACAAGACCGCGCCGCTGAAAAGGTGAAGACGTGATCCAAAAGAATTGGCAGGAATTGATAAGGCCGAACAAGCTCCAGGTTTCCGCCGGCGGCGACGCTGCGCGGGTTGCGACTGTGGTCGCCGAACCGCTCGAACGTGGCTTTGGGGTCACGCTCGGCAATGCGCTGCGCCGCATTCTTCTGTCTTCGCTGCAAGGCTCGGCTGTGCAGTCGGTGCATATTGACGGCGTGCTGCATGAGTTTTCCTCGATCGCAGGTGTGCGCGAGGATGTCACCGACATGGTGCTCAACATCAAGGACATCGCCATCAAGATGCAGGGCGAAGGCCCGAAACGAATGGTGGTGAAAAAGCAGGGACCGGGCACGGTTACTGCCGGCGACATCCAGACTGTCGGCGACGTCGTGGTTCTCAATCCTGACCTGGTACTTTGCACGCTCGACGAGGGTGCCGAGATCCGTATGGAATTCACGGTCAACACGGGCAAAGGATACGTTCCGGCTGAGCGCAACCGCCCCGAGGACGCGCCCATCGGTCTCATACCGGTCGACAGTCTTTATTCGCCGGTCCGCAAGGTGTCCTACAAGGTCGAGAACACACGCGAAGGTCAGATCCTCGATTACGACAAGCTCACCATGACCATCGAAACCAACGGTGCCGTATCGCCTGAGGACTCGCTCGCGTACGCCGCGCGCATTCTGCAAGACCAACTCAACGTGTTCGTGAATTTCGAGGAGCCGCGCAAGGAAGCCGCTGCGGAGGCCATTCCCGATCTCGCGTTCAATCCGGCCTTTCTCAAGAAGGTGGACGAACTCGAATTGTCAGTACGCTCTGCCAACTGTCTGAAGAACGACAACATCGTTTACATCGGAGACCTCGTGCAGAAGAGCGAAGCAGAAATGCTGCGCACGCCGAACTTCGGGCGCAAGTCGCTCAACGAGATCAAGGAAGTGTTGGCGCAGATGGGGCTGCATCTTGGTATGGAAGTGCCAGGCTGGCCGCCGGAGAACATTGAAGAGCTCGCCAAGCGCTTCGAAGATCACTATTGAGCCGCGTTGCGGCCTTGAATGGAATGAAGGGGTAATACGCGATGCGTCACGGCAAAGTTCACCGCAAGCTCAATCGCACGGCGGAGCATCGCAAAGCTATGTTCGCAAATATGGCCGCGTCGCTGATCAAGCACGAGCAGATCATGACCACGCTCCCGAAGGCGAAGGAACTGCGCCCGATCGTTGAGAAGCTGGTGACACTCGCAAAAAAGGGCGGATTGCATGCGCGCCGGCAGGCAATCGCGGAAATTCGCGATGTGCCGCAGGTCAAGAAACTCTTTGAGGTCATCGGCCCGCGCTACAAGGAGCGCGATGGCGGCTATACCCGCATCATGAAGGCGGGGTTTCGCCATGGAGACAATGCGGCGAAGGCCGTGATTGAATTCGTCGATCGGGACGTTGAAGCCAAGGGCAAGGATTCCGGACCGGTACAGGAAAAGAAGGTCGAAGAAGAGGCGACAGCGGCTGCTTGAGCCTCCTGAACTTATTTTCGACAAGGGCGGCGCATCCGGCGCCGCCCTTTTTGTTTGCTGACCGGTGGCCGCCGGGTATGATTGAGCCAGGGGCTACTTCGTTCGGTGGGGGCAGCATGAGAATCCGTACTTTATTGTACGCATTGGCGGTCGGTGCAGCGTCGGTTTGCGCGGCCAATGCACAATCCGATCTCGTCAAACGCGGCGATTATCTGGTCAACGGTATTCTGACATGCGGCAATTGCCATTCGCCGAAAGGGCCGCCCGCGGCCGTCGCCGGCAAGGATTTCTCCGGCGGCCTGTCTTGGGATGAGCCGCCCTTCAAGGTGACCGCGCCGAACATCACGCCCGACAAAGACACCGGGATCGGCGGCTGGACCGATGCGGAGGTCAAAACCGTTATGCGCACCGGCATACGGCCGAACGGTGTGCATGTCGCGATGGTGATGCCGACTGGATTTTATCACATCATGACCGAGCGCGATCTCAATGCTGTCGTCGCTTATTTGCGCACTCTCAAGCCGGTCAAAAACAAGGTTGCGGATCCGATCTACAAGATGCCGCAGGTCGAGAATGTGATTCCGGGCGGCGAGAAGCCGTTCACTGAAGGAATGATGAGCGACAAGCTCAAGAAGGGCTTCTATCTCGCTACCATCGCGCATTGCATGGAATGTCATACTCCAATGGAGAAAGGCGTTCGTCAGTGGGGCACCCGCTTGGGTGCCGGCGGTTTTGAATTTCCCGGCCCATGGGGCGTGTCCGTGGCGAAAAACATCACGACAAGCAAGGCCAAGGGCATTGGGGAATGGACCGACGCTGAGATCAAGCGGGCCATCGCTCAAGGGGTCGACAGGCACGGCAACAAGCTCAAGCCCCCGATGGGCTTCCAATACTATGCGCATCTGACCGATGACGACCTCGACGCCATCGTGACCTATTTGCGCACGGTGCCGGCCAAAGAATAGGAGCGATTCCTCTCGTTGGAGGGGCCGTCGGCCTTCATTTAGGCCGGTTAGTGGCCTATATCTCCGCCCTTCGCCGGGATCCAAACCTATGCGCCTTAGAGCACTAACTGTCGTCCTGATTGCTGCCGGGGCGCTCGCAAACACCGCTACCGGGCAAGAGCGGCGGTTGCCCACCCAATCCGAGCTGCGGCTGTCTTATGCGCCGGTGGTGCAGCACGTCGCTCCTGCGGTGGTCAATGTCTATGCAGCCAAAGTGGTGCAGAACCGCAACCCGTTGCTGGACGATCCAATCTTTCGCCGTTTCTTCGGTGTGCCGGGCGGTGGCGGAAGCCAGCTACAGCGTTCACTTGGTTCCGGCGTGATCGTGGATGCCGCGGGCCTGATCGTGACCAACAATCACGTCATCGAAGGTGCGGACGAAGTAAAGGTTTCACTTGCCGACAAACGCGAATTCGAGGCTACGCTGGTGCTCAAAGATCCGCGCACCGATCTTGCGATCCTGCGAATTAAGGATGGGCGTGAGAAATTTCCGGTGTTGGACTTTGCGGATTCCGACGCGCTGCAGGTCGGCGATGTGGTGCTCGCGATTGGCAATCCGTTTGGTGTCGGGCAGACGGTGACGCACGGTATCTTGTCGGCTCTTGCGCGCACACAGGTGGGCATTTCCGACTATCGGTTCTTTATCCAGACAGACGCAGCGATCAATCCGGGCAATTCGGGCGGTGCGCTGGTCGATTTGACCGGCAAGCTGATTGGCATCAACACCGCGATCTTTTCGCGCTCGGGCGGTTCGCAAGGGATCGGCTTTGCTATTCCCGCGAATATGGTGCGGGTCGTGGTGGCATCTGCGAAGACGGGTGGCAGTGCAGTCGTGCGGCCGTGGCTCGGCGCAAAATTGCAGGCCGTCACAGCCGATATCGCGGATACCATGGGTCTGAAGCGCCCGGCAGGGGCATTGGTTGCGAATGTTGCGGCCAACAGCCCGGCCGCGCGCGCCGGCCTCAAGGCCGGTGATCTGGTCGTGTCAGTCGATGGCCAGGACGTCGAGGATCCCAATGCTTTCGATTACCGCTTTGCTACCAAGCCGATCGGCGGCAGCGCTCGTCTCGGCGTGTTGCGGGCGGGGCACGAGCAAGCGATGACGGTTGCCCTCCAGGCTGCGCCGGAAACGCCGCGCGAGGAGATTACGATCCGCTCACGCTCGCCATTTTCGGGGGTAAAGGTTGCCAACCTGTCGCCCGCGCTTGTGGACGAACTGCAATTGCAGAACGCCGACCGGGGCGTAGCCATCATCGATGTCGATGCCGGTTCTTATGCAAGCAATCTCGGCTTCCAGCGTGGCGACGTAATCGAAGAGGTCAACGGTGAGCGGATTATGAAAACCGCCGACCTCGAGCGGTTAAGTGGTGTGCCGAACCGCAGTTGGCGCATCGTGATTCTGCGCGGCGGCCAGAAAATTTCCGCGGTATTCGGCGGATGACACCGCGCGCCAAAGCGAGCGGCCAGAGCTTGTTTTCAGCCGCAGGCCTTGAAAAGGACGCGCCGCACCCGCTCGCCGACAGGCTCAGACCGCAAAAACTCGATGAGGTTGTCGGTCAAGAACATCTGCTAGGGCCGGATGGTGCACTCACGCGTATGCTGGCGACCCGTTCACTCGGCTCGCTGATATTCTGGGGTCCGCCCGGCACTGGCAAGACTACCGTCGCGCGCTTACTCGCGCAGGCGACAGACCTGCACTTTGAGCAGATTTCGGCAATCTTTACCGGTGTTGCCGATCTCAAGAAGGTATTTGAAGAGTTGCGCCGCCGTCGCGAAATGGGGCAGGGCACATTGCTGTTCGTCGATGAGATCCACCGGTTCAATCGCGCGCAGCAGGACAGTTTTCTTCCGGTGATGGAAGACGGCACTATCATCCTGGTCGGTGCCACCACAGAGAACCCGTCCTTCGAGTTGAATGCGCCATTACTATCCCGCGCGCGCGTCCTGGTATTCAAATCCCTAAATGAGGATGCGATCGAAAATCTTCTCAAACGCGCAGAGATGATTGAGAACAGACGTCTTCCGCTCGACGCGGATGCGCGCATTGCACTAGTACGCATGGCTGATGGGGACGGCCGCGCCGCGCTCACACTCGTTGAGGAAGTCTGGCGTGCTTCGCGCAAGGACGAAACGTTCGATTCCAAGAAACTGCAGGAAATCGTGCAGCGCCGCGCGCCGATATATGACAAGAGCCAGGATGGCCATTACAATCTCATCTCGGCGCTCCACAAATCGGTGCGTGGTTCCGATCCTGACGCGGCGCTTTACTACTTATGCCGAATGCTCGATGCGGGCGAACCGCCGCTCTATATCGCGCGCCGCGTCGTGCGAATGGCGATCGAGGACATTGGGCTCGCCGACCCACAAGCGCTGGTGATCGCAAACGCCGCCAAGGAGGCCTACGATTTCCTCGGTTCGCCGGAAGGCGAGCTTGCGATTGCTCAGGCGGTCATTTATTGCGCAACCGCGCCAAAGTCGAATGCTGGCTATGCCGCTTTTGGGGCTGCGATGCGCATGGCCAAGGATGCAGGCTCACTGCTGCCGCCCAAACATATCCTCAATGCACCGACCAAGTTGATGCAAAATGAAGGCTATGGCCGCGGCTACGCTTATGATCACGACGCCGAGGAAGCCTTCTCGGGGCAGAATTATTTCCCCGGTGCGCTCGAGCGCCAGAAATTTTACGATCCGCCCGAGCGCGGCTTCGAGCGTGAAATCAGAAAGCGCCTGGAATACTGGGCAAAGCTAAGAAATGAGCGAGGCCCAAAATGAGCCGTGGACGTTCGGGGCCGCGCCAGCCTGGTGGCGGACGGCAGACCGCAGGATCGCGGCATCCGGGCGGAGGCAAGCGGGTTGCTGGTTCGCGCGGCCGCGGCAACCGGCAAAAGCCGCAATATCAGGCCGAACCGCAGGCAGGGCGTTCCGCGCCTCGTCACAGCATTGGCAACAAGCGTCACGGCTCATCGCGTCACTCTGAGGTACGAACAGAGCGGGCGGCAAAGGGTGATAGTCCCGGCCGCGCGTCCTTCGAAAGTCGCCTGCAGCCGCCACTTCCGAATAGCGAGCCAAAGGCACCGCAGTTTTCGGCCGGTGTCCAAACCGTCACGGTCACTCCCGACGAATTTGGCATGCGCGTCGACCGCTTTTTTGAGGCGCGCTTTCCAGGGCTTTCTTTCAGCCACATCCAGCGCATCATCCGCAAAGGTGAGGTGCGCGTAAACGGCAAGCGTACCCAGCCGAAAGTCCGACTCGAAGGCGGGCAGGCGGTGCGTATTCCGCCGCTGAAGGTTGACGCGCCGACTCCGCGCGACGACGCGCCGCAGGCGCAAAAGGACCGCGCATTCCTCAAGTCGATCACGCTCTACGAAGATGCAGATGTAATGGTATTCAACAAGCCGATGGGTCTTGCCGTTCAGGGCGGCTCTGGAACCACGCGTCATATCGACGGCATGCTCGGCGCCTTGCGCGGATCGGGGCCGGACGCGCAGCGTCCGCGGCTGGTGCACCGGCTGGACAAGGATACGGCCGGGTGTCTTCTGATAGCCAAAACCCGCTTTGCCGCTGCCGCGCTAGCAAAGACCTTCCGCTCGCGCTCGGCTCGCAAGATATATTGGGCACTGGTCGCTGGTGTGCCCAAGCCACAGCAGGGCCGCGTGTCAACCTTCCTCGCCAAACAGGAGGTCGAGGAAGATTTTTTCATGCGCATCGCCAAGCATGGTGAGAAGGATGCCGTTCACGCCGTCACCTATTATGCCGTAGTGGAAACTGCGGCCCAGAAGCTGGCATGGATTTCCCTCAAACCGGTGACTGGCCGGACCCACCAATTGCGCGCCCATATGGCGCATGTCGGCAACCCCATCATCGGCGATCCGAAATACTTCAATATCGAGAACTGGGAATTTCCGGGCGGTATGCAAAACAAGCTGCATCTTTTAGCGCGACGTATCGCAGTACCGCACCCGCGCGGTGGGACGATCGACGTCTCGGCACCGCTACCCCCGCATATGGAACAGTCCTGGAATCTGCTCGGCTTCGACGCCAAGCGTTACGATCCAATCGACGAGGCGCCTGAGGAGGCGTAGCCTTCGGCCTGCGGGGTTCCGATCTCAGAGGAACAATGCGCAGAGTTCTCTTTAATCGTGGTGCTTTTGCTGTCGGCGCCTCTGGTTGCGCCCGCTCGCGCGCAAACCGGCGGCAACTACGACATTATGCGCGATGACTACAGCATCATGGTCCCGGAAAAAGGGCCCAGGCGAGAACAGCCGGAGCCTTGGCTGGCACCAAAGTACAAGTCACCGCGGGGTACCGTGAAACATGCGACCATCCCGAAGTCGAGGGTCGCACCGTTTCCCAGCGCGACGGTTCCGCCGCCGATCTTCGTGCCCCAGACGGGGCGAGTTCTGCCGAACCTGCCAACAGTGCCGGGAGCAGGGCCAGGAGGCAGCGAAACCTTCCAGGATCGCGCGGCTCGCTGTGCACACCAGGCAGGCGTTTATGGCCAAGCCGCCGGTGACCGCAACAGCTACGTCGGCACCTGCATCAACCAGTAGCGATCTTCACCTTTCACTTGAGCATTAAAAGCGCTCGATTTAAGAGGCGATCCTCAACTTAAGGTATGACATTAACCGGATACGCGCCGTTCCGACCTGAAGGTCGCCTTCAGGCTCCGACGGCGTCGAGGGCAGCGCTGTCCTCGCCCGAGAGCTTGATCTGCGGAGCTTTCAGGATTTCGTCGAGCTGCTTGCGGCTGGTTGCGCTGACGATAGGAGCGGTGATGAACGGCTTGGCGATCAGCCAGGCCAGCGCAATTTGCGCCGGCAAGGCATGGTGTCGGGCTGCCACCTCATCGAGCACCTTCAGGATCCGCATCCCGCGCGCGTCGAGATAACGTTTGAGCCGGCCACCGCGACCGGGGTGTTTCGCGCCTTCTTCGGGCGAACGGTATTTGCCAGTGAGGAAGCCGGCTGCGAGCGAATAGTAATTAATGACGCCCAGCTTCTCCTGCCGGCAGATCGGCTCGAATTCAGTCTCGAATTCCCTGCGGTCCGACAAATTGTAAAGCGGTTGCAGGCTTTCGTAGCGCGGCAGCCCAAGCTGTTTACTGGCCGTGAGTGAGGCCTTCAGCCGCCCCGGAGTGATATTGGAGGCGCCGATCGCCCGCACCTTGCCGGCGGTGAACAGTTGCGCATAAGCCTGCATGGTCTCTTCCGGTGGCGTGACCTCATCATCGAAATGCGTTTGGTAGAGATCGATATAGTCGGTTTGTAAGCGTCGGAGTGAAGCTTCGCATTCGCGCAGGATGTAGTCCTTGCGCAGACTGCGGCCTTCGCCCATGTCCTCGCCAACCTTGGTGGCGATCAGCACCTCGTTGCGCTTGCCGCTGCGTTTGACCCAGTTGCCGATGATGGTTTCCAACTCGCCGCCCGGGCTGCCCGGGACCCAGCGCGCATAGCTGTCGGAGGTGTCGACGGCGTTGAAGCCGGCATCGACAAACGCATCGAGAATATTGAAGGAGGCCGCCTCGTCGATCGTCCAGCCGAAGACATTTCCGCCCAGCATGAGCGGGGCGAGCTCAAGACCGGATTGGCCGAGCCGTCGACGTTGCATGGTAACAGGAACGCCTAACGGAGCGACGCGTTGAACTTGTCGAGCGCGGCTCTGCCGGGGCAGAGCTCCTTCTCGGCCAGCGTATTAAGCGGTGCATTGATCGTGTGCAGATGGGCGTGCAGGTCTTCCAATTCCTTCTCCATGTAGAGCAGGCCGGTAACGATTTGCCCCTTTGCCGCATGATGTTGCAGAAAACCTAATGCCGCGGTCCGATCGTGCACATCGTAGTCGGCCGCCAGCTTTCGCAACGCCACTTTCGAGCCGTCGTGTTGTTCGACCACCTCTACCGTGCCGGGTTCGTATTTTACCTCGATCGGCATGCGGCTGGAGATGAAGTCAAGGCGATTAACCGCCTCGTTATGCTCGCGCACGAAATCGAAGCTCTTGGTCGAGCCGGCATGGTTGTTGAAGGCAACACAGGGCGAGATAACGTCTATGAAGGCTGCGCCCTTATGGGCGATTGCGGCCTTGATGATCGGTACCAGTTGATGTTTGTCGCCGGAGAAGGAACGGGCGACAAAGCTTGCGCCTAGCTGAAGCGCCATTGCGACCAGGTCGATTGAATTGTCGGTATTGATGAAGCCGCGCTTCGACTTGGATCCACGGTCGGCGGTGGCTGAAAACTGGCCCTTGGTAAGGCCATATACGCCGTTATTCTCGACAATGTAGACCATATTTACGCCGCGCCGCAGGCAATGTGCGAATTGGCCAAGGCCAATTGATGCGCTGTCGCCGTCGCCTGAGACACCGAGATAAATCAGATCGCGATTGGCGAGATTGGCGCCGGTCAAAACCGACGGCATGCGGCCGTGCACCGAATTGAAGCCGTGCGAGTTGCCAAGGAAATAGGTCGGCGTTTTGGACGAGCAGCCGATGCCGGAAATCTTGGCGACGCGATGCGGTTCAATCGACAGCTCGAAGCAGGACTGAATGATCGCGGCGGTGATTGAGTCGTGGCCGCAGCCGGCGCAAAGCGTCGACACCGTACCTTCGTAGTCCCGGTGGGTGTAACCGAGATCGTTCTTCGGCAGATCCGGGTGATGGAACTTTGGCTTGGCAAGATAAGTCATGAAGTTACCTTCATCGGCTTCACTTTCAGTGCATCGAGGTGATCGCCGATAGCCTTGGCGATGAAGCGCGCAGTAATCGGGGTGCCGTCGTAATGCAGGATCGGCACCAGCCGCACCGGGTCGATGCCACATTCGTTGACGATAAGTGAGCGCAGCTGCGCGTCACGGTTCTGCTCGACCACGAACACGAAGTCATGGTCGGCGACGAAACTATTGACTGAAGAATGGAACGGGAAGGCACGTATGCGCATGCGGTCGAGGTTATGTCCGCGCGCCTCGATCATGTGGATGGCCTCATCCATCGCTGGCGAGGTCGAGCCGTAATAGATCACGCCGTATTTGGTGGGCTTGCCTGATGTGGCGATGAGCGGCCGCGGCACCAGGTCTTTGGCGGTGTCGAATTTGCGAACCAGGCGCTGCATGTTGTCGACGTAGGGCGCACCTTCTTCGGTGTAGCGAGCGTAGCGGTCGCGTGACGTGCCGCGGGTGAAGAACGAGCCCTTGGTCGGGTGCGTGCCGGGATAGGTCCGGAAGGGGATGCCATCGCCGTCAACGTCGAGGTAGCGGCCGAAGTCCTTGCCGGCTTCCAGTTCCGCTGCAGTCATTACCTTGCCGCGGTCATATTTGCGGCTGTCGTCCCATGCGAGCGGTTTCGACAGGTGATGGTTCATGCCGATATCGAGGTCGAGCATGACGAAGATCGGCGTCTGCAGCCGGTCGGCGAGGTCGAAGGCCTGCGCGCCGAAATCGAAGGATTCCGACGGATCTTCCGGGAACAGCAGCACGTGCTTGGTGTCGCCATGCGAAGCGTAAGCGCAAGAGATGATGTCGCACTGCTGGGTCCGCGTCGGCATACCAGTCGAGGGCCCCGCGCGTTGCACATCAAACAGAACAGCTGGAATTTCAGCGAAATAGGCCAGCCCGATAAACTCCTGCATTAACGAAATGCCGGGACCCGAAGTGGCGGTAAAGGCACGCGCGCCGTTCCAGCCGGCGCCGATCACGATGCCGATTGAGGCGAGTTCGTCTTCGGCTTGGATGATGGCGTACTTCGCCTGCTTGGTTTCCGGATCGATGCGCAGCTTGGCGCAATGGCGTGTGAAGGCGTCCGCCAGCGAGGAGGAGGGCGTGATTGGATACCAGGCGCAGACGGTGGCGCCGCCATAGACAGCGCCAAGGGCAGCCGCCGAATTGCCCTCGATGAAAATACGGTCGCCGACCGCGTTTGCGCGCTTGAGCTTAACGCCGAGGGGGTGTTGCAGATTGAGGATTACGTAGTCGCGGCCGATGTGCAGCGCCTTGATGTTCGGCTCAATCAGCTTGTCTTTGCCTTTGTACTGTTCGCCGATGAGCTGCTCGACCACCTTCACGTCCATGTCGAGCAAGGCGGTGAGGGCACCGATATAGATGATGTTCTTGAACAACTGGCGCTGTCGCGGGTCGGTATATTCGCGGTTGCAAATCGCGGTCAGCGGCACACCGATGACGGTGATGTCATCGCGAAATTTGGACGACGGTAGCGGCTTGGTGGAATCATAGAAAAGGTAACCGCCGGGTTCGATGCCCGCGATGTCCTTGTCGAAGGTCTGCGGATTCATCGCCACCATCAGGTCGGTGCCGCCGCGCGCACCCATGTGTCCGGCTTCGGACACGCGCACCTCGTACCAGGTTGGCAGGCCCTGAATGTTGGATGGAAATATGTTGCGTGGCGCCACTGGTATACCCATGCGCATCACGGCGCGCGCAAACATTTCGTTCGCGCTCGCGGAACCGGATCCGTTGACGTTGGCGAAACGGACGACGAAGTCGTTTACGCGGCTGATCGGCGTGGCGGTCGGCATGAATTCCCTGCATGAGTCATATCGAGCAAGAATTTCTGCATGTCCCAGGCGCCGGTCGGGCAGCGTTCGGCGCACAGGCCGCAATGCAGACAGACGTCTTCATCCTTGACCATGACGCGGCCGGTTTTAAGGCCGTCCTGGACATAGAGATCTTGCGTTAAGTTGAGCGAGGGCGCCGTCAACCGCTTGCGCAAGTCGGCTTCCTCGCCGTTTGGTGTGAAGGTGATGCAATCCATCGGGCAGATGTCAACGCAGGCGTCGCATTCGATGCAAAGCTGCGCCGAGAACACGGTTTGCACATCGCAATTCAGGCAGCGGCCGGCTTCTGCTAAAGCGAGCTTTTCGTCGAAGCCTAGCTCGACTTCGGCCTTGATGTCTTTGAGCGCCACGACCTTGTCGCGGTGCGGCACCTTGTAGCGCTTGTCGAGCGCGATCTCGTTGTCATAGCTCCATTCGTGGATGCCCATCTTTTGGCTCATCACCTCAACCGCAGGGAGCGGGCGGTCGGTGATGTCTTCGCCATTAAGCTGCTTGTCGATAGAGACGGCGGCTTCGTGGCCATGCGCCACTGCCCAGATAATGTTCTTCGGACCGAACGCAGCGTCCCCGCCGAAAAACACCCTCGGGTTGGTCGACGCCATGGTCTGAGTATCGACCTTGGGCATATCGTATTGATCGAATTCAATGCCGATGTCCCGCTCTATCCATGGGAAAGCGTTTTCCTGGCCGACTGCCACCAGAACGTCGTCACATGGAATGTGCTTCTCCGGTTCGCCGGCGGGCACCAATTTTCGGCGGCCCTTGGCGTCGTATTCGGCCTTAACCTTCTCAAAGGTGATGCCGGTGAGTTTTCCGTTCTCATGCGTGAAATGTTTGGGCACGAGGAAATTGTGGATCGGAATGCCTTCGTGCATAGCGTCTTCTTTTTCCCAGGGCGACGCCTTCATCTCCTCGAAGCCTGAGCGCACAACGACGTCGACCTGTTCGCCACCGAGGCGGCGGGCGGAGCGGCAGCAATCCATCGCGGTGTTGCCACCACCGAGGACGACGACACGGTTTCCGATTTTCGAGATATGGCCGAATGACACCGATGAAAGCCAGTCGATGCCGATATGGATATTCTTGGCGGCTTCGTTGCGACCGGGAATGTCGAGGTCGCGCCCACGGGGGGCGCCTGAGCCGACGAACACCGCGTCCCAGCCTTCTGCAAGAAGCGCCTTCAGGCTATCGATCCGTTTGCCGGCACGGAATTCGACGCCGAGGTCGAGAATGTAGCCGCACTCTTCGTCGATCACAGAATCCGGCAAACGGAATTTCGGAATTTGCGAACGGATCATGCCGCCGGCTTTGGGGTCGCTGTCGAATACGACGCAGGAGTAACCCAGCGGGGCAAGGTCGCGGGCGACTGTTAAAGAAGCCGGGCCACCGCCGACCAGCGCGATACGTTTGCCGTTTTTCCTTGCCGCCGGTTTCGGCAATCGATCGCGGATGTCATCTTTATAATCCGCCGCCACTCTCTTCAGGCGGCAGATCGCCACCGGCTCCTTTTCCACGCGCACGCGCCGGCAGGCCGGTTCGCACGGGCGGTCGCAGGTGCGTCCGAGGATCCCCGGAAACACGTTCGATCGCCAATTGATCATGTAGGCGTCGGAATAGCGGCCA
Source organism: uncultured Alphaproteobacteria bacterium (assembly GCA_963810585.1). GTDB lineage: Bacteria > Pseudomonadota > Alphaproteobacteria > Rhizobiales > Xanthobacteraceae > Pseudolabrys. The sequence goes on from CAWENV010000004.1 coordinate 99,915, forward strand.
TGCGCAATGAGGCGGATATATTCCGGCACAGGCGTGTGAGCCGGGCAGGCCCACTGACAGTCCACGACCTTGTGGAAGTAGTCGGGCGCAGAAATATCGGTATTCTTCATTGACTCCTCGAAACGCGCCCCGTTACTCCGCACAACTCAACGGCGCCGCGTCACAGCCCCTGGCGGGTCCGCTATCTCCGGTCGGCCTTGTTTACCGGCTCGAATCCGAGCGCGGATATTATGGGTTTGAACCCCTCAAGGCTACTCATCCTTCTGTCGTGGTTGAGACCTTTCAACCACAAGTCTTCGTGAGAGTTTTCGCTCCCTGAAAGCGGCGCGAGCAAGGCAATCGAGCCCCCAAATAATGCGGTTTTGGATTAAGATCGTGGGCTCGAGTTCCTCTTATTTTGCGTCGCACAAAAGCTCGTCCCAATGCGTGAGATCTTTACCGAGATTTTCGAAAATCAGCCGATCGACCCCACCGAAGCGGCGCGGCGATCTGTGCGGCCGCATTTACGCAAGCGCTTCTATGAACGTGCCCATACCGGTGATGCCGGCGACGGGGCCGTCGCGGTCCTGCTTGATGGAAAGCCGGTGCGCACACCGGCTCGGCGCGCACTCGCCGCGCCCACGCGTGCCCTTGCGGAAGCTGTCGTCGAGGAGTGGAACGCGCATACAGATGTGATTGATCCCGCACGCATGCCGCTGACGCGGCTGGCCAACGCGGTGATCGACGCGGTTGCGGACGCGCCGGGCCCCGTCGCCGCCGAGATCGAAAAGTATCTCGGCTCGGATCTGTTGTTCTATCGCGCCGAGACGCCGGCAGAGTTGATCGAAAAACAATCGCAAGCCTGGGATCCGGTCGTTGCCTGGGCAAGGGAGCAATTCGGTGCGCGCTTTGTGTTGGCGCAGGGCATCGTGCATGTGCCGCAGCCGCGCGAGGCCGTCGCCGCTGTGCGCCTGGCAATCCCCGATGACCCGTGGCGACTTGCCGCGGTTTCATCGATCACGACGCTGACGGGATCGGCGCTATTGGCGCTGGCGGTTGCACATGGTGTATTTGGTGCAGATGGTGCACTCGGTACAGACGCCGCGTGGGCCGCGGCGCACGTCGACGAGGACTGGCAAATGTCGCAATGGGGCCGCGACGAGATCGCGCTCGAGCGCCGCGGATTTTACCACGGCGAATTTCAGGCAGCTATAACGGTGCTCAGTCTGAAAAGATGACTGCGCGTTCCGCGTTCGCGCGAACTGACCTAGTGCCCGGTCGTGTCGCCCTTGCGGCCCGCCTCGTAGAGGAACCAGACCCGCTTCTCGGCTTCGTCGATGTAGACTTCTAGCAGGCTGGTCGTCGCCACGTCGCCATGCTCGTCGCAGACGTCATGCACTTCGCGCATCGAGGTAATGAAGCGCTGCGTGTCGTCGCGCAACTCGGCGAGCATGTCCAGCGGATCCACATAAGCGGCGTCATTGTCGGCGAGCCGCTGATGGCGCGTAATATCGCCAATCGAACGCAACGTTGGCTGTCCCAGCTTGCGCACACGTTCGGCCAGCACGTCGGTCATGGCAAATATCTGGTCGCCATGCTCGTCGAGCAACAAATGATAGTCGCGGAAATGTGGCCCACTGACGTGCCAATGGAAATTCTTGGTTTTCAGATAGAGGGCAAAGGTGTCCGCCACCAGCGCGTTGAGCGCACCGGCGATATCTTTGGCGGCATTCGCGCCGAGATCGGTCGGAGTCATGAGGCGTGGCGAAGGTTTAGCGTTGTTCATGGGCAGGGTCCTTGTTTCACAGCTCGCAATCGAGAGTGTGCAATACGCGCGCCCGGAGAAAGTTCCATGTCGATCTTGTGACGGCAACGGAAGCCCCGGCAAAGGCATTATAATCCGCACGGGTGTCCGACGTCTATGTCGGCGGGGCGGCCTGATGTTTCTTCGCCTCAAGCTCGGCAGCCAAGGTATCGGCGGCGCGTGCGTCGTCCTCACGCCCGAGCGCACGCAACAGGCTGGCGCGCGCTCCGTGCATTTTACCGACGTCCGCCTTGATCTCAATCGCCTTGTCGACGCTGGCAAGCGCATCCTCCAGGCGCGACAACTTTCTCAGAGTGAACGCGCGACCGAGATAGGCTTCGGCGAATTTTGGCTCCAGCGCGATGGCGCGGTCGTAACTGGTGAGCGCTTCCGCGTCGCGGTCCAGATCGGACAATGCGTGCGCACGATTACAATATGGGAGGCAAAATTCTGGATCGATCGCGATCGCCTTATCGTAGCTCGCGATCGCATCGTCGGCGCGCCCGGCGCCGTGCAGCGTGGCACCGCGATTGAGCCAGTCGCTCGCTGAATTGGGGTTGAGCGCGAGCGCGCGATCGAAGCTCGACAGCGCTTCGGCGTGGCGGCCGAGCTCGCTCAGCATATTCGCGCGATTGCCATAGGCATCGGCAAAATTGACGTCGCATTCGATCGCGGTGTCGAAGCTTTCAAGTGCGTCCTTGATCTGGTCCATCCGGTGCAGTGCCTGGCCGATCAGGTTATGCGCGCGTGCCTGCCTTGGCCGGTATGACAGCGAACGACGGGCGAGATCGATACCCTGCTGGAATTGGCCCTCATGGCAGGCGACCACCGCGATGTAATAGAGCGCATCGGCATTCTGTGGGTCGTTGCGCAGCACCTGCGTATAGCGGTCCATAGCGAGCGACAGCTGGCCCGAGCGGTGATGGACGAGACCCTGCTGGATAAGTTCGGCGCTGGTTTGTGGTTCGCTCATGGGGGCTTGTAAGCAGGGTTTGAGCACGATGCCAAGGTCTTCCGCGTGCCAAGCCTGCCGCGCGGCCACGGGTCATGTTATGCATACGTGAAGCCGGATTCCGAGAGGGCAGGGGTTCTAATCGATGAAAGACATCCTCGACAAACTCGAAAAGCGGCGCGAGGAGGCCCGCCTCGGTGGCGGAAAGGCGCGCATCGAGGCCCAGCACAAGCGTGGCAAGCTCACGGCCCGCGAGCGAATCGAGCTTTTGCTCGACAAGGGTTCATTCGAAGAACTCGATATGTTCGTCGAGCACCGTTCGTCCGACTTCGGCATGGAAAAGACGAAAGTCCCAGGCGACGGAGTCGTTACTGGTTGGGGCACCGTCAACGGCCGTGCGGTTTATCTGTTCTCCAAGGACTTCACTGTTTTCGGCGGTTCGCTTTCAGAGGCGCACGCGCAAAAGATCATCAAGGTGCAGGACATGGCGATGAAGGCACGTTGCCCCGTCATCGGCCTGTTCGATGCCGGCGGTGCGCGAATCCAGGAAGGTGTTGCCGCGCTCGGCGGCTATGGTGAGGTGTTCAAACGCAACGTCCTCGCCTCCGGCGTCATTCCGCAGATCAGCGTCATCATGGGCCCGTGCGCCGGCGGTGACGTTTATTCTCCGGCGATGACTGATTTCATTTTCATGGTGCGCGACACCTCCTACATGTTCGTCACCGGTCCAGACGTGGTGAAGACAGTGACCAACGAAGTCGTTACCGCCGAAGAGCTGGGTGGCGCTTCGGTGCACACAACCAAATCGGGTGTGTCTGACGGTGCTTTCGAGAACGATGTTGAATGTCTCCTGCAAATGCGACGGCTGATCGATTTTCTGCCCGCCAACAACGAAAGCGGCGTTCCGGAGTGGCCGGCCTATGAAGAGCCCGACCGCATCGATGAATCGCTCGACACGCTTATTCCCGATAATCCAAACAAGCCATACGACATCAAGGAACTGATCCTTAAGGTGGCTGACGAGGGCGACTTTTTCGAACTGTCATCCGCTTACGCGAAGAATATCGTTATCGGGTTCGGGCGCGTTGCCGGTCGCACGGTGGGTTTTGTCGCCAACCAGCCGATGGTGCTTGCCGGCGTGCTCGACAGCGACGCCTCCCGCAAGGCTGCGCGTTTCGTTCGCTTCTGTGATGCCTTCAACATCCCGATTGTTACGTTTGTGGACGTACCCGGCTTCCTGCCCGGAACCGACCAGGAATATGGCGGGCTGATCAAGCACGGCGCCAAGCTGCTATTCGCTTATAGCCAGTGTACGGTGCCGCTCGTCACCGTCATTACGCGTAAAGCCTTTGGCGGTGCCTATGACGTGATGGCATCGAAGCATGTGGGTGGCGATCTCAACTATGCGTGGCCCACGGCACAAATCGCGGTGATGGGCGCCAAGGGTGCGGTCGAAATCATCTTCCGTGCCGATATCGGCGATAAAGACAAGATCGCCGCGCGCACCAAGGAATATGAGGACCGCTTCCTGTCACCGTTCGTGGCCGCGGAACGCGGCTATATCGACGACGTGATCATGCCGCACTCGACGCGTCGCCGCATCGCACGTGCGCTAGCGATGCTAAAAAACAAGCACGTGGAGATGCCGGGGCGCAAACACGATAATTTGCCGGTCTGAAGAATAGAAGAATAAGAGGTCAGCCGATGACAAATCCAGCGACAGAGCGTGTACGGGTAATCGCGCCCGGCCAAACTTATGTCGGCAAGCAGGTGTTTACCTACGGCGCGGGCGCTTCCAGCGAAACTGTGGGCGCAGAAAAAATCTGCATGAATATTCTGCCGATGCCACACGGCGCGCGGGCAAAAGCACACTATCATCGGGGGATCGAAACGATTGCCTATTTGCTGGAAGGCGAATGCGCCGTTTACTACGGTGATCGTCTGGAGCAACGCGTGCCAATGCGCACAGGCGACCAGATGTTTATTCCGGCTGATGTGCCGCATGCGCCAAGCAATGAGAGCGGTGCGCCATGTAAATGGATTGTGGTGCACTCATCCGGCAGTGATCAGGACGGTATAGTCCTTTTGCCTGACCTTGATGCACAACTTGCCTCAATACAGCGGACGACTGCGCAATCATATCGCGCTTCGCATGAAAGAGGGCTTCGCTTAGCCGCACACCGCTGCTAGAGTTTCGGTAACAAGGAATAGGGGGTACTTCGACCATGAAATATCAGCGGTTTTTGTTTGCGTCGTTCGTTCTGGCGGCGGCGCATTTCGTACCGGCCGCGGCCGAAGCTCAGTCATGGACGCAAGTCGGTAGTCTGTCCTGTAAGGTTGATCCGAATATTGGCTTCATTATCGTCGGCCACCAGCCGATGCAGTGCATTTATCAGTCGGCGCCATCGGTCCCGGCAGGTCCCCCCCAAACTTACGACGGCGCGCTTAATACTGTCGGCCTGAGTATTGGCTTCAGCGCTGGCAGCGCGCTGGCATGGGCCGTATTTGCCCCGACCACCGGCATGCCGGCCGGAGCGCTTGCCGGCGAATATGTTGGCGTTTCGGGCGACGTTGGAATTGGCCTCGGTGCGGGCGCAAACGTTCTTCTCGGAGGATCCAACCGCACTATCGCACTTCAGCCACTTTCATTGCAGGGCTCGGTCGCGCTGAATGTCGTTGCGGGTCTGTCGTCGCTCCAGCTCCGCTGGCGTTGAACTGATCAGCGGCATAACGGCGGAAAAATCATTCGGCACGGCTGCGGGACCGAAGTGCGTGTCACCGTGTGCGGAGCACGGCAGACATCCGGTTCAAGTGCGGCGAATCAACTAAATTGCGATTAGCTTCCTGACGATTTTTCCGCTTGGAAGCGATCCGCGCCGCCGAAAAAGCTTGTCCAGGAATTTATACAGAAGTTATCTGAACCATCACGCGATTTCGAGACAACTAATCATTTAGTAAATTAGAATGGCGCGGGGCGGCGTTGAAAGAACTGGGGAGATAACAATGCACAAGGGTTTGACACTTTTTGCGGCGGTTGTTGCGATGTTCACGTTTGTTGCGTTTAGCGCCCAGGCCATGCCGGCATCGGCACTCAAGGGTGCAAGCAAGAATTCCGGCAACATCACGCTGGTCGCTGGCGGTTACGGCCGTGGCTTTCATCGCGGTCCCAATGGCGGTTGCCGCCACAACTAGAAAAATACGAGACTGCCAACAAGGCTTTGGTCCGGTTTTCCTGGCCAAAGCCTTTTCGTTTCCGCAGGCTGCTTGAGAGCGTCGTAAAAAATAGGCCCCGCCGAAGCGGGGCCTCTATCAATCAACCTGATCTGCCTAGTTGCAGACCATCCAGCATCCGTTTGGACCGCAAACACGATGTTGGCCGCGACCGCCACAGGGACCGGGTCCCACGGCAACTCCCGGGGCTACCACCACAGCGGGGGCACCATAGTACACGCCGCCGTAATAGCCGTTACGGCGGCATCCGCCGTAAGGTCCGCGATGCCAACCAGCACCACACCCGCCGGCGACAGGAATCGTGAGACCAGCTTGTGACTGTTCAATCGGTGCGAGCGGCGCAGCCTGAGCAGCCACGACGCTAAAGATGCTGATGCCTGAGAGCAATGCGAGAGAAAAAAGTCTATTCACCGGCTCCTCCTGTAGTTCCATATTCGCTATTGCGCCCCGACCACACTCTAACGCATTTTTGTTTTTTGGTAGTGGAATTGCAAATTGTAGCGAAATCTCGCAGGAACAGTGGAATAAAACTTTCATAAACTCAGCAACGCGCCCAAAAAATCTGCCCACAGATTCGCGCTGTTGAGTCAATCAATGTCTACGCGTTTTAGGTTAGCAACGTGTGATCGTGATATCGCGCGTTCCGCCGCCTTCCGCCGGGACCGTTTTAACCTGCTGACTATATTGGCAGGTCAGCGCGCGCTGCGGTTCCGCTACATAGACAACAGTTGGAGTCGCTGTGTAGCCGTTCGCAATGTTACTATCCATATTGCCGTAGGTATAAGGCGGGTAAGCGTAAAGGCCGCCATACCACTGAGACTGATTGAACGCTCTGTGACGGTGTGCCGGCCGAAAATGGTTTGAACCGTGCAGGCCGAATCCAAAACTATGTGCATTCGCTTCAATGACCATTGGCACAGACAGCAGGCTGGCAAATGCTGCCAAGCAAGCGATAGCCGGATATTTCATTTTCATGGCAACGTCCCTCTCACGCCACAGTCCATATTTTGACGCCCAATCCCATGGCAGTCAAAGCGTACTATAGGCTGCGCGGCTTGCCTGTGCGGGTATTGGCCTTTTCGGGCGGTTTTGGCGTGTTATTTATTGCGGCGATACTCGCGTTCCATTGAAAGCATAGCCATGACTCGCGACCAGATGGGCGTTCTCGCGGCAGTGACGTCAAGCGCGATCGGCGGCGTCGCCGGCGGCGCTACCCGCTTTGTGATTCATGCGACCGATCCGGTAACGCTTGGCGTGTTCCGGTTTGGCACCGGATTTCTGATTCTACTTCCGATCGCGTTGATCTTGAAAAGCCGTTGGCCCTCGGGACGAGATTGGATCGCGGTAGCGCTACTTGGCATCCTGTTCTTCTTCGCTTTCTCGGTGCTGTTCAATCTCGCATACACTTACACCACCGCGGCGCGGGGTGCGCTTACGCTCTCGACCATGCCGTTGACCACGATGCTTGTAGGCGCTGCGCTCGGCGTTGAAAAGATTACGGCGCGCAAAACCGCCGGTGTGCTCGTCGCCGTGGCGGGAGTTTTCCTGGCGCTGATACTGGGTCTCGCCGGTGCGCCGGCCGGTGCCTGGCGTGGCGAACTGGTAATGCTCGCGGCGACCTTGTGCATGTCATTTTACAATGTGTGGTCCCGGCCTTTCATTGCACGGTCCGACCCTCTTGCTTTTCTGACCGCGGGTATGGGCGCGGCGGCGGCCTGTCTGTTGGTCTGGGCTCTTGCGATCCACGGGTTTGGTGCGGCCGCGCAGTTCGGCTCGCCACAATGGCTCGCGATCGCCTATCTCGGCGTGGTCGGCAGCGCGGGCGCATTTATCCTTTGGGTGTTTGCGCTTTCCCGCACCAGCCCGACCAAGACGGCGGTGACCATCACCGTCAACCCGGTGTTTGCTTCCATCGTCGGCGCGCTGGCGATCGGCGAGGGGATCGGGCTCAACCTGATTGCCGGCCTCGCGGCGGTTGCGGCCGGCATATGGATCGCAACGCGCTAAGGCACTTCAGCGCCAGCCGCCGCCGCCATTCGCATATACCGTATCGGCGGTCATGAACTCGCACGCATCCGAGCACATGAACAATACGAGTTCACCGATTTCTTCGGCTCTGCCGAAACGCTTCATCGGCACGTCATTGAGCATCTGCTGCTTGAGCTCCGGCGAGGTCGCCGCTGCGGCAGCAAACGCCGTGTCAATCGGTCCGGGCGAAATCGACATGACGCGAATGCCTTGCGCCGCAAATTCGCGTGCCACACCGAGTGTCATTGTATTTACCGCGCCCTTGGCTGCGGCGTAGTGCGCTGAAGTTCCCGGACCGCCGCGCTTCACGGCCATGCTCGCGACGTTGACGATCACGCCGAACTTGTTCTTGAGCATATGGGGCAATACGGCCTGCATGCCGTAGAAGGTCCCTTTAAAATTGAGATCGAAGGTACGCTCCAGAAGGTCGTCATCGATATCGAGGAATTTCGAGCGCCGGATGGCGGAGCCGGCCGAATTAAACAGGAACTGGACGCTGCCGAATCCGTCGATCGCTAGCTGGACCATGTCGTTTATGGCAGCGCGTTTGGTCACGTCGATTGTGAGTGCGAGTGCCTGGCTGCCGATGGTGTTGACCTTCTCGGCGGTTTTCTCGACGCCACCTTCGTCGATGTCGGCACAAACGACGTTGGCTTTCTCGCGGGCGAAAATGAGTGCCGCTGCCCGGCCGATGCCGCTCGCCGCTCCAGTGATGATGATGGTTTTTCCCGCAAAATAATCCGGCGTTTTCGGCATAAAAAATCTCCGGGTATGTTTCTTGATGCATCATGGATTGCCGGGCGCAGCCCGGCAATGACAATATGGCGTGTTGGAGGACTGCATTATGGCGAAGCCTGCACCAGTCGAATATGCCGACGCATCCGCGCAAGTTCGCGCGGTGTATGATGATATCAAGAAAACGCGCAACGTGCCCGACGTGAATAATTTCTGGAAATATCTTGCGCGAGATCCTGCAACACTCAAACGTACATGGGAGAGCGTGAAAGAGGTGATGGCGCACGGCGCGCTCGATCCGCTCACCAAGGAGATGGTCTATCTCGCTGTCAGCGTGACGAATGGCTGTGGTTATTGCATTGCAAGTCACACGGCCGCTGCTCGCAAGGCCGGTATGACGGAGGCCATGTTCGGTGAGTTGATGGCCGTTACGGGAATGGCAAACGAGACCAACCGGCTCGCCAATGGCTACAGGGTCCCGATCGATCTGGCCTTCCAGAGCTGAGATTGCCCAACTCCGCTCGCCGTGACAAAATGCGGAAAAACAAGGGGAGGGACTTATGATATTCGACAGGGCATTTCTGACTAAATTGCTGTGCGTTGCACTCGTAGCGATGATTATGCTGCCGGCGGGACAGGCGCTATTTCCCTACGTCAGTCACGAATTAACAGGAATGCAATTTCAAGCAATCGAGGCCGTAATTAGCGCGAGCCTCGGGTTCGGTATCTATTCAGTGTTCGGCTAAACGCACCTGCACTGGTGGAAAGCCGGATTAAAACGACCGTCATTGGGTTAGTATCCGAGGGGCAGCAGCAATGCCAAGGGAGGCAACATCATGACAATTTTCAGGACAATACTTGTGCTAACGGCTGCGTGCATTTTCGCCTGTTCGGCGGCAGCACAGACGGCATCGCCTTCCGGCGCCAAAGTCTACATCATTAATTTGAACGACGGCGCCAAAGTGAAAAGTCCATTTCTCGTGCAGTTCGGTCTCACGGGCATGGGCGTCGCCCCCGCCGGTGTGGAGAAGCCGAATACAGGCCACCATCATCTGTTGATCGACACCAGCCTGACGGCGGAACAGATGAAGGGCGCAATCCCGGCCGATGATACGCACAAGCATTTCGGGGCCGGGCAAACTGAAACCATGGTCACGCTGCCAAAGGGCAAGCACACGCTGCAACTTGCGTTAGCCGACTGGTCGCATATTCCGCACGCGCCCCCAGTGATGTCGAAGCCGATTACCGTTACCGTGCGTTAAGCGGCGGCTTCACAAGCGAAGAAATTTGAATGTATCGCTTTGCGGGCGGGCGCGGCTGGCCGCTGTCCCGGCGCTGCAGGCGCCGGGACGATTTATCTAAAGCCGCTAAGTGTTACTGCGTACCATTCTGCGATGGTGCCGGCGCTAGTGGTTGCGCGGCTGGCGATCCGGAACCGGTGGTGCTCGGCGGGGTCACGTTGCGCGGCGGCGTACTCGTCGTGGCCGCTGGCGAGGGGCCGCTGCTTGCGGTGTTGCTACCGTTGTTATTCCAGCCGGCGACAATTAGAAAACCGATCAGGAGCACAACGGCGACGCCGGCGATCCAGCCCCACAGTCCGTCGGTGCTCTCGTCACGGCGGATAACTGGGTCGCTCAATCGCGGGTCGCTATAGCGTGGATCGGTAAAACGTGGGTCAGTCATGACATCCTCCTTGGATTCGACACGCTTTGCATCGTCTCGAATGGAGGGAAACCCGCAAAGTGGCGCGGCGGTTCCGAAATAAGGAAGATATTGAGGGAACCCGGAGTTAGGCTACCCGGATCGCAAGCCGCCAGGCCGCCCAGAAAACGAAGAAAAAGCAGGCGAGAAATATGGGCATGCTCGCGGCAACCGACCAATGCTCGACCGAACGACCGACGAAATAGGCGATGCCGTCGCCGATTAAGACGAATATGACGTAAACCGCGATCAATTTCATGGCAGCGCTGCCCCTCGGTCAAATTCCCCCACGACCCCTACCATAGGACGGATCGCGCAAAGGAGGGAAGGCGCGGTTGCGCCATAAATGGTATAGCCGCGAGACCCGCCGCTCAGAACAAACCCCACCCGTGCCGAGACCCCCATGCGCCTGACCCGACTGGCGATCGCGACCGCGCCGGTTATTTTTGTGCTCCTCTGGAGCACGGGATTCATCGGTGCCCGCTACGGGCTGCCTTACATCGAGCCGCTGACGTTCCTGGCCGTGCGAATGGCTTTTGTCGTTCTCATCATGGCCGCGATCGCATTCTTTGGACGTGCTCGCGTGCCAGACGCAGGCGAAGTCCGGCACGCGCTCGTCGCTGGTTCTCTCGTCCACGGGCTTTATCTTGGGGGTGTGTTCACAGCGATCAGCCAAGGCGTCCCTGCCGGCGTCTCGGCACTCATTCCCGGCCTTCAACCGATCTTGACCTCGACCATCGCCAATCGATTCATGGGGGAGACAGTCACACGGACGCAGTGGCTCGGCCTCGTACTTGGGCTCGTGGGCGTGGTGCTTGTCCTGCACGACCGCAGCATCGTCATGGCCGGCTCCCTGATCGGATGGATCGCAAGTTTTCTGTCGCTGATCGGCATCACGCTCGGCACGCTTTATCAAAAGCGATTTTGCGGCGACATTGATTGGCGCGCTGGCAACCTCGTCCAATATATCGGCGCCGGATTACTGTTTGCGGCTGGAGCGTTCGCGTTTGAAACGCGCGCGATCCACTGGAGCGGGGAGCTGATTTTCGCGATCGCCTGGCTGGTGCTGGTGCTGTCGATCGCGGCGGTCGGATTGATGTATTGGCTGATCCGCCGTTCGGCTGCAACGGGTTTTGCGAGCCTGTTTTATTTGGTACCCGGCGTGACCGCTTTATTCGCGTTTATCCTGTTCGGCGAACGGCTCGATGCGCTCTCAATTTCCGGCATGGTGGTGTGCGCGGGCGGCGTGCTGCTCGCAAATCGCGGCGCGGCCAAGCCGCGAGAGGCTTGAGCGCTATTTATCTCGATTGAGGACGAGTTGGGTCTGGGTGACGAGCGCACACAATCTGCCATCACCGCGAGTAACGCGAGTTTGCCAGACCATCGTAGTGCGGCCCCGGTGTAGTGGGGTGCATTCCGCTTTCGCGACGTCGCCAATAGGAATAGCGGCGAAGAAATTGGTTTTGCTCTCGATCGTAGTAGTCGACTGACCGTCTTTGAGATTAGCGGTGGTTGCGGTGCCGCCGAGATTGTCAGCCAAAGCCATGATCGCGCCGCCATGCATGATGCCAAAGCGATTGTTGAGCTCTTCACGCACCGGCAGCTCGGCCGTCACACGCTCAGGCGATACATGGGTGATTTTAATCCCCAGGAATTCGGCAAAAGGCGGTTGCTTTTGGGCCGCTTCGTTCATGCAATCTGCTCCAGCCGTTGCGCGGCGAGCGCGAATACCGGTTTCAACTACCAGAGCTTCAGCATCGCCAGAAATCATCAAGGGCGCGGAACATATCGTTCGCGCCCTTGATGTGCAATCTTGTCGACGCGCTAGCTGCGCGGCTGCGGCACGATCCGGATATAAGGCCGGGGCGCCTTGAAACCTTGCGGCCAAAGTTTTTTGGCTTCCTCGTCGGTGACGGAGCCTGCGATAATCACGTCTTCGCCCTGTTTCCAATTCGCGGGCGTGGCGACGCGATGCTTCGCCGTCATCTGCAATAAATCGAGTACGCGCAGCACCTCATCGAAGTTGCGGCCCGTCGTCATGGGATAGACCAGGATCAACTTGATCTTCTTGTCCGGGCCGACGATGAAAACGTTGCGTACGGTCTGATTATCGGCAGCAGTGCGGCCATCGGAAGAACCGGAAGTCGCCGCCGGAAGCATGCCGTAAGCCTTGGAGATTTTAAGATCGGTGTCGCCGATCATCGGATAATTCGGCGCAAAGCCGACGACGTCCTTAATGTCCGCAGACCACTTTTTATGATTGTCGACTGGATCGACCGAGAGGCCGATGATTTTGGTATTACGCTTGTCGAATTCCGGCTTGAGCCTTGCCATCGTGCCGAGTTCCGTGGTGCAGACCGGCGTAAAATCTTTGGGATGAGAAAACAGTACCCCCCACGATGTCCCCAACCAGTCATGAAAGCGGATTTTTCCCTCGGTGGTTTCGGCTTCGAAATCGGGGGCAACATCGCCAATCGCCAACGTCATGATCAACCTCCACTCAAATCGTTACGTATCCCGTCTCTAATATAGGGAGGCATGGGAAAGCGGAATAGGGGAACGAGCTAAAAGCATCGCGTCTCCACCAACCGCCTACGATGAAGAACAAAGTTTCGGTACCTAAGCGACGGGTGGAATAGCCTTTTCCGCCCGCCGTCCCGAGCAATCAGCGGCTTGCGGCCTTGCGTTCATCCATTCCGACGGTGCGATCGGGAAAACCCGCCGCGTCGAAATAACGCGTCGTGGCGACACGCTGCCCGATCAGAATGGTGGCAAGCCCGTTATCGCCTGCCTTGCCGCGTTCGACAAACTGCTCGACTTTCGGATTTGAACCGCCCGGCAGAGCTTCGTCGATAATTCGGCCCATCAACACACCGTGGAACGGGATCTTGAGCCCCAGGACGTGGGCAATAGTCTTTCCGATGTCGGCGTTACTCACCGGAGTTTCGCTCACAAAGCCGGTTTTGAAGCTGGGCCCGATTGCCGCCATGAAATTCATGGTGTCGGCGCGGCTGAAGCTGCCGTGCATGCCCTGGCCTTGTTGTAAGGTGGTGTCGGCAATTTCCACCGTGCACATCACCGGCTTGTCGCAGCCCGTTGAATAAGAGCGAAAGTTGACTGCGATCGACGGCCGCGGCGTACGCGCCTGGCCTTTCAAATTGATCGCCGACATTGGCAGCGTTCCGCGAAAGCTGCCGAGTTCATCATCAACGAAGAGTCCGCTGACGTAATCCTGCGCGAGCAACGCATCGATTACCTTTGCGGTTAACGCGCGGTCCTTGGTCGGAATGTAAACGAGGTCAGAGCCGCCATTGGAGGCGACAACAACCTGCGGATTGGTTGGATCCGGCCCGATTAATCCGTTGCCGCGCTTCGGATAGGTGCCGTCGGCAACCGCAGCATCCTTGTTGTCGGGGTCGGCGAGCGGCAGCGCGAGCGCCTTGGCAATATCGATGGCGAGAAAACCAGGCGGCAGCAAGCCGGCAGGCACGTCGGCATAACCCGCCTTGGCGGCAGGGCTCGTCTTGCTTTCCTTGGAAATGGTGGCAAAACCGTGATCGGCAGCGATCACAATGTCCGTCGATGGCGTAAGGCCGAGCTGGTCGAGTGCCTGGCGAAGCGCAGCGAGATTGTTATCGGCATTCTTTATCGCCGCCTGAGAAGTAGGACCATTGATTCCGGGAGTCACGGAAAGAAGACTGTCGCCTTGATTGTGCTGCGTCCCGTCTGGATCGCGCGACCAGAATACCAGCACAAATGGTTTGTTGCGCGTCTTGAACATCGGCAGCACGACTTTGGTGGCGACGTCGGCGAAATATCCTTGCTGGTCGATGTTGGCCACGGAGGTACCCGGTGTTTTGAAGTCGCCGGCTTTGCCGTTAGCTCCGCGAGCGGGGGCGGCTAGCGGAAGGCCGACGCCGGTGAACGCGCCCTTCACCGCCTGCGAGAGCGGAATACCGGCCGGACTGCCAGTCGAGTCATCGACGATGATCGTATTTTCGCCGGTACGTTCAGTATGGTCGAACATCAACGTCGGCCCGAGCTTGCCGATTGCGGCTGTGCCGAAGCCCTGATGGCGGGCGATTAGCAAGATGGTGTCTTCGTCGACAAAATTGCCCGAAAAATGCGCGTCAATATCGCCCAGCACTGGGTCGCTTTCGATGAACGGCGTCATGCTGTTTGCAGCAGCTGCAACAGGGTAGCCAGTGAAGATCGTATTGCTGAAGGCCCCGGTGTCGCCGAGGAGATGTCCGGTGGAAAGTCCCGAGGCATTCGCCATCGTGAAAGTCGGAAACAACGAATGCGGGTTGGCAAAATTTACACCTTTGTCGCGCACTGCGGCCATCGATGGTGCGGTTTGCGGTGTCACGGACAAGGCCCGCAGACCATCGGGTACGAACAGGATGAGGTTGCGTTGGCTTTGTGCACCCGCTGGCGCAATTTGGAGGATAATGGCGGCACACGCGGCTGAAAGGAGTGCTTTTGAACGGGATCTCATGGCAATTCTCCCAATTTTCTTTGTCGTGACGCCGCGGTAGATACGCCCGCTGTAAGACAGTAATGTAACAGCTGCCGGTTATCCGCAGCCAATCTGACAGGATTGGCGCGACAGTTTGCGTAAGGCCGAATGTTCAAACGTATCCTCATTGCCAATCGCGGCGAAATTGCTTGCCGCATCATCAAGACGGCGCGGAAGATGGGGATCGAAACGGTCGCCGTTTATTCGGACGCCGATAAGGATGCTCTGCATGTGGAGATGGCGGACTCCGCCCTCGCCATAGGCCCACCACCGGCAGCTGAGAGTTACCTCGTCATCGACAAGATCGTGGCGGCCTGCAAGCAAAGCGGCGCCGAGGCCGTGCATCCCGGTTACGGTTTTCTGTCGGAACGTGAAGCTTTCCCCAAGGCTCTTGGGGCTGCCAACATTGTTTTTATTGGGCCGAACCCGAAAGCCATCGCCGCGATGGGAGACAAGATTGAAGTCGAAGAAAGCTGCCGCCGCGGCCAAGGTTTCCACTGTACCGGGCCACCTTGGGGTGATCGAAAGCGAAGCCGAGGCAATCAAGATCGCGGGTGAGATCGGCTATCCAGTAATGATCAAGGCAAGCGCAGGCGGCGGCGGGAAGGGCATGCGCATTGCCCACAGCAAGAGCGAGGTGGCGGAAGGGTTTACCCGCGCGCGATCGGAAGCGAAATCCTCATTCGGGGACGAGCGTGTCTTCATCGAGAAATTTATCACCGATCCGCGGCATATCGAAATTCAGGTGCTCGGCGACAAGCACGGCAACGTCATTTATCTCGGTGAACGCGAATGCTCAATCCAGCGCCGCAATCAAAAAGTGATCGAAGAAGCGCCGAGCCCGCTTCTCGACGCTGCGACGCGCAAGAAAATGGGCGAGCAGGCGGTCGCGCTCGCCAAAGCCGTTGGCTACGACAGCGCCGGAACCGTGGAGTTCGTCGCAGGGCAGGATAAGAGTTTTTATTTTCTGGAAATGAATACACGATTACAAGTTGAACATCCGGTCACCGAATTGATCACCGGCATTGATCTGGTTGAGCAGATGATTCGTGTCGCCGCCGGAGAGAAGCTCGCGATCAAGCAGAGTGACGTGAAGCTCAACGGCTGGGCGGTGGAGAGCCGCGTCTATGCCGAGGATCCGTACCGCAATTTTCTTCCGTCGACCGGCCGGCTGACACGCTATCACCCGCCGCAAGAGGGGAGCGTCGATGGCGTCACGGTGCGGAATGACACTGGCGTGTACGAGGGCGGTGAGATCTCACTCTATTATGATCCGATGATTGCCAAGTTGGTAACCCACGCGCCCACGCGCAGCGAGGCAATTGCGGCGCAAAGCGATGCACTCGATTCGTTTGTTGTTGATGGTATTCGCCACAACATTCCCTTCCTGGCCGCGCTGATGGCGCATCCGCGATGGCAGGCGGGCAAACTCTCCACCGGCTTCATCGCCGAGGAGTTTCCAGGGGGCTTTCATGCGCATCCGCCGGAAGGTGAGCCGGCACATGTGCTAGCCGCTGTTGCTGCCGCTATCGATCACGTGATGGGCGAACGCAAGCGGCGCATTTCCGGGCAGCTGACCGGGCGAACCGTTACCCGCGAAAGTCAGCGCGCTGTATGGCTGGGTGAGCGCGAAACCAAGCTGGAAGTGAGGCGCGAGGGTGGCATCATTGACGTTCAATTCTACGGGGGTAAAGGCAGCGTGCGCCGACTGTTGTCGGGATGGGCACCGGGCGATCCGATCTGGACGGGGACGATCAATGACCACTCGGTAGCGGTGCAGGTCCGCAGCATTCCTAACGGCTTTGCGTTGAGCTATCGCGGCGTCGAAACGAAGGCCTATGTCTATACCGAACGCGAAGCCGGTTATGCGCGGTTGATGCCAGCGAAGAAGATCGCCGATACCGGCAAGCTGGTGCTGTGTCCAATGCCGGGGCTTGTGGTTTCAATCAGCGTCAAGGAAGGCCAGGAAGTAAAAGCCGGCGATACGGTCGCTGTCGTGGAAGCCATGAAGATGGAGAACGTCCTGCGCGCCGAGATTGATGGCACGGTGAAGAAGATCAACGCCAAGCCCGGAGACAGTCTGGCGGTCGATGCAGTGATTATGGAATTTGCTTAATCGGAGCAATGGCCGAGGCCGAATTGAGTGCGTATCATCGATGCGGGAGAGCTCGCGTGAACCGCGATACTATTCGGCACGTTGTCGTGCGCGGCTTGGTGCAGGGCGTAGGCTACCGTGCATTCGTCGAGCACGAGGCCCGGCAACGTGGCCTACACGGTTGGGTGCGCAATCGCCGCGACGGTTCGGTCGAGGCGGTGTTCGCCGGACCGCCTGAAATGGTTGAGGCGACAATTGAGGCTTGCCGGCACGGGCCGTTCTCGGCCCGGGTTGGCGCCCTCGATCAACGCGACGGCACCGACGCCGATCTTGCGCTGCGTGAAGGCGGAGATTCGTTTGCGGTCCTGCCAACCGCCTGATCCACGGTTCGACCGAACAGAGTTTCGAACTCCCGCCGTAAAACGATATCCACGTCGGCCATCCGCACCGGAATACCGAGGTCGGCAAGGCTTGTGACACTGTAGCGTTTCTCGCTGACGCCACACGGGACGATACCTGAAAAGTGCGACAGATCCGGATCGACGTTGAGTGCCATGCCGTGCAACGTCACCCACTGCTTCACGCGGATGCCAATGGCGGCAATTTTGTCTTCATAGCCATCGCCCTTTTCGGGCCGACGGACCCAGACGCCGATACGGTCGTCGCGCCGCTCGCCACATACATTGAAAGCGGCGAGGGTGCGTATGATCCATTCTTCCAGTGTGACGACAAACCGGCGCACATCGGGACCGCGGCGCTTGAGGTCGATCATCGCATAAGCCACCCGCTGGCCCGGCCCGTGGTAAGTCATCTGACCGCCGCGACCGCTCTCGTATAGCGGAAACCGCGCGTCGATCAGATCGGACCGGTTTGCGCTCGTGCCGGCGGTATAGAGCGATGAATGCTCGAGCAGCCAAATTTGTTCGGTCGCCCGTCCAGCCGCAATCTCCGCCACTCGTGCATCCATGGCGGCGACCGCCTCGTGGTAGTCCACGAAGGAATCGCTCACCTGCCATTCGACTGGCGCTGATCCTGCAGGTGCCGGAAGCCCGCCTGTCAGCGTGTTTCGCGCGTTAACCACTCGTTCACCATACCATGATGACCTGATGCTCGCTCAACTAACGCGCAGAACGCGCATAGGAAACAAACGTGCCCACACTCGACAAAGTTGCCGTCGACATCACCGTGGTACTCGGCACCACATGGATGCCTATCCATCAAGTGCTACGGCTCGGCCGCGGCGCCATCATTGAACTGGAAGCTTCCGAGGACGACGCAGTCAGCATCCTTGCGAACAATTTGCCGGTAGCCAAGGGGACGGTGGTCGTGAACGGCAACCGCATCGCCGTCAATGTCGCGGAACTGCTGCCGCGGCCGCCCGATATGCGCTAGTCGCGGCCAGTCTAAACAACTGGGACAGCGACGAAATTAAGCTCTGGGCCGGGCGGGCGCGGGCCTTGTCCCTCAACACCCGATTTGTTACATGGTCCGCCTCATTGGGACGCAGGGTTTTTCAAGCCTTGTCGTCCTTCCCCCATGCGGTCGTGGCGGAATTGGTAGACGCACTAGCTTGAGGTGCTAGCGGGGCAACCCGTGGAGGTTCGAGTCCTCTCGACCGCACCACTTAGAAAATAAGCCGCCGATAATGCATCGTATCGGCTCAAACCAGCACACTGATGAGGGCGGATATGCCTTCGCACGGCGTCTCTGCATCATGTCCGCGTTATTGCCGAAAGCGGACACTCGACGACAGGAGCGTTTGCCAAGGGCCAGAGGTGGACATGGCGCGCGGTGTTTCCTTCAACGAAAAGCCCCGGCACTTGGCCGGGGCTTTATTGTTTGAACGGTGTTTCGACCCTTAGGCTGAGAGCCTCGAGGCCTTCCGCTTGCGTCGTGCAATAAGGCCCAACGCTCCGAGGCCGCTGGCGAAGAGTGGCAATGCGCCCGGAATAGGCGTGTCACCCAGGTTGCCGCTGCCTGAAGGAAAGAATCCCACTTGGTACTGGGGATCGTCTGACGTACCAGTGCTCGAACAGGTCGTAGCGCAGGAGCCGAGGTAGGTATCGAGCACATAAGTGCCGGCCGCGAGCACGCCGCTAAAAATGGTGACTGGCGCGCCGGGACCCGACTGATAGGGAATGGAAGTGGACACCAAGAAACCAGTTAGCGAATTGTTGGCATTCAAAGTGACCGCGCTTTTCAGCCCCAGCTCGACATTGATATTGTAGTGAATGCCGTTGTTGCCGAGCTCTTCCCGGATCGCCACGTTTCCGCCACCCCACTCGAACTGGTAAATTGAAAGGTGGATACTGTCATTGACAACTCCGGGGCCGTTGTTGGAGCCGGTCGTATTACTATATGGCCCGATCTGACACCCTGCCGCAACGGTTCCAATATCCGTTGCTGTCGCCAAGGTCGTCCCGCCGGCTGAGGCTGTGTACGAACTGGAGCAAGTCACTGCCAATGCCTGACTGGCGCCCCCTGTCAGCAGTGCGATCGAAGCGAACACCGCCAAAAGGTGCTTTTTCCTAAGCATCTTTTATCCCTTTAACTAAGCGCCACGCATTATATGTACGATTTTACCAATAGGCTGACAAGCATATGTCGTGAGCAGCGGCAGCCCCAAAATGCCTGATTTGCAAGCAAGTTAACGGGCGCCAGGCGCGTTGGAAGGTTCCAAAGCGAGGGCTGCGACAACCCTAGTCAGAAACCTTGATTTTGGCGCCGCCACTGAGAGGTCTTCCAAAGTCATAAATCTTAATCGGGGCATCAGCTCCTTAGCCAATGGCTGTCGGAAGTGCGACTCCCACGAGGCGCTCCTGGAGACCGAAAAATGGATCTTTCGTACTCTCAGAACATGGAAGACTACCATTTGTGGCTTGCCCTGGGCGGGCAGCGGTCCGGTACGTACATCGACATTGGCGCCGGCCATCCGATCGCGGACAACGTTTCCTTCTTTTTCTATGAGCGAGGATGGCACGGCATTGTTGTCGAGCCACAACGTAACCTCGTCGATTTATATTCTCGATTGCGGCCGCGCGACACGACTGTCTGCGGCTTGATTGGAACGAGGCCCGGTTTGACGGACTTTCACGTCTTTGATGCCTTTCATGGCCTGTCGACGACCAATGAAAAGTATGCGGACGTAGCAAAGTCTCTCGGCAGCAGGTACCAGACCATTCAGGTTCCAATGATCAGCCTCGCGCAATTGTGCGAGGAACACGCCGTTACCACGATTGACTTTCTGAAGATCGACGTCGAGGGCGGCGAAGCCGACGTTTTGAGAAGCGGCGATTGGGGCCGTCATCGGCCAAAAGTTGTGGTGGTCGAAGCGATCACGCCGGGGACAGGAGAGCCGTCATGGCAGGAATGGGAGCCATTCCTCCTCGCTCAAGGATATCGGTTCATGCTGTTCGATACTCTCAATCGTTTCTATGTAGCAGAGGAGCGGCCGGAAATTGCTGTCCGTATTCCGGCTGAGCGCGCACCTTGGGATTCGGTCCGGCACATGTATGAAATTGGCCGTGCGCCGGAAAACAGAAATCATCCGGACCATGCTCTGACGCGAGTGTTGGCCGCTGGCTTCTGGTCTCTATTGCCTTACCTGGATCGACAACTCCTTGCTGACATCCTCAAGCGCGGCCGCACGGAGTCAAACGCTGCCGCAGCCGATTTAGCTTTGCGCTCCATGGACACCGACGAATTTCGCGCGCGGCTTGGCCGCATCGCCTGTGGTTATGACGGAGGCCAGATCTATGCTGACGACACATCGGGCGGGACGCAGAGCTGAGAGCTGGAGTTAGCGATGCAGGCATGAATAAATGCGTATGAGGTTGCGGCTCTCGGCCGGAACAGCACGCAATGCTTTGTAGTTTGCCGTCGCAGTGTCACAGGACAACCAGAAATAATTCGCCCTTGGATCAACAACGAGGCGATTCGGCGAAAAGCCTGCAACGAGCACGGACAGATATGGTGTGGTCGAAAACCAGGTCAACCGATTTAAATCCGTGCTGATCCGCTGCGATGAGATGAAATGCGGATCGCCGAGCGCGGGATCGGATGCGCTGCTTGTCGCGAGCGCGGCGAATACAGTTCTGTATTCTTTCCAGGCGACGGCGAATTTTGCGGTTTCCACAGCGTAGACAAGCGTGACCAGCAGAAAGGCACCCATAAGGGCCGAAACGGTGCCGCGATTTGTCAGTTTTGTAATGGCTTGTTCGAGGCGTGGAGCCGTCAGCACAATTTTGTCCGCGCGCATTGCGAAAAATCCCGCCAGAGCCCCAAACGCCGGGGTAAAAATCACCAGCATAGTGCGTAGATAATACCTGTTGCTTGCGTGAACCGAGTGATCGAGCCACAGCCAATAGACACCGAGCGCTATAACAATCGCCGTGACGGCGTAGAGAATAATGTTGCCTGTCGTGAACCGGAGAAGCACGAGGTAGACGAACGTATAGCCGGCGAGTGTCGCTAGCAGCAGCGAGACAATTCTGACCTCAAAGACGGCAAGATCGAAAAAGTGCAGCGCGGCGCGCCTCAGCACGACTGCAAAATAGTCGCCTGGCGGGTACAGTAGCTTAACGGCCATCCAGATTATCAGGACGGAGATCAGCACACCGACCGCACGCAAGAAAACGCCATCGCGCAAGCCGCGTAGTGCAAGTGTCGATACTATCCCGAAAGACAGAACCAGAGCACCCTCATGTGTGAGGGCGAGCGCGGCTATCATTGTAAATACGAGTGCCGCTCCGCCAAGACTGCGGTTCGCATATTGGCTAACGGCGAGTGTCGGCCAAAACAACGCGTGCGCCAGCCACATTTCGGTTGGAAAGCCAAATACCAGTGGGCAGAGCACCGCGGTCGAGCAACAGGCATAGACAAATAGGATGCGGCCGCGGGAACGGTCGGCGGCGAATGTACCGATCAAGCCAAGGAGCGGTGCGATGTAGAACAATATTCCATAGACAACGATTCCGCCGCGCGGGCTGCCGGTCAGTCCAACAAAGGTTTCAGCGGGCCATAGCGTCAGAAAAAACACCGACATGCGGGCGGAAATATTGTGCCAATGAAATGCCCAGACATCCTGAACCGCGACCGCATAGGAAAACATCGCGCCATCAGCAAAAAGCTGCAGCTCATATTGTATTGCGACGGCAACAAATACGATCGACCAGCAGAGACCGGCCGCTATGACAATAGAGCGCAAGATATCGGCGTCGGATCGTAGAGTAGGCGAGGGCACGACGCGACGTTTCCTCTAACCGCGCGCAAAGCGCTGACGATCGAGAAGTTGCTTAAAATAGTTGCCGGCCATTTCGGCGGCCTGATCCAGCAGGCGTTGCCCGAATTCTGCTGATGCCGCTTGAGCATCGCCGATGACGCCGAGATCAGCGATCCGCTTTTCACCTGAGGTCCAAGGCCACGTGACACCTTGATCGAGGATTGTCGCGCGCACTGCATCGCGATTGGGTGGGCTCTTCAACCGCGCAATCAGCTCGCGGCGCACCAGGTGGGGCACAATGGCGAGCATCATTGACGTCTCGTTCTTCCCGCCATGGATTTCAGGAATTGTCGCATTCGCGTTGACTTCTGCCCATGCGGCGGGATGTAGCACACAGGTATTGAGTGCGAAGTCTGCCCGCATCTCCTGCGCTAGCGCCTCTAATATTCCGCGGTTTCCCCCGTGGCCGTTGATGATAGCGAGATTGCGTGCCGGCAAGCTTCGGGCTATTTCGCGGGCGAGATCGCGCATGAGAGCGGTTATGGTCTGGATCGATAATGACAGCGTGCCTGGTGCCCAATCATGCTCGCGCGCCAGGCTCACAGTCAGGCTCGGCAGTTGCCATAGGTCGTAGGTCTCTCCCCAGCGACCAATTATCCGGCGAGTGAATTCCTCGGCCAGAATGCAGTCGGTATTAAGCGGTAAATGTGGTCCGTGCTGCTCGATCGAGCCGATAGGCAGACAAAGAATAGAGCTCTCGTGCAACCGCTCTGAAATATCGAGGGATGTTAGCTCGCCGAGGAACCGGGTCGGCACGTCATGTGGCATGGCCGAGACCACCCTTTGGCACCGCAGCCTCTGCGGCAGTTGCCATGACGATATCAGCGTTGCCGCATGTTGCTAGTGCGGCCATATCTGCTTCGACTACGACGGATCGGCGAGGGGAGCGAAGAGATGGTCGAGCCGGTGGCCGGCGCGCGCTACCTTCGCAGTCATATAACGGCGGTTGTCGGCATTGATCGGCGCCTCGAGCGGCATCCGGCTGGTGACTTTGATGCCGGCCTTGGTGAGGCCGTCGAGTTTCGTCGGGTTGTTGGTGAGCAGGACAACTCGCGTGCAGTTGAGCATCTGGAGCATGCGGGCGGCGATGCCATAGTCGCGCTCATCATCATCAAAGCCGAGGGTGGTGTTTGCATCGACGGTATCGAGACCGTCATCTTGCAGCCGGTATGTGTGCATCTTGTTGGCAAGGCCAAGGCCGCGGCCTTCCTGCGCCAAATAAAGAATAACACCACCGCCGAGATCTTCCAGCCGCGCAACTGCAAGGCGGAGCTGGTCGCCGCAGTCACAGCGCCGCGATCCGAAAACGTCGCCAGTCAAGCAGGCGGAGTGAAGCCGGACGGGCACCGCTTTCGCAAAATCGGGTTTGCCAACGACGATGGCAACCTGGCTGCCGCCCATGGCATCGCGGAATACGATAAAGCGAGTACGGCTGCCGGATTGAATCGGCACCGAAGCCTCGCTCGCCAAAGTCAGCGACCGGATTGCGTCTTCCGAAAAACTTGCCACGGCGTCCGCTTCGACGGCTATGAAGTCAGACTCGTGTGCGACAGTGCGAACCACTTCGGCAGCCAGTACCGCAGGCAAGCCTTGAGACAATTTGACGAGCTGGATTGCCGCTGCGGCAGCGCGGCCTGCGGGCTTTGCCTCGGGAATACGATCGCTCGTGGCATCGGTAACGAAGGCCATGACCGAGCTTGCGTCATCGTCGGCCGAAAGGCGCAACGCCATCGGCGTGGCCGCATCAAGGCCTAGCGCGAGAGCGCGCCGTGCGGTGATGACAAGGTGCGGGACAGAAGGCGCACACAGCGCCATGAATTCGGCTAGACGTTGCGCGTCGAGACCCTCCACCGGCAACGCCAGGAGCGTTTCGTTTGGCGCGGTGATGAGAACTGGCCGTCGGCTGTGGAATTCCGCAACACCGCGGCTAACGCTGGTGTGCCCTTTGCTCCCGAATATAGTTGAACTTGTATCCGTCCTCACCGCACGCATACCAACACTTTCCATTCTTTTTGCCCGCCCAATGTAATAAACACCGCGGGCCTTTGTTCATTCCGGTCGCACATAGGCTCGAATTATGTCAGCCTAACGGAAAGCGACTGACATTGTTAAACGCAATCATCGTCTATTTGGCTGCCCCGTGCCTTTAAGAAATTTTCCAGCGCTAGAGACCCAGGCAGGCCCTGACGGCCTTATAAGTGGCGGGCCTCGCGACCCATGGGCGGAGTTTAGCAATATTTTCCGCAATAAGAACCAGCCCCTGCCGCAACCGTGGGGCGAGCTGTTTGGGCCACTACAGAAGGGGGTAGTCGACGAACTCGTGGTCGTCGGCCAGATTGGGCAATCGCTCGATGGCCGCATTGCCACGGAGAGTGGCCACTCCAAATACATCAATGGGCCTGCCGGGCTGGCGCATTTGCATCGGTTGCGCTCGCTCATGGACGGCGTCGTCGTTGGTGTCGGTACGGCTATCGCCGACGACCCACAGTTGACCGTACGGCGGGTTGCGGGCCCACAGCCTGCCCGCATTGTCATCGATCCGAAGGGCCGGCTTAGCGTCGGGGCCAGGGTCTTCGCCGCCGACGGCGTCCGGCGGATTTTGATTGTCGCGCAAGGCGTGAGCTGCGCGCCGCCGCCCGGCGTCGAAATCCTGGCTTTACCTCCAGTGGGTGGGCAGCTTGCCCCGGTGGAGATTCTCGCCGCGTTGGCCGGATGCGGCCTGCGGCGTATGTTGATTGAGGGCGGCGCCGACACAATATCCCGCTTTCTCATGGCTGGTTGTCTTGATCGCCTCCACGTGATCGTCGCGCCAATCATTATCGGCTCGGGCCGCGCAAGTTTTATCCTGCCGGAAATCGAGCGCGCCGATCAGGCAAGGCGCGTATCGATGCGCGTGCATCAGATCGACGATGAAGTCTTGTTCGACTGTGACTTGTCGACTTAACGTGTGCGTATCGGAGCGGCGAAGAAATCGACGTGACCGACGCGGGTAGATAACCGCCCCGCAGTGACAGCGCCCTGGCGGCGCGATAGCCAAGTTGCAGTGTCGGCAATAGGCATCTCGCCGGTGTCGCGTGCGGCGCTCGCCCAGCCGGTTAAAACTTCAAATTGCATATCACGATCATCCGGGCCGATAAGCCAGTCGGACGCCCCATGGATGACCGAATAACCGAGCACTTCGAAGCGCGCGATGGCATAGGCCGCCGCCGCTGGGCCGAGCGCAGGCCCAAAGCCTTTGTCAGTTTGCTGGTGGGCGTTGACCGCGGCAACAATGTCCGCATCAAGTGGATCGCGCGGGGCGAGGTCGATCCTTCCGTCAAAATTCAGCGCTGCATAAAACGGGATTGAACGCGCGGCAATTTCCGTCGCGAGGCGATCGAGCCAATGTTCGGAGACAAGATCGAGTAGCGCTGAGGTAGTCACCAGGTCGACGGGGCCATCGAGCGCTGATTTCAAGATCGCGATTAAGATCCAGCGCGAGTGTATTAACGGCAACGTTTTTTGAAAGTGGCATCGCCGCTGCGCGCGCGAGCAGACCAAGATCATTGTCGGCGAGCCGCCAGTTTTGGTGCGTTGCAAGCCGGGGACTCAGTGCTCGCAATGTCGAACCGGTGCCACAGGCAAGATCGACGATGCGTATGGACGGGAGGTGCTTGAACGAAGCGGTGACATCGTCGAGGACATTCAAATTGCGCGCGCGTAGGTCGAAAGGCTCGCGAAGCGTCAGCCAATCGGGGGAAAAACCGGTCAACCCACAGTCTCCAACGCTCGTGCAAAGATCTGAGCGGATGCCTGCCACGTCGGCAGACTGGCTGCGGCGGCGCGCGCGGAAGCGCCCAAACGCTGTCGTTCGTCTGGGTCCTCGCTGACCCGGCGCAGCGCCTCGGCGAAGGCGGCCGGATCGTCGGGTGCAACAAGAATTCCTGTTCCTTCCGGCACCGTATTTGGTATGGCGCCGGCGCGTGTACCAACCACCGGAAGGCCATGCGCTATAGCTTCGGCATAAGCCATGCCGTAGCCCTCGAAGCGCGAGGCAAGGACGAATACGTCGGCCTCGGCGTAAAGTTCAGTAAGTTGCTTGCGCGATACGGCGCCGAGAACTGCAATCCGCCCACCAAGGGCATAGCGCGCGATATCGGCATCAAGACGGGCGGCCGTTTGCGGGTCGCGCGTGCGGTCTCCGGCGATTGTCAGCTGCCAAGGGAGGCCGGTGAGTGTCGCAAGAGCTGCGAGCAACACGTCAAACCCCTTTCGTGGAATCAAGGCGCCGACTGATAGCATTCGCACGATGCCGTCACGGCTTCCTTTGGCGAACGCCGCTGCGTCATTGCCGGGACGCGCGACGGTTATTTTGTCGCCAGGCACGGCATAGCCCGCGACAAGCTGCTGCGCGGTCGTCTCGCTGGTGACGATGACATGCTTCGTGGCTGCCAGTGCAGCACGTTCACTGGTATGCAGAATCTCGGCCTGCGTTGCAGCCAGGCCAGTTTCGAGGGCCAGCGGATGATGCACCAGTGCAACGAGGACATGGTTTGGACGCAGTCGCCGTGCCGCCTCTGGCAGGACACCAAGTGCCAGTCCGTCGGCCACGATTGTGCTGCCTTCGGGAGCCATCATCAATCGTGCTTCGGCCTCGCCGTGAGTATCTTTGTCGGGCCAAGGAAAACCATCACCGAGATTGACGATATCGATCTGCCAGCCAAGTCGCTCAAGCTCGGCGATCATGCGCTTATCATAGGAGTAGCCGCCGGTCGGCGTTGCAAGATCGCCCGGCACCGCGAAAGCAAATCGCTTCACCACAAATTGGCCTCGTACCAGGCCCGCGCGACATGCGATTCCGAAAGTGCGACGCGAATGGCATTGAGTTCGCGGCCGTTGCGGCCAAGCCCGCCAGCGCGTGCGACCTTCGCCAGCCCGTCGAAAATATACTTCGTGAGAAATTCAGTGGTGGTGTTGGCTCCTTTGAGCTCCGGTACATCATCGAGATTGCGATAGTTGAGCGGTGCTAACGTCGCCTTGAGCGCTTCATGCGCGCGGCCAATGTCAATGACGATGCCGTTGGGGTCGAGTGCTTCAGCGAGGAAGGTCGCGTCAATGACAAAGGTCGCGCCATGCAGCGCTTGCGCTGGGCCGAATATGGCACCCCGAAATGAGTGGGCGATCATGATGTGGTCGCGGACTTCAACGGCGAACAAGGGATCCCCCTTATGAATAAGATATAAGCTGGCAGAGTATGCCATCCTTCGCGCGAAGAATTTCAGGAAGTCGCCCAGGCAAATCGCTAAATGCCAGCGGCGGCGTGAGAAGCGCATCAAGCCGCGCATCGGACAAGAGCTTTACCGCTTCGGTCAGGCGGCGATGATGGGTCCAACTGGCTCGATGCGACGGCGCCACGTGGCCGACTTGGCTTGAGATCAGTCGCAAGCGGCGGCTGTGAAACGGACCGCCGAGTGGAACGGCGACCAGGGCGTCGCCATACCAGCTCAGCTCGATCACGGTTGCCTCAAAAGCCGCGATCGACAATGCAGTGGCCAGCCCGTCAGCGGATCCGCTCGCGTGAATTACGAGGGCGCAATCGGATGGTGCTGCGCCGGGTTTGGCAAACTTGAGTCCCAGCTTGTCAGCCAGTTCCGCACGGCTTGGATTAACATCGATGAGTGTCACGTCTGCGCCTGCATGCCGTGCACAAAGAAATGCTGTCAATGTGCCAACGACGCCAGCGCCCACAATGGCGACGCGATCGGAAGGTTCTGGTGCTGAATCCCATACGGCATTGAGTGCAGTTTCCATATTTGCAGCCAGTACAGCGCGCTGCGGCGTCACATTTTCGGGCAACACCACAACCGCGCTAGCCGGGATGTTAAAAAGGCTCTGATGCGGGTGGAGCGCAAAGACGTTGCGCCCGTGTATGTCCGATGCTTCGCCTTCGACGCGGCCAACCGTGGCGTAGCCGTATTTCACCGGGAACGGAAAGTCACCGCCCATAAAGGGCGCGCGCATGCGGTCAAATTCACTGACCGGCACCCGGCCCGCGAGTACCAGCAATTCCGAGCCGCGGCTCAGCGCGCCATAAAGCGAACGCACCCGCACTTCGCCGGGTGCGGGCGCCACGAGCCGTTCCTCACGGATTTCGGCTTGGCCAGGCCCGACATACCAAAGCGCATGGGCAATATCATTGCTCCGGCTGACTTGCACTGTGCTTGATCCGGATGGGACTATTGGGGCGTCTTGGCGTGTTATATCATGAAGTTTGCACGGTCCGTCGATGATGAGAAGTCGTAATCGCGTGTTTGAACGCTCTTTACTGCAAGTCACGAGAGCAGATACGGCTCCGAACGCGTTGACC
Source organism: uncultured Alphaproteobacteria bacterium (assembly GCA_963810585.1). GTDB lineage: Bacteria > Pseudomonadota > Alphaproteobacteria > Rhizobiales > Xanthobacteraceae > Pseudolabrys. The sequence continues at coordinate 128,586 of CAWENV010000004.1, forward strand.
GCGCGGCGCGCGCTGTTTACCGCCCTCTTTGTGGTCACTATGGCTGGTTCTTTGGCGCTCGCCGCACTAGCGCTGTCGCCGGGCGGGTTCAACGGACTCGATATTACGCTACTGGTGCTGTTCGCAATTACGTTGCCCTGGATGGTGGCTGGGTTCTGGAACGCGTTGATCGGATTTGTGATCATGCGTTTCTCAAGGGATCCGATAGCGACAGTAATGCCGCTGGTGACGCGCATCCGTGGTGATGAGGCGGTGACCGCGTCGACCGCTATCTTACTTTGCATCCGTAACGAATTGCCGGAGCGCATGATCCGCAATCTCGAGCCGATGTTGGCCGGTCTCGACGCATCCGGCGCAGGCGGCCGTTTTCATTTGTACGTACTAAGTGACACAAACGACGCGGAGATTGCGAACAAGGAAGAGGCGCGTTTCGATTTGCTGGCGATGCGATGGCGGAGGCGCATCGCAGTTACCTACCGGCGGCGCGCAATTAATTCTGGTTATAAAGCGGGCAATATTCGCGATTTCTGCCAGCGCTATGGTGGCAATCACGAATTCGCGTTGACGCTCGACGCAGACAGCTTCGTGACCGCCAGCGCTGTCTTGCGTCTTGTCCGCATAATGCAGGCAGATCCCAAGCTAGGGATTCTGCAGGGACTCGTCGTGGGACTTCCTTCCACCAGTGCATTCGCGCGTGTGTTCCAATTCGGCATGCGGCTCGGCATGCGCTCCTACACCATCGGAAGCGCGTGGTGGCAGAATGATTGCGGTCCATATTGGGGTCACAACGCTGTCCTGCGGCTGAAGCCGTTTGTTGCACATTGCGCACTCCCGGTCTTGTCGAAGAGTGCCGTCGACGAACGTCACATTCTTAGCCATGACCAGATTGAAGCGGCGCTAATGCGTGCAGCTGGCTATGACGTGCGAGTGCTGGCTGAAGAGGATCTTGGCTGGGAGGAGAACCCGCCGACCCTGATTGAATTTATTCGCCGAGATTTGCGTTGGTGCGAGGGGAACATGCAGTATTGGCAATTCCTCACGCTGGCAAACCTCAAACCTGTGAGCCGCTATCAACTTGCACTCGCCATCCTGATGTTCGTTGGTTCGCCGGCATGGATCGGGATTCTTGTCCTTGGTACGCTTTCGCTTGCAATTGCCGAGACGCCACCAAGTTTCATTCGTGCGGACGCCGGCTTGGCTTTGTTCATCTGTGTACTGGTAATGTGGTTCTCACCAAAGATCGCAAGCGCAATTGACATTCTTTTGCGGCCGAAACTTCGTCGTGAGTTCGGCGGTACGGTTCGCTTCTTGGCAAACTGTGTCATCGAGACAGTATACTCGATCCTGCTGTGTCCAATTCTCTGGTGCGGCCACACGATCTTTCTCTCCGGCCTGCTGTTCGGCCGCGAGATCGGCTGGATCGGCCAGACGCGTGATGATCATGCGGTGCCGTTTGGCCTCGCGCTTCGAAACTTGTGGCCACACACTTTGCTTGGCTGTGCCACGCTCGGTGTTTTGGCGGTGACCCAGCCAGCTTCGATTCCTTATGCTCTGTTTCTTGCGGGCGGGCCCGCGCTGGCGATCCCATTTTCCATGGTCACCGCGTGGCCTTCTCTTGGCAGCATGTTCGCCCGTATCGGCATTGGGCGGCTGCCCGAGGAGACGACCGCACCGGCCGCTCTGCATGCTTTGGCTCTGCCCGCGCTGGAAACGGCCGCATCTCTGCCTCAAGCAACCTCGGTCTAGCGTAGTGCTCGAAGCAATAAGGACCGCGCGCGGCGTCGTCCGGTCACTTCGCATCTACTATGGCGATCGGCCTCGCGCGGCGGCCATGGACCGACTTTACAGCCGCTTCGTGCGCCCCGGCGATCTGGTGTTTGACATCGGCGCGCATGTTGGCGACCGCGTTGCCTCCTTCCGTCGGTTGGGCGCGCAAGTTGTGGCGGTCGAGCCGCAGCCTGCCATGGTCAAGGTCCTCCGGCTTCTATACGGGCGTCGCAGGAGTGTTGCGATCGAACCGGTCGCAATTGGCCGTAGTGCCGGAACTATCGATTTGCTGGTCAATCCCGACAATCCAACCATTTCGACGGCATCAACCGATTTTATAGGTGCCGCGCGCGACGCACCGGGTTGGGAGACGCAACGTTGGACAAGAGCTACTCGCGTGCCGATCGCTACAATTGATTTATTGATTGCCCGGCATGGCATGCCGGTCTTTATCAAGATCGACGTTGAAGGCTTCGAAAGCGAAGTGTTGGCTGGGTTGTCCCAGCAAGTGAATACCTTGTCGTTCGAATTCACTACAATCCAGCGCGGGATTGCACTTGCATGCGTCGAGCGCTGTATCGCGCTTGGGCTTACGCAATTCAATGCTGCGCTTGGCGAGAGTCAAACGCTTGTACATGAGGATTGGCAGAGCGGCGCCGAGATCGGCCACTGGCTAACTGAGCTGCCGCACGCGGCCAATTCCGGAGATATCTATGCCGCGACTTCCTGACGATGCTCGATTAGCATCGTGGCGCATTCAGTTGACGATCATCGCACTGATCGGCGCCGGCTACTGCTTGACGTTGGCCATTTTCTTTCCAGGCGTCATGACGTTCGACGCAAAATTTGTCTACGAGGACATTGCCAAACACGCGCTTGGCGATTGGCAGTCCCCGGTAATGACGGTGCTGTGGGCGCTAATTGACCCGGTTGCGCCGGGCTCGGGCAGCATGTTTCTCCTGATCGCCACATTTTATTGGGTGAGTTTTGGATTGCTGGCCTTAGCCACAGCGCGGCGGCTAATGTGGCTCGCAATTCTGGTGCCAATCCTGGCGCTGATGCCGCCAGCCTTCATATTCGTCGGCACCATTTGGCGGGACGTGCTGTTCGCGACAACTTGGTTGCTGGCAGCAGTCATTGTCTTCGCATCTTCCCCCCGTGGCGCTGGGTTGCGTGTAATGGGACAAGTCGCGGCGTTGATACTGTGTGCCCTCGGTGTTTTGTTGCGACCGAATGCACTCATCGCCGCTCCGATACTTTGCGCTTATATTGTCTGGCCAACGAAGTTTTCCTGGACGCGCACGGCCATCGTTTTTGTCCCGGTCATTGCTGGGTTCTTCGTTCTGATTTCAGCTTGTTTACTATGGCGCGCTGGGCGCTACGCGACAGCATCCATTGCAGTCGATCATGGTGTTCGACCTCGGTGGTATCAGCCACTTCACCAAACAAAACCAGTTTCCAGTGACGTGGAGCGAGTCCGAGTTAGCGCTGCTGCTGAATGGGTGCTATCGGCCTACAGAGTGGGACCTCTATTGGCGGCTCGAGCCTTGCGAATTCGTGATGCACAAACTTGAAAAAGACGAAAAACTATTTGGCACGCCAGCGATATCAAATGCGTGGATGAACGCCATCCTGCGTCATCCAGTTGCGTATCTCGAACACCGCGGCAGCTTTATGTGGAATTTCCTGGCTGGTTCGAATTTTACGATGTGGCTGTTCGACATAGAGCGCAATAATCAAAAGGTATTTCAAGATCGTAAGGCATTTGTCGTTCTTGAGAATATTCACGATGTGCTCAAGCCGACACCGCTGTTCCGCGCCGGCCCTTGGCTCCTTGTTTGTGTGGCGGTATGTGGCTGCGCGTTGCGGTGGCGCAACACGCGGGAAGGCTCCTTTGCCATCGGTGTTTGCGGAGCGGCCGCGGTCTATGTGGTTACTTTTTTTGCCGTGGGCGTCGCTTCCGACTTCCGTTACGCCTACCTGGCCGTGCTAGCCGGCATCGCTGGCGGCGTTGCCCTGCTGTCTATTCCACGAGCGGCGCGAACTGAGCTTTCGTAAGCTGTGCAAATCGTCCGCCAAGCCTGCGCAGCTCGTCGAACGTCCCGGTTTCGACAATACGGCCACTGTCGAAAACAAGAATTCGTGTCGCGTTGCGGATAGTGGCGAGCCGATGGGCAATCACGAAGGTGGTACGGTTCCTCATTACTTCGTCAAGAGCGGCCTGGACTCGCGATTCAGTCGCAGTATCGAGCGCGCTGGTCGCTTCGTCTAAAATGAGGATCGGCGGGTCTTTGAGCAATGCGCGCGCGATCGACAAGCGCTGACGCTCGCCCCCCGAAAGCGAACGTCCACGTTCGCCGACCAAGGCATCAAAACCATCAGGATTTGCATCGATGAAATCAAGCGCTTGCGCACGTGCCGCGGCATCACGCATCTGTTCGTGGCTGGCGTCAGGTTTACCGGCGCGCAAATTCTCGGCGATTGAGCGATTAAACAACAGCGCTTCCTGGAACACCACGCCAATATTGCGGCGAAGCGCGCCGACCTGGATATCGCGCACATCAACGCCGTCAACTTTGATGCATCCCGACTGTGGGTCGAAGGCCCGGTGCAGCAACATGAGCGCGGTCGATTTTCCGGCGCCAGTCGCGCCTACCAGTGCAACCGTCTCACCAGGTTGCGCTGTAAAGGTGAGGCCCGAGACCGCGGGCCGCGCGCCGTCATATGTAAACGACACGTTTTCAAAATCAACGCGGCCGGCAAACCGGCCAGGGTCGACTGCCCCCGGGCGGTCACGCATCGCCGGCACCGTGTCGAGGATCTCGAAAAACTGCCGCAAAGGCGCAGCTTCCATAGTGAGGCGATTGACGAAGCTGACCGCCTGTTCGAGTCGGGAGATGACCATGCCGGCAAAGGCCATGAACGTGACGATTTCACCAATGGAGATGAGTCCGCGCTGGAATAGCCACGTGCCGACGAGGATGATTGATAGCAATGTCAGCGTTGTCGAGGCGCGGGTTAGCACCGCGACCACCGCCCACCATGACAACACGGGAAATTGCGCTGCAAGCAATTGATCGCTTACGGACCTGAGTGCGGAAACCTCGATCTCGATGCGTGCGAAGCTTTGCACAAGTGCGATGTTGCCGATCGCGTCGGAAGCTCGCTCGGCGAGGTCCGAATGATGGGTCTGTACCGTCCGCTGAAGGGATTCTGTCTTGTAGAGGACCAGCCTCATCAGTGCGGCAAAGATACCGCATAAGACGATCACCAGGATCGCCAGTTGCCAGTTGATCACGATTGCGAGCGGCACCAGGATGACCAGAGACACAAGCGCCGCCAGATGATCACGGAAGAATCCGAGCCAGAGGAACCACAGTGCGTCGGTGCCCTGCAGCATCAGATTTATGAGTCTTCCGGAATGAAAATCGCCATGAAAGGCGAGGGGAAGTTGCAACACGTGCTCGAAATAGCCGGTCAACACCGCAAGACGGCGGCGGTGTGCGAGCCTGTCGGCATAAAGTGCGACCAACGTACCGCAGAGGATCGTAAACAGCCCGAAGATGACCCAGGCGAGCAGCAGCAGCCAAAGTTTCTTCAAATCGGCAGAGGCCGCATTGGTTTGCGCGCCGACCAGAACATTGATGACGCGGCCGAACAGCACCGGCTCGGCAAATTGAGCCATGGCCAGCGCCACGTTGGCAAGCGCTAACAACCAGCCCAGCCGGCGGTCCGGGCCCAGTGTTTCCAGGACGCGACCGTAAAGGCGTAGAAAACTCATGGAGCGGATTGTAACTGGTTCTCGTCTTATTTGCTCTCCGCCGGAGGCGTTGGTGCGTCCGTGGACGGTGCGGGCGCGGCAGCAGGTGGTACAGGTACGGGCGGTGGAGTGGGGGCCGGTGGTGGTGCAGTCCAGGCCTTGTAATCAGCTTCTGAGACGCTTGGCAGTTTCTTGAGGAAGGCAACGACTGACCAGATTGCGTCATCCTTGGCGCCGGCTAATGCAAAGCTCGGCATACCGGTCATGTTGATGCCGTTCTTGATGACCCAGAATAATTGCGAGGGCGTACGATGATCCACGACGTCCTTCAGGTCAGGTGGATCGGGACGAAGGCCTTCCGAGAATTTGGCCCAATTGACGCCCGGCGCGCCGTGGCAATTGGCACAGCCAAGTCCAGCGAACGCTTTTGCGCCGGCCTGCACATTGCCAGCATCGCTTAGGCTGGCCGGCGGCGGGTCATTCGCATAGTGGTTGATCGAGGCCGTGCGGACCTGAATAAGCGCCCAGTGGACGAGCGTGGGATCCTCGGCGGTACCGGCGACACTATAATATCCACCAAAGAAAAATGCCGCTGCACCAATTGCGGCAACAATCGCAAACGCGCCGATAATCGCAAAGCTACGCATGTGGGCCTCCAATGCGAGGGTCTGCCGCAATTATACGAGCCAAGCGACACATCGGCCAGTGGCTTGGGTGCTCAGGTCAACTGGCGGCGTTCCTGGCCAGGCGCACGGTGCGAAAGGTAAGCAAGCAATTTCATTTCGCGTCGGCCTCGTGTCACGGTGTCGAGCACAAGACCAACAGCTGTTGCTAAAAATGCCACAAGCATGAGCCCGGTTGCGAGCACGGCGGTTGGCAGCCTCGGCACCAGGCCGGTCTCCAGAAACGTGACCACGATCGGAATAGCCAAAATGATCGAAGCGACCGCTGTCACCGCACCGATGGCAATAAAGAACGGTAGCGGACGCTCGGCACGATAGAGATTGAAGATCGTCAGCAGGATGCGGAAGCCATCACGCCAGGTATTAAGCTTGGAAGCAGACCCCGCCAGCCGCGGGTAATAAGGTGTGTCAATTTCTTCGATCGCCAGACCAAGTTCGAGCGCGTGAATTGTCAGTTCGGTTTCGATCTCGAAGCCGCCCGACAATACTGGAAATGACTTTACAAATCGGCGAGAGAAAATCCGATAGCCCGACAGCATATCGTTGAGCGCAGATCCGAACACCGAAGCGACAAAGGCGGATAAGAGCTTGTTGCCGGTTCGGTGTCCGACGCGGTAGGCCGTCTGATTGCGGTCGACGCGGCTACCCACAACCATGTCAAGCCGGCCGTCGAGCAATCGTGCGATCATTTGTTTGGCACTCGGCGCGTCGTAGGTCGCATCGCCATCCACCAAAACGTAAATATCCGCCTCAACATCGGCAAACATGCGTCGTACTACGAAACCTTTACCCCGCTGTTTCTCCTGGAATACCTCTGCGCCGGCGGCGCGGGCGACGTGCGCGGTGTTGTCAGTTGAATTATTGTCGAATACAAAAATCGTCGCGGTTGGTAGCGCCGCATGAAAGTCCCCAATAACTTTCGCGATTGCCGTCTCTTCATTGTAGCAAGGCACCAGGACTGCGATCTTGTACGGCTCAAAGTGGCCGGCCTTGTGATCGGCAAATGTCGTGGGTTCGGTCGTCAATCGTCTTTCCGGTCGCTGCTGCAAACTGTTTGCCGGATCTAGGGACAGGGAAACAGACCATGATACCTAGGTGAATGCAATTGAATGTCGATTATTCCGATGTTGGGGCCAATGATCCTCAAACGCGCAACGGCAAACGTCCTGTGAAGGGATTATCTCCCAACCGCGCCACCTCGCCAATGATATAGTGTGAACAGACTAGAACTGGTTTTGGCGCCAATCTTGAATGGCGGTCGTGTGATCGGCGTCGTGTAGGCTCGCGACGGCCGGCCGGCGGTGTTTCCCGACTATGATCTTTTTGACGCGGTGACGTAGCGCTGCTTTTGACGTCGCATCGTGCGTGGTGCTTGCCGGAAGGACCCGAGGCCAAGAATCTTTATTGGCGCCCGGCGAAGCAACCAGCTCTGGCAAAGAGTCCGGACGCTCGCCAGCCGACACGACCTGCACGACGTGATAACCGCGGCCCTTGAGCTCCTTAAGCAAAGTTGGCAGCGCCAGCGCGGTTGCCGGGTGGATGTCGTGCAGTAACAGGATGCCGCGACCTTTTTCTTCGAGCCGCCGCATTGCGCGGCGGACGATTTCGGAAGCGCCAATATGTTTCCAGTCGTCGGCCACGACGTCCGCGCTCCAGGTAATTAGCGACTTAGACGTCAGGTAGTCGTCGATCGCAGCGGTTCTGCCCAAGCCCGGAATTCTGAAAAATGGTGAAAGTGCTTTCGGATCGCCGAGTGCGGCATCGACCGAAGCAATGCCGCCGTCTACCTGCCGTTCGACTCCCTGAATTGTCAGACGTTGAAAGGCACGTGGATGATTTTGACTGTGGGTGCCAATGGTGTGCCCGGCATTAAAAATGCGCCGAACGATCGAAGGATAGGCCTGCGCCATCTCGCCGACCAGAAAATAGGTAGCTTTCACGCATTGCGACGCCAGAGTGTCGAGAATGACGTTGGTGTAGGGCGGTATCGGCCCGTCGTCGAAGGTGATGACCACTTCATGATCGTTGAGTGGCAGCGTCTGCGCATATTGCATACTGCCGATGCGGCCAAATTCGCTCGGGCTAATGGTAAGGACACGGCTAGTGCCGAGCGCGTCCGGGCTGCCGGGGCACGGCTCCGCTGCAGCCGCAGCTATGCCGCCCATCAACCAAAGAACTACAAACGACACAATACCGCGCATCAGGCCCCCGACTGCCCGCGCCGCCCCGCCTCCAACTGGAGGCCTCCGACAATATGGCGCGCGACATTAATGGATGATTACGCGTTGTGAACTCGGCGCAGTCTTGTTTTCCAACGATTTTTCGCTACCTGCGGCATAAATGCGACGCTTTTCAGTGCCCGTCACGGCTTTCTGCAGGGACCACGTGCACAATGCTGTAGCCTCGCCGCCCAAGCTCGCGCAGGAACGCCGGCAGCATTTGAGCTGTCTGCTTCTTGGTATCGTGAAATAGCACGATGCCGCGCCCGACTTTCTCGATCCGGGAAAGGATCAGGCGCAATTCCTGCTCCGGTCCCATGGGCACCCAGTCACTCGCCCATACGTCTGCCCCAAACACTACGAGGCCGCGCTCGTTCATCCGGTCGAGAAGGGCGCGGTTTGAGGCAAAGCCGGGGAAGCGGAAAAATGGCGTTCTCGGTGCGCTGCGTCGCTCGCCGTACACCGCGAACTCGTCTGCCGCGATGCCGCGGTCGACCTCGGCTTCCGCCTTGGCAATTGGCATACGGTCGAGCAGGGGGTGCGAATAGCTGTGATGGGCGATCGTATGGCCCTCGGCCAAGGCTCGTCGTGCAAATTGCGGATTCGCTGCAACGTTCCTGCCCAGCAGGAAGAAGGTCGCGCGTACGCATTCACTTTTGAGAGCGTCCAATACTTTCGGGGTTGTTCCTGGCCAAGGGCCGTCGTCGAAGGTAAGGACCAGTTCCCTGTCCCGTAAAGGCAGCGTTAACGAGAATTGCTTGCGACCAACCCGGGGCGTGGTCTTGGCGTCGACCTCGATCACCCGCTCGGTCCCCAGGGCATTCGGATTGCCGGGGCATGAGGCCGCTGTGGCCATCACGGGAGCAAGGACAATGGCGGTGGCAAGAAAAAAGGCGCGCGTCATAAGTCAACGAATGACGCAAATGCCGCGAAGCGGCAAGCGTACGTAAATGAGTTTGATTGCGTGTTAATCATTTGCCCGAAGCTTGGGATAGGGCGTACAAGCGTCGCGTTTTCAGTCTTTTGCCGGCAGGCTTCGACATGCTCGATCAGGAACCAACAACCGGCACTGAGGCTGCGCAACTGCCGCGCAACAAGGACGGGTCCATCCGGAAGGCCTTCGTCAAAAGCGTGGCACGCCGGATCGAAGCCAAGGACGCCACCGGTCTGCGCACACTTGTCGGTGACCTGCACGAATCCGACATGGGTGCTCTGATCGAAGCTCTCGACGCCGAGCAACGGCCGCGTCTTGTCGAACTGCTCGGTATCGACTTCGATTTTACCGCGCTCACCGAAGTCGATGACGTGGTGCGCGAGGAAATTCTAGACGAGTTGCCGTCCCAGGCCGTCGCGAAGGGCGTTAGCGAGCTTGAATTTGACGATGCGGTCGCAATTCTCGAAGATCTGCCGAAGGACGAGCAGGCGGAAATTCTCGAACAACTTCCGCAACTCGAACGCGTCGCGCTGGCGCGCAGCCTCGACTATCCCGACGATTCGGCGGGCCGGCGCATGCAGACCGAATTTATTGCGGTGCCGCCAGCGTGGAACGTTGGCCAAGCAATTGACTATATGCGCGAAACGACGAACCTTCCGGAGCAATTCTACGAACTCTATGTTGTGAATGACGACGGTCACTTTCTTGGCGCCGTGCCACTCGATCGGCTGCTTCGCAGCAAGCGGCCGGTGCCGATTTCAGACCTGATGGAGAATGATCGTCCGCGTGTCAGTGCGACCCAGGACCAGGAGGAGGTTGCGCGCCTCTTTCAGCGCTACAACTGGGTGACGGCGCCAGTTGTCGACATCGGCGATCGCCTGGTCGGTGTCATCACCTTCGACGACGTCGCCGACGTGATAGAAAAGGAAGCGGAAGAAGACATCCATGCCTTGGGCGGTATCACCAGCGATGAAGAATTGTCAGATTCGGTATGGACGATTGCGCGTGGCCGCTTCAATTGGCTGCTAGTCAATCTTGCAACTGCGTTCCTCGCGTCGTCAGTGCTGGGTCTTTTTGAGGGCCAATTGGAAAAAATGGTAGCGCTTGCGGTATTGGCTCCGATAGTCGCTAGTCAGGGCGGCAATGCCACCACGCAAACCATGACAGTTGCCGTGCGAGCGTTGGCCACGCGTGAGTTAAACGATGCCAATGCCTGGCGCGTGATCACGCGCGAGCTCATGGTTGGCCTCTTGAACGGCATCGCCTTCGCGGTTATCACCGGCGCAGCTGCCTACGTCTGGTTCAAGGTGCCTGGGCTCGGCATCGTGATCGGACTCGCTATGGTCTGCAATCTGATTGCCGCTGCCCTCGGAGGCATTCTCATCCCATTGGCCTTGCACCGTCTCAAGGTCGACCCGGCGGTCGCGTCGAGCCCCTTCGTGACGACGGTCACCGATGTCGTGGGCTTTTTCTCGTTTTTGAGCATTGCCACGCTGTGGTTTGGTCTGCGTTGACGGACATTCCAACGCGGTTACGACTTGTTCACCCTATTTGCTGACCAACGCTTAAAGCCCGATCCGTAACCCTGTACACCGACGCCGCAGCGTAGGCTGGGAGTACCCCGGTGCACGAGGTCAATACTGGAGCGGCGGCCTCAAACCCAGGCCGCCGGATGTTGGCTTGGGTCAGGCGACGGCGTGTCGCAGGTTCTCAGGACCCCATGGCCGCCGTATCGCGGTTGGTCCTTGCATTCGCTCTCCTGGCCGTAGGTGCCACCCTTCTTTGCGCCGGTATTGGCTACACACTAGCGCGCCAAAGCGACGAAACACTCGCGTCTGAGCAGCACGCGGCCATGCGGCGCGCTATTTCGGAATTTCGTTTGCCGTTCGCCATGTCCGGCGACATTGATCCAAACTTGGCGCGCGCCGTCGAACAAATCCCGGGTGTGAAGAAATTCAAATTTGAAATTGATCCCCGCGCAAGTGACCGTGAATTTCAGCCGGCATTGGATGCGAATGGCCGCATCGTTGGCTTTTTTACCTGGGACAAAGTCGACATTGCGCGACGGTCGATAAGCCGGTTTACGCCGCTCATCGCCACAATCATCGCCGTCCTCTCTGGGTTTACTATTGTATCGCTCTGGCAACTCAAGCGCGTACGACGTGATCTTGCGGTGAGGGAAGCGCTGGCAGCGCGGGCAGCTGACGAAGACAAGATCACTGGATTACCGAACCATGCGAAGACGCTTGAGCTATTAGATCTCGCCTTAGCCGAGCGCAGTGATAATGAATTTATAACCTTCGCGCTGATCACGCTTGAAGGCATGGAGGACGTCACCGCTCATCATGGCGTCTTAGGAAGCGATGAACTTATCGTCGCCGTCGCCCGGCGTCTGAAAGAAGCGCTGCCGCCGCATGCGATGTGCGGGCGTATCGCTAGCGATGAATTCGCGGTCACACTGACGGCCGATCAAGCCATCGACGCTGAGGCAATCATCCGGGCGGCACTCGAGGCGATTGCACGGCCGCACTGGATTGACACTGTTGTGCGGGTGAGCACGCATGCGGGCTTCGCGCAGGCGCCGCGTCACGCAACCACCCGTGGAGAGCTCACCCGCCGTGCTGATCTTGCCTTGCGCGCGGCCGCCAAACGAGGGCCGGGTGCCATCGTCATGTTTGACCTTTCGATCGATACTATTTCGACCGACCAGAAGTTTATTCACCGTGAACTTCCGCGAGCAATCAGTGCGAATGAATTGGAATTGCACTATCAGCCGATTGTATCATCGCATGGCGGGCGAATGGTTGGCGTCGAAGCTCTGCTGCGCTGGACGCATGCCACGCGCGGGACAATTCCGCCGGCGACCTTTATTCCAGTCGCCGAGCAAATGGGATTGATGGACACGATCGGTGCTTTTGTGTTGCGTCGAGCGTTGCTGGAAGCCAAGCGTTGGCCTGATGATCTCTATGTGGCTGTTAACCTGTCACCACTCCAGGTGCGCGACAGCACCATTGTCGATTTGGTACGCTCGGCCCTTGCAGAAAGCGCGGTTGCGCCCTCCCGGCTCGTTCTTGAAATCACCGAAGGCGTCCTCATCGATAACCCTGATGAAATGGTGACCCGCATTAAAGATCTGCATGCCCTCGGTGTTCGGGTGGCACTCGACGATTTCGGTTCTGGTTACTCCAATCTCGGCTATCTCCAGCGTTTTCCTCTCGACAAGCTCAAGATCGATAAAAGCTTCGTCGCGGCGCTTGGCCGCTCCTCCAACGGCGGTGTTATTATCCAGGCGATTGTGGCGCTGGGTCGTGCGCTCGGGCTGTCGGTTCTGGTGGAGGGTGTGGAAACCGAGCACCAACGCGTGCTTCTGCGCCTGGCGGGCTGTGACGAAATGCAGGGCTTTCTTTTCGCAAAACCCGCTCCGGCAAAGGCCATCGACAAGCTCCTGGCGCAGGCCAAACAAGGCGGCAAGCCTCTGCCAACGTCAGACGAGGCGCTGACAGCGTGACTTTCTGATTATAGAGTCAGTCGCCATTCTACGCCCCGTCGGGCGTGCGAGCGGAGGGCGGCGAATGATCCCCAATGCCTGGGCAGGTTTCGATTTCGGCCTCGGGCCGGACGTCGATATGTTGCGCAAGTCCGTGAGCGGCTTCGCGCAGGACCGCATTGCGCCGCGTGCCGACGCAATCGATCGCGATAATGTGTTTCCACGCGATCTGTGGCCCGAGATGGGCGCCCTCGGTCTGCACGGCATCACGGTGGAGGAGGAGTTTGGTGGTTCCGGCCTCGGCTATCTCGAACATTGTGTGGCGATGGAGGAAATTTCGCGGGCCAGTGCAGCGGTCGGACTATCTTACGGCGCGCATTCAAACTTGTGCGTCAACCAGCTTCGCCGCAATGGCAGCAACGAGCACAAACGCAAATACCTCCCCAAGCTGGTGTCCGGCGAGCACGTCGGTGCGCTGGCCATGTCGGAGCCGGAGGCCGGCTCCGATGTGGTGTCGATGCGTACCCGCGCAGACAAGAAGGGCGATCGCTATATCCTCAATGGCTCAAAGATGTGGATCACGAATGGGCCCGTAGCCGACACGATGGTGATTTACGCCAAGACGGATCGTACCGCGGGTGCGCGGGGTATCACGGCATTCATTGTGGAGAAGGGTTTCAAGGGTTTTGCTCCGGCTCAGAAGCTAGACAAGCTCGGCATGCGCGGCTCTGACACGAGCGAACTGGTATTCACCGATTGTGAGGTGCCGGAAGAGAACGTGCTCGGGGCGGTTGGTAACGGCGTCAACGTCCTGATGTCGGGTCTCGACTACGAGCGCGTGGTGCTCGCTGCAGGCCCTTTGGGCATTATGCAGGCCTGTATGGATGTGGTGATCCCCTATGTGCACGAGCGCCAGCAATTCGGCCAGGCGATCGGGCGTTTTCAGTTGGTGCAAGCCAAGCTCGCCGACATGTATGTGACCATGAATGCGGCGAAGTCCTACGTTTACACCGTAGCGAAAGCTTGCGACGAAGGCCGAACCACCCGCGAAGACGCCGCCGGCGCGATCCTCTATGCAGCCGAACGCGCAACCTGGATGGCTTTGGAGGCGATCCAGTGCCTGGGCGGGAACGGCTACATCAATGATTTCCCGACTGGCCGTCTATTGCGCGACGCGAAGCTCTATGAAATCGGGGCGGGCACCAGCGAAATTCGCCGCATGCTTATCGGCCGGGAGATATTCGAGAAGACGCGCTAAGGCGTCCGCATTAACTTTTATCGCCCGCGAATCAGCTAGTGCATTGGCCGACACCACCAGTGATGGGAACTAAGGCCATGATGCGGGTGCGGCTCAAGGCTGACGGTCGGATTGTCGAGATTATGCCCGACGGCAGCGAAAATACCGTCGATCACAGCGATCCGGCGCAATTTGTTCGGCACGTGCGCGCGCGCTGCGGGCTGACACAGGCAGCGTTTGCACAAAAAATCGAAGTGCCGATCGAAACTGTACGGAATTGGGAACAAGGCAAGCGTCACCCGCGAGGGCCCGCACGCGCTTTGCTCAAGTTGATCGATAAGGCGCCGGACCTAGCGTTCGCTACATTGGGTGGACGGCGGCGCTGACACGTAGTTACGGCGGCAGATCGTGTTGGTTCACTATTCAGCAGCGACCGGGATGCGTTGGCGCTGCGAAGTGCGCGCGATCCTCATCAACAGGAACATCACAAATAAGGTTGCAATATAGACCATAAGCTGCATTTCCGTCGGCCGTTCGGTATAGCCGATCAATGCGTGCAGCAAACGGCCGAAGATGCTTCCTTCCGACAACGCCCACGACGTATCCCAGACGGTGCGATCGAGCGCGACCACCAAGCCGGCATTGTTCAGAAATTGTACGGATTGCGCCGCCATGCCGGCTGCGAGCAGGGCGATTAGCCAGCTCGTCACCGAGAAAATGTAGCGGTTTGGTATCGCAAGCAATCCGAAATAGGTGAGGGCGGTAAATGCCGCGCCGGCGGCGATGCCTAGTACACCGCCGACCAGCAACGATGAGCCCGTCGTCCCTGATGCAAATATTCCATAGAGGAAGAGCACAACTTCAGAGCCTTCGCGCAGTACAGCAAGGCCAACCACGATGGCCAGGGCAGTTAAGGGTTTGGCGCCTTCACTGACTGCAGTGCCCACCCGGCGCATCTCGGCGGCGATTTCGCGACCATGCCGCGCCATCCAGGCGTTGTGCCACATCAGCATAATCACGGCGACGCCGAGCACGCTGGCATTGAATAATTCTTGGCCGGAGCCCTGAAACGCCTCCGATATGACGCCGGCAAATATCGCGACAATACTGGCACCGAGTACGCCGCCAGCGATTCCGATCGTAATCCAGTAGCCACGGCCATTCACGCCGCGCGTTGCTGCCATCACGATGCCGACGATCAAACCGGCCTCGATTACTTCACGAAAGACGATGATCAGTGCACCGAGCATGATTTATTCTGCGACCACCACACCTTTGGCGGTGGCTTCATTGTATTCGCCAATGAAGGGATAGCGACCGGGTTTGAGCGGACCAATGCGTACAATGCCTTTCGAATTCCCGGCGATCACTTTCTCTACCTTCAATGCACTGCTGTCGAATTCTTCCGGTGTGGCATCTTGATTGATGAGGGTGATCGCCACTCGCTGGTTAGCTGGCACTTTAATTTCAGCCGGGGTGAACCGGTGATCTTTTATCGTCAGCACATAGTCATCGGCCCGAGCTGTCGCACCGCCCAAGGCCAGCAATCCGACAACGCCTGAAGCGAAAAGAAAAGCGCGCATAATGTCCTCACGATAGAGAATGGGTCTCACAAAAGCATTAAAAGCGATTGATGCAATAGGTTTTTTGTAGTCTCGAATTATTCCAATGTAAGAAGCGTGTCGAAAAGCTTGCGGGACAAAGTATTGTCGCGGTTTGTACTGGCGACAAATTTACTTGGGTTTTTTGTCGCAATCTCGATAGCGGCCCAGGCAGCATGGAACCCGGGTTGGCAGCGCGGTCGGGAGCGGGCATTCTTTGCACCCGCCGCCGACCGTTCCAAGGAGATTGTAATGCAAGTAGTTGAAGCTCATGGCGCCCGCATTCCGACCATCGGGCTGGGGACCATGACGTTGAAAGACGACGTTTGCGTGCAGGCGGTCAAAACAGCGTTGCAGGTTGGTTACCGTCATCTCGATACTGCCGCCTTTTATGGCAACGAAAAGGAGAACGGTGAAGGACTGCGGCAGTCGGGTACCAAGCGTGACAGCGTGTTTATCTGTACCAAAGTGCGCCAAGGCGACCTGATGCCAGATGCATTCGCCAAAGTACTTGACCAGAGTCTCGCCAATCTCCAGTTGCCATTCGTCGATTTATTGCTGATCCACTGGAACAACCCCGACGTTCCGCTCAAACTCTCAGTTGGGGCGCTCTGCAAAGCGAAAAAAGAAGGCAAAGCCAAACATATTGGCGTCGCCAATTTCACCACCGCAATGCTGGATGAGGCTTGGGCCGTGACGTCGGAGCCGCTGGTTTGCAATCAGATCGAGATGCATCCGTTCATCAACCAGGACAAAGTGCTGGCCGCCTGCAAAAAACACGGCATGGCAGTCGTCGCTTACTGTCCGATCGCGCGTGGTAAGGTTCCCGGCGCCGACGCGCTTGAGCGGATCGGAAAATCGCACGGCAAGAGCGCGGCACAGGTCTCGTTGCGCTATCTGGTACAAATGGGTGTCTGCTCTATTCCGCGCACAGCGACGCCTGAGCATTTGAAGCAGAATCTTGACGTGTTCGATTTTAAGTTGTCGGACGCTGAGATGGCGGAGTTAAAAAAATTAAACGCGACCAATATGCGCGTCGTGAACCCGCCCCACGCGCCGAAATGGGACACCCCTTGATCCGCGTCGCGGTCACACTTGCGTCAGTGGCGCTGATGATGACGCCACCGGCGTTCGCGCAAGCCGACAAGCCGAATGCGCGCGCCGCAGCCGTGATACAAAAATGTATCAAGGCAAAGACGGCACGAAGTTGGGCTTGGGAAAATTGTATTGGAGTCGTGTCTGAGCCGTGCGTCAAGGATGAGGGCTCAATGCCACCGTCGGAAATCATGGCCTGTTACGCCCGCGAGCAGGCAGTGTGGGATGACATCCTCAATGATAGTTTCCGTCGTTTGCGCGACGCACTCGAAAGCGACCAAGTTCTCAAATTGCGCGAAATGCAGCGCGCCTGGATCGCGTCGCGCGACAAGACCTGTGGATTTCTTTACGACTATTTTCAGGGAACCATGGCAAACCCAATGATTGCCGCGTGCACGAGCCGTACAACAGGGCGTCAGGCACTGTACCTGCTCGGTTTCGCAAACGACGTCGCTGAAAGAAAATGACAGGCTGCGGGTTAAGATGAGCGTGGTCGAGGCAAAAGGCTTCCGCATTCCGACCGTCGGCCTCGGCACCTGGGCGTTGCGCGGGCGCGATTGCGCCCGGCTGGTCGAGCAAGCGATCCGCATTGGCTATCGACATATCGACACCGCACAGATGTACGACAACGAGGGCGAGGTTGGGGAGGGCGTGCGTGCATCTGGAATTCGCTCGGAAATTATGGTCACCACAAAAGTGCAACCGACGTTGTTGGCGCCGCGCGACCTCGAACGTTCGGTTAAAGAGAGTTCTGGCTCGGCTCAAGCTTGATGTGATCGATCTCCTTCTGATCCACTGGCCAAATCGGCGTGTTCCGCTCGCCGAGACGCTCGGTGCTATGGCGCAGATGAAACGTGACGGATATACACGGCAAATTGGGGTCTCGAACTTCACCGTGGCGCTACTGGATGAGGCCAGCAAGATTTCGAGCGAACCGCTGATCTGCAACCAGGTCGAGTGCCACCCGTTTTTGAATCAGGACAAGGTAATTGCAGCCTGCTGCAAGCATGGCATGGCGGTTGTGGCTTATAGCCCGATCGCGCGCGGCGGCGCGAAAGGCGACAAATTGTTAGAAAAGATTGGCAAGACCCATGGAAAAACAGCGGCGCAGGTTTGTCTGCGCTGGTTGGTCCAACAAGGCATCATCGTGATTCCACGGACAAGCAAGGTCGAGCAACTCGAAGAAAATATCAAGCTGTTCGATTTTGAATTAAGCGATGCAGAGATGCGCGAAATTGCCGGTCTTGGCGGTCGCGGCGGCCGCATCGTCGACTGGACCTGGTCGCCAAAGTGGGATTGAGATCAAGAGGGCTTCGTGACGTTTAGTGCCGATACAGCACTTGTTCTGTTCTCGGGCGGACAGGACTCGACCGTTTGTCTTGCCTGGGCACTGGAACGTTTTGCGCGCGTTGAGACGCTTGGCTTCGATTACGGCCAACGCCATGCAATTGAACTCAGCGTTCGTGCGCGCCTGCGTGAAAATATGGCCACGTTGAATGCAGATTGGAAAAGGCGTCTGCACGATGATCATCTGGTCAGGCTTGAAGCGCTCGCTGCGATCTCGGATAGCGCACTTACCCGTGATACCGCGATCGAGATTGCCGATAGCGGCTTGCCAACCACCTTTGTGCCGGGCCGCAACCTGATTTTTTTCTGCTTTGCGGGGGCGTTGGCCTACCGGCGCGGTGCGCGTCATCTTGTTGCCGGCATGTGCGAGACGGACTATTCGGGCTACCCGGATTGCCGCGATGATACCGTTAAAGCCATGCAGGTCGCGTTGAGCCTCGGGCTCGACAAACGCGTTACCATCCATACCCCGCTTATGTGGGTCGACAAGGCTGATACATTTGCTATGGCGGAGCAGATTGGCGGTGAGGCGTTTCTTGATCTTGTTATCGAGGACAGCCATAGCTGTTATCTGGGCGATCGTACGAAACGCCACAACTGGGGTTACGGGTGCGGCACCTGTCCTGCTTGTGATTTGCGAGCGAAGGGCTTCGCGAAATTCGTGAAACGAAGGAAGTCATGATTAGCAACGACAAACGCAGAAGCGTCGAAGGCGGCATTTTTTTCGTTCTATTCTGCCTCACCATTCCGGCTGCCAACTGGATGATTAGTCACGTCGGAACCATGTGTGTCCCCAACGGACCCTGTCTGGTTCCAGTAGCGCCCGGCATTGTGGCGCCCTCTGGCGTGCTGATGATCGGCGCGGCGCTTGTGTTGCGCGATTTGGTGCAACGCCGGCTCGGTCTCGTGTTCGGCATTGGCGCAATTGCCATCGGTGCCGCAATCTCGGCGGGTCTTGCGCCACCGTCGCTCGTATTGGCTTCTGCGACGGCGTTTCTGCTGTCGGAATTCGCGGATTTCGCTGTCTATACGCCGCTCGCCCGCCGCCGGTTGGTTGTTGCCGTCCTTGCCTCCGGCATTGTCGGGCTGATAGTCGACTCGGTCGTTTTCCTATCGCTTGCCTTTGGTTCGCTGGAGTTCTTACTGGGGCAGGTCGTCGGTAAACTCTGGATGGTGCTGGTCGCCGTTCCCTTCGTGTCTTATTTACGCCGCCGCGACGAGCGACTTGGCCTGAAAGCTGTGTGAGGCGGATATGGGTTCACCTATCGAGATATTGCGAAACGTCACCACCGGCACCATCACAACGATGTTGTTAAAGAAGGGCATTCGCCGCTCCTGGATGGCGGGCGCCATGCCCTTCGGCTTCTCCGGTAAACGGGCGGTGGGTCCGGCCTTTACCCTGCGTTTTGTCCCCGTGCGTGAGGATCTCGCTACCCCAGAGAGCTGGTCGAAGCCCATTTCCACCCGCGGGGCCATCGAGGCCATGCCAGAGAATTGCGTGGTGGTCGCCGATGCGATGGGCGTAACGGGGGCGGGCATATTTGGCGACATCTTGTGCATGCGCATGGTCAAGCGCGGCGTCACTGCGCTTATCACCGATGGTGTAATGCGCGACAAACATGGCGTATTAGCAACCGGTCTGCCGGTCTGGTGTGCGGGCGTTGCCGCACCGGCTTCCGTAAATCAGTTGACCTTCGTGGGCTGGAACGAACCGATCGGTTGCGGCGACTGCGCAATATTCCCCGACGACATTATTGTTGCCGATGATGACGGTGCAGTCGTAATTCCAAAGGATTTGGTCGATTTCGTTGCCAATGAAGGTGCGGAGCACGAGCTTCTGGAAAGCTGGCTGGTGCAGGAGGTGGAGAAGGGGGCAAAGCTGCCCGGCCTGTATCCGCCCAACGAAGAAAACAAAAAGCGTTACGAGGACTGGAAGAAGAAACGCTGATGTTCTTCATCCTTTCGAAGAGCGTCGCCTTTTTTCTTTTACCATCAAATCTTCTCATCGCTCTCGGACTTGCTGGGCTTATCCTGATGGCAATGCGCCGCAAGCGCGCCGGGATCTGCATGGTGGTGTCGAGCCTTATTCTGCTTGCGCTTGTGGGTTTCCTGCCAATCGGAAGCTTGCTTATCCATGCGCTCGAGAGTCGCTTTCCGCCGTGGGATTCCGGGCGCGGTCCGCCGGATGGAGTTGTGGTGCTGGGGGGCGCCATCACGCCAAACCATTCGCGCGATTCCGGTGAACCGATGATCGGTGGCGACGTCGGCCGTATTATTGCTATGGCGAAGCTGTCGCGCACCTATCCGAATGCACGCATCGTGTATTCCGGCGGTGATGCAAGCTTGTTCGGCAACCATGCACCGGAAACCGATTTCGTCTACCCGCTGCTCGACAGTCTCGGTGTACCGCGCAATCGCGTGCTTTTGGAATCACGTTCGCGCAATACTGCAGAAAATGCGACATTCACAAAGGAATTGGTTAAGCCGAAACCAACAGAACGTTGGCTGCTTGTCACTTCGGCGCGACACATGCCGCGCGCGGTCGGTTGTTTTCGCAGAGTCGGATTTCCAATTGAAGCCTTTCCAGTCGGTTGGCGTACGAATAAGAATGTCGACATGACGTTGCCGGGAACATTCTCCGCGGGCTTGGCCCAGCTCGATGCGGCAACCTACGAGTGGGCCGGACTATTCGCCTATTGGATTACCGGCAGAACGGACGAACTTTTTCCTTCGTCGACAACGCAATGAGGATGGCGAAGCTTTAACGTTTGCGCGATTTTCGGCAGAACACGTCGTAAATTGCGCCTATAACGACGCGCGCCTCATCGCTTGCGAGCTTGTAGTAAATTGCTTTGCCGTCGCGCCGCGTAGACACGAGTCCGTCGGCGCGAAGACGAGCGAGCTGTTGCGATACCGTGGGTTGCCGCAAGCTTAGCAAGTTTTCCAGTTCACTCACTGATTTTTCGCCCTCGGCGAGAATACAGAGAATCATAAGCCGGCTTTCGTGTGCCAGTGCTTTCAGAAAATTGCTCGCACGCTTGGCATTTTCGACCATCCGGTCGAGTTCGTTCGAACGAGTGCGGCTATCTAAATGTTGCAATTCCATACGTGCACCAACAATCTCGTTTAAGAGATGCCCGAATACAGACGATCAACCGGCCGCGCGCAACGACTTTTCATGTAGTCACATACGTTCTCCACCCGTTCCGGCACTGCCCAGCTTCTTGATCAGTACGTCGAGTAGTCCCCAAAAGTGCTCTTCGCCGGGGTAACCGCGAATGCGCCCGATTTCTTGCCCACTTTCAACGAGAACAAAGAGTGGTGCGAGTCGTTCTATTTCGATGAAATTCAGATCGGGCGGCAAAGGATTGTCAATATTCACGCGCCGCAGCGGTGCCCGCTTGCCTTCCGTCGTTTTAGGGTAAATCGGCGCAATTTCGCGGTCGAAGGTTTCGCACCAGATACAGCCAGCCTGTTCGAACATAACGAGTTCCGCCGCATGTGCATTTACATTTATAATTGTGGAGACAAACATTGCAGCAATGAGCGCGCTGCGAGAACAAAATTTCCGTATTCGCGACATGCAGACCACTTTAGTTCTCGCACAAACGGCCGACGATGGAGAGTTTTGAATCGTCGGAGGTGTATATCACAAAATAATGGGCGCTGCCGTAGGGTGGCCGTCGCCGACCACTTAGCTGGTCAACGGCCCGCTCAGCCGTACCGGAATGCCAGCAAATTATCGAATGAGCGTAATTCGATCAGCACACGGTGAACGAGATCGGTATCGCGGGCATCGATCGCTTTTGGTATCAGCATCAGGCTGGCTTTGGCGCCGTCGACCAGCCGACGAAACTCCGGTGCCGTCCGCACCGCATCGCCCGCGACGGTGTCACAACGGCCTAGCTTGGCACTGTAGCTCGAAGCCGTGTTGGCAAGGCCCGAGGGGGTTTCGGAATTGTCCCAATCAAGCGCGCGGTCATTGTAGGCCATGAGGGCGTCCATGATGGTGTTGGCATCGCGCACGCAATCAGCCAGCACAACTACGCCGCTCGCCTTCCGTAAGTCGTAGAGGTCGCCACGGATGGCATCGAGGCCGTTACGCGCGGCATCAAGACGACCTGTCTTGAGCATGATGTCGGCACCAACGAGCCGAGCGCTCACGCTTGTGAACAGTTTGCCGTAAAAAGCATTGTCGGTGAAAGCATCGGGCCGCTTGCCGGCAAAGCGTTCAGTAAATCTGGTCCATGCGTCACGTAGCCGGTCTATCTCCAACGAGGCGAGGTCGGTGTTGCCGGTACGTAAATAACCGATGGCGACCCGGTTGTGAGCGCTGACTCCTTCGACCGCCGCGTTGAAATCGGCAAGATCGTCGGCAATGGCCGCCAAATTGGCGCCCAACAGAGCAAAGATGAGGCATGCAACACGAGCAATCCAGGGCAGCATTGAGGTTCACCGCATTTTGACGCGTGAATCTATATACGTGTAAATATATGCGGCGCTTCGGAGGCCGACGAGGCCTACCTGGTGGCGTGGTTTATGAGAACTGATCATGATTGGACGGCGAAATCTGCTTGTAGGCGCTTCGTCTTTTATTGCGCTAGGGGCGTCGCGTGCTCGTGCCGACCAGCCGATTTTGACAGATGACGGGCTCTATAAGCAGCCCTGGTTTCTGGAGAGCTTTCTCGACCTTCCTGACGACCTTGAGGGCGCTCGCAAAGAGGGCAAACGCTTTGTTGTGATGTGGGAACTTAAAGGCTGCCCATATTGCAAGGAGACGCATTTCGTCAACTTCGCGCAGGCCCGGATAGCTGATTACGTGAAGACAAATTTCGAAGTACTCCAGCTCAACATTATCGGGTCACGAAAAGTCACCGATTTTGATGGAGCCGAACTCTCCGAAAAACAATTGGGTGCCAAATACGGCATACGGTTTACACCCACGTTCCAATTCTTTGGAGAAAATGCTGCAGTGCTCAAGAGCTTGCCACCGGACAAACGCGAGGTGGCGCGTTCTCCTGGCTACCTGCTGCCAGAGGATTTTCTCTCCATGTTCCGCTACGTGCGCGAAAAAGCCTATGAGAGCAAAAGTTTTCGCGACTATGTGAAATCGCTGCCAAGCTGAAAATGTTTAGGTCCGCCGCCCGGACGAACATTCTTTCTTTTGAATATGATTTGAACAAGCAGCAGACCGCCGCTATGGTCTGGCGGGCGCCGGCTTAGTCCGGCTTCAAAAAGACGATCCGGGAGGAACTCTTGATGCCCCAACTATCTCGTCGCGATGCCTTGGCGTTCGGTGCCGTGGGCGCGACGCTCACATTCATCGGCTGGGATGATCGCGCCTCGGCCGCGGCAAAGGAAGCGGCCGATCAAATTGCCAAATTTACAGGCGGAAAAACGCCTGAAAAAGGCAAGGTGTCGATCGAACTCCCGGAAATAGCAGAAAACGGCAACACTGTGCCGTTGTCGATTTCGGTTGATGCGCCGATGATCGCCGACAATTACGTCAGCGAAATTCTCGTCGTCGCTGAAGGCAATCCTAATCCGGGAGTAGCGACGTTCCAGCTTTCATCGTTGTCAGGAAAGGCGGAGGCTTCTACCCGCATTCGTCTCGCCACAACCCAGAATATCATTGCAGTCGCAAAAACCAGCAAAGGTGAATTCTTCACCAACCAGAAGCTGGTCAAGGTAACTATCGGCGGCTGCGGCGGCTGACCCGGCAACAGGAACGATCGAGGAGACAATCATGGCGGAAAAGCCGCGGCTCAAAATTCCTAAAGAAGCCAAAAAGGGCGAGGTGATCGAAATCAAGACATTGTTGCCGCATGTAATGGAGTCGGGACAGCGCAAGGATAAGGATGGCAACGCAATCCCGCGCAAGATCATCAACAAGTTCGCTTGCGAGTTTAACGGCAAACCCGTGTTTACGGCCAATCTTGAGCCGGCGATTGCTGCTAATCCCTATTTGCAGTTTTATGCCAAGGTAGACGAGAGCGGTACGTTTAAATTTTCTTGGACCGACGACGACGGCACTGTCACCACGGCGGAAGAAAAGATAACCGTGAGCTGACGACCCGCTTCGCAAAGCGTGGCGCAGCCAATAATAAAAATTCGTTCGGGAGGGTTCGATGATGCGTGGAGGGGTTCTATCCGGCGGTGCGGCCGTTGTGCTGTTTGTGGCGGGCGCATTGCTTATTGCCGGCGGATCGGGTGTCGAAGCGCAGACGCCGAAGAAAGACGCACCACTGGAGACTCAGGGGGATGCCTCGGCGCGGCCCTGGAAACGCTATTCAAGTTGGCCAGCACGCGACGAGTCGAAGTGGAGCACACTAGGGCAAGTATCGTCGCCGGCGGCACCAAAGGCGCCGCGCAAACTCGCTGGTCCAATTGCCGGTGATGCCGCCAATGGAGCTAAACTCGTCGCTGACCGAAATCGCGGCGGTTCATGTCTCGCGTGCCATGTGATGGGCCAGGCCGGTAACGCAGATCTACCGGGCAATGTCGGCCCCGATCTATCGGAGATCGGCAATGCAAGTCGTGAGGATGAGTACCTCTTCAACTACATCTACGATGGTCGCGTTTATAATCCGGAGACAGTGATGCCGCCTTGGGGCGGCCATGGCGTGTTCAGCGACCAAGAGATCAACGACATGGTCGCATTCCTGAAGACGCTGAAGAAGCCCGCCGTGTTCAAGACAGAACTCGACAATCCCGACAAACGTCCAGCGCCTGTGGAAAAGCGCGATAACCTCGACCCAATTGAAAACCCCGGCATGTGGGCTGTCGACAAAGGGCAGGGGCTCTGGAAGCGATCTGGTGGCGCTGGCAAATCTTGCGATAGCTGCCACAGCGATCCGCAGGGCTCGTTTAAGGCGTGGGCGTCGACGATGCCAAAATGGGAGCCACGATTAAACAAGGTTCTCGGGGTTGAAGAATTTGTCACCCGACATGCCAAGGCAACAACCGGCGCCGATTGGCTGATGGAGACCGATGAAAATCGCGCCATGTCGGTTTATTTGCACAACCTGGCGAATGGCGAACCAATCAATATCGATACGTCGAGTGCGCCGGCGATGGCAGCCATCGAACGGGGCAAGGAACTTGCCAGCCGGAAGATTGGCGAACTCAATTTTGCCTGTACGGATTGCCACGGTAAATCCGCGAACCACTGGGTTCGCGGCCAGTGGTTGGGCGAGCCAAAGGGGCAGTACGATCACTTCCCGACATGGCGTACAAGCCTTTTAACGATTTGGGATATCCGTCAGCGCTTCCAGTGGTGTCAGGTCAATATCCGTGCAGACGAGTTGCCGCCCGACGCCAAGGAATATGGCGATTTGGAATTTTACCTGGCCTCTATGAACAATGGCCTTAAATTGAGCGTGCCGGGTATCAGGCATTGAAATTGGTTGTGGCCGGTCGCGCCCGGCCACTCGCCGGATGTGCCGGTTATTGGATGCCAGAAAGCGATGATCACCCGCCGTGAGATCCTTCAGGTCGGCGCAGCCAGCGCTGCGCTGCTCGCAGGTGCTGACGATGTCACGCGTGCGCTGGCACAGCAGCGTCTGACCGAAAACGAGCTGTTAAAGTTCGATGCGCTTGGTAGCGTCACACTATTGCATGTGGCCGATATTCACGGCCAGCTCATGCCAGTCTATTTCAGGGAGCCTTCGGTCAATCTCGGTGTCGGCGCGGCAAAAGGCCAACCGCCTCATCTTACCGGCAAGGATTTTCTCAAGCGCTTCGGCATTCCCGAGAAGTCGGCTGCGGCCTACGCATTGACCGACCAAGAGTTCGCAGCGCTGGCGAAATCCTACGGGCGCATTGGCGGCCTCGACCGGATAGCGGCGGTAGTCAAGCGAGTGCGCGCCGAGCGCGGCAACGACAAAGTTCTGTTCCTCGATGGCGGCGACACGTGGCAGGGCTCGCTTGGTTCGAACCGCAGCAAGGGTCAGGACATGGTTGACTGCATGGCACTTCTGAAGCCTGACGCCATGACCGGCCACTGGGAATTTACCTACGGCGAATCGCGGATAAAGGAGCTGATCGGGAAACTCGGCTTTCCGTTTCTGGCGCTGAATATTCGGGACACTGAATGGAACGAGCCAGCGTTCGAACCGATGAAAATATTTGAGAAAGGCGGGGTGAAGATCGCGGTACTAGGGCAAGCCTTTCCTTATACGCCTGTCGCCAATCCCCGCTGGATGATGCCGAAATGGTCGTTTGGCATCCGAGAGGAGGACGTACGCGCCAATGTAGACAAAGCGCGGAAGGGCGGCGCGCAGCTTGTCGTGCTCCTCTCGCACAACGGCTTTGATGTTGACCGAAAACTTGCCACGCGTGTTTCAGGCATCGACATCATCCTGACAAGCCATACTCACGACGCCTTGCCTGAGGCGATCAAGGTCGGCGACACATTGCTGGTCGCTTCCGGCAGCCACGGAAAATTTGTTTCACGTTTGGATATCGATGTTAAAAACGGCGCGATAAAGCATTTTCGATACAAGCTGATCCCGTTGTTTGCCGACGTGATTAAGCCGGACGCGGAAATGAGCATTGCGATTTCGAAAGCCAGGTCGCCTTATGCGGCAGAGCTTTCGCGTGAGGTGGGTCACACCGACTCGCTGCTTTACCGGCGGGGCAACTTTAACGGCACCTTTGACGATTTGATCTGTGCCGCTTTGCTCAAAGAGCGCGACGCCGAAATTGCGCTGTCACCCGGATTTCGATGGGGAACCAGCCTGCTCCCGGGCCAGCCGATTTCGGTCGAGGATATCCACAACGCTACTGCAATTACCTACCCACAGGTCTATCGCATTCCGATGAGCGGTGAGCGGTTGAAGGATGTGCTCGAGGACGTGGCCGACAATTTGTTCAACCCCGACCCGTACTACCAGCAGGGCGGCGATATGGTCCGTTGCGGTGGACTCGGCTATGCGATCGATGTCTCGAAGCCGATCGGGCAACGTATTTCTGCAATGACGCACCTGAAATCGGGAAAACCGATCGAACCAAAAAGGGAATACATGGTCGCCGGCTGGGCGAGCGTGAATGAAGGAACCGAAGGCCCCCCAGTTTGGGACCTCGTTGAGCGCTATGTCGCGGCGGAAAAAACGATACGCGTATCGCCAAATACCAGTGTGAAAATATCTGGGATTTAGCGGCAGTTCCCATTACATTCATAAAATAGAATGTGATATGCGTGTTAGCACGGCAATCTGCCGGGAGAGCCGCACATGTCAGACCCGACAATCACAGGACGTGCCACGCGCCGTGGTTTTCTTGCCGGCGCTGCCGGAATAGGCGCGGTTAGCGCGACCAGAGCGCATGCTGACAACGCCAAGAATCTTCCACCAAATATTGCAGACTGGACGCGTCAGTTGGGCGAAGGCGTCGGCTCGCGCGCTTATGGCAATCCATCCAAATTCGAAAAAAACGTAATCCGTCGTACCGTGTCATGGCTCACGGCGACGCCAGAATCATCTGTAAGCTTCACGCCGCTTCACCAGCTCGACGAAATCATCACGCCGAATGGGCTGTGCTTTGAGCGCCATCATGGCGGCATTGCTGAGATCGATCCGAATGACTACCGGCTCATGCTGCACGGCCTTGTCGATAAGCCGTTAATTTTCACGCTCGACGAACTCAAGCGTTTGCCGCGCGTCAACAAAATATATTTTCTCGAATGCGCCGCGAATTCCGGCATGGAGTGGCGCGGCAGCCAGCTTAATGGCTGCCAGTACACACACGGCATGGTGCACTGTGTGCAATACACGGGCGTATCGTTGAGGGTGCTGCTGGAGCAAGCCGGCGTCAAGCCAAACGCGAAATGGATAATGGCGGAAGGCGGCGACGCCGCTGCGATGAACCGCTCAATTCCACTCAGTAAGGCGTTGGACGATTGCATCGTCGCCTATCGTATGAACGGCGAAATGCTGCGCCCGGAACAAGGATATCCGGCCCGCCTCGTGGTTCCAGGTTGGGAGGGCAATGTCTGGGTGAAGTGGCTGCGCCGCATCAAGGTCGGCGACCAGCCATGGTTCACCCGCGAAGAAACGTCGAAATACACTGACCTGCTCGAAAACGGCAAGGCCCGCCAATTTACTTTCGTGATGGACGCCAAGTCGGTCATTACCTCGCCGTCGCCGCAGAGCCCGGTCAAGCATAAGGGCTACAACGTGATTTCAGGGCTCGCATGGTCGGGTCGCGGCAAGGTGACGCGAGTTGATATCTCCCTCGATGGTGGGCGCAACTGGCGGATCGCGCGCATCGATGGCCCTGTGTTCGACAAAGCCTGCATACGGTTTTACTACGAGTTTGATTGGAACGGCGAAGAGCTCTTGTTGCAATCGCGCGCTATGGACGACACGGGGTATGTGCAGCCGAGCAAGGACGCGTTGCGCAGAATCCGCGGTGTCAATTCGATCTATCACAACAATGGCATTCAGACCTGGGCCCTCAAGGCAGACGGAGAGGTTGAGAATGTCGAGGTCGGTTAGGGTCACGCTCTCCGCCGCGCTGCTGATTGTGCTCACTGTCTCAACGTTAGCGCAGACGAAGAAAGACACGGGACGTAACTACGGCATCGGTCATATCGCCACGCCGGAGCAGATTGCCGGTTGGAATATCGATATCCGCCCAGATGGGCAGGGCGCGCCGCCGGGACATGGTTCCGTGAAGGATGGCGAAAAGGTCTACATGGACAAATGTGCGGCTTGCCACGGCGAGTTCGGGGAAAGCGCCGGCCGCTGGCCTCAGCTTGCGCAGGGTAAGAACACGCTTGCGTCCAGCGATCCGGTTAAAACGGTCGGTTCGTATTTCCCTTATCTCGGAAGCGTTTTCGACTATATCCGGCGCGCCATGCCCTTCGGCGATGCCCAGTCGCTTTCAAACGATGAGCTCTATGCAGTCGTCGCCTATGTGCTCAATCTCAATGATATCGTTGATGACAAGTTTGTGTTGTCGAAAGAAACGTGGTCACAGGTCAAGATGCCTAACCAGGGCGGCTTCTATGACGATGACCGAGAGAAGACCGAGAAGGCCTTCTGGAATCCAAAGCCGTGTATGGCGGAATGCCGTGGACCCGTGAAAATCATTGGCCGCGCTCGATCTGTCGATGTTACTCCAGATGAGAAAACACAAAAGCAGGGCGGGGTGGAGTAGCGTCCCGGCGTCATTTCGCTTATGACATTCCGACAATTTTGACGTCCAGCCGGATTTCTCATGGCCAAACTCAATCTTTCCGTTGCCGTCGGCCCCTATGACCGCACGCGCGCGTTGATCGACGGCACCGTGCAGATCGACGGTGTCAAGCCTGCCTGCATGACGCTCTCGCCTGAGGAAATCTTTTTTCGTGCTTTCCGGCAGGCCGAGTTCGACATCTGCGAATTGTCGTTGTCGAGCTTCACAGTCAAGACCGCACAAGGCAACTGCCCCTATGTTGGCGTGCCGGCCTTCGTATCGCGCGCCTTCCGTCATACCTCTATTTATGTGCGTACGGATCGCATCAAGAAGCCGGCCGACCTCAAGGGAAAAAAAGTTGGCGTGCCCGAATACCAATTGACCGCGAACGTGTGGGCGCGCGCCATTCTGCAGGACGATCACGACGTGAAGCCTTCCGACATCCAATGGGTGCGCGGCGGCATCGAAGATGCCGATCGACCGGAGAAGATCAATATTAAGCTGCCGCCGGATGTGAAGCTTGAGGATGCGCCCAAGGGTAAATCGATCTCGGCGCTGCTGGCGGAAGGAGCGATTGATGCTTTCATCGCGCCACGCCCGCCGTCATTGCCGAAGAATACGCCCCACGTCGGCTGGCTGTTCCCAGACCCCGTTGCGGCGGCGAAGGACTATTTCAAACGCACCGGAATCTTCCCGATCATGCATTTGGTCGGCGTGAGGCGTACGTTGGCTGAGAAACATCCCTGGCTGCCAGGGGCGGTGTTCAAGGCGTTCGAGCAGGCAAAGAAGGCGGCTCTGGAGCAGTTGAGCGATACCTCGGCGACCAAAGTAACCTTGCCGTTCGTCGAGGAACGGCTGATCGAAGCCCGCGCGTTGATGGGTGAGGACTTCTGGTCCTACGGCGTTTCAACAAACCGCAAAACGCTGGACACCTTCCTACGCCATCATCATTCGCAAGGTCTATCGTCTCGTCTGGTGACGGCTGAGGAGATGTTTCATCCCGGGACGCTCGAGACATTCAAGCTTTAGGTAATTCAATGGCCACACTTCGTATTATGAGCGGCGGCGCGCCGAAGGAAATTTTCCTACAGCTGACGCCTCAGTTCGAGCGAATGTCAGCCAACAAAGTTGAATTCGTCTTCGCGGTGATGTCGGCATTGCGCGATAAAGTCGCGGCTGGCGAAAAGGCGGACGTGCTCGTTATGCCGACCAATATTCTGGACGACTACCAAAAAAAGGATGTGGTGAAGGCGCAAGGCCGCGCCATACTTGGCTTGGTCAGCGTTAACGCGGTTGTGCGTACGGGTGCGCAGAAACCGGATCTGTCGACCCCGGATAAGGTCAAACAAACAATTCTCAATAGCCGTGCGATCGTACACGCCACGCCGGGTGCCACGCCAAGCGGTACACATATGGGCAAGTTGATCGAAACGATGGGCATCGCTGACGCGATGAAAAACAAAATCATCCACCGCCCGGCGCTCGAAGGTGGCGTGCAATTGGTCGCGAGTGGCGAAGCGGATATCGGTTTTTATCCGAAGAGCGAGGTCATTAACACGGATGGCTTAACCGTCGTGGGACCGCTTCCCGCTGCAATCCAGCTCACAACGATCTACGGCGCGGCAGTGACTACGACGAGTGCCGCCCCGGACGCAGGCGCGGCGTTCATTGCATTTATGGTCGAAGCGGCAAACCGGGCAGCGTGGACGCATGCAGGCTTCGATCCGCCGGGCTCCTAAACCTTTGCCGGCTTCAGCCGCAGGTGGATGTTCTTTTCCTGGGTGAAGGCGAGCATCTCCTCGAAGCACTCTTCACGCCCGAGACCTGATTGTTTGAATCCGCCGAACGGCGCGCCGAGGAAATGCTTACTCACCTCGTTGATCCAGACGTAGCCCGATTGAACCGCCAACGCGGTGCGGTGAGCGGTATTGAGATCGTTAGTCCAGATTGATGCGGTGAGGCCGTATTCGACCGCGTTCACGGTCTCCAGCATTTTAGCTTCATCGTGCCACTTGAAGACTCCAAGGACAGGCCCAAAAATTTCTTCGCGCGCAATCCGGTTCTTCTCCGTTACGGCGAACACGGTCGGCTCAATAAAGTATCCATTTTTGAGTGCCGGGTCGGCTGGTGGCCCGCCCCCGGAGATGAGCTCAGCACCCTCGCTCTTTGCGGATTCAATGAAGCTCACCACGCGGTCGAACTGCTGTTTGGAGACAATAGCGCCCATGGTCGTGGCAGGATCAGTCGGGATTCCCGGTTTGTAATATTTGATCTTCTCCTTTATCCGCGCGATCACCGCGTCATAAATCTTCTCATGGATAAATGCGCGGCTCGTCGAACCGCACGATTGGCCGCACCAGGTGAAATTCATTCCGCCAATCACGGCGCCAGCGACTTCTTCCGGGTCGGCGTCGCCGTAGGCGATCAATGCATTCTTGCCGCCGAGTTCCAGCATTGTGCGCTTGACGGTATCAGAAGCGGCTTTCATCACGGCTCGGCCAGTTGGCACACTTCCGATAAGTGCGATCATGGCGACATCGGGATGGCTGGCCAATCTTTGTCCCGCCTCGCGCCCACCCGGCACAACATTGAATGTGCCAGCCGGCAAAAGGCCACCAATCAATTCGGCAAGCCGCAACGAGGAGAGAGGAGCTTGTTCCGGCGGCTTTACGACCACCGTATTGCCGGCAGCGAGTGGAGCGGCGGACTTGCCCGCACAGAACATAAACGGGTGATTAAACGGAATGATGCGGCCGACCACGCCAAGTGGCTCGCGGATGGAAAAGTTGACCACGTCCGGGCCCATCGGGATCGAGGCGCCCTTCATCTCGGTGACGAAGCCGGCGAAGAATTCCATCTGCGCCGCAGCAATCATGGCGTCGCTGACCATCTCCTTGACTGGATTGCCGCAGTCGGCGGCATCGATCATTGCAAGTTCATTAGCATTCTGACGCAGGATCTCTGCGATGCGCCGCAAAATCTTGGCGCGCTCGAGCGGCAGCACACGCCGCCATTCGTTGAACGCAACTTTTGCCGACGCCACCGCAGCGTCGATATCGTCGGCACCTGAATCGGCGACCTTGCCAAGCGATTGGCCGGTGCCAGGATTTATTGTGTCGGCATAGCGGCCAGCCTTTGGCTCGTGCCAAGCGCCGCCGTAGTAGGCCCCGCGATTTTTGGGCAGCACGACGGCTTTAAAAGATGCGGCTTGCGGTGAAACTGCGGTGGTCATGTCAAATCCGTTTGTTGTGTCTCATTTGCGCGGTGAAATTTGGATCAGTTCGGCGGTTTGTTCTTTCGTGAGCGGTGCCGGGATGAATTTCAGGTTCACCGCTTCCGGTATCAGAGAATCGAGGCCATGGATTTGGTCCGGATTGACCAGGCTTTTGGGAAAAAACTCGTCGCGAACACGTTTGGCCATCGGTTCCGGGACTTTGGCAAATTCGGCATAGTCTTTGATCACCTGGGGATCCGACGAATACATATAATCGATGCTCTCGCGATAGGCTTTCATAAATCGTTCGACGACGTCCTTGCGTTTTGCGAGTACGTCGGCATTGGCAACCAAAACGCGGATGGTCTGTCCACGCACCAAAGTTGCGTCGGTCGCTCGCGCTACGAGATGGATCTTGCCTTCGTCCATTTCCTTGAGGCCGAAAGGCGGGGAGGCCCAGCCGACATCGACTTGATCGGTCATCACTGCCGTCAGCGTTGCACTCGGATTGCCGGTCGCCTGCGGTATAGCCGTGAGCTTGAATTCATCAATGAAGGCGCGCACGACGCTGTTGGTAGAGGAGCCGTTGGTTGAAAAAGCAAAAGTGTGGCCGTTGGTGTCCTTGAGTGTCTTGATGGCCGGGTTCTTGGCGTACCAATAGTCGGCGGCGCCGGTCGCCTGTGCACCAATGATGCGTACCGGGGCGCCTTTGGCATAGGCCGCCATGGCCCCGAGCGTTCCGACCGCGAGACCGAAATCGACGCTCCCGGAAATCACCGGCTGCAGGGTCTCGCCGCTGCCCGAGGTGTAGATCATATCAAGTTGCAGGCCGTGCTTTTTGAAGATGCCGGCCTTTTCACCGAGATGGGTGATTGAGGTGTCCCAGTTGCCGCGCTGGCCAATGGTCATTTTCACGAGATCGTCGGCCGAAGCGGGTGTGACTTGAGACAGAGCTGCGACTGCGACGGCGGTAGCAATGGTGCGAATATGTTTCATGGTCGGTCGCCTTCTAAAACCGCTTAGGTGCGTTTGATGCTGTCTAGGCCACCGAGCTTGCCAATGAGGGAGTTGGCGCCGATCGCGAGGACAAAAAGAACAATCAGCATTGCATACATACCCGGCATGTCGAAAATGCTGTAGGTCTGGATTATCAGAAATCCAATACCCTTGTTCGAGAGTTTGGTTTCGGCGAGCAATGTGCCGATGAGCGCGAAACCGAATCCAAGGCGTATGCCATTGATGATCGGGTGGCGCATGGCAGGAAGATAAATTTTCATCACCATTTGCCACGTCCTAGCGCCGAAACTCTTACCTACCCGAATTAGAACCTTGTCAATTTGCCGCATGCCGGCAGCCACATTGAGTGCGACAGGAAAGAAGCAGGACAACGTGCCGAGCGCGATCTTGGATTCAGGACCGACCCCGAACCACATGATCATTACCGGGAAGAAGATGATTTTCGGCGTCGGCCCGAGATAGTAGAGATAGGGCTCAAACGCCTTGGACAGGAAGCGATTGCCGCCGAGCAAGAGGCCGACCGCAAGACCGGCGGTACCACCGATTAGCAGCGCTGCACCAATTTCCGCCGCCGTAACACCGAGATTAAAATAATAGTTGCGGTCTGAAAGAAGTGCGACCAGCGCGCGCCCGATCGACAAGAGTGAGGGCACCACGTCCCGATAGAGCCAGCCGGAATGAGCGAGGAATTCCCACAACGCCAATACACCCAGAATGATGGCGATGCGCAGCAACGTCACCGGGCTTATTGCCGGAGCGGCAATCGTCGCCTGCCTCAGTCGACCGGTCTCAGCCATCGCTCTGCCTTTTCCAGCGCCATAAAGAACAGCACACTCACGAGGATTACGAAGCAAATCGCCGCATAGGTGCCGGCGAGATCATAGCGTTCAGCGAGGTCGTTAATGAGCTGCCCTAGTCCCCCGAAATTGATAAGAAACTCGGTGCCAACGATATTGATCAGCGCAAAGATCAACCCAAGGCGCAATCCCACAAATATGGTCGGGAGCGCAGCGGGAAACAGGATTTTCCAGAATTGTTGCGTCGCGGAGAGATTGAAGCTGCGTCCGACATTGACGAGAACCTTACGCGTGCCGGAAATACCCTCGATGGTTTTCAAAATCACCGGCGGCAGCGCAGAGAAGAAGCCCATCATGATGATGGTCCAAGCGTTGCGGCCAAAGATGACCATGAACAGCGGATAAGTTAGCACCAGGGGTGCCGAGGCAAACGCCGCAACCCAGGTCTCGCAAGCCTGCTGCAAAAGCTTGAAGTGGTGCATCAGCACACCGCAGGCAACACCGACGACCGTGAGCATGACGCCGGCGGTCAAACACTCTGCAGCCGTGAACAAAAATCGATGAAGGACGTGCTCCTCAACGATTACGCGACCGAAGCTGGCGATAATCTCCGAGGGCGGCGGGACAATGAATCGGCTGATGACGCCG
Organism: uncultured Alphaproteobacteria bacterium; assembly: GCA_963810585.1. Classification (GTDB taxonomy): domain Bacteria; phylum Pseudomonadota; class Alphaproteobacteria; order Rhizobiales; family Xanthobacteraceae; genus Pseudolabrys. The sequence continues at coordinate 163,570 of CAWENV010000004.1, forward strand.
AGCCGAATAATTATCTCCATCAGCAGCAAGAACGCGACGAAAGTGCCTACGCCTACTGCTGCGGGAGCAAGGTCGCGCGACCTGGTGCGGATTGTCGCTGCCGTCACGGCGCGACACCCCCGGGATGCATTGCGTGGGTTTCTTCGTCCTTCATGCCGCGGCTGGCCTCTTCGCGCAGGTCGCTCCAGATTTGCGCGACGTAGCGGCCGAAAGCTTCGCTGCTGACAATCTCTGACGTACGCGGTCGTGGGAGATCAATATCGACGACGCGTTTCACCTTGCCGGGTCGATAGGTCATCACCAGGATTCGGTCAGACATCTGAACCGCCTCGGTGATGTTGTGCGTAATGAGCAGCGTGGTTTGCTTCAGTTGTTGCTGGATTTGCAGCACCTTGTCGCCCAGCAAAAGTCGGGTCTGCTCATCTAGCGCGGCGAACGGCTCATCCATCAGAAGGATTTTCGGTTCTGACGCGAGCGTACGTGCGAGCGACACGCGTTGGCGCATGCCGCCAGATAGTTCGCCGGGGTAGCGGTTCTCGAAGCCATCAAGGCCTACGAGTTTAATGAAATGCCGCGCTCGTTCGGCCCGCTTTGCTTTCGGCATGCCGATGAGTTCGAGCGGAAAGGCGACGTTGTCTGTGACGGTACGCCAGGGAAAAGTCGATTCCTCCTGAAACACCATGCCGATTGATTTATGCGGCCCTGAAATCGTCTCACCGGCGACACTGACGACGCCTTGATGATTGCCAAGTAGCCCGCCGATCACGTTGAATAAAGTCGATTTTCCGCAACCTGAAGGGCCGATCACCGACAGGAACTCTCCTGGCCTGACATTAAAGGAGACATTGTCGACCGCCGTGATCGGACCTTCCGCCGTTTCGAAGCGGACGACGATATCGTCGGCTACGAGTATGGCGTCGTTGGGTGTTGTGGCGGGCGACATCGCGGATCTACTCGCTTTTGCGTGTCATGGCCGCGGTGGTGGCGGCTGTGTAACCCGGTTCGACGCGCACATCGACCACGGCGACACCACCTGCGTCGACCGCAGCGATCGCTTTTTCAAAAATCGGTGCCAGATCGGTGGCCGCAGTTACCGGGCCGAAGCCCTGCGCGCCTTGGGCGCGTGCTATCGCCGCGAGATCAATATCGGGTTCGGAAATGCGTTGGCCAACCCAACGATTTTCGATGGGCCGGTTACGTATACGGGCAACACGCTCCTGGTGTAGCTCGTCATTGAAGAAGGAGCGATTGTTGGCGACCACAATCAAGAGCGGTATGCGGTAGTGCGCCGCGGTCCAGAGTGCAGTCACGCCCATCAAGAAATCGCCGTCCCCGCACACCGCGATCGGAAGTCGGCCACTTCCTTTGAGTGCGAGAGCTGCGCCAACAGATATGCCGGGGCCGCCGCCAACGCCACCGCCACCGTCGGAACCAAGATAGTCGAGCGGATGGCGGAAATGCCAACTCGCGCCATTCCATGACAGCGATACGTGGGTGAGAGAAGTTTGACGGTCGCCCACCGCGCGGCGTAGCGAATCTGCCAAGTGGTCGACCGTCAGCTTGCCGTCTGCCGGCTTGGGATATTCTTTCGTCGTAGACGCAACGACGCGGGGACGGCCGGCGCCGAGCTTCGCACGCAATGCCTGCACCGCTATGTCGGGCTCGCAAGCGACGAACACGTCAACCGGCGGCAGCCCCTGGTAGTCCATGCTCCAGCCGTTGTGGAGGTGATGGTCGACGGAGATTTGTATGATCTTGGCTGCGACATTTCCGCCAACGGCTTTGAATGTTCCAGCGACATCAACCCAGTCGAGGCTAAGGATGACGTCGGCACCACGTATAGCGTCGGCGGCTTCAGCTGCCAGAACGGTGCCTCCGGGGGCGCCAGCGTGGAGCGGGTGGTCTGTCGGGAACGACGCACCAATCTTGAGATCGGTGATGACACGAGCATTAAGCTGTTCGGCGAGCGCGACGCGGGCCTTCCAGGCGTCGACATCGCGCGAGGTGCGGCCAGCAAGTATGACCGGATTCTTGGCGCCCAGTAGCAACTCCGCTGCCTTAGCTATTACATCGACAGGCGCGGCGCTTTCAGCCGCCGGCATAAAACGCCTGGCATCAATTGGGGCAACTGGTTCTGCAAGTTTGCTTTCTTGCATTTCGGCGTCGAGATTGACGTAAGTCGGTCCGCGCGGCGCCGTATTGGCAATCCAGTTTGCACGCAGTACTGCTTCGCGCGCGGCTATCGGGGAGGCTGGTTGGTCGTCCCACTTGGTGTAGCCGCGCACCAATGCGCCCTGGTCGCGCGCTGTATGAATCCAATCAATCCACGGTCTCCGTTTGACCGCGTCAACGGGGCCAGTTGCGCCGAGGATGACCATCGGCATGCGATCGCACCAGGCATTGAATACCGCCATGGTGGCATGCATCAGTCCGACATTTGAATGTACGGCTGCAGCCATCGCCTTGCCGGTGACCTTGGCGTACCCGTGTGCAATCGCAACCGCGCTTTCCTCATGCAGACACAACAGCATCTGCGGACGCTCGTTGCCGAGGTAGTTGACCAAGCTGTCATGTAGGCCGCGATAACTCGCACCCGGATTAAGTGCGATGTAGGGGATGTCGGTTGCGCGCAGCGCATCCGCTACCACGTCGCTGCCAAATCCGGCCGCATTGACCCCGGCCGGAACGGGGCGATCGACCGTGGACATGTCCCCGCTGGCTGGGCGGGCTTTTGCGCTGTCACTTCTATTGCTTGACACTTTACTGACCCTGCCATGTTCCGCCCCGCGGGCGGATTGGGCGGCATCCAACCGGATTACGCGCCCTGACGCAATCGGGCGAGTAATTTCAGCCCGGCATAGCCGTCTGCGGGGTCCATACCGACTTTCTTCTGGTAGGCGAGGATGGCCTTGATCGTATCGCTGCCCGTGCGGCCGTCGATGCCATCCGTCTTGAATCCCTGCTCATTCAACCGGCGTTGAATTTCCTTGATCTCGTCCAGGGTCGGCGTGCGTTCGCCGCCGGGAAACTGCTGCCGGAATGGTGGGTCGCCACGGATCAAGTCGCCGAGATGGCATAGCGCGAGCGTGTAACTCGTCGACGGGTTGTAGGAATGGACCGCATGGAAATTCTGTCCGACCAGGAAGGCGGGCCCGCCGGCAACCGGTAGCCAGAGTTTCGCCTGGTCGTTCGGCCTTGCGAAAGCGGCGCCATTCGCACGCCGCACGCCGAGCGCATCCCACTTGGCATATGGGCGCATCGTGCGATTGTTGGCCAGCCGCGCATGGCTTGCGGCGAGCGTCACTTCGCAACCCCAACTTTCACCCCGCCGGTATTTCCCACGTTCGAGCAGATAGCGTGCGGTGCCGGCAAACGAGTTGTCCGGCTTGCCGAACGGCGAGGTGCGGCCGTCGTGGTCGTAGTCGACCCCCATGTGAAGCCACACCTCCGGCATCCACTGGGTGTGACCCATGGCGCCGGCCCAGGAGCCGACCATGTCTGCTGGTTGCGCCCAGCCGCGGTCGACGATCGTAAGCGCATTGAGCAACTCGGATTCCCAATAGGTGCGCCGGCGTGGTTCTCCCCATGCTAATGCCGCCAGCGCAGGAATCACCTGTTTCATGTATTTTGGATTGGCGACGACGTCGCCGAACGACGATTTCATCCCCCATAACCCGAGCAAGATGTAACGGTCGACGCCGTAATCTTTCTCCACCCGTGCAAGCAGCTCCGCATTTTCCTTTGCACGTATCTTGCCAGTCGCCACTCGCCACCCCGAGCAGCGACGGTTGATGTATTGCCACATCAACTCTGTGAACTCGGGTTGCGCCTGGTATTGTGCAAACACGCTGGTGTCTGGAGTCACCGCGCCCATCACGCGGTCAAACGTTTGTTCCGATATGCCACGCGCGAGCGCGCGAGGGCGGAAGCCGGCGACCCATTGTGCGAATGCGGGTGACTGGACAGCGAACGAATGCGCTCCAAAAGCAACGCATGCAGTGGTGCTAACGGCGCCACGTATCAGAGCTCGGCGGGTCAAACTGGTGACGGACGGGGCACGGTGGTAGATTCGCGACATGGCGGCATTCTAACTACAGGAAGCGCGGGCACAATCCGCGCGCTAGTCGTCGCTGTGCTTGCGCTTTCTACGGACGTGACGTGGCCTCCTGTGAGGCTTCTCCTTTGCCCTTTGCGGCTTCGTATGCGCCGCAGCGGGCTCTACCGTCTCCACCGCTGCGGTCCGCGCGGCTGTGGGCGTCTCGGCTTGATGCTGAATCACAGGTGGAACTCCGGCAACCGCTGGTACAGTATCGCCGTCTTTGATTTCGATGCCGCGGGCGCCAATTAATCGCTCATAGGCCGAGACCAGCGTTATGTAGGGGCTCACGAACACCCAACCGACTTTGGTCGGGACCTGCATGTCGAAATGCAAATGATACGTGGTGCCTCGTTCGCCGCTGTTGTAGTTACCGACTTTGCCGATCACTTCGCCGCTTCGTACGAGCTTTCCGCTGACAATGCCGTCGGTGTCGAGTTGGCCAGGGTTCATATGCATGTAGCGAACGCGCACATGCGTGTCGTGCGTGTTGATGAAGAGATAGACGGCCTCCTGTTTGCGCGCACGTAGAATGGTTCCGTCGTGGACGGCCACCACTTCGTTCTGATAGGGCAGGCAACGGTCCGCGCCGTCATTGAACTGCGTGCAAGAGCTCGGCCGAATGTCCTGGCCCTGGTGACCCTCGCCGCCCGGACATTGACCAACGTAATAATTACGATGCTCGCAGAAATTATCACGCCATGGGTATGAGTAGTTGCCCGGAGCCGCTTCGTTGAAGACGAGTGGCCGCGCGTTTACATTGCAGGAATACGGCTGATCTTTTTTGTGCGGATTACGAACCGAACGCCCGGTAAAATCGCAATCCCCCCAATTATTGAAAGACTGCGAGTTGGCAAATGCGGGTGGCTCCTTCATTGGAAAGCGGAGATGGGCATAGACCGTGTAATCGGCACGACCGCCGATGTCCCTCTTCAGTCCGGTGTTTGGGAGCAGAAATCCGGGACTAAAATAAGTGAAGTCCTTTGATGCATCCTTTGGTCTGTCTAAAGGCGCCGTCTCGGGCGATGGCCGTGCTGCGATAGGGGAGCCACCCGCGAGTATAAGTGCGCGAAGGAACCGATCCATGACCCGATCCGCCTGTTTGCAGGTCAGGACTTTCGCGCGCGGGCGTGCGTCGAGACAGTAGATCGCGGCAACATAAGTCACACCGTAACGCTCGAAACCGTAGCGAATATAAGACTCTGTGGAGATAACGACGGATGCCGGGGAAATCGCCTTGCAGTGCTTTCACCAGTTCGCCTTCAGGGAGGGCGGGTCCTTCGAGTTCGTAAGTTGCGGCAAGACCGGAAAACAGAACATAGACCGGATCCGCATAGCGAATGTCGGACAGCTCTTTGACGTCGGCCAACGTTAGTGCGAACGCTAAATCATAGCCGGCAGGGCCGGTTACAAAAAACTTCGTTGCCCGAAACGCTGACCGCATAAAATGGTCAAAGTTCTCCAATGTTTTTTCCGGCGTTCGGTCAGGATTGGCGGCGCGGTCTTTGAGAAAGGCTTCAACGTCAAACGGCAGGAGAATAGGTACCGTGCTGGTGGCGACGCCGGGGAAGCCTATTTCAGTTGCCGCGTTGAGTTTGGCGAACGCCTCCGCAGGCGATCCCGATGTCCGCTCAGAAACGCTCGTTGCCGCTGCATCCCAGTCGACTTTTGCGACCGAGATATGCGGAATCTTCATCTCCTCCGCTGGCGCGGCACTGGCGATGAATAATGCGAGGCCAACAAGGACGGTACGTCTCAATTCGGCTTCTCTCGTTCTGCCCCGTCAGCCAAAAGGGTCGGTGACATTTCCGAGTCGCGAGTTAAAGGCATAGAACAAGGGCATACAAGGGTCGTGTCGTGGTATAGGGTGCGCCGCCGCGCCCGCTGGGGCGTTCGGAAATGCCGGAGGTCTGCCAAAAATGACGGTTCGTGAAGCAAATCTGACCGTAGCCTCAAGTGCCGATCGCGAACCCGAGATCATTGAAAATGGGGGCACCGCCCGCCTGCATCTGACGCTTGCCACCACCGATTACGACCACGTGCGTGATCTGGTGAACGGCGTGGTGCGGCCGGAAGGGATCGTGCTCACCGCCTTCGTGCTGCCTGTCGAGGAGATTTTCTACAGGTTTATTAAAAACAGGGAGTGGGACGTCTCCGAGATGTCCTTCGGAAAGTTCATCGGCTTTGCCTCGCAAGGCAATTCGCCATTTGTCGGAATTCCTGTTTTTCCGTCGAGGGTGTTTCGCCATTCTGCTTTTTATGTGCGCGCCGACCGCGGGATTGTCACTCCGAAGGATTTGGAGGGCAAGCGTGTCGGCATTCCCGAATGGGCGCAGACAGCTGGCATCTATGCCCGTGGATTTCTGGCCGAGACCGCTGGCGTCGACTTACGAAAGATCCACTGGGTCCAGGCCGGCATGAACGAAGCTGGCCGCGAGGAGAAGGTGGAATTCAAACTGCCAGCGGGAATTCAATATGAACAGCGACGCGATACCAGTATCTCGTCAATGTTGCTTTCAGGTGAGGTCGACGCGGCAATTTCAGCGCGCGTACCGGATGCTTTCTATAAAGGCGCGGGCAAGATCGCGCGGCTCTATCCAAATTATCGCGCCGAGGAGATGCGCTACTACGGCGCGACTGGTATTTATCCAATCATGCACGTGATGGCGATGCGCCGGACCGTATTTGAGCGTTACCCTTGGGTCGCAATGAACATGTTTAAGGTGTTCGATGAATCAAAGCAGCGTAGCCTGGAGCGCATGCAGGACCTGACGGCGTCACGTATTCCAGTGCCATGGGCGGCTGCAATCGCCAGCGAGTGGGGCGAAAAGTTCGGAGGCAATCCATTTCCCTATGGTCTGGAAGAAAATCGCAAAACGCTGGAAGCATTCTGCCGTTTCGCCCATGCGCAGGGCGTTACCGCAAAGCAACTCACGCCGGATGATCTATTTCCGAAGGAAGTGCGAGCCAGCGTGCGCGTCTAGCCTTTCGCGCGCTCCACATAAGAGCCGTCAGTCGTATTGATAACGACGCGAGCGCCGGTCGTGATATGGGTCGGCACCATGGTGCGGACACCGTTAGACAGCATGGCTGGCTTGAACGAGCCTGAGGCGGTCTGTCCCTTCATCGCTGGTTCGGTATCCACAATCTCCAGCGTTACCTTCTGCGGAATATCGAGGGAGACCGCGATGCCTTCGTGCAGCGCGAGGTGCACCACCATGCCCTCCTGGAGATATTTTTCGTAGTCCCCGACGACGTCCGCCGGGACCTGCACCTGGTCGAAAGTTTCTTGATTCATGAAATGGAAGCCGTCGCCGTCTTTGTAGAGGTAGGAGAATTCGTGGTCCTCGACATGGGCGCGTTCGACCTGGTCGGTGGTCTTGTAGCGCATCTGGGTCTTCACGCCGTCGGAAATGCGGCGCATATCGACCTGGGTTGTTGGAGTGCCCTTGCCGGGATGAAAATTTTCCGCATTAAGGACGACACAGAGCTTACCGTCGAGATCGACGATATTGCCTTTGCGCAGCGAACTAGCGATGACCTTCACGACGACAATCCTTGAGTGGGAGACGGCCTTGCGGCCCGGTTTCGGGGCGCACCATACCCATCTTTGCTACAGATGCCAGTCTTTCTCACACGGCGCCTGGTCGAGGTAAACGTGCCGAAACTCCCACCGTTCTGGAACGCCAGCGTTCATGCCGCCAGAAGGCCTTATCTGTTGGCGCGCAATAGAATTGCAGCGGCCTTCCGGGGGTGGTTCGCGACGCGGGAGTTCGTGGAGGTGGAAACGGCCGCCTTGCAAATCTCGCCCGGCAACGAGACCCATCTGCATGGCTTCGGGACCGATCTCATTGGACCGGATGGCGAGCGCCGGCCACTTTATCTGCGTACCTCGCCTGAGTTCGCTTGCAAGAAGCTCTTGGCGGCGGGCGAGACACGGATTGTCGAATTCGCACGCGTATTTCGTAACCGGGAGCGTGGCGCGCTCCACCATCCCGAATTTACGATGCTGGAATGGTACCGGGCGAACGAGCCCTACGAGGCGCTGATGGACGATTGCGCGGCGCTGGTGGCTGAAGCGGCGCGCGCTGTTGCAGCGGAGGAATTCAGCTTTCGGAGCAAAACGGTCAACCCCTTTGTAGCGCCGGAGCGCCTTACGGTGGCGGATGCTTTCGCGCGCCACGCCGGAATCGATCTGCTGGCTACGGTCAATGGGAGCAGAGGCGATCGTGAGGCGTTAGCAGGTCAAGCAACCAAGGCCGGCGTAACGATCGCCAATGACGACACGTGGGGCGATATTTTCAGTCGCATTCTTGCAGAGCGTGTCGATCCACATCTCGGTATTGGCCGCGCCACCATATTATATGAGTACCCGCTTCCGCTGGCAGCCCTGGCGCGGGCAAAAGATGGGAGCGATAAGGTCGCTGAGCGCTTTGAGTTTTACGTCTGTGGTGTCGAACTTGCGAATGCGTTTGGCGAACTCACCGATGTCGCCGAACAACGCGTGCGGTTCGAAATCGCTATGGCCGAGAAACAACGCATTCACAATGAAAGCTACCCTGTAGACGATGATTTTCTGGATGCTTTGGCTCGAATGCCGCAGGCAAGCGGAATCGCACTCGGGCTTGATCGACTTGTGATGTTGGCGACCGGCGCCAAGCGTATCGATGAAGTAATTTGGGCGCCTGTTGCCGAGCCATAGGTGAATAGAGAAGGGACAAGCCATGCGGACGATACGAACACCTGCCCAATTTTGCGAGCAGGGTCTGGCACTGCCTGAGCAGCAGCCAGTGTTGGGCGCGGTCGCGGCTCGCTACGCGGTGGCGCTGCCGAATACATTGGCACAATTGATCGATCGTCATGATCGCAACGATCCAATTGCGCGGCAATTTATTCCCAACGCCGCCGAACTCGACCTCCAGCCGGGGGAGCTCAGCGATCCGATTGGTGACGAGGCGCATAGTCCCATCGAAGGCGTGGTACACCGCTATCCGGATCGCGTGCTGCTCAAGCTTACGCATATCTGCGCCGTCTATTGCCGGTTTTGCTTCCGCCGTGAAATGGTTGGCCCGGACAAGCCCAACGCGCTATCGCCGAAAGCGCTGGCAGACGCACTCGCCTATATCCGGACACATCTTGAAATCTGGGAAGTAATTCTCACCGGCGGCGACCCACTGGTGCTATCGGCGCGGCGCTTGCGCTCGGTCATGAAGAGCCTTGCCGCCATTGAACACGTGAAAGTGGTCCGCGTTCATACCCGGCTGCCCATAGCTGACCCGTCACGCATAACGCCGGACCTGGTGAGAGCGATGAAAGTCAAAGGCAAGCCGACTTATGTCGCCGTGCACGTCAATCATCCGCGCGAACTCTCGGCCGATGCGCGCGCGGCCTGCGCCCGCCTGGCGGATGCCGGCTTTCCCCTGATTTCTCAAACGGTGTTGCTGGCTGGGGTCAACGACAAGCCGGAAGTCATGGGAGAACTCATGCGCGCGCTCGTCGAATGCCGGATCAAGCCGTACTACTTGCATCACGGCGATCTCGCGCCCGGCACCGCCTATTTGCGCACCAATATTGCAACGGGGCAGGAGCTGATGCGTAACCTGCGCGGACGTTTCTCCGGCCTTTGCCAGCCAACCTATGTGCTTGATATTCCGGGCGGCCACGGCAAGTCCCCGATCGGACCGAACTATTTTGAACGCTCGGATTCAGATCGTGGGGTTGTCGAGGATTTCGCGGGGCACCGGCATAATTATCCGCCGAGTTAGCGATCAGTGGCGGATCGCGAGTAAATCGAGCAGGGCAGCGGCGACCGCCAGGCTGGCAAATCCGATAAACACCACGGCGATCACCGCGTGCCAAACGAATGCCGCGTCACGCCGGAGCGCTTGCACCACGTTTTTACTTGTGATCATGGCCTGACGCTCCTTCGAAGAGCCCGCCGCAGGACAGCGAACTGTACCTGCTAAGGAATCATCCGGCCCGTAATTTGTATGTTAAAAAACGCGTGATGAGTGCGGCATCTACGCATAGCAGCCATGATGCCGGTGGTAACGTGATGGCGCGCCCTACGGGATTCGAACCCGTGTTACCGCCGTGAAAGGGCGGTGTCCTAGGCCTCTAGACGAAGGGCGCGTGCGGCGGGGGTATAAAGGCCTTCGCCGCTACCGGCAAGCGAATGGCAATTACCACTTCCCGGTATTTGGCATTGATTTCCAAGGTTCCTGTGGCGGCTTGGCCGTGCCCTTTTGCAGCAGCTCGACGGAATGCTTGTCGGGCGACCGCACGAAGGCCATGACGCCGTCGCGGGGCGGCCGATTGATGATGACGCCGGCCTTCATCAGCCGATCGCAAGTCGCGTAGATGTCGTCCACTTCATAGGCCAGATGTCCGAAATGGCGTGCCTCGCCATAGTCCTCGGTGTCCCAGTTATAAGTGAGCTCGACCTCGGGTCCCGGGCGGCCAGCTTTTTTGCTGGCCTCAACAAGCTTTTCATCGTCCGAGCCAGCCAGGAAAACCAGGGTGTAGCGGTTTTTTTCGTCCACCCGGCGGCGGGTTTCTTTCAGGCCAAGTTTATTACAATAAAAGTCGAGCGCCGCATCGAGATCGCGGACGCGCAGCATGGTGTGCAGATAACGCATAGGCTAAACCTCACTGACTGACGAACAGACGCGCCTACTATACAGAAATGATTGCCCTAGATCTTCCGACCGCCGTGTCACGCTTGCGTACCCTGATCGAGGATGCGCAGGTGATCGTCCCGTTTACAGGGGCGGGGATCTCGACCGAATGCGGGATTCCGGATTTCCGGTCACCGGGAGGCTTGTGGACCAAAAATCAGCCAATTCCGTTCGATGCATTTGTTGCCAGTCGCGAGATGCGCGATGAGGCGTGGCGGAGGCGCTTCGCGATGGAGGACAATTTCGCACAGGCTCGGCCCGGCCGGGGTCATCAAGCGCTTGCGAGCCTCTACCGCGCTGGCAAGACCCCGGCACTGGTGACCCAAAACATTGACAACCTGCACCAAGCCTCAGGCATCTCGCGGTCCGACGTTGTCGAGTTGCATGGAAATACGACCTACGCGATCTGCCTGGATTGTGCAGAACGCTACGAATTGCCCTGGGTGCGGGAAAGATTCGAGGCAGCCGGGCAACATGCTCCCGATTGCGCTTGCGGGGGTTACATAAAGACAGCGACGATATCTTTCGGACAAGCGATGCCAACCGATGCAATGCAGCGGGCCGAAGAGCTAACAAAGAGCTGCGACTTATATTTAGCTGTCGGTTCGTCATTGGTCGTATGGCCGGCGGCAGGATTCCCGCTGATGGCCAAGCGTAACGGCGCAGCACTCGTCATTATCAATCGCGAACCGACCGAGTTCGATGATCTTGCCGACTTGGTGATCCGCAACGACATCGGCGACGCCCTCAGTCCCTTCATCGTTCGCTGATTCGCACGGCGTTGTGCTGTGTATAGAGCTGTGCGCAAGCGCATTTTGCCCTTTGCCGTTTAAGGACGGGTGTTATCTTCAATTCCACAAGATTCGTCGAAGCGCTCATTAAGAGGCGCCAGCAGGGCGGCAGCGTACGGCGTCATGGCGTCGGACGGGATCGAATCAAAAATGGCTGAGACCAATCTCCGACCAGGAACGGTCAGAGAACTCGTCGACGAAACGGCGACCAATCTCATAGAATTAACCGGCGTCATCAAATGGTTCGACGTCGCGAAGGGATTCGGGTTCATCGTTCCTGACAATGGAATGCCCGACATCTTGCTACACGTGACCTGCCTTCGCCGCGATGGCTTTCAAACCGCGTATGAGGGCGCGCGCGTCATCTGCGAGGTATTAGAGCGGCCCAAAGGCCTGCAGGCCTTCCGGATCGTGTCGATGGATGAGACTACGGCGGTCCATCCGGCACAGATGCCGCCGCCACGTACCCATGTTACCGTTACTCCGACAAGCGGGCTCGAACGCGCTCAGGTCAAATGGTTCAACCGTCTGCGTGGGTTTGGCTTCCTTACCCGCGGCGAGGGCACGCCCGATATTTTCGTACATATGGAAACCCTGCGTCGCTATGGCCTCGCGGAGCTGCGGCCGGGTCAGACAGTGCTGGTCCGTTTCGGACCTGGACCAAAGGGCCTAATGGCGGCTGAGGTTCGTCCGGACGGCGGACCGTTGGGGCTCGCTTCTCACTAGACGCATCTATTTTCCGATTGCCGCTTGGGTGCAGGCCGCGTAAAGGCGAGCATATGCGCCCTCTCGGACATATCGCCGTTCTTCTGGCATTGTTTATTGCTGTCGTTCCAGCAAGACCGGCCGGTCAGCAAACCCTTGAGATCGCCAGCAAGTCCGGCGTGCATGTGTTTTCGGTCGAGATCGCGGACAATGATGCTGAGCGCGAAAAGGGCCTTATGTACCGCAAGGAGTTGCCTGAAGGGCAGGGCATGCTGTTCGACTTCCACCGCGACCAGGAAGTTAGTTTCTGGATGCAGAACACCTATATCCCGCTCGACATGGTCTTTATCCGTGGCGATGGGCGCATACTGCGCATTGCGGAGAACACCGAGCCCATGTCAACACGGTTGATACCCTCGGGAGGTCCGGTGCGAGCGGTATTGGAAGTTATCGGTGGAACTGTCCGTAAGCTCGGTATTGCGCCGGGCGATCGTGTGGCGTCACCCATTTTCAACGCCCACTGACGCTTGCTTGCTGGGTTATATTGAAACGTGTATCGAACGCCGATTGCGGCGGGGCATAGCGCAGTCTGGTAGCGCGTCTGGTTTGGGACCAGAAGGTCGCAGGTTCGAATCCTGCTGCCCCGACCACTTGCCCACAACGAAAACCCACCGTTCGCGCGGCCCGTGGTGCCCGATGGCACCGCCGATTAATAAATTCACGACACCCTCCGCTTAGCGGATGGGCAATCCCCGCGCCCTGAAATACTGTAGAAAAGATGTAATCGCGCGTCGGCAATAAGAACACCAATAGAAACAATTAGAAGCAGGAAGGTAAGATGGTACAGTTATTAGATCATATTTTACGATTTTCCTTGCGACAACTTGCCCTTTACGCGAACATGACGGGCCTCTGAAGTTGCCGCTCTCGTCGGCATAACTCGCCGCTTTCGTGGGGCCGAAGGCGGGGCACTGAACAAGCAGCCGCGTAAATGCCAATTGTCCCTTTGTCCGCCGGATTTGTGCGACGGGTAATATGTATCCCGGCGCGAAAGAAGGTCGATTATTTTGATGCGACCCAGCGCGGGTTCTTGCTGGAAGTGCGCCAGTCCGGCGGCAAAACTTTTTATCAGCGTTACACAGATGAACGCGGCCGCGAGCGGCAGTACAAAATTGGTTCAGCCGAGGTACTCACGCTGGAGCAGGCACGCCGCAAGGCGCGACAGGTCGTTGCCGAAGCCCTATTGGGTGCCGATCCCCAACAAAAGCGGCGCGAAATGCGGGCGGTTCCCCAGCTTGGCAGCTTCGCGTACGAGCGGTATTTGCCTTATGTGCGCACCTACAAGAGCAGCTGGCAGACCGATGAGACCGTTTTGCGAATTCACATTCTGCCCGAACTCGGTTCGCTCGCTCTCGATGAAATCAAAACGAGCGCTATTTCCGACCTAATAAATCGGATGCGTGCGGACGATTACGCCTCGGGCACGATCAACCGGGTAATCGTGATCTTGCGGTATATCTACAATCTGGCCCGCAAGTGGAAGACGCCAGGCGGAGTTGAGAATCCGGCCGCGGGTCTTAGCGCCGGGCCGGATGTCCAACGCAATCGTTTCCTGAGTGAAAGCGAGGCTGAAGCTCTCGTGCGCTCGATCTGTGTTGACCAAAACCAGACCGCCGCGCGCGCCATCATGTTGCTGCTCCTTACGGGCGCGCGCCGTAATGAAATCACTTTCGCCAAGTGGGACTACATCGATTGGAAAAACAAGACTCTCTTGGTGCCGAAATCGAAGTCTGGGCGTGCGCGCACCATTGCCCTCAATCAATCCTCAATTGCGCTTTTGACGGCGACACCGCGTAGTGAGGGTAATCCATTTATTTTTCCTTCCGCGGTCAATGGCCGACCGTCGGCTTCGCTGCATTTTCCCTGGGTCCGTATCCGCAAACGGGCAGGTCTGACGGACGTACGCCTGCACGACCTGCGTCATTCTTTCGCGAGCTTTCTGGTCAATCGCGGCGTGTCGCTTTATGTCGTGCAGGGGCTGCTCGGCCATTTGCACGCACGGACGACCCAACGCTACGCACACCTCACGCAAGAAACACTAAGTAGCGCCGCCGATTTGATGCAGGAAGTTGTGACTTTTCCTCTCTTTAAGCCCGGCGCACTCGAAAGTTGCGCAAACGAGAGAGTGTCGTCGTCTGGTCTGCGGCCGCCAACCTGACTCGCAAATCGCTTCGTAACATCATGATAGGACCCTTTAGTCCCACATGTCCGAACGCGTGCCTTTAGCGACCGCGGGCGTTGTTTACCCAAAATAATCCGGCAAATGGGTAACGTTCTTTACGCGTGAGCGAGTTGTATTGCATTGAACCGTAATCTCTTGCGTCCTGCGCTATACCCACCTCGTATTTTGCACACGATCACATTGCGCCAGAACAGATCCCACGTCGATCAAGCAGTTGGCATTTCTGCAAACCTACGGCATTCCCACTGGGCGCCGGTGCACGATCGTTGCTGAAGACAATATTGGCGCGATTGAATCGCGTGACCGTTGGATTCGGCGCAGTCTCGTTTCCTCAACCGGTCCAGTACGTGAAGATTTGTAGCCTGTACGGTGTGGGATTTTATTACATCCCGGGCACCGACATGTGCATCAAGCTAGGTGGCTGGGTGCGCGCTGAGTATGCGTACGGCGACAACGGGAGCTTTACCTGGGGTCAGTTCAACGCCAACGCAAACAACCGCACGACCAGCAACAGCACGTGGCGCTCGCGCGGTTACATCACGGCCGATGCGCGCAACCAGTCCGAATACGGCACCGTACGCGGCTATCTTGCTGTTGGCCTGAGCACCAACAACACCGGCTTCGATACCGCAAACAACACGTTCAGTGCCAACCGCGCCTTCATCCAGTGGGCGGGCTTCACGTTCGGCCTGGCGCAATCGTTCTATGATTTCTACAGCGTCCCGGCGACGTCGTACTGGGGCTCGTTCCCGGCATCCGACACGAGCGATGGCGGCTGGATGGTTGCGGGCTACACCGCGCAATTCGGTAACGGCCTCTCGGCAACGCTCGCTGCCGAAATGCGCCGCACAACGCAGATCATCAATGAGAACGGACTCGGTATTGGATTCCTTGGCGGCTTCCTGGGCGGCGGCACCGCTGTGATTGGCAATGCCATCTTCCCCGGTGCCTATGGTGGCTTTCAGGCGCCCGACGCCGTCGGCAATTTGCGCGTCGATCAGAACTGGGGTTCGGCGCAACTCATGGCCGTCCTGCACGAAGTCAATATGACCTACTACGGA
This sequence comes from uncultured Alphaproteobacteria bacterium, assembly GCA_963810585.1. Classification (GTDB taxonomy): domain Bacteria; phylum Pseudomonadota; class Alphaproteobacteria; order Rhizobiales; family Xanthobacteraceae; genus Pseudolabrys. The sequence continues at coordinate 179,142 of CAWENV010000004.1, forward strand.
AACGGCCTGGGCGGGACGGCGAGTATTCCCGGTACCGGCCATGCAAGTGACATGCTCGGTTGGGCACTCGGTGCCGGTATCAAGCTCAATACGCCGATGATCGGGCAGGGCGACTACCTTCAGGCTCAGGTCAATTACACCGAAGGTGCGTTGCGTTACGTTTTCCAGACGCCCAACTCCAACTGGGGCAAGTTTGACGGAGAGAACATCGGCTTCGGCGTGCTGACCGATTCGGTCGTTGGCGGAAGCCTTTCGGCCGGCACCGCGACCGACCACGAGCTGACGACCGCCTGGAACGTCAATGCGGCCTATGAGCATTTCTGGAATCCGCGCTGGCGCACATCGCTCTACGGCGGTTACGCGGCGGTGAGCTATAACTCAAACGCTAATGCCATCGTTTGCTCCGGGCTTGGCAGCGGCAATGGAAGCGTTGTCGGCACAGCTGCCGTCGCCACACCGGGCTGCGACATGAATTGGCAGACGTGGTGGCTCGGCTCACGCACTCAGTGGAATGTCACCAAGGACTTCTATCTTGGTGTCGACGTGATGTACGCGAAATTGAACAGCGCTTCGACGTTTGACGGCCTGGCCACACCCCAGATCACCGGCGGCGCAACCACCCCCAATGTGCGCGATGTCGACAACTGGCAATTCCGCTTCCGCGCCCACCGCGATTTCTACCCCTGACGACTTCGTGGCTTGAGGGATAGCGACCCCCGGCAGGAAACTGCCGGGGGTTTTGTTTTTGCGAGGTGGATGGCTGCGCCACACACTCGGCGTCTTGCGGCGAAGTTGCTCGTAAAGACGTGGATGGCCGGAACAAGTCCGGCCATGACGTTGGAACACAAGCGCGGCAATGACGGCGGAGAGGCGGTCGGTGCCGGCCTACGCTTGAACGGAGCGGTCCGAGCGACCGACGAACTCCACGATGCGTGCAATCGTATCTGCTTCGGCTAACAACGGCGCGTGGCCTTGGTCGGGCACTTCCAATGTTTCCAGTGCAGTGCGCCGCGCGCGCATAGCGTCAACCGTGGCAGACGACAGAATGTCGGAGTTAGCTCCGCGGATCACCATCATTGGCACACGTGCGAGCGCGTCAAATTCCTTCCAAAGCGGCGGTATAGGTCGTTCTAGGTCGATGCCTTGCATGGCGGTCGCGAGTTTTACATCGTAGGTCGGCACCATCCGGCCCTTTTCTTCCTTGAATGCGTTATGGGCGCTGGCGAGCCAATCGGCTGGCCCGAGCTTTGGAAACTGCCCGTGAAACAGCCGGCGCAGGATTTCGGCGCCTTCCTCGAAGTTTCGCGGCTGCGGCAGTTTCCCGACGTAAGTTTTGATACGCATCAGGCCCTGCGGTTCGATCACCGGGCCAATGTCATTGAGTACAACGCCGGCGATTGCCGTTGGCCGCACCGCGGCGAGCAGCATGGCAAGAATTCCACCGCGCGACGTACCGACAAAAATCGCGGGCAGCGCGTCAAGCGCAGTGATGACGGCAAGGACATCCGCGAGCTCGACAGGAAATGAATAGTGAGCCGGATCGGGGTCATAGTCGGAAAGGCCACGGCCACGATAGTCGAGGGCGAGCACGCGGCGAGAGTGGGGCCCTTCATGCGCCAGCGCCGACGCAAGGGCCTCGAAATCGGCCGCGGTGCGAGCTAGCCCCGGCAGGCAGACGACGGTCGTCGCCAGCGCGGTGCGCCGTCCGTAACAGCGCGCGTGCAGTTTGAGGCCATCGGGAGCTGTAATGTAGGTGCTGGACGCGCCGTTCTGCATGGCGCGACTTGTAGCATACCTCTCCGTCGTCATGCGCGGGCTTGCCTCTCAGCGCGGTCATGGCCGGGCTTGACCCGGCCATCCATGAGGCCAGTCAGCAACCACCGACGTTCATAGGCACATGTTCAAGGTCATCATGGATGCGCGGGTCAAGCCCGCGCATGACGAAGGAGAGGCGCGGGCTTTAAGGATTTGAGGCGCACGCCTCGCTTAATTCGCGCCGCCACGTTTGATATCGGCCTCGATCAGCAGCTTGGTGCCGCCGCCAAAGCGCGCGCGGTAGACCTGGAGGTTTTCCATAATCCGTTCGACGTAGTTTCGTGTCTCGGACAGCGGGATACGTTCCACCCAATCGACCGGATCGACGCTGGGGTCACGCGGATCCCCGTAGGCCGCGATCCACTGCTTCACGCGGCCGCGACCGGCATTGTAGCCGGCGAAAGTGAGGATGTAGGAGCCGTTGTAACCGGCAATCAGGTTCGACAATTCAGCCGCACCCATCTGCATATTGTAAACGGGATCCTTCAGCAGGCGATCGCGGTTATAGGCAACCTTGAATTTTGCGGCGGTGTCGATCCCGGCAGCGGGCGTCACCTGCATCAAGCCCATAGCGTGGGCGGTCGAGACGACCTTTTGATTGAAGTGGCTCTCCTGGCGCGCAATCGAATAGGCGACGGCAGCGTCGATCGGCGGGGCGATCGGCTGATATTCAGGCAGGCCGACGATCGGGTAGGCGTAATAATCGAGCGGCAGCCCGCGCCCATATGCGGATTCGCCAAGCAGCAACATGGCGCGCCCATCACCATGCTTACCGGCAAGCTCTCCCAGCACGGCCATGCCGGCAACGTCGGTCGCGCTTTCGCCTAGCTCCGCGTAGATCGACGCCAACATGTCGCGCTCGTCGAGCGCGTAGAGGATTTGCGCCGCCCGTACCACCTCAAGGTTGCTCAGAACGTTCTGCTCCTGCTGTGTGAACGTCGGCGGTCCGCGCAAGCCGAGATCCCGGAGCCCCAGCCGCGCGCGCGCGAGCTGACCATAATAAGTTGCGGTGTGTTGCGCTGCCGCCTCGTAGAACATCTTGGCTTGTGCATGCTGGTTCATGGCATCGGCCGCGCGGCCCTGCCAATAGCCCCCACGAGCGAGCGCGTGAGGATTTCCCGTTCCTTCAACGATATGCGAGAAATGTTCTGCGGCGGTTTTCGGGTCATGCAGATAGCGCAATGCCACCCAGCCGGCGGTGAAATGGGCATCGACCCGGTAAAATCCGCGCATGGGCGGTGCGGCTTCCCGCGCAACACGATAGGCGGTTTGCGCGTCTCGCTCGTCGAGCAACTTGCGCACCAGGAGCCGTCGTTCCTGCCACCACTGGTCGAGATCAACGAGCGCCTCCGGATTTTTCGGCACGCTGAGGATCATCTTGCCGGCGTCTTCCGCCCTGTTGTTTTGTCGCAGCCATTGCGCGTACGAGAAGATATATCCGGGCTCGTTGCGGACCGCGGCCGGTACTGAGTCGAGTAATGCTTTTGCATTTCCAGCCTTGCGCAGGACTGCCGCGCGGGCGTTTGCGACCGCAAGGTCGTTGCCGCCAAGCCGTTCGGCGGCACGCAGGCCTCCGGCGACGTCGTCGGCATAAAACCGGCGCTCCATGCGAAACTTATGGTCGGCGGGAGTAAGCAACCCACCGAACATTTCGAGCACGCGTTTTTCGACTTCGGCGCTGGCCTCGTCCTGACGCCAGGCATGGCGCGCCAGTGCAGCTGCGCCGTCGCGGTCACCTTGGGCGAGCAGCGTCCGCGCAAGCATGTAACGGCCTTTGGCAGTGACCGGCTGCTGCCTGACGAAGAACGCGCGCACTGTGCGGTCGTCGACGCCGTCGTTCCAAAGCGCGTTTTCGGCGCGGCGGCGGAACAGCGGTGAATGCGGCCAGCTCGGATTTGCGTCGACGAAGGCCGCGTAGCGTTGGAAGGTTGGATTGGTATTGTCGGAGCGTAAAATTACCCATTCGGCAAGCTTCCGTGCGACGGGGTCGGAGATGCTGGCCTCGGCGGAATTGGCGTCAGCTTCCTTGCCTTTGCGCGTGGCTTCGATCACCCGTTTCACTGCGGCAATGTCGGCGGCCGAAGTGGCCGCGGTTTGCGCGATTGCAAAGGGGCCTGAAACCGGACGTGCCAGCGGTTTGATCATGGCGCGGCTTTCGAACAGCGCCCCGTGCAGTCCGACATTGGCTTGTGCAAATGCCGAGAGGCCGCCGTTGTCTGGCCGCTTCTGCGGAAGCGGTGCGGCCTTTTGTGCAAGGGGGATGACGGCGGGGGCTGGTACCTGCCTGACGGTATTGATGGCAGGCCGCGGCCGCGGCAAAGGAACTTTTTGTTCGGTCGCTGCTAACACGCCGGTGCATAGGCCGCACGTGGCCGCAACCGCAAAATAAATGCCATGGCGGCTGCGATTAGTCGCGTTCATTCAACGTTTTGCTCTCGATCCCGGCGACCCCAACTCAGGCAAGGGCCGCAAATCCGCCTAAGCCCCATTAGGCCAATATCGTTGAAGAAGGATATCCAAAATTTAGGGTATTGGGAGCCTACGTAGAGAGAGGGGCAAAAACGGGGCAACGCGCCCACCATCACCCCAATTCATGCGTCCATTAACGAGCGGGGCTTTCATCGGTGCCCCCGACCCGATATCTATGGGCCCTTAGTCCGCGTCCCTGAGGAGAAGTCGTGCCATGACCGCAAAGACGAGCTTTCGAGGCTCATTTACCGCGCTGGTCACACCGTTCAAAAACGGTTCGGTCGACGAAAAGGCATTCCGCGACATTGTGGACTGGCAGATCGCCGAGGGGACGAACGGTCTGGTGCCGGTCGGAACAACGGGCGAGAGCCCGACGCTATCTCACGATGAACACAAGCAGGTGGTCGAGTGGTGCGTTGACCAGGCGGGTGGACGCGTTCCCGTTGTCGCGGGCGCTGGCTCAAATTCGACTGCCGAGGCGATCGAGCTGTCACGGCATGCCGAGGAGGCCGGTGCCGATGCCGTGCTAATCGTGACTCCATATTACAACAAGCCGACCCAGGAAGGACTCTACCAGCACTACAAGGCCATCAATGATGCCGTCGGTATCCCGATCATAATTTACAATATTCCTGGGCGCTCCATCGTTGATATGTCGGTTGATACGATGGCGCGTCTTTATGAGCTCAAGAACATTGCCGGGGTGAAGGACGCCACCGCCAATATGACGCGCATCTCGCAGCAGCGGGCCGCGATGGGACCGGACTTCAACCAGCTATCGGGCGAGGACATCACTGCGCTCGGCTTCATGGCTCACGGTGGTCACGGCTGCATCTCCGTGACATCGAATGTTGCCCCGCGCCTATGCGCCGAGTTCCAGGCGGCTTGCCTCAAGGGCGATTTCGCGACTGCGCTCAAGCTACAAGACAAGTTGGCGCCGCTTCATATCGATTTGTTCGTGGAAACAAGTCCGGCACCGATAAAGTATGCGATGTCGTTGATTGGCAAATGCGCCAATACAGTGCGACTTCCGATGGTGCCCGCTAGCGAGAAGGCACAGACCGTTGTGCGCCACGCCATGGTGCATGCCGGCCTGATCAACTAACGCATGCTGGCCGAATTCAAAAAATTTGCGCTCCGCGGCAACGTCGTCGATCTTGCGATTGGTGTGATCATTGGTGCCGCCTTCTCGGGCATTGTGAATTCGCTCGTTGGCGACCTCATTATGCCCTTAATAGGGGCCCTGACCGGCGGTCTCGATTTTTCAAACTATTACCTTCCGTTGTCCTCCAAAGTGACTGCCACGACGTTGGTGGAGGCAAAAAAACAAGGCGCCGTACTGGGTTGGGGAAATTTTCTCACCGTCTCGCTTAACTTTATCATTATTGCCTTTGTATTATTTTTGGTGATTCGCGCGCTTAATCGGCTCTCGCATAAAGAAGCGGAGGCGGAGAAAGCTCCGCCGCCGTCGAAAACCGAAGAGCTACTCACCGAAATCCGCGACCAGCTCAAATCGCGCTGAGCGCCAACCGCAAGATCATGGCCGCAAAACCTGAGCGCCGCTTCAAGGTGGTCGCAGACAACCGCAAAGCGCGATTCAATTACGAGATTGGCGAAAAATTCGAGGCCGGCATCGTGCTCACCGGCAGCGAAGTAAAATCGTTGCGTGCGGGGAAAGCCACGATCGCCGAATCTTATGCAGATGCCCGCGGTGGGGAGCTTTGGCTTATCAATTCGAACGTTCCGGAATATTTGCAGGCGGGCCGCTACAACCATATGCCGAAACGTGCACGCAAATTGCTGCTGCAAAAGCGGGAAATAAATCGGTTGGTCGGGGCGGTCGAGCGGGAGGGGATGACGATTGTTCCGTTAAAGCTTTACTTTAACGAGAAGGGCCGTGCCAAAGTGGAAATCGCGCTCGCCCGTGGCAAGAAACTGCATGACAAGCGCGAGACGCTGAAGAAGCGCTCATGGGATCGCGAGCGCGGGCGGCTCATGCGGCAAAAGGGCTAACCCGCGGCGCTTGCTATAGCGGCGCTTCCGAGGATTCTCAGCGGATCTCGTCAATGAACGCAATGTCCGCACTAGGTGTTGTTTCAAGGGGCCGGCTTATTATTTTGGCTGCGCTTGCCGTTTTTTCACTGGTCTTTTTCGTCATAAGCAACCTCGCAGCGCTCAACCACAACGATTTTATGTACGCGGTTGCGCCGGCGGTGTGGGCGCAAAACGGCGCTCTTTATTCCGACGTGCCATATCCGCAGGCGCCGTTATCAATTCTGCTCAATTCACTTTTGGTCGCGATAACCGGAAATGTGAACATTTTTTTGATTGCTCGCATCGTTTCGATGGCTCTCGTTCTCATCGCCGTGCTGTTGCCAGTACTTAATCGTTCAAAGATAGCGAACATTGAGATTTGGGTGCTGTACGTCGCGCTTTGTCTCACCAATGGTTTTGTGGCCTCAAACAGCAGAGAAATTGGGAACTATTCGATTTCATTGTTATGCCTGTCCGCGGCGATCACGATTATTAGTACGCGTGGCTCGGCCACGTGGCGTGGTGTCATCGCATTCGCATTGGCCGGTCTTGCCACGTCAGCCAAGCTTTATTTCATCATCATTGCACCGGCCCTGTTGCTCTTTTTTCTCATCAACGACAGGTCGGCGCGTAACCCCTTCGTCGTCGCGGGCTGTGGTCTTGGATTTTTGGTTGGCCTTGCCCCAATTTTCTACTTTGTGGTCCGCGATGCCCAGAGTTTTCTCCACTGGAATGTCCAATTCTTTCAATTGATCCTGCCGCTCAGGTTACCGGATGCAACCGCTGTCTTTATGCGGATCACAAATACGCTGGCGGTTTTCGTCATACTGATGGCAATTCCGATCGGATTTTTCGCTGTTGCGGCAATGAAGGCGTGGCAAGTCGGCGGTGCCGAATTGCGCTACAGGTGCGCACAGCTTTTGCTGCTTGCGGCAGCAGCTGTCATGGCGGTATCGCCCATTTTTCTGTTCGAGCAATATTTTGGTCCGCTTGCCTTCCTTCTGTTGCTTTTCTCGGCACCCTGGGATGCAAGCAGGGATCGGACCAGGCTCCTGTATCTGATCTTTGCGGGCGCAATGTTCGGCATGCAATGCTTGATCACAGTCGAGATGTTTGGACCGGACGTGATACGAGACCGTAATCTGGTCGTGTCGCAGGTTCTCAAGGTGCAAAACAGGGCCCGCCAGATTGTCATGGATGGCTACAGCTGCGAACGCAAAATTTATACGACAGCGCCGCTGTTCCTGTTGGAGAACGAAGTCCGATATCCGCCGGAACTGGCGGTGGGGCCATTCCTCATGTTCTTTCTTCGTGGCGAGGTCCTGGAGCAAAGAGGGCAGGCTTTTGATCTCGACGCGCATATAAAAAAGTGGAATCCGGATATCGTTATTTGGGGTTATCATATTGGCAGTCGCGATCCGGCCGAGGACGCGGTTGACCGGTTTATTCGGGACTACGCCACCAGCCACGCTTTCGTTGTTACGTCACTCGGCCAAGTCGACGGGCATCCGATCGAGCTTGGTTACCGCCCCGGCTGCAAGGGGACAGCACGTCGCTGAGATTTTCGACCAGCAAGATGGAATTACAATGATGGCCGCGCCGCCTCCAACCAAACTTGATCACTGCGTGATCCACGTGTCCGAATGGCAACGCTCAAACAAGTTCTATAGCGAGGTGATGGGCGCCGAGCTCGTCCAGCGTCCGGCGGGCTGGGCCTATCGCTTCGGCGATAAGCAGCTCAATGTGCACGGTCCCGGTGTAAAACCGGCGGAGGTCGCGCGGCTGCCGGTGCAGCCGGGCAACAGCGATTTGTGCTTTGAATGGCAGGGCCCGATCGAAGGCGCGATCGCCCATTTGAAAGCGCATGGCATCGCAATCGAGCGGGGCCCGATGCAGCGTTTCGGCGCCAGGGGGCCGGGTACATCGGTCTATTTCCGCGATCCAGATGGCTCGCTCATGGAATTTATGAGTTACGGCGCATGATCACGAAAAAGCCTGCCCTCGGACTTGATCCGAGGGTGAGAACCGGTTTTCGAAACAGGTCTTAGGAAGGGTTTTGGAGCGACTAAATGAGCGAAGCACCGGGCACCCATAATCCCCTGGTTTTGCCGCCAGATATTCCGGCGCCACAAGATGACGGTGGGGCGCGCCATCTCTCGGGAATAAACTTACCCGATCTGGCGCTGCCTGCGACTGACGGCGCTACGGTCAATCTGTCGACGCTGAAGGGCCGCACCATTGTTTATGTTTACCCGCGCACCGGCGTGCCGGGGGTCGATCTGCCGCCCGGGTGGAACGATATTCCCGGTGCTCGCGGTTGTACCCCGCAATCCTGTTCGTTTCGCGATCATTTCGGCGAGCTCAAGCGGCTGGGTGTCGCGCAGCTTTACGGGCTATCTACCCAGGACACCGCCTACCAGCAGGAGGCGGCAACCCGATTGCATCTGCCCTTCGCCATTTTGTCGGATGCAAAGCTGTCGCTGACCAAAGCGCTTAAGCTGCCGACATTTTCCGTTGCCGGAATGACTCTGCTCAAGCGCATGGCGCTGGTGGTAGACGACGGCAAGATTACCAAGGTGTTCTACCCGGTATTTCCGCCCGACAAGAACGCGGAAGAGGTGATCGCCTGGCTTACGGCGCGGCGCGCATAGCTCTGAAACGTGGAAATCTGTTTTGGAAAAAGCTCACGTGTTATCCAGATGACGCCGCACGATGGCGAATACATCGTGAAACATCTCCGGTGTAAGTACGCGGGTGTTCGTGTTGTATCGCGAGCAGTGATAGCTGGAAAATAACGTCAGCCGTTCCCCGAGTTTGTGCTGACCGCCGTGTCTGAATGGTACCGCAGATTTCTTTGCGCCGAGCGTTGTCACCGCGCTTTCATGGGCGATGCGGCCGAGCACGACAACTGCACTCAATTTTTTCATTTCTGCGAAGGTCGGTGCAAGGAAGTCGCGGCAGGTTCTGATTTCTTCTGGTGTCGGTTTGTTTTCAGGCGGCACGCAGCGCACCGCATTGGTGATGCGGCAATCTATCAATTCCAGTCCGTCGTCGGGGCGTGCCTCATAGTCTCCGCGTGCAAAACCAAACTTGGCAAGAGTCTCGTAAAGCAACACCCCCGCGAAGTCGCCCGTGAAAGGACGGCCGGTGCGGTTAGCGCCCTGAAGTCCTGGCGCAAGACCAACGATTAACAGTCGGGCATCGGGCAACCCAAAAGAGGGAACCGGTGCGTTGAACCAGGTCGGTTCTTTGGTGCGCCATGATTTGCGAAACGCCACGAGCCGCGGACAGCGCGGGCAGTCTCGCCCAGGCTTGCCGTCGGCTCTAGCCATTGCGCACCGTTATTCAAACGGCTCTTCGTCGTCATCCGCCCCGGCGGGGACGGTGGCGCGCTGCGGCGCGGTCGGCGGCCGCTGGAGAAATTGCGGGGTGTGCGCCAACTCGCCGCGCTCGTCGCGTTGCGGACGCGCAGGACGCTCGGACGGATCTCGCCCAATCTTGGTTTGCAATGTAACGATGTCCGTGAAGACGTCGGCCTGACGGCGTAACTCATCGGCCACCATTGGCGGTTGGGTGGTGACTGTCGAAATCACGGTTACGCGCACGCCTTTGCGCTGTACGGCTTCCACCAGCGAGCGAAAATCGCCGTCGCCGGAGAAAAGAACCATATGATCAATGGTGCCTGCTATTTCCATGGCATCGACCGCGAGTTCGATGTCCATATTTCCTTTGACCTTGCGCCGGCCGGTCTGGTCGACAAATTCCTTGGTCGCCTTGGTGACGACTGAATATCCATTGTAGTCGAGCCAGTCGATCAGCGGACGGATTGATGAGTACTCCTGATCCTCGATTACCGCTGTGTAATAAAATGCACGCAGAAGGTAGCCGCGTGACTGGAATTCCCGCAGCAGCTTCTTGTAATCAATGTCAAAACCAAGGGACTTGGCGGTGGCGTAAAGATTGGCTCCATCAATAAACAAAGCGATTTTTTCACCAGGTACAGTCATGGGTTTCTCTCACAATTCATTCCGGGTTGCCTCCAGATCCTCCCTGCGCGCAGCGCCCGCGGCACCACGCGCTGTTTTGGATCGCCGTTAACAAGGCATAGCGGCATCTCCAATCAATTGAGGTGCCATTGTGCGCAAGTACGCAGTGCCGGCAAAATCCAATATGGTCGGCATCCTTGCGGTCTTGCAATTGTCGAGTAACAGAGGGTTGCGGCTAAACCAAGACAAAAATGCTTGAAATTCCATGCGCCAGAGGATACCTAGCAGGCATATTCAGGGACAAGTTCCACCATATGGAGTGACGAGCCGATGGCCCGTGTCACCGTTGAAGATTGCATCGACAAGGTAGAGAATCGCTTTGACCTCGTCCTTTTGGCGAGCCACCGGGCGCGCATGATTTCGTCCGGGTCACAGATCACGGTCGAGCGCGACAACGATAAGAATCCGGTCGTGGCGTTACGCGAAATTGCGGACACCACCGTGTCACCCGGCGACCTCAAAGAGGACCTCATTCACAGCCTGCAGAAATACGTTGAGGTCGATGAGCCCGAGCCTGATGTGCCGCTAATTGGCGCCGGTGCGGGTGCCAGCGTCGATTCTGACGACACCGAGGTAACTGCAGACCGCATGACCGAGGAAGAGCTGCTAAAGGGCCTTGAAGGCTTGGCGCCGCCGGAAGAAGTGCCGGAAGAAGACGCCGAATAGGCCGCCATTCCGGCCTTGTCATTAATATCGCTTAACGGCCCGGCCAAAAGCTGGGCCGTCGGCTTATTTATCAACCAATCAGGCAAAGCCTTACCGCTATCGCGCAACCACGTGATATCTTGAGATAGTTTCGACACTGGCGCCTGCGAGGCAGAAATATGGCGCGAACGCGCTCCGACCTTCCGCGCATGCAAAAGCAGGCCCCGATCCGGGCGCCGCATTCGCCTGCTGTTGCCGCGACAATGCAAGCTCCCGGAAAGCCGGCCCAATCGAGAAAGCCGCCGATGATGCGGCAGTACGACCTGATCGAGCGGGTACGTCGCTACAACCCGGATACAAACGAGGCACTCCTGAACCGTGCCTATGTTTACGCCATGAAAGCTCATGGTGAGCAGCGGCGTGCGTCTGGCGATCCTTACTTCTCTCATCCGATCGAAGTAGCGGCAATTCTGACCGACCTCAAACTCGACGACGCGACCATCGCCGCGGCTTTATTGCATGACACCATCGAGGACACCGAGGCCACCCGCGCTGAAATCGATAGTCTTTTCGGACCAGACATCGGCGCCCTCGTCGAAGGCCTGACCAAGCTCAAAAAACTCGACCTGGTCACCAAGGAAGCGAAGCAGGCGGAGAACCTCCGCAAGTTGCTATTGGCGATTGCCGACGATGTGCGCGTGCTTCTGATCAAGCTTGCCGATCGACTGCACAATATGCGGACGCTTGAATACGTCCCTCCAGAGGCACGCCGGCGCGCCGCCGAGGAAACTTTGGAAATTTACGCGCCGCTTGCAGGCCGTATGGGCATGCATGAGATGCGCGAGGAGCTGGACGACCTCGCTTTCCGCGAACTTTATCCTGAAGCCTATTCCGTCGTGACCGCACGACTGAATTCGCTCAGCGAACGCAGCAAGCTACTGACCGTCGAGATCGAAAAGCAACTCACGAAAAAACTCGCCGATCGCGGCATCGAGGCACGCGTGGTGGGTCGCCGCAAGCGTGCCTATTCGATCTGGCGGAAGATGGAGCGTAAATCGGTCGGCTTTGAGCAGCTGTCCGATATTTTTGGATTTCGTGTTGTCGTGAAATCGTTGGCTGATTGTTACCAGGCGCTCGGCATCGTCCATAGCACCTGGCCGATGGTCCCAGGCAGATTTAAGGATTACATCTCGACGCCGAAAGGAAACGACTATCGCTCGATCCACACGACAGTGATTGGTCCCAGCAAGCAGCGCGTTGAGCTGCAAATTCGCACTGTCGCGATGCACGAGATTGCGGAGTACGGCATTGCCGCGCACGCCTTATACAAGGATAGCGCTAACTCGCCGACCGAATTGCTGTCGCGAGAATCGACTGCTTACGCATGGCTCAGGCGCACCATAGAGCTGCTGGCGGAAGGCTCAAATCCCGAGGAATTTCTCGAGCACACCAAGCTCGAATTATTTCACGACCAGGTTTTTTGTTTCACTCCGAAGGGCAAGTTGATCGCGCTGCCACGCAAGGCAACTCCGATCGATTTTGCTTACGCGGTACATACCGACGTCGGCAACACCGCAGTAGGGTGCAAGATCAACGGCCAGATCGCGCCACTGACATCCGAACTTGTCAACGGCGACGAGGTCGAGATCGCCACTTCGAAATCTCAAACCGCGCCGCCGGCGGCCTGGGAATCGATTGTTGTTACGGGCAAGGCGCGGGCAGCGATCCGTCGTGCAACGCGCGTCGCCGTGCGCACGCAATATTCGGGGCTTGGCCGCCGTATCGTCGAGCGCCTGTTTCAGCGCGCCAAGATTGCCTACTCGGATGAAAACCTTGTGGGCGCATTGCCCAGGCTCGCACGGGCATCGATTGAAGAGGTAATGGCAGCAGTTGGACGCAGCGAATTGAAGGCGTCCGACGTCGCCCGCGCCATGTACCCCGACTATAAAGAAGAGCGTGCGGCAGCGATGGCCGTGAAGCCGAAATCCGAGAGCGGCTGGTTCGGCTTAAAGAAACTCACTTCGGTAAAATTCAGAGTGCCCGACAGCGCGCTGGGGCCGGCAATTCCGATTCGAGGAATTAATGGCGATCTTCCGGTCCGGTTTGCGCCGGATGGAGGTGCGGTACCGGGTGACCGTATCGTCGGCATTCTTACACCTGGCGAGGCCATCACTATTTATCCGATCCAGTCGCCCGCGTTGAGTGAGTTCGAGGACAAGCCGGAGCGGTGGCTCGACGTACGCTGGGACGAGGAAGAAAGAACGCCACGGCGTTTTCCTGCCCGCATCGCAGTCCAGTCAGTGAACGAGCCGGGTTCGCTCGCGCAGATCACGCAGGTGATTGCCGAGCATGATGGGAATATCGACAATATTCGCATGACGCGGCGGGCACCTGATTTCACCGACGTCACGATTGACCTCGAGGTCTACGACCTTAAACATCTTACGGCTATCCTTGCGCAATTGCGCGCGAAGCCGGTGGTCGCAAAGGCGGAACGAGTAAACGGCTAACGCATGAATCGTCTCCGTCTTGGCGTCAATGTTGATCATGTTGCCACAATTCGCAACGCCCGCGGCGGGCACCATCCGGATCCGGTGCGCGCAGCAAAGCTTGCGATAGCTGCAGGCTGCGACGGCATCACCGCTCATTTGCGCGAAGACCGCCGCCATATCCGTGACGACGACATTGCGCGGCTTAAGGCGGAAATCGACAAGCCGCTCAACTTCGAAATGGCCGCAACGCAGGAGATGCTCGGTATCGCACTTGTAACAAAGCCGCACGCAGTCTGCCTGGTGCCTGAAAAGCGGACAGAGCGCACCACCGAAGGCGGACTTGACGCGGCGGGGCAGCATAATCATTTGGCGCCCTTTGTCGCCAAACTGAACGACGCTGGAATTCGGGTCTCGCTGTTTATCGCCGGTGAGGCGCGCCAGATCGAGGCGGCTGCAAAACTGCGTGCACCGGTCGTTGAGATTCACGTGGGTCCTTGGTGCGAGGCACTCAGCGAGGGTATGCACACGGTTGCCGAGACGGAATGGCATCGCATCAGCACGGGCGCAAAACTTGCACATGAACTCGGTCTTGAAGTCCATGCCGGCCATGGTCTCGATTATGCAAGCGCAGAGACGATCGCCGCGTTGCCGCAAGTGGTTGAGCTCAATATCGGTCACTTTCTGATCGGGGAGGCGGTGTTCGTAGGGACTGGCTGAGACAATAAAAGCCATGCGCGCGGCCATGGATCGCGGCCGCAAGAAGGCTCAACACGCATGATCATCGGACTAGGTTCCGACATCGTTGATGTTCGAAGGATTGCCGATGTGATCGAGCGTCATGGCGAACGGTTCCTTGGCCGTATTTTTACGTCAACCGAACGTTCGAAAGCCGAACACCGAGCGAACAGTGTTGAAACCTATGCCAAACGTTTCGCTGCCAAAGAGGCGTGCGCTAAGGCGCTCGGCACAGGGCTTCGATGCGGCGTATTTTGGCGCGACATGGGCGTGATCAATCTTGCGGGTGGGCGGCCCACGATGAAGCTGACGGGCGGCGCCCTCACGCGGTTGCAGGCGATTACGCCGCCAGGCTGCGAGGCCCGGATCGATCTGTCACTTACCGATGAGGGCCCGACTGCACAGGCCATTGTGATTATCTCCGCGGTTCCCACAATCGCGCCGAAAGCCTCCGCTTGAATGGAGGAAGTTCAATCCGAACAACTGCTTGTAGCATCGCTCCGGCCTTGTTCATTGCCTGCCGGAGTATCAGCCGCTACAAGGTCGCCGGGGAGCGCATGCCGATGAACGGGACGAGAGGTCAATGAGCGTGACATCTGGAGCAAAACGAAAAGAAGGCGGCGTTGCCGAAACAGTACGCGTGATTATTCACGCGCTGATTATTGCGCTCGTGATCCGTACTTTTCTGTTTCAGCCCTTCAATATTCCTTCGGGCTCGATGAAGGCGACATTGCTGGTCGGCGACTATCTGTTCGTCTCGAAATACACGTACGGCTTTAGCAAATATTCGCTGCCACTATCACCGCCGGTGTTCTCGGGACGTATCCCGAGCGACTGGTTGCCGCAGCGCGGCGACGTGGTGGTATTTCGGCTCCCGAAAGATCCATCGACTGACTACATCAAACGCGTGATCGGTTTGCCTGGCGACAAAATCCAGGTGATCGATGGCGTCGTCAGCATCAATGGTGCGCCCGTGAAGCATGAACGGGCGCCTGATTTCGTGGAAACCGAAGAGGGTACGCATGAAGCGCCGGTAAAGCGCTGGAAGGACACGCTTCCGAATGGCGTGAGCTTCTTTACGCTCGACCTGGTCGACAACGGCTTTGCTGATAATACGCAGGTCTACACGGTGCCGCCCGACCACTATTTCATGATGGGCGATAATCGCGACAACTCGACCGATAGCCGTTTTAGCCAGGTTGGCATGGTGCCATTCGAGAATATCGTCGGTAAGGCGCAGATTATCTTCTTCTCGGTCTACGAAGGCGAGCGCGCCTGGCAATTCTGGCGTTGGCCGGTGTCGGTGCGCTGGAGCAGGCTGTTTACGATCGTCAAATGAGCCGCAAGGCCAAGGACAGGACGGCTCTCGAGGTCAGGATCGGCTACAAATTTGCCGATAAAGACTTGCTGGAACGCGCCCTCACGCACATTTCGGCACTCGCAGGCGGCAATCGCGCGTCCAGCTATCAAAGGCTGGAATTTCTTGGCGATCATGTGCTTGGTCTCGTCATCTCGGACATGCTGTACCGGGCCTTCCCGAAAGCGAACGAAGGCGAACTGTCGCGAAGGCTGGCCGATCTCGTCCGCAAAGAGACGTGTGCGGAAGTGGCGCGCGCGATGGACCTCGGTCCCGCCCTCAAGCTCGGCAATTCGGAATCGGATGCCGGGGGGCGGCGGCGGACGACCATTCTGGCAGATGTCGGCGAGGCATTGGTCGGCGCAGTGTTCATCGACGGTGGGTATAGTGCGGCGGAAGAATTGATCACACGTTTTTGGAAAGAGCGCATGCTCAAACCTTTGCGTCCGCTGCGCGATCCAAAAACAATGTTGCAGGAATGGGCGCAGGCGCGGGGACTGCCTACCCCGGCCTATCGTGAACTCGCACGCACGGGGCCACATCACGATCCGGAATTCCGAGTTGCGGTGGTCTTGCCGGATCGACCACCTGCTGAGGGACTAGGAAGTTCCAAGCGTGCCGCCGAACAAGCCGCCGCCGCCGCTATGCTCACGCGCGTCGGCGCGCCCGCGGACAAGCTTGATGGGTGATCTGAACAACCAAAGCGCGGAAACACGCTGCGGCTTTGTCGCCTTGATTGGCGCGCCCAATGCCGGCAAGTCGACATTGCTTAACGCTCTTGTCGGCTCGAAAGTCAGCATCATCTCCCACAAAGTTCAGACCACGCGGGCGCTGATCCGCGGAATCGCGGTCGAAGGCCAATCCCAGCTTATTTTCGTTGATACGCCGGGAATATTTTCGCCGAAGCGCCGTTTGGATCGCGCCATGGTAACGACGGCATGGAGTGGGGCGCACGAGGCCGATCTCGTTGGTGTGTTGATTGACGCGCGCAAAGGTCTCGACGAAGAGGCGGAACGCATTCTCGATCGGCTCGGCGATGTGAAATCTCCGAAGCTGCTGATCCTCAACAAGGTCGATGTGGTAGCAAAAGAAGCGTTGCTGACCTTGGCAAAAGTGGCCAACGAAAAAACCAGGTTTGAAGCAACGTTTATGGTTTCAGCATTGACCGGCGATGGCGTTTCCGATCTCAAAGTCTGGCTGGCACAACGTGTCCCGCCAAGCCCGTGGCTTTATCCGGCCGACCAAATGTCGGACGCTCCGATCCGCCAGCTCGCCGCTGAGATCACGCGCGAAAAAATGTTCGCGCGATTGCACCAGGAGCTGCCATATCATTCTACGGTCGAAACCGAGGCGTGGAAGGAACTGCGTGGCGGCGACATCCGCATCGAGCAGACGATTTACGTTGAACGAGAAAGTCAGCGCAAGATTGTACTCGGCAAGGGCGGGCAAACTATCAAGGCAATCGGTGAAGCCGCGCGCAAGGATATTGCCAATATCGTGGAAGCCAAGGTGCACCTGTTTTTGTTCGTGAAGGTCCGCGAAGGCTGGGGCGAGGACCCGGAGCGGTACCGTGCGATGGGGCTGGAGTTTCCCAAAGGGTGACGTAGAAATAGCCTGAGGTCTCGAGTTGCGAAATGCAATGGACCGATGAAGGAATTGTTATCGGCGTCAAGCGCCACGGGGAAGCTAGCGCTATCCTTGAGTTGATGACGCGCGAGCATGGCCGTCATCTCGGGCTCGTGCGCGGCGGCTTCGGCTCGCGCCTCAAGCCGGTTCTCCAGCCGGGCAACAGCGTCAACGCTGCCTGGCGGGCGCGCCTCGATGAGCATCTCGGCAACTATACGATTGAAGGCCTGCATCTGAGGGCGGCGAGTTATTTTTCGATGCCGCACGCAATTTATGGTGTCACACATCTCGCTGCGCTGATGCGGCTATTGCCCGAACGCGATCCGCATGCCGGCCTCTACGAGGCACTCGACGATATTCTGGGCCACCTCGATGATGCAGGGGTTGCGGCGCCGATGGTGGTACGTTTCGAACTTCAACTTCTGTCCGAACTGGGGTTCGGTCTCGATCTCGAGCGCTGCGCGGCGACCGGTGCTTCCGGCGACCTCATTTATGTGTCGCCAAAGTCGGGGCGTGCGGTTTCGCGCGCCGCGGGCGAGCCGTGGGCGGATAAGATGCTGCGGCTTCCGGTATTCCTGCGCGAAAGCGGTGCAGCGGCTGCCGGCAGTGATGTTGCTGACGGCTTCGCACTTACCGGCTATTTCCTGACCCGGCACGCACTCGAGCCGCGCGGTCTCATGCTTGGCGATGAGCGCGCGCATTTCATTGCCGCGTTAAACCGCGCTTTGCCGAACGTCGCTTAGGCTACCACCAGTAGCGGCGGTAATAAGGACGGCCGTAATAGTAAGGGCCGCCGCCATAGTAGTACGGCCGAGGAGCCCAGCAGACACGACGCCAGGCGCAACCATAGGGGCCGCAGCGCCAAACCCGGCGGCAGGCGACATCTTGAACGACGCTGGTGCCATCAATTGCAGCTTGCAGGCCGGCGGGTGTCGTGACCGTCACGGCTTCGGCGCGATTCGGAACGAGCGAGCCCGACGCGAGAATGGCGAGCGTTGCGGCAGTTGCAAGAATTATCCGGCGCATTGCTTTCTTCCTGCTAATAGAATCCGGTACTCCACAGAGTCGTGACCAAGGTAACATAGTCAAGGCTTCCCGGTTCACTAATAGTAGTCGGAAATTCCGGAAGAATAGATTGCCGGTGCGTTCATCGCTTGTTCATCGCGGGACAACCGATTAGCTATCGAGCATGGGAAAACGACTGATTCCCCCCGACAAGGGCCAGGTCGAAGAGGTCGGCCTGCGCGAGGCGCTGGAAGAGCGCTACCTGGCCTACGCACTTTCCACGATTATGAATCGTGCGCTCCCCGATGCGCGCGACGGCCTGAAGCCGGTCCATCGCCGCATTCTTTATGGCATGCGCTTGTTGCGGCTCGACCCGGGAGCGGCGTTCAAGAAATCTGCCAAGGTGGTCGGCGACGTGATGGGCAATTTCCACCCGCACGGCGACCAGGCGATTTACGACGCACTGGTACGGCTCGCGCAGGATTTCGCCCAGCGTTATCCACTGGTGGACGGGCAGGGCAACTTCGGAAACATCGATGGCGATAACGCAGCGGCCATGCGTTATACTGAAGCACGGCTGACGGAAGTCGCGCGGTTACTGATCGATGGTATCGACGAAGACGCGGTAGACTTCCGTGGCACATACGACGGCACCAACGAAGAACCGGTGGTGCTGCCAGCGGCATTCCCCAATCTTCTTGCCAACGGGTCGCAGGGCATTGCTGTGGGCATGGCGACTTCCATCCCGCCGCACAACGCGGCGGAGTTGTGCGATGCGGCGCTCTTTCTCATCGACAATCCTAAAGCGCGCAGCCGCACTCTGCTCAAATATGTCAAGGGACCGGACTTCCCGACAGGCGGCGTCATTGTCGATACGCCGGAAACAATTGCTGAGGCCTACAACACTGGCCGCGGTTCATTTCGTGTACGCGCACGATGGAAACAGGAAGACACCGGCCGCGGTACGTATGTGATTGTCATCACCGAAATGCCCTGGTTGGTACAAAAATCGCGACTGGTCGAGCGCCTCGCCGAGCTGATCAACGAGAAAAAATTACCGCTCGTCGCTGATGTGCGCGATGAATTAGCAGAGGACGTTCGGCTGGTCATTGAGCCACGCTCGCGTTCAGTCGACGCCGAATTGATGATGGAGTCGCTGTTCAAGCTCACCGAGCTTGAAAGCCGCATCCCGCTCAACATGAACGTGCTCGTGAAGGGCCGCATTCCACAGGTGCTCGGTCTCGCCGAAGCCCTGCGCGAGTGGCTCGATCATCGGCGCGAAGTATTGTTGCGGCGTTCCAAGCATCGGCTGGCGGAGATCGAGCATCGGCTGGAAATGCTCGGCGGATTTCTGGTCGCCTATCTTAACCTCGATAAGGTGATCAAGATCATCCGCAAAGAGGACGAGCCGAAGCCCGTCCTTATGAAAACTTTTAAGCTCAGCGATGTGCAAGCTGACGCTATCCTCAACATGCGGCTGCGCAACTTGCGCAAGCTTGAAGAAATGGAAATCCGCGCCGAAGACAAGGCGCTGCGCGAGGAGCGCACAAAGGTTAAATCGCTGATCGGCTCGACCCCGCAGCAATGGAAGACGATCGCCGCCCAGATCAAGGACATCAAAAACACCTTTGGACCGAAGACCGATCTTGGCCGGCGCCGTACGACTTTCGGCATAGCGCCGGTGCACGACGAGGCCGCTATCGAAGAGGCGATGGTGGTGCGTGAACCGATCACCGTGGTGGTTTCGGAAAAGGGCTGGATTCGTGCATTGCGAGGCCATGTCAGTGACTTCTCGGGTGTCAATTTCAAAACCGACGACGCGCTGAATTTCGCGTTTCCGACAGAAACCACTGCAAAAGTCATGCTATTCGGCAGCAACGGCCGCTTCTACACAATCGAGGCCTCGAAGCTTCCGGGCGGGCGCGGCCACGGCGAGCCGGTACGACTGTTTATTGATCTCGACGATGCGGCTGTCGTTGCGGCATTGGCCTATCAAGGCGGCCGAAAATTCCTGGTGGCGAGCCGCACTGGCAACGGCTTCGTCGTGGCGGAGGATGAATGCCTCGGTACCACGCGCAAGGGCAAGCAAGTCCTCAATCTCAAAGCACCGGACAAGGCGCGCGCAATGACAACGGTCGACGGCGAACTGGCCGCGGCAATCGGTGAGAACCGTAAGATGGTTATCTTCGCGCTTGATCAGGTGCCAGAAATGGGCCGCGGCCGCGGTGTACGTTTGCAACGTTACAAGGAGAAGGGACTGTCGGACGTCACCACTTTTAAAGCAGACGATGGGCTTTCGTGGACGGATGCCGCCGGCCGCAGCTTTACCCTGCCAATGAAAGAGCTGAAGGACTGGCGAGGCAGCCGGGCCGATGCGGGGCGCATCGCACCCAAGGGCTTCCCGAAAAACAACAGATTCCGCAGCGTTCCGAGCGGCGGGAAAGCCGAGGACGCCGATTAACACGCGTCAACTTGCCACGAACAGCAGCGAGCGCTCCGATTTTTTCAGTAGTGCAGCGGCCGTATCGCCAAAAAACAGTTTTTCACCCGGCCGGCGGCCAACGCCTAATACAACGAGATTATGGTTGCGGCGGCCGAGTTCGCCAAGGATCGCTTCATCGGCGGCCCGCTCTGTCACGACAGTCGTGCGGATGCTCATATTATACCCGTCGGCAATCGCAACGATGTCTTTAAGGATCGCCTCTTCGTGCCGGCGGCTGCGAATTCCGCGACGCACGCCGCGTCTTGCGGCTGTCCTTACCGACACGTAGAGCACAGTAATCTGCGCTTTTGTCGCCCGCGCCAGAGTGATGGCGACTTCTGCCGCGCGACGAGATGGCTCCGTGCCGTTGACCGGAACGAGAATGCTGAGTTTTCCTTCCGGCTTTTTAAGCAGGTCATTCCGTACCGCCGAGATGACCAGTGGCCCCTCGAAACCTCTGGCCAGATTGGTTACGCCGGGGCCGAATTCTTCGCTCTGTTTTGAGGTTTCTTCGAGCCCGACAAAGAAAATGTCATAACCTTTCTCTGCTTCTTCTGCGATGGCAGCCGGGCTTGGCTGATCGTGGACGATCGTAGTTACTTCGACCGGGCTGCCGACTTTCTCCTCATCTTTTTGTTTGCTTTTGATTTGAGCGGCTGCCTGCTGAACTGCCTCGCCGGCTCCTTCGGCTTTCGCTTCGTCCTTTTCAGACTTCTTTTCGCTCTTGTTACTCTTCTTGCGGTCCTTCTCTTTGTCTTTGTCCTCGGCCTTTTTGTCCTCGGGCTTGGGTGGATTTGCATCCATCTCTGCCCGTGTGTCCGGCATCTTGCTCTCGATTTTGCTTGTGTCCGGAATATGCAGGACGGTCGTGGGCATACCTTTCGTGCCAGCCAGCATGCCGGCAACGCGTGAAGCGAACTTTCCGTTTGAGCTGTCGTCAACGGCGATCAGCAGACGTTCAAGGTTCGGTATGAACCCTCTAGCTTCCATCTCTTCGCGTTCGAGCCGCTGCTTTTCCTCCTTGCGCATCGGCAATCGCGCGAGAGCCCAACGCAGCGTCGGCGGCATGGCCATGGTAGTGATGACCGCCATAGTCACGATCATTGTGAAAAGGTTCTGACTCAGTGCGCCCATCGACAACCCGATTGTGGCAACGATCACTTCGGTCGAGCCGCGTGCGTTCATGCCCGCCCCGAGTGCGAGCGACTTGGGGAAGGTCAGGCCTGCAAGTTTGCCGCCAACGAAAGCACCGCCGAACTTTCCGATACTGGCAATCGCGATCAAGCCGACCGTAAAAAGCAGCAAAGTTGGGTCCTTGAGGATTGTGAGGTCGGCGGAAAGGCCGGCGGTGGCGAAGAATACCGGCATGAAGAATGCGAGGACCAATCCGCGTAGTTGCTCATCGATGTGACGGGTGAGGATCGGTGATTTGCCGATCAGGATCCCGGCAACGAATGCACCAAGCACCGTATGTACGCCGATCAGGTCGGTAATAAGTGCCATCGAGCACATGATCAGGAGAATTGCGGTGATGACCGCAAAGTCGCTGACGAAGACGTCGTTCACCCAGCGAATGATCATGAAAACTACGCGTCGTCCGATGGTCAGGCTCAGCCCCATGAAAGCGAGTGTTCCGAGCACGCTCTGTGCAATGCTCATGAGATCGGCGCGCCCTTGCAGGGCAAGACTGAAGATGACGGCGGTGATCATCCAGCCGACGGTGTCATCGATGATGGCAGACGCGAGAATTATCTGGCCGACACTTCGGCGCATAAAATTCATTTCGCGGATCACCGTCGCTACAATTTTCACGGAAGCGATTGACAAAGCGGTGCCGAGGAATAGCGAAGTGATCAACCGCTTGCTCGGGTCAGGCAACATGGAATCCGGCAAGACTTGGCCAAGCGCGACGCCACATGCAAACGGAACGACGATGCCGGCAAGGGAGGCGATAGCGGACGCAGCACCTGTTCGGCGGACTAGTTTGAGGTCGGTTTCCATTCCGGTCAGCAGCAGCAGCATCAGCACGCCAAACTGGGAGACGGCGTCGAGCATCGCCTTCTGTTCTTTGGCGGCTGGGAAAATGGCGTGCTGCCATTCAGGAAGCAGCGCGCCCAGCAGGGAAGGGCCGAGCACGAGGCCGGCAATGAGTTGGCCCATCACGCCCGGTTGTTTGAAGCGGATCATCAGTTCGCCGAGCAAGCGGCCGACCAACATCAGCAACGCTAGCTGTGCAATGAACACAAATTCCGACGGCCCTTTGTGTGGCTCACCGCCGTTGGCCGCAAAAGCTGGCACCGCGCTGAGCCCCCACAGCGTCAGCGGAGCGCACACGCAGAAAAGCGGTCGGCGGAATTCGGTCATGCGCGAGAGCTGCCCCCAAGTCTGCCCATTAAGCCACGAGCAACCCAATGCCAGGCAGTAAAGTTCCCTGCTAAATGCAATTGCAAATTATTCGCAACTGGATATAATTCATTATGAGACATAGCGAATCAGCAAGGACCTGAAAGACTCGGAGCGGTGGATAAGAGAACGATTGAAAGTGGGTCGCTTAGCAAACGCACCGCGGCGACCGCGCAAGCGGTGCTGAGGGGGCGCCGTCGCGGCTTCAGCGACTACTTGGCTTTCGGCGGTCCGGCGGTGATCGCGTCGATCGCCTACATGGACCCCGGCAATTTCGCCACCAACATCCAGGCCGGTGCCAAATACGGCTACGAGCTGCTTTGGGTCGTACTGCTTGCCAATCTGATCGCGATGATGTTTCAGGCGCTGTCAGCCAAACTTGGCATCGTCACGGGCCGCAATCTTGCGGAAATGTGTCGCGAACAATTTTCACGCCCGGTGACGTTCGTGATGTGGATCGTGAGCGAGGTCGCCGCTATGGCTACCGATCTTGCGGAATTTCTCGGCGGAGCAATCGGACTCGCGCTTCTCTTCAAGATGCCGTTGCTCGCCGGCATGGTAGTCACCGGGATCGTAACTTACGCCATCCTCATGTTTGAAAGTCGTGGATTTCGGCCGGTCGAACTGATTATCAGCAGCTTGGTCGCGGTGATCGCACTTTGTTATCTGATTGAAATCTTTATCGCGCCAGTCGATTGGACCGCCGCTGCGCTTGGCACGGTGACGCCACAGATCGCGGACGGCGAAGCACTTCTTCTCGCGGTCGGCATCATCGGCGCGACTGTCATGCCGCATGCCGTCTATCTGCATTCTGGACTGACGCAAGCAAGAATTCCGACGCGTAACGATGCCGAGAAACGTTCCGTGGTGCGAATCTCAAATTGGGAAGTGTTGATCGCATTGGCGGTGGCCGGCTTGGTCAACATGGCGATGGTTATTATGGCGTCCAGTGCGTTCCATGCCGGATACAGCGACGTTGCCGAGATCGAATCGGCCTACCATACGCTCGCGCCGTTGCTCGGCATCGGCGCTGCAGGAATTTTCCTGCTCTCGCTGATTGCGTCCGGAATTTCTAGTTCGGTCGTCGGCACGATGGCAGGGCAGATGATTATGCAAGGCTTCATTGGCTTTCGCATCCCCATCTGGTTGCGGCGGCTAATAACTATGATTCCGGCATTTATCGTGGTTGCGATGGGCGTAAACGCGACCAAAGCTCTGGTCATCAGTCAGGTGGTTTTGAGTATCGCGCTGCCGCTGCCGATGATCGCATTGGTGCTATTCACGCGCCGCAGCGACATCATGGGCACTTTTACCAACACACGCCTAACCAACACGATTGCGATCGGCGGCACCGCAATCATTTTGGCGCTCAATCTGGTTCTGATCTTGAATACTTTCGGCATTTCCGTGCCGGGGCTTTAGCCGGGAAATACGTCAGCGTTCGACGCGGCTCCAACCGGACGGCATCAGGCGTTCTTGCGGCAGAAAGCGGCCCTTGTAGTCCATCTTGCGCGAGCCGGGCACCCAATAGCCAAGATAGACGTAAGGCAGCCCCATGCGTGTGGCTCGTTCGATGTGATCGAGAATCATGAACGTACCAAGCGAACGGTCACCTTGGTCAGGTTCGAAAAACGAATACACCATTGAAAGTCCGTCGCTGAGCACGTCGGTGAGCGCTACAGCCAGCATGTCACCGATACCACGTCCGTTAATGCTAGTATCGGGGCCGCGCCGCCGATACTCGATCAGGCGCGTATCGACGTGGCTATCCTCGATCATCATGGCGTAGTCGAGCACTGTCATATCGGCCATACCGCCGTCGCGGTGTCGCGCGTCGAGATAGGCGCGAAATACCGAATATTGCTCGGACGTGGGCGCAGGCGACCGCATATCGCCGACCATGTCGGCATTACGTTCGGCGATCCGTCGCATATTGCGCGAAGGTGCGAAGTCCGCAGCTACCACGCGCACAGAGACGCAGGCGCGGCAGCCCTCACAAGCCGGGCGATAGGCGATGGATTGGCTGCGACGGAATCCTCCGTGAGTCAGGAGGTCATTAAGTTCGCCCGCGCGTTCCCCAACAAGATGTGTGAACACCTTGCGCTCTTCCTGGCCCTCCAGATAGGGGCATGGCGAAGGCGCTGTCAGATAAAATTGTGGAGTATCGCGGGAATGCTGGGTCACTCGTCAGGCCATTGTGTCCATTGTTGTCGCTAGCATTGCGCGCCGAATGCTTCTCGTCAAAGGCCTTACCCGGCGCGGGCCACCTGCGTGGGAGTCCGTAAACTCGCGGCGCGGGCGGCGTTATTGATGATCACTGTGCCGAGAACGATATCATGTAACAGCCGGCGCCGCTCGTTGAAGAAAGCAACCAACAACACAAATGGCGTGAAGAAGGACACTGTGAACCAGTAGGCGACCGCGTGTACGGCGCCGAGCACGAAATAAGCCGGAGCGCCGTACCAGGTCCGCATTTCCAGATCCACCACCCGCATCCCAAAGGTGGCCGAGTGGGGGCCGCCGAGCGTGACACCAAAATACACAACGGCCCAGATCACAGTCGCCGATGGCAGCAGCCAATAAAGCGCGAAGCCCAGCCCCAAAGTGATGATTCCGAATGCAAAAATGAACATCGCTGCAAGCGCTACCGGTACAGCGATTACAATGAAGTCGATCGCAAAAGCGACTACCCGGCGTGCCAGCACGCCGTCAAACAGCTCCGGCTGAGTTGCGGGATCATAGGCGTGGGGTTTGATGTCGATCGACATGTTACGGTGCCTTGCGTAATCGGACGGACACGCCGAGTCCGCTGTCCAACGAAATGGAGAAAGAATCGGGCGTGCGCAAGGGGTCGCGTGGCTCTATTTCACGCGACTGGAGGCCTGACCCGATTTGCGGCATGTTTCGCGGCCAGGTAGGGAGCCAAAACGTTGATTGTTACCCTTGCCGATATCGAAGCTGCACACCGCGTGATTGAAGGCGTGGTGCTGCGGACGCCCATGCTGCCTGCACCAAGGCTCTCCGCGCTCACCGGCGCCGAGGTCTACGTCAAATACGAAAATCTGCAGGTGACCAATTCGTTCAAGGATCGTGGCGCGCTGGTGAAGCTCGCGTCATTGAGCGAGGCCGAACGCAAGCGTGGCGTCATCACGATGTCAGCCGGTAATCATGCGCAGTCTGTGGCGTATCATGCGGCGCGCCTTCACATTCCCGCAACAATTGTTATGCCGGTGACGACCCCATTCGTTAAGGTCGCGGCGACGCGCTCGCACGGTGCTGAAGTCGTACTGCACGGCGAGTCCGTTGCGGAAGCACAGGCGCATTGCGAACAGATCCAGGGTCAACGCGGCCTTGTCCTTGTTCATCCCTATGACGATCCCCGCATCATGGCCGGGCAGGGCACGATCACCCTCGAAATGCTCGAAGAGGCTCCCGATCTCGATGTCCTGGTCTTCCCGGTTGGTGGCGGTGGCCTTATCGCGGGCAACGCCATCGCAGCGCGCGCGAAAAATTCGGCAATTCAAATTTTCGGTGTCGAAGCCGCGCTCTATCCATCGGTCTGGAATGCGCTTCGCGGCGAAAATCGTCCGATTGGCGGCCCGACACTCGCCGAGGGTATCGCTGTCAAAAATGTCGGCAAACTGACGTTGCCAATCATCCGCGAACTGGTTTCAGAAATAATGCTGGTCGACGAGGTGCATCTTGAGCGCGCCGTGAATGCTTACCTGACGCTGCAAAAAACCATGGCGGAGGGGGCCGGCGCCGCTGGGCTTGCAGCGATGTTAGCAAAGCCGGATCGATTTAAAGGCAGGAAGGTCGGTCTTGTTCTGTGCGGCGGCAATATCGATCCGCGCGTTCTCGCCTCTATCATGGTGCGCGAGCTTGAGCGCGACAGTCGCATCGTTTCTATCCGCCTGACGATTCCCGATCGGCCCGGCGTGCTCGGCACCATTGCGACGCGGATTGGCACGCTCGGTGCCAATATACTCGAAGTCGACCACCGCCGCCTGTTTCTCGATGTGCCGGCCAAGGGTGCAAAACTCGACATTACTATTGAGACACGCGACGCCGCTCACGCCGATGAGATCATGGCGGCGTTTGCAGCCGATGGCTATTTGCCGGTGCGTATCGAGGCGGGCGCCGCAATAGAGTGAAATCGCTTGCTCAAGCCGCCGAGGATTGCGGTGGCTGTGGCTGCTCCAGCTGGTTCAACGTCTTGTCGCTGGTGTGGACGGCGAGGAGATTGATGCCGGCGTCCAACACCTTGTAGCCGCGTTGTTCGAGCCACGCGCGCAGCTGCTCTCGTCCGGCCTTGATGGCTTCAATCAACAGGATCGGATGGTGTTTTTCCACCAATTGCCGCGCGCCTTCCAGCGCTGCAAATTCCATTCCCTCGATATCGATCTTGATCAAGTCAACGCGCGATAGCGCGAGTGCATCGAGGGTAATCTTCTGGATGGCGACGGTCTTATCGTCTGAGTAATCGACAGCCTGACCGATAAATTCATTGCCCTCGCGCTTGACGAGTTCGAGACTGCCAAAGCTCGACGCGGTGAGGTAATTCGGATTTGGAATTCTCATAATTCCCGGCTCAGAAGAAACCGCTGCGTGCATCGCGATGGCGTTGAAGCAGTTGTTGATCGCGATATTGCCGGCGAGCGCGTAGTAGATGCGTTCCTGTGCCTCGACAGCGATTACGGAGCCCCAGCCGGTCATCGCGGTCGCCCATTCGATGGTGTGCACGCCAATATTGGCGCCACAATCGATTGCGACCACTCCGTCGCCATGAAAGCGGCGCCGCATTTCGAGCAGCTGAAGTGCGATTTCCACTTCCACCGGATCAAAGGCAGCAGTCTCAAGAATTTGAAAGCCAACGCCGAATCCCCGCTCCTGGTCCACCATGTGGCGGTCAAAACGATTGACGATCATCGTGCCATGGTTCGACGAGGCGAGGACAAATGCGAGCTTGCGTCCGACGTTGCGCATGGAATTCTCCTTAAGAGGGCGAGCGGGCGAATAACGCCACAGCACAAGACGCGCCAATAGGCTCACGAACGCAAAAGCGCCGCGCAAAACGAATCACGTCGCCTAGGGTAATGCCCCCGGAGGCTGTGTACAGGTTTTAGGAGAAGGCCGTTTTAACGCTGCATCGCCCGCCAGACACGCTCGGGCGTCGCCGGCATTTCGATATGTTTGATGCCGAACTCCGATAGCGCATCAACCAGCGCATTTGCGACTGCGGGTAGTGCGCCGACATTGCCGGCCTCGCCGGCGCCCTTGGTGCCTAAGGGATTGGTCTTGGTCGGAACTGGATTGGACTCGACCTCGATAGCGCAGAGGTTGTGCGCGTGCGGCATGGCGTAGTCCATGAACGAAGCTGTCACGAGCTGGCCGCTCGCGTCGAAATGGATGTCTTCCATCAGCACCTGGCCAGCGCCTTGCGCGACGCCACCATGGATCTGGCCATGCAGTAACATCGGATTGAGCACTGTGCCGACATCATCCACCACGCTATAGCGCACGATGTCGACAACACCGGTTTCCTTATCGATCTCCACTTCGCAGACGTGACAGCCGTTGGGAAAGTTTTGCTTCCCGGCTTTGTAGGTCGCCGTGGCGAATAGGCCGGGCTCGATCGTCGCCGGAAGTTTGGCCGGATTTGACGCGTCGATAGCGACTTCCTTGATGGTCATGGTCTGGTTTGTTTTTGGCGACGAGAACAGGCCCTCCGCGAAGTTTATGTCCACTGCGTCGACCTTGAGCGCGTGCGCCGCAATCGCCTTGGCCTTTTCGATCACGCGGTCGGTCGCCATCTGAAACGCGGCGCTTGACATCGTCGAGGTGCGCGAACCGCCGGTACCTTCGCCGTAGAATACTTCGTCGGTATCGCCCTGGACGTAGCGCACTTCGTCGGGATGCAGGCCGAGCCTATCGCAGACCAGTTGCTTGAACACGGTCTCGTGGCCTTGGCCGGCGGTCACCGAGCCTGAGAACAGGGTCACCGAACCGCCACGGTCGAAGCGCACTTCCGCGCCTTCGGTGCCGCCGGCCGCCGCGCGTTCGATGGTGTTGGATATGCCGAGGCCGCGCAGCTTGCCGCGCTTATGCGATTGCGCCTTACGCGCCTTGAAGCCTTTGACGTCGGCAAGCTCGAGCGCCAGGTCCATGTTCTTTTCGAACTCACCGCAGTCATAGACGAACGTAAGTCCGGTTTTGAACGGCATCTGGTTTGGGGAGACATAATTGCGACGGCGCAATTCGAACGGATCGATACCCAGTTCGTCGGCGGCCAAATCGACCATGCGCTCGATGATGTAACCCGCTTCCGGGCGGCCATTGCCGCGATAGGGGCGGACCGGATTGGTGTTGGTGAAGACGCCGGTGATGTCGACGTGCATCGCTGGCGTTCGGTAAACGCCCGCCAGCGTGCCGGCATTGAGAATGAAGGCCGGCATGTTGTTCTGCAGATAGGCACCGATAGCGGCGATCGTCTTCACGCGAAACCCCAGGAATGTGCCGTCTTTGTCGAGTGCGAGTTCGGCTTCGGTGACATTGTCGCGCGCCTGCGCGTCGCTCAAGAAAGCCTCGGTGCGCGTGCTCATCCATTTGACGGCGCGACCGGTGAGCTTCGAAGCCAGCATCGCCAACGGCGCCTCGTTGAACACCGGCGTCTTCATGCCGAAACTGCCGCCCACGTCGATGCAGATGACGCGGACTTTGCTTTCCGGAATCTTCATCACCTTCGCGATTTCGTTGCGATAGGGATGTGCGCGCTGCACCGGCGAATGGACGATGTAGCGGTCCTCGACCGGCAGATAGACGCCGACCGCGCCGCGCGGCTCCATCGCCGCCGCGGTGACGCGATTGATGACGAAGCGGTGCTTTACAATGTGTGCGGCTTTGGCGAAGGCGGCATCGGTCGCGGCCTTGTCGCCAAGCAGTTCCACAAAACAGACATTATCGGCGCAGCCGTCCCAGACTTTCGCAGCATCAGGCTCCATCGCTTTGGCGGTAGAGACGACGGCGGGGAGCGGCTCGTAGTCGACCTCGATTAGTTCGGCAGCGTCCGCCGCCTGTGCGGCGGTTTCCGCAACCACAAAAGCAACCGGATCGCCGACCCAGCGCACGCGGTCTTCGGCCAGCACGGGATAGGCTGCCTTGTACATTGGCGAGCCGTCGCGGCGCTTGAGGCCGCCATGCGACGGCAATTCACCCAAACCAGCTTTTTTCCAATCGGCAGCAATGATGACGGCCAGCACACCCGGCGCGGCTTTGGTGGCGTCGGTGTTGATCGCTTTGATCTTGGCGTGGCCGTGCGGGGAGCGGAGCACGACGCCGAATGCCATGCCGGGATAGACGACGTCGTCGATGTAGCGGCCGCGGCCTTGCACCAGCCGCGGATCTTCAAACCGCGGCACGCCTTGACCGATTGCAAATTCACCCATGTCAGCGATTACCTATCGAATTATGCGATCAACGGGGGCGGTGATGAGGAGGGAGGTGTGCGCGTGGGCGTTCAGAGGCCCTGTTTTAGTTTTTCTGCCACGCGTGGCGCAAAATAAGTAAGTACGCCGTCGCAGCCGGCGCGCTTGAAGGCGATCAGGCTTTCCATCATGGCGCGTTCGCCGTCGAGCCAGCCATTTTGCGCCGCCGCCATAATCATCGCGTATTCGCCCGACACCTGGTACGCGAATGTCGGCATTGCGAATATCTCTTTCACGCGTTGCACGATGTCGAGGTAGGGCAGGCCGGGCTTGACCATAATCATATCGGCGCCTTCTTCGACGTCGAGTGCGACCTCGCGCAGCGCCTCGTTGGAATTGCCCGGGTCCATCTGATATGTGCGTTTGTCGCCCGTGAGTGTTTTTGCTGAACCGACGGCGTCGCGGAATGGGCCGTAGAACGCCGACGCGTATTTCGCTGCATAGGACATGATCGACACGTCTGTGAAATTAGCGGCATCGAGCGCTTTGCGGATTGCGCCGACGCGTCCATCCATCATGTCGGAAGGTGCGATAATGTCGCAGCCCGCTTCAGCCTGAACAAGTGCCTGTTTCGTTAGTACGGCGACCGTTTCGTCATTGAGGATGACGCCGTCGCGAAGCAGGCCGTCGTGGCCGTGACTGGTAAAGGGATCGAGTGCGACGTCGCACAAGATGCCGACCTCCGGCACTTCCTTTTTTACGGCGCGGATGGCGCGGCAGACGAGGTTGTCCGTGTTGAGCGCTTCGCTTCCCGTTTCGTCACGCAAACTCGGGTCCGTGTAGGGGAACAACGCAATGCACGGAATGGCCAGATTGGCCGCGCGTTCGGCCTCGCGAACGACCTGATCGATCGATAACCGCTCAACACCAGGCATTGAGGGGACGGCGGTGCGGACCTTGTCGCCGTCCATTACGAACAGAGGCCAAATGAGATCGTCGGCGGTGAGCACATGTTCGCGCACCATCCGGCGCGCCCATTCGCTGCGGCGGTTGCGACGCATGCGCACCGACAGGTCGAGAGGAGCGGCATTGCCGGCCTCTCGTGCCTCGGGCTCGACAGGCACGAAGCCGATTTTCCGTTCTAAAGGGCGGCCGAATTTGATCGCCATAATGGCACTCCCGGCGCTCTTTTAGCCGGTCCAATGCTGGCCCGCTACCCGTCAGCGCGCATGGCAAAAATCCGTTAATCGGTGGTGCCGGCGGGGTTACCCCGCCTGTTGCTCCATTTCCACGCCCGCTTCGAGGCTCTCTTTGTCGCGATAGACCGAAGCGACGGCCAGTACCCGGCCGCCACGCTTGTAACGCACGACGCAATCGCGCTTCATTACTTCGCCTTCGATGTCGATGGCGTCCCATTTCTCGGCGTGACCGACATAGTTGATCGGCACATCATAATGCTGACTCCAGAAAAATGGCGCCGATCTGAATGGCGTTGGCACGCCCATCATATTGAGTGCGGCGGTCTGCCCCTGCCGCTCCGCCACCACCCAGTGTTCGACGCGAATGCGTTCACCTGAAATGGGGTCAGGCCAGCGGGCGATGTCGCCGGCCGCGTAGACACCGGGCGCACTGGTTTCCAGGAACTCGTTGACGCTTACACCTTTGTCAATCGTAAGCCCTGCTTTTTCGGCAAGCGCAAGTCGTGGCCGCACACCAACGCCGATAACGACCAGGTCTGCCTCGAGCGTGCCGCCGTTCTTGAGGGTCACACGCTTGTTGTCGATTGCCGTGACGCTGTTCTCAAGATGAAATGTGACACCGTGTTCTTCATGCAATGTTCGAATGAAGTCGCCGAGTTGGGGTCCGAATACGCGCTCGAGCGGGCGTTTCTCTGGCGCAACGACATGGACCGCGATGTCGCGGGCGCGTAAAGCCGCGGCGGTTTCCAGGCCGATAAAACTTGCACCAATGACGACGGCGCTTTTTGCTTCTTTAGCCAGTGCGATAATCGCGCGACAGTCGGTAAGTGATCGCAGCGTATGCACGTGCTTGTGATCGATGCCGGGAATATCCAGCCGCACCGGTTCGGCGCCGGTTGCGAGCAGTAATTTGTCGAACTTGAGTTTTCTTCCATCGCCCAGCGTCAGTTCCTTGCTCTTTGGGTCGAGAGCAGTGACATCGGTCTTGAGTTTAAGGTCGATCGTGTTCTCGGCATACCAATCGTCGCCGCGCAACGGCACCCAGTCTTCGGGCGCGCTACCGGCGAGATAATCTTTCGACAAGTTCGGCCGATCGACCGGCGCCGCTTCGTCGTTGCTCAGCATCGTGATTCGACCGGCATAATTGCGTCGCCGGAGCATCTCTGCCGCGGCGAAGCCGGCCGCACCACCGCCGACGATGACAATGTGTTCATTGGGCGAACCGGTTTTCTTTGGCGCCGGCTCAGGTTTTTTCTTCCCGCTGACGACGATCTTGCCGCCACGGTCCTCGACCTGCCAACACGAGAGCGGGCTAAGCGCGGGCGCGGCAATCGCTTCCCCGGTTCTCAGACTAAAATGTGCATGGTGCCACGGGCAGCGCACGGTATCGCCGACCAACAGGCCTTCGGCGAGTGGTCCGTGATAGTGTGTGCAATGGGCCGACAGTGCGAACAGCTTGCCGCGCTGACGGACGAGCAAAACTTCATCATCGCCGACATGTCCCGCCAGCATGGCCCCCTCGGGGAGGTCGGCGGTCGAAATGCCCGCAACCAGGTCGGGGCCGGCGGGTTTTTTGTCGTCGTTTGCCATCTTTTCCTCCATGCGCGGCCGAGCCATAGCCCGCCTGCCACTTTAGATGCTTTAGCGGCCGGAAAATTCCAGCATATGTCATAAATTCCTGACGGGCCGCATGGTTGCCGCGATCAGGCCTCACTTGCTAAGCCCAAGGGATAGAGGCCAGGCGACCTTATGGATTTTGAACTTTCCGAAGAACAACGCGCATTTCAAGCGACCGCACGCACATTTGCCCGCGATGAAATGATGCCGCATGCGCGCGATTGGGATGAAAACGAAATCTTTCCCGTAGACGCTCTACGCAAGGCAGCGACGCTCGGCTTTGGCGGAATTTACGTAAAAGAAGACGTCGGCGGTTCGGCGCTCAGCCGGCTCGACGCGGCGCTGATTTTTGAGGAGCTGGCGCAGGGCTGCACGTCCACGGCTGCGTATATTTCGATCCACAATATGGCGGCGTGGATGATCGATGCCTTTGGTAGCGCGTCGGCACGGAAGAAGTTTCTGCCGAAGCTCTGCACCATGCAGCATTTCGCAAGTTACTGTTTGACGGAACCGGGCGCAGGTTCGGACGCGGCGAATCTGACCACGCGTGCACGGCGCGACGGCGATCACTATGTGCTCGACGGTACGAAAGCCTTCATATCTGGCGGCGGCGTTTCGGATATTTATCTCGTGATGGCGCGTACCGGAGAGCCCGGTCCGCGCGGCATTTCGTGCATCGTCGTCGAGAAGGGTACGCCGGGCCTTTTGTTCGGCGCGCAGGAGAAGAAGCTCGGCTGGAAAACGCAACCTACTGCGATGGTAATGTTCGAGAACTGCCGGGTGCCGATATCTAATCTCATCGGTGCCGAAGGTCAGGGCTTCAAGATCGCAATGGCCGGGCTTGATGGCGGGCGTTTGAATATCGGTGCATGCTCTCTCGGTGGCGCGCAGTTTTGTCTCGATCGCACTGTGGCGTACATGAAAGAGCGCAAGCAGTTCGGTTCCCGTCTCGCAGATTTCCAGGCGTTGCAGTTCCGCGTTGCCGACTACGTGACCGAGCTCGATGCCGCGCGCTTGCTGCTGCATCGTGCGGCTGTTGCGGTCGGGGAGGGTGAGCCGGCGGCGACGCGCCTTGCCGCGCAGGCCAAACGTCTTGCCACCGATACGGGTTTCGACGTGGTCAATGGCTGCCTGCAGTTGCATGGCGGCTATGGCTATTTGCGCGATTATCCCATCGAACGCGTCTTGCGCGACGTGCGCGTGCATCAAATACTCGAGGGCACGAATGAGATCATGCGCATGATCATAGGGCGGGCTATGCTGGGTAACTAGAAACTCGAGGAGGGCACCATGGAACAGCTTCCACGACTTTACGTCTCAAAAGCCGACATGATGAAGCGTGTCGCGCGCTTCAAGGACCTCAAGGGCTCCGACGGCGGCCTGCCGGACAGCAAGATGCCCGGCTGTGAGCGTACATTGTTTAACGTCATTGGTTTCCAGCCGCCGCAGGACGTCGGCGAGAACGCGACATCGCCGGTTGGTGATCACGCTGCGAAAATGGCCGCCATCAAGATTCGCGAGGGCTTCAACCTCGGCTATTGCAAGGCCAAGCCCGGCCACGGGCCGGAGATGCACAATCACGACACCAACGAGACGTTTATTCCAATGACCGGCACCTGGCGCGCCAGCTGGGAAGACGAAAAAGGCAATGTCGAGTTTGTCGATCTGGGTCCCCTCGACGTGGTGTCGTTTCCGCCCGGCATGATCCGCCGTTTCGAAAACGTCACCAAAGGCGATCCGAACCAGGAATTGATCCTGATGTTCGTGATCGGTGGCGATGCTCCGCAAGCCGAATTTACCGATCAGGCGATGCAGCGGCTGGAAACCGCCGGGGTCTGGCCGCAGCAACATGCGTGAGCGGGGTGGGTCGTGAACGCTGTTACGCTGAGTGGCGAACTGGCGCTGACGACGGCCGCGATCTTTGCCGGCGCAGCTGTCTACGTCAGTGTGGCGGAG
Organism: uncultured Alphaproteobacteria bacterium; assembly: GCA_963810585.1. Taxonomy (GTDB): domain Bacteria; phylum Pseudomonadota; class Alphaproteobacteria; order Rhizobiales; family Xanthobacteraceae; genus Pseudolabrys. The sequence continues at coordinate 214,447 of CAWENV010000004.1, forward strand.
CAGCCGGCGCGGCTGAAGCTCGATACGAAAGCGCTTTTGACCGAGTGGCGGCCCAGTTACGAGCGCGGCGCGGCCATGCAGGCGAGCCTCGCAATCGTGTCCGGTCTGCTGGGGATCGTTGCCTTTATTTCTACCTATGACTGGCGATGGCTCGTCGGTGCGGCGTTGATCCTCGCGCCGTGGCCTTACACGATGCTGATCATCATGCCGACCAACCGCGTGCTAAAGTCGACGCCGCCCGAGCAAGCGACGGAGCAAACGCGCGGTCTCATCGTGCAATGGGGACGGCTGCATTGGGGCCGCAGCGCGCTCGGTCTGCTTGCGGTTGGTGCTTATCTCTGGGCGCTCAATTGAGGCCGGCGTGAGCGAGAGCGAGATCCTGTTCGAGCGCCGCGGCGCTGCCGGCATCGTCGCGCTGAACCGGCCGAAGGCGCTCAATGCCGTCACCCATGCCATGGTGCTGGCTTTGCGTTCGCAACTCGATCAATGGGCTGATGATCCTGCGGTCACGCGGGTCGTGATAACTGCCGCAGGCGAGCGCGCGTTTTCTGCCGGCGGCGACATCCGCGCGTTATATGATCTTGGCAAGGCTGGCCGCCACAATGAAGCGCTGCAATTCTGGCGCGACGAATATCCGCTGAATGCAGCGATTAAGAACTTTCGCAAACCTTACGTCGCGCTGATCGACGGCATTGCGATGGGCGGCGGCGTCGGCGTGTCGGTGCACGGTTCACATCGTGTTGCCGGCGACCGTTGCTCGTTTGCGATGCCGGAAGTTGGCATTGGCTTCTTTCCGGATGTTGGCGCCACCTGGTTTCTACCGCGGATGCCCGGTGAACTCGGCACATATTGTGCACTGACCGGTGAGCGCTTCGGGAGTGCAGATGCCGTCGCAGGCGGGATCGCTACACACCGTGTGTCGTCCGCACGTTTTGGTACGTTACTCGATGGGCTCACGGGTACGGTCTCTGTCGACGCTGTGCTTGCGGCCTTTGCTGAGCCGGCCGGCGATGGTGAAATCGCGCAACGCAGGCCGGTGATCGATCGTCTCTTCGTCGGCGATATGGTGGAAAACATCCTTGCTGCGCTCGACGGCGAAGGGTCCTCCGGTAGTTCGGACGCCGCGTGGGCGCTAAAAACTGCCGCCACAATGCGCACGAAATCGCCACTCAGCCTCAAGCTGGCGCTGGCGCAGGTGCGGCGCGGCAAAACCTGGGATTTCGAGACGTGCATGCAGATGGAATTCCGCATAGTGTCGCGCGTCATTCATGGGCATGATTTCTACGAGGGCGTGCGCGCAGTGATCGTCGACAAAGACAACAAGCCGCGGTGGCAGCCGGCGACGCTTCCCGATGTCGGTGAGGCCGATGTCGAACGTCACTTTGCACCGCTCGCCGGCGCCGAATTGGTGCTGCCGTGAACAGACCGGCCGCGTCGGGAGATATGCGTACGCTGGAGCCCGTGCGCGAGCACGAGGCCGATCGTTCGGTCGGTCTCTGGACGCGTCGTCTCATCCTCTTCTTGCGGGCGATGGCGGCGATATCGATGCTCAAGGGGCTCTATCACTGGGCGCAGGTGTGCGGCATTGGTTTCGGCGAGGTGATGCCCTTCGAATATCATTCGATCGCGTGGCAGACTGCGACAATCTTTTTCGCAGTGATCGATCTTGTGGCCGCTGTCGGGTTGTGGCTTGCGGCCGCTTGGGGCGCGGTAATCTGGCTGACCGCGGTTGCCTCCATGCTGGCGGTGGAAATATTTTTTCCGCAGGTTTTCGGTGGCGGCTGGCTGACCGGCGTTCTGGAAGGCGGCCTGCTTGCGGTTTACCTTTGGCTGGCGTTGAAATCAGCGCAAGAGCAGCCGCCTTAACCAGCAAACATGCAGAAATCGGGAGAGCGCTATGGCGCGCATCGGATTTATCGGCCTCGGCAATATGGGATTGCCGATGGCGCAGAACCTGCTCAAGGCGGGTCATCAAGTTGAAGGCGTCGATGTCGTTCCGGCTTCGGTCGAGAAACTCAAGGCCGCCGGCGGTGCAAGCGTGGAAACGGCGAAGACTGCGGCCGCGCGCGCCGATGCCATCATCACGATGTTGCCATCGGGCAAGGAAGTGCGCGAGGTCTATCTTGGCTCATCCGGCATTATTGAGAATGCCAATGCCGGTACGCTGCTGATCGATTGTTCGACCATTGATGTCGAAACCGCGCGCGCGGTAGCGGCCGAAGCTGAGAAGAAAGGCCTGCTGATGCTCGACGCTCCGGTGTCGGGCGGCGTTGGGGGGGCCATTGCGGCGACGCTCACATTTATGGTTGGCGGCAGCGTGCAAGCCTTCACGCGCGCGCAATCCATTCTGGAAAAGATGGGCAAGACAATTGTCCACGCCGGCGCCGCCGGCAATGGTCAGGCGGCGAAAATCTGCAACAACATGATCCTCGGCATTTCGATGATTGCTGTCTCGGAAGCCTTCGTGCTCGCAGAAAAACTCGGGCTTGATCACCAAAAGTTGTTTGATATTTCTTCAAAGTCGTCAGGGCAATGCTGGTCGCTGACTACCTATTGCCCTGTGCCGGGCCCGGTGCCGACATCGCCTGCCAATCGTGAATACCAGGCTGGATTTACCGCGGCGATGATGCTGAAGGATTTAAAATTGTCGCAAGAAGCCGCAAAGTCGTCTGGAACCAAAACAGAACTCGGCGCAGATGCTGCGCGAATTTATTCGCAGTATGTGGCGAGCGGGGAGGCGTTGCGCGATTTCTCCGGGATCATTCGCTTTATCCGCGGTTGATGCAGGTTTCTAGAGTGAACGAAGCCTTGCGCGATTTCCTACAATTGGTTGGTAAAGTGATCATTCACCGTTGCAAATAAACCTAATCTTTATGGTGTTATTTAAGCCGATTTTAGACTGCCCCTTTTAGGGTGCGTCACATCCGGAGCGGGGAAAACAGGGCCTTGCAACCGGGGACGTACAAATAGAACGCAAGGGGCGTTGAACATGAAAGCCGTCGCGAAGACGGTCGAGCCAGCCGGACGCGAGGCGCAGCTCGATCACATTCGGCCACAGTATCTGGAGGCCTTGACGCTCGTCGAACGGCTACATCGCCGCTTGCTGGACGTCATCAAGGACGAATTCGATCGGCGCGGCCGTTCCGATATCAATTCGGTGCAGGCGCTGCTGCTTTACAATATCGGGGATAAGGAACTGACAGCCGGGGAGCTGCGCACGCGCGGCTACTATCTCGGCTCGAACGTTTCGTACAACCTCAAGAAACTGGTGGAGATGCAGTTTCTCGATCACCAGCGTTCGCGCGTTGATCGGCGTTCGGTTCGCATCAAGCTGACCGATAAGGGCCGTGAAGTACGCGATACGATCGAGTCACTTTATCAAAAGCACGTGCGCACAGTTGAGCAGGTCGGCGGCATAAATGCCGAAGAGTTCTCCACGCTCAACAAGTCGCTGCACAGGCTCGAGCGGTTCTGGACCGATCAGATCCTTTATCGGCTCTAGTTCGATCAGGTTGCTCTGAATTTTTCCCCGGCCGCCTCGCGGCCGGGGTTTTTTTCGTGCTGCGACGGCGGAGCCCGGCCCCTAGATATTGCGCCCCTGTGTGCTCCACAGCCCAATGCTTGGCGGGTGGCGGGCGATATGCTATTGGCGGACGCAACCCCGGACTTTCCTTGGGCGCATGATCGGTTCCGAAAAAGGCTCCTATTTTCGCGAGCATGCGCTTGGCTGTTGATCGGCGCCGAGCCTCCGGCGCCAGGAGATCGTGATGGCGGCGACGTCTAGCCCAAAGCCTGCAAGCGACTTGGAAGCGTTGTTTTCGGCAAGTCTGCGTGAAGTCGATCCCGAAATCGACGACGTAATCAAGCGTGAGCTTGGCCGCCAGCGCAACGAGATCGAGCTTATCGCCTCCGAGAACATTGTCTCGCGCGCGGTGCTGGAAGCGCAGGGCTCGATGCTGACCAACAAATATGCCGAAGGCCTGCCTGGCAAACGCTACTACGGCGGGTGTCAGTTCGTGGACATCGCCGAGCGGCTTGCGATCGAGCGCGTTACCAAACTATTCGGCTGCAAATTCGCGAACGTCCAACCGCATTCCGGCGCGTCCGCCAACGCGGAAGTGTTTTTTGCGCTACTGCAGCCCGGCGACACCTTCATGGGACTTAATCTGGCGGCCGGCGGTCATTTGACTCATGGCTCGCCGGTCAACATGTCGGGCAAATGGTTCAAACCGGTACCTTATGGTGTGCGTCGCGATGATCATCGCATCGATATGGAGGAAGTCGCGCGGCTCGCGCGCGAGCACAAACCAAAACTGATCATCGCTGGCGGTTCGGCCTACCCGCGTATCATTGATTTCCGCGCGTTCCGCGAAATTTGCGACAGCGTCGGTGCCTTGTTGATGGTCGACATGGCACATTTCGCGGGTCTCGTTGCCGCCGGCGTGCACCCGTCGCCGTTCCCGCATGCGCATGTCGTCACGACGACGACGCACAAGACATTGCGCGGGCCGCGCGGAGGCGTGATCCTGTCCGACGACGAGGAGATCGCCAAGAAGCTCAACTCGGCCGTGTTCCCCGGCATGCAGGGTGGCCCGCTGATGCATGTCATTGCCGCCAAGGCGGTCGCTTTCGGCGAGGCACTGCGTCCGAGCTTCCGCACCTATGCACGCAATGTGCTGGAGAATGCCAAGGCGTTAGCTGAAACCTTGAAATCGCACGGTCTCGATATTGTTTCCGGCGGCACAGACACCCATTTAATGCTGGTCGATCTACGGCCGAAGCGGTTGACCGGCAAGGTAGCGGAAATCGCTTTGGGTCGTGCGCACATTACTTGCAACAAAAACGGCATCCCTTTCGACCCGGAAAAGCCGACAATTACTTCCGGCATCAGGCTCGGGACGCCGGCATGTACGACGCGCGGCTTCGGCATTGCGGAGTTTCGCCAGGTCGGCGAGTTGATTGTAGAGGTGCTCGACGTGCTGTCGCAGAAACACGTGGAGGAAGACTCGCTGGTTGAAGCTGCGGTGCGCGACAAAGTGAAGACATTGATTGGGCGCTTTCCGATTTATCAAGACTGAGGATTGGGAACGTTATGCGTTGCCCTAGCTGTGGAAGCCTCGATACGCAGGTCAAGGACTCGCGGCCAACCGAAGATTCGGCAGTGATCCGCCGCCGTCGCGTTTGTCTCACTTGCAATTTCCGCTTCACCACATTCGAACGCGTGCAACTGCGCGAATTGACCGTTATCAAGCGCAATAGTCGCCGTGTGCCGTTCGATCGCGACAAGCTCATGCGCTCCGTGCAGATTGCCTTGCGCAAGCGTCCGGTCGATCCCGAACGCATAGAACAGACGGTCTCCAAGATCGTGCGTGAGCTGGAGAACCAGGGCGAGAACGAAATCTCGTCGGAAGCAATTGGCGAGATCGTTATGGAGCATTTGCGTGAGCTCGACGACGTGGCCTATGTGCGCTTTGCCTCCGTCTATCGCAATTTCCGTGAGGCCAAGGATTTCCGCGCCGCGCTCGACGAATTGTCCGGCGACGACGATGGCGATACCTCGGCTGGCGCGCGAAAATGAACGAGCCAGCTGTATCCGCCTCAAGCGTGAACACTGACGACGATCGCTTTATGCGTCTCGCGCTCGCACTTGGACGGCGCAATCTCGGCCGTACTTGGCCGAATCCGGCCGTCGGTGCGGTGATTGTCAAAGACGGGGTCATTCTGGCGCGTGGCTGGACCCAGCAAGGCGGGCGTCCGCATGCGGAAGTTGAAGCGTTGCGGCGCGCCAAAAAAACGGCAGAGGGTGCCACTATGTATGTGACGCTCGAGCCGTGCTCGCATCAAGGCAAGTCGCCGCCATGCGCCGACGCAATCGTGCGTGCCGGCATCGCCCGTGTGGTATCGGCGCTGGAGGATCCCAATCCCGAAGTCGCCGGGCAGGGGCACGAGCGCCTTCGCGAAAAAGGGATCGTTTTAGACATCGGTGTCGGCGCCGAAGAAGCGCGGCGCATACATGCCGGCCACATCTCGCGGGTTACGCAAGGTCGGCCGCATGTGACGCTCAAGCTGGCGATATCCGCCGACGGCAAGGCGGGACTGGCCGGCCGTAAGCAAGCCTCGATTACCGGTGAGGCCTCGCAAGAACGTGTATTTCAAATTCGCGCGGCGAACGACGCCATTCTTGTCGGCATTGGCACGGTGTTGGCGGACGATCCGCAGTTGACGTGCCGCTTGCCGGGTATGTTCGAATACTCGCCGGTCCGCGTCGTGCTCGACGCGGGATTGCGGCTGCCGTTGGCGACGTCGGTAGTTGCAACCGTGCGTGAGACGCCCACCTGGGTATTCACGTCGCGTAAACCGTCGGCAATTGCCGAAGAAATTCTCCAGCAGAAAGGTTGCAAAGTCTTTCGCGTGGACGACAGCGACGGACAGCTTGATATCCAAGAAGTCGTAAAGACGCTCGCCGAGCAGGGCATCACGCGGCTGATGGTTGAAGGTGGCCCGACAATTGCTGCAAGTTTTGTCGGCGCCGATCTCGTTGACGAGGCGTTCTTGGTGCGCGGTGGAAAATCCATTGGTTCTAACGGTATCGATCCGTTGGAAGGAATGCCGCTCGGTGTTTTGACCGGTCGTCTCTCATCGCGGGGCAGCGAACAGCTGGGCAACGATACGCTCGAATCCTTCGCGCGGACTTGAGATGTTCACCGGCATCATCACCGACCTGGGTGAAGTGCGTTCGGTAAAACCGCGCGCGGGAAATCTTCGGCGCATCACCATCTCCTGCGGCTATCGTGGCACCGATATCGTACTGGGCGCGTCGATTGCCTGTTCGGGGGTCTGCCTAACCGTAGTGGATGTCGGCGAAGAAGTAGGTGGCCGATCCTGGTTCTCGGCCGACGTTGCCGACGAGACGTTGCGTATCACGACCGCGGAGCGGTGGAGGGAGGGCTCCAAAGTCAATCTGGAGCGCCCGCTGAAATTTGGCGACGAATTGGGTGGCCACCTTGTCGCCGGCCACGTCGACGGCATCGCGACGGTGGTGGCGCGCGAAGACATGACCGAGATGGCGCGGATTGTGCTGCGCGCGCCGGCCAATCTTGCGCGATTTATCGCGCCCAAGGGCTCGGTTGCGGTCGACGGTATCTCGCTTACCGTCAATACCGTGGAAGGCGACACGTTTTCCGTGCTGATTATTCCGCACACCTTGCAGGTGACGACGTTTGGAGCGTTGCGCAAGGACGATGATGTCAATCTCGAAGTTGATACGATGGCGCGCTACGCTGCACGGCTGGCGGAAATGAAATAGAACCTTGTTCGGGCGAGGGTCGCCTGCTACCACGCGGCTTGGTTAGGAACCTTGAAATTATGGCTAAAAAGAAAAGTGCCACCAAAAAGAGCGACAGCTTGCACATGTTGATTGTGGAAGCACGCTTCTACGCCAGCATTTCCGACGAGCTTTTACGCGGGGCGACCCGTGTGCTGGATGAGGCGAGCGCGCGCTATGACCGCATTACGGTTCCGGGCGCGCTTGAAATCCCTCCAGCTATCGCAATTGCCATCGACGCAGCGCGGCGCCGGCGCGCACCCTATGACGGCGTCATTGCGCTCGGCTGCGTGATCAGTGGCGAGACCTACCATTTCGAAGTCGTATCGAATGAGTTTGCGCGGGGACTGATGGACATCGCCGTGAACGAACGGCTTCCAATCGGCAATGGGATCCTCACGGTTGAAAACGAAGCACAAGCCAATACCCGCGCCCGTGTCGAAGAGGGCAATAAAGGTGGTGCCGCCGCTCGCGCCGCGCTCACCATGGTTGCGCTCAAGCATACGCTGGCTTGGCGCTGATGGGTGGCGGCGCCGCACGCGACGACAAGGACGCGCGCAAGGCGAACAAGCGTGGTGCAGCCCGGTTGGCGGCGGTACAGGCGCTCTACCAGATGGATCTCGCCGGTACAGGTCTCAACGAAATTCTTGCCGAGTTCGAACGTCATTGGATTGGCCGCGAGGTCGAAGGCGCGCAATATTTGCCGGCTGAGGCGGCCTTCTTTCGCGATGTCGTTTCCGGTGTTGTGCGCGAGCAGCGCGAACTCGACCCGTTGATCGACGATGCACTGTCGAAGGGCTGGCCGCTCACGCGCATCGAAACTGTCCTGCGCGCGGCCCTGCGCGCCGGCGCCTTTGAGCTAATTCATCGCGGTGATGTGCCCGCGCGGGTCGTGGTGGCCGAATATGCCGATGTCGCGGCCGCCTTTGTCGAGCGTGACGAGACCGGGATGGTCAATGCCGTGCTCGACCAGCTCGCGCGTCGACTGCGCGCGGACGAGTTCAACCGCGCCGTCGGGTGAAACGATGGCCGCGCGTGACGATATGTCTGCCGAAGATCGCTTGATTGCGCGCTTCTTTGAGCCGCTTGCGACCCATCCCGGCGCGCTCGGACTTGCCGATGATGCGGCTTTTCTTTCGCCGCCGCCCGGATGCGATCTGGTGCTCAAGACCGACGCCATCGTCGGCGGCGTGCATTTCTTTCCAGATGACGCCGCGCATACGGTCGCGAGCAAGGCGTTGCGGGTGAACCTGTCTGACCTGGCGGCGAAAGGCGCGCGGCCGCTTGGCTTTTTGCTGTCGCTCGCACTCCCCAAGGAGTGCGGGGAAGAGTGGCTGCAGGAATTTTCCCAAGGATTACGTGGCGATGCAGTGTTATTTGCCTGTCCACTGTTCGGCGGCGACACCGTTCGCACGCCAGGTCCGATCACGATTTCCATCGCAATGTTGGGAAGCGTTCCTGAAGGAACGATGGTGCGTCGCGCCGGCGCCAAACCCGGCGACCGCGTATTCGTGAGCGGCACAATTGGCGACGCCGCGGTCGGAGTCATGCTGCGAAACGGCAAAAATTGGAAACTCAGCAATCCCGACCGCCAACATTTAATCTCACGCTATCTTTTGCCACAGCCGCGAAATGCAATGGCAGAGACTGTGCGCACACACGCTTCGGCTGCAATGGATGTGTCCGATGGCCTTGCTGGCGATTTTGCCAAGCTTTGTCGGGCATCCGGTGTTGCGGCCGACATTGAGATCGCTCGGGTGCCGTTGTCGGACGCCGCTAAAGCGGTCATTGCTGCCGACTCTGTGATGCTTGAGACCGCGCTGAGCGGCGGCGACGACTATGAGATTGTGTGCACTGTTCCGGCCGCCAAGTCCGATAGCTTCCGTGCTGGGGCCAAAGAGGCCGGTATTGCAGTTACCGAGATCGGCGAAGTTAAAGCCGGCGAGGGGACCCGCTTCCTTGCCGACGATGGCCACACGGTCGATTTCAAGCACGCCTCCTTTAGTCACTTCTGAAATCGTTGGGACGAAGGCGTGAGAGATAGATATAATCGAGTGTCAATAAACGGGAATTCGCCATGCACGACGTGACAACGAAACAAGCCGCGGTGACGCCGGCCGACAGGCATCCGAACTTCGAGAAACATCACAAGCATTTTCCGACCACTGCATGGTTACGGCGCCGCGCGCCGCGCAATGTGCCACTTTTTGCATTCGAGTATGGTGACACGGGCGCCGGCAACGATGTCGGCATCGAACATAATTGGGCGGCGCTTGATGCGGTCGAAATCGTGCCGCGCTATGGCGTTATGCCGACGCTGCCGCCGGTCGAAGTCAAACTATTCGGCAGCAACTACGCCGCGCCGATCGGCATTGCGCCCATGGGCGGGCCATCGCTGGTATGGCCAGGCGCCGATCTGCTGATGGCGAAGGCGGCCCAGCGCGCGCGCGTGCCGTACACCTTGAGCGTGGCCGGCGGGGCCACCATTGAGCAGGCAGCGGAAGCTGCGCCCGATGTGTTCTGGCTCCAGCTCTATCGATTCTGGCATGACGATCACAAAATTGGATTCGACTTGGTGCGCCGCGCTCAAGCGGTTGAAGCCAAAGTGTTGACTCTCACTCTCGACGTTCCCGTGCGCACTACGCGGTCGCGCGAAACTTATGCCGGGCTTGCTCATGAATTTCGTCCCAATGCCCGTATGGTCTACGAGATGATGGTGCGGCCGAAATGGCTTTTCGCGCTGCTCCGTCACGGCTATCCGCGCTTTGCCACCATCAGCGATTATGCGCGTCCGGGCGCCACGACCAATGAGATCATTGAGTTCGCCCGTGCCCGCATGGGTGGCGCGTTCTCTTGGGAAGAGGTCAAACGCTATCGCGACGCCTGGAAGGGGCCGATGGCGGTTAAAGGCATTCTGCATCCGGAGGATGCGGCGAAGGCTGTTGCACTCGGTATCGAAGGCATCTGGGTGTCGAACCATGGAGGCCGCCAGATCGAAGCGCTGACGCCGTCGATCGACGTGCTGCCGGCAATTGTCGCGGCGGTGGGCAAGAAAGCGACCGTTATACTCGATAGCGGTATCCGGAGTGGTCAGGACGTCATGCGGGCGGTCGCCCTCGGCGCCAGCGCGGCCTTTGCCGGCAAGTCGTTCCTGTGGGCGGTTGCTGCGCTCGGCGATGAGGGGCCGGATTACCTGCTCAACCTTTACATCGATGAATTGCGCGCATCCCTTGGCCAGATCGGCGCACGTTCGCTCGCTGAGGCAAGAGCGGCGACCATTCGCCATCCAGGCGCCATCACTTTTGCCGCCAAGGCACGGGTGGCCCGCGCACCACGCAAACGGTAAATCGGCGCAATATCGTTTCAATACAGGTCTGCGCTACCGGCAATGGCGATTCACCCGGATGGCCGCTACAAGAGGCGGCTTTCCGGGAGCATGTCCATGTCGGCGGTCGCCGAACCTCTCCAACACGCAGTGCCCGACGACAATCTTGCGCGTCGCAATGCTTTGGTGTTGGCGGTCGCGCAGGCGCTTGCCGGCGGCAACAACACCGTAATCGTAAGCACGGCCAGTATCGTCGGCGCCGTGCTGGCGCCTGATAAAGGCCTCGCGACTTTGCCGATCACGGCAATGGTGTTCGGCATGTGGTTTGGAACGTTGCCTGTCGGCGCACTCGCGCGGCACTTCGGGCGACGCTTTGCCCTGCAAACCGGCTCGGCTTTCGGTGTCCTGTCCGGCCTCATCTCCTATGCGGCGGTGATGAACGGGAACTTCTGGCTACTGCTCGCCGGCACATTTTGCGGCGGGCTTTACGCCGCCGCGCATCAGTCCTACCGCTTCGCTGCTGCTGATACAGCGAGTGAGGCCTATCGGCCAAAAGTCGTGTCCTGGGTGCTCGCCGGTGGTGTATTTGCGGCGGTGATCGGTCCGCAGCTCGTCATTTTCACGAAAGATTTGCTTTCGCCGCACTTGTTTGCGGCGAGCTATCTCGGCCAATCGGCGTGCGCTGTGGCGGCGGCGATAGTGCTGCAATTCGTCAAGGTGCCCCCGCTTGCCGCTGCGCGTCACTACAGTGTTCGCCCGCTGATAGAGATCGTGCGTAACTCACGTTTCATCGTTGCGGTTGCGTGCGGTATGGCGAGCTACGCGATGATGAACATGGTCATGACCTCCGCGCCTCTTGCGATGGTTGGTTGCGGCCACTCGGTGACCGACGCGACGCTCGGAATCCAATGGCACGTGCTGGCGATGTATGCGCCGAGTTTTGTTACCGGCTCGCTGATTGCGCGCTTTGGTATAGAGCGCATTACCGGCATCGGCCTCATGCTGATCGCGCTCGCGGCGGTAGCCGGCATTACCGGTATCAGCGTGGCACATTTCTGGACTGGTCTTGTGCTGCTTGGTCTCGGGTGGAATCTCGCCTTTATCGGCGCGACCACGATGGTTACGCAGTGTCATCGGCCGCACGAACGTAACAAGGTCCAGTCGTTCAACGACTTCCTGATTTTCGGAAGCATGGCGCTGAGTTCGTTCTCCTCCGGCCAGCTGCTCGACAAATTCGGCTGGACGGCCATCAACGAAGTGATCTTCCCGACCATTTTTGCGGCGACCGCGTTATTGATATGGCTCGCACTGCGGCCACGAGAGTCAACTGTGTAGGTCGCCTTAGCGATTTATAGCTTTTCGCTCATTTTGTTCCGGCGCCACGCTTTTGACCGCCGGCAAATCGTTCTTGACAATATTCCTATCTTGATTATAATCCTACCTGTCCGGCTCAGTTGAGGGCGTCATCTAGAGGCGTCTTGATGGTGGTGCCGGATGCGGCGCCCGCGGGTGTGCTTCGCAAGCATGCACTCGGGCGGCACCGGGGCTCCGCCCGGCGGCCAATACGGGCTGCCCGCCAGGAGCTGGCTGACGGCGGCCATCCAGGCTCGCCCGAGGCTCCGTCAGTTAGGCTGCCACAAGGGCAAACCTGGCGGGGACGACGGCAAGAGTGGACGGACCACCGCAAAGCGCGGCCCGGCGCCGTAAGGAAAACGCCCGCGATGGCGCGCCGGGAGGCGCCCGCGTTCTCGAGAGGGAGCGCGGCACAGACAAACAATGGTTGCGCCACTCGGCGCGCCATCCCCTCTGTTTGTGAGGGGAGACGGGAAGAAGGGCCTACCGGGGCCGTGAGCGAAGAGTCCGGGCGATGACGCTTGGCTTGCCGCGAGTTGGGTGGCGGCTCGCACAGGGCTCGATGTTATGTTTTGGCATTTGAGGCAGGAGCCGCTGAAAGCCCGCTGAAACGAACGTTTTCGGTGATTGTTCCTCGAAACCACTTCCGCGTTGCGCAGACCATGACTTTTTGGCTATATCCGCGCGCTTACCGGTCGGGGTGAAGCGCCCTTAAAGCGGCCATCCTCGACGCTCCTGGCGCCGGCGGGAGCGTTCGTCCCGCCAGCTCCTATTAAATCGGGGAAAATGGCCTCCATGACTACTTTGTGGTTGATCGTCGGCTGTGGCGTGCTCGCGATCGTCTATGGCATCTGGGCGACCGGCTCGGTGCTGCAAGCCGATCCTGGCAGCAAGAAGATGCAAGAGATTTCCGCGGCGGTGCGCGAGGGCGCGCAGGCCTATCTCAAGCGTCAATACACCACTATCGCAATCGTCGGCGTGGTGATCTTTTTCATCATCGGTTACTCGCTCGGCTGGCTTGTCGCGATCGGCTTCGCGATCGGCGCGGTTCTGTCAGGAGCGACTGGTTTCATCGGCATGAACGTTTCGGTGCGCGCCAACGTGCGCGTCGCCCAGGCCGCAACCAAATCGCTCGCTGGCGGACTCGAGCTTGCCTTCAAGGCCGGCGCCATTACCGGGATGCTGGTCGCAGGGCTCGCGCTGCTCGGCGTTACGATTTATTTCGGTTTCCTCACGGGTACCCTGCATAAGGCAGCGAACGACCGCACGGTGATTGATGCGATGGTTGCGCTCGGCTTCGGCGCATCATTGATTTCGATCTTCGCACGTCTCGGTGGCGGCATCTTCACCAAGGGCGCCGACGTCGGCGGCGATCTCGTTGGCAAAGTAGAAGCCGGCATTCCGGAAGACGATCCGCGCAACCCGGCCACCATTGCCGATAACGTTGGCGACAATGTCGGCGACTGCGCCGGTATGGCCGCCGACCTGTTCGAAACCTATGCGGTGACCATTGTCGCGACCATGGTGCTGGCCTCGATCTTTTTCGCCAACACGCCAATGCTGACCACCATGATGACTTATCCGCTGGCAATCGGCGGCGTCTGCATCATCACATCCATCATCGGTACGTTCTTCGTGCGGCTCGGCCGCAAGAAGTCGATCATGGGCGCGCTTTATAAGGGCTTCATTGCCTCGGCGTTGCTCTCGCTCGTTGCTATTTGGTTCGTCACCGACGCCATGATCGGTTTCGGATCGATCGCAGGCGTCGCTTTCACCGGGCAAGCGCTCTATGTCTGCGCGATCGTCGGTCTCGTCGTGACGGGCCTTATCATCTGGATCACTGAGTACTACACCGGCACCAATTTCCGGCCGGTGAAGTCGATCGCGAAAGCCTCGGTGACCGGACACGGCACCAACGTTATCCAGGGTCTGGCTATCTCACTGGAGTCAACGGCGCTTCCTGCGCTCGTCATCATCGCCGGCATTCTGGTTTCCTACGGGCAAGCAGGGCTGTTCGGCATTGCGATCGCGGTGACCGCGATGCTGGCGCTTGCCGGCATGGTTGTCGCACTCGATGCCTTCGGCCCGGTCACTGACAATGCCGGCGGCATTGCCGAGATGGCCGGCTTACCGAAGAACGTGCGCAAGTTCACCGATGCGCTCGACGCGGTCGGCAACACCACCAAGGCAATCACCAAAGGCTACGCCATCGGTTCGGCGGGCCTCGGCGCGCTGGTGTTGTTTGCGGCCTATAACCAGGATCTGCAGTTCTTCACCAGGACCGCAGCCACTCATCCATACTTCCAGGGCATCCAGCTCGACTTCTCGCTTACCAATCCGTACGTAGTGGTCGGGCTCCTGTTCGGCGGTTTATTGCCCTATCTGTTCGCATCAATGGGCATGACCGCAGTTGGCCGCGCGGCCGGCGCGATTGTCGAGGAAGTGCGCCGGCAATTCCGCGCCAAGCCTGGCATCATGAAAGGTAAGGACAAGCCGGACTATGGCCGTGCCGTGGATATGCTCACGAAGGCAGCGATCAAAGAGATGATCGTGCCATCGATGCTGCCGGTGCTGTCGCCGATTTTCTGCTACTTCGCGATCTACTTCATCGCGGGCGGCGGAGCGGCGGGCAAGTCGGCGGGTTTCTCCGCGCTCGGCGCCATGCTGCTCGGTGTGATTGTCACCGGCCTGTTCGTCGCGATCTCGATGACGTCCGGTGGCGGCGCATGGGACAACGCCAAAAAGTATATTGAGGACGGTCACTTTGGCGGGAAGGGCTCCGATGCCCACAAGGCTGCGGTAACCGGCGACACGGTCGGCGATCCCTACAAGGACACAGCCGGCCCGGCGGTAAACCCGATGATCAAGATCACGAACATCGTGGCGCTGCTGTTGCTCGCGGTTCTGGCGCACTAAACCAGCGCGTCGCAAAATGCCAAAGGGCCCGCATTGGTGCGGGCCCTTTTTCATCGCGGCGCGTCGCCTAAAGATGCACGCCGACGTTCTTGAAGATGTTGCGGATGTAGCTCAGCTCCTGACCGCCCGTCGGCGTCGTTTGCGACAAGAAGTCAAAAACTTTGCCGTCCTTCATACCGTAGTTGGCGAGCCGCGTGACACGCCGCTCCTTATCGAAATAGACCGCGACAACGCGCTGATCGACCACCTCGTGCGGCATGAAAGCGGCCGAGCGCTGTGCCTTCTGCGAGATGTAGTAGAATGCTTCGCCGTTGACGGTGGCGACGGTCGATGGTGTGCCGAGCACAATCAGGACCTGCTCCTGAGTTGCCCCGACCGGAATCTGTTCCAGAGCGCCTTCCGGCATCACATAGCCGCGCTGCAGTGTCTCGGTGCTGCTGCCACAGCTCGCAAGCGCGAGCGCGCCGGTGAGCGCCAGCGCGAGGCGGAGAGATTGCTTACGATGACGCACGGTTTTCGATCCCAAACGCGATAGCATTATTTCGGCCTTGCATCGGGGAGGGCGTTGACGTAACCGCGGCAAACCGCTTCAGCCCCGAACCGACCCGATGATATTTCCCCTGTTTCGCCGCGGCGCGCGGCCGCACACCATTTCCACCCTGTATGGCACGATCGTGGCGCAGGCGCGATTGCCCTGCTTTTATCGCGAATATGGCGTTGCGGACACGGTAAATGGCCGTTTTGAGCTGCTGGTGCTGCATCTAGCTATGGTCGTCGACCGCCTGGCGGAGGACCGGCAACTTCAGCAGCTGGGTCAGGCGCTTTTTGACCGATTTTGTCAGGACATGGACCACAATCTGCGGGAAATGGGTATCGGGGACCTTGCAGTGCCAAAGGAAATGCAGCGCATGGGCGAGGCGTTCTACGGGCGGGCGCAGGCTTACCGGACAGCAATGGCGGCCTTGGATGAGGAAACGCTGGTCAACGTTGTGCTCCGGAACATTTATGACGGCGCGTCCCAAGTACCGGCTGCGCCGGCCCGTTTTGCGGATTATATTCGGTGCGTTGCACGTGATCTGGGGGCCCAGCCGTCCGGTGGATTTCTGTCAGGTGAAATGCGCATGCCGGATCCCGTTGCTGTTATTGTTAAAGATAAGGCTGGTTCGATAAAAGTCTGAAATCTATGGAAAAAAATCAGAATCTGTGGAGCGTCCCGGTCGTCGTCGAAGATATTCCGGAAACCGGCTTTCATATTGAGGCCGATGCACCGGAAAGCGTCTGCGCCGAGCTCGCGGCGCTTGCCGGGCTGCGGGGCGTGTCGCGATTGTCCGCGGTGTTCGATTTGGCGCGCCGGGGCGACGGGGTCCGCGTAACTGGCCGCGTCAGAGCCCGGGTCGGTCAAACATGTGTGGTCACGCTCGAGCCGATCGAAAGCGACCTGGAAGAACCGGTCGACCTGGTATTTGTTCCTTTAGTCGAAGTAGGCGCTCAATCCGAAGCCAAAGCGGATGACGAGCCGCCGGAGCCGCTCGTCGGCGGCAACGTAGATGTCGGGTCAATCGCCACCGAATTTCTTCTCCTTGGCATTAACCCCTATCCGCGCAAGGCAGGTGCTGAGTTCGCGCCGGTTAAGGCCGGCAATGAGGAAGCACGCCCATTTGCAGGCCTTGAGGCGCTAAAAAAACGCCTTGGCGGCGGCTAACGAGGGACAAGCGGTAAGGTATGGGCGGCAGGGAGAACCGGCTTGTTTGCGGCGACCGAGCGGCTATGGTCGCGGCCGTGCGCCGATTTCTAATGCATGTGCGGACGGTGCTCGCGTTAACGCGGTCAAGAGCGATCCATGCCGGATAAGGTTCGTATCGCGCTTGACGCTATGGGCGGAGACCATGGCGCCACGGTGCTATTGCCGGGCGCCGACGTATCACTTACGCGGCATCCAGACATCGAATACCTCCTGTTCGGAAACAGAGCTGCGGTCGAGCCCGTGCTTGATGGGTTGCCGCGTCTGAAAGCGAAATCGAAAGTCGTGCACACCGAGATCGCGATCCGCATGGATGACAAGCCTAGTCAGGCGCTGCGCTACGGGCGGTGGAAGTCGTCAATGTGGCTCGCCATCGACGCAGTGAAGAAAGGCGAGGCCGACGTTGTGGTGTCCGCCGGCAATACGGGCGCGTTGATGGCGATGGCGCGCTTCAATCTCAAGATGATGGAAGGTATCGAGCGGCCAGCGATCGCTGCATTGTGGCCTACGCTCAAGGGCGAGTCCGTCGTACTTGATGTCGGAGCATCGATCGGCGCTGACGAGGCGCATCTGGTCAACCTCGCTTCTATGGGCAGCGCAATGGCGCGGGTGCTTTTCGACATTGATCGGCCGACGGTCGGTCTGCTTAATATCGGAGTAGAGGAAGTTAAAGGACTTGAGCAGGTGCGGGAGGCCGGCCGGATTCTGCGCGAAGGCGAATTTCAGCATTTCGATTATCATGGTTTCGTCGAAGGTGACGACATAGGGAAGGGGATTGTTGATGTGGTCGTCACCGAAGGATTCGCGGGCAATATCGCGCTGAAAACCGCTGAAGGGACTGCGCATCAGCTCGGCTCTTATTTGCGTGCCGCCATGAATCGGACGTGGGCGGCGCGCCTCGGCTATCTGCTGGCGCGGCAAGCGTTCCGGACGCTCCGAGACAAAATGGATCCCAGAAAATCTAATGGTGGGGTATTTCTTGGACTCAATGGGATTGTAATCAAGAGTCACGGCGGTGCCGATGCCGAAGGGACAGCGGCGGCGATCGACATGGGCTACGACATGGTGCGCTACGAATTGCTCGCCAAGATTGGCCAGTCGATGGCGCGCGACCTGCAAGCGGGAACCACGGCGCGATTGGTGAGCGGAGCAGGCTCGTGACGGCGTTGCGTTCGATTGTTCTTGGCTGCGGAAGTTATCTCCCATCTCGTATCGTCAGTAACGATGAGCTGGCGCGTTCGGTTGAGACGACCGACGAATGGATCGTGCAGCGTACTGGTATTCGAGAACGCCATATTGCCGCGCCAGGCGAACTTACGTCCGATCTTGCACTGCATGCGGCACGGGCGGCACTGGTCAATGCGCACGTCGAAGCAAGTTCGATTGATTTGATTGTGCTGGCGACCTCGACGCCGGATCAGACTTTTCCGGCCACTGCTGTGTCTGTTCAGGCCGGACTCGGCATCACGCATGGTGCGGCGTTCGATCTGCAGGCGGTCTGTTCGGGATTCGTCTATGCGCTTCAGGTGACGGATGCGCTGCTGCGGGGCGGCAGCTACAAGCGCGCGCTGGTGATCGGGGCGGAGACATTCTCACGCATTCTCGACTGGAACGACCGCACTACCTGTGTGCTGTTCGGCGACGGCGCGGGCGCGTTGGTTCTTGAGGCCCAGTCACAAGGTGGCACCCGAGAGGATCGTGGCATCCTGACGACGCACCTGCGTTCGGATGGCCGCCACAAGGCCAAACTCTATGTGGACGGCGGAGTGTCCTCGACCCAGACGGTAGGCCACCTTCGTATGGAGGGCCGCGAGGTGTTCAAGCACGCCGTCGCGATGATCACCGATGTGATCGAGGATGCCTTTAAAGCGACTGGCTATTCCGCTGGCGAGATCGACTGGTTCGTGCCCCACCAGGCCAACAAGCGCATCATCGACGGGTCTGCTCACAAACTCGGTATCGCGCCGGAGAAAGTGGTCGTCACCGTCGACCGTCATGGCAACACTTCGGCGGCCTCCATCCCGCTTGCGCTGTCTGACGCTGTCGCCGATCGTCGCATAAAGCGGGGTAATCTCATCCTTTTGGAAGCCATGGGAGGGGGGTTCACTTGGGGTTCCGCTCTGTTGCGCTGGTGAACCATGCTCCAGGACCCAGGATCGGATGGGATCGATTTGCAGGTACTATCGGACCACAATCGCTAACGGCCCCGTTGACCCGTTCCATTGATGCTAATATCGTCGATAATTCAGCGGGATACCTTCGCCAGGGGCAGGGCAGGCGATGACCGGAAAAACTGTGACGCGCGCCGACCTCTGTGAGGCGGTCTATCAAAAAGTCGGTCTTTCACGCACGGAATCCGCATCTTTGGTGGAGTTGGTGCTCAAAGAGATCACCGACTGCCTTGAGCGTGGGGAAACCGTCAAGCTTTCCTCGTTCGGCTCTTTTGTTGTGCGTAAGAAAGGCCAGCGTATTGGCCGCAACCCCAAAACCGGCAAAGAAGTACCGATTTCTCCGCGTCGTGTAATGGTGTTCAAGCCGTCGGCGATCCTCAAGCAGCGCATTAACAACGGCGCCGGCGAGCCAGCCTAAACTGTCACTGTTCGCGTACCGTGTTAGTATCCAACCCAAGGAGTGGGTCACCTTTGGATAACAAGGCGCCAGACGCTTTTCGCACCATCAGTGAAGTCGCGGACGAGCTTGATCTGCCGCAACACGTGCTGCGCTTTTGGGAAAGCCGCTTTCACGAGATCAAGCCGATGAAACGCGGTGGCGGTCGCCGCTACTATCGGCCAGACGATATCGATCTGCTGCGTGGAATACGCCATCTGTTGTACGGCGAGGGTTACACCATTCGCGGTGTGCAGCGAATTTTGCGCGAACAGGGCGTGAAGTTCGTACAGGTCGTGTGGCAGGAGGGCGCACCGCAGCCGCCGCATGGCGTTGTGGAAGAAGAGTTCGTAGACGACGCAGACGCAGTGGAGAACGCGTTACCTGAAGAAGAACAGCGCGGTTTACGCGACCGGTTATCCGCATTGATCGGACGCGATCTCGGAGATCGGCAAGACGACGCCTCTGCCCGAGCCGAACCGCCGCTTACCAGCGCGCCGGTTCCGCGCATCGACCCGGTTGACCGCGCAATTCACGGAGTTGCTTCAACCGAGCCGCCAGAATCCGCTCCGACAGCACTGCGCCAAGCGCCCTCCGAAACCGCCAGCGGGGGCCTTGGGCGAGACGACCTGCGCAAATTGCACGCCGCCCTGCACGAGCTCGCCGAGTGTCGCAAGCTAATCGATGCGGCGGTCACACGGCCGCATTAGCAGGTTCCGATCCCTCCGACCGTATGAACCAATCGGGCATGGTGCACGACTAATGGCCGTGTAGAATGCTTGATCCGCGTGTTTGGGAGGCTGAAGGGCAGAATGCGGAAGCTTATATACGCCACGGTGGTCGCCATCGCGACTGTCGTCGGCGCGCTCACGCCAGCGCTCGGTCAGGTAACTCCTCCCAACGGTGGTATCCCGCCCGTCGTGACCCATGGGGCCACAATCCCGCCTCTTGGATGGTACGCCATCGGCTCGATTGCCTGTGCCGCGGTCTCTCCGATGATCGGCACAATGATGCTTGGCCGCGAACTGACGATCGGTGAAGCATACCATACGACCCTCGGCTGCATGTTGGGTCCCATCGGTTGGCTGATTGCGGATTCTTTATTTCCTCCTGGCGGTGCGGTAGTTACGACAACTCAGCACGGAAAATCGTCGCGTAAATCTGCGACTGTAGCGCGCGGCCGCCACTTCAATATTCCGCCGCCCGGTGAGACGCGCTTTGTAGTCAACGAGGTGCTGTTGGAATTTTTCGGCGGTGTTTCGGCGCAAACCCGCGCCGCGCTCGCACGCGATTTGCAGTTGACGCAGTTGGAGACGCAAACGTTCGCGCTCACCGGTCGCACAATCGAACGTTGGCGGATTGATGGTACGCGTTCCGTGCCGGATACACTTCGCTTGATTGCGCGCAATTTTCCCGGCGTCTCAGCAGGCCAAGCAAACATCTCCTACGTGGGCGTACAGACCCAGCCTGCGGTGAAACAGGATGCGCCATCGGATAAGGGCGTTGCGCAGTACGTTGTCGACAAGCTGCATCTTCTTGAGGCGCATCGGATCAGCAATGGCGACGACGTCGTGGTTGCGGTGGTCAACTCCAAGATCGACACCGCCCATCCCGATCTCGCTGGCGCAATCGCGGGCGAATATGACGCGATCGGCACACCAACTCCGCCGCATGCCCATGGCACAGCTATGGCGGGTGCGATCGCTGCGCATAGCAAATTGCTGGGCGTTGCGCCGAAAGTGCGATTGCTCGCAGTGCGTGCGTTCTCGGGCTCAGGAGAAAGCGCGCAGAGCACGACCTTCAATCTCCTCAAGGGTGTTGACTGGGCGGCGAGCAAGAACGCGCGCGTCATCAACATGAGTTTTGCAGGCCCTGCCGATGCGATGTTGCAAGAAATGCTGATTAAGGCCAACGCCCGCGGCATAGTGCTTATTGCCGCCGTTGGCAACGCAGGCCCGAATTCGCCGCCGCTTTATCCGGCCGCCGATATCGGTGTCATAGGAGTGACGGCGACAGATGCCGCCGACAAAGTTATGCCGCAGGCTAATCGTGGCCCACAGATTGCAGTCGCGGCACCAGGCGTTGAAATTCTCGCGGTCTCGCCGGATAGCGGATACCAGGTCACCTCCGGAACTTCAATTGCCGCAGCCCACGCCAGCGGTGTCGCAGCACTGCTGCTGGCCGCCAAACCCAGTCTCACCCCGGCGCAGGTGCGCAGCTATCTCATCCGTGATGCACGCCGGATTCCCGGCAAGCGTAATGAGGTTGGAGCCGGCGTCATCGATGCGCTTGCGGTGATCAAAGATCCACGCAAATAGCGGAAGATGGGCACAATCAAATTAGCGAGCTGACGCCATGGCTGCATCGGATTCACTGCTCATCGAACGTCCATCAAACGACATCGTCGTATTGAAGATAAATCGTCCACAGGTGCGTAACGCGCTCAATCTCGACGTGCGTACGCGGCTTGCCGATGAGATCACGCGCTTCGGCGTCGATGCCAGCATTCGATGTCTGGTCGTCACTGGCTCGGAGGTGGCGTTCGCCGCCGGAGCGGACATCGGTGAAATGGCCGAAGCCGGCCCGGTCGAAGTAATGTCGCGCAATGTGCAGAAATACTGGCGCGCGATCATGGACTGCCCAAAGCCGCTGATAGCCGCCGTCGAAGGCTTTGCGCTTGGCGGGGGGCTCGAACTCGCTCTCTGCGCGGACATCATTGTCGCAGGTGAGGGAGCAAAGCTCGGGTTACCCGAAGTAAAAGTCGGGATTTTGCCAGGTGGGGGAGGCACGCAAAAACTCGCGCGTCTTGTCGGCCGACATCGGGCCATGCTGTTAATCATGACCGGCAGAATGTTTGGTGCAGCCGAAGCGCTGAGTATGGGCGTCGTCAGTGAGGTTGCGCCAACAGGCGAAGCTCTCTCGCGCGCCATCGACATTGCGCGAGAGATTGCTGGCATGCCTGCTAATTTCCGTTATGCAGATCAAGGAAATCATCAATGCGGGCCTGAATGCTCCGCTCGATACTGCGCTGATGTTGGAGCGAAAGGCGTTTCAGTTACAGTTCGCCACCCGCGATCAGAAAGAAGGTATGCGCGCATTTATTGAAAAGAGAAAACCGAAGTTCGAGGGGCAGTGACGCGTGGTTGTAGATCTGTCCAAGCCCGGTCTGGTCGCCGCAGTATTTGGCGCGGGTACCATGGGGCGCGGTATTGCCCAGGTGTGTGCGCAAGCGGGCATTACCACTTTACTGTTCGATTCTCGCAAAGGGGCGACGGCCGAGGCGATTGCGGGCATCGAAACGAGCCTTGAGAGCCTCGCGTCGAAAGGCCGGATGACGGTTGAAGCCAAGCAAGGAGTGCTTGAGTGCCTGAAGCCGATCAATTCGTTGGACGAAGTGAAGGGCGTCGGCATCGCCATCGAGGCTATTGTCGAAAACATTGACGCCAAACGAGAGCTGTTCGGCGAACTGGAAAAGCGTCTGGCGCCCGATGTGATAATTGCCACGAACACGTCTTCGCTATCCGTAACCGCCGTCGCTGCCGGTTGCGCCAGGCCAGAGCGTGTCGCTGGCTTGCATTTTTTCAATCCGCCGCCGCTGATGAAGTTGGTGGAAGTGATTGGGGGCTTGCGCACAGACCGGGCCGCGATCGACGCGTTGCTCGCCTTTGCGCTGCGGATTGGCAAGCATCCTGTGGTAGCGACCGACACGCCGGGCTTCGTTGTCAACCACGCTGGCCGCGCCTACGGACCCGAAGCACTGCGTATAGTGTCGCAAGGCATCGCAAGCCCGCGTGAAGTGGACCTGCTGATGAAAGAAGCTGCCGGCTTTCGAATGGGGCCATTCGAATTGCTCGACCTCATTGGTGGCGACGTCACTCACGCGGTGATGGTGAGTATCTTCGAGCAATATTTCGACGAGCCAATGTACCAGCCATCGGCGCAAATGGCGGTGCGGGTCGCCGGCGGATTGCTCGGCCGCAAGTCGAAGCAAGGGTTTTACAGCTACGACGGGCCAGCGACCGTAAGCCCGCCGACAATTTTAGTGCCGACGCAGCCGGCGCCGACATCAGCTTGGGTTTCGGATGAAGACGGTGGCAGCGAGCTTGCCGAATGGCTGCGGAAAAGCGGAGTGAAAATCCAGCTCGGCGGTCAGCCCGCGGCGGGTGAGCTTTGTCTTGTCACGCCTCTCGGGGAGGATGCCTCAAACGCGGCGGTCCGTCTGGGCCTCGACCCGGCGCGAACGGCCGCCATGGACATGTTTGGACGTCTCGATGGCAGACGCACACTGATGAAGACTCCGCTCACCACCATAGAAACGCTGGGATCGGCAGTCGCCGCGTTGTCGGTCGGCAATATTCCAGTGACTGTAGTCAATGACAGTCCGGGCTTCGTGGTCCAGCGACTGCTGGCAATGATTGTCAATGTGGGGACCCGCATCGCGGAGCTGCGCATTGCGGCTCCTGCTGATATCGACATCGCCGTCGAACTCGGCCTGAACTATCCGAAAGGTCCGCTTGCGCTCGGCAATGCTTTGGGCCCGGCGCGCGTGCTCAAGGCGCTGGATGGTATGCACGCGATCACCCTCGATCCGAAATATCGCGCCACCACATGGCTGCGCCGGCGTGCGCGGCTTGGCGCCTCGCTGCATACGCCGGATTAAGGCGTTGTTGCGCCGGTATCGTGGCGGCTGAGGCGCTCAAACGGAATCTCGGCTCATACGCGATATCGCAATTTTTAAAAAAATCGTGGATTTGGTGACGTACGTCACAGTGCACTGGCTGCCTCGGTCTTAGGTTTTCAGCGATCAGAACCGCTTTGCCCAGGAGGCAAAAGTGCAGCGGGTTTCCGCAATAATGTCGTACGTGGTCAGTGAAGGCAGGCTGTGTGCTTTGAAGCCTTCAGAATGGTCACTGCTGCTCGTCGGCGTGGCACTTTGCGGTATCGCAGCCCTGCTTTTTTGACCGTATTTCTGTAGCCGCGGCTCGCTAAAATCGCGCAAGTTGCCGCAAACTAAGTTAGGCGGACATCGGCCTCCTCCCGCATTCACCCCTTTTCCAGCGCTGCTCCGGGCCGCTACAATGCTTTGCGCTGAGCCTCAGGGGAGGCAGACGACGGGATATCTCACTTGCCACAGTCATTGTCGTTACTATGCCGCAAGATTACGTCTCGCTTTAAGCAGCATGGCGCGCAGACGGCCACGCGTCATTACTTGGCAAGAGCTATGAGATTCGTTCATCAGGTCGTCTACGACCGCTGGCTCGACCGCCTGGAACGCACGCCGACCGGCAGGTCATATATTGTTCGTGAGGATGAAATTGTAGGTCCAGCCCCGCCGCCGGCCGAGCGCCTATATCAGGCATTTCCGCGACTGCCGTTCTTATGGTCGATCGAAGCCCTCGGCATTGACCCCACGACGTATAGTTTTGTCGACTACGGATCGGGACGCGGTCGTCTCATTCTTACGGCGGCCGGGTTGCCATTCCGACGCGTTATTGGCGTCGAATTTGCCCGCAGCTTGCACAACGAGGCCTGTGAGAATATTGCCGATTATCCGCGTGGTAAGCTCGTATGTCACAATGTCAAATCACTAAACCTGAATGCGATCGATTTTGACATTCCTGACGGCAACGTTGTGGCATTTTTCTATAATCCCTTTACCGGTACAATTCTCAATCAAGTGGCTCAGCGAATTGAAGACGCCTGCCAAGGCGCCGCTCGGTCAGTGTATCTCATCTTCGTAAATAGCAACCACGTTCCGCTTTTTGCGGGTCGTCCCGCTTTCCGACGATTTACGCCAAACGTGATGCGCCGCATCGCGCTCGCCGCGATATCTCCGGACCCTATCGAATTCTACGCTGTCGGCATGTCGGTGCGGATGAGGTGATCGAGTAACGAGCTAATGTCTCTATTGGCACTTATAACGGACATTCCAGCAGCGACCGCGGATGTCCGCTATTGGTGGTAAAGCGGACATTACAATAACGGGGGCTGTTCGTGCGCTGTTTGGCAATTGTATTGATCACCGCGATTTCGACCCTAGCGCTCACGCGGTTCGGCTCGGCGGCAGATTTACCGGTCAAAGCACAGGCGAAACCTCTGGCGCCCGCGCCGTACAGCTGGACCGGCTTTTATCTCGGCATCGAAGGCGGTGGTGGCTGGGCAGACACCCGTCACACGAACGCGATGAACGGCATAAATTCCGGCGACGTGCGCATCAATGGCGGTTTGTTCGGTGGCACCTATGGATACAATTTCCAACTTGGTTCCTGGGTGCTGGGCATTGAGGGTGACTTTTCATGGAGTGGCATCAAGAAACATTTCGATGACAGCGCTCCAGAGCAGTTCTTCTGCACTATCCCCGATAGCCCTATCAAGTGCGTGACCGATTTGCGTTGGATCGGCACTGATCGTGCTCGCCTCGGTTATGCATGGGATCGCTTGCTTGTCTACGGCACTGCCGGTGTTGCTTACGGCAACGTGAGAGGCACCCTTGCCAATGCAGACTTTTTAGTTTCGGTTGGCGACAACACGCGCACGGGATTCATAGTCGGCGGTGGTGTTGGGTGGGCGTTCGCGCCCGCTTGGTCGGTGAAGGCGGAGTACCTGCGGAGCGGCTTAGGAGACAAAATCACCTACAGCATTAGCAACAGGTTCCCGCAGTTTGTATCGCTGACGAATATTGATATCGCTCGCGTGGGCCTAAATTATCACTTCCGGTAACACCCTAGGCATCGCGGATGAGCCCGACGATGCGGGTCGCCAGGGCGTGGTAAGTAAGTAAGATTGTAGATACGAATCGTGCTCGCCAATTGCCAACCACTCCGCTCCCAGCGGCTCTCCCGCTCTTCGCGACCGGCATTGGCGCGCTGAGTTTGCTCAGATTGAAAAAGAAGAAGGCAGCAGCCTAATAATTTGGTTCGAAGCCTGCAAACCCCCGAGCAAAACGTTTGGGGGCTTTTGTTTTTGGCCGCGTGATGGCAAACATAACCAAGTTCTTGTCGCCAAATCACAAGACAGAATTGCTATCGATAATTTAAGCCCCGGCCTGCGGTAGGCGGCTGCTCAACTCAAATATCTGTTGCGATTTGGTTCTGCCTGCGTTGTGGCCACTAAGCGCGGCAGGAAGGGGCCGCGCCAAGGGTCGCGACTAGGCGTGGCCCGCTATCGCTTACTGAATTCGTGCATGTCCGACATTCTGATCCGTTGTCCTGTTATGGGTGTTGCCGTTCAGACCGGTCTCAGTACGAAAAAGATCGTTTTCAGGTCACTGCCAAATATTGCATTCCAGATGCGCTGCCCTCGATGCAAAAAGGTGCATAAGTGGAAACCGAAAGATGCTTGGGTAGCGGACGAGACGGAAGACTAGGTAAGGCACTGCGCCTTAAAGCGCGATCAGCTCTTGCTACGTGTAGTACATGGGAGCGAAACGTCCGCACATCGCTAGGTAACCACTAGGCTGAGCGAAGTGAGGTTGCCGAGTGAATGGCGTCTGGCTTTTCCTTGACACTGACCACCATCACTTTTCCTTCTACGCTCCGTCCACCAACAAAACAAACTGCCGTGTGATCTTTGAACCCATGGAGATACGCTACAGCGTCCATGTTTACGTCAACTTGGTCGCCGGCCGTGCCGGTTAGTCGTTTCCAATGTGCCATACCAACCTCCTTGTTCCAGCTGTCCTACGTTACCGCCCGTTGCGTATCGAGTAGGGGAGCTATGCAGTGTGACTTAGAGAAATTCGCACCGACTTGCCCCATACTAAAGGAAAGGCCGCCGGGGACCCGAACGGCCTCTCCCGGGAACGGATAACCGCAGTTGTGGCATTATCTGTGATTGCCCAGTCCCGTTGCGTAAACTCCTCGCCATAGTTCCGGGTTCAGCCGGGAACTTTGGAACCTTTATGTGGCAAAAGGTTTGGGCCGCCGACGCGAAAATAGCGCGACGCGGCCCTTTTTTTCGATGAAAGCAACTTTGTGTTGGCGGTCACATAAAGTCGCATTGCCGCTGACTATGTGATCCACCGCACAGTTCGGCGTATTGGCCGCGGGCAAGGTGTTGGTGCGAGACGCCGAACAGTTGCCTAAATCAAGGGTCCCTAATTTCGGCGGAACGTGGAGAGGGACCGCTGTTCAAGCCACACGCAGCGGTCCCCTCTTTTTGTGAGACGGCTAATGGCAATGGCGCCGTGCCCTCGATCCAAATCTATCCACACTCGCCAAAAATTTCGTTCCCCCGCGGCTTTTCCTGGGGAGCGATCCGTTTATAAAATTATAAAAGTCCTAGTTTTTGCTGGTCGGGGCGAAAGGATTTGAACCTTCGACCCCCAGTCCCCCAGACTGGTGCGCTAACCGGGCTGCGCCACGCCCCGACCGAAGCGGCGCGGACTATAGGGACGCGCTTACCGCGGCGCAACCATATACAGAGTTCAACGTGCGGAGGCGATCCGGAACGGTCCGCGCACCGCGGAAGCAACATAAAGCGCCGCGCCTGTCGCGTAGACGACGGCATAGCCGGCAATGAAGTAGATGACATCGAGGCCACCCAGAAGCACGAACGCTGTCATCGCGGCCATTGCGGCGACGAGGGTGCTCGCGATCCGGGCGATATCGTGGAAAAAACCAGTATGCAGCAACAGCGAGCTTGCCACATTCTGCGCCACATTGGCGAGCAACAGGACAACCAGGATCGGTGTTGCTGCTGGCGGAACGGTCGCGGCATCGCCGAGCAACAGCGCAAACAAGTGGTCGCCTGCAAATAGCAAAAGCGCGCATAGCGCCAATGTCGGGATGGCGCAAAGAACAGTGGCAGCCAAGGTCGCCTTCTTCAATGCTGATGCATCACGTTCCGCGAAGGCGCGCGTCTGCCGCGGCACCAGGGGGTCGAGGCCGGCGGCATAAATGAGCGTAGCGCCACGGAAAGTTTTGAATACGGTATCGAGAATGATTGTGGGGGCGCCCAGCCCGAATACGATCGGCACCACGAGATACGGAAAGGTGTAAATCGTTAGTTCACCGACCGCGTAGTTGCCGCTGCGCAGGAGCTCGGCGCGATTGCTACGCCAAAAACCGGTCAACGTAGTCCAGAACTTTGGCAGCCGTGACGTCAACGCGCTTTTACGCACCAGGCGAGAAATGCAAACCGCGAGGAGGGCATACCACAAGAGGTTGGCCAGCAGCAGAAACGCCGACAAAGGTAGGCCGACAAGGAGGGCCAACATGATGACAATGTGACCGCCGCGCCTGATCGCTTCCAGCGTTTCGAAGCTTATAAATTCGTCGACCGCGTTGCTGACATTCCGAAGAGGAAACCAGACCAGGTTCAACGCAGCGAAGCTGAAGAAAAGTGCAAATTCGGCACTCTGCCAGAGCGTCGCCGCCGGGCGGCTCAGCATGACGGCGTAGCATACCAGCGTACCGACAAGAACAATCACCGCGTAAAGCATGATAACCGCGCTGGATTGCGCGGCCACGCTGTTGTCGATGCGTTTTTTAAGATGACATTCACGTTGACGGACGAACAGAATCTTTGCGGCGCCGAGATCGAACAGCCAAAGTGAAATTCCGAAGGTCCCGATCAGAATATAGATAGAGAAGTCTTCCGGCGTGAGCACCCGCGCAAATACAAATGTCTGGATCAGCCCGCTGGCCACAGCAGCTGTCGCGGTGGACGCCCGCAACAGAAAGTATCGTGGTGAGAACAAACCGGCGAGCAGCCGTATTGGCTGGCGCAAGGCGTCCTTGCGGTCTACGGCTGAAGCGTGCGCGGTCATGGCCGAAGAACGTAACGGCGAGAATGCTTTATTGGTTTAATGATCATGGTGAATAAAATCTCTCAGGTGCCGCGAACTGTGGGCCGCAGTTAGAATAATCAAGTTAAGGGAAAATTGGCCGAACGTTGGCATTGTGTATTTCATCCGCACCTGCAGTTACGGCCCAAATGGAACCCAGAGGCATGGCTCCGGACCCGACGAAAACCGGACCGTCTGGTCAGACAAAAATTTGTCCGGCCGTCAGTATCGTGGTGCCGTGTTTTAACGGTAGCCGTTTTCTCGATGCCATGATGGTGTCGTTGACGCGTCAGACATTCCGTGACTTCGAAATTATCATTGTCGACGACGGCTCCACTGACGGCGAAACACCGCGCAAGCTCGCAGTGCTTCGGGATCAGGCGCGTGTGATTTATCAGGAAAATCGCGGGCCTTCAGCTGCGCGCAATACCGGAGCACGCGCTGCCCGCGCGGATATTTTGTTCATGCTGGATTGCGACGATACGATTGACGCAAGTTTTCTCGCCGAAACAGTGCCGCTATTGCGCACTGCTCCAGCCGATGTCGGAATGGTGTTTACTCACCTCCGTCTGATTGGCGCTGAGACCGGGGTGGTCTCGCGGTATTTCAACCGCTTCGATTTGCTTTTTACCAACACGCTGTCATCGGGATTGATCTTGCGCAAAGAGGCTTGGCGCGCGGTCGGCGGCTATGACGAGTCGATGCGGGACGGTTACGAGGATTGGGACTTTGGTTTGCGGCTCGCGAGCGCTGGGTATCGTGGGATTGAAGTTCCAAAACCGCTCTACGTCTATCATATCGGGGACGAGGAGGGCCCCAGCCGCTCGTCCGGCGTTGACAAGAAGCGTTTATATGGAAAATTATGGCGGCAAATCCGCGACAAACACGCGGAGAGTTACCGGCCGCTGGCGATGCTGCGGTTGTGGCGTGAAAGCGGCGAGGCGCGCAGCAAGGTTCCGCTATGGAAGGGCTTGGCCGCCTATGTTTTGACGCTTCTGCTTCCGGACGCGCTGTTCGGCCAGTTGATCGCACGCGTGCACCGGGGGCAGCGCGCCGACATACCGAGTTCCACTTACGACGGCGCGACTGGCGAGCCGCGTGTTGCACCGTAACCCTATATTAAGCGGCAAACACGAGGAAATGCCGCAGAACGACGAGTGATATATATTATGTCTTACACGTCCGCTACACCTACGCCGGCCGCGCCCGTCAAGCGATTGAGCTTCGACCGTGCAGTCCGCAAATTATTCCCGTCGACGTCGCGTTTGACCTTCAATCCGTTGTTCAAAGCGGCGATCAACGCTTTCGACATCGTGCCCAGACTGGTCTATCCGGAATTCCGAGACCTGCCGCCCAATCACCTGCGCGTGCGCATCGGGGTTGGCAATCGCATTTTCAACAACCAGACACACTTTCTAGTCCACGCCCGCGACTTTTGGATGTTTGTATTCACTGAAGGGCTGGCAAACGCAAAATCGGGCATCCTGGATATCGGTTCTGGTTGCGGCCGGTGGGCGCATTGGCTTCGCGACTATAACTTCCGCGGCCGCCGCTTTACCGGTACTTATGTCGGCATTGATATCGACGGCGAAGCAATCGCCTGGTGCGATAAGCACTACGATCCTGAGCGCTTCCGTTTCCACCACTCATCGCACTCGAGCGTGTCCTACAATCAGCGCGGCGAAACCGTACAATACCGTGTGCCGGAAGCCGATGGCACTATGGACCTGGTTGTGTCGAACTCACTGCTGACGCACGTGTTGGAGACCGAGTTTGAAAACTATCTTCGTGAGAGCTATCGGCTGCTTCGGGTAGGCGGCGCGATCATGCATTCGCATTTCAATCTCGACTATCCGCCGGCGACCTACGGCGCCCGTCATACCTTTCAGCATGCGATCGGCAACGCTAAGGTCGAATCGCTGGAGCAACCGGAAGCGGCGGTTGCTTACCGCACTGACTATCTGTTCACGGTGGCGCGCGGCATTGGCTTCAAGGACTGTGAGATCGTGCATATGCCGGGCGGCGCGCAGCATCAGCCCATCTTGCTCTGCAAGAAATAGCTATCAGTTGAACTTTAGCGTGACGGGTTAGCTAGCGAAGGAGCCGGCGAAATCGCTTGCGCTTGGTGGATGGGCCTAAAGGTTGCGGCGGCAAGGCCCCATACCATTCCAAGCAGCAGGAAAAAGTGGCGCCAGTGGTCTGTGTCGATCACAAAGCCCTCGGCAACCTCGCCAATGAATGCTGCGAAGGCGGCAATCACGTAAGGTTGCCAAGGGGTGCGCACGAGTGCCGTGCGGAAGCCCACCCACAGTGTCGATAGCAAAAGCAGCACATACGCTATAGCGCCGGTCCAGCCATAGACCAGAAAGGCCTGCAGATACACGTTGTGCTGCTGCAACCCATGCACGCGTTCGAATTCGAATGGGCCCATGCCATTCGGGAAATTCAGCACCGATGCGAGCGCCAGCTCCTGTAAGCGGAAGCGACCGCCTTCGCCGACATCATAGGATTGAATAAGCTGCGCTCGAGCGCGGAACATGTCCCCAATCGCATCGAATGACAGTAGGATAGCCAGAAGTGCCGCCAACGCCATGAAACTAATTGCGCCCAGACCGAGAATGCGAAAGCGGACCTGGCTGGTAGGTGCGGTCAGAAAGGCAAGCGCGACCAGCACGAAGCTTGATACGGCGAAATGAAACCACGCACCGCGCGAAAAACTCAAGAGCAGCGCGAATAGCAGGATCCCAACAACCGCGATGTCCGTGAATTTGATGTGACGTGTCAGCGTCTGGTAGATCAGGAACATCGTCGGCCAGATCAGGAATGGGCCAAAGACATTGGGGTCCTTGAATAAGCCGAGTGCGCGCCCGGATGGAGCAAACAGCTGCTCGGCGCCGGGAAACAGGCCAAAATAGCCGCTCACGCCGGCAAGCCCAACCATCACAGCGCTCGACGTGTATGCAATCCGCATGGTCTTGAGCCGTGGCATTGTGTTGTCTGCGAACAGGCAGGCAAACAACAATGCGGCGATCGCGAGGTACACCGACGTGGCTGTGTATTGGATTGTCTTTTCTTCGCCGACCACCGGCATGAGCGCCATCATGCCGGCGAAGTTCCACACCAGCAGCAGCAATAGCGGAACCGCAAGTATCCGCTGAAAACGCACACCGGCAACGAAGCAAGCCAACGCGAGTATGCTCATCAGCAGGTCATGGGGCGATGGTTCCACAATAGCGATCGAGCTTGTGAACACGGTCACGAACAGCACGACATGCAGAATGCGTTCGGCGAGCGGCGTAACTGACACTTTTGGCGGCGCCGACGCTCGCGCGGCCGCCATCGCCATGTCGTGGGTCGTGATCAATAGGCGTTCTCTGCCTTGAGCAACGCGATGGGTGTGCGCGCCAAAATATAGAGGTCAAGCGTTACTGACCAATTTTCGATGTAGTAGAGGTCGTGCTCGACGCGTTTCCGGATCTTATCGTGAGTGTCGGTTTCGCCACGCCAACCGTTGATCTGTGCCCACCCGGTGATGCCCGGTTTCACCCGATGGCGTGCGAAATAACCGTCGACCGCTTCGTCGTAGAGCCGGGCTTCGGCCTTGCCATTCATGGCATGAGGGCGCGGTCCGACGAGCGAAAGGTTGCCCTTGAACACAACATTGAACAGTTGCGGCAGCTCGTCGAGGCTCGCTTTGCGGACTATCCGACCAACGCGAGTCACGCGAGGGTCGTTCTTGGTGACCTGCCGATCGGCGTTATTGTCGGCGACATCGGCATGTAGCGAACGGAATTTGTAGACCTCGATCAGGTCATTGTTGAAGCCATAACGCTTCTGCTTGAACAGGACCGATCCTCGGCTGTCGAGCTTGATGGCAATCGCAATGATCGCCATCAGCGGTAGCGCCAGAAGCAGCATCAAGCCGCCGATGACTTTGTCGAACAGCCATTTCATCACGACGTCCCAATCTGCAATCGGGCGATCTACGACGTCGAGCACCGGCAAATTGCCGATGAAAGAATAGGAGCGAGGGCGGAATCGCAGCTTATTGGCGTGAGCAGCGAGGCGAATATCGACCGGCAACACCCATAGTTTCTTCAGCATCTGCAGAAGGCGGCTCTCTGCCGAAATCGGCAGCGAAAAAATCACCAGGTCAATGCGCGTCCGCCTGCCAAACTCGACGAGATCGTCGACGGTGCCGAGCTTTCGCTCTCCGGCGCAGTCCATACTGCTGCGCTCGTCACCCCGGTCGTCGAACAGGCCAATGATGTCAACGCCGATATCCTTTTGTCGCCTCAACTCTTCGATTATGCCCGCGCCGGGCTCGCCGCCGCCGACGATGACCGTACGCCGGTTGAGGCGCCCTTCATGGGTCCATTTACGAACGAGCAGAAACACAATCCTACGCGAGGCGACGAGCGCGGCTAATCCGCAAATATAGTAGCTCCCCAGCCAGACGCGCGAGAATAGGTCCGCGGCGTTGGCAAAGAAAGAGGCGCCAATCACGATCAGAAAGACGACAGACCAAGCTGAAGCGAGCCGCATGTATTGCTTTTCGTAACCGCGAAAAGCCTGCACTTGGTAGATATCGGCAGTCTGGAAAGCGAGTGTTGACAAAAGTGCGATTGCGAGAGTTGCTCCAAAGTAGCGCCATGTCAGTCCGTCGAGTACCGGCAAATAAGCGAGGTAGAGCGCAAGCCCTACGACCACGACCAGTGCGAATTCGCCCATACGCACGAAGCCGGCGAGGACGATCGGTGAGATTGGTGCCGGCGCGGGCTTGGCGGCAATCGCCAGCGCTTCCGAACTCAGCGGATTGGTTTTGGAAACCGGTCGTCCTCTGGCGAGCAAGCGCTGCGCAAGTGAGGCTGCGCCTAATGCGCTCACTATTGGACGCGTTTCAGTATCGGTCATAAGCGACGCCACAAGTCACACCCGCGGCGCTCGGCGATGCGGCGGGGGATGCCCCTAATTCGTGGAAATTACTAAGGAAAAAGTCTCAAAAAAGGCTTATCGGGTCAGTCAAAAATGTCTTAACGCCGGCCACTTTTTCGCAGCCCATCGAGCGCGGCCTCGTAGGCGCTAATCACGCCATCAACCATGGTATCGACCGAAAACGATGCTGCGACGCGCTCGCGCAGGCGGCGCGCAATGTCGGCGGTCGCATCTGGATGGTCGAGGGTGTAGGCGATCGTTTGCGCTAACGCGCCAACGTTGTCAGGCGGTACCAGACCTTCGGTCAAAGTTCCGTAGATTTCAGGAATTCCTCCTACTTTCGTGGTGATCAGCGGCATACCGCCTGCTGCTGCTTCCAATACAACGTACGGTAGAGATTCTGCCCGCGACGGTATGACCATGATGCGCCCAAGGGTCTGGGCCTGACGGGCCGGCATGGCCGGTCTGAATTGGATTACGTTGTCGAGGCCAAGTCGCTGCGCCTGGATGAGAATTGCTTCGCGTTCTGGTCCATCGCCCACCAGCGTTGCCGTTACTACACGGCCGCCCCGATGGAGTTGCGCAATGGCGTCGATCAATACGTCGACGCCTTTAACCGGACGGAACTCACCCATGAATACTAGGTCGGCTGCTTCAGCTTGCGTCGTTATCGGCTCAAATTCTTTTTGCGACACACCGTTGTGTACAACGCGTATGAGCCCACGCGGCTTGCCAATCTTCCGCCGAAATACCTCGGCGCTATAGGCACTTTCGAAAAGAAACAGGTCGCCGCGCAACATCAGTAGTTTTTCGGTGGCAAGGTAGAATTTCCCCGCCGCGCTATCGTGGCCGAACAGCAAACTCCCGCCGTGCGGCGTGTACGCACGGACTGCGCGGCTGGCGTTTAACGCCATGCGAGCATAGGCGCCACCTTTCGCGCCATGCCCGTGCACTACGTCGGCGCCCGTTTGCTTCACCCGGCGCATGACATGCGCAAGCACGGATGCATCACCCGGCCCGATGTGGCGGCGCATCGGAATGCGGCTAACGCCGAAGGCGAGGGATGGCGCAAGTTTTCCTAGAACTTCTTCCGCGCGTGCGCCTCCGGTGTTGCTATCGGCAATCATCCCAACGCGGTGTCCACGCGTGATCTGTTCCTGGGCCAGGTCAAGCACATGGCGAAACAGGCCGCCGAGCGGCGCGCGAAAGACGTGCAGAATGTTCAGGGGGGTCATCGCGCCAACTCATGGATTCTGACGCAACTCGTATCGACGGACGACAACGCCATGCCGAATTTCTCCATCAGCGAATCCAGGCCGGGCTTTTGAAACGGCTTGGGGAATTAGGCGTCCGTATGGTTAACAAAACATGACTCGATGTCGTTTGGGGCCGATTAACGGCGTAGCAACCATAATCGGTTCTGATCGAAATCGGTCTTAAGCGACGTTTGTATTGTCAGTAGCGTCGGTCAACTCGTCCAATGCGCCAATTAATTGGATTAGTGCGTCGTGCGTTCGGAGTCGGAATGCTGTTCCGTCGAAAGTCGAAAATCGCTGCCGCGCCATACCCGGCGAGTGTGCCGTTCGGCTTGGATAGCGAACCCGACATGCGCGGCCTTGGCCGGCACTTGTGGCAAAAAAAAGCTAGAATTCTCGGCTGCACGCTGCTGGCCGGCGGCTTAGCCTTTCTCGTTGTGAATGCTATCACTCCGCGCTTCCAGTCTAAGTCGCGGCTTCTGCTCGAAGCGCGTGAGAACGTGTTCCTGCGTGCCGTAGCGGACACGACCAGCGATCGCACAGCCATCGACGCAGAAGCAGTAACGAGTCAGGTTCAGCTCCTGCTCTCGCGCGATCTCGCGCGTGAAGTCATCAAGAAAGAAATGCTCGCCGACAATCAGGAATTTGATCCGACAACCGGCGGCATGGCCGCATTTCGATCGATCCTTGGAATGATCGGTATCGGCCGTAACCCGAGCGCAATGTCGCGAGAAGAGCGAACGCTGGAAGCATACTACGATCGCCTCGACGTTTATGCGGTGGCAAAATCGCGTGTGATCGTGATCGCTTTTAACTCGGTCAATCCGGACCTTGCTGCCCGTATCGCCAACACGATTGGCGAAACCTACCTCAATATGCAGCAGCTTACTAAACAGGATCAGACCCGCGCCGCAGGGAATTGGCTGGCTGGCGAAATCGATAAACTACGCGCGAAAGTGGCGGACGCTGAAGCCAAGGTTGAGGATTATCGTTCGCGGGCCAATTTGTTCGCCGGCTCCAACAATACTTCGTTGTCGAGCCAGCAGCTCACTGAAATCAACTCTCAAATAGCAGCCGCACGCGGGCAGAAAGCCGACCTGGAGGCGAGGGCGCGGCAGTTGCGCGAACTTGTCAATTCCGGAAAGCCGATCGAATCTGCGGACATCGTCAATTCAGACACCGTGCGGCGGTTGATTGAACAGCGCATTGCGGTGCGTGGGCAACTTGCTGAGCAATCGACTACGCTACTTGACCAGCATCCGCGCATTAAGGAGCTGAAGGCTCAAGCCGCTGAGACCGATCGCCAGGTTCAGGTCGAAGGAGAGCGGCTTCTGCGACAGCTCGATAATGATGCGAAGGTTGCAGGCGACCGGTTGGCGACGCTCACAGCGAGCCTCGATCAAGTCAAACGGCTTGCATCGCAGACCAGTGAGCAAGATGTGGGATTGCGCGCACTCGAGCGCGAAGCCAAAACGCCGCGCGACTTGCTCGAGTCCTATTTGGCAAAATATCGCGAAGCCTCGGTGCGCGACAGCATCAATGCGGTGCCGCCAGAAGCGCGAATAATATCGCGTGCAACTCCGGCGGCGAAGCCCGCTTATCCGAAGAAATTGACGATTGTTCTGGTCGCAGCTTTTGCGGCTTTTGCGTTGTCGGCGGGGTTCACTGTCATGGGCGCACTACTGACGCCAACCATGTCGGCATACGCAACATATCCGCGCGCTTATGCCCAGGCATTCGAAGTATCCCCGGCAAGTCCAGTCGTGCCGTCAGAGTCGCCCGCGTTCTACCCGCCGCAGATGACGGCACCGCCTTTGGCGCCCGATGCAGCCCCGATACCTAACGGGGGAGCGGCACCTTTGGTGGCCAGATCGGTGGAGCACTTTGCGCGCGACTTGCGGGGCGTGGGTGACGTCGGCCGCAGCGTCGCGGTAATCGGCACCGTGCACGATGTCGGCACGACGTACGCGGCTATTATGCTGGCGCGAGAGCTCGCACAGGACGCGAACGTGGTCTTGGTGGATCTTGCGTTCAGCACGCCCAATTTAGCAGTTATTTCGACCCAACCGGACGCACCTGGCGTTGCCGAGCTCGTGCGCGGGACAGCGTCATTCGGCGATGTCGTCACCCGCGACCAGTATTCGCGTGTGCACCTTGTTGCGGCAGGCAACGTGGGATGTGACGTCGCAACGCTTTCTTCCTCGCCGATATTGGCGACGGTAATAGAGGCGCTTGGGCACAGCTATAACTACGTGATCATCGACGCTGGCGCAGTATCGGATGGCGCGGCAGAGCGCATTGCGCCGCTGGCCGCGCGGGCGATGCTGGTGGCCGCCGACCCGGCTAGTGCGGTGACACGAATCGTACGCGAGCGGTTTTTACAGGCAGGCTTTAGAGAAGTGGCTGTAGTCGCCGGTGGGGCGCAAGCCGTCGCCGCATAAACTGACAGCAAATCAGGGCGAAGGGGACAATCGTGCGCGCAATCGCCGTGCCGCGCGTACCAGCGACCACAAGGCCGGTCGTTGCTTGATCGCGCGTTTTGTTGCGGCGCCTATCGCGAAAACAACGGCCATCAATCGCCCGCCCGGGCTCAAAGGCATATAGCTGTCGAACAAAGGCTCGGCATCAGTGCACAGCAAGTTTTTGTAACGAGCTTCTCCGATGCCGAGGTCGAAGATGTCGAGGCCCCGCTCGCAACAACTTCGAACCAGTTTAAGCATTAATTGCTCGCCCGGGCTTTCGACGGCGAAGCGGCCCTGAATGATCGAGTTGAACATGGCGCAGAAGCGATCCCCGCCAACCACGCCGCCGATGGTTGCAACGATGATATCGTTGACGGACAGCGCATAAACTTCGATCAGCGGGTTGCCGTCGGAGAGCGGTTCGGTCGCCGCCGTTTCTATGAACCGCCTGACGTCGGGAAGTGCAAACGCGTCCGGCACACCAAGCGCACGCATGCGCGCCCCTTTTTGCTTGAAAAAGGCATCGAGGACACGTCGCACATCATCTGGGGAGACCGCGCGCTCGAAACGCAAATCACCGAAGCTTGCCAATGCGCGTTCTTTCTTACGCATCTTTTTTCGTGCTTCGGCGTTGGTGCGCGCTCGCAGGAGCGCCTCGAAGTCGGGCACAAGCGTGCCGCTAAAGCCGTAGTTGGCTGCGCGCTGGTGCGGCAAAAGTGCGAATGGGTTAGTGGCGCCGCCCCATGTTAGCGGCTGGTTGGTCAGTTTGATGAAATCAGCTTGCCTGGCGAGATAGGTGAGCGTTTCGCGTAATTCGTCAGCGCCAATGGTTGAAGCGACGTCCCGCCGCCATAGCGCCATGTTGAAGTTGACGTGTTTGCCACCGAGAAATTCGACGCCGAGCAGGCCGCCGATCCGGCGAGAGCCGAATGGCCACAAAAACAACGGTTCGTTGGTGGCGTTGAATCCGACCACTATGAAGGGGCTTACGCCGGAATTTGACCCGACGTGATGCTGCCACAGCTTTAGGAAATCATAACGTTGGTACGGTGTGGCGAGGCAGTCGGCCTGTTCCAGTGTTCGCCAATGCCGCTCAGCGGCTGTTAGATCGCTGAAAATCGCCACTCGCGCAATTTGGCGACCGGCGCCGGTCGTTAACCCGGGGTTGCTGGCGGGCAGGGCGCGTATGGAAACGACATTCATGGGTTACTAGTGGTGATTTATGTCGGTTACAGCATCGCAAAGATTTCTCAATAAAGCGTTGGAATAGTAAGTTGATTTGCCCCCGCCCCGAGGAGCTTGGCGAAATTGAAGAAAACCGTCATTCGCGCCGGACTTGAGACGCTCTACTTCAGTGGCGTGCACCATTGGCTGCGCCCGCTGGTAGGTGGTGTCGGTGCCATTTTGACTTTGCATCATGTTCGCCCGCCGCGCCCCGAAGGGTTCCAGCCGAACCGGCTTTTGGAAGTTACGCCCGAGTTCCTCGAGGGCCTTTTGCAACGGCTTGCACGTGGCCGGGTAGACGTCGTCTCGCTCGACGAAATGCATCGACGTTTTATCGACGGCGATTTCAGGCGGCGCTTCGTCTGCCTGACATTCGATGACGGCTACAAGGATTGTTTGCGGTGGGCCTATCCGTTGCTAAAAAAATATAGACTGCCTTTCGCGATGTTTATCGCGACAAGTTTTCCCGACCGTCTCGGCGAATTGTGGTGGATCGCGCTCGAAGCGGTAATCGCGCAGAACGACCGGATCGGAATGGTCATCAACGGCGAGGACCGTTACTTCGAATGTGCGACCGCGCAAGAAAAGCGCGAACTCTACGAGGCGATTTATATCTATCTACGCAGCATGACGACCGAGGAAGAGTTGCGCCGGACCATGCGTGATCTGTGCGCGTGTTATCGGGTCGATATCGTTTCGTTCTGCCGTGACCTGTGTATGGATTGGGCGGAGATTGTTGATCTCGCCGCTGATCCGCTGTGTACCATCGGCGCACACACCGTCAATCATATGATTCTTAAAAAGGTACCGAGCGATGCGACAGTACGCGCCGAAATGGAGATGAGCAGGGCTGTACTTGAAGCCGCGCTCGGAAAGCGACCGGAGCATCTTGCCTATCCGGTAGGGGATCCGAGTTCGGCTGGCCCACGCGAGTTTCGTATTGCCGCCGAGCTTGGATTCAAAACTGGGGTAACTACGCGGCCGGGTGTGCTGTTCAAAGCGCACCGCGACTATCTGACTGCATTGCCGCGGATATCGGTCAACGGCGAATTCCAGCAGCAACGATATTTAAAAGTACTCATGTCGGGTGCGGGGACCGCCTTTTGGAACCGGTTCCGTCGCGTCAGCGCGGCTTAGAGTCGGCTCTAGCCATCCAGCTGATTAGCGGCATGGCCGGCAGTACCCACCCGAGCCCGGCGACGACATAGTAGATCAACGCGACAAAGCCGTTGATGTTGGTCAGAACCGACTGTGCGAGCGCCATCGCCAGCAGGCCCCACGCCGAGACCAGTACGAGAAGAGCGATGGTGCCGACAAATTTGCGCGTGCGCATGGACATGGGAGATCTTCGAGACCTTCAATTGCGGTGCAACGGATAGGACTATATGGTCCGCGCCGTCTCCTGCAAGCAAGCGCGTCAGATGCCCGATCCGGCCAAAGTACCTGACACCAATCCGCGTGCCGTACGACTATGGCTGCTCGCAGCGGCGGCAATGATTTTTCTAACGTTGGTGGTCGGCGGCGCGACACGTTTGACGGAGTCCGGCCTCTCGATCGTCGAATGGAAACCGGTCACCGGCGTGCTACCTCCGCTATCGGAAAGCGACTGGCAGTCCGAATTTGCGAAATATCAGACCATCCCGCAGTACCGGGAACTCAATCGCGGCATGAGCCTTGATGGCTTTAAGGTGATTTACTGGTGGGAGTGGTCGCACCGTCTATTGGCGCGGTCTACCGGCGCGGTGTTTCTGCTGCCATTCCTGTTCTTCCTGTGGCGTGGAACGATTCCACCCGGCCTGCGTGCCCGGTTGTGGGGCATCTTTGCCGCCGGCGCCGCGTTGGGCGTGGTTGGCTGGTGGATGGTTTCCTCGGGCCTCACGCAAGGCGTCGCCGTCTCGCAATATCGGCTTGCTTTCCACCTTACGCTGGCTTGTGCAATCTACGCGGCGGTCTTGTGGACGGCGCAACAGCTCGCACCGCGCGCCCCTGGCGACACACCTGTGCGTCTGCGCATCGGCGCGCTTGCGATCGTTATATTGCTGTTATTGCAGATTTACCTCGGCGCGCTGGTCGCTGGTCTCAATGCAGGGCTGGTTTACAACACCTGGCCGCTGATCGGTGGCTCAATCGTGCCGGCACCAGAGCGCCTTTGGTTCATTCAACCTGGGTGGCGCAACATGTTCGAAAACACTCTTACTGTTCAGTTTGACCATCGC
Organism: uncultured Alphaproteobacteria bacterium; assembly: GCA_963810585.1. Classification (GTDB taxonomy): domain Bacteria; phylum Pseudomonadota; class Alphaproteobacteria; order Rhizobiales; family Xanthobacteraceae; genus Pseudolabrys. Next base: position 255,593 of record CAWENV010000004.1, read on the forward strand.
ATGGTTGCTTACGCGATTTGGCTGCTGGCGGCATTGCACAGTTGCGACGCCTGGTACGCACGGCGTGGGATTACTGGCGCGTGCATTCTCGCAGGTGCGATAACACTGCAGGCGGCGCTCGGGATTGTAACGCTACTCCACCAAGCGCCGGTCCCGCTCGCTCTCGCGCACCAAATGCTGGCAATCGCTGTGTTCACCGTCGCCGTAATACATGCCGAGCGATTGTCGCACGGTTCGCCTGTACGCGTTCGTCAAACGGCCGCGGCGGAGCAGGGCGCATGATCGAAAGCAAGACGACAGATGGAATTGTCATTTTGACGTTGGCGCATGGCAAAGCCAATGCGTTAGACATTGAATTCTGCGATGCGCTCGCCGCGCGCTTTGCCGATCTGCGCAAGTCGGACGCCAAGGCGGTTGTGTTGACGGCGCATGGCAAGATTTTTTCCGCTGGCGTCGATCTACGGCGTTTGGGCGAGGGTGGTGCGGACTATATCCGCCGATTTCTTCCGGCTTTGCATCGCCTCTACAATGAAGTTTTTTTTCATCCGAAGCCGGTGGTGGCAGCGATCAATGGCCATGCTATCGCCGGAGGTTGTGTGCTTGCTTGTTGTGCCGACCGTCGCATCATGGCTCGCGAGGTGGGACGCATCGGCGTGACGGAAATTCTCGTCGGGGTGCCATTTCCGGCGCTGGCATTTGAGATCATGCGGCATGCAACGCCGCCGTATTTCTTCACCGAGACGATCCTGACTGGCGAGACTTTTTCCGCTGAGTTGGCCGCGCATCGCGGCTGGGTTAACGAGGCGGTGGAGGCTCCCATGCTGATGGAGCGCGCCTTGGCTGCCGCGCAAAATCTGGCGGCGCTGTCGCCGGCGGCCTTCACGCAGACAAAGATGCAAATCCGCGCGGCGGTCAGCGAGCGGATCGCTCAAAGCGGAGCGGCGACTGATAAATCGGTTACGGACATTTGGGCGGCGCCAGCGACGCTTGCCTATATCCGCGACTACGTTGCACGTACGCTTAAGAAGTCCTAGCCGCCTATTTGGCCTTAAGGCCCTGTTCGAGGTCGGCGATGATGTCTTCCTTGTCCTCCAGCCCCACCGACAGCCGCACCACATCCGGTCCAGCACCCGCCTGTACTTTTTGTGCGTCGGATAGTTGCCGGTGCGTAGTCGAAGCGGGATGAATGATGAGAGAGCGCGTGTCACCGATATTGGCAAGATGCGAGAACAGCTTGACGTTGGAAACAAGTTTTACGCCGGCGTCATAGCCGCCCTTCAAGCCAAAAGTGAACACCGCCCCGGAACCCTTCGGCACATATTTTTTGGCGAGCGCGTGATATTTGTCGCCTGGAAGGCCGGGATAGCTCACCCATCCGACTTCCGGCCGCTTCGACAGCCACTCGGTGACCGCAAGTGTGTTGTCGCAATGGCGCTGCATGCGCAGCGGTAGCGTTTCAATACCGGTTAGAATCAGAAAGGCATTGAACGGCGACAGAGCCGGTCCGAGGTCGCGCAGACCAAGCACACGGCAGGCGATAGCGAAGGCGAAGTTTCCGAACGTTTCATGCAACACAATGCCCTGATATTCCGGGCGTGGCTCGGATAACATTGGATACCGGCCCTTGCGCGACCAGTCGAAAGTGCCTCCGTCGACAATCAACCCGCCAATAGAGTTGCCATGTCCACCGAGAAACTTGGTCAGTGAATGCACGATGATGTCGGCGCCGTAGTCGATTGGCTTGCAGAGGTAGGGCGTGGCGAGTGTGTTATCGACAATCAGCGGCACACCGGCTTTGCGCGCAATTTTTGCAATTGCCTCAATGTCAGTGATGACGCCGCCCGGGTTTGCGATGGACTCGATAAAGATACACTTGGTTTTCGGCGTGATCGCCTTCTCGAAAGAAGTCAGATCGTCGGGGTCTGCCCATACGACATTCCATCCGAAATTTTTATAAGAATGATTGAACTGATTGATTGATCCGCCATAAAGCTTTTTCGACGCGACAAATTCGTCACCCGGCGTCATCAGCGCATGCATCACGACTACCTGCGCTGCATGGCCGGACGCCACCGCTAGACCCGCGGTTCCGCCCTCAAGTGCCGCCACACGTTCTTCAAGCACGGCGCATGTCGGATTTCCGATGCGGGTATAGATGTTTCCGAACGCTTGCAGACCAAACAATGCGGCGGCGTGATCGACGTCATCAAACACAAACGAGGTCGTCTGGTAAATCGGTGTCGCCCGCGCGCCCGTGGTTGGGTCTGGTTTTGCGCCAGCGTGGATCGAAAGCGTTGCAAATCCCGGAGTGCGTTCGGTATCGGCCATGTGGACCTCGATTAATTGCTGTACGTGGGCAATTCGCGCCCCTCGGAATATGGCGCCGATTAGTGAGGCCGGATGGGCGCGGCGTCAAGGCGATATCAGCGACAAAAATAAGTCAGACGCGACTACCTTTTTCGGATGCCGAACCTAGGCGCATACGCTGTACGCCAGTGCCAAGAGTTTGTGCGCGCTTCGAGGAAAGCGTCCGTGAATTTACACCCATCCAGGAAAGCTCCGTAGACAGACGGCCGTATTCAATTTTAGGACAACGGTTCATTACAACCTTTAGACCGGCTGCTTTGGCTAGTTTTGCTGCCTCTTCGTTGCGCACGGTAAGTTGCATCCAGATTACTTTGGGTTTTGGTGTGAGCGTCAACGCGTCCTTCACGATCGGCAGTACGTGCTCGGATGCACGAAAGATGTCGACCATGTCGATAGGTTCGGGAATGCCGGACAGTGCAGCATAGACCCTTTGTCCGAGTATTTCCTTTCCGGCCTGTCCCGGATTGACCGGGATCATGTGATAACCACGCTCGAGCAGGTACTTGAATGCGAAGTAACTGGGCCGGTTCTCTTTCGGTGAGATTCCGACCATGGCGATGCTCTTCACCGTGTTGAGAATACTGCGGATATAGCTGTCGGCGTAGGCCTCGTCGGTCATGGTCGCAACATAGAAGCAGTTGCGTTGGAGCGGAAGTCCGCAAGCGCGCGGGTGACCATTTGCGGCTAAGAGCGGGAATTGCATAGTCGTATTGGACTGACGCGTCATGCCATCTGGCGCCAATACAGCGCGGTATTCCATGGTTGATCCGAACACCCTACAGCACCTCGTTCAGTTGACACACATGAATTACGATCTGTCGCTGATATGGCGGCGGATGGACGTTGATCGCTACCGCGCGGAAGAGCTTGCAACGCCGCGCTATGTCGACCCTAAGCGTCTCGTTCGTCATGGCTTTAAAGTATATTCGCAATGCGACGAGGACGGCATTATCCAAGAAATTTTCAGACGTATTGGCACAAGCAACCGCACCTTCATCGAATTCGGGGTCGAGTTCGGCGTCGAATGCAACTCCGTCAAGCTTCTGGTCGAGGGGTGGAGCGGGATGTGGATCGAGGCGTCAGCGCCACATGCGGGAGAGATCCTCAACCAATTCAAGTCGTTTCTCGCCGACAAAAAACTCAGGCTCAGTCAGAATTTTGTCACCGCTGAAAACATCAACACACTTTTTTCCGACGCTGGCATGACCGGCGAGATAGATTTCCTGAGTATCGATATTGACTACAATGATTATTGGATATGGAAAGCGATTACCGCGGTCAGTCCGCGTGTCGTGGTGATCGAATATAATGCGACGTTGCGGCCGCCAATGTCGCTGGTGGTACCCTACGACCCAAACCGTTCATGGGACGGCACGAATTATTTCGGCGCCAGCCTTGAAGCATTGGTGCGACTTGGCCGCGAGAAAGGTTACCGGGTGGTCGGCTGCAGTTATTCCGGCGCCAACGCCTTCTTCGTGCGCGACGACATAGCCGGCGATCATTTCTTAAATCCAGCAACGTCCGAGGAGCACTACGAGCCGCCGCGATATTTCTACGCCATGCAGTCGGCAGGACACCGCCCGCGGCCCGGCCCCTATGTCAGTGTCTAGCGGTTGTCGTCAGCGGTTGTCCTTGTGCCGGCGGAGAGCGCTGCGCGCAGGCGCTCATTCTCGGCCCGTAGTTCAGCGACTGTGGCCTGTACAGCGGCGAATGCCTCTTCGACCTCGGCTTCGGTGAAGCGCGTGACGATATGGGACGAGCAGTTCACATCCCAGGCTTCTATTGTGAAAATAATGGCTCGCTCAGGCCGTGCCTTATAACCCTCGTCGAACAGGCGCCCGACGAGTGCCGGGTCGTTTTCGACGACGCGCGCGCGGCCCCATAACTTAATGCGCTGCTGGCGTCCGGGATCGAGCAAAAATAAAAAGGCACGATCGTTCTCGGACAAGTTGGCAAGCGTGATGTATTGCCGGTTGCCCCGGTAGTCGGCAAAACCCAGAGTTTTGTCGTTGATAATTTTAATAAAGCCCTTCGGGCCGCCTCGGTGCTGAACATAGGGAGCGCCGTCCGCGGTCGCGGTGGCCAGGAAAGCGGTATCCTGATCTGCAATAAACTTTGCGAGCTCAGCAGTGACCCGATCGGGGAAGCCTTCGGCGATACGCCTTTCATAGGCTTTTGCCGAACCACGCTCTGCCTGTGCCTGTTGCGCGGCCGGCGTGAATACGACGCTGGAGTTATTCATGTATTCATCGCTGCGCGGTGTCGCCGCTCGTGAGTAGGGGACAAAGATAGCCTCTCTCTGTTTCTCGCGGTAGGGCCGCCCATATTGAATTGGGCAGGATTGCGGTGACGGACGACATAAGATGGTCACGCTGGTTTGCTGCAATATGGACGCTGAGGGGCGCCGCCTACGTTGTGTACAAACAGGAGGCGTTCGATGTGTGACTACAGCCTTCACGACGTTGCGTCCCGGCCCGCGAAAGTCGGTGACAAGCTGATAACGACCCAATTCCCAAATGCAATCACACGCGGCTTTTCGGATCCTTCGCAGCCACGCGTTGCTGTCTGTTTGCTGCCCGGGACCGAACTCGCATTCGAAAGGGAAGTCGAATGTGATGCTTCGTTCCGGTTCTTGCCCACTCGAAGATCGACTCACAAAGTGGCACGCTTTCGCCAGGTGAATCCCAATCGACCAGCGGCGCATCACGATGCGCTGGAATTTCCCGATGGCAAGATCGTGCTCGTGACGGATCTTTGTGAGGGCCAGCAGGTAGTCGTGCTGCAGTTGCCGAGTGCGTGTCGGCCTGCAAATGAGCATGGCCTACGCGACTCCGAAGAAAGTGCGTCTATCGTCGTCTGACACGGCGACACGGAAGTCGGGTCGAGCAGAGAGCCACCGGACCCTTGGTGGCTCTCACCTGATTTTATTTGCGGTGCGCGGACTTTATTGATTCTGCGCGTCGACAACGTTCTTGCAGGGGTTGCTAAGTTGGGCGCGCACCTTGTTTAAGCATGCAAGCACTCGCCCGCCGCCGGGCATTGTACCTCTGCAAAACTTGTTATAGTCGCCCTTGCAAGCCGCACGTTGTTCTGTGGTAAAATCCTGGGCAAGGGAGGCAGTCGTTGGAGCCAATGCAAGCGTAGCAGCTAATATGGCTACACGGATCGCGCGCGGTTCTTTTGGCATCAGCGGTCTTCCCATTTCGGTGTACGCTTTTCGATGAAGGCACAAATGCCTTCGTCCGCATCGTTTGCCATCATATTCTCGGTCATCACTTCGGATGCGTAATTGTAGGCCTCCGCGAGGTCCATCTCGGCCTGGCGATAAAAAGCTTGCTTGCCAATCTTAAGGACATAAGACGACTTTGAAGTAAGTTGCGAAGCCAAAGCCAGCGCGGCTTTGCGTTCTTCCCCGAGCCCGACAACGCGATTGATCAGCGCGATCTCGGCGGCCCGTTCTGCGGAAACCATGCCGCCGGTGAGCAACATCTCCATTGCGTGCTTACGCGAGACGTTGCGCGACAGCGCCACCATTGGCGTGGAGCAAAATAAACCAATCTCTACACCTGGTGTGGAGAATTTTGCCGCCGTGGATGCAACCGCGAGATCGCAGCTAGCGACGAGTTGGCAGCCGGCGGCACTTGCGGCCCCTTGGACGGCGGCAATGACGGGCTGGGGCAAATTGACGATTTGCTGCATCATTGCGCTGCAGGTGTTCATGATGTGCTGGAAATATGCCCGGCCTCCATCGGTGTCGCTGCGACGACTCGTAAGCTCCTTAAGGTCGTGGCCGGCGCAGAAGGCTGTACCGTTGGCAGCGAGCACGACTGCGCGCACACTTTTGTCAGCGGCGATTTCAGTGAGGGCGCTGGAAAGCGCGATAAGTGTCGATTCCGAAAGGCTGTTGCGTGCTCCCGGCCGGTTCAGCACAAGTATGGCAACGTCCTTCGCGCTCTCTCGCAGCAGGACGGGGGGAAATGTGTCGCTAACACACGCGGCGACTGGGACGTTCATCCGGACCTTTCCAAATTAGAATACAGTTGAACCATAATCCGAAGCTGAGCCCATGCAAGGTTCGGAACGGCCGTCGGAGATGGCCCCGCAAGCAGAAATTGGAAATGTCCAAACACGGACAGCGCGTTCTTTACGGCAATGCCAGAAATCCGTGATTGACCTCGCAGCGGCGCCGTCTATGACCAAAGCGCCGGATCGGCCGGCGAGGAGATATGCATGCCGGCTGCAGCGATGAATGCCGATGAGATAGCGAAGCTGCTACACGAAGTGTTCCCGCAAGCCTTTTACCCCGGCTGTGGCTTGACGATCGAACGTGTGGAATACGCGAACATCCGCGTAAGACGACACTTTCAAGAAGACTCCATCCGCCCTGGAGGCACCATTTCCGGTCCGACAATGATGGAGCTCGCCGATTTCGCGATGTATGTCGCGGTCTTCTCCGCTGTGGGCCCGCAACCGCTGGCGGTCACCACAAATCTCAATATCAATTTCCTGCGCAAACCGGGGAAAGGCGACCTGATCGCGGATGCTCGCCTGCTGAAAATCGGCAAACGGCTGGCAGTTGGTGAGGTCGCAATCTATTCGGAAGGCGTTTCGGAGCCGGTTGCTCACGTCACCTCTACCTATTCAATCCCACAGAACCACTAATTAGCTGCAGGTATAAAAATACCAATCTTATATCATATTGATATATCACAAGAAATAATGCATCAGAGGCGTTGACCGGGCACGAGCGGCTCAGCTAAAAAGCGGCAATTCGGCGCGGTCGGGCGCGCTCGTCTCTCAGGGAATAATCATGAAAACTTATTCGGCCAAAGCCGCCGATATCGAAAAGAAATGGGTGACGATCGACGCCGCCGGTCTCGTCGTCGGCCGCCTTGCCTCGATCGTGGCGCTGCGCCTGCGCGGCAAGCACAAAGCGACCTACACACCGCACGTCGACGACGGCGACAACGTTATCATTGTGAATGCAGCCAAGGCAGTGTTGACCGGGCGCAAGCGCGACAAGAAAATTTACTACCATCACACCGGCTACATCGGCGGCATCAAAGAGCGCACTGCGAAATCGATCTTTGAAGGCCGGTTTCCCGAGCGCATCGTAGAAAAGGCGGTCGAGCGCATGTTACCGCGCGGGCCACTGGGGCGCGTGCAGCTGGGAAACTTGCGCGTATACCCGGGTCCCGAGCACCCGCATGAAGCCCAAAAGCCTGAAAAGCTCGATGTTGCCGCGATGAACCGCAAGAACGTGAGGAGTGCCTAATCGTGGCCGAAACCATGCAATCGCTCGAAGGTTTGGCGACACTCAAGCCGGCAGCTCCTGAAGCACCGAAATACGAAAAGAAGGTCGATGCGCAAGGACGCGCTTACGCGACCGGCAAACGCAAAAACGCGGTCGCGCGCGTGTGGATCAAGCCTGGCTCCGGGAAGATCCTCGTCAACACCAAAGCGGTGGAAGTGTTTTTCGCGCGCCCGGTGTTGCGGATGCTCATTCAGCAGCCGCTAATCGCTGCCAATCGTGGCGGACAATACGATGTGGTCTGCACGGTCTCTGGCGGTGGTCTGTCTGGCCAGGCCGGCGCAGTCCGTCACGGGCTGGCCAAAGCTCTGACTTACTTCGAGCCTGATCTACGTGGCGCACTCAAGCGCGGTGGCTTCCTCACTCGCGATTCACGCGTGGTCGAACGCAAGAAGTACGGCCGTGCGAAGGCACGTCGCTCCTTCCAGTTCTCGAAGCGCTAGCCAATCAACATGCTTAAAAAGGGCGCGCCAGAAGCGCGCCTTTTTATTTGCGATCTTGCAATTGATTAGAATTTTATCGAGTCCGTTTACGTTACAGCTACCCGCGTTTGGCGGGCCACGGTCCGATGAAGCTAAACATCGGCTGCAACAATTGATTACAATTCGCAGAAGTCTTTCGTCGAAGCCCGCTTAATTGCACAACGGATTCCTACCGCCATAGCGCTATTTTACCGCCACGTTCCGGTGCGGAGATTACACTCCACGGACGTAGGTGGGAGCGCAAATGTTGCTAGCCGGCGGCCTGCAATCCTCGTCAGTGGATTTGCCGACGTTGTCGTTGGTCGCCGTATGCATTGCCGGCCTGCTCGGACTATTCCTCATCATTGACTGGATGCAGCAACGCAACGTGCGGGCGCTGGCATGGTGGGGATCGGCTTATTTGATCGGTGCATCGTCGATTGCACTGGGAAGTATGCCGTCACCATTAATCAAATTGCCGCCGGAAGTGCCCGGCGCGTTGACCTTCCTCGCTTGTGGCATGATCTGGAACGGAGTGCGGCTGTTCCAAGGGCGCCGCGTGCTGCCGCTTGCGACCTTCATTGGCGCAGCCATCTGGCTGGGGATTGGTCGAATTCCAGGAGTGCTGGAAGACGGTAACGGCCCGATCCTCGGCGCCTTAATCGTTCCATTCTACACATTCTTTATCGCTATCGAACTTTGGCGTGAACGGCGTAGGACGCGATATTCGCGCGCCGCGGCCATCGTGGTGCCCTGTCTGCATGCAGGAATATTTCTGGTTCCGCTCGCCATGCACTCATTATTGCCAGATGGGCACAACGGCGCCTGGCTGACAGTATTTACATTTGAAACAATCCTCTACGCAGTTGGCACTGCATTCATCGTGATGCTGATGGTCAAGGATCATCACGTCCATGTTTACCGTACCGCCGCCTACACCGATCATTTGACCGGTCTGCTAAACCGTCGCGCTTTTATGGAAAACGCGCTCACCCTCTGCACACAGCAAGCCAAACGGGGCGAGCCGGTGGCGATGCTGTTGTTCGATCTTGATCATTTTAAATCAATCAATGATCGCTTTGGTCATGCTACTGGCGATGAAGTGCTACGCCTTTTCGGCCGAGTGGTGCGAGCGAGTACGCGCGTCGACGACATCATTGGCAGGTTCGGCGGCGAAGAGTTCATAGCGATTGTCCCAGGCGGCCTGGAGAGCGCGAATAAGATCGCTGAACGCGTCCGCTCTGGCTTCGAGACTGCAGGGGTTACCGTCGCAAACCACCCAATTGGCGCGACCGTTAGCATCGGCGCCGCATTTTCCTATGACGCGGTCACCGCAATCGATCCCCTCATCGCGCGCGCTGACGCCGCCCTTTATCGAGCCAAACACGAGGGCCGAAATCGTCTGCATGTGGCGGAGGACGAAACCTCTTCCGACCGAATGCGCCTGATAGCCGCTGCGCGCCGTCCTCGCCCCGCTGAGGCTGCTTTCGCGAGACTTTCGCGGCGCAACACGGCCGTTTAATGCCATAGCGTCAACCGGCGGGCGATATCCGCTGTGCTGCAACGTCTCATTTACCCAATTCACGGTACTATCCAGGCATGTGGCGTTCACACAGCCCTACGAATGCGCCTTCGCTTGAGGCCTACGCCGAGCAGGCTGGCGCCGCATTGGCCTGTGTATATTCCAACTCAGCGGAATTCGACGCGGCCCTGATCGCGGCCCGTCGTGCTGCCGGGGTCTACGGCCCAAAGCGCCACCGCCGGCATATGTTCGCGACCGCTGCGGGTATTGCGGCGGGGCTCGCTATCGTCGCTTTGCTGATCGTTTGAGTCGTCCTCAGTTTCGCGCAAAAAGGGCGCCCCTTGCGGGGCGCCCAAAAAGTTGCATCGCTTGCGCGATGGTTGGGAGGAACGCTTACGCCGAGTAGTACATCTCGTATTCGACCGGATGCGGGGTGTGTTCGAAGCGGATCACTTCCTGCATCTTGAGATCAATGTACGAGTCGATGAAGTCGTCGTCGAACACGCCGCCGGCCTTGAGGAAATCCCGATCCTTGTCGAGATTTTGCAACGCCTCGCGCAGGCTGCCGCAGACGGTTGGAATCCGCTTCAGTTCTGCCGCCGGCAAGTCGTAGAGGTCCTTGTCCATAGCTGCGCCCGGATCAAGCTTGCCCTTGATGCCGTCAAGGCCGGCGAGCAGCATTGCCGCGAAGGCCAGATAAGGATTTGCGAGCGGGTCGGGGAAACGTACCTCGACGCGTTTGGCCTTTGGGTTGGTCGTGTAGGGGATGCGGCACGATGCCGACCGGTTGCGCGCGGAGTAGGCGAGCAACACCGGCGCCTCAAAGCCCGGCACCAGACGTTTATAAGAGTTGGTCGTCGGGTTGGTGAAGGCGTTGATCGCTTTGGCGTGCTTGATGATGCCGGCGATATAGGACAAGCAGGATTCCGAAAGGTCGGAATATTTGTTGCCCGCGAACACCGGCTTGCCGGCTTTCCAGATTGACTGGTGGCAGTGCATGCCAGAACCGTTGTCTCCGTAGACTGGCTTTGGCATGAAGGTCGCCGTCTTGCCGTAGATCTGCGCCACTTGCTGGATGCAGTATTTATAGATCTGCATCATGTCGGCCATTTGCGTCAGCGGCGAAAACTTCAATCCGAGTTCGTGCTGAGCTGAGGCTACCTCGTGGTGGTGTTTTTCAATCTTGGCTCCCATCTTGGCCATGGCCGCGAGCATTTCGCTACGCATGTCCTGCGCAGAGTCTTGCGGTGGCACTGGGAAATAGCCTTTCTTGGTGCCAATGCGGTGGCCGAGATTGCCACCTTCATATTCGGTAGCGGAATTGGACGGCAGCTCGATCGAGTTGACCTTGTAGCCGGTGTTGTAAGGCTCCGCCGCGAATTTGACGTCGTCGAACACAAAGAACTCTGCCTCGGGGCCAAAATAAATCGTGTCACCGATGCCCAATGATTTGACCAGCGCTTCGGCCTTCTTCGCCATACCGCGCGGGTCGCGGTTGTAGGGTTCTCCGGTCGTCGGCTCGAGCACGTCGCAAACCAACACGAGTGTCGTCTCGGCGAAGAACGGATCGATACAGGCGGTTGCCGGGTCCGGCATCAAATTCATGTCGGACTCGTTGATCGCTTTCCAACCGGCGATCGATGATCCGTCAAACATGATGCCTTCGGCGAAGGTATCTTCTTCGATCATCGTGACATCGAAGGTGACGTGTTGCCATTTGCCGCGTGGATCTGTGAATTGGAAATCGACGTACTTCACGTCGTTATCCTTGATCATCTTCATGACTTCTTTGGCCGTCGTCATGTACTGCATTCCCCCTTTTTTCATGAAATGCCCGCGAGGACGTTTGCCTGCGGTTTAGATTGCATCAATTCCGGATTCCCCGGTCCTGATCCGAATTGCTTCTTCGATGTTGGAAACGAATATCTTGCCGTCGCCAATCCGGCCAGTCTGGGCGGCGCGCCGGATTGCATCGATCGCTTTTTCCACCATGTCGTCGCCGAGCACGATTTCAATTTTCACTTTGGGGAGAAAATCGACCACGTATTCGGCGCCGCGGTATAGCTCGGTATGTCCTTTCTGTCGTCCGAAGCCCTTCGCTTCGGTCACGGTTATCCCTTGCAGACCGACTTCTTGGAGCGCTTCCTTCACCTCGTCGAGTTTGAAGGGCTTGATGATGGCTTCGATTTTTTTCATTGCCTGTCTTTACTCCCTCCCAGCCCGCCGGAACGTCTCGGAGGACCGCGCTACCGGTTTGCAGGTCCCGTGCCAAGCCAGCGGCAGGCCAAAAAGCAAGCTGCTGCAATCGGTTAAGTGAAAGACGTAACGCCTGACCAAACACTGCCTAATGTTCGACGTCCACAAGTTAAGCAAAGTGGCTAGAATTTAGCCAGTCGCGAAAGACCTGTTGTGGCCCAATCGATTAGTCTGAATTGTCCGGCTTGCGAACGGCCGATAGTGTCGCGCGCCATGATCGAATTGCTTACTACGGCAGAGATGGCGGAAGCCGATCGCCTGGCGATCGCCGGCGGCGTTCCCGGCATCGAGCTGATGGAGAATGCCGGGCGGGCCGTAGCTGACGCCGTTTCCAGGGCGCGAAACCCGTGTCGTGTCGTTGTCGTGGCCGGGCCGGGCAACAATGGTGGGGATGGTTTCGTCGCGGCCCGCTATTTGGCTGAACGCGGCTTTGACGCGCGCGTCTGCTTCGTCGGCGACACGAAACGCTTGAAGGGTGATGCCGCTCTCGCGGCCAAACGCTGGAGCGGGCCGGTCGAAGAGGGGTCGCCGGCTGCGCTCGTTGATTGCGATCTCATCATCGACGCACTGTTCGGCGCCGGCCTTGATCGCGATGTGGAGGGCTTACCGCGCGCGATGATCGGCGCGATGAACGCCAGCGGCATGCCGATTGTCGCGGTCGATCTTCCGAGTGGGGTCAACGGTACGTCCGGCGCTGTGATGGGCATCGCGGTCGACGCGACGAGCACGACGACCTTCTTCCGCCGCAAGACGGGCCACCTGCTGTTGCCCGGACGTCTCCATTGCGGTGCTATTGAAGTGGTCGATATCGGGATTCCCGTGAACGTACTGGACCGATTGAGGCCCTCAGCATTCGCCAATACGCCGGCCCTGTGGGGGCAAAAGTTTCCGCGGCCTGAGGCACGGGGTCACAAATACTCACGGGGCCACGCCGTTGTGGTTTCTGGCGGCTCGTCGACCACGGGAGCGGCGCGTTTGGCGGCGCGCGGGGCTTTGCGGGCAGGCGCGGGGCTTGTGACAATCGCTAGCCCTCGGGAGGCTCTGCCGATCAATGCCGCAGCCAGCCTGTCGGTTATGGTGCGCCCTGTCGACGGGCCTGGCGAACTTGCTGAATTCCTAGCTGACAAACGGCGAAACGCCGTGGTCCTGGGGCCCGGTGGTGGGGTCGGCGCCGCCACGCGCGAGCAGGTGCGCACTGCCCTCGCAAGCGAGGCTGCCGTGGTCCTGGATGCCGATGCTCTGACGAGCTTTGGCGAGGAACCCGCAACCTTGGTTTCAGCTATTGCGGAGCGTTCAGGCCGCAATGTCGTTTTGACTCCGCATGAAGGCGAGTTGTATAGTTTATTCAATAAGATAAGCGGAATTTTTAATGGCAAATCAAAACTTGAGAAAGCACGGCTTGTCGCCGGATATCTTTGCGCAATGGTTGTTTATAAAGGCGCTGACACGGTGGTTGCAGCCAAGGACGGCCGAGCGGCGATTGCAGAAAATGGGCCGCCGACGCTCGCCACGGCCGGTTCAGGTGACGTCCTTGCAGGCATAATTGCGGGCTTAATGGCGCAGGGCATGCCCGCCTTTGAGGCCGCCAGCGCCGCTGTTTGGTTGCATGGGGAGGCGGCGACTGAATTCGGCCCCGGCCTGATTGCTGAGGATCTGCCGGAAATATTGCCCCACGTTTATTCGCGGCTATTCGCTGAGCTGGACCATCACTAAAGAAGGATGATCGAACACCACTTAATTTTGGTCCCAACGCGACCTAGACGACAGTGGCCAGGGCCGCTCAGGGAGCGCGGTTATGGCTTGCCTTGGCGGGGTTTGGCGCGTTAAGCCGTGCCGGATTGCGGCGCCAAGTCGTCCGTAATTGCCCTCTGCGGGCGTGGCGGAATTGGTAGACGCGCTGGATTTAGGTTCCAGTGGCGAAAGTCGTGGGGGTTCGAGTCCCTCCGCCCGCACCACAACGAGGCCAACGAGATTCGAGAGATTTGTGGGCTCGCCCCGTATTCCAATACGACCGACGCTTTCGGCTTAATGGTGGGCCGACGCGATGCGAGTGTAAGCAGAGAAAAGTGTGACCAATGCAAGTAACCGAAACGCTGTCCGAAGGCCTCAAGCGCGAATACAAAGTCGTCGTCCCAGCCTCTGAGCTTGACGCCAAGGTCAATGCGCGTCTGGACGAGTTGAAAGACCGCGTTCGGATCAACGGATTTCGCCCCGGCAAGGTGCCGGTCACGCACCTCAAGCGGATGTACGGCCGATCAGCCATGGCCGAAGTCATCGAGGCGATGGTTCGCGACACAAACAACCAGATCGTCAGTGAGCGCGGCTACAAGCTGGCCGCCGATCCGAAGGTCACGTTGCCCACTGATGAAAGCGCCATTGAGCAGTTGATCGCTGGCAAAACCGATTTGAACTACACGATGGCACTGGAGATTGTGCCGCCGATCGCGCTTGGCGATTTCAAAAGTATCAAACTTACGAAACTCGTTGCCGATGTCTCCGATGCAGAAATCGAAGACGGCATCACCCGTATTACTGACCAGAACAAGCCCTACACGGTACGTCCGGAAGGTGGGAAGGCCGCCAAGGATGACCGCGTCACCATCTCCTTTGCCGGCACGATCGACGGCAAACCGTTTGAAGGTGGTTCGGGGGACGATGCCGTCGTATTGATCGGCTCGAACACCTTTATCCCAGGGTTCGAGGATCAGCTCATCGGTATTGCAAGCGGTGAAACGCGGACACTAAAAGTGACCTTTCCCGCCCATTACATGAAACAGGATCTCGCCGGCAAGGCGGCCGAATTTGTCGTCACGGCAAAGTCGATTGAGGTCCCTGGAACGGTGACGGCCGACGATGATTTTGCCAAATCGCTCGGCCTTGAGTTGATTGGCAAGCTGCGTGATGCGGTGAAGGACAACATCACGCGCGAACACGCGACAATGTCACGCCAGAAACTCAAACGGGCGCTGCTCGATCAACTCGATAAGCTTCACAAGTTCGACCCGCCGCCGACACTCGTCGAAGAGGAATTCGATCGTGTGTGGAAGTCGGTGCTGTCCGAGCTTGAAACCGAGCGCAAAACCTTTGCGGACGAAGGTACAACCGAAGAGAAAGCCAAGACCGAATATCGCGCAATAGCGGAGCGCCGCGTGCGGCTTGGCTTGGTGCTTGCTGAGATAGGCGAAAAGAACAACATCACAGTTACGGAGGAGGAATTGAGCCGAGCGGTGATGGAGCGCGCCCGCCAGTTTGCGGGCCAGGAGCAGCGAGTATGGGACTATTATCGCCAAAATCCGCAGGCGGTTGGTGCTTTGCGGGCGCCGATATTCGAAGAAAAAGTGGTCGATTTCCTGCTTGAGCTTGCCGGCGTCACCGAAAACAAGGTTTCGCGCGACGAGCTATACAAGGACGACGATACGGCCATTTGAGGCTTGAGCGCGCCTTGCGCTAACGCTTGTGGGAAAATAGATCACCGGAGGTCCCCGCGCGGCTAACCTAGCGGGGATGATTCGCGTCAAGGAGACGAAATGAGAGACCCCCTCGATACCTACATGAACTATCTGGTGCCCATGGTGGTCGAACAGACCAACCGTGGCGAGCGGGCCTATGACATTTATTCGCGGCTTCTGAAGGAGCGAATCATCTTCATCACCGGGCCAATCGAGGACGGAGTTGCGACCCTTGTGGTAGCGCAGCTTTTGTTTCTGGAGGCCGAGAACCCGAAAAAAGAAGTCTCGATGTACATCAATTCGCCGGGCGGGGTGGTGACTTCGGGTATGGCAATTTACGACACCATGCAGTTCGTAAGGCCGCCAGTGTCCACACTTTGCGTGGGGCAGGCGGCGTCGATGGGCTCGCTCTTGCTGGCTGCCGGCGCCAAGGACCAGCGTTTCGCGCTACCCAACGCACGCATCATGGTCCATCAGCCGTCTGGCGGATTCCAGGGCCAAGCCACCGACATAATGTTGCATGCGCAGGAAATTCTGAACTTGAAAAAGCGGCTCAACGAGATCTACGTCAAGCATACCGGCCAGTCGCTGAAGAAAATCGAAGATGCGCTCGAGCGCGACTATTTTCTCACCGCCGAAGCCGCCAAGGACTTCGGCCTCGTTGACAAGGTAATCGACAAGCGGCCCGAGGAAAGCCTTCCCAAACCGGCCTGACGGTTCGATTCAGGCGGTTCCACCCGGCCTTTCGCTCAGTGAGGCGGACCGCAATTGCGGCTGTGAGTGCGACGTTATCGTTAATGGAATCTTGATTATCACGTCGTTAGCATGCTTCGCTTATGCTGTAGGGGAGTGACGGGAGCGCGGGCCTTCCCAGAACAAGGTCCGCCGTGCTGGAGTTCCGGCGCGAAACTTGCTTCGTGCTGTGATGGCGGGTTAAGCGGAGTTTCGCCCATCACGGAGAAGTACGAAAGCGTGTGACGGAGAATGGAATGAGCAAAGTCGGCGGCAGCGATTCCAAGAACACCCTCTACTGCTCCTTCTGCGGCAAGAGCCAGCACGAAGTGCGCAAGCTCATTGCCGGTCCGACCGTTTTCATCTGCGACGAGTGCGTTGAACTGTGCATGGACATTATCCGCGAGGAAAACAAATCCTCGCTGGTGAAGTCGCGCGACGGTATTCCAACGCCGAAGGAAATCCGCAAAGTCCTCGACGACTATGTGATCGGCCAGGACCACGCCAAGAAAGTGCTCTCGGTTGCAGTTCACAATCACTACAAGCGGCTCAACCATCAGGCCAAGCACAACGACGTCGAGCTCGCAAAATCGAACATCCTGCTGATCGGGCCGACAGGTTCGGGCAAGACGCTGCTGGCGCAGACGCTCGCGCGCATTCTCGATGTGCCGTTCACGATGGCGGATGCGACGACGCTGACTGAAGCCGGCTATGTCGGTGAGGACGTCGAGAACATCATTTTGAAGTTGCTGCAGTCCGCCGACTACAACGTCGAGCGCGCGCAGCGTGGTATCGTCTACATCGACGAGATCGACAAGATTTCGCGCAAATCCGACAACCCCTCGATCACACGCGACGTGTCGGGCGAGGGCGTGCAACAGGCGCTTCTGAAAATTATGGAAGGCACGATCGCTTCCGTGCCACCCCAAGGTGGGCGAAAGCACCCGCAGCAGGAATTCTTGCAGGTTGATACTACCAATATTCTGTTTGTTTGCGGCGGCGCTTTCGCGGGGCTCGAGAAGATCATTTCTGCGCGCGGACGGTCGACGTCGATTGGGTTCAGCGCCAAAGTGGTAGCCCCTGAAGACCGCAAGCAGGGCGAAATCTTCCGTGAGGTCGAGCCGGAGGACTTGCTCAAGTATGGCTTGATCCCGGAATTTGTCGGCCGCCTCCCGGTGGTCGCGACGCTCGAAGATCTCGATGAGGCCTCGCTCAAGAAGATCCTGGTCGAACCCAAGAATGCCCTCGTCAAACAGTACCAGCGGTTGTTCGAGATGGAGTCGATCGATCTCACGCTTGCCGAGGAGGCTCTGGGAGCCATTGCTCGCAAGGCCATCGACCGGAAGACCGGCGCACGCGGTTTGCGCTCCATCATGGAGGGCATTCTGCTCGACACCATGTTCGACCTTCCCAGCCTTGAGGGGGTCGAAGAGGTCGTGATCTCCAAGGAGGTCGTCGAGGGCACAGCCCGGCCGCTCTACATCTACGCCGACCGTAGCGACCGAACGGCAAAGTCCGGCAGCGCCAGCGCCTAATGAGCTTCCTGCCGGAATCAAAAATTCCGGAAAATGGAGCTGATTCGTACAGATTGCGGGGTTGTTACCGGAAGGGGACTCGCTTTAACTGGAAAAAGCGAGGCTTCTTGCAGACCCATTCGCCTCGCCATACGTATAGCGTATCAAGCGTACCGGCCTACGAAAGATCGTATCTGACTACCGTCTGGGGTGAGGGTTCGTAGCCCTCCGTAAAAGCGCGCTGGGCCTGACAGCCTACCGTCTCCTTGCCCCATCTCTATCGGCACTGCCGTGCGATGCCGCAATCGCGGGTCAAACGACAGGGGCACAACAAAAGGACCAAGGCCAATGACCAATAAACCACGACCCCAGCTGCAACCTGGCGAAACCAGGGCCTATCCGGTTTTGCCGCTGCGCGACATCGTGGTGTTTCCGCACATGATCGTTCCGCTCTTCGTCGGCCGTGAAAAGTCGATCAAGGCGCTGGAAGAGGTGATGCGCTCCGACACCTTCATTCTCCTGGCCACTCAAAAGAACGCCTCCGACGACGATCCGGCGACGGATTCGATTTTCGAAGTCGGCACGTTGGCAAGCGTGTTGCAGCTGCTCAAGTTGCCTGACGGCACCGTCAAGGTGCTGGTCGAAGGCGCTACGCGCGCGAAGGTGCTCAAATACACCGATCGTAACGACTATTATGAAGCCGACGCCACTGCGCTCGTCGATGACGTGGGTGACCGCGTGGAAGCCGAAGCCATGGCGCGCTCGGTGATCACCGAATTCGAAAATTATGTGAAGTTGAACAAAAAAGTGTCGCCCGAAGTCGTGGGTGTGATCCAGCAGATAGAGGATTATGCCAAGCTCGCTGACACTGTGGCTTCGCATCTTGCCGTCAAGATTCCGGACAAGCAGGACATTCTGGAGACAGCATCCGTCACCCAGCGCCTGGAGAAGGTGCTTGGCCTGATGGAGAGCGAGATCTCCGTTCTGCAGGTGGAAAAGCGCATTCGCACCCGCGTCAAGCGGCAGATGGAGAAGACCCAGCGCGAGTACTACCTCAACGAGCAGATGAAGGCGATCCAGAAGGAGCTCGGCGACGAAGAAGGCAAGGACGAGCTTCAAGAACTGGAAGACAAGATCAAGAAGACCAAGCTTTCCAAAGAAGCGAGAGAGAAGGCGACGCACGAACTCAAGAAGCTTCGCCAGATGTCTCCGATGTCGGCGGAGGCGACCGTCGTGCGCAACTATCTCGACTGGCTGCTCTCGATTCCGTGGAACAAGAAGAGCAAGGTCAAGAAGGATCTCAATCTCGCCGAGAAGATTCTCGACGCGGATCACTATGGCTTGGAGAAGGTCAAAGAGCGCATCGTCGAATATCTTGCCGTACAGCAGCGGGCCAATAAGCTGACCGGACCGATCCTTTGTCTCGTCGGGCCTCCCGGCGTCGGCAAAACGTCGCTCGGGAAGTCGATCGCGAAGGCGACCGGCCGCGAGTTCGTGCGCGTGTCGTTAGGCGGCGTGCGTGACGAGGCCGAGATACGTGGCCATCGGCGCACCTACATCGGTTCGATGCCTGGCAAGATCATCCAATCGATGCGCAAGGCGAAGAGCTCGAATCCGCTGTTCCTGCTCGACGAGGTTGACAAGATGGGTGCCGATTTCCGCGGCGATCCGTCTTCGGCCTTGCTCGAGGTGCTCGACCCTGAGCAGAACCATACGTTCAATGACCACTATCTGGAAGTCGACTACGATCTGTCCAACGTGATGTTCATAACGACGGCGAACACGCTCAATATCCCGCCGCCGTTGATGGACCGCATGGAGATCATCCGTATTGCCGGCTACACCGAGGATGAGAAGGTCGAGATCGCGCGCAAGCATCTGATCCCTCACGCGATCGCCAAGCATGGCTTGGATTCGAAGGAGTGGTCGATCGACGACGAAGCGCTGCTCACCATGATCCGCCGTTACACGCGGGAAGCAGGAGTTCGTAATCTCGAGCGAGAGCTTTCGACCCTGATCCGCAAGGCGGTGAAGGAGTTGATGACCTCGAAGAAAAAGACCGTTGCGGTCACCGCGGCGAATCTGGGCGACTATCTTGGCGTGCCGAAGTTCCGTTACGGCGAGATCGAAGCCGAGGACCTGGTCGGCGTGGTCACCGGATTGGCCTGGACCGATGTGGGCGGAGAACTGCTCACCATCGAAGGCGCGATGATGCCCGGCAAGGGCAGGATGACCGTCACGGGCAACCTGCGTGACGTCATGAAAGAGTCGATCTCGGCAGCGGCGTCTTACGTTCGCTCGCGCGCGGTTGCCTTCGGCATCGAGCCGCCGCTGTTCGACAAACGCGACATCCACGTGCACGTGCCGGAAGGCGCGACGCCGAAGGATGGCCCGTCGGCTGGTGTTGCCATGGTCACCGCAATTGTCTCGATAATGACGGGCATCCCGGTGCGCCGCGATGTCGCTATGACCGGCGAGATCACGTTGCGCGGCCGCGTGCTTCCAATCGGTGGCCTGAAAGAGAAACTGTTGGCCGCGGCTCGCGGTGGCATGAAGACTGTGCTGATCCCGGAGGAAAACGCCAAGGATTTGGTAGAAATCTCTGACACGATCAAAAAAGGACTGGAGATCATTCCGGTTACGCGCATGGACGAAGTGCTGGTACGTGCTTTGGTACGCAAGCCTGAGCCCATCGAGTGGCCCGAGGCGAGCGCCAAACTCGCTGCGGAAGCGGCTGCTGCTGAGCCTGCAGTTGATGAGGACGGTTCTGGCCTGACCGCGCACTGATCGCTTCGACACATGAAATGAAAACGGCGCCGAGAGGCGCCGTTTTCATTTGCCGAACGTAATGTGGTGGGCGGTGACGGACTCGAACCGCCGACATCCTGCGTGTAAAGCAGGCGCTCTACCAACTGAGCTAACCGCCCAAGAACCACGCCCAATATCGCGTGAATGCGGTCAGATGCAAGCGCGCCGACACCATCTCAAAACGAAACAGCAGGCGGGGAGCCTACCGCTCCGCGCCTGCTGTTATTCCCCGGAGGGTCAGGCAAAAAGTCGTCAGATTGATTCTTTCAGTTCTTTGGATGCGCGGAAAGCGACTTTCTTGCTGGCCTTAATCTGGATTTGCTCGCCGGTCGCAGGGTTGCGGCCAATGCGCGCGGCGCGTTTACGCACCTGAAGGATGCCGAGGCCGCCAATACGGATGCGCTCGCCCTTCTTCAAAGCATTTACGATGTTACCAATGAAATCGCCGAGCACGGTCTCCGCTTGCTTCTTCGACATCTCGTGCGTTTCTGCGAGCGCAGCGGCAAGATGCTTCAGCGTGACGGTCGGTGGTGTCGGGGCTTTTCCAGGAACCATTGCCATCAGTGGGACCCTCCTCTTGAATCCGCGAGCTTGGCGAAGCGCCAAACACTCCGCCCGAATAGACGATTCGGGGGCGGTCTGACCATCAATTCTTCTCGGTAAATAAGGCTTTTTCGCAATATCCGTGGGTCGGGATGCCTTTACCTTGACTTGCCATGGGGCCGCCTATAACTCGAACCAACGCCCGCGGGGGCGTAGCTCAGTTGGTTAGAGCGCTGCCCTGTCACGGCAGAGGCCGCGGGTTCGAGTCCCGTCGCTCCCGCCATTTTATCAATAGCTTAGCCATGATTTTCGGTGGCCATGCGGGCGCACTTGCGCGCCGCGATATGGCATCTTGGACGCCAGCATGACTTCCATTCGGGCGATGTTCTTTGACGTGTTTGGCACGCTGGTGGACTGGCGTAGTTCGGTCGCCCGGGAGGCCGAGCGCATCCTTCAGCCGCTTGGGTATAACCTCGACTGGCCGGCTTTTGCCGACGCCTGGCGGGACGAATACCAGCCCGGCATGGAGGAAGTGCGGTCAGGCCGCATCCCGTTTAGCAAGCTCGACACGCTGCATCGGCGCAATCTCGAGCGCTTCATGCCGCACTTTGGTCTGCGCAAAATTCCCGAAGATGTCTTGCGCGAACTTACACTGGCTTGGCACAGGCTCGACGCGTGGCCGGATGTGCCTGCAGCGCTGGTGCGGCTCAAGAAAAAATATCTGCTAGCGCCGGTATCAAACGGAAACATTTCATTGATGGTCGATCTTGCTCGTCGCAACGGTTTCCCTTGGGACGCAATTCTTGGCGCTGAAGTCGCTGGCGATTATAAGCCCAAGCCGCGCGTTTATCTCGCTGCCTGCGAGGCATTCGATCTCAAGCCATCGCAATGCATGATGGTTGCGGCACACAGCAACGACCTCGCGGCCGCTGCGGCGGCAGGTCTGAGCACAGGTCACATCGCGCGGCCTGACGAGCATGGCCCGGGCACCGGCGAACGGGCACCGAGTGCGAAAGTCGATTTTGCCGGCTTCGACCTGGATGATCTTGCGAGCAAACTCGGTCTCTAAATTCGTTTAGCCGCGGTACACCGGCTCTGGCTGAGCAAAGAAACTTGCCAGGATGTGATACACGAGCATGTAGTTTTTCTGCTGGAAACTGGCGTGCGAAATCCCGGCCATCACGGAGAACTGCTTGTCCGGATTTGGCAACTTGGCGTAGAACTTCAACAAGTCTTCTAGCGAAGCAATGCCGTCGTGCTGACCGCGCATGATCAGCGTCGGCACTTTAATCTTCTCCGGATCGACCACCGGTAATTTCGAACACATGTCGACGTAAGTGCCGGTTGGCACTGAATTGTCGAGTGCGGTCACCGCATCCGCGAACGCTTCAATCACTTTGCGCTCGGCGGTGTCGGGATGGTCACGGTCGAATACCGAGTGGATGAACGCCTTGTCGATCGGCCGGCGGTTCTTGGCGATGAATTCCGGGAGCTTCTTGCGCCGCTGTTCGAGGGTCGGCGAGCCTTCGCCGGTCCACACCATGGCATCGAGTGCAAGGCGGGCCACCATTTCGGGATGCCGTTCGGTGAACATGGCTGCGCGCAGTGCGCCAGAGGAAATGCCATAGACCAAAAACGGCCGTTTGCCGCGCAGCTTTTGAATGTAGAGCGCCGCGGCGTAGCAGTCGTCGGCGCCTTGTGAAATCGGCGCGTTGTTATCGCGGTCTTTGGTGGAGCGGCCGTAGCCCTCCATGTCGACGCACCAGCAGTCATAACCACGACGTGCGAAGTGATCCATCGCCGAGGAGTCGGGATGTCCCGGCACCTGTAAGTCGAAGGTCGGTTGCGCCGCCATTGACGAGCCGTGGACGAACAGAATTGTGCCGACGCTCTTTGCTGGGTCGCCCGCGCATTTTTCGAACAAGAACAGCTTCACCCCGCCGTCTTTAGTCGTCCAATGTTCTTCGCCCTTAATGGCGGGGGCTGGCTTACTCATTTCGTTCATTGCGCACCTTTACCGTCTGATGTTTCGCTTTCGTATTCTCATAGCTAGAAATCGGCCTACGGGCATACGTCTAACCCAAATCTCACACTACTCGATCTTGATATTGGCTGCCTTGATCACGGCGCCCCAACGATCGATTTCCTCCTGCATGTATTTGGTCGTCCTCTCGACCGAGCCGCCGAAGATCTCCGCCGATAGTTTTCTGAGGTTTTCCTGAATTTCTGGCTGGCGGAGGGCCTCGTTCACGTCGGCATTGACCTTGTCGATGATGATTTTGGGGGTTGTCGGCGGTGCTACGATGCCATACCAGGCGACCGCTTCGAAGCCGGGCAGTGTCTCGGCCAATGTCGGAACGTTCGGCAGGCTTGGCATGCGTTTGGCCGATGCAACCGCAAGGAGCTTGAGCTTGCCGGCTTCGACCAACGGGAGCGATACGCCGAGATTGTCGAACATCAAGTCGACGTCGCCAGCGAGCAAGCCCTGCAATGCGGGCGCGGACCCGCGATAGGGAATGCTCCGCAGCTTCACCTTCGCCATCAGTTCGAAGAGCTCGGAGGTGAGATGGGAGGTCGTGCCGTTGCCTTGCGTAGCGGAAGTGACCATGCCGGGATTCTTTTTCAGGTCTTCGATCAGCTCGGTTACACTCGACGCCTTGACCTTGTCAGGGTTGACCAACAATGCGTTCGGGACCTGCGCCATCACGATAATCGGCTCGAACTTTGTCGGATCGAATGCGAGCTTTGGGTAGAGATTTTGATTGATCACGAGTGGCGGCGGCGGCGCTGAGAGAAGGGTGTATCCGTCAGGAGCGGAACGATACGCCAGTTCGGCACCGATATTTCCGGCCGCGCCGCTCCGGTTCTCGATGATGACCGTTTGGCCCCATTTGCGGGACAGCCAGTCAGCGATGATCCGTGGCACTGCATCCGCCGTTCCACCTGCCGGGAATGGTACGATGATTTTTACCGGGTGATCCGGGAAGCTTTGGGCCAGCGCGGGACCTTGATAGGGAGAGCCGACAGCAAAGATCAACGCCAGGACCAGTGCGCATTGGCCGACAAAAAATACAGGCTGCCCCGATTTGTTGCGCATTGAAGGTCCTTCCCGGTGTCTCGCGGTTCTTGTTCCGCGGCTTTATGATGACGAACCTGCTTCAGTTTATGCGAGCCTGCAATATTGCATCCGGGTTACTTCAGTCTTTTCGTTAGATGGAGTCGATGATGTCGGCGGCGCGGCCCAATGTCGTGATCATCGGCGGCGGAATCGGCGGTCTGTTCGCTGCCAATGCGCTTGTTGCGCACGGCCTGAAGGTGTCGGTCTATGAGCAGGCGCCAGCTCTCGGCGAGGTTGGAGCAGGGGTGTTTCTGACGCCGAACAGTGTGCGGCAGTTGCAACGGGTTGGATTGGCGCCGGCGGTTGAGAAATGGGGCGCGCGGGTAGGCCCAGGCTCGCAATACTTCCGCCACGACGGCGCTAGCATCGCCCCGGTTCAGGTGACCGACTCGTCGGGCTGGAACGCGACATTCGGGATGCACCGCGCCGATCTGGTCGAATTCCTAGCGCAGCACCTGCCCGCCGGCGTCGTGCACACAGGACACCGGCGCACCGGATTCGAGCAAACCGGCGATGCAGGGCGCGTGTCATTCGCGAATGGTGCTGTTGTCGAAGGCGACGTTGTCATCGCCGCGGACGGCATCCACTCCGAACTTCGACCCTATGTGTTTCCACCTTCTCATCCGGTCTTCTCCGGTTCTGTCGCCTACCGAGGGACGGTGCCGCATGAGCGGATTCAGGATTGGCCGAACGGGTCGTGGCTCATGTGGCTCGGCAAGGGAAAACATTTTCTTACCTTTCCGCTACGCGCCGGCCAACTCATCAACTATGTCGGCTTCGTGCCGGCGGACGAGGAGATGAAGGAATCCTGGTCGGCGCCCGGAGATCCCGACGTGCTTCGCCGGGAGTTTGCGGGCTGGGACCCGCGCATTGAATTTCTGCTGAGCCAGGTTCAAACCACGTTCCGATGGGCACTGTACGATCGCGAACCGCTGCCAAGCTGGACCCGGGGAAGGCTGGCGCTTCTCGGCGATGCCGCACACCCAATGTTGCCGCACCTCGGGCAGGGCGCCAACCAGTCGATCGAAGACGGTATGGCACTCGCAACGATAATGGCGCGCGCGGCCAAGAACAATGTCCCAGCGGCGCTTCTTGCTTACGAGCGGTTGCGGCGCGAGCGGGTGGCTGCTGTCCAGCGTGGTGCGCGCGAAAATGGTCTGCGCTATGACTCGTCGTACGCTGACCTTGGCATACGCGATGCGGAGATCAAAGCGCATGCCGCGTTCCGCAAGCGGCTCTACGACCACGACGTTGTCCCTGAAGCTCAGGCCGCGGCTATTGCACTAACGTAGTGAAGCCCCATCAGTTAATCATTGGAATGTGGTTAGCCTTGATGACGTCTGCCCATTTCGTGATCTGGGCATCCATGAAGGACTTGAATTCCGGTTGTGTCATCACAATCGGTGTTGCGCCGGTTTTCTCCCACGCCTCTTTGATATCGGCGCGCGCCAGGATTTTTGTGATCTCCTGGCCGAGTTTGTCTACGATCGGCTGAGGTGTGCCGGCTGGAGCCATGAAGCCGACCCATAACGTGGCGTTGAAATCCGGGATGCCCGCTTCGGCGAAAGTCGGGACATCAGGCAGCGTCGTCGAACGAACCTTGCCGGTGGTAGCGAGCGCACGCACGAGCCCGGCTTTGATCATCGGCGCCATTGTCGGCACCGAATCGAACAGGATCTGGATTTGCCCGGCCAGGATGTCGTTGCGGGCGCCGGTCGATCCTTTGTACGGCACGTGGACGATATCGATGCCGGTGAGGTTTTTCAGAAGTTCGCCGGCCATATGGTAGTTCGAGCCGGGACCCGACGAGCCGTAGTTGATGGCGCCCGGCTTGGCGCGTGCCAATGCCAGCAATTCACTTACGTTTTTCGCCGGCACAGACGGATGTACGACCAGCACAAGATCGGTGTCGATCAATGGTGCAATTGGCACCAGATCGCGCATGAGTTGATACTGTTTGTGACCATAAAGGGTTTCATTGACGGTCTGCGTGCCCGATACCATCAGCAGCGTGTAGCCATCGGGCGCCGATTTGGCGACGACCTCGGTGCCAATGGTGGTGCCCGCACCGGGCCGATTCTCCATAATGAAAGTCTGGTGCAGAGATTTGCGCAATTCCTCGGCGACGACGCGGGCGTAGACGTCGGTTGGGCCGCCGGCTCCGAATGGAACGATCACCTTGACTGGTCTTGTGGGGTAGTCGTCAGCCTTTGTCGGCAATGCCGGGATTGTGGCAATGCCGACAAGCACGATCAGAGCTGAAATACGCTGCAGAAGAGTCATTCAATGTTCCCGATTGCACAGGTTTGTCGTCGCTGGCGGCGAATATCGATGGCGGCTCGCGCCTCTGTCAATCGCGCGCCCCGGCATCGCTGTAACGAGGGGAGATCGGACGTGGATGTCGCCCAATGTCGGCTTGCCACCCTATGTTCGCTGCGCTAAGCCTCGGCCGCTCCCGTCTTTGCGGCTATTCTAAACAACCAAGGGCCAAATTGTGCGGGATAACCGGCGCCTTTCGGGCTGCCGATCAGTCCGAGGCGGGCAAATATCAGGTAAAGCGGGGCTGCACGCTTGAGGTCGCCAATGAGCGCATTGCTGATGGATTACCTGCCCCTGGTTGTCTTCATCGCGGTCGCGCTGGCAATCGGCCTTGCTCTGCTGATCGCCCCGTTCATCGTTGCATACAAACAGCCGGACCCTGAGAAGCTCTCCGCCTACGAGTGCGGCTTCAACGCTTTCGATGACGCGCGCATGAAGTTCGATGTGCGCTTCTATCTGGTCGCCATTCTGTTCATCATCTTCGACCTCGAAGTGAGCTTCCTTTTCCCTTGGGCGGTGGTGTTCCGTCAAATCGGCCTCTACGGTTTCTGGTCGATGATGGTGTTCCTTGGCGTTCTCACCGTCGGCTTCATATATGAGTGGAGAAAGGGAGCACTGGAATGGGATTGACGAGCCCATGACGCTGGTCGCACCCGCGCCAAAAGGGATTCTCGATCCGCACACCGGTAATCCGGTCGGGGCGGATGACGCGTTTTTTCGCGGTGTAAACGCTGAACTCGCCGACAAGGGATTTCTGGTTACCGCCGCCGACGACCTCGTCACATGGGCGCGGACCGGGTCCTTGATGTGGATGACGTTCGGGCTCGCTTGCTGCGCGGTCGAAATGATCCAGATGTCGATGCCGCGCTACGACGCCGAAAGGTTCGGTTTTGCACCTCGCGCGTCGCCCCGGCAGTCGGACGTAATGATCGTTGCCGGAACGCTGACCAACAAGATGGCGCCTGCGCTGCGCAAGGTCTACGACCAGATGCCTGAGCCGCGCTACGTGATCTCCATGGGATCGTGTGCGAACGGCGGCGGGTACTATCACTATTCTTATTCAGTGGTGCGCGGTTGCGATCGCATCGTGCCGGTCGACATCTATGTGCCCGGTTGTCCACCGACCGCGGAAGCGCTGCTCTACGGCGTGATGTTGCTGCAGAAAAAAATTCGCCGCACCGGTACGATCGAGCGCTGAACGAGGCAACGGCATGGACGACACGCTCGAAAGGCTTGGGCAAACGATCAAAACCGCCCTCGGCACATCTGTCCTCGGTCATTTCGTTGCGCACGGCGAGTTGACCGTCAGCGCGAAGGCGGCCGATCTTATAAGGGTTGCGACTTTCCTCCGTGACGATCCCGCTTGTCAGTTCATCAATATCATCGATGTGACCGCCGTCGATTTGCCCTCGCGCGAGCAGCGCTTCGACGTCGTTTATCATTTCCTGTCTCCGCGGCTGAACCAGCGAGTTCGGCTCAAGGTTGTGACCGATGAGGCGACGCCGGTGCCGTCGCTGATCGACGTATTTCGTGGCGCAGACTGGTTCGAGCGCGAGACCTACGACCTTTACGGTGTGCTGTTTACCGGCCACCCGGACATGCGACGAATTTTGACCGATTATGGATTCGAGGGTCATCCGTTGCGCAAGGACTTTCCGCTAACCGGCTTTGTCGAGGTTCGCTACGACGACGAACAGAAGCGTGTGGTTTACGACAAGGTGACTCTGGCGCAGGAATTCCGCAGCTTCGATTTTCTGTCGCCGTGGGAAGGCACAGATTATGTGTTGCCGGGCGATGAGAAGGCCAAAGGCGAAGGCAACAAACTTGCCGGCGAGCCTGAAAAAAAGGCATCGCCATGAAGCCGACACTCAAGCCCGGCCTCACGCATTCGTTCTCCTACAAGGTGCCGGAAAACAAGACGGTACCCTACACCTATCCGGAATCGCCCGAGATCGCCGGCATGCCAAAGGTTTTCGCGACCGGGTTCATGATCGTGCTGATGGAATGGACCTGCACGCAATTACTGGCGCCGCATCTTGATCCCGGCGAAGGCAGCCTCGGCACGCATGTCGATGTGTCTCATCTGGCGGCGACGCCGCCGGGCATGACCGTCGCGGTCGAAGTCGAATGCATTGAAGTGGCGGGCCGTAAGGTCACCTTTAAAGTGCGTGCACATGACGGGCTGGATCTGATCGGCGAGGGACGTCACGAGCGTGTGGTGGTGGCGTGGGACAAGTTCAATGCCAAAGTCGCGGAAAAGGCTAAAGCAGCAATGGAATTGGTGAGCTGATGGCCGAAACCGCGCTGCGCAATTTCACCATCAATTTCGGACCGCAACATCCGTCGGCGCATGGCGTGCTGCGTCTTGTGCTGGAACTCGATGGCGAAGTTGTCGAACGCGTGGATCCTCATATCGGCTTGCTGCATCGCGGCACTGAGAAGCTGATCGAGCACAAGACCTATTTGCAGGCTGTGCCGTATTTCGACCGGCTCGACTACGTCGCGCCGATGAATCAGGAGCACGCCTTTTGCCTGGCCGTTGAGAAACTTCTCGGAATTGTGGTGCCCAGGCGCGCGCAATTGATTCGCGTGCTTTATTCCGAGATCGGACGGCTGCTGTCCCATTTGCTCAATGTCACAACGCAGGCGATGGATGTCGGCGCACTCACCCCGCCGCTGTGGGGTTTCGAGGAGCGCGAAAAGCTAATGGTATTCTACGAGCGCGCTTCTGGAAGCCGGATGCACGCAGCCTATTTCCGTCCCGGCGGTGTGCACGCGGATTTGCCGCCAAAGCTGGTCGACGACATCTATGCCTTCTGCGATCCATTCCTGAAAGTTGTCGATGACCTTGATGCGCTGCTCACCGGTAACCGCATCTTCAAGCAACGTAACGTCGACATTGGCGTGGTGAAGCTTTCCGAGGCCTGGAATTGGGGATTCTCCGGCGTGATGGTGCGCGGCTCGGGTGCCGCGTGGGATCTGCGCAAGGCGCAACCTTATGAGTGCTATGGTGAACTCGATTTCGACATCCCGATCGGCAAAAATGGCGACTGTTTCGATCGCTATCTCATCCGCATGGAAGAGATGCGGCAGTCGGTTAAGATTATGAAGCAGTGTCTGGAGAAGCTACGGTCGCCGGACGGGCAAGGGCCGGTGACTATAGATGATCAGAAGATCGTGCCGCCTAAGCGCGCTGAGATGAAGCGCTCGATGGAGGCGCTGATCCACCACTTCAAGCTCTACACTGAAGGCTATCACGTGCCGGCCGGGGAGGTTTATGCCGCGGTCGAGGCGCCCAAAGGCGAGTTCGGCGTCTATCTTGTGGCCGATGGCACTAACAAGCCGTACAAGTGCAAGATTCGCGCGCCCGGCTTCGCGCATTTGAGCGCCATGGATTTTCTTTGCCGCGGCCATTTGCTGGCCGACGTGTCCGCCATTCTTGGCTCGATCGACATTGTGTTCGGCGAGGTGGATCGATGAGCGTTCGCCGTCTCGCGCCGCCGGAAATGCAGCCAAAGGATTTTTCCTTCAGCAAGGACAATCTTGGCTGGGCGAAGGAGCAGGTGAAGAAATATCCGGAAGGCCGCCAGCAGTCGGCGATCATTCCCCTTTTGTGGCGCGCGCAGGAGCAGGTGGGGGGCTGGCTGCCGGAGGTGGCGATCCGGCATGTCGCCGACTTCCTCGGAATGGCCCATATCCGCGCGCTAGAAGTCGCGACCTTCTACACCATGTTTAATTTGCAGCCGGTCGGGAAATTTCATGTTCAGCTTTGCGGCACCACGCCCTGCCGGCTGCGTGGCGCTGACGACCTCGAGAAAGTGTGCCGTACGCGCATCGGTGAGCAGGGTGAAATCACCAAAGACGGCAAACTGTCATGGATTGAGGTTGAATGTCTGGGGGCTTGTGTCAACGCGCCGATGGCACAGATTAATTACGACTACTACGAAGACCTGACGGCAGAGAGCTTCGGCAAGATTCTCGACGACCTTTCAGCCGGCAAGAAAGCGAAACCCGGCCCGCAGGTCGGCCGGCAAATGTCGGCTCCGATCGGCGGCGCGACGACGCTCAGGGAGAAGGCGTGAGCGATGCTGGCTGACAAGGACCGTATCTTCCGGAATCTTTACGGCCAGAGCGACTGGGGCCTGAAAGGTGCGCGCGCGCGTGGCGCGTGGGACGGCACCAAAAAGCTTCTGGAAAAAGGCCGCGATGCGATCATCGAAGACGTGAAGAGTTCGGGCCTGCGCGGCCGCGGTGGCGCCGGATTTCCGACTGGCTTGAAATGGTCTTTCATGCCGAAAAAGTCAGATGGTCGTCCGCAATACCTCGTTGTTAATGCCGACGAGTCCGAGCCCGGCACCTGCAAGGATCGCGAGATCATGCGGCACGACCCGCATTTGCTGGTCGAGGGTTGCCTGATCGCCGGCTTCGCCATGGGGGCGAACACTGGTTACATTTATATTCGCGGCGAATTCATCCGCGAGCGTGAGCGATTACAGGCGGCGATCGACGAGGCCTATGACGCCAAACTGATTGGC
Organism: uncultured Alphaproteobacteria bacterium; assembly: GCA_963810585.1. Taxonomy (GTDB): domain Bacteria; phylum Pseudomonadota; class Alphaproteobacteria; order Rhizobiales; family Xanthobacteraceae; genus Pseudolabrys. The sequence continues at coordinate 286,528 of CAWENV010000004.1, forward strand.
AAAAACAATGTCAATGGCTGGGACTTTGATCTCTACGTTCATCACGGTGCGGGCGCCTATATTTGTGGCGAAGAAACCGCGTTGCTGGAGAGCCTCGAAGGCAAGAAGGGCCAGCCGCGTCTAAAGCCGCCATTCCCGGCGAATGTCGGGCTTTATGGCTGTCCGACCACTGTGCAAAACGTCGAGTCGCTTGCGGTTGTGCCCGATATTCTGCGGCGCGGCGCTTCGTGGTTCGCCGGCATCGGTCGTCCCAACAACACCGGAACCAAGCTGTTTTGCATTTCCGGTCACGTCGAAAAGCCGTGCAATGTGGAAGAAGCCATGGGCATTCCGCTGCGCGAGTTGTTGGAAACCCACGCTGGTGGTGTGCGCGGTGGCTGGGACAATCTGCTCGCTGTCATTCCGGGCGGCTCGTCGATGCCGCTGGTGCCGGCGGGCAGGGATCAGGCCGATTCGTTGCTGATGGATTTCGACGGTTGTCGCGACAAGAAATCCGCACTCGGCACTGCTGCCGTGATCGTAATGGACAAGTCGACCGACATCGTCCGCGCCATGACGCGTATCTCCTATTTCTACAAGCACGAAAGCTGCGGCCAATGCACGCCGTGCCGCGAAGGCATGGGCTGGATGTGGCGGGTGCTGACGCGTATGTCCGAAGGTCGCGCGCAGAAGCGCGAGATCGACATGCTGATGCAGGTCACGCAGCAGATTGAGGGCCATACGATTTGCGCCTTCGGCGACGGGGCCGCGTGGCCCGTGCAAGGGTTGTTGCGTCATTTCCGCCCCGAGATCGAACGGCGCATCGACGAATATTCGCGGAACGCCGACGCGCACGGCGCCGTGCGCGAGGCGGCGGAGTAAAAACGATGGCGCAGCCGCTCAACCATCACCTAGCACAATTGAACATCGGCCGGATTCGCTACGAGGTCGACGATCCGCGCATGGCGGGATTCACGGACAATCTGGCGTTGGTGAACGGGTTGGCCGAGCGCACGCCAGGCTTCGTCTGGCGCTATATCGACGCAAGCGGCAATTCCACCAGCACGCGGCCCTACGCCGACCCGCGCATCGCCATCAATTTGTCCGTTTGGGAAAGCGTCGAGGTACTCGAACACTTTGTCTACCAGACCATCCACAAGCATTTCTATGGGCGCCGCGCCGAATGGTTTGAGCATTTTGACGCGCCGTATTTCGTGATGTGGTGGGTGCCGGCTGGCCATTTGCCCAGCGTTGAGGAGGCGGTTGACCGGTTGGAATATCTCAAGCGGCAAGGTCCCAGCGATCACGCGTTTGGTTGGGCAAATGCGTCAGCACAGCTGTGGAAGACGGCGCGTTGCGCACCAAGTGAGTCAGCGGCATGACAAAAGCCGCTCAACATCTCGGCCAGTTCAACATCGCGCGGATTCGCTATCCGCTTGACGATCCGCGCATGAAAGAATTCGTCGATAATGTTGCGGGCGTGAATGCCTTGGCTGAGCAAATCGAAGGTTTTGTCTGGCGTCTGCATGACGCGAGCGGGCACGCCATGAATATGGCGGTTTATGACGATCCGCGCATCCTGCCGAACCTGGCTGTTTGGGAAAACGTCGAAGCGCTTGAGCGGTTCGTATGGCAGACGGTGCACCGGCGTTTCTACGGTCGCCGGCGGGAATGGTTCGAGCCAATAGAGACGCCGCTGGTGTTGTGGTGGGTGCCGGCCGGACATCGGCCCGATTTAGCGGAAGCAGTGGCTCGCCTCGATCACCTAAAAGAACACGGGCCGAGCGGCTTTGCTTTCGGCTGGGAAAGCATGCCGGGCGCGCATCTGTGGAAAGCGGCGCGTTATGACAGATCAAGCGAGCATGCGTTATGACGAAGATTATCGTCGACGGCAAAGAAATCGACGTTCCGCCGGAGTACACGCTGCTCCAGGCCTGTGAGGCCGCAGGCGCCGAGATTCCGCGTTTCTGCTTTCACGAGCGGCTGTCGATCGCCGGAAATTGCCGGATGTGTCTGATCGAAGTCGTCGGCATACCGAAGCCGCAGGCGTCCTGCGCGATGGGTGTAAAGGATCTGCCTCCGAACAAGGACGGCTCGCCGAAGATCCTCAACACCAAAACGCCAATGGTGAAGAAGGCGCGCGAAGGCGTGATGGAGTTCCTTCTGATCAATCATCCGCTCGACTGCCCGATCTGCGACCAGGGCGGCGAATGTGATCTGCAGGACCAGGCCATGGCCTATGGCGTCGACGCGAGCCGTTACAAAGAGAACAAGCGCGCAGTCGAAGAAAAATACATCGGACCGCTGGTCAAGACGATCATGACGCGATGCATCCACTGCACGCGTTGCATACGCTTCTCCACCGAGGTCGCTGGCGTTCCCGAATTAGGTGCCATCGGTCGGGGCGAGGACATGGAGATCACCACGTATCTCGAGCACGCGATGACGTCCGAGCTGCAAAGCAATGTGGTCGATCTTTGCCCGGTTGGTGCGCTCACATCCAAGCCCTATGCCTTCGCTGCGCGGCCGTGGGAGCTCAACAAGACGGAGTCGATCGATGTGATGGACGCGGTTGGTTCGGCGGTCCGTATCGATACGCGCGGACGCGAAGTCATGCGCATCCTGCCACGCGCCAATGACGACGTTAATGAGGAGTGGATTTCAGACAAGACGCGCCATGTCGTTGATGGCTTGCGCACGCAACGGCTTGATCAGCCATATATCCGGGTCAATGGACGTTTACAGCCTGCATCATGGAAAGAAGCCTTTGTAGCAATTGCCGGGAAGGTGAAAGCCAGCAATGGGAAGCGCATCGGGGCGATCGTCGGTGACCTTGCCGGCGCAGAAGAAATGTTTGCGCTCAAGGATCTGATTGGTCGCCTTGGCAGCGCGAATATCGACGCACGCCAGGACGGCTCGACGCTTGATCCAAAATGGGGCCGCGCCTCGTATCTGTTCAACGCGACGATCGCCGGTATCGAACAGGCCGATTCGCTGCTGATCATTGGTGCAAACCCGCGTCGCGAGGCATCTGTGCTTAACGCCCGCATCCGCAAGCGCTGGCGCGCAGGAAATTTCCCGATCGGCCTGATCGGCGAGAAGGTCGACCTTACGTATAGTTATGACTATCTCGGTGCGGGCGCAGAAACGCTCGCCAAGCTTGCCGACAGCAAATTCGTGGACGCACTCAAGGCGGCCGAACGGCCGCTCATTCTGGTCGGCGCCGGTGCTTTTGCGCGCAAGGATGGCGCTTCCATCGCCTCGCTTGCAGCCAAAGCGGCGGTCGAGTTCGGTGCATTGAAAGATAGCTGGAACGGCTTTTCGGTTCTGCACAACGCAGCTTCGCGCGTTGCCGCACTCGACCTTGGTCTGGTGCCCGGCACGGGAGGGCTCGATGCCGCGCAGATGGTGTCAGGCGGTGTTGACGTAGTGGTTCTTCTCGGTGCTGACGAAATCGAAGTCGCGCCGGGTGCTTTCGTCGTTTATATCGGCACACACGGCGACCGTGGCGCGCACCGTGCCGACGTGATCCTGCCCGGCGCTGCCTATCCCGAAAAATCCGCAATTTACGTCAACACCGAAGGTCGCGTGCAGATGGCTAATCGGGCCGCATTTCCGCCCGGGGAGGCGCGGGAAGATTGGGCAATCCTGCGCGCACTTTCCGATGCGCTCGGCCACAAGCTGCCCTATGACTCACTCGGCGCGCTGCGGCAGGCGATGTTCGCTGTCCATCCGCATCTGATGCGCGTCGACCAAATTACGGCCGGTGACGCTGGCGATATCAAGAAGCTTGCAAAGCTCGGTGGCACGCCTGAGAAAGCGCATCTACGCTCGTCGGTCTCGGACTTCTATTTCACCAATCCGATCGCACGTGCCTCCGCCATTATGGCGGAATGTTCGGCGCTGGCGAATGCGGCAGCCAAGACGGCGGCGGAGTAGGCCATGGATTTCTTTTGGGCTTACCTCTGGCCGCTGATCATCATGGTGGCGCAATCGGTATTGCTGCTGGTGATCCTGCTGATTGCGATCGCTTATATCCTGCTGGCTGACCGCAAGATTTGGGCGGCCGTACAAATCAGGCGCGGGCCCAATGTGGTCGGGCCCTGGGGCCTGTTCCAGTCATTTGCCGACTTGCTGAAGTTTGTGGTCAAGGAGCCGGTCATCCCGGCCGGCGCCAACAAAGGCGTATTTCTGCTCGCGCCGTTGGTTACGTGCGTGCTGGCGCTTGCCGCCTGGGCGGTAATCCCGGTCAACGCCAATTGGGTCATCGCCAACATCAATGTCGGCATCCTCTACATCTTCGCGATTTCCTCGCTGATGGTTTACGGCGTGATCATGGCGGGCTGGGCGTCAAATTCGAAATATGCGTTCCTCGCTGCAGTTCGCTCTGCAGCGCAAATGGTCTCCTACGAAGTCTCGATCGGCTTCGTCATCATTACTGTGCTGCTGTGTGCCGGCTCGCTGAACCTTTCGGCAATCGTTGAAGCGCAGAACGGCAGATTCGGGTTATTCAGCTGGTACTGGTTGCCGCTGTTCCCGATGTTCGTGGTCTTCTTCATATCGGCGCTCGCGGAAACCAACCGGCCGCCGTTCGATCTGGTTGAGGCGGAATCGGAACTCGTCGCGGGTTTCATGGTCGAATATGGCTCGACGCCGTACATGATGTTCATGCTCGGCGAGTACGTCGCGATCGGAACCATGTGTGCCATGGCCACCATCATGTTCCTGGGTGGGTGGCTCTCGCCGGTGCCGTATCCGCCCTTCACCTGGGTACCGGGCGTGATCTGGTTCACGCTCAAGGCGCTGTTCATGTTCTTCCTGTTCGCCATGGCCAAGGCCATGGTTCCACGCTATCGCTACGATCAACTTATGCGGCTCGGCTGGAAGATCTTCCTGCCGTTGTCGTTGGCCATGGTGGCGATCGTCGCGGCCGTCATTCAATACGGTTCGCTGGCGACAGGCGCGATGAAATGAGGTTGCGATGAGGCTCGATCGCGCGGCCAAAGGCTTATTCCTGATGGAATTCGTGACCGGCTTCGTGCTGGCCATGCGTTATTTCTTCAAGCCGAAGGCGACGCTGAACTATCCATTCGAGAAGGGGCCGATCTCGCCGCGCTTTCGGGGTGAGCACGCATTGCGCCGTTACCCCAACGGCGAGGAGCGCTGCATCGCGTGCAAGCTCTGCGAAGCAATTTGCCCGGCGCAAGCAATCACGATCGAAGCCGGGCCACGCCGCAATGACGGAACCCGCCGCACCACGCGTTACGACATCGATATGGTGAAGTGCATCTATTGCGGCCTCTGCCAGGAGGCTTGTCCGGTCGATGCCATCGTGGAAGGTCCGAATTTTGAATTCGCGACCGAAACGCGAGAGGAACTCTACTACGACAAGGACCGTCTGCTCGCGAATGGCGACCGCTGGGAGCGCGAGATCGCGAAGAACCTCGCGCTCGATGCGCCTTACAGGTGAGCCGATGATCGTGGCCGCGCTGTTCTTCTATTTGTTTGCCGGCATTTGCGTGGCCAGCGCGTTTATGGTGATCGCGTCGCGCAACCCCGTACATTCGGTGCTCTATCTCATTCTTGCGTTTGTGAACGCGGCGGGGCTGTTTGTGATGATGGGCGCCGAATTCCTCGCGATGATTTTGATTGTGGTGTATGTCGGCGCGGTCGCTGTGTTGTTTCTGTTCGTCGTCATGATGCTCGATGTCGATTTCGCCGAACTCAAGCAGGGCGCTCTGCAATATTTACCCATCGGCATGTTGATCGGCGGCATATTCCTAGCGGAATTATTGCTTGTGGTCGGAGCCTGGGCGATTGGCCCGGCCGTGCCGCAAGCGATTACAGCGCCGATATCAGCGCAAGTTTCCAACACCGAGGCGATCGGCCTCGTGCTCTACACTCAGTATGTCTATTTCTTTCAGGCGGCCGGCATGATCCTTCTGGTTTCGATGGTCGGCGCTATCGTGCTCACGCTGCAGCATCGTGTACGGGTACGTCGACAGGATATTGCCGAGCAAGTTGCGCGTTCACCGGCAGCGTCGATCGAAATCGTAAAAGTGCGATCCGGCCAGGGGCTGGGGAGCAATACATGATCATCGGCCTCGGCCACTATCTCTCCGTTGCGGCAATCCTGTTCACACTCGGGATTTTCGGAATTTTCCTCAATCGCAAGAACGTCATCATTATCCTGATGTCGATCGAATTGATCCTGCTTGCGGTCAATATCAATCTCGTCGCCTTCTCCACACATCTCGGCGACATCGTCGGACAAATTTACGCGCTGCTCGTTCTCACCGTCGCGGCCGCTGAAGCGGCGATCGGGCTCGCCATTCTGGTCGTGTTCTATCGTGTCCGCGGGTCGATTGCGGTCGAAGACATCAATCTGATGAAGGGCTAAAGGCGGAATGTACCAGGCTATCGTCTTTCTGCCCTTGCTGGGGGCCATGCTTGCCGGGCTAATTGCGCTCGCCGGCGCACGTGCGCGATTTCCCGGGAAGGGGCCATCTGCAGGTGCTGAGGACAGCGCGGCCGACCACGGCCCGCGCCATGATGGACCAGCCGTTCATGGCGGTGGGGTTATCCATTCCTCCCACCACGAGGAGGAAGCGCACGAGCCAGCGGCCGTCGGATCGCGAACTTCCGAGCTGATTACGACAATGCTTCTGATGATCTCCATGATCTTGTCATGGATCGCGTTCGTGGATGTTGGTTTTGCTCATCACGACGTGCGAATTCCGATCTTTACCTGGATGACGGCCGGCGATTTGAAAATCGAGTGGTCGCTGCGTATCGACACGCTCACTGCGGTGATGCTGGTGGTGGTAAACACTGTTTCGGCCTTCGTGCATCTCTATTCGATCGGGTACATGCACGAAGATCCATACCGGCCGCGTTTCTTCGGTTATTTGTCAATGTTTACTTTCGCCATGCTGATGCTGGTGACTGCGGATAATCTTGTGCAGCTGTTCTTCGGTTGGGAAGGCGTCGGCCTCGCGAGCTATCTCTTGATCGGATTCTGGTACCACAAGCCAGAAGCAAATGCGGCCGCGATCAAGGCATTCGTAGTCAACCGTATCGGTGATTTCGGCTTTGCGCTCGGCATATTCGCTTTGTTTATGCTGACCGGTGCGGTTGATCTCGATACCGTGTTTGCGCAAGCGCCCGCGCTTATCGGCAAGACGATCAATTTCTTCGGGTGGCAGGCCGATGCGCTGACACTCATTTGCCTCATGTTGTTCATGGGCGCGATGGGGAAATCTGCGCAGTTCCTGCTGCACACCTGGCTGCCTGATGCGATGGAAGGTCCGACTCCGGTATCAGCGCTGATCCATGCCGCTACCATGGTGACTGCCGGCGTGTTTATGGTTGCGCGGCTTTCTCCCCTGTTTGAACTCGCCCCCAATGCGCAGAGCTTTGTGATACTCATCGGCGCAACAACGGCGCTTTTCGCGGCGACCATTGGCCTCGTGCAAAACGACATTAAGCGCATCGTCGCTTATTCAACGTGTTCGCAACTCGGCTACATGTTCGTAGCGATGGGTGTTGGAGCCTACTCGGTCGGCATGTTTCATCTATTCACGCACGCGTTCTTCAAGGCGCTCCTGTTCCTTGGTTCCGGCTCGGTGATCCACGCCATGCACCACGAGCAGGACATTCGCCACATGGGCGGGCTGAAGGACCGCATTCCCTATACCTACATAGTAATGATCATTGGCACGCTGGCGCTTACCGGCTTTCCTCTGACGGCCGGATATTTTTCTAAAGACGCCATCATTGAAGCGGCCTTTGTCGGCAAGAATCCAATGGCGCTTTACGGTTTCATTTGCACGGTTGCCGCCGCCTTGCTGACTTCGTTCTATTCGTGGCGGCTGATCTTCAAAACCTTCCATGGTGAACCCCACGATCGCATGCACTGGAGGGACGCGCATGAAAGCCCGATGGTGATGCTGATCCCGTTGGGATTCCTTGCCGCCGGTTCGGTGCTTGCAGGTCTTCCATTTAAGGAAGTCTTCGCCGGTCATGGTGTTGAAGGTTTTTTCCGAGAATCGTTGACATTCGCCAAAGGCAACAACGTGCTCGAAGCTATGCATCACGTCCCGCTACAGATCGCCATACTTCCGACGGTGATGATGGCGCTCGGCTTCGTGATCGCCTGGCAGTTCTACATTCGCCGTCCAGATATTCCGGTCGAGCTGGCGCGCCAGCATGACTGGCTTTATCGCTTCCTGCTCAACAAATGGTATTTCGACGAACTCTACGATGCGATTTTCGTCAGACCGACGAAATGGCTCGGCCGTCTGTTGTGGAAGAGCGGCGACGGCTGGCTGATCGACGGATTCGGTCCCGATGGCGTTTCGGCCCGGGTGCTCGATGTCACGCGCAATGTCGTGCGGCTACAGACCGGTTACCTCTATCACTACGCCTTCGCCATGCTGATCGGCGCGGCTGCTTTCATCACCTGGTTCATGTTCGCGGCGGGGATACACTAATGAATTGGCCGATCCTCTCCGTCGTAACCTTCCTGCCGCTCTTCGGAGCGGTATTGGTGGCGCTGCTCGTGCGCGGTAATGAGCGATTGGCGCGCGGTACCGCGCGCTGGGTAGCGCTGTGGGCAACACTGGTCACCTTTGCAATTTCGCTGGTGATGGTCTGGCGCTTCGACGCGAGCTCGCCGGAGTTCCAGTTTTCTGAAAAATACAACTGGCTCGGCATTGCGTCCTATCACATGGGCGTCGACGGCATTTCGCTGCCGTTCGTTATTCTCACGACGGCACTGATGCCGATTTGTATTCTTGCAAGCTGGACCGCGATCCAGACCCGCGTGAAGGAATACATGATTGCATTCCTGGTGCTGGAAACCCTGATGGTCGGCACCTTCTCTGCGCTCGATCTCGTGCTGTTTTATCTGTTCTTCGAGGGCGGCCTGATTCCAATGTTCCTCATCATCGGCGTCTGGGGTGGTCCGCGCCGTGTCTATGCCAGTTTCAAGTTTTTCCTCTACACGCTGCTCGGTTCTGTGCTGATGCTGCTCGCCATTATGGCGATGTATTGGGATGCCGGCACGACCGACATCCCCGCGCTTCTCCGCCACAGCTTTCCGCTCGGCCTGCAGAAATGGGCATGGTTTGCCTTCTTCGCTTCATTCGCGGTGAAAATGCCGATGTGGCCAGTGCACACGTGGTTGCCTGACGCGCACGTCGAGGCGCCGACCGCCGGCTCCGTCATTCTTGCGGCAATTTTACTGAAGATGGGCGGCTACGGCTTCCTGCGGTTCTCCCTGCCGATGTTTCCCGCTGCAAGCCATGAGTTTGCCCCGCTGATCTTCACGCTCTCGGTCGTCGCCATCATTTACACGTCGCTGGTAGCGTTGATGCAGGAGGATGTGAAGAAGTTGATTGCTTACTCGTCGGTCGCTCACATGGGTTTCGTCACCATGGGAATATTCGCGGGGACTGCTCAGGGCATTGCCGGCGGCATATTCCAAATGATTTCACACGGTATTGTCTCCGGCGCTCTGTTCCTTTGTGTCGGCGTTGTCTACGACCGTATGCACACGCGCGAGATCGCGTTCTATGGCGGCCTGGTCAACCGCATGCCACTCTACGCTTTTGTGTTCATGGTATTCACGCTTGCCAACGTCGGTCTGCCGGGCACCTCTGGTTTTATCGGAGAGTTCCTGTCGCTCATCGGCACCTTCAAGGTCAATGTGCCGGTCGCGACGCTTGCGACCATCGGTGTGATCCTGTCGGCCGCTTATGCGCTATGGCTCTACCGCAAGATGGTATTCGGCAATCTCAAGCCGGCGCTCGAAGGCATTCGCGATATTGGCTGGCGGGAGACCATCATTTTCGCGCCATTGGTCGTTCTCACCATTTTATTTGGCGTGGCACCAAAACCGGTACTCGACATGTCGGCGGCGTCGGTTGCGCAGCTGCTCGAAAATTACAACCACGCTATTGCAGCCGCGAAGACCGCGGCGTTGCTTGCCCAGTGAGCGCTGTCCCGATGATCCAATATTTGCAGAGCTCCGGACTGCTGCCGCTGTTGCCGGAATTTGTACTCGGCATTGGCGCGATGGTGGTGCTGATGCTGGGCGTCTCGGTTGCGCAGAGCGAGCGCAGCTCGGCGATTATCAACGGTTTTTGCGTTTTGGTGCTGGTGCTTGCGGGTGTAGCTGTTGCAATGGCCCCGCCAGGTCGCGAAGTTCTGTTCGGCGGCAGTTTCGTCGTCGATGACTATGCGCGCTTTCTTAAAATCTTGACGCTAACTGGCTCGACTGGTGCGCTGGTATTGTCGCTCGACTATCTGACCATCGAGAAACAGCAGAAATTCGAATACGGCGTTCTGTTCTTGCTCTCGACCCTCGGCATGCTGATGTTGATCTCTGCGTCCGATTTGATCGCGCTTTATCTTGGTCTTGAGCTGATGAGTCTGCCACTTTATGTGATCGCGGCGTCGGATCGCGAGAACGAAAAGTCGACGGAAGCTGGCCTGAAATATTTTGTGCTAGGAGCGCTCTCGTCGGGCATGTTGCTCTATGGCGCGTCGTTGATTTACGGCTTCACCGGTACCATTAATTTCATCGGCATCGCGAAGGCGACGCAGAGCGGTGCTGGCGTGGGGCTGATCTTTGGTCTGGTGTTCCTGTTCGTTGGTTTCTGCTTCAAGATTTCGGCGGTGCCCTTTCACATGTGGACGCCGGACGTTTACGAGGGCGCACCTACTCCGGTCACAGCCTTCTTCGCCGCCGCGCCCAAAGTTGCCGGGATTGCCATCTTCGCGCGCGCAACTGTCGTGGCATTTCCGGGCATTACGCACGAATGGCAGCAGATCGTCGTATTCGTTTCGATTGCCTCGATGACACTTGGTGCCTTCGCAGCGATCGGTCAACGCAACATCAAACGCCTGATGGCATATTCCTCTATCGGGCACATGGGCTACGCGTTGGTTGGTCTTGCGGCCGGAACGGCCGAGGGCGTGCAGGGCGTGCTGGTCTATATGGGCATCTACGTCGCGATGACGCTCGGCACTTTTGCCGTGATCCTCGCGATGCGGCGCGACGGCAAACTCGTCGAGAACATCAGTGATCTGGCGGGGCTTTCGCGCACGCATCCAACCATGGCATTTTTCCTGGGCGTGCTTCTGTTTTCGCTCGCCGGAATTCCGCCACTCGCGGGATTCTTTGCCAAATACTTCGTATTCCTCGCCGCCATTCATGCTGGCCTGTTTACGTTGGCCGTGATTGGCGTTCTCAGCAGCGTTGTGGGCGCCTACTACTATCTGGCCATCGTGAAAACGATGTATTTCGACGCCCCGGTCGCTGGCTTCCAGCCTATGCCGGGATTGCTGCGTCTGGTGCTCGGTGTGTCAGGCCTGATTAATTTGCTGTTTGTTGTCGATCCCGCGCCATTGGTCGGCGCGGCATCCACGGCGGCGAAGTCGCTATTCTGACGCGCGTGGCGCGCCTGTGAAATGAACCGCGAAGCCACGGACCTGGCGGGGGTCCGGCACATAGCTTACGAGACGCTCGGCTCGACCAACGCCGAGGCGCTGGCGCTGGCGCGTGCCGGCACGCGCGGGCCGTTGTGGGTCACGGCGCACAGTCAGAGCGCTGGCCGCGGCCGCCGTAACAGCCAATGGGCATCGCCTCCGGGCAACCTGTACGCCACGCTACTGTTGACTGAGCCGTCACCACCTGTTCAAGCGCCTGAGTTGCCGTTTGTGGCAGCGCTGGCGTTGCATGATGCGATCGCCGTCTGCGGACCTCAGCTCGGCCCCATGCTGAAGGTGAAGTGGCCGAATGATCTGCTCGTCGGGCACGCCAAGGTAGCTGGCATCTTGATCGAGGGTGAGAGCGAGCCAGTCTTCTCGGTTGCGATCGGCCTCGGCGTCAATTGTGTCAACCATCCTGGTGGTACGAGCTATCCGGCGAGCGACCTGGGGGCGGCAGGCGCGGCAGTCGCACCGGATGCACTGCTGCACGAGCTGGCGCCGGCCATGCAGCGACGGCTTGCACAATGGGCGAGGGGGCACGGCTTTGCCGCGATCCGCGCCGACTGGCTCAAGCGCGCGGCGGGCCTTGGCGAAACATTGCACGTGCGGCTCCCCGAGCGCGAACTATCCGGCCGCTTCCAGGGCCTCGACGACACCGGACGCCTGCTGCTGCAACAGCCCGGCGGCGTAACGGCGATCGCCGCCGGCGAAGTCTTTGGATTTGGGGAGCGCTGACGATGGCAGCACCTCAACAACTGGTCTTTGCGCCGCTTGGCGGCGTCGGCGAGATCGGCATGAATTTGTCGATCTACGGCGTTGGCGACGAACGTCGTCGAACCTGGCTAGCGGTCGATCTGGGGGTTTCGTTCGCCACCGAAGAAAATCTGCCGGGCGTGGATCTGATCCTGCCGGACATCCGCTTTCTTGTGGAGGAACGCAAAAGCCTCGCTGGGCTCGTGCTCACGCATGCACACGAAGACCATTACGGCGCGCTCATCGAGCTATGGCCGCAACTGAAGGTCCCGGTCTTCGCCACGCCGTTCACCGCTGCTTTGCTCGAAGCCAAATGTGCGAGCGAGCCTGGCGCGCCGAAAATCCCCGTCACCATCGTCGCGCTCGGGAGCCGATTCAACGTCGGTCCGTTCGATATCGAATTGGCCACCATGGCCCATTCGATTCCGGAGTTCGAACGCACTGATCATTCGCACACCGGGCGGCACTGTGCTGCACACGGGGGACTGGAAGATCGACCCGACGCCGATCCTGGGCGACCGCACCGACGAAAAAAAGTTGCGCGCGCTTGGCGAGGAGGGCTGTCTGGCGCTTGTCGGCGATTCCACCAATGCGGTGCGCGAGGGCCGTTCGCCGTCCGAAGCCGATGTCGCCAAAACGCTCGCCGAACTTATCAATACCGCGCGCGGACGCGTGGCGGTGACGACGTTTGCGTCGAACGTCGCGCGTCTGCGTGCGGTGGCTGATGCCGCCAAAGCGGCCGACCGGGAGGTGGTGGTCATTGGCCGCGCGATGGAGCGCGTTGTGCAGATTGCGCGGGAGACCGGTTATCTCGACGGTGTGCAGGACTTCCGCCCCGTCGATGCCTATGGCTACCTGCCGCCAAACAAGGTCGTGGCACTCTGCACCGGGAGCCAGGGCGAGCCGCGTGCGGCGCTTTCGCGTATTGCCGAAGACCAGCACCCGGAGGTGACATTCTCTCAAGGCGACCGGGTGATTTATTCCGCCCGTACCATTCCGGGCAACGAAAAGGCCGTAGGGCGTGTCATCAATCTTCTGATTGAGCAGGGCATCGAAGTCATCACTGATCGCACGCATCTCGTGCATGTGTCCGGTCATCCGCGCCGCGCCGAACTCGAGGAATTGATCGGCTGGGTTAAACCCAAAGTTCTCATCCCTGTGCATGGCGAGGCACTGCATCTGCACGAACACGCCGCGCTCGCCCGCCGTTGCGGCGTGCGAGAGGTCATGCAGTGTCGCAACGGTGACCTGGTGCAATTGTCGCCGCAGGTTCGTCTGATTGACGAAGTGCCTGCCGGCCGGCTGTACAAGGATGGCAGGCTGCTTGTTTCGGCTGAAGCCCGCACCGTTGCCGACCGCAAACGGCTAAGCTTTGCGGGCACGGTTTCTGTCGCGCTTGCGATTACCGAAAAGGGCGAGATGTTGGACGAGCCATCACTTGATTTGATCGGCATCCCGGAGCGCGATCGCGAGGGCGGTTCGCTGTACGACGCAATACGCGATGCTGTGCTGGAAACCGTCGACTCGCTGCCGCGCAAGCGGCGCGGAGATCCTGACTCAGTTGCCGAAGCGGTACGCCGCGCTGTGCGTGCCGCGGTCGCCGAACGCTGGGGCAAGAAGCCGATGTGCCATGTGCACGTTTTGACGGTATGATGCCGGAAGCGAGGACATTCCATGATCGGTCGACTTAATCACGTTGCCATCGCCGTGCGCGATATCGCCAAGGCTTCAAAAGTTTATCGTGACACCTTGGGCGCCGAAGTTTCAGCAAAAGTGCCGCAACCCGACCATGGCGTGAGTACGGTTTTTATAACGTTGCCCAACACCAAGATCGAGCTGCTGGAGCCGTTGGGCGAGAGCTCGCCGATCTTGAAATTTCTGGAAAAAAACCCCGACGGCGGCATCCATCATGTCTGCTACGAAGTCCCCGATATCCGTGCCGCTCGCGATGTGCTCAAAGCGCAGGGCGCGCGGGTGCTCGGCGACGGCGAGCCGAAAATCGGCGCGCACGGCAAGCCGGTCCTCTTCCTCCATCCGAAAGACTTTTGCGGCACGCTTGTCGAATTGGAACAAGCCTGAGCCGATATGCGCACCAGCACCGTCATCGCGATTTATTTTCTGGTTTGGTGGCTGACTCTGTTTGCCGTGCTGCCCTGGGGCGTGCGCAATCAGGAGGAAAGCGGTGAGGTTGTGCCGGGCACCGACCCGGGGGCGCCGGCGATCCATCGCGTGTGGAGCAAACTTGGCTGGACGACGTTGGTCGCCACCGTCATTTTTGGAATTATGTATGCGGTTTATTCGCAGGGTTTCATTCCATACGATCTGCTAATGGCGATTTCCGGCCCTTCGCGTCCTTAGGAGTGCGCGCTACGCAAAAAAAGAGCAGGGCGCGAAGCCCCGCTCGTCGCATTGATAGGTCCTTGTCCCCAGCAGTTATTCGTTTTCCGGGACGGCCGCGTTTAGCGCGCCTAGGACTTGCTTCCCTCCCAAGACTTGGACCGCAGGTTGGAGCCGGTTCTTGGTGCCGGGTTCCGCTCGTACGGGATTGCCGCAAGCTAGCCGATCGAATGGGGACTGTCACCAACGTTCGTAGTGCCAGCGCGCAATCACGACCGGCGCGTCGAGCACGATCGGTTCGCCCACACCTGGCGTAACGATCACCCGGACCGTCCAGATGCCTGGCGTCGCAACCTCAATGCCACCAACGAGCCAGCTTCCGTCGCCTTGTTTGATTGCGGCCCGCTCGGGCACATGTGCGGACCCGGTCTGCGGCTCGAGAGCAAGGCGCACGTCCTTTGCCGGGAAAGTAGAAAAATCTTCGCGCGATACGCGTATCGTGATGTCTGCCCGCCCGGCGTGGCCGGGGTCGATTGTTACGTCGGCCATGGCGTTGCTGCCATGGATGTGCACAAACGCTGCGTCCGGCGGAATGCTGGATGGTGCAGGGTGGACGTGCGCGGTCGGCTGCAGGGTCCCTAGCATGCCGGCAAAGAACAGGACGCACACGCCGAGACCGATTTCGATCAGACTATTACGTTGCAGGGCTCGCGACGCGGAGGGCTGTAGCAGCCGCGGCGTGAGGTAAAAACGGTTCACTGTAGCAATGGCAACCATCGCAGCGAAAAGACCAATCTTGAAGGTGACCAGCCGTCCATAGTCGGTTGTCAGTAAATCGCGTGGACTGCCCAACAGAAACCAGCTGTTGACGGCCCCGCTCGTGAGCAACGCACCGACGCTCAGGATGCCGACGATCGAGAACCGGTGCGTCGTGCGAATAGTGAAATCATACCAGCCCGGTTCTGCGGCCCGGTTGGCCTGCGACAGCAGCAATACGAACGCTGGCAGGGCGCCGAGCCATGCGCCGGCCGCGAGCAGATGCACTGCGTCCGAGGCGAGATGGACAATTCCGGCGATCCCCGGCGCTGCTCCGGCATGACCGACCAACGCGAGCAGAGCGACCAACACCGCCGCTGCAACGAGCTGAAGTGCCCGCGCCGTCGGCCACAACACGAACAGGCCGAGAAGCACCGCGAGGGCAAGCCGTGCGCACCAGACGAGCCCGAAGCGCGTGTCGGTAAGGACCGGCCACGCTCCGCCGTGCATGCAGATATCGGCGAAAGACGCGCCAAGGATGTCAGACGCGAGCAACACGAGCCAAACCGCACCTGAAAGGATCGCAACCGCGAGTGCAAGCCAGGTGAGCATCGTCAGCCGGCGGAGCAGTGGCGCGAATCCGACCGGTGCACGCGCCTTGGCGGCGGGTTCCGCCACCAGCGCCAGGAAGCTGACTGTGCCTGACGCCAACAGCGTTGCGGTAAAATGCACGCCGCGCGCCAGGATTAACGGATCAATCAAAGGCTAAACCTGCCACTCGGGGGCTAACGCGCGTATGAAATCACATCTTGTGGCCCGGGCTCATTTGCATAGGCTTTTTTGCGCCCGAATCCGCGTCCGATGCGCCGATCCCTCGTACGTCAAACATGACGTCGACCTTTCCCACCTTCTCGAATTGCAGCGTGATTGGCAAACGGCCGCCTTCCTTGAGGGGAGCTTTCAGTTTCATCATCATGAGATGGTACCCGCCAGGTGCGAGCGTGACTGATTGGCCGGGTGGAATGGTCAAGCCACCGTTCACTGGACGCATGACCATGACGTCGTTCTTCATCGCCATCTCATGAACTTCGACGCTTGCGGCCACCTCACTTGATCCGCCGAGAAGTTTGTCCGCCGACGTTCCCTTGTTTTCGATGGTCAGATAGCCGCCGCCGACCTGGGCGCCGCCTGGCGTCGCGCGCGCCCATGCTCGACCGAGCACGAGATCGCCCGCTTTGACCTCTTGTGCCGAAGCAGATCCGACGCAAAGAATTGAAAGCGCAAGAATTACAAGTGCAGGCGATTTAACGAACGACACGAACCGCATCACGGAACTCCGTCTGTTGTTATCTGTTTCACACGTGCAGGCCGGCTAACGGCCGACACTAAAACTGAAGTCGCCCTGCGTGCGGTGGGTGTCCACCGACAGTACCTGCCACATCACTTTGTAAATGCCCGCCGGCAACGTTTTAAGCGGCACACGCAGTTGCGTTCCGTCGCCGCCAACGGTCGTTTTTCCGCTTGTCATTGCCACACCCTGTTCGTTTTGCACTTTGATCGAACTGAAAGCTGGCTCAAGTTTCTCGTGTGAACCAGAGCACCACTTCTTTCGGTGCTGGCGATGCGGTACTGCCCACCTTCGGTGCGGCGTGGTCGAGCATGGCATGCGCGAACGCGCTGCTTGTTGCAGCAAATAGAAAAGCAATGGTCGTAATGATGATGCGCATAGTTTTAGTGACCGAGGTTCGGTCTCCCTGAGGCAATGCCGTTTCCGAAAATCGGCCGCCCGATGCTGTTGGGGAAGATATCGTCCAGGAAGAAGTGCAGTTGTCCGATAACGCCGACGCTGGTGCCGCTTTGCCGGTTCACCGGAATCATGGCTTCGACCGCGATCTGGTATTTGTTGCCGACATAGATCAGACCGGGATTGATTGTTCCGGTCGTTACTGTGCCGGATGTGGCTGTATTCGAGACCGGCGTCTGCATCGCGACCTCGACAATCGGAATCATCCGATTGATGAAATCCGGCAGGCCGAGGTCAACCACCGCAGATTTCAAGTAGGGCATGCTGTACTGGAGCGTTGCGCCCCAATTGAACACGCGCGGATGAAACTCCGTGTCGGTATCGGGGTCGCCAGTATCAGGGTCAATGGTCCCGACGGTCGTCTGCGATACGCCCGGGATTGCGTAGCCGAATTGTCCGGTAATCGCGAACGGCCGCGCCCAATTCATACTTGAAGGCAAATCGCCAAAACCTTTGCCGAAATAGAGCGTCGGCGTGTAGGTAGTAAAGCGTTCGGCACCGACATCTTGCGCGCCGCTGCCGCCCCATTCGATTTCCAGTCCGACCGACATTACGAATTCGTGCTCGGCATTTTTGAACACCCGATATTTGAACGTCGTTTCCAGATTTTGGAAGCCGTGGGCGCCGTTCATGGTCGGGCCGCCCGTGCGCGTAGAGCCGCGACCAGGTCGGCGCGAAAGAGACAGCCAAAATCTTCGGTGATGCGTTTCGAAAACTCGGCTGAAACGTCGAGCTGCTTGAAGGAGGGGTCGTCGCCGGTTTTCGATAGAGAGATGGTCGGTAGTGCCAGTTCATCGTTGACGCCAGGATCGTCGATGGCAAGCGTCGCCGGGAAGAACCGATTGCCAACGATCTCATGCGCATCCGCGGGGGCGAACGCGACAAACGCAAACGAGCCGGCGCAGAGCGCCGTGCGCAAATTGCGGGCAGACATGGAAGAAGCTCCGTATTCGCAATGACAAAATGTTCAGGGCCGTTGAACGGCACTTACGTCATGCGATAGACGGAGGACCTCGGGCGCGATGCGGACTAGTGGCGATCCCGTCACGCAGCGCGATGCTGACGGGGTGAAGCACGAGCGGAAGTTCGGCGGGTACGAGTTGAGCCATAACCGTGGCATCGGGCGTCGCGGGCGGCGCAGCGGCACTGCACAGATTGCAGTGATCGCAGGCATGCCCGGGCAGGAGCGCGCCGTGGTCCGGCGCCTGTTCGGCGGGACCCGAAGCTTCGCTGTGGCAGATGACCGTGAACGGGTCGACGATTGCCGTCGCGGCCAATCGGCGCAACGGCCGCCCACAGCACGGTATGCAGGGCGATCGCAAAGGCCGCCGTCACGCTGAGAATCCGTGCCTGGTACCCGTTCGCATGCTTTCCTCAAATTCGCGCAGCCATCCTAGCATGAATATAGATGCGGAAGCCTCCCGATAAATTCCCGAAAAAACGATGCGGGTCTTGTGTTTTTGCGGCCGATCCGCTTTCACTCTGACGCACCCTCGAATCTCTCAGGGATTCCATGCGCCTGTCCCGTTTTTTCCTGCCGATCCTGCGCGAAACGCCAAAAGAGGCGGAGATCGTTTCCCATCGGCTGATGTTGCGCGCCGGCATGATGCGGCAGGAAGCCGCGGGGATATATGCCTTCCTCCCGCTGGGCTTCCGTGTGTTGCAGAAGATTTGCCAGATCGTGCGTGAAGAACAGAACCGCGCCGGCGCGATCGAACTGCTGATGCCGACGATTCAATCTGCCGACCTTTGGCGCGAGAGCGGGCGCTACGAGGCTTACGGCAAGGAAATGCTGCGCATCAAGGATCGGCACGAGCGGGATATGCTTTATGGGCCGACCAACGAGGAGATGATCACCGAGATCTTCCGGTCCTACGTGCGATCATACAAGGATTTGCCGCTCAACTTGTATCACATTCAATGGAAATTCCGCGACGAGGTCCGCCCGCGCTTTGGACTGATGCGTGGCCGCGAATTTCTGATGAAGGATGCCTACTCGTTCGATCTCGATCAGGCCAGCTCGACACATTCCTATAATAAAATGTTTGTGGCCTACCTCCGGACGTTCGCTCGTCTTGGGTTGAAATCGATCCCGATGCGCGCCGAGTCAGGGCCGATCGGCGGCAATCTGTCGCACGAATTCATCATCCTGGCGCAGACCGGCGAGTCCGAGGTTTTCTGCCACAAGGACTATCTCGACATGCCGGTCCCGGCGGCTGACGTGAATTTCGACGACGTTGCGGGCTTGCAGTCAGTCGTCAGCAAATGGACATCGCAATACGCCGCTACCTCCGACATGCATGACGCTGCCGCATTCGCGAAAGTGCCCAATGACAAACAGGTGTCCGCCCGTGGCATCGAGGTCGGTCACATCTTTTATTTCGGCACGAAGTATTCCGATCCGATGAAGGCCGTGGTTGCGACCCAGGACGGCAAAGAGGTGCCGGTGCACATGGGGTCCTATGGCATCGGACCGAGCCGGCTGGTCGCGGCGATCATCGAGGCGTCGCATGACGATGCCGGCATTGTCTGGCCGGAGCCGATCGCGCCTTTCAAGGTCGTACTCCTGAACCTCAAGCAGGGTGCCTCTGACACCGATGCCGCCTGCGAGCAGTTCTACCGGGACCTCACCGCGAAAGGTGTCGAGGTGCTTTATCACGATCTGGATGAGAGGCCCGGCGCGAAGTTCGCCACCGCCGACCTGATAGGAATTCCCTTTCAGGTGCTGATTGGTCCGCGCGGGCTGGCAGAGGGCAAGGTCGAGGTCAAAAAACGCGCCGATGGCACCCGGGATAACCTCAGCCCCGCCGCAGCGATCGACCTGCTGTCACGTTAGATAGTGATACAGCGGCACTGATTCGCTGTCGGCGATCCAATAATCCTGTGTGTTGCCAACGGTCTTAGGCTCGCAGGACCGGCACGAATCCGCCAGAATTGTGTGAACAGTCGAGCGCGGGAACCAATTGATGACCGAGCCCAACGGGACGCGGGCCTTCTCCCCGTTCGAATGGATGCTGTCGCTGCGTTACTTGCGCGCGCGGCGCAAGGAAGGATTCATCTCGGTGATCGCCGGGTTCTCCTTCCTCGGCATCATGCTGGGCGTTGCGACCCTCATCATCGTGATGGCGGTGATGAATGGTTTCCGAAAAGAGCTGCTCGATAAGATTCTTGGTCTCAACGGCCATCTGCTGATTCAACCGCTCGAAAAACCTCTCACTGATTGGGACGAGGTGGCCGCGCGCGTTGCGGGTGTCAAAGGCATCCGGTTGGCTGCACCGATTGTCGAAGGCCAGGCGCTTGCATCGTCGCCATTCAATGCAGGCGGTGTGCTGGTCCGCGGTATCCGGCTGAAAGATCTCGAAGGGCTGCCGTCCGTCATCAACAACATCAAGCAAGGCTCGCTCAAAGGATTTGACGATGAGCAGGGCGTTGCCATCGGGCGAAGGCTCGCCGATCAGCTGTCGTTGCGTTCGGGTGACAACATCACACTTGTCGCGCCACGCGGCGCAGTGACCCCGATGGGCACCACTCCGCGCATCAAGGTCTACAAGATCGCCGCCGTGTTCGAGATCGGCATGTCGGAATACGACAACGCGATGGTGTTCATGCCGTTAAAAGAGGCGCAGGCCTATTTCAACCGCGCCGGTGACGTTACAGCCATCGAGATCTATACCGACAATCCCGATCGCGTCGACCGCTATCGCGCGGCGGTGCAAGACGCAGCGCAACGACCAATATTCATGATCGACTGGCGTCAGCGCAACGCGACCTTCTTCAACGCGTTGCAGGTCGAGCGCAACGTGATGTTTTTGATCCTGACGCTCATTGTGCTGGTCGCCGCGCTCAATATCGTTTCCGGGCTGATCATGCTCGTCAAAGACAAAGGTCAGGACATCGCCATCTTGCGCACCATGGGCGCAACGCAAGGGGCGATCATGCGCGTTTTTCTGATCACTGGCGCCTCGATTGGTGTTGTGGGGACCATTGTCGGCTTTCTGCTCGGGGTCGTTATTTGCTTCAACATCGAGAGCATCCGCCAATTCCTCTCCTGGATGACAAACACCGAACTATTTTCGCCTGAACTCTATTTCCTCTCGCATCTTCCTGCCGATATGGATTCCGGCGAAACAACGGCCGTCGTGATAATGGCGCTCATGTTGTCTTTGCTTGCTACGCTCTATCCGTCATGGCGCGCGGCGCGCCTCGATCCGGTGGAGGCGCTGCGCTATGAGTGAGGCCTATACCGCCATCGAGGTGAAGGTGGAGCAGCAGGAACCAGAGCGCCAGCAGCCGCGTCAGGAACAGGAAAAGCCGATCCTGTTCATGCATGCCGTCGAGCGCCATTACCGGCAGGGCGACGAGACTCTGCACGTTCTCAACGGCGCCGAACTTGCGCTCTGGGGCGGGCAGTCGATCGCGCTGGTCGCGCCCTCCGGTGCCGGAAAATCGACGCTACTGCATGTCGCCGGGCTGCTCGAGCACCCTGACCATGGCGATGTCTATATCGATGGCCGCTCGACCGCGATCCTGGCCGACCATGAGCGCACCCGTATCCGCCGCAACGAGATCGGCTTTGTCTACCAGTCTCATCACCTGCTTCCGGAGTTCACTGCGCTGGAAAACGTGTTGCTGCCGCAGATGATCCGCGGGCTCAGCCGTGCCGAGGCTAAAAGCAGAGCCGTCGAGTTGCTCGAGTACCTGGGCCTGGGCGGACGGCTCGCCCACCGGCCGGCGGAGCTGTCCGGTGGCGAGCAGCAGCGGGTGGCCATTGCCCGCGCAGTCGCTAACGCGCCGCGCGTTCTTCTGGCGGACGAGCCGACCGGAAATCTAGACGTCCATACTGCGGAGCACGTGTTCGGCGCGCTTGCCCAGCTAGTGAAGGCGTCGGGTTTGGCTGCCGTCATCGCCACTCACAACCTGGATCTTGCGGCCCGTATGGACCGCCGGGTGACGTTGCAGGACGGCAAAATCGTCGAGATGGAGTAGTCTGGCCGTATCCCGGGCTGAGCTCCGCTCGGGTGGGATTTGGACCTCCGCGCTTACGGCGCTGACATCTTGGCTGAGGATATCTATCTAATATGCTGTGTTTGTTTACATAACATCGGCCGCCCTTGCGACGCGTGCGAACGGGCGCACCTTCCCCAATATTTCACCAAGGAAATTAGTCTGGAGTTTTAGTCTCAGGCATCGCGAGGTTTGCTTGCCGTTCTGAAATCGCTCCGCCACTTGTCTCTGCAAGTGATGCGTACATCTCTGCTTGCGTCTCAATAATTCCCCATAAAAATAAGACTGCTGCCGCGAACGCAGGCGGCAAAACCAGCCAAAATATACCGGCGGGGGTCCCTACCAGTGCCTCCAATCCGAGTTCGAGACCGGCAAGAAAGACAATGCCCAGCGCCACCTGGGCGACGGCGAATTTCTTGCGATCCCAGAGAACTGGGTTTTTGGTCTTCCCCCACGCCCCGGAAATGACCTGCTGCCAATAGCTCATCCAAAGATCATAGCTGTAGAAACCCCTGTGAGTCCGGTGGTTTTCACGGTTTCTGCCTTAAATGGAATACGCCCATTACCGCCTCTTGACTTCAGAACAAACACTGAACTATGTTCTCTTTCTGTTCTGTGGGGAGAGAAGTCATGTTCAAGGCTGTAATTCAGGAAGCTGCCGCGTTGGCCTCGCTGTCGCTGTTTGTCGGAATGATCGCGATCTGGACGCAGCTGCTCGGCAATCTCTGAAGGAGCCGCACAGCGTTTCAGTCGTCGTGGGTGGTGACGACACGATGTGGCGCTGAGAAAAGCGGGCATAGCTTACGGTTGCGGCGGCGTTGCCGGTGGACAGAGGAGGGTGGCGTCCCCACTCTGGGTGCGACAAGGAATCATCCAACCTTCGAGCAATTATGGCCGGCCTCGATTTCGTGCACCTGCATGTGCACTCGTCCTATTCGCTCCTGGAAGGCGCGATCACCATCGCGCGTCTCGCCGAGCTGGCGAAAGCGGACCATCAACCCGCGCTGGCGCTCACCGACACCGACAATATGTTCGGTGCACTCGAGTTCTCAGAAAAGCTCGCCGGCTACGGCATTCAGCCCATTGTCGGTTGCGCGCTTGCCGTCGATTTTGGCGACACCGACCACGGATCCCGCAACGGCAACGTCCAACCCGAACGGACGCGGATCGTCCTACTTGCGGCGCATGAGGACGGCTACCGCAGCCTCATGCGGCTCAATTCGCGTGCCTTTCTCGATACGCCATCGAACGAGCCGCCACGGCTCAAACTTGAGTGGCTGGAAGGGGAAACAGCTGGGATCATCGCGCTGACCGGAGGCCCGGGCGGCCCGCTTGATACGGCGATCGCCGCCGGCCAGAGGCACCTCGCCGAAGGTCGCCTCGATACTTTGCATAGATTATTTGGCGACCGGCTCTACGTCGAATTGCAGCGTCACGGCACACCGGCGGAGCGCCGCACCGAGCCGGTGCTGATCGATCTCGCTTACGCCAAAGGCTTGCCGTTGGTCGCAACCAACGAGCCATATTTCGCCGCTGCGCAGGATTACGAGGCGCACGATGCATTGATCTGCATCGCCGAAGCGCGGCTGCTCGCGGAAAGCGATCGCCGCCATCTTACGGCCGAGCATCGCTTCAAGAGTCGCGCTGAAATGGTAACGCTGTTCGCCGATCTGCCAGAAGCGCTCGCGCACACCGTTGAAATCGCGCAGCGCTGCGCGTTTCGCCCACACACGCACCAGCCAATCTTGCCGCGCTTTTCAGTCGGAGATGACAGAAAGACGCTCGATGAGGCGAGTGAGTTGCGCAAGCGCGCCGAAGCGGGACTGGCACGCCGCCTCGAAACAGCCGGTGTCGCGCCCGGACATACCGTCGACGAATATCGTGAAAGGCTCGAATTCGAGATCGGTGTCATCGCGGGCATGAATTATCCCGGCTATTTCCTGATCGTCTCCGACTTCATCCAGTGGGCAAAGGCGCAGGGAATACCCGTCGGGCCGGGCCGTGGTTCGGGCGCCGGTTCGCTCGTTTCCTACGCGCTGACCATCACCGATCTCGATCCGATCCGTTTCGGTTTGCTGTTCGAGCGCTTCCTCAATCCTGAGCGCGTGTCGATGCCGGACTTCGACATCGATTTCTGCCAGGACCGCCGTGACGAGGTGATCCGTTACGTCCAGGAACGTTACGGCCGCGATCAGGTAGCGCAGATCATTACCTTCGGCACCCTTCAGGCACGCGGGGTGCTGCGCGACGTTGGCCGTGTGCTTCAGATGCCATACGGGCAGGTCGACAAGCTTTGCAAACTGGTGCCGCAAAACCCTGCGGCGCCGGTGTCGCTCAAGCAGGCGATCGAGGGCGAACCGCGTCTGCAGGCCGAGCGTGATAGCGATGCAGTGGTTAAGCGCGCCTTCGACATTGCGCAAAAGCTCGAAGGTCTCAACCGTCATGCCTCAACGCACGCTGCTGGCATTGTGATCGGTGATCGGCCGCTATCCGAACTTGTGCCGCTCTATCGTGACCCGAAATCGGATATGCCGGTAACCCAGTTCAACATGAAATGGGTCGAGCAGGCCGGGCTGGTGAAGTTTGACTTCCTCGGTCTCAAAACCCTCACAGTTCTGCAAACCGCTGTTGCGCTGGTGAAGCGACGCGGCATCGACATCGATCTTGCCGCAATTCCGCTCGACGACACCGGTACCTACGACCTGCTGGCCCGCGCCGAAGCCGTTGGTATCTTCCAACTGGAAAGCGCGGGCATGCGGCGCGCTCTGCTCGACATGCGGCCCGACCGGTTCGAGGACATCATCGCGCTGGTCGCGCTTTATCGTCCCGGTCCAATGGCGAACATTCCGACGTATTGCGCGCGCAAGCACGGCATGGAGCAATCGGACTATATCCATCCGAAGCTTGAGCCGATCCTGCGGGAGACTTTCGGCGTCATCATCTATCAGGAACAGGTGATGCAGGCCGCGCAGATTCTCGCCGGGTTCACGCTCGGCCAGGCCGATCTCCTGCGGCGTGCAATGGGCAAGAAGATCCGCAAGGAGATGCAGGACCAGCGCAAACATTTTGTCGCCGGCTGCATAGAGCACGGTGTCGAGCGCCATCAGGCCGACGCGATCTTCGATTTGCTCGAGCGCTTTGCGGAATATGGCTTCAACAAAAGCCACGCCGCGGCGTACGCGCTGGTTGCGTATCAGACCGCTTATATGAAAGCGAATTTCCCGGTCGAGTTTCTGGCCGCGACCATGACGCTCGATATGGGCAATACCGACAAGCTCGCTGAATTCCGCGCCGAAGCCGAACGGCTCGGCATTAAGGTTGATCCTCCGTCGATCAACCGATCCGCCGTCGATTTCGAAGTTGATGGCAATACGATTATCTATGCGCTCGCCGCGCTCAAAGGGGTTGGTAAACAGGCCGTTGAAGAGATCATCACCGCGCGCGAAAGCCGGACCTTCGCCGATCTCGCGGACTTTGCGGCACGCGTCAATCCACGTGCCGTCAACAAACGCGTACTGGAAAGCCTCGTCGCGGCCGGCGCGTTCGATGCATTTGAGAAAAATCGCGCAAGGGTACTGGCTGCCGTCGAGTCGGTGCTGGGCCGCGCACAACACGCGCATAACACCGCAGCTGTTGGCCAGAGCGAATTGTTCGGCGGCGGCGCGACACGCGAACAAATAACGCTGCCGCAAGTCGAACCGTGGCTTCCGGCTGAGCGGCTGCGCCGAGAATATGAAGCTGTCGGCTTCTTCCTGTCCGGACATCCGCTGGACGACTATGCAGCGGTGCTGAAAAAATTACGCGTGCAGCCGTGGGTCGAATTCGCGCGCGCCGTGAAGGGCGGCGCGACGGCGGGCCGTGTCGCCGCGACCGTGGTGTCGCGCACTGAGCGCCGCACGCGCACCGGCAGCAAGATGGGTATCATCGGGTTGTCGGATCCGACGGGGCATTTCGAGGCCGTGATCTTTTCGGAAGGTCTGGCTGAGCATCGCGATCTGCTCGAGCCAGGAAATGCGGTCCTGCTGTTCCTCTCGGCTGAAGTTCAGGGCGATGAGGTGCGTGCGCGCATTCAGTCGGCCGAGCCACTCGATAACGCGGCGGCCAATATGCAAAAGGGCCTGCGTGTTTTCCTGCGCGACGGTGCCCCGCTTGACGCGGTTGCCAAGCGGTTGGAGCCGGCCCCTCGCGCGCAGGCAAATGGCGATGGCGAGATCAGCGTGGTGCTGCTGCTCAAGCGCGGCACCGAAGTCGAGGTGAAACTCCCGGGTCGCTTCAAGGTCTCGCCGCAGATCGCTGGCGCCATCAAGGCCGTGCCGGGCGTGGTGCAGGTCGAGGCTCTATAGGTTGCAGGGCAGGGTTTCTGAGACTTCGGCTAAGGCCTTGTCACGCCTTGCATCTCGAGAAATGCACCTATATAAGCCCCGACATCACTCACGCGGACGTATGGCTTTAGGCCCCGACAATGGGTCAAAAAGGCCGTCCGGTGGCCCAAATGGGCTCACAACCGTCCGCGGCGGATCAACCGGAGAAGATTATGGCGCTTCCTGACTTTTCAATGCGCCAGCTTTTGGAAGCTGGCGTGCACTTCGGCCATCAGGCCCACCGTTGGAATCCGAAGATGGGCTCGTTCATCTTCGGCACCCGCAACAACATTCACATCGTCGACCTTGCCCAGACCGTGCCGATGCTGCATCGCGCATTGCAGGCGGTAAGCGACACCGTAGCGAAAGGCGGCCGCATCTTGTTCGTTGGCACCAAACGCCAGGCGCAAGAACTCGATCGCGGATGCGGCCAAGCGTTCGGCGCAATATTACGTGAATTCGCGCTGGCTTGGCGGCACGCTGACAAACTGGAAAACGATTTCTGGTTCGATCTCGCGTCTGCGCAAGCTCGACGAGATGCTCAGCTCGAACGACGCCGGTGGTTACACCAAGAAAGAGCGCCTCACGATGCAGCGCGAGCGCGACAAGCTCGACCGCTCGCTTGGCGGCATCAAGGACATGGGCGGTGTGCCTGACCTTTTGTTTGTAATCGACACCAATAAGGAAGACATCGCGATCAAAGAGGCGCAACGCCTCAAGATTCCGGTCGCGGCAATCGTCGACACCAATTGTGATCCGGCTGGCATCACGTACGCGATCCCAGGAAACGATGACGCCAGTCGCGCTGTTTCGCTCTACTGCGATCTGATTGCCAAGGCGGCGATCGACGGGATTTCGCGTGCGCAAGGCGAGATGGGCGTCGATATTGGCGCCGCCGAGAAGCCGATCGTCGCAGAGCAGGTACCGACGGTGCCGGCGCAAGCCGATCTCGGGTTCGAGCAGTTGCCCGGTCCGCGCGGGGCCGCGGACGACCTCAAAAAACTGCCCGGCGTGTCGCCGGCAATCGAAAAGCAACTCAACGATCTTGGTATTTTCCACTACTCGCAGATTGCCGAGTTCAACGAAAAGGCCGCGCACAATGTCGGCGAAGAGGTCGGCTTGCCTGGCCGCGTCGACAGTTGGGTCACCAAGGCCAAGGAAATGACGGCGGAGTAATCCGCCGCCGCTTCCTTTGCGGTCGGCGCCGGTCGCGCAATGCGCGGCTGGCAGGATGAAGGATAAGGTTCGATGGCAAATATCAGCGCACAGATGGTCAAAGAGCTGCGCAGAGTCGACCGGCGCCGGCATGATGGATTGCAAGGCAGCGCTCAGCGAGAGCAATGGCGATATGACTGCGGCGCAGGATTGGCTGCGCAAAAAGGGTCTGTCCAAAGCTGCAAAGAAAGCCGGCCGCGTCGCGGCCGAAGGTCTGATCGGTATTCAGGTTCAGGGCACAAAGGGTGTCGTGGTCGAGGTCAACTCGGAAACCGATTTCGTCGCGCGCAACGATCTGTTTCAGGGTCTCGTCAAAATGATCGCAAGCGTCGCGCTTACGGTCGGCACTGACGTCGACAAGATCAATGCGGCGAAAGCCGGCAGCATCACCGTCGCCGAGTCGATCTCGGATACCATCGCCAAGATCGGGGAGAACATGACGTTGCGGCGGGCGGCCATGCTTTCGGTCGGGAAGGGCGCGATCGGCACCTATGTGCACAATGCGGTGACCGATGGCCTGGGTAAGATCGGCGTGATCGTGGCGCTTAAATCGCCCGGCAAGGCTGATGAACTGGCCGCCATTGGCCGGCAGGTTGCAATGCACGTGGCTTCGGCCAATCCGCTGGCGCTCGAAGCGGCGGCGCTGGACCCAACTGTTGTGGAGCGCGAGAAGAATGTGCTCGCCGACAAGTTCAAGCAACAGGGCAAACCCGCTAACGTCATTGAGAAGATCGTCGAGTCGGGGCTGAAGACCTTCTACAAGGAAGTGTGCTTGCTGGAACAGCCTTTCATTTTCGACGACAAAAAAAGTGTCGCGCAGGCGTTGAAGGAAGCCGAAGGCAAAGCGGGCGGCCCTATCAAAGTGACGGGCTTTGTCCGCTATGCGCTCGGTGAGGGCATCGAAAAGCAGGAAACCGATTTTGCCGCCGAGGTCGCGGCCGCCGCCGGTCAGGCTTGATCGAACGTCGGCCGCGTTGCTCTCGGTGATCCCGGGGAAGGATCGCAGCGCATGAGTGAC
Source organism: uncultured Alphaproteobacteria bacterium (assembly GCA_963810585.1). Lineage (GTDB taxonomy): Bacteria > Pseudomonadota > Alphaproteobacteria > Rhizobiales > Xanthobacteraceae > Pseudolabrys. The sequence goes on from CAWENV010000004.1 coordinate 315,251, forward strand.
CCGGTCTATCGTCGTGTCATCGTCAAATTGTCGGGCGAGGCGCTGTCCGCTGGCAACGGCTTCGGCATCGATCAGGAAACAGTCGAGCGCCTCGCCGCTGACCTAGCGGCTTCCGCCAAACTCGGGGTTGAGCTCGGCGTCGTCGTCGGCGGCGGCAACATCTTTCGCGGTGTAGAAGTTTCCGCGCGTGGCGTGCCTCGGCCGGTCGGCGACACGATGGGCATGCTCGCGACGGTGATGAATTGCCTGGTGCTGGAAGCAGCAATCGAACGCGCAGGCCGCGAAGCGCGCACTCTGTCGGCGCTTGCAATGACCTCTGTATGCGAAACTTACAATCGCAAACGTGCAATGAAAAACCTCAGTAAGGGGCGCGTCGTGCTGCTCGCCGCCGGCACCGGCAATCCGTTCTTTACGACCGACACGACAGCAGTGCTGCGCGCGGCCGAGCTCGATGCTCAGGCGGTGCTCAAGGCGACGAATGTCGATGGTGTCTATACCGCCGACCCAAAAAAGGACCCGAAGGCAAAGCGCTACGACAAGCTCAGCCACCAAGAGGCGATCGAGAAAGACCTGAGGGTTATGGATGGCGCTGCGTTCGCGCTTGCCCGGGAAAACCGGACGCCTATCATCGTGTTTTCTATCGCTGGGCAAGGTGCCATCGAATCCGTGCTACGCGGTAAAGGGCGCGCAACGGTCGTCGGCTAAGTCGACGCGGGAAATTGCGCCGCTGGTGACAGGAGTGGTGCTCGAGGAACGGCAATGGCAAACGAAACGCACGACCTTACTGAGATCAAGCGCCGCATGCAGGGCGCGAGCAGCGTATTGAAAACGGAGTTGTCGGGGCTACGCACGGGCCGCGCCTCTGGTCATATGCTCGATCCCATTATGGTTGACGCCTACGGTGCCCAGATGCCGCTCAACCAGGTTGCGACAGTGAGCGTGCCGGAACCGCGAATGATTTCAGTCAACGTTTGGGACCGTTCGCTTGTACACCCGGTGGAAAAGGCAATCGTAAATTCCAACCTCGGACTGTCGCCCGCGACCGAAGGACAAACCATTCGGCTGCGCATTCCCGAACTCAACGAGGACCGGCGCAAAGAGCTGGTCAAAGTAGCGCACAAATATGCGGAGACCGCGCGCGTTGCCGTACGTCACGTCCGGCGCGATGCTATGGATGTGATCAAAAAACTCGAGAAAGAGCATAAGATTAGTAAGGACGATCACGATCGCTTTTCTGGCGACGTTCAAAAGGCAACCGATGCCGGGATCGGCGAGATCGATCACATGCTGGCGGCAAAAGAAAAGGAAATCCTCACGGTCTGAGGTCACATTTCATGCCCGAGGCCGAGATCCAACAAACCGCTCCGCCGGCATTCGATGTGCCGCGCCACGTCGCGATCATCATGGACGGTAACGGGCGTTGGGCGGCAGCGCGCGGGCTTCCGCGTGCGGAGGGGCATCGCCGTGGGGTCGAGGCGCTCCGCCGTACGATCCGGGCTGCCGGCGAGATCGGCATCAAGATCATCACAATTTTTTCCTTCAGCGCGGAAAATTGGTCTCGGCCGGCGAGCGAAATTGGCGAACTGATGGGGCTATTACGCCGCTTTGTGCGCAATGATCTTGCTGAGCTGCACAAAAGCAATGTGCGTGTCCGCATCATCGGTGAGCGCGTAGGGCTCGATCCCGACATCGGGCGGTTATTGATCGAGGCGGAAGAGCTCACCAAGAATAACGACGGGCTCACGCTAGTGGTGGCTTTCAACTACGGCGCACGACAGGAAATTGTCCGCGCGGCGCGAAACATCGCCGAAGCCGTAACGAAGGGCCATCTGAAAATTGACGATATCGATATGGATACCGTCACGCGCTCGTTGGATGCACCTGACATCCCCGATCCAGATCTTATCATTCGCACCAGCGGTGAGCAGCGGCTGTCCAATTTCCTTCTCTGGCAATCGGCCTACAGTGAATTGGTTTTCGTACCGACCTACTGGCCGGATTTTGATCGAACGACGCTCAAATCCGCGATCCGTGAATACCAGCAGCGCGAGCGGCGTTTCGGTGGCCTCGTCGCTCAGACCGGGTCGTGATCCGTGGTCGGTGCCGATCCCGTATCCAAGTCAGAAAAAATTAGTCCGCCCACGTCTGCGAGTAATTTGGCGTTGCGTGTCATCTCGGCCGCTGTCCTGGCACCGCTGGCATTTCTTGCGGCATATTTCGGCGGCTGGCCGTTCGCGCTGTTCTGGTGTGCGGCGGCGCTCGCGGTGCTCTGGGAATGGATCGCGTTGGTTGCGGGCCCCGCGTACCGGTTAATGTTTTTTTCTTCCGGTGGTGCGATCGCAGCGGCGGGCTTCATTGCTTGGCTTGGCCGGCCGATCGCGGCATTGATGATGGTCGGACTGGGCGCGCTTGCCGCAGCGATCTTTGCGCCGCGCGAACGGCGCCTTTGGGTTACAGCCGGCATTGCTTATGCGGGCGCGCTGCTGCTGGCGCCGATGTTTTTGCGCGGTGACAGCAGCTATGGGTTTGCTGTGATCGTGTTGCTGTTTGCGATCGTGTGGACGACCGATGTTGTGGGGTATTTCGCCGGGCGCACCTTCGGCGGACCAAAATTGCTGCCGGCTGTGAGCCCGAAAAAAACATGGTCGGGTGCGATTGCGGGAACAGTAGCAGCTGTAGTGGTGGCAATTCTTGTCACGGGCATGTTTGGTTCATTCAATAAAGTTGCGCTGGTGGGCATCGCACTCTTGCTGTCGGTGTTGGCGCAAATCGGCGATCTGTTCGAATCGTGGGTGAAGCGGCAATTTGGCGCGAAAGATTCCAGTCATCTCATTCCGGGCCACGGCGGAGTGATGGATCGGCTCGACGGATTCTGGGCAGCGGCAGTTGCGGCTTGCCTGATCGGACTGTTGCGCGGCGGCTTTGATGCACCTGCGCGTGGACTTTTGGTATGGTGAGAGTATGAGCCTCGTCGACGTTGCCCGATCGAGTTCCCGGCCTGCCGCAGACGTGCGCAGTATAACGATTCTCGGCGCCACCGGCTCTGTTGGCGCCAGCACGGTTGATCTGATCAAGCGTGAGCCGGAGCGATATCGCGTTGAGTTCGATCAGCGCGCGGCGCAATGCCACCGCCTTGGGAAAAATTGCGCGTGAGATTCGTGCGCGTCATGCCGTTGTTGCCGATCCCTCCGCCTACGGCGAACTGAAAGATGCGCTCTCCGGCTCCGGCATTGAAGCAGCTGCCGGTGAACAAGCTCTCATCGAAGCCGCGCAGCGTCCTGCAGATTGGGTGATGGCCGCAATCAGCGGTGCGGTTGGATTGAAGCCGACACTTGCAGCAATCGAACGCGGCGTGACGGTCGCCCTCGCCAACAAGGAATGTCTCGTCTGCGCCGGCAGTCTGTTTATGCGCCGGGCGGCGAGCACTGGCGCTACCGTCTTGCCGGTCGATTCAGAGCACAATGCGGTGTTCCAGGCACTCGGCTCGGGTGATCGTGCCGATGTCAGACGAATAATTTTGACAGCGTCGGGTGGTCCGTTTCGGACCTGGTCGATGGAGGCAATCAGGGCGGCTACTCCGGAGCAGGCCCTCCGCCATCCGAATTGGTCGATGGGACCAAAGATCACGATCAATTCTGCGACAATGATGAACAAAGGACTGGAGTTGATCGAGGCACACCACTTGTTTGCGATGCCCTCTCAACAGATCGACGTGTTGGTGCATCCGCAATCCGTGGTGCACGGGCTGGTAGAATTTCGCGACGGGTCTGTGGTGGCGCAACTCGGCTCGCCCGACATGCGCATCCCAATCGCTCATTGTCTTGCCTGGCCGCGGCGGATTGATGGGCCAGCAGCGCGGCTCGACCTGGCCAAACTGCGGGAGCTCACATTTGAAGAGGCAGATTTGGAGCGGTTTCCGGCGTTGGGCCTGGCGCGGCGCGCGATGGAGGCGGGCGGCGCGGCGCCAACGGTGCTCAATGCGGCCGATGAGGTCGCGGTCGGTGAGTTTATCGCTGGCCGGATCGCTTTTCCGGCGATCGCTGCGCTGGTGGAGGCGACGCTCGATAAGGCCGCCGGACGCGGTTTATTGGCAGAACCGGCCGGAATCGACGCGGCTTTGGGCGTTGACCATATTGCAAGAAGCCTTGCCCGGGACCTCTTGCCTGAAATTGCCGTAAAGGCATCTTAGCGTGTTTTCATGTGAAAAAGGGCCCTTCAGGGCAGGACGAGGTCGTTAATGGGTACGGAAATTATGGGTGGTCTGAGTGCATTCGGTGGTGGCCTCGTCGGCTATGTTGTGCCGTTCCTGTTTGTCCTGACGATTGTCGTTTTCTTTCACGAGCTTGGCCATTTTCTGATGGCCCGCTGGTGCGGCATCAAGGTGCTCGTATTTTCGATTGGATTCGGGCCAGAGATCGCCGGCTTCAACGACCGCTACGGTACACGATGGAAGATTTCTGCGGTTCCGCTCGGCGGCTACGTAAAATTCTTTGGGGACGACAATGCCGCGAGCGCGCCCAATGTGGCAGCGACCGCCGCCATATCTGAAGCCGATAAGAAGGACAGCTTTGTATTCCAGCCGGTCCGTTCGCGTGCCGCTGTCGTAGTGGCTGGCCCGATCGCCAACTTCGTTCTGGCGATTTCGATTTTTGCGGTCATTTTCATGACCATCGGCAAGCAAACCACGAGCGCTCGTGTCGATACTGTTCAGCCCGGAAGCGCCGCGCAAACGGCCGGTTTCAGCCCTGGCGATCTGGTGCTGACGATCAATGGCGAGAAAATCGAAAGTTTCTCCGATATGCAGCGTATCGTCAGCATCAGTGCTGGCGAACCGCTCGCAATCGAGGTCGAGCGTGGCAATGCGCAGGTTACTCTCAAGGCCGTGCCGCAGCTTAAGGAGATCAAGGATAACTTCGGCAATGTTCACCGGCTTGGTGTGCTTGGCATTAGCCGTTCGATGGCCCCGGGCGACATCAAGACCGAGAAAGCCGGCCCACTGCGCGCCGTGGTCATGGGCGCGCAAGAGACCTGGTTCGTGGTCGACCGGACGATGTCCTATATCGTCGGCGTGTTTGCGGGCCGGGAAGCCGCCGATCAGCTCGGTGGGCCGATTCGCATCGCCCAGGTGTCCGGCCAGGTGGCCACGGCCGGCTTTGCGGCGCTTTTCCACCTCACTGCCGTCCTTTCGATCTCTATCGGACTTCTGAACCTGTTCCCGATCCCCCTGCTGGATGGCGGTCACCTTTTGTTCTATATCATCGAGGGGATTCGGGGTCGGCCGCTGTCGGAGCGTGCCCAGGAACTTGGCTTCCGGATCGGGCTGGCGATCGTCGTGATGTTGATGATTTTTGCAACCTTTAATGACATCCTCCACCTGGCCACCTCATAAGCGTTGCTGACGGGCAACTTTTTGAGGGAAAAGGGGAAGTTCGGGTGGGAGTTCGTTTGCAGTGCGTTAAAAACGCTGTAAAAAGCTCGCCTATGCCAGCCCGGACCGGCTGTCGAATCTTGTGTGGGGGCAGCCGCATGGATCAAAAGGGCGCGTAGCGAATGGGACTTGGTGTGAGGGTGGTTCGGGGATTGGCTATTCGGTGCCTGATCCTCGCCGGTATCCTTGTCGGTACTGGCTGCGTGACGGTTGCGTCCTCGGGCGTTGCGGTTGCGCAGACGGCGAGTTCTATTGTCGTTGAAGGCAGCCGCCGAGTAGAGGCCGATACCATCCGCTCATATTTCAAGCCTGGCCCTGGGGGTCGGCTTGGGCCCGAGCAGGAAGACGAAGCCCTCAAAGCGCTCGTTTCAACCGGTCTGTTTTCGGACGTCCGGGTCAGCCATGCCGGTGGCCGCCTGGTGGTCACGGTGGTTGAGAACCCGGTGATCAATCGGGTTGCCTTCGAAGGCAACAAGAAAGCCAAAGACGACCAGCTTACGGCCGAAGTGCAATCGAAGCCGCGCGGAACGTTGTCGAGGCCCACGGTACAGGCCGACGTGCAGCGCATCATCGAGATTTATCACCGCAGCGGACGCTTCGACGTATCGGTCAACCCCAAGATTATCGAACTACCGAACAACCGCGTTGATTTGGTGTTTGAAATCAAGGAGGGCGAAAAAACCGGCGTCAAGGATATTCAATTTGTCGGCGCCCGTGCATATTCGTCAGGCCGCCTCAAGGACATCATCAAGACATCGGAAAGTAACTGGCTCAGCTTTCTTCAGACGACCGATATCTATGACCCAGATCGTATCGAGGCCGACCGTGATTTGCTGCGTCGCTTTTATCTAAAGCATGGGTACGCCGATGTGCGCATCGTCTCCGCCGTCGGCGAATACGATCCGGCGAAAAAGGGATTTGTGGTCACCTACACCATTGACGAGGGCAGTCAGTATCGCGTGGGCACCGTGGACGTCATTTCGAACGTGCGCGCGATCGATCCCACAACGTTGCGCGCCCAAGTAAAGCTCGGCGCCGGCAACGTCTACAATGCCGACCTTGTCGAAAAAAGTGTGGAAGCAATGACGATCGCGGCCGCCAAAAACGGCTACGCCTTCGCCACTGTGCGGCCGCGCGGTGACCGGAATTTCGAGGCTAAAACCATCAATGTCGTGTTCGTGGTCGAGGAAGGTGCCCGCGCCTACATCGAACGTATCAACATCCGTGGCAATACCCGCACCCGTGACTATGTTATCCGCCGTGAATTCGATCTCGGCGAGGGTGATGCGTACAATCGGGCACTGATCGACCGCGCCGAGCGGCGTTTGAGGAACCTCAACTATTTTAAGACGGTCAAGGTAACGAACGAGCCCGGTTCGGCGCCTGACCGCGTGGTGGTCAACGTCGATGTTGAAGAGCAGGCAACCGGCGAGTTTTCAGTTTCTGGCGGTTACTCCACAGCCGACGGTCTGATTGGTGAAGTCAGCGTCGCCGACCGCAACCTCATGGGCCGCGGCAACTATGCCAAGGCCTCAGTCACCTACGGGCAGTATGTTCGTGGCTTTGATCTATCGTTCGTGGAGCCGTTCTTCCTGGGTTATCGCATGGCCGCCGGCATCGATTTATTTGCGCGGCAAAATTTGGCGAATACCTACACGTCCTATGATTCCCAGACGGTCGGCACAAACTTGCGTCTCGGTTTTGCAATAACTGAAGAACTTGCGTTCCAGCCGCGCTATTCGTTCTATCAGCAGAAGATCACGCTGCCGACCCAATACAATAACTGCCAATTTTCGAGCAACATTCCCGGGGGTTCTTCAGGTGTTGCTGGCGTAAGTCCGACCAACGAAGGCGTGTTCAGTTACTTACAGAATACCGATACGATTATTAATCCGGGCACGCAGGGCGGCTGTTACGCCGACGGCGAAGCCTCTTTGGCGGTCCGCAAGGAATTGGCCGCGGGCGCGGTAAATACCTCGCTGGTCGGCTACACGATGGCATACAACACGCTCGACAATAACAAGCTGCCGACCAGCGGCCTCTTTACTGAACTCAAGCAAGATTTTGCCGGCGTCGGCGGCGACGTGAATTTCATTCGTACGGCAATTGAGGCGCGTACCTATTACGAAGTCTTCTCGGACGTCATCAGCGTCTTCAAGTTGCAGGCCGGCGCCATCGCCCCGTGGGGTGGCCAGCAGATGCGCATGCTGGACGAATTTCAGATGGGACCGAATCTCGTTCGCGGCTTTTCGCCTGCGGGCATAGGTCCGCGCGACCTGACGCCTGGAACGACCAATGATCCACTCGGTGGCAGCTACTATTGGGGCGCAAGCGTTGAGGCGCAGACCCCGTTGTACTTCTTGCCCAAGGATGTCGGTATCAAGATCGCAGCCTTTGCCGATGCCGGCTCGCTGTGGGGATACAAAGGGCCGACCAGCTGGAATGTGACTGGCGAGACACTCCAGGTCGGGCTCGACAGTGCATCGATGGTCCGCGCTTCGGTCGGTGTAGGCCTGTTGTGGGATTCACCGCTTGGGCCGTTACGCTTTGACCTGGCTTATCCGCTGGCGAAGTACTGTGCGACGCCGGTGGGCAGCGGAGAGGTGTGCGACCGCACGCAGATATTCCGCTTCAGCGGCGGCACCAGGTTCTGATCTTGGCAGCAGCTGGCGATACGCCAGGGCGGACTCCAGCAAGAATGAGCGAGCCGGTCTTCTTACGACACTCCCGGGGTCTCACGCTTGATGAGATCGCCGCCTTGACGGGTGCGACGCTCGCGTCGCCCGCGCCGCATGCGCGGCGCATCGTCAATATCGCTCCGCTCGACCGCGCGGCGCCGTTCGATCTCACATTTTTCGACAACAAACGTTATGCGGCCGCCGCCGCCACGACACATGCGGCGGCATGCATTACGACTGCGGCGCTCGCCAAGGATTTACCGGCGCGGGTTGCTGTGCTGACTGTACGCGAACCGTACCGTGCTTTTGTAGCCGCCGCCCGCGAGTTATTTCCGAATGCGCTGCGACCGTCATCGCTATCCGGGCCCGGCGACTTCACACGGGCGCATGTTGATCCAAGTGCACGGATGGAAGATGGCGTCACAATCGAGCCCGGGGCTGTGATTGGTCCGCGTGCTGAAATCGGCGGCGGCACAGTGATCGGTGCGAACGCGGTGATCGGCACCGAAGTGCGGATAGGACGCGAATGCTCGATCGGTGCGGGCGCAAGCATTAGCAACGCCTTGATCGGCGATCGCGTGATCGTCCACCCGGGGTGCAAGATCGGGCAGGATGGATTCGGGTTCGTGATGGGCGGAAAAGGTCACGTAAAAGTCCCGCAGGTCGGACGCGTTATTATTCAAGACGACGTCGAAATCGGAGCTGGCACCAGCATCGACCGCGGAGCCATTCGCGATACAGTGATCGGCGAGGGCACGAAGATCGACAACCTGGTTCAGGTAGGCCACAATGTCGTCATTGGCCGGCACTGCATATTGGTTGCGCAAACGGGCATTTCCGGCAGTTCGACATTGGAAGATTTTGTTGTGCTGGGCGCGCGTGTCGGTCTGAATAATAACGTGACGGTCGGCGAGGGAGCACAACTTGCCGCGACCAGCAATGTCAACAGCGACGTGCCGGCGGGTGCGCGCTGGGGCGGCACTCCGGCTAAGCCGGTAAAGCAGTGGTTCCGTGAGATGATGACGCTTGAGCGGCTTGCACGCCAAAAGGGCAGCACAGACGCTGCGGCTGACGAATGAGACGGGCACGATGAATAAAGCCGTAACAAAATTTGAGGCGGCGGACATCGCTGTGGTGCTTAAAATGCTTCCGCACCGTTACCCGTTTCTTATGGTTGACCGGGTGATCGACATTCAAGGCGACGAACACGGCATCGGAATAAAAAACGTGACGATCAATGAACCGCATTTTCAGGGGCACTTCCCGGGCAACCCGGTATTTCCTGGGGTATTGATGATCGAAGGGATGGCGCAGACGGCTGGCGTGCTGTGTATCGCGGCGACGGGTACGTCGCCTACGTCTGTATTTTTTCTCACAATCGACAAAGCAAAATTCCGCAAACCGGTGCGGCCTGGCGACACGATTGAATACCACATGAACCGGATCGCGCGGCGCAAGTCGATGTGGTGGTATCGCGGCGAGGCAAAAGTGGCAGGCCAGATTGTCGCGGAAGCCGAAGTTGGCGCCATGCTTTCCGACGCATGAGCGCGCACATGATCGACCCCTCGGCACGGATCGAGGCCGGGGCGACGATCGGAAAAGATGTTTCGATCGGTCCATATTGCACGATCGGTGCGAACGTCAGTGTCGGCAACGGTTGCCGGTTGCTAGGCCATGTCAACCTTACAGGCCACACGACGATTGGACCGCGAACGGTGATCCATCCATTTGCTTCGCTTGGTTCGCCGCCGCAGTCGGTTAGCTACCGCGGCGGACCGACTAAACTGGTTGTCGGCAGCGATTGCGATATTCGCGAAAACGTCACGATGAGCACGGGCACCGAAGACGGTGGCGGCGTTACCGAAGTTGGCGAAAAATGTTTTTTCATGGTCGGCGCGCACGTTGCGCATGATTGCAAGGTTGGCAACCATGTCGTGTTTGCCAATAACGTTCTGCTCGGAGGGCACGCGACTATCGGCGACAACGTGGTGTTCGGAGGCGGTGTGGCGGTGCGGCAGTTTGTGCGTATTGGCGAGGGCGCAATGATTGTCGGCTTGAGCGGCGTGCGTGCCGACGTAATACCTTACGGTATGGCACATGGTCCGCTTGCCAACTTGATCGGACTCAATGTGATCGGGATGCGCCGACGCGGGCTTACGAAAGACTGATGTCCATCGGGTACGCGAAGCGTACCAGGCCCTGTTTTTTGAGGCGGGTGAGTTTCGCGCACGTGTTGATCGAGTTGCGGCTGACTTTGGTGACGATCCACTGGTGGCCAAGATTGTCGAATTTATTCGGACTGGAAAACGTCCCTTTACAATGGCGGTCAAGCGCAACGAGGCAGACGAGGACGCATGACCGCAGCTGAGCGGCAGGACGGCCCGCTTGCGCTCGTTTGCGGCGGCGGCACGCTGCCTCTGGCGGTGGCGGATATCGTCAGCAAGCGCGGACGTAAAGTTCTGCTCTTTCCTTTGCAGGGGATCGCCAAGGCGGAGGATTATGCGAACCGCCCTCACACCTGGGTGCGCGTCGCGAAATTCGGCAAATTCGAGCGCGCAGCGCATGCCGCTGGCTGCAATGAGTTAGTGCTGATTGGTTCGCTCGTGCGCCCCGCCTTCTGGCAGATGCGTTTCGACCTCTCAACATTGATGCTGATACCGCGCATCGCAGCCGGCTTTAGAGGGGGAGATAATTTTCTGTTGTCGCGTGTGACGCAACTGATCGAGGAAAAAGGCTTTCGGGTGCTTGGTGCGCATGAAGTTGCGCCGGAAATCCTTGTTCCATCTGGGTCGCTTGGAATTGTTCAGCCGACGGAACGCGATAACGCCGATATCAGCTTTGGGTTTGAGTATCTGCACGCCACCAGCGCTTTCGACGTCGGGCAGGCGGTGGTGGTTGCCAATAAGCACGTGCTGGCGGTTGAAGCGGCTGAAGGCACCGACCAGATGCTTGCGCGCGTTGCCGAATTGCGCGCGAGTGGCCGAATTCGTGCGCCGGTCGGCAGTGGCGTTTTGGTGAAGGCGCCAAAAAGGCAACAAGACCGCCGGCTTGATTTGCCGTCAATCGGTCCTCACACAGTCGATGGTGTCATGCGTGCCGGACTTTCCGGAGTTGCGGTCGCGGCTGGCGGTACAATTGTCGCGGAGCCGACGCAGGTTATCCAAGCTGCGGACCGCGCCGGCATTTTTGTTGTCGGTGTGCCGTCTGAGCCCGAACAATGAGCCCGCACGTTTTTTTGGTAGCGGGCGAAGAATCCGGTGACCGGCTCGGCGCTGCACTCATCGCGGCGATCAGGCAACGCACCGCAGGCAGTGTCCGGTTTTCAGGCGTAGGCGGTGGCCACATGGCGGCTGCGGACGTGCCAAGTCTCTTTCCACTTGGCGATCTTGCAATCATTGGATTTGCTACGATTCCAGCAAGTTTGCCGAAAATTCTTCGGCGTATTCGAGAAACCGCCGACGCTGTCGTGGCGGCGAAGCCCGATGTCCTCGTGATTATCGATAGTCCAGAATTCACGCACCGCGTGGCGCGGCGTGTGCGCGCTCGCGCCCCCGGCATTCCGATCGTCGACTACGTCTGTCCATCGGTCTGGGCCTGGAGGCCCGGGCGGGCGGGCGCAATGCGCGCCTACGTGGATCATGTTCTGGCGTTACTGCCATTTGAGCCAAAAATTATGGGCGAGCTTGGCGGGCCACCTTGCAGTTACGTCGGGCATCCGCTCGCGGAACGTCTTGGTGAGCTTCGCCCGAATGATCTTGAAAAACGCCTGCGTGTCGCCGGCCCTCCACTGATTTTGGTCTTGCCTGGTAGCCGTACGGGTGAAATTCGGCGCATGGCGCCAGTATTTGGTTCGGCGATGGCTCGCGTTGCCGAGCAGTTTGGCGACATCGAAGTGCTGGTACCGGCCGTGCCAAGGCTTGCGGACACGGTCAGGGCCGCCGTTGCCTCGTGGCGCGTGCCCGCGCGCGTGGTAACTGATGCCGGAGAAAAGAATGAAGCTTTTCGGACGGCGCGGGCGGCGCTCACCAAGTCCGGCACCTCGACGCTGGAGTTGGCATTCGCTGGCGTTCCAATGGTGGCTGCTTACAAGGTGGCCTTGATTGAGGAGCTTGCCGCGCGGCTGTTCGTCAACGTGCCATCGGTCATCCTCGCCAATCTGGTACTCGGCGAGAACGTGGTGCCGGAATTTCTTCAGCGGGATTGCACCGCTGAACGTCTCGCCAACGCGCTGATGCCGCTGCTCACCGATACGCCGGAGCGGCGGCGGCAGATCGAGGAGTTCGCGCGGCTGGACGCGATAATGGAGATCGGCAATACCGACCTGGCTGGCCGGGCCGCGGCCATCGTCCTCGATTGCGCCGCTGGCAAAGTCCCGTCAAAGCGCGAAATAGGGGCCTTGGCGACACCTTAAGACGCAACTTGCCCGCCGCCGCCGGATGGGCGTATGTCATTGTAGAAAACCGGATTCCAGCTTTTGACCCCTTCTCCGCGCGCCTCCATCACTGCTGTTCATGGCTATTTGCCGCCGGATCTGCTCACGAACGCAGAGCTCGCGCGTATGGTGGACACCAGCGATGCCTGGATCATCGAACGCACCGGCATCAAGGAACGCCACATCCTGAAAGGCGAGGGCCTCGGTACCTCGCATATGGCCGCCGAAGCGGTACGGGGGCTGTTGCAAAAGACCGGTACCAGGCCGGAAGAGATTGACCTGCTGATCTGCGCAACAACCACGCCGGATATGCAGTTCCCGTCCACGGCGAATTTGATTTGCGATATGGTCGGGGTGAACAACATCGGCAGCTTTGATGTCCAGGCCGCCTGTTCTGGATTTCTCTACTCACTTACCATTGCCGCACAATTCATCGCTAACCGTACCGCGCGCAAGGTCGTGGTCGTCGGCGCCGACAAGATGTCCTCGATCATCGACTACACCGATCGCGCAACCTGCGTGTTGTTTGGTGATGCTGCCGGCGCGGTGCTGCTAGAGCCGGACGACAGCGGCTACGGCATTATGGACGCACTGATCCGTTCCGATGGGTCCGGCATGATTCATTTGCACCAAAAGGCTGGCGGCAGCCGGATGCCACCAAGCGCGCAAACGGTCGACAAGCGTTTGCATTACGTCCATCAGGAAGGCGCTGCAGTCTACAAATTCGCCATTGCAAAGATGGCAGAAGTGGCCGGCGAGATCATGGCGCGTAATAATTTGCGCGCCGACATGATCGATTGGCTGGTGCCTCACCAGGCTAACAAGCGCATTATCGAATCGACAGCCGAGCGTATGGGGATGCCGATGGATAAAGTGATGGTGACGATCCAGAAATACGGCAACACCACTAACGCAACAATTCCACTCTGCCTGTGGGACTATGAGCCCAAATTAAAGCGCGGTGACCGCCTCGTGCTCGCTGCGTTCGGCGGCGGCTTTACGTGGGCCGGAATATACGTGCAATGGGCTTATGACGGCGCCAGCGCGCCGAAGCTCAACGGCAAAGCTAACGGCAAGAGCCAATAACTCGGATTATTTCCGTCGCGAGATCGGCGCGTAATCTCTACGCGTTGCGCCGGTGTAGAGCTGGCGTGGCCGGCCAATCTTCTGCTTCGGATCCTCTATCATTTCCTTCCACTGAGCGATCCAACCGACCGTTCGCGCAACCGCAAACAGCACGGTGAACATTGTGGTGGGGAAACCCATCGCCTTGAGTGTGATGCCAGAATAGAAGTCGATATTCGGATAAAGCTTCTTCTCGATGAAGTACTCGTCGTGGAGCGCGACCTTTTCCAGCTCCATGGCAACGTCAAGGAGCGGATCATCCTTGATGCCAAGTTCAGTCAAAACTTCGTGGCAGGTCTTCTGCATGATCTTGGCGCGCGGATCGTAGTTCTTGTAAACGCGGTGCCCAAAGCCCATCAAACGATAGGGATCGTTCTTGTCTTTTGCCCGTTTGACGATTTCGGGAATACGGTCGACCGATCCAATTTCGCGCAACATATTGAGCGCGGCTTCGTTAGCGCCGCCATGCGCGGGTCCCCACAAACAAGCGCAGCCTGCGGCGATGCATGCGAACGGATTTGCGCCGGACGAGCCGGCGAGACGGACTGTCGATGTCGACGCGTTCTGCTCGTGGTCTGCGTGCAGGATGAAGATGCGATCCATCGCCCGCGCCAGGACCGGGTTCGGCTTGTATTCCTCCGTAGGCACCGCATAGCACATGCGCAAGAAATTAGAGGCGTAGTCCAGCTCGTTCTTCGGATATACGAAGGGCTGACCGATCGAATATTTGTAGGCCATAGCGGCGAGCGTCGGCACTTTCGCGATCATGCGGATCGAGGCGATCATCCGTTGATGCGGATCGGAGATGTCGGTGGAGTCGTGATAGAACGCTGACAGCGCGCCGACGCAGCCTGTCATCACCGCCATTGGATGCGCGTCGCGGCGGAAGCCTTGAAAGAACCGGCTCATCTGTTCGTGGACCATCGTGTGACGGGTCACGCGGTAATCGAAGTCGGCTTTTTGCGCGGTGGTCGGCAATTCGCCGTAAAGCAGCAGATAGCAGGTCTCGAGGAAGTCGCCGTGCTCGGCGAGCTGTTCGATCGGGTACCCGCGATAGAGTAGAATGCCTTCGTCACCATCAATATAGGTGATCTTGGACTCGCAGCTCGCCGTCGAGGTGAAGCCCGGGTCGTAGGTAAACATCCCGCTTTCGCCATAGAGCTTCGAGATGTCGACCACGTCAGGACCGATGGTGCCGGGATAGATCGGCATGTCCCAATTGTTGTTGCCGACCGTCAGTGTGCCGGTTTTATTTTTGGCGCTGGTCTTGGCGTCCATGGTCGTGCCCTCGATTTGGCCGCGAGCGATGCGCGTGGAAAACAGTAAGGCCGGGCAGGCTTGGCGCGAGTTCAGGCGGTCAGAAATCCGGCCGCTTTGTGCGTATCCCATTCATGTGTGCACTGCAAGATAGAGCAATGGCCTTGGGTTTATGCGCACTTAAGCACGGCATTGGCGTTGCACATTTGCCGTTATGAAAATTTTACGGCGCGGTCTGGTCCCGCAGCCGCGCCAGGCTCTCGTCCCGGCCCAAAACAGCAAGCACGTCAAAGATCGGCGGGGATGTCGTGCGGCCCGTCAGGGCGGCGCGCAATGGTTGCGCCACCGCGCCGAGCTTGAGGCCAGAACGTTCGGCATAAGGCCGTACGACGGCCTCGGCATTGGTCGCATTCCAGTCCGCAACAGCCTCGAGTTCCGGCAGCAGGGCGCCGATCAAGGTCTTAGCCTCATCGGTCAGCAAGGCCCTGGCCTGCTCGTTGATATCGAGTGGCCTGCTCGTCCACAGGAAACGGGAGGCCTCGAACAACTCGACTAAAGTCTTGGCGCGTTCCTTCAGTCCGGGCATGGCAGCCAGAAGCTTGGCGCGTAGCGCGGGGGTCATTTTGCTCGCAAGTTCCTGTCCGCCGGCGATATGCGGCAACAGCTGCTCGATTGCGGCAATAAGGTCGGCGTCGTCGCTCGCGCGTATGTAGTGGCCGTTAAGGCTTTCAAGCTTTGTGAAGTCGAAGCGCGCCGGCGAGCGCCCGATTTGCGGCAGGTCGAAAGCGGCAACCATCTCTTCGGTCGTGAAGAGTTCCTGGTCGCCATGTGCCCAGCCGAGCCGAACCAGATAGTTCCGCATCGCCGCCGGCAAATAACCCATGGCGCGATAGGCGTCGATGCCGAGCGCGCCGTGCCGCTTTGAAAGTTTGGAGCCATCCGGTCCGTGGATGAGCGGGATATGCGCCATGACCGGGATTTTCCAACCGAGCGCCTGATAGATTTGGGTTTGGCGCGCCGCGTTGTTGAGATGATCGTCGCCGCGGATGATGTGCGTGATGGCCATGTCGTGGTCGTCGACGACAACCGCAAGCATGTAAGTGGGTGTGCCATCCGAACGCAGCAGCACGAAATCATCGAGGTTTTCGTTCTGCCAGACCACGCGGCCTTGCACCTGATCGTCGACAACCGTTTCGCCGGTCAGCGGCGCTTTGAGACGGATCACCGGCTTGACGCCCGCCGGCGCTTCGGCGGGATCGCGGTCACGCCAGCGCCCGTCATAGAGTTTGGTACGCCCCTCGCGTCGCGCGGCCTCGCGCATCGCAGTGAGTTCCTCGGGGCTTGTGTAGCAGCGATAGGCTTTCCCGGCGGCGAGCAGTTGTTCAGCGATCTGGCGGTGACGCTCTGCACGTGAAAACTGGAAGACAATCTCGCCGTCCCAGCTCAGGCCGAGCCAGGTCAGGCCGTCGATAATGGCGTTGATGGCTGCAGCGGTTGAGCGCTCGCGGTCGGTGTCTTCGATCCGTAGCAGCATCTTGCCGCCATGCCGCCGTGCGTACAGCCAATTGAACAGGGCCGTGCGGCCGCCGCCGATATGGAGGAAGCCGGTGGGTGAGGGCGCAAAGCGGGTGACGATGTCTTCGGCCATTTTGAGGTTCGATAAATTCAACAGCCAGCTACCAATAGATTGCGCCCGTGTATCATAGGTTCTGGCTCAATACCCAAGATTTGTGGTCGAAAACGACAAATTTAGTCCAAGCATTTTGCTTGTCGCGCGTCCTGTCCGCGACTCTACATCATTCTGAACGGAGTCCTCCGATCGGCTGATAGGACTTCATCGAGATGAACCTATCCTAAATGCAGCAGTCACGCCGTGTTCGGATCGCGCGCGATAGATTAAAGAGTGTTCGCTGAGATCAGTGACGCTTTAGCAAAAGTCGTCCAAAAACCGAAAAGGTATGCCAATGAAAACGTCGACCACGTTTGTGCTGCTTGCGCTCGCTGCCGCGAGCGCCACTTAGACTCTGCCGGCCTCAGCGCAAACATCCAAACCAAGCGGCACTCAAAACTGCGATAACAAATCCACCGCACGAGATAAAGTTCAAAGGCCAGATTCCCGCTGTCTCAACGGGACGTCGGAGGCATTCACCGACGAACAAGCGGCACTCAACGCGGGGAGAATATAGACATTTGCGGGCGGTGGACTTAATAAAGATAACAATCCCTACGAGGTTCATCGCAATCGAGACGGCAGTGGTGATGTTCGAACGTACGACCTAAACACCGGCATCACGTCCTATATCGTCCATAATACGAATGGGACTATATCAACCTTTTCTACTCACCCGACCCCCGGTGGCGGTGGTGGCGGCGGCAGGGGTACCTCAGCTAAATAACTAATCGCACACAGGATGTGATCGAACGAAAGCCCGGCCATGAGCCGGGCTTTTTTCTTGTTCCGCCGTAGTGAACAATCGGCTTGAGGCGCAGGCCGGGATTTGGCACATAGGCCGCGCGCCATGCCGTTCCGGCGAATGCGCAAATCTAGCCAAGACGGGGCCGTACTGCATGACATCGGGTGAGGCGGCGGGCGCGGAAGCAGGACGCGATTTCATCCGCGATATCGTCAAAGCCGATCTCGATTCCGGGCGGGTAAAGGGTGTGGTGACCCGTTTTCCTCCCGAGCCAAACGGCTACCTCCATATCGGGCACGCGAAATCAATTTGCCTGAACTTTGGGATCGCCGAAGAATTTGGCGGTCGCTGTAATCTGCGTTTTGACGATACGAATCCGACCCGTGAAGAGCAGGAATATATCGACGCCATCGAGGCTGACGTGCGTTGGCTTGGCTTCGATTGGGGTAAGAACCTTCATCACGCATCCGACTATTTCGAGCAGCTCTATAACTGGGCCGAAGATTTGATCCGGGCCGGCAAGGCTTATGTCGACGATCAGAACCCCCACGACATGCGCGCCAACCGTGGCACTTTGACTGAGCCGGGCAAGAATAGTCCGTTCCGCGACCGTGGCGTTGACGAGAACCTCGATCTTTTCCGCCGCATGCGTGCGGGTGAGTTTCCCAACGGCGCACGCGTGCTACGTGCAAAGATCGATATGGCATCGGGCAATATCAATTTGCGCGATCCGGTGCTTTATCGAATTCTTCACGCCAATCATCCGCGAACCGGTACGACTTGGAAAATTTACCCGAGCTACGACTTCGCGCATGGCCAGTCGGATGCGATCGAAAATGTTACCCATTCGATCTGTACGCTGGAATTTGAAGATCATCGGCCGCTGTATGACTGGTTCATCGCGAATTTGAAGGTGCCGTCGCAGCCGCATCAATATGAGTTTGCACGCCTCAATCTCACTTACACCGTGTTGTCCAAACGGGTGCTTACCGAATTGGTGCGCGGCGGACACGTGACCGGATGGGACGACCCCCGTATGCCAACGCTTGCAGGGCTGCGCCGGCGCGGTGTGCCACCGGAGGCAATCCGCGATTTCATCAAGCGCATTGGCGTCGCCAAAGCCAATAGCGTTGTCGACGTCGGCATGTTCGACTTTGGAGTACGGGAGGTTCTCAACCGATCTTCCCTTCGTCGCATGGCTGTGCTGCGTCCGCTCAAGGTCGTGATCGAGAACTATCCGGAAGGCCAGGTCGAAGAGCTGGATGCGGTCAATCACCCTGACGATGCCGGGGCCGGTTCGCGAAAGATCAAGTTTGCGCGTGAGCTTTACGTCGAGCAGGAAGATTTTATGGAGAATCCGCCAAAGAAATTCTTCCGGCTTTCCCCGGGTACTGAGGTTCGTCTGCGCTATGCGTACTTCATAACTTGCCGTGAGGTCGTGAAGAACGCCAAAGGCGAGGTGACAGAATTACGCTGCACCTACGATCCGGCGACCCGTGGCGGAAATGCGCCCGACGGGCGCAAGGTCAAGTCAACTATCCACTGGGTCTCGGCCACGCATTCCATTCCAGCGGAAGTGCGGCTCTACAATGCGCTGTTCACCAAGCCCGACCCAAGCGGTGAGGCTTTCACAGCAGACCTCAATCCAAATTCACTGGAAGTATTAAGCGAGGCGCGACTTGAGCCGGCTCTCGCCGACGCCAAGCTCGGACAGCCGGTGCAGTTCGAACGCCAAGGCTATTTCTGTCTCGACACGGATTCGAAACCCAATAAACCCGTGTTCAGTCGTACGATCGGACTACGCGATACCTGGGCCAAAGAAAAAACCACAGGCTGACCGCAAAGGCATAGCCACAACCTGAGGCTGAGTTATTATCAGTCCGGTTGTAACGGTTGGCGTCGGGGAGGCGCGCCGCGCCTTGGCCCGGCAGAAATCCTATAGCGGACGACCACGCGCAGGCGCTAAGGCCTGGGCGCCGGAGATTGATGCGGCCCGGCGTCCGGCGGGCGTGTTTTTGCCGGATGGTGTCGCCGATGCCGCCGGTTCGCTCCGTGAGCTGATCTCAAAATGGGTGGCGGCTGAAGTCGCGCCGGGCCGCTTGATGCCCTGGCTGCCGGTTTCCTTCGGCTGCGGGATCGCCGGTTACTTTGCCGCTGATCGTGAGCCTGCCTCGTGGGCGGCATTGACGCTGGCAATTGCAAGCATCGTTACCGTGTTTGCGGTGCGCCACCGTTCGGTTGTTTTTCCGCTCGCACTCGGGTTTGCCGCATTTGCCTCGGGCTTTGCTACTGCGACGCTGCAGACGGCGCGCATCGCTCATCCGATTTTGCAGCACCCGGTTGCGACCGCCGTCGTTGCGGGCTTCGTCGAAATGCGGGAGGAGCGCGAGCGCAGTGACCGTATTGTGGTGCGGGTGCAGCGTTTCGACGCGCCGCGCGTCACGCCTGCGCCTGATCGCGTCCGTGTCGCCGTGCGTAAAGGGAGCGCGCCCGCGGTCGGAAGGTTTCGTCGAGTTCAAGGCGCATCTGTCGCCGCCGCTGCAGCCGCTACGTCCCGGCGGCTACGATTTTGCGCGCGACATGTATTTCCAGCGCATTGGTGCTTCGGGTTATGCGTTGGGTGCGATCAAGACGATGGCGCCGCCGGTCGCGGGCGGGTTCTGGCTGCGCTATGCCGCGGTCATTGATGATGTGCGCGAAGCGATCGACAAGCGCATCCGCGCGATAATTCCTGGCGACAATGGTTCGATCGCTTCGGCGCTGATCACGGGCAAGCGCGATGCCATCTCCACGCCAGTCAATGATGCGATGTATATTTCGAGCCTTGCCCATGTGCTCTCGATCTCCGGCTATCACATGGCCGTCGTCGCGGGCATCGTGTTCTTTTTCATCCGCGCCGGGCTTGCGCTGGTGCCGTCGCTCGCAGCTCGCTATCCGATAAAGAAATGGGCCGCATTTGGCGCCCTCGTTGCAGCGGCTTTCTATCTATTGCTGTCCGGCGCGGAAGTGGCCACCCAGCGTTCGTTCATCATGATCGCGATTGTGCTCGTAGGCATCATGTTGGATCGCCCGACGCTCACGTTCCGCACGATCGCTGTTGCGGCGATCGCGGTGTTGCTGCTGGCGCCGCAAGCGGTGGTGCATCCGAGCTTCCAGATGTCGTTTGCAGCGACGCTGGCGCTGATCGCGGCCTATCAGCACGGATTGCCATGGCGCGCCGATCGCGACACTTCAGTCGGCCGACGCGTTGCGATGTGGGGCGCGCGCGAGGCTGCCGGCCTGATGCTCGCCTCGCTGGTCGCCGGGTTTGCCACGACGCCCTATGCAGCCTTTCATTTTCATCGCCTCGCGCCTTACGGCATGATCGCCAATCTCCTTGCCATGCCGATAGTGTCAGCAGTCGTGATGCCGATGGGCATCCTCGGCGTTGTGGCCATGCCGTTCGGTTTCGACGACGTGTTCTGGCGACTGATGGGAAGCGGGCTCGATTGGATGGTCTGGGTGGCGTTGTGGGTGACGAGCCTGCCTGGCGCTGTCGGACGCATGCAGGCCTTCGGCGTTGGGCCGCTGCTGGTCGGAACGGCGGGCCTGTTGCTCATTTGCCTGCTTCGAACGCCGCTGCGCTGGAGCGGCGCTGTGCTGGCGCTCGCCGCGAGCCTATGGGCCGTCGCGACGCCGCGCCCGGATGTCCTGATTGCCGATGATGGCCAGGCGGCGGCATTTCGCGGAGCGGACGGACGACTTGCCGTGCTCCACAGCGGGCGCGACACCTTTTCGGTCAAGGAATGGCTTGCCGCCGATGCGGATGCACGCACACCGAAAGACCCAAGCCTGAGCAACGGTGTGGCCTGCGATGCCATCGGTTGTATCGGCAAACTTGGCGAGGGCCGGCTTGTGTCGATGGTGTTGTCGGTCGAGGCTTTCGCCGAGGATTGCGCGCGCGCCGCCGTGGTGGTGAGCTCGCGCGAGGCGCCTTCGGCTTGTGCGGCCGTTTTGATCGACCGGAAAGACTGGCGCGCTCACGGCACTGTGGCGCTCCGTTGGACAGGCGATCGTTTCGAGAAAACCGTCACGCTTCCGCGCGGCTATGAGCGGCCGTGGACGCGCACCGCGACCAGCGCGCAACCAAACGCACCAGAGGCAAGCCGCCCGGGCGCGCGCGATGCGGCGCCACCTTCAGAAGCCCTCGACGCCGAGGATTAATATCTGCGGAAAAGGCCTGCCAGCTTGCCCTGAATACGCACACGATTGGGCGGCAGGATGCGCACCTCATAAGACGGGTTTGCGGGTTCCAGCGCGATCGACGCCCCGCGACGGCGGAAACGCTTGAGGGTGGCTTCCTCGTCGTCGATCAGGGCAACGACGATGTCGCCGGTTTCAGCCGCCTCGGATTTGCGGATCAAGGCGATATCGCCGTCGAGGATGCCAGCTTCGATCATGCTGTCGCCACGTACCTCGAGCGCAAAATGCTCGCCGGCCGAAAGCAGGTCGGGAGGCATGTTGATGACATGGCTGCGGGTCTGGATGGCCTCGATAGGGGTACCGGCGGCGATACGGCCCATGACCGGCACGGCGACCGGCCGGCCGCTATCGTCGTCCTCGGAATTGGCACGAACCCGGCCCAGATCGCCCTCGATAACACTGGGGGTGAACCCACGCGAACGGGAGGACCCAAGGCCATGGCCGACCGAATCCGGCAGTTTGATC
Source organism: uncultured Alphaproteobacteria bacterium (assembly GCA_963810585.1). Taxonomy (GTDB): domain Bacteria; phylum Pseudomonadota; class Alphaproteobacteria; order Rhizobiales; family Xanthobacteraceae; genus Pseudolabrys. The sequence goes on from CAWENV010000004.1 coordinate 337,292, forward strand.
ACCTCGATAGCGCGGGCGCGGTTGGGGAGACGGCGGATGAACCCCCGTTCCTCCAGCGCCGTAATTAGCCGGTGAATGCCCGATTTCGAGCGCAGGTCCAGGGCGTCCTTCATTTCGTCAAATGAGGGGGGGACGCCAGTCTCGGTTAGCCTCTCGTGGATGAAACGCAGGAGCTCGAACTGCTTTCGCGTCAGCATCTATCTCTCCCCGTCAGGCCACCCCAGGAGGGATCAAGCCGGAAACAAATCATGAACGGACACTATCTGTTCGATATGTGTTCCGCAACTATTTAATTTGGAGTGAAAAACTCGAAAGACGCCTAAAGGGCGAGCTTAAGGATGACACAGTCTGAACCCGCCACCGCCGCCGGTGCGTGCGGTTCCCGAATCAGCAGGCAGTCGGCTTTCGCCAGAGGGGCCATCAGCGAGCTGTCCTGAGCTGGTAGCGGGGTAGCGATCGGGCCGTCCCTTCCGGGTGACAGAGTGGCCCGCAGATAGTCGGCACGCTCATCGTTTGCTGGCATAGCGCAGCCGAGGCGTGCTGTTTCAGGCACCCGCTCAACATCCTGCCGGCCGGAGAGACGCCTGATCAGAGGCACCAGAAACAGGAAAGCGCAGACATAGGAGGACACAGGGTTTCCCGGCACGCCCAGAACCTGCATTCCGCCCAGACGGCCGTGCATCATCGGACGACCGGGACGCAGGGCGACCCGCCAAAACGACAGGTCGAGGCCTTCAGCCGCGAGCGCGCGCTGGACAAGGTCGTGTTCGCCAACCGAGGCGCCGCCGGACGTGACCAGGATATCAGCCCGCATTTCACGCGCGCGGCGAATGGCGGCCACGATGTCCTCGACGCGATCGTGCGCGATCCCGAGATCATTCACGTCGGCGCCTTCACTGCGCGCGAGGGCGTTAAGGGCAAAGCCGTTCGAATAAACAATTTCGCCAGGTTTGGGCGTGCTCCCGGGCGGCACCAGCTCGTCCCCGGTGCCAAGCACCGCGACTTTGGGGCGGCGATAGACTTTGATGCGCGGATAATTCATGGCGGCGGCGAGCATCAGATCGCGATCGCTTATCCGGCGTCCCTTGCGCAATAGAACCTGGTCCTGAGCGAAGTCGATGCCTTCGGCCCGCACATTGCGTCCGATGGCCAGCGGCTTCTGGATGGTGACAACATCGCCCGCGCGCGTGGCCAACTCCTGGATCACAACCGCGTCGGAGCCGGCCGGCATTACACCGCCGGTAAATATACGTGCGGCTTCGCCCGGACCGATTTTGCCGTCCAGAGGATGGCCGGCGGCAACTTCACCTATGACTTTAAGTGTCGCCGGAACCTGCACAACGTCGCTCGCCCGCACGGCGTAGCCGTCCATGGCCGAGACCGCGGCGGGGGGCTGGGTTCGCCTTGCGACTAGGTCATCAGTGAGAACGCGGCCGAGCGCATCGTCGAGTGCAACGTCTTCTCCTGGAAGTGGCTTTGCATCGGCCAGCACCCGTCGTAGTGCCTCGGCGACTGCCATCAAAGACATGGCTTACTCTCGTTGCGGATGATCGCGTCCGAAAGCGGTTCCCACGTTTCGGGATCATGCGTTACTCCGCGCGCCAATTGCCCGACTTGCCGCCACTTTTTTGCAGGAGGCGGATACCCTCAATTCGCATACCGCGCTCAGCGGCCTTGACCATGTCGTAGATCGTCAGACACGCGATCGAAACCGCGGTGAGCGCCTCCATCTCGACGCCGGTCTTGGCGGTGACTTTCACCGTCGCCTGCACCAGAAATCCCGGCAGCGCGTGCTCGGGATTAATATCGATCTCGACTTTTGTCAGGGGTAGTGGGTGACAGAGCGGAATAAGGCCGTGGGTGCGTTTGGCCGCCATGATACCAGCGAGCCGCGCTGCTCCGAGCACGTCGCCTTTCATCGCATTGCCTTCGACCACCAGGTCGAGTGTCTCCTTGCGCATGATGACGCGGCCTTCCGCCACCGCGATGCGTTCGGTCGCACCTTTGTCCGAGACGTCGACCATGCGGGCTTCGCCGCGCTGGTCGATATGGGTGAGGGGCGCCGGCGCTGCCAATGCAACCTTTTTTGACCTTGGCTTGGTTCCTTCGTCGTCTTGCCTTAGCTTTGGGCTTGAGACGCCGGGGAATAGTTTTTTTCGAACGCCGTGGGGCTGGCTTCTTTTTTCGCCGCTTCATCGATCTTACTCCGCTGCGGCACGCGCATTATGCGCAAGCAAAGCACGAGTGGCGGCGGTGACGTCGGCCTGCCGCATCAAGCTTTCGCCGATCAGAAATGTTGAAATACCGGCCCGATTGAGGCGCGCGAGATCTGTTGGCGCATTAAGCCCGCTCTCGGCGACGAGCACGCGGTCGCGCGGGGATTTAGGCGCCAGTTGCTCGCTGACGGCGAGCGAGGTCTTAAATGTCCGAAGATCGCGGTTATTGATGCCAATCAGCCGCGATTTGAGTTTGAGGGCGCGGCCAAGCTCAACTTCATCATGAACTTCAACAAGAACGTCCATCCCATATGAAAAGGCAGTCGTCTCAATGTCTTGCGCGGCCGCGTCGTCTACCGCTGCCATAATGATGAGGATGCAATCGGCACCGAGTACACGCTGATTCCACCACCTGATACGGCTCGTAGATGAAATCCTTCCGCAGCGCAGGCAGCGCCGTGGCATCGCGCGCCGCTGCAAGGAATTCGGGTTGGCCCTGGAACGAGGGGGCATCGGTCAGCACCGAGAGACAGGTGGCGCCACCCATCTCATAGGCTCTGGCGAGCTGGGGCGGGTCGAAATCGGCTCTAATCAAGCCTTTCGACGGGCTCGCCTTCTTGATTTCGGCGATCAGCGCGTAGTGACCACCGGCGATCCGCTGTTCGATCGCACGCAGAAAACCACGCGGCGGAGAGGCCGTTTTTGCAGCCTTCTCGAGCGTCTCAAGAGGGCGCGCACGCTTCGCGGCGGCGATTTCTTCGCGCTTGTAGGCTTCAATCTTGGTGAGGATGTCGGCCATTCATTTCTTCCTGCGCGCGATCTTATCCGAAAACCGGATCCTGCTTTTCGAAATCATGCGCTAGGCCTCTGCGGCGTTTGATATCGCGATCAGCCGGTCGAGCCGGCCTTCTGCCTCGCCGCTTTCGATCGATTTTGCCGCCAGCGCCGCGCCTTGCTTGAGATCCTTCGCCTTGCCGGCAACGATAAGTGCCGCGGCGGCATTGAGCACGGCCACATCGCGAAACGGACCTGGTTTCCCCTTGAGAACATCGAGCAATGCCGTCGCGTTGTGCTCTGCATCACCGCCGCGCAACGCTTCCGGTTTCGAACGCGACAGACCCGCGTCCTCCGGCGTCACTTCGAACGTGCGAATTTTGCCATTCTCGAGCGCTGCCACGCTGGTCGGGCCGGCGGTGGTGATTTCATCAAGGCCGTCTGAGCCGTGCACGACCCAAATGCTTTCGGAGCCGAGATTTTTCAACACCTGAGCCATCGGCTCGACCCAATGCTTTGAGAAGGTGCCGATCATCTGTCGTTTCACGCTCGCCGGGTTCGACAGCGGGCCAAGCAAATTGAAGATGGTGCGGGTGCCCAGTTCGACGCGGGTCGGACCAACGTTCTTCATCGCGGGATGATGGGCCGGCGCAAACATGAAGCCGATGCCGGCTTCTCGAATGCACAAACCAACTTGTGTTGCGTCGAGTTCGATTTTGACGCCGAGGGCCTGGAGCACATCGGCCGCGCCCGATTTAGACGATAACGCACGATTGCCGTGTTTTGCGACCGGCACGCCGGCACCAGCCAGGATGAAAGCTGCACAGGTCGAAATGTTGAACGAGCCAGAAGCGTCGCCGCCGGTGCCGACCACGTCGACCGCGCCGGGGGGTGCTTTTACGCCAAGCATTTTGGCGCGCATCGTCGTCACAGCACCGGTGATTTCGTCGACGGTTTCCCCACGCACGCGCAGCGCCATCAATAGACCGCCCATTTGCGATGGTGTGGCTTCACCCGACATCATGCGGTCGAAGGCGCCGGCGGCTTCTTCGCGGGTGAGCGCTGCGCCGGTCGCGACCTTGGCGATGAGTGTTTTGAAATCGTCAGCCACGGTAAGCGCCTCAGGTCGTCGCGTGCAGGGCCGCCGCTTTGCTCTTGGGCGCGCTGCGCCGCCCACGCTGTGCGTTCCAGGCGGCGGCAATATCGAGAAAATTTTTCAGCATGAGGTGGCCGTGCTCAGAGGCAATGCTCTCGGGATGAAATTGCACGCCATGCACCGGAAGTTTGGTGTGCATCACCCCCATGACCAAGCCGTCGCCGGTCTCCGCATTAATGGTGAGTACGCTTGGCATGGTCGCCCGCTCAACCACCAGAGAATGATAGCGCGTCGCCTTTAGGGGCGCGTTTATTCCACGAAAGACTCCCGTGCCTGTGTGCATAATTTCGGACACCTTGCCGTGAAGCGGCGTTGCACGCACGACTTTGCCGCCGAAAGCTTGGCCAACTGCCTGATGCCCGAGGCAGACACCGAGAATAGGAATTGTGGGTGCGGCCTTGGCGATAAGATCAAGGCAGATACCAGCTTCATTTGGCGTGCAGGGGCCGGGCGAGAGCACGATCGCGTCCGGCTCCAATGCCATAACGCCGGCAACAGAAATCTTGTCGTTGCGATGCACGACGACATCCGCCCCGAGCCCGGCCAAATAGTGGAACAGGTTGAAGGTAAAACTGTCGTAGTTGTCGATCAGGACGATCATATTTCACCGCGTTGTCAACGGTGTACGGTGCCCCCAGAGGGGGGTCAAGCAGTCGCCGGTATCGGGGGTTACTGCCCCTTTTTTGCGGCGCTCGCAAAGCGGCGGGCTTCCTCGGCCGCGCGAAACAGCGCCTTTGCCTTGTTGATGCATTCTTGTTGTTCGAAGTCGGGATTGCTGTCGGCGACGATGCCGGCGCCCGCCTGCACATACATCTTGCCGTCCTTTACCAGCGCTGTGCGCAGAACGATGCAAGTGTCCATCTCGCCGGCAGCAGAGAAGTAGCCGACGCAACCGGCATAAAGACCGCGCTTTTCTTTTTCCAGCTCATCGATGATCTGCATCGCGCGCACCTTCGGCGCACCCGAAACAGTGCCGGCAGGATAGCCCGCAGCCAGCGCATCGAGCGCATCGCGATCGCCTGCAAGCTTGCCCTCGACGTTGGATACGATGTGCATCACGTGGCTATAGCGTTCGACGAAAAACTGATCGGTGACCTTGACGGTGCCGATGGCGGCAACGCGGCCAACATCATTGCGGCCAAGATCAAGCAGCATCAGGTGTTCGGCGCGTTCTTTTGGATCCGCCAGCAACTCCGCTTCCAGAGCTTTATCTTCGTGCGGGCTAGCGCCACGGTGCCGCGTACCCGCAATTGGCCGGATAGTGACGAGGTCTCCCGAAACCTTCACCAGAATTTCCGGACTGGACCCCGCGATCGCGAAATCGCCCAGGTCGAGAAAATAAAGATAAGGTGACGGGTTAGTCCGTCGCAAAGCGCGGTAGAGCGAAAACGGCGGCAATGTGAATGGCGCCTCGAAGCGCTGCGCCAAAACGATCTGGAATGCATCGCCGGCGACGATGTATTCCTTCGCTTTCCGCACCATTGCTTTGAATTCTTCGGGGCTGGTATTTGATTTTGCCGGCACGTCGATTGGCCCGGCATCCTGTTCCGTCAACGTTTTGTCCAGCGGCCTGTCGAGGCTTTCGACGACACCTGCAAGCCGTTCTACGGCGCGCGCGAGCGCCGCTTTGGCGTCTACGCCTTTCTCGGGCCTTGCCGGCGTGACGATGGTAATCGAATCTTTCACGGCGTCGAAAACCACAATAAGCGTTGGGCGAACCAACACTGCATCGGGAATGCCGATCGGATCCGGATTTGGAGGCTTCAAATCCTCCATCAGGCGGACCATGTCGTAGCCGAGATAACCGAACACACCGGCGGACATTGGCGGCAGACTTTCGGGCAGCGCGATCCGGCTTTCTTCGATCAGAGTGCGAAGCGTTTCGAGCGGCGGCTCGGAGCAGGGTGTGTATGCAGCGGCATCCTTGCGCGCGGCACGATTGATGGCGGCTTTGCCGCCATTTGCGCGCCAGATCAGATCGGGCTCGAGACCGATAATCGAATAGCGGCCGCGAACCGCACCACCTTCCACCGACTCCAGCAAAAAGCTCATCGCCTTGCCGCCACCGAGTTTTAGAAAAGCAGAGACCGGTGTCTCAAGGTCGGCAACCAGCGTGGTCCACACCACCTGCGCTTCGCCGCGCCCATAGCGTTCGGCAAAGGCGATTTCCGACGGCTCGATTTGCATGGGATCGATTTATTGTTGGGCGCCGCCGATGACCTGGTTCAGCGCCGGTTGATTGACGGTGACACCAAAATCATTTTCCAGCCGCGCGATATATTCGCTGACAATGTCTTCGGAATAGGAGTTTTTTACTGCGTCGGCGACCGCTTTGCCGTCTGACGAAGCCGCATCAAGTACCGGATCGACCACGTCCGTCACGCGAAAAACGTAACGATCGGTTTCTTTGTTGCCTTCTGCGGTACCAGGCGTGCCTTTCGGCGTACGGAAAACTGCTTCAACGACTTTTGCGGGCACGAACCCGCCTTGCTTGCCGCGCTGAAGATCCGTTGCCGTCTCAACCTTGAGCCCTGCCTCGCCTGCAGCCTGCGAAAACGGCGTCCCTGCCTTGAGCTTTCCAATAATGTCGTCGGCTTTCGCCTGCAGCCGTTTTGAGATCTCGTCATCGCGCCAGCGCGCAGCGACTTCATCCTTGACCTCGTCGAGCGGACGCTCGCGTGACGGTGTAATGGCGGTAACGTCGAAATAAAGATAGCCGCCGCTAGGAAGCTGAAGTGCGTCGGTGTCGACCCCGACGTCGCTCCCGAAAACAGCGTTTATCACGTTCGGCGTTTGCACCGCGCCCGCTACCGGCTTGCCGTCTGGCCCGCGGCCTGATCGGTCAACTGCTTCGATATTGATTGCTTTAAGTCCCAGCTTTCGCGCGATCTCCGCGAGAGTTGAGCCGGCGGCGCGTTCATCTTCTATCTTGTCGCGAAGGCTTGAGATTTCACTCTTGGCGCGGCTCTCGGCGATTTCCGTTTTAATCTGCGCTGCCATCTGGTCGTAAGTTTTTTCTTCGCCTGCTTCGATCTTGCCGACTTGCAGCAATACGGTGCCGAAACGCCCCTTCACTGGTGCGCTAGTTTCACCGGACTTAAGCGCGAACGCAGCGTCGGCGACTGCCGGATCGATAATGTCGGATTTTGTCACGATGCCAAGGTTGGTATCCGACACATTCACGCCCCGCTCCTTGGCGATGTCGTCGAAACTTGCGCCTTTCGCAATTCGTTCGCGGGCGGCCGCAGCTTCATCTGCATTTGGAAAGACAATTTGGCGCAGCTCGCGCTTTTCGGGTTTGCCGTAGCTTTCCTTGCGTGGTGCAAAGTAGGCTTTGGCGTCGTCATCACTGACCGCGGCCGTCTTTGCGAGGTCTGCCGGTGATAACGGTAGCAGCGTGACCTTGCGATACTCAGGCGCGCGGAAAAGTGTCTTACGTTCCTCGAAATATTTGCTCAACGCTTCCGGAGTTGGCGACAGAATTTCGCCGGCTTGCGGAATTCCTAGTGCCACGTATTCGATGCTTCGCCTCTCGTTTCGATATCGATTAAGCGCATCCATCGCTGTTGCTGGCGCCTGCATATCGCCGGTGATGCTTTGCGCGAGTTGCCTTCGCAACATCGTTCGCCGCTGTTCATCAATGAAGCGGCCTTCAGTGAAGCCGGCCTGGCGGATAATCTGTTCGAAGCGCGTGCGGTCGAATTGACCACTCGGGCCGCGAAAGGACGGATCAGCGGTAATGTTTTTAGCAATATCGGCGTCGGAGAGGCCGAGGCGGAACTGCTTGGCCTGCTGATCGAGGGTCGTTTCAGCGACGAGTTGCCCGAGCAGCTGTCGGTCAAAGCCCCGCGCGCGTGCTTCGTCGGGAGTGATCGGCCGGCCGACCTGCCGTCCCAACTGCTGCAGACGCTCATTGTAAAATTGACGGAACTGCTCGATAGAAATCTCGGTGCCGCCGATCGTTGCCACCGCATTGACGCCGAAGCCGCGGAAAATATCGCCTATGCCCCAGACCACGAAGCTGATCACGAGGAAGCCCATGACGACGGCCATGACGGCTTTGCCGAGCCAGGTCGAGGAGGCTTTGTTGAGACCACGGAGCATGCGCGCGTTTTTTCGTAACGTCCGATGTTGGTTGAGTGGATGACCGCGCCTGTCTAGCCCAAGCGCGGTGGGCGCACCATAGTGACCGTGCCAACTCCTTGCAACTCAAGAAGGATCGGCTTCTGGACCAGCCACACTGGCGCTGCCACAACGGGTCTGATAACCGCACGCGGAAAGGGATTTTTCGATGGCGGCCAAGATAACACCGCTGGTCGCGGGCAACTGGAAGATGAACGGGCTTTCCGCTGCGCGGAGTGAGCTCGCCAAATTCATCACAGGTGCAGGCAGCCTCGCCGGCAAAGCCGACCTCATGGTTTGCCCGCCGGCGACCTTGATTGCCGAATTTGCCACGGTCGCGCGCGGTTCTGCGGTCATCATTGGGGCGCAGGATTGTCATGCCGCACCGTCGGGCGCCCACACCGGAGACATTTCGGCTGAGATGCTGGCCGACGCCGGCGCCCGTGCTGTGATCGTGGGCCATTCGGAGCGGCGCACCGATCATCACGAGACCGACGCGCAAGTGCGCGCGAAGGCACAGGCTGCGTGGCGGGCCGGGTTAACCGCAATTGTCTGCGTTGGCGAACACCGCGCCGAGCGCGAAGCTGGCAAGACGCTGGATGTCGTTGGCCGCCAGCTCGACGGCTCGATTCCGGACGGTGCCACAGCCACCAATTTGGTGGTCGCGTATGAGCCGGTGTGGGCGATCGGAACTGGCCTAACCCCGACATCGACGGACGTCGGGGAGGTCCACGGCTTTGTACGCAAGAAGCTAACTGAGCGCTTTGGCACTGAAGGTGCACGCATGCGGATCCTCTATGGTGGCTCGGTCAAGCCAGCCAATGCCAGGGAGCTCATGGCGGTCGCTGACGTGAACGGCGCATTGGTCGGTGGCGCCAGCCTCAAAGCAGAGGAATTTCAGGGGATTGCAGCGGTTTACCGCTGACCGCGACAAGGGTGGAAAAGCGACAAACGATCGTGTAGAGACCGCGACGAATTCCTATATAGCGCCTATAGCGCCGGCTGGGCGGGGAGCCCGGTTTGGCGAGATTTGAACGGATACTGGACTGATGCAGCACGTTATCATCGTCATCCATTTGATGCTGGTTCTCGCCCTGATCGGGGTGGTGCTGCTTCAGCGTTCAGAGGGCGGCGGCCTCGGCATCGGTGGCGGGGGCGGCGGGTTCATGAGCAGCCGTGGAACCGCTAACGTGCTTACGCGTGCGACTGCGATCCTGGCGGGCCTGTTCTTTGTGACCAGCCTTCTGCTTTCGATCCTTGCCGGGGTGAACCGCAAACCGACATCGATCCTGCAAGGTGGACAGAGCGCGCCAACAGCGCCGGGTTCGCCGACGCCGCTCGGCGGGGGCGGCGGGTTGCTCAATCAACTGCAAGGCGGCGCACCACCCGCGGCGCCGGCTGCTCCAGCCGCCCCGTCAGGGCCGCAGGTGCCCCAATCGAAGTAAATCGCAACCAAGGGCCGGGAAATCCGGCCCTTCGGCGTTATGGACTGGATGATGTGGGAATTTGCGAACTTTAGCGCGGAGGAAAATACAAATCGTGTCGCAAGTGGTTGGAAAGCTGAATACTTATAGAGCTACGCACAGGCGCGATGCGGCTTTGCGCTTTTCGCGCTCGTCGAATCAATTCGCGGGGATTAAAGGTTAGGCCCCATGGCGCGGTACATTTTTATCACCGGCGGCGTGGTCTCCTCACTCGGTAAGGGTCTCGCTTCCGCGGCGCTTGGCGCGCTCTTGCAGGCACGCGGCTACAAGGTTCGGCTGCGCAAGCTCGATCCCTACCTCAACGTCGATCCGGGAACGATGTCGCCCTACCAGCATGGTGAGGTCTTCGTCACCGACGATGGCGCCGAAACGGATCTCGATCTCGGACACTACGAACGGTTTACCGGCCGTCCGGCGACGCGCCACGACAACATCACTACGGGCCGCATCTATCAGGATATTCTCGCCCGCGAGCGCCGCGGTGATTATCTCGGCGCGACGATCCAGGTGATCCCGCACGTCACCAACGCCATCAAGGACTTCGTACGCGAGGGCAATGACGAATTTGACTTCGTCCTGTGCGAAATCGGCGGCACCGTCGGCGACATCGAAGGTTTGCCGTTCTTCGAGGCGATCCGCCAGTTGGGCAACGATCTGCCGCGCCGGCACGCGCTCTATATCCATCTCACGCTCATGCCGTTCATCTCGAGTGCCGGCGAACTCAAGACCAAACCGACACAGCATTCGGTGAAGGAACTGCGTTCGATCGGCATACAGCCCGACATCCTTCTTTGCAGGACAGACCGTCCAATTCCGGAAAGCGAGCGGCGCAAGCTCGCCCTTTTCTGCAATGTGCGCGAGAGCGCGGTAATCGAGGCGCGTGACGTCGACAACATCTATGCGGTGCCCGAAGCCTATTCAGCCGAAGGTCTTGATGCCGAAGTGCTGGACGCTTTCGGAATTGAACCGAGCCAGGCGCCGGACCTTGAACGTTGGCGGCTTATCAACGAACGCGTGCGCAATCCGGAAGGCGATGTAACGATCGCTATCGTCGGCAAATACACGGGCATGAAAGACGCCTACAAGTCGCTCATCGAGGCACTCTCGCATGGCGGCATTGCCAACAAAGTGAAAGTCAATCTCGATTGGATCGAGTTCAGAGGTTTTCGAGAACGAAGATCCGACTCCGTTCCTTGAGCACGTAAATGGCATTCTTGTGCCCGGTGGATTTGGTCAGCGTGGCGCAGAAGGCAAGATCAAAGCGGCACAGTTCGCCCGTGAACGGCACGTGCCGTATTTCGGCATCTGCTTCGGCATGCAGATGGCGGTGCTCGAAGCCGCACGAAATTTGTGCGGCATCGATAACGCCAATTCCACCGAGTTTGGTGCAACAACCGAACCAGTCGTCGGGCTGATGACCGAATGGTTGAAAGGCAACGAGTTGCAGAAACGCAACGCGAGTGGCGACCTCGGCGGCACAATGCGGCTTGGCGCATACGATGCGATACTTGCGCGCGGCAGTCGGGTTTCGGAAATTTATGGCAAGACGGAAATTTCAGAACGGCATCGCCATCGTTACGAGGTCAACACCGCATATAAGGGGCGGCTCGAGCAACGTGGCATGCGCTTCTCGGGGATGTCGCCGGACGGCATCCTCCCGGAAATTATTGAATACGATGACCATCCGTGGTTCATCGGCGTGCAATTCCATCCGGAATTAAAATCGCGGCCGTTCGAACCGCACCCGCTGTTTTCATCGTTCATTGGCGCGGCGGTCGAGCGAAGCCGGCTGGTGTAGCGCAGCGGCGATGGCTCGCGGCCTCGACCATATTGTCCACGCGGTGCGCGACTTAGACGCTGCCGTTGAACTTTATCGCCGGTTGGGCTTTCAGGTCGGGGCTCGCAATCTGCATCCGCCAACATGGGGTACGCAAAACCACATCATCCAGCTGCCGGGTACGTTCATCGAATTGCTGGCAGTCGCTGACTTAAGTCAACTCGCACCACATACGCCGCAAAATTTCTCGTTCGGCGCATTCAATCGCGATTTCCTGGCGCGCGGGCAGGGGCTTTCCATGCTGGTGCTCGAAGGGCGCGGGGCGCCTGACGCCGACGAGTTTCGTGCAAAGGGCATCAGCGATTACGAACTTTACGAATTCGAGCGCGAGGGCAAGCGTCCCGACGGCACGCCGCTTAAAGTCTCGTTTGCGTTGTCCTTCGCATCGGATCCGCACGCACCCGAGACTGGCTTCTTCACCTGTCTGCACCGCAACCCCGAGAAATTTTTGGAATCCAGAATTCCAGGTCCATGCCAATACGGCAGTCGGCGTTGCGGGTGTTGTGCTCGTCGCACAGGACCCCAATCGCCATGCAAAGTTCTTGAGCGTCTTCGCCGGGGTGGACGCAGGTCACTCGAGCCCGAACGGCATCGCAATCAAGACACCGCGGGGCGACATCGACGTGGTAACGCCGGCCGCCTTCGTGCAGCGCTTTGGGGTGGTGGCGCCTGACGTTTCACATGGTGCAAGATTGGCGGCGATACGAATTTCGGTCAGCGACGCAAGTCTGATGGAAGCGGTCCCGGAAGAAGCCGGGATTGGTGGCTTGTACGCCGGAAACGCCACTGTGATCGGGCCGGCCGATGCGATGGGCGCGGTCCTGGTATTCGAGCAAGCTGGAGCGAAGGCCCGTTGACCGGGGCCTTGGGCCGCTTCATGGTCCGCCCCGCGAGGATTTGAGCCTTGGATCAGAAGCCCAATTCCACAGTATCGATTGGCGCCGTGCGCTTCGGCAATGAATTGCCGCTGGCGCTGATCGCCGGACCGTGTGCGTTGGAAAGCAAAGCGCATGCGCTGGAAATGGCAACAGCGCTAAAGGAAATTGCCAGCCGCGTTGGAATTGGCCTCGTCTACAAGACATCGTTCGACAAAGCTAACCGCACCTCGGCGCGCTCTGTGCGTGGCCTTGGTCTCGAACAAGCTCTGCCGATATTCGCCGAAATCCGCGATAAACTGAAGTTGCCAGTACTCACCGACGTTCACGAAGCTGATCAGTGCGCGCGTGTCGCAGCGGCGGTCGATGTCCTGCAGATACCGGCGTTTCTTTGCCGCCAAACCGACCTTCTCATCGCGGCCGCCAAGACCGGCAAAACCGTCAACGTGAAGAAGGGTCAGTTTCTTGCTCCGTGGGATATGCAAAACGTCGTTGAGAAAATTACCGGTGCGGGAAATCGCAATGTGCTGGTAACAGAGCGCGGCGTTTCGTTCGGTTACAACACGCTCGTCTCCGACATGCGCGCCCTGCCAATCCTCAAACGAACGACGCAGGCACCTGTGATATTCGACGCCACCCATTCGGTTCAGCAGCCAGGCGGGAAGGGCGACAAATCCGGCGGCGAACGCGAATTTGTTCCGGTTCTCGCGCGCGCGGCGGTTGCGGTTGGAGTCGCCGGAATATTCATCGAGACCCATCAGGATCCCGACAAGGCGCCGTCCGATGGTCCCAATATGTTGCCGTTGAAGGAGATGGAGCCGCTGCTGCGCTCGCTGGTCGAGTTCGACCGGCTAGCCAAGCGCTGATCCTTAGCGGGCAATTCGATTTCATGGGCAGCTTCATCAACCTCCTGGCGTTCGTCATATTCGCCACGTCGTTGTTCATGCGTTCAGTTGACCCGGTCATTCCGCAGATCGCTGCCGGATTGGCTGTTGCGACCGCGACAGCGGCGATGCTGTCGACGGCCTTCACTTTGCCCTATGCGTTGGTGCAGCCGGTGTTAGGCGCACTCGCCGATATGTTCAGCAAGACCCGGCTGATTTCTCTCTGCATGCTCATCGTCGGCCTCGCCACACTCGTTTGCGGACTGGCGACAAATTTCGAGACGCTCGTGGTTTTACGCATCGTCGCTGGCATGACTGCCGGCGGCATATTTCCGATTGCGTTCGCGGTTGCCGGCGACCGCGTCCCAGTGGCGCAGCGACAGGTCGCGTTCGGAAGGCTGCTGTTTGCAGCTATGAGCGGCAATCTTTTGGGCGCGTCGGCTGCCGGGATCATCGGCGATCTGATTGGCTGGCGCGGCGTATTCTTCGTGACGGGTGCCATCAACCTGATCGCGCTCGGATTTGCAATTCCGGGTTTTCGCGGAATGGGCGAGACCGCCGGTCGCTTCGATCCATCGACTCTGATTCCGAACTATCGCGCGATCTTCCGTAATCCGATGGCCAAATACTGCTTCGGCGCGGTGTTCGTGGAAGCAATTTTTCTGTTCGGCGTATTTCCGTATATGGCCACCTTGCTTCATACCGAAGGCGTGACGAGCGCTGCGATCGCTGGCGTTGTGATCGCCGGCTTCGGCGTCGGCGGCGTCATTTATACAGTGTCGGTTTCATGGTTGCTCAGATATGTCGGCGAGACCCGATTGATGGCGGGTGGCGGCATGGTTATGGCTTTCGGCTTGATCGTGATCGCGTTGCGTGCACCCTGGCCGGTAGAGTTTGCCAATTTTATTCTGCTCGGCTTCGGCTTCTACATGCTTCACGGCTGTATTCAGGTGTTTGTCACCGAACTTGCGCCCTCGGCGCGTGGCTCGGCGATGGCGGGGCATTCGTTTTTCTTTTTCTTGGCCAGGCTGCAGGACCAGTGGTCTATGGCATCGGACTAAATAGTGTCGGGGTTACTCCGGTGCTGTTTTCTGGTGCGGCGATATTGACCGTCACCGGCTGGCTTTGTGCGCTACGATTAAGACGCCCAGAGAGCGTCTGAACACAACGCGGTTGAAATCGCCGCAAACTCGCTTCGCATGCGCAACAACTCCGCTATGATCGCGACGGCGCAAATGACGGGGGCGTGTCATGGTGTTGCAATCGCTTGAGGGGTTGCCGGCATTTATTGCGTATTTTTGCCTGGCGACGGTGCTCGTGATCGCATTCTTGCTGATCTACACACGCCTCACACCGATAAATGAATTTGAACTGGTGCGAAAAAACGTGCCCGGCGCCGCCATAGCGCTTGGCCTGAGCCTTTTTGGTTTCGCAATGCCGCTGGCCAGCGCGATCGCCCATGCTGCCGATCTGATTGATTGCGCCATTTGGGGCGTTGTCGCGCTCATTGTACAGATCATTACTTTCTATGCGGTGCGCGTTCCGGTGCCGGATCTTTCTAACCGGATCGCGGCCGGGGATCTCGCCCCAGCGATCTGGCTCGGACTTGCGTCGGTTACTGCCGGCCTGCTGAGCGCCGCTTCGATGACGCTATGATCCTTCGATGAAGCGATCACCTCACGTTGCGCTACTGCTGATGGGCGTGACGACCGCCGGCGCTTCAGCTTACGCATTGTTACCGCCTCGCGATTGCACGCCAGAGACGGCGGCACCCGGCTCGACCAGTCCACAAATGCTCGCTCCTGACTCTGCTTCGACAACAAGGCCGGTGCGGCCCTGCGATTCAGGTCGGCGTTCGTCTGGAGGCGGCAGGACATATTGGTACAGCCATTCGTATGGTTACAGCTGGTCACGGGCGCAGTCATCCGGACAGGACAGTCATTTTTCTTCATCGAGAAGTCATACGTCGGTACCATCAGTGGGACACGGATTAGGAACGTATGGCGGCTTTGGCAGTTCTGGCCATTCGGTCGGCGGTCATTCGCATGGTGGCTAATGCGCCGCGTCTCTTGTGAAGAGCGTCCGGACTGGCGCGCACGCGCTGACGAAATCGGTTTCGATTTCCACACAATCGATGGACAGCGCTATTGGGACGAGCGCGCCTATTATGCTTTCACGCTAAAGGAAATCGAACAGGATCTCGAAACACCCACGGCCGAACTTGAGGAAATGTGCCGCGCGTTGGTCGCGCGTGCCATCGCAGACGAAGCGGTGATGCGACGGCTTTCGATACCGGTGCCATTCTGGAATTGGGTTGCACGCAGCTGGAAGAAATCCGAGCCCAGCCTCTACGGTCGATTTGATGTGCGATATGACGGCAGCGGGCCGGCAAAGCTGCTGGAGTACAATGCCGATACGCCGACATCAGTGCTTGAGACTGGCGTGTTTCAGTGGATGTGGCTTGAGCAGGCGATTGAACGCAATATTCTGCCGAAAGATGCTGACCAGTATAATTCGCTGCACGATCGGCTAATTCAAGGTTGGAAAGAAATCGGCAAGGGGCGTCCGTTGCATCTCACCGCGATGATGGACAACCCGGAGGACGCCGGGACAGTCGGCTATCTCGAAGATTGTGCACATCAGGCGGGATTGTCGACCGCGGTGCTGCCGATCGAAAATATTGGCAAAAACTCTGCCGGGCAATTTATCGAGGACGCCGATCACCCGATCGAATTGTTATTCAAGCTGTACCCGTGGGAGTGGATGACGCGTGAAGCGTTCGGCGCTTCGCTGCCGGGTTCGACGACACAATTTGTCGAACCGCCCTGGAAAATGATTCTTTCCAATAAGGGGATTTTACCGCTGCTCTGGGAAATGTATCCGGGCCATCCCAATTTGCTGCCGGCCTTCTTTGACGAAGACCCGAAAGCCGCGACACTCAATAACTCTTATGCTCGCAAGCCGCTCTATTCGCGTGAAGGCGCCAATATCGAGCTCGTTCGCGACGGCCGCCCGTTCGACAAGGATGACGGGCCTTATGGTGCGGAAGGCTATGTGCGGCAGGCGATCGCACCGCTGCCGTTGTTCGACGGCAATTACACGGTGCTTGGTTCGTGGTTCGCAGCCGGCGCACCTTGCGGGCTGTCCGTACGCGAGGACGTGGGACCCATTACCAAAAATACGTCGCGATTCCTGCCGCACGCCATAATTGGATGAATGTTAGCCGCGTCCGCGATACGGCGCGACGCCTTGATCGGGCACCCACACGTCCTTCGGCAATTTTCCGGTCTGCCAAAATACGTCAATCGGCATGCCGCCGCGCGGGTACCAATAGCCGCCAATTCGTAGCCACTTCGGCTTCAAAAGCGCAGAAAGCTTTTTGCCGATCGCGACGGTGCAATCCTCGTGAAAGGTGCCGTGATTGCGAAAGCTGTTGAGATAGAGTTTCAGCGACTTTGACTCGACCAGGTACCGCGCAGGGACGTAATCAATCACCAGATGCGCGAAATCCGGCTGGCCAGTAATCGGGCAGAGCGTCGTGAATTCCGGTACGGTAAAGCGCGCTACATAATTCGCGTCCGCGTGCGGATTGGGCACGCGATCGAGCACTGCCTTTTCGGGCGATGCGGGTATCGGGCTTGGGCGGCCCAGCTGTAATTGTTTTCTGGCCATCGGCATTTATCGCATGGTTTACGCCCATTGGATGCCCGGTTCGCACGGGGCATGACAAGAGGGTTGTCGATCCTGTAGAAGCCCCGCAGCGCATAGACCGGACGAAACCATGACCGCCATCACCGACATCATTGGCCGCGAAATCCTTGATAGCCGGGGCAATCCGACCGTAGAGGTCGATGTGGTTCTGGAAGATGGCTCACATGGTCGGGCGGCCGTTCCCTCGGGGGCGTCAACTGGCGCTCATGAGGCCGTCGAACTTCGTGACGGCGACAAGGCGCGATATGGCGGCAAAGGCGTTCGCAAGGCTGTCGATGCCGTCAACGGCGAAATTTTTGACGCAGTCGGCGGCATGGATGCCGAGGCGCAGGCAAAGATCGACGAGACGCTCATTTCCCTGGACGGAACTCCGAACAAAGGCCGCCTTGGTGCTAATGCCATTCTTGGCGTGTCGCTTGCCGTTGCCAAAGCTGCGGCTGTCGCCAAGAAAGAGCCACTCTACCGCTATGTTGGAGGCACCGCCGCGCGCGTACTGCCCGTGCCGATGATGAATATCATCAATGGAGGCGTGCATGCCGATAACCCGATTGATTTTCAAGAATTCATGATCATGCCGGTTGGGGCATCGACATTTGCCGAGGCGCTACGCGCGGGCGTAGAAATCTTTCACACGCTCAAGGCGCAGCTCAAGTCGGCAAACCTCAATACAAACGTCGGTGACGAAGGCGGCTTTGCACCAAATCTGAAGTCGGCTGAAGCCGCGCTTGATTTCGTCATGCAGGCAATCACCAAGGCCGGCTATAAGCCAGGCAGTGACGTGATGCTTGCGCTCGATTGCGCAGCCACCGAATTTTTCAAGGATGGTACATACGCCTACGAAGGCGAGGGCAAGAAACGCTCGCCACAGCAACAAGCCGACTATCTTGCGGAACTCGTCAGCAAGTATCCCATCGCATCGATCGAAGACGGCATGTCCGAGGACGACTGGAACGGGTGGAAGATTCTGACTCAAAAGATCGGTAGCAAATGTCAACTCGTTGGTGACGACTTGTTCGTTACCAACGTCACGCGCCTCGCAAAAGGAATTAAAGACGGCGTTGCAAATTCGATCCTGATCAAAGTGAATCAGATCGGCACGCTCACGGAGACGCTTTCCGCCGTCGAGATGGCACACAAGGCCGGGTATACCGCCGTGATGTCGCACCGCTCGGGTGAAACCGAGGATTCAACGATTTCCGATCTCGCGGTCGCCACCAATTGTGGACAGATCAAGACCGGCTCACTTGCCCGCTCGGACCGCACCGCAAAATACAATCAGTTGCTGCGCATCGAGGAGGAGCTAGGGCCCCAGGCGAAATATGCCGGCCGCGAGGCCCTGAAATCAGGTCGCTAGCCAGCCGCTGTCACCATCTTGCGTTCGCCGTGAAATCGCCGCTAATTGTACTGTTGAACCGAAACCCGGGTTGTTGTGATGGACCAAACCACAAACCTTTCTTCGTACGACCGCCGTCGGGCATCTGAGCGGCTGGCAAATTTCATCGTGCAGTCGATAGACACGGCCCGTCCAGTTGAAAAGCCGTTCTTCCATCTCGAATTCGACAGAGTGTTCCCGGACGACATTTATTCGCAAATTCTCGCGCTGATGCCGGATTCGGCCGACTACCGGCCAATGCATGGGCGCAGCAAAGGTCACGATCTCGACGACGGCACACATACCCGTGTGAAAATAGATTTGTTCCCCGAATACATCCGCAACCTGCCACCGGAGAAGCGCGCGTTTTGGGATGTGGTCGGCCGCGCGCTCTGCTCGGATCCGGTCAAGCAGGCCTTTATCCGGAAGCTTGCGCCGGGCCTATCGAAACGTTTCGGTGCGGAGTTCGCGAAGGTAGGCATGTATCCGATCCCGATCCTCACCCGTGACATTCCCGGCTATTTGATCACGCCGCACACAGATACGCGCTGGAAGGGAATTACTGTTCAACTCTATCTGCCGAAGGACGACGCCAACACGGATATCGGCACTATCTTTCATGAGAAGTTGCCGGATGGTTCTTTGCCGAAGAAGGCGCAGATGCGGTTTGCTCCGAACAGCGGTTATGCCTTTGCGGTCGGAACCGACACCTGGCACTCAGCCGACCCTGTCCACAACAGGGTAAAGACACGCGATTTGATTCTGCTCACTTATTTTGTCGACCAAGGGCTGCTGAAGATAATGCGCAACCGCGGCAAGCGGATCGGCAACTTCGTTCTCAACGAAATTCGCCACCGGATCTAGCGCATTAAAGACACATTAACGGCCATGGCCCATCTTGTCGGCCATGGTCTCTCATCGGCACCGCCGCACCATCCTGACCGCACTCGGACTTTATATCTTTGCGGCGCTGTTCATCGGCTATTTCGGAATGAATGCCTTCAGTGGCGATCACGGACTGCGCGCGCAGCAGGATCTTGAGCAACAGCTTGCGGCCATGAGGGGCGAACTGGCCGGCCTCAAGGCCGAACGGACACATTGGGAGCGGCAGGTCGCACTGTTACGCGCTGACCGCATTGATCCAGACATGCTCGATGAACGCGCGCGCGCCTTGATCGGCTATGTGGACCCACGCGACCTGACCCTGCTGGTCCACCCGCGCTAGTCGCCGGGCTGCGGCGTTATCCACCGCTCACGTTGAAATTTTCAGCCAATTTCCATGCGTTTTGCGCAATTTCGGACGGCGGCCTCGCGCTTTCACCGCAGAGCGATTTAAGCTATTGGGGGTTCGGAAGCCCACCGACGCCCCGTCACAATGCCGGACGCTTTCGCAGGGAGTGCCAATGGCGGTCGCCCAGAAAGACCCCAGCGCCGACGCCAAATCCGTCGTCGAATTCAGCAAGGAGCAAGAGCTCTCCGCCTATCGCACCATGCTCACCATCCGCCGCTTCGAGGAGAAGGCCGGACAGATGTACGGCATGGGGCTGATTGGCGGATTTTGTCATCTCTATATCGGCCAGGAGGCTGTCGTCGTCGGTATGCAAATGGCGCTCAAAGAGGGCGACCAGGTGATCACCGGCTATCGCGACCACGGCCACATGATTGCGACCGGTATGGACGCGAAAGGCGTCATGGCGGAGCTCACCGGACGCGCGCATGGCTATTCCAAGGGCAAGGGCGGCTCCATGCACATGTTCAGCGTGGACAAGGGCTTCTACGGCGGTCACGGTATCGTCGGCGCGCAAGTTTCGCTTGGCACAGGCCTCGCTTTCGCCAACCACTATCGAAGCAACAAAAACATCACGCTCACCTATTTCGGCGACGGCGCTGCCAACCAGGGGCAGGTCTATGAAAGCTTCAACATGGCCGAGTTGTGGAAACTGCCGGTCGTGTATGTGATCGAGAACAATCGCTACGCGATGGGCACCTCAATTACGCGCTCATCGGCGGAAGTGAACCTGTCGCGCCGCGGCCTGTCGTTCAACATTCCTGGCGATCAGGTGGACGGGATGGATGTGCGCGCGGTGATGGCGGCGGGCGAGAAGGCGGCGGCCTGGTGTCGTTCCGGCAAAGGCCCTTACATTCTCGAGATGCTGACCTATCGATACCGTGGTCATTCGATGTCCGACCCCGCGAAGTATCGCACCCGCGAGGAAGTCGACGAGGTACGCACCCACCATGATCCGATCGATATGGCGCGCCATCGTATCTTGGAAAAGAAATTCGCCAACGAAGACGCGCTCAAGAAAATCGACAGCGAAGTGCGTGATTTGATCAATCAAGCGGCCGAATTTGCCACCCACGATCCCGAACCGGATGTATCCGAACTTTATACCAACGTTTATCGTTAGTCCCAGTTGCCCGGAAAACAATAGCGTCCCATGCCGATCGAAGTCCTCATGCCCGCGCTCTCGCCCACAATGGAAAAGGGCAATCTTGCGAAGTGGCTCAAGAAAGAAGGCGATAAGGTCAAATCCGGCGACATCATTGCCGAAATCGAGACCGACAAGGCGACGATGGAAGTCGAAGCGGCGGACGAGGGCACGCTCGGAAAAATTCTTGTTCCCGAAGGCACAACCGACGTTGCGGTGAATACGCCGATTGCGGTGATCCTCGGTGAGGGCGAGGACAAAGGGTCGATCAAAGCGACAAAGCCCGCGCAACAACAGAAGGCCGCCGAATCCGCGGCGCCTGCTGTTGCTCAGAAACAGCAGGCGAAGACGCAGGATGTGCCGGCGTCTAAACCGGCAAAAGCACCCGACGCTCCGGCGCCGCAGGCCGCGAACGACCCCGGCATTCCCGAAGGCACCGAAATGGTGACCATGACCATGCGCGAAGCGCTGCGCGATGCCATGGCCGAGGAGATGCGGCGCGATAAAGACGTGTTCGTAATGGGCGAGGAGGTCGCCGAATATCAGGGTGCGTACAAAGTCACGCAGGGTTTGTTGCAGGAGTTCGGCGCCAAGCGCGTTATCGACACGCCAATTACCGAACACGGTTTTGCGGGATTGGGAGTCGGCGCCGCGCTTGCGGGTCTCAAGCCAGTTGTCGAATTCATGACGTTCAATTTCGCCATGCAGGCAATGGACCAGTTGATCAATTCCGCCGCGAAGACCTTGTACATGTCGGGTGGCCAGATGGGCTGCCAGATCGTGTTCCGTGGACCGAATGGCGTTGCCGCGCGCGTTGCCGCCCAACACAGCCAGGATTATTCGGCGTGGTATTCACACATTCCGGGCTTGAAGGTGATTGCGCCCTCGACTGCCGCCGACGCCAAGGGATTGCTGAAAGCTGCGATCCGCGATCTCAATCCGGTTATCTTCCTCGAAAACGAAATTCTATATGGCCATTCCTCGCCAGTCCCGAAACTCGATGATTTTGTGCTTCCGATTGGCACGGCCAAGATCGCGCGCGCGGGTAGTGACGTGACAATCATCGCGTGGTCGATGGGCATGAGCTACGCACTCAAGGCTGCCGAAGAATTGGCTAGCGATGGCATCGAAGCCGAGGTTATTGACCTGCGCACGCTGCGGCCGATGGATACGGAAACCATTATCGCATCGGTCCAAAAAACGGGACGCGCGGTGACTGTCGAAGAGGGCTGGCAACAATCCGGGGTCGGAGCGGAAATCGCCGCACGTATCACGGAGCACGCTTTCGACTATCTCGATGCACCGGTTATGCGTGTATCAGGAAAAGACGTGCCGATGCCTTACGCTGCCAATCTTGAAAAGCTGGCACTGCCTTCGGTCGCCGAAGTGGTCGAGGCGGCCAAGGCCGTTTGCTATCGGTAGGCCGGACGATGCCCACCAACATTTTAATGCCCGCGTTGTCGCCCACGATGGAGAAGGGCAACCTGGCGCGTTGGCTTAAGAAAGAGGGCGACAAGATCAAATCGGGCGACGTCATCGCCGAAATCGAGACAGACAAAGCCACGATGGAATATGAGGCGGTGGACGAAGGCACGCTCGCCAAAATCGTTGTGCCTGAAGGCACGCAGGACGTGGCGGTCAATTCGGTGATTGCCGTGCTGGCAGGCGAGGGCGAGGACGTAAAAGCTGCGGCAAGCGCGGCCAAGGCGACGCCCCAGCCAACGTCAAAGGCGCCGGAGCCCGCGAAGCCGCAGCCAGCTCCGTCGAAACCCGCAGCCCCGATCTCGCAACCGCTGGCGCCAAAGTCCGCAACCGTAACTCAGCCGAGCCAACGCACGGCAAGCGGTGGAACCAATCGTATCTTCTCCTCGCCACTTGCGCGCCGCCTCGCGAAAGAATCCAACATTGACCTCAACCGCGTTCAGGGCTCTGGCCCGCACGGCCGTGTCATCGCGCGCGACATCGAGGAAGCAAAATCCGGCAAGGGATTGCGCGCGCCGGGTGCGGCAGCAGTCAGCGGCGGAACGTCTGGAATGGCGATTGCTCCTGCAATGTCGGACCAGCAGATCCTCTCGCTCTACGAACAGGATTCGTACGAACTGGTGCCACATGATGGTATGCGCCGCACCATCGCTCAGCGTCTGACTGCGTCCACCCAGACGGTTCCACATTTTTACGTTACGGTTGACTGCAATATTGGACAGCTCATGGCCGCGCGCGAAGAGATCAACGCCGCTGCGCCCAAGGACAAAGACGGAAAGCCCGCGTACAAACTTTCGGTCAATGATTTCGTCATCAAGGCGCTTGCGCTCGCGCTCCAGCGCGTGCCCGATGCAAACGTAAGTTGGACAGAATCCGGCATGCTCAAGCATAAGCATTCCGATATCGGCGTCGCGGTTGCGTTGCCCGGCGGCCTGATCACGCCGATTGTCCGTAACGCCGAAATGAAATCACTCTCCGTCATATCAAATGAGATGCGCGATCTCGCGGTGCGGGCACGTTCCCGGAAACTCAAACCGCAGGAATATCAAGGCGGCACGTCGTCGGTGTCGAACCTTGGCATGTATGGCATCAAGGATTTCACTGCGGTAATTAATCCGCCGCAATCAACCATCCTTGCGGTCGGTGCCGGCGAGGAGCGGGCCATCGTCAAAAACGGAAAGATTGAGGCCGCCATCGTTATGAGCGTGACGCTATCCTGCGATCACCGCGCGGTTGACGGCGCGCTTGGCGCTGAGCTCGTCAGCGCGTTCAAGAAACTGATCGAAAATCCTGTGATGATGGTGGTCTAGACCCTCACGCCGGATCGTATCCCATCGCCTTGAACACGGCCTGCGCTTCCGGCGACTTCAAATAATTCACCAGCGCTTTTGCCGCCTCGGCCTGCGCCGCGCCGGTTTGCACGCCAGCGGCGTAGATGACGGTGAATGCCATGTCGCCCGGTAACGGACCAACCACCTCGACGCCGGGCACATGCAGCAACTCAGGCTTGGACTGCACAGCTATCTCGGCCTCGCCGTTAATCAGCAACGTGCCGGAGAACCCGCCCGACGGCGGAAACCTAGTCTTGCCCTTCAACTGTTCGGTGATGCCCATCTTCTCGATTTGCTTGGCGATATAAACGCCGCTCGCCCCTCCGGAATCCGGGTTGGAATAACTGATGCCTTTGGCGGCCAGCAGCGTCTTCTTCAGAGCCTCGGGTGTGGAAATGTCCGGTTTCGCAGAGCCGGCCTTTACGCCGATGGCGAAGACCGATTGCCCGAACAGTATGTCGGTGCCCGGCACAATTTTGCCTTCCTTGAGCAAGTTGGCGACATCGCCCTTGATCAGGATTAGTGCGTCGGCCTGTTCGCCCGCCTGTACCCGCTTGGCGAGCTGGGCGGCCGTGCTCCAGGTCATGTTCAGCTTGTGGCCGGTTTGCTTCTCGAACTTGGGGATCAAATCTTCCAGCACACCCTTGACGCCGACGGTGCTAAAAACCTTGATCTCGGCGGCAGATGCGAAGGCGACTTGCACCATCAGAAAGACTGCGATAGCCGCAAGGCGGCCGGCGTTCTTACCCATGACGTTTCTCCCCAGTGTTATTGCCGCCATTACATGCCTAAATAGGGATGTGTTCAATCGGGGTCCTTGCGGAGGCGGATGAGCGTATGGCTGACACCAATTTCGACATCGTGATCATCGGCTCCGGCCCGGGTGGCTATGTAACGGCTATCCGCGCGGCACAACTTGGGTTTAAGACGGCGATCGTCGAACGCGATTATTTGGGTGGCATCTGCCTGAACTGGGGTTGCATACCGACCAAGGCGCTGCTGCGCTCGGCCGAAATATTTCACTACATGCAACACGCCAAGGACTACGGCCTGAAGGCCGAGAATGTCGGCTACGATCCCAAAGCCGTTGTGGCGCGGTCTCGCGCGGTCTCCAAACGGCTCAACGACGGCGTCGGTTTTCTGATGAAAAAAAACAAGGTATCGATCATCTGGGGCGAAGCGTCGATCGACGCTCCTGGCAAGGTCACGGTGAAGACTTCAAAGAGCGAAGCCCCGAAAGGCGCACTCGGTCCCGGCAGTTACCAAGCCAGGCACATCATCATCGCCACTGGCGCCCGGCCGCGCGTGCTCCCCGGGATTGAGCCGGATAAGAAATTGGTGTGGACTTATTTCGAGGCAATGGCGCCCGATCGCATACCGAAATCATTGCTGGTGATCGGGTCCGGCGCCATTGGCATCGAGTTCGCGTCGTTCTATCGCACGCTCGGTTCCGAGGTGACTGTGGTTGAGGTGTTGCCGCAAATCCTGCCAGTCGAAGACCACGAGATTCAGACCTTTGCGCGCAAGAGCTTTGAAAAACAGGGCATTAAGATTCACACGAACGCCAAGGTGACCAAACTCGACAAGAAAAGCGACAGTGTCACCGCGATGATCGAAGAGGGCGGCAAGTCACAGACGATGACCTTTGAGCGTGTCATCTCGGCGGTCGGGGTTGTCGGCAATATCGAGAACCTCGGTCTGGAAAAAGTCGGTGTGAAGACAGACCGCGGGATTGTCGTCGTTGACCAATTTAACAAGACCAACGTTCCCGGAATTTACGCCATCGGCGATGTCTCAGGCCCGCCAATGCTGGCGCACAAGGCCGAGCACGAAGGTGTTGTTTGCATCGAAGCGATTAAAGGGCTGCACCCGCACCCCATGAACAAGTTGATGATTCCCGGTTGTACTTACTGTACGCCGCAAATCGCGTCCGTTGGCTTGACCGAGCAGGCCGCGAAAGAGAAAAAACTCGACATTCGTGTCGGGCGCTTTCCTTTCGTAGGTAACGGCAAAGCGATCGCGCTGGGCGAAGACCAGGGTTTGGTCAAGGTCATATTCGACAAGAAGAGCGGCCAACTGCTCGGAGCCCATATGGTCGGCGCCGAGGTCACGGAACTGATCCAGGGTTATGTGGTCGCCATGAACCTCGAGACGACCGAGGAAGAACTGATGCACACCGTCTTCCCGCACCCGACCTTGTCGGAGATGATGAAGGAAGCGGTGCTCGACGCCTACGGCCGCGTACTGAATATGTGAACGTTGAACGCGCAAAGGGAAACGACAAATGGCCAAGTATGCGAACATTCTTGAAACCGTAGGCCGCACGCCGGTCGTTCGGATCAACAAGTTGGCGCCGAAAGGCATCAACCTGTTCGTCAAAATAGAGGCGTTTAATCCGCTCGGCTCGGTCAAAGATCGCCTGGCGCTCGGTGTGATCGAAGCCGCGGAGAAATCGGGCGAGCTTAAGCCGGGGCAGACTGTAATCGAGGCGACCTCGGGCAATACCGGTATCGGCCTGGCGATGGTTTGCGCGGCGAAGGGCTATCCTTTGGTGGTGACGATGGCCGAAACATTCAGCGTCGAGCGCCGCAAGCTGATGCGTTTTCTTGGCGCCAAAGTCGTTCTCACTCCAGCGGCCGAGCGCGGCCTGGGGATGGTGAACAAAGCGATTGAACTCGCTAAGGCGAATGGCTGGTTTCTCACCCGGCAATTCGAGAACGAAGCCAACCCCGACATGCATTCGCGCACGACCGCGCGCGAGATTGTCGATGACTTCAAAGGAGAGAAACTGGATTATTGGGTCACCGGTTTCGGCACCGGCGGCACCCTCAAAGGTGTCGCGCGTGTCCTCGCCAAGGAGCGGCCGGACGCCAAGATCGTCGTGTGCGAGCCGGCTGACGCGCCGATGCTGACCAGCGGCTCGAAGCAGGAACGTAATCCAGACGGCACGCCGGCCAAACCCAATCCGGTGTTCAAGCCACATCCAATGCAAGGCTGGAGCCCTGATTTCATTCCAAAGATCACAGGCGATGCAGTCGATATGGGCGTGATCAGCCGCATCATTACCATCGCGGGACCGGATGCCATGAAGTGCAGCCGTGACCTTGCGCAAAAAGAAGGAATTTTCGTCGGCATCACGTCCGGTGCGACGTTCGCCGGGGCTCTCGAGGTTTGCAAAAGCGCCGCGCCGGGCTCGACTGTGCTGTGCATGTTGCCGGACACTGGCGAGCGCTATCTCTCGACGCCACTATTCGCCGATGTCGGTGTGGATATGAATGATGAAGAGTTAAAAATATCAAATTCGAACTCCGAACTATCGCATGCCACCCAAAGCGGCGTGATCGGGAAAAAGGTATGGGCATTTTTCTCTGGATCATTGTCGGGCTGCTGGCTGGATGGCTCGCCACGCAAATCCTCGGCGGTCGTGGCGGCCTTTTCCATAATTTGATAGTCGGTCTTGTCGGCGCACTCGTTGGCGGCTTTCTGTTTGAAAAGCTCAACCTGCAGGTCATGCCCGATTTTTGGGGAAATCTGATTACCGCCACCATAGGTGCGATCATCTTTCTGCTGATATGGCGCGCTATCCGCAGGGCCTGACCGCTCTAGCCTTGCGGCGACACGGCCGCAGCCGTAAGTAAGGGCCATGGCGGTCGTCCTCGACCTTGTAAATAACCCGCGCCCGCGCCACCCGGAAAAGGCGCACAGGCCGGATTCGATCCAGCCGAAAAAGCCCGACTGGATTCGCGTCAAGGCGCCGGTATCGCCGGGTTATTTCGCCACTCAGAAGATCATGCGCGACAACGGTCTGCACACGGTTTGCGAGGAAGCTGGCTGTCCGAATATCGGCGAGTGCTGGGAGAAGAAACACGCGACGTTCATGATCATGGGCGATACGTGCACGCGCGCGTGCGCGTTCTGCAATGTAAAGACCGGACTGCCAAGACCGCTCGATCTGACTGAGCCCGCTCATGTCGCCGATGCGACCGCTAAGCTCGGTCTTGCGCACATCGTTGTTACATCGGTTGATCGCGACGATCTCGCCGATGGCGGAGCCCGCCATTTTGCCGACACCATTCGGGCGATCCGCGAGCGTTGTCCCCAGACGACCATCGAGGTCCTCACGCCCGACTTTTTGCGCAAGGACGGCGCACTGGAAATTGTCGTTGACGCCAAACCGGACGTGTTCAACCACAATCTGGAAACTGTGCCATCGCTCTATCTGACGGTACGTCCGGGCGCGCGGTACTTCCATTCGCTTCGGTTATTGCAGCGCGTGAAAGAACTCGATCCGACGATGTTTACCAAGTCTGGAGTCATGGTCGGCCTGGGTGAAGAGCGAAACGAACTGTTGCAGGTTATGGACGACATGCGATCGGCTGGCGTCGATTTCCTCACCGTTGGACAGTATCTCCAGCCGACGCGCAAACATCACGAAGTGAAGCGCTTTGTCCCGCCCGACGAGTTCAAAGGGCTTGAAACTATTGCCTTCACCAAAGGTTTTCTGATGGTCTCGGCGTCTCCGCTCACGCGGTCCTCACATCATGCTGGCGAAGATTTTGCGCGCCTCAAAGCGGCACGCGCCGCCGCCCCCTGAAAGTCGATGCCTCAATTCACGACGAAACGCCGCGTCCGTCACGC
Organism: uncultured Alphaproteobacteria bacterium; assembly: GCA_963810585.1. GTDB lineage: Bacteria > Pseudomonadota > Alphaproteobacteria > Rhizobiales > Xanthobacteraceae > Pseudolabrys. The sequence goes on from CAWENV010000004.1 coordinate 365,606, forward strand.
CGCCATCGACATGTTTGATCTGGTCGCCGACATCGACAAATATCCGCTATTCGTTCCACTCTGCAGTGCGATAGCTGTGAAAAGCCGCGTGGACAAAGGCGATGGTGTTGCCGTTTTGGTCGCCGACATGACTGTTGCCTATAAGATTGTCCGCGAGACGTTCACGAGTCGCGTTACGCTCGATCGGCCAAACCTGAAAATATTGGTCGAGTATCTCAACGGCCCGTTCAAGCGCATGCAGAATCGCTGGACCTTTCATCCTGCCGGCGAGAACGATTGCGACGTCGAGTTTTTCATCGATTATGAATTCAAAAGTCGCGCCCTCGCTATGCTGATGGGTGCGATGTTTGATGCCGCTTTCCGTCGTTTTGCTGTCGCATTCGAACAGCGTGCCGACGATATTTATGGCCGAAGGCGAATTGCGTAGTTTTTAAAGTCCTGCCCGTTCTGCGGCTGCTTGACAGCGGGTCTCCGGGATATAGCGTCGCCTCACGAAATGTCGGGCGATTCGAATTTCCAGAGTCCCACAAAATGATTGTTCGCTGAGATGGCGAGCCCCGCGATAGAGTTGCCGCATTCCCTCGACGAGGCGCTTGCGGCTTACCGGGCTGGGCATTTCGTTCAAGCCGAGACAATCTGCCAACAAATCGTTTCGACGCGCCGCGACTTTTTCGATGCACTATACGTTCTCGCTGTTGTTCAGGGATCGTTGGGCAAGCATGAAACAGCGCTGACGAACTACGATCGCGCGCTCGCGCTACATCCACAGCATGCTGAGGCGCTCTCCAATCGCGGCAATACATTGAAGGCACTTAAACGCTTCGACGAGGCATTGCGGAGTTACGACCGCGCGCTTGCCGCGCAGCCAGACTATGCCTTGGCGCTTACCAATCGTGGGGCCGTCTTGTTCGACCTGGAACGATATGACGAGGCGCTGGCAAGTTACGATCGCTCGCTCGCTATTCGTCCGGAGCAGGCCGAGGCGTTTTATAACCGCGCGGGCGCGCTGCACCAACTCAAGCGATATGAAGAGGCCGTAGCGAGCTATGATCGCGCCATCGCATTGCGCCCCGATTTTTCCGAAGCGCACGCAAATCGAGGAAATACGTTAAATGTAATGAGCCGTTTCGACGATGCATTGCAGAGCTTCGATCGCGCGCTCGCGTTGCGGCCTAACCTGATCGAAGCGCTTTCTAATCGCGGCAACGCCCTGAGTAATCTCAATCGTCGCGAGGAGGCCCTCGCCAGTTACGATCACGCGCTGGCTCTGTTCCCGCAATATGCCGCGGGTCACTACAACCGCGGAACGACGTTGCACGCGATGAAACGATACGAGGAGGCATTGGCGAGCTTCGATCGAGCACTCGCTCTGCAACCGGGTTATCCCGAAGCGATGTCCAATCGCGGCGCCACGTTGTACGAGCTCAAACGGCACGCCGAGGCACTGGAAAGCTACGACTGCGCAATTGCCTTGCAGCCGGACTATCCCGAAGCGCATTGGAACGCGGCCTCCTTGCGCCTGCTGACCGGCGATTTCGCCCGCGGCTGGCAAGAATATGAATGGCGCTGGAAATACGAAACGCTGGCGTCGGCAAAACGAACATTCCGGCAGCCAATTTGGCGTGGGGAAGCAATCGACGGCAAAACAATTCTTCTGCATAGCGAGCAAGGGTTCGGTGATGCGATTCAATTTTGTCGTTATGCACCTCTTGTTGCCGCACGAGGCGGCCGCGTAATTCTCGAAGTCGACAAGCGCCTGCGCGATTTAATGGGCAGCCTTGCCGGCGTTTCGCAAGTCGTGATCGCGGGCGAAACGCTGCCGGATTTCGATTTGCATTGCCCTTTGCTCAGTCTGCCACTTGCTTTCGATACGCAGCTTGAGACCATTCCGGCAGAGACGCCTTATCTACGCGCGGCGCCGTATAAACGGGCTGAGTGGGAGACGCGGCTCGGGACGAAGCGTTCGTGCCGGGTCGGGCTCGCGTGGTCGGGCAACGCCGCGCACAAGCGCGATGAGCTTCGATCAATCGAACTCAGCGCTTTATTGCCGCTTCTGAACACGGGGGCGACTATTGTCAGCGTACAGAAGGACCTTCGTTCGGCGGACGCAGCAGTGCTCGATGGACACCGCGACATAGTCCAGGTTGCCGATGCGGTTGCAGATTTTGCGGACACGGCCGCGCTGGTATCGAACCTCGATCTCATCATTACGGTCGACACCAGCATTGCACATCTTGCGGGCGCACTGGGTCAACCGGTCTGGATATTATTGCCGTACCTGCCTGATTGGCGCTGGCTGCTCGACCGCGACAACAGCCCTTGGTATCCGACCGCTCGCTTGTTCCGGCAGGATCAAGCGCGTTCTTGGGATAGTGTGATTCCAAATGTTCGCGAGGCGCTGCAGAAATTTGTTGATCGCACTCGGTCGTAAGCAGCGGCAGATAAAAACGGCCCCGGAACTGTTTATTCCGGGGCCGTCGATGGCGTTCAGTCAGATCAAGTGCGCGCGCGCATGCGTATCTGGAAACTGTCGAAGCCCAGCTCGGCTACCTGCAGCCATGCGTAGGCGTTGGCTCGGAAAGGTACGAGACTTTCGTAAAGCTTTTTGAAGTGCGGATTTGTCTTCGCAAGGTCTTCGTAGATGGCGGTCGCCGCCCGGTAACAGTCTTCCAGAACCGGTTGTGGAAACGCCCGCAATATCGCGCCGTTCGAAATCAGCCGGAGGAGTGCCGGTGGATTGACGGCGTCGTATTTAGCCAGCGTCCAGACCCAGGCATCGTTCGATGCTGAGATGATGGCTGCCTGATAATTTTTCGGAAGCTCATTCCATTTCGCCATGTTCATGATGTTGTGGGCCTGGCCACAGCCCTCCCACCAACCCGGGTAGTAGTAATTTTTCGCAATTTTGGCGAAGCCGAGCTTTTCGTCGTCGTATGGCCCGACCCATTCGGCGGCGTCGATGGTGCCTTTTTCCAACGCCGGATAAATATCGCCAGCGGCAAGTTGCTGCGGCACGGTACCGAGCTTGGCGAGAATCGTGCCAGCAAAACCACCGACGCGGAATTTAAGACCTTTGAGATCTTCGGTGGTATTGATCTCCTTGCGGAACCAGCCACCCATCTGTGCACCGGTATTCGCGGCAGCAAAGCCAATGCAATTGTATTCCTTGAGTAGGCCATTGAGCAGTTCCTCGCCGCCGCCGAAACGTATCCAGGAGATCATCTGCCGGGTATTCAACCCGAACGGCAAAGCTGTGCCGAAGGTAAAGGCTGGGTCCTTGCCCCAATAGTAGTACAGCGCGGTGTTGCCCATCTCGACCGTGCCGTTCTGGACGGCGTCGAGCACTTGCAGCCCAGGAACAATTTCACCTGCGGCGAAGGTCTGAATTTGAAATTTGTTGTCCGTGATCTCGGCGATCCGTTTGGCGAAATATTCGCAGCCGCCGTAAAGCGTATCGAGCGATTTAGGCCAGCTGGCCGTTAGCCGCCACTTTATTACCGGAGACGATTGCGCAATTGCAGGCGCTGCAATGGTCGACGCGGCGAGCCCACCGCCAGCGGCTTGCAAGAATTGACGACGTTTCATGGCGTTTCCCCTGGTTGACGTCGGCCCGCCGACCGAAGGAGAGTCTTATCCATGATTGTCCGCAGCACGCCTCGTGCCGACGACCGACGGCATGATCTTACGCCAAAGTCAGCAAAGCAAAAGCCCTAAGTCGGGACTGGTCTCACGGTATTTGGCCACTAATTTTCTCGAGCAGGCGGCCGCCGCGCTTCCTCTACCGCCAGTTCCTGCAGCATTGCCAAAGCCTGCAAGACTGATTGGTAACGAACATTGGCACGGCCAATGTCGCCGTATTTGTGTTCCTGCGCGATCACGCGGCCGCTGCGCGAGGCCGCACAGAAATAAACGAGCCCGATCGGCTTGCCGGGTACCGCACCGGTCGGTCCGGCAATACCAGTTATCGAGACGGCAAGATCCACAGACGCATGCGCCAGCGCGCCTTTTGCCATTTCCTCCGCGCATTCACGGCTGACCGCGCCGTGAACATCGATTGTCACAGACGACACGTCCAACATCTGTTGTTTGGCAGTATTGGAGTAGGTGACAAAACCACGGTCGAGAACCAGAGATGAGCCGGCAATTTCGCTGATCGCACCAGCAACCAACCCGCCTGTGCAGGATTCCGCTGTCGCCAGCGTTAGATTCTTATCCCTACAAATATCGAGCAGCGTTTTTGCGGCAACGGCTGTCGCTTGGTCCGCCATGCGATCATTCCCAGGGCAAACGAACGGTCGCCGTCGCGTAGGCTGCGATACCTTCGCCACGCCCCGTGAAGCCAAGCTTCTCGCTCGTCGTTGCTTTCACTCCCACGCGTTCGATGGCGATTCCGGCAATTTGCGCGATGTTCGCGCGCATCCGGTCGCGATGCTCACCAATACGCGGGGCTTCACACACGATCGTCAGATCGAGATGGGCGATGCGGCCGCCGCGTTTTCCCACGCGGTCTACTGCGAACGCCAGGAATCTGTCCGAAGAGGCACCGCGCCATTGTGGGTCGCTTGGCGGAAAATGTGCGCCGATGTCGCCATCGGCGAGGGCGCCCAGGATTGCATCAGTGAGTGCATGCAATGCGACGTCGGCATCGGAATGGCCGGTGAGTGCGCGGTCGTGTGCTATGTGGACTCCGCCAAGTGTAACGTGGTCGCCGGGACCAAAGGCATGCACATCAAGTCCCGAACCGGTGCGTACATCGCCGAGTGCGGCAGATTGAATAGCTTCCGCACGTGCGAAATCTTCCGGTGTGGTGAACTTGATGTTGCCAGGCTCGCCCGCGAACACACTCACTTTCATGCCAGCCCATTCGGCGATCGCTGCATCGTCGGTAAAATCATCACGCCCTTGCGCGGCGGCGCGCCGATGCGCGTCAAGCAACGCCGTAAATGCGAAAGCTTGCGGCGTCTGCACCAGCCGAAGCGGCCCACGATCGAGGGTGGCTTCTATCGTGCCAGTGTCATCGACACGCTTGACGGTGTCCGTTACCTGTAGCGCCGGAATTGCTGCGCCGGTTTTTGCCGCCGCATCGATTGCCCGCTCAATCAGCGCCGTGGTGGCGAAGGGCCGGGCGGCGTCATGAACGAGGACGATGTCGGGCTTGCGCGGTTCCAGGGCTTCCAAGCCAGCTCGAACGGACGCCTGGCGGGTAGCGCCGCCAAATACCGGTGCCAGAACATCCAGCCCGCTGGCGAGCGCTCGCACGAGGGCCAGATCCTCGGACCGTACAACTGGCTGCACGAAGGCGACGCTTGGCGCTTCCAGAAAGGTTGCCAGAGCGCGGCGCAGCAAGGTCTCGCCTCCAATGCGTCGGAATTGTTTGGGCAAATCGCCACCGGCGCGCACGCCTTGACCGGCGGCTACGATAACGGCTGCGACTTGCGCCATGTCGGTACTCCCCTAAACCTGGTTGCCTTTAGCGCGTTCCTGACGCCACGGAAACGCGGCACCTTCGGGCTCGATGTTAAGAACAAACAACTTTTTTGCGGTGCAGCACTTGCGCGGCTGTGCGATATGGCTAAACTATGTGCATGGATAAGAGAGAGCCTAAATGGTAGGCATTCATTCTGACGGTTCAAAAGTGTCTGATTCTAAAGGCGTTTCTCTAAAGGTCGGGTCGGTGGCCGTGCCGAACCGCGTTGTTTTGGCACCCATGTCCGGTATTACCGATACACCGTTTCGCCGGCTGGTCGAGCGCCTCGGCGCCGGCTTAGTCGTTTCAGAGATGACTGCCTGCGCAGGTTTAGTGCGCGGCGAACGTGAAGCTGCTGTCCGCAGCGAGGGCAAGGGTGTTGGCATTCACGTCGTGCAGCTTGCGGGATGTGAATCGCATTGGATGGCCGAAGGCGCCCGTCTGGCTGAAGCGCAGGGTGCCGACATCATCGACATCAATATGGGGTGCCCCTCCAAGCAGGTAACAAACGGGGCTGCCGGTTCCGCGCTTATGCGCGATATCGATCACGCGCTGACGCTGATCGAAGCGACCGTTTCAGCCGTGCGGATCCCAGTCACCTTGAAGATGCGATTGGGTTGGGATGCGTCAACGATGAACGCGCCGGAACTTGCACGCCGCGCCGAGGCGGCCGGCATCAAGCTCATCACCGTCCATGGCCGCACGCGCTGCCAGTTTTATACCGGCACGGCCGATTGGAAAGCTGTGCGCGCGGTTAAGGCAGCAGTTTCGATCCCCGTTGTCGTCAATGGCGATATTCATTCCTTTGAGGATGCGATGGATGCGTTGGCAACGTCCGGCGCCGACGCAATTATGATTGGCCGCGCTGTGCAAGGTCGCCCATGGCTCCCAGGGCACGTCGCGCGTTTTCTCGCAACCGGCGTTCCCGAACACGCACCACCGTTGAGCGAGCAATTCAAGTTGATCGATGCACTCTATGAAGAGATGCTCGATCATCACGGCCTCGCGATCGGCCGCCGCCACGCTCGCAAACATCTCGGTTGGGCTCTCGACTCTGCAGCGGCAACCACCGGGGCATCGGCCGAGCTTCTTAAGAGCCATCGTAGTCGGGTGCTGACCGCTGAACAGCCATCGCACGCGCGCCGTCTCCTCGCCGAAGCCTATGACGATTTCGCACTGAGGGCCGCCGCATGACGCGCGCCCATGCGGTCTCGGCAATCGTCAACACACCGGCCGACGCAATGCTACATGCGCTGCCGCATCCGGTGATCATGGTGGCGCCAGACGGCAAGATTGCAGACGCCAATGTTGCCGCCGAACAATTCTTTGAAGCTTCGACCGCTATGTTGCGCCGGCACATGCTTCGCGAACTGGTGCCGTTCGGCTCACCCTTGCTGACGCTGGTAGAGCAGGTGCGTCATCGTGGTGCGGCCGTTAATGAGTACAAGGTCGATCTCGCAACCCCGCGCAATCCCGGCGAGAGATTAGTCGATCTTTATGTTGGGCCACTGTCGGAATATCCTGAACACGTCGTAGTGATGCTGCAAGAGCGCACCATCGCCGACAAAATGGACCGACAGCTTACCCATCGCGGAGCAGCACGTTCGGTGGTCGCTTTGGCTGCCATGCTCGCACACGAAATTAAAAACCCGCTATCCGGCATTCGCGGCGCCGCGCAATTGCTCGAACAATCCGCGAGCGACGACGATCGTCCGCTTACCAAATTGATCTGCGACGAGACCGACCGCATCGTAAAGCTGGTCGACCGTATGGAAGTATTCGCAGATGAGCGGCCGATCGACCGTGAACCGGTCAATATTCACGTGGTGCTGGATCATGTGAAGCGTCTGGCGCAATCAGGCTTTGGACGTCACATCAAGTTCACTGAGGAATACGATCCATCGCTGCCTCCGGTTCTGGCCAACCGCGACCAGCTCGTTCAGGTGTTTCTCAACCTGTTGAAGAATGCGGCCGAGTCTATCGGTGAAGCTGCGATCGATGGTGAAATTCAGCTCACCACCGCTTTCCGCCCAGGAGTGAGATTGTCCGTGCCGGGTAGCAAGGCACGCGTATCGTTACCGCTTGAATTTTGCGTCAAGGATAATGGGCCGGGTGTTCCCGAAGACTTGATGCCGCATTTATTCGATCCTTTTGTCACCACGAAGCAAAGCGGCAGCGGGCTCGGTCTTGCATTAGTGGCAAAGATCGTGGGCGACCACGGAGGCATCATAGAATGTGAATCGCAATCGCGACGGACGATCTTCCGCGTGCTCATGCCCATATATACTGGTGACGACGTCACAGATGACGCGCCGCCCGTTCAAAGCCCGTGAGATAAGACATGCCAACGGGAAGCATTTTAGTTGCCGATGACGATGCAGCGATCCGCACCGTCCTCAATCAGGCTCTTTCGCGTGCGGGCTACGAAGTTCGATCGACCGGCAATGCCGCAACGTTGTGGCGGTGGATTACGCAGGGTGACGGCGATCTGGTGATTACCGATGTTGTAATGCCTGACGAGAACGCCTTCGATCTGATTCCGCGTATCCGCAAAGCGCGCCCCGACCTGCCGATTGTGGTGATGAGCGCGCAGAATACGTTCATGACTGCAATTCGCGCTTCTGAGCGCGGTGCCTACGAGTACCTGCCGAAGCCGTTCGACCTGAAGGAGCTTATCGCCATAGTCGGACGGGCCCTGTCGGAGCCGAAAGAGCCGCGGCCCACGCCCGCCAAGAACGAAGATTTCGAAGGAATTCCGCTGGTCGGGCGCTCACCGGCAATGCAAGAAATCTACCGCGTGTTAGCCCGTCTTATGCAGACGGATTTGACTGTGATGATTTCCGGCGAGTCCGGTACAGGCAAAGAATTGGTGGCACGCGCGCTGCACGACTACGGCAAAAGGCGCGCTGGTGCATTTGTCGCTATCAACATGGCGGCTATTCCACGCGACCTGATCGAATCTGAATTGTTTGGCCATGAGAAGGGTGCTTTCACCGGCGCCAACACGCGCAGTTCGGGACGTTTCGAACAAGCAGAAGGCGGCACGCTTTTCCTGGATGAGATTGGCGATATGCCGATGGAGGCCCAGACGCGGCTGTTACGCGTACTGCAGCAGGGCGAATATACAACTGTTGGCGGGCGGACGCCGATCAAAAGTGATGTGCGTATCGTCGCTGCGACGAACAAGGATCTTCGGTTGCAGATCCAGCAGGGTCTTTTCCGGGAAGATTTGTTCTTCCGGCTTAACGTCGTTCCATTGCGACTACCGCCACTGCGCGAGCGCACCGAAGACGTTCCCGATCTCATTAGACACTTCTTTGCGCAAGCCCAGCGAGAAGGCTTGCCGCCGAAACAGATGGATCAGGCAGCACTTGAGCGCCTCAAGCGCCACCGCTGGCCAGGCAATGTGCGCGAACTGGAAAATTTAGGCCGCCGCTTGGCCGCGCTCTACCCTCAGGAGACCATCAGCGCCGCGGTCATCGACGCGGAATTGGCGCAGCCGGCATTTCCAGTTGGCAGTGATGAACCACGCGGCGATGAAAACCTCAGCGGTGCCGTAGAGCGGCACCTTGCAAATTACTTTTCTGGATTTGACGACACCTTGCCGCCTGCAGGGCTGTATCACCGCATTTTGAGAGAAGTGGAATATCCACTGCTAACGGCCGCTTTGGCCGCGACACGCGGCAATCAAATACGAGCCGCGGATCTGTTGGGCCTTAACCGCAATACTCTGCGAAAGAAAATCCGCGACCTCGATATTCAGGTATTTCGCGGTAGCTGATTCCGCCTTTAGCGTAATCCCCGATTTTTGCGCCGCGGAATTGTCGTAATTCGGCAACATTGTTGTATAAAAGCATCAGTGCCGAGGAGGGTGCTGAACCCCTTTTTGCGCACTGCTCCGTTTAGGGGCCGTTCGGTCCCACATTCAGCCGCCAGAGGTCTATGAGCGTAGAACAGGCCGCCACCGCTGAAACCGCGCTCGCCGGCAAGCCCGCGAGAGGGGGAGAGCCGCGCATCCTTGGTCCAATCGCGGTCGGGCTCGCCCTGCTGTCGGCCTTCCTCACGTTTGTCGTTCTCGCCGACCTAACCCCGATTTCGCCAACACATTACGTGGTGGTCACGCTGCTGCTCGCAAACGCAGCGACCATCATTTTGTTGCTCACGATCATCGTGCGGGAAGTTTGGCAGGTGGTGCAGGCACGTCGCAGTGGCCGCGCTGCCGCCCGACTGCACATAAACATCGTCGGTCTGTTTTCTATCATCGCTGCGGCGCCGGCGATCATGGTGGCAATTGTTGCGAGCGTTACCCTTGATCGCGGACTTGATCGGCTGTTTTCTACGCGTACGCGATCGGCGATCGAGAATTCCTTGATTGTGGCGGAGGCTTATTTACGCGATCACGCCCAGATTACACGCTCCGATATCATGCTGATGGCCTACGAAATCGCCCGCAGCAAAACGACTTTCGATCAGGACCCTGAGAAGCTTCGGCAGTATCTCACGTTTCAATCTGCAGTCCGCGGCCTGGCGGCCGCGATCGTGCTTGATAAAGATCTCAAAGTTATCGCCCGGGCCGACGTCAACATTAGTCAGACGTTTGCGTTGCCGCCACGCGACGCACTCGCTCACATCACTGACAAAGAGCCGCAGATCGTTCTATTGCCAGACACCAATTACGTCGCGGCTATCATCAAGCTAGACCAATACGAAAATAGCTATCTCTACCTGACTCGACTGCTGGATCCGCGAGTCGTACCGCAATTACAGGCAACGCAGGCAAGCGCCAGCGAATACGCATCACTCGAGCAGCGTCGCGTCGGTGTGCAGGTCGCGTTTGCATTGATGTATACCGTAATCGCACTCATCGTGCTTCTGTCCGCGGTTTGGCTTGGATTGAATTTTGCCAACCGCCTTGTTGCGCCCATTCGGCGGCTGATAGGCGCCGCCAATGCGGTATCCACCGGAAATCTTTATGTGCGCGTGCCAGTCCGCCAGTCGGAAGGCGACCTTGCGCATCTTGGCGAAACATTCAATCGCATGACGCAGGAATTGCGAACACAGCGCGACGACATCATGCATGCGCGGGATCTCATCGATAGCCGCCGGCGTTTTACCGAGGCCGTTCTTGCCGGTGCCAGCGCCGGGGTTATTGGCGTCGACGGAAACGGTGCTGTGAGCATCCTTAATCGCTCGGCCGAAAAGCTGATTGGCCGCACGGAAAGTGAAATGCTGGGGCGGCCGTTGATCGAAGTGCTGCCCGAACTTTCCGAAATTATGACGGAAGCTCAATCAGGCGCGCATACGCAAGATCAGATTACGGTTAGCCGCAACGGCCGCGAGCGCAATTTATCCGTGCGCGTTACCACCGAACAATCCGGAGATTCCGACCGAGGTTACGTTGTGACACTCGATGACATCACTGAACTGGTGACGGCACAGCGCACCTCTGCTTGGGCGGACGTGGCGCGCCGTATCGCGCACGAAATCAAGAACCCGCTCACACCCATTCAATTGTCGGCAGAACGACTCCGTCGCAAATACGGAAAAATGATTGTTGAAGATCGTGATGTATTCGAGCAATGCACGGATACGATCGTCCGCCAGGTCGACGATATTAGACGGATGGTTGACGAGTTCTCACACTTCGCGCGCATGCCGAAGCCTGTCATCGGTGCCGAAGATGTTGCGGATGCCGTACGTCAGACAGCATTCCTGATGCGCGTCGGCAATTCTGAGATCAATATACACGTCGAAATAGCTGAAGACCCGATGCCGGCCCGATTTGACCGGCGGTTAGTTTCGCAGGCGCTTACCAACATCATCAAAAATGCCACCGAAGCGATTGCGGCCGTTCCTCCAGGTGAACTTGGCAAAGGCGAAATCGGCGTCTATGCGGCGCGTGACGGCGACGACATTGTGATCGACGTCGTGGACAACGGCATTGGCCTGCCGAAAGCAAACCGCAGCCGGCTGCTTGAGCCTTATGTCACGACCCGCGAAAAAGGCACCGGGCTCGGCCTGGCGATTGTTGGGCGCATTGTCGAGGAGCATGGCGGCAGCATTGAACTACGTGATGCAGCGGAGAAAATTCCGGGTCAAAGGGGTGCGTGGGTGCGCGTTCGCTTTGCGGCAGCTGGCAAAACGGAGCCGGCCGGGTCCGAAAAGCAGAAGATGACGAGCGAGTTAAACGATGACCGCTGAAATTCTGATCGTTGATGATGAGGCCGATATTCGAGATCTCGTGGCGGGTATCCTTCAGGACGAGGGCTACAGCACCCGTACAGCGCGCAATAGCGATGACGCCCTTGCAGCGATAGCAACACGCCGGCCGAACCTCGTCTTTCTCGATATTTGGCTGCAAGGGAGCAAGCTCGACGGCTTGCAATTACTGGAAGCCGCCAAGCAGGAGCATCCCGAACTTCCGGTCGTAATGATATCCGGCCACGGCAATATCGAAACCGCGGTCGCCGCGATTAAACACGGGGCTTACGATTTCATTGAAAAGCCGTTCAAGGCTGACCGGCTGGTGCTGGTTGCCGATCGCGCTTTGGAAAATTCGCGGCTCAAGCGCGAAGTCAAGCAGCTCAAGCAGATGGCGCCGGTTCTGTCGACCCTGATCGGCCGCTCCGCCGTCGTCGGCCAGTTGCGTCAAGCGATCGAGCGCGTGGCGCCGACCAATAGTCGCGTGCTTGTTGTCGGACCCTCAGGAGCGGGCAAAGAACTTGCGGCGCGTACCCTTCACCAGATGTCGGCTCGGGCGAACGGGCCCTTCGTGGTCATTAACGCAGCCGCGATCACGCCAGAACGTATGGAAATTGAATTATTCGGCGTTGATCAATCCAACGGCACTGAGGGCCGCAAGGCCGGCGCGCTCGAAGAGGCACATGGCGGCACATTGTTTATCGACGACATTGCAGATTTGCCGCGCGAGACGCAGAACAAGATTCTACGTGTTCTCGTCGACCAGACGTTCCAGCGCGTCGGAGGCAGTACCAAGATTGCAGTTGATGTGCGCATCGTTTCGTCGACCGCACGCAATCTCGAATCGTTGATTGCTGAGGGACGATTTCGAGAGGATCTTTACCATCGCCTTGCTGTGGTGCCGATACGCGTGCCACCTCTGGCGGAGCGTCGCGAGGATGTGCCCGATCTCGTCGACTATTTTATGGACCAGATCTCCCTGGCGACGGGTTTGCCCAAACGCCGCATCGGCGAAGACGCCATGGCTGTCCTGCAATCGCATAATTGGCCAGGCAATGTGCGCCAGCTTCGCAATAACATCGAGCGATTGATGATCCTTGCCGGCGGCGATCCGGACGCTGTGATGAATGCCAGCATGCTGCCGCCGGATGTTGGCTCAATGGTGCCGAGCATGCCGAACGGCAATGGCGGAGAACATCTGATGGGTCTGCCGTTGCGCGATGCCCGCGAGGTGTTCGAGCGGGAGTATCTGGTGGCGCAAATCAGCCGCTTCGGCGGCAATATTTCCCGGACAGCCGAATTCGTCGGCATGGAGCGCTCAGCGCTCCATCGCAAGCTCAAGGCGCTTGGGATCGATTAGCAATTCATGTCGCGCATCGCCTACGTCAACGGCCGATACTTGCCCCGAACCGATGCCAAGGTTGCCGTCGAGGACCGTGGGTATCAATTCGCCGACGGCGTGTACGAGGTCTGCGAGGTGAGGGGAGGCCGGATGATCGACGAGCGCCGGCACATGGCGCGTCTCGACCGTTCGCTTGGCGAACTACGCATCGCGCGTCCGATGTCACCCGCTGCGTTGGGGGTCGTATTGCGTGAAACGATCCGGCGCAACCGCGTTCACAACGGTATTGTCTATGTTCAGGTAACACGGGGCGTTGCAAAAAGGGATTTTCCATTCCCGGCTGCTGGTACTCGTCCGTCGTTGGTTGTAACCGCACGCAGCAACGATCCGGAACGTCTTGAGCAAATGGCGGCGGAAGGTATTGCGGTCGTCACGGTGCCCGACATTCGCTGGCAGCGCGTCGACATCAAGTCGGTGGCACTGTTGCCGAACGTATTGGCCAAACAGGCCGCGCGTGAGCAGGGCGCGCGAGAAGCCTGGCTTGTCGATGCGCAGGGCCGTGTGACTGAAGGTGCGTCATCAAATGCCTGGATCATCAGCCGTGACGGAAAACTCATCACTCATCCGCTCGGCCATGACATCCTGCCGGGTATCACGCGTTCTGTCGTAATAGATGTGATCAAGGCGCAAGGACTCTCTTTTGAAGAAAGAATTTTTACCCTCGAGGAGGCTTACGCGGCGCGGGAGGCTTTCATCACTTCGGCAAGCCAGATCGTGTTGCCGGTCGTGAGTATCGATGGGCGCCCGGTCGGCAATGGCGCGCCAGGACTGATCGCGAGTGCACTGCGCCGTGACTACCACCGCCACGCCGAGATCAGCAAATAGGGATAACTTCCCGCTCCAGGCAGTTGCCAAAGCGACGCTGCGGCCCGCCGAAAATGCAGCAAAAAGCGATTTATTTCAGCGCTTTAACGCGGTTCAAGTGAACTTATACTTGCGCCGGAAGGGTACCTGCCATCTAATGGCGTCCTCTCGGGCCTCGCACCGTTTTGCGTGGGGCAAAATGGCGCATGCTCTCGGAACTCGCATGCGGAAGGTCTCGGGCAAAGAAGCTCTCGCGCGCTAGACGCGAGCAAAAAATGGAAACCGGCAATGGCAGCCGATCGTGCGCAAAATCTGCAAGACACTTTTCTCAATCATGTTCGCAAAAGCAAAATACCGCTCACCATTTTTCTGGTGAACGGGGTTAAATTGCAGGGCGTGGTGACCTGGTTCGATAATTTTTGTGTGCTTTTGCGACGGGATGGGCATTCCCAACTCGTCTATAAACACGCGATCTCGACCATCATGCCGGGGCACCCAATTCAGCTCTTTGAAGGAGCTGAGGAGCCGCCGGCCGGGGATAAGGTCTAGTTGGAATTACGCCGTCGTGACCAACGCGCCGATCTCCTGAGCCCAACGACAACGGGCGCAGGGACCGGCCGTGCGATCGTTATCGAGCCGTGGATCAAAAATCCATCGCGCAAAGGCGTCGCACGCCCACACACCGGATTGCGTACGCCGGAAGCCCGCCTTGCCGAAGCAGTCGGGCTCGCCAGCGCGATCAAGCTGACAATAGTTCAGGCAGGACTCGTCACACTCAACAATATTCGGCCCGCTACCTACATCGGAAAAGGCAAAGTCGACGAGATCGCGGGCTTGGCAAAAAGCTTGTCGGCGACCGTTGTGGTTATGGATTGCCCGGTTTCAGCGGTCCAGCAGCGCAATCTTGAAAAAGCGTGGAACACGAAAGTTATCGACCGCACAGGTCTGATTTTAGAAATCTTCGGACGACGCGCGCGCACCCGTGAAGGCGCGCTCCAAGTCGAGCTGGCACATCTCACCTACCAAAAAAGTCGGCTGGTGCGGTCATGGACGCATCTTGAGCGGCAGCGCGGCGGATTCGGATTTCTTGGCGGGCCGGGCGAGACCCAGATCGAGGCGGATAGACGCATGATCGAGGAGCGGATCGCGCGTATCGAAGGCGAACTCGAAAAGGTCAAGCGCACACGCAAACTGCATCGTGATAGCCGCAAGCGCGTACCTTATCCGATTGTAGCGCTCGTCGGTTACACCAATGCCGGAAAATCGACGCTCTTCAATCGCATGACAACGGCAACCGTACTGTCAGCGGATATGCTCTTCGCGACACTCGATCCAACACTTCGTGCGGTCGAGCTGCCGCACGGAGCCAGAATTATTCTCTCGGACACAGTCGGGTTCATCTCGGATCTCCCAACCATGCTGGTCGCGGCATTTCGTGCAACCCTGGAAGAAGTCATCGAGGCCGACGTAATTTTGCATGTACGAGATGTGTCACACGAAGATTCGGATGCGCAATCTCACGACGTGGGAAAAGTACTCGCCGAACTTGGCATTGAAGCGAGCGATCCACGCCTGGTTGAAGTCTGGAACAAGGTTGATCAACTGGATTCAGATGCGCGCGCGCGCGTTTTCAACCTGGCCGAGCGGCAACAAGATCGACGCCAGCCACTTCTTGTGTCAGCATTGAATGGGGAAGGGATTGAACGGCTGCTCGTCGCAATTGAAAACCGACTCGGTGAAAAGCGGCGGACTCTGGAATTATCAATCGATCCTTCCGATGGAGCCGGTTTGAGTTGGCTCTATCGCCATTCGGAAGTGTTGTCGCGGGAGATGCGGGAAGATGGACGTATGGCGATCAGCGTGCGGGCTGATCCTAAAAACGCGGAGTTGGTGAAACACAAATATCCGGGAACGACGGAGAGCAAACCGCCAAGTTAAAAATCCGGACAAAAAGGGGGCTTAGGGAGACAATGGCAAACGCGACAACATCAGATCGCGATCTCAGGCGCGTCGTCGTCGCCAGTCTGATCGGCGCCACGATCGAGTGGTACGACTTTTTCCTGTACGGCACAGTCGCCGGCATCGTCTTCAACAAGCTCTTCTTTCCTGTGCAGGACCCGCTGATTTCGATCCTGCTTGCCTACACGACCTTTGCAATTGGATTCGTGGCAAGGCCGCTCGGCGGAGTGATCTTCGGGCACTTCGGTGACCGTATCGGCCGCAAGAGCATGCTCATTCTCACGTTGATGATCATGGGCGTCGCGACCGTATTGATCGGCTTGTTGCCGAGCTATCAGCAAATTGGGATAGCGGCGCCGATCACTCTTCTGGTGTTACGCATATTGCAGGGCATCGGACTTGGCGGCGAATGGGGCGGCGCTGTGCTGATGACCTATGAATATGCAGACGAGGACAAGCGCGGACTGTTCGCGAGCTTGCCGCAGATCGGTCTATCGATCGGCCTTTGTCTGTCGGCTGGTGTTGTCGCTATCGCGTCCAGTCTGCCCGAACAGCAGTTTCTTGCGTGGGGTTGGCGCGTTGGATTTATCGCCAGCTTCATCCTGGTGGTCGTTGGCCTCTATATCCGCCTGCGCATCATGGAGACGCCGGAATTCACAAAGGTGAAAGCGCGCGGGCAGGAGGTGGCGATCCCGTTCGTCAACATGATCCGGGAATACCCGCGCAATGTGCTGCTCGGTATGGGCGCACGCTATATCGACGGTGTGTTCTTCAATGTGTTTGCCGTGTTCAGCATCTCTTACATCGTCAACACGTTGCATTTGTCGCGCACGACAGCTCTGTGGGCGGTGTGTAGCTCGGCATTCGTGATGATTTTTTTCATCCCATTCTTCGGGCATCTTTCCGACAAATGGGGAAGGGGCAAGACTTACGCGATCGGCTCAATCCTGCTGGCGATTTCTACCTATCCGGCATTCTGGGCGATGAGCAGTGGCAACGTCGTTGCGATCTTCGCGTCGATCATCATACCGTTCGGGATCATCTACGCGATGGTCTACGGCCCGGAAGCCGCACTGTTTTGTGACCTGTTCGACGCTCGCGTGCGCTACACCGGCATCTCGTTCGTCTATCAATTCTCGGGAATCTTTGCGAGCGGCATCACCCCGATCATTGCTACTTATCTGATTGCGGCAAATGGCACGCAGCCCTGGTATCTGTGCGCTTACGTAATATTTGCCGCACTGGTGAGCGCTGCGTGCGCGATGGCAATGAAAGACAAAAGGGCGCGGACAGGTTCCGCGCCAGCGGGAGCCCGACGCGCGGCCGCCTAGCGAATGTGATCAAATCTTTGCGGAGGCGGCCTTCTCGGCCGCCTTCGCTTCGTCCCAGAGCACATCCATCTCCGCCAAAGTTGCGTCTTGGGGCTTTTTGCCACGCGCGGTCAATGCGCGTTCGATTGAGCTAAAACGGCGCTCGAATTTGAGATTGGTTTGGCGCAAGACACCTTCGGGATCGGCGTGCAGATGCCGCGCGAGATTAACCACCGCGAACAGCAAATCGCCGACTTCCTCGGCCATTCGGCCCTGATCGCCGCGGTCAAGTTCGGCCTCGATCTCGTCTGCTTCCTCGCGGATCTTGGCGAGGACGGCACGGGGGTCGTTCCAATCGAAGCCGACTCGCCCAGCTTTGGTCTGAAGTTTTAAAGCGCGGGTTAATGCGGGCAGGGCCGCCGGCACCCCGGACAGCGCTCCGCCTATTGCCGCCTCGCCGCGTTCTGCTTTTTCCTCGGCTTTGATCCGCTCCCAAAGGCCTTCGACGGCCTTGGCCGTCTTGCCATCGGCACCGGCAAACACATGTGGATGCCGACGGATCAGTTTGGCGGTAATGCTCTCGACCACCTCGGCGAAATCGAAGGCGCCTTGCTCCTGCGCCATCCGCGCGTGGAAAACGACCTGCAACAGAAGGTCGCCGAGTTCGTCTTTGAGGCCAACCAGATCATCACGCGCGATAGCATCGGCGACCTCGTAGGCCTCTTCGAGTGTATAGGGCGCGATGGTCCGAAAACTCTGCTCAAGATCCCACGGGCAGCCGCTACCGGGCGTACGCAGGGCGGCCATGATCTCGATCAAGCGGGAAATGTCGCGGGAAGGCTTCACTGGCGCGGGCTTGAGCTGATGTTTGGATGCAGATGCCGAGACCGTAGCAAAGGCAGCCTGCGCCGGCGACCGCATATCCGGGATTCGCATAAGACATATTATGGAATATATCTGATATGGCTATTGTACTGTAAGACCAGGAAAGCCTCGCATTGAATAGATAAAAGTCGATGTAATTCAAAGAGATGCTTCACGAGCGAGCTTCAAAACATTAGGCGCTTACAAAGCTCATCCCGTCGTAAGCCGGCTCGACGGTCGGCGGCAGCTGCGCACAGAGCGTGGCGTAGTCCATATCGGTGTGGAGATTGGTCAGGATGGCCCGCTTGGGTTTGATGCGTGCGATCCAGTCCAGAGCCTCATCAAGATTGAAATGGCTCGGGTGCGGACTTTTGCGGAGCGCATCGACGATCCAGATATCGAGCCCGGCAAGCGCAGTTACGCTGTCAGCCGGAAGTTTTTTGATGTCAGCGGAGTAGGCGACGTTACCGAAACGGAAGCCGAGCGACGCGATATCGCCGTGGTCTTGCAGGACCGGCAGGGCTTCGATTGATCCACCCTGCCCCTCGATCGCAATCGGTTGTCCCGCCACCAGAGGCTTATAGCTGGCAATCGGCGGATATTCGCTTCCTGGTGGGGTCAAGAAACAATAGCGGAAGCGGGCGAGCATCGCGCGCGAGGTCTCGTCATCCATGTAGACATCGACCGGCCGTCGCATGTGCACGAACAGCGGCCGCAGGTCATCAATGCCGTGCGTGTGATCGGCATGCTCATGCGTGATAACGACCCCGTCGACCCAGTCGACCTTGGCGTCCAAAAGCTGCATGCGAAGATCGGGTGAACAATCGACCAGAACGCGGGTCCGGCGGCCTTGCGCGTTCGTGCGCTCAACCAAAAGCGAACAGCGCCGGCGCCGGTTTTTTGGATTATTCGGATCGCACGCACCCCAGCCGAGC
This sequence comes from uncultured Alphaproteobacteria bacterium, assembly GCA_963810585.1. Lineage (GTDB taxonomy): Bacteria > Pseudomonadota > Alphaproteobacteria > Rhizobiales > Xanthobacteraceae > Pseudolabrys. Next base: position 384,548 of record CAWENV010000004.1, read on the forward strand.
GCCACGCGCGGCACACCCATAGACGAACCACAACCGAGAATGGTGAACGTTAAACTCATGCAGCGTCGGCCTGCGCGCGCGGCACCTTGTTAAACAGCCGAAAAAAATTCTCTGTAGTTTGTCGCGCAATATCATCAGCGGTTACGCCGCGTGCATCACCTAAAACTTTAGCAGTTTCGACCACATAGGCCGGCTCGTTGCGTTTTCCGCGGTACGGTAGCGGCGCAAGATAGGGCGAGTTTGTCTCCACCAGAATCCGGTCAGCCGGCAACGCTGCGGCGATCGAGCGTAGATCATCGGAGCGCTTGAAAGTCAGGATGCCGGTGAAAGAGACGTAGTGTCCCAGTTCGATCGCCGCGAAGGCGAGGTCGTGCCCTCCGGTGAAACAATGCAGCACCGCGGGGAAGGTGCCCTTCCCGCTTTCTTCGCGCAGAATTTTTGTCATGTCGGCATCGCAATCGCGCGAGTGGATAACAAGCGGCAATCCCGTCTCGCGTGCCGCAGCGATGTGCTGGCGAAAACTTGCGGCTTGCGCCTCACGCGGGCTGTTGTCGTAGTGATAGTCGAGCCCAGCCTCGCCAATCGCGACGATTTTCGGATGTTTCGCCAGCCCTACCAGGGTCTTTGCGTCTACATCAGGTTCTTCGGCGGCATTGTGCGGATGGGTGCCAACCGAACAAAAGACATCCTGATATTTTTCAGTAATTGCAAGCACCTGCGCGTGTTTCTTAACCCGCGTTGAAATTGTGACAATCCGGCCTATTCCGGCCGCGCGCGCACGCAAAACGACGGCATCGAGCTCGGCAGCAAAATCTGGAAAATCGAGATGGCAATGGCTGTCGACCAGCATCAATTGCATTCCTAACGTACTGGTTTTACGTACGATTTCTATCGTTCGCTGTGGCCATAGGCCAATAGGTACTTACTAGGTACCCACTGAACGTCAATTTGAAAATCGTGGAAAGCCGTTCTGCGCGTTGGTAGGGTAGCCCAGCACGCGGGGAGAAATCCGGCTCTTTTGCAGAGTTGCGCTCGCTCTGCCCCCGAAAGCGAACGCGCGGGAGGGTGCTGGGAATTCCGATTAAGTGCCACAAGCGGACATAAAACGGCGTCCGCACCACGATGGCCGAGGAACAGGGCGCATCGACGAGGATGCGCCTGACACACCCTGCTCGTGGCTAATTCTTACGGCTTTGGTCTGCCAGCGCAGTTCGGTCCGGTTTTTCCGGGGGTGGGATTCCAAAACAAACAGCTGAATGGAAGTGTCGCGGCCCACATCGCCTGTTCGTTCGACATTTCCTTATGGGTGTTTTTGCAGGCCACATGGGCGCAGACCATCAAACTCAGCGCCGAAACCATTGTGCCGCCGACAATCCAAGGCCCTGGCCCTGGCCCCGACGATCCCGTTGGCGGTGGCGGTAGTGGTGCTGGTGCCACGCCGCACAGCGCCGGCGTGATCATTGCAGCCGACAAGGCAAGCGCCATTGCAACCGCTTTAATTGTCATTGGAGCCCCCAAAAACCGAAAACGACGCAGGATAACTGCCTTTTAAATACACAGGCAGATTGCAGCAGCTGTCAAGCCGCGTCTCAAAGATGTTGAAATCAATAATGCGTATCTCAGGCATGTGGCGTCGTTTCTACGACAATGCTGCCGTCTGCATCGCCGGCTGCCATAGGATGCTGCGGTGGTGAGCCGGCAACCCGCCGCGAGACCATTCCCGACCAACCTTTGAACGGCAGCAGAAAGGCTTGTGGCAGCGTTTGTACACACACACCTGCAACTCCGGTCGACGGGCATTCGCGCCATTGCGGGATACAAGCTGTGCCAAAAATGATGTCCCAGATGGGAAACCAGTTGGCAAAATTTTTGTCGATGTGCTCTGCCGTGAGGGAGTGATGAACTCTGTGGTAGTTCGGGCTGACCAGCAGCCACCAAAATGGGCCGAAGCCAAGATTGATATTGGCATGCGATAGATAGAGCCATGCATATGGGATCAGCGATAGCGTTGCGATTGTAACAGGGGGCACCTGGAACAAGATGGCCGTGGGGACTGTAACGAATACGGGCGCCAGGAAATTTTCAAATATGTGGTGCCGAGACGCTGTCGTTACATTCATGTGCTCGTCGCAATGATGAAGAAGATGCATCTGCCAGAAGAATTTACTGCGATGCTCGAGCCGGTGTTGCCAATATTGAAAGAAGTCCCAAATAAATGTGCCAATCAATACCGCAAACAGGCTGCCGCTCACTGCCCCGAAGCCTAAAGCGCGAAGATCGATAAATCCGAAGCCAATATTCTGAATTGCGTAGGCTGCGGCCGCAGAAAGAACAGGCGTGATCGTACTGACGATGAAAATATTCAGAAAAGCATAGCCGAGATTAAACGCGTAGTGTCGGCGAGGGATTTTCTTTGCTGGAAAACAATATTCTAAAAGACCGACAAAGAAAAACATACCGCACATTAAGACGAATTCGTCGCCCAGGACGACATTCACGAACCATATAAGCGCTGACACCATAATAAGCGGTCTCTAAATGTCTAAGTCTGAATGCTATCTCCAGCCCCTCGTGGCTATCAATAGCAATTCGTTCCGCCTTCGTTGACGCGAACATTGCGACCGGAGCGCAATTGGCCGCTCGGCCGCTTTGGGCCAATTGCGGCTATCGACCAGACAATCAGGCCTTGTCCTCCGCTTCCACATAGCGGGGAAATACCCCGGTAGGCGGCGGTAATGTGACGTCCGCCTTGATCCTCGATGCTGGCATAAGCTCGGTGAAGCTCCGTTGCTCGGATGGAATACCCAGAAGATCGAGTAATCGTGCAGCAGAGCTTGGCACAAACGGTTGTGCGAGGATGGCAACTTGCCGCAACACCTCGGCCGTTACGTAGAGGACGGTCCCCTGCCGTTTCGGATCAGTTTTCGCCAGAGCCCAAGGCGCCTCGGACGCGAAGTAGCGGTTTGCATCCGCCACCACGGCCCAGACGCAATTAAGCACCTGGTGCAGCTGCTGTGTTTTCATGTGAGTTCGCGCGGTGCCGATCATGCCGTCTGCGGCTTCAAGAATGGTCCTGTCTGTTTCGCTGAACGTCCCCGGCTCCGGTAACTTTCCACCGAACGCCTTGCCGATCATCGACAACGAGCGTTGTGCAAGATTGCCAAGGTCGTTGGCGAGATCCGCATTGATGCGGTTGACTATCGCCTCATGGCTGTAATTCCCGTCCTGTCCGAACGGCACCTCGCGCAGGAAAAAATAGCGGAATTGATCGACCCCATAGGTGTCGGCCATGGTGAACGGGTCGATCACATTGCCGACCGACTTCGACATCTTCTCTCCGCGGTTGAACAGAAAACCGTGCGAGAAGATATGCTTCGGAACTGCGACGCCGGCCGACATCAGAAACGCCGGCCAGTAAACCGCATGGAAGCGTACGATATCCTTGCCGATGACGTGCAGCGCGGCCGGCCAGTAGCGCTTGAACTTTTCATTGTCAGTGTCGGGGAAGCCGACAGCGGTAATGTAATTGGTGAGCGCGTCAACCCACACATACATGATGTGCTTGTCGTTACCGGGCACCTTGACGCCCCAGTCGAAGGTGGTGCGCGATATCGAAAGATCCTGCAAGCCGCCGCGTACGAAACTCGCAACCTCGTTCAGCCGCTCCTTTGGCAAAACGAAATCGGGCACTTGCTCGTAGAGATTGAGCAGTTTTTGCTGATAGGCCGATAGTTTGAAGAAGTAACTCTCTTCCTCCACCCACTCGACCGGCGTGCCGGTCTTGGTTGCGATGCGGACTTTGTGCTCGTTGAGCTGCGTTTCGTCCTCGGCGTAATAGGCTTCGTCGCGTACGGAGTACCAGCCGGCGTATTTGTCGAGGTAAATGTCACCAGTTTTTCCCATCCGTTCCCAGATGGCTTTCGAAGCGCGGTGATGACGCTCTTCGGTTGTGTGGATGAAGTCATCATTCGAACACTGGAGTCGCTTCACCATTGCTTCGAACAGCGGAACGTTGCGATCGCGCAGCTGCCGCGCGGTTAACCCCTCGCGGACCGCGGTCTGCTGCATCTTCTGGCCGTGCTCGTCAGTGCCGGTGAGAAAATAGACGTCATAGCCATCGAGCCGCATGAAGCGGGCAATGGCATCGGTCGCGATCGCTTCATACGCGTGGCCAATATGCGGCGGGCCGTTCGGGTAAGAGATCGCGGTCGTGATGTAAAACGGGGTCTTGGCCGGCATTTCACTTGTTCACTCAAAGACGTGGATGGCCGGGATAGCCCGGCCACGACGAGTCCGCGACTAGGTATCAATCACAGGCGATTGGAGCAAGCGAGGCAAGTCCGACCATTTCAGCGACGAGCCGCGGTTGCCGCCGACTGGCCGCGCTCTTACAACATTGACATGAAACCTGCTGATTCTCTCGGGACTGACTGCACGCGACATACATTGCTCGCCGTTGTAGCCGCGCTATTGGGGCTCTGTCTGCTCTGCTCTCAGAGCGCATTTGCCATCCCCATGCGATGTAGCGGGCAACAGACGCTCTGCATTGCCGGCTGCAAAAAGGATCCTGATCGTTCAACGCTGTCGACTTGCGTGACCAATTGCGGCGCGCGGCAGTCCCTGTGCATGAAAACGGGTTGTTGGGACAGCGGTATTCAAAAATATTGCAGTCTTACAAAACAGTAGGCCCGCCGCCCCTCCCTGTCGTAAGCGCGCGGCGAAATGCTAGCTTCCCCCTGTGATTCAACGCGGGGAATGATCGTGCAACACAACTTCAACAATAAAACCGTTCTCATCACTGGCGCCAGCCGTGGGCAAGGCGCCGCTGAAGCAAAGATGTTTGCGGCTGCGGGCGCGCGGGTGATTGTATCCGACGTGCTGGATTCGGAAGGTAGCGAACTTGTCGTCGCTATTCGCGCGGCGGGTGGGACGGCTGAATATCGAAAGCTTGATGTCGCTAGCGAACACGATTGGCGTGAGACGATCGCCTTTGCCAAAACAAAATTCGGCTCGCTCCATGTATTGGTCAACAATGCGGGAATCCCCCTGCGCGGCGTCGATCTGGCCAGAACCACCCGCGTCGATTGGGACCGCGTGCTCGCCGTCAATCTCACCGGGCCATTTCTTGGAACCCGTGAAGCCGCACCACTCATCCGCGATAGCGGCGGCGGCGCCATCGTAAACATCGGTTCGACTGCCGGAATTAATGGCCATTTCGCGGCCGCTTACAGTGCCTCTAAATGGGGCTTACGCGGCCTCACCAAAGCCGCCGCCATGGAATACGCCGACTGGGGCATTCGGGTAAACGCCGTGCATCCAAGCATCTTGCGCACGGCGATGGTCGCGGGATCTGACGCCTTCGTCGAAGCGATGGAGCACATGACCCCGCTCAAACGCAGTGCGACCCTGGAAGATGTTGCCCACGCTGTGATGTTTCTCGCGAGCGACGAGGCAGCGTACCTCACCGGCCTCGATCTTCCCGTCGACGGCGGCTTCACCGAAATCGGGACATATCGCTCGGTGTGGGTGCGGGCGACCGAGCGAGCCCGTTCAACAGGTTAAATGCAGGGCGACAGTCCCCAAAGGCTGTCGGGTTTTTCGGCAGTCGCCGCACATCTTGCTGGCCTTTACGGATTGCTAATCCCACATCCCGTACAATCTAAACGGACGTTAACCGGCCGGCAGAATTGCCAGTTTCGTGGCCAACCAGAACGGTTTCTCAGGGCACATGGGCGCTCCGCTCGAACTTATCCACGAGCTCGACAGCTCGATTGCACACAGCACGGACCAGCGCCGCTCTGCCATGCTGCGCCATCTCACCGACCTTTTTCTCGTTGGCTCCGACCAATATTCCGAAGAAGAAATCGATCTGATCGATGACGTTTTCGTCAAACTCGCGGGGGCTATTGAAGAGTCCTCGCGCGCGCTGCTTGCGATCAGGCTCGGGCCAGTGTCGATCGCTCCTCGTAAGATCCTGCGTTTGCTCGCCTGCGATGATGTGATCGAGGTTGCCTCCCCGGTCCTCAGCCAGGCCGAGCGGCTCGACACCGAGACGCTCATTGAGTGCGCGCGCACCAAGAATCAGGAGCATCTGCTCGCCATCTCACGCCGAAAGGTGCTGCCGGAGATGCTCACCGATGTTCTGGTTGATCGCGGTGATCAACAGGTCGTATTGAGCACCGCGAAAAACGGTGGTGCAAAGTTCTCCAGCAATGGCTTTGAAATGCTGGTGAAACGCTCGCGAGGCGATGACCAGCTCACAAGCTGCGTCGGGGCACGGCGGGACCTGCCACCGCAATTGTTCGAACAACTTTTGGAAATTGCCTCGGACACAGTGCGGACAAAGCTGGAAACCGAACGCAGACATACGGCGTCTGACATCGACCGCGCGGTCGGCGACGTTGCCGCTCGTATTAGAACCGAGACCGCCGCTCAACCGTTAAGTTACGCAGCCGCGCAGGTGCTTGTTGAATCGCTGCAACAGGCTGGGCAGCTCACCTCCGCCAAGCTCCAGGAATTCGCATCAACCGGCCGATTTGAAGAGATGGTAACGGCGTTGTCATTGATGTCGAATGTGCCGACAGCTGCAATCGAGCGGAACATGCGAGATACTCATGCGGAGTCGCTGCTGGTGATCGCCAAGGCAATCGGACTCTCGTGGGAAACAACTCGCAGCATTATGCTGCTCGCCGCTAAACGGAACAGGCGTTCTGCGACAGGCGTCGATCAAGCAATGGCGGCTTTTCAGCGGCTGCGTCAGTCGACGGCACAACAGATTCTCGATTTCCACCATTTGCCGACGCGTCCCACGCGCGGGCACTAAAGACGAAATCCGGTCAGACTGTGATGTTGAGCAGCGCCGCACTCATCTGTGCGTCCGCACGTATAACCTGTGCGTTGGCGGCATAACTATAACGAGCAAGCATGAGCTGGACGATTTCATTGGCGAGATCGACGTTCGGGCTTGCCACCATGCCATTGCTGTCGGCGAACGGCGCAGCCGGGTCAAATGCTGAAACAGTCGCGGGAGAAACCTGGCTTACTGTCGCTCTGGTTCCGCCGCCAATGACGTCGGTCTGGTTGACGCGCAAAGGCGTGTAAGCAGCGGGAAAAGCTGCGGCGTTGGCCGCGTCCGGCATCGGGCCATCCGAAAGCGAATTGGCGATATTGTCCGCTGCAACCTGCAACCGCAGGGATGCGACGTTCAGACCGGAGACGGCTATCGTGCTCGCGATACTCATCAACTCGCTGATAGCCGCGGGCTCGGCAACATTTTGTTCCGCAATTCGCTAAAATTGGTCCCAATATTTCTCCCGCATCTCAGCCAAAGCTTGTGGGCCAACGTAGTGGGCGACTGTTTTCGCCGGCAGGCCGCTCGCAGGCGATGCACCGATCGTGGTAAACGTTGATCAACCAAGATCAATGCCGGGAGGACTTCGCCATGGCCACCAGTCTGAAACGGGTCAAAGTTGCGCCCAAAGGAATGGGCCTCAATGATTTCGTCGCAATGCAGGAAGACTTTTTCGCCGCGGAAGGTCTGGACGTTGAATTTGACTGGAAAACATTCCGCGGCACGCAATCGAGCTGGAAAGGCCTCGAATATTTTCAGCGGCCGCAAGATCGCCCCTACACCGAGGATAATCAGGATGTCGTCCAAGGCGCGTGCGTGTGGGGCACGATATGCAACGCCAGCGCCGGTATGGGCCGCGTCGTCACCGAGGGTTATGGCGAGTTACCGTGGGCGATCTTCGTGCGGCCAGACTCAAAAATCCGAAAGCCCGAGGATCTGAAAGACATCCCTATATCTGTCGGTATGCGCGCGGGCAGCCATTTCAATGTGCCTTACCGGCTGGAAAAATATCTGCCGCTCGAACACATCAAAACCGTCAACACGGGTGGCTTCGGAGCGCGGCTGAAAGCGCTGCTTGATGGCGAGGTTGAAGCGGCGAGCCTGCTGCCCCCGCAAATCGCTATGGCTGAACAACTGGGTTTGCGCAAAATCATCGAGGATCGCTTCAAGACATTGTGGTGGGTACCCGACAGCGCCACGCCGGAGGTGGTGCATGGCTATATGAGTGCACTCAACCGTGCCGAATTGGCGCTTGAGGCGGACCTGCCGAAATATCTGCCGTTGTGGAAACTCGCGATCCCGGCGGAGTTCGAGAACTATCACCCGTGGGATTTCAGCAAGTTCGGCCGTGGTGAGCGCTTCGTCAACACGGCGTTGCCTCGTGAAGAGTTCAATGACGTGTTTGCGCAAGTCGAGCGTTGGGGGCTCGATCAGTTCCTGAAGGATCGCAGCCCCGACACGCTGTCATTTCCAGCTGAATAAAGCGAGAAGGCGCGCGGCCGGTACCGCGCCTCAGCCTTTCATTGGCGGGTAATCGCGCGAGAATACCGGCTGGGCAAGAAACGCCTTTGGGTCCATGGTCCAAAACTGGCTGACCTTGTGATAGGTCTTGATGGTTTTGTTGGCCATCTTGCCGCCCTGCTTTTCAGCTCGCCTGACATAAACATCGACCACCGCATTGCCGTAGCTGTCGAAGCTTATGGGACCGCGCGGCGTGTCGGCGAGAGTGACAGCACGTACCGCCTTGACCAGGTTGTCCGGATTGTCCGATTTGCCGCCGGTCTTCGCCAATGCCGCCTCAATGATCTGGCCATTGGCATAGAAACATGCGGCGTAGTGCCCAATACGAACGTCATCGCCATAGTTCTTTTTCATGGCGGTGATGAAACGCTTGTTGGCTTCGCTCTCGCGATCAAGCGAATAGGGGTTGGTGTTGACCAGGCCGGCTGCGCTTTCGTCATGCGCGCCGATGATCGTATCATCGGCCACGGTGGCTCCGCCCACCAGCGGCTGCTTCATCCCGAGCCCGCGCGCCTGCTTGGTGAATTTTAACGGGTTAGAACCGGCCAACACCTCGCAGACAACATCACATTCCGGAACTTGCGCGATATACGGTGCGTAGTCTGCCGTGTTGAGCGGTGCCCATAGTTTTTTCACGACCTGGCCACCGTGGTCCTCAAGCACACGTTGGAAACCACCCACCTGTTCGTAGCCAAACGCGAAATCGTCACCCATGCTGGCAGCGCGTTTAAGCTTCATCTCATTGAGCACGTAGTCGGCCAGCGGATAGAGGCACTGCGCCGAGGTGTAGGACGTGCGGGTGAGATAGGCGTTGGCCTTGCGTTGAGTGACGTCTTCGGCGCCGGCAAATGCCAGTGTCGGCATTTTCGCTTGCGCGAGGTAGTCGACGGTGGCGAGCAGTTCGAAAGCGGCGAAAGGTCCGAGGACAATGTCGACTTTGTCGCGTTCGACGACTTCCTGCGCTTTGGTTTTGGCGCCAGCCGGGTTGCCGCCAGTGTCTGCGACGATCAACTCGACCTTGCGGCCCGATAGCGTGAAGTTTTTGTCCTTGAGGAACGAGCTGATGCCTTCTTCAAAATGAACGCCGCCAGCAGCGAGCGGCCCGGTCTTCACGGTAAGGAGGCCAATCTTGAGCGGTGAGCTCTGCGCAATCGATGGCATTGGGAACGCGGCGGCACCGGCAGCAGCAGCCGAGCCGACGACGAATTGACGACGATTGGTCCTGTAGGTCATGGCGCCCTCCCCGGATTTCGGCCGTTCTTGCGCGGCCAGATATTGTGACTTGATGCACGTGCGGCAAATTCAATCATAACGCATCGCCGAAGCGAACCCCTGCGTGTCTCGCCGGCCCTGGTCTGCCCACGTGGCCCACGCAATGGCCGGTCAGGGACGCGCTGCCTCGGCCAACGCGCCAAATACCGCGAATACCAAAGGTTTACGCTCGAGATTGTAGGTCTCAACGTCGCGCGCGGCGCGGTTGACCTTCTCCCATGTCTCCGCCACGCGGGCCATATGCGGCTTAGCCTGCGCGCTTTCACCGAGTTTTGCCGATAGCCAGCCGTTGACCATGTCCATGAAGGTGTCGAGCGTACGCGGGTCGCTGCCGCCGATCGCTTCGCCAAGCGCATGTAACGCCCGCGGATCGGGATCCGGCAATTGTGCGAACAGATCGAGGACGCGCTGACGAAGCGCCAATGCGGGTCCGTCGAGCAAACCGAGCGCGCGTCCAACACTTCCTTCAGCAGCCTCCGCCGCCTGCCGCACGTCCGGCTCGTCAGCGTCGCGGTCCATGGATTCCGACAAGGCGCTAACAACATCGGAAGTTGCCAATGGCCGTAACAGCAGACGCCGGCAGCGCGACCGGATGGTCGGCAACTCCCGCCCTGGCGCGTGGCTGACGAGCAGAAGCAAGGATCGCTTTGGCGGTTCTTCGAGGATTTTCAACAACGCATTTGCGCCTTCGCGCTGCAAGTCATCGACCGCATCGACAATAGCGATACGCCATCCGCCCTCGCCTGCCGTCGAGCCGAAAAACGATACCGTGCGCCGCACATCGTCGACCCGGATCACTGTATAAAGTTTGCCGGTCTGCTCGTTGATGCTGCGTTCAAGAACGAGAAGGTCACCTTGAGCTTGAGCGGAGATACGACGTGCCGTCGGGTGTTCGGGATCGACCGCAAGTGAAACGGCATTTTGCACTTCGGGTGACTGCGGATCGGGATGTGCAAGGACGAACCGGGCGAGCCGATAAGCGAGCGTGGCTTTGCCAATTCCGGGAGGTCCGCCGATCAACCAGGAATGAGCAATGCGGCCGCTTTTGTAGGCGTCGAGTAGCGCGCGCTCCGCTTCGCTGTGGCCAAATAGCGCGGTCGTCTCACGCGGCAACTTGCCGTCACGCTCATCTTTGTCATCAGCGGTCACGGCGTGATTGTCTCCGCGACACCGAGCCGCTCAGGGCGAAACCGCTCCTGGACAGTCGACCAGATGCGATCCGATACGACATCGCGCGGCGCGCGCCCATCGATGACAGTGCACCGTTTCGGCTCCTCTGCGGCAAGGATGCGATAAGCTTGACGAAGTTTCTCGTGAAACTCCAATGACTCAGCCTCAAACCGGTCGGCAACGTCCTTGCCGCGCCGGCTTTTGGCCCGCGCCAACCCAATTTGTGCGGGAACATCGAGAATAAACGTGAGCTCCGGCACCGCTGGACCAACAGTAACCCGCTCCAGGCTGCGGATCAGACGCTGGTCGACGTTACCAAGTGTGCCCTGATAGACCCGTGTTGAGTCAATGAAGCGGTCGCAGATCACCCACTTCCCGGTGTTCAACGCGGGTAGAATTGTATTCCGCACATGATCATCGCGGGCCGCAGCGAAAAGAATTGCCTCAGTTTCGGCTCCGAGGGGCTTGGCGATACCTGACAGCAAAATGTGCCGGATAATCTCCGCGCCGGTCGAGCCGCCCGGCTCTCGCGTGAGCACGACATCAAGTCCGAGTGACTTCAACCGTTGCGCCAGCGTGGCGGCGTGAGTCGATTTACCGCTGCCTTCGCCGCCCTCAAAGGTAATGAAATGTCCGCGCAAAAAGCCCAGCCTTTTCCGATTACCGCCCGCGTGCGGCGCCCGCAATCATCATATTCGCTCGGCTCCGGCTCGGAAAAGCGCGATTATCATCTCAGTCACAGCATCGAAAGCGCGCTGCGGCATGTTGCCTTTGCCGACGTTTTCAGTGGCTTTCAATGGGGTGGTCAGGATCAGGTTGTCGTTGCGCCATATCTTGAGGTTGCCAATGGGGGTCCCCTCTGCCACCGGGGCTGGCACCGGACCATTGTATACAATTCGCGCCATCAGCTTGTCGGCGCCGGTCTTCGGCAGCATCACCCGCACCTCCCCCATCGCCGCCAATGACACGCGGCTGCTGGCGCCGCCATAGACCTTGGCAGCGCCGATGGTCTGCCCGTCGGCGAATAGAACCCGCTGTTCGAAATTCCGGAATCCCCATTCCAGCAACTTCTTGGCTTCGTCGGCACGCTCCTTTGCCGAATTCACACCATTCACCACCGCGACCAGCCGGAGCCCATTTTGTACGGCTGAGCCGACAAGCCCATAGCCGGCCTCTTTCGTAAATCCGGTCTTGAGACCGTCGGCACCCGCCATTGCACCTAGCAACGGGTTGCGATTTTGTTGGCGAATTTTGTTCCAGGTGAAATCAGCCTGACCGAACAGCGGATAATATTCGGGATAGTTCCGAATAATGTGCCGCGCCAGCATCCCCAACTCACGTGTTGTCACTTTCTCGCCTGGGTCAGGGAGGCCGTTCGAATTAGTGAAAACCGATTTTTCCAACCCGATGGCGCGCGCCCGCTGGGTGAGCTTGGCGCCGAAAGCCGTCTCGTTATCCGCGAGACCTTCAGCCAACACGATGCAGGCGTCGTTGGCAGATTGAATAATCATACCGTGCAACAAATCGTCGACTGGGATCTTACTGTAGATAGCGGCGAACATGGTTGAGCCGTGCGAGGGTGCACCACCCTTACGCCAGGCATTCTCGCTAACCATGAATTCGTCGGTGAGCTTGAGGCGGCCCTCCTTCAGCTCATGAAATACGTATTCGGCCGTCATCAGCTTGCCGAGGCTGGCCGGGAAGATCAGCTTATCCGCGTCGCGGTCGAACAGCACGCTGCCGTTGTCGGCGTCAATGAGAATGGCGTGCGGTGCAGTAATGTTCGGTTCGTCTTTTTTTGGAGCCTCTTTTTTCTGGACGGCGGCGGCCGGCGCAGGCTTGTGCGCAGGTGCAGGAGCCGCAAACGCGACGGCGCAAAAACCAGCGGCGGTCACCAGCACTGTCAATAAACGTCCGAGTGAATATCGCATGGCCATCATCAAGGCTCGTTCACCGATATCGCGTCAAGGCGATTGCGACGCGGTCCGGCGGACCTCTGGCGGCAAAATACGGCTCAGTAAAGGCCGCGGCCGCTCATGTACCCGGACCGTCCATCATAGCGGGTCGGCACATAGGCTGTAACGGGCGTCGAGACTGGCTCGACTTCGGCACGAGGGCCGCTCATGACGGGCCCCGCACGTGTCCGTGCAGACGCCGCAAGCTCGGTGGTCGACGGTTCGGCCGCGACTTCGCGCGCGCCCTCGCCCAGCCGGTATGGCCGGTCGGGCGGCGACGGAACCCCGGTCGAGGAGAAATTCGTCATCGGGCGCCCGTCGAAATAGGCCGGCGCGAACGGTTTACTTGAGACGACCTGAACGGGCGCGATTGCCGGGCTGCCCTCACGCAAGGTCGCGACCAGCTTGCGATCGTCGGAGCCTTGCAACGGCGCACGACCAACGTATTCGACCTTCACGCGCGCAACGCCATTACCATAGAAACCCAGGAGTTCGGCCGTCTTGACCGAGACATCGATGAGGCGATTGCCGGCATAAGGTCCACGGTCGTTAACGCGAACCACGATCGAGCGGTTGTTCGCAAGATTGGTCACGCGAACATAAGACGGCAGCGGCAGCGTCGGATGCGCCGCCGAAATCGAATTCATGTCGAAGACTTCGCCGTTGGCAGTATAGCGGCCGTGGAAATCGTTGCCGTACCACGAAGCCATGCCGACCGCGCTGTAATCGATATTTTCTTCCGGAGTATAAACCCGGCCGGCGACCGCATACGGCTTGCCGATCCGATAGACACCGCCGCCTTTCGGCACGGGCTCGCCTGGCTCAACAACGCGCGCACTTGATGCAACGCCGTAACGCGGATCAACCTTGCCGGCCATCTGACCGTTGGAGCAATTGGCAAGCGTCAGGCAGCCTGCGCCGAGAACGAAGAGGCGCGCGCACTGACGAATGTCGTAGGTAGCCCCCAACTGACCCATCCCGCGTACGATCCCCAAACGGAAGCCCCAGATTACAACGTCACGAGGCCGACGGGAACCGCCGGAGCGTGAGAGTGGTAAACAGTTGGTTCCACAGCGTCTTAGGCGCTGCCAACGCGCTGAACGCGGGCATAGCCAAGGCGTGGGCCGCTTGCAAGTGTGGGTGATATGGGCCGGCGGACGTCTAGCGGTCGCGCGAAAGGAGGCTTGTGCCGCTTTTTGGACGGCTTAATCCGCCTGAGACCGAGGACCGGTGCATCGTCGTGCCCTCATAGGAAATGCCGATGCGAAAACCGCGCGTCCACGCCAGGTTGCAGAACCTTTTGGTGCTGCCATGAAGAAATTCAAATCGTTTGGGCAAATCGTAAGACCGTGGCATTTCGAGACAGGCGCCACCCGCCGACAGATCCACGATGCGGCATTCGATGGGCGCTGTCTTTGGCCCAAGTAAAAGTTTTCCGACCCGTGGGACCAAGCCCCGCGGCGCGACCCGGAATGCACGTCGTTTGTCGGCATCGCTCATCTGAATATAACCCGGCATTTTTATATAACCGCTTGATTACCGATCTCTTACGCGCGCGGCAGGAGATAGAGCCCTGAAACTGTGTAGTATTTTCCACCGCGATGGGTTCCACGGCGGTTCCCGTGGGGTCGCCCGCGCCCAAGCACTACACGTGATCCCAACAAGCGGCGTCGCTCGGCTCGCCCTATTGCGGTTTTAAGATGCGATAGAGTTGGAAACGATCGCCGTCGGCGACCAATTTCAAGCGCGTTGGATCAGGATTTGGCGCGTCGTCTTCCGTGAACAGGATGTAGATATAGTCGAATTTTGTCCAATTGAGCCAGAATGCCGGTGTGTTTGGCGTCGGGTGCTCGGCAGCAATAATGAGTTGTGCCGTTGACGGCGGCGTACCGTCCTGCAAGTCGGCATAGTCACGATATTCGGGACGAACGTGAATCACCTGTTTGCCGGCCACCGTGAACAGCGTGGTCACCAGCGACGACCGCTCCATCGTTGCGATAGTGGCGGCGTGGACAAGACCCAGGTCGCGCACGTCATCGCCGAATGTGCGGTCGGAATATGCGACAAATACTTTCGAACCTGGGGCGATCCGGCGCACCGAGGACCGAAACTCGCTTGTTAAATCCGACAACTGTGACCAGTTGTAGTCGATCTCAAGCACCCGTCCCGCAATGAGGACAACGAGAACGGTCAAGAACCCACGCCACACCAGACGGCGCCGAACGTCCAACTCTCCACACGCAAAAACCATGAAAGCAACGCCAAGCGGTACGCGTTGATCGGCCATGTAAGTATCGAACATCACGCGTGGTAAAGCGAAATACACGATGCCGCCGACAACGAGCAGCACCACAGAGAGCGGGTGAAATTGCAAAACGCGATGGCGCGCCGCCCAGATGGCGCTGGCGACCAGAACCGCAATAAGTAGAAAAGCCACCATGTCGGAGTAATCGCCGAAGACAAACATCAACCCGTCCATCTTGCCGCGCTGCTCCCAGGAGAAGGCGGATACAAGCTGCATGGTTGGGCTGGCATAAAGCAGCGGCGCTACGGCGAGAAACGGCAATCCGCTAGCAACAAACTCTGCGATCCGGCCAGGCCATGGATCAAACCGCTGCGCCCAAAGTCGGAGGAGCTCAAACGAAAGGATCCCGATCCCGTAAATCCCGAGCGCGGAGAGATGGCAAAAGAAAAGCATTACGGCACATGCAGTCGACAGCGCGAACCGGAGCGGCCAAGCCCGTTCGCGAACGGCAACCCAGCCAGCCAGGGCCCATAACGCTATGCCAATGCCGAAAATGTAGTTCATCAATCCGACAAGGAAGACGTAATTGTACAGCAGCGGAATGGCGAAAAGCGGCAAGACGGACCAGCGCCCGATCAATGTGCGGTTGAGTGCAAGGGCGCCTGAAATAATAATCGCGAATGTCGCCACGATGTAAATCTGACCCGCGAGATAGACATTCACGACCTGCGCCAGCGGCGGCACAAGAAAATCCATGGTCAAATTCGGGATGACCTGCCAATTCAATTCATAGAACTGCGCGAGCTGCGGGTTTTTCGCCAGGGTCGCAATCACCTGCATGCGGGCAAGGTGATTGACGTAATCCGACAGCGGCGGAAGCGGATGCGTCCAGATCGGTATTGAGATGAGCAACGTAAACGCTGCGCAAAGTATGGCGACTTGCGGCCCAGACACCCCTGCTGAGCGAAATCGCTGACGCGATGTGGCAAGGTCAGCTTGCTTGTTTGGCGATAGCATTCGCGCTCTTTTCCGGTCTCATAATTTGTGGATTTCACCTGAACAGGCGATGAATGTGTCGCCGTCGGCGCGTTTTGGCATGGTTTCGGGTGATAGGAAAAGATAAGTTTTCGACAGACGGAAGGGTGGCCGAGTGGTTTAAGGCACCGGTCTTGAAAACCGGCGTACCCGCAAGGGTACCGTGAGTTCGAATCTCACCCCTTCCGCCAGCCCCCTATTGTGCCCTTCGCCCTCCGTCGTCAACTCACCACAACCCTCCGAGAATACTATAGTTTTCTTTCGTCAGATCTTTGCTCGTTCTCGGTGATTTACGAGACCCATCCAGGGCTTTGCGAAGGCTTGGAGGGGAACCAGCGCCGAAAGCAACCGTCCGCTCGCGCGCAAAGCTGGCGCTTCGGCCACGGAATCGGGTCCGGAACTCAGGGCTGGGACGGAATCGGCTAGTGAATGAATTGGGCCCATACGTATGGGAGCTTTCCGCCCAATGCACAAACACCGGCGACGTCAGCAAGGCACGCTCGCAATAACCGTTCCACACAACGGTGAGCCGATCGGCAGCGCACTGAATGATTTCCAGTAAACCGCTATCCGAAGGTTTCCGGTCTGCAATTCTGTTTGTTAAATAATCGGTGACTGCTGCACCTGCCAAGCCGCCATTGCGTTCCCCGCGCGGACAATTTCGACGAAACCAAAAACAGGAAAACGGGCGTCTCAGGTCTTCGTTGCAGAGTTTCGGCTTATACGATTTGGTGTGCAGTGGTGGCGACAACGCCGGATGGGGAACGAGCGGCGGGACATACAAAACACCGCTCGTTTGTTTCGAGAGCCAACGTCATCGCCGACCGTAAGTATGATTAAGTCGTTGTGCGGGACCGCGGTAGCAACGCACCAACACCGTCACTAACTTTCGGCGCAATTGCCCAACATCTTTTTTGTTTGGTCGTTGGCGGTAACAAGCCGAGCGTAAGCGGCCACGTCTTCATTACCCTCGCAATGAAAAAAATCGTCACTACAGCGATCGCCATCACACCCAGCTTTTGCGGGAACTCACAAAAGTCAGAGATTGTTGAGCAGGTTTGATCTGCCCATGCATATCCGTGATTTTGATACGTCGCAGCGGCGTAAAACCATCCGGTGGCCACGACCATAAGTAGCGCGGTGAACAGCATGGCGTCGGAATATCTCCGATTCGCCCTGATGCGATTACGTCAAATGACATAGAGCAACTGGAATATTCCAACGATCGCGAGCTTATCGCGGGGAGCCAGGTTTCATCACTACTTTCATCACTACTATTGAACCACCGCGCACCACTGCGAGTTAATGTTCTGGATCGGGTAGCTTTAGTTTATTGCCACAGAACTGGGGTTACTCATCCGGGAGGGCCGCTTTATGGCGGCCCTCCTTTTATACAGTCAAAATAATTTGAAAAGCGCACCAGTATTTATCGGCGTGCAAGTGTTACGTTGCGTCACTTGCAGCACTACCAGTCCACCATCGTAAACACTCATTAGTAATCGCGATTGATATGACGCAACTCGAAATATTTATGCTTCGAACACGCGCCTGACAATTTGCTGCCGCGAATGCAGCGCACGGTCATATTTTCTGCCGAGCTTTACGGGGCACAAGATGCAACAATTGATCCCAGCGATGTTATCGGGTGGCATAATTACCGGCCTGTTATTTATGATTTACCTGGAACTGCCATCAGAGGATCGCACGCCCTTGCCGAAGGCAACCGGCCGCCTCGCGGCAAATGATAACTTCTCGAGCAAGCGTAATGACCAGTGTGTGTCTGCGGAGCGCAAACCAAGCCGGCTGATGGGAATGAGCAAGAGGCCGTTCTAGGTGCGCGGTTCGTTAAGACAGCGCGGCAATCGCATTCAACCAGAGTTGGAGCGGATCGTACGCTGACATTCGTCTGCAGTTGATGCGGGACCAAAGCCAAGGAGGCGATTGATTCCTCGTTGCACTCGTCGCTTGCTGCAAAAGCACGGGGTCGTAAGGTCTCGCGCCATTTCATTCTCATCGCATTTGTCGCGCCTCTGATGAGCCTTCTTCTGCCGCGACCAATAACGATTGATATGCTATAAAGAGGGAATGAAGCCTCTCACTCGACGCGAGTTCAATGGACTGTGCTTGGCGCTCAGTTCTTTTGCATTTCCTTCAGCTGTTTCGGCACTTGATGCGGGGACCGATGCAGCTTCGCGCACCGTAAAGTTTCGCGACGGAACTGTCGTCCCGGCATTGGGGCAAGGCACTGCCAGTCTCGGAAAGGGCAGACATCCACAAGCTGAGGAAGAAAACGCGATACGCACTGGCCTTTCCCTTGGAATGACGCTGATCGACACAGCGGAAATTTATGGCTCAGAGGAATTCATCCGTCGCGCGATCGCTGGTCAGCGTGATCGTGTATTCCTGGTTTCCAAAGTTTGGCCAACCCATGTAGCGGGAAACGGCATCGCACGCGCATGCGAGGCCAGCCTCACCCGCCTCGGTACCGATCATCTCGACCTTTATCTTTTGCACTGGCCAAATGGAGTGACCAACCTCCCCGGCGTTGTGGCGGCGTTTGAAGATTTGCGTTCAAAGAAGAAAATTCGTGCCTGGGGCGTATCCAACTTCAGCGTCAGCGACATGGAAAAGTTATTCCGTATCCCGCAAGGTAATCGCTGCGCGACCAATCAGCTGCCTTACAGTCTTGGTACCCGCGATATCGAACACGAACTCCTGCCGTGGTGCGAGCAACACGGCATGCCGGTCATGGCATATTCGCCGCTTGGCGGCTCCGGCACCAGCTTGCTGCGTGACCCCACACTTGTGCGCATTGGCGAGGCACATGGGTGCTCAGCAGCCGCGGTGGCGCTGGCCTGGGCCATTCGCAACGGCAACGTCGTTGCTATTCCAGAATCCGGTTCGGTGCCTCACGTAAAAGAGAACGCCGTCGCCCTTTCACTGACGCTCACGCCGGAAGAGCTTAAAAAGCTCGACGCAGCGTATCCGCCGCCACATCAATAAGTTCGCGAATTGGTGTTTGGTCGACGATCAATAAGTCCGGTGGCGATGCCCGCCGCCGGCCTTTTCGCCAGCTCGGCACAAAAATTTCACTAAACAATCATGCGGCCACGCTCGGCCTTCGCACGACGATGGCGTGAAATAGCCTCTCGAACTCCATAGCCGAGAGCAAACCCACCTATGGCAGCGGCGATTAAAAGCGAAAGAAATAGATCCATAGCGCGTCGCTACGTGTCTTGATTCGATCGCCCTTGAACGGCACGTTGCAAAAAATTCAAGGCAGCAAATTGGCGACGACAAGTAATTGCCACATAAAATTCGCTGTCGGCGCTATTAAAACGCTACGTACACGACCTCAGATTTAGGCTTGCCTACGAAGCTTAGCGACCTGAACAATTTCAATTCGGTAGAGGTCGCGGGAATACCGCCTTTTTGTGATGGCCAACACAGCGGCTGAAATCCTCCCTGCGCTTTATTACCCGCACACGAGCCAGTTAACCCCCGTCCCCACTTTACTGGCCCGTCAGTCAAAGGCCCTGGTCGCCTGCCCCGGTGACCAGGGTTTTTCATTCGGGGCATTGTCGGTCGGTGCTTTGACAACTCAGGACAATTTGCCCTTAGTGGAACATTCAGTGCTGCGGGAGCTTGTTACATACACAATGGAGGGGCGCTTTATGAGAAAGCTTGCATTAGCCACATTTGCTGCAATTACCGTTTTTGCCGCAACGGGCACCGCTTCTGCCCAGTACTACTACGGTCCAGGTTACGGCCCAGGCATTGAACCTCGTTATCGGGACGATCGAAACTATCATCCCAACGCGCAATATTACGTACAGCGCCAGCAATTGTACGGCTACGACGCGCCAAGGCGCTACCGGACCTGGAATGGCTGCCCGCCGGGATTCACGGTTCAAGACGGCGTCTGCAAGCCGTATCGCGGGTATTAGCAGCATCATTTGAAGTGCGGGGCCGTTGTCGGCCCCGCAGGGCAATCCGCCTTTTTGTGATCGCCAACACAGTCGGCCAAATCCGCCCCTTCTACTGTGGCGCCGAGGGATTCGGCCTCGCGGCAGACACGGGGAGACGGCGATGCACGACCATAAACGCCTTTTTAGAACGCCTGCCCAATTCGTCAGTAGTTAAATTCAACCGTCCGCTTATGCCCCTCATAAGGTGGCAATAATGCGAATATTTGTATTATGGATCGTTCTCGTCGCATTTTGCGCGCAGCCTGTTGGCGCCGGCGCGCAACAGAGGGACGTCGTTGTCGTCGGCCCTGCACATCATAAATGTTCCGAAATTCTTGAGTTACAAACTCTGACTATTGACCTCGAGCGAAACGTCATAAGGCCCGACTATCTTCATCCCCAACGGGGGCCCGACTACATGGCGGTTGTGGGCTGGCTCCAGGGTTTTTTTTCAGCCCGCAATCTTTTTGATCTCTCGATTGACGGCGACCTTACGCAAGGCTCGAGATGGTTTGAGTGGATGAATTGGACGTTCAGTTATTGCCGCGAACATCCAACCAGCACACTATTCGATGCCGGCGTTGGGCTATCTAATGTGCTGGCTAAATCCTACAGAGAATCGAGAGCCAGCAGACAATAGATTGCGCGCCGGCGAGATGGCAAAAGACATGCGCTAATCCGATTTTTGGCGGGCGAGCTCGCGTAGTAACATTTTCGCCATTGCTTCAGCAGGCGTATTGCCGAGATGCTTTCTGAGTTGACGGCCGTTCGCGGCCGTTACCGTAATCACGTCACCAATGGCAGTGTAGTTGCCCGAAAGTTGATTTCCGGCCGTGTCGTCACATCGAATTTCTTTTTCCTCGCTCATACACTCCTGCGCCTTCTGAGAAGGATAAATCAACAAAGAGAAGGCCGCCGTTAAGCGACCCCTCACCGATCACCAGCCGCAGAGTTGTGGCTTGAAACTACGGCATGCGGTCGCATCCTCAACTCGGAAGCACACCCGCGGGTTCAATCGGAAATACATCCAAGGCGTGGCCTGGACCACAAAATTGAAAGACCGCGACGGGGCGGTCTCTGCGAACTAGGACATCACTAAAAAAGAAAGGTCGCCGCGAGGCGACCTTCCCAGGATGGGGCCTCAGCCTTGTGGCGTGACTTCGGCCGCCGCCCTTTTCATACAAACAGCGATTTCGGCATTTTATTCCGCCTCACACTGCCTCGGGGGGCATGCGACAATGTTTCGCGCTCGCGGAATGGAAGGTGCTCGTGATCGCGCCAAAAAGGCAGCGCGCGCTATTCCCAGGGAAACTCGACCGACAAAAACGGCCCGCCCCTGCTGCGGCATTCGCGCTGGCAATATCGCTCGCATTTGTCAGTGAGCTTCAAGCAGCGCCCCTGCGAATCCTCCTTGAGGCAGCCGGCCATGCCCCAGGCGCAATAGGAGCCGCATTCAGTCCAACACGCGCCCGAAGCCCACACAAATTCCGCGCGCTTGCCGCGCGGGAACGGGAGATCCTCGTTGTGTGCATTGTAGCGCCAGGATGGTGGGTTGCTCTCGGCGGCTATTGCCGGATTTGCGGCAAACAAAATACCGCCAAAGATCAGCCCCAACAGAATCCGCTTCATATTCGACACGATAGCGCTGCTGATGCCAATTCGCCAACGGCATAAGGGCAGGTTGTGGGAACTTCCGACAAGGTTGCTGCTGAATTTAGCCGCGTTTTCGCCTTTTATCCGCGAGGGAATGGACAACCAGAAAGCCTGGGAAAAGCGCTTCTACGCAGAGGCCGAGTCATTACGGACCAGATAGGACGCCAAACGCGCGGGTTGCTATTCGGCGTAATCGCCATTAGCTCCTTGCCTCAATGCGTGACCCCACGGTGAAAACCGAGACCGCCGCCCCCAAAGTGAGTTTCGTCTCGCTTGGCTGCCCGAAAGCGCTTGTCGACAGCGAGCGCATCATCACGCGGCTGCGTGCCGAAGGCTATGAACTTTCGCGCCAGCATGAGGGATCAGACCTCGTAATCGTCAGCACCTGCGGCTTTCTCGACAGCGCGAAAGCGGAATCGCTTGCCGCCATTGGCAATGCGCTGAAACAAAACGGCAAGGTCATCGTCACCGGCTGTATGGGCGCCGAGCCGGAGAGCATCTCGTCGGCCTACCCCGATGTGCTGGCGATTACCGGCCCGCAGCAATACGAGAGCGTGGTCGAGGCAGTACATAAAGCGCTGCCGCCACAGCATGACCCGTTTCTCGATCTTGTGCCGCCAGAAGGCATCAAACTGACGCCGCGGCACTATGCCTATTTGAAAATTTCGGAAGGCTGCAACAACCGTTGCACTTTCTGCATCATTCCACGACTGCGCGGCGATCTGGTGTCCCGTCAGGCTGCAGATGTGTTGCGCGAGGCTGAAAAGCTCGTCGCCGCCGGCGTAAAAGAATTATTGGTTATTTCACAGGACACGTCGGCCTACGGTCTCGACATCAAGTACGCCGCAAGCAAATGGCGCGATCGCGACGTCCGCGCGAAATTTATCGACCTCGCAAGCGCCTTGGGCGAACTCGGCGTATGGGTCCGGCTGCACTATGTGTATCCCTATCCCCATGTGGACGAGGTCATTCCGCTGATGGCTGAGCGGAAAGTGCTGCCATATCTCGATATCCCGTTTCAGCACGCATCACCTGAGGTGCTCAAACGTATGCGCCGGCCAGCCGCGCAGGAAAAGACGCTGGAGCGCATCGCGCGCTGGCGGGACATTTGCCCCGATCTCACGCTGCGTTCGACGTTCATCGTCGGTTTCCCTGGTGAGACGGACGACGACTTCGAATTTCTCATCCAGTGGCTGGACGAGGCGGCGCTCGACCGCGTCGGTTGCTTTAAATACGAACCGGTGAAGGGCGCTGCCGCCAATGACACTGCGGCACCGGTACCCGACGATGTAAAGGAGCAACGCTGGCACCGCTTCATGCAGACGCAGCAGAAGATCTCCGCCCGTCGCCTGAAGCGAAAGGTTGGCACCCGGCAGAAGGTCATTATCGACGAAATCGGGCCGAGCGTTTCCAAGGGCCGCTCAATGGCCGACGCACCAGAGATCGACGGCGCGGTATTCGTAGCGAGCCACCGCCCGCTCCGCGTTGGAGAAATCGCGACCGTTAAAATCGAACGCGCAGACGAATATGACCTGCACGGAACGGCGGTCGGGTTTTGAACCGTTGAACGCTCACAGCCGATAAAACTTTACCGCATTGTCGTGCAGAACGGCGCGCTGTTCGGCCTCGGTATACTCCGATAGCGCGCCGCGATAGGTACCAAGAAAATCACCATAGCTCGCGTGCAATTTCTCCAGCGGGAAATTGCTGCCGTAGATTGTCCGTTCGACACCGAAGATCTGGATGACATCGCGAACGACCTGGCGGACCTGCGGCAGTGTGACCCCGCCGCTGTACATGCCGAGCCCGGACAGTTTTACATGCAGGTTCGGGTATGACGCCATCATTGTGAGCGCGGCACGCCACTGATCGATTGCGGCCTGCGTGCGCGCTGTCAACATTCCTGCGTGCACCAGTATCATGCGCACGTTGGGGAACGCTTTGATCAGCTCGACGGCATAGGCCGCCTGCCCTGCATAGACTTGTAATTCGAAATGGAGGCCGTGCTTCTCAAGCAGGGCAAAGCCGCGACGAAAATCAGGTGAATTGCATAAATCGGGACGAGGCGCAGCCTGCCGCACGGTCTCGCTGTCCCAGTAAAGCATTTGACGCACACCGCGCAGGTTTGGATATTGTTTCTGCGCTTTGAGTGCCGTCTCGGCATCGGGGCTCGTGAGATCCGCATTACACACAATACCGTGCGGAAACCCGTGCTTGTCGGCAACCGATTGCAGCCAGCGCGTCTCATCGAGAGACCTGTCAGGTCCCCACATTGCAGTCACGTGCACCGACTTCGTCACGCCCTGCGGCTTGACGTCATTCATGAACTCTTCAACGGGGTAATCGCGCCTGATGCCGAAATAATCGCCGAACATGCGCGGGATTGGCGGATCGGCCAGCCACGCTACGTCTTTGCGCAGCCAAATGTGGTGGTGAGTGTCGATCACCGGTCCGCTATACGCCATTCTTTCCCCCTTACGATTTTAATTCGCGCACTGTTTTTACAACGGCATCAGTCAGCGTTTTTAGTTCACCGGCCGAAATAGTGAAGGCTGGTGTGAGATAGACGATATTGCCGATCGGCCGGATGAACACGCCATGTTCGATAAAGCGAGCGCGCAGAACACCCAGATCGTCGATCCGGTCGAGTTCAACCACACCGATGGCACCCTTCACCCGCACGTCTTTCACACGTTGCATTTGACGGCAAGGCGCAAGGCCCTGCTCCAAAGCGGTGGCGATATCACGAACCTGCTGCAGCCGCGGCTCGCGCTCGAACAAATCAAGAGACGCGTTTGCCGCCGCGCAAGCCAATGCATTCGCCATATAGGTCGGCCCATGCATCAAAGCCTTCTTTGGATCGTCCGACCAGAATGCTTCAAACACTTTCCCTGTTGCGATTGTTGCCGCCAAAGGCAGCGTACCGCCGGTGAGCGCCTTCGACAGTGTGATGATGTCGGGCACCACACCTGCCTGTTCGTACGCAAACATAGTGCCCGTGCGGCCAAAGCCGGTGAATATTTCATCGAAGATCAGGATTTGTTCGTAGCGGTCGGACGTTTCGCGAAGCAGCCGCAACAGTTTTTCGTTGCGGAAGATCATGCCGCCAGCGCCTTGCACCAGAGGCTCGATGATGATCCCCGCATATTCCGTCGCGTAGCGCTCGAGAAAATGGTTGATCCCATCGATATTTTCGACCGGCTCCGGCCCCACGTCGATAATTGTATGATGAGGCAGTGCGTTTCCGAAATTGCCGTGCATGCCGATCGCCGGATCGGATACCGCCATCGCGCCTTGGGTGTCGCCGTGATAGCCGCCCTTGAATGCAATAAATTTCGTTTTTTCCGGTTCGCCGCAGTTCGCCCAGTATTGCACCGCCATCTTCATGGCAACTTCGACCGCGACCGAACCCGAGTCAGAAAAGAACACGCGCGTGAGATCGCCCGGCAACAATGCAGTCAGCCTTGTCGCAAGCGTCAGCGCCTGCTCATGCACAAGTCCCCCGAACATCAGGTGCGGCATGCGTTCGAGCTGCGCCTCCACAGCTTGGCGAATGTGGGGATGGTTGTAACCGTGGCAGGCCGTCCACCAACTCGCAATGCCGTCGATCAGCTCGCGCCCATCCTCCAATACGATGCGCGCCCCTTCCGTGCGTTTTGCGAGCAGCGGCGGCGAGACCGTCTTCATCTGCGCATAGGGCAGCCACACATGATCAAGGCCTGCGGGAGCAACACCCCGTCCCACACTGCTTTTGCCGGCCTCATTCGCCATTTGACGCTTCCCTGCCCCGTTCGTGCTAAGCATCTGGCTGAATATCTGGCAAGATCACCTGATGCACTCGCTCGACCAGTTTGCGCAAGACAAGCTCGACGAACTCAAGCGCCAGCACCTGCACCGGGCGCTTAATGAGACGGTGCGCGAAGACGGTATCTGGATTGAGCGCGGCGGACGCCAGTTATTGTCGTTTTCCTGCAATGACTATCTCAACTTCACGCAGCATCCCGCAATCAAAGAAGCGGCGGCGGTAGCCATCGAGGAATATGGTGCGGGTTCGGGCGCCTCGCGCCTTGTGACGGGAAATCATCCGCTCTACGCGCAATTGGAGAAGCGGCTTGCGCAGTGGAAACGCACCGAAGCGGCGTGCGTGTTCGGGTCTGGCTACCTCGCCAATTCCGGCATTATCCCGGTTTTGATCAATGAGGATGGTCTGGTGCTGCTCGACGAACTGTCACATGCCTGTATCTATGCCGGTGCGCAGTTGTCGCGCGGCAAGGTGATGACATTCCGCCATAATAACGTCGCCCACGCGCGCGAGCTTCTTGCGGCGCATCGCGGAGATCATGAACGCGCACTGATTGTCACCGATGGCGTATTTTCCATGGACGGTGATCTCGCTCCCCTTGCGGAGCTCCTGTCACTCGCAAATGAATTCGATACCTGGCTGATGTCCGACGATGCCCACGGGATTGGCGTGGTAGGAGGTGGGCGCGGATCGAGTTTCGCCGGAAATTCTTATACGCCGGTGCCGCTGCAGATGGGTACGCTTTCGAAAGCGATTGGCTCTTATGGCGGCTACCTTTGTGCTTCGGGGCCCGTCATCGACTTGATGCGCAACCGCGCGCGTACGTTGATTTATTCGACCGGCCTGCCGCCAGCATGCGTTGCCTCCGCGATCGCCGCACTCGACCTGATTGAGCGCGAGCCCGCCTATGCCGCACTCCCGGTCCAGAAAGCAAAAGTTTTCACGCAACGCGCCGGCCTGCCCGAAGCGCAGAGCCCGATTGTCCCGATCATGATCGGCGACGAACAGGCCGCCGCTGGCCGCTTCGCAATTCCTTGAGGGCGAAGGTTATCTGGTGGTCGCTATACGGCCGCCCACGGTACCTGCCGGCACGTCTCGCTTGCGCCTGACGTTCACGGCACAACATCCGGATAGCGAAGTCGAACGATTGGCGGACATCGTGCGCGACAAAATATTGGCGTAACCGTGGCCGCCTATTTCGTCACATCCACCGGCACCGATGTTGGCAAGACTTTTGTCACGGCCGGGCTGATCCGCTACCTGCGCGAATCAAACCAACCTGTCGGCGCACTTAAGCCGGTGGTCAGCGGTTACAATTCATCTGTTGTAGAAACGAGCGATCCGGCCGTTTTGCTGTCGGCGCTTGGGCGACAGATCACAGCTGACGAAATTGATCGCATCGCGCCTTGGCGTTTCCGTGCGCCGCTGTCGCCGGATCTCGCCGCCGCACGCGAAGGGCGCAGCGTCGACTTCGACAAACTGATCTCGTTCAGCCGTTCCGCGATCGACGCGGCCACAGGGCCGCTGTTTATTGAAGGTGTCGGCGGGATCATGGTTCCGCTCGACGCCCGCCGTACCGTACTCGACTGGATGGCCGCGTTGAACATTCCGGTGTTGCTCGTGGTCGGCGGCTATCTCGGAACGATCAGCCATACGCTCACCGCGCTCGATGTTCTGGCACAGCGCAAACTTACCATCGCGGCGATCGTCGTAAGCGAAAGTGTGCGCGACACGGTCGAGCTTGAGGACACCGTCGAAAGCATCTCGCGTTTTTCCGGTGCCGTTGGAGTAGTGGGTTTGCCCCGCCTCCCCGCCGGCATTACACATCATCCGGCTATCGCCCGCATCGCTGCCTTGCTTTGATTGAGGTTATCGCGCAGGCGCTGGGGTATTTATTCAGCTGTTCAAACTCAAGACAGTCTCGATCATGCCTTCCAAATTGACCAAGGCATGGAGCAGGATCGTCAAAATAGTCGAACCCGTCGCCCAGCGCATCCACCCGAACAAGACACCAAACCCAAACACCTGAGCGATGAGAAACCAGTCATACTGAACGTGGATTATTGCGAACAGGCCCGCGGTAAAAACGATGACAGGCCACGCGTGACGTGGCGACTGCAACCATCCGCGAAACAGGAACCCGCGGAACAGGGTTTCTTCGGCGATCGGGATCAATACTGCGATGGCAAACAACAGCAGCGGCAGCAGGTTTTCCGATTTCGCGGCCTGATAGATATCGCTCTGAAATCGATCGACGACATTGCGGCCCGCGAGCCAACTCACCGTATCGCCGATGATGATCAGTGCGGCTAACACACCGACGCCGAATAGCACTTCGCTCCAGCGCGGCAGCTTAAAACCCAGGTAATCTGCCGCATCGCCTTTACGAGCGGCCGCCAATATCAATATCGCTACCTGAACCGGAGCCGATACAAAGATAAACAATATGAGCGCGCCACCGTCCTGGCTCACCGTCGCAAACTGGCTCAGATTTACGCCGTACCAGCCACGCAGCGCCGCTATTCCCGAGAGCTGCCCGGCCAGAAGCGCGACGGCGCCGAGCGCGAATGTCGCAAAAACGCCCCATGGTATCACTTTGACGGTCATGGCAGCTCCCTGAGCCATTGCCCAAGTTCAGCACGCTCATTGTCGGTCATGCCAGTTTGATTGCCGAGCGGCATCGCTTTCGTCTGCACGGTCTGAGTGTAGATAACCGATGCATAACGCTTTATGTCGGTCACCGATTTCAGGGTGATATTTTTCGGCGCCCGCTGAAAGCTTTCATGAGTAGGTCTTGCGGCGTGACACATCACGCAATGCCTCTGGACTATTTCCAGCGCGCCGACATCCGAAATGCCGCCCGCGAGCGCTTGCGGTGCGGTGACGATGAATAGCGACACCGTCACCGCCCGCGCGGCCATACGACGGGCCTTTACGGCAGCAAGATTGATGAGCCGGTGGTGTCGCGGCCTTCCATGTCTTTGTGTGCCTTCCCAGCATCTTTGAGCGGATATTTCTGATTGACCGGAATCTTCACCGCGCCGGATCCGACAACCTTGAAAAGGTCGGCCGCGGTTGCAATCAGGTCGTCGCGCTTTGCAACATAGTGATTGAGCGTCGGCCTTGTCGCAAACAGCGAACCCTTGGTCTGAAGGATATTGATATTAAAAGCGTCGATCTGTCCCGAAGCGCTTCCGAAACTCACGAAATAGCCCATCGGACGAAGGCAGTCGAGCGAAGCCGGAAACGTCGTTTTTCCGATGCCGTCATAAACAACGTCGCAGAGTTTACCGCTGGTGATATCTTTTACTTTCGCCACGAAGTCCTCGTCGCGATAAAGGATCGTGTGATGGCAGCCGTTCTTCTTGGCGAGTTCGGCCTTTTCTTTCGAGCCGACGGTGCCGATGACTGTCGCGCCGAGATGGTTCGCCCATTGGCAAGCAATAAGACCCACGCCGCCCGCCGCGGCATGAATTAAGCACACAGTACCTTTCTCGACCTTGTAGGTGCGATTGACCAAATATTGGACGGTCATGCCCTTGAGCATCATCCCGGCAGCTTGCTCGTAGGTAATATTGTTCGGCAGCTTCACGGCACGGTCGGCCGGCACCACCCGCTCCGCCGCATAGCCGCCAAGCGGGCCCACAAAAGCGACGCGATCGCCCACCTTGATGTCAGTTACGCCGGGACCGACCGCTATCACCTCGCCGGCGCTTTCATTGCCGGCGATAAACGGCATGCCGACGGGCGAGGGATACATGCCCATACGAAAATAAGCGTCGATGAAATTAACGCCGCAGGCGTGCTGTTTGATCTTGATCTGGCCTTGGCCGGGTGCGGCAATCTGAACGTCTTCGAAAATTAACGCTTCGGGACCGCCGGGTTTGTGAACGCGCACTGCCGCGACCATGTTTCACTCCTTGAATTACTTCTGTTTGTCGTGGGAAGGAATTTGGGCGGCGATCATAGGCAGCCGCACAGTAAGCGCAAGGCGGGTCACCGGGCGCCCGAAACGCGCAAGTTTGCGCCATTGATATAGGACGCCGCATCGGAGAGCAGGAACAGAACGGCTTCCGCTACCTCGTCCGCCTGGCCCGCCCGGCCCATCGGCAGCATAGGCAAAACCCGTTCAATGCGTCCGGGCGGCTGGATATCTGTATCGATCACACCAGGCGTCACAGCGTTGACGCGTATGCCTTCCTTCGCCACTTCGCGCGAAACGCCAATCACCATGGAATCGACGCCGGCTTTGGCCGCCGCATACCAGACACATTCGTTCGCTCCCCCGAGGGGGGCCGCCATCGATGACAGCATCACGACCGCACCACCTTTGCCGCCGTGTTTTTTAGACATCCGCCGTACGCATGAACGCAGGCACAGCAGCGCACCAAACGTATCGACATCGAGTACCTCGCGTATGGTGGTCGTACTGACCTCGTCCAATCGCGAATTGTCTCCGATAATTCCCGAACTGTGTACGAAGTGGGTGAGCGAGCCGAACGTATCACTGGCCGTATCAAACACCTGCTCGATATCATTCTCGACAGCCATATCCCCCTGGATCGCAATCGCTTTGCCACCACCCTTCTCCACCGCCTTAACGACGGCCGCGGCAGCATTCGAATTTGTTTTGTAGTTCACTGCGACGTCGTAGCCGCGCGCGCCCGCAAGCTTCGCAGTGGCGGCGCCGATGCCGCGGCTCCCGCCGGCAACGAGCAGGACTGGTCGAGACATAGGTTACTCCTGAATTTGCGATGGCAGATCGAATACAATCAAGCGGGCGTCCGCAACAAGCCGACGATGAAAAAATACACGGCGATCAAGCCGAGCGGCAAGCTGATATAGAGGCCGGGCGATAGGTCTCTAACAATCGCGATAAACGCCAGCACCGCCCAAAGCCCCAATAGTGCAACGTTTAACGTACGCCAGTGTGAAACGCGTAGCGGATGTAAAAACTTGATGGGCACAAAACTCAACCCGGCGAGAACTACAACGGCGACTGCGGCTGCCCATTCCGGCGGTTCGTACAGGTAAAGGTAAAACGCCGCCAGATTCCATACCGCGGGAAAACCGCGAAAATAATTGTCTTTGGTTTTCATTTCGCGGTCCGCAAAATAAAGCGCGCCGCTGATTACGACGACAATGCCGGCCGGGACCGCAAGGACCTGTGGGAGCAATCCGCTCGCGGCAATCGCGTATGCGGGGACAAATACGTACGTGGTGAAATCAACCACAAGATCGAGCGTATCCCCTGACCAGCGAGGCAGGACGCTTTGCACGTTGAAAGCGCGGGCCATCGGTCCATCGACACCATCGATGACCAGCGCGATGCCAAGACAAAGGAACATAGCAGCCCATTGCCCGCCGGTCGCGAGGATCAGCGCAAGAAACGCCAAAGCTGCGCCGGTCGCGGTAAATATATGAATCGTGAAAGCGCGAAAGCGTTCGAAACCTGCCACTTACGTGTTGCCCCAATCGAGCTTGACGATCTCGGCCGACCGCCCGGCTAAATTCCAGTTGCGGCCAAATCCCCGGAAACGAGACTTGTCAGCACGCGAAACGATAACATCCGAGCCGATCCAGTACTCGCTGTTTCGAATGACAACATTTTGCCCGGTATCTTTTCCGCGAACCGGTGTGATTGCTCCGTCGACATAATTCTCAATGCGCACAATGCGCGTTTCGCCTTTTGTTTCATAGGTGATTGGCACCTGCCGCACACCGAGAAACTGCCCCACCAAAATAGACAATAAATGCGTCGTCCCACCAACGCGGCCGGTAAATATACGGGTGAGGCCCTTGACCGCGTGCACAGAAGCGCTGTCATCGATAAATAGCGCCGCGGTCCAGTTTCCGCGCGACATGATGCCGGGCAGATCCATCATCAGGCCGACTTTAATCCCGGAAAGATCAATAGTGTCGAAATGACCATCATCAATCCGGATGCCAGCCCAGGTCTGGCAACGATCCTCAGTTGGTGGATGTTCGCCGAGAGACAACACGCATGGGCAGAACACCGTGCAACTGCACGACAGCGCCATCTCGCCTTTCAAGCTCCAGCTTTCTGTCAACACATCACCCCTGGTTTCGACTTTTACTAGCTCAACTCGTTCGCACCGGCCAATTGGCCGCGAAGGCGGCAACCACGAAACCAATGCCCGCGACGATCAGCACCACGCCGACTGCGTAAGTGAAGCGCCGTCCAGTGAGCATTTTCTCGATCGTCATCACCATTCCGAGCCCGACCATCCACAAAATATTCATCGTTCCGACCGCGAACATCACCAGCATCATCGCCCAACAGCATCCGAGGCAATATAGGCCTTGCTTAAACCCCAGCCGAAACACGCCGCGCGTCGTCGTCGACCAGTTGGCAAAGAAAAATGGGAACGGGTGCTGACAGCGGGTGAGACACGCATGTTTAAGCGTCGTGAACTGGTAAACTCCTGCACCTAAAAAGATCGCACCCGAAAACAGACCGCTCGTTGAGGCCACGGTGTTTCCGATCAACGTGGTCTGCGTGAGTGCAATTTGTATCAGCGCGGCAACGAGCGAAAAGCCAAACCACACCGCGGCGTAACCAATGACGAGTACGAGCGGCGAAACGATACGTTCATTTTTGCACGCGGCGGTGTCAGCGATGCCAGCGTAGGTCATGATCATGGGGGCGGCGCTCGGCAGCATCATTGCAAGCGTCATTGCGCCCCACATCGATGCCACCAGTGCGATGCTTCCAGCGCTCCACGGTGCGGCCGGCAATGTTTGACACAGTTGTCGCAAAACCGAATCCGCGACCCCACTGGACGATCCGCCGATGCTGGCAAGAACCAGCGCAAGATAGAGCCAGCCAAGACCCGCAAGTACGACCACGCAGAGGCCGGCCATCATTTTCGGTTGTGCAAAAATATGGCGCAGCCGCGCAGTCGCGGGCTGTAATTGACCGAAATCATGTTTCGCAGTTTCGCTCATGACGGCCCTTTGCATAGCGCATCGGACAAGCCCGGGGTATCACCAGCCTTCAGTGTGGTTTCCGGGCCTGCCCATGCGTGCTAGTGCGTTTAACGGCAAACCAGCGCGGGCGCTTGAATGAGCGACAAATATAGCAATAACGCCTCGGCTGTCGTCGTTGGCTGCGGACCTGCAGGGTTAACCGCTGCAATCGCTTTGGCTCAAGGTGGCGTTCCTACGGCCCTCGCAGGCAAACGGCCGAGCAGAGCGGATACCCGCACCACGGCCCTCCTGGGCGGTTCAGTCACGGCGTTGGAGACACTCGGCGTCTGGACGCTGTGTGCTGCAGAGGCCGCGCCACTCAAGATCATGCGCATTGTCGACGATACGGGCCGCCTATGGCGCGCGCCGGAGGTAAAATTTGAGGCAACCGAAATTGAACTCGAGGCGTTCGGTTACAACATCGAGAACCGACATCTCATCGCGGCGCTGAATCAACGCGCCCACGCTCTGCCAAACCTTCGCCTCGTCGAAGACGAAGTGCTCAGCGTTGCCTCGAATGACGATGCAGCCGCTGTAACAATCAAGAACGGTGACACGTTACACGCATCGCTGGTCGTAGGCGCCGACGGCCGCAACTCGCTGTGCCGGAACGCTGCGGGTATCGAAAGCAGCGAACGCAGTTACCCGCAGGTCGCACTCACCGTCAGCCTGCAGCATTCACGTCCACACCACGACACGTCGACTGAATTCCACACGCCGAACGGACCATTCACGCTGGTACCATTACCGGAAAATCGTTCAAGTCTGGTGTGGGTGCTCGACCCTCCGCATGCCGATGCACTCGCAGCCCTCGACGATTCTGAACTTGGCATGGAGATTGAGCGCGCTTCACATTCCATACTCGGAAAAATTAAGGTCGAACCGGGTCGCGGTCTATTTCCGCTTCACGTAGCAACGGCCCAACGTTTTGTCGGCAAACGCATAGCGTTGGTGGGCGAGGCCGCTCACGTTATTCCACCGATCGGCGCTCAAGGCCTGAATTTAGGTTTACGCGACGCGGCCACAATCGGTGAGCTTGCAGTCTCTGCCCATCGTGACGGCCAGGATATTGGCAGCGCGGGCTTACTGTCGCGATATGATCGCGCACGCCGCGCCGATGTCGGCAGCCGGACACTCGCAATCGATCTGCTCAATCGAACACTGTTGAGCGATTTCCTGCCTGTGCAGGGTGCGCGCGGGTTGGGGCTTTACCTGCTCGATCGCATCGGACCACTGCGGCGCGCGGTGATGCGCGAAGGCGTCACGCCCGCCACAACGCAGCCGCGGCTCATGCGCGGAGAAACGCTTTAGTCGAGCTTCGGTGCAGTTTTGGCACCGGGCGATTCACGAAATACCGGCGAAATCGGCAGCGGCAGCGCCGGCATGCTTTTGCCGGAAGCGGTTTCAACTTTGTGTGCGAACAGTCCGCGTTCGACAAAATGCGGATCGCACATCGCCTCCTCGAGCGGAATCACAATCGTCGTGCAGCAGTCCGCGGCGGCAAAGACCGTTCGCCATTCATCGGACGTGCGGCCAGCGATCAATTTTGCAACGGCGTCGCGGGTCGCTTTCGGGTCCCGCATATCGTCGATAAATTGTGCCGGCAGCGAAATAGCTTTGGTGAACGCAGTCCAGAACTTCTGCTCAATAGCCCCGCAGGCGACAAGTTTGCCATCTTTCGCCGGGTAGATCTGATAGCGCGGCGAGCCGCCGACGAGCCACATCTCACCCGGCTTGGGAAACCGCCCGGTGGCGACGCCAAGCGCCATTGCGGCCCAGGTGAAGGTGAACATCGCGTCCGTCATCGCCACGTCGATGCGGCATCCTTGCCCGCTTTGGTCTCGTGCGCGCAATGCCAGCAGAATATTAATCACGGCCGGGAAGCTGCCTCCGGCGATATCAGCCACGAGCATTGGTGGAACGACGGGGCGGTCTGCCGGGCCGGATTGCAGATCCAGCAAGCCCGTATTTCCGATGTAGTTGAGATCGTGTCCAGCCTCATGCATGCGTGGCCCGCTTTGACCGTATCCGGAGATCGAACAATAAATCAGGCGAGCATTAATCGCGCGGACATCCTCGTAGCCGAGACTGAGCCGATCCATAACGCCGGGCCGAAACTGCTCAACCAGAATGTCGGCACGCTTGATGAGTGGAACGAGTTTCGCACGGTCTGTTTCATTTTTGAGATCGAGGGTCACGCTCGTTTTTCCGCGGTTGAGCATGATAAACGCCGAACTCTCGCCGTCGATCATCGGGGGGAAGCGCCGGGCATTCTCACCACCTGGTTGCTCGATCTTGATGACCTCGGCGCCCGCTTCGGCGAGCATCAAAGTCGCCAGCGGCCCGGGAAGCAGCGTGGTGAAATCCAGAACGAGAAGACCGGACAATGGTTGCACGGATTTACCTGAACAAAAGCTGCGGCAGCGACTGCGTTTTAACCATCCACATCACCGAGGTCAGCGTGACAACCGAAATCAAAGTCCCGAACAAAACCGCACCCGAAGCCTGCTCAACCCACGTGTCGTATTGGCGCGCGAACACGAACACATTGAGCGCTGGCGGCAGAGCCGCCATGAGCACCGCCGTATAGACCCAGCTTTGCTCCAACGGGCCGAATAGCGACAGTAACAGGAATACGAGTATCGGATGCACCACAAGTTTTACCGTCACCAGGAGCGGCACCTCCCACGGCATTTTCCTGAGTGGTCGCAATGCAACCGTCACGCCGAGTGTGAATAACGCACAGGGGGCCGCGGCATTCTGCAAGAATTGCAACAGCCGCTCCAGCGCAACGGGCGGCTGGAAGTGCACCGCCGCAGAGGCTACGCCGACCGCCGTCGCGATCACCAATGGATGGGTGACGATGCGTTTGACCACATCGACGGCGATCGCCCCGATATTCTTCTGTTGCGGGTTGGCGAGCGCCATGAGGAACGGCACCACCGAAAACAGCAGCAGCGTGTCAAAGCAGAAGATCAGCGCGACCGGTACGGCAGCTTGCGGCCCGAGCGTTGCCAGCGCGAGACCCGGCCCCATGTAGCCGATATTTCCATAGCCCCCGGCCAGGCCGGCGATGGTCGAACTCCCCGATATTGCCGCGCCGGATCACCATCCCGATCACGAACGACACTGCGAATGCCCAGAAGGTAGCCAGCGTTGTAGCGAATATGAAATCGACCTGAGCAAGCTGCTCCAACGGGGTCTGGGCGAGGATACGGTAGAACAACGCGGGGAGAGCCACGTAGACGATGAAGAAATTCATCCAGGCCAGCGCGGTGTCGGGAATCTGCTTGAGTTTGCCGCAGGCAAAACCGATGAAGATCAGCCCAAAATAAGGCAGCGCAAGATTGATAACGTCGATCATCCGCGGGACCCCGGTCGCCCCACTTGGCGCGGCCTTTGCATTGCTCTAAACGGCAGAACAGTAATTTGGAAGGTCCTATGAAGCTGCCACGACAGTTCTTTGCCCCTCTCGCCATCGGCGCACCGGCGCCATTGCGTGAGCTGCCGGTGCGGCTGGAGCGTATGATTCATTTTGTGCCGCCGCACAACGAAAAGGTTCGCGCAAAGGTCCCGGATCTCGTGCGCCAGGTCGACGTCGTGCTCGGCAATCTCGAAGACGCTGTTCCGGTTGACGCCAAGCTCGCTGCCCGTAACGGATTTATCGAAATGGCGAAAACGGTCGAATTCGGATCGACCGGATTGTGGACGCGGGTGAATGCACTCAACTCACCATGGGCGCTCGATGACATTACCGAAATCGTCGGCGCCGTCGGCGGCAAAGTCGACGTCATCATGCTGCCAAAGGTCGACGGCCCTTGGGAGATTCACTATCTCGACCAATTGCTGGCGCAGCTCGAAGCGCGACACAAATTAAAAAAGCCGATATTGATCCACGCCATCCTGGAAACTGCGCAAGGTGTCAACAATGTGGAAGCGATCGCGACCGCATCGCCGCGTATGCACGGTATGAGTCTTGGCCCCGCCGATCTGGCGGCCTCGCGCGCAATGAAGACCACGCGCGTCGGAGGCGGACATCCCGATTACAAAGTCCTTGCAGACGCACCGCAGGTTGGCGACGAACCGCGCGACGCATTTCAACAGGACCTATGGCACTACACGATTGCCAAAATGGTGGATGCATGCGCCGCGGCCGGTATCAAGCCGTTCTATGGGCCATTCGGGGATTTCTCCGACGGCGCTGCATGCGAGGCGCAATTTCGCAACGCTTTCCTGATGGGCTGCCTCGGCGCGTGGTCACTGCATCCGTCGCAAATCGAAATCGCCAAAAAGGTGTTTTCGCCCGATCCGGCAGAAGTGGCCTTCGCCAAAAAGATCGTCGCCGCGATGCCGGACGGCGCCGGCGCGGTAATGATTGACGGAAAGATGCAGGACGACGCCACCTGGAAACAGGCCAAGGTTCTGCTCGATCTTGCCAGGCTTGTTGCCGCCAAGGATCCGGGGATGGCCGCCCGTTACGCCGGACAAGCGTAGGCGACGAGAATTTCCACCATGGAAAAATTACGCAACGCAAAATTCAAAATCGGCCAGGTGGTGAAGCACCGCCTGTATCCTTTCCGCGGAGTCATCTTCGACATCGATCCGGTGTTTAACAATACCGAGGAGTGGTGGCAGGCGATCCCGGCCGAAGTCCGTCCGCATAAGGATCAGCCATTCTATCATTTGTTCGCCGAGAATTCGGAAAGCGAATACATCGCTTATGTTTCGGAACAGAACCTGTTGCCCGATACGTCCGGCACGCCGATCCGCCACCCGGAAGTAGCGGACGCGTTCGAGCAGGACGAAACCGGCTCCTACCGGCCACGGCACAACCAAATGCACTAGATGGCATGCACAAAAATGAAAAAGGCGCGGCTCATGGCCGCGCCTTTGATTTGAGAATTGAAAGCTCTTACTTCTTCGGTGCCGGGGCTGCTCCAGGTGTTGCCGCCGTCGGCGCCTGGCTCTGCTGGCCTTCCAACTTCTTGCGTGCCTCTTCAGCTTTCTTCTGCAGCTCTTCCTGGAGTTTGCGTTGTTGCTCTTCGAATGCCTTGGGATCGGTCGCCGGGCCGTCATAAGCCTTAGCGAAATCACTTAGCGGCAGCGGCAGACTGATCGGAGTGCCCTGCATGTTGATTGCCTGAACGATGATGTTCTGGCCCTTCTTCATCTTGCCGATCATGTCGTCGGGCACCTGGTAGTCGGCCATGCAGCCGACAGGGAAACAGATGCTGTAGGGCGACTGAGCCGGCGGATTTTGATCAATGAGCAGGCGCGTGCCATGCGAGAGCTGCATGCCAAGCGGAACCGTCACTCGCAGCACCTTCTGACCGCCTTCCGGCTCGAATAACTGCACAATGGCGACCGGCATGCCGTTTTCCAGCCGGCCGTCTTTCGTGATGACACAGACCTGCTTGTTGTTTGTGTCCGGACCCTTGCCGCAGACCTTCATCCACGGGGAATACATAAGTTGCGGCTGATCGCCGGCGGCTTGCTGCTGGCCAGGCGCTCCCGGCTGTTGCGCCGGTTGTGCTGGCGGTGCTGCTGGTGCTGCTTTCGGCGCAGGAGCTGCCGGCTTCAGCGCGGGTGCTGCCGGTTTCGGCGGCTGCTGGCCCAGCGCAGGCGCAGCCAAAAGCGCCGCCGCCACGATGCCGGCCAAAGTGGCACTTAGCGCCCGGCCAAACGGCCTGGCCGGTGCAATCCGATGATCCATTGTAATTATCCCTTGTTCATTACCGTTCGCGGCCCACAGCCACCGAACGACGCCTTACAACCGGCTCTCTCCGTGCGAAATACGGCGGGAGCGTGACCTTCGACTGCGCCTGATAGCCGAAATCGCGCCTGCAATAAAGCCACGAATGCGCCGAATATCCTGTCCGACCAGGGCCGGCGCCCTGTGATAAATTCAAGCAAAATCGGAACAAATCGCATTCGCCCCTCACTCACGCAGGCTTTAGCTTCCCCCAAGCTGACGCAATGGCGGGCGTCACGGCGTACGATCATGCTCGGCGCGCTGCTGGCAGCTTCGGGCACCTGCGTGCGGCTGGCGCGTGCGGAAACTGGCCAACACGCCATCGCAATGCATGGCCAGCCGGCCTGGGCGCCGAATTTCGACCATCCGACTTACGCCAATCCAGCTGCGCCCAAAGGCGGCCAATTGGTGCAAGGCGTGCTCGGCACCTTCGACAGCCTCAACCCGTTTATCGTCAAGGGTCTGCCTGCCGCCAATATCCGCGGCTATGTGATTGAGAGCTTGCTCGCGCGTGGCTACGACGAGCCGTTCACACTCTACGGCCTTCTTGCCGAGAGCATCACGACCGACGCGGCACGCAGCTTTGTGACCTTCACAATCAATCCCGCAGCGCGTTTTTCCGATGGCAGTCCGGTTACTCCGAACGACGTGATCTTTTCGTGGGAATTGCTGCGCGACAAAGGCCGGCCGAATTTCCGCACCTACTACACCAAAGTCGTAAAGGCGCAGGCAGTCGACGACCGCAGTGTGCGCTTCGATCTGTCGGGCGCCGACGACCGCGAGTTGCCACTCATTATTGGTCTGATGCCGGTGATGGCAAAACACGCGATCGACGCATCAACATTTGAGGACACTAACTTCCAACCTCTCCTCGGCAGTGGTCCCTACAGTGTCACCGCGGTAAAGCCGGGCGTAAGCGTCACGTTCAAGCGCAACCCGAATTATTGGGCACGTGAATTGCCAATCAATCGCGGCTTATGGAACTTCGATACAATTCGCTTCGACTACTACCGTGATGGCAACACGCATTTTGAGGCATTCAAGAAGGGCCTGTACGACATTCGAGTGGAAACCGACCCTGGTCGCTGGCAGACCGCCTATGAGTTCCCTGCTCTGCGCGAAGCGCGCGTCGTCAAAGAGGGAATTCCCTACGGCCTTCCAAAGGGCATGCAAGGTCTGGTGTTCAATACACGCCGACAGGTTTTTTCGGACATACGCGTCCGCGAAGCGATCCTGCAGTTGTTCGATTTCGAATGGGTCAATCACAACTATTTCTTCGATCTCTACAAACGGACGGCGAGCTATTTCGATGGCTGCGATTTGTCGGCGCATGGAATTCCTGCAAACGCGCGCGAACTTGAATTGCTGGCGCCGTTTCCGGACGCGGTGCGCGCCGACATTATGAATGGCACCTGGGCGCCACCGGTCACCGACGGATCTGGTCGCGACCGCAATACGCTAAGGCGCGCTTTCACGCTTTTTAAATCGGCGGGTTACGAGCTCAATGGCACGCAATTAGTTCACACCGCCAGCGGCAAACCACTTTCATTCGAGATTCTCACCACGACCCGCGACCAGGAGCGGCTGGCACTTGCATTTGTACGCAACCTCAGGCGCGCCGGCATCGAGGCGAGAGTTCGGACTGTCGACGCAACGCAATTCGAGCGCCGCCGCATCGGCTTCGATTTCGACATGATGGAATATCGTTGGGAGCAGTCGCTTTCGCCCGGTAACGAGCAGTTGTTCTATTGGGGATCGGCCGCCGCTGATCAACAGGGCAGCCGCAATTATATGGGCATCAAATCGAAGGCAGTCGACGCCATGATCGCTGCCATGATCGGAGCCACGGCGCGAACTGACTTTGTCGCCGCCACTCGCGCGCTTGATCGGGTTCTGCTCTCCGGCTTTTACGTGGTGCCGCTTTACTTTCCACCGGTCCAATGGGTGGCGCGTTGGACGCGAATCGAGCATCCATCACGTACTTCACTGTTCGGCTATTTGCCGGAGACGTGGTGGCAGAAGGATCTCAAGTCGTGAGACATCGCGCATGATCCTCGGCGACAGCAACCTTTCAAGAGGCAACGTTGCCAAGCTCGACGACCTGTTCCGGCGTGCCGGCGTGCGCCACCCGGATGCTGTCGCCCTCGCCGACCCGCCAAACCGCGAAAATGTAACTGACGGCAAGCCGCGCGCCTTGAGCTTTGCGCAAGCTGACCGAGCAATATCGGCTATTGCTGCGCGACTGCGTGGACTTGGATTGCAGACCGACACGGTCGTGGCAATACAACTGCCCAACACCGTGGAAAGCGTCGTCACATTTCTTGGGGTGTTACGCGCGGGCATGATCGCGGTGCCGATACCCCTGCTCTGGCGCGAGCAGGAGATGGTGGCAGCGCTCAGTCTTGTCGGCGCCAAGGCGATCATTACGTCATCACGTATTGGCGCCGTTGCCCATGCAGATATTGCGATGCAGGCTGCGGTGAAATTATTTCCGATCCGCCACGTTTGCGGATTCGGTCGCGATCTGCCCGACGGCATGGTGCCGCTCGACGACGTGTTTGCCACCGGCAATGCCGATATCTCTCCAATTCCTCCGCGGCTTGGTCCAGCCGGCGCACATGTTGCGGCAGTTACGTTTGAACGCGGCGAAAACGGCGTCTTTCCCGTAGCGCGCAATCACGCCGAACTGACAACCGGTGGCCAGGCGGTGTTTCTTGAATCCGGCATCACGAACGACGCGCAATTGCTGTCGACAATTCCAATCTGCTCGTTTGCCGGTATTTCCCTCACGATCCTTCCCTGGTTGTTATCGGGTGGAACGCTGCATCTCCATCATGGGTTTGATGCGGGCACCTTCGCAGAGCAATGCGGTGTTTTGCCCGACGCCGCGGTGGTGGTGCCAGCGCAGGCGCTTGCGCCTCTCATCGCCGCGGGTCTGCTCGACGGTACAAACCGAACCATCGTCGCTCTCTGGCGTTCGCCCGAGCGGCTGGCCACCACGAAGCCGTGGGATTGCGCGACGACATTGGTCGATGTGGCCAGCTTCGGAGAAATTGGCCTTGTCGCCGCCCGTCGCCGCGCGGATGGCAGACCGACGCCGCTCCCGCGCGGAAGTCATCAGCGCGCCACGTGATGCTATTGGTGCGATGACGATCATAGAAGCGGCGCGCAGCAGTGCCGGCACACTCGCACTTCGCGGCCCCATGGTGCCGACACATGCGTTTCCACCTGGTGCGGAGCGAGGTCAGGCACCGCACCTTGCGCCTGACAATGCGGGTTATGTCGACACCGGCTTTGCCTGCCGCCTAGAGCGGGACGCTCAAGCACTCGCCATTGCCGCGCCGCCAGTTGGCACAATTGCGGTTGGCGGTTACAGCTTTCACCAGAGTGAAGTCGACGCAATGGTCGCGCAGGTCGATCCAAATGCGACCATTGTCGCCTTACCCGATAGAGATCTTGGCCAACGCCTTGCCGGCAACGCCGCCGATCGCTCAGCCATGCGCGACGAATTGCATGCGCGCGGCGTCAATCCGCTGATATCGGGGGCATTTCAGCCGCGCGGCGGCGCTGAAGCCGCCTAAAATCCTAAACGATCTCGTGGGCGGCGGATCGGTGCTCTAGTTACCATCCAAAAGATATGAAATTCACGAATTTGCAGATCGGATCCTGTTTATGACGGATAATGTTGTAATCATCGCTGGCGGCGGAATTGGTGGGTTGGCAACAGCCCTGACGCTCCACCAGATTGGCGTGCCCTGCATTGTCTTCGAAGCCGTCCGGGAAATGCGTCCGCTTGGCGTCGGCATCAATCTGCAACCCAATGCCGTGCGTGAACTCTATGATCTTGGCATCACCCAGGAGGATCTCGACCGGGTGGGGCTACCCGCAAGGGAATGGGCACTGGTCGGCCTTAACGGCAACGACATCTATTCTGAGCCCCGAGGGCTCCTGGCTGGTTACAACTGGCCGCAATATGCGGTTCATCGCGGCCAGTTTCACATGCTGCTGCATGAAAAAGTGGTGCAGCGGATCGGGCCGGACGCAGTCAGGCTGGGGAGCCGAGTGACCGGCTACCGGAAGAATTCCGACGGCAGCATCAGCGCACTCATCGAAGAGGTCGACGGTTCGACCTCTGATGCGAGGGGCACACTGCTCATCGGCGCTGGCGGCATCCACTCAGCGGTCAGGGCTCAGATGCATCCCACTCAGCCGCCGATCCACTGGGGCGGGGCGGTGATGTGGCGAGGCACGACCTGGGCGAAGCCAATACGGACCGGCTCCTCTTTCGTCGGCCTCGGCACGCATCGCCAGCGGATCGTCTTTTATCCCATCTCCCATCCCAACCCGCAGACGGGCTTGGCGATGATCAACTGGATCGCTGAGGTGACGATGGACAATACCGAGGGTTGGAAACAGCGCGGCTGGTTCCGACAGGTAAGCATCGATGACTTCCTTCACCATTTCGAGAACTGGATTTGGGATTGGCTCGATGTGCCCGCCTTGATTAGGCAGGCGAACACCGTTTTTGAAAATCCTATGATCGACCGCGATCCCGTGCCCACCTGGCGGGACGGTCCGGTGGCCTTA
Organism: uncultured Alphaproteobacteria bacterium; assembly: GCA_963810585.1. Lineage (GTDB taxonomy): Bacteria > Pseudomonadota > Alphaproteobacteria > Rhizobiales > Xanthobacteraceae > Pseudolabrys. The sequence goes on from CAWENV010000004.1 coordinate 427,348, forward strand.
CTAGGCGATGCCGCTCATGCCATGTATCCGACCGGCTCCAATGGCGGGAGCCAAGCGATTGTCGATGCCCGCGTTCTGGGGGCCGCCATGGCCGAGCACGGGGTTACGCAGGAAGCACTCGCCGCCTATGACAACAAGCTATGCGGCCCTATCTCGCAACTGATTCTGCGCAATCGCGGGGCCGGGCCATTCGGGCTGCTCAATATCGTCCATGAACGCTGCGGCGGCGCATTCGACAACATCGACCATGTGATCCCGCCTGCGGAGCGCGCCGAATTCATGGCGGGCTACAAGGCCGCCGCAGGCTTTGCAATTGAAAAGCTCAACACGGCGTCGCAGACAATCCCGAATGGCGCGCGTGCCCAGTGAAAATAACTTTTGCGTCTCAAAAGACCTTAATGCCCCACACCTGCTGCGGCCGGAATGTCCGCTGCCAAGTGCCGATATCGGGCATCCCGCGCGAATGATGCGGACAAAATGAGTCCGTTCTGTCGGAGCCAAGAGCGATCAACCGTACTCACGTAACCAGGCAATCAGCTGTTGGTGGCGGCTTGGACCGACATGCTCGGCCAGCTTTGCTTCGTGCTGCTCGGCGAGGCGCTTGATCTTGATCAGGGCCTTCTCGCCCTGCGCAGTCAGGTGAAGAGAATGTGAGCGCGCATCACTGCCGTTGGCGTGACGCGCGATCCATTTGCGACGCTCAAGCGCGTGCAGCATCCGGGCAAGCCGCGCACGCTCGATGCCAAGCATCTTCCCAACGGTTGCCTGCGAACGGCCCGGGTTTGCCTCAACGATAAGCAGGACCGAATACTGCGCCGGACGTACTTTAAGCGGAGCGAGCGTCCGAATGAAGTCTTGGAACACCCAGAGCTGTAGGCGGCGCAAGAAATAGCCGAGATGGCGATTGAGCTGGCCAAGCGCAAGTTTTTCCGTCCGCGCCGTTGATCTGCGCTCTTTTGGGCCGGCGGAGTTGCGAGCTTTTTTCATCGGTGAAACCAGCTTGACGCCAATTGTTGCTAATGACAACATTCTTGCCAACGCTCAATAACACATTCTTGGGAGGCTTGCCGTGCTGCTGTTCAAACGACTTGCTGCGGTAGTTGTTGCCCTCTTTGTAACGCCTGCCTTTGCCGAGATGAACGGCACGCTGCGCATCGGTGTACTCAACGACATGTCGAGCGTTTACGCGGACTTCCAGGGCCCCGGCTCGGTGCTTGCCGCGCAGATGGCCGTTGAGGACTTCGCCAAGCGGTCAAAGCGCAAGGTCGAGGTGATTTCAGGCGATCACCAGAATAAGCCGGACATCGGCGCGGGACTCGCCCGACGCTGGCTCGATGTCGAGGGTGTCGACATGATCGTCGATCTGCCTAATTCGGCGGTCGCACTCGCAGTTGGTGATATCGTACGCGAGAAGAACAAAGTCGCCATCGGCTCCGGCGCCGGCACAGCAGCGCTCACAGGCGCCAAGTGCTCGCCCAATTTCGTGCACTGGACCTACGACACCTGGGCTTTCGGCCATGGCACCGCTCGCGGTGCGCTCGCACAGGGCGGCAAAACCTGGTTTTTCATAACCGCCGATTACGCCTTCGGCCAAGATCTGGAGAAGCAGGCGACCGATGAAGTCATCGCGAGCGGGGGCAAGGTGGTTGGCAGCGTACGTCATCCAATCGGCACCAATGATTTCTCCTCTTTCTTGCTCCAGGCGCAGGCCTCCAAGGCGGATGTGGTCGCGCTAGCCAATGCGGGCGGTGATACGGTGAATACCATCAAGCAAGCAGCCGACTTCAAGCTTGGCGAAAAACAGAAAATCGTCGCGCTCATCTTTGACTTGCAGGCGGTGCCCGCTCTTGGTCTGCAGAAAGCGCAAGGTCTACAGGCGATCAACGCCTGGTATTGGGACCTCAATGATCAAACTCGCGCTTGGTCGAAGCGGTATCAGGAGCGCCACCCTAAGAAGATGATGCCCAATCACATGCAAGCCGGCGTCTACTCGGCCGTCCTGCATTATCTCAAGGCAGTTGAGAAAGTCGGCTCTCCGTCGGACGGCGCAGCTGTCGTCGCAGCGATGGAAGCTATGCCGACTGACGATAGTCTTTATGGGAAGGGCATAATCCGCCCGGATGGCCGTAAGATCCATCCGCTCTATCTTCTGCAGGTCAAAACGCCAGCGGAATCGAAGAATGAGTGGGACGTATTCAAGATCGTCGGCACAATTCCAGCCGATAAGGCGTTCCGTCCGATAAACGAAGGCGGGTGCCCGCTAATCAAGAAGTGAGCTGCCTCCCCTAACTCGGCTCGTGTCTGCTTTAGGTTAAAAGCGGACATGGCGACACTTCGGTGCGGTGTCCCGCTTCCCCCGAAAGCGGACAGGTTTCGTAACGCGGTATTAACAGCGCATCTTTAAGTTGGCGCACATTCTGTAAACCGCGTGCGTTCCGATGTCGCTTCAAGGTCCGCTGATCGTGGTCGCCGAGCAACCGGCGGCCGATCTCGTCCAAGCGCTAAGTGGCGCCGGTGCTTTTCCTATTGTCGAAGCCAAATGGGCCGACGCGCCAACCGCATTCCTTACCGTAAAGCCGGCCGCTGTCGTGATCGCGGAGCCAGGTCAACCGGCGAACGAAGCTGCGGCACGCATGCTGTGTCTGCAAGTCGCCACTGTTAACGGGCCGATCGTGCCAGTCATCGCGCTTGTGCACGGTGATGAGGATGCAGCTGTATCCATCGCAATGCCGGCCGATGCTGCGCTTCCGGTCGAACGTCTGCTTGCGCGTCTGCAATCAGCCATGCGCGTCCGGGCGCTCCATGCAACCGTTTTACGCCGCATCGAGCTGTTCGCATCACACGGCGGTCAATTGCCGATGCTGCCGGTCGGCGATGCACTCGACGACGCGACCGTGCTGATTGCCGGCCGGGGGCCACTTTATCCGGCACTCAGCGTCGCAATGGGCGAGCGCGTGAAAATGGCTGGCGCGCTAAGTGTCGAAGCTGCGGCCAGACATCTCAACGCCCGCGACATTGATGGCATTGTCGTTGGCGACGGCTTTTCTCCCCGGATGGTCGAGGCGTTTCTTACCGTTCTGGCGCAAGAGCCGCGCTTTCGCGACATTCCCGTTGCGGTCATCGGCGAGGCCCCGCCCGAATTTGCCGAGGCGCTTCCCAATATCGATCAAGTTGCCGCCGACCCTGGGCGACTGGTTGCGCGCATGGTGCCGCTGGTGCGCATGCGAGCATTCGAGACGCGCCTCAAACGCATGCTCAAATCGCTCGACACCGAGGGGATGTTCGATCCCGAAACTGGTTTGCTCACACGGGATTCATTCTGGCGCGAATTGAGCAGGGCAACGCCGGAAGCGGCCGACCGCAGCCTGCCACTATCGCTCGCGCGCTTTTCCTTCGAAGGTGCGCCCGATGCGCGCGCCAGCCTCGATGCTGCGCGCATGATGACGCGGCTGATCCGTAATATCGACTTCGCTGCCCGCGACAAGGAAGGCGCGATCCTCGTCGCCTTCACTCAAACGGATTTGCATGGCGCTCACGTGATCGCTCGCCGCCTCGCCGGCACGCTCAAGAGCGCCATGCTCACGTCGCAGAGCGCCGCTGAGCCGCTCACAGCCAACGTGACGCTCGCAACGCTGAAGGCCGGTGACACGCTCGATACTTTGATGATGCGCGTGACGGGCAGCCGGATGGTTGCGGCGGAATAAACAGCGGCTTAGTCTGGCTTCGAACAGGAGCCAACCATGTCCAACAACCAACCCGTCCGCATCGACGTCGTATCCGACGTGGTCTGCCCATGGTGTTTTATCGGCAAGCACCGGCTGGAAAAGGCGATCGCACTCAATCCTGACATTCCGGTCGAGGTGCATTACCGCCCATACTTCCTCAACGACTGGATTCCGCGCGAAGGAATTTCACGCGAGCAATATCTGACGACCAAATTTGGCTCGCCCGAACGCTACAAGGGGATCGCACAGCGGGTGTCCGCAGCGGCCGCGTCGGAAGGTCTGGTCTATGCCTCCGACAAAATGAAACGCCAACCCAATACGCTCGATTGCCACCGCTTGATCCGGTGGGCGGAAGGCATCGGCAAATCGGCCGAAATGAAACAAAAGCTGATGGACCTCTACTTCACCGACGGCGCCGACCTTACGGACCGCGCGGTTCTGGTGCGAGCTGCCGCCGACGTCGGTCTCGATGCCGAGACGGTGCGTGCCGCGACTCGACAGCGACAAGGATGTCGCGGAGGTTGAACGCGAGGCGTTTTCAGCCAAAGAGGCCGGTATCGAGGGCGTCCCCTGTTTTATTTTTGCCGGCAAGTTCGCAATTTCAGGTGCACAGGCACCCGAAGAACTTGCGGAGGCGATTGCGCGCCTGGCGCAATCCGCAGACGCCGCAGAATAAATCGGGCGCTACTGCAATGAAGATCACCGCCGCCGTGGTGCATGAGCGCTCGGGCGCTTTCGCGATCGAGCAGCTTGACCTGTGCGAACCGCGTGCCGACGAATTACTCGTCGAGGTTATAGCCTCCGGCATGTGCGCGACCGACTTGCACGGCCGCGACGCCTACTATCCAACGCAATTCCCGAAAGTGTTCGGCCACGAGGGAGCCGGGGTTGTTCGCGCGGTCGGTAGCGCCGTAAAACAGTTCAAGCCCGGCGACCATGTGGTGATGGCCTATCCGTGGTGCGGTGAATGCCCCAATTGCAGGACGCAGCGTCAAAGCTATTGCCTGCACGCGTTCGATTTGAAAATGAATGGCACCCGCGCGGACGGCTCGACGCTGCATTCTCAGAACGGCAAACCAGTTTACAGCGCCTTCTTTCAGCAATCTTCATTTGGGAATTTCACGATTGCGAACGAGCGCTTCGCGGTAAAGGTGCGCAACGATGCACCAATCGAACTCGCCTGTGCATTCGCTTGCGGCGGTCAGACGGGCGCGGGCGCGGTGTTCAATGTCATGAAGCCGCGCGCGGGCGACAGTTTCGTCGTGTTTGGTGTTGGCGCGGTAGGGCTATCGGGCCTGTTGGCGGCAAAAATCGCCGGCTGCGAACCGATTATCGCTGTTGACGTCCACGCGCATCGCCTCGCGCTGGCACGCGAGCTTGGCGCGACCCACACGATCAACCACAATGATGGCACCGACGTCGTCGCTGAAATCAGAAAAATCACCGGCCTCGGAGCGCGCTACACGCTCGAAACTTCCGCTCTTCCCGCTGTGTTCCGGGAGGCGGTAGATGCGCTTATGCCAGCCGGCACCTGCATACTGCTCGGCAGCGCACGCAAGGGCACCGAAGCGACATTCGAAACACCATTTCTGCAAAACGGCCGCACAGTACGCGGCGTCATCCAGGGCGACAGCGTGCCGAAAGAATTCATCCCTCAGCTTGTCGACTACATCGTCGCCGGGCGATTTCCCGTCGAAAAGATGATCACGTTTTATCCGCTATCCGACATCAATCGCGCTGCGGCGGAATCGAGCGCCGGCAAGACCATCAAGCCGGTGCTGCGAATGCCGCACTAAGCGGCCTTCGCCTGTTCAGCAATCGAAGCGAGCTTGCGCAACACCGCGGTGGTTCCCTTCAATCGGTCTTGCGGCCGCGGCCAATCCTCGAAGAACACAACCTGCTGGCCTTTTGCATTCTTCGGATCATTACGCATGCGCACTGCCGAGCCCTGTTCGCGAATAAAAGCGATTAGCCCATCCGGATTGACAAAAATATTGTCGCGGAACGAGAGCACGATACCCTTGGGCCCAGCTTCTACTTTCTCCACATTGGCGCGGCGGCTCAGCGCTTTGATCGCCACCACCTGCAACAAATGCTCGACTTCCTCCGGCAATTTGCCAAAACGGTCGACAAGTTCAGCAGCAAAGCCATCGATGTCGCGCTCCTCCTCGATTTCGGCGAGGCGCCGGTAAAGCGCCAGGCGCACCGATAGGTCCGCGACATAGTCCTCGGGAATAAGCAACGCCGTGCCAACGGTGATCTGCGGCGACCAACGGTCGGCGACCGGCGCGGTGATGCCGGCTTTCAGGCTCATCACTGCCTCTTCCAGCATCTGCTGGTAGAGTTCGAAACCAACTTCCTTGATATGCCCGGACTGCTCCTCGCCCAGCAGATTGCCCGCACCGCGGATATCGAGATCGTGCGAGGCAAGCTGGAACCCGGCGCCGAGCGTATCGAGTGACTGGAGTACCTTTAGCCGCCGCTCGGCCTGAGCCGTTATTTTTTGCTGCGTCGGCAGCGTGAGTAGCGCGTAGGCGCGCAACTTCGCCCGGCCGACCCGCCCACGCAGTTGATAAAGCTGCGCCAGACCAAACCTGTCCGCACGGTGCACGATCAGTGTATTGGCGCTCGGAATATCGAGCCCGGATTCAATGATGGTGGTGGACAGTAACACATCATATTTGCCGTCGTAGAAAGCCGACATGATATCGTCGAGCACGGTTGGAGGCATTTGTCCGTGTGCGACTGCGACGCGGATTTCCGGCACATTCTTGTCGAGGAAGTCCTTGGATCCGGCCAGATCCTCAATACGTGGACACACATAGAATGCCTGCCCGCCGCGATATTTTTCTCGCAACAGCGCTTCGCGAATCGTTATCGGATCGAATGGTGACACGAATGTGCGCACCGCCAACCTGTCGACTGGTGGCGAGGCAATGATGGACAGATCGCGCACGCCGGTGAGCGCCAGTTGAAGTGTGCGCGGAATTGGCGTCGCTGTCAGGGTGAGAACATGCACTTCCGAACGCAGTGTCTTGAGCTTTTCTTTGTGCGAGACGCCAAAATGCTGCTCTTCGTCGACGACCAGCAACGCCAGATCCTTAAACGTGATGTTCTTGCCGAGCAGTGCATGAGTGCCGATGACGATATCGATGCTCCCGTCGGCAAGGCCCGCCCTCACTTTGCCAAGCTCCGCGGCCGGTACCAGACGCGACGCCTGTGCCACATTGACGGGAAACCCGCGAAAGCGATCTGAAAACGTTTTGAAGTGTTGGCGCGCCAGAAGTGTCGTCGGAACCACGACTGCTACCTGCTTGCCGCCAATCGCGGCCATAAAGGCCGCACGCAGCGCTACTTCGGTTTTGCCGAAGCCAACGTCACCGCAAATGAGCCGGTCCATCGGGCGGCCTGAACCGATGTCTTTGATTGTGGCATCGATGGCCGCAAGCTGATCGTCGGTTTCTTCATATGGAAACCCGGCGCAGAATTCGTCGTATGCGCCCGGCCCAACGGTCAGGCGCGGCGCCTCGCGTAGTTGCCTTTCGGCCGCAATCTTGATCAATTCACCCGCGATCTCGCGGATGCGGCTCTTCATACGCGCCTTGCGCGCCTGCCAATTTCCGCCGCCGAGCCGATCGAGATCGACGCTTGCTTCCTCCGAGCCGTAGCGCGACAGCAGGTCGACGTTCTCTACCGGCAGGTAGAGCTTGGCGCCCTCGGCATAGTGGATCTCCAGGCAGTCGTGCGGCGCGCCCGCGGCTTCGATAGCCTGCAGGCCCGAAAACCGACCGATGCCGTGATCGACATGCACTACGAGATCGCCCGGGGCGAGACTGGTTGCCTCGGCGATAAAATTTTCCGCCCGGCGAGCCGCTCGACGCGGGCGTACCAGCCGGTCGCCGAGGATGTCCTGCTCGCTGACAATCGCGGCGTCATCTGTCTCGAAGCCCAACTCAATTCCGAGGACAGCGAGCGCAATCGTCGATTTGGGCAGGCCTAGCGCCTGCGGCCAATCGGCCACCGGCGTAAGATTGTGCAATTTATGATCGGCGAGCACGTGGCTCATGCGCTCGCGCGCGCCTTCACTCCAAAGTGCGACGGCCACGCGCTTGCCGGCTGCCTGCAAGGCGAACACATGCGCGCTCACAGCCTCGAAGACATTCGCTCCTGGCTCGGCTCGTTCAGCAGCGAAGTTGCGGCCGGCACGCGCGCGGATATCAAGCGCCGACGCCTCTGGCACAGCAAAGGGTGTCATTCGGGCGAGCGCGGAGGACTCCAGTCGTTCTTTCCACTCGCCTTCGCCGAGATAGAGCCGTTCAGCCGGTAGCGGCTTATAGGGAGGGCTCACCCCTTGCTTCAACGCCTCGTGGCGCGCGTCATAATAATCGGTAATCTGCGCGAAGCGTTCATGGGCGGCGTCTTCGGCAAGATGCTCCAACGCCAGTGCAGTGCCCGGTAGATAATCGAAAATCGTTTCGAGTTTGTCGTGAAACAGTGGCAGCCAGTGCTCCATACCGGGGTAGCGGCGGCCTTCGCTCACGGCTTCATAGAGAAGATCGTCGGGCGTCGTCGCGCCGAACTCGGCAACGTAGCCGGTACGAAAGCGGCGGATGGTTTCCGTGACAAGTTGAAATTCCGCCACAGGCACCAGATCGAGCCCGCGCAATTGCTCCTCGCTGCGCTGCGTTTGCGCGTCGAAGGCACGAATCGTTTCGAGCGTATCGCCGAAGAAATCGAACCGGACAGGCATATCCATACCGGGCGGGAATAGATCCAGAATGCCGCCGCGCACCGCATAGTCGCCCGGCTCGCGCACGGTCGAAGCGCGAATGTACCCATTGAGCTCGAGCCACTCGATGACGCCCTGCATGCCGATCACATTGCCGGGCGCGACCGAAAGAGCGTGAGTTGCAACGAAGCTTCGCGATGGCACGCGTTGAAGTGCGGCATTAATGGTCGTGAGGAGGATCGAAGGCTTGTCGCGGCCTTTCACGCGCGTGAGTCGCGATAATGCGGTCATCCGTTGTGCGACGACCGACGCATTGGGCGAAACCCGGTCATAAGGCAGGCAATCCCACGCCGGGAATTCCATCAGCTGGATATCGGGCCCGAAAAAGGTCAATGCGCGCGATAACGTTGCCATCCGTTGGCCGTCGCGGCAGATCACAACGAGTGAAATCGCCGGTGCGTTTTTGTCCGCAGAAATGGCGCGGGCGAGATCCGCCAGAACCAGGCCTTCTGCACCGTCGGCGACCTGTGCCAGCGTGAGCGCGGTACCAGGTTTGAGCAGGGCGGCAGGCGACTTATTATTCGTGCTCACGCCGCGCCCTCGTTATGGAATTGGCGCAGTCGACGAAAAAGAGCGGTTTCGAGCTCGGCTGGCGTGGGCTCTGCTCCATTGACCCAAGCAAACATCTGCTGGTCTGGAATATCGAGCCAGGCCTCGAGTTCGCCCAGCTCTGCGTCGTTCAAAGACGTTAACTGCGCATCCGCGAAGCGGCCGAGCACCAGGTCCATTTCCCGGATGCCGCGATGCCAGCAGCGGAACAGCAGCCGGCGCCGGCGCGCATCCAGCCCTTCGCTCGACAAATTTGTTCCTGTACTCACCGCACCGCTCCAACGCCAAAAACCCGGACGGGCCGGGCGGGGTTTATATAAAGCGCTCAACGCGCAATGTCAGCCGTCACTTTGCACAGGTCCGCATTGCGTCGGAAATGCGCGCAAGCCAGCATGCCGTCCATGCGGCCGCCCGTGCTCAACCCGTTGTTTGCCTCGCTGACCAGCCTGCCTGGCGTTGGGTCCAAACTGGAAAAGCTGTACGCCCGGCTTCTTGGCCGCGAGGCCCCGCGCGCCGTCGATCTCTTATTCCACCTTCCATCGGGGACAATCGATCGCCGTGCGCGGCCGAAGTTGCGCGACGTGCAGGCCGGGCAGGTCGTGACCGTGGCCGTCACCATCGGCAAGCATCGGCCAGGGCCGCCTCGCCGCTCGCGTGCGCCCTATCGCGTCTATGCAAGCGACGACACCGGCGACATTACGCTGACCTATTTCAACCCACACCGCGACTATCTGGAAAAATTGCTGCCCGAAGGCGAGGTTCGCTACATTTCCGGCACCGCCGAGTTCTATGACGGGATGCTGCAGATGGTGCACCCCGACCGCGTTGTGGACGAGGCGGGGTTAGCCGCGCTGCCGCTGGTCGAGCCGGTTTATCCACTGACGGAGGGTCTCGCGCTCGGCAATGTGCGTCGCGCGATCGAGGGCGCGCTATCCCGCCTGCCCGCCCTTCCGGAATGGCAAGATGGCGCATGGATCGCGCGCGAACGTTTCCCGGATTTTGCGGCCGCGCTGCGCCAATTGCACAAGCCGACGGAACCACACGATATTCTCGCGGAGAACCCCGCGTGGACGCGTCTCGCGTATGACGAGCTGCTCGCCGGTCAACTTGCGCTTGCGCTGGTCCGCGCACACATGCGCCGGCAACCGGGCCGAGGCAGCGCAAGCGAAGGCCGATTGCGTGCCCGCATTTTGAAGGCATTGCCCTACGCGCTGACCCATTCGCAGCAAAAGGCCGTCGACGACATCGTCACGGACCTCGCCCGTCCGCAGCGGATGTTACGCCTGCTGCAGGGTGACGTTGGATCCGGCAAGACGGTCGTAGCGCTTACTGCCGCCGCCGCCGTGATCGAGGCCGGCCGTCAGGCTGCTATTATGGCGCCGACGGAAATACTCGCACGTCAGCATCTCGCAACGATTGTGCCACTTGCCGAAGCCGCCGGTATTCGTGTCGCAATTTTGACTGGCCGCGAGCGCGGGCCCGCGCGCAAAGAGATTCTTGATCGACTGACGCTTGGCGACATCGATCTCCTGATCGGTACACACGCGCTCTTTCAAGAGGATGTCACTTTCCATGACCTTGCACTCGCGGTGGTCGACGAGCAGCACCGCTTCGGCGTGCATCAGCGTCTTGCCCTTACGCAAAAAGGCGAAGCCGTGGATGTGCTGGTGCTGACTGCCACGCCGATCCCGCGCACTCTGGTGCTGACTTATTTTGGCGACATGGACATTTCCGAATTGCGTGAAAAGCCGCCCGGTCGCCAGCCGATCGACACCCGCACCATTCCACTGTCGCGCCTGGAAGAGGTCGAGGACGCCGTCGGCCGCGCGCTCGCCGAGAACAAGCGCGCTTATTGGGTCTGCCCCCTCGTCGATGAGTTCGAGAAAATCGATCTTGCGGCGGCCGAGGCGCGTTTCGAGGAGTTGCGGAAGAAGTTCGGCAAACGGACCGATCTGGTGCATGGCCGCATGAAGGGTGCCGACAAAGACGCCGCCATGGCACGGTTCGCGGCCGGGGAGACACAACTCCTCGTCGCGACCACGGTTATCGAAGTCGGTGTCGACGTGCCGGAAGCAACCATCATGGTGATCGAACATGCCGAGCGCTTTGGGCTGGCGCAGCTGCACCAGCTGAGAGGGCGCATCGGGCGGGGCCACGGCGCCTCCACCTGTCTGCTGCTTTACAAAACCCCCTTAGGCGAAACGGCCAAAGCGCGACTCGCAATCCTGCGTGAGACCGAAGACGGATTTCGTATCGCCGAGGAGGATTTGCGTTTGCGTGGCGAAGGCGATCTTCTTGGGACACGACAAAGCGGTTTGCCTGGATTCCAGATCGCACGGCCCGAGATTCACGGGAAATATCTCGGTGCGGCACGCGATGATGCCGCGCTGGTCCTTGCAAGAGATGCGACGCTCTCGACGCCCCGAGGCGAAGCGCTGCGGCATTTGCTTTATCTGTTCGAGAAAGACGAAGCAATCAAGCTGATCAGAGCGGGGTAACTTACTGAGCCGCTTCGACTTTGCGCTTGGCTCGTGCCGCTTTCGCTGTGGCGGCGAGGCCGGCCAACTTTTTCTTCGCATCAACATCCGGTTGGACCATGCCAGCTGAAATCAACAATGTCATTGCGCTTTCGACCGAGATGTCGAGCTCGATCAGATCCTTCCGTTTTACATAAAAGAAAAATCCGGTGGTCGGGTTAGGCGTGCACGGCATAAATGCGGACACATGCTCGCCCTGCGGCAATTTTTTCACAAGATCGCCGCTCGGCGCCTGCGACAGGAACACAAGCGACCACATACCCGGCGCCGGAAATTCCACCAGCGCAACTTTCCGGAAGCTTGATCCGGTCTTGGAAAACAGAGTCTGGAAGATCTGTTTTACGGTGTTGTACACCGGACGCACGATTGGCATGTGATTGAGCAGGCTTTCGCCCCATCCCACCAATGTGCGGCCCACTAAATTAGCAGTGAGGAAGCCGAGCAACGTGATTGCAACGATCGCGATGATGAGGCCCGTTCCCGGTATCGGCCAAGGCAGGTAGCTTTCCGGACGGTACGTTGCGGGGATGAGCGGACGAATGACGCCGTCGACCCAGGTCACAATCGACCAGATCAGCCACACGGTGATCGCTAATGGGCCGGCCACCACGAGGCCCGTAAGAAAATAATTTCGGATACGGCCGGCAACACTCGTTTGCGAGACTGTTACCTTAGCCACGTCGGCGGCTATTGGCGCGCCCAGCTTTTCGTCGACTTCAGACATGATGCCACTTTTCTTTGCGAATGATCTTGTCCGAACACCGTCGTCCACTTTTCGGGATCATGCGCAGTCTATTCCACCGTGACCGATTTCGCGAGGTTCCGCGGTTGATCAACGTCGGTGCCGATCGCGACGGCCGTATGATATGCAATCAGTTGCACCGATATGGCATAAACCAGCGGCGTTACCGTCGAGGCCATCTCCGGCAACACGATCGTCTCCGTCGATTTGATGGTCGCCTCTTTGGCTCCCTTCGGATCGGTTACCAGAATGATCTTGCCACCGCGTGCAGCCACTTCCTGCATATTCGATACTGTTTTTTCGAATACGCTATCATATGGGGCAATTACGATTACCGGCATTGTCTCGTCGATCAACGCTATCGGCCCGTGCTTAAGCTCGCCGGCGGCGTAGCCTTCCGCATGGATGTAGGAGATTTCTTTGAGCTTGAGCGCGCCTTCCAGCGCGATTGGAAAACTGGTGCCCCGGCCCAAATATAGAACGTCACGCACCTTGGCGAGTTCGTGCGACAGCTTCTCGATCTGCGGTTCGAGCGTGAGAGCGGCCGCCATCAACCGCGGAACCTCGATCAGAGCGCGCACCAGGTTCTGTTCGTCGGGCTCCGACAAGCTGCCGCGCGCCCGGCCGGCAGCGATGGCAAGGCAAGCAAGCGCGCTGAGTTGGCAGGTAAAGGCCTTGGTCGACGCAACGCCGATCTCGGGGCCGGCGAGCGTCGGCATGACGACGTCGCTTTCGCGCGCAATGGTCGACGTCGGCACATTTACCACGGATAGAATGTGCTGTTTGTTTTCCCTGGCGTAACGGAGTGTCGCGAGCGTATCGGCGGTCTCACCCGATTGCGATATGAAGATTGCAAGATCGCCTGGCTCGAGCGGTGCGCCGCGGTAACGAAATTCCGACGCGATATCTATCTCGACCGGCAATTTGGCGAAACGCTCGAACCAGTATTTTGCGACCAACCCTGCGTAAAAAGCGGTGCCGCAAGCCGAGATGGAAAGCCGCTTTAGTTTTTTCCAATCGAACGGCAACTTGCCGGGCAGTGCCACGCGTTCGTTCACCATGTCGATGTAGTGAGCAAGAGTGTGACCGACCACCTCGGGTTGCTCATGGATCTCTTTCGCCATGAAGTGTTTGTGATTGCCCTTGTCGACCAATTGAGCCGAAGCCGTCGACTTGACGATGGCCCGCTCAACTTTTCGCCCCTGCGCGTCGGTAATCTCAACGCCTTTGCGCGTGAGTACGGCCCAGTCGCCGTCCTCCAGGTAGCTAATGGTGTTGGTAAATGGCGCAAGCGCAATGGCATCGCTACCAAGGTACATTTCACCTTTGCCGTAGCCGATGGCAAGCGGTGAACCTTTTCGCGCGCCGATGAGCAGGTCGTCTTTGCCGGTAAAAAGAAAGGCAAGCGCGAAGGCGCCACGTAATTGCTTTAACGCGGCCGCCACTGCCGCGGCAGGTGGTTTGCCGCTCTTCATTTCGTGCGTGACCAGATGAGCCACCGCCTCTGTGTCGGTGTCGCTGACAAACTTGTAACCGAGCTTGGTCAACTGCTCACGGAGCTCGCGAAAATTCTCGATGATGCCGTTATGGACCACAGCGACCAGGTCGGTAGCGTGCGGATGGGCGTTGTCTTCTGTCGGACGTCCGTGCGTTGCCCAGCGCGTGTGGCCGATGCCAATCGTACCGCCGAGCGGATCACGCTCAAGTCGGGTTTCTAACGCGCGAAGCTTGCCTTCGGCACGCCGGCGGGCGAGTACGCCATGATCGAGGGTCGCGATACCCGCAGAATCGTAACCGCGGTATTCGAGGCGTTTGAGCGCATCGACCAGCAAGCCGGCAACCGGCCTAGTTCCCAGAATTCCAACGATCCCGCACATCCGTCTGGATGGCCCCTTTGCCCATTGCTTATGCTTTAGCCGTCGCCCGCCGGCTCAAGGAAATCACAACGCATTTCGGCGTGTGACAGTGTTGCCTTGCGCTATCACAGGTCCGTTCGCGCCTACGGTTTTTTTGGCTTCTTTCCGGAAAGGCTCTTGCCCAAGGCCTTGACCTGCCGCAAGCGTTTTGCCCAGCCTTCCTTAATCGTCTGTTTGGTACGAGCAATAGCCAGCGCGCCCGCGGGCACATCCTTGGTCACCACTGTACCGGTCCCGATATATGCGCCATCGCCAATTTTGACAGGCGCAACCAGCGCCGAATTCGAGCCGATGAATGCGCCCTTTCCGATATCAGTCCGGTGCTTCGCAACGCCATCATAATTACACGTGATGGTGCCCGCGCCGATATTGGCTCCCTCGCCCACCCGCGCGTCACCAATGTAAGTGAGATGGTTGGCCTTGGCCCCGGCTTCGATCTTGGATTCTTTCACTTCAACGAAATTGCCGATATGCACATCTTTACCAAGGTCCGCCCCCGGCCGAAGCCGTGCGAACGGTCCAACACGGGCACCTTTTCCAACACGTGCCCCTTCTAGGTGTGAAAATGACCGGATCGTTGCGCCATCCTCGACGATGACGCCCGGCCCGAACACCACGTTCGGTTCAATAATGACGTCGTTGCCAAATTTCGTGTCCGGAGAGAGAAACACCGTTTCTGGCGCGGTCATGGTGACACCGGCTTCCAGCGCCTGTGAGCGCAGCCGCTGCTGCAACACGGCTTCCGTTTCGGCAAGTTGCGCCTTGGTGTTGATGCCGCGCACATCGTCCTCCGAGGTTTCGATCGCAACTGCCTTCAAGCCCATATCGCGGGCGATGGCAACCGCGTCGGTGAGATAATATTCGCCTTTGACGTTGGCATTGCCGATCCGATTGAGGATGGCGAGCGCGTGCTCACCAGACAGCGCCATCAGGCCTCCATTGCAGAAACCGATTTTGCGTTCCTCCGGATTGGCGTCACGCTCCTCCCGGATCGCAACCAGTTCTGGCCCGCGCATGATGAGCCGGCCGTACCCGTGCGAATTGGCCGGTGTAAATCCAAGAACCGCCACGGCAGCGCCTTCGGCAATGGTTCCCCGCAATTTTGAAAGTGTCTCGGCGCGCACCAGCGGCGTGTCACCGAACATCACCAGTATTTCGTCGGCGCCCTGCGCGAGGGCCTTGCGTGCCGACAGAACCGCGTGTGCGGTACCGTGACGCTCACGCTGTTCAAAAATCTGCGCATTGGGTGAGATCTTTCGAGCCTCGGCTGCCACCGCGCCGTGGTCCGGGCCAACGACGATTGCCAAGGTGTCAGTGCCCGCGGCATTCGCAGTCCTCATCACGTGTGAAAGCAGCGAATGCCCGCCAAGCGGCTGCAACGCCTTTGGGGTCCGCGAACGCATCCGCGTGCCTTCGCCGGCCGCAAGCACGATGGCAAGGCATGTTCGTCGAGGCATTCGGGTTAAGCTCAGGCTTTTGCTGGGATTAGACAAATCCCATAGCTCAGCCTCGCTATCGGCAAAAGACCGGCACCACTTCAACATGACGCGGTGAAAGCGAGGTTTTCAGGATTCTGCTAATGTTTTCAACGATTCGTCCATTGAGGGGCTTATGGCGATCGAGCAGCCGCCGCCGGAACGCAATTTGCAGGGCCCTCGCAAACACCGCCGGGACGTCAAAGCCCTGTTGTGGGTGTGCGGCTGGGGTGGGGCCGCCGCGGTCGCGCTGGCCGTGCTTGCGATCACGAGCCAGACTGAATCTGCAAGCGAACGTCTGCGGCGCATCTTCGCCAGCACCGAGCCGGCTGCCGTCGCGCAGATGCCGCCACGCATCGCCCGGCTGGAGTCGGACATGCAGCTTATTGCCGCTCAGGTGCACGCTCTAACCGTTGAGCGCGACCGGCTTGTCGGACGCATCGGACTGCTTGAAAGTAGCATCGACGACATGACCGGGACGATCAAACGACAGGCGGCTGCCACGGCGGCGGCACTCGCCGCCAAAACCCCGCCAACGCCGAGCGCGCCTTCCACCACATCGTCGATAGCTTCGAACCAGCAGTCTACGGGCGTAACCAACGCCTCAACGCCAACTATTACCGCTGCGCCTAAACCCGACACTCCGAGCACTGAAAAGATACCGCTGCCCCCTACTCGGCTCGCGGCCGCACCATCGAATGAACAAGAGCAGCAAGCCGCGAGCCAAGGCGAATATGGCCTCGATCTCGGCGGCGCAACGACCGTGGACGGCGTACGTCAGCGTTGGATCACCGTGAAAGCCAATTTCGGTCCGTTGCTAAGTGGAATGTTTCCACTTGCCGCACGCGAAGTTCGTCCCGGAAGCACCGGTTATCGCCTCGTCGTTGGCCCGCTGCCAAACAGTGCCGCCGCATCGGGTCTTTGCGTGCACTTTAGTGCGGCGCGCACGGCTTGCCGCGCCGCAAAATTTGACGGCGAACAAATTGCGCAGCACTGATTGTCGCTGCTTCTCTGCAACGGCATACTGATCTGATGAAATTGTTCCTGCCAAGCGCGCGCGCAACCAATGGGCTGCTGACCATCGGCTTTTTCTCGATAGGTTATGCGCTTTATATGCGCTACCTCGCGGTTGAACAGTCGACCGTTGGACTTGCCTGCCAGGCCGGATTGAATACGTGGCTATGCATTACCCGCCAAATGACCATCGTGCTGTTTACATATTCGGTGTTTGGCTGGTTCGCACTCATAGTCGCCACGCTCAATTTTATTCGCCCGTCGCTGGTGTTGTTCGCGATCGCGTTAGCTGCCGCCTGCTTCGGTGTCGTGCTTTATAACGTCGGCCTATCTTCGCTTGCAGCAGGACTGCTCGTTATGAGCCTTGCGCGTCGCGCACCCGAGCCAGATTGAAAGCGAGCGCTGCTAAAACTGCACACACCCACAGCGACTGCCAATTGGCGAAGCCTTCATTAAACACGATGTAAAATACCGATAGCGCGAGCACGCCTGCCCCTGCAAGTTCAGCAATGCAGCGTGCGCCTGTCGGCCGTCCAACAATGAAACCATGAATGAGAAACGGGATGACGGCGGCAGTTAGCGGGGCAAACGGAAAATCGCGATAGCGCGGGTCGAATACGAGACCGAGCGCAACGACGAATGCCAGCAGCATCGTGCCAACCAACACTGCTCCGGTCATCAGCGAAAGTGGATCCCGTTCCCGCTCCTTTTTTGGACCAAACATTCGCGCGAAGCTTGGCACTGGCGCACCGCGCATAATCGCAAGGCTCAATGCCACTGGTGCGCCAATTGCCACCGCTAACAACGCCAGGGAACGCGACCAGCCGACCAGCCCAAGACTTTCGATTGGAATGTTCTCTATCGTCCAGCCAATAAGTGTGCCGCCAACAAACGCGTTGCCACTGACTGCGATCCAATACGACAAAGGAGTGTCTTTACTGCGCACGCTCAGCGCCGCAGCGAAGACAAGCACTGCAAATAAAATTCCGCCGGCGCCCTGCCAAATCCATAGCGGATGATCGGATACCACCTGTACTCCGGCGAACTTCGGTGCGCGTGTTGTGGCGTCGAATAGCCCCCAATGACCGCCAACTGTGCCCTCGAGCGCGCGCTTCCATGGCTGGTCAAACGCTTCAATGATATTGACGCGAAAATTTTCTCGTGCGCTCAACGCAAGAACATCCTGAACTACGCGCGCCTGATTGGCCGGCGATGGTAGTGCGCCTTCGCGCATGCGACCGGCACTCGGCCAGCCAACTTCACCGATCAGGACCTCCTTTCCCGGAAACGCACCGACAACCTGACGGCGGATTGACTCGACATGGGTCACGGCATCGCTGGCGGGAATTGGAAAATCCTCCCAGTAAGGCAGGATATGGATAGTGATAAAATCAACGGCGTTGGCCACCACGCTGTTGCGCAGCCAGAACTCCCAGACATCCGCATAAGTCACAGGCACACTCACGCGTGCTTTAATGGCCCGGATCGTGTTTGCGAGGTCAGTTGCGGTCATGTCTCCGCGCAGCAGCACCTCGTTTCCGACGACCACCGCGCGGATCGTGCCGGGATATTTTTTGGCGAGTGCGACCGCGGTTTCTATCTGGTAATTGTTTTTTTGCGGGTTGCTCGATAGCCACAGGCCCTGCATGACCTTTAGCCCGTGCTTGGCTGCGATACCCGCAATCTGATCAAGCCCGAAATCGACCGAGTACGTGCGTACACAATCGGTAATTTGCGAAAGGCGTACGAGGTCGTCCTCGATCTGCGACGCCGGGATCATGGTCGCGGCGTCGAGCGGGGTTTGGGCGCCCCGAAATGGCGTGTAGGACACGCAATAAAGCTTTTCACCCCGGCCAAGTTTGGATGGCGAGACGAAGACTGGACCGCCGAGCCAGGTCCAAATACCGGCTATAGCCATCGCTGTAAGGGCGAGGCAGATGAAGGCGTGACGCATCGGAAATCCGATCGAAAACCCAATAGACGCGGGACCGGCTTATCGCGCGTTACCGTGCCTGCCAAGCCAGCCGGTCTTAAGCAAAGACCGCGGTCATGCTGGACAAAATCCGCTGGTTAGGGCCAAGTCGTAACCCGGGGTTTTTACCAAGACGCACCAACACTACCGCCGCATTAGCGTCCCAATCCGGTCCCAGACAGGACCGAGGCACGGGCGGACGGCCTAGGGGCAAAAAGCCGACGGGGACAATGCGGTTTACACTCAAGTTGCGTCAGGTTCTCGCCGTGCTTTGTTGCGTGGCCTCGTTAGGCTCGGCTATCCCCGCCTTTGCGCAGAGCGGCGGCAACGGTAAGCCACCCGAACCTCAAAAAACGCCCGCAGATGCGGTCAAGGAAAGCCAGAAAAAGATCGACGAGATAGCCGAGGCATCACGTGCCCTCACGGGCCCGGCCGGTAACCCGGAGTGTGTCTGGCTCGGCCGCCGGGTAGTGAGCCTCCTCTGGCGGGATGATCTGGATACGGCTTTCCGCCACCTCGACCTCTACGACCGCTTTGGCTGCCCCAGTGCTCACATCCAGGCCACTTTCCGCTGTCTTGTCCGGCAGGGAAACATCGACCCGAAGGCCCAAGAGACCATTAATGGCCGGGTCCATGCCTGCTGGCTCAACCCCGGACTTGAGCCGACACCGGCGACCGCCGCTACCCCACCCGCCGGGGACGCAACTTCCGGCGGAACCACCCAGCGGTAGCCGGCGTTGCATTAGCGAATATTCATTCAGGTGCCATGCGGTTGCCTAGGATTTGCCATGTCGCCTGGTTACTTGAATAATCACCTTACGCCGCGCTACGCTGCATCCCTGCAGACGGAGTATCGGCTGAGCCCAGGGGACGGGTTCAAGGGTCTGCCACCCAGCCCCACTTGGTATTGAGTGCTATGCGCACCGTTGCTGCCGTTGTCGCCCTCGTGGCGTGCGTGCATGCTGGGTTGTGGGCTTTAATGCGCGATGATCTTCGCGCGCCCAACTTCGACGGCCAACTTGCAAGCGTTTCTTACGCGCCATTTGAAGGTTCGGCTCATCCGGATGCCGGCGGTATCGCGCGCACGACACAAATTCGTGCCGACCTCAAGACGCTCGCACCCTTAACGCGAGCGATTCGTACCTATTCCTCCACCGGCGGCGTTGAACTCGTGCCCGGCATCGCCTCCGAGTTCGGGTTACGTGTCACCGCCGGCGCCTGGATCGACAAGAACCAGGATCGCAACGAACGCGAAATCCGTTCGGTTGTCGATCTTGCCAAACGACACAGCAACATCAACGGCATCATCGTCGGCAACGAGACCATCTTCCGCGGCGAGCAGAAGACCAGCGATCTCATCCAGATGATTCAGCGGGTGAAGCGCTCGACCAACGTCCCGGTGACGACTGGTGAAATCTGGCACGTGTGGATCGAACACCCCGAGCTGGTCTCGGCAGTCGATTATATCGCCGCGCATATCCTGCCTTACTGGGAAGGCTTCTCCCAACAGCAAGCGGTCGATCAGGCAATTTTGATTTATGACAAGTTGCGCCAAGCTTATCCCGGCAAGCGCATTGTCATCGCCGAGTTCGGCTGGCCGAGCGCCGGCTACAATCTCAAGAGCGCGAACCCCGGTCGTATCGAGCAAGCTCTCGCGCTACGCGATTTCGTCACGCGCGCAGACGCCTACGGCATCGACTACAACATTGTTGAGGCGATCGATCAGCCCTGGAAGATCTTCGAAGGCGGTGTCGGGCCGTATTGGGGGATTTTCGATGCCGCGCGCCATCCGAAATTCGATTGGACCGGCCCGATCACCGATCCGGATCACTGGCGGCTTGCCACAATCGCTATCCTCGTGAGCGTCCTGCTGTCGCTCCCGCTACTCGCAATGACGGCGGTGACATTTTGGCAAGCGGTTATGCTTGCGGGTGCTGCAAATGTCGTGGGCGCGTGGTTCGCGGCCGTGTTCGGCTACTGGAACGGACATTATTTCGTACCTGGCGCCGCATTCGCGCTTGGCCTCGGCATGTTGCTGTTGATTCCACTGATCGTGATTGCGCTCGCACGCATCGAGGAAATCGCGGCGATTGCCTTTGGCCGAAAGCCGCTCCGACTGATTGCCAGCCCCCCACTCTCACCCGAATCAACAGCGCCGAAAGTTTCGATTCACATTCCGGCTCATTGCGAGCCGCCCGAGATGCTCAAGCAGACACTCGACGCGGTCGCGCGGCTCGATTACCCGAATTACGAATGCGTCGTGGTCATCAACAACACGCCCGATCCGGCACTATGGCTGCCAATCGAGGAGCATTGCCTCGTACTCGGGGAGCGCTTTAAATTTGTGCGCGCCGACGACATCGTCGGCTTTAAAGCAGGCGCACTACGGCTCGCCCTCATTCATACCGCGGCCGATGCGGAAGTTATCGGCGTCATCGACGCGGACTACGTCGTACACCAGGACTGGCTAAAGGACCTGGTTCCGACCTTCGCCGATCCGACCGTCGCCCTGATTCAGGCGCCGCAGGACCATCGCGACAGCGAGCGGAGCGTAATGCACCACGCGATGAACGGCGAATATGCCGGCTTTTTCGACATCGGCATGGTGCAGCGAAATGAATTCAACGCAATTGTCGTTCACGGCACTATGTGTTTGATCCGCCGCACCGCACTGGAAGCGGCCGGCAGCTGGTCGAGCGACACCATCTGCGAGGATACCGATCTCGGCCTCACCTTGCTCGAGCTTGGCTGGCAAGCGCATTACACCAACCGGCGCTACGGTCATGGCCTCCTGCCCGACAGCTTCGAGGCCTATAAAAAGCAACGACACCGCTGGGCTTATGGCGGCTTCCAGATCCTGAAGAAACACTGGCGTCGTTTTATGCCTGGCGCGAGCTTGCTGACGCGCGATCAGAAGCGTGAATTTGCGCTCGGATGGCTCAATTGGCTCGGCGCCGAAAGCATCGGCGTTGCAGTCGCCATCCTCAATATCATCTGGGTGCCGGTGGTCGCGTTCCTCGACATTGCGGTCCCCGACCGCATCCTGACTGCGCCGATTATTTTGAGTTTTATTGTCTCAGTGGCGCATTTCATCACGCTGTACCAACTGCGCGTGCGCCCGCGCAAAGGGCAGTTAGTCGGGTCAGTCCTGGCGGCCATGTCTGTGCAATGGACGGTGGCGCGAGCGGTTGGCTTCGGAATAATTAAAGATCACTTGCCCTTCGTGCGCACCTCCAAAGGCGGCATGCGCCGGTCGACCGATTTCCATGCATTCTGGGAGGCTGTGCTCGCGGGCTTGTTGATCCTCAGCGCAGTCGTGCTCGTCGCGACCAACGTCAAGGAAATCCGCGAGATCAATATTTTCGCGGTCGTTCTGGTCATACAGAGCCTGCCATTTATCGCGGCTGTCGGTCTCGCGGTGGTCGAGCGTACGCGGCTCAATGAATTCGTTTATTGGCGCAATCTCGAGGCTCGCGTCACCGAATTGCTGCCGCTCCCCCGGCGCAGCGCCGCAATAACTGAAGCGACCCAAACCGCACCGGCGCCCAAGCCGGGCGAATTGATCCAATAACGCTTTCGGTTACGCAGTCAGCGCCGTTTCGACCAGCTTCACCCAGTATGACGTCCCGAACGGAATCGCATCGTCATTGAAGTTGTAACTCGGGTGATGCAGCCCCGCACTCTCGCCATTGCCGATCCAGATGAAGGCACCTGGCCGAGAATTCAACATGTACGAAAAATCTTCCGCACCCATCATCGGCGGCAGTGAACTGTCGACCTTATCGTCTCCCGCGATTTGACTGGCAACGGACGCAGCAAATTCGGTCTGCCGATCGTGGTTGACCAGTACCGGATAACCGCGCCGGTAAGTGAGCTTGGCTTTCGCTCCATAAGCGGCTGCCGTGCTTTCCACCACGACGGGCAACCGCTTCTCCAGCAAATCGCGCACGTCCGGATCAAGGCTGCGGGCGGTCCCACGAAGCTGAACGGTTTGGGGGATAACATTGTCGGTGTTGCCGGCCCGGAACATGCAGATCGATACCACCGCCGACTTCAGCGGATCGACATTGCGTGAGACGACCGACTGGATCGCATTGATGATCTGTGCGCCGACAAGCACCGTATCGATGCCAAGATGTGGACGCGCGGCATGAGCCCCCACGCCTTCAATGTCGATGGTCAGCGCATCGGCGGCGGCCATCATCGGGCCGGAACGAATACCAAACTCGCCAACCGGCATGCCAGGGTAGTTGTGCATGCCGTAAACTTCACCAATGCCAAAACGCTCCATGAGTCCGTCATCGACCATCTCTTTGCCGCCGCCGCCGCCCTCTTCGGCCGGCTGGAAAATCACGACGGCAGTACCGTTAAAATTTCGAGTTTCTGCGAGATAGCGCGCCGCACCAAGCAGCATCGCGGTGTGCCCGTCATGTCCGCAGGCGTGCATCTTCCCCGAAACGGTGGATTTATAAGGCACGTCGTTAGCCTCATCGATTGGCAACGCGTCCATATCGGCACGCAATCCGATGGTCTTGCCGGCGGAACGCTTGCGCCCGTGAATAACCCCGACCACACCGGTGCGCCCAAGACCGGTCACCACCTCATCGCAACCGAAAGTCTTGAGCTTTTCCGCAACCAGACCCGCGGTGCGTTGCACATCGAACATCAGTTCAGGATGGGCATGCAGGTCGCGGCGCCACGCGGTGATCTCGCTGTGGAAGTCTGCGACACGGTTCACGATCGGCATGGGCTCTCTCCGGGCGGCGCTGGCCGCGCTATTAGTCTAGCAAATCTCAGGCCTTGCGCGAGTTCAACAAGGCGCCATGCGCCTATTGACCGGGCAGGCTGACGCCCCTACACAGCCCGAACAAGAGCGCGTAGCTCAGGCGCTAGTGCGACAGACTTTTGAGAACAAATTTGATCGCAAAAGTGGCGGCGCTACGTTGGCTTTATTGAGAGCATTAATTCCGGGTACCCATGGTGTACCCAATACGGGGGCCGGTAGCTCAGTGGTAGAGCACTTGACTTTTAATCAAGTGGTCGATGGTTCGATCCCATCCCGGCTCACCAAATAAAATCAAACAAATGTTGGAGAACAAACCCGCCTCGCCTGGCGGGTTTTCTAATTTGGACGCCGCTTGGCAGGCAACAAAACAGAAAACCCCGGGCAAAAGCGCCGGGGTTTTGCAGTCACAAACAAAATTCAATTAAAGCGCGACGTTCTTTCGCTTTCGGCGCCGCGCAATTAGGCCAATCACTGCAGCCCCGCTTGCGAAAAGCGGCAAAGCTCCTGGAAGCGGAGTCGTTGGGTCTTGATTCCCGCCGGGCGGCGGATCAAACGCACGAAGGTCTGCAAACTCAAATGCGTTGGAGCCTGTGGTCAAAACCACGGACTGAAACGTAAACGCACCGTCTGCGATAAAAGTTATCAGATCATGGCCCAACGTTTGGATGTTTATTGGACCGTTTGTGCCACTGACGGTGACGCTCGCACCCGTTGCGTCAAGTCCGGTATAAAAAGTGATATGGTTGTAGGAGTCAGGTGAGCCCCAGAGTAAAGACAGTGCGTTTTCTGGTGCGCTAAAGTTATACGTCGCTTTTCCTCCGGCCTGGATCGAAGTGTACTGAAGCGTAGACCACGGCCCCGCTGCACCTCCAATTCCATATCCGTTGTCGCTGAGAAGCTGGGACGCAGTGCCCGCCGCATTTTCAAACGGCGACCGGTACACACTCGGAACCTGGCCCGTCTGAAGATTGACGAGGCTAGATTCGCTCAAAACCCATGATGGATTTGTTGAGGACGTCGGAAGAGTGCTGGTGGTGTAATCGGTTGTATCTTGGTTCGCAATCGACACGGTGATTGCTCTGGCATCGCCGGAAAAAGCGCACAACGCGAAAGCGCCGGCGACCACGGCGGCCGAACAAATAAACGGCTTCATTGCAAATTCTCGAACGGCTCAAGCCACAACTGTAGATAAGCATCCCTGTACGGTAGCGGTCAATCCGTGCAGGTCCGGTTGGTTAAAGTTGTCCCCCCGATTGCCCCAAATCCGGTACTTATTTGAATTCGGCCTGTTTTCCGGCTCCCGCACCGGCGAGGCAGATTTAAAGCCCCGAGGCTGCTGGCTGCTCCCGCGGCACTCGCGCGTTTGGCAATTGGCGACTTTTACGTCCGGCGTTTGTGAAGTGGTGAAGCCGCTAGAGGCTGGTGTGAGTCAAATTCGTTACCGCAAACGAAACCGCCGAGATGATCAGCCGCAGGGGAATCAGAACTCACCACACCGATCCATAGAACAGTAAATACGCCGCCCAAACTCAAAGCAACGAACGGGCCTTGCTTTCTCAACGTCAATCCGACGTTTGCTGCGTAACCGGCATTCATTGCGCGAGGTTTCATTGTACCCTTTAATATTGCGGGCCAAACGGGATTGCGGAGTTGCCGGTGTGGCGTAACGGCGACCCCGCGAGCAGTCGAGCGGTTGTGTGAACTCCCGACACCCTCTACACGCAAATAACCACCTGATAATTACTCCGCGATGACGGCTGAATTAAAGATTGGCAACATGTTCTCCAATTTGGGCACCAGGAACGGTCTCTACGTAGTTGTGGCAGCGGCCATGTTGGCCGCGGCTTATTTGTTGTATTCGCTTGTGCCGCCGCCGAAACTTGAGTTTCGTGATCGCTCATTTCCGCCGGGCTTTCGCGATCTTGTGCTCGAAAGCACATCGTCGCCGTTCGATCCTTTGGTATCCGTCAGCCCTGCATCGAAACTGGAAGCGCGAGAGGTTTGCGATGCCCTGTTTCGAGATCTAAACGTCCCTTCTGTCGGAAATCGCGATAGTGAAATTCAAATTGTCGCATTTCTTGACTACCAATGCCCGTATTGCAAAAAGCTCAGCGCTATCTTGTCCGCGATGCAGCTCGACAATATCCGCATTGTTTATAAAGAATGGCCGATCCTGGGTGACGGCTCGGTGCTGGCAGCACGCGCTGGTCTGGCCGCCGACAAACAAGGGAAATATCCTGCGTTCCACTCGCGTTTGATGAACGGCAGATTTATTCCGACTGTCGCCTACGTGGAAGGGATTGCGCGCGAACTTGGGATGGACCTAGCGCAACTACGCATTGATATGAATTCGGCCACCACCACGCATGCCATCCAGCGGACCTCCGCTCTGGCGTCCGCCCTGCGTTTAGTCGGCACGCCAGTGGTTGTCGTTGGACGCACAATTGTTCAAGGCGATATCACCCGAAATCAACTTGAGCGCCTTATCGATAATGAAACTCATCTAAAGTCGCCAAAGGTTTGCTGAAACGCCACGAAGCAATTCCGCGCAATCACCTAAAAAATAAACGCCCCCGCTCGGCGAGACTGCGACGATGGTACGATATGGCCGCCCTGACGCCGTAACCTGCGGCAAAGCCCAAAACAAAACCGACGCTCAGAATTGCGAGAACAAATTTTGCGACATGTGCTTCCATCTTTTGAGTGAGCGCCAGCAATGTAATATTTTGATGGCGGGTGGTGGCACCAACGTACCTTTTTGCAACGTCGCGCGTCGATTTTTTATCCAACGCCAAATTTTCGACACGCTATGACCAAAACTTCGAATCACTATCGAAGAATCGGCACGCTTGGGTCCTTCCGCGCCACACGTGGACTCCTACCCAAGACGAGCCGAGGGCCGCGCAAAAGTCGCGCGGCCTTCCCTTGTTTGCATCAGGTAGAGATGGTTGCTGCCGCGCTTAAGAAACGAACGCCGCCGCCAGGCGTGTAATTTTCCTGACGACGGCCCTCGTCTGCCACATCCCCAACTCACGCAGCGCTGGCTTCCGGTCGCCGAACATTCGTGCGAAGCCGGTGACGATCTTGAACGTACAATGAGAGGGTCACCGTCAGACTATCGAGCACAATTTTCGCCGAGGTATGGTCGAACTCCGCGCTGGTCCAATTCGTCGATGAGCTGCCGTTGGCGATCAATGAGTACATTGATCTCCGGCACCCGGCGTTCGGCCTCTGCCAATTCGGCTGTTCGCCAATTGTCTGTAAAATGAAAAGATTGCATGGCGCGCCCCTTCGCCTGCCTTAGCCAACATTATAGGGATCGATGCCGTCCGGCTATAAAAGTCGCGTAACTGTGGATAAAGTTGGAAAACGCGAAATCCCGCGGCGGGTCAGCTTTTGATAAAACCACCAAGCCGGTCTTGCAGTTCAGCGATGCCGGCGGCGATCAAGTTTTCCTTCAGGGCCGGTTTTCGTTCCGCGTCGGGACTATCAAACCTGATCGATTCGAGGTTCGTACAGGGCGAAACCGGCGCGCCTTTTCCGCCACTGCCCGTATTGCGTGTGACCGGCGGCACATCCCTGATCGCTGGCGCTACGGTGGTTGCCGTTTGATCTTTGAGGGCCCCCTCTACCAATTTTTGGACCTTGTACTGCGGCTCCGGTCTTTCGGAATCCCAGGCGGCGGCCAACTCTCCCGCCAGAGTGCGCTCCACCTCTGTCGGATGACCAACCGTTGCGGCGTCCTTCACACGGAGGGCGCCACGCGTGAGATGACGCACCGCATCAACCAAACCATCTACCGCAGCGGTAAGTTCGGCACGACCCGAGACATGCGACATGTCTTCCATGGGATAGCCCCCTGGAAGAACAGACTAGGTGGGGACGCATCCAAATGCAGTGATTTGGGTCACAAAAATTCAAACCGTCAGTATCCCCGGCATCCTGCAAGCCATGGTTCCGGAACAGCAATCCTGCCAGCCCGCGCTTTTTGGCGTGCGGCGTAAATAGATGTGTCATTTAACGTAGATAAGTCGAATTAATCTTTCTGTGGAGACCAATGCTCCGGTTTTTTAATAGTCCACGCGTAGTTTCGCGCTCGTACAAGGGCAGCATGGAGCCAACACATGGCCAGAGTTGTTGCGTTTCTCAAGAATGAATCCGGGGCGACCGCGATTGAATACGGTTTGATCGCCGCGGGAATTTCGGTCGTGATCATCGCAACTGTCAACGCGATCGGCTCGACCCTCAACACCAAGTTCAACAGCATCTCGACGCAACTGAAGTAACTTTTTCCCCTGTGGATGAGACATCAAGGAAGCCGCCGGTGGCTCGGCGGCTTCCTTTTTTATGGGCCTGGGGTAAACGCTGCTATTAGCAGCCGAAAGTTCCCGTTCGGCAACGTTTCGTCCGTTTGCCGTACTTTACCTGCGCGCCGCCGATACACATTCCGCGATCGTCAGGCGAACCTTTGACATAGCGTAATCCAAAACGATCGATCTGCGGACAATCGCGCGGAAAACTCCTGGCGAGAAATCCGCTTTTTTGTGTTGGCCGGCACAGCGAAGCCGAATGCCTGAGCCTATTCTGAGAATCAGCGAGCAACCTCTCAGACGCGCTTGCATCGAGGCTTGATATGACTGAAACGCACATCGCCACAAAATCGTGCCCCGTGTGTTGGGCCGCAATGGTGCGAATTCCAACAGACGGCTGCTCGATCATCCACAGATGTCATTCCTGCAAGACCCAGGTTGTGAAGCAAATTCCGCCTGGCAACAAACGTCGGCCGGCGCCCAACCGTTTACGCGTGCGGAGGTTCCGCGGTTGATATTCAGCGCCCCGATTACGGTTACCCAAACAGCGGCCTTAAAACGGATATGCGCTTTGAGCCTCGTGGATGCACGCGCTGCGAACAATGTCGATCTAATATCGATTTAGATTTTATTGGTCCAGGTAGGCACATTTTAAATCGCCTGGGCCTATCCTCAAAAGATGCTGCGCTTTGTGGCCACGCTGGCCTTTGCGGTCAGCTTTGACATTCTTCTCTTCGACGGCAGGCACGCCGGCGCCGTCCATCAACTCGCTTTGGTTGCTCTCCACCATTTCTGACAAAGAACGCGCAAATCGGGAAGGACTGTCTATGCACGTCCGCGCCACCGACACCCCAATTGTAAAGTGTGCACAATGTGGTGAGCGGCTGATCGTCCCGGAATGGTCCGAATACGTTGATAAGTACCGGATGCGGCACGTCTGGAAATGCGAACCTTGCGGCTACACCTTTGAAGCGACAATCGTGGCACGCCGACGCAGCGCGTGAGCATCAGAAGGCACACAGCGGCGCAGGTCGAGCCGCTTAAGTCGGGCGACGATTAAAGCCAGCGACGATCCAGGCTCCCACAAACCAAAGCAAAAACGCGCCAACCATAGGGCCGACAGCGAGTGCAAGATATTTCGGGAGGAGTATCCCAAGCGGAACGACGTTATCGAAGCTCACACCCTTATTGAAACAGTCGAACACATTCCCGAGTGCGGGATCTGCCCTGTATGCATCGACGCAAGCTTGCTGCACCTCAGCCAGGCGATGCGGCCTCAGGGTTTCGTTGTATACAAGCCAGCCCACGAAGGTCGCCCAACAAATGGCTGCGACGAGCCAAATTCTAAAAAAACCAAGCTTCCAGTTCATTGAGCCCCCGTTGCGTTGCTGCTCGCCCGCGACAAATTCTGATACCACTTTGCAGTCTTGCCAAGCTCCGCAAACACTTCACTCGCGCCACCGGAGCCAGTTATAAAATCGCCATAACTGTGTTCGCTGCAATGCACGCAAAACTATTTCAATCGCACAGTAAACCCAGCCCGCAGCCATTTGAGTGGTGGGCGGGGTGCCGAAGCACCATCGCTTGTCGCAAAAGCTTAGCGATCCGGCCACTACTGTTTCATCAAAGCGTCTCGTCCCTGCCACGATGTGCCTCTACCCATCGGCATCAGCCGGGACGAAAAGGAGGCCATGACATGCAGCTTCATGAATATCGCGCGAAGCTCTCAGCCATCCGAGCCTTTGCCACCTCTATGCGGTGCCCTCATTGCGGTGACCTCATGGTCGCCCCGGCCTCGTCGGAATTCGTCGAGGGCGGCGAAATTCGCCACCATTGGGAATGCGATGCCTGCGGCCTTTCCTCCAGCATCTCTATTCGGCTCACGTCCCATTAATGTGGGACTATGGGAATTAGGTGATAGGGTGTGGTGTTCGCAGCATGAGTGCACATAAGCACTCCTAGGAGGAACACATATGAGAGCGACGATTTTGCGGTCCAGCCTGACCGCCCTCGCCTGCACCGCAGTATTTGCGTTCGCCATTCCATCGATGGCAGCCACCGTCAGCCTGAAGGCTGACCTGAAGGCCGCCAGTGAAGTCCCACCGACCGATAGCAAGGGTACCGGTTCAGTGACAGCGAACTTCGATACGGCCAGCAAGCAACTGTCCTGGAAGGGCACCGTTTCGGGTCTTTCCGGTCCGGCGACCGCCGCACACTTCCATTCCGGCGAAGCTGGCAAGAACGGCGGCGTGGCGGTACCGATTGGCGGCGCCGACAAGGGCTCGTTTGAGGGCTCGGCCACGTTGACCGACGCACAAGCCGAAGAATTGATGACCGGCAAGTGGTACGTCAACGTGCATACAGCCGCGAACAAAGGCGGAGAAGTCCGCGGGCAAGTGACCAAGTAAACGGCACGATCGGGGCTGGCACTCCCGGCCTCAATTCATCCCAGCAACAGCCTGCCGGCATCCCGCCGGCGGGCTTTTTTTCGCGTATGACGCGCTTTGCTTCCGGCCGGTTCAGGTTTTATGGTCGGCCAAAACCGGTCCAGTCTGTGTGAAGTGAGGTTGTGCCAATGGCTCGAGCGAACGGCGGTTCCGCCCCCTTTTTAATCTCCGGCGGCGGCATCGGCGGCCTGATTACGGCCTATGCACTTGCCCACCAGGGCTTTCCAGTTCGGGTTTTCGAGCAGTCACCTGAATTCCGCGAAGTAGGTGCCGGAATCCAGCTAGGCCCCAATATTTTTCGCGTCCTGGAAAAAATAGGCCTCAAAGACGCAGTGCTCGCGGACGCCCATCGGCCACCGGCTCAGGAATTCCGTGACGCGCTCACCGGAAAGCTGGTCACCACGATTCCGCTCGGCGATGATTTCATAAAGCGGTTCGGCCAGCCTTACGGCGTCACCCACCGCGCCGACATTCACGGCACATTCCTCAAGGCATGCCAAAACAACAACCTGATTACGCTGGAAACAAGCCGCCGGGTCGACGCCTTTAAGGACCATGGCGATCACGTTGCAATCACGCTCAACAATGGCGAGACCGTTGAAGGCCGCGCGCTCATCGGCTGCGACGGTATGTGGTCGAAGATCCGCGAAAACCTGGTCGGCGACGGCAAGCCGCGCGTGTCGGGACACATTGCATACCGGGGCGTCCTCAAGCGCGAAGATGTCCCGAAAGACCTCTGGCGGCCGGATGTTGTGCTGTGGGCGGGCCCGCGCACCCATTTCGTCCACTATCCGCTACGTCGCGGCGAACTCTACAACCTGGTCGCGGTGTTTCATTCCGACCACTACGAGGAGGGTTGGAACGCCGAAGGCAGCAAGGACGTGATGTGGCAGCACTTTAAGATGCAAGTGCCGGAAGTCCTGCGCATGCTCGAGCGCATCGAAACCTGGCGCATGTGGGTCTTGTGCGACCGTGAGCCGATAAAAAATTGGTCGACTGGGCGCGTTACGCTCTTGGGAGATTCCGCGCATCCGATGTTGCAATATCTCGCGCAAGGCGCCTGCATGGCGACCGAAGACGCAGTGGTCCTGGCCGATAAAGTTGCAGCATCGCCGGACGACCCTGCCAAAGCATTCAAGGCCTATGAACAGGCACGCTATCTGCGCACCGGACGGACCCAGATCATGGCGCGCGTCTATGGCGAATTCTATCACGCGCGAGGTGTAGCCGCCGAGCTGCGCGCGCTTGCACTTGCCGGCCGCACGGCCGAACAAAGTTACGACAGCATCGAGTGGCTTTATGGCGGACCGTAGTTACGCAGCCTCGCGGCGGGGATGCGCCGCCGGCTGATCAAGGTTCGCCGTCCAGGCGTCGTAGCCGTAAAGCCAGCTGGTATCGCCAGAGCCCTCTTTCATCCATGTGTTCGCGCTGGAAATAGCCTGCACGACCGATGTGCGCGGCTTGCGGTGCGCTTCGTAGCGACGAAATGCCCCTTCGATGTCGTCGCCCTTCACCGCATCGAGGCAGCGCGCCAGGATGGCTGCATCTTCAATCGAGGTTGCCGCGCCCTGCGCCATGTAGGGTGTCATTGGATGAGCGGCATCGCCCAGAAGCACCACACGCCCGTCGCTCCAGCGCGACAACGGTTCGCGTTCCAGAATTGCCCACTTGTGACAATCCGGACAGGCCTCCAGCACATTGCGAACGTCCCGATGAAAGCCCTCATAGGCCGCGCGCAATTCCTTTACGTCACCTTTTGCCGACCATGATTCACGCGTGACCCACGCCGCAGGCTCCGGCACGCTCGTGACGAAGTAAACTTCGCTTTTTGCTTTCGTCGTGTAGTAGATGACGATGTGACGATCGGTACCCCACCATTTGGTGCGTGACGGCCCGATATCGAAACCACCCATCAAGCTCGCAGCAAACACCGCGCGATAGGCAATACGGCCCTTATGGATCGGCTCATCCGGTCCAACAACGATGTCACGCACAATCGAATGCACGCCGTCGGCGCCGACGACGGCATCGGCCGTAGCGCTACTGCCGTCCTCGAAACGCAACGTGACTTTGCCACCGGCTTGATCAAGGCCCACGAGTTTCTTGCCGAGATGCACGATTTCGGACGGAACCGCGGAGGCAAGCGCATCGTGCAGATCGGCGCGGTGCATGCAGAGATAAGGCGCGTTGTACAGGCTTTCCGGCATCGGCAATTCGCGCATGAGTTCGCCGGTGACGCCGTCGCGGTTGAGGTGCGAGTATGGTGCAAACGAGACTTGCCGCAGCCGGTCCTCGATCCCAATGCCACGCAGCACCTTCATTGAATTTGGCATCATTTGGATGCCGGCGCCGATGCGGGCGAAGCGTGCCGTTTGCTCATAAACCTGAACATCGATACCGACGCGCCGAAGTGTGGCGGCAACTGCCAGACCGCCCATGCCGGCGCCAACCACCGCGACAGTAAGTTTCTTCTTCATTCGTGCTTCACTCGTTTGCTGCGTCGCCTAGTCATTTACGCGGGATGCCCGCCTTGTCGACGACCTCGTTCCATTTCTTGATGTCCGCCGTAAGACGTGCCGCCATTTCAGCGGGCGTACTTGCCTGCGCGATGACGCCGACTTTACCAAGCTGTTCTTTCACGTCCGGCAGAGCAATGACTTCGCGGATCGCCTTATTCATTATGTCGATGATTTCTTTCGGCGTGTCTTTCGGCGCGCCGACACCGTTCCACGAAACCACCTCGTAGCCTTTGACTCCCGACTGATCGGCGGTTGGCACACCCGGCAACAGCGGCGACGGCTGAGGGCTAGAACTCGCCAGAATACGCAACTTGTTGTCCGCAACCTGCCCCGCCACCGCGGGTGGAAAATCGATCATGAGCTGCACATCATTGCGCAACAATGCCACTACGATATCCGGTGAATTTTTGTAAGGAACAATCTGCAC
The DNA here is from genome assembly GCA_963810585.1 of uncultured Alphaproteobacteria bacterium. GTDB lineage: Bacteria > Pseudomonadota > Alphaproteobacteria > Rhizobiales > Xanthobacteraceae > Pseudolabrys. Next base: position 460,556 of record CAWENV010000004.1, read on the forward strand.
ATTGAGACCGGCCATCGACTTGAACAGTTCGCCGCCGAGGTTTTGTGTACTGCCGGCGGCGATCGTACCGACATTCAATTTTCCTGGATTGGCTTTCGCCGCCTTGATGAAATCCGCCAGCGTTTTGAATTCGGATTGGCTGTTGACCACAAACACGAGGTCAAAGGTGCCCGCCATCGAGACCATCGCAAAATCTTTCACCGGGTCAAACGGCAGACTTTGGAATGTTGCAACGCTGATGGCGGCGGCATTTGTAATCCAGGCCATCGTGTAGCCGTCAGGCGGCGCCCCGATCACCGCGCGTGCCGCTGCAATACCGCCAGGGCCGGGCATATTCTCGACCACAACACGCTGATTAAGTTTCTGGCTCAGCCTATCGGCCAGAATGCGTGCCGTGACGTCGGCAACGCCGCCAGCGCCGAAAGGCAACACGAACTTGATTGGCTTTTCCGGCCACGCGGCCTGTGCTTGCGGCGCCGGGAGCATCACGACCGCCGCAAGTATCAGTGGCGCAGCTCGGCGTGCGATTGTTGCTAGGAGTCCCTTCATCATAGTGCGCGTCCTCCAGATTTTTTCTCGGTTTATTTTGTTCTAGTTGAAATTATAAAGCCGCGCCGGATTGTCCACTAACAAGCGCTTTTGCGCCAGCGCGTCCGGAGCAAATTGCGGCACCAGATCGACCAGATCGGCCTCGTCGGCTTCGTGCGTGGCATTCGGATGCGGAAAGTCGGTGCCCCACAACACGCGTGTGGGCGCAGCTTCGACGAGAGCATGGGCAATCGGCACGGCCGCCGTGTAGGGCGGCAAGGAAATTCGCTCGGAACCACAAACCTTGATCCAGCAGTTTTCCAAGCGCGAAAGTTCGATCAGGGCCCGTAGCGGCTCCTGATTGACGCCAGCCGCGGAAGGCACACGCCCCATATGATCGACAATGAATGGTAGTGGCAGCTTACGCATCATATCCGAGAGCGGAATGATATCGGGCGCATCGACATGCAGAACCAAATGCCAGCCTCGCCCCTTGATGCGATCGATGACGCGGTTGAACACACCCATTTCGGGTGAACCGCCCAGATGTTTGACGAAATTAAAACGAACGCCACACACGCCCCCGCGATCAAGCCTATCGAAATCCTTGTCAGTAAAGCTGTCGTCGACAATGGCGACGCCGCGATAGCGCTTGGGGTCGGAAGCGATGCAATCGAGCATCGCGGCATTGTCAGTACCGTGACAACTTGCCTGCACGATCACCGCGCGCTCGATACCCAGATGAGCGTGCAGAGCAGCCAGCATCTCTTTAGGTGCGTCGGCCGGCGTGTACCGCCGGTTCGTCGCATAGGGAAATTTTTCGGCAGGACCGAACACGTGACAGTGAGCGTCACAGCTGCCCGGAGGCAGCTTGAAAAGCGGCTTGCGGCGGCGACTGAGAAATCCGGCATGAATATTCATGAGCTGCCTTTACCCAAGCGCGCTAAGTGAGACAATCCCCTACCTAAAGCGCCGGTAGATCACCTTGCAGCCATTGATTTTTGGTTGTGGCCTGGAACTCCCCGAAGCGGCCATTTGTAATTGCCTCACGCATACCCGCCATTATGGCCTGATAGTAAGCGAGATTGATCGTGGACAGCAGCACCGCGCCCAACATCTCGTTGGCTTTCGTCAGGTGGTGCAGATAGGCGCGAGAATAGGTGCGCGCGGCAGGATGCGCGCTTTGCCCGTCAAGCGGGCGCGGATCGTCAGCATGACGCGCGTTGGCGAGATTGATCGCGCCGAAACGCGTAAATGCTGTGCCGTGCCGGCCGTTGCGGGTCGGCAGCACGCAATCGAACATGTCGATACCGCGCTTAACGGCCTCCATGAGGTCGTCCGGCGTACCAACGCCCATCAAGTAGCGCGGGCGTTCTGCAGGCAGCATCGGTGCAATCTCCGCTACGACCTTGAGCATGACGTCCTGAGGTTCGCCGACCGCCAGGCCGCCAATAGCGTAGCCCTGGAAATCCATGCGCGTCAGTTCGCGCGCGCTTTCTGCGCGCAGCGCCAGATCGTCGCCACCTTGTACGATGCCAAAAAGTGCGTAGCCCTCTTGCGCCCGGCTTTCGAAACTTCGCTTGCTACGCTCCGCCCAACGCAACGACAGCTGCATCGCGCGCGCGATTTCCTCCCGCGAGGCCGGCAGTTTCAGACATTCGTCGAGTTGCATCGAAATATCCGCGCCCAGCAGCGTCTGGATTTCGATCGCACGTTCGGGAGACAGGGCGACCATGGCGCCGTCGAGGTGCGAGCGGAAAGTCACGCCGCGCTCGTCGAGCTTGCGGAGATCAGAGAGTGACATCACCTGAAAACCACCGGAGTCGGTCAGGATCGGCAGCGGCCAATTCATGAATGTGTGCAACCCACCAAGCGCGGCGATGCGCTCGGCGCCGGGCCGCAGCATCAAGTGATAGGTATTGCCCAGCACGATCTCTGCGCCAGTGGCGCGGACGTCGTCCGGCATCAAGCCTTTCACGGTCGCTTGCGTGCCGACCGGCATGAAGGCCGGCGTCTGCACAGTGCCATGCGGCGTAACAAATTCGCCGCGGCGCGCCGCGCCGTCAGTGGCGATCAGTTTATAAGAAAAGCGCTTGGTCATTCCGTAGACGAAAAACTCCTAAGCGCTGCGCACCTTTGCGGGTACCAGGTGCTCGATGTTCGGCGCGCCGACCTGTTGCATGGCGCCGATAGACGCAATGCTAGCGCGCCATTCACGCCCGGAACAACAGACAGGCGTCGCCGTAGGAATAGAAGCGATAGCCAGCCCGGATCGCATGGGCATAAGCAAGTCGCATGGTGTCGAGCCCGCTAAACGCAGCCACCAGCATGAACAGCGTCGAGCGTGGCAAATGGAAATTCGTGAGCATGAGGTCGACAGCGCGGAATTTGTAACCGGGGGTGATGAAAATCGCGGTCTCGCCCGAAAACGCTTGCAGCCGGCCATTCTCGCCTGTCGCACTTTCCAAAAGCCGCAGCGCGGTCGACCCCACAGCCACGATCCGACCGCCTTTCGCGCGCGCGGCGTTAAGCGCATCGGCAACTTCGGCGGAAACCGAGCCAAATTCCGCATGCATTTTGTGGTCTTCGGTGTCTTCGGTCTTCACGGGCAGAAAGGTGCCGGCGCCGACGTGCAAAGTGACCTTGTGGAGGCCGATGCCACGCTCCTTCAGCCGCGCCAGCAGCTTTTCCGTAAAATGCAGGCCGGCGGTTGGAGCGGCCACCGAACCTTCGTCATGCGCAAAAACGGTCTGGTAATCGGCGCGATCCTGTTCGTCGGGCGGCCGGCGGGAGGCGATATAGGGCGGAAGAGGCATGTGGCCGCGTTCGGCCACAGCCTGATCCAATACAGGCCCATGGAAGGAAAATGAGAGGGTTATCTCCCCTGCCTCATCTTTACGTGAAACTTTAGCATCCAGTTCGCCAAGGAAGCAGACCCTGCCTTCTGTGCCGAACCGCAGCGTGTCGCCGAGTTCGAGTTTTTTGGCGGGCTTCACAAAGGCTCGCCAATGCGACCCGTCGAGCCGCTTATGAAGGGTTGCCTCAATTGCCGGCTCGGTGCTCCCCCGCCCGATGCGCCGGCCTTTGAGACGTGCCGCGATGACCTTGCTGTCATTGACGACCAGGCAATCGCCTGGCCGCAGGACGTCCGTCAGGTCGCCCATGTTCCGATCGTCAAGCTCAGGGGATGCGCCGGGTCGAACCACCAGCAGCCGCGCGGCGTCGCGCGGGCTTACCGGCCGCAGCGCAATGCGGTCTGCCGGCAGCTCGAAATCAAACAGTTCCGTGCGCATGAGATCTTTTACCTCCCTCTGAAAGAGGGAGGCCGGAGGCTACGCCCCCATCGTCGCCTTGACGATCTTGTCGGGGCTGCTCACCGGCTCGCCACGCTTGATCTTGTCGACGTTTTCCATGCCCTCAATCACCTTGCCCCAGACCGTATACTGGCCATCGAGGAAACCGGCGTCATCGAAGCAGATGAAGAACTGGCTGTCGCCCGAAGTCAGGGTTGCTGGCGCGCGCCATTGATACGACGCCGCGCACATGCGGTTCGTCCGTGAACTCGGCTTTGAGCTTCTTTCCCGAACCGCCAGTGCCCGTCCCATGTGGGCAGCCAGTCTGGGCCATGAAGCCATCGATCACGCGGTGAAATACAATGCCGTTATAAAAACCGTCCTTCACCAATTCCTTGATGCGCGCGACATGGCCGGGCGCGAGATCAGGGCGCATTTCGATCACGACATTACCCTTGGTCGTCTCCAGCGTTAGCGTATCTTCTGGTTTGGCCATCTCACTCCCTTTCACAATACAGCCGCACTCTTCAACGTTCGATCGTAGCCTTCTTGATGTAATCCATTCGCGGAAAGTCCTTCATCAGATAAGCATTGCCTTCGCTTTGAAGGCGGCTCTGATCGGGACCGCGACCGCGCGGTGCGCCCTCACCATATTCAGCGTTGAGTGCATCCACCACATTCATGCCTGAAACAATCCGGCCGAATGGTGCAAAGCCCATGCTGTCGAGATTGCTGTTGTCGGCGAAGTTGATGAATACCTGGCTGGTGCGGGTGCCGGGACCGGCGGTGGCAAATGTAATAGTGCCGCGCTTGTTACTCTGCGACACAGGATCATCCGCGATCTGCGCGGTGCGCCAACGCGCCATTGTCGCGGGATCACCATTGATTCCAAACTGGACCATGAACCCGGACACCACACGAAAGAAACGGACGTTGTCGTAGAAACCGTTCTTCACCAGGTTATAGAAACGGTCAGCACCCTTCGGTGCCCAGGCGCGCGTTACCTCGACAACAAAAACACCTTTGGTGGTGTCGAAGCGCACCTTGTACGTCGCCGGCGCCTCCTCGCGTAGCGCGGCCGGATTGGCGAGAGGCGATTGTGCCAAGGCTGCCGGCGAGAAAACCGCAAAGGCAAAGGCGAGCGTCAGGATCATTCGGCGGTTGGTCACTGCATTCTCCGGTTCAATGCCGCATCTCAGCGAGCGAATTTTTTCTTCAGGCGCGCGGCGACCGGCGCCGGCACAAAGGCCGATATGTCGCCACCCATGCCGGCGATCTGGCGCACCAATGTGGCGGTGATCGGGCGCGCCATCGGTGATGCCGGCAGAAACACCGTCTGCATTTCGGGCGCCATCGCCTCGTTCATGCCCGCCATCTGCATCTCATAGTTGAAATCGGTGCTGTCGCGCAGCCCCCGTACCAGTAGCGTGGCGCTCGCCTTACGCGCGGCCTCAACGACAAGGCCGGAAAAGGTGACGCAGACCAATTCGCATTTGGCCTCACGCGCCAGCGGCGCACAGACGTCTTGCAGCATCGCCATCCGATCTTCGGCGGAAAACAGCGGCGCTTTGCCGGGATTGACCCCGACCGCGAGCACCAATTTATCCGCGAGCCGCACGGCATGGCTGACCACGTCGAGATGGCCGTTGGTAACCGGGTCGAATGAGCCCGCATAAAGGGCGATTCTCGGCATGGACCGGGGTCTAACCCGCCGATTTGGGCCCGGCAAGACCGCCCTTTTGCCTCTGAACCTTTTCCCCGGTCGCGACGACCCATACGCAGGAAGCGGCCAAATACGTTTTTCTGTGACCTCAGTCACAGCAAGGAAATTGGCCCTCTCCTATAGTTGCCATCGTCGAGAGCAAAAATGCTCCGGCGACAAGGCCAGAACAGGGGGCCGTCATGTTGAAATCAATCGCCGCGATCGTGGCCGCCGCAATAATCGCCGCAACAATCACCGTTATCTCCGCGCCGATCGCCGATGTTGTTGCCAGCCCGCTGCCGGCGCCCGCTGCAGATGCAATCACCGCCTGCAAGCAGCGTCCTTGGCCTTACCTCAATTGTGTCGGTACCGAATTCGGAAACCCGCACGTTCGCCTGATCAGCACCGATCACGTAACCCACTAGCGCCTTACCTCGTCCCCACTTCGGCGCTAGGCTCTCCTCAGGACAATGTCCTGAGGAGAGTTCCCCATGCGCAGAGCCGTGTTTGCCATTGCCGCGTTGCTTTGGACGGCTCCTTCATTCGCGCAAGATTACCCCAACCGTCCGATCCGCATTATCGTGCCAACGCCCGCTGGCGGCCCAGTTGATGTAATGGCGCGCGTGCTCGCCAATGCTCTTCCGGCTGCACTTGGGCAGAATGTGTTTATTGAAAACAAGCCTGGCGCCGGCAACACCATCGGATCGCGTCAAGCCGCAGCGGCCGATCCCGATGGATACACGCTGATGGTTTCGGCTGCGAGCGGCCTCATCATGAGTCCGATGATCGTAAAGAGCGCCGGCTACGACGCTTCGAGCTTCGCGCCGGTCGCGCTCGTCGCCGAAACCCCGCAAGTCCTGGTCATCAACCCAGAACTGCCATTCAAATCCGTGGCCGATCTCGTGGCGTTTGCCAAAGCCAATCCCGGCAAGCTCAACTATTCGACGGGCGGCATCGGCACCCTGCCTCATCTCAATGCCGAACTGTTCAAGTCAGTGAGCGGCACAAATATATTGCACGTGCCTTACAAGGGCGGCGGCCCGTCGCTCATGGCGGTCGTGGCCGGTGAAGTTCAGATGACATTCGACACAGTGAGTACCTCCCTGCAACTTATCAACGATGGCAAATTGCGCGCACTCGCCATTGTTGGGCCAAAGCGCGCACCGGAATTACCGGACGTGCCGGCAATGCCGGAGGTCGGATTTCCCGCAGTGACCAGCGGCGCATGGACTGCGTTGTTGGCGCCACGCGAAACGCCGCCGGCGATTATCGCCAAGCTCAACGCCGCCACCAACGCGGCGCTCAAGGGCGATGTAATGAAAAATGCGTTGGCCAAGCTTGGCGCCCAGCCGCGCGGTGGCACGCCACAAGAGCTCACCGATCACATTCAGCGCGAACTTACAAAGTGGAAGCCGATCATCGAGGTTCTGAATCTGAAGATCGACTGAACAACATAGAAACGAGGGAGGACACCATGCTGACGCGGCGTAATGTGCTGATTGGTGCAGCGGCGGCCGGAGCGATCATGCAGACGCGAGCAAGTCATTCAAAAGCTTCACAGCCGGCGACACCGGTCAATTTCGAAGTACCGGCGAACGCTTGCGACTGCCATACGCACATCCACGCCGATCCGGAAAAGTTCCCCTTCTTCTCCGGACGGGTCTATACGCCCGAACTGGCATCGCCTGAAGAAATGTCGGCGCTGCACAATGCGCTGCACATCAAGCGTGTCGTGATCGTGACGCCAAGCGTTTATGGCCCCGACAATTCCGCCACCCTCTTTGGCATGAAAGCGCGCGGCGCAGACGCGCGCGGCGTTGCCGTAATCGACGACAAGACGACCGACGCGCAACTCGATGCGATGCATGCCGCCGGCGTGCGCGGCATCCGGCTCAATCTCGCAACCGGCGGCACCAATGATCCGAATATCGCACGCCAACGTTTTGAAACCGCCGTCAACCGCATGAAAAGCCGCGGCTGGCATGTCCAGATGTATACCAACCTCGCTGTGATCTCCGGGATCAAGGATCTGGTGCTTGTGTCGCCAGTGCCTGTCGTTATCGATCATTTCGGCGGCGCGCAGGGAGCACTCGGGCTCGAACAGCCAGGATTTTCGGATCTCCTCGCCCTCGTCCAGTCAGGCAAGGCCTATGTCAAAATTTCGGGTGGCTATCGTGCGTCCAAGCAAGCGCCCGACTATGCAGACGCGGCGCCACTCGCCAAGGCCCTGATTGCAGCCAACGCGGACCGGATTGTCTGGGGCACAGACTGGCCGCATCCCAACTCCTCCTCCGGCAAACCGATTACCGAGGTTGCGCCCTTATTCCACATCGATGACGGCCGGCTCATGAATCAGCTCGTGGTCTGGGCACCGGACCCGGCCACGCGGAAAAAGATTCTCGTCGACAATGCCGCGCGGCTCTACCAATTCTGAACCGCGCCACGCCGATCCCCATGCGGGCCACAGGCTCAAATCAACTCCGTTCATCGCCACAACGACGGCGAACCGGAGCAATTCTCGTTACAACGCTGCTGCTGTTTTTCTCCTTGAACGCGCGGGCACCGGCGCAGGTCGAGCCAACCCCGGTGGAAGTGCAAAACTACACCGGACTGCATGCCGCCGCCGCGAAGGGCGACTGGACGACAATCGAACGGTTGGTGCGTGCAAAGGCGCCCATCGATGCCCGCGACACGCGCGATCGCACACCGCTTCACGTCGCGGTTTTCATGCACCAGCAGGATGCCGCGCGAACGTTGCTCCGGCTCGGCGCGGACGCGAACGCACTTGAGACGCAGCAATACGACATTGTCACCATCGCCGCTGTTGCGAACGATGTGGCGATGCTCAAGCTCGCGCTCGAAGGCGGCTGCAGAGCAACCAACATTACCAGTCCCTATCGGGGCACTGCGCTGATCGCCGCCGCGCATCTCGGCCATGATGAAGTCGTGCGAACGTTAATCGCGGCCAAAGCGCCGCTCGATCACGTCAATAACCTCGGCTGGACCGCGGTGATCGAGTCAATTGTGCTCGGCGATGGCGGCAAGCGCCACATCGCTACGCTCAAGGCGCTGGTGGACGCCGGCGCCAACATTAATCTCGCCGATCGGTCCGGAGATACGCCACTCAAGCTGGCGAGAAAACGCGGCTACACGGAGATGGTGGCGATCCTTGCGGCGGCGGGAGCACGCTAGTTTCAGGCGCAGCTTGTGACGGCAGGCGCATGAGGCCTGCACGCGCTACTCGCTGTCTTCCTCACTCAAGCGCTCGACCGACACCACGCGTTCGTCATCGGCGGTGTTGAGCACGATCACACCCTGCGTCGAGCGTCCGGCGATACGGATACCGGACACCGGCGTGCGGATGAGCTTGCCGGCGTCGGTCACCAGCATCACCTGGTCGGCTTCCTCGACCGGGAACGAACCGACGATGCGGCCGGTCTTCTTGGTCAAAGACATTGCGACGATGCCTTTGCCGCCGCGGCCCGTCGTGCGGTATTCATACGACGACGAGCGCTTGCCGTAGCCGCGCTCGGATACGGTGAGCACAAATTGCTCGGCCGCCGACAAGTCCACATAACGCTTCTCGCCCAGCTCGATCGCGCCGACCGCCTCTTCGGCTTCAGCCGGCGCCGCCTCCTCTTCGTTACCGCCCCGCCGAACGGCGCTGGCGCGTTTGTGATAGGCCGCACGCTCTTCCGCCGTCACCTCGACGTGGCGCAGGATCGACAGCGAGATGACGTGATCTTTATCGGCGAGGGTGATCCCGCGCACGCCGCGCGATGTGCGGCCCTGGAACACGCGCACCTCCGGCACCGCGAAACGGATGCACTGACCGCCATCGGCGGTGAGCAGAACGTCGTCCTTTTCCGTACAGATCTGCACGTCGACGATCGCCTCGCCGTCCTCGAGTTTCATCGCGATGATGCCTGAGGGGCGCACGTCGACGAAATCGGACAGCTTGTTGCGCCGGACGGTGCCGCTGGTGGTGGCAAACATCACGTCGAGTTCGGCCCACGTCGCCTCGTCCTCGGGCAGCGGCATGATGGTGGTGATAGTCTCGCTCTGCTGCAGCGGGAGGATGTTGATGAGTGCCTTGCCGCGCGCCTGCGGCGCCGCGATCGGCAGCCGCCAGACTTTTTCCTTGTAGACCTTGCCGCGCGAGGAGAAATAAAGGACAGGCGCGTGTGTCGAGGCGACGAACAGCCGCGAAACGAAATCTTCCTCACGCACCTGCATGCCGCCGCGGCCTTTGCCGCCGCGGCGTTGCGCGCGATAAGTCGAAAGCGGCACGCGCTTGATGTAGCCCTGGTGCGAAACGGTAACGACCATTTCCTCGCGCGTGATCAGGTCTTCCTCGTCCACATGGCCGGTCGCTTCCGCGATTACCGTACGGCGCGGCGTGGCGAATTCCTTCTTCACCTCGGCCAGTTCTTTTTTGATGATCGCCTGGATGCGCGCGCGCGAACGCAGGATATCGAGATAATCGGCGATCTCAGCCGCGAGCTTGTCGAGTTCTTCCTTGATTTCATCGCGGCCGAGGGCGGTCAGGCGCTGCAGGCGTATATCGAGGATGGCTTTTGCCTGTTCGGCGGAAAGCTTTGTCGTGCCCTTGGGCGAGACCTTATGGCGCGGGTCGTCGATCAGCGTCACCATCGAGGCGACATCCTTGGCGGCCCAGTCCCGCTTCATCAAAGCTTCGCGCGCCTCATTCGGGTCCTTGGCGGCGCGAATAAGCTTGATCACTTCATCGATATTGGCGACGGCAATCGCGAGACCAACGAGCACATGGGCGCGATCGCGGGCCTTGCCGAGCAGATGCTTGGTGCGGCGTGAAACGACTTCCTCGCGGAAGGCGATGAAGGCATTGAGCATATCCCGCAGCGTCATCACCAGCGGGCGGCCGCCATCGAGCGCTACGATGTTGCAGCCGAACGAGGATTGCAGCGGTGTGAACCGGTAAAGCTGGTTGAGCACCACGTCCGGCACTGCTTCCCGCTTGAGCTCGACCACGACCCGGTAACCGTCGCGATCGCTCTCGTCGCGTAGATCGGCAACGCCGTCGATCTTCTTCTCGCGCACCAGCTCGGCAATGCGTTCGACCATCGCCGCTTTGTTCACCTGATAGGGAATTTCCGTGATGATGAAAGCTTCGCGTTCCTTGCGGACGGTCTCCACTTCGACCTTGCCACGCATGACAATCGAGCCGCGGCCTTCGCTGTAGGCCGAGCGAATTCCGTCACGGCCAAGGATGATACCGCCGGTCGGAAAATCCGGGCCGGGCACGATCTTGATGAGGTCGTCGATGGTCAACGCCGGATTGTCGATCAGCGCGACAGAGGCGTCGATCACTTCGCCGAGGTTGTGCGGCGGAATATTTGTCGCCATGCCGACCGCGATGCCGCCGGCGCCATTGACCAGCAAATTCGGGAACCGCGCCGGCATGACCACCGGCTCGCGCTCGTTCCCGTCGTAGTTCGCCTGAAAATCGACGGTGTCTTTGTCGATGTCATCGAGCAGCGACATCGCCGGGCGAGCAAGCCGGCATTCTGTGTAGCGCATGGCCGCCGGCGGATCGCCGTCGACCGAACCGAAATTGCCCTGCCCGTCGATCAGTTGCAGGCGCATGGAGAAGTCCTGCGCCATGCGCACAAGCGCATCGTAAATCGCCTGGTCGCCGTGCGGGTGATATTTGCCCATCACGTCGCCGACAACGCGCGCCGATTTCACGTATTTCTTGTCGGGCGTGTGGCCCTGCTCGTGCATCGAATAGAGAATGCGACGATGCACGGGCTTGAGGCCGTCGCGCACGTCCGGCAGCGCACGCGACACGATCACGCTCATGGCGTAATCGAGATAGCTGCGCTTCATCTCCTCGGTAATTGAAACCGGGCGCACATCGGAGGGTGGTGCGTCCCCCGTTTTCGGAGGTTCGGTATCGGCCAAAGACGGCTTCCTGTGCGGATTGTTTCAGTCACTTTTCTAACTGATTCACGGGTGGTTTGTCACCCGAAATGCGCCCGTATACAGGCTAATATCCTCATTTAATTCAATGAGTTACAGCGGCGTTTGCGGGTTCCGCAGCCGAGCCATTTTCACGCGCAAAAACCGCTGCAAAAGAGTAGTTTGGCCACGCCCATGCCGTTCGAATTTCTCATCTCGGCGCTCGTCACTCTGGTCGTCGTTGTCGATCCGATTGGCCTCGTGCCGTCTTATCTGGCGGTCACCCACGGCCTGCCGAAAAAGGCCCGCAGCAACGTCGCACTGCGTGCGGCGCTGATCGCGGCCGGCATCCTCGCCGGCAGCGCCCTGTTCGGCGATTGGTTGTTGCGCACCCTGTCGATCGGTTTGCCGGCTTTTCGCATCGCCGGCGGGCTGCTGTTGTTTTCGATCGCTTCTGAAATGGTGTTCGGTGTGCGCATCGAACGGCAATCGCGGCAGGCCGAGGACGCCATCGAGGAACATGTGCGCAATATCGCCGCCTTCCCGCTCGCCATTCCGTTGATGGCCGGCCCCGGCGCGATTACCGCCACCGTTCTGATCGCCGGCCGCAGCGAGGGCGACCCGATGCGGCTCGCGATCCTACTCGCCGTTATCGCCGTCGTGCTCACGCTCTGTTTCGCGGTGTTCGTGCTCTCGTCGCGCATCGGCAAGTTGCTCGGCACCACCGGAAATACCGTGCTCTCGCGTTTGCTCGGCGTGCTGCTGGCGGCGCTCGCGGTGCAATACGTCATCGACGGCGTGCGCGCCGCGCTCGCAAGCTGATCTCCGCTCGATTTACCGGTTGGTAAACAAGAATCACTAGACAGGTCGCGGGGCGACGCTCATTCGCGGGATGCACTTCCCGACGGGAGCTCGCATAATGACCATCTCGGCTATTTCACCGTCCGGCGCGTCCCCTCTTTCCAGCTTTCAGACAGATCGCCAGGCCTTCGGCCAGCTCGTCAACGCCTTGCAATCAGGCAATCTGACCGCCGCACAAAGCGCCTACAACACGCTTTCATCATCGCGTTTGGCACAGGGCAACAGTCCGTTCGCGCAGGCGCTCCAGCAAATCGGGCAGGATTTGCAATCGGCCGACCCGTCCGCCCTCGCCGATGCGCAAAAAGTGCTGGCGTCGCTGCAACAACAGATGCAGGCACACGGCCATCATCATCACCATCACGGTGGCGGCGGCGAGGTTTCCGGCCCGCCAAATCCGCAGGCGGCATCCAGCCGCAACGGCACGAACGGCAGTGATGGCGATGACACCAGCACGACCATTCAAATCCAGATCACCGTGACGTCGGATTCAGACAACAAGGTCAACATCACCGCCTGAGCGGCGATAGCGCCGCCGCAAAACATCAGAACGGAATCTCGTCGTCCATATCGTCGCGCTTGCCGGCACCGGCGCCAGCCATTGCCGGCTTGCGCTCGCGTGACGCTGTCGGGCCGGCTGAGCCGAAGTCGCTGTTGTCGGCGTCCGCACCTGCGCCTGCGCCACCACCGCCGCCAGCGCGGTCGAGCATCGTCAGCGCCGAGTTGAAGCCTTGCAGCACCACCTCGGTCGAGTAGCGGTCCTGCCCCTCTTTGTCCTGCCATTTGCGTGTCTGCAGAGCGCCTTCCAGGTAAACCTTCGAGCCCTTCTTCAGATACTGCTCGGCGATCTTGGCAAGACCTTCGCTGAAAATGACGACGCGATGCCACTCGGTCTTTTCGCGGCGCTCGCCGGTGTTTTTGTCGCGCCAGGATTTAGAGGTCGCCACCCGCAAATTGACGATCGGGCGGCCGTCCTGGGTGCGGCGGACTTCCGGGTCGGCGCCCAGATTGCCGACGAGAATGACCTTGTTGACGCTGCCTGCCATGATGCTCTCCGCGGGGCGAATTGCGCGCGCCGGCTTCGCCTGAAGCCATCGCCGCTCGCCGTTTGGGGGCCGCGTGCCGCGCGCGCCCGTTGAAAAACGAAACTCACCCTAGACCTCGCCCGGGGGGCGGCAAGCGCGTTTGCCCTTAATCCACAGGGCGTACACACGCCGGGAAGCTTCAATCCGAACGATCTCCTTAAAACATCGTTCCCGTTCTGTTCTAATCACTTTCACCAGGGTTTTCAACTGTAATCGCTGCCCCGGACTGGCAAAACCGGATCGTTCTTACTACGTTCCTTTTTCAGGCCCAGACGGCCCCGCGATCCGCGGTGCCGGCGGGGTGTCTTTGTCTCTTGGGTCCCATGGCCGAACGTTCCAGCAAGCTCATCCGCGACTCCCGCCAGATCACGATCCGCGGGGCGCGCGAGCACAATCTCAAGAATGTCGACGTCGCCATCCCGCGCGACCAGCTGGTGGTGTTCACTGGCCTGTCCGGCTCGGGCAAATCCTCGCTCGCCTTCGATACGATCTATGCCGAAGGGCCAGCGCCGCTACGTCGAGTTGCTCTCTGCCTATGCGCGGCAATTCCTTGAGATGATGCAAAAGCCGGACGTCGACCAGATCGACGGCCTCTCGCCTGCAATCTCCATCGAACAGAAAACCACCTCGAAAAATCCGCGTTCGACCGTCGGCACCGTCACCGAGATCTACGATTACATGCGTCTGTTGTGGGCGCGCATTGGCGTGCCCTACTCGCCGGCAACGGGATTGCCGATCGAAAGCCAGACAATTTCGCAGATGGTCGATCGCGTGCTGGCGCTGCCCGAAGGCACGCGCATCTTTGTGCTGGCGCCGGTCGTGCGCGGCCGCAAAGGCGAATATAAAAAGGAACTCGCCGATTTTTTGCGCAAGGGCTACCAGCGCGTAAAGATCGACGGCGCTTTTTACGAGATCGGCGACGTCAAACCGCTCGACAAGAAATTCACCCACGACATCGATGTGGTGGTCGACCGGCTGGTGGTGCGCAACGACATCAGCGCCCGGCTGGCGGATTCGCTCGAGCAGTGCCTGAAGCTGGCGGATGGTCTCGCGGTCGTCGAGCTGGCCGACACCAAAGCCACTGGCGCGACCGCCAATCGCGGGCGCAACGCCAATGCCGAGCGGCTGATCTTCTCCGAAAAGTTCGCCTGCCCGGTTTCGGGCTTCACCATTTCTGAAATCGAGCCGCGCCTGTTTTCGTTCAACAACCCGTTCGGCGCCTGCCCGGAATGCGGCGGCCTTGGCGTCGAGCAGCACATCGACGCTGATCTGGTGATCCCGGACCGCGATGCGACGCTGCGCAAGGGCGCCATCGCGCCCTGGGCGAAATCGTCCTCGCCCTATTACATCCAGACGCTCGACGCGCTCGCCAAACACTTTCGCTTCACGCTCGACAGCAAGTGGAAAGACCTGCCGAAAAAAACGCAGGACGCGATCCTCTACGGCTCCGGCGAAGACGACGTCAAATTCGTCTATGACGACGGCCTGCGCGGCTACACGACCAAGAAGCCATTCGAAGGCGTCATCACCAATCTCGAACGCCGCTTCAAGGAAACCGAGAGCGAATGGGCGCGCGAGGACTTGCAGAAATATTTCACCGACGTGCCATGCAAGGCCTGCAATGGCGCGCGCCTCAAGCCGGAAGCGCTCTGCGTCAAGATCGCGACCCGGAACATTTCCGAAGTCGCCGAGCTCAGCGTCAAGCGCGCGGGCGAATGGTTCACGACGCTGCCGAAAGACCTGAACGCCAAGCAGAACGAAATCGCCGTGCGCGTGCTCAAGGAAATCCGCGAGCGGCTCAAGTTTCTGGTGGATGTGGGCTTGGAATATCTCACGCTCTCGCGTGCCTCCGGCACGTTGTCGGGCGGCGAAAGCCAGCGCATCCGCCTCGCCTCGCAGATCGGCTCCGGCCTCACCGGCGTGCTGTATGTGCTCGACGAACCGAGCATCGGGCTGCACCAGCGCGACAATGCGCGTTTGCTGGAAACGCTCAAGCGCCTGCGCGATCTCGGCAACACCGTGATCGTGGTCGAGCACGACGAGGACGCCATCCGCACCGCCGACCACGTGCTCGATATCGGCCCCGGCGCCGGTATCCATGGCGGTCACGTCGTTGCCGAAGGCCAGGTCGACGACCTCATCGACGCGCCCAAATCATGGACCGGAAAATATCTGTCAGGCGAGTTGTCCGTGCCGATCCCCGAACGCAAGCCGCGCTCGCGCCGCGCACTCAAAGTCGTCAACGCGCATGGCAACAACCTGAAGAACATCACCGCCGAAATCCCGCTCGGCTTGTTCACCTGCGTCACCGGCGTCTCCGGCGGCGGCAAATCCACGCTGCTGGTCGACACGCTCTACAATGCCGTGGCGCGCAAGCTTAACGGCGCTTCGCTCGCGCCCGCCCCGCACGACCGCATCGAGGGGCTCGAGCACATCGATAAAATCATCGACATCGATCAATCGCCGATTGGCCGCACGCCGCGCTCGAACCCGGCAACCTACACCGGCGCCTTCACGCCGATCCGCGAATGGTTCGCCGCTCTGCCCGAGAGCAAAACCCGCGGCTACGAGCCCGGCCGCTTCTCGTTCAACGTCAAGGGCGGCCGCTGCGAGGCCTGCCAGGGCGACGGCGTCATCAAGATCGAGATGCACTTTCTGCCGGATGTCTACGTCACCTGCGATGTCTGCAAGGGCAAGCGCTACAACCGCGAGACGCTGGAGGTGCTGTTCAAAGGCAAATCTATCGCCGACGTGCTCGACATGACGGTGGAAGAGGCGCTCGAGTTCTTCAAGGCGGTGCCGCGCGTGCGCGATGTGCTGGCGCTGCTGCATCGCGTCGGCCTCGATTACATCCATGTCGGCCAGCAGGCCACGACGCTTTCCGGCGGCGAGGCGCAGCGCGTCAAGCTGGCCAAGGAGCTAAGCAAACGCGCGACTGGCCGCACGCTTTATATTCTGGATGAGCCGACAACCGGACTTCACTTTCCACGACGTGGCCAAGCTTCTCGACGTGCTGCACGAGCTGGTCGAGCAAGGCAATACTGTAGTGGTGATCGAGCACAATCTCGAAGTGATCAAGACCGCCGACTGGGTGATCGATTTAGGCCCCGAAGGCGGCGACGGCGGCGGCGAGATCGTCGCGACCGGCACACCGGAAGATATTGTGAAGGTGAAGCGCAGTTACACCGCGCAATTTTTAGCGCCAGTGCTGGGACGCGCCGCGCCGAAACGCAAGAAGCGGATCGAGGCGGCGGAGTGACACAACGGCAAGGCGCTACAGTAGCCGCCCCAACTGATACAACTCTCCGCAAAATCGCCGACGAAGCCTCTGCTGCCTTCAACAGCGGCGGGCGGCACGTGCAGTCATTCTCCGCGCGTCATCCCACCTTCACGCTGGACAACGCCTATCGCGCAACGGCGCTTGCAAACGAATTGCGCGTCGCGAAGGGCTACAAGCCGGTTGGCCGCAAGGCGGGGTTCACCAATCGCCAGATGTGGGACGAATACGGCGTGAGCGCGCCGAACTGGGGCTATGTCTACGACCGCACGCTGCACGATCTGGCCGTACCGCTTCCACTTGCACCCTATACCGAGCCCAAGATCGAGCCGGAAATCATGGTCGGGCTCGCCGCTGCGCCCTCACCCGGCATGGACGACACTGCGTTGTTGTCGTGCATCGCATGGGTCGCGCACGGCTTTGAGATCGTGCAGTCGATCTTCCCGGGCTGGAAATTTTCCTTGCCCGACTGCACGGCCGCCAATGCCATGCATGGCGCATTGTTGATCGGCCCGCGCCACGACATCGGCACAGGTGCGAAGGATTGGCTGCGCACGCTTCCGCAATTCGAAGTCGAGCTTTACTGCGACGGAAAATTGATGGAGCGCGGTCGCGGCTCGAACGTGCTCGAGGGCCCGCTATCAGCCGTTCGCTATCTCGTGGAGCTGCTCGCACGCGACCCGAACAATCCACCGCTCGCTGCCGGCGAAATCATATCGACCGGCACGCTGACCCGCGCACTCCCCGTGAAGGCCGGCGAGACCTGGACGACGAAGCTCAAGGGCATCGATCTCGAAGGCGTCAGCCTGAAGTTCTGCTGACCGGATCCGTCATGCGCGGGCCAATCCCGGCCATGACAAAATTGCGCCCGTGCCCTTACAAATGACCGCCTAGAATCCCGTGGCGAAGCGCGCCATGACCACGATGATCGCGACCTGCATGGTGCCCTGTATTGCCACTACGCGCACATAGGTTTTCATCCAGCGCGCGATCTTTTGCGCATCGGGCTGCGCCTTCTGCACCTCGAAAAAGAGTCGGAGATTGGTTGGCAGCAGGTAGCCGAGTCCCTGCACCGTGAGCACCGTGACGATGGCGAGCGCGGCGATCACCCACCAAAATTCCGGATAGCCGAGATCGAGAAACCCGGTCCGCACCGCCAGGAACCAGCCAGCAGTGGACGTGATGATGGACAGTGTCGGCATCAGAATGAGTGTGCGCGGAATAAGCCCGGCGATGATGACGCGGCGGGTTTCGAACGAGACGCTACGCATGATGGGGCCGATGACAAAGCCCATGAAAAGGTCGATCCCGGTCCACAGGGCGCCCGTCATCACGTGCACAAAGTTCAGAAACCAGAGGCTCGGGCTCAAGATTGCTGCCGTCATGACGGCGAAGGCGGCAGCAGCGGCCACAAGGTACCAGGCGCGCAGTGGAGCGGCGGCACGGACAGGCTGCACGGTGGACATGGTGTCAGCCAAATCGATTTTCCCGGCGGGTTCGAAGCGACCGTAACGAGAGATACCGGCACTGCCAAGCAAATGCGGGCGTGGAGACATTGGTGGCAACGCGCCTAAAGCCAGCGCCCGATGAATTGGCCCACGTGCTCCAGCGCCTGCCGACCTGCCGCAAGCTTCGCGTTCCACATCGGCCAGGCATGAATCATGTCGGGCCAGATTTCGAGCGTTGCGTTGACGTCGGCCAAGCCCGCCGCACGCGCAAAGCGAACGGAGTCGTCGAGCAGCGTTTCATTCGAGCCCACCTGGACGAGCACCGGCGGGAAACCACGCAAATCGGAAAACAGCGGCGAGATCAGCGGATCCTTGCGGCCGATCGGCGGCGGCGCATAGCAGCCCGCCAGCTCCTCGAGGTAGGCCTTGTGAATAAGCGGATCGACGCTGGCCTTGGTCTCGAGTGAAGCACCCGACATCGTCAGGTCGGTCCAGGGCGAGGCGAGCCAGGCGCAGGCCGGCTGCTCTTCGTGCGCGGCACGCAGGCGGTTGATCAGTGTAATCGTGAGATTGCCGCCGGCGCTGTCGCCGCCGACGGCGATGTTGCGTGCCGGAATTTCCTGATCGCGCAGGAAACGCCACGCGGTCATCGCGTCTTCGTGCGCCGCCGGATAAGGGTGCTCGGGCGCAAGCCGGTATCGCACCGCCAGTGTGCGCATGCGCGCCGCGCGGCCTGCCTCGGTCACCATGCGGCGATGGCTGACAATCGAGCCCGAGCAATAGCCGCCACCGTGAAAGAACATCAGCACGCGCGAAGCATCGCTGCCCGGCACGATCGACCATTCGCCCGGCACGCCATCGAGATCGACTTCCTCAAGCCGCACATCATCCGCGACCGGCCAGGTCGAGCCGATCTCGTCGATGCGCGCCCGCCGCTCGGCCCAGCCAACGGGACGCGGCTTTGACGTCAGCAGCGTGCGGATCGCATCGATTTCACGGCCGCTCATGTGGAATATCCAGGGATCATGTCACTATTTCACCATTGTAAAACTGGTTGCGGGCGCTGCGAGACTTTGCATCACCTGTCGGCGTCCTGTCGGCCCTAACGCATTGCGTATGCTCGACATTCTGCGTGCAAAATTCAGAGCTGCAACCCGACTTGGACCAACTCTCCTCCGCCGCCCTTTGTCACAAAAGGTTCCAAAAACTATTGGCCTATAAGGGCTTGCACAAAAAATGATTGCCGGTGGCAACATACCTGCTACGTTTTTTTGGTGGCGACGTCCCTGGCTTGGTGGGGCTGGGCAAGAAGTAGAAGTGGGAGAGCTAAAGTGGGAACGGGATACTCAACATTAAAAGTCATCGCGGCGGGGGTTGCTGTAGCAGCGATCGCCAGCACCGCGCATGCGGCAACGACATTCAATACGTCATTGGTCGATCCGCCCGGATTTTATAACGGTTCGGGCAATCCGAACACAAATTTCACCGTCAACGAAACCGCGGGCGTCGAACTTGGGCTCGGCATTCAATATCGCTATCGGCGCGCAAGTAATTCCGCACCGGCCAACGTCTATAATGTGACTACGGTCCCGTCGGTCACGGCCCGGCGCATGCGCATACCGGATGCGCATCGTGGAATTTTGAATTCTCGGTCAATCTCCGGGCATTTACCGGCAATGCCGGTTTTAACCTGGGCCAGGTCACTCCGTCGCTCACCGTCCTGAACGTCAATAACGGGCAGTCGATCACCTTCAATCCGTTTACTGCTTACCCCGACAACTCAGGCTTTAACGGAGCGGCACATCTAACCGCCGTGGCAACGGATTTTGGTTTTCAGAACAGCGAGAACCTGTCCTTCGGCATCTTTCCGTTTCTAGGTACCGGTCCGACCAGCGACGCCACATACCTCATCACTCTGTATGTTGCCGGACCGCTCGTGACCGATGCTCCCGGAGCAGAAGATCTCGGCACCGTGGAAGCGCTCGTCATCGTGGGCGATGGCGGCACGACCCCGCTCCCGGCCGCATTGCCGCTCTTTGCCAGCGGGTTGGGCGTGTTCGGTTTCATTGCTGCACGCAGGAAAAGAAAGCCGGTCGCGGCTTAAGCCTGAACGCTCGCACACTTTCACCACGACAAAAGACCGCCGCGAGGCGGTCTTTTTGCAGGCGGAAAGTCGACTGAACTTTTTTTAGCGCGCCGTGAGCGAAGTGCCGTTTCGTGAGATATAGTCTGACCATGCGGTATTCGATTTCTTCGTTCGTGTTTTCTGTCGCGCTGCTGGTGTTCGCCGGCGGCGACGTCATGGCGCAAACGGCAGCA
Source organism: uncultured Alphaproteobacteria bacterium (assembly GCA_963810585.1). Classification (GTDB taxonomy): domain Bacteria; phylum Pseudomonadota; class Alphaproteobacteria; order Rhizobiales; family Xanthobacteraceae; genus Pseudolabrys. The sequence continues at coordinate 481,006 of CAWENV010000004.1, forward strand.
GCCGCCGATCCAGGGGCAAAGCCCGCTGAGCCGGCGCGAATTGCGCCGGCAGGATCGCCAGGAATGTGAGAAACAAGTCGGCCGAACGCATGCGAACGCGTTTTTGCAATGCTTGGCCGACCGGCGGATGGCCAGAAAATTGGCGGCAAAGAAAAAGAAATAGCTGGCGCCTAACGTCGCCGACGAACGAAAAACCCCGGGCCACTGCCCGGGGTTTTGTTATTAATGCCGCGTCAGCAAGCTCAATCGGTGAGCTTATAGCTCAAGCCCGCGCGCACGACCGTGAAGCGGTCTTTGAATTCGGTGTTGACGGCGCCGATGGCCAGTGACGTCCGTCCGACATCCATATAGAGCGCTTCCAGCCGCGCCGACCAGCGCGGATCGAGAGCCACTTCAGTGCCGCCACCGAACGTCCAGCCGCCACCCGTTCGCGACGTTTGCGCCTGCAACGTGCCAGCCATGATTGTATCGGTGAGATTCACCCAGGCGCCGCCACCGGTGATGTACAGCAGCGCCGGACCTGTGGTGAGACCGAGGCGGGCGCGTGCCGTGCCGTACCAGTTTGTTTTGTTGGAGAACGGACGCCCGAAGTCGTTCCAGCCCGGATCGCCGTGATTGAGGCCGAGGTAGCCGATGTCGCCTTCAACGCCGACGACGTAGCGTGGCGTCAGCATGTAGTTGTAACCGACCTGGCCACCAGCGGTGAAGCCGGAGCCGACGACATCCTGCTCCGTGTTAAACGGAACAGCGCCCTCGCCGCCGATGGTGCGGACGTTGGAGATACCGATGCCCGCGTTGCCGCCGACATACAACCCTGCCCAGCTATGATTGGAGGGAAGGATCTGCGCATTGTTGAAGAACGGCAGCGGTTCGTTGGGGCCGCCAAATTTATAGTTCAGACCGCTTTTGATCATGTGGAAGCGATGATCGAAGGTTGTCAGAAAGCCGCCGGTTGTCCCGAACGGATTGGACAGGAACGATTTACTGCCGGCGTCGATATAGAGATATTCGGTTTTGGCCGACCAATTTTGTGACAGTTTGGTTTCGATACCGGCACCAAAGGTTCCGCCGACGCTGGTCGTGGAGTTGGTCGTCGCGCCGATGAAGGACTGCCCAGTGATCGAATCCCGGCCTCCGAATTTATCCTCGACATTTACGAACGCGACGCCGCCGGTCACGTAAATCAACGACGGGCCCGTCACGTAGCCAAGGCGGCCACGCACGGTGCCGTACCAGGAGGGCCTGACGCCGACCATGGTGAGATCGTCCCAGTCGGTATCGGTGCGATTGCCACCAAGATAGCCGATGTCGCCTTCAAGCCCGACCAGCCAATTCGGATTGAACTGCCAGTTGTAGCCCGCCGTCGCACCAAGGCTGAAGCCCGACTGGTTGAAATCGTGGGTGCCCAGCACGGTGCCCGGAGTTTCGGCTTTGGTGTGGGTGATGCCGGTGCCGTAATAGCCGCCGATATAAAACCCGGTCCAGTCGTAACTCACGACCGGCGGCGGCGCCTTGGCCTTGACCGGCATATCGGCCGCCGAGGCGATCGATGCAAAGGCGATAGTGGAAATACCAGCAAACAGTACGGCAGGCAGACGGCGGCGCATGTACAGCTCCCCAATTCGCAGCCCATATCGCACCGAATAATTGCCAACAGTATGGTTTCGTTGCGCGAATACGCCCGAATCCGGGGTCACTGTGGCAAACTGGTTACATTAATCGCGGTTCAGTGGATAAATCGGAGGTAAATTGCCTCGTTCTGCGCTGCCGCCCGCTGCAGACTGGCCCTGCAGTCCACCGGTACTCCAGCTACCCGCCCTTGCGATCCTCTCGAAAGCAACGCCAGGCGCGGCGCTGTGACCGAACCAAATGACCGTCCACGTGTTCTCCAAAGACAGACACCCGGAGGCTGGACCATGACATTGAAACCACTTCTCACGGCACTTGCGCTGCTCTTGGGCGCGACAACAATTTTGGGCACGACAACAATTTCGCTGGCGCAAAGCATGCCCAATTACGGGCCCAATGCGCCTTCAACGGGCGACAGTTTCGGCAAACCACCCAGCGGCACGCGGCCCCCGGGCGTCACGCGCAACGGGTATCGTTCATACGCCTACCAGCGGCGATCATATCATCGCCGACACGTGCAGGATCAGCGGCCGTACGAATGAGAACGTGAAGGCGTAATTCGGAAAAAATTACCGCCGTCCGAGAAACCAGCTTAGTCCGAGCAAAACGACGCCGGCGGCGCCGGACACCATGCCGTGCTTTGCACGAATGCGTGCGAGCCCGTCGACGTGTCCGGGGAAGAAGCTTGGCAGCGAATCCGCCGGCACCAGGAAATAAACTGCGGCAACAACGATAAGAACAACGCCGAGAATTGCTGCGATCGCCTTCATGGTGGCCCCTTCCCTTTTGTCCTAAAAAATCAACCGAACAGCGCGTCGCCGGCGCCGCGCTGGGATCAAGCGTAACGGGAGACACCGGCGCTTGCCAAGTGCACCCAAAACATGAGCTGAAGTTTGAATAGCGGCTTCAGGCAGCCCTGAACATCGCGGGATTGGTTTCGCTCGCACGCGCGCCGACGCCGTGAGAGGCGCCGTAATCAATCGGGATCTGAAACAAAACTTTACGCGTGCCGTGATCCGGGCTGCCGTTGAGCACGCCTTCAAGATAAGCAATCTCGCGTTTTAAATCTTCTATTTCATGAGCGCGAAGATCGACACCGCCAAGCGTCATCTGCGCATCGGCTTCCAGTGCATTTAAAAACTGCCTGAGCCGCGCCAGATCAACGTTGAGAGGCAACTTGGTCATGACGCAATCATATGCCGCGGCCGCCCGGCGAAAAGCGGTTTTCCACTTACAAATGCAGTCAGACATTATTCTTCTGTGGATGACCGGCCCGGAATATGGCCGGAACCGGCTTACCAGTGATGCAAGGCGTCGAGGATCGCTACGGCCGTGCCGACGATCGCGGCCAGGTGCGCAAGGATCGACAGGACGCTTACCAGCAACCTTTCAGAGTCCATTCCATATTTTTTGTGCTGGTGGCGCATTGCGATTGGCCTCACGCGCCATCATTCCCCACAATTCTATTCTTGACAATATTCCTATAGGATAATATCCCTATAGTTGTCCGCTCCCATGAGGGACGCGAACCGGTTGCGCCGGCTCGTGTGGAGAGGACCGGCGCCTGCGGGCGTGGCGAGCAGGCCACGCACCCGGGCGGCATCGGGGCTCCGCCCGGCGGCCAATACGGGCCGCCTGCCAGGAGCTGGCTGACGGCGGCTGTCATGCACGACGGCTTTCCGAAAAGCGCGGCCCGACGCCGAAGGAGAACGCCGGACGGCGCGCCGGGAGGCGCCACGCGGCCCACAAGGCCGCGTGCACACACACGGACTGTCGCGCCGCCCGGTGCGCCGTCCCCTCGCTTGCCTGTTGCAAGCGGGAAACTTGCCAAAAGCTCGGGTGCATCCGCGCCGCGAGAACGATGAAACTTGCCTGAATGAACACAGCAAACACAACGAAGGACACTCAACTGTGAAAACCGACGAAACGCCGATCACCCCTGAAATCAAAGAGCGCATCAGTGCGGCGATCAATCGCTCGCGGGCGAACTGGCTCGACTTGCATTATCTTTGCGCCAAAAGCGTATGCCGTCGCGCCGGCAAGTGCTCGGCCGATCCGGGCTTCTGTCTCGAGCGTCTCAGTCCGCGCATATCCGACGACGTGCGCCAGGCCGTCGACGCACTCATCCAGGGCAAAATCGAAGGGCTGTCCTTCGACGAGGTCCTCGGCAAAGCGCCGGACGCTATCTATGCCCTCCACGAATGGCACATGACGGTCGCACAATCTGCGCGCAATTCCGCAACCGGCCGGCGGAAAGCGGCGAAAAAAGCCCGGTCCTCCCGACATCGTGAATTTCAGTGATGCAAGACGTCACTTTCTTTGAATCGCCTTCGCCCCGGCCCGGCGCTAGCATCGGCGTCCCGTGGGGGGCTGAATATAAGGAGCATGACAATGAGAATGACATTCGTTGCAGCGCTGTTACTTGCTGCATTGCCGGGCGCCGCGTCCGCCATGGACAACCATTTGGCCGTGCAGCCCAACGCTTTGAAATGGGGCCCCGCGCCACCTTCGCTGCCGCCCGGCGCACAGGTTGCCGTTCTTGACGGTGATCCCGGCAAAGACGGCCCGTATGTCCTCCGCGCGAAGTTGCCGTCGGGATACAAAGTGCCGCCACATACGCATCCGACCGATGAGAACGTCACGGTCATCTCCGGGACGTTTCACATCGCGATGGGTGACAAGTTTGACGCCACGAAGGGTGACGCGCTGAAAGCCGGCGGCTTCGTCAGCGCGAAAAAAGGCATGCAGCATTATGCCTGGACGACAGGCGCAACCGTTATCCAGGTGCACGGGATGGGACCGTTCGTCATCAACTACATCAACCCGGCTGACGATCCGCGCAACAAGTCGGCGCAAAAGTAACGCAGGCCTGTTGGCCGCCGCCCGCTCTCGCATGTCGAAGCGAGGGCGGGCAAACTCTCAAAAAACGACACAGGGGAACCGAATGGCAGGCAAGACCATCCAGATCCATGGACGCGCGGACAGCGATTTCGATTGCTATCTCGCTATGCCGCAAACTGACGTCCCGGTCCCGGCGGTGGTGCTGGCGAGCGCCGTGCACGGCGTAGACAAGGACCTGCGCAGTCTCGCCGATGAATTCGCCGCACACGGATTTATCGCCGCGGCGCCGGATTTGTTCTGGCGCACTATCCCCGGGCCCCTCACCCGCGCCGACGGTGAACTCACCACCAAACGCTCACAGCCGCGGCCGGAAAAAATCAAAACCGGCGAGGCCGATATGGCCGACACGCTTGCCGAATTGCGCAAGCTGCCCGAGTTCAACGGACGCGCCGCCGCAATGGGCTTTTGCTACGGAGGCCCCTACGCCATCCTCGGACCCAAACGGCTTGGCTTTGCGGCCGGCATTTCCTGCCACGGCACGCGGCTACAGGATTACATCGGCGAACTCGACGGCGTGACCGCGCCCGTTTGCATTATCTGGGGCGACGAAGACAACCAGGCTCCGCCGGAGGTGCTCGAGGCATTTCGCGCCGTGCCGCCGCGCATGAGCAACGTGGAGCTGCACATCTTTCCCGGCATCAAGCACGCCTACATGATGCCTGACTCCGGCGCCGCCTTCAGCGCGAAAACGCGGGAGTTTTCCATGGCGCGCGCACGGGCCATTCTTGGTGATTTGCGCGGCGGCGGCGAGCGGCTGCGCAAGGCATCGTGATGATGCACAACGCGCGACCCGCCGCCACGCATAGACGGAACGAAAAGAAATTACGCCGCCTTGGCCGCGATTTCTTTGTCCTTTGCTTCCGCGCGCTTGGCCGCCGGCCGCGCCGCGATACGCGCGGCGTAGTCGGTGAATTCCTTGCGCTCAGGAAGCATTTTGAAAATCATGCCCCAGCGAATCTGGGCGCCGATGACAACGTCGGCGGCTGTAAACTGCTCGCCCATCAGCCATGGGCCTTTCTCGACCGCCTTCGCGACCACGTTCATGGTGGTGTCAAAATCGCCATAGCCGAGCATGGCCCGCCTCGCCTCTTCCTTGCGCGGCGCAGCGCGGTCGATCACTGCGGGCTCAAGACAGCCCGGCCCGAAGAACAGCCACTTCAGATAGACGCCGCGGCGCGGCGTGCCGATGGGAATGCTGAGTTTCGCCTTGGGAAATTCGTCCGCCAGATAAGTGCAGATCGCGGCGACTTCGGTAATGGTGGTGTCGCCATGCTTGAGCGCTGGCACCTTGCCCATCGGATTGATAGCGAGATAGTCCGGCTTCATGTTATCGCCGGCGCTTAATTTGAGGAGCTTGATGTCGTAAGGCTCGCCGATTTCCTCCAGCATCCACAACACAACCGACGAGCGCGAGGGCGCAGCATGATAAAGCGTGAGGTTTGGCATAAAACACCTTGCAAAGTTAATGATGCGAACCGATTTACGGCTAGATCAAGAATGTGCAGAGATCGTGACCATGTCCAATAACGTTCGCGACAACGCCGAGCGCCACCGTTTCGAACTTGACGCGCAAGGCCACATCGCGTTCTCGAATTACAAACGCGCCGATGGTGTGCTGACGATCCTTCACACCGAGGTGCCGAAGGAACTCGAGGGTCACGGCATTGGTTCAGCGCTGGTGCGCGGTGTGCTGGACCTCGCCCGCGCCAGAGGCGAGAAGGTCATCCCGGTCTGCCCGTTCGTGAAGGGCTATATGGACCGCCACCCGGAATATGCCGACCTGCGGGCATAACCCCCACCGGGGGCGAAAAAGCCGCGAAACAAACGGTTTCCGCTATTCATCTAACGCAATATTTACCGCCCAAGCCGACATTATGGACTGTAGCGACAACGATTTTGGCTGTCGCGACAGGAGCGCGTGTTGGATTTTTCTCCCGGCATTTCGTTTTTCTTCGGCCAGCTCAGCAAGCTGTTCTTTTCGCTCGGCTCGCATTTTTCGCTGACGTCGCTCGCAGCCGCGTTGCTGGTCGCTGCATTTTATTTCGCCTGGCAGCGCATAAGACGAGGCCGGCGCATTCGTGCCAAAACGATTTTGCGTGCGCTGTTTCCGAAACGGGTTTTACACAGCCGTTCAAACCAGGCCGACATCGGCTACCTGATCTTCAACGTGTTCGTCTTTGGCGTGATGTTCGGCTGGGCCATCCTTTCATACCAGTTCATCTCGAACGGCATCATTGCCGGGCTCGTTGCGGTTTTCGGCCCGGTCAGTCCGTCGACATTACCGGTTTACGTGACGCGTGCAGTCATCACCGTGATGCTGTTTCTCGCCTACGAGCTCGGCTACTGGTTCAATCACTGGCTCAGTCACAAGGTGCCGCTATTGTGGGAATTCCACAAAGTGCATCACACTGCGGAAGTTCTGACACCGCTCACGAATTTCCGCGTGCATCCGGTCTACACCTGGATATTCACCAACATTCTTGCGTTCTCTGCCGCCGTCGCAAATGGACTCGGCAATTACATGTTCGGCGACACCGCCTTTCAATACGCGCTGTCCGATACCAACATCATTCTCGTGCTGTTTATCCACGCTTATGTCCATCTTCAGCATTCGCACATGTGGATTGCGTTCCGTGGCGTGCTCGGCCACGTCTTCGTAAGCCCTGCGCATCACCAGGTGCATCATTCGTCCAACCCGAAGCACTTCAACAAGAACTTCGGCTCGTGCCTGGCCCTGTGGGACTGGATGTTCGGCACACTCTATGTGCCGCAGAAGGAACGCGAACCGCTGCATTTCGGCTTTGCGGATCATCCGAATGCACACACAGTGAAAGGCGAACTGGTGGCGCCGTTGATCAACGCCGCCGGTCATTTCAAGCCGCTGTGGCAAAAGCCCGCTGCGGATATTGCCGCGCTGCCCATTGCGGAGCGCAAGAAGGCCTAGTTAATTGCGCCAATGCGCAGGCGCACGATTACTGTCAACGACAAGATGCAAAGCGGTTATCGCTACGCGTTGGGCGCGGCGCCTGGCCGCGGTTTCGACCCCGACTTCAAGCCGCAGTTGACGCCCGCGCAGATGCTTACGCTCGGCGTGTTCGGCGGCAAATACATGACCGACTGCCGGCGCGAGTTCCCCAAGAGCTGGTTTGCCAGGGCCAAACTGTCGCCGCACGGCCGCGATCGCGCGCGCAACTTCTTTGGTGTCAACGCCAGCCAGCCGCTGTCGGAATGGAAACGCAAAGGCTGGATCCATCGGGACGATCCGCGCGGCTGGTTTCAATGGTACTGCCGCTATTACATGGGCCGGCGCATGCCCGAAGAAGACCGGCGTCAGATCAAACGCTGGAAAGCGATCCACCGCCACGTCCGGCAGGTCCAGAAACATTGCGAGCCTGGCGACCTGCTCTGCCGCCGGCGGCAGCGGCAAGCCCTGCTGCATTGGGCTTACGACAGCCGCAAGATCTAATGTCGATTTACTCGCTTCCCCGCACGCGTTACGATTTCGGCCAATTAACGTTGCAAAAATGTGTTTGGGGGCAGCTATGATTTTCGCGGTTCGTCACGTCGCGACATTGTTCATTGGCGCTATCGTCATAGCCGGTTCTGCGCACGCACAGAGCACGCAAGAACTCTATGAGAAGGCGAAGGCCGAAAAGGAACTCATAATCTACGGCGGCGGGCCGACGTCACTTTACGAAGTGCCGGCGCGCGCCTTTGAAGCGAAATACCCTGGCATCAAGGTTACGGTCCATTCCGGTTTCAGCAACGTGCACGACGAGAAGATCAACCAGCAGCTCAAGTCCAAAACGCTCGACGCCGATCTCGCCATTCTTCAGACAGTGCAGGATTTTATCCGCTGGAAAAAAGAAGGCGTGCTCGCACGGTTCAAGCCGGCAGCCTGGGATGCGATCGATCGCTCATTCAAGGACAAGGACGGCGACTATGTCGGCGTGTTCGTAACGTCCGTCTCCTATGCCTACAACAAGGACCTGGTGAAGCCGGCCGACACGCCAAAATCCGCCAGGGATTTTCTTAAACCGGAATTCAAGGGCAAGCTGATTTCCTGCTATCCGCATGACGACGACATTACGCTCTATCTTTTTTATACGCTGGTCGACCATTACGGGTGGGACTGGATGAGCAAATACATCGCCAATGGCGCCCAGTTTATTCAGGGCCACCTCGGCGTTTCACGCGGTGTTGCGTCAGGCGAAGCGATTGTATCGATCGATTCCAACCCCAATCTGTCGCTGCGCGAACAGCGGGCGGGTAAGCCGGTCGAGATTTCATTTTCGAAAGTCGATGCGACGCCGGTGTGGGCGCAAACCGCCGCAACATTCAAGGATTCACCGCACCCGAACGCAGCGCGCCTTTTCCTGAGCTGGTTTCTGGAGACGGAACAGCAGAGCAAGCTCGACACCTGGTCGCCGCGGAAGGACGTTCCGCCGCCCGCCGGTTTACCGCCATTGTTTTCACTCAAACTCGCCAACAGCTATCCGGCTTTTATGAGTGACACCAAAAAAGTCGCTGATCTGCGCAAGCGCTTCGAAGCCCTCACAGGGCCGGTGCAGAAAAAGGGCGGCGTACGCTAGTGAAGATTTATTCTGCGGCCGATGCGCGTATTCGCAGGGATCGACCGTTCCATCGCGCGAGCATGGCGTCGATGGCGGCAACCGCAAGGCCGGCCGCAAGAACCTGCCAGCCCGGCCTGATGCCGGCACCGAAATCGAATATCGTATTGATCACCAGCAACGGAGAAACATGGAACGCAATTGCAATTCCAATGGCCTCGCCTGCAAACGTTATGATGGATACCGCAATCGCGAGTAAACACAGGTTCAAGGTCGATAGTTCGCTTATGCCGAGCCACCAGGCGAAAACACGGTAAGCGATCAGCCAGAGAAACAGGCTGGCGGCGAATGTCGGCACCGTCACATCGGCTTTGGTCTGTTGGAAATAATGGATGAGGGCCAGCAGTGCGATGACGTAGATCGCCTGGTGTAGCCGCCGCCATCGTAAGCCGCCGAGCCGGCGCACCATGCCGTCGGTCGACGTCGCCGCAAGCACGGCAAGCCCGAGCCACGCCACTGCTCCGATGACCAGGTAAACGCGGTGTGTGATTTCGTGCAGCACCTTCCCGAGGTCGTAACTCTGGTCGGCGAAAAACAACGTGAGATGGACTGCGATGTAACAGAAGGTCCCTACCCCCAGCATGCGCCGGACGTCGACAAGTTTGCCGTAGCGAAAAATACGCCGGAACGGCGTCACCGCCAGTGTCACGCCGAGAAATACCAGCGCCCAAAAGCCGGCACGATGAATCAGCTCGTTGAGCGGTCGTGCACCATGCGCAATTTCATTTGCCTGAAAAAGCGCTTTAGCGAACGGCGCAAATAGCAAAGCGAGCGTACCGATCCGCAGGAACGACAGCCGACCGCGCGGATCGCGCCAAAGCTGCCAGGACAGTTTCATCGCGCGCACGTCATGGATCGAGAGACATCAAAAATCATCAACTTCTTGTCCTCATTGCGTGAACCTCGTCGGTTACTGACTACCGATTCAGGTTTGGCGCATGACTGCCATACCGCATTGCACAATTTACACACATAAATTGTGAGTTCGTGCTAACATTTTTTGCGTTGGCTTGATTCGTAACAACGAAAAAACTTGCGTGCAAACAGAGTCGCCGCAACAGACCGACAAGTCTGACGGACGATTATTTCGGGAGCGAACGAGGAGCGGAAAAGACGCCACAGTAACGCAGCGCCGGGAAGCTTTCATGGAGGCCACCGATGTCGCGAGCACTGTTACGCTCATTGCTTTTGTTGCTGCCCGTAACCCTTGTTGCCACCACTGCACTTGCGCATGACAGCTGGGTCAATCGCGGCGCGTTCAAGAACGGCGCCGGAGAATGGTGCTGTGGCGACTATGATTGCAAGAGCTACACGCGCACGTCATCAACCGCGGTTGGCTGGATGATCGACGGCGAATTGGTGCCGTTCGATGAAGCGATGCCGGTTGCGCCGCCTGATGGCCAAGTCACGGTATGCCGGCGTCCAGATGGAACGCGTCGTTGCGTATTTGGATTGAAGCCGGGCCTCTGAAAAAGACCCGCGACGCCTAAGAATATCGGTTGTTGCGCGCAAGTGACGCGCCGCAGCGCTGATTGCTGTTTGATCTATTTCTGCGCGCCGGGCTCGGCACAAATCGCCAACGCGATGATGCCAGCAGCACCGATCAGAATGCACACCGCACCGAATTTGTCGCCGCCCATAAAGTCGGCAATGCCGGCCAGAACGACCCCGCAAATTCCGAGCGACAATGCCCACAATCCGAGCCAATCGATTGCTTCGATAGCGTGACGCTTGGACGCGCGAACGGCTTTGGCACGCGATTTTGGCGGCAGCAGAATTGGCATGGCAATTCCTCCATCGTTGCTGCGACCTTCCTCGCAATTTCCGTGCCTGTCTTTATTTAATGCGATTTTTCTCTTCCGGTTCCTTACGAACCGGGAACAAACTTCAGATCAAATACTTAAATTCGCGGGAGTGGCCGGCCACCCGCATCCTTCGACGGCACTTTTACCCAAGCTTCGCCATCTAGCACGACTTCGTCACCCACCGAGCAGGTGCAGGTGAGCCGCGCACGAAATTTCTCCGGCATCAGCTCGGCAACCACAACACTGACGTCGACGGTGTCGCCAATTTTTACAGGAGCGCGGAAATTCAACGTTTGGGAAATGTAGACGGCGCCGGGGCCCGGAAGCCTCGTGCCGAGCACGGCAGAAATCAGACTGGCGGTATAAAGACCATGCGCTATTCGCGTGCCGAACGGCGTTTTGGCGGCGAAATGCTCAGAAAGATGGATTGGATTGCGGTCACCAGTCACCTCGGCGAAGCCAACCACATCAGACGAATCGATGGTCTTTTTTAACGTCTCGATCATCCCGACCGAGAGATCCTCAAAAAAAAGCATCCGCAAAGGCAACATTTCCGGGCCCTGGTCGTTATTGGATACGCGGTCGAGAGGAGCGGTGTTTCTTAAACTCTCAGTCGTCACGGACGTTCAACTTCGCTGGCGCTACAGTTATTTTCGGGATGCAATACGTGTCATGATCCTCATTCACTTCGCGATCAGCATCTTTGCTCTGACTCTCGTTGGATACGCTTTCTCGTTCAGCCCCGCGCAAAGCCCGCAGGCCAATCTTACCACAGAACCGACGACGCTTATCCATCGATAGACGGCTTACGGCACAACCACCACAGCACACTGATCAGCAGCACATTGATCAGCGCGAGCAACGTCAATACTGCGATGGTCGTATTCGAGCCTCTCGCTTCTATCAGCAATGCACCGGCTGACGGCGCAAGCGCCTGAACGATCAAACTCGGAAAGGCGAGCTTGCCCATCAGCGACGGAAACCGCTCCGGCCCAAATAGCGCAAGCGGCAGCGTACCCCGTCCGATCCAGGAAATTCCGTATCCAGCCCCGTAGAGCAGGATCACGAGAACCAGGGCCGGTATCGCGCCAAGTAATAACAACAGACCGATTGCCATAAGCATACAGGATGCAATCATGGTCCAGATCGGGTGATAGCGGCTGCCGAACAAGCGCTCAATGACGCGAGCGCCGACCTGTGCGGGCCCAAAAAGAGTGCCGAGGCTCACCGCCAGCGCAAAATCGACGCCCCTCGCCTGCAAGAATATCAACAGATGGACTACTACAATTGAACCGATGCCGGCGGCAATCGACAGCACAACGGCGAGCAGGGCAAAGATCAGTGTTTCGTTGTCGATGCGAGCCGTAATGTTGAAGCCAATTGGCTCGCCGCCTTGCTGCTTAGCCTCCGCTTTCTCAACCGGCCGCCGCACGACGGCCATTTGTAAAGGTAGCGCGACGAACAGATGTAGAGCCGCGTAGATGAAACAGGCACTACGCCAACCAACGTGATCGATCATAAAAGCGCTCAGCGGCCAGCAAATCGTGCTGGCAAAGCCGCCGAACAACGTGAGATTGGTGATCGGTCCGCGCGCATCGCTGCCGTACATACGGCCGAGCGCAGCGAACACCGCGTCATAGAGTCCGGTGCCCATCCCAATGCCGATCAGCACCCAGGCGAACAGATAAAACGGCAGCGCAGGCGCAAGGCCTACTCCAGCCAAGCCGGCGGCATAGAAAGATGAACTCGCCAGCAGGATCGGACGACCGCCACGGGCAGCGATGATGCGCCCCACTCGCGGTGAGATCAGACCGGCCGTGAGCAGACCGATCGACGTGCCTCCAACCACAAACCCGAGGGACCAGCCGGTCTCCGCGACGATCGGCTCGGCGAAGACCGCCGGAAAATAGAATGAGGTTCCCCAAGCCAAAATCTGCGCGATGCCCAGCGCAGTGATGACAACGCGGCGATCGAGCGGGCGCGCCTCAGCCATAATTTCCAAAAGCGCGGCCCTAGCTCGCCGGATCCATACCCTTCGCTTTAAGGACTGCAGCGGCCTCAGGGCCAGAAAACATCTTGATGAGCGCTTGTGCGGAATCCTTGTTCTGGACGGAAGCACTCAAGCCCGCAGCATAGGTCGTCGTATTCTGGATTTCTTTCGGCAACGCACCAACCAGCACTACGCCTTTTACAGGCACAATTTCGCTGATTTGATGCAGCCCAAGTTCTGCTTCTCCGCTGGCAATGAGATCCGCGACGTATCCGCCATTTTTAAGCTTTGCCTTTGGCCGAACCTGATCGGCAATGCCGAGGCGCTCAAGCAATTTGTCGATGTAGATTCCGCTCGAGCCGCCGCTCGCTGGATCGATGTAAGCGACTGATTTTGCGGCCAACAAAGCGCGCTTGAAGGCTTCGACCGTGCTCACATCCGGCTTGGGCGCACCCTCCTTCACCACGACGCCAACGCCGACGGTGGCGAGGTTCGCCCTTGTGTTCGGGGCAATCTTGCCGGCACTGACGAGCTCGTCGATGACACCAGGCGTTATGACAGCGACGTCGAATGCTTCGCCGCCTTCGATCCGCTTTTTCAGACCGCCGGCGGTGTCATTGGCGACGACAACCTTGTTGCCAGTCTGTTTTTCGAAGTCTGGCACCAGCGCCAGGACCACCTGCTTAAAGGCACCCGCCGTCAGTACCTTGACCTCAGCGGCTGCAGTCGACGCCACTGCACCAAGGCTCAGCGCTGCGATCATAACTAAGACACGCGAGATATGCGAATTCATGGGTCGTTTCTCCCGATTTCAAACGATATCCGATACGATCTCTGGCAAATTCGCCCATCTAAGCGCCATTTTCCTGCCACCAAAACATGACCACCCTAAAAAACACGAAAACCTGTCGAAGTCGGACAATTCCTCTCAAATTCGCTAATTTTTGCTATGCGTTTTACGCTTAGCTGCAGCGCAACATTGTTGCTTTTCAAACGCAGGAACATCCCTATTTTCCGTTTGAGATCATCGACCGGCATCAGCCGGGTTGAAGAAAGTTGAAGAAAGAAGGACACAATGTTTGCCGCACTCGTTCGCTTCATCCAGGAGTGGAAGCGCTACAATCAAAGCCTGAACGAACTGTCGCGCCTGGGCGACCGCGAGCTTGCCGACATCGGCATTAGCCGTTCAGACATCCCCCGCTTAGCCTGGACTACCGCGCACCGCGACTAATTCGTTCGCGCTGTTTCCGGCCAGATAACGCCCGCGGATTGCCGCGGGCGTTTCGCTTTTTCGGTGCCGTGGCGCGTTCAATCGAGCGTCTTCCATCGCGCAAGCGGCATAACCTCAAGTGATTGCCCGTAACCGACCGTCCAGGAATTGACCGACCACTTAGTGCCATTCGATTTTTCGACGAGCACGGCAGTCGCGTGCGGGGGCCGGCCGTCGAACATATAGCCCCGTGACTCGGGTGCATCCACATCGTGAAAGCGCAGCAGCTTGAGCTGATCGAGAACCAGCAACAGGCTGGTTGTATTGCGGCTGGAGTCGATGCAATCGATCTGCCGGATATCATTCCAGTACTTCATGCCGGCGCGCGCTACGTGGTCTTTCGTGCCGGCAACCGGACCGAAACGCCGGTCAAACCAGGCGCCGGCCGCTGCAACTGCTTTTCGCTCTGCCTCCGCTGACTTGCGGCCGGCTGCAAGAATTTGTGCGAGCTTCGCGCGATCATTGGCTGTCAGGTCTAATTCGGCGCGGTATTGGCACCCAAAACCATGACAAACGAAAACGATGCTCGGCGTGGGCGGTGTGACCGGAAACCCCCCATAAGCCGCGTCGACGACATACGCCATTGTTGCGGCGTGGGCGCTCGGAAGCGCAAAAGCCACACAGCTCGCAACAAGATAAGCCTTTACCTTCAGGCGCATACGGAACCCTTTACAACCATTGCAGCACGTCGCCCACCGGCCTAAGGATCATCGAATGACAGGCGAAAAATTACAAGCCGTGCACGTGGTGGGCGGCGGCCTTGCCGGGTCCGAGGCGGCCTGGCAACTGGCCCAGGCTGGGGTACCGGTGGTTCTGCATGAAATGCGGCCTCTGCAGTCGACGCCGGTCCATAAAACGGACGGCTACGCAGAACTGGTCTGCTCGAATTCATTTCGTTCCGACGACCGCGAGCACAATGCGGTCGGTCTCCTGCATGAGGAGATGCGCCGGCTCGGCTCGCTGATCATGGACGCCGGTGACAAGAATCAAGTGCCGGCCGGCGGTGCGCTCGCTGTCGACCGCGACGGCTTTTCCGCGGCAGTCTCAGCGGCTTTAGCCGCGCATCCTCTGATTAAGCTGGAACGCGGTGAAATCGCGCCTCCACCGTCGGAATGGGACAACGTCATCATCGCGACCGGCCCCCTGACCTCGCCCGATCTTGCCGCTGCGGTCGCCAAGCTCACAGGCGAACAGCAACTTGCGTTCTTTGATGCGATCGCCCCGATCGTGCACCGCGACAGCATCGACATGACCCAGGCATGGTTTCAGTCGCGTTACGACAAAGTAGGCCCAGGTGGTTCCGGGGCCGATTACATCAATTGCCCACTCTCGCGCGAGCAATATGAGACTTTCGTGTCAGCCCTGATCGCTGGCGACAAGACGAGTTTTCATGAATGGGAAGCATCCACGCCCTATTTCGACGGCTGCCTGCCGATCGAGGTGATGGCCGAGCGCGGGCCGGAAACGCTGCGGCATGGACCTATGAAGCCATTTGGCCTGACCAATCCACACCAACCCGACACGAAGGCCTACGCAGTCGTGCAACTTCGGCAAGACAACAAACTCGGAACGCTGTTCAACATCGTCGGCTTTCAAACCAAGCTTAAGCATGGTGAGCAAGTCCGCATTTTCCGTAGCATTCCCGGTTTGGAAAACGCAGAGTTTGCCCGGCTCGGCGGTCTGCATCGCAACACGTTTCTCAACTCGCCAAAATTGCTCGACGACACTTTGCGGCTCAAGGCCAACCTGCGCTGGCGTTTTGCCGGCCAGATTACTGGATGCGAAGGCTATGTTGAGTTTGCTGCGGTCGGGCTGCTTGCAGGACGGTTTGCTGCCGCTGAACGGCTTGGCGAAGCGTTCCTTTCGCCACCGGCGACCACAGCGCACGGCGCCCTGCTCGCGCATATCACCGGTGGCCACATCGAAACGATTGATGCAGGCCCATCCTCGTTTCAGCCGATGAACATCAATTTCGGTCTGTTTCCCCCGATGGCCGAGCCAGCGCCCTTCGATCGTGATGATGCCCGCAAATTCGGCCGTGGTTCGGCCAAGAACCTCGCGCGCAAAAGTGCTCTTGCCCGCCGCGCGCTCACCGATCTCGATCGCTGGATTGCCGGTAACCCGCCGGCGGTTGCGGCGGAATAACAGCTATTCGCCGCCGATCCGCCGCGGCGCCTTTGCCGCTCGCCAGATTCGCCATTGCCGTCGCCACTGCGGCACATCCGGAGGGCTGAACGGATTGTAGTCGGCCCGCTCCATGTCGAGGAGCCACTGACGCAGCGGCGCCAGCGGGAGAAAGGCCGGCAAGGCTTGTTCAGGTATCTGAGCGCTCGCGGCACCGACACGTACAAGATGGCGGCGAGCGCGTAGCCGCAGCTCCGCGAACGCTGCACGCAATTCGGCCGTCACGCGCATTGCGAAAATATCCTCAGCCGACCCGCCATACTGCAGAAGAACTTCAAGCGGGACATAAAGCTGACGACGCGCCGCATGGCGCGGCAACAGCGCCAGCATGTTTGCGATCGTTTGCACCTGCGCGGCCTCGACAGAAAGCGCTGCCGCGGCAGCGTTTATATTACCGGTTAGAATTTGGACAGCACTCCTAACAATCGTTCCGTCAGTTCTCGAGGCATATGAATAGAGTTCCGCGACGGTCTTCATCGGTTCGTCGTAGATATTAAAGCGGTGCGCCTCAATCAGATCCGCCAAAGCCTCGCCCGCCAGTTGGTACTGCTTCACCGTTTCCAGGAGCGCCGCTGCGACGGGATTTGCCGTGGCCTCACCGGTCCGCTCCCCCAACAGAATTTCGCGCCACCATTGCAGACGAATTTCTCCAGGCATCGGTTCACGCGCCAAATCGCGAACACGCGAAATTTCTGCATTGAAGGCGTAAAGCGCGAACAGCGCCTCACGCTTGCCGGCCGGCGCGAACAGCGCCGCCAGATAGTGGTCTCGGTCCACCTCCCGCACCAGCGCGGCGCAATGTTTGAAATGGTCTTGCATCGACGCAAGCCTAACGTGGACTAAGAGATCGCGATCAACCCGGCGCCCACGCGCCGGTTTTCCGTCAGAAGGATGTTATAGGTCCGCACCGCGGCGCCTGTCGCCATGCCGTCAACCGATAGCGAAAGATCCCGAAAACGCGCCCGCAGATGGTCCGGTAGTACCCAGGGGTCATGGCCAGCACCGATCAAGAAAAAATCGAGGCTATCAGCGCGCTCAAACACCGCCGATAGTGACGCTGCGGTCAGTTCAGTTAGATTAGTGACGGGCCACGCCCAGATGCCGTCGGGAAAACAAAGTAGCGAGCCGCGATGCGACATTCCGCCGAAACGGAATCCACCGTCGCCGTAAGCTTCGATGATCGCAGAACGCGGCAGATGCGGGGCATCGGCGCGGCCGCCGAGCGCCATTTATTTATCCCGATCCGGCGCGCTGAGGGAATCACGTCCGGTGCCGACACCAAGATAAATCAGGATCGGCGAAGCGATAAACACCGACGTATAGGTGCCGACCAGGACGACACCAAACATCATGGTTGCAGTAAAACTGTGGATCGCCTGCCCGCCGAACAGCAGCAGCGCCAGCAGCGCCAGCGAAACCGTAACGTGCGTGATAACGGAGCGCGACAAGGTCTGATTTACCGATGCATTGAGCAATTCCGGCATTGGAAGCTTCCGGTATCGGCGCAGCATTTCGCGGATACGGTCATAGATCACCACTGTATCATTGAGCGAGTAGCCAAGGATGGTGAGCAGCGCCGCAATGCTTGTGAGGTCAAAATCGATCTGCGTTATCGACATGAAGCCGATGGTGAGTACGATGTCGTGCACGTTGGCGATCATGGCGCCGAGCGCAAATTGCCATTCGAACCGAAACCACAGATAGACCAGGATTGAGAGGATCGCGAGCATCAGCCCGACTACCCCGTAGGACAGCAATTCGCCCGATACGCGCGGGCCAACCACCTCGACGCGCCGGTAGTCAACTTCGTTGCCGAGCGCCCCACGAACCTTGGCGACTGCCTGTTGTTGGGCCACTTCGCCGCCCGGCTGCTCTGCGATACGAATTAGCACGTCGTTGGGCGCGCCGAACTGCTGCAGCTGGACTTCGCCGAGGCCGAGCGTTCCGAGTGCGGAGCGCATCTTTGCAAGGTCCGCGGGCCCCGCCTTCGACTGCACCTCGATTAGCATTCCGCCTTTGAAATCGATGCCGAAATTGAGTCCATGGAAAAAATAAAGCGAGATCGCGAGGATCGACAACAGTGCCGATACCGGAAAGCTGATGCGCCGGAAGCGCATGAAGTCGAATTTGGTGTCGTCGGGGACGATGCGAAGCAGGCGCATGAATTATTTTCCCTGCACCTAAATCGGCACGCGTTGTGGGCGCCGCCAGCGTACCCAATAAGCGACGATCAGCCGGGTCAAAGTAAAGGCGGTAAATACGGTAGTAATGATGCCGATGCCAAGCGTAACGGCAAAACCGCGCACCGGACCAGTG
This sequence comes from uncultured Alphaproteobacteria bacterium, assembly GCA_963810585.1. Lineage (GTDB taxonomy): Bacteria > Pseudomonadota > Alphaproteobacteria > Rhizobiales > Xanthobacteraceae > Pseudolabrys. Next base: position 499,732 of record CAWENV010000004.1, read on the forward strand.
CCGATATAGAACAGCACCGCGGCAGCTATGAATGTCGTGATGTTGGAGTTGAGAATAGTGGCGAGCGCACGCGAGAATCCTGCGTCGATCGCATTGATCGGAGTGCGGCCACCACGGACCTCCTCCCGGATGCGTTCATAGATCAACACGTTCGAATCAACCGCAATGCCGACTGTGAGCACGATGCCGGCGATGCCGGGCAACGTCAGTGTCGCATTTAGCAGCGACAACACGCCGAATATCATTGCGACGTTGATTGCCACCGCGACATTCGCAAATAGCCCGAACAAACCATAAGTGGCCAGCATGAAGACGATCACCATCGCCGCGCCGACATAAGACGATATCTTGCCTTTAGCGATTGAATCCTGACCGAGGCCCGGACCCACCGTGCGTTCTTCGATAATGGTGAGCGGTGCCGGCAATGCGCCCGCCCGCAACAAGATGGCGAGATCATTGGCGCTTTCGACCGTGAAACTGCCGGAAATCTGGCCGGAGCCGCCGAGGATTGGCTCACGAATAACAGGCGCTGATATGACCTGGTTGTCCAGGACAATTGCAAACGGTTTGCCGACGTTCTCTTGGGTCACTTGTGCAAACTTGCGTGCACCCGACGTATTGAAACGGAATGAAACGATTGGCTCGCTGGTGCGCTGATCAAACCCAGGCTGTGCGTCGGTCAGATCACCACCCGACACCAGAATGCGTTTCTCAACCAAGTATGGGGTCTTCGGAGCGCTGGCACTGTAAAGAATTTCGGAGTCCGGCGGCACACGTCCCTGTAATGCTTGTTCGGCAGGTATCGAAACATCGACCATGCGGAAATCGAGCTTCGCGGTCTTGCCGAGCAGTTCTTTCAGGCGCGTAGGATCTTGCAGCCCCGGGACTTGGACCAGGATGCGGTCAGTACCCTGACGTTGGATCAGCGGCTCCACTGTGCCGAGCTCATTCACGCGGCGCTCGATAATCTGGATCGACTGCTCAACGGACTGGCGTATCCGATCGACGATGGCGGGGTCAGTGACCGTGAGCCGCACGAGGTTGCCCGCTTCGGTCGTCACGTCGAGACTGCGCTGACCAGTGGCCGTAAGAATGCCGCCGAGCGGTTGCGACAATTCGCGAAGCTTTTCGACCGCCTTGTCGAAATCGCTGCCCTCGCGAATTCGGACTTCCACGCTGTTTCCGCGCACCACCAGGCCCGTATAGCCAACACGCGCATCACGCAGCACGCGACGAACATCATCGCGCAGCGACTCCAACCTCTCTTTACGTACGGCGTTGGTGTCGACTTCGAGCAGGATATGGGAGCCGCCCTGAAGGTCGAGGCCCAGCACGATATGGCGCTGCGCCCACTTTGGCCAGCTCTGCACCATCTTTTCGGGCAGGAAATTGGGAACGGCAAACAGGCAGACGACGAATGCCGTAAGCACGATCGCCGCCGCCTTCCACCGCGTGAAATAAAGCATGACGTCCCGACTTGCGGCTTGAAGGCTTGCGCTGCCGGCGACTAACCGGCCGCGGCCTCATCCTTGACAGGTTCACCTTTGGCGCGAACGTCGGTCACCATCTGCCGCATCTGGCGAATGCGCACGTCGTCCGCAATCTCGATTTCGAGTTGTTCGTCGTCGATTACCTTGGTGACCTTGCCGATAAGGCCGCCATTGGTGATGACCGTATCGCCCCGTCGCACGTTCTTGACCAATTCCTGGTGCTGTTTCACGCGCTTTTGCTGCGGGCGCAGAATCAGGAAATACATGATGACGAAAATCATCGCGAACGGCAGCAGTGACATCAGCATGTTGCCGTCGCCACCCACCCCACCGAATAGCGATCCTTGCGCAAACGCAGGCGTAATGAACATCGAAGCTTGATCCTCGCGTGGTTTTCCGGCGCCTGAGAGGCACTTGAATTTCGCGCGGACTATAGCGGCCGCCCGCCCAATTGCAACGCCGAGTCAGCCCCTGAAATCAGGTGTTTTCGGCCAATTTGCCGCAAGGCCGCTTGCAGGGGGAACGCTCCCCCGCTAAGAGCAGCCCGATTTCCCGGAAAGATCCTGATGGCCAAATCAAAGTCGAAATTGCCGCGCCGCTCCACGCCCAAGCCGAAAACTGGTGGCCGTTCTGCTGACCAGGCTCAGGTGCTCGAACGCATCGCGTCCGCGCTTGAGCGGCTGGCGCCTCAGCGCGCGATCTTGCCGGATCTCAGCGCCGCCGACGCCTTTGTTTGGTATCCGGATGGACGGCTTGTCCCGGTCGCGCGCGTCAACCGCGTCGAGATGTCGCTGCTCAAGGGCATCGATCGGGTCCGCGATGTTCTGGTGGAAAACACTGAACGTTTCGCCAAGGGATTACCCGCCAACAACGCACTGTTGTGGGGCGCCCGCGGCATGGGAAAGTCTTCGCTGGTGAAGGCGGCACATGCGGGCGTCAATACGGTCGTCGCGCGTAACACCAAAAGCGGGGCTCTCAAACTGATCGAGATCCATCGCGAGGATATCGACAGTTTGCCGGCGCTCATGGCGCTTACTCGCACCTCGAAGCTTCGTTTTATCGTGTTCTGCGATGACCTGTCGTTTGATGCAGAAGACACCACGTACAAGTCACTCAAGGCAGTGCTGGAAGGCGGCATCGAAGGCCGGCCAGACAACGTCATCTTCTATGCGACGTCAAACCGGCGCCATCTGATGTCGCGCGACATGATGGAAAACGAACGCTCGACGGCAATAAATCCCGGCGAGGCGGTGGAGGAGAAAGTGTCGCTGTCTGACCGTTTTGGGCTGTGGCTTGGCTTCCATCGCTGTAGCCAGGACGAATACCTCGCGATGGTCGACGGCTATGTGACGCATTACAAAATTCCGGCGCACGGCGAGAGCTTGCACCACGAGGCGCTGGAATGGTCCACCACGCGCGGCTCGCGCTCAGGTCGCGTTGCGTGGCAGTTTGTGCAGGATTTGGCAGGACGACTTGGCGTCGCGCTGAAAGGCTAGCGCTTCCCGGATGGAATCACGCGTCGATATTAGGCGCCGCCAAGAAATTGGGTCGGATCGACCGGCGTCGAACCTTTTCGAATCTCGAAGTGTAATTGCGGTGACGTCACGTTACCGGTTTGCCCCGCGTGCGCGATCACCTGCCCGCGCTTGATGGTGTCGCCACGCTTGACCATCAATTCACTCGCATGCGCGTAGGCCGACACATAGCCATTCGAATGGCGGATCAGCACAAGATTGCCGTATCCCTTAAGCTCGTTGCCGGCGTAAGCAACCACACCATCATCGGCAGCCTTGACCGGCGTACCTTCCGGCACGGCCAGATTGATCCCGTCATTCGGGGTGCCGTTCGATTTCGCTCCGAAACCCGCAATCACGCGGCCGCGAACCGGCCAACGGAAAGCCGGCATGGCACCATTCGGCTCAGCGGTCTTCACGACCGTATCCGTCGCGTGGGGTTCTTCCTTGGCGATGTGCGCGCTCTGCACCGGTGCGACACTCGCCACTTTTGTGGCAGGCACCGTGCGCGGTTGTGCGACTTGCGGTGCTGGCGCTGGCGCCGGATGTGCGGCCGCCACGACCGGATGCCCGCCCGCGGGAATCGTCAGACGATCGCCGATGCTAAGCTTTGCAGTAGACTGAATATGGTTTGCCCGCGCCAATGCCGCCAGCGGCACGCCGTTGCGGCGAGCAATGCTCATAAGCGTTTCGCCGGCCTGAACGACGTGCACGTTGCCGGCGGCCGCCGGAACGCGCGCAACGGCGGTTTGCGGCGCATTCGAGACGTAGTGAGGAATAACGAGACGCTGGCCCGGCCTGATCTGGTTCGCATCACGGATGCCATTGGTCTGCATCAGCGCCGCGGCGGGTACATTATGTTTGCGCGCAATAGTGTCGATCGTTTCCCCGTAACCGACCGTCACAGCCGAGCCACCGTTCCAGGCCCAGTGGCCGGATGCTGCCGGAGCACGCGCGACCGACCCGGTGATGTCTCCGGAATATTGGCCGGCCGGATGATAACTCGCTGGGTATTGCGTGCCGTACGCCCCGGGCGCGGGCTGGTTCGGTGCCGGCAGCGGCTGCGCGTCTACACGTGGTGCCGCCTGAGGCGCGGGCATCGCGCTGGCGACACCCTGCGGAGGAGCCGGACGGTCTGCATTATATGAGCTGGAGTCGAAGCGCGCCGAATCCGAACAACCTGCTGCGGCGACACCAACCAGCGCGAGAACGACAACGCGCGACCAAGCACGCGGGCGGGACTCCACCTTGGAACGCAACATGTGGTTACTCACTCGTACGCGAAAAACGTCGAGTTTGAAATAAAGCAGCCGCGAGTAAATAAGGCTTTAAGAACTAGCGCGCAGACGGTGATGAAATTTTTATTCTCACAATTCCTGCGCCTGGCCCGGCAACATTGGCACGAAACGCACCGGTATCAGGTCCTCTCGCGCGGTTCCCGTTTGTAACTTGGTAAGCTTGATAATGTGTTGCGATCCTTCATGAGAGCCGAGCGGTAGGATCATAATGCCGCCATCGGCCAGCTGATCGAGCAGCGTTTCCGGCACCGTTTCGGCCGCAGCGGTGACAATAATCCTGTCGTACGGCGCCCTGCCCGGCACGCCAACGAAGCCGTCGCCCGCGACAACCTCGACGTTATTGTACCCGAGTGACTTCAGCCGTTCCCGCGCCAGATCCGCGAGCGTGCGATAACGCTCGATGCTCACCACCTCGCGCGCGAGCCGTGACAGCACGGCGGCCTGATAGCCGGAGCCGGTGCCTACCTCCAGCACACGATGGTGCGAACGCAATCCAAGCTGTTCGGTCATGTAGGCCACCACATAGGGCTGGCTGATGGTCTGCCCGCAGGCAATCGGCAACGCCTGGTCGGCGTAGGCGATTTCCGAAAAGTCTGTGCCGACGAAATGTTCGCGCGGCACCTCATCCATCGCCCGCAATACTGCCTGCTCGGCAATGCCACGCCGACGCAACGTCAGCAGAAACTCCATGTGATGGTCGTCATGCTGCTGAGGTGTTGTTTTTGGCACGTTTAGGCCCCTTCCCGGCGTTATTAGCATGTTTGCCGGGATTTAAGCTAAGATGGAACTCTGTGCCCACGACTGAGTTGTAGGGCGGGAGACAGCAATGACAAATTCGGCTGCGGCAGCGCCACGCGTTCTCGTGGTGGAGGACGAGTATTTGATCCGCATGCTGCTCGAGGACATGCTCGACGAGCTTGGCTATGGCGTGGCCGCAGCCGTCGGCACCATTTCCGAAGCCCGCCAATTCGCTACCGATGGCCAATTCAACGCGGCCATTCTTGACGTCAATCTCGATGGCGAGGAGATTTATCCAGTCGCCGACATTCTGGCCAAACGCGGCCTGCCGTTTGTTTTTGTTACAGGGTATGGGGAGCGAAGCCTGCCCGAGCCTTATCGCGGACGCCCTGCTCTCCAGAAGCCGTTTCAGGCCGAGCAACTTAAAAATACACTCGCCGGGTTGCTGGCCTAGCCGAAAATCTCTGCCAATTTTGTCATGAATGGCTCGTCGGTGAGATCGAGCCGCAGCGGCGTCACCGCAATACGATTTTCCGTCAGCGCTGCAAGGTCGCTCCCCGGCGCTGCTCCAACAATGCCGCCGCGTCCGAACGCGATCCAGTAATAAGGATTGCCGCGTCCGTCCTGCCGCGCATCGATGCGCAAAAGCTCCTGATCGCGCTTGCCCTGCACAGCGATGGAAATGCCGGCGACGTCGTCAGGCGCGCAATCCGGAAAATTGATATTGACCAGCACATCGCGCGGCATGCCTTCCTTGAGCACGCGGCGAATGAGGTCGGGCCCGAATTTTACTGCCGTGTCCCAATGCGGCTGATGCTTGGTCGTGAAGGCATAGGCCTGCGACAGCGCGAAAGACGGAATGCCGAGGACGGCGCCCTCCATGGCGCCCGCGACAGTGCCGGAATAAGTAACGTCCTCCGCACAATTGCGGCCGCGGTTGACGCCGGAGAGTATGAGATCCGGCTTTTCTTTCATGATGTGACGCACGCCCATGATCACGCAGTCGGTCGGCGTACCTTTGATGGCGTAGTGCCGCTCGCCAACCTCGCGCATGCGCAGCGGATCGTTCAACGATAGCGAATGCGACACGCCGGATTGATCGGTTTCCGGCGCCACGATCCATACGTCTTTGGAAAGACCGCGCGCGATCTTCTCGCAGGTGGCGAGACCCGGCGCGTGGATGCCGTCATCATTGGTAATGAGGATACGCATTACGCCCGCTCGATCTTCGTCATACCGCCCATATAGGGCGCGAGCGCTGACGGCACGAGGATCGAGCCATCTTCTTGTTGGTAGGTTTCCATCACCGCAATCAAGGCGCGGCCGACCGCGACGCCGGAGCCGTTGAGGGTGTGCACGTAGGCCGGCTTGCCGTCCTTGCCGCGATAACGCGCATTCATACGCCGCGCCTGGAATTCGCCGCAGACCGAGCAGGATGAAATCTCGCGGTACATGTTCTGGCCGGGCAGCCAAACCTCAATGTCGTAGGTTTTCTGCGCGGCGAAGCCCATGTCGCCAGTGCAGAGCGTAATGACGCGGTAGTGCAGATCGAGTTTCTTCAACACTTCCTCCGCGCAAGCGAGCATGCGCTCGTGCTCTTCTTTCGACATTTCGGGCGTCGTGATGGAAACCAACTCGACCTTGGTGAACTGATGCTGGCGAATCATGCCGCGCGTGTCTTTTCCCGCTGCGCCCGCTTCGGCGCGGAAGCAGGGCGTGCAGGCGGTGTAGCGACGCGGCAGCGTATTTTCCTCGACGATGGATTCGCGCACGAGATTGGTCAGGGGCACTTCGGCGGTGGGGATGAGCCACAAAGGTGTCGAAGAATCGCTGTTGAAATATTCTGCGTATTGAACGCGCGCTTCTGAGGAAGTCGCTGCCGCTCTAACGTCTTGCGTGAATTTAGGCCAAAGATGACCATCAACGGGTAGCGCGCCGACTAAAAACTGATCTTCTGCAAATTTTGGCAATTGCGCTGTGCCAAACATTACATTGTTGCGGACCATAATTGGCGGATTGACTTCGATATATCCGTGCTTCTCTCCCGTATGCAGATCGAGCATAAATTGCCCGAGCGCGCGCTCCATGCGCGCCAGGCCCTTTTGCAGCACCACAAACCGCGCACCGGAGAGTTTGGCGGCCAGCTCGAAATCCATCATGCGGAGGGCTTCGCCAAGTTCGAAATGCTGTTTGGGCTTGAACGCGTAATCACGTTTCTTGCCGGACGTGTGATGCTCGATATTGCCGTGCTCGTCTGTGCCATCCGGCACGTCTTCGAGTGGCAGGTTAGGAATTTGCGCGAGTTCTTTGTCCAACTCGGCGCCGAGCGTCGCCTGCTCCGCGTCCAGCGCCGGCATGGTGGTCTTCAGCTCATTGACTTCGGCCATCAGCTTCGCGGCCAGCGCTTCGTCCTTCTTGGCTTTTGCCGCGCCGATTTCCTTAGACGCCGCGTTGCGCCGCGCCTGCGCCTGCTCGGATTTGGTGATTGCAGCGCGCCGCTTTTCGTCGAGCGTTATGAGCTTTTTAGACAACGGCTCGAGCGCACGGCGCTTGAGGCCGCGATCGAAGGCGTCAGGATGTTCGCGAATCCATTTGATGTCGTACATAGGAGGCCGCTTTTAGCGGTCATGGCCGCGCGTGACAACCGCAGCAGCGAAGCTACTCCGCAGGCTTTGCAGTAGCCGACGCGGCCTCCGCTGCCACCTTCGCGGCCGCCTCTGACTTGGCCTTTTTCTCGACCACCCGCACCGACCAGATTGAGCCCTCGTAAAGAATGAGCAGTGGCACCGCGAGCGACATCTGGCTGATGACGTCTGGCGGCGTGAGCACGGCTGCGAGGATGAACGCGCCAACGATGAAAAACCGCCGTTTGGCCTTGAGTTGATCGGATGTAATGATCCCGATACGGCCGAGCAGCGTCAAAATCACCGGCAACTGGAACGCAACGCCGAAGGCGAGCACCAGCGCCATCATTAGCGAGAGATACTCACCGACCTTCGGCATCAGCGCGATCGAGGCCTCGTTGGCGGTGCCGGTCTGTTGCATGCCGAGCGAAAAGCGCACCAGCATCGGAAGCACCAGGAAATAGACAACCGTCGCGCCGAGCGCGAAGAAAAACGGCGTCGCAATCAGATACGGCAGGAACGCCTTGCGTTCGTTACGATAGAGGCCTGGCGCAACGAACATGTAAATTTGTGCCGCTACGATCGGGAAGGACAGAAAGGCCGCACCGAACATCGCGAGCTTTAGCTGCGTGACGAAATACTCAAGCAGCGCCGTGTAGATGAACTTGGAATTCTCGGGCCCGGCGATCCACACAAATGGCCACACCAGGATATTGTAGATGTCCTTCGCAAACACGAAACAGATGCCGAACATCACACCGAAGGCGAGCAGCGCCTTGATCAACCGCGATCGCAGCTCGATCAGGTGGTCCATCAATGGCGCCTTGGTTGCCTCGATGTCTTCGTGACTCATGTGGTGCCCCCGGCCTGCTTGGATGGGGCTTCCACGACGGCAAAATCTTTTTCAGTGACTGGCGAAGGTGGGTCGGGCAGCGGTACGTTCACTTCGACCTGCTGTTGCGGTTCTGGCAAAGCCGTCGGGGTGGCAGCCACAGTCTCAGCGGGCGCTTCGCTTGCCTTTTCCGCCGCCGGCTCCTCGAAGGCGCGCTCTATTTCCGTCCGCGTGCTCGCCAGCGGATCGAAACTGGCAAGATCGCTGACCGAAGTCTTGAGATCGTCGGCAGTTTTTTTCAGATCGGCCATCTCGGCTTCGCGCATGGCTTCCTGGAACTGGCCCTGGAAGTCCGCGGCCATGCGCCGAACTTTGCCCATGTACTGGCCGAGTGTGCGCAACACAGTCGGCAGCTCTTTCGGCCCAATCGCGATCAGCGCGACGATGCCGATGACGACGAGCTCGCCCCAACCGATATCGAACATGGATTAGTCAACTCCAGCGCATCGGCTGCGCGCCAATCGATCATGCGCTCGCGCCGCCGAAGCGGCGATCAGGAGCGCACGCCCTCGGCGCGCCGCTCGGCTTCCGTTTTTTGCGCGGAGCCAGCTTCGATCGTCTTGACCGGCTCGCTCTTTGCGTCGGCAGATTTTTCGTCCTCGGACATGCCCTTCTTGAAGGCCTTGATGCCCTGGGCAAAGTCGCCCATCAGCGACGAAATCTTTCCACGGCCTCCGAACAGGACCATCACGACCAGCAGGACGATGATCCAGTGCCATATACTTAGGGAACCCATCGGCAAGTCCTCCGCAGCGACGGGCTTTTCGGCTCGTCCCGCCATGATTTGAATGAGAAACTAGGCCCCGCAAGCGGCAAAAACAAGGACTTCACGCGGGTCAAAGAGCCGCGCAATCCCTTGGAATCGTGGAATTTACCGTACGGCGTGTGCTCAAACTCGAGATCGGCGAGCGGCGGTTGGTAAATGTCAGCCTTAACGCCGAAAGCGGCGTTCGCCCCTCACCGAAGGTGTTCGCTTTGCGCCAGAAGCGGATGTCATGGCATTTATTGAATCGTCTCGGTGGCGGTCGCAAGAAGTGTGGACGGTACGGTTAGACCAAGCGCTTTTGCCGCCTTGAGATTAATGACCAATTCGAATTTGGTGGGCGCCTGCACGGGAAGATTGGCCGGCTTTTCGCCCTTGAGAATGCGATCGATGTAGCCGGCGGCGAGCCGATACAGCTCGATCCGATCAGACCCATAGGAGGCCAGGCCACCCGAGGCGGCAAAGAAACGCTCGTAGTAAATTGCGGGCAACTTATACCGTGCCGCGAGCGCAATAATCTGATCGCGATATAAAATTGCCAGACCACTTCCGGCTACGATCAGGCCGCCATTTGGAGAGCGCGCAAATGTGGCGATGGCCCGCTCAAGATCGGCAGCATCGCGCATATTAACCGGCACGACCTCAAGCTTGAGCGACGGAGCCACGGCCTGGATTGCTCCAAACTGCCCAGAGCCCGAAGGCGTGGCGGCATCCCGCAGCACCGCCACACGCGTAACGGCCGGTGCGATCTGCTTGAGCAACTCCAGCCATTTCGCGCCCAGGCTGTATTCGTACAGAAGAAAGCCGGTGGCATTGCCACCAGGCCGCGCCAGGCTGTCGATGAAGCCGGCACCGACCGGGTCGACAACGGTTGCGAACACGATCGGCACTGAGCGGGTTGCCTGCAACATCGGGCCTGTCGTCGATGTCCCGCCAGTCAGGATGACATCGGGCGCCAGCGCGGCCAGCTCGGCCGCCTGTTGGCGAATTTTGGCAGGATTGGCCGTTGCCCAGCGGGTATCGATGCGAATATTGCGGCCGATGGTCCAGCCCAATTGTCCGAGCGCCTGCAGAAACGCCCCCATCCAAATTTGGACCTCCGCATCGTCTGCGGCTGCGGGAAGAAGCACGCCGATGCGTCTCACCCGTTCATCCTGCTGCGCGCGTGCAGTGACCGACCATGCGGTCGCCGCACCGCCGAGGATAAATTCACGTCGCCTCATTGCCGCCCCCGAGAAAGAATAGCGAGCATCGTACCGGTAAATACCAACGCATTGGAAGGGATTATGAATGCGGCCGCGATCGACAGCACACTCAACCCGGACGATGCAGGTTCAGTGCTGAATTCGCTTGATGCAATTATATTGCGGCCCCTTTGGCATTCGCACCGTATCAAACGTAGCTGACGTATTGAGACAGCTACCAGTCACTTCAAGAATTTGACCCGCTGGACAAGTGTTGTTTTCAACGAGGACCTTCTGTCCGCAAGATAATTGGTTCGCGTCGGGTTCTTTTTTGAGTGTTTGAGCCGCTGCCGGCATACCATAGCCGACAGCGACAATGAACATAAGTAACAGCTTGGCGTGCCAACAATTCATCATCGATACAACCTATGAGCTCACAAGCGCTGTCTGTAATAGCCCAAATAAGAAATGGCGTGCGGCTGCGCGCACCGATCACTCACTGCGTTTTCGCCTGCGTTCTTCGAGCCACGTTTGTCCGCTGGTATTGATCCAGTTTGTTGCCTCTTCTTCGGAATTTGCCTCGAATATTTCCTCGGACGACGAATGTTCAGGTGTTGCCCACACGGACCAAATTGGAGCGTGCGGAGCCTTCCTGATGTTAAGTTTCGGATCGTCGGCCATATTGACCATATGTGTCCTTTCGACGCGGATAACAATGGCGCGATGCCTAAATAGGGCTAGCCAGATGGGCCACGCCACGGGGCGTCCGAAACAGGCATCAGGGTGATCCCCGATCTATATGACCAGCGTAATAGTCCGAAATTAAAAGACGAGATGTTAAGATGTAACGTGCCATTCCTTCCGTGATTTTATGCAAACGGATGTAAGGAATCGCTTCAATGAGAATGGCGTTGCCGGAAAAGTTGTTCAATGATGCAGAACAATCCAGATTAAGCACGCTCCGCAATTGGGTTCTTGACCACAAGGTAACCGAAATCGAGATGAACGAGCGGCAGTTCTGGAATTTTGCCCAGCTTCAACCGCTTGCCGAGAAACCCTGGGTCACGTTTATGGGCCGCGCGGTACAAGTGCCAAACATGCCCGAAGATGCACAAAGGTGTCTTGGAATCCACGACAAAGGGCGGCCAGGCACTATTTGAGCATGGAACACGTACTATATTTGATGCAGTGATTGCCGAAAACCAACCAGAAGCACTAAGTGACCGCAATTCGTGGGACGGCCAGCCGTTATTTTTTCTGTGATTCGGGATGCGATCTACGCAGGCAACTCCACCAAGGTACGGGTTCTCTCCTTTGCGTCGAAAACCATAATCTGAATAAACGGGTATTTTCGCTTGAGTTCTAAGCCCGCTTTCGTCGCCGCATCAACGGAATCGTATTGCGACTTCACGCGCCCATCGACCTCTAACCCATAGCCCACTGTCGGCAATACATTGGCTTTCAGGTTTTTGGGTCTGTTTTCATCCTCGCCCGCGTGCTGCTCATTCGTCGTGCTTTTCAATCGATTGGCTTTCAGACTCATAGGGATTTTTGCGTCGTCGCTCACATTTTTCTCCATTGTGATATTTTTCGGTCGAAGCGGGAAATAACGTCGTTGCGGTCAGCCACTGCCCCGATCGCCGCTCTGACCTAGCATACCGGAAGGCATTAAAGCGCCAAATCTCAGCTGACGCGCCCATTGGGCCACGGTCCAATAGTGCCCAAATCGGCCCTGGCATAAATCATGACCTGTATGGACCGGTTGGCGCACAATCATTACAGGAGATCGACATTGAGCCACTATGTCTCACTACTTGGACGGAAAAGACTTTTTGTCGCGATCGGTGTTGCGTCGCTTGGAATTGCGCTGCCGATAACAGCTTCTTATGCCCAATCATCGCGATCCCAATTTTGCCGGGAATACGCCCGCGATTACTCCATACGCTATTCGCGCGGCGGCGCCATGGGCGGCGTTGTGCGCGGCGCGCTCGGCGGAGCTGTTATTGGCGGAATTGTCGATGGAGGTCGAGGCGCTGGCCGGGGCGCCGGCGCCGGCGCTCTTGTCGGAGGTGCGGGCCGGGGCATTCAAAGGTCTTCGCTCTACAACAGCGCCTATTCGCGTTGCATGCGCGGCCGATGGCCGTAAGGCGGCGCGCAATGAAACACCGCCGTCAACCGGGACGCCCGCCATCCTGCGTGATGGCTGCTAGTTCAACGGCTTATTGGGAGTTTTCGGCCTTCGCATAACCTCGTGTCATTTATCAGCACGCCGCTGATATGCCCCTTGGGCCAATACCCTTTCGGCCAACCGCCACACTAGAATTTCCAGCAGCCGCAATTTGCATGCAGCGGTACCTCGTCCATTTGTGTCTCAGGCATATGAAAAAGCGGAAGGAATTCGATCATGATCGGTAGCAGAAAACTCTGGCTCAGCTTGCTGGGATCGTGCGTCGCCGCGATAACGGCGAGCGCGCCCGCACCCGCGCAGCAACCACAGAAGCCCAACGTCCTTTTCATTATGGGCGATGACATCGGAATTATGCAGCCGAGCATCTACCATCGCGGCCTGATGGTCGGCGAAACCCCCAATATCGATCGCATCGGCAATGAAGGTGCGATTTTTATGACCTACTACGCCGAGCAAAGCTGCACGGCTGGCCGCAACGCTTTTTTCACCGGCATGCATCCGCTACGCACCGGAATGATCCCGCCGCAACTGCCCGGGAGTCCGTCCTGGCTGCGCCCCGGCACTCCGGCGGTCGCGAAATTTATGCTGGACCAAGGTTACACCACCGGCGAGTTCGGCAAGAACCATCTGGGTGACAATGTCGAAGCGCTGCCGACCGCGCACGGCTTCCAGGAGTTCTGGGGTTACCTGTACCACCTCGACGCGATGCAGGGCGTAAGCTTCCCCGACATCAATAAGTCACCGACGGTGCAGGGCATCGCACCGCCGTGCAAGACCAGTCCGGTCCCCGGCCTCACCGAGGTTCCGGGTGCCGTTGATCCCAGAACGACGACCTGCCTGACACCACCGCGGCCCGTCCTCGCATGCAAATCCTCTGACGGCTCGCAGAAGAACCAGACCTGCAAGGACGAGGGTCCACTCACGCTCGATCGCTCGCGGGGCGTGGACGAGGAGATTTCGGCCAAGGTGATCGACTTCCTCGATCGCAACGATCCGAAGAAGACCAACAAGCCATTCTTCGTCTGGTACAACCCGGCGCGCATGCACATCACGACGATGCTGTCGCCGAAGTACGAGGCGATGATCGGAGAGCCCGGCGGTAAAGACTGGGGCCTCAACGAGGCCGGCATGAAGCAGATGGATGACAATATCGGCTACGTCCTCAAGAAACTTCAGGACATGGGCCAGCTCGACAACACCATTGTCGTCTTCACCACCGATAATGGCGCCGAAAACATCACCTTCCCGGACGGCGGCACGACCCCCTTCAAAGGCGGAAAGCTGACGACCTGGGAAGGTGGCATGCGTGCTCCGTTGGTCGTGCGATGGCCGGGACACATCAAGCCCGGCACCATCAAGAACGAGATGTTCTCGTCTCTCGACTGGCTGCCGACATTAGTTGACATCGCTGGCGGGCCCAAGGGCGATGCACTGAAGAAGCAGATCGAGGCCGGCACCTATCCCGGTATCGTCAAGACCACGCTCGATGGCGTCGATCAACGCGCCTATCTCGAAGGCAAGTCGGAGAAATCGGCGCGAGAAGTCTTCTTCTACTACACCGGGTCGCAACCATCGGCGGTGCGCTACAAAAACTGGAAGTTCTACTACACGATGGTGCCGGACACCGGGACCGGCGGATTGTTCGGTGCCCAGTCCTATCCACTGGACCCAGATTGCCAACATCAAGCGTGATCCGTTCGAACAGACGGTCGGTGCCGACGCAAAGTCGTTACTCGGCTATGCCGGATCGATTGGTTCCCCAAGCACGGCATATCTCTACGACTGGAATATCCTGCCGATCGGCCAACTGCTTTGGGAAAAGGAGTTGATGTCGTACAAGGAATTCCCGCCAATGCAGGCGCCGGAAACCTACAACCTCGACGGCATCCTTAAGGAAATGCAGAACGGCCGGACACCAGAGCGAATAGCCAGGCAGACCGACACAAATTGATGACGTTGGCGGGCGGCTCGGAAGGGCCGCCCGTTGCAATTGGGCAAAGGCGTTCAGAGACTTTCAGAAAAGGGCCCCGTCATTCTGTTTTCACGTATGTCCGCATTGGGCATGAGCGGACACTGGCCGTCTTCACTCAATCACCTCGTCGGCGCGATTGAGCAGCGCCGGCGTCAAATTGAGGCCAAGGGCTTTGGCGGTCTTGAGGTTGATAACGAATTCGAAGCGGGTCGGCATTTCCAGAGGCAGATCGGCAGGCCGCGCGCCGCCCAGGATACGCGCAACGAGCTCAGCAACACGGTCGCCGATTGCACTTTGGTTGGGACCGTATGACATCAGGCCACCTTCCCGCACCAAAGCGGCAGCTTCGAAGATCGTCGGCAGGCGGTTGGCTGCGGCAAATTCAACGACGCGCTTGCGGTTAAGCACGGTCAGAGCATCGGACACCATCAGAATGGCGTCGGGACGTTGATGGGTCATCTCGGAAAATGCTTCGTCAAAATCATTAGGCTCGCGTACGCCTAAGGTCTGAACTTTGACGCCAAGCACGCGAGCGGCATCCTCGGCCGCGCGATAGCGCAACGTCATGCCAAGGTCCGCTGCGTTCCACAACATCGCAACAGTGTGCAGATTGGGCACTGCGTCCCTGAGAATTTCGAGGCGCTTGGCGCTGAGTTCGGTGGACGCCTCGGTAACGCCGGTAAGATTGCCTCCCGGCCGCGACAGGCCTTCCACCAGACCGGTGGCGACCGGATCGCCTGCGCCAGAAATGACGACTGGCGTTCCTTTTGCAGATGCTTTTGCAGCGAGAGCAGCCGGATAGCCGTATGTCACGATGACATCGACCTTGGCAGCGCTGAGTTCGGAAGCAAAAGTGTCAAGCCGATCAAGGTGGCCATCCGCCCAGCGTTGCTCAAAAACGATATTGCGTCCTTCAACAAATCCACGCTGGGCCAGACCCGACGTAAGCGACTTATTGCGCACATCGAGAGCACTTATGGCCGACGACCCGCTGAGCAATCCAATCCGATAGATCTTGCCTGCTTGTTGCGCGTGCGCAGCAAGTGGAAGCGCGACCGTCGCGCCGAGGATGCCGAGGAATTGCCGCCGTCGCACGTATTGCTTCTCAAAGTCTGAGGATTAGACGCCGACCCCCAAACTAGCACGCCGAAGAGACAGTGTGTCAGTCAAGGCGCAGGGTTGTGGCGGCTGGCGAAAGTCGACTTTGGGGCACCGGCCAGATATAGGCAACGTCGCATTCGCGCCGCTTGGGGCCTAATGCCGACATCAGGCAAACTTGAGGTGCTGTTCGTTGTGCCAAAAAGAAAGACCGCCGTGAGGCGGTCTCTCCGAATGTCGATGAGCTGCTTTAATCAGGCGGCTGCGTTCTTCCGCTTCCTGCGCCACCCCAAGAATCCTAGCAGGCCGCCGCCACTGGCAAAGAGTGGCAGCGCGGCCGGAAGCGGCGTTGCAGTGTTATCGTTGCCACCGGCGAGGCCGATGACGGTATCGCCAGCAATCCATCGGATAGGATAAGTGCCGGACAATCCAGCCGGGCACGAAAAGGAACCATTACACTCGAACGAGGGGCCGTTAGTGCCGCCAAGCAAAGTGTGCAGTCCTGCGACCATCAAATCGCTCGAAAACGTGAGCTGAAGCATGGACAAAAACTGTCCCGACACCGGAGCAGCTGGGAACAGTTCGATGACCGTGGGATTACCGAAAGGTATGGAGTTCGGACTGGGAAATCCAGGATAGGTGTAAACGGTATCAAGAGCCGCAGCGCCACCGGTCGTGGTCAAGCTGTAACCGAAAACACCACCGAATTGAATATCGAGAGTTCCGTTCAGAAGGCCGCCATCGCTCAATGCCACATTATTGAATGTATAGGTGATGGCCTTCGCGCCCGAAACGGGCCCGACAAGCAACATGGCCGCTGTAGCAGCGGCAACGGCAACTGATTTGAATTTCACGGGAAGACCCTTCGAAGCAAAGCCACACATTATTACTGGCAGACATCATTTATCCGCGCAAGGGATGGCAAGAAATACTTCGATCTAAGGCGTTGGTTGCAGGCAAAAAGCAGAAGAAATGCCCGCGAATTGCGGTATTAACCAGTGGGGTAGCAGCCGTCTCGCGGATTCCCTGGCGAATGCCCGTTACTGGATGAGATCCGCCAACGCACTGGCCACATCGATCGACATGGCCGAGATCTGGGCCATTACAAATGCGTTCCCTTGTGTCGTGGTCAAGCTGCCAATTTCGGTGGTGGTGAGCCCGGCAATTGCGCTCGTGCTCAGGCCCGGTATGCCGCTCGTGCTCGACAATGCACTAAAGTTGGCCGTCGTCATTCCGGCGATCTGAGCGCTCGTCAGACCACCGGCCTGCCCTATCGTGAATGCCGTAATTTCGGTCGTCGTCAGGCTGTTAATTCCGGCCACTGTCAGCGCACCGATATCTGCCGCGGTCAGTGCGCTGACCTGGGTCGAGGTCAGGTTGGTGATTGTCGTGGTGTTAAGCCCCACCATTTGAACGGGCAACAGCTGCGCTACGTCCAATACATTAAGGTTGTCCGTCGACAGGCCATTGAGCTGCGTCCAATAAAGGCCCTGCGCCTGCGTTGAAGTCAGCGCTGCCACTTGCGTGGTGGTCAGGTTGTTGAGCAGCGTCGTGCTCAGCGAGCCGATCTGGGTCGCAGTCAGCGCGTTGGCCTGTGTGGTCGACAGGTTCTGCAGCTCAGTCGTGGTCAGCTGATCGATCTGGCTTGCATCTAGCGCCGCCACCTCAGTGCCAGTCAGTGCCGCGACCTGCGTGGTTGTCAGATCACCGATCGTCGTTGTGCTCAGGCCAGCCACCTGCGCGGGCTCGAGCTTGGTAACGTCAAGCGCACCCAGGTTGTCGGTCGACAGCGCATTGAGCTGGGTCGTGGTCAGACCCTGTGCCTGCGTCGTGGAGAGTGCCTCGATCTGCGTAGTAGTCAGGTTATTGAGCACTGTCGTGCTCAGCGAGCCAATCTGGGCCGCTGTCAGCGCGTTGGCCTGTGTGGTCGACAGATTCTGCAGCTCGGTTGACGACAACGCGCCGATTTCACCTGCGGTGAGTGCGCTCACTTGTATCGACGTCAGCTCGGTTATTTGTGTGGTGGTGAAAGCCTGTATCTGCGCGTCGATCAGACCACTCATGGTCGTCGAAGAGATCGCCTGGACCTGTGCCACGACCAGGTATTGCAGATCGGTCGACGTCAACGCATTGATCTGAGCCGCAGTCAATGCGGCCATCTGGGTCGTGGCCAAAGCCGCAATGCTGGTGGTTTTCAGCCCACTGAATGTTGTCGTCGAAAGCCCGGCTATTTTTTGGGCGCTGATGAAAGGAATAACAGACATCTAGTCAACCCATTCCGACTGACTGCCGCAGTCCCGTGGTAGGACGAATAAAAGATTGTCGAGATGGACCGAGATTCGCACGTAAGCATTTATTGATTCTGACTATTTTCGGTTTTGGATTTTAGTAGTTAAAGCGTTCGAATATTTTTGGTTCAATTGGATCGCTCAAATTAGGATTTTGTTTATGAGCGGCAGCGAGGCCGCATATTCGCGTGTTTTACAGGAAACACCTCCAAGCTGCCGGCCGAAACCTTTTTACGCCGGAAGCGGACCCAGCCTGCTCGCCGGACGTCCGTCTAGCGTATTGGCTCTTTTTTCTTCGGCGCGAACGGATTGAGCTTTCGCATTTTCTCTCGGAAACCACCACGCTGCGGCGCGCCCGGGTTGCCCTTCTGTTGGAAGCCGGGGCCGCAATTCTGTTGCGGCGAGCCACCGGGCTGCCGGAGATTGTTCGGCCGCTGTCGGTTCAGTCCGCGCAACTGCTGGCGCCGGATCGCCATCTGGCGGCCGACATTGTGCGATGCGAACAGCCTTTGCACCACGCCGCGATCGCGCGCCGCCTCTTGCGGTGGAATCTGGAACGGTACTGCGGCGAACCGCCCGCCTGGGGCCGGGCGGATCGCAAATGCGCTCGACCCTTGCGTCAATGCGCCGAGCCGTCCGCCCTGCCGGTTGAATACCTCTATCTGGCCCACACGCCCGTCGGCATCCGGATAAAGTTTGATTTTGGCCTCGCCCGCGCCAGCCGTAGCGTTATTCGGAACATCGACAACGCCAGTGGTGCCGCGGATTCCGAGATTCGCGGTTGGCGTCGAAATTGTCATGTTGCCCGTTTTTGCCACCAGGCTGGCGACGAACGCCACCGTGCCGCGCGCAATGTTGAACACGGCGGAATTTCCCTTCCCTCCCTCTTCATAGACGAATTCATTGACGACAATGCGCGCATTCGCGCTGAGGCTTAGGGTCGTTTCGTCGTCGAAGGTTACGCCGAGCGATGAACTGGCACCGGTCTGCAAAGCGTCATTTTTATAGATAGCGTCACTCACTTTCAGCGCGGCAGGCGCCGCATTGGCACGCGTCACGGTCGCGACACCTTGCAAGGTCGCGACCTGAGCCACCTGATCGTCAGCGCTCTGATTTGCGTTCGTTTGATTTTGCGCGCGTGCCACGAGTGGCCACGATGCGGCGCTGAGAAAAAGTGTAATGAACTCGCGGCGCTTCATTTCCCTCACCAGACTTTGGCAGGCATCGTAACCACTCAGGCCGGGATAATGGAAGGCCTGTGCACGATCCGCTTTAAGAAGCAAAGCAGATACCCGTTGCTACGATTGAAATGTCCGCTAAGGGCCAGAAACAAACTTCCGGCGTGCACGCAAGCGGCTAGTTCAATGCAAACGAGAACTTGGCAACAAACGTGGCACTGCACCAACGTGAGGTCAGTCCCTCGGGATTTGTGACGGGATCAACGATACCACCCGGCCGTGCGTTTGGGTCGCCGGTCAGCACAAAGCAATTTTCCTTTGAGAGATTGGTGTCGTAGTAGCGCAGGTCGAGATTGAAAACCTTGCGGCTGAAAGTCACGCCGGCCTGCCAGTTCAGGTAGGCAGGCAGCGGAAAACCGCCGAGTTCTTCGGACTGATTGCCAAACCAGGAGTATCCCGCGCCCCCGGTGAACGACACGCCGATGTCTGCAGGAAGTAACCTACTCGGCACGTCGATACCCACGCCGCCGGCCGCATACCAGCTCCAAGCGCCCGTGTTCGAAACATTCGGGGAATAGGCAAATCCGCCAGCAACGCGAAGCAACTCCGATATCCGTTTATCCGCGCGGATGGCCGCCTGCCAATAATCGGTGTTCGGACTGGTCGACATTTCGCCCGGGTAAAGGAAATAGGTCACACCAAAGTCGATATCGATATCTCCGATTTTTTGGCGCATTCCGCCGCTCATCGAGATTTCAGCAGCCGGCTGTGTTGGTAGCTTGACGCTCGCCACCGCAACGCCAGCGTAGAACTGTGCAAATGCTGCTTCGACGGCGGCGCCGACGGCCGGCTTATGGTCGGACAGCGTTGTGCCCCGATAAATGTAGTCTGTTGCAAAACCACCCCGAAAGCTAAATTCAACCTGATTTGCCGCGTGATCAGGCGTAACGGGCACGGCTTCGAAGGAAGACCATCCGTGGCCGCCAAGACTGATCGCACTGCCTGAGGTGTCAGCAGGCGTTTGTCCGTGCGCCAAACCGCCGGCAATTAACAATGCTGCAGCAGCGGTCGCCGCACTCGATCCAACTGAACGCAAATGTGCGTTGACCAATTTCAACCCCCAAGGGCTATCGCAATAGTGACCAGAACAACGCCGATCGCCACCATGATCAGGCCTGCTATCCAAGGCTGGAGTCCCGCGTGACGCCCAAAAAGAAATCCACACAAGAATAACAATGCAACGGCAAGCACATTAGATATGCGCAACGCCAATCTGGTGTCTTGAATAATAATAAATGGGATGACGACCGGAAATGTAGACAAAATAACAAGAATACAAACACCAAATGCACCTTGCCAATCGCGTCCCGTCAGTCTGGGACGCACGTCGGAGGCAAGCATCTTGTTAATTTTTTCACGTACCAATTCCAGTTGCTCTGGCTTAACAGTCGACACCAGTAACGGCGGCAACTCGTCTGCGATTATGCGGTGAGCCTCTGCGCGATCGGTCGTCCCACGAACCGTCTCGCGCCAGCATCGCGTTGCGTCCGCGCTCACCAAGGCGGGCCATCAGATACATTCCGGCATCAATAATTCCCCAGGCCAGATTGCAGCCGAGGGCGGCAAAAAGCATGGTCCGAACCTCGAAACGATCCGCTGTGACGACGCTGACCGCGCCTGTGATCGTCAAGGCCATTATCAGGCCAAACAAGATTTCAGAGAGCCTTTCAACAGGCTCGAGTACCCGGCCGGGCAGTCTCACGGGAGTCCCCCCAATTTGCGAAATAAATTATCGGCACGCGACCGAAGTCTTCCGAAAATCACATCAGCCCGCGTATGCGCAGTACCAATAGACACCCTTCGAGAGACTCAGATCTGAAACTGCGCCTCCATTGAGCGGCCTATTCGCAGCTGCCTTACACTGATCTACATTTTTGAACTTTCCAACAATTTGAGAAGTGACCCCGACCGGAGTAACAGCACCAGTCGCCGGCGAAAGGATCGCAATTACTATGATAAGTGCATACATCGCTCTGACCTCCCTGATCTTTGGACCGGAACGCAGCGCAGTGGTCACTGATACCATTTTTTGAGCCAGAAAATCAGCGACATAGTGGCCGCACAGAATTTCGTTCCACGGAAGAGATTAAGCGCGAGAGCCTATGTTTGGTGTTACCGCACAGATATCGGCAATCCATGAATGAGAATGTCCGCCGTGACCCATAGCAGACATCCGCGCATGTCAATGTCCGCTGAACACCAGCGTCTGGAAGGGAAGCACCAGCGCCTGCAGCCGTAAAATTATGGCATGTACGAGAGCAAGGGCATCCACGGCATGCAAAGCGATAGCACGGAAGGTGCCGGTGTCCTTTGCCACGATGATGTCGTGGTTGTTGGAATAGGCATTGGCAATGCAGCTACTGCCCGGCGTCACTCCCTCGAGCCCGCCCTTGAAAAGAGGTTCTAGAAAGACAAGAAGCGTGCCCGGCTTCGACACCTGCTGCGCTTCCAATAACTGCTCGCCGCCGCGAAATTGGCCCGCGGCGATATAATTTTGCACACCAGTCACCACCATCGGAATGACGGTAAATGGCTTGGACACGCAGGTGACCTCGGCGGACATCCCGACTTTCATGATCTGCGCTTCGATCTGCCCGAATCCGGCTTGCAAAGATTTCTGACCAGCGCCATCGGGGATCAGGATGCCAGCCGGACGCATCAATGGATTGACGATGTCACCAACTCGCAGAGTGAACTGCTCGACCCGCCCATCTATTCCAGCACGGATCACTGTCTTGTCCAGCTCGACCTGAGATTGGTTCAGCGCGGCCTCAGCGCTCGCTTTCTCGGCTGGCAGCAGCGTAGACATTCTTTCCTCGACGCCCTGCTTCGTGGCTGTTGCGGCGGTGATCGCGCCAAGTTGCCCCTGGGCGCGTTCCTGCAAGCGCTCGATCTCGCGGAAGGGAACGTTTCCCGGATTGCGTCGATACAGTTCCTGCTTGGTCTCAAGTTCATCGATCGTCTGCTTGTGCGCGCTTTTGGCCTCCTGCAGCTGGCCGTCGGCTTTCACGACGTCCGCCCGCGCCACCAGCATTTGCGCGTCGACCTCCGCAATCTTGCGCCGCGCCAATTCAACTGCAGCTTCCTGTTTCGAGCTGTCCAGCCGGAAAATCTGGGCGCCCTTCGTGACGGGACCGCTTATACCGAGGTTGACCTCCGCGACGCGCCCGTTGGTCTCGGGAAGGATCGGGACCGTACGAAAGAAGAGCGTCACGTTGGTCGTGGACGGGTGATTGTAAAACACGGTCGTGATCAGGAGCACGGTCAGAATGAGGCAGCCGGTGATGCCCCATCGGAGTTCGAACCACACCGAATAGAAGGTTATCTCCTTGCCGAACCGCTTTCCCTGGACATAGCGGCGGTAGAGATAGTCCGGAAGAAGAGTGAACAGCGAGCAGAGGAGCATCTCAAGCATGGTCTAGCCCCTTCGGACCAGCCACAACGCGCGCGGGTTTTCGTGGCACGGAAACCGGGTCGTCATCGTGGCCCGCATGTGCCGCATGCGTCTGCTTGCCGCGAACTCGGCACGCCTTCCGCGCCAGAACCAGGCTTCACACCGGCCATTCTCTCGACCGAGCCCGCGATACGCCCAAGGAAGCCGGTGAAGTCCGGAAGGTCGATGAAGGCCAGCAGCAGTCCCGCGATCCAGAAAATGTGCATATGCGTGAAGAGAGCAATCAGACCCAAGATTGCGACAATTTCGAACTGCACTTTCTGGCCCTTGTGCGCGATTTGCTCGGGCAGCGCATGCAGGCGGAAGTACAGGATACCGAACCCCACGACGGACACCCCAAGGATTATAGCCGTAATGACCATGAGTACGTCGGTCTCACCCGGCGCGGTGATGAATACCGGCAAATGGTCAGAAGCAGCGGGGTGCAGTTGCTCAGCCATAAAGAAACCCTATCACAAACAAAGCGCACCAGCATCAAACATAAACTTGCCAATCGGTGTGCGGGTTACCATCATTTCATAGCTGACTTTATTTTGCGAGAGACGTAATCCGCCATTCCGCAGAACCGGCGTCTTTGTACACGCCCCGAAGGCGGCCAAGATCCGAACACATCGCGAGCCCGCGCAAAAACGCAGGGCTCGGCCCAACAACTCGATGGCGCACTCAACAGTCTCCGGAAGCGCCTTCGGAAAAGCAATTCCGATCCATGAATCGCGTCAGGATGCTTTGGCCTGCGGTTTCTTTGCGACTTCGCGAAGGCTGCCAACTCCAAACAACCGGGCAATTTCACCCATTCGTTTTTTGTCCTCGGCAGTCAGTTCGCCCCGTGCGCTCATCAGCTGGCTGATCAGCCCATACGCCTTTTCGCGGCCCTCCGCGTCGGGCGGAAGCATCGATGGAATTGCCGCGAGCGCCGCTTCCTGATCGATCAACAGGATATTGAACTGCTCGCGAACCAGGGATTTGAAATCCGCGATCGACATATCACCGTGCGCCTCGCGAATGCGGCGGGCCATTTCAAAACCGCGCTCGTCGACCGCGGCTCAATTCATGCCCGCATAAATTAGAGCACGGATGACGGCCGCACGGGCCCCACCGGTCGGTATGCGGGATCTCAGCTCTTCAATTCGTTTTTGCAGCAATTCTCCATGCAGCGGGTTCTTGGTAGCCTTTCGCAGATGCTGTGTATCACCGGGGTTGACGCCGACTGCAGACTGAAGCGTCGATGAACCGTAAATCGCGAGGAACAACCGCTCGGACATTTTTTCGCTTGCCTCGCGCCAAGAGTTCGAGCGCGGAGACAATCTGGTTGGAAAAGTTTTTCTGCATTGCCACAATCGGATTGTCCGCCGAGGCCGGCCGTCGATCCTTGCGAATTTGCTCTGCAAGCGAGGCAATCGGGGCCATTGCTGGATTTTGATCGGAAAACATTTCGTATTGCAGGCGCAGAGGATGCATTTTCTGCATCCAGTCTGCGACCGGCGTGCTGACCATTGCTCGCACCATGGGCTGCACAAACGTGCGATATAGAGCAAGATTTATTTCAGAAACGCGCGCCGCCGTCGCGAAACGACGCTCGTCGGCGATGTCGTTGCCGCCAAGCGCGCGGATGTCGTCCAGCGTCCTGGCCTCGCAGCGCATGACCCAATTTCCGAGCGCCAAGTCCGGATTAACGGTGTCCGCGGTCTTGTCTTCAAAAATAGCTTCATAAAGCCCAGGTGGGAGAGTGTCGATCAGGTCGATGTTGCTCGAAAACTCTCCATGTTCCTTCTTGGCAACGCCGCTGGATACGAAAATGCCAAGATGGCCCACGGTTTCATGGATAGTGTAGACGATGGTCTGTCCGTTCGCGCGAAGGTCATCGACACTATCGTAGAGATCAAGAATCCATCCGAGCGCCTGTTGCGGCGGCGTGACATTGTCGCCTTTAGAGCAGAACACGACGATTGGCGAACGGATGTTACGAAGGTCGATCGCCGTTCCATCCGACGTCTTGATGCGTCCGGCAGCCAAATTGTTGCCGACAAACAGCTCATCGACGATGAACTGAATTTCATCCGCATTTAAATTGACGTGGCCACCCCACCATTTCTCAAACCCCAGATACCGAGGAGCCTCTGTATCGATCCTTGAATAAAGATTGTATTGTTTGGTCCACAGCGTATTTGCCGGGTTCTGGTTCTCGAAATTCTGCACCAACCAGGCGCCGTCAAACTTGCCGTGGCCGAGGTCGCTCGTAAGCGCGGTCAGCCAGCTACCGCCCAGTAAACCGCCCGAATAGCGCATTGGGTTCTTCCCGCGCACGCCAGCCCAGTACGAGAGTGGCGATCCGGCGACAATGATCGGTCCGAACAATTCCGGGCGAAGAGCGGCCACCATCATAATGGCCCAGCCCGCCTGGCAATTTCCGATAACGCAAGGCTTGCCGCCGGCATCCGGATGTGCGGCCGCAACCTTTTCGATGAAGATCGCTTCAGCGCTAGCGATATCCGCAATCGTCTGTCCCGGGACGGGATCCGGAAGGAAGCCGACGAAATAACACGGATGACCGGCCTTGAATGCGACGCCGATTTCGCTGTCGGCTTTGAAGCCGCCAATTCCGGGCCCGTGCCCGGCACGTGGATCAACGACGATAAAAGGCCTCAGCTTGGGATTGATTTGAACTCCGGCGGGCGGGACGATGCGCACAAGCACATAATTGACCGGCCGTACCAAGGTGCGCCCGTCGACCACAAGTTCGGCTTTATAGTCGAGAACGTGCGGCGCAGCTTCCGCCATGTGTTCGCGATACTGGTTTCCGCGCTGACGCATGACGTCCCAGAACAAGACGCCGCGCTGGAAAGCATCGATTGCGTATTCCATCGCCGGCGCGAATGGGCCGAACGAGGCCCTACCCAACTCCGATGAAAGCGGGTTTTTTTGAACTGATGTCATCGGTGAACTCCTTCGTGCATGCCGTGGCGTCTTCCCGTAAGGCTCAACCTTCAGTCGGTGATATGATAGCCCCCATCGACATAGAGCGTATCGCCGGTGATGAGCCGCGCTGCGTCGTGCGCCAGAAACGCGGTTGCGGCCCCAACATCTTCTATTGTGACAAGACTGCGCGTGGGCGCCTTCGCTCGCGCTTTGTCGAGCAATGCGTCAAATTCGGGGATGCCGGATGCTGCTCTCGTCGCGAGTGGCCCCGGCGAAATCGCATGCACGCGAATGCCCTTTGGTCCGAGCTCTGCCGCGAGATAGCGCACCGCGCATTCGAGCGCTGCTTTGGCAACTCCCATAATGTTGTAATTCTTAACGACCATCTGGCTGCCGTAGTACGTCATCGTGAACAATGTGCCGCCTTTGCGCATCAGCGGTTCGGCCAAATGCGCCATGCGGATAAAAGTCCAGCACGACACATCCATGGTTGCTGCGAAGCCTTCCCGCGATACGTCGACCACGCGCCCCTGCAGCGCTTCCTTCGGCGAAAAAGCGATGGAGTGAACCAGAAAGTCGAGTTTGCCCCATTCCTTGGTAATTCGTTCAAAGACAGCTTCCATCTGGCCGTCCGCGCTTACGTCGAGTGGCATAAAGATCGGAGCTTCGAGGGCGCGGGCCAGAGGCTCGACGAACTTTTTGGCCTTGTCGTTGAGATAGGTTACGGCCACCTCAGCGCCGAAGGCGCGGAAAGCTTTCGCGCAACCCCACGCAATTGACTTGTCGTTGGCAATGCCAACGATGAGCCCCTTTTTTCCTTCCAGGATCTTGGCCTTCACCGCTGGGATCATCGGTGCAGCGGTCTTGTTCATGTAAGTCTCCACGTAACTTTGCGCGGTTTGTTGGATTACACGAAAGGCCCGGCGCCTATTTTTTGCGTCGTAGGTGCGTCCGATTTACCGGCCAGTGATCTTAAGCTGGCCCTCCTATCAAGCGGGCACCAGATGTCATTTCAATGACATACGATTCAGACAATTGCGGGACCAAGCATTAATGCCTCCCCGACCATTTCCATAAAGTTTGTAACCGTAGCACGACACTAGACGCCTTGATCTAGATCACTATCGGCTAGGTAGCCCCTCGCTTCGGCCCAGAGCCTTACGCAGGATGGAGAATGTTGACTTTTTGGGAGAGAAACACGCCGCAGGTAACCACCCTCCGCGGAACCCCCAAAAGGCAGGATTCGACCGGCACGCTGCGCTGCCTCATAGTAAGTAACGTGCATAAGGAGATATGCGTATGGCATCCGACATAGATAGCGTTTTACCGAGCGCATTGGACTGCCGCAAACAGAGCGCGGAGATGGAGGCCGAAAAAGCTAGCGAGTATATGCGCAAGCTTAAGCTCATCGAGGCCGAGAAAATGGATTTGCTCGATAAACTCGCCAAGCCTTCCGGCGTGAGCGACGAAGAGCGCATGAAGCGAGCAGCCGCCATTATCAAACGCGCCGTCGGCAACGGCTTGACCGAGGTCGAAGTCGGACGGTTCTCAAATAAATTGTTTACCGACGGGGGGCGCGCCATCAACCAGCAGGAGCCTGGCTGGGAGGAGACGCTCACAGGTCTGCCGAAAGAGCTTTATCAATTCTGGAAGGTGCATCTCCAGCCGCGCGGATACCGCTTGAAGTACCAGATTGCGGATTGGCCGAATGGCATGCCCGGGGACATCAGCATGACGCTGGTTTGGAGTTGATCGCAGTTGCAGCGTTCAGAAAGTGATATCACATGGCCAAGCACAAAAAGACGCGCTTACGGCGACCACCCAGCTTTTGAAGGGTCGTCGTTTTGTGAAAGAAATCTTTTAAATCACCGCCAATAAGTATGGCTATGGTTGCTTGCACGCGGACTTTCGACCCGCGTGATATCGCATGCGAGCCGGCTAGAGCTTGTAGCCGTATTTCTTCATGCAGGCCCCACCGCGCGTATAACGCACATTTGCTTGCGTCGACGTCCCCGGAGTGCCTTCTTTATCCAAAATGGACTTGCACCGGGCGTACGCCTCTTCGTAGGTGAGTTTTTTCTTGGTGGCGGCCGAGGCGTTGTCGGCAAAGCCGAAAGCTCCGGCAAGCGTCACAGCGAGCAACGTCGCAAAAAGTTTGTTTTCACGCACCATGGTTTTCTCCCTTTATATTATATGAAAAACAAAAGAGTATGGTCGCCGCTACACGTTATACGCTAGTCAAGTCAAAGGCCACCCTACACGCAGAATTGAAATGTGACTGCCTGGACAGGCGCGGGTCTCGACGATGCTCGAAGCGGCAAAGTATTCGACGATGGAACGCCTGCGCGATGGGCGCATGGCCGAAATTCGCGCCCTCACGCCGGAAGATGAGTTTGGTCTGTTAGCGGCTATCGATCACACAAGTTCCCAATCGATGTACCGGCGCTTCTTCGGCGCAAAGCGCGAATTTTCGGAAAAGGAACGTGCATTCTTCCTGAACGTCGACTTTGTTAGTCATGTCGCGCTTGTCGCGGTCGTCGAAGTCGCCGGCGCCGGCGCCGCCGAGATCGCCGCCGGCGGGCGCTACATCGTCGAGCGACCTGGCGTCGCAGAGGTCGCATTCGTTGTGACCGACGACTACCAGCGTCAAGGCATCGGGGCGGCGTTGCTGCGGCATCTGGCCCTGATTGCTCGCGACGCCGGGCTGAAGGAGTTCACCGCCGAAGTGCTGCCGGAGAACATCCCGATGCTGAAGACGTTCGAGAAAAGTGGGCTTAAAATGAGCACGAAGCGCGAGTCTGGCGCCGTGCATGTCGCGCTCCAGCTTGTTAATCCGGATTGACCGGTCGATTTGCAATGCCGACTGACAACATGGTCCAGGCAAAACTGAAAACACCGCGGGCTGCCGCTATCGCGGGAATAATCTTTTCCGTTTTGTTTGTTGCCGCGTTCTCGATGCTGCGCATTTCCGTTCCAAGCGATCCCGGCGAACCCGGCGAATGGCTCAAGACAAGCACGGGACTGGTCAACTTTGCGCTCAACCTACTCCCCTTCGCCGGGATTGCGTTCCTTTGGTTTGTCGGCGCATTGCGTGATCGCCTGGGCGAACTCGAAGACCGTTTCTTTGCCACGGTGTTTCTGGGGAGCAGCTTGTTGTTTCTGGCTATGCTTTTCATTCTGGCGGCCGTCATCGGCGCAATCATTCTGACTTTCGCCACCGATTCCCAGGCGCTGACGAGCGCTCCGACATTTCACCTGGCCCGCACGCTCACCTATAACCTGGTGAATATTTATCTGATAAAGATGGCGGCTGTATTCATGTTCTCGACTTCGACCGTCATTACCTACACTGGAATCGCGCCCCGCTGGGTCGCCTATCTCGGGTTCGTTCTCGCGCTGCTGCTCCTTTTCGGCAGTACGTATCTTTCGTGGGTGTTCGTTGCATTTCCTTTCTGGGTGTTTCTGATCAGCATCTGCCTCTTGACCGACGAGTTTCGTCGACGCGGTCGGCCTTCAAGCACAAAGGTCTGAGGACTCTTTTACTGCGTCTTCTCGATACCGGAAGCGCCGCCCAATCCCTGCGCGTCTCCCACGCGGGCAAGTGCACGATCCTCAGGATTCCGAAAGTGCTCTTCGACTGCGCGGTCAAGCAATTGCAGTTCTTTCTGCAGAGCGGGATGACGATTCCCCGGCAATGTCTGAACAAGGTTTTCGATCATTGCGCGCAGTCGTCGGGCAATCTGTATGTTTTGCGCGCCGCAAAGCCGTATCTCGGTGAATGCGAGATGCACAAAGTCCTGCCAATTCGGCGTTCGAAAGATCACCGCCAGCTGGCCGGCTTTATCGATGATCTCGTCGGTACGCAGGCTCTTGTTTCCCGCTTTCCTGAGCAGCCGATGCAGCTGGTCGATCGCGATTACGGCCGTAGTCGGATCATTTATGGCAGGTGACAGAGCCTTGAGCGCGATGTCGACGATGATGCGGAAGGCGAAGGTCGGATCCTGTTCCAGCGTTCGTTCCGGTCCGAATGCAACGTGTGACTTCAACCTTCCCTCGTCGAGCAAGGCGGCAGCACCGTACACCTTGAACAATGGCTCGCCGGTCGCAATAAAATCGCCGACCTGCGGAACGAATTCGATCACGCCGCCGGATCCCTCTGCCTCGGCCACAAGCTCGTCCACATTGGCCGCAAGAACAACTTCCGAGGTGCCCCGGTGTTCAATTGTCCGGGCCGGTTTCCCAAGGTTGAAACGGAGGCTGTTCGATTGCGTCGGGCCCAGGTTCGGGTCCGGATAAACGCTGTCAATGACCACGATCCCGGCCTCGCCAACGTGGCTCACGATGCTTATCGGGCGCAGCAGTCGCGCAGCGTAGTCTATCAGGAAGAGAAATGCCGCGAAGCACAGGATTCCGAGGAAAGCAGAGACGAATATGACGAGCTGAAAACTTTCGTCCTCTATCCGATTCCGCGCGCTGACTGCGAACAGCAGGGTAAAAATGAAAAGGCCGGTCGTGTACCTGACGACGTTGTTTCGGACCAATATGGTGGCAATGATACGCGGGGTCAGCTGTCCGCTTGCAACCTGAAGGGCAACGAGGAGTGAGGCAAACGTAAAAACGACAAAGCTCAGCGTCGCTGTAATGATGCTGCCGAGCATTGCCTCGGCGCCAGATGTGCCGAAGTCCATAAAACGCCAGCCGAGCCAGCCATCTACGCGGAACAGTACGCGTGTTGCGACAAGCGCGAAGGGAATCGTAATAAGTGGAACGAGCCAGAGCGAAGATCTGAAACGGTCTTTGAGATAATACGATTGCTTCCAGAACATGAGGAGCCCCCGCTCAAACTATAGATACCGCGGAGCTTACCCTGTAGCGATTTTGGGTGCTGTTCGTTGGGTAGAAAGCAGCTCCAGCGTATGTCGCGCGATCATCAGCTCTTCGTTTGTCGGGATAACATAGACAGGAACGCGGCTGTCTTTTTTCGATATCAGCGTTGAACCTGCGTTGTTCGCGGTGGCATCGAGACCGATCCCAAGCCAGGCGAGCCGCTCAGCGATGCGTGCGCGCATCGGCGGCGAGTTTTCACCGATGCCGGCGGTGAATACGAAGGCATCGAGCCCGGCGAGTGCGGCGGCCAGCATGCCGACATAGAGTCCAGCGCGATAGGCGAAATAGTCGAGCGCAAACGCTGCTTTCGGATCCTTGCTGTCCAGAAGCTCGCGTACGTCATTGCTGATTCCGGAAAGCCCCTTCAGCCCGGATTCCTTATAGAAAAGGTCCTGGACCGCTGCTGGGCTCATTCCTTTTTCGGCAATCATGTAAAGCACCACGCCGGGATCGAGCTGGCCCGGGCGCGTTCCCATTGGCAATCCGTCGAGAGCAGTAAATCCGAGCGTACTTTCAACGCTTCGGCTATTCGCAAGAGCACACATTGAAGCGCCGCTGCCCAGATGCGCGACGATCACACGCCCCTTTGCAATGTCGGGCGCGACGTGCGGCAGGCGATGCGCGATATATTCGTAGGACAGTCCGTGAAAGCCGTAACGCCGCACGCCTTCCTTGTAGAAGCTTTCAGGCAAAGCGTAATAGTCCGCCAGCGCGCCGTGGCCGCGGTGAAACGCCGTGTCGAAACATGCGACCTGCGGCAGCTCGGGACGGCGATCAAGAAGAGTCCGGATCGGAGCAAGGTTGTTCGGTTGATGCAGTGGCGCCAGCGAGACATATCGTTCGAGTTGCGCCGCTAGGTCCCGGGTTAAGCGCACGGGCCGGTCGAAGTCGGGACCTCCGTGAACAACCCGATGTCCGACGGCGAGGAGATTGACCTTCTGCGTGCTGCGCAACCAATCCCCCGCAATCTGGATGGCGGCAGGCAGATCCGGGATTTTGTCGGCACTATACGTCTGGTCGATCAGGGGCTTTTTGTCCCCACCCTCGGCCTTCAGGCGTGGACGGCTGCCGACCCCATCGATCTGGCCTTTGCACAGGCAGTCAAGCTCGCCACCCGCGCCGTTGGTTGCGAATACCTGGAATTTCAGGCTCGACGATCCAGCATTGACGACGAGGATGGCATCCATGGTGGTCACACCGCAGTGACGGTCGCTAGACGACGGCGCGCATCGGCATAGAGCACGGCAACTGCACAGGACGCCATACGCGTGCGTATCGAGTCGGCACGCGATGTCAGGATGATCGGCACGCGAGCACCAAGTACGATGCCTGCGGCATCCGCATTTGCCATGAACGAAAGATTCTTGGCGAGCATATTGCCGGATTCCAGATCGGGAACGACGAGGATCTGGGCGCGGCCTGCAACCTCGGACTTGATGCCTTTGATTCTAGCCGCTTCCGGATCGATCGCATTGTCGAAGGCAAGTGGGCCGTCGAGGATGCCACCGGTGATCTGTCCGCGGTCGGCCATCTTGCACAACGCCGCCGCTTCGATAGTGGACGGAATCTTTGATGTGACGGTCTCGACTGCAGAGAGAATGGCCACCCGTGGCGTCCCTAGGCCCGTTTGTGTCCAAAGATCGATCGCGTTCTGCACAATGTCGCGTTTGACGTCGAGATCGGGAAATATATTGATCGCGGCATCAGTGATGAACAGGGTCTCTGAATATGTCGGCACGTCCATCACAAAGACGTGACTGATACGTCGCGCGGTACGCAGGCCGGCCGACGAGGATGTCACCGCGCGCATCAGCTCGTCGGTATGCAGGCTTCCCTTCATCAGGAGTTCGCCCATGCCTGCCTTGACGAGCTCAACGGCCTTGGTGGCGGCCGCTTCGCTATGCGGCACGTCGACAATTTCGATGCCGTCAAGATTCAATTTGTGAGCGCGTGCGACTGCCGTGATCTTTGCCGCCGGACCGACCAGAATGGGCACGATAATGCCAAGTTCCGCCGCTTCGAGCGCACCGCGCAACGACGTCTCATCGCACGGGTGAACGACAAGGGTTTTGGCGGCCTCAACTCCCTTCGCCCTTGCGATCAAACGATCGTATTTGGCATGAGGCCTCGCACTGCCTTGTTGCGCTGCGGAAGAGGTTACCATCGATTGCGCCCTTCTCATTTTTACTCATAAACTCACGACCGCGAATCCGACACCAGATCACGCTCCAAAACTAATAGCCCCGGCCCCATCGGTCACTTTTGACTCACATCAAAGTCAAACGCGCGTACTTTGCTAATCGGTCACTAGCAGGTCGCTTATGCACGCTGTCGATGATACTCTCATTTTGAGCATTCGGCCACCACGGCAAAAAACACTACAACGCCGGGGCAAGCGCCACGTAGGGAGAAATTTCCATGAAAAGCAGTGCTGCAGTTGCCAAGGAAGTCGACACCAAAGCTGGTGAGGATTCATGGCGCGGCTTTAATCCCGGCGACTGGCGGACGTCGATCAACGTTCGGGATTTTATTGTTCGCAACGTGACGCCCTATACCGGCGACGAAAAGTTTCTCGCGCCAGCATCCGCCAAGACAAAAGCGGTCTGGGCAAAATTGCAGCCCTACTTCCAGGACGAACGGAAAAAAGGCGTCCTCGCCGTCGACGCAAAGACTCCTTCGACATTGTTGGCGCACAAGCCCGGCTACATCGATCGCGACAACGAAGTTGTCGTAGGTCTGCAGACCGATCAGCCATTCAAGCGCGCGATCTTTCCGTTCGGTGGTCTGCGCATGGTCGAAGCGGGTCTCAAGGCCGCGGGCTTTGAGGCCGACCCGCAGGTCCACGAAGCATTCACGCGGTATCGACGATCACATAACGACGGTGTGTTTGACGCATACACGCCGGAGATCATGCGCTGCAGGAGATCGGGGATCGTCACCGGCCTTCCGAACTCTTATGGACGCGGCCGCATCATCGGCGACTACCGCCGCGTCGCTTTGTATGGCGTCGATCGATTGCTCGAGGTGAAGCAGACTGAACGCGCGCAGATCGACGACATGTGGCCCACCGATGAGGTGATCCGACTGCGTGAAGAACTGGCCGAGCAAATTCGCGCGCTCAAAGATCTCGCCGCAATGGCGAAGCTTTATGGCTTGGACATTTCCCGTCCGGCGACCAATGCGCGAGAGGCCGTACAATGGACTTACATGGCGTATCTCGGCGCCATCAAGGAGGCTAACGGCGCGGCAATGTCGATCGGACGCATCTCCTCGTTCCTCGACATCTACATCGAACGCGACATTCGTGAAGGCAAGTTGAACGAAGCCGGTGCCCAAGAGCTATGGGACCAGCTCGTGCAAAAGCTCCGTATCGTGCGATTCCTGCGTACGCCGGAATACGACGCGCTGTTCAGCGGCGATCCCTACTGGGCGACCGAATGCGTGGGAGGGATGGACCTCGACGGTCGTACGCTCGTGACCAAGAGCAGCTATCGCATGCTGCACACCCTCTACAATCTCGGTCCGGCACCCGAGCCGAACATCACGGTGCTCTGGTCGAAACACCTCCCGGACACTTTCAAGCGCTATTGCGTCAAGGTCAGTCGCGATACGTCGTCGTTACAATACGAGAACGACGACCTGATGCGCCCGTTCTGGGGCGACGACTACGGCATTGCGTGTTGCGTTTCGGCGATGAAGCTCGGCAAGCAGATGCAGTTCTTCGGCGCGCGCGTCAATCTCGCCAAAGCGCTGCTTTACGCAATCAATGGCGGCCGCGACGAAGTCTCAGGCGACCAGATCGCGCCACCAACACCTGCCGTGACCGGCGAATTCCTCGACTACGACGAGGTGATGAAGAAATTCGACACAACCATGGAATGGCTCGCTCGTACCTACGTGCATGCAATGAACTGTATCCACTACATGCACGACAAGTATTTTTATGAGCGGCTCGAGATGGCGCTGCACGACCGAGACATCCTGCGTACGATGGCCTTCGGAATCGCGGGTTTGTCGGTTGTCGCCGACAGTCTTAGCGCCATCAAGTACGGAAAAATCCGCGTCATTCGCGATGATAAGGGCGTGGCCGTCGACTACAAGAACGAAGGCAACGCCAACATTCCACAGTTCGGCAACAACGACGATCGCGTTGATATGATAGCGGCCGAACTCGTCACGACTTTCATGCAGAAAATTCGCAAGCATCCGACGTATCGGAATGCGACGCATACCCAAAGTGTGCTGACGATCACCTCAAACGTCGTCTACGGTAAAGCCACCGGAAATACGCCCGACGGACGACGCAAAGGCGAACCCTTCGGACCGGGCGCTAACCCGATGCATGGCCGTGACAACCACGGCTGGCTCGCGTCGTGCCTGTCCGTCGCAAAACTTCCCTACAAGGATTTGCAGGACGGGATCAGTTACACCGTTTCTGTTTCGCCGCAGAAGGCACACTTGTCCGAACACGAGCTCATTAAATCGGCGACGAAAGCGTTCGACGTCTATTTCGATCACGGTGGATTCCACATGAACCTAAACGTCATTGACAAGGACACGCTTGAGGACGCGATCAAGAACCCGGACAAGTATCCGCAGCTCACGATCCGTGTGTCTGGTTATGCGGTCAATTTTATCCGGCTGACACCGGAGCAGCAGCGGGATGTGATCAGCCGCACATTCCACGGCCAGATCTGAACGAGCGAACAAGATGTCGACTCCTGGAACATTGGAAGCCGGCAGCCGGTACGATCTGCGCGTCGGAATTTCACCGGACGCTCCGGATGAAGGTCTGTTTAAAGACGACGCCGAGGGCGCATTTGGCTACGCGCACTCTTATGAAACATCGTCCCGCTACGATGGGCCGGGTCTGCGCGTCGTACTGTTCTTGTCGGGTTGCCTCCTGCGATGCTCGTATTGCCATAACCCGGACACCTGGCACCTCAAAGACGGGACCTATGTCTCAGCGCAGCAGGTGCTCGACCGTCTTGCCAGCTTCGCGTCTGCCATCAAGGCCCTTGGCGGCGGCCTGACCATTTCGGGCGGCGAGGCGATGGTGCAACTCTCCTTCACGAAGCGGATATTGGCCGGTGCCAAGAAGATGGGCCTTCACACCGCTATCGAAACGTCGGGCTTTTTGGGCGACCGGGCTGACAATTCTTTCCTGTCACTCGTTGATTTGGTGCTGCTCGACATCAAAAGCTCAAATCCGGAAACGTATCGCAACGTTACCGGCCGCGATTTGGCCCCTACCCTGCGGTTCGCCGAGCGCCTTGCATCGATCGGCAAGCCAGCCTGGGTGCGGTTCACGCTCGTGCCCGGCCTGACGGACGATCCTGCGAATGTCGAAGGTATCGCCAAATTTGTCGCGCCTATGAAGAACGTCGAGTGGGTGGAGGTACAGCCCTTCCATCAAATGGGTGCGTTCAAATGGAAGTCGATGAAACTTGAATACAAATGCGCCGACACGCCCGCAGCGCCACCGGATCTTACCAAGCGAGTCATCGAACAATTCCGCGCCGCAGGGTGCCGTGTCCGCTGATCGGGCGTTCGGTATCCGTATAGCGCCAGATTTCAGGGGGAGTTTTCCATGCTAGACCTTGCGCGCGATATTATCGGTACGCAGCCAATTCTTACGGCGTTTCTGGCGATCGGTTTCGGTTATCTCGTCGGACAGATCAACATCGGCGGATTTTCCCTCGGCGTTGGCGCCGTTCTGTTCGTCGGTCTTGCGCTCGGCGCGTTTTCCCCCAAGGCGCAGATCGTTGGGCCGATCGGACTGACCGGCCTGATCATGTTCCTCTACGGCATTGGTATTCTTTACGGACGCCAGTTTTTCGAGGGAATGCGGGGAGTCGGCCGCAAGTACAATTTACTGGCATTGATTGGCTGTGTGGCCGGCCTGCTCGTGGCGCTGGGCTTGGGTCATGCCTTCGGCATCAAGATTGGTCATACCCTCGGTATCTATGCCGGATCGATGACAAGCACCGCGACGCTC
The DNA here is from genome assembly GCA_963810585.1 of uncultured Alphaproteobacteria bacterium. Taxonomy (GTDB): domain Bacteria; phylum Pseudomonadota; class Alphaproteobacteria; order Rhizobiales; family Xanthobacteraceae; genus Pseudolabrys. The sequence continues at coordinate 536,274 of CAWENV010000004.1, forward strand.
CAGGCGGCGCTCGATGTTATGGGCAACAAAGAACCGTCTATTGGATACTCGATTGCCTATCCCTTCGGTGTGATCGGACCCATCCTGTGCATCTACTTCATGACGCGCGTCGTTCAGCCAAAATTTCCGGCAAAAGCACAGCGCTTCCACATGGGCGAAATTTCCGTCGGAGAAAAGTTCTCCGGCCGCACACTCGGCGAGCTCACCAAAGACCTGCCGGAGGGCGTGCAGGTCACGATGGTGCGCCAGAGTGGACACAACGTCATTCCGGCGCCAGATCTTGCGCTGTCGGCCGGCGATGCTGTTTTGATCATCGCCGAACAGCAGGATGCAATCGCGGAAGCTGCTTCGCGCCTTGGCAAACTTGAACCTGGCCGTTTGGCCAAGGATCGCAGTGATCTGGACTACATTCGGGTCTTTGTCGGCAAAGCCAGCGTGGTCGGTGTACCTCTCGCCCGTCTTCCGATGCCAGCCGGCTTTCCAGCCCATTTGCTGCACGTGCGGCGGTACGACGCCGACCTCGTGCCCACTCCCGACCTCATGCTCGAATTTGGCGACCGTGTTGGCGTGCTGATGCCACCAGACCGGAGAGACGACGTCAGAAAGCATTTTGGCGACACGGTTAAGGCCGCAGCCGAATTCAGCTACGTCTCTCTGGGCCTCGGTATGGTCCTTGGCGTATTGCTCGGTCTCATTCCAATCCCGATCCCCGGTGTTGGCACCGTTACGCTTGGCATTGGCGGCGGCCCGCTCATCGTTGCGCTCATTCTCGGCAAATTACGGCGGACGGGTCCCATGCTGTGGACGATGCCGCTGCCGGCAAATATCGTGCTGCGCAATTTCGGGCTTGCGATGTTTCTAGCCACGGTCGGCGTCAACGCCGGCCAACCCTTTGTGCGCACGATCGCAGAGTTGGGCTTTACGATGTTCTTTATCGGGATCGCTGTCCTGATGACAACCGTGTTGATCGTCCTTGTCGTGGGCTACTATCTCATGAAGATACCGTATGACGATCTGGTCGGTGTCGCCTCCGGCGCGACTGGAAACCCCGCCATCCTTGTCTATTCAACCAAGATGGCGCCAACCGAACGGCCCGATATCGGCTATGCGATGATCTTCCCGTCGATGACGATCTTGAAAGTCATCGCGGTGCAAATCGTCGGCATTCTAGCGGCTACCGGCACGGGCGGTTAGCGGCGCAAATGAGCAGAAAGCGGACTGACGACGAGGTTTCCCTACCACAAATGGTGACTTTCGACGCGATCATGCCGGCAAGCATGGCTGTACGCGCCGAACAAAGCGGAATCAAAAGGGCGGCCACCGATCCGGTCACCATTTTCGTGCTGAGCATTCTCGCCGGCGCGTTCATTTCATTCGGCGCAATTTTCGCAACGATTGTCACGGCTGGCACCGGACTCCCCTATGGGGTCGGCCGGCTGCTCACGGGCCTGGTCTTTTCTGCCGGCCTTGTCATGGTGATCATCGCCGGGGCCGAACTTTTTACCGGCAATAACCTCATCGTGATGGCCTGGGCGAGCGGGAAAGTAAAAACGCGCGCGTTATTGCTCAACTGGGTTCTTTCTTTCACCGGAAATTTTGTCGGCGCGATTGCGACTGCCATTCTCGTGTTCTACTCGACACAGTACACGTTCGGTGACGGTGCCGTCGGACTTGTCGCGCTGAATATAGCGAGCGCAAAAACGTCACTGGACTTCATCCCGGCATTAATCCTGGGGATCTTGTGTAACGCCCTTGTTTGTCTGGCGGTCTGGATGTTGTACAGCGCGCGAACCAATATCGACCGGATTATGACGGCAATCCCCCCGGTGGCGATATTCGCGGCAGCCGGGTTCGAGCACTGCATCGCTAATATCTACTTCATACCGATGGGCTTGTTCATCAGGGCGGGCGCTCCTGACTCGTTCTGGAGAGCCATTGGAAAGTCGGCGGCAGATTATCCCGGACTGACCTGGAGCAATTTTTTCGCCAACCTGTTCCCCGTCACAATAGGTAACATCATTGGCGGATCGGTGATGGTCGCCGCCGTTTATTGGTTTATCTTTTTGCGGGATACGAAAAAACCGTGATCGCAATCTCCAAAATAACGAGCTAGGCCGCTGCGACCCCAGCCTTACGCGTTCCGTACGGAGTGTGTAACAATTGTTTCGGAGTTAAGGCGTCAGGGATGACCGACCCGGCGGAGCATAGATCGACCTGGCTTTGGTGGTTTCCGCCAGCGCGTTGGTTGGCGGGTTATCGTGCGGACTGGTTGCAGAACGATGTCGTCGCCGGGGTGACACTGGCGGCCTACGCGATCCCCGTTTCCCTCGCCTACGCAGCACTTGCGGGCTTACCCCCGCAAGTCGGCGTCTACGGCTACCTGTTGGGTGGCGTGGGCTACGCTCTGCTCGGGTCTTCACGTCAACTTGCGATCGGACCCACTTCAGCCATCTCTCTTATGATTGCTACATCTGTGGGAGCAATGGCGGATGGTGACGTGCAACACTATGCACAGATTGCCAGTCTTGCAGCCTTCACGGTGGCCGGACTTTCCCTGCTCGCCTGGTTGTTGCGACTAAGCGCGCTCGTGAAGTTGATCAGCGATAGTATTCTTGTCGGCTTCAAGGCTGGTGCAGCTTTGACCATTGGTATGACCCAACTGCCAAGTCTTTTGGGCGTGGCAGGTGGCGGGACTAACTTTTTTGAACGACTTGTGATGATTGTCGGTCAATTCGGCCAGACGAATTACCTTGTGCTCGCCATCGGTGTCGTCGCGATCGGGCTGCTCGTACTTGGCGAACGTGTCCTGCCGGGGAAGCCGGTCGCTCTTGTCGTTGTTGCACTTTCAATCCTTGCTGCAACGATACTCGGGCTTCCAGCTCTCGGAGTGCCAACGACGGGAGAGATACCGTCCGGGTTACCCACATTCGCGGGCCCAGCGCTGCGGCTACGTGACATTGAGGGCATATTTCCGTTGGCTGCGGGCTGTTTGCTCCTCGCTTATATCGAAGGCGTATCGGCCGCACGCACCTTTGCCGCCAAGCACAGATATGTCCTAGACCCGCGACAGGAGCTTCTCGGCATTGCCGCGGCCAATCTTTTCACGGCGCTGGGACACGGCTATCCGGTGGCGGGTGGACTGTCGCAATCGGCGGTGAACGACAAGGCGGGCGCACGAACGTCGCTCGCGCTGGTCTTTGCCTCAATCACACTTGCTCTGTGCCTACTGTTCCTGACGGGGCTGCTGGAGAATCTGCCGAAAGCGGTACTGGCTGCCGTTGTACTGACAGCGGTCTACGGGTTGCTGGACTTTCCCGCGCTGTTGCGCATGTGGCGCGTGAGCCGGCTGGATTTCTATGCCGCAACGATTGCTCTTGTTGCCGTGCTGCTTCTTGGAATCCTTGAGGGCATCCTGCTTGCCGCACTCGCATCCATCATATTGCTGCTAGCCCGTGCGTCGCAGCCACACGTGGCGTTTCTCGGTCGCGTTCCCGGTACGAACAGCTATTCGGACCTCGACCGCCATCCTGACAACGAACCGCTGTCCGGCGTGATCGTGTTCCGCCCGGAAGCCTCACTGGTCTACGTCAATACCGATGCGGTCCTGGAAACCGTCCTGAACCGGCTTCGGGCGGCAGCCGGTGCCAAAATCCGCCTGGTCGTCTGCGATCTCTCTGCATCTCCGTATCTCGATCTTGCGGGCTCGCGCATGTTGAATGAGCTGCACAGAGAACTCACAACTCGCGGCATTAAATTGCGCATCGTCGGCGCCCATGGTTCAGTGCGCGATCTGCTGAGAGCCGACGGCATGGCCGAAAAACTCGGACAATTTGACAGGGCCGCATCAATTGACAGTTTGCTCCGCGAAGAAATTGGCACCTAACGCCACGCTATGACGATTGGACTAATTATGCCGGGCCGATTTCTGACAGGAAGCATTGCAAGTGATTGGATTATCGCAATTTATAAAATAACGCAAAGAGCCTGGCCGGCTTCGCTTATTGGCCTCGTGTTTCTGACAGGAGTTTGCGCTGCTTCCGCAGAGTGGAAGGAAGCAGTTACAGTCGATGGACTGACGGGTAAACAATCCACAACGATGACGAACGCGGCTTTAAATTCCGCACGTCAATTTGGCAGGAAAGTTTCCGCAAAGCTTGTACTACGATGTGTTGAAACTCCCGGCCGTCCGAAAACTCCGAATGCAGCAATTATTTTTTCTGAACGCGTTGCGACGGATCCCGTAAGAACGAAATACAGGCTCGACAACGACTTAATTCAACGTAACAAGATGGCGTCGGTTCAGAATGATGGCGCCGGTCTTGGGCTAGGCTGGGCCGAATTTATGTCCAGACTGCCGTCGTCATCCATTTTGCGGATTGAATTTAATCTTCCGTGGGCTGGCGATGCATTGATTGAGTTCGATATGAGTGGCGCAAGCGAAGCTTTCAGCCGCATTCAGTGCACCCGCCCGCGAGCGCAGCTATGAAGATGTCCGCTAAGGGCCGATAGCCCCCACCAGTTAGCCATTCGCCCAAGCATCGATGTCAGTGCACCTGCGGCGGCAACATATAGAGCGTGACGGCGAAGACCGTGTAGACGAATATCAGCAGAACGCCAACGAACCAGGCCGAACGTCCGCTACTTGTGATGAATGCTGCGACAAGCGTGGCAACGAAGACCATTACGACCGCGCCCGGCCAGAATTGAAGGTCCATCGGCGTCGGTCCGATCACATAACTCAGAAGCACGAGCGCCGGACCGACGAAAAGCGCGATCTGGGAGGCACTCCCCAGCGCAATCCCCACACTCAGGTCAAGCCGGTTCCTGCGCGCAGCGGAAAACGCCACCGCCATTTCGGCGGCTGCGCCCACGAGGGCCACCACGATAAAGCCGACGAAAGCCTGGCTCATGCCGAATGTTTCCGCCGCCTTCTGTACGGACTCGACGAAAATCTCGCTCACGAGTGCAACGAAAATCGTGGCCCCTGCGAGCGTCGCCAAAGCGAGCCCCATTGGCCACCCAGCTTCGCCTGTTTCCGCGTGCTCGGCGCCCGAAAAAATTTCGCGATGCGTCTTAAGCGAGAACAGCAGGCTCAAGCCGTATCCGGCAATCAGCAGCACGGCCAGGGCAACGCTGAGTTTCTGGGTCAAAGCGGCGCCGGGCAGCAAATCAGCGTTGGCGATAGCCGAAGGACTCATGAGCGCAATCGTAGCCAGTAAGAGCAAAGCCGCGTGCAGGCGGGCAGTCGCGCGGTTGAACTCCTGGAGGTGGTGCTTGAGACCTCCAAGCAGAAAGGATGCTCCGAGCATAAAAAGCGTGTTGGTCACAATAGCGCCGGCTATGGAGCCTTTCACCAGTGCGTACTCCCCCGCGCGAAGTGCCGCCGTTGCGATGACCAGTTCCGTCAGGTTTCCCAGCGTGGCGTTGAGCAGCCCACCCACAGCGTCGCCGGTTTTTTCTGCGACAGATTCGGTAGCGTGACTAAGCAAAGCCGCAAGCGGCACGACCGCGAGCACTGAGAGGACAAACAGCAGCGTGTGCGCCTCCGGCGCCATTTTCGCGGCGATCAATGCTACCGGCACAAGAGCCAGCAGCCAGAGCAAAGGGTTGTGGCGAATCTCCTTGAGCAGCAGGTTCACGTTTCATCGCCCTCTTCTGATTTACCGTTGCAGTAGTGCCAAGGCTTTCCGCAGCACCTCGAAAATGACCGCTGTCGACCACCCGAACAGCAGCACGCCGTTCATCGCAGTCATTGGGCCCAGCAGCCGCCATTGCTCCACAGGAACAATGTCGCCGTATCCGAGTGTTGTGTAATTGACGAACGCGAAATAAAGGAGATTGGCACCAGCTGGCGCGGCATCCACCATTGAATACGTCAAAGACCAAACGATAACTTCAAGCGTGTGCGTAGCCATCAGGACTGACACCGTCGGAACCATGACGGCTATCAGGAACAGAGATGGGTGTCGTATTTTTCTTGTACTCGCGATTTGTGCGACACCAACAACCATCGTCATTACCAGCGCGTGGATGGTAATGTTCACAAGGCTGACGCCACCGCCCACCAAAAATTGCCGTAACATATCGTCTCTCTGGGTCGGCTAGAGACCACGATACCAGCATAAATGACGCGGTGGTATGTCCGCAAAGGACGAATTGGCGACTAAAACGGGTAACGGACGCGTGCTGATATTTGTAATCCGGGCAGTTCGCTTTACCAGAATCACTATACGGCAAGTGTCGATGGCCGGAAGCGATCATGGAATTCGGAGACGAAATCCGCGACATCCGTGTTTTTCATCGGCCGTGCAAACAGATTACCCTGCATTGCATGCACTCCGGCGGCTTTGACGAATTTTTGTTGTTCAACGGTTTCGACACCTTCGGCAACAACCTTGAATCCCAAAGCGCGGCCTATGCTCACGACTGCATGGACAATTGTCGCATCAACCGTTGAGGCGATATTCGAGACAAAGCAGCGATCGATTTTGATCTTATCAATCGGGAAGCGCTGCAAGGAAGTAAGACTCGAATATCCGGTTCCAAAGTCATCAAGTGCAAACGTCACGCCACGGCGATGCAATTGTTCAATGGTCTGCAGCACCGCGGCTTCGGCGTCTAGTAATGCCGTCTCAGTGATCTCAAGCTCGATACGACGAGGGTCGATGAGCGACTCCGACAGAATTTTTTCAATGCGGTCGGCAAGCCCTGGCCTGCGAAATTGAACTGGCGAAACATTTACAGCTACGGTGACTTTGGGCCACCCGCGTGCATCGGCCAACGCGCGCCGCAATACCCATTCGCCCATTTCTTCAATAAGCCCGTTCCGTTCGGCGATCTGAATGAACACCGAAGGAGGTATATTGTGCGTGCCGCCTCTCCTCCAGCGAACGAGAGCTTCGACGCCGAGCACCTGTCTACCGGCTTGATCCACAAACGGCTGGTAATCAACGTCGAGTTCCCGACGCTCGATTGCGAGGCAGAGATCGTTCTCGAGACTGTCCACTTGGCCGATTACGGACGGCGAGGCATGACCAGACTCGACCATTCGCTGATCGCTGTATTTCTCTCCAATTTTATTCGCCAGAACCGAGAAGGTCTGCTCCATGGTATTCGATAGCGTGTCGAGCAAATGTGTTCGGGGACCTTGTTGTCGTCTCTCGACAATTGCTCGATAGCGCCGGCGATCCTGGCGACCTCGACGGCGCCGATATTGAGGCTCATCGACTTAAGAGAATGCGCCACGGAGCCACACGCCTCGGCTTCACCCGCACTTGCATGTTTCCTCAACTGATCGCAGGCGAGCGGCGCGTGACTGAAATAAAGGTCCACCACGCGCTTGAGGAAGCCACCAGACTTCGTCCCGTTTAGCGCCCTAAATTGACCCAGGGTGCCGGGATCAACGAGTGGCACATCAGCCTCTCGGTCGGGGCTGGACGATCTTGCCTCATCCTCGCGCTCTGCCGGGGCTTCATCATTCACCTCTACCGGCGCGTCAGCCGGCGTCTGGAATTGTGGCACCTGATCCACCAGGCATTGTGCGAGCTGCGCGATCGTAAATGGTTTGTGGATGACCGCGTCCATGCCGGCAAGTCGCCATTCATCGGCTGCGGCGCCAATGACGTGCGCGGTAAGCGCAACAATCGGAACCCGAGCGCGGTTTTCCAATTCTTCTTCCTGCCGAATGATACGGGCGGCCGTGAAACCATCCATTTGCGGCATGCTGCCATCCATCATGATGATGTCATGCATATGCCGCGACGCGGCACTGACCGCCTCAGCACCATTATCGACCGTCTCAACTTGAGCACCTAAGCGGGACAGCGCTTCGATAGCGACCTCGCGGTTAATTGCGCTGTCGTCGGCAACCAGCACTCTGAGGTTTGCAAATCTCGGCAGCGGGCGATCACGGCGTACACCGGTCGCCGTGCCCTGTAGTTGCTTTTCTCCGGCAGCGACCCGGCAAAACAGTTCTTCGATTTCTGAACGCAGCAGCGGGCGGCTGATTGTGGCGGCGGCCGCGCCGGTCGCAATGACAGCATCGGCGGATTCGTCCCCGAACGGGGTCACCGCCACCACGATGGGGGCTGGTCCGGGACGTCCCCGCAGCGGAACATCGTCCACGCGGTCGGCGTCCGCGCATACCATTGCGGCAGATTCGTAATCTGAAATGGGCATCTGTAAATCGGCGCGGCGGACCAAATAGCCGAAGGCGCTGAGATATTCAGACAAAGCTGAAGCGGTCGCCTCCCCCGATACATCCACGATGCAAACGGGTCGCGCCACAGACTTGGCGAGTGTTGGCCACGGCTGGCTGGTGGTCTCTCCGGCCGGAATCCGGACGCGGAACTTCGAACCGATGTTGACGGTACTGGACACCTCAACCTCGCCGCCCATGGCGGTCACAATCCGCCGACAGATGGCTAACCCCAATCCGGTGCCGCCAAACCTCCGGGTCGTTGTTTGGTCTGCTTGCGAAAAGACTTCGAAGATCGTCGAAAGCTTATCCTCGGGAATTCCGATCCCAGTGTCCTCGACCACCAGATCGATCAGACCTGAACCGGCCGGACCATTGCTGACTGTAAGTTTGACAAATCCGATTTCGGTAAATTTCAACGCGTTGTTGACCAGGTTGCTGATGACCTGGCTGAGGCGAACCGCATCACCAGACACCATGCGTGGGACATCCGTCTCGATCACTGCAGCAAGATCGATATTTTTAGAGCTCGCGCGCCCGGCGAACAGGCTGGTAACGTTCTCCACGACCTCACCGAGGCAAATTTTCCCGGTTTCCAATTCAAGCTTACCGGCTTCGATCTTCGAGAAATCCAAGATATCGTTGATGATTGACAAAAGGCTTCGCCCGGATGTGGCGATAACTTCGGCGTATCGATGCAGGCGGCGTGGAATGTCCGCATTCGCCAGCAGATCCGCCATGACCATAATGCCGTTCATCGGCGTGCGAATTTCGTGACTCATGGTGGCGACAAAGTCCGATTTGGCTTGATTTGCCATCTCGGCGGCGTCCCGCGCGCGAGCCAGCTCGCGCGTACGGTCGACGACTTTCTGCTCAAGAGTTTCCCGGTAAACAGTCAGCCTTTGGTCGCGATCGCGGATATCGCCAAGCATCGCATTGAAGCCATCGACCAAGCGACCGATCTCCTGATCGGATGCCTCCTCGACGCGCACATCGTAGCTATGGTCTCTTCGGACCTCGTCCATTGCGCCCAGCAAACGACGCAACGGATGAGTGATCGACCGCTGAAACCGCCACGCAATGAGCAGGCCTACTGTTAGTGCCGCAAGCGACGCAAGCAGGGTCAACCACAACGATGCCAACAGGCGCGGCCAGAGATCCGCCGTATCGCTGATCAGATTGATCCGTCCGACCTCGTTGCCACCATTAATCACCGGCACGGTAACGAGAACGGTTCCGCTGCGCAGTAAATTGGATATGGATGGCGTCTCATCGCTGCTTAATAGAGGATCCGTTACCAATCGCGATGCACCACCAAACGCAGCCAAAACGCGGCCATCTGGCGTTCTCACCTGAACAAACAGAAATCCAGGCACGCGGCCAACTCCGCGGATAGCCTCCAGTGTTTCTTGTTGTTTGAGTTCAGCGATTGAAGTCGCCGCTGCGGCAGCAAAGGCCTGCGCCGTCGCACGCAGAAGTTGGCGACGCGCGTCCGCATAGCGCTCGACCTCCTGCCACGCCGAAAGCAACGCGGAGACGGCCATCCCGGCCGTTACGGCAGTCGCCACCAATATAACGAGTTTTCGACTAAGCGACCGCCGGCGCACAATCAATGTCTCCGACACAAACCGGTATTTGAACCGGTAAATAAATCACTAAAGTCTTAACCCCCCATTTATTTGCGACTTTCAGCCAATTTTAGATGATTTTGCTTACACCAAGATTGCGAAAGGCGTCACGTCATGCCCGCCCAAGACAACCGAACAACGCCGTGGTCATTCGTTCTGAATGAACCGCTGCGCATCCTCGTCGTAGACGACGATCCAATTTTGCGAGAATTTGCAAGCGTCTATCTTGCAACCCCGACCGCCACGATTGAAACGGCTTGCGACGGCGCCGAGGCGCGGATTCGGCTCGCTCAAGCACCCTATGACATGCTTATTCTCGATATTGAAATGCCTCACGTCGGCGGCTTCGCGCTGCTTGAAGAAATCAGATCGAACGAAAGGCTGAGACATCTCCCGGTCATGATGCTGACCGGTCACGACGACATCGCGTCAATAGACCGGGCGTACCAATTGGGCGCGAGTTCGTTCGCCACGAAGCCCGTCAACTGGCGGTTGCTCAGCTATCAAATTCTTTACGTCATTCGCACAAGCCGGGCTGAAAGGCTGCAAGCTGGCCCACATACACCGCCGCGAGAACCCGGCGCGAAGCCAAGGCCTGCGGCCACTAAAGTCGCCACCTCCGATATTCTTGATTAAAAAAGTGCTTACTAAACTGCATCAATTACGGCGACCCAACTTAAAGCAATCCCGATATTTTTAATTTATCTTGAGCACAATTCGTTGGAACTCGATTAAGTCGGAACGCCGTCAATATCCGCGTATGCACGTACTGAAATCCGCGACGATCATGATTGGCACATCTTCGGTATTCGATTGCATTGTGCGCGATCTGTCGTCTGGCGGCGCTCATATTCAAATTCCGAATGCGATCGCGACTGCCCGAGGCAGTCGACGTCACGTTTGATAATGGTCACACCTTTCGACCTTGCCGACTTAAATGGCGATACCTTAAACGATATAGGTGTGGAATTTTTTGAATCTCAGCCCCTCAGCAATCAGCTGCGTAGCTGCGAGTAGCCCAACGCGACGACGGAGGTAAAGAGATCGAACAATGACGGATGGAATTCCATAAGATGTCATGGACGTTGCAAATTTAGGCGTGCACGAGCTGTCGCCGGTTTTGTAGTGCGGCAGGCAAGCCTGCTTGGTCGTCAATGACGCGGCCAGTACGCCAATTATATTTGCCATGACATTACCGGTTCTGGTCGCGGCTGGCGGCGGCGCGTCTCGATTACGGCATGGCGTCAATGACCTCAGGTCAAAATGAAATCTGTTGCCGATTCAGCGGCCTTGGCTTCGTCCAAAGAGCTCCAGCTCGCGCAGATGGATGCGAGCAAGGTTACGGTGATCGCCAACAATGTGATCAATGGTTTGATCCAGGACGTGACCTCAAATATTAATGTCGATTTTTCTGCCATGACGGTGCAGGTCACCATCCAAAAGAACTTACAGCCCCGGTCTTTGGTGTCTGGCTCGGCTACTAATTTACAGGTCTCTGCCGACCGCAAAAATGAGCGGCGCGATGCCGTTGTGCATGCTTGGGCTAAATCCCTCCGGCTCCGGACACGATTAATCTGGATCAATCGGCGTTGATGACGGCACCCGGTTGCCTCGTGCAATCGAATTCCAGTGACAAGAAAGGCCTCGCAGCAAAGCATAGCGCCGTACTCCAGGCTGGCATGATTTGCAGCGCCGGTGGAAAGACCCAGACCAGTAACGCCAACTTCTCACCGGCTCCCACGACTGATTGCCCGGTGTTGCCGGATCCATTGAGTTCCCGTGTCGCGCCGCTCGTTGGAGCTTGCAATTTCACAAACATCGTAATCGACGGCGGCTCCGCAACTCTCCAGCCGGGCGTCTATTGTGGCGGTCTAAAGCTGACCAATGGTGCTGCGGGCGTTCTTTCGAAGGGCATTTTCATCATCAAAGATGGGCCGCTGATCGTCGACGCCGGTGCATCAATATCCGGCACGGAGGTGGGGATCTATCTTACGGGCAGCACGGCGAACCTCACGTTCGATGCTGACTCTACCGTGAACTTGTCCGCCCCCAAGGACGGGCCGCTTGCAGGCATATTGATTTTTGACGACCCGTCAGGCGCTCCCGCCCCCGCCTTGAATCCTAAGAGCGGTCGTGGGGCTGGTGGCCGCGCGCTGAAGACCGGTGCGCCGCGTCAGCATCAAATCCTCAGCGACGATGCTCGCAACTTGCTCGGCACCATCTACATGCCGCAGGGCGAAATCATCATCGATGCCACCCAACCGATCGCCGACAAATCCGCCTATACCGTTCTCGTGGTCAATCAGCTCCACCTCTATTCTGGTCCGAACCTGGTGCTGAACTCCGACTACAGCGCGACCGAAGTTCCCGTGCCGCCGGGTATCGGTCCCTACGGCGCCAAGATATTCCTTTCAAACTAGCGACGCGGCCGGTCCCTTAGTTTTTCAATAAACATTATTTCCTCCAAAAAACTACCTTGGTACCGTCCGGCACTGAGGGGTTTAAAATAGTCTTCACGATTTGGATTCTAACGTGCCGGCAGCATGGAGCCCGCAATGGCTCTTACCCCAGCGGAAGTTGCAAACTCGAATTACCTGGTCACTGACAGTGACTACGAGACCATTTTGTCGGTAATCATGGAATCCGCGCGTGGCAGATGGTTTTTGGCTGAACATGCGCGACGCAACCGGCGCTCAGACATCCAGATGATTCTGACCAAAATCAGCAAATTAAAGTGCAATCACGACGACCTGTTTGATTTCAATACAGTATTATCCAACCAAACTCATTCCTGACAACAAGAAGACCACCGCGCGCTGGTCTCGCTATAGCCGATTATTCCATCAACTCATTACACAAGAGACAAATCAATGTGATTGTCGACCTATTGAGTGTCGCTATGGCCCCGTTATTTTCTACGCAACGCAAGACGACATACTCAAGCGAGGGATGCCCCCATGATATCGCGCAAAACAACGATCATTGCAGTAGCCACCGGTGTGGTGGCTCTGATCGTAACGCCGGCGCTTGCCGCAAAAGCGCGCAAAACGAACGTATCGGATACCCAAGCACAGGCTTCCCGATCCCAATCAGCGCATAACGCCAAAGCAGTCTACGGATGGGATGGCAGATACCTCGGCACTGATCCTGACCCAAACATTCGCTTTCAGCTGATGCGGGATCAAAACATGCCACCCGATTGATTCGCGACAGGTTCCCAAAGCAAGAAGCCTCAGGGCCCCTCGCCGTTTTGCCGCTGTTCAGTATCAGTCAACAAACGATCCGATACTGGCCGCTACATCAATCATCGGCTGCTGACTGTTAGTTATGAACCCGGCGCTCGGTCGATCAAGATCGACAATAAGAAATATGACGGCGGATACGAGTAATCCCATCGCGTAGACCGGCAAGCGGCTCCGCTTTTTGTCCAGCGCGCTTGCATAGCCCGCAAACGCACCAGCGACACCTGCAACGGCAAAAACTGTAAAGAGCACGCTATTCGGGATTCGATTACGAAGCGCCGAAAGTCTTTTTGCCTGTTCATCAATCATCGCATTGAGCGACTGTATAAAAAGCCCCGTGGGTATGAGACCTTTGTCTTTGGATGCCATAGCTTTTGCTTGCTGCCAAAGCGCCTCCTGAAGCGCATTCGAACGTTCTACTGCGGCATTACGCTCAATCAACGATGTGCCGCTTCGGACGATATCAAGTCGAATCTGCAGGTAGTCCCGCAATAATTTCAGTGTCTCGGATCGCTGTGGTTCGGGTAAGAGCCGGGCTCGCAACGCTGTCGTGCCTATAGTGTTGGCTTCATTCAATATCGCGTCGCGGCGAGCTTCGAAGCGCGTCAGGGCCATGGAGAAGGTGAAAGCAAGCATCAGCGCCAATAGCCCGAGCATGGCGCTCTCCAACGTGGTTATGTTGCCGCCAATGTGCCCCTTGTTGCGTATCCCCAGTTGCCAACCCATCTCACTGATTGCCAAAATCGCGGGAAGGCCAATCAAAAGGACTGCTGCGGGCGAATAAATGGATAAATCAAACATTGTGGTGCGAGCCCCCGCTCATCAGCCCTGGTCAGTATGCTTGCATCGTAGCGAAACCGACATGCACTTTGGAAGAAATCATCAGCTGTCCGCTTTGGGTCATTCGCGGACCTAGGCGCAATTTCCCGACGTGAGCGCTTTATTCCGGAAAGCCATTCATTCGCGGGGCTCGTAGGTCCGATATGGGCCATCAGTGGACAAATCCGCCGCAGGCAAAGTTTGCGCTAGATCAATGCCACGGCCGGAAAATTCAATATGAAGGTTGGCCAAGCGGGGGCGACGGATCGCTTTCGGCTCGGGCGATCCTGGCCGAACGGAACGCCCCCTGCACTGCTACGACAGAGACTGCTTCCCTATGAGGGAGATTGATCATGACGACACAGACTAATCCTGGCTTTTTGAAAACTGCTACAGGACAAATGACCCTTTTGGTTATAGTGGCAATCGTGGTGATGCTTTTCGCCTGGCGCTACGTTTTCTAAACGCGAAGGCGCCTGACGGTTTACAAATTGATGCGCGTTCGTCAGAGCGACGACGAGCGGCCGACTATTTGCCATGTCCAGCTATTCAATCAGGCGCGAGCGCCTTCGTAAGCTTTGGGTCACAGTTAGTGGATTTTCAGATTGTTCTGCGGGAATTCGGCAAAGCGACCCAAGGGATTCGGTTTTGGTTCAGCGCTTGTCGTTTTTTGATTGCCTGGCGGCTCTGTGGCCCTTGCGCGTTTGGAGTCTGTGCGCCGGCGTTCGGCCGCGAAATTAACTGCGGTTGCTCTGGCGTGCTCGGACTCAGGCTGCGCTTTGAATTTTGGAATTCCTACTTGTTGTGACGTGGTGGCAGGCGAGCCGCTCTGTTCGCTCGCATTTCCAAACATTATTAGCAATCCGGTGAGCACGCTGCCCACAACCAGGAAATAAGATAAAATCGGCATTCGCATTTGTTTCTCCCAACGGGAGAGAGAACGCGACGAGCGCGACCGGGTTCCGCTCAATGGAACTTCGGCTCAACACGCGAAGAACAAATGGGAACTCTGACACTCGTCGCATCGGAACAGCATGGCGAGTGGAATCGTTATGAAAGACATCTTGATCACAAGGAGGCCGGTCATGCAGTTCCGAAAAACGATTCTTATCGCCGCGCTTGCTGCAAATTCCGCTCTAGCAGTACCGGCTTCCGCCGAGATTATTGCTAAGGCGATAACGCCCCTCAATGTCCGGTCCGGACCTGGACCAGAGTACAGCATCATTGGCGCCATCCCCGATCGCGGCCACACAACGATCATCGGCTGTATCCAGGGCAGTTTGTGGTGCCAGGTGAGCTACAACGGACGACAAGGATGGGCCTATTCTCAGTACTTGATGGCAAGCTTGTCTGGCCGTTCGCTGGCCGTCGCGGAACGACTGACCGAAATCCCGACGGTGGCATATCAACCGCCGCGCGAAACGGTCGGTAGCGCCGCAGTGAGGCCTGCGATCACCGGAACGCTGATCGAACGCCCCGTAGCAGCTGAGCCACTTGTCATCGCTCCGCCACCGAACGTCGGCACCTACGTGGTCGATCACCCCTTAGCGCCGGTCTATTTGAATGGGGAAGTAGTCGAAGGCGTCGGATTGCCGGAGACAGTCGAGCTTAGCCCGGTGCCGGGTTCCGACTACGACTATACGTTCGTGAATAACGTACCGGTCCTCGTCGAACCGTCGACCAGGCGGGTCAGGTACATCTATCGTTGAGCCCAACCTTTGGGCGGGTGAGCATCGCGCGGTCGCTATGTCCGTTTTGGGTTATGAGCGGACATACTTGGGCTTTTGCCTTGGGCTTTGGCGCGATGTGAGCCGCCGTCGTAAAAAACATCCGTTTCTGGGGGTAAGGCCTTAAGCGGGATGGCTATGGCCCTGAAAAATGGCCGTTTTTGCTTGGGTTCCAGTTTTACTAAGAACCACAAAAACCATAGATTCCCGCAGGTCGATTATTGACGCAGCCGGAGATAAAATTTAATTATTGCGCGTGGCGCTACAAGCCCATGCCCATTGGATTAATGGGTTGGCTTGCCGGTGGGGGTTCCAAAAATGAAAAAAATCGTTTGCGCGCTCAGTCTTTTCTGGGCGCTCTTGGCATTTGCGGCTCCCGCGAATGCGATCAGCTTCACGGGAACGTTCAACATCACATCGGATGCCGCAACCGACCCGTCGTTGGTGATCCAGACCAATCCGACGTTGGGTACCAACTCCGCGCCGATCAATTTCAATCTGACGACCGTCAACCAGAACGTGGTGTTCAACAGCCTGTTCAAGATCGGTACGCCGGAATCGGCGCTCAACATTCAGGACGACTTCGCCCATAAGAACATCTCGGTGGCGTTCAGCTTCACGGCGCCGTCGCCGCCGTTTGGCGGGCCCGTCACGGGTGAGACGCACGGCGGGATCTTTTTTTCGCCATTCGTCATCGGCGGCAAAGTGCAGTGGGACAGCCCAATTCAAGTGGCATTCGGAGTTGGCGGCGTGCTGGGGATCCAGCTTACCGACACAACCTTTGGTCTCGGGAGCAACGGGCAGCCTGATTTCGAGGACGTCAAGGCGACATTCACGCTGCTGTCGTTGCCCGCCCAAACTGGAAATGAAGGCACTACCCCAATCCCCGGTGCACTGCCACTCTTCGCGAGCGGCGGCAGTCTGCTGGGCCTGATTGCCTGGCGCAGGAAGCGCAAAGCACAAGCTGTAGCTTGAGCTGATCATAATCAAATCCGGAAGGGCCGCCGCGAGGCGGCCTTTCTGTTTTTGCAAACTGCTGCACTTCGATTTCCGGCAGCATCTTCACACAAGCGGATGTCACGCGCTCCAGCCGAGTGCGGCATGGGCTAGATCTCCGGTGTTGCTCTACTGCTGCTGGCGAGCGCGGCGTTTCGCTGAGCGCTTGGGTTCTGCAGCGTTGGCGACATAGCTCGGGCTCGCATTGCAGAAGCCACGATTGCCTCCCAAAATATTGCCTCTGCGATAGCAGTCTTCGAACGACTGATACTGGCAATCCCAATAGTTACTACCTGGGCCTAATTGGATCACCGCGCACCAGGGCGCCTGGCGAGCCTGGACAGGCTGTGGCCCAAAAAACGCACCGGCAAGAACAGCGATCGCAACCAAATTAATGCGGGTCATAATCAACCTCCCTGGTCCCCAAGCCCACCGATTTTGAACTCAAAGCGGCGTGAATTAAATTGCCCTTTGGGGCACCGAGCATAAGTGTCGCGCCGACATCACATGACTTGCTTCCGCTTCCAGCGCCATCCAAACAGATTTATCTCATCGAGTCATTTGACGAAAACGCGATCTAATTTGTATTGAAGATATGGCTTTCCTGAACCCTTTGATTTTTTCCCGGCACTTTGTTGACTATTTCCGGATTGAGTTTGGTTAGCACCTCCAGAATTCGTCGTGGCATGGGATGTGGTGCTTTGGCCGCCTCCACTGTTTCCGCTTTTAGCAAATGCCGGTAACGACAAACCAACAGATGCGACAACTGTCATGACGGCAAATGAAAGAGTGCCCTTAGACACCTTCGCCTCCCTCTGAAATGCAGATTACTTTCATTTTCATATCGCAGCGGCGAGCAAACCCAACACGACAACGGCAAATAGTTTTGCTTTCATTGCCAGCCCCCCGCACGAAGTCGCCCCAAGGCATGCTGCGCCTTTTGTTGGCGGGCTTCAATGCAAGCTGGGGATGCCCGCTTTACTCCTTAAAGCGAACATGTGCAGTGCACTAGGCGATGTACGCTAAGGCCAATAGTGGACATAGTGTCGGCGGGCGTTATGTCCGCCTTTGACCCAAAGCGAGCATCGGGCGAACCCCGTTATATTTGAAGTTTTTTTGACCGCATCATTTACGCGGAAGAACTCGTAGTTGGTCTAAAGGGCAATATCGCGGGGCACAAAGTTGCTCTGAAATTTATAGCTTGCCTCAGTACCAACATCAGTGGGGTGCTTTCACCCACCTATTTTTCAGTTTGCGGCTTCATCGAAAACCCGGAGGCGCAATATCATGATGAGGTGTACAAAGGTCTTTGCAGCTGCAGTCGGCCTCGGCTTAGTGTCGCTGCTCGGCTATGCAGCGCCATCTGCCGCGCAGCAAAATCCCGTTACCGCCATCGACATCGCGCTGGAGCCGGATGCAACGATGATCCGGCATGCACAGGCGGATAATGCCCGCCTGCTGAAAGTCTTCCCGAGAGGCTTTACGCTGGACGCGACGCACCACCCGCACGTCACCATGCTGCAGCAGTTCGTCCGCACGGCTGACCTCGAAAAGGTCTACGCCGCAGTCAACAAAGTTCTCGCCAGCGAGAAGGCTGCAACCTGGAAATTGAAGGCGTTCAAGTATTACTACATTCCGTCGCCGCCAATAGGTCTCGCAGGCATCGTTGTTGAGCCGACAGACGATCTACGTAGGCTGCAACAGAAAATAATCGACGCCGTTGTACCTTTCACCGTGAATGCTGGAACGCCCGAAGCGTTCATGAGCACCGAACAAGGTCACGACATACAACCGTTCTTGCTCGAGTACGTAGCTAATTTCGTGCAAATCGGAACCGGCTAGAAATTCAATCCGCATGTTACAATTGGTGTCGCAACCGAGGTCTACCTAAATGATATGCTTGCGGAGCCGTTTGAGACTTTTACGTTCTCGCCAGCGGGAGCGTCGGTATATCAGCTTGGTAGTTTTGGTACCGCTCGCAAGGAACTCAAAGCTTTGGTGCTGACGCCCTAAGGTCCCCTTCGGGAAAGGCGCAGAACCTCAGACGCCCCGGCGCGGGCAAAGGCAACCAGTCATGGCACCAACTCCTTCCCTCTCTAAACTCAGTCGCCGGGCGCTGCTTGCTGTACTGGCATCGCTTCTGGCGTTATCGGGGCCGCTATTTCCCGTGCCGGTGAGGGCGCAGACGGCGGCGTCGGGCAACCCACTGCCCTCGTGGAATGACGGCGCTACGAAGCAGGCAATTCTTGACTTCGTTGTTGCCGTGACGCGTGAGGGTTCGCCGGATTTTGTGCCACCCGCCGAGCGTATAGCAACCTTCGACAACGACGGAACCTTGTGGGTGGAACATCCGATGTACACCCAACTTGTTTTCGTGCTCGATCGCGTGAAAGCGACGGCTCCGCTGCATCCTGAGTGGAAGGACACTCAGCCATTCAAAGCGGCCCTTGAAGGCGACCTGAAGGGCTTGATGGAAACCGGCGAGCGCGGGGTCATGCAACTGCTTATGGCGACCCATGCTGGAATGACCGCGGAGGAGTTCCAGAAGATCGTAACTGATTGGATCGCTACGGCACGTGATCCGAGGTTCAAACGCCCGTACACAGAGCTTGCATATCTGCCGATGATTGAGCTTCTCGCCTATCTCCGTGCCAATGGGTTCAAGACCTTCATAGTCTCGGGCGGCGGCATCGAGTTCATGCGTCCGTGGGCTGAGCGGGTTTACGGGGTTCCCCCGGAGCAAGTCGTCGGCTCGTCAATCAAGACGAAGTTCCAGATGCGCGATGGGAGGCCGGAGCTTTTTCGTCTCCCAGAAATGAATTTCATCGACGACAACGTCGGCAAGCCTGTTGGTATCAATGAGTATATCGGCCGCCGACCGATTGCTGCGTTCGGAAATTCCGACGGCGACCTCGAAATGCTACAATGGGCCACAATGGCCGGCGGCCGCCGCTTTGGCCTGATTGTTCATCACACCGACGCGGAACGCGAATACGCCTACGACCGGAACACATCTTTTGGTCGCCTCGACAAAGCCCTGGATGCCGCCGCGCTGAATAAATGGACCGTCGTTGATATGAAGAAGGACTGGAAGCGCATCTTCGCCTTCGAATGACGCCGCCCTGGCTGCGTTCCCGACGCACCGACAATTTAGAACGCAATCATTGTTGTAGGGCTACCCTTCACACTGCCGATGTCCGCTTTACCCCCGAAAAGCAGACATTTGCAGCGCAACTCGACTGTCCGCTAAGTGCCAATAGCGGACATCCAAACGGGACAATCGCTCGGTGGAGCGGGCCCCCCGAAGCAATCATGGCTTTGAGATCTGTGGGCGGCCCCGTCAGGTCGCTATTTACTGCCGCTTCTCTTCATAGCGCACGCCTGGACACACTTGCTCATACACATATTGACCGAGCCCATACCCTGCGCGGTGCACCTTTTCGCTCTGCAAAACTCTTCGCATGATTTTTGCTGCGCGAGCGCGGGAAACGAACTAACTGCCAAACTAATTGCGACGGCTGCCAAAAATACTTTGAACATCTGTCACCCCCTTCGTTGGTTGCCCGACCACGATGGCAGATTTTCCATTAGAGGTATGCGACAACTCCAAGGTTCGTTTAGTTGTTTATGCAAAATTTATAATTTGCATGCCCCGGTCGCTACAGCGCTACCGGGGCTTTTCCTTTGTTAATGTCCGCTTTGGGTCAAAAGCAGACATGTGCAGCGCACAAGCCGATGTCCGCTAAGTGCCAATAGCGGACATCGACGCAGAATTACTCGATCACATCGTCGGTTCGCGCAAGCAGTTGTGCCGGAGGTCGAGCCCAGGCATTCTGCAGTCTGAGCATTGATAACCAACTCGAACTTGTTGGCTGCACAACCGGAAGATCTGCCATCCTTCGCGCCCTTGAGAATTCGACCGGCGTAAATACCGACCTGGCGATATGCATCCGCAATATCGGAACCGTAGCTGATCAGTCCGCCAACATCGGGAAATTCGCGCCCCGGATATAGGCAGGGACCATGTAGCGCGCTGCTAATTGCGCCAATCGTACCCTGCGACCTACAAGAAAGGAGTCGTTGTCCGACGTAGATGGCGTCGGGTCGGTCGCGCCCGATAACGGCAAAGGCCGCATCGATCTCCGGCTCGGTGCTGGCATTGAAAACTGGATCTCCAGCCCATTGGCCTGCGCAGCCGGTTCATGTCTTTCACCGTGGGTCGGCATCTCGGGATCGGCGGGATTGATCAGCACGGCGATACGCGGTCCCGGGAACAAGTTCACGAAAAGTTCCATTCGCTTCGTCGCAAGTTCGGCCTTGAAAAGATTGACCCCGTCAGGTTTCCACCCGGACGTGCAAGGCTGGCGACCAGGCCGAGCCTGACCGGGTCTTCGCCGGTGAGGAAACAGGACCGGGATGGTCGCGTCGCTGCTTTGGCGGCCAATGCCTGGTCGGTCCGCCGCTTGCAACGATCAGGGCCGGCTTCCGGCGTACCAGATCGGCCGCCAGCTCCGGAAGCCGATCCATTTGATTTTCGGCCCAGCGATATTCAATTGTACATTCTCCCTTCAATATAGCCGGCTTCCTTAGTCCCTGACGGAATCCGCGCAGGCGGTTGGCAACCCCTTCGAGCGATCGGGATCGAGAAACCCGATCACGTGGAAGCGCCGGCTGCTGCGCGTGTGCCGTGACCGGCCACATGGCCGCAACGCCGCCGAGAAGGGTGATGAAATCGCGTCGCTTCATGTGCCTCAAGAACAAGCGTAGCACTTTGCGAGTGGCGGCGAGTGAAATGACACACACCCGGCCACCTATTCCTCAGTAGGGCCAATGTCCGCTTTGGGTCAAAAGCAGACATGTGCAGCGCACAAGCCGATGTCCGCTCTACCCCCCAAAGCGGACATCCGTCGTCGCGTCGACGTCAGTATTTTGGGACGTTCAGGAGTCCGCGCCCGAATTCGTGCGCCGTCATTTCTCTGAACGCGAGGACGGCGGCGCCAGGCCCAGATCGAGATCGCCTGGCTCAAGCGGGTCTTCATCGTCACGCAGTGTTGAATCATCGGAAGGAAGCGGAACGGCAAATCCCGGAGGCAGATTGCCCTCGATCAACCCGGCGCCTTTGAGCTCGTCGAGGCCCGGCAGGTCGCCCACTTCCTCAAGCCCGAACTGCGAGAGGAATGTTTCGGTTGTGCCGTAAGTGATCGGCCGGCCCGGCGCCTTGCGGCGGCCGCGCGGGCGGATCCATCCGGTCTTGAGCAGCACATCGAGCGTCCCGGCAGCGGCCACCACGCCGCGAATTTCTTCGACCTCGGCGCGCGTCACCGGCTGATGATAGGCAATAATGGCAAGCGTTTCGACCGCAGCGCGCGAAAGCTTGCGCGTTTCGATGATCTGCTTTGTCAGTAACCACGACAGATCATTGGCCGTGCGGAAGGTCCATTTCCGGCCGACGCGAACGAGATTGACGCCGCGCGTCGAATATTCGTCCTTGAGCTGCGCCAATGTGTTCTTCACGTTGACGCCATTGGGCAGTCTGCGCGCCAGCGTCGCCTCGTCGAGCGGCTCGCGCGCCGCAAACAGCAATGCTTCGAGGAGGCGCAATTCCTCCGGCCGCGCAACGGGCGCTGGCGTCAGCGCAGCCTCGGGCGCCGGCTCATTGTTTTGCACCACCACGAGCTTTTTGGCCACGCTCGGCATGGATACCTTCTCCTTATGCGTTTTCTTGCGCGTCATGCGTCGTAGTATTTCCAATCGCACCGACGCGCTTGCGCATGTAGATCGGCGCGAATGACTCTTTCTGATGGATTTCAGCATAGCCTTCGCGCACCAGCTCGAGCGCGGAAGCAAACGAAGACGCAAACACCGTCGCCGCAAGCGCCGGTTCCACCACATAACTGATGAGGAACTGATCCATGCGCGACCAATCCGCCGACCGTCCGATCAACCGCTCGAGCGCGGCGCGCGCTTCGGCGAGCGACCACACAGAGCGCTGCTTGAAACGCACGCGCGAGAGCGCGCTGCGCGAGCGCTGGGTGGCATAGGCGGTGAGCAGATCGTAAAGCGTCGCCGACCACTCCGGTTGCTTGATCTCGGCGATCGGCTCGGGCAATCCACGCGCAAACACATCGCGGTTAAGCTGCGGCCGCTCCATCATGCGGGTCGCGACATCGCGAATGGCCTCCAGCCGGCGCAGACGATTGGCCAGTGCCAGCGCCATATCCTCTGCGCTCGGCCCTTCGCCGGACGCGGTCTCGGGCAAGAGCAGCCGTGATTTCAGGTAAGCGAGCCACGCCGCCATCACCAGATAGTCGGCAGCAAGTTCAAGCCGCAATTGCCGCGCCGCTTCGATGAACGACAGGTATTGGTCGGCGAGCGCCCGAATCGAAATCTTTGCGAGATCAACCTTTTGCTGGCGCGCCAACATCAACAAAAGATCGAGCGGGCCCTCGAAGCCCTCCACGTCCACGATCATGGCCGGTTCTGTCGCGCCGCGATCGGCGCCGAGTGCTGTGTCGAAGTCCTCGCTGCTCATGCCCCGGGCTTCCGTTGCGGCGGCGTTCGTTCGCCAGCCACCATTTGTGTGAATACTTTTCGCGCAGCGTCGGTGTCGAACTCTTCCGGTGCAGAACGCGCAGCGAGCGCAGCGTCGGCTCGCCCGGCAAACTCGCCGGCAAGCTCCGGCGCTTCGCCCGCAACCGCCACCATCTCGCCCATGTCGCCGTTGCAGTGAAGCACGACATCACACCCCGCCGCCAGCGCAGCGCGGCTTCGCTCGGCAATGGTGCCGGACAGGGCTTTCATGGAGACGTCGTCGCTCATCAGCAGACCCTGGAATCCGATAAATCCGCGAATCACTTGCCTGACTATTGTGACCGAAGTGGTGGCGGGCGCGACGGGGTCGATGGCAGAAAACACAACATGTGCGGTCATGCCGAGCGGCAGTCCGGCCAGCGGCCGGAACGCGGCAAAATCAGTGGCCTCTAGGGTGGCGCGATCAGTATCGACGACCGGCAGTTTGTGGTGGCTGTCGGTGGTGGCGCGTCCATGCCCGGGCAGGTGTTTGAGCACCGGGAGGACGCCGCCGGCTTGCAGCCCCTCCGCGATGGCCTTGGCGATCGCCGCGACTTTGCCGGGCTCGCGACCGTAGGCCCGGTCGCCAATCACCGGGTCGCCATCGTCAACCGGCACGTCGGCAAGCGGCAGGCAATCAACGTCGACGCCGAGCCTTTTGAGGTCGGCTGCGATCAGGTGGCCGGCGAGCCGCGCGGCCGCGAGGCCGACGGCCGGGTCGCGGTCATAGAGTTGGCTGTAGCGGGCCCCCGGCGGGTATGCGGGCCAAAGCGGTGGTTTGAGGCGTTGGACGCGACCGCCCTCCTGATCGACCAATATGGGTGCTTCCCATCCGGCAGCATCGCGAAAAGACTGAGCAAGTGCCCGGACTTGGTCTGGTGTGCTCACGTTCCTCTGGAAGATGATGAGGCCCCAAGGCCTGGCCTCGCGGACAAACGCACGTTCACCGGCGGAAATGCTCAAGCCCGCCAATCCGGTAATGAACGCGCGTGCCGCCATTGGCGCGGATTAGCCCGCGCCCGCCGGAGGGGTCAAGTTTGGCCTGTTAATTTCTCTGAATGAGGCCCTACCCGCCGGCGTAAGCGTAACGCGTGAGGGCAAGGTTAGATGGGAAAGGCTTGAGGGCAAGGCTTGGGGGAGAGGCTTGGGGCAAGGCTTAAGGGCAAGGGTTGATGGAAAAATTTGGGGGAAATCGTTTGACGGCCAGGCTTGAGAATGAGGCTTGGGGGCCAGACTTGAGCGCCGAAGCTTGAGGGCGAATACCTGAGGGCGAGTCTTGGGAGTAATGCCTGGCCGCTTAGTTCCTTGAAATGAGGCACTGCCCGCCCGCCGCCTTGAGACTCGTGCAGAGCTCGGCGGCCTCGTTGGCGCTGGCAAAGGGGCCAACCATCGCGCGGTAATACGTCCCCTTGTCGCCAAGTTCGACTTTGTGGACCTGCATCTGGCGCCCGCCCAGCTGGGTCGGGAACTTGGCCTGCAGGCCACGGAACGCGCTCTGCGCTTCGGCTTCGCTGCGCTGCGATGAAATCTGCACATAGCTGCCGGCGGCGCCGGAACTGGCGTTGCTCGCCGCCGCGGCCGGCGCCGGTTGTGCTGCCTGTGCAGCTGGGGCAACCGAGGCGGTCCGTGCGGGTGCGCTCCGCGCGTTCGGATTCAAGGACAATGGGGCATTACTTGCCGCTGGAGCGACCTGGCGCACGGCCGGCACCGCTCGCGCTACCGGAGGTGGCGACGAATCCTGTTCCGCATCCGCGGTCGTGCTATCGGCGGGGGGGCGAGACGCGGGCGCCCTCACCGCCACCGGCGGCGCAGCTGCACGTGCAGGCGCAGGTGCCGGCGCCGCCACCGCGAGCGGTGCGGCCGACTGTGGCGTCGCGTCGGCAGCGACCGATTGATCCGGACGAATCGCAATGGTGCGAACTTTCTTCGGCTCGCTCCCCACTATTCCGCTGCCCATCGGCGCAGGCTGTGCGACCTGCGACATCACCACCGTTGGCGGCTTGTCGATTGGTTGTTCCTGGCGCGACACCAACTTTTCACTTTGACCGAGCTCGTTGAGGCGATCGGTGATCAGCTTGCCCGATTGTGTATCTTTGCCCATCGTCGCAGGCACGATCTTGCTCGCTCCGGTATCGGCTTTTATGACTGGCGGCGGCTGGCTCGCACCGGACGAACCAAACAGCGCGCGATACCCATAGGCACCGGCAGTGCCGATCACCGCGAGCGCGAACACACCAGCGATCGCCATGATACCCAGACGCCGCCGCGACGGTGGCACATCATCGTAATATTCTTCTTCGGCGTATTGAGCAGGCTCCTGCCCGTAAGGATCGTGCTGATGGCCCGGCTGGCTGGTGGGATATTCTTGGACCTCGCGCTCGGCCTGATAAAGATCGTCCCCGATCGGCAAAGCCGCGTCACCATAGGACTGGCGGCCATAGTTCTGATCGCCATAACTTTGCACACCGGCCGCCGATTGTTCATCGAGCGTCGGCCTCGCGGTGTAGTAACCGTTCGCTCCTGATCGCTGAGCGGGTGCATATGACTGCGGATCGGCGCCAGCCTGTGGCGCATAAGGAGACCCTGCCGGTGGCGCGTCCCAATCGGTGTGCTCACTCGCCTGCTGCTGCGGCGGCGCACGACGCGCGGTATCACGGCCAAATTCTGCGAACGGATCGGTCTGTCCAATGAGGCGTGCGAGTTCGGCGAGCGGATCACTGCCAGACGCCTTGGCGGGACCGCGGACAGGCGGCTCGCTCGCGCGGTAAGGTCGTTGGCTGTGGTCGTCTGCCATTCGTTCCCCGGTTACTGAACTCGCCCAACGCTGCTTTTAGCAATTGCTGTCGATCCACAACCAATGCGGATCGCCGCCGACAAGACTTATCGCATTTCTTCCGGCGCGCTAACCCCAAGCAACGCGAGACCCGACGCCAGAACGGTGACAATCCCCTGCACCAAGGCGAGCCGGGCTACAGTCGTTTCTCGATCATTCTGGATAATGAAGCGTAAATGAGGCAAGTCTTTTCCTCGCGTCCAATGTGCGTGAAATTCGCTTGCCAATTCATAGAGATAGAATGCGATCCTGTGGGGCTCATGGGCGGCCGCGGCGGCCTCCACCGTACGGGGGAAAAGGGCGAGCCGCCGGAGTAAGGAAAGTTCCCCAGGGTCACTAAGCCGATCGAGCGGCGCCCCTTTGAACAGGGCCGCACGTTCCGACTCGGCCGTGGGTAGATCCGGCATTTCCTCGCGCGCATTGCGAAACACAGATTGCCCACGCGCGTGGCCATACTGGACATAGAAGACCGGATTTTCGCGCGAATGCTCGATCACTTTGGCGAGGTCGAAATCGAGCACGGCGTCGTTCTTGCGGTAGAGCATGTCGAAGCGCACCGCGTCACGCCCGACCTCATCCACCACCTCACGCAAAGTGACGAACTCTCCCGCGCGTTTCGACATCTTCACCGGTTCGCCCGCGCGCAGCAGCCGCACCAGCTGAACAAGCTTTACGTCAAGCGAGGCTTTTCCGCCGCTCACCGCCTTTACTGCTGCCTGCATACGTTTGATGTATCCACCGTGGTCGGCGCCCCAGACATCAATGAGATTCAGAAACCCGCGGACGACCTTCGATCGGTGATAGGCGATATCGGAAGCGAAATAAGTATAGCTGCCGTCTGATTTTTTGAGCGGCCGGTCAACGTCGTCGCCGAAATCGGTTGAACGAAACAGCGTCTGCTCACGGTCTTCCCAATCTTCGAGATTGCCGCCCTTGGGCGGCGGCAGCCGGCCTTCATAGATCTCGCCGCTTTTGCGCAAGCTTTCAATGGCCACGCCAACTTCGTCGCGCGAACCTTCGATCAGTGAGCGCTCGGAAAAGAATGTGTCGAAATGGACATTGAGCGCGGCGAGATCGCTGCGGATCACGTCCATCATCATTGCAATCGCCTTCGCACGCGCGACGGGCAACCATTCCGCCTCTTTCATGACGCCGAGCTTGGCTCCGTGCTCTCGGGCAAGCTCACCACCAACTGGTTTGAGATAGTCGCCGGGATAAAGCCCGTCGGGGACGGCGCCGATGTTCTCGCCAAGCGCCTCGCGATAACGGAGAAAAGCCGAACGGGCGAGCACATCGACCTGCGCACCTGCGTCGTTGATGTAATATTCGCGCGTGACGCTGTAGCCGGCGAAGGCGAGAAGATTCGCGAGTGCGTCTCCAAACACGGCACCGCGGCCGTGACCGACATGCATTGGACCTGTCGGATTGGCGGAGACGTATTCGACGTTGACCTTTTCGCCCTTCCCGACGTCGCTGCGGCCGTACTCGCGTCGCTGATCCAGCACCCTTCGCAGCTCTTCGCCCCAGACGTGCGGCTTGAGGGTGAGATTGATGAAGCCCGGACCGGCGACGTGGACTTTTTCCACCATGTCGCTTTGGCGCAAACTTGCTGCTGTAGACTCCGCGATCGATGACGGCTTTTGGCCTACTTCTTTGGCCGTCACCATCGCGGCATTAGTAGCCCAATCGCCATGACTAGGGTCGCGCGGCGGTTCAACAACCACGCGCGAAATATCAGTGCCCGCCGGAAGCGACGCCGCAGTCGCTTGAATTACGAGATCATGTACTTTCGCGTACAGATTTATGCTTTTTTGCGTAGGGGCCATTGTGTTGTTGCGGGTAAAGGAATTTACGAACCAAGTCAAAATATCGTCGGACGCACCACCTACCTGATTGTCGCGCCGCTATCGACCGACAATATCTGTCCGGTGGTTATCGCCGCCTCGTCGGAGGCGAGATAGACCGCCATGTCGGCAATGTGGATCGGCAGGCCAAGCCCGTGCAGATGCGTCGCGGCCAGTTTCTCGATGTCCTTCGATCCTTCGAGCAGCTTCTTCACCCGCTCGGTGAGCACGACACCGGGCGCAATAGCGTTGACCCTGATCTTGTCAGCCGCATATTCCACCGCCATCGAGCGCGTGAGTGCGGCAACGGCTCCCTTGGCCGAGGTGTAGCAATCGCGCCCCGGCAGCGCACGCAGCGCCACGATGGACGACATGTTGATGATCGACCCACCACCCGACTTGATCATGTACGGAATGCCAAGCTTGGAACAGAGAAACGTGCCGTAGAGATCGAGCTTGATCACCCGCCAGAATTCATCCTCGGACACGTCCGTCACCGAGCCATCCTGCGGCGAAGAACCCCCCGCATTGTTGTGAAGAACATGGAGGCCGCCGAACCGCTCGACGGTTTCCGCCATAGCGGCCTCTACGTTCGTGCGTTCGCGGATATCGCAATAAATGAAATGAGCATCACCACCGGAATTCTTGGCCCGCGCGCGGGCCGACTGAGCAGCGGCCGCCCCGCGCTCCCTATCGATCTCGGCAATGACGACTTTGGCCCCCTCCTCGGCGAAGCGTTCGGCAGTTGCACGGCCGATACCGCCGCCGCCTCCGGTAATGAATGCGACTTTGCCAATGAGACGCGCCATGATATCTCTCCGCAAAACAAGATGACGATAGTGGAATCGACGAAAGCGTCTATGCCGGGGCGCCCTTCGCGTGCATCGCCGCACGATAGGCAAACACAACGGCCGGCCCGAGCGTGGTACCAGGGCCCGGATAGCTCCCGGCCATAACCGACGCCATGTCGTTGCCGCAGGCATAAAGGCCGGGAATGGGTTTTCCATCGTTGCCGAGCACGCGCGCATCGGCGTCTGTCGCAAGGCCCGTGCTGACCGCAATATCCGCCGGCCAGACGGCAAGGGCATAGTACGGCGGCGTAATCACCGGCCCGATGCAAGGGTTCGGTTTATGGAGCGCATCGCCGTTGAAGCGATTGAGCTCGGTCTCGCCTTTTCCGAAATCGATATCGACACCGGTTTCCGCAAATCCGTTGTATCGTGCGATTGTGCCGCCCAATTGTTTGGGATCTACGCCAATCTTGCCGGCGAGTTCCTCAAGCGTGTGTGAGCTGGCGAGATATCCACTCTCGACGAATTTTCCAGGATTGCGGTGACCGGGATAGACAACGCCGAGACCGTATTTTTCCAGGAAGACTTTGTCGCAGACAAGCCACGCAGGGATCGACGGCGTCGTTTCGTTGCTGTCGAACATCGCCAGCACGAAGTCATGATACGATGCCGCCTCATTGACGAAGCGGCGGCCAGCTGAGTTGACCGCGATCAACCCGGGCTTGGCGCGATCAAGCACAAGATGAGGGAACAGGCCTTTGGTTGCGTCCGGCCGCGGTACGATCGATACAGGCGTCCATAACCCACTGGTGCATTGACTGGGCGTGATCGTACCACCCAAACGCTTCCCAATATCAACTCCGTCCCCGCGATTGCCCTCGTAGCTCATGCAATGCTCGGGAACCGGCCGAGGCATGAACGCTTCACGGAAGCGACGGTTGTGTGCGTATCCTCCGGTCGCAAGCACGACCCCTTTTCGGGCTTTGACGAGTATCTCCTTGCTTCCGACTTTCAGGCGCGCACCTTTGACGCCATACTGATCGCCAGTGAGATCGACAATCGATGTGCCGAACAGGATCGGTACTTTGCGTTTAACCAGGCTGTAGAACAGGCGCGCGATGAGTGCGTTGCCCATCATCAGGCGTGTACCGCGGGTATATTTCATTCTGTCGCTGAGATAGCGTACGAATAATTTCGCTGAATAGATAAAATTCCCAATCGAAGCGAAACGTCCGATCAGGCGCGAAATGTCGGCTTTGCCAACCATCATGCCACCGAACACCATGAACTCCGGAACTGGGGGACGAACCCGTCGAAACTCTGTTCCGAGCAACCGGCCGTCGAACGGCTTAGGTACGATTGCCCGGCCCGCGATAGCAGCGCCCGGCATGTTGCTGCGATAGTCCGGGTGTATTCCGCACGGAAGAAACTGCACCTCGGACCGAGCGTCCAGGTAGTCGATCGCTGTCGGCCCGGTCCGAAGGAAAGCGCTCCGGAGTTCGCGATTGGTCGCCTCGCCAATCAGCGCACTCAGGTAGAGGTCGGCCTGTTCAGCGCTATCGCTAAAGCCGGCTGCTTTGCTTTGACTATTACCGGGAATCCAAAGCGTGCCGGCCGAAGTCGATCCGGTACCCCCAACCTGATCCGATTTTTCGCACAAGAGTACGTCGAGGCCTTCGAGAGAGGCGACAAGCGCGGCTGTCATGCCGGCTGGGCCGCCGCCCGCGATCAAAAGATCGACTTCCGTTTCACTATTCGCGGCCACGTTCACTGATCAACGTTTCCTATTCTCGCGTCGTCCCAAGTCACGCAGCATGCGACCTTTAGCGCAATTCCGGAGTCTCTTTGAAATACTTTGCGTGCTCGATGAGCGCGTATCGGTCGGTCATCCCCGCGAGATAATCGCCAGTGCGGTGGGCGCGGGCAGCAGTGTCGATGGCAGCGATCCCCTCACTCCATTCCGCCGGCATATCCGCAGGCGTTGCCATGTAATGCGCGAACAGATCGCGCACCACACGCTCAGCGTCGGCCATGACGCGCATGACCCGGTCGTGGCGATACATACGCGGGTATAGAAATCCCTTGATGTCGCTATCGGCCTTTTCCATGGCCGGCGAAAGTCCCACTACCGGTCGCGAGGCTTCGCGAATTTCGGTTGCCGATTTCGGCTTGAGCATCGCAACGCGGCGACCGCACTCGGCAATGACGTCCTCAATCATTCGCGTAATGAGAGCGCGTACAGTCTCGTGGACGCGCCGCCCCTGTTCAATTCCGGGATGCTGCGTATCAATTTCGTTCAGGATACCACCGACGAGCGGCACCACCGCAATATCGCTTAGAGTGAAAAGGTCGGCGCGCAAGCCATCATCAATGTCATGAGCGTCATAGGCAATGTCATCTGATAAGGCAGCAACTTGCGCTTCGGCACTGGCATAAGTCCACAACTCCAGATCCTGGATCCTGGAATAATCTATGATTGGTTTGGGCGCGCCGTTTTTGGCATAGCGGCCGACGGCACCGCCTTTGCGATCAACCAGCGGCCCATTGTGCTTGACCAAACCCTCGAGGGTTTCCCAGCTCAGGTTGAGCCCGTCGAACGCCGCGTAGCGCCGCTCAAGATCCGTCACGATGCGTAAAGCCTGCGCATTGTGATCGAAGCCGCCACACCCGGCCAAACTCGCGTCGAGCGCGCGTTCGCCAGCATGGCCGAACGGCGGATGGCCGAGATCGTGCGCGAGTGCCAGTGCTTCGGCAAGGTCCTCGTCCAGCCCAAGCGCGCGCGAGAGAGAGCGAGCAATCTGTGCGACTTCGAGTGTATGGGTCAGTCGCGTCCGGTAATGGTCGCCTTCGTGATAGACGAACACTTGCGTCTTGTGTGCCAGCCGCCGGAATGCGGCCGAATGGATAATGCGATCGCAATCGCGACGGAAGGCATTGCGGGTCGGACTTGTCGGTTCGGCGAAACGCCGACCCCGGCTCTGCGCCGGATCGGCGGCATAAACCGCCCGTTCGCGCCCTGTTTCGACCGCCATTGGCACTTCTTATCGTTGGCGCAGGATTTTACCCGAAACCGGCGACCGTTTTCGGGATCGCGCACCGCATTGACCTCACCGGCCCGCGCACTTAACTATCCGTTGGGCCATCTGCCAATAGGATGGCCCCGAAAAGGCCAATGATGACCACGAGTATCACTGTCAGCGAGCGGGCCGCGCGGCGGATCGGCGAAATCCTCAAAGGTGAGCCGTCCGGAACCATGCTTCGCGTCAGCGTGGAAGGCGGCGGCTGCTCCGGTTTTCAGTACAAATTCGACATGGAGCACGCCAGGGCGGCCGACGATCTCGTGATCGACCGCAACGGTGCCGTCGTGTTGATCGATCCCGTTTCGGTCAATTACATGGCCGGGTCAGAGATCGATTTTGTCGATGATTTAATTGGCGCTTCGTTCAAGGTGAAAAACCCGCAGGCGAAAGCCTCATGCGGCTGCGGCACCAGCTTCACACTCTGACCGCTTATTCCGCCGCAACCGCCGGCGGAGCCTCTTTGACTTCCTCAAGCTGTGGCTCGAGTTTCCGCTTGATCATCCGGTCGACGCGATCGAGGTAGAGGTAGATCACCGGTGTAATGTAGAGCGTGAGGAGCTGCGAGAGCACCAGGCCACCGACCACTGCGACGCCGAGCGGCTGACGCAATTCCGCGCCGGCCCCGGTGCCGAGCGCAATCGGCAGCGACCCGAAGATCGCAGCGAACGTCGTCATCATAATCGGGCGGAAGCGCAGAATGGCGGCTTCGCGGATCGCAGCGTCTGCCGACAGGCCCACGCGGCGGCGCTCGATCGCGAAGTCGATCATCATAATCGCATTTTTCTTCACGATGCCGACCAGCATCACGATGCCGATCATCGCGATCACCGACAGATCCATGCGGAACAGCATCAGTGTCAGGATGGCGCCAATGCCGGCCGAGGGCAGGCCAGAGATGATGGTGATCGGGTGAATAAAGCTCTCGTACAGAATGCCGAGCACAACATAAGCGGCGAATATCGCGGCGAGGATCAAAATGCCCTGCCCGCGCAACGAGTCTTGGAACACCTGAGCAGTCCCCTGGAAGCCGGTGGTGATGGTTGCCGGCAGCCGCTCTTCGCGCTCGAGTTTCTGGATCGCATCCACCGCCTGCCCAAGTGAGAACCCGGGTGCGAGATTGAATGAGATCGTCACCGCCGGCTGCTGGCCCTGATGGTTGACCTGTAGCGGACCGACCGTTGGCTCAAAGCGCGTCACCGCTGACAGCGGCACTGCGGTTCCGTTTGATGTCTTCAGGTAAATGCGCGCCAAATCATCCGGGCCGACCTGGAAATCCGGCTGGGCCTCAAGAATGACCTGATAATAGTTTACCGGTGTATAGATGGTAGCGACCTGTCGCGCGCCGAAGGCGTTGTACAGTTCCTGCCGCACCTGATCGACCGTCAGCCCGTAGACCGCCGATTTCTCGCGATCGACCGTGATTGTTACTTGCGGGTTCGTGACGTAGAGGTCGGTGGTAACGTCGAGCAGCCCGTCGATCTTGGCAATCTTCTCGCGCATTTGCGGCGTCACGCGATAGAGCGTCGCGGTGTCGTTGGACTGCAGCGTGTATTGATATTGGCTCTTGGAGAGCTTGCCACCGAGATTGATGTTCTGGATCGGCTGAAAATAAATCGCGATGCCGGGGATGACATTTGCCGCCTGCCGCAAGCGCGCCAATATCTGTGGCTGGCTGTCGCGCTCCTTGCGGGGCTTGAGCGCCACCAGCATGCGTCCGCTATTGCCAACGGTATTAGGGCCACCGGCGCCGACCGTCGAATTCACATAAGCGACAGCCTTATCGGCGCGGACGATGTCGGCCACCTGACGCTGCAACACGCTTAGTTGCGGGAACGACACGTCGGTGGCGCCTTCGGTGATGCCGATCACATAGCCAGTGTCCTCGGTCGGGAAAAACCCTTTGGGCACGATGACGTAAAGCAGGATAGTCCCGACAAGTGTCGCAAGCGTTATTCCAAGCATGATCGATTTATAGGCAAGCACGCGATCGAGCGTTCGTTCGTAAGTTCGCAGCATCAATTGGAACAAACGTTCGAACTGTTGCAGGACGACGTTTTGCTTTTCCTCGCCCGTGTGGCCGTGCAGCACACGCGCGCACAGCATTGGCGTGAGTGTCAGCGACACGAAGCCGGACACGATGATCGCCACAGAAATCGACACAGCGAACTCGCGGAACACACGGCCGACCATGCCGCCCATCAACAACACCGGAATGAACACAGCGATTAGCGAGAAGGTGATCGATACGATCGTGAACCCGATTTCGCGCGACCCCTTGAGCGCAGCTTCGAAAGGACGCATGCCGCCTTCGATGTGACGCACGATATTTTCGAGCATCACGATGGCATCGTCGACCACGAAACCCACCGACAAAGTGAGCGCCAGCAGGGTCATATTGTTGATGGAGAAGCCGAAGGCATACATCGCCGCGCAGGTGCCGATCAGCGACACCGGCACGGCAAGCGCAGGAATAATGGTGGCCGAAACCTTCCGCAGGAACAGGAAAATCACCATGACAACCAGCGAAATGGCGATTGCCAGTGTTATTTGCACGTCCTCAACGGCCGCGCGGATTGAGAGGGAACGGTCGAATAGCGGCTCCATCTGTACCGAGGGCGGCACTTGCGCGCGCATTGCTGGCAGCTTGGCGCGAACCAGGTCCACGACCTCGACGGTATTGGCATCGGGCTGACGCTGGACGGCGAGCACTATGGCGCGCGCATCATTGAACCAGGTAGCGATCTTGTTGTTCTCTACGCTGTCGATTACGCGGGCAATCTGGTTGAGCTTGATCGGCGCTCCGTTGCGATAGGTCACGACGACATCACGATAGTCGGCCGCGTGCTCCATCGCGCTGGTGGCTGTCAGCGTGACGCTTTGTTTCGGCCCGGTGAGGACACCGACCGGCGTGCTCGAATTGGCCTTAGCGACGACGCTGCGCACGTCGTCGAGTGAAATATTGCGGGCCGCCGCTTCCGTCGGGTTGACCTGCACGCGAACTGCGAACTTTTGAGCGCCATAGACCAGCACCTGCGCGACGCCGGGCAATTGTGAGATCTGAGGCGCCAGAACTGTCTCGGCATAATCGTCAACTGTCGACAGCGGCATGGTGTCGGAACGCAGGCTGACATAGATCACCGGGAAGTCGCCGGGGTTCACCTTGCGAAACGAAGGCGGGATCGTCATTTCGATTGGCAGCAAACGCGCCGCCGTAGAGAGCGCGGTCTGCACGTCAAGTGCGGCGCCGTCGATATTGCGGCCGAGATCAAACTGGATGGTGATCTGCGAAATACCAAGCGCAGACGAAGAGTTCATCGACGAGATGCCGGAAATCGTCGAGAGCTGCCGCTCGATCGGCGAAGCAACCGAGGCCGCCATCGTTTCAGGACTTGCGCCGGGAAATTGCGCGGTGATTTGAATCGTTGGGAAATCCACCGCCGGCAATGCAGCCACCGGCAGGAGCCGGTAGGCGAAAGCGCCAAACACGATCAACGACGCGGTCAACAGCGTCGTTAATACCGGCCGGCGAATGCAGGTTTCCGAGATATTCATGGACTAGCTACCGGCGACCTTCGGGCTACGCGGATTGACGCGCGTGCCGTTCGACAGCAGCAATTGTCCGTCGGTGACCACGGTTTCGCCCCCGGAAAGCCCGCTGGCAATAACCGATTGTTCGCCGACTGTGCGCTCGACTTTCACCGGCTGCACCTTGGCCACGTTATTGTCGACCACGAACACGAAGTTGCCAGTCTGGCTGACCTGAACAGCGTTCGACGGGACCACCACTGCTTGCTCGTTCCGCAATGTCATCTCGGCGGTGACCAAAGTTCCAGGCCAGAGCACTTCCTGCTCGTTTGGCATGGTGGCACGGACGGTTGCCATTCCGGTCGATGGGTCGACGGAATTCTCGATCATCGTCACCTGGCCATTGGCGCGCTTCGCTTCGCCCGGAATGATCGCCTCGATGGTCGCCGTTTCCGCCGCCAGAGCCTTGCGGATATCGGGCAGAACTTTTTGCGGTACCGTAAATGTCACATAGACCGGCGCCATCTGATTGATGGTTGCCATCGCCGAGGTATCCGCCTGACGCACGAAATTTCCCACTTTGACGTTGGCCATGCTGATCCGGCCGGAAATTGGCGCACGGATCGTGCAAAAACTAAGTTGGACTTTCAAATTTTCGAGCTGGGCACGGTTCGACTCGGCCGTCGCGCGCGACACAATGACTGCGGTCTGGGCATTGTTGAGCGTCACAATCGGCGTCGCATTCCTGGCTGCGAGATCTGTGTAGCGATCGACGTCACGCTGGGCTTGCTCGAACGCCCCCTGCGCGCCATCGATCACGGCCTGGATGCGTTTCATGTCTGCTTCGATCTGCCGGCAATCGAGCGTGAACAGCACCTCGCCCTTGTCGACATGCGCGCCGTCGCGGAACTGAACGCTGGTAATCGTTGTATCGACTTGCGTTTTGATGGCGACGCCGGCAATCGGCGTGACGGTTCCCAGCGATTGCACGCGCACCGGCATATTCTTGCGCTCGGCAACAGCGGTCTCGATCGGAACGATGCGTGCCTGGGCTTGCGAGCGGGCGGCAGCGCCGTCTGTAGTCCAGAGTCCGCGCACCAGCGCGACAACGGCGATCAGGGCGAGCGCCGCGCCCCCAATGAGCCACTTTCGCTTGATCATCGGCAATATTCGGTCCGGACTCATGCGCGGCTGCCCGGACGCTCCCTAATCCGCGGAATGGCTTGTTTCTCACATCAGCTTGGTAGCCGCGGTTGCGGCTTTCCTAGCATATAAACGTTTACCAGTGCATATACCTGCGCTTGCAGATAAACACGGTGAATAAGGCACTATTTGCCCGTCCGGACCCACAAAACCATGCGAATTGCCACCTGGAACGTCAACTCAATCCGCCAGCGCATGGACAACCTGCAGGCGTGGCTCAAAGAACGGCAGCCCGACATTGTCTGCCTGCAGGAAATCAAGTGCACGGACGATGCCTTCCCGCGTGAGGCGTTGGAAGCGCTCGGCTACAACGTAGCGGTGCATGGCCAGAAGACATTCAACGGTGTGGCGCTGCTGTCCAAGCTGCCATTCGACGAGGTCGCGCCTGGACTGATCGGCGACGATGCAGACGTGCAGGCCCGCTTTCTGGAGGCAATCGTATCGACCAAGGCCGGCGTGCTGCGCGTCGTCAGTATCTATCTGCCCAACGGCAATCCAACGAATACCGACAAATATACTTACAAACTCAATTGGATGAGTCGCCTTATTAAGTTCTCACATGAACGACTTAAACTAGAAGAACCGATGGTTTTGGCCGGCGATTATAACGTCATCCCCACTTCCGCCGACGCCCGTCACCCCGAAGCCTGGAAAGATGACGCATTGTTCCTGCCGCAAACCAGAGAGAAATTCCGTACGCTCATCAATCTCGGGCTCACGGACGCAGTTCGCGCGGCAAGTGACGCGGCAGACCTCTACACCTTCTGGGATTATCAGGCTGGCGCCTGGGCGAAAGATAATGGCATCCGTATCGACCATCTGTTGCTGTCGCCGCAAGCCGCAGATCTGTTGATCGGCACCGGTATCGATCGCCACGTGCGCGGCTGGGACAAACCATCCGACCACGTGCCGGTATATGTCGATCTGGATATCGAAGCGCGATGACGTTCGTCGGCGCGCAACGTAAGAAGCTATCTGGTAGCTTGCATCTCTTTGCGAACCGCTGGTTCAATTGATCGATGACACTCGCCGCGCCAACAATGACCGACGAGGCCTCCCCGCGCGGAGATACGACTACACTTCTCTCGAGTTTTTTCCGCGGCATCGGCGTGCGCGAAGTTCGGTTGTTCACCGGGCTTGTGATGTTTTCCTACCTGCTGTCGCACTTCATCAACCACGCCCTTGGCAATATTTCGCTTCAAGTCATGGAAACCGCGCTCGGATACCATGTTGCATGGTGGCGCAATCCGATCATAGCGTTTCTGTTTTACAGCGCCGCAACGACGCATTTTTCTCTTGGCCTATGGGCGCTCTACCAGCGCAGGCATTTTCGGTATTTCGCGATTGAACTGACTCAGCTTCTGCTTGGCCTGAGCATTCCGCTTTGGCTCATCACTCACTTCGCCGGGGTGCGGCTCGCCGGTACTTTGTTTGACCGGGTCCCACATTACGCACTCACGCTGAACGCCTATTGGGTTGTGAGGCCGCACATGCCGTGGGTGCAGCTCGCGCTCATGCTCGTCGCCTGGACACACGCATGCATCGGGATTTATTTTTGGCTGCGGCTGAAGCCATTTTTTAAATGGGCCGCACCTTTCTTGCTCGCGGGTGCTGTGTTGCTGCCACCGATCGCCATGCTCGGTGTCAATCAAGGCGCACACGAGGTCATTCGGCTCGCAACTCAACCGCAATGGCGGGCCGAAAACCTAAGTCCGCTTCCGCTACCTCAGAGAAAAGTCATCGACGCGATCATCTTTTATTTCCCATTCGGCTACGGTGTATTGATTTTGCTTGTGTTCGCGGCGCGCGGCGTCCGATCGCTCAACGAGCGGCGCGGCGGTATGGTCACCTTCTCCTATCCGGACCGTCAGATTCGCGTGCCGAAAGGAATGAGCGTTCTCGAAGGCAGCTTTCGCTATAACATACCGCATGCCAGCGTCTGTGGCGGCCGCGCGCGTTGCTCGACCTGCCGGATACGTGTCATCAGTGACCGCAGCGTCTTGCCTAAACCATCCGGGCGCGAGTTTTTCGTGTTGCAGCGGGTGGGCGCCAGCGCCGACCCTGCGATCCGGCTCGCCTGCCAACTCAAACCTGTCGCCGACATTGCCTTCATTCCGATTCTGCCGCCATTTATCGGTGCTGACTTCGTTAGGCGCCGCGTCCGCGCCAATCTCGGGGCGGAACGCTACATCGTCAGCATGTTCGTGGATATGCGCGGCTCCACCGGCTTCGCCGAGGAACGCTTGCCGTTCGACGCCATCTTCCTGGTCAACCGGTTTCTCGAGGCCGCATCGAAAGCGGTGGTCAATGCCGGCGGCCAGCCCAATCAGTTCATTGGTGATGGCCTGCTGGCTTTGTTCGGACTGGAGGTCGATCCGGCGACCGCGTGTCGCCAGGCGATCAAGGCCGCGGCTATGGTTGCCGCCAACGTGGAGCACTTGAATTATCAATTTGCAGCCGACCTGCCCCGCCCAATCCGGTTCGGCATCGGTATTCATGGTGGCGATGTCATTATTGGCGACATCGGCTATCGCGAGCGCACGGTTTTCACCGCACTCGGCGACGCCGTCAATGTTGCCGCGCGCCTGCAGGACATGACCAAGACACTCGAATGCACGGTCGTCGTGTCAGAGGACGTTTTCAAAACCGCCGGAATTTCTGGCGACCCGTTGACGCAAAAGGATGTTGCAATCCGCGGGCGCGACGAGCCCATGACAATCCGCACTGGCGCGGATCCGACCATCCTGTCGAGCTTGCTCGGCGAAACGGCGGCCGAAGCAGGCACAATCCATCGCATCAACGCCAACTCGTAAACACACGGGTCTAATCGCGCCGTGTCTCCAGCCAATGGCGGAGATAGACAGCAGCCAGGGCGCGTTCGTCCTCGCTCGCCTGCTTCATGGCGCTATCATAAAGTTTCGCAATCCACGCCTGATCGGCGCGCGCGCTGTCTTTGGCAAGCGCGAGCCACATCAGTCCACGCGCGGCTTGCCGCGGCACATGATCGCCTTCGAACAGCATGGCCCCAAGCATCGCCTGCGCCTCGCACTGACCCTTTTGGGCCGAGAGGCCAAACCAGCGCGCCGCCTGGCGCGGATCGCGCGGAGCGCCGTTGCCGTTGAGATAGAGACGCGCCAGATAATATTGCGCGTCGGGATCACGGAAGTATGACGCGGCGTATGCAAACATCTCGCGCGCGCGCGAGGCATCAGGCTTGACCTCGGTCTTCGGGATACCCTCAAGATAATAGTGGCCAAGCGCGACGAAGGCATTGGCGACGAAACGCGCCTGCGGGGTATCCGGATTGTCTTCGGCGTGGCCGTCGGCGATACGGCGGAAATACTCAAACGCCTTGAGATCGTTCTGCGCAACGCCATCGCCTTCGGCGTACATGCGGCCGAGTTTCCACTGCGCCAGAGCGTGCCCGTTCTCGGCGGCATATTCGAGCGAGTTCACGGCCTTGACCGTGTTGCCCTCTTTTAGCCAATGCGCACCGGAACGGAATGCCTCCATCGCGGTCATCGGCGGCGGGCTCATGCTGCCGTCGGTTTTGCTGCCATCGAGCGCGAACGCCGGTGCGGCGGCCAACAGACCGGTGCCGACCAGCAGAACACGCAAGAGGGTCTCAAATATCCGCATAGCACTCTTTCTCAGCCGCCCCGCCCGGATGCGTCACCGCGCCATTGACCGCAGGCCCGACCTGCTGAGCGTATTTCCACAAATAACCAGACCCGAATTCGCTCTCGCGCGCCTTCCACTGGCTCTTGCGCTTGGCGAATTCATCGGCGGAAAGTTTGACATCGAGCGTGCCTTTGACCGCATCGATCTCGATGATGTCTCCGTCATTGATCAACCCGATCGGGCCGCCAATTGCCGCTTCCGGGCCAACATGCCCGACGCAGAACCCACGGGTTGCGCCGGAGAAACGTCCGTCAGTAATCAGCGCAACTTTTTCACCAGCGCCCTGGCCGTAAAGTGCCGCAGTGGTTGAAAGCATCTCGCGCATGCCTGGGCCACCGCGCGGCCCTTCGTAGCGGATCACCAGGACATCGCCGTCCTTGTACTTGCGATGCTTGACCGCATCGAAGCAGGCCTCTTCGCCGTCAAAACAACGCGCCGGGCCACTGAACTTGAGCGTTTTCATGCCGGCGACCTTCACGATCGCGCCTTCGGGTGCGAGATTACCTTTGAGACCAACCACGCCACCCGTCGGCATCAGCGGCTTGTCAGCCGGGTACACGACGTCCTGATGCGGATTCCATTTCACGTTTTTCATGTTCTCGGCGATCGTACGGCCGGTTACCGTCAAGCAGTCGCCGTGCATGTAGCCGTGATCAAGAAGTGTCTTCATTAAAAGTGGCACACCGCCAGCTTCGAACATATCCTTGGCGACATAACGGCCGCCCGGTTTCAAATCCGCGATATAAGGTGTCTTTTTAAAGATTTCGGCGACGTCGAACAGCGTGAACTCGATACCGCATTCATTCGCGATCGCCGGCAGATGCAACGCGGCATTGGTCGAGCCGCCGGTTGCGGCGACCACAGCGGCCGCATTCTCAAGGGCTTTGCGGGTGACGATGTCTCGCGGGCGAATATTCTTGATGATCAAATCCATGATCATCTCGCCCGCGAGCATGGAAAACTTGTCGCGAATTTCATAAGGCGCCGGTGCGCCGGCCGAATAAGGCAGCGCTAGCCCGATGGCCTCCGATACCGTTGCCATGGTGTTGGCGGTAAATTGAGCACCGCATGCGCCGGCCGAGGGGCAGGCATTCTGTTCAAGCGTGTCGAGATCTTCGTCGGACATCTGCCCGACCGAATGTTTGCCGACCGCCTCGTAAACGTCCTGGATGGTGACTTCCTGACCTTTGAATTTTCCGGGCAGGATCGAGCCGCCGTAAATGTAGATCGACGGTACGTTGAGGCGGCACATCGCCATCATCATCCCGGGCTGCGACTTGTCACATCCCGCGATGCCGATCAGCGCATCATAAGCATGGCCACGCACAGTGAGTTCGACACTGTCGGCGATCACCTCGCGCGACGGCAGCGAGGACTTCATGCCGGCATGACCCATGGCGATGCCGTCAGTAACGGTGATGGTACAGAATTCGCGCGGCGTGGCGCCGCCCGCGGCAACGCCGCGTTTGACGACCTGCGCCTGACGCATCAGCGAAATGTTGCAGGGTGCGGCTTCATTCCAGCAGGTGGCGACACCGACAAACGGCTGGTGGATCTGCTCGGTGGTCAGACCCATCGCATAATAAAAGGCGCGATGGGGCGCGCGGTCCGGGCCTTCTGTGGCGTGCCGGCTTGGTAGTTTCGACTTCAGACTGGTCTTGGCTTCCATAATTCTCGTCGCCCGCCCCGAATACCATTGCCGGGTCTGTCTGGCCGGCATTTCGAGGCAATCACCCGGCTGGCAGCCTTCGATGTCGTTGAAGGGTATGGCCGAATCGCGGCGCGGCGTGGTCGATCCGGTGGTATGGCTTAAATGTTCTAAAAGTGTTGCAAGCCGGACACAGCGGCGGACGTGGTCTATTGACCGCATTCTTTTCGGGACTTCGGGTAGACCCGCAATTTGATTAGGAAATCCGCGGCGTCCAGAAATCGAAGGCGTACCGGACGTCCGCGGACCCGGACAAGCCAGCCTGCTGACCAGCATGGGCTTGGACGCCCGGAAATTGCCCGCAATGACCAGACGCCTTCGGGGCCACACGTCCCAACCCACGCGGGAAGCAACGATCAGACACCCCTCGGGGACCGCAGCTTTATTAGGAATATAGTCTGAGCCCGAATATTTCAGAGGGCACCGGTGACGCTTTCGCGGGAGCGCGTGGCCGGGTAAACGGAGCGAAGCCAACCGCCATGCGCACGCTCCCTCACCTCCGCCGCAACTTCTTCGATCGTCCGGTGCTTGACGTCGCACCCGAATTGATCGGCGCGACCCTGTTGGTCGACGGTGTGGGTGGCGTGATCGTGGAGTTGGAGGCCTATCACCACACCGACCCGGCGGCGCACTCATACAACGGACGAACTGAACGCAACGCCGTGATGTTCGGACCCGCCGGCTACGTCTATGTCTACCGGTCTTACGGGATCCACTGGTGCATCAACTTTGTGTGCGAGGAAAAAGGCAGCGCCAGCGCCGTGCTGATCCGCGCGCTTGAGCCGACACAAGGCCTGGCGGCGATGCGGCGGCGGCGCGGCCTGCCCGAAGAACGCGCGCTGTGCTCAGGGCCGGGCAAACTGTGTGAGGCACTGGGCGTCACCATCAAGCACAACGGATTTCCGCTCGACCGCGCACCGTTCGAATTGCGAGCGCGCCGTGAGGTGCCGGAGATCGTAACCGGCAGACGCATTGGCATCACCAAGGCTGTGGCCAAGCCCTGGCGTTACGGACTCAAAGGGTCGCCGTTTTTGAGTAAACCATTCACGACTTGATGCGAAAATCCGCATCGAAGCCGAGATCGCGCTTGGCCTTCTCACTCGAAACCGCGCCGTCGTCTTCGGCAATATTATAGATGCCGGGCGCACCTTTGCTCATCGCCAGAAAGGCCGCCTGCGCCGCGGCATCAACATGCAAGGCCGGTTTGTCGCGCTTCCCACTCTCGAACCAGGTGCCGGGCCCGTACAAATACCCGTATCGCAACACGATACCTTCCGGCAGCCCGAGCGTAGCCGTTTCAAGCGAGACGACACCGTCAACGGTACGCTTGCGTACACCTGTCGCAGCAAGAGCGAGCGCATCGGACTCGACGCGTGCGCCATCGCCCGCCGCGTAGACAAAGGCAATGCTTTGCGCGATCAGCCGCCGAACGCCGGCGGCTTTCGATGCGGCCACCAGATTACGCGTGCCCTCGATGCGCAAACGCCCATTACGTACGAGCCCTTCCTCGTATTGCGGCGTGCCGGGCGCAAACGGCAGATCAGTGAGCTGGTGCAGAACCACTTGTGGCGCGGCGGCCTTGACGGCGCGCGCGAGCGCGTCCGGGTCGAATGCATCGACGACGACCGGCACCGCGCCGAGCGCGCGCAAGGCCGCTGCCTTATCGGCGCTACGCGTGGTGCCGACGACCTCGTGGCGCGCGGCCAGCAAGAGCGGTACCAGTCGCCGTCCGATTGCCCCACCCGCTCCGGCCAGAAATATTCTCATGCTGACTCAATAAGAGATGACGAACTCACAGCCCGCGGCCGTCGGGAACTGCCGCGTGATGCGGGCCGACGCCATATCGAACTCGAGCGTCACGGCAGCATCATGACAACAAAGGAACGCGCGCTGGCCATCGGCCGCAAAGCCAAATCCCATGGGCGCTTTCGGG
This sequence comes from uncultured Alphaproteobacteria bacterium, assembly GCA_963810585.1. Classification (GTDB taxonomy): domain Bacteria; phylum Pseudomonadota; class Alphaproteobacteria; order Rhizobiales; family Xanthobacteraceae; genus Pseudolabrys. The sequence goes on from CAWENV010000004.1 coordinate 580,051, forward strand.
GTGGCAAAACCGCCAATCTGTTTCAGCGTAGTCGCGTCATAGACAGCAGCAAAACTATCCACGTGCGACGAGGCACACACGTATTTCCCATCAGGAGAAACGCGCACGCGCCGAAGCTGGTTGGCTTCGCCCGGCGCCCCCTCGATAGCAATGGTTTTGCGTGGCGCATGCGTGCGCGTATCAAACACGTGCACGACGCCCTTCAAGTGTGCACAGACAAAGAGCGTTGCTCCGTCCGGCGACACCGCAATACCCTCGGCGCCGTGCGGGATGGCAATAGTGCCGACCACTTTGCGCGAGGCCGTGTCGAGCACCGCGACCGCTTCCTTTGTCTTGAATGACGCAAACAGCTTTCCCGTCGCGTGGCTGACGGCAATCCAATGCGGCGAACCGCCGATGTCGACGCGATTGACCTCGTCTGTTTCGGGATCAATTGCCAGCACGGCGTTGCCGAGTTCACCTGTGGACCAGAGCGTGCCGCCCGAATCCATCATGACGCTGTGCGGCGCGATACTGGCGCCCACGTCGATGGTACGCTCCAGCGATTTTGAAGCGAGGTCGATCACTGCAATGCGGCGGTCGGGATCCTTGTTCTTGCCGAAGATGCCGCCGCCATAGACCGACGCATATATTTTGTCGCCGCCGGGCGAGCGGATCAGTTCATGGGTCGATGCCGGCATATCGAGGTCGGCGAGATGCGCGAGCGTGCCCGCGTCGAACCACTGAATCGTGTTGGCGCTCTTGGCAGTGAGGATCAGTGTCGCGCCGCCCGGGCGGTTATTGAGGTCGATCATACCGCGCTCTTGAGGCGTTCCAGCGCTTCGGCGATTTTGGCCTTGCGGCCGACCGCCTCCTCGCGTTTTTCCTTCTCTTCTTCAACAACCTCTTCAGGCGCGCGCGCGACAAAATTTGCGTTGCCGAGTTTCGCATCGACGCGCGCGATGTCGGCGTCGGCTTTCTGAATCTCCTTCGAAAGCCGCGCACGCTCGGCCGCGAGATCGATCACGCCGATGAGCGGCAACGCCGCGACCTCACCGCGCACAACCAGTTGCACCGAACCCTGCGGCGCAGACGCGGCCGACGAAATCTCCGAGATGCGCGCCAACCGCTTGATGAATTCGGCCCAACGCTGGGCGCGAGCCTGCGTTTCCTTGGACGCGCCCGCCAGCACGACCGGGATCGCAGCCGTAATGTTCATTTCAGCACGAATTGAACGGATCGCCGTTACAAGATCGATCACCCAGCCAATTTCGGCTTCGGCTTTGTCGTCAGCCAAACCTTCAACTTTCGGCCATTCGCTCAGCGCGAGCAGTTGCGGACGCTGCCCGGTCACCGCCCACAATTCTTCGGTGATGAACGGCATGAACGGGTGCAGCATTTTCAGAATTTCGTCGCGCGCCCAGGCCACCACTGCCTGCGTTTCGCGCTTCGCATCGCCGTCCGGGCCGAGCAGAACCGGCTTGGCCAATTCCAGATACCAATCGCAATAGATGTTCCAGACGAAGCGATAGGCTGCGGCCGCCGCGTCATTGAATTTGTAAGCGTCAATTGCCGAGGTGATCTCCTGCGCCGCATGCCCGGTTTCGTGCGCGATCCAGCGGTTGAGCGTTTCTTTCGCGGACTTCGGGTCGAAGCCGGCGGCGGTGGCGCAGCCGTTCATTTCGGCAAAGCGCGCGGCGTTCCAGAGTTTGGTCGCGAAATTCCGGTTGTTCTCGACATCTTGTGGCCCAAGCCGGATATCGTGGCCTTGCGCGGCCGCACGGGCCAGTGTGAAACGCAGCGCGTCGGCACCATAGTCGTCGATAATGCCGAGCGGGTCGACGACATTGCCTTTCGACTTCGACATCTTCGCGCCGGAAGCGTCGCGCACCAGGCGATGGATGTAGACGTCGGCGAACGGCACCTTCTTTTGAAAGTGCAGTCCCATCATCATCATGCGCGCGACCCAAAAGAAGATAATGTCGAAGCCGGTGACCAGCGTGTTGGTCGGATAGTAACGTTTCACTTCCGGTGTTTCGTCCGGCCAGCCCAGCGTTGAGAACGGCCACAACGCCGAGGAGAACCAGGTGTCGAGCACGTCTTCGTCGCGCTTGATCGCAGATGCCTTGCCGTAGTGCTTGTCGGCTTCCTTTTGTGCCTCGGCTTCAGTCAGCGCAACGAAAGGCTTTCCGTCCGGTCCGTACCATGCCGGGATCTGGTGGCCCCACCACAATTGTCGCGAGATGCACCATGGCTGGATGTTTTCCATCCAGTTGAAGTAGGTGGCCTCCCAGTTCTTCGGGACGAATACGGTTTTGCCATCGCGCACCGCGGCAATCGCCGGTTTCGCAAGCTCTTTCGCGTTCACATACCATTGGTCGGTCAAATACGGCTCGACCACCACGTTCGAGCGGTCGCCATGCGGCACGACGTGCGAAATCTTTTCGATCTTGTCGACCAGGCCGAGCGCTTCCAGATCGGCAACGATGCGCTTGCGTGCTTCGTAGCGGTCCAGTCCACGATACTGCGGCGGGCAATTCTCATTCATCTTGGCTTCAGGCGTGAACAGATTGATTAAGCCGCCGTTGAGCTGCTTTTTAAAATAATCTTTGTCGCGATGCCGATACCAGACTTCGAAATCGTTGAAGTCGTGCGCCGCCGTGATCTTGACCGCGCCCGAGCCTTTCTCGGGGTCCGGATACTCGTCAGCGATCACCGGGATCAGGCGCTCGGCCAAAGGCAAACGAACCAATTTCCCGACGAGATGCTTGTAGCGCTCGTCATCCGGATGCACCGCCACGGCGCCGTCGCCCAGCATGGTTTCCGGACGGGTTGTGGCGATGCAGATATATTTCGATGGATCGTCGGCCAGCGGGTAACGGAAGTGCCACATGCTGCCTTTGGTCTCGACTTGAACCACTTCGAGATCGGAAATCGCAGTCAGCAGCTTGGGGTCCCAATTGACCAGTCGCTTGTCCTTGTAGATGAGGCCATCATTAAAAAGATCGACGAAAGCCTTCATCACCGCACGCACCATTTGGTCGTTCGGCTCGCCGCCCTTTCCCATCGTGAAGCGCTCGCGCGACCAGTCGCAGGACGCGCCGAGGCGCTTCAGTTGATTGACGATGGTGCCGCCCAACTCCGCCTTCCACTCCCACACGCGCTTGAGGAAGGCTTCGCGCCCCATCTCGCGGCGCCCAGGTTGCTGGAGCTCCATCAACTGCCGCTCGACCACCATCTGCGTGGCGATGCCGGCGTGGTCGGTGCCCGGCTGCCACAGCACGTCCTTGCCGCGCATGCGCTCGAACCGGCACAGGATGTCCTGCAGCGTGTTGTTAAGCGCATGGCCCATATGCAATGAGCCGGTGACGTTGGGTGGCGGAATGACGATAGAGTACACATCGGCACGGGCGCGCTCAGGCCGGCCGGCGCGGAAGGCGCCCGCCTGCTCCCAGGTCCGGTAGATGCGGCCCTCGACCTCCGAAGGCTGGTAGGTCTTATCGATCATTGTCGTTTTGCTTGAAATCGCTCGCGCGGTAGAAAGCCCGCCGAGCCTGCCGGAGTCAACTTTGCCCCCCACCCCGCCCGTTTCGCGTGGCAGCGCGACCAGCGCCATCACGCTGCTGGCCATAGCCGCTTTCGCCGCCCAGGCGATGGTACGGGTTACGGATTCGCTTTTGCCGCAGATCGCGGCCGACCTCGGCGTTACGGTCGGGGCCACCTCGATCGTCGTGACGGTCTATTTGCTGGCCCACGGTTCGGTTCAGCTAGTGATCGGGCCGATAGCCGACCGTGTCGGAAAGTACCGCTGCATCGCGCTTGCAGCCGCGGGCTCCACGGTGATGGTGGCCATCTGCGGGCTTGCCCCCTCGCTGCCGGTGTTGATCGCAGCACGGCTCGGGAGCGGACTTGCGACCGGCTGGATCATCCCGCTCGCTCTGGCCTTCGTTGGCGATGTCATCCCTTACGAACGCCGGCAGCAGGTGATCGGACGCTTCCTGTCGGGGCAAATCCTCGGTCAGCTTTTCGGTCAAGCAGCCGGCGGCGTGCTGGGTGATTGGTTCGGTTGGCGCAATGTGTTTTTCCTGCTCGCGGGCCTGCTCGCAGTAGCAACTGCGGGCTTATGGTACGAGCTGCTGCGCAATCCGATTACACATGCGCGTCACATCACGGCGCAACCAGGTCGCGGTTTCATCGCCGACTATTCCACGGTGCTGCGTTCATCCTGGGCGCGTACGCTAATCGTCCTGGCGTTTCTCGAAAGCTGTTTGATGTTCGGGGCGTTCACTTATGTCGGTGCCGATTTGCACCTGCGCTTGGGTGTCAGCTTCACGCTCGTCGGCCTGTTCGTCGGCGCTTTTGCAATTGGCGGTTTGCTATACAGTCTGTCGGTGCGCGTGCTGGTCAACCGGCTTGGCCAGATCAAGCTGGCCGCCGGCGGCGGCATTGTGCTCGGGCTTGCCTATACTGCTTTGGCGCTTGCGCCGCATGCCTACTTTGCACCATTCGCCATTACCGCCATTGGCCTGGGCTTCTACATGCTGCACAACACATTGCAGACCAACGCTACGCAAATGGTGCCTGAAGCACGCGGAACCGCTGTCGCAATTTTCTCGTCTGCACTCTATCTCGGACAGACCGTCGGCGTCGCGGCCAATAGCGTTATCTTCGACCGATTTAGCGGCGTGCCGGTGTTCCTGATCGCGGCGGTGGGCCTGCTGACACTTGCGCTGTGGTTCGCGCACGAACTCAAGCGCCGGCGCGACGAAACAGTTTGAGAAAGATGACGGGCCTTAGGGCCTGCCGCGTGACACGCGCTCGATCTCGGCGCGCACGATGCGTTCAACCATGCCCGGCAGATTGTCGTCGAGCCAGGACTTGAGCATCGGCCGTAGCATCTCCCGCACCAGATCCTCGAGCGTACGCGCGTTCTGCCCAATCACCGTGTGCGCAAGCGAATTGAACGCGCTGTCGACCGCCGCAATCGTTTCGCTCGAGATCAACGCGCGGTCGGGCGCAGGCTCTGGTCTCGTGGTGAACACCACATCGGACGCGCCATCGATCGTGCGGAAACTGGGTGCCGGTCCCGGTGGTGGCGTTGGCGCCGTCATCGCTTCGGTCAGATCGAGGACTTCTGCCGCGGGCGGCGCTGCCGAACTCTGCAGGCTTCGGCGTGGCTTTTGGTGGCCCATCGAGTTCTGCCAGCATGGCGTCTATCTCATCCTGGCTGTTGGCAGCCGCAACCGGCGGCGGCGCAGCGGGCTTCGGAGGTGCTGCCGGCGGCGCAACTGGTTTTGCCGCTGCGGCTGGCGACGGAGCCGGCCGGCTGGGAACAGCGACCGCGGCCGATGGCTTCGCCGGTGCAGCCGTTTCTGGCGCCTTAGCCGGTTTGCCGACGTCATCGTCAGCAATGATACGCCGAATGGAGGCAAGGATTTCCTCCATTGAGGGCTCTTGCGCCTTCGCAGCCTGCGTCATTCCGTGAAAATCCCGACACACTCCCTACGTTCCGCGCGACGATAGCTAAGCTCTCACCCGCGCGAATCGTTATCGCATATCATTTATACGCTAGAGGCATGCCGGTATGGCAGCCGGAAATTCGAGAACACGCATTGAACTGTGGACATGAGCGTCGCTGACGCGGCGGCGCGATTCGAATCAGCGCCCGTCGGGGGTTCGGACGCCGGCCCAGGTATCGCGGACCTGCTGGTAGTGCACGTTGAAGTCGTAGACCGGCACCCGCAAGGCAAGCACCTGCGGCGACAGGCGGCCAACCGAGGCGAGCAGTGTGTAAGATGCAACCACGCGGTCGCGCTGGGCGCTCACCAGCGCCACGCGCGCATTCACCAGTTCCTGCTGGGCGTTGAGGACGTCGAGCGTGGTGCGCTGGCCAACGCGGGCTTCTTCACGCACGCCGTTAAGTGCAATCTCGGAGGCCTGCACCTGCGACTGGGTCGCATCGATATTGGCCTTGGCGGCATCGAGCTGGCCCCACGACTGCACCACATTCTGGCGCACCTGGTCGCGCGCAACGTCGAGATTAAGCCGCTGCTGTCCCAGCGTCTCCTTGGCCTGGCGGATCAAGGAATATTCCGCGCCACCCTGGTAGATCGGCACGCTGAGCTGGCCCAGCACCGCGGCGTTGAAGGTCTTGAGCTGGAGCAGACTGCTCTCGTTGCTCTGCTGCACGTTGCCCTGCACCGACAGCGTCGGATAAAGCGCGCCTTCCGCAACCTTCACCTGCAACAGCGCGGCATCGACATTGTATTGCGCGTTGGTCACCTGCGGATGGGTTGCGGTGGCAAGTCCAACCGACTGCGGCAAATCGTGCGGCGAGAACCGGTCAACCGGTGAGCCGGGCGTGAGCTTGCCCGGTTCAACCCCGATCACCTGGCGATACGTTGCCACCGACGCCTTGTAGATCGCCTCCGCACTGAGCACTTGCGAGCGCCCGGAGGCCAGCCGCGATTCCGATTGTGCAACGTCCGTGCGCGTCACCTCGCCGACATTGAAACGGTCGCGCGTCTGGCGCAGCTGCTCCTGCAACACCTCGACGTTGCGCCGTTGCAGATCGAGGATCGCGCCATCGCGCAACAGGTTCATGTAGGCCGTCACCGCGCTGAGCAGCACGGCCTGCTCGCTTATCCGCAAGGACTCGCGCGCGGCCTGCACCTGGCTCTCGGCCTGCCGGGTTTTGTTGGAGGTCTGAAAACCATTGTACAGCGTCTGCGTCGCCGTGATGCCGTAGCTGTTCGGAGTCATGTTGCCCGACAACTGCGAATAGGTCGCGTTGGTGGTCGAGGACCGCGTCGTCGTGTCCGAATATTGCTGGCCGATGGTGCCGCCGACCGTCACCTTCGGACGGTAGCCCGACAAAGCCTGCGGTACGCCTTCATCGGTCGCCCGAACCGCCGCGCGCTGCGCATTGAGCGAGGGATTGTTCTGATACGCCTGGACCAGCGCCCCTTCGAGCGTATCCGCCCGCACTGATAGCGGCGCGAATGGCGTTGCAGCACACGCGATCGTGCCTACCGCCAGCACCCGCGCCAAACTGCTAGGACCCCAACCCGCCATCCCCAAATCCCGTCCCAAACGCGACCAGCATGGTGCCAGATTCGCGCCGTCGCAACGAACCGGGACCATATGCGCCCCCGCCCGGCGTTAAAACCCCCTCAGGGGTACCCCCCGTAAATTACTGAAGAACTGGGGTATTTCCGCAACGCCAGGAAAAGCCCGATATCAGAAGGCGAAAGCCGGTATTTTCGCAAAGCCCGGTAACAAAGCCGCACTGGCATCGAAAATCGCCCGACCGCCAAGTTCTTCACCGCTCCGGCAGTAAAGCATCGCCTTAGAGGCAGGACCGCTGCCAAGGACGCAGACCAGCCGCCCGCCGTCCTTAAGCTGGCGAAGGAAAGCCAAAGGCTCGATCTCGGTTGCACCCTCGAGAAAATCACGTCGTAGGGGCCACCTTGCGGCCAACCACCGGTCAACGGCCCGCTTACCACTTTTACGTTGGACTGCGAGGCCAGTGCCGCACGCGCCGCCTGAGCAAGCGCCGCATCCTGTTCGAGCGCGACCACCTCAGTAGCGATCCGGGCAAGCAGCGCAGCGCCGTATCCTGTAGCGCACCCGACATCCAGAACACGATCGCTGGACGCGAGGTCGGCCGCGTGAATCAACTTCGCAAGCACCATCGGCTTAAGCAGGCGCCGGGCGCCCTTATCGTCGACGGGCAGATCGCAATCGAGATACGCGAGACCGGCTGACGCCGGAGGGACGAATTTCTCGCGCGGAATTTCGAGCATGGCCGACAGAATGCGCAGGTCGGTGACATCGGCGGTGCGGACCTGGCCATCCACCATATGATGGCGCGCCACAGCGAAATCGGTCATCGCAGTCCTCGACGTTAAGAACGGTCGGAAAGCGAGTTCTTGTGAGGCAATGGGGCTCAAAACGCAAGGTTCGGCTTGCGATTGTCGTGAGGCTTTCGCTCCTATATAGGCTTGGGGCCGAACCCGACGCCCATTTTTCCTCAATTGGCCACGTGGCGGAGTGGTTACGCAGCGGACTGCAAATCCGCGTACCCCGGTTCAATTCCGGGCGTGGCCTCCACTTCCAATCTCTAGGATTTCGGTAAGCAAAGGGCCGAATCCGGCGGCCCGAACGTGCTTTGCAAAGCCGGACAGCTTTGTTATAGGCCCCGTTGCGTAAGGTATCGCCTGTTCCCTGGTAGCTCAGCGGTAGAGCGTTCGACTGTTAATCGAAATGTCGCTGGTTCGATCCCAGCCCAGGGAGCCACACATTATCCGTCATCGACGCACGCCGGTCCGCGCGCTACGCTTTCCCCATTAAACACAGCCTGCCGCGCGCAAGGCACCATGACACCTCCCACCAGCCCGCTCACGACCGACCTCTACGAACTCAACATGATCCAGGCCTATCTGGATCAAGATGAGAACAAGGAGGCTGTCTTCGAATTTTTCGTGCGACGGTTGCCGCCCCGGCGCGGCTTTCTGGTTGCGGCCGGTCTCGAAGACGCACTCATCTATCTTGAAACGCTGCAGTTCTCCGGCGCCGAAATCGACTGGTTGAAAAGCACGCGACGCTTCCGCAGCAATCTCATCGACTACCTCGCCAACTTCCGTTTCACCGGCGATGTCCATGCGATTGCGGAAGGCACAGTCTGTTTTCCAAATGAGCCGCTCATCCGCATTACCGCGCCGCTGCCAATGGCGCAGCTGGTCGAGACGCGGCTCATCAACATTATGCACTATCAAACGCTCATCGCGTCGAAAGCGGCGCGTATGGTCCTCGCCGCACCTGGAAAAATTCTCTCGGATTTCGGATTGCGCACCGCGCATGGCGCCGAGGCTGGACTTTTTTCGGCACGCGCGAGTTATATCGCCGGCTTTGCAGGTGCGGCGAATGTGCTCGCGGGCGAGCGCTATGGCATTCCGGTGGTCGGCACCATGGCGCACTCTTTCGTGCAGGTGCACGACAACGAGATGACCGCATTCGAGAATTTCGCACGCGCGCGGCCCGAAGGCGTGATCCTGTTAATCGACACCTACAACACAGAAGCCGGGGCGCGCAAAGTGGTGGAATTGGCACCAAAACTGAAAGCCGACGGCATTGCAATCCGTGGCGTGCGTATCGACAGCGGTGATCTGACTGCAATGGCGAAAAAGGTGCGTGACATTCTCGATGCCGGTGGTCTCAAGGACGTGATTATCCTCGTGAGCGGCGGCATTAACGAGGATGTGTTGCAGGCAATGGCCAAAGCAAAGGCGCCGATCGACGGTTTCGGTATCGGCGTCAATCTCGATGCCTCGATCGATGCGCCGGCACTCGATTGCGCTTACAAGCTACAGGAATATGCCGGCACGCCACGGCGCAAACTTTCCGAGGGCAAAGTTACCTGGCCCGGACGAAAACAGGTCTGGCGCGCCTACGGTCCCGATGGATATATGCGGGGCGACATCCTGACCATCGAAAGCGACACATCGCCCGGCGAACCTTTGATCACGCAGGTGATGCGCGCAGGCAAACGCGTCACACCCGTACAGACGCTCACACAAATTCGCGAGCGCGCGGCGCACGATCTTGCGCGCTTGCCAGAGCCGCTACAAAAACTAGAAGCTGGCCCCGACTACCCTGTGCAGATTTCCAAGACGCTCAGCGCGCTCGCCGCACAAATGGATGCCAAGCGCTAGGCCGTTCCCGCCTGGTTCCAGCCGCGCGCGCCTTCGCCATAGATCTCATGGCCGCGGTCTGTGACCACCATCGTGTCTTCCAATTTTATAAAGCCGCGCACGGGATGCATGAGCGTGGTTTCCACCGACACGACCATGCCGGCTTCCAGCGGTTGCTCGGCATATTCGGCAGGATAAGGCACTGGTCCGTGATCGGTTAGACGCGGCGCTTCGTGGCTCACCATACCCATGCCGTGGGCGAGAAAATCGAGATGATTGTGGTGCTTTGATTTTGCGCGCAGCGGTTCGCCGGCCGCATAGATTTCCTTGCCGAGAGCGCCGGCGCGCACCGGTTTCATCGCCGCACGCTGGATGCTTTCGATTTCGGCGAGCAAATCTTCGAGCTCGGAATCGGGCTTACCCTGGATCGCCATGCGACAAACATCGCCGATATAGCCGTGATAGTTGCCACCGCTATCGATCGACATGATGTCGCCTTTCCCCCATTTCTGATCGGATGGCGCGCGATTGAAGCTGGTCCCGGCGGTAATCAGACAGTACTCAAAGGTCAGGCCACGATTTGTCTCCTCGCGGCGCAACGCCTCGACCACATCATCCTTGGTAACGCCAGCCTTGCTCGAGGCGATTACTGATATCATCGAGTCGATGACCGCCTCCGACGCGAATTTTAGCAATTTCAATTCTTCGGGTGATTTCTTTGCGCGCTGGCGCTCCAGCACAAAAAGCGCATCCACCCATTCCGCATCCGGAAATGCGCTGCGCAGCACCAGCGAAGAATCATAAGGAAGAAATCCGAACTCAACGCCGATGCGTTTCGGCTTGAGGCCGGCTTTGCGGATATGGTCAATCGCCTTCTGCATGGCATCGACGGAACCGGCGGACGAGGTTTGCGTCTCCGGCGTCCACATCGGCTTCACTTCGCGCTGAAATTTCTCCAGGCGATGGCCAACATAAGCGGACTTTTCTGGTTTGCCCTTGGGATAGACAAAGACAGGCAAGTACCGGGTAACTCCCGTTGCATCCATATAGTCGAAGAAATCCGCGCGATGGCCGCCAAGTAGGTATTGCGCGTTGTGCTTGGAGGTCGCGATGACCAAGTCAATGCCGGCCTCGTCCATCAGCCGATCGAGGCGTTGATGATCAAAGGGAATTGCGAGGCCGCTGGCAGGCTGCGCGTTGACGTTCATGGTCACTTCTCCGGCTTCCGTCGACGGGCGAAGCCTAGCCCATGAGCCCGAAAAGTGGAATTCGGTTTTTGCGCCGGATTGTACGCAACTTAAAGACTACCAAAGCTCCTTGCTCGCAATCCGGGCGCCTTCGCTAAGCGCCTGCAACTTTGCCCACATAACGGAGGGGTGCACGCGGCGATAGAACGGCCCCTGGGCAAAACCGCAGTCCGTGCCGGCGATGATATTCTCCCGCCCAATGATGCGTGCAAGCCGCACAATTCGTTCAGCGACCAGCTCCGGATGCTCAACGACATTTGTTGCATGGCTGATGACGCCGGGAATAAGCACCTGGCCAGAGCCAAGCTTGGCATCTTTCCAGACCTGCCATTCGTGCTCATGGCGCGGATTTGCGCCTTCGATGACGTAGGCACCTACTTTCACCTTCAAGATGAGGTCGACGATGTCTTTGAGCGGTACATCGCTCGTGTGAGGGCCAGGCCAGCTGCCCCAGCACACGTGATAACGAATCCGATCGGCGGGTAAGCCGGCAATGGCGTGATTTAGGATGTCGACCTGCTGCGACAGCCAGCGCCGGTAGTCCGCAAAACTCGCGGGCGGCACCATACGGTCAAACGTGACAGCGCTGCGCGCATCGTCGAGCTGTACGACAAAGCCTGCATCGACAATCATCTTGTATTCGACGCGCATCGCATCGGCGATGGCGGCCTGCAGCTCTTCATCGGTTTTGTAATATTCGTTCTTGCGGTCGGGGATCACGCTTGCCGGCGCCGCCACCGGAAGAAAAGCCTCCTCGACCTTCACCTTCTTCAGCGCAGCTTTGAAATTATCGATGTCGCGTTGCAGCTCAGCCTGACCGGTGTATTTGATCGGACTTACGCAAATAGCCTCGGTGGTCGTCGAAACCGCTTCCTTGGCGTCGAGCTCCGCGTAAAACTCGGAAAACTTCGTGCGATCGGCGCCGCGCTTGAACGGGTTGGTGGTTTCCTGCTTGATCGGCCGACGTTCGAATCCCGAGAGCCTCTCCAGCGCATATTGCGCCCAGCTGATCGACTTGCCGAACTCGCCATCGCTGACCACGTCGATGCCGGCGCCAGCCTGTTCCTGCACCACCTCGGCGACAGAGTCAGTCAGACACTTCTGGTAAGCCTTGTCATCGTATGGCTTGCCCCCCTGTTTGGCACGCAGGAATTCCTGCAACGCCTGGGGGCGGATCAGGCTGCCGACATGCGTGGTTAGAATGCGATTGCTGCTGAGTTTCATGCGCGCTCTATGCCCGTGGCGCGCGCGGAAGGCAATGCATGTTCAATATGCGCGCCTGATACGCCGGTGTGGGCAGCGCCCCAATCTTATGAACTAGGCTTTTACAACGCCGATCAGTTGCTCAAGCTTGGCCGGGTCGTTGCGCAATGCCGCACTCGGCCCGTCATAAACGATCCGGCCGCGGTCCATCACTACCGCACGCGAAGCAATATCGAGAGCAAGTCGCGAATTTTGTTCGACCAATACCGTAGCGAGACCGCCGGCCTGCGTCAGGCGTTTCACCGCACGCGCCAGTTCCTCGACGATGACCGGCGCGAGGCCCTCCGACGGCTCGTCCATCAGCAGAACAGTCGGGTTGCCGATCAGCGCGCGACCGATCGCCAACATCTGCTGCTCACCGCCCGATAACTGATTGCCGCGATTGGCTGCGCGTTCGCCTAGCCGCGGAAAGAGCTCGAACACTGTCGTCATGGTCCACGGTCCCGGCCGGGCCGCGACTTCCAGATTTTCACGCACTGTGAGTGAAGGGAAAATCTCGCGCTCCTGCGGTACGTAACCAAGCCCCGATGTGACGCGGCGATACGTGGGGAGCGCGGAAACATCTTTCCCATGCAGCGATATGCGGCCACCATGCAGCGTCGTGTGCCCCATAATGGTTGCGAGCAAAGTGGTTTTTCCAACACCGTTGCGTCCGATGATCGACACCGTTTCGCTCGAACCGAGCGCGAAACGAATATCCTCAAGCACCACCGTCTCGCCGTAGCCAGCGCGGACGTTGTCGAGCTCAAGCGCGCGGTCACCCACGTTTGCCTCAACCATGGCGGCCTCCGCGGTGGTCTTCCTGTCCGAGATAGACCGCCCTCACCTGCTCGTTATTCATAATTTCGTCGGGGGTGCCCTGTGTGAATACCGCGCCCTGGACCAGAACAGTGATCTCTTTGGCAAAACGGAACACCACGTCCATGTCATGCTCGATGATCAGCACCGCGATATCAGGATCGAGCGCCGCCACCACATCGAGAATAAGATGACTTTCGGAGGACGGCACGCCGGCCGCCGGCTCGTCGAGCAGAAGTACGCGCGGCTTTTGCGCCAACGCGATGGCAATTTCCACCAGGCGCTGACGGCCATAAGGCAGTTCGCGCACCAATTTGAGCGCGTCGTCTGTCAAGCGCAGGGAATCAAGATGATCCAGCGCCTCATCGATTACGCCGCGCCTCGATCCGGCAGAACGCCAGAGATTGTTGCAATGGCCATCCCGCTCGCCGATCGTCATACAGAGATTTTCCAGGACCGTGAGGCCGCGGAATAGTTGGTTGATCTGGAACGTGCGCGCGAGTCCGCGCCGTGCACGGTCGGCCTGGCTGGTCGCGGTGATATCGTCGCCGTTCAGCAGCACGCGCCCTGACTGCGGTTTGAGCGCCCCGGTAATCAGGTTCACCAGAGTTGTCTTGCCCGCTCCATTTGGACCAATCAGTGCGCAACGTGCGCCGCGTTCGAGCGTCAGGCTGACGTCGCGAGTGACGGGCAGCGCACCAAAGGCCCGGTTTAATCCCTCGACCTGCAGCGCTGCCGTCACTTCTTTTTCCTTTCGGTCAGGTAGCTGCCTGCGTTCTCGAACAGCCCGAGCACACCCCTGCGCGCAAACAGCACCGCCAATACCAACAGCAGGCCAATGCCGAATTGCCAGAAAGTCGGGCTTAATTTCGAGAAATAATCCTCAAGCACCATGTAAACCGCAGCGCCGACGAACGCGCCATAAAGTCGCCCCGTTCCGCCAAGGATCAACATGACCATGACCTTCGCGGAATTGTCGAAATCGAACACCGTCAATGTGACGTATGCATTGGTTTGCGTGAAAAGCGCGCCCGCAACGCCCGCGACTGCCGCAGCAATGGTGTAGACCGTCACCAATCGCAGATGCACCGGAGAACCGATTGCATGCATGCGCCGCACATTCTCTCGGATGCCCGTGAGCGCCTGCCCGAAAGGTGAATAGACGATCCTGCGAACGAAATAGAAAACAACTGCAAGCGCTGCGAGCGCGTACAAATAATACGTGTGCCCATAGAGGTCGTAGTCGAACAAGCCCAACAATGGCTTGAAGGTGAGCCCCGGCAACCCGTCATAGCCGCCGGAAAGGTCCGAACGCAGATTGCCTGCCTCCTGCAGCATGATGGCGGTAGCAAGGGTCAGCATCAGCAATGTGAGGCCACGATAGCGCAGCAGAAACCAGCCGGTGATGAAGCCGACGAAACCGGACACGATTGCAGCTGCAAACAATCCGCTGATCGGCTCGGTCCATTGTAAGCGTGCGGCCGCGAGCCCGACCGTATATGCACCGATGCCAAAGAATGCTGCGTGCCCGAGCGTCACAATCCCGGCGTAGCCAAGGATCAGGTCCAGTGAGAGCGCAAACATCACCATGACCAGTACCTGGCTGCCGAAAGTCAGGCGGTCGGGAAAAATGAAATAAACGGCGATCGCGATCAGCCAGGGCAATGCCTCCGTCGCGCGGAAGCGGTGGCGATTGAGCAGATATTCTGCCGCGCGCTCGCGCACCTGCCCGCGATCGGTCGCCTTCAATGTATCACTCGCGGCCATAGAACCCCGCCGGCTTAATGAGGAGGACGACGACCGTAACGGCGTAAATGAAGAACCCGCCGGCATCGGCGAGCAGGTACTTGCCGGCAGTGTCAAAAACGCCGAGCACCAGTGCCGCAAGCAACGTACCCTTCAGACTGCCCAGTCCGCCGACTGCAACGACGATCAGGAACAGGACCAGATAGAGCACCGCGAAACTGGGCGAAAGGCCAAACAGTTGAATGGCAAGGCCGCCGCCGAGCGCGGCAAGCCCCGAGCCGACAGCGAATGTGAGAGTAAATAACCGATCAACATTGATGCCGACCGATTCAGCCATGCGCCGATTGTCCACCGCGGCACGGATCTTGGCGCCGATATTGGTGCGCTCGAACGCGTACCAAAGCACGGCAATCAACGCGGCACCGAGCACGATCAGGAATGCGCGATAACTCGGGAAATAGCGAAAACCAAGATTGACGTCACCTTGCAGCCATTCCGGTAGCGGCACCGACTTCGGAATCGGCCCGTAGAAATAAGTGGCAGTGGCGATCGCCATGAACGCCAGGCCAATCGTGAGCAGCACCTGCTCCAAGTCGGTGGACTTGTAGAGTCGGCGGTAGAGGCCACGCTCAAACACGACACTTGCCGCACCAACGACCACCGCGGCGAGGATGAGCGACGGAACGAAGCCGAGGCCAAGCGTGCGCGTGAACGTGACGACCAGATAGCCGCCAGCCATGGCAAAAGCGCCATGCGCCAGGTTCACGAACCCCATCAGCCCCATCGTGACCGAAAGGCCAACGGAGGTGATGAAAAGGAACATGGCGTAAGCCAAGCCGTCGAACAGAATGCTTACGGCTACGATCGCGACATGCGGCACGAGCCCCACCCCGTGTTGAAGAAAACGCCGCCGCGTCTTTATGCGCGGCGGCGCCGATCGCTGTCAAACAGAAGTCAGACGCTTATGTGCCGCAACGGCCGATTTTCTGTTCCTTGCATTCGTCCTTAACCGCTTTGGTGGTGCCCAGAACTTTCATTCCGAGCTTACCATCCGGCTTGCGAATGACTTCCATAGCATTCTCGTCCTGCACGATGTCGCAAGTCGCAGCATCGATGCTGACGTGGCCGCGCGGACCGTTAGCGGACCAGCCCTTCATGGTGTCGATCACCTTAGAGCCGTCATCGACTTTGCCGTTGAGCTTTTTGATGGAATCGAAGATCGCGTGCATGGTGTCCCAGCCGGCCGCCGACATGAAGTCCGGATAGGAGTCCTTGCCGTAAGCTTCGTGCCATGCCTTGTTGAAGGCCTTGTTGTCGGCGTTATCGAGATCGACCGCATAGTTGCCCATCACGATGGTACCGATGGCGGCATCACCCATGTCCTGCAACTTGTTGTCGGGAACGAGGTCCATCGGACCGATGAGCTTGACGCCGGCCTTACGCATACCGAGTTCGCCATAGGTCTTCATCACGCCGGCCGCATGTGCGCCCGACGGAATGAACACGTACATGCAATCCGGCTTTGCATCCTTGATCTTCTGGAAGAATGGCGTGAAGTCCGGCACCTGTACCGGGCTGCCCATCGGAATTGAGTCGGTTATCTTGCCACCGGCCTTTTCAAAGCCGGTCTTGAACGCTTCGGTCGAATCCTTGCCCGGTGGGAAATCGGTGTAGGCCAGCGCTGCAGTCTTGCAACCGACCTTATTGAACGCATAAGCGCCCATCGGATAGGCGTGATGCCACATGCTGAACGATAGTCGCGCAATGTAAGGCGACAGATTGGTGATCCAGGCAGTGCCGGCATTGGCGATAATCATTGGCACTTTGGCTTAAGTCACCACAGGCGCAAGCGCGATCGCCGACGGTGAGAACACGAAGCCAGCCAGGATGTTCACTTTGTCGTTGGTGACGAGTTCGGTGGCAACCGTCTTGGCGTTTGCGCCGGTCGGCGGACCTTCGTCGCGCTTGATCAGTTCGACCGTGTTCGGCGCGATGTCCTTAGCGTGTAGTTTGACGTAAAGATCGAATGCCTTGTCGACCTGATGACCGAGGTCAGCATTCGCTCCGCTAAACGGAAGTACGACGCCAATCTTGATGGTCTCAGCCTGGGCAGCTCCGCCCACCGTAAAAGCCAAGGCGGCTACTCCAAGCCAGCCAATCATACGCATCTCATCCTCCTAGATCCTTGAATTGTTTTGGAATCCCACTATTCCGCAGGCTCGCTCTTCGGCCCACGCGGGCTAAACTGACCTAATTCGAAGCCGTTGGTCAATCGGGAACGCCGCGGCAGCACGTCACGGCCTGTCGTCAGGCGCAAATTTGTGCAGTGATCTGCAAAATCGGTTTGGCAATGTTCGCTGCGGAATGGGGAATGCCCATTTTCGTGGCTTAGGCGGCGGTTTTGGCCGTATTTGCGGCTGCCGCGCTGGTGGAGGCTTTGCCCTCCTCCCTCCGCTCGACCAACGTTTCGAGCGAAGCAATCTCGACGCGGTCACGTCCGCGCTCCTTGGCGTGGTAGAGCGCATGATCGGCCTGCGCTAACAACTCCGGCACATCAAGTGTCGGCCCCAGCGAATGTACGAGCCCAATACTGACGGTTGCGCAGACCGGACATCCGTCGACGTCCAGCGCCATCTGCGCGAAGGTCTCGCGAATCCGCTCGGCCACGGCAACCGCTTTTTCGCGGCTGGTGTCGATCAGTATCGCAGCGAATTCCTCCCCACCGAGTTGTCCAATCAGGTCCGACCCGCGCATGGATTTGCGCGCAGCCTCTGAGAATATTTCCAGCACTCGATCGCCTAGCGCGTGACCAAACCGATCGTTGATCGACTTGAAGTGGTCGAGGTCAATTTGCAGAACCGCGACCGGTCGCGGATTTCCAATGTGGCGCTTGGCAAGCAGCGAAGCATCCAGCAAGAAAGAGCGCCGGTTGGCGATCCCAGTGAGCGGGTCGACCATCGCAGCGGTGCGATGGCGCAGTTCTGTGCGTTCCTTTGCCATCGCGAGCAGGATGAAGGCGGTTGAAATCGTGAATAGCAGCGCTTCGAAGCTGAGGACCGTCATCCAGACGCTGTCGAACACGCTGTCGTTCGTTCCCGATCGCAACAATCCGACCATCGGCGTGCGCAACAGAAACAACGCACCATGGGCGAACAGCATAACGATCGCTGGCCAGCGCGAGACCAATGCTTCGTCGCGGCCACGCCAGAATTCGAAGGCTGTCAGCCAGATGTAACCAGTGATAATGCCCGAGGCGATCAGCGAGCGCGTCTCGATATTTTCGGCCAACATCGGAAGCCGGCAGATCAGCAACCAGAGCACGGCGCCGGTTACCAGGTAGACCGGCTCGACAGGACGGCCATCGAATACGCGCGCGCCTGTCCATGTCATGGCGAAGGCGGAGAACAACAAAGCGTTCGCGAGATCGATGGTTATAAGATCGGGCCACTCCCCGTACATCCCGAACAGGCCAATCGAGGAAAGTCGAACCAAGTGGGCGAAACCCCACCAGCAAACGGCGCGGAGCGCCATATTCTGGGCCCAGACGAAAAGAAGCAGGAGGCCAAGGATGGCCTCGACATAAATCGTCACCAGGAACAGCGTGTGGACGTCGAGGGTCATCGGTCGATTAGCCAGTCCGCCGGGGGCCCGAGATCTGAATTGAAGGCCGACCGTTACAATTAGTCGCCCGTTGGAAAAAACTGATGAACGCATTCAGAAGCGCCGTCCCAATGCGCCGCTATGGTTTCGAAGAGGTTTCCAAACCGCGAACAGTTAACCCGGCCTGAAACGAGAGAAAATCGAATGTAATGCCGATGCCGTCGGTGTTTTGGCTGGTCTTGTGGCGGATTTGGGGGTCCATTAGGTTCAAAGGCCCCACCTCACCCGGAACCGGGCATGAATATCCGCGACGGCATTATCGAGGCCATTGGCCATACGCCACTCATTAAACTTAAGCGGGCCTCCGCGGCGACCGGGTGCACCATCTTGGGCAAGGCCGAGTTCATGAACCCCGGCGGATCGGTGAAGGATCGCGCGGGTCGGCAGATGATCCTGGAAGCAGAGAAACGGGGCGAATTGCGTCCTGGTGGCCTGGTCGTTGAAGCGACCGCCGGCAACACAGGTATTGGGCTGGCGTTGGTGGCCAATGCGCGGGGTTACCGCACGCTGATCGTAATGCCGGATACGCAAAGCCAAGAGAAGAAAGACATGTTGCGGCTATGCGGAGCCGAACTGGTCGAAGTTCCCGCTGCTCCCTTTTCAAATCCGAACAATTATCAACACGTCGGGCGCCGTCTTGCCGAGCAACTCAAACAAACTGAAAAGAACGGCGTTATTTTCGCTGATCAATGGAACAACCTGGACAATCGCAAGGCCCACTACGAATCGACCGGTCCGGAAATCTGGCAGCAGTGCGACGGCCGCATCGACGGATTTATTTGTGCCATTGGTACCGGCGGCACTATTGCCGGCGCTTCAAGTTTTCTGCGTGAAAAGAAAAATGACATCGCGATTGGCGTGGCCGATCCGCGCGGCGCGGCGATGTATCACTTGTTCAAAGACGGCCAGCCAAAAGCGACCGAAGGCGGCTCGATCACCGAAGGCATCGGCCTCGGTCGCGTGACCCCGATCATCGACGGACTCAAGGTCGACAAGGCCTATCTCATTCCCGACGAGGAAGCGCTACCGATCATCTTCGAACTCCTCGAACACGAAGGCCTCTGCCTTGGAGGTTCCTCCGGCATCAATATCGCCGGCGCTATCAGATTGGCTAAGGATCTCGGCCCCGGGAAAACGATCGTGACCATCCTCGCCGATTACGGCACGCGTTATCAGTCGAAACTATTCAATCCGGCGTTCCTGCGCTCGAAAAAATTGCCCGTGCCTGAATGGCTCGAACATAAGTCCAATATCAAGCCACCATTCGAGAAAACCTGACGATGCCGACGGACTGCCTGTTCCGCGAGGACTCGTATCTTAGAACCTGCGAAGCTCGCGTAGTCGCCGAGACCGAGCAAGGCGGCATCGTCCTCGACCGCACTGTTTTCTATGCGGCCTCGGGCGGACAGCCTGGCGACACCGGGAAACTCGCGACAGCGAGCGGCATCGATATTCCAATCGAGACCGCCATCTACACCGATGCCGCCAAAAGCGAGATTGCCCATGTGCCGGCCGCCGGCGCGCCGGCCGTCAAAGTTGGCGATACCGTCACCGCAACAATCGATTGGGATAAACGCTATGCCCGCATGCGCATGCATACGGCGCTCCACCTGCTCTCCGCGGTGTTACCTTATGCGGTGACCGGCGGCTCAGTCGGTGACAGCGAAAGCCGGCTAGACTTCGATATTCCGGAAGCGGGCCTCGACAAAGATGCCATCACGGCAAAAGTCGTCGAGATGATTGCGGCCAATGCGTCGGTCAGCAGCCGATGGATTGCTGATGCCGAACTCGAAGCGAATCCGGGCCTTGTTAAAACCATGTCGGTCAAACCGCCAATGGGCACGGGGCGCGTGCGATTGATTGAAATCGCTGACTTTGATTTGCAACCCTGCGGCGGCACTCATGTTCGCACGACAGGAGAAATCGGCGCGGTT
Source organism: uncultured Alphaproteobacteria bacterium (assembly GCA_963810585.1). Lineage (GTDB taxonomy): Bacteria > Pseudomonadota > Alphaproteobacteria > Rhizobiales > Xanthobacteraceae > Pseudolabrys. Next base: position 600,370 of record CAWENV010000004.1, read on the forward strand.
CGCGTCACGCAGATCGAGAAGAAAGGCAAGCAAAACAGGCGCGTGCGGCTCGCCTTCATGTAGTTGCCGGCAAGGAACGATTGGGCGATGGTGCGCATTGTCATTACCTATTGGACGCATTCATGAACGCAAAAACCCCCTCAAGCCGCTGGCTCAAATCGACTGAGTGGCTTGCCGGCCAGCTCGGCAAAAAAGACGTCGCCATCGTCGACGGCTCATATTATCTTCCGACGCAGAAGCGCGATCCCAAGGCGGAATATCTCGCCGCCCATATTCCAGGCGCGGTATTTTTCGACCTCAGTGCGGTCGCGGACGACTCCACGGACCTCCCGCATATGTTGCCCGGCCCCGACCAATTCGGTGAGGCGGTTGGCGCGCTCGGCATTACGGAGAACGACACCATCGTCGTCTATGACGGCAGCGGGTTCTCTTCCGCACCGCGCGTCTGGTGGACGTTTCGGATATTCGGCGCGCGCAACGTATTTATCCTCGATGGCGGCCTGCCGGCCTGGAAGCAGGAGGGCCGACCGACCGAAGCCGGCGAGGTCAAGCGGCCGAAGCGCGCGTTCAACGCCACGATGGACACGGGCGCTGTGGCGATGGTTTCGGATGTGCAGATGGCGCTCAACGATGAGAATATCCAGGTGGTCGATGCCAGACCCGCGGCCCGCTTTGCCGGCACAGAGCCCGAGCCGCGCCCCGGCCTGCGTTCGGGCCATATGCCCGGCGCCTTTAGCGTCCCTTCGACGGAAATTGTGGAGAATGGACGTCTCGCCTCGCCCGGGAAAATCGCGGCAGCATTCAAGAAAGCAGGCGTCGACATAAATAAGCCTATCGTTACCACCTGCGGTTCTGGTGTCACTGCCGTCATCCTGGCGATGGGACTCGATGCCATCGGCACGAAGTTGCCGCGCATCTATGATGGCTCCTGGTCGGAATGGGGTGGGCGCCCGGACCTGCCGGTCGTCAAGGATTAGCCGCGCGAAACGGACGTCAGCGTAAGATCTGGCTCAGGAACAGTTTCGTGCGCTCATGTTGCGGGTGCGCGAAGAATTCCTCGGGCGCATTGGCTTCGACAATCTGCCCTTCGTCCATGAACACAATGCGGTTCGCCACCTGACGGGCAAAACCCATTTCATGGGTCACGACCAGCATGGTCATGCCGTCTTCGGCCAGTTCCACCATCGTATCGAGCACTTCCTTGACCATTTCCGGATCGAGCGCGGAAGTCGGCTCATCGAACAACATAATCTTCGGATTCATGCAGAGTGCGCGCGCGATGGCGACCCGTTGCTGCTGTCCGCCCGACAATTGACCGGGATATTTACCGGCCTGTTCGGGGATCTTCACCCGCTCAAGATAGTGTAGTGCCACTTCTTCAGCCTGCTTCTTCGGCATCTTGCGCACCCAGATGAGCGCCAACGTGCAATTGTCGAGAACGGTCAGGTGCGGAAACAAATTGAAGTGCTGGAACACCATGCCGACTTCGCGCCGCACTTCATCGATTTTCTTCAGGTCCGCGGTGAGCTCAACGCCATCGACAAGAATGTGGCCCGTCTGATGCTCTTCCAGGCGGTTGATGCAGCGGATCATGGTTGATTTACCCGATCCGGACGGCCCGCAAATAACGATGCGCTCTTTGCCCATAACTTTGAGATTGATGTCACGCAATACATGAAAATCGCCGTACCATTTATTCATGTCGGCAATCTCAACAGCAGTCGCTGTGTTGAGTTTGGCCGGCTTGAGCAGTGGTCCGTGATTGACTGTGCCGCTCATACGCGTCCCCTCACCGTCGATCGCTTTTGGCGAGACGGGTCTCTGTCGCACGCGCATAACGCGACATTCCGTAGCAGAAGACCAGATAGAAGATCGCGGCGACAGCATAGCCGGTCGTACTGGTGACTGGCGTCGCCCATTTGGGATCGATGCGAGCCACTTCGATCGTTCGCAGAAGATCGAATATGCCGACGATAAACACGAGCGTCGTATCTTTAAACAAGCCGATATACGTATTTACGATGTTCGGTATGGTCACCCTCAATGCCTGCGGCAGAATGATCAACCGCATCATCTGCCAATACCGCAGGCCAACAGCCATGGCGCCTTCGTATTGTCCCTTCGGGACGGCTTGCAGCCCCGCGCGCACAACCTCGGCCATGTAGGCCGATGCGAACATTGCAATGCCGACCAGGGCGCGAACCAATTTGTCCGGAGAGAATTGCTCGGGCACAAATAACGGAAGCATCACGCCGGCCATGAAAAGCACCGTTATCAGCGGCACGCCGCGCACAAACTCGATGAAAATCACAGACAATGATCGGACAACTGGCATTTTCGAGCGTCGACCGAGCGCAAGAAGTATTCCGAGTGGTAACGAGACGACAATACCCACCGAAGCGACGACGATCGTTACCAGTACGCCGCCCCACAGCACCGTATCTACGGGCTGCAATCCGATTGCACTCCAGCCAGTGAGCAGAATGAAGGAACAGATCGGCAGTATGATGAAAAAGTAGATCGCCCCGAGATCGTGGCGCGGTGCATTAAGCCACAATAGCCAGACCACACCGATCGCGAGCATCGCGAAAAAGATGTCCACGCGCCAACGCTCAGGGATCGGATAGGAGCCGTAGATGAAATATGGCAGCCGCTCCCAGACAAAAGGCCAGCAGGCACCGATCTCGCGATGCTGAACGGACTCAAGGCAGGCGTCGCGATCGCTGCCGCTCCACACGGCATCAAATATCAAAAATTTAGCAAGCTCTGGAATGACCCAGGCTAACAGCAGCGCGATTAATATCGTGAGCGCGATGTTGAACGGGGTCGACAGAAGGTTGTCGCGCAGCCAGCCGAGAGCGCCCGTCATTGCAGTTGGCGGCAGCCGCGGCGCGATGGCGGCCCGACGCACGAATGCAAGTTCGGTGACGGCAAGATCGCCTTCGGCCATGGTCATCGAGAGGCCCTCACCGTTCCGCCAGAGCCATACGGCTATTGTAGATGTTCATCAGCAACGAGGTGGCGAGGCTGATGACGAGATAGACCAGCATCGTTATGGCGACGACCTCCACCGCCTGGCCGGTCTGGTTGAGCACTGTGCCGGTGAAGACCTGCACCAGATCCGGATAGCCGATCGCCACCGCCAGCGTCGAATTCTTCGTCAGATTGAGATATTGGCTGGTCAGCGGCGGGATAATCACCCGCATTGCCTGAGGGACCACGACCAACCGGAGCGTCGGGCCCGGCCTTAGCCCGAGGGAATAAGCCGCTTCGGTTTGGCCACGCGATACCGCCGAGATGCCGGCGCGCACAACTTCGGCAATAAATGCCGCGGTGTAGATTGATAAACCAAAGAGCAACGCGGCGAATTCAGGTAAGATCTCGACGCCGCCGGTTATATTAAAGCGCCCCGACTGTGGAAATTCGAAACGAAGCGGAAATCCGCTGAGAACAAAGACAATAAGCGGAAGACCGATCACCAGCGCGAGCGCGACCCGCAACACTGGCGCTTGCTGTCCGGTCCGCTCTTGTCGTTTACGTGCCCAGATATAAAAAGCGACGGCCCCGATGATGCCGACAAGTATCGTGATCTCAACAGCGCCGAATCCGCTTTTGAAAATTGGCTGCGGCAAAAAGAGGCCGCGATTGTTCAGAAAGATGCCACCGCCGACGGCAATGCTGTCACGGATGTCCGGCAGAGCCTTGAGTACGGCGTTGTACCAGAACAACAATTGCAAAAGCAGCGGAAGGTTACGGATGGTCTCGACATAGCCGCCGGCAACCTTTGCCAACAACCAATTGCGCGACAGTCTCGATATGCCAACGACAAAGCCGATAATCGTCGCGAAGACGATGCCAATCCCGGCAACGAGCAACGTGTTGAGCAGGCCGACCCAGAAAGCGCGGCCATAAGTGGAGCCTCGCGCCGAATACTCAATCAGAGTCTGGCTGATGTCGAAGCCGGCTGTATTATTCCAAAACCCAAATCCGGATGCGATGTTGGCGCGGGCGAGATTTTCAATCGCATTGGTGGCGGCGCCATAAACAAGAAAACCGACTACGGCGCAAAGAGCCAGCTGATAGCCGATGCTGCGAACCTTGGGGTCGTTGTAGAACACGACCTGCGCGCGGCGCGAGGGCGCCGAAAGCTCACTCGACATACGTCCCTCGTCGGGCTCCCGGCGTCAAAAACTCCGTCTGGCCGAAGCGCCGCGGAATTGACGACCGCGTTGCTCCATTTAGATTCCGGGTCAGCGGATGGGTGGCGCGTACTGAATGCCGCCTTTGCTCCACAATTTGTTCAAGCCGCGCTCAATTTTCAGCGACGAACCGAGACCGACATTGCGCTCGAACAACTCGCCATAATTGCCGACGAGTTTGACAATGCGGACCGCCCAATCTTTGGTCAGCCCGAGCTGTTCGCCGTAGTTACCTTCGGTTCCGACAAAGCGCTGGATTTCCGGATTGGTTGACTTCATCGCCTCATCAAGATTTTTCGACGAAATGTTGAGTTCTTCAGCATCGATCATTGCGAAGAGTGTCCACTTCACGATGTCGAACCACTGGTCATCGCCATGTCGCACGACCGGGCTCAGCGGCTCCTTCGAGATGATCTCCGGCAAAATTACGTGATCAGCCGAATTGGCGACGCGTAACCTTTCGGCATAAAGAGCGGAAGCGTCGGTGGTATAGGCGTCGCAGCGGCCGGCATCGTAGGCCTTCACCGCTTCATTGGCGGTGGCGAACGTTACGGATTTGAGCTGCATCTTATGGGCGCTGAAAAAATCCGCGAGATTGAGCTCAGTGGTCGTGCCCTGCTGCACGCAGACCGAGGCACCGTTAAGTTCAAGCGCCGAATTGACCTTGAGCGCCTTGCGCACCATGAAGCCCTGGCCATCGTAATAATTGACGCCAACGAAGTTGAGGCCGAGCGAAGAATCGCGTGACGACGTCCACGTGGTGTTACGCGCCAGCACGTCCACCTCGCCCGACTGCAAGGCAGTAAAGCGGTCCTTGGTGGTCAGTGGCACGAACTTCACCTTGGTGGCGTCGTTGAGAACGGCGGCAGCAATTGCCCGGCAAAAATCTACGTCGAGCCCGGTCCAATTTCCCTGGGCATCTGGAAGCCCGAAGCCGGCGAGCGTCCCGTTGGCACCGCAATTCAGCATGCCGCGATCTTTGACCGCCTTCAGCGTTTGAGCAGATGCGCCTTGTGCGGCGACGACGAGGATGAGCGTAAAAATGGTGGCAAAACGCTTCATGACGCGGTTCCTTCAAAACTGGTCGGCGGCACGCCTTACGGAATGCCCCAAAACATTTCCGCCGCCGTGCCTCTGCCCGGCGGTGACGATAGTCGATTTCCGGCCCTCTCGGCGGACGGCCCCTCTACTTTTGGCATCTCAGAACGATCGGCTTGCCGGGTCAAGGGGTTGACGCTTGCGCCCGATGCGGACGTAAATGTCTCCGCTGTGGTATTCCGCGCGACGTCGCCGTCCACCTGGGTTCCTCACACATATGGCGAAGAAATTCAAAGGCCCGATCAAGCCTGACACCCGATTGGTGACCTCCGGTCGCGATCCGGAGGCCTATCACGGATTTGTCAATCCACCGGTTTATCACGCCTCAACACTGTTATATCCCACCGCCGAAGATCAGGTAGCCCACCGCGCCCGCTATAACTATGGCCGCCGCGGAACGCCCACTTCGGAAGCGCTGGAAAACGCCCTGCGAGAGCTTGACGGTGAGGGCTGCGCCGGGGTCGCGCTGCTGCCATCGGGCCTTGCCGCGATCGCGGCCGCGCTGCTGGCGACCTCGAGTGCTGGCGATCATGTCCTTGTCACCGACAGCGTCTACCGGCCAACTCGCAATTTTTGCAATGGCGTCTTCAAACGCATGGGCGTGGAGACAACGTACTTCGATCCGCTGATTGGCTCCGGCATAGCGAAATTGTTCAAACCGAACACACGTGTGGTGTTCGTCGAGGCACCCGGCTCCCAAAGCTTCGAAATGCAGGATATTCCCGCAATCGCCAAAGTCGCACACGATAAAGGTGCGATCGTGTTGATGGACAATACCTGGGCGACGCCACTCTATTTCCGCGCATTCGAAAAAGGCGTCGATATGCAAATCCAGGCCGGGACCAAATACATTGGAGGCCATTCAGACATCATGTTCGGCTGCGTGTCGGCCAACGCACGTACGCTGCCGGCATTAAAAGATACGGTTTATTCGACGGGCCTATGCGTCGGGCCCGACGATATGTATCTCGCGCTCCGCGGTTTGCGCACCTTGGGCATTCGGCTCGCACGCCACTATCAGTCGGGGCTGCGCGTGGCCCGCTGGCTCGAACAACGCCCGGAGGTATTGCGCGTAATGCACCCGGCTCTCGAAAGTGACCCGGGCCACACAATCTGGAAGCGTGACTTTTCCGGTGCCTGCGGCTTGTTCAGCATCGTACTTAAGCCAACCAGTGAAAAATCTGTCCACGCTTTCCTGAATGAGCTGGCGTTTTTTGGACTTGGCTATTCGTGGGGTGGCTTTGAAAGTCTGGCCATTCTGTTCGACTGCGCAGAATACCGGACCGCCACCACATGGGCGCCTGGCGGGCCGACGATACGCTTTCACATTGGTCTCGAAGACCCGGACGAACTGGTTGCCGATCTCGAGCGCGGGTTTGCTGCGTTGGCTAAAGTGAAATCATAATCACGCCGCCGCGGCAGTACCACCGCTGCGCATGACGAATTGCAAATTGCGCAGATACACGAAGACGCCGAAGGCCTGTCCGATAATGAAGACAGGATCCTTTCGATAAAGCGCATAGCCGAGCAACATCAATCCACCACCGATCGAAAATACCCAAAACGCCGTTGGCACCACGCTTCTGCCGGCGCGTTCGGAGGCGATCCATTGCACCACAAAGCGCATGGCGAATAACACTTGCGCGATGTATCCGATCAGGATTCCCCAATCGATGGTGCTGAGAAACACGTCGTGCAGATAACCGCCGACGGCTTGCGTGATATCGATAAGCATCTAATCCTCCGAAATTTCCGGATTTATTTTTTTGCGGCGGATCAACCACCACACGCCGGCGAGATCGAGAATTCCGACCCACAGCCGGTCCCACATTCCATAATTCGACACGCCGTGTGCACGCGGCCGATCGACCACATCGACGTAACCGATGACGTAGCCTTCGCGGCGTATCAATGCCGGAAGGAAGCGATGCAGACCGTCAAAGTATGGCAATCGTAGGAAAACGTCTCGACGGAATGCTTTCAATCCGCACCCGGTATCGCGCGTGCCGTCGCGCAGGACGGTACCACGTACCGCATTGGCGATGCGCGATTGGAGTTTTTTGAATCCACTCGCCTTGCGACCGATACGTTGCCCCGCAATCAGTCCGACGTGTGGTGCACCCGCTTCCAGCGCGCGAATAAGCGCCGGGATGAACGCCGGGTCGTTTTGCCCATCACCGTCGAGCGTCACGACAAGTGGCGCACGTGCCGCGGTCGCGCCGGTGCGCACCGCCGCCGACTGCCCACACGATATCTTGTGGCGGATACTCCGCAGCCACGGATGCTGCGTCATCAGCCGCTTGAGTTCCGTGTCCGTGCCATCGCTCGAGCCGTCATTGACGTAAACGACTTCGAACGGCCATTGGCCGTTGAGCGCCTTGGCGATCTCGCCCACCAGGGGAGCAATATTGCCGGCTTCGTTGCGCACCGGCACCACTACTGACACCGCCGGATCGATCGTATTCATGACGCGATGTCTTATGGGGCCAGGAGGTCGCGGGCAACCGCTTTAATGCGCTTAAGCGAGGGGCCGGGATATTGATGAATCGTACCGTCAGGTTCGACCACAAAACCTAGTCGGCGATCCGCAAAATATCGTCGCACCATCGTTGCGCCAATTATCCCGACCAGCGCGCCGGCAAGCACGTCGGTCGGATAGTGAGCCGTTACCACGACCCGACTTATCGCAATCAGCAATGCATAGATCAGCAGAACTGTGCGGGCGCGTGGCCACAAAGTGCCGACCGCGACCAGCACAGCGAATGCTGTGGTCGCGTGACCTGATGGCATTCCCGCATAGGCGGCACGCCATACAAAGGGACTAAACAGATATGGATCAAGACTTCCGCCGACCATTGGTCTCGCGCGACCGATCATGCGCTTGACGATCGTGACAAAAAGGCTGGGCACGGCGATTGCCGTGAACAGAAATCCAACGCGAACCATAATCGTCGCCAACACCCGCTGGGAAAACGGCTCCAGCACCGTCGGCAGTGCCGCGAGTGCTAAAAAAAGAAGTCCAAGTGGCCAAAGAAACCACCCGGCCTTTCCGTAATCCGTAATGCCGTCAAAAAATGAAATGATCCAGCGCGGCAAATGGCCGACACCCCGGATAGCCGCACCATCGACCGCCATCATCAAAAACAGGAACACTGCGACAGCAAGACCGGCAGAAATTGCCATCCTGCGAGACACAAGCAAACGTGGTTGTCGCGCACGGATACGTCCAGGGCGTGTCAGTAAAGTAACGGCGGTCACGACATTGGCCGCGCAGCGGCGCAGCGTGGCGGCCACCTCTCCTTCCATTCGACTAATTCCGCTGGCCAGGCTCATGGGCTCACTTGTGACCGAAAGACGGTCAGTGTCACCGGCTTTCCGATGCTGATATTATAGCCCTCAACGCGCTGGCTGAGCGAGTAGCGCAATCCAATCGATTCGGCACGCTGCACGAAGCCGCGCTCGCTGCGCGGATCTATCAAGGCAAAATGGCATGGTCCCAAGCGAAGAAAATCAGCAGCACCTGCGCCGTCGGTAAAGCGAGTGTCCGTACCAAGCAGAAACACCAAACTCGGCTCCTGATACGCAAATGTCGAGACGACGCGGGGACGATCGCAATCGGTTGCGTTTATCTCATCAGCGATCACGGCGCTCGGAAACAGTGACGGCAGCAACGGAAAAGCCACCGCATAAACGGTAATCGCGACAAAAACCGACGCCATCATGCCGCGCAACAATGATCGCTCCGCGCCGTCAACCTCGTAGAGCCACCAGGCGAATAAGCCGAAAATCGCTGCCGCTGCCGAAAATGGCCAAGCAATCAGACCAAGATCTCGTCCAAACATTATAAATGCGACCATCACTGTAATCGCGATAGCAGCGGGAAAAAGGAACCAGCCAACGGTACCGCGTATCATCCAGCGCGCCGCCGACAGTCCGCCGGGTTCGAGAATGCCAGCGATTAAAATTGCAATGGCGGGATACAGTGGCAGCACGTAGTGCGGCAGCTTGGTCATGACCACTTCGAAGACGAGCCACGACGGAATCAGCCACGCCAGCAGAAACCGCGCGCCCGCCTCCCGCCGCGCTTTCCACACCATTGGCGCCGCCAGACCGGCCAGCACCGAACCCGGCCAAAACGTCACCCAAAAAAGCACGAAGTAGAAGCCCGGTGGCGCACCATGCGCCTCCTGCCCGCTCGCGACCTTGTCGAGCATGTCGTGGCCGATTGCCTGAACGAAGAAGCTGCCACCCGATTTGGCGATTATTGCGATGAACCATGGCGACACCAGAAGAGCCAACCAGGCAAAACCGGCAATCGGTCGCAACGACCAAAGCCACTTCGCTGAGCGGTCGGCAATAGACAGAGCCAGCGCCGTGAGTGCGACGAACATCAAGATCAGAGGTCCTTTGAGCAGCACGCCGCCGGCAAGCGCCGTCCAGAGAATCGCCGGCTGCGTCCAAGCGATTTTCGTCTCGGGAGCTCGGCGAACGGCAAGATAGATGCGTGCCATCGCGCCCATGGCCGCGACCGAAGTGAAAAGCAGCATGGCGTCGGTTTTGGCGAGCCGCGCCTCAACGCCGAGCAGAACAGAACTTGCCATCATCAGCGCCGCGACGAGTGCCGTACGGCGCGGGACGAAGGCAAGCGCCGCCCAATAGGTCAACAGCACAGCAAAGGTCGCACCAAAGAGTGATGGCAAACGATAGAGCCAGATCGTTGTACGTGCCTGTGGCACGCCGATCGCTTCTCCGGCTTTTACTGCCACCGCTTGCAGCCAGTAAATGCCGACCGGCTTTTTATAGCGGACCTCGTCCTGAAAGCGGATATCGACATACTCATGCGTTTCCAGCATCTGCTTGGTGGCTTGCGCAAAGCGCGCTTCGTCGCGGTCAACCGGCGGTATTTGAAAAAATCCCGGCAGGAAAGCGAGCAGCGAAAAGGCAATGAGCAAAGCTACCGTCCGCGTATGCGAACCGACGGCATAATCCAGCGCCGCGGCAAGTCCGCGCGCCGGACCAATCAAAGGCCGTGCCCTGTCACCTGAAATGCTCACTCTAAGGTGCCCCGAATTCCACGTTTGCCCGGACAATAAGGCCAAGCTCTCGCCGTGTCATTCGTCGCACAGGACCCCAAATATTGGCGCCGGGTTTTCGGAAAAGACCATATGCCACGCCAGATATTCTATTGCAGCCGCACGGTCACGCTGTCTGTGGCACCGCGCGCATCCATCACTGTCAGCCGGACAAATCCGGGGCCGTCAGGTTGGAAGAACATGAGTCGACGGTCAATTTGAGTGGTCAACGGCACGCCATTCACCATTACGGTGAGTGGCGCGCGACCGCCAGCGATCTTGAGCGCGATCGGATCCCGCTCCCCGTTATTGGCAATCTCCAGCCGCGCGCCGTCGGGGGGAAACATGAAACGTGGTGGCTCGACCACCTCGCTTGGCCCGGTGGCGCTGAAACGTTGCAGCGGCGGTGGCAATTTATTGCTGGCGGCAAAAAGTGCTCCCTTCGGGGCGTGCGGCAACGGCGCGGGTGAAAGCCCAGACCGGGCAAACGCGTCGAACAGGATCGGTGCAGCGGAAGCACGGCCGACCAATCCCGGCACCGGCGCTCCATCCGGGCGTCCGACCCAGACACCAACCGTCATCCGGCCATCGAATCCAATCGCCCATGCATCCCGATAGCCATATGAAGTGCCCGTCTTGAATGCGATACGGCCGCGCGGTGCGTTCTCCGGTGGCGGAGCACTAATAAGTATGTTGCCGACATACCAGGCCGCGACTGGATCAAGTAGCCGGCGGAAGGATTGTGTTTGGTTCACCTGCTCGACCAACGGCACTGCGAGGCCGAGCCGCGCCAACCCGGTATAGAGCATAACCAAATCGGATAGTTTCACGCCAACACCGCCGAGACCCATTGCAAGGCCCGGCGCTTCACCTTTCGGCAGCACCAGTGCGGCGCCCGTTTGTGATAAGCGCGCACTCAACCGATTCACGCCGACCTTCCCAAGGACCGCAATAGCCGGAACATTGAGTGACAATTGCAGCGCGCGGCGCACTGTCACTGTGCCTTGAAACGTCAAGTCAAAATTCTCCGGCGTGTAACTGCCGTAACGCGCCGGCACGTCATCGATCAGGGTGTCAGGATGAATGAGCCCATCCTCGAACCCGAGTCCGTAGATAAACGGCTTCAGGGTCGAGCCTGGCGAACGCAGCGCCATCGTCATGTCAACCTGGCCGGCGCGGCGCGCATCGAAGTAGTCAGCAGAGCCGACACGCGCCCTCACCTCGCCGCTGGCATTGTCGACAGCAAGGATCGCAACCGAGATGTCCGGCCCGAGCGCTTGCGCCCGCTCGTGTGCAAGTTCCTGCAATGTCTTTTGCCAGGGAAGATCAATGGTCAGCTGGTGAACTCGCCGATCCGGCTCCCGGGCCACGATCTGATCGGCGGCGTGGGGTGCTAGAATCGGCAGCTGTTTGCGCTCGCGAGGCACGGGTTGCGATTTGGCGCGCGTCACTTCGTCAGGAGGAACGATACCAGCCGCAGCGACCCGATCGAGCACGCGATCGCGCGCGGCTTGTGCGACTTCGGGGAAGCGATCTGGCCGGCGCGATTCCGGCGATTGCGGCAATGCTACAAGCAGCGCGGCTTCTGCCAGCGACAGTTTGGCCGGCTCCTTGCCAAAATAGGCAAGCGAGGCGGCCCGGGTTCCCTCCAGATTGCCGCCATAAGGCGCCAGCGACAGGTAAAGCGCAATGATCTCATCCTTGCCGAGCGCGTGTTCGAGTTCGAGCGCGCGCGCAATCTGCCGCAGCTTTGCGCCCAGGCTGCGATGGACGCGCGGCTCCAGCAGACGGGCCACCTGCATGGTAATTGTCGACCCTCCGGAGACAATGTGGCCGCTGCTGACGAACTGACGCGCGGCACGTCCCAAAGAGAGCGGGTCAACACCAGGATGGGTGTAAAAACGTTTATCCTCATAAGCGAAGAGCAGCTTGAGGAATCGCGGATCAACGTCTTTCCCGCTCGCGGGCAATCGCCAGCGCCCGTCGCTTGTGGCGTAGGCGCGCAACAATCGACCCTCGCGGTCAAGCACTACCTGTGAATATTCGAGATTCTTGCCGAGCGGTGTTGGTCCCAGTGAATAGAAAACAGCGGCCCCAGCCAACACCACCGCCGTGGCCATACCGCCGACACTTGCGAGGATGAGGCGCCAGCGTTTCATTTCGGCGCAATCTCGATTGTGCCGGTCGCGGTGCGTCCAAACCGGTCGGGGCGATACATGTCCTCGACCTTCGCCTGCGGTAATACGTACTGGCCGGGCGAAACGGCGCGCACCACATAGGCAACGGTAAATACCGGAGTTGAATCCTGCTTACGGTCGAATGCAGCCGTGAAGCGGTCATCGCGGAATTCGGTGTTGATGGGCTCTACCGCGTCAGTGATCCAGCTCAGCGTTCCCGTTTCGCCAGATGACACCAAACGTGGGTTGTCGATCTCGAAGCCGGCGGGCAGATAATCGGCAACGACCACGCGGCCAAATTGCGGCTGCGGCTCGGTCATTTTCAGCAGGACTACGAAACGTTGATTTTGCTTGGTCTTGCCTGGATCAACGGTTTCGCCATCGAGGGTATGGTAGCTGCGCTCGATCTTGAAACCCTGTTCAGCGGCTGGTTCCGGCGTGAGCGGCGCTCCGCTTGCCGACACAACCGCCTGTACGCTGCCGTCACCCTGGTTGGTCACTGCAAGAGGTGCTGGGAGTTCGTCGGGACGCAGATTGCGGTAGTACGCACCCTTCCGGGCCTCGCCGTTAACGGCGATCGAAATCGCGTTGAGCTGCTTGCCAAGTGCGCGAGCAGCAAGCACAAGCCACGCATCTTCCTGGGTTGAGGTGCTGGAGCTCAGCGCACGCGCCGAATCGATCCGCAGGACCGCATCGTCGATTGTCTTCTGCGGCGCGCGCCCTTCCGAAGCGAGCGTCACCAAAGCAGCGGCATCGCGCAAAGCCGAGCCGAAATCTGTACGACCGAGATCAAGTTTTGGCTGCGGAGCGATAGCGTCTAACGCCGCCAGATAAACATTATCAGCACGCGCTTTGTCGCCGACCATGGCGAGCGCCGCTGCGATTTGGGCTTTCGCAATGGGGGTCGACACATCCGAAAGCTTCACGTCGGCGATGTATCGCAGGTCGCCGATCGGTGCCGCGCCGTTGCGCGCCAATACGTAGAGCGCATAGGCCAATTCTCGGCCTCCGTCCTTGTTTGGCTCCGGTGCCGTCGCGACGTAGTTGCGCAAGCGATCGACGGCAAGCGTGTAAGCCGCCGCCGGCACTTCGAAACCACGTTCGCGAGCGCGCGCGAGGAAGTCAGTGACATAGGCATCGAGCCAAGGGTCCTCACCGCCGACCGACCACAGACCGAAGGAACCATTCGAACCCTGCCGCGCAAGCAGGCGCGGAATGGCATCCTTGATGCGCTGATCGATCTCTCCATCGGGGGCGAGCCGTGCCTGCGCAGCCAGTTCGTTCACATAAAGCATGGCTATGGCTCGGCTCGTAATCTGCTCAGAGCAGCCGAACGGATAGCGATCGAGCGCGGTCAGAAGTGTCGCAGCATCCAGTGAGGTAGAGACGGCTATCGACAGTGCGACGCGTCCGGTCCCGGGCACGAAATCCGCGAACAGATCGTTGGACAGCGTCAGCGTCTCACCCTTCGCAAGTGAGCGTACGCTGCGCCTCGCGAGGATCTGCGTCGCCGGCCGCACGTCGAGCGGATAACTGCGTTCGAGCGCAAAATTCCCCGGTCCGGCTACTTTCACCGTGACCGTGCTCGACCCGGCACCGGATGCGGCAACCGGAACCGCAATATGTTCGCGCTGTTTGGCGGCGAGCTTTAGTATCTGTGACTTATCAACGTCAAATTTCACGGCGCCATCGGCAATGACAGACACACTATAATCGCCGGCGGCACCTTCCACGTTATCGAGCTCAAGCTGGACCGAACCTTTGTCGCCAGTGCGCAGGAAACGCGGCAGCGTCGCCGTCAGCACGACGGGATCGCGAACAACGACGTCCCCGTTCGCTTTGCCGACCTTGTCTTTGCTCCACGCCACCGCCATTACGCGGACGGCGCCGGCGAAAGCCGGAATGTCGAACTGAACCTGCGCAGTCCCGTCGCGGCCAACAGTGACGACGCCGGAATAAAACGCGAGCGGCGCCTGCGCCGGTGGAGAACCGGACAACTCCCCTGCACCGGTGTCACCACCGGAACGAATTTGCCCGCGCACGCCCTGCATGCCATCGATCAGTTGGCCATAAATGTCGCGGATTTCGGCCGTGAGCCGGCGCTGGCCGAGATAATAGTCATCGGGTGCCGGCGGCTTGTAATTTGTCAGATTGAGGATGCCAACGTCGACGGCGGCAACCACAACACGCGCCTCTTCGCCTGTAGCAAGCCCCGCAAGCTTGATTGGCACGGTGAGCGTCGAGCCCGGCCGCATCGTTGCCGGCAGTTTCATATCCAGTGCAAGCGTGCGTGAAGCCTTATCGATGGAGAACCATTGCACACCGATGGCTCGCCCCGGCATGCGCTGAGCCGGCGCATCGAGGGGACGCCGCAAGGTCGCAACCATATACGCGCCGGTGCCCCAGTCCCGGCCGACATTCAAACTGACGTGCGCGGCGCCTGGTTTTATATCCAACGATTGGCTGGCAACCAGACGATCGGTGAATACGCTGACCGAGAGACGCCCAGCCGTGCGGGCGGTTACCGCAACATTCATCGTTTCACCCGGCTTGTAATCGGGCTTGTCGAGGGCGACTTCGAGCAAATCGGGCGTGTCGGCATTCGCTTCCGCGTAAAACCCGGCATCGAAGCTAAGCGAGGTGATCGGACCGTTTGCTTCGCCGGTGGACACTTCCAGTCGGTAGCGGCCCCACTTCACGGGCAGCGACAGCCGCGCCGGTTTGTCGGCGACGGCATCGACAGTGCCACTGGTGACGCGCTCGGTACGCTTGACCGGTTCGTACTCCCATTGACCGCTTTGCCGGTACCACTGAAAGCTGGTGTCGACTTTGAGCAACTCGTAATGCAAGCCGCTCTTGGCCAGCGTCTTGCCGTCTGCGGAGACCATGAGCACGTCGAAATCGGCATTGGCGCCGTCAGCAAGCGAGCGCCCTGAAAACATCGGCTTCACGCCAATCATTGCGGCGTCAGGCGTCACTGGGAGCGTCAACTTCCGCTCGACCGCGCGTCCGCCGGATTCCGCCATACTCACTGTAATTTGGGCTTCGAGCGCCCGGCCGCTTACGGGCGCGCTATCGAGCTTTACCGGAAATGTCGCTTTGCCCGACCCGTCGGTACGCGGCAAATCGTCGAGCTCTTGACGCACCGTTGTCACTTCGTCGTCGAACAACCCGAATGCATAGCCGGGAAACCCCGGGCGCTCCTTGGCTGCCGCTATCGTCATCTGGCCGGATAAGTCGAGATTCGATGCTGGTGCGCCGTAGAGAAAATGACCGTCGACGCTCAGCTGCGCGGGTGCGGCCTGCGAAATTCCTTTTGCCGCCGCGTTGAGATCGAATTCGATGCGGTCGGGCACATAGTCCTCGACCATGAACGTCGTCTCGCCCACCGCCGGACGCTTGGGATCGGTAAAGGCCACCACCCGCCAGGTGCCTGTGGAGGCGGAGGCAACGATCGGCACGCTCATGGACCGGCCGCCAAGACCTTGGTCGGGCACGCTTGCGCGGCGATATTCGACCCCGTCGGGGCGCTGGATCACCATCGTGAGCGGAACGTTCGGAGCCGCAGATCCGCGCGTATCACGCAGCAATGCCGTCACAGCAACTGTTTCGCCGGTACGATAGACACCGCGCTCTGTGTAGATGAAGGCATCGAGGCCAGCCGGCACGGGGCGTCCGGAAACGCCGCGATCGGACAGATCGAATGCAGACGATTTCAGGCTCAGGAAGGCGTAGTCACCCTTCTCGCTGGCAACGATTGCAGCCGGCGCAACGCCGCCTTCTCCGCGCGCAAGTCCTGCCTCGAAATGAATGAAGCCGCTGCGGTCAGTCTGCCGAACCGCGAGCACCTCATTATTTCGCGCAATCAGCCGTACCTCAACGCTTCCACGCGGCTCAGCGCTCGCGAGCGAATGGACAAAGACGTCAATTCCGTCCTGCGTGTTGTAGGCGGTAAGTCCAAGATCGGAGACGATGAACCATTGCGTCGCCTGCTGCCCGTACTCATTGGAAACGACCTCTTTCGGCTCGGCTGTCATTGCATAGACGCCGGCTCCGAGTTCCTTCACCGCCTGATCGAGCGGAAAGGCGGTCGTCACTTCGGTATTGAGTTTTGGCTCTACAGTTAGTTCGCCGTTCCAGACTTTCGTGCCGCGTTCGTTTCCCAGACGCTCGGCTTGATAGCTGCTCAAATTGCGCTGGAAGTCATACCCGAGAAGCGTATCGACAAGATTGCGGTCTCCTATCCGATAAATGGACAAGGCAACCGCTTTGGTATTGACGCTCAGCACCGGAATACCGCGCTGGCCGGTGCGCGGCAGCACATAGGCCTTTCCGGAAAAGCGTACGAACGGCTTGCGGTCGCGTACAAAGATTGTGAAATCTGCCGACTTGGCGAGCGTCTCCTTGACGACCGATGGCAGGCCTGCGCGCAACGTCACTGCATAACGCTCGCCGTGCTTGAGACCCTCCACGCAAAGCTGTTTGTCGCTCGCCGAAATCGCCGGTCTGTCAACACCGCCAACGGCGACATAAGGAGAGAAATCGGTGCGGCGCCCCGGCAGCTCTTCAGAAAACTGGAAACAGGCCCGCGGCGAAATCGAATCGGAATCGACCGTATAGTCGAGCAGTCGAAAGCCGTGCTCTGCGCGTAACTTTTCGTATTTTCCGCGCAGCTCGGCGGCCTCACGCAATTCGAGTGAGAGACGCAAGGAATCGAGCGCCGCGCGCCATTGCTGACGGTCGGCAAGCGTTTGGCCGAGCACGATCAGACTGTCGGATTCGATATTGCGATCGCGCCCACGCTGGTAAGCAATATAGGCCGCGGTCGACGCGCGATCGAGCAACAACGCTTTCTCGCGGTCATCGCGCGGCTTGATCTGGAGGACAGTGCGAGCAAGCCGCAGCCAGCTTGACGCATCGTCCGGCGCGACTGTGACAAGCTGGCCGAGAACCAGCATCCCCGCGCGAAAATCGTTTTTCTGAAAGGCAGCATCAGCGTCGTGACGGAGCGCGGCTGCGGGTTTGCTCACTGAGCCGGCGTCGCTCTTTATCTGCGCTTCGAGCTTGATCGCCGCTTCTTCGAGTGTGCCTTGCTTGAAAGGCTTGTCCGCCGCTATGGCCGGAAACCACGCAAAAGCAAAAAGCGCGGCCGCCAGGCCGGCGCGAACCACACTACGCATAGAGGTAGACCTCCCGAAGCAGCGAACCGCCGCAACTATCATTTCAGTACCTGATGGTGTCGAGGACATGGCCGCGACGACGTCGGTGGCCACAAGCATGCCGCGACATTGCCGAGATTGATACGGCGATCAAAAGGCTCCGCCGATATCCTCAGAATTAGAGTGAGCCGGTGTAAGAAAATGCTATAACGCATTAATTTAACAGAGAAAATAGTACTCTTTCGGCCCTCGCCGCGACTACGCAAGTATTGGGAAATATTCAACCCAATGCGCTTACACTGAGACCTAATTTCGAAAGATGGCTGCCACTTTGCGCCGGCTGCCTGACACAGCTAAACCAAGCGTGTGCTGACCCCGTAGCTCAGCCGGATAGAGCATCAGCCTTCTAAGCTGAGGGTCGCTGGTTCGAATCCAGCCGGGGTCGCCAATAAATCACAAACTTACGCTTCGGCGGGGTCCCCCGTGGCGTCGCTTGCGCCAACTGGGCAAACCGAACGTCCCGGAGTTTAGAACACCGAAACGAGTAGCCGCAGCGGGATCGAAGTTAGCAAAGCAATCCATAAAATTGTAATCACCACGCCCGAAGCTACGATAGTGATTGCCCATTCCTTTTTAAGAAAAGTAACGACTCTCTGATGTGCATTAAGAAGTTTCCGGCGCCAGCCAAACAAGCCTAAAGCGCCAAGGCCCCCAGCGAAGAGCGACAGTGTCGCGGGTAATGGTGCGTGCGTATCAGCTCTCGTCTCAATATTTTTAAATGCTGCGCCATCATCAAAATAGTCCGGGGTTTGTGAAAGGTCGCCTAATATCTCGACTGACCCATTCGGCGGAAGAGTCGTCGTCGCCGCGTCGGATCGTGCGGATACGCAAACGATCAGAGTCACTAGCACTATAAATAAACGAAAACGCATCGCCAACTCCATGGCGGTGCCACGAGGCAATATTGCGCCAAATAATGCCTGTGTGCAACTGCGAACATGGGCCCAAGCGACCCTTAAAAAAGTTCCGCCGCTGCGTGCCGCTCGCTTTCCAACGCCTGAACCACATTCACAAAGCCCTCAAGCTAGGGTGCCAATTAGCTGAGCAATTTCGGCGGGTTCGGCGCGCAATGCCATAATTCTCGGTATCGCCAGCATCGCCATCTTGATCGTTGGGTTCGTTATCGAAGGCTACTTCGACATTTTCCCGGACGACGATGACGACTAGCGACTCGGCAACGGCTTTCAGACTGTGCATACGTGGAAATTAAAAAGGAATTTGAAACGGGCATAAGCAAGACCGATAATCCGACACAGAATACGTCTCGAATTGCGCTCGAGGGCAGCGCTTCACTTTATTGGGAATTGGTTTTCGCGACACAGACGCAATCGACGACGCGAGTTGAATTTAAGCCAAATCGCAATATGTGGCGTTCCGATGCTGCAGGTGCCCGCAATATTTGGCCAGCGGTCCAATCTTGCGCGGCGTCTCTGAACAAACGCTAAGACCGAGCTTATTGAGCGATGTCCGCTTTACCCCGAAAGCGGACGTGCCACTTGGCCTACTGAACGCTGCCGATGAGGTGGTCGAATAGGACCTGCGATGTCCGCTATTGGCACTTAGCGGACATTGGCTTGTGCGCTGCACATGTCCGCTAATGACCCAAAGCGGACATCATCACGCGCACGGGTTGTCAGTATCACTTTCCGATTAGCTTTAGCGGTATGGCGCGACAGGAGCCTCGTCAAACCTATTGACCCCACATTAGCTCCCGACCCTCAGGCGCCCAACCCACTGGTTTTGTTTACTTATTGAGTGACGGTATTCTTTACCCTCTGCATTTGGGGGCGCACTGTTGCCCAACGGCCACAGACTCACCCACGTAGATCTGGAATAGTTCGGATTAGCGAATCTATAGTCGCGTTGATTTTTGATTGGGGCATATCATGAAAAAGCTAGTGCTGATTGGCGTGGCGGTTGCTGTTCTTTCACTGCCCGCAATGGCGGCTGATTTGCCGAGGAAGGCCCCAGCAGCGCTTCCGCCACCCGCTCCAGTCTATAACTGGACTGGCTTTTATGTAGGCGTAAACGGCGGTTGGGGCTGGACAAACACTGAGGCCACCGTTGCTCAGACCGGAGGGACGCTTGATTTTAATCCCGCCACCCTCAGCACCCGCGCCAATGGTGCGCTGTTCGGCGGACAGCTCGGCTATAATTACCAGTTTGGTTCGAACTGGGTGCTGGGGATTGAAGGCGATTTCGACGGGACCGGCATGAGCAAATCGGCGGGCGTTCTTTACCCGAGCTTGCTCGCCGTGGGACGCAATGACGGCTTCGCTGGCAGCGCGAAAATCGATTGGTTGGCGACTGTTCGCGGCCGCCTCGGATACACCTGGGGACCAAGCATGGCCTACATCACCGGTGGCGGTGCGTGGGAAGAGGTCAATTACAACGCGCTGGTCTCATCGAATCTATCGGCGGGCGTATTTGGAACATCGGCTGCTGGCAGCCTATCGAAGACCAATACAGGTTGGACGCTCGGTGCCGGGTACGAATATATGCTGACACCGAACTGGATCGCGCGAGCTGAGTACCTCTACTATAACTTCCACAACGACACCACGCTCGCACTGACTTTCCCGCCGAACTGTCAGGGCGCTCCTACCTGCGGAGCGAATGTTTCGGTTGACAGCAAAAACGTCAACGTACTTCGGGTCGGGTTGAGCTATAAGTTTTAATCAATTAGACGCTAACGAAAATACGAAAGCGCCGGGTTAGCTCCTGGCGTTTTCTTTTTGAAAATCAAATATTGGCTGCGCGCCCGTTAGAGTTTGAACATCGTCCTCAACAATGTCCGCTTCTGGCACTAAGCGGACATGCCCTTCTGCGCTGCGCATGTCGGCTTTTGACCCAAAGCGGACATTCGGTCGCCTACTTGGAATTAATGCACGCAAAGGGGAAGCCTAAAAAGTAGAGCATGATTTCAAGTACAAATTCCAAGGCCACCTATTGGGGCGGCGGCTCCCATGACCAACACATGTTCGCTCTTAGCACTTGGCGGACATTGCCAGCGTGTTTATCCTCTAATGATCCAAAGTGGACGAAATGGAGATATCAGCAAAATGATCAAGGTTGGTGTGACGCTATACCCAGAACGAAAAAGGGATGTTATTGAGGCCAATCGATGGATCAATCGACGAGTTTTTTAATAAATCCGGGCGAGCTGCCATGAACCGGAAAGAGCGACGGGCGATGGTTAAACGAAGCCCGCCTATCTCCTTGGCTGTTCCCGAGCATGGCCCGGCGCAGGCTAGTATCCCCGATCTGATCGACGAGGCGCGGCGGCAATATCGACATGGCAACGGGGCACAAGCCGAACGACTGTGTAAGCAAGTCCTCTCGCGCGCACCTACGCATGTTCACAGTCTCAACCTGATCGGACTTGTCGCTCAATCGAGCGATCGCTATCAGCTTTCGCTTAAAATGTTTACCAAGGCTATTGAATCAGACCCACTGAACGCAGCCTGCCACTGCAACATCGGGATTTCTTATCAAGCTCTTGGCCGACACGATGAGGCCATTGTGCATTTCAAGAAAGCAATCGCACTTGGCTTGGGCGAGAAGAACGCTGAAGAATTCATATTGCAAAGTTCGGTGATCGTCTCCTATGTGGATCGAATTGAAAAAGAGCAGCTAATTAAAATTGACAGTTTGTTCGAATTCCGCTGGTTTTAAATCAATTGCAGATGAGCTGTTCCTGCGATGTGCGATGGAATTGATCGTCATTCGCGGACGGGCGTTGGAAATGTTCCTCACCCATTTGCGCTTCGGGCTGTTGCGGTTTGCTGCTGAGAATGTTGCCGGGCAACGCGCGGTTTCAGATGCGCTTGTTTTCTGCCTGAGCGCTCTCGCGCAGCAGTGTTTCTTAAATGAATATGTTTACATTCAAGGCGACGAGGAAACGCGACAATCAATTCGCTTGCGCAATTTGTTGTCAGAACGCCTGAATAACAAAGGCGAAGTCGCCCCGCTCTTGCTTGCCGCTGTCGGAGCTTATTTTCCACTGTATCGAGTCCCAGAGGCGGAGCACATCCTGAACCGAGAGTGGCCGACGACCGTGGATCGACTAGTTCGGCAACAGGTGCGTGAACCTTTGGAAGAGATCAATGATCATCCCGCTATTCCAAGGCTAACTGCGATCGAGGACAGCGTGTCGATGCAAGTCATGCATCAATACGAGGAAAATCCTTACCCACGTTGGATCATTGATCCGCATACTGCAATTTTCACCGAGGCCAATGCGCAACAAGCGAACGGCGACTCTCAATTTCATGGCGAAATTCTTATTGCGGGCTGCGGAACGGGACTTCATGCAAGCCAGGTGGCCCACCAAAATCCGAAGGCTCGCATACTCGCGATCGATATTGGCGTGCCAAGCCTTGCGCATGCTCGGCGAAAAATTCGCGAGGCTGGCTTGCATAATGTCGAATTTGCTCAAGCGGACATTCTACAGCTGGCAACGATTGGCCGTAGCTTTGATCGGATTGAGGCCATTGGAGTGCTGCATCATTTGGCTAAGCCGGAGGACGGCTGGCGCGTTCTCCTGTCGTTGCTGCGACCACGCGGCGAAATGCGCGTCGGTCTTTACAGTGAGAACGCCCGGCGTAGCATTGTGGAAGCACGAACACTTATTGCGGAACGGGCATATCGTCCCACCGTCGACGACATTCGCAAGTTCCGACAAGAGATATTTCGTGGCGAGGATGAAAGGCGTTGGGGACGGATAACGAGCAGCGTCGACTTCTACAGCGTGAGTGGATGCCGCGATCTGCTGTTCAACGTCATGGAGCATCGCTTCACAATACCCCAAATCAGTGCGTTCCTAACCGGCAATGGACTTTCGCTTGTCAACTTCGAAGCGGAGCCACAGGTAATCGAACTTTTTCAACGCCAATTTCCTCACGCCGCAATTACCGATCTTGAGCAGTGGCAAGCATTCGAGTCGGCCAATCCGCTGGCCATGCGCTACATGTACGTGTTCTCCGTCCGCAAAGACGCGTGAGTTTACTATTCGCACTTCGGTCAGAACGACTGCTCGGCTTGCGGTCAACGATAGGACCCCGCCAAATTGTCCTATCCACGAAATGTGATTCAGGCGGATGAATGTCCGCTATTGGCACAAAGCGGACATCGCCTAGTGCACTGCATATGTCTGCATTTGACCCAAAGCGGACATCGAGACCCCCATTTGCTTATCATTGCCCCGGAGCATCGCTGGCCGTCCCTCGAGCATCACTGCCCGTCATCGGCCACACGAAGTCGCGTTTGTATCCTGTAACGTCGGAGTTGCCCTTCGGTTTTGCCGTAAAAAGGTTTTGGGGCGCAAGCACTCGGAACGCCCGTTTTCCTGCGACATATCAGAAGATACGCTTCGCAAACGCGGTGGCTGTGGTCTAAATTGCCCGCATGACCAATAACGGGATGCTGTATCAACATGCCATTGTATCGCTGAATACCGGAAATTTTATTGATGCCGAAAGATCATTCAGAAGTTTTCTAAAGAGTTAGCCAGAGCATGTCGGCGCTTTAAATTTGCTGACGGTCATACTAATGGGCATGGAGCGCTATGGTGAGGCAGAAGAGTTTATACGAACAGCAGTAAGAATTAATCAAAGCTCTGACGTGTCATTTTACAATTACGGAATAATTCTGAAAAAACTTGGCAGACCACGGGAGGCGCTTGAAAAGTTTAGCATTGCTCTCCGTCTTAAACCGGACGTGAGCGAGACATGGAACAATAGAGGGACTGTATTTAATGATCTAAGGGAATATCAAAGCGCAATTTCCGACTTTGATAAAGCAGTCGCTCTAAATCAAAACTATGCCGATGCGTACACCAACAAAGGCAAATCATTAAGCGTGCTCAAGCGCCACAATGACGCTTTTGCTGCCTATGCCAAGGCGCTAGCAATCAAGCCCGATCTAGGTGAGGCATGGCTTGGTCACGGTAACGTTTTCACTGAACTCAAGCGCTACGACGAAGCCTTTGCTGCTTATGACAAAGCGCTGACGCTCAAGCCCGATCTAGGTGAGGCATGGCTTGGTCGCGGTAACGTTTTCACTGAACTCAAACGCTACGACGAAGCCTTTGCTGCTTATGACAAAGCGCTAGACGCTCGAGCCCGATCTAGGTGAGGCATGGCTTGGTCGCGGCAACGTGTTCAGGGAGCTCAAACGTTATGACGAAGCTTTTGCTGCTTATGACAAAGCGCTCACCCTCAAGCCCGATTTAGCAGAGGCGTGGCTTGGTCGCGGTAACGTTTTCACTGAACTCAAGCACTACGACGAAGCCTTTGGGGCTTATGAGAAGGCATTCTCGCTGAAACCTGAATTAGTTGGCGTGGAGGGATCTCGGCTTCACGCGAAGATGCATCTTTGTAATTGGAGCAATTTTAATACCGAGTGCGACTCATTTGATCGCTGCTGTAAGGGACGGAAAAAGCAATTACGCCGCCATTTACATTTCTTGCCATTCCTTCATCTCCCGACGACCAACTCAAATGCGCTAAGTTGTGGATCGCAGAAAAATACCCTCCATCTCAAAAGCCGATTTGGCAAGGTGAACAATACAGATCACGATAGAATTCGTGTTGCTTATGTCTCGGCTGACTTTCGTCAACACCCAGCGTCTGATCTAATGGCTGGAATATTTGAGTGTCATGACAAATCTCGATTTGAAAATAACAGCAATATCAATCGGACCTGATGATAATTCAGAAATGCGGCAGCGATTGAAGGCATCGTTTGAACATTTTATTGATGCCAAAACATAGAGCGATGATCAGATTGCCAATCTCATAAAGATCATTAGAAATAGATATCGTAATTGATCTGATGGGTTTCACGGCAAATTCGCGAACCGACATTTTTGCTCAACGTCCCGCACCCATTCAGGTAAACTATCTCGGCTATCCAGGAACAATGGGCGCAGACATATATTGATTACATTATTGCCGATCGAATAGTAATCCCTGAAGAGTCATAGAAAGTTCTATTCGGAAAAAATTGTCTTTGCTGCCTAACAGCTTATCAAGTGAACGATCGTAAGCGCTTCATTTCTGATAAGACATTCACGCGGGCCGAATTTGGGATTGCCAGCACAAGGGTTTGTGTTCTGTTGTTTCAACAATAATTACAAAATTACGCCTCGTATCTTCGACTGCTGGATGCGAATACTCAAGCAGGTTGAGGATAGCGTCTTTTGGCTTCTGGAAGACAATGCGTCGGCTAGCAAGTAACTTGAGAAAAGAAGCTGTGGCACGAGGGATAAACTGCGGAGCGTTTGGTTTTTGCGAAGCGTATGCCGCCACCTGAACACCTGGCGCGTCATCAATTGGCTGACCTGTTTCTTAGATACGCTGCCCTATAATGCCCATCGACTGCAAGTGATGCGCTATGGGCTGGTTTACCCGTGTTGACCTGTATTGGAGAGACATTTGCGGGCAGAGTTGCTGCGAGCCTGCTGAATGCGATACGTCTGCCTGAACTTATAACAACAACACTAGAAGCCTATGAGCAGATGGCGATTGATCTTGCTACGCATCCTGAAAAACTGGCGTCGATCAAACACAAGCTAGCTGAAAATCGTCTCACCACGCCTTTGTTCGATACGAAGCTTTTCACCAAACATATCGAAGCGGCATACACCGCAATGTACGAGCGCTATCATGCCGAACTGCCGCCAGACCATATTGTTATCTCGAATTGAAAAGTGCTCATGTGCTCTCCCGCGGGGCGTAGGTGATGGTGTAGGTGGCCGAAAGGCATCTCTCGCGGACGCCTCCGCCGCAGCGACTTCCGCCCTATGTTGGGCGGACACTCCCTCTGCCATCGTTCGTTCGATAATGTTCGCGGGCGTCCGAAAACCCCAATAAAATTTGGTATTTCTCTACCTGCACTCTTTACCCGTTCGTCCGCACGCGCCCGTCTCCGTCGAATTACGGAACCAACCTATTGATCCGATTTATAACCATACTTGTAAATTCGCGGCGACCGATGCCTCTATCCCAAAAACCTGAACAAGCTAGGCCAGTGCACTAATGCACTACGGCGCCACGTCCGCACGATGTCCGCTTTACCCCTGAAAGCGGACATGTGCAGTGCAAACCAATAATGTCCGCTAAGTGCCAAAAGCGAGAGATTTAGTTCGGGACAACAATATGATCTGGCGACAAACAAGACTAATAGCGCACATACATTGCGATATACGCCGCTGCGATGTGTTTGAGTGAGAGGCATTGTATCAAACAAGGGTGTTGTGAGGCGGTTTTCGGCTAGTTTGTGTTTAACAGCCGCCATTTTTTCAGGATGCGTTGCAAGATCAATCGCCATCTGTTCATAGGCATCTAATGTTGTTGTTATAAGTTCAGATAGACCAATCGCAATTTAAAAGGCTTCCAGGCCACCCGTGACCCAAATGGTTGACCAGAAATTGTCACCACAGGCAGTCCAGCCCAAAGTGCGTCGCTGGCTGTTGCGCCAGCATTGAAGGGTAACGTGTCCAAAAAGAAATCAGCTACCCGATAACTAGCCAAATAATCAGAATATTCATTTCGCGGCGCAAATACCAAGCGCTCTGGTGCAATATCCCGATGCTTTGCTTCCAGCTGTAGGTTTCGCGATACCGCCGGATTACCTTCCGTCAACCACAGTACAATTTTCTCTACCTTCCTCAGCAGACCGCATCCATACGTCAAATATTTCTGGCGTAATTTTGAAATTATTGTTGAAACAGCAGAAGACGAAAGCCGTATCTGGTAGCTTAACCTCCGCACGAGTTGGTATGCGCTCGGCGATGCGGCGCTTGGTGTCGTTAACTTGGTAAATATCTGGAAGATGAACGACGCTTTCAGTATAGAAATTTTTGCTCGCTGGAGGAATTACGTACTTATCTGCGATAATGTAATCAATGTAATCCACTCCCATCGTTGCAGTGAAACCTAAGTAATTAACCTGGATAGGCGAGGGCTTATAGCTGAAAACACCAGTTCTTTCAT
Source organism: uncultured Alphaproteobacteria bacterium (assembly GCA_963810585.1). Lineage (GTDB taxonomy): Bacteria > Pseudomonadota > Alphaproteobacteria > Rhizobiales > Xanthobacteraceae > Pseudolabrys. The sequence goes on from CAWENV010000004.1 coordinate 627,131, forward strand.
CTCCATGATATCCATTCAAATTGACTAAAATATCTATCTGCTTTTGCTTGACCATCGTGGCTGCTTGAAGGTCGTCCAAACGCCTTATATCAATAATACTATTAAATGCCTTTTTTATTCTCCCTCGAAGCTCACTCTCATCGTCCCGGCCGTTATCAAAAGCAAAAAGCTCAAAATGATTTTTGTCATGGAGTTCAAACAACTCCGTCATAAGCATTAATGTTACATGATGTCGAAACTCACCTGATAAATATCCAACACGAATTTTGGGGTTGTCATATCGCTCTCCGCGCCACAATGGGGCCTCTGACCGTGGAAATTTGTCGGCAACATATATCTCCGCGCAACGCTTAAAATCCCATGCAGAACGCGCTATCGCTTGGTACCCGAAGGGTTCAGCTGATCGTTCGCCAGCGGCAAGATCATTATTGATTTCTGCGATTAAATCTTCGATCCCTTTCCAATCGCAAGACAACATCTTTTGATAAAGGAGGGTCCCCTTCATGAATGGATATTGCGGATCAATCTTAAGCACTTCAGCATAGGCAATTGCCGCTTCCTCATGGCGGTTCAGTCGATTGAACACATTACCGCGACCAATCCAAGCCTCAGCAAGATCAGGTTTCAGCGACAGAGCCTTATCATAAGCGGCAAGGGCTTCGTCGTAGCGCTTAAGTTCCGTTAGAGATTTTCCCTTGTTACAGAGCGCTTCCGAGTAATTCGGTTGAAGTTCAATAGCTTTATTGAAATCAACAACAGCGTCGTCATAACGCTTAAGATCGTTCAAAACTGTGCCGCGATTATTCCATGTTTCTGCAACAGTTGCGTTGATCGATAGAGCTTGACTGAAACGCTCAAGCGCTTCATTTCGTCTTTTTAACGCTTTTAGGATCAGACCGAAATTATAAAAAGTCGCGTCTGAGCTCAAATTGACTTCCAGCGCCGCTTTTATATAAACCTCAGCCTCGATATATCTTTTTTGATGCGATAAAAGGACGCTCAGTAAATTCAGTGCCGCTATATTTTTTGGTTGATGCCGCAACACCTCTTTGAAGCATTGCTCAGCATCACTCAACTTTCCTGACCGAAAAGATGCTATTGCCTGGCTAAGATCATGGTCGCTTGAGGCCGTCTTTTTTTTCACGAAGACACCCATCCGAAAGCCAGCACCATCGCAACGGTAAACGTATGGAAGATTGTGACTTGTCGCATGGACAGTATCTCCCCACGTAGACTTAATTAGTTTAAACAGGTTACGGCCGGGCAGCGAGTATGACATGGCACATAACCGGCTTTCGCTGCCGATCAGGCCCCCTGAAAGCGGATGTGTGCAGTGAAGTACCTTATGTCCGCTAAGTGGCAAAAGCGGACATGTGTGGTGCAGTAGGCGATTTCGGTTAAGCCAAAAGCGGAGCTTTTTCAGAGGGCGTTTTTCTCTGAGATTGCAACGGGGACCTCAAAAACCCGAGGCCCAGTCGCATGCAAATAGAACGTGATTGGGTCCCATGTTCAACACCAACCTCCGCGGAACGAGCTCGCACGGCGGGCGCGCCCTGTTGGCACACAGGCACTGTGGTCGAGCGCCGCAGTCGTTTCGGCGTCTAAGTGATCCTGTTCTCGCCCAAAAGCTCCCGCCGCGCTCTTGGGAAACCCATAATTAACCAGTTTGGCACACGAATAATGGGGGGATCTCTTATTTCCCGGGGTTTGAGGCGCCTTTAGGCATGACCAAGACACCTGCCCGATCGTCGACCAAAGCCGACGGCGCTCCTGCCGCTGTTGAATCGCCACCACTTGCGCCAGATAGCGCGCCGCTCTGCTATGTGGTGGACGAGGAGCCCAGCATCCGGCATTTCCTTTCCCTCGTCGTGCACGGTGCCGGCGTTGATACCGTGGAATTCCCCGATGGCGCTGCAATGCGCAAGGCGGTAGAGACCCGCCCGCCCGCACTGATATTTTACAACATCTCACTCGAATCCGCCGACGCAATTGAATCGGTCGTCGCTCTCGGCAAGCTCAAATATCGTGGCGCTGTGCAGCTGATGAGCGCACGCGGCGCTGCGGTGCTCGAACATGTCAAAGGCATCGGCGCCCAGCACAAGCTGCACATGATGCCAGTGCTCAAGAAGCCATTCGAAACGGATACGATCACCAAAATCATCCAGGAGCTCAAGCTGGGCATGCCGCCCGCTGTAGCCGCCCGCCTCGATCTCGATGACGCCATCAAAAACAAATGGGTCGAGTTCTGGTACCAGCCGAAAATCGCCCTACGTAAAAAGCAGCTGGCAGGCGCGGAAGCCTATGCCCGCGTCCGCCATCCCCAGCACGGGCTTGTGCTGGCGGGCGCGTTTACGGCCGGCGCCTCCGAGGCGGCCACCCTGAAATTGTCGGAGCTTGCGCTCGAGAGCGCGCTCACGACCGGCGCACATTTCTCCAAGCTCGGCGTCAATCTGCGTCTCACGGTCAATATCCCGGTGTCCGCGCTGGTGAAGCTTTCGATCGAGGACATCGTGAAATCGCATCACCCGGAAAATGAAAAGTGGCCGGGTTTGATCATCGATATCCCCGAGGAGCAGATCGTAACCGACCTTCCACTGGCTAACGAACTAAGCAAAAAACTGGAACCGCACAACGTACGGCTTGCCATCGACAATTTCGGCCGCGGCTATTCCGCGCTGGCCAAGGTCGAGGAGTTGCCTTTCGAAGAACTCAAGCTCGATCGCAGCTTCGTCACCGATTGCGGCTCCGACAAAGTCAATGCGCCGCTGTGCAAGACGGTGATCGACCTCGCGCATAGTTTCGGACGCTTCGTGGTCGCAGCAGGTATCGAAAAGGCCGCCGATGCTTTGGCTCTGGTCAGCATGGGCTGCGACTACGGACAGGGCTATTTGCTTGGCCAGCCAATGCCCGAGGAGCGTTTTGTTTCGTTGCTGCGCCAGCGCGCGGCAACCCAGGGCCGCAACCTGGACGGCGCGGCGCGCGACGCCGAAAAACATCCGGCTTGACGCCTGACGTTTGTCAGTAAGCTCTAGTCAGTGTGTCCAGGCGTCGCGGCGCTTGAATGAAAAATTTTCCGCGTAGGAAATCGTGCGGCGCTTCAAAGGCTCAACCTCAAATACCCGATATTCGATGCCATGGCGATCGCAATAGGCGACAGCTTCTTCCTTAGTGTCAAAGCGCAGACGAAGCTGCTGGCGCATATCCCCAGAGGACGTCCAGCCCATTAGTGGCTCGACATGACGCGGCGCCTCAGGATCAAAATCGAGCATCCAAGCCTTGGTATTTGCAAAGCCCGACTGCATCGCGGTCTTGGACGGCTTGTAGATGCGTGCGGCCATAGCGAAATCTCAAATTAGCGCGAATGGGAAGCGTATAAGCGCCAAAATAGACGGTGGCAAATCGCAATTGCCGGCAACACTGCGTCAGTGGGAATCGTCTCGCGCCCGATGGACCGTAGTGCCAAATGGCGTTCCCGCCGCACGCCGACGCTGTGGTCGTGCCTTTCCTAATCGATTGAGAATAGAAGCGCGAATGCTTACACGGAGGCTGCCGTCGGCTAAATCTTCGAATTCGATATTTTGCTTGCGCCAAATGTCTTCAAGCGCCCGCACCGTTGAACGCCGTGGCGCCGTTTCGCCTTGTTCCAGTTTGTGGATCGCTCTTTGGGTCAAGCCGACCTGAAGTCCGAGTTCGGTCTGGCTCCAGCCCAGCACGGCGCGCACCAGCCGGATCTTGGTGGCAAACACATTCCTGTCAAACCGGACGAGGTCGTCGAGGCTGCGCGAATGAATGGGAAGATGAATAGCCATTGATCTGCCAAGCATCCCTCTAAAACAAAGGCCCCCGGCAGTTTCCCGCCGGGGGTTTTTGTTCAAACATCCATGATCAAGCGATCAGGGATAGAAGTCGCGATGTACGCGGAAGCGGACCGACACGTTGTCGATGTCCTTGGCCGGAACAACGGTGCCGCCGTTCGCGACCGCCGCGGGAACCGTACCGATGCCGTTACCGAAGTTAGTGTTACCCACGTTTGCGCTTTGCAGCTTCGAGTACAGCACATCGACGCCCATGTAGAAGTCCTTGGTGACGTTCCACTGAGTGCGCGAACCGACCCACCAGGTGTTCCAATCCATGTCGCAGCCGTTGACGACCGCGGCAGTAGTGCCAGTTGCCAGGCAGAGTAGGCTGTTAGCCGTGCTGCCATAGCTGACTTGCGCATAGCCGCCGTACAGCGACGTCCGCCAGCGCGGGCTCCAGAAGTGCTCGTAGGCCGCGTTGAAGTTCCATGCTGTGGTCAGCTCGAGGGAGGTTGCCGCAGCAAAGCCGGTGCCTGTCAGGGTGCCGCCATAAACTGCGTCGCTGAGAACGCCCCAGCCCGCTCCAACACCATCCGTCCTGCCATAGTTAAAGTTTTGGGCCTGGAAGATGTATTTCAGCGCGCCTTCTGTGTAGTTGACCTGGGCCTGGAAGTAGTCGCCCTGGCCGATCATCGGAGCGTTCAGCTTGATGCCCGCACCGACGACCCATCCCAACTCGTTTTCCGGGTGACCAGCACCACGTGTAAGCGTGTTCGCGCCGGTCGTGCCGTAATAGAGCGAATTGACCTGGTGGAGAGCACCCATGATCTGGGCAGAACCCCAAGCCTGGTCGACACGCAGGTTGGCGACGATGTCCGGCATCTGGAAGCCGCCGTAGGCACCAGCGCCAGCCGTGGTGAGGCCAGCCTGGGAAACACCGGCCGCATCGAATGCACCCGGACTGATTGTGCCACCCGCACCGGATTCGCTGACGATCTGCGTAATGCGGCGCTGTTCGGCCGCGATGCTCCCAGAGAAGCCGTTGCCGAATTGCGCAGTGTAGCCGAACGTGACCCAGCCCGGATCACCGGTATCGGAGGCCGGGAAGATGCCCCAGTAAGAGGTCGCTGGCACGCTGTAGAAGTCATAGAACGACTGCGCCAGACCGAACGTGAAGCCCGCCCACTGAATGAAGGCGCGGTTCGCGCTGAACTGGTTCGCCGCAGTGTTCAGACCGATGTCGCTGGTGCTAAGACCAACCGCGATGTAGCCACGAACCGTGCCGTATTCGGACTGGTTGCGGGCATCAGCAGTGATGTAGCCACGAGCGCGGAACGTGCTGTTACTCGTGGCGAGGTTGCTTGCGTTACCTGCCAACGGGCCGTTGCTCATGTTGCCGTTATCGTTATAGGCGTACTCGGCGCGGACCCAGCCACCCATCTTGATGCACATGTCGGTGCCCGGGATGTAATAAAATCCCACACCGTACAGGCTACAAATCTTCACGTACTGGACCGGTTTGGCCTTGACGGGAAGATCGGCTGCCTGTGCCCCTGCCATCGCAACGAGTCCCGCTGCGGAGCCGAGGAGAAGGCTTTTCACCATCTTCATCTTGAACCTCCAAAACATTGTTTCTTGAGAGGGTTCCGTATCCGCCCAGTGCCACGGCACCGAAGGAACTTCCCCGTGCTCCCCGCTGGCCTGGTTACTTTTCACACCGTGTGGTGTGACCCGTTTCCCGAGCAGCACAACAGGGGGATGCCCCCCTCCGTCGCAGTTGTGACATTAACGACTGAGCCCCTCTAAGCAATGAATAAGGACCCTTCCCACAGGCCTTCAGGACGCTTTTCGAGCGAGTGTTGCGCAAAAAACACGCACGGATTTGGGGGACAAAACTGTGGGATCACCGAGCGCCCGCCAGCGCGATTATATGTTCTATTATCAATGAGTTACAAATTTTTATGGACCACAACTTTGCGTAGCGAATGAGTCTGAAATCTTCTTCTGGGTGGCACCGCACCCTCCGGTCGGAGGGGGCTGGGCGCCAAGGCTGGCGTCCCACGACGGCACAGGGATTAATTTCCAGGCAACCCCTTGGGCACCGATTCGGAACCCGGAAATTCAAACTGGCGGAGCCGGAGGGATTCGAACCCTCGATACGCCTTTGGGGCGTATAACGGTTTAGCAAACCGCCGCCTTCAGCCACTCGGCCACAGCTCCGCAAGCTGGAAGGCGTATAGAATCCACAAACTGTGGTCAAACAGCGGAATTGAATTTCTCTGCGCCGGCTGAAATTTTAAAGAACGATTTCGAGGAACCTACGGCCGATGAATCGAAAACAACGCCGCGCCACGCAAAAGCATGGCTCGTCGGCCGCAGGCCATCGGTCCGATTCTACCGGCGAACAAATCAATCAGCTGATTTTCGAAGCGGCCGAATGCGAGCGTCGACGCAAATTCGACGATGCGGTGCGCCTCTATAAGCGCGTGTTGCTGCTCCGGCCCGATCACGCCGAGGTCTGCAACAATCTTGGCCGCGTGTTTCAGCTGCAAGGCAAGCCGAAAGATGCTTCGCACTACTTCGCGCGCGCGCTGGCGCAGATGCCGCAACTCCTGGAAAACAATATGCCGGCATTTGTGCGACGCTCGTTGCTCTGTTGCCGCCATTGGGCGAAGCACTGCGCAAGCAAACCGCCGCCTGGTCGAGGCATTTGACCGAACACGAGTTGTTTGGCGACGCAGGTCTTGCGCCGATCGCAGCGGATCCCCTTTTCCATTACCTGTTGCAAGCAACGCCGGTGCGCGACGTCACATTTGAACGGCTGCTCACATCGTTGCGTGCGTCGCTGCTGACCGGCGCAAATGCCGGCAAGACTGTTTCCGAACCTGTTTCCGGTTTTGCATGCGCGCTGGCGAAGCAGTGCTTCATCAATGAATATATTTTTTCCGTCACCGCCGACGAAGATGTCCAGGTTCACAACCTTAAGCGCGCGCTCGGCGATGCAATGACATCAAACGCCGCAATCGAGCCAATGCACCTCGCGGTGCTGGCGATGTATGAGCCATTACATGCATTCCCTTCACCGGCGGCGTTGCTCGATCGCCGTTGGATGCCGCCAATCGATGACCTGCTGACCCAGCAGATACGCGAACCCGCGCGCGAGAAGGAGCTGCGTGAGTCAATTCCGCGCCTTACGCCGATCGAGGATGAAACCTCGCAACGCGTACGGCAACAGTATGAGGAAAACCCCTACCCCCGTTGGGTGCAAACCGCCGGGCAAATTGCGCCGATTCCCATCGACCAATATCTGAGCGAGCAATTTCCGGTAAGCGCATTCGTCCCGACAGGCAAAACGGACGCGCTTGACATGCTCGTTGCCGGCTGCGGAACCGGCCAGATCGCTATTGCGTCAGCGCAAAAATATCTTGGCGCGCGCGTGCTCGCGATCGATTTGAGTTTGAGCAGCCTCTGCTATGCGAAACGCAGCACGCCGGCTGCACTGGCCTCTCGTATCGAATATGCGCAAGCCGACATTCTCAAACTTGCATCGATCAGTCGCAGCTTCGATGTCATCGATTCCAGCGGCGTGCTGCATCACATGGCCGACCCGCTCGAAGGTTGGCGCATCTTACTGACGCTGCTGCGGCCTGCAGGCCTCATGCATCTTGGACTTTATAGCGAGAGCGGACGCAGTGACGTCGCAGCTGCGCGCACCTTCATCGCGGAGCATCGCTTTGGCTCGACGCCAGCCGAAATCCGGCGCTGCCGGCAAGAGCTGCTGAAAACGCCGTTGGCCAGCGTCACGCGGTTCACCGATTTTTTCAGCACCAGTGAATGCCGCGACCTGTTATTTCACGTGCAGGAAGCACGCGTGACCATTCCCGTCATCAAGACATTCATCGCCGAGCACGGCCTGAAATTCCTCGGCTTCGAATTCGACACGCGCAGTCTGCAACAGTACCGGAACCAATTCGCTGCGGCGGGCTGGTCGCTGACCGACCTTGACCGCTGGCACGCGATCGAAGCGCAGTTACCCCGATACATTCTCGGGCATGTACCAATTCTGGGTCCAGAAGGCCTAGAGCGAAGGCCAATTCAAGCGGCTGCATTTTGGCGCGCGCCGCTGAACTAAAGGGCCGCGCCCGGGGTTATTTCGCACGGGAGGCACCTGGAGACTTGACCATGCGATTAGCAACCTTTGCCTTTACGGTTTTTGCCCTGTCCGGCCGCGCTGACGGCCTCGCCCGCGCGCGCCTACGAGATGCCCTACGATCCTTATCCGTGGTGCGCTGTCTACAGTGGAGACGCAGGGGGCGCGTCGAATTGCGGATTTCTCACAATAGAGCAATGCCGGGCGACCGTGAGCGGAATTGGCGGCTCCTGCGAGCCCAATCAATTTTATAATCCGCGACAAGCGGGTGCACACAGCCGCAAGCGGCAGTCGAACTAGCCTGCATTGACTGCCAAATACGGCCGTGCGCAATTGCACGGCTGTGCAGTCAAGGCCCTTCAACGTCGCGCAAACATTACAGGAGGCGCTAAGCCTGCATCAGCAGGGGCGCCTGCGCGACGCTGAGAAGCTTTACGCCCGCACTCTCAAGGCAGCGCCTGGAAATTTCGACGCGCTGCACCTGTTGGGACTTATCAAGGCGCAAAGCGGCCAGATGGGCGAAGCGTACCGCCTGATGGCGGCAGCGCTGAAAATCAATTCGAATGCCCCCGACGTTCTCGTTAATTTCGCCAATGTGCTCCACGCACTCAAACGCGACGCCGAGGCACTCGATTACCTCGACAAAGCCTTGCTGCTGCGCCCGGACGATTTGGACGCGTTGCTTAATCGCGGAAATGCACTAAACGCGCTCAATCGCCCTCAGGAAGCGCTTGTCTGCTTCGACGCGGTGCTGGCGCGCAATCCCGGCCGGAGTGACGCGCTTCTTAATCGTGGCACCGCACTCGCTGCGCTCGGCCGCCACGCGCAGGCACTTGCTGATTTCGACGCAATTCTTGGGCAAGCGCCAAACAACGTTGAGGCCTTATACAATCGCGGTACCGCACTGCTCGATCTCGATCGCGCTGATCAGGCACTCGCCGCGTTCGATGCGGTGTTGGCGAACGCACCACAACATACGCAAAGCCTGGAACAACCGAGGTCGTGCGCTACAGATGCTCAATCGGCACGCGGACGCGATCACCAGCTTCGAGAAAGCCATCGCGAACGAAAAAGACTACGCCGACGCTCATTCCAATCTGGCGCTCTCGTTACTGACGCTCGGCGAGTTGCGGCGCGGCTTTGCCGAATATGAATGGCGCTGGAAGCGCGGCCGCATGTCCGAAGTGCGGCGCAACTACCGCGGCCGGCTCTGGCTCGGCGAATTTCCACTTGGCCAGCGCACCATCCTGCTGCCGGCCGAACAAGGTCTTGGCGATACTGTCCAGTTTGTCCGCTATGCGTCGCTGCTGGCGCGTGCAGGCGCAACAGTTGTGCTCGAGGTGCAGCCCGAACTGAAGACGTTGCTTGCGAGTGTCGATGGTGTTGCCTCGTGTCATGCGCGCGGCGAGCCCCTGCCCGCTTACGATCTTTATTGCCCGCTTGGCAGTCTGCCCTTGGCAATCAAAACCGAACCGTCGACGATCCCCGCCGACATCCCATATTTGCGGGCCGACGACGCACGTATTGCGAAATGGCGGCCGACCGTTGAAGCGCCTTCCGGAAAACGCGTGGCGCTGGCGTGGGCCGGCCACGCCCGGCATCCAAACGACCGCAACCGATCAATTGAACTCAGACTGTTTGAACCGCTGTTCGCGCTCGAAGGTGTTTCCTTCATCAGCGTCCAGCGCGAGACGCGCGCGGATGATGCCGCGCTGCTGGCGCGAAACCGCAACGTAACTCACCTCGGAGCTGGCCTTGACGACATGGCGGATACTGCGGCCATCGCCGCACTAACGGACATCACGATAGCGGTCGACACTTCGGTCGCTCATCTGGCCGCCGCCATGGGCCGCGAGACGTGGGTGCTGTTGCCGTTTTCACCCGACTGGCGATGGACGCTCGCGGGCGATCGCAGTCCCTGGTATCCGAACGTGCGGCTATTCCGTCAGCGTGCGCCGGGCGATTGGCCAAGCGTTATCGCGGCAGTATGCGAGGCGCTCCGGCGCGCCGCCGCAACGCAATGATCTTGCGGATTAAGCAGCGACGCGGGTAGCAGCGGCCGGTGCCGGCGTTTGAGGATGCGCCTTGAGCCAGTCGCGCGCAGCACGCTGCGCACAGCCGATCTCTGCGTCACTCATCTGCTCGGCGATTTCACGACGCAACTGCGCAGCGTCCTTGTGGCCGCCCATGGCCGCAATGTTGAACCACTTGTGCGCCTGCACAAGATCAACAGTGACACCCGCTCCTGCGGAATAGACCATGCCAAGGCCGAAACAATCTTCAGCGTTTGCTGGTTCGGCGCCCCCCGCCGCTAACTCCACGTTAGTCATCTCGGCTCCCCTTTATTGTTACGACCAGTGCGCCCCTAGCGGCCGGTCGACACGTCCCTGTCGCTCAAACTTTTCTCGTCCGAGCGAGGCGATCTTCGGGGTAAAATTTGAACGGCAGTTTAAGTGATGCGATGAATCGAGAATGAACGCCCGGCGGCCAATGTCGCTTCATGCCACATTATCGTCGCAAACGGCTTGTTTCGCTGGCTATTGAGAGATCGGTAACCGAACTCTTTCAGCGGTGACTAACCACCAAACGATCTCGCCATGATCCGGCCACGCTTACCTTGCGTTTTATGGTTCGGCGCAACTCACAAAAATGGAAGTTGAAATGAAGTGCGTAAATGTAGTTGCTATTGGATTTTGTTTCTTATCGAGCGTGGCAGTCGCTGCGCAGCCCGAAGGCATTTGGCTGTCCGAGGACGGCGGGACCAAGGTCCGTATTTCATCCTGCGGCGGCGAATAAGCTATGCGGTACGATCGTCTGGCTGGGAAAGCCGACAAATCCTGCGACAGGCATGCCGAAAACGGACAAGCTCAATCCCGATCCAGCCAAACGGACGCGTCCGCTCATCGGTTTGCAAGTTGCGTACGCGCTCGCCCCAAACGGACCGAATACCTGGTCCGGGAAGATCTACAACGCCGACGACGGCCACACCTATAAAGCGCACCTCAAGGTCGAGAGCGAAGGCGTCGTCAAGGTGGAAGGCTGCGTGCTGTCCGTATTGTGCAAGGGCCACACGTGGACGCGCGAACTCAACGCCGCGCGCTCCGCCACACGTTAGCTCGCCCGGGCGCGCTGATTAAATAGTACCGCCTGGACTTTCGGATCCTTCATGTCGATGCCCTGGCGCAACTCGAGCCCAAGCGCCATGCCGCGCTTGACTGCAGGTCGGGCCTTCATAGTGTCGAGCCAGCGCTTAAGATTGGGGAATTCGTTCATGTCTTGCCCCTGCCGTTCCCAGCCGTTGACCCAGCCGACCAACGCCATGTCGGCGATGGAGTATTTGCCGGCAATGAACGGACGATCCTTGAGGCGAATGTTCATCACACCGTAGAGTCGGTTCACCTCGTCAATGTAGCGGTTGATGGCGTAGGTCAGCGTTTCCACTGCGTAGTTCTTGAAGTGATGCACTTGGCCTGCCATCGGCCCAACCCCGCCCATTTGCCAGAACAGCCACTGGTCGACCTCGACCCGCGCGCGCTCGTCTGCCGGATAGAACTTTCCGGTCTTGCGCCCGAGATATTGCAGGATTGCGCCGGACTCGAAGATGGAGATCGGCCGCCCGCCTGGCCCCTGCGGGTCGACAATCGCCGGCATACGGTTATTCGGCGAGATCTTCAGAAAATCAGGAGTGAATTGCTCGCCGCGCGAAATGTTTACCGGCTTCAAAACATAAGGCAGCCCGCACTCTTCCAACATGATTGAAATTTTAAAGCCATTGGGTGTGGGCCAGTAATAAAGCTCGATCGGTTTCGCCACTCGGGCCTTCTTTTTTGCCTTCACTTTCGTCTTGGTCCGCTTTGAGGCCGGCCGTTTCACTTTTCTGCGCGCCATGTCGTGCTCCATTCCCGATACTTTTTACGAACAGCCGCTTTGACCTAGGCCCGGCAACCTCAATCCGCAACCCGCTCCGCATCATGCATTCGCACGATAGAGCATACAACCTATGCGGGTTACGATGCCTGTACAGGTTGCGGACCGTGGCCGATTGCCGGCTGACGACGCCTGCGCCTTTCGAAAGCCATGGAAGGAAGTGAAGTCATGTACCAAATTATATTTGCTACCGCGCTCGCCGTCGGACTGATCGCCGCGCCTATGCCGCAACTGGTATCGACCGCCGCTGCGCAACAACAAGCGAGCGCGCCAGACAAGAATGCGAAAACAAAAAAAGAGCCAAGCGCCGGAATGCTCGCCGCGCGCGAGCGGCAGAAGAAGTGCGGCGTCGAATGGAAAGAGGCGAAGGCCGCCGGCAAGATTGAAAAAGGAACGACCTGGCCAAAATATTGGAGCGCCTGCAACAAGCGCCTCAAGTCGGCATCAAACTAACGCGCGTCGAAAACTTCAATGCGCGCACGAACCTTGCACCTGACATAAAAAAACAGAGGGCGTCGGCGAGACCTGAAGCCTCGCCGACGCCCTCGAATGTCATCCCGAACCGGGGCGCCGCAGAACAATCGCGTTGCGCTGATCACTCTATGACGCACACCGGCCCGTATGACGCAATCTCCGACACGTAAGGCCGAAGATCGGGAAGCAGTGTCAGACTAGAGCTTCCGCTTCCGGCGCTTCGTCTTCTTCGCTGCTTTCGCCGCTGCCTTCTTCCTACGTTTGGCCATTGCTGCCCTCCTAGCCATGAATCATGGCGGGTGTCGCATCAGCGCGCGTCGCGAATCGACACGCACTGCATCCGGTTTACTACAGCACAGCGAAAAAAAGAACGTTACCGCGCAACGAAACGTGTATGCGCGCGCCGCGCGACGCGTTGCGACGCAATCACGCAAAGAAAATCGGAGTCAATTGCGCGCGTGCGTGACACGCGACGACGGTGCGCGCGCAAAACAAAACATTTAAAAATGCACGGTGAAATAAGGGTTTTTGCGATGGCGGTATTTCGCTGCACGCGCAATTTTTCGACAAATTTTTTGCATCCTGCGCGTCGCATTTCGCGTGAATGTCGTTTGCAACGAACGCATCAACACGACGAAATAATTTTGCACAGATGACGGTGTGCAAGGGCGCGGACGACCGAAATCGATCAAAAACGAGCAAATCAGCGCGGACTGATTCGCTCCGATTCGGTCGGTTGAGCCCCCAATTCCATCCCTCGTACGGACGAGGAATGCCGTTCAGCTGCCGAAAATTTTCTCGCGCAGACATTCACTGGCACAATTTGGGAACGCCGCACGAGCTGAATTGCTGCACTGCGCGCAATCACAGTCCAAGTTTTCGCTTCAGGAGATCATTGACCGCTTGCGGGCTCGCCTTGCCACCGGATGACTTCATCACCTGGCCGACGAACCAGCCAATCGTTTTCGGATTGGTTTTGGAGTCGGCGACCTTATCGGGGTTCTTGCTGATGATTTCGTCCACGATTTTCTCGATCGCACCCAGATCCGTGACTTGCTTCATGCCGCGCTGTTCAACGATGGCGCGCGGATCGCCGCCTTCCTTCCAGACGATCTCGAATAAATCCTTGGCGATCTTGCCGGAAATTGTGCCGTCCGCAATCAGATCAAGTATTGCCCCAAGCTGGCCGGACGACACCGGCGAAGAAACGATATCTTTGTGTTCCTTGTTGAGCCGACCGAACAACTCATTGATCACCCAGTTCGCCGCCGATTTGCCGTCGCGACGCTCCGCGACAACTTCAAAATAGTCCGCAGTCTCACGCTCCGCGACCAGCACGCCAGCATCGTAGGCCGACAGCGAAAGGTCGCGCATAAATCGCAATCGCTTCTCGTCGGGAAGCTCCGGAAGCTTGGCCGCGAGAGCATCGACATAGTCCTGGTCGAATTCCAGCGGTAGCAGGTCTGGGTCGGGGAAATAGCGATAATCATGCGCTTCTTCCTTGGTGCGCATGGGCCGCGTTTCTTTTTTGTTGGTGTCATAAAGCCGCGTCTCTTGTTCTATGGAGCCGCCTGCCTCGAGAACATCAATCTGGCGCCGCGCTTCATGATCAATGGCGTCGCCAATAAAGCTTATGGAATTCATGTTTTTTATTTCGCAGCGGGTGCCAAGTGGCTCTCCGGGCCGGCGCACCGAAACGTTGACATCGGCGCGCAGGCTCCCCTTTTCCATGTCGCCGTCGCAGGTCCCGAGATAACGCAGGATTGAGCGCACCTTGGTAATGAAGGCTCTGGCTTCTTCCGCCGAACGTAAATCCGGCTTCGATACAATCTCCATCAACGCCACCCCGGAACGATTGAGATCGACGTACGAATACGCCGGATGACGATCGTGCAGGCTTTTGCCTGCATCCTGTTCAAGATGGAGCCGCTCAATTCCAATCGTAACGCTGTCGCCGCCGTCGAGATCGACGGTCACCGCGCCCTCGCCCACCACCGGCGATTTGTACTGGCTGATCTGATAGCCCTGCGGCAGATCGGGATAGAAATAGTTCTTCCGATCGAACACCGATTTGAGATTGATTTTAGCTTTCAGCCCAAGACCGGTCCGGACGGCCTGGCGCACGCATTCTTCGTTGATCACGGGCAGCATGCCGGGCATGGCCGCATCGACCAGCGAGACATGGCTGTTGGGAGCCCCACCGAATTCGGTAGACGCGCCGGAGAAAAGCTTTGCCTGGGAGGTAACCTGGGCATGGACCTCCATGCCGATGACGACTTCCCAGTCGCCGGTCGCGCCTTTTAGAAACTTTTTAGCGTTGGGATGAACGTCCATATCACCCTGTTTCATGTTTGCGGCTGCAGCCGCCCGCCATTTCGTATTTCGTAGCGGCTGACACCCCTCTGCTGCAAGCCGTGAATACCGATCAATCGCCTCATGCCTTCGTTCGAGCCGGGAGCCATCACCATGGCTGACAACCAAAACCGTCCTGTCCTGGCGCTGCTACTTGAAACGCTCGTCGCAAGCGCACTCATTGGCACTTTTTTCATTTACGGATATCCCGGCACCAGTCCTGCACCCAGGGTCGAAGCCGGCGAAATCGCCAAGCTGACGACCTCGCGCTAGCACAAGCGCCACCAGGTCACTTTCGCACGGCTGCCTTGCCGGGCACGCGGCCTATTCCACGAAATGGCCCGAATTCTGCAACGATTTTTGCCGAATTCGCGGCGCATTGAAACGGAACCGCCCTCGCGCGGCAGACGTTGGAAGAATGTCATGCAAAA
Organism: uncultured Alphaproteobacteria bacterium; assembly: GCA_963810585.1. Classification (GTDB taxonomy): domain Bacteria; phylum Pseudomonadota; class Alphaproteobacteria; order Rhizobiales; family Xanthobacteraceae; genus Pseudolabrys. The sequence continues at coordinate 642,262 of CAWENV010000004.1, forward strand.
AAACAGCAACGGAACATTCGGTCTCATCGTCGGCGGCTTTGTCGCTGCAATCGCCGCGATTTTCATCCTCAGTGGTGGAGAATTAGGCGGCAAGAAAACGATCGAGGGCGACCAGGATTTGCCGCCAGTCGCTACACCCGGTGAATGAGATCTAGCCTCACCACCACGGTTGAGGACTGAACTGCCCCGCCGATTGTTCGATCACTGCGGCGAGCGAGAATAGCGTCTCCTCATCAAACGGCCGGCCGATCAGCTGCAATCCCAGAGGCAGGCCTTGCGCGTCGAGGCCAGCGGGCACCGCAATGCCCGGCAGACCGGCCATGTTCACAGTCACCGTGAACACATCGTTCAAATACATCTCAACCGGGTCGGCACCGCCCTTTTCACCAAGTCCGAACGCTGCCGAAGGTGTTGCCGGTGTCAGCATCGCGTGCACACCGGCTTTGAAGCAATCCTCGAAATCTTTCTTGATAAGTGTGCGCACTTTCTGCGCGCGCAGGTAATAGGCGTCGTAGTAGCCGGCTGAAAGGACGTAGGTGCCGATCATCACGCGCCGTCGAACCTCGGCACCGAAACCGTCGCTGCGCGTCTTCTCATACATGTCGATGATGTCACGGCCGGGCACGCGCAGTCCGTAGCGTACGCCATCGTAGCGCGCGAGATTCGATGAAGCCTCCGCCGGCGCCACGATGTAATAGGCCGGCAACGCATATTTCGTATGTGGAAGCGACACCTCGACCAGTTCAGCGCCTGCGGCTTTTAGCCAAGCGCGACCTTGTTCCCATATCTTTTCGATCTCGGCCGGCATCCCGTCGAGCCGGTATTCCTTAGGAATGCCGATACGTAATCCTTTTATGGATTTTCCAACCGCGGCTTCATAATCGGGCACCGCCAAGTCGGCGCACGTTGTGTCCTTCGGATCCGGGCCCGCCATCGAGCGCAAGAGGATCGCCGCATCGCTCACCCTGCGCGCAAATGGTCCCGCCTGATCGAGCGAAGACGCAAACGCAACGATGCCCCAACGTGAACAGCGACCATAGGTAGGTTTGATGCCGACAGTGCCTGTAAACGCCGCCGGCTGGCGGATCGATCCGCCAGTATCAGTGCCTGTTGCACCGAGACAGAGTTGCGCAGCAACGGCTGCAGCCGAGCCACCGGACGAGCCACCAGGCGTGAGTGGCGTATTCGATCCTTTCCGCCGCCAGGGAGAATGCACCGGACCAAAATGCGACGTTTCGTTCGACGAACCCATGGCGAACTCGTCGCAATTTGTTTTCCCGAGCAGCACCGCGCCGTCGCGCCACAGTTGTGATGTCACCGTCGACTCGTAAGTCGGGACAAAATTGTCGAGGATGTGTGAGCAGGCGGTAGAGCGTATGCCTGCCGTGCAGAACATATCTTTCACGGCGAGCGGAATTCCTTCCAGCGGTCTGGCTTTGCCGGCAGCGATGCGGGCGTCGGAGTCCTTCGCCATGCTGGCGGCACGGTCCGGCGTTTCCAATACAAAGGCATTGAGCGAGCGCGCCTTCTCGATCGCGACAGTGTGCGCGCTGGCTAATTCGGCGGCGGAGAAAGATTTTTTCTTCAGTCCGTCGCGCGCGCCGGTCAAATTGAGCGAAGTCAGTTCACTCACGGTGTAGACTCATCCGCCGGTCGTTGCGGGCGCCGGCGCCGGGCGCGTTTCGGTTCCTCAACGGCCGGTTCGCATACGAAACCTTCCTTGTCGGAAGGTGCGGTCTTTTTCCTGGACGCGCTCCGCTCCGCTTCAAGGGCATCAACCATGGACCAGTATCCAAGCTCACAGGCGATGCACATTACTCAACGACCTTCGGTACCAGGAAAAAGTTGTCTTCACTCGCCGGGGCATTTTTGACGATATCCTGGGGAATTCCGCCATCGGTTACTGCGTCCACCCGTTTCTTCATCGTCATCGGCGTTACCGAGGTCATTGGTTCCGTACCTTCGACGTTGACTTCGGAAAGCTGTTCGACGAAATCGAGCATGGCGTTGAGTTCACCTTTGAGATGCTCGACCTCGTCCTCAGCCACAGCGATGCGGGCGAGATGCGCGATGCGGCGGACAGTATTGGCGTCGACGGCCATGAGATTTCCGGAATGCGGTTCGTTCGGCTGCGTCAGCCTATAGCAGAGCGACTTTAACCGGGACAACTGGCTCGCGCGAGCAACTCTACACTGCCATCCGGCGCAGAAGCGCCTGAGATTCAGTAACAAGTTGTGTAGTCAGCTCAGCGGCGGGCAGCTCACGGCCAAGGACAACGGCCTGCCCCGCCAGCATAGGCGAAAAATCGCCGGAGCCTTGCGCCTGCGCCTTGGCGTGCAGCGGTGCCAGCGCGCCGCTTGCAAGTGGAAACGCCGGAACAATCTCGCTCATAGGACCAAGTTCGCGGATTGCCCGATTGATCAGCCCGCGAGCCGGCCGCCCACTCAGCACATTGGTAAGAACGGTGCTGTCATCTCGCGCCATCCGCAATGCTGCACGATGGGGCGGCAGAGGCTTTGCCTCCGGGCATAACAGGAACGCTGTACCAAGTTGCACGCCAGCTGCGCCGAGCGCGAGCGCCGCCACGATGCCGCGGGCATCGCCGATACCTCCAGTGGCGATCACAGGCACCTTCAGCGCGTCAACCACCTGTGGCAACAACGCGAACAGGCCAACTTGCGTGGCAATATCCTCGCTTAGAAACATGCCGCGATGACCGCCGGCCTCTAGCCCCTGCGCGAGGACAGCATCGCAACCGTTCGACTCCAGAAAGCGGGCCTCGCTAACCGTCGTTGCCGAACAGATTACTTTGCAACCTGCAGCCTTCACCCGAGCAACAAGTGCTGCTTCAGGCAAACCGTAGTGGAAGCTCACCACCTCGGGCTTAAGCTCCTCGACCACGGCGCACATTGCCGTGTCGAACGGCAAACGGTTGGTCGTCGTTATTGGCGCTCCGGGGTCGACACCAAATTCGGCGTAGTAAGGTTTGAGCTTTTCTCGCCAGGCGTGCTCGCGCGCGTTGTTCGGCACCGGAATTTTGTGCGCGAAAAAATTGAGATTGACTGATCTGTTGCCGGTGGCTGCGCGGAATTGGACTAACTGTGCACGCAATTGGTCCGCGTTCAGCATCCCGGCCGGCAATGCGGCGAGCCCCCCGGCCCTTGCGACTGCGATCGCAAGTTCGACGTCCATCACCCCGGCCATCGGTGCCAGCAGGAATGGGTGCTCGATCTTGAACAGATCCAGCAGTCGTCGGTCTGGCCACATCGGAAAATCCCGGCTTTACGTTCGGCGAAGAGTAGCGCGTCCGACCGCAGTGGTGAATTCGCTATGGCTAAAGCATGGATGGCCCCAAAGGCGAAGGACCCTCGGCGGCACGAAAAGGAGGAGAAAGAAAGCATGGAACCGGTTACCATTCTTCAATGGCTCCTCGATCCCACGACCGCTACCCTTACTCGCCGATCAACGCACGGCCAGCTTACGATTGGCCCGGCGGCAAACGGCTCGCAATCTATATTGGGCTCAATCTCGAGTGGTTCTCATTTGGCGAGGGACTTGGCGCTGAACTCGCGCCGGGAGGGCCGCAGCCCGATGTGCTCAATTACGCGTGGCGCGACTACGGCAACCGTGTCGGAATTTTCCGCATGGCGGAGCTGTTCAACGAACTGAAGCTGCCGGTCTCGTTACTGGTCAACGCAGAAATGTACCGGCACGCGCCACAAACAGTCGCGGCTTTTCCGAATGCGGAAATCGTCGGTCACGGCCGCAGCAATTCCGAACGCCAGGGCGACCTCACGGAATACAAAGAGCGCCTGCTGATCGATGAAACCACGGCGGCGATTGAGAAACATTCCGGCCACCGCCCGCGCGGCTGGCTAGGGCCGTGGATTTCGCAATCGCCGCTGACTCCGGATTTATTGCAAGAAGCCGGCTACGGTTACCTGCTCGACTGGTGTCATGACGATCAACCTGTCTGGATGAAAACGCGCCAGGGCCGAATTCTATCGGTGCCTTATCCGCAAGAACTCAATGACATTCCGCAGATCGTTGCACGCAAGCGAGAAGGCTCCGAATTTGCCGATATGATCGTGGATTCGTTCGAGGTGATGCACGAGGAATGCGCCAGGCGTCCACTGGTCATGGGAATTGCCTTGCACGCTTACGTCGTCGGCTGGCCGCACCGTTTCAAACACCTGGCCCGTGCGCTCAAGCACATTGTGGGACGCGCCGACGAACGGGTGTGGCTGACGACTGCAGGCAACATCGCCGCGCACGCTGAACAGCTGTCGTCCGGAATTGTGCCTTAGATCGCTACTGTTGTCGGCGCGGGACGCAGCATGCTAGCGCTTCCTCATGTCCGTCATTCTGCCGCTCGTTGAAGCCGCGCCGCATCTCCCCGCTCGGGGGGCTTTGATCGGACTTGATCTCGGCACCAAGACAATTGGCGTCGCCGCCAGCGACCCCGACCGAAAACTCGCAGCGGGCGTCGAGACCATCGCGCGCAAAGCCTTCACAGTGGATGCGCAGCGCGTGATTGCGCTCGCCAATGAACGCTCCGCAGTCGGATTTGTGCTCGGCCTGCCAATCAATATGGACGGCAGCGAGGGCCCGCGCGCGCAATCCACCCGCGCGTTTGCGCGTAATTTCGCCAAGCTCACCGCATTACCGATCGCGTTCTGGGACGAACGCCTTTCCACCGCTGCAGTCGAGCGAGAGTTGATCGCTGCCGACGTCAGCCGCGAGAAACGCGCCGCGGTGATCGATCAGCACGCCGCTGCCTATATCCTGCAAGGTGCGCTCGACCGGCTGGCGCGCTTATAGATAAAAAGAAGCCGCTCCGAAGAGCGGCCTCTTCTTTATCGATCTACCCGTCTGCTTAGCGCTGAGAGTTGATCGAGAAATTATTTGTATTATGCTGGTCCTGCCAGCGGCGGCCATAATAGCCATAGCTTGGCGCCGGTACATAAGCGTACGAGTCGTAAGCCGGGGCAGCGTCATAAGCGTATCCCGGCGCATAAGCGTAACCCGGGTCCGCGTAGTAGTACCCGTTGTTGTAGGCCGAACTTGCCGCCGCGGCGCCCACTAACGCGCCCGCACCGAATCCGATGGCTGCTGCCGCGTTGCGCCCATCACGCGCTTCACCAGGTGTGACCGCGGTCAGCGCGAGCGCGCCTGTTAATGCGGCGGCAGTGGCAAATTTGAAAATCGTCTTCATGGTATTGGCCTCCTTCTTGTGCGGCTTATAGATGCCTCCCGGTTCAACACGCGAGCACGCGACGCGGTTCCTGGGAAACGCGTAATGCTAACGAGACCGCCGATTTATTCACGAAGAATTGGCGGAACCAAACCGCGGTTCCACCTGTGGCTCGAAGTTCATCACAAAAGAAAAGGAGCGGACCACCGGCCCGCTCCCTTTCACGCTGTGATTTATCTCTCACTCGCCGTGCAATTCACCGTTGTAGGTCGGGTCGAGTGACGGATCATGGGCCAGCGGATTGGCGCAAGTACCGGAATAGCCGTACGGGCGATTGGCGTCGGTTGCGATCCAGCATTGTCCATTTTGGGCCGCATGGGCGACCGTCTGTGGAGCAAAGGCATAAGAGGAAGACGCCGACTGCATCTGACCGGCAGTCATGGTCGTCGTTTTTTGGGAATTACGCGCCACACCCGGTGTGGCCGAGATGACGGTCGTCAGGGCGACGATGCTTGCGTAAGAAATGAACGACTTCTTGTGCATAGTACTCTCCACATTGCCCAGCCCAGTTGCTGTACGGAATTGCGCCGCAATCCGGGAAAACACGAACCTGCGATGCTGCGGCCGCCCTCATTAATGAAACGCGGTCACACCTCACCGTGCTGTCGTAAAATTTGATTTTAACTGCTGCGAAACAGCAGACCTGGCAGCCCCTGCCGCCATTAACGATGCGGCTCAGTGCGTTGTGGATCGGCGCGCAACGCCCTTGCCGTGGGGGCGGGTTGTGCCTATAGCTTTCGCTTTAATGACCATTGCCCCGAAACCCTCTTTCGTCCTCAGCAGGCGGCATTTGTTGGGGATAGAGGGCCTTTCTCAACACGATATTTCAGGCCTGCTCGATCTCGCCGAGGAATTCGTCGACCTCAATCGCCAGGTCGAGAAAAAGCGCACATCGCTGCGCGGCCGCACCCAGATCAATCTATTCTTTGAAGTTTCGACCCGGACCCAGGCCTCGTTCGAATTGGCCGGCAAACGCCTTGGCGCCGATGTGATGAACATGTCGACCAGCTCGTCCTCGATGCGTAAGGGCGAAACACTCATCGACACGGCGATCACGTTGAACGCCATGCACCCGGATATCATTGTCGTGCGCCACCACGCCTCCGGCGCGGTCGAATTGCTGGCACGAAAAGTCGACTGTTCGGTCGTCAATGCCGGCGACGGCTCTCACGAACATCCGACCCAGGCGTTGCTCGACGCACTCACGATCCGTCGCAACAAAGGCCACATCGACGGCCTGCTGGTGGCGATCTGCGGCGACATACTGCATTCGCGCGTCGCGCGCTCGAACATCATCCTGCTCAACGCCATGGGCGCGCGCGTGCGCGTCGTCGCGCCTTCCACACTTCTGCCGACCGGGATCGAGCGCTTCGGCGTCGAGGTTGCACGCGACATGCGCGAAGGGCTCGCTGACGCCGACATCGTCATGATGCTGCGCCTGCAGCGCGAGCGCATGAATGGTTCCTTCGTGCCCTCTGTGTCAGAATATTTCCATTATTACGGACTCGACGAAAAGAAATTGGCCTACGCCAAGCCGGGTGCGTTGGTGATGCATCCGGGCCCAATGAATCGCGGCGTCGAGATCGACTCCATTGTCGCCGATGGCGCTCAGTCGTTGATCCGGGAACAAGTCGAAATGGGCGTAGCTGTACGCATGGCGGTGCTCGAAGCGCTGTCACGAAACCTGCCGAACGCGTGACATGATGCTGTCCGACCGCCGCCCAATCCTGCTCGCCAACGCGCGGATCATCGATCCATCCCGCAATCTCGACATTGTCGGCGACTTGCTGATCGCGGAAGGTGTGATCCGCGAAGCGAAGAAAGGAATTGGTGCAGCCGGCGTGCCGGAAGGTACCGACGTCATCGATTGCCGCGACAAACTGGTTGCGCCCGGTTTGGTCGACATGCGCGCATTCATCGGTGAGCCGGGCGAAGCCAATCGCGAGACCCTCGCTTCCGCAAGTCAGGCGGCGGCAGCGGGTGGCGTCACCACCATAATTTGCCAGCCAGACACCTCACCTACCATCGACAATCCGGCGACCGTCGACTTCGTCCTCCGCCGAGCGCGCGATAATGCAATCGTCCACGTGCATCCGATGGCGGCGATCACAAAGGGCCTGGAAGGCAAAGAGATGACGGAGATCGGCCTGCTCAAGGCGGCCGGCGCCGTTGCGTTTACTGACGGGGCGAAAAGCGTCACCAACGCACAGGTGATGCGGCGCGTGCTCAATTACGCTGGGGATTTCGACGCATTGATCGTGCATCACATCGAGGATCCGAACCTGATCGGCGACGGCGTAATGAACGACGGGGAATTCGCTGCAAGGCTGGGATTGCTCGGTATTCCGAAAGCGGCAGAAACGGTCATGCTTGAGCGCGACGTTCGTCTCGTCGCTTTGTCAGGCGGCCGATATCACGCCGCTTCGGTTACGTGCGCGGATACGCTCGAAGTCTTGCGCCGCGCCAAGGATTCCGGACTCGATGTTACCGCCTCGGCCTCCATCAATCACGTCACGCTCAATGAAAACGACATCGGACCCTATCGTACGTTCCTTAAAGTCGCGCCGCCGCTACGTGCCGAAGATGACCGCAAGGCGCTTGTCGCAGCATTGAGTGCCGGCCTCATCGACGTGGTGATGTCGGATCACAACCCCCAAGACGTCGAGACCAAACGTTTGCCCTTCGCGGAAGCAGCAGCTGGTGCGATCGGGCTGGAAACTATGCTCACCGCCGGATTGCGTCTGGTACATAACGACGAGATCGACTTGACGACGCTGCTGCGCGCGATGTCGACGCGTCCGGCTGAATTGCTCGGGCTTCCCGGTGGCACGCTCAAGAGTGGCGCGCCTGCTGACGTGATTGTGGTCGATATGGAATTGCCCTGGGTGCTCGATCCGAACGAACTCAAGTCAAAGTGCAAGAACACACCATTCGACGAAGCGCGGCTCACTGGCCGCGTGGTGCGCACGATCGTCTCCGGACGAACCGTCTACGAATACGTATGACCACCGCCCTCGCTTTTGTATTCGGCTACCTGCTCGGCACAATCCCATTTGGGCTTTTGCTCACACGTGCGGCGGGCGGTCCCGATATCCGCGCCATCGGGTCGGGCAATATCGGCGCGACCAACGTGCTGCGCACTGGACGCAAGGGTCTCGCCGCAGCAACACTGCTGTGCGACATGCTCAAGGGTACAGTCGCTGTACTCGTGGCTTTGCGTTACGGCGCCGACGCGGCACTCGCGGCCGGTCTCGGCGCGTTTCTCGGCCACCTCTTTCCGGTCTGGTTGAAATTCAAAGGAGGCAAGGGCGTTGCCACTTATATCGGTGTGCTTGCGGGCCTTTATTGGCCGGCGGCGCTGGTGTTCTGCGCAATCTGGCTCGTGGTCGCCGCTTTGAGCCGTTTCTCTTCGCTCGCTGCGCTGATCGCCAGCGCGATTACACCCCTCGCACTGTGGCTGTTCAATTTGCCGAATATTTCTGCGCTGTTCCTGCTGCTCACGGTACTGTTGTGGGTCATGCACCGCGCCAATATCGGCCGCCTGCTCAAGGGTAGTGAAGGCAAAATCGGCGCGAACGAAGCAACCCCCAACTAAACTTATGGTTGTATTTCATTACGAACGGTTGTAGTGCTGCCCGCCGGTTTACCCGGGTGGCACTTTGAATAATTGGACGCAGTTGGACGACGAACAACGACTGGACTGGTTGCGCCTCATACGCAGCGACAATGTCGGCCCGCGGACCTTCCATGATCTCGTCAATTATTGCGGCGGCGTAAGCGATGCGCTTTCCGCCCTGCCCGGCCTTGCACGCCGTGGCGGTTCCGCGCGCTTTCCACGCATCTGTTCGCGTGAGCAGGCGGCAGCGGAATTGAAAGCCGCGCGCGCAATAGGAGTAGAATATGTCGCGCTCGGCGAGCCCGGGTATCCGTCGCGGCTGCGGATGATTGATGACCCGCCACCGGTCATTGCCATACGCGGCAAACTTGACGCGCTGGAAATGCCGATGGTGGCAATTGTCGGCTCGCGTAACGCCTCCGCTGCCGGCGTTAAATTCGCCGATCGCATGGCGCGTGATCTTGGCGATGCCGGCTTCACGGTCGTGTCCGGTCTCGCGCGCGGGATTGACGCAGCCGCACACCGCGCCAGTCTCAACACTGGCACCATCGCCGTCCTTGCCGGCGGTCACGACCGGATTTATCCGGCCGAACACGTGGACTTGCTGGAAAAGATTGTAGTCGACGGTGCTGCTGTTTCGGAAATGCCTTTCGACTGGGAACCGCGCGCGCACGACTTTCCGCGCCGTAACCGCCTCATCTCCGGGCTGTCACTTGGCGTGGTGGTGGTCGAGGCAGCACGCCGGTCCGGTTCGCTGATCACCGCACGGCTGGCCGGTGAACAAGGACGCGAAGTATTCGCCGTACCCGGTTCGCCACTTGATCCACGCAATGAAGGAACCAACGGACTTCTTAAGCAGGGCGCCATTCCGGCAACCGAGGCAGCCGACGTGATCAACGCGATCGAGCCGATCCTCGGCCGCAGTCTTGCGCCGCCGTCGGCACAGGAGCCATCGCAGGAACCACTCGGCGCACCGGATGCCGAACCTGATGCGGATGAGCGGACGCGGCTTATCGCACTGCTCGGCCCCGCTCCTGTTTCAATTGACGATCTGGTCCGGCTGTCGCGAACGTCCCCCACGGATGTGCGGAGCGTTTTGCTGGAACTCGAAATCGCCGGTCGCCTCGAACGCCATGGTGCAGGCTTGGTATCGCTCTTGTAACGTGCGATACGAGCCGGCCTCACCGGATTCTCCCGATGGTCAGCCGATACCTTATAGCGCTCGCGGTATTTTTCGCGTTTCAGGCCCCACCGTCATTCGCCCAGGAGCAATCGTTCGCAGCGTTCGTGGCTGAGTTGTGGCCCGATGCGCAAGCCAAGGGCGTAACACGCGCGACCTTCAATATGGCGCTAGAAGGTATCACGCCTGACCAGCGTGTGATTGCGGCCACGCGGCGGCAGCCGGAATACGGCAAACCCGTTGGCGACTACATCAACGCGATTGTCTCAAACCGCCGGATCGCGGACGCACAACTCAAAGCGCGTGAGTGGGCGAAGACGTTCGATGGCGTCGAGAAGAAATATCAGGTCGATCGCTGGGTGCTGCTCGCACTGTGGGGGATGGAATCCGATTTCGGCACCGAAAAAGATCGCTGGGATGTTTTCCGATCCCTCGCCACGCTCGCCTTTGTGAAATATCGTCATCCTTATTTTCGCAACGAATTGATTGTGGCGATGCGCATCATGCAGGAGCAGCATTTTACGCGTGAGAAGATGGTCAGCTCCTGGGCCGGCGCCATGGGCCAGAGCCAGTTCATGCCATCGAATTTCGTCGACTATGCCGTCGATTTTTCAGGCGACGGCCGCATCGATATCTGGGGCAACGTGCCGGACGTCCTTGGTTCGACGGCAAACTATCTGCACAAATGGAAATGGAACCCGGCGCTCCCGTGGGGCTTCGAGGTCGTGGTGCCGAATGGCTTTGACTACATGCGCAGCCGCGCGACATTTGCAAACTGGCAAAAACTCGGCATACGCCGCGCGGATGGCAAGTCGTTTCCGGACTCCGGGCAAGGCATCTTGTTCTTCCCGAGCGGTGCCAGTGGTCCAGGGTTTATCGTTACCGAAAATTTCGATGTGCTGAAGGAGTACAATAATTCCGATGCCTACGCGATCGCGGTTGGTCACCTCGCCGACCGCATGCATGGCGGCGGCTTGATCAAGGCCATTTGGCCGAAAGACGACCGCCCTCTTTCGCGCGATGCCCGTATTGCCTTGCAGAAAAAACTTTCGACGCTCGGTTACAAGGTAAATGATTCCGAAGGTCACATCGATTTCGACTTACGCGATAATATTCGCGCCGAGCAGAAAAAACTGGGAATGCTCCCGGACGGAAACCCTACGCCCACCTTGTTGGACAAACTCGGCGTAAAGACACGCTAAGCCACCGTTTTGGGCGAACCGCTGGGCGCGGGCCCGAGGGGCAGGAGTTGATCTTTTAACTTGTCCACACCCTCATATGCATCTTAAGGTTGTATTTATGAAAAACGGTCTCTTTCATGCCCTATTTCGCTGGTCTGACACGGCTTCTTAACCCGCTGAATTGACACTAGGGGTCACCTTCCCCATGTTCCGGGCCAACATGTAGCCAATTCCGCCTTTAAGTCGCAGTGGTTCCGGCAGCTAACCCATTGGATTTTCATGAAAGTTGTCGTTGTCGAGTCGCCTTCTAAGGCGAAGACGATCAACAAGTACCTTGGACCCGGCTACGAGGTCTTGGCTTCCTTTGGCCATATCCGTGACCTGCCGGCCAAGGACGGATCGGTCGACCCTGACAATGATTTCAAGATGCTCTGGGAGGTTGATCCCCAGTCGCAGAAACGCGTCAACGACATCGCCGATGCCCTCAAGGGTGCCGACACTCTCATCCTTGCGACCGACCCTGATCGCGAGGGCGAAGCCATTTCGTGGCACGTGCTCGAGGCACTCAACGAAAAGAAGGCGCTGAAGGACCAGAAAATCGAACGCGTCGTGTTTAACGCCATCACCAAGCAGTCGGTGACCGAGGCGATGAAGCACCCACGCGCAATCGACGCCGCGCTGGTGAACGCCTACCTGGCGCGCCGCGCGCTCGACTATCTCGTCGGCTTTACCCTCTCGCCGGTCCTCTGGCGCAAATTACCAGGGGCGCGCTCGGCTGGCCGTGTTCAATCGGTCGCGTTGCGGTTGGTCTGCGACCGCGAACTGGAAATCGAAAAATTCGTCGCCAAGGAATATTGGTCGATTGTTGCCAAGCTCGCGACACCGCGCGGCGATGCCTTTGAAGCTCGTCTAGTCGGCGCCGACGGACAAAAACTCCAGCGCCTCGATATCGGCTCCGGAGTACAAGCCGAAGATCTCAAACAGGCGCTTGAAAGCGCGACATTCACCGTTGCGTCGGTCGAGGCCAAACCCGCACGCCGCAATCCGCCGCCGCCCTTCACCACCTCGACCATGCAGCAGGAGGCGAGCCGCAAGCTCGGCTTTGCGCCGGCGATCGCCATGCGTCTGGCCCAGCGTCTTTACGAAGGCGTCGAGATCGACGGCGAAACCACCGGCCTCATCACCTATATGCGCACCGACGGCATCGACATCGCGCCCGAAGCGATTGCCGATATCCGTTCGATGATCGGCAAAAACTACGGCAAAGAATACGTGCCGGGTTCGCCGCGCACCTACCAAAACAAATCCAAGAACGCACAAGAGGCGCACGAAGCTGTGCGCCCGACCAATCCGAGCCGCACGCCCGAGCAGGTCGCAAAGTTCGTCGACCGCGATCAGGCACGTTTGTACGAGCTGATCTGGAATCGCGCAGTGGCGAGCCAGATGGAATCTGCTGAACTCGAACGCACCACTGTCGACATCGCAGCTAAATCTGGCGCCCGCACCATCGACATGCGCGCCACCGGCCAGGTGGTGAAGTTCGACGGCTTCCTCACGCTTTACCAGGAGGGCCAGGACGAAACCTCCGAAGACGAAGAGTCGCGCCGCCTGCCCGCAATGTCGCAAGACGAGACGCTCACGAAGGTGGATGAGCCGAGCGCGCCAGCAATTGTCGCCGAGCAGCATTTCACCGAACCGCCGCCGCGTTTTTCCGAGGCCGCGCTGGTCAAGCGCATGGAAGAGCTCGGCATCGGCCGGCCTTCGACCTACGCCTCTGTTCTGCAGGTGCTGCAGGATCGCGGCTATGTCCGCATCGACAAGAAACGCCTCATCCCGGAAGACAAGGGTCGCGTCGTCGTCGGATTTCTTGAAAGTTTTTTCCAACGCTACGTGGAATACGATTTCACGGCATCGCTGGAAGAAAAACTCGATCGCATCTCCAACAACGAGATCAACTGGAAAGAAGTGCTGCAGGAATTCTGGGTTGGCTTCATCGGCGCGGTCAACGAAATCAAGGATCTGCGCATCACCCAGGTACTCGACGCGCTCAACGATCTGCTTGAGCCGCACATTTTCCCGGCGCGCCCCGACGGCGGGCCCGTGCGGCAATGCCCGCAATGCGCCACCGGCCAGCTCTCCCTCAAGGTTGGTCGCTTCGGTGCCTTCATTGGCTGTTCGAATTATCCGGAATGCCGATTTACCCGGCAGATGACACCGGGCGCTGGCGGCATTCAGGCCACGAAAGTGCTCGGCGTCGACCCGGTCACCAATTTGGAAGTAACGCTACGCGGCGGACGTTTCGGGACCTATCTGCAGCTCGGTGAAGAAATCAAAGTGCCGAAGCCGAAGAAGGGTGAGAAGAAGGACCCCAACGCCCCCAAACCAGAAAAACCCAAACGCGCGAGCCTGCCGAAAGGTGTGGCTGCCGAGGACGTCGATCTCGACAAGGCGCTCGCGCTGCTCGCGCTGCCGCGTGAAGTCGGCAAATCACCGGATGACGGCGAGCCGATCCTGGCCGGCGTTGGCCGCTTTGGACCCTACGTCAAGCACGGCAAGGTTTATGCGAGCCTGGAGGAAGGTGATGACGTCCTCACCGTCGGTCTCAACCGCGCGATGCACTTGATCGCCGACAAAATTGCCAATCCGAAAAAGGGACGCCGTTTCGGCGCTGACCCTGGCAAGACATTGGGCGAGCATCCCGACAAAGGCGGCACGATCCTGGTCAAGAATGGCCGTTACGGTCCCTACGTCAGCCATAATGGCGTCAACGCGACCTTGACCGGCGATAAAACGCCCGAGACGGTAACGCTGGACGAAGCGGTGGTCTTGCTCGATGCCCGCGCAGCCATGATCGGAAATTCGCCGAAGGGCCGTCGCGCTGCTGGTCGCAAGCAGGCATCCGGTAAGGCCGCGGCTTCACCCGCTGCCAAACCAAAGAAGGCGGCTGCCGCCAAACCAAAGAAGACGGCCGCTGCAAGCGCCAAGCCGCCACGCCGGATCAAGGCCGCCGAATAGCTGGCGCAGGCGGCGTCCAATCACTACATTTGAGAACAAGCGCTCATTAGGCGCAGGACAATCTATTTTGAACAAGCAAACTAAGAAGACACCCTCCTTCCCCTCCAAAGCCGAACTCCTCGCCTTCATCGGCAACCAGCACGGCAAAGTCGGCACCCGTGAAATCGCGCGTGCCTTTGGGCTGAAAAACGCTCTGCGCGCCGACCTTAAGCGTCTGCTGCGCGAACTAGCCGATGAAGGCTCGATCGAGAAGCGACGCAAGAAGCTGCACCATCCCGGCACCCTGCCCTCAACTGTGCTCGCCGACGTAACCGCACGCGACAGCGATGGCGATCTCATTGCGATGCCCGACGAATGGGATGAGGAAGCGCATGGCGCCGCGCCAAAAATTCGCATTTACGTTCCGCGTAAGGCGCGGCCTGGCGAAGCCGCCGGTGTCGGGGACCGTGTGCTGCTGCGTATTGAGGAAGTCGAAGAGGACGACGGCATCCGGCATCACGGCCAAGTCATCAAGATCATCGACCATCCCAAGCACCGCGTCCTGGGAATTTTCCGCAAGGGTCCACATGGTGGTGGACGGCTGGAACCGGTCGATAAAAAAATGCTCGGCAAGGAGCTTGCCATACCCGCAGGCGCTACTGCCGATGCCGACGACGGAGACCTGATCGCGGTCGAGACATCGCGAGCGCCACGTCTGGGCCTGCCTACCGGCCGAGTTGTCGAACGCCTCGGTTCACTTGGAAGCGAGCGCGCCGTCAGCCTGATTGCTATTCACGCCCACGGCATTCCTTCGGTGTTCCGCCGCGAGACGCTGCACGAAGCCGAGGCCGCAACACCGGCAACGCTCACCGGCCGGGAAGATTGGCGACACGTGCCCTTCGTCACCATCGATCCGCCCGACGCCAAAGATCATGACGACGCCGTGCAGGCCGAGCCGGACACAGCACCAAACAATCACGGTGGCTACATCGTGAACGTCGCCATTGCCGACGTCGCCCACTACGTCAAGCCTGGTTCGGCGCTTGATCGCGAAGCCCTTGCGCGCGGAAATTCGGTCTATTTCCCTGATCGCGTGGTACCGATGTTGCCCGAACGCATTTCCAACGACCTGTGCTCGCTCAGGCCGCGTGAGGATCGTGCGGCGCTCGCAGTACGCATGGTGATCGGCGCCGATGGACGCAAGCGCTCGCATACATTCCACCGTATCCTGATGAAATCGGCGGCGAAGCTCTCCTATCAGCAGACGCAGGCAGCGATCGACGGCCGCACCGACGATGCCACAGGACCGCTGCTTTCAACGGTGCTCAAGCCGCTCTACACCGCCTATGACGCGCTAAAGCGGGCGCGCGCCGAGCGCCAGCCTCTCGATCTCGATTTGCCCGAGCGTAAAATTCTGCTCAAGCCCGACGGCACCGTCGACCGCGTGGTGACGCCGGAACGGCAAGATGCGAACAAACTGATCGAAGAGTTCATGATCCTCGCCAACGTTGCCGCTGCCGAGACGCTTGAAAAAGCGCGCGTGCCGCTGGTCTACCGCGTGCATGATGAACCGACGATCGAAAAACTCCATGCCTTGCGCGAATTCCTCGCTACGCTCGATATTCCTTTCACGAAGGGCGGCGTGATCAAGCCGGAAGCCTTCAACCATATTCTCGCGCGCGTGAAGGGCCGCGACTCCGAACAATTGGTCAATGAAGTGGTCCTGCGCACGCAGGCGCAGGCTGAGTATGCCGCCGAGAACTATGGACATTTCGGATTGAATCTACGTCGCTATGCGCATTTCACTTCGCCGATCCGTCGTTACGCCGATCTGATCGTCCACCGGGGCCTCATCCGCGCGCTGAAACTTGGGCAGGACGGCCTGCCCGAAGCGACCGACCAGAAGACATTGGCCGAAATCGGCGCGCAGATTTCCGCGACTGAACGGCGTGCGATGGTGGCGGAGCGCGAGACAAACGACCGGCTCATCGCCCACTTCCTTGCCGATCGAATCGGCGCACAGTTCGACGGCCGCATTTCCGGCGTCACGCGCGCAGGGCTGTTCGTCAAATTACGCGAGACGGGTGCCGATGGTTTCATTCCAGCGCGTACGATCGGCGACGAATATTTCCGCTATGACGAGAAGGGCCACGCCATGGTCGGCTCCCGTTCCGGCGAAACCTATCGGCTTGGCGACTCGGTGACAGTCAAACTGGTGGAAGCTGCGCCGGTCGCGGGCGCGTTGCGATTTGAACTTTTGTCCGACGGACGACCCGGACGTCAGGCGCGCCGGCCTCAATACAATCAACGCCAGCAGCGACATCGCCCACGCGGTAAGCAACGGAAAGCACGATGACGAAAGACCTCGGAAAAATCTGGGCCGAGCGCATGACCAAGTCGGAACGCGATATGTCGTTTCCAGACAGCGAACCGCGCGATGCCGCGACGCTGATGTTGATCGACCGCTCTGGCCCTACGCCGAAAGTTTTGCTCGGTCGTCGACACGCTGGCCACAAATTCATGCCAGGCAAGTTTGTATTTCCGGGCGGCCGCATCGAAGCGCTCGACCGGGCGATGAGCGCGATAAGCGAGCTGCATCCGGACGCGCAGAAAAAGCTCATGGTCCAGGTGACGGAGCCGAGCATTGAATTTGCGCGAGCTTTTGCGCTCGCCGCCGTGCGTGAAACGGCCGAGGAAACCGGACTGCTGCTCGGGGTTAAGCGCGACCAACCGCCCGCGACACCGGGCGAAATCTGGTCCGAATTTGCCAAAGCGAAGGTGCACCCCGACCTTGGCCAGATCCACTTTGTTGCCCGTGCTGTGACACCGCCGCGGCGGCCGCGGCGCTTCGATACGCGTTTCCTCACCGCGGACGCGTCAGCTGTTGCCCACACCATCGAGGGTGTGGTGGGGCCGGACTCCGAATTGGTCGAATTAACCTGGGTGCCGATCGAGGAAGCGGCTCAACTCGACATGCCGACCATTACGGGGATCGTGTTGGAGGAATTGCTGGCACGTGTTGAAGCCGGAATGAGCCACGATTTGCCAGTGCCTCATTATTTCATGATCGATCAGCAGTTCTTTCGGGAACTGCTGTAAACACTGCAAAACTGCACTTTCTTGACATTTGCCGCTTCGGCGCTAGTTTCCGCGCCAAAGGCATCCCCCACCGCCGCACATCAAGTTTAAAGGGAAATTTCATGGCCAAAGCCATCAGTCTCAAGATCAAACTGGTCTCCGGTGCCGGCACCGGCCACTACTACGTCACCCGGAAGAATTCGCGCACGCAGACCGACAAAATGAAAAAGAAAAAATACGATCCGATCGCAAAAAAGCACGTCGAGTACAGCGAATCCAAAATTAAGTAACCGCAGGAGCATCCACGATGCTTCGCACGCTTTTCGGCTGCCTTGTTGTTGCTGCCGCTCGCCTTCGGGCAGGCTGGTGCCGTCGAAAAGCATCGGCTCGCGCTCCAGATCAGCGACAACGACCCGGCTAAAATGAATGCGGTGCTCAACGTCGCCGCAAACGTGTCGAAGTACTATTCCGACAAAGGCGACGAGATCGAAATCCAGGTCGTCGCGTTCAATGCCGGACTTCACATGCTCCGCGACGATACCTCGCCGGTCAAACCGCGGTTGAAATCTTTCAAGCAAGGCATGCCAAACGTCTCGTTCATGGCCTGCGAAAACACGCTTGAGGCGATGACCCGCACCGAAGGCAAGGAACCGCCGCTGGTCGAGAATGCCGAGCGCGTAAAGGCCGGCGTGGTCACGCTGATTGAACTCGGCGAAAAGGGCTGGACGATCGTCCGCCCGTAAAGGCTGCGAATTTCTCTGGCAGGCTCAGGCGGCGTCAGGCACGACGCGATTGCGGCCATCGCGTTTGGCGCGATAGAGCGCCTGGTCGGCACGCTTGAGTATGGTCGCCGCGCTGTCGGTTGCGCCCGCAAGCGCCGAAATGCCGATTGAGATCGTCACTTCGAGATTTTTCGAGCCTTGCTGGATTGCGAAAGGCTCACTGGCGATACGCCGGCGTAACCGCTCAGCCACCATTGTCGCCACCGCCATGTCGGTTTCCGGCATAACGATCACGAATTCTTCGCCGCCATACCGGCACGCAAGATCGATATTGCGGATCGCCTTACGGATACGCAGCGCAAATTCGCGCAACACGTCATCACCGGCATCGTGACCGTAACCGTCGTTGATCGCCTTGAAATAGTCGATGTCGAGCACCAGCACCGTTATCGGTTTGCCACGCGCAGCCGATTGTTCGACGAGCGTCCCCAGATGCGTTTCCATATAACGGCGGTTGAACAGGCCCGTGAGTCCATCTGTGATTGCCAGTTCAATCGACATCTGCACGTTGTCGCGCAGCCTTTCGGTGTAACGCCTTTTTTTGATCTGTGTGCGCACGCGCGCCAACAGCTCATTCTTGTCAATTGGCCGCACCAGATAATCGTTCACGCCGATTTCCAGCCCGCGCGCAAGCCGCGCGTTGTTGTCGGCCTCGGCAACTGCAAGGATCGGAATATTGCGGGTACGCTCGAGCGAGCGAAGCTGGCTGCACAATCGAAGCCCATCAAAGTCCTGCATGCCGAGCGACGCGATAACGAGGTCGTAGTCACTTTCGGCCGTGCGGAAGAGCGCTTCGTTCGGATTGATCTCCACGTCGACAGTATGCTCAGGCGACAGTGCCGCCGCGATGCGCTCATAAGAACTTTGACGGTCATCCACGATGAGCACGCGGCCGCCGCGGCCCGTTTCCATCACTGCCTCTCGCTCGGGGCTCTGGATGCCAATTTCCTTTGAAGTGACGGCGCGCATGCGCAGCTCGTCAGTTACCATTTTCAGCCGGGCCAGCGACCGCACGCGGGAGATCAGCGCGATGTCGGTGACGGGCTTTGTAAGGAAGTCGTCAGCACCAGCTTCCAGTCCACGGACACGGTCAGACGGTTGATCGAGAGCGGTGACCATGACCACAGGAATGTGATGGGTGAGCGGATTAGACTTGAGTTTACGGCAGACTTCGAAGCCGTCCAGCTCCGGCATCATCACGTCGAGCAAAACAATATCGCATTCGGCGCGTTCGCAAAGCGCCAACGCTTCGAAGCCATTGTAGGCCGTCGTCACATCGAAATATTCAGCCGACAGACGCGCCTCAAGCAGCTTCACATTCGCCGGCACGTCATCGACGACAAGAATGCGTGCAGTCATCGGCGCACCATCACGCTGCTCCGAGAAAGTGGCGAATGGTTTCGATGAATTTTCCGACCGAGATCGGCTTGGACAGATAAGCCTCGCATCCACCCTCGCGGATGCGCTCTTCGTCACCCTTCATCGCGAAGGCCGTGACCGCCACAACGGGAATGGCTTTGAGTTCGGGATCGTCCTTGAGCCATTTGGTTACTTCAAGGCCGGATACTTCCGGCAACTGGATATCCATCAAAATCAAATCCGGTCGATGTTTGCGCGCGAGATCGAGAGCTTCGATACCGTTGCGGGTGCCGACAGTCTGGTAACCATGCGCTTCGAGGAGGTCGTGGAAGAGCTTCATGTTGAGCTCGTTGTCCTCCACGATCAGGACGGTCTTTGGCATTCCCCTTCCCGCCCTTTTGTCCCCAATGCGCGTGATGTCGCGTCTGCGCTGTCGCCAGCTTGGCCGCGCTCGGGCATGATCAGCACCGTAGTCCCGATATATTACGGAAAGGCAAATTTAGCTGATGAAGCAAGGCCATCCGTTGACACGAGAACAGGCAGAAGGGCTTGCGATTCAGGCTCTTACGTACATCGCCGGGGACGGCGAACGCCTTGGGCGGTTTTTAGCCATCACCGGCATTGGTCCGGCCGAGATTCGCACCGCCGCGCGCGAGCCGGGCTTTTTGGCGGGTGTGCTCGAATACATAGCCTCGGACGAACTGTTGATTTCGGCGTTCGCAGGCGAAAACGGTCTCAACCCAGCCGACATCGAGCGAAGCCGTACCGCGCTTGCTGGCGACCATTGGGAGCGCGACTTGCCATGAGTTTTTGTCGCGACTGCCTCGCTGACGCGCCGAAGCAATCTGTGCGCTGTCCGGCTTGCGGCTCGCCACGATTGGTACGGCATCCAGAAGCAGGCTCACTCACAATTGCTCATATCGATTGCGATGCATTCTACGCGACCATCGAGAAGCGTGACGAACCTTCGCTGGTGGACAAGCCTGTAATTGTCGGCGGCGGAAAGCGGGGCGTTGTCGCGGCTGCTTGCTACGTGGCGCGCACCTACGGAATTCGGTCGGCAATGCCGATGTTTGAGGCTAAGCGCCTTTGCCCGGAGGCGGTGGTGGTAAAGCCGAATATGGCCAAATACGTTCAGGTTGGTCGCGAAGTGCGAAAGGTAATGTTTGCGCTCACGCCCCTGATCGAGCCACTGTCAATCGACGAAGCGTTTCTCGATCTCACCGGCACCGAACGGCTGCACGGTATGAGCGCCGCCAAAGTGCTCGCCCGCTTCGCTACTCAAGTCGAGCACGATCTCGGTATTACGGTTTCGATTGGGCTGTCGGCCAACAAGTTCCTCGCCAAGGTCGCTTCGGATATCGATAAGCCGCGTGGCTTTGCGGTGTTGGCACAGGCAGACGCCGTAACATTTCTTGCGAGTAAGCCAGTTGGATTTATCTACGGCGTGGGCGCGGTGAGCGCGGCTAAGCTTGCATCCGACGGTTTTCGTACGATCGCCGACTTGCAGCGCGCCGATGAGCGCGAACTGGCACGACGCTATGGCGAGGAAGGGGAACGGTTGTGGCGATTGGCGCGCGGGATAGATGGACGCACGGTCGACCCGGCCCGCGACACCAAAAGCGTTTCGGCGGAGACGACTTTCGATCGCGACATCGGCGAATTTCGGCCACTCGAGCAATATTTATGGAACTTGACCGAACGCGTGTCAGCGCGGCTCAAGGCTAGCGCGCTCGCGGGGTCGACTGTCACGCTTAAACTCAAAAGCGCCGACTTCAAAACGCGCACGCGGGCACGCGCACTTGCTGGCTCGACCCAACTCGCCGCGCGCATTTTCGCTGTAGGCCGCGACCTTCTCGCGAATGAAGTAGGAACCACACGCTACCGCCTGATCGGCATCGGTGTCAGCAATCTGGAAGATGCCGAAGGCGACGATCTTTCCGACCTCATCGACCGGCGCGCAGCGGAAGCCGAACATGCAGTCGACAGGCTGCGTTCAAAGTTCGGACGCAACGCGGTGGTGAAAGGATTGGCGATCGAAGACGACCCACCCGCCCCTAAGGGCACGGCTTCGGTTTCTTCAACTCCAGCGAGGTCATCTCGCCGCTGATAGTAAAATCGGCGTAGTCGAGAACGAGCGCGCGCGAGATGCCATTTTCGTAAAGTTCAAAGCCAATCGAATAAACCGGTGTCTGCTCGCCGCTCCGGTCGGCGTTTCCGTCTTTTGTCTCAAAATAGCTGATTGTCACCGGCCAGCGGGTCAGCTTGGCGAGCTCCGGAACCTTTGCTCCCGCATCGCCGGTAAGCTTTTCGCCCGGCCTGATCGGACCGCCAATCACGGTCAGCGTGTTGAAAAGTTTCTCGCCCGTTTCTGAGCCGTCATAAACCGGAAACTCGAGAACCGACTTCCCTTCCCGCGCGGCAGAAATAATTCGACGCATGTGCTCGGTCGGAAATACGGCGCCGCCAGGCATGCTAATGGTCTTTTCCTTTGGCTTGCTCAGGCTTACGGCCACTGATTTCGCATTGCGTTCAGCGTGGCCGTCAACCGAGTCGGTCTGTTGCTCGTTGAATAAATTTTCCGAATTGAAACGGAATTTCTTGGCGTCCGCGTCTTCCCAGGTCGAAGAGCGCAAATCGCTAAGTGCCGCCTGGCCCTCACCTGAGTTCGAGCTCGGACACCTGGCGGAATTTCAGCTCGTAGCCTTCGCAGGCGTTGCCGGAAAAGTCATATAGAATTCGTCCCCTCACGGCCTCAACGCCGCGGCTGCCATGCGACTTAGACAGCTTGAGATCGTAAACTGCGCGATGCGGCGCAAGAAGCACCTTGTCAGCGGGCGGTGCCGCTAATGAAGGCCAATGGGTTGCCGCAAAGGCAATACCGACCGTCAGGATGGAAAGGATCCAGCGTCGGGCATCGATAGCGATGTTCATCGATTCGGGCCTCTCCGGCGCGGAGCATAGTGTCACGCCCGGAAGCACAAAGATGCAAGATCTGGGCAAGATAGAGGCCGTGGCTCCCCCGGGCAACCATAACAAGAGCCCGCTTGCGTGGAGGTATGCAATCGGCCAAGGATCGCGCCAAATCATGTCGCGGAGGACAGCATGGCCGGATCTGTCGAAAAGAAGCTCGCAAGCATCGGCGTTGTGTTGCCGACTCCCGCAAGCCCGGTCGCGAACTACGTGCCATTCGTCCGTACCGGCAACACGCTGGTCGTCTCCGGTCAGCTTTGTTTCGACATGGACGGAAAGCTGTCCGCCAAAGGCCAGCTCGGCGGCGGCGTCTCTGTTGAGGATGGCCAGAAGGCCGCGCGGGCTTGCGCCGTCAACTTGCTCGCACAGCTCAAGGCCGCGCTGGGTGACCTTGATAAAGTGACGCGCGTCGTGCGGCTGGGCGGCTTTATCAATTCTGCACCTGGTTTTACCGACGGACCGAAAGTTATGAACGGCGCTTCCGATTTGATGGTCGAAGCCTTTGGCGACAAGGGCCGCCACGCGCGCAGCACGGTCGGCGTCGCCGCACTACCGGCTGATGCCGCGGTTGAGGTCGAAGGACTATTCGAGGTGTCCAGCGCATGATCCCAAAAAGCTGCAACCGGTATTCGGATTAAACCATGCGCCAAACCGAATAAGCCCCGATGTCCGGCCTCGATTGGCTAACCGCTCGACCGCTTGCACATCGTGGCCTGCATGACGCATCGGCCGGAGTGATCGAAAACACCGCAGCCGCTTTTTCAGCGGCGATTGCCTCCGGCTACGGCATGGAGACCGATCTGCAAATCAGTGCCGATGGCGAGGCCGTTGTCTATCACGACGATGCGCTCGGCCGCTTGACCGAAGGCAACGGCCGCCTTGCAGAGATGAGCGCCGCACAGATTAAAGAAGTTCGATTTAAAGGGAGCGCCGCGCGCATCCTTACGCTCGGCGAATTGTGCGACCTCGTCGCTGGCCGCGTCACCCTGCTACTGGAGCTCAAGAGTTGATTCGGCGGTGATATGCGGCTGTCAAAGCGCACCGCTGAGGTGCTTTCGGGCTATGCGGGACCGGTCGCAGTCATGTCGTTTGACCCGGATTTGATCGCGGCCGTCCGGCATGTGGCGCCAGCCTTGGTACGCGGTATTGTCGCCGAACGATCCTATTCCCATCCGGAATGGAACCTGCTGTCGCCTTCGCAAAAACGCAGCTTGGCTTGGCTGCTGCACGCTCCCCGCAGCCGCCCACAATTCATCGCCTATTCGGTCAAGGATTTGCCGGCAGCCCCGCCCCTGATGGCGCGTGCGTTGTTCGGCCTGCCGCTGCTGACGTGGACTGTGCGGACCGAGGAGAACCGGAGACGGGCAGCGCGCTGGGCCGATCAGATCATATTCGAGGGCTGGCGGCCGTAGTTATATGCCGGAACGGGGGCCCTCGTAGCGCCGCGCCGGCCGCAGCCATTTCCGCTAAAATCGGGGTGAATTTCGAACGAACCGGACGTAAAATTACCGATAGATTTGCCCCATGAGTGACGTCGAACTTCGTATTCGTATCGTTCAATCGCTGGCCGAGGTGCCGGCGGAAGCGTGGAATACCTGCGCCAATAACAATGCCTGTATTGCTGGTGCGCTAACGACCCCAACTAAAGCGAAACATGAAGTTAAACTAACATCTGAGGATAACTTTTCCACGGACTTATACACACGAGGAAAGGTCGATAACCCATTTGTTTCGCATGAATTTCTGTTGTCGTTGGAGACGTCGGGCGCAGTCGGCGGCCGGACAGGCTGGCGACCACGCCACCTCCTTGCCGAAGCCGCGGACGGCACGCTCCTGGGCGCGGCGCCCTGCTATGTGAAGACCCATTCGCAGGGCGAATACGTTTTTGATCACGGCTGGGCCGAGGCGTTCGAACGTGCCGGGGGCGACTACTACCCCAAACTCCAGGTCGCCGTGCCGTTCACTCCAGTGACAGGCCCACGCCTGCTCACCCGCCCCGGCCCTTTAGCCGCGGCCGTGCGCGGCGCACTCGCCGATGCGTTGATTGAGATCACCACCGCCAGCGAGTTGTCGTCTGCTCACGTAACATTCTTGACGGAACTCGAGTGGAGCAAACTCGGCGAGCGAGGCTTCCTGCAACGCACCGACCAGCAATTCCATTGGACGAACGCTGGCTATGCATCGTTCGATGATTTCCTGGCGGCGCTCTCGTCCCGCAAACGCAAAGCCATCCGCCGCGAACGCAAGGAGGCTCTCAGCGCGGGAATCGAGGTGTGCCGGTTCACGGGCAAAGACCTGACGGAAGCAATGTGGGATGCCTTTTTTGCGTTCTACATGGAAACAGGCTCGCGCAAATGGGGGCGTCCCTATCTGACCCGCGAGTTCTTCTCACGCGTCGGCGAGGCAATGCGTGACCGAATCTTGCTGGTGATGGCGCGGCGCAGCGGCCGCTGGATTGCCGGAGCCATCAACTTCATCGGCGCGGATACGCTTTACGGCCGCAATTGGGGCACGATAGAGCACCACCCGTTCCTGCATTTCGAACTCTGCTACTACCAGGCGATCGACTACGCGATCACACGCGGATTGAAACGGGTCGAAGCCGGTGCGCAAGGCGAGCACAAACTCGCGCGCGGTTACCTGCCCCACACGACGTATTCTGCCCATTTCATTGCAAATCCTGCCTTGCGCCGTGCGGTCGCCGACTATCTTTCGCGAGAACGCGATTATGTACAGGCCGCTGCGGAAGAGCTTGCAGCGGCGGCGCCATTCCGTAAGGATTTGGTCGAACAGGAATAGTGCATGGTCCCGAAACGCGGGATCCGATTTTCGAACACGTTCATGCGTACGTGAAATGACCCGGGGGAGCCGATGCCGAGCTACGATCCCAACAACATCTTCGCCAAAATCCTGCGGGGTGAACTGCCCTGCTACAAAGTATTCGAAGACGACAAGACGCTCGCATTCCTAGACATCATGCCACGCGCGCAGGGCCATACGCTCGTGCTGCCGAAAGCACCGGCGCGTAATATCCTCGACATTGGCGCCGATGACCTCTCGCATGTCGCTAAGGTGGCGCAAAAGGTTGCAATAGCGGCGGTCAAAGCATTTTCGGCAGACGGCATCACCATTCAGCAATTCAATGAAGGCGCCGGCGGTCAGGTGGTATTCCACCTGCACCTTCATGTCATTCCGCGCAAAGCCGGCGTTACTATGAAGCCGCCAGCGAGCGAGAAAGAAAAACCGGACGTGCTGGCCGAAAACGCGAAAAAACTCGCCGCCGCGATCGCTTCGCTTTGACGCGAGGTTAGTGCGCGAAAATGTAGCCGCCCAGCACCAATGCCACCTCGCCGGCGATGACACCGGCGAACACAGAACGCTTCACGACCATGTAGGTGACGAAGGCGCACACCGCGGCGCCAAGGCGGACTGCGAGAGGAATGCTGGCAAGCTCGCCTGCCGAAAACAAAATCAGTTTTGCGACAACTCCAGCCAAAAGTGCGGTCGCGACCGTCCGCGACCAAATGACGAGCTCCGAATCCTCATTGAGGCCGCGCGCCGTCATCAGCCCGACAAGTCGCCAAATTTCGTTGGGCAAGAAGCCAACCAATATAAGGACGACGTAGGGGCCGAGTTCGACGACAGCCGCCTTCATTGGGTGGCCTCGCGCACGCGGTGAACGGCGTAAGCGATGGTGCCGCCAATAATGCCGGTCCACAGCAGATCGAGCTGTACCTGCCAGTACGCAAGCAGAGGTCCCAGCACGAGACCGAGGCTGAGCGCCAACTTGTCCACCATCATTCGGGCGTTGTTGACTGTGGACAAAAAGAACGACATCGGCGTCAGAAATAGCAGTACGCCAGCCAGCAAAGGCGGCAAGCCGGCCGCCAAATAATAGCCGACGAAGCCGAACACCACGGCAGTGCCCATGTATCCCGTGGAGAGCCCGTTACAGAACGCGATCCGATGTTCGCGAGCGACGCTCGGAAGCAGACGCAGCGACTCGACCCACATGCTGATGGCGGTGAAGTGCGTCGGCAACAACATATTCCAGATGCGGGCGCCGGGAACGCGTAACAATGGCAGCAATGCCACCACCATTGGGAAAAGTCTGGTCGCGCTCAAAGTCACGGCGAGCGCAACCTCGAACAGCGATCCGCCCGTGCCGATCGCCGAAATCATGATCAATTGCGCGGGTGCAGCCCAGACGACTGCGGTAGACACTGCCAGCCATAGGGACGGAAGCCCGACGTCATGGGCAAGTGCGCCCATGCCAATATAGGTACCCATCAGCACGAGAGAGAAAACCGATAAAATGGCAGACCGGACGCCGCCGTAATACGCGGCAGCCGACGACGAAAACGTAAGGGGCGCAGACATGGGCAGCCAACCTGTCCCATAGCACCCGCGCGTCCGCAACCGTCCCGGGCCGCATGCACAGCCTGCGAAATACGAAGGCCGGGCGCAGAGCCCGGCCTTTTAATGTTATTCGAGAAAGGACTAGACCTTGGCCAGCGGCACTTTCGGTACGGAGCCGCGCTTCGGCTTTGGCCGCGGCGACGCGCGGCGTTTCGCTTTAGGCCGCGCGACCGGCAACTTCTCCGGTTTGGGCGTGACCGGGCCGTCGAGGAACTGGAATCCCAGCTTGTCGCGGCCCTCCTCGTCCTTGTCGACGATTACCCGAACGTGCCCGCCGTTTTTGAGGTGCCCGAATAATACCTCGTCGGCCAGCGGCTTCTTGATGTGCTCCTGGATTACGCGTGCCATTGGCCGCGCACCCATCAGCTCATCGTAGCCATTGGCGATCAGCCAACGGCTTGCCTCTTCCGAGAGTTCAATCGTGACATTGCGGTCGCCGAGCTGAGCCTCAAGCTGGAGCACGAACTTCTCGACGACCTTGGCGATAATCTCCTGCGACAGATGCGCGAAGGTGATCGTGGCGTCGAGCCGGTTACGAAATTCCGGCGCGAACATCTTACTGATTGCTTCCAGGTCATCGCCTTCGCGTTTTGTGCGCGTGAAGCCATAGGCCTGCTTGGCAAGATCCGATGCGCCTGCATTCGTCGTCATAATCAGGATGACATTGCGGAAATCGACCTGTTTGCCATTGTGGTCGGTCAGCTTACCGTGATCCATGACCTGCAGCAGCACATTGAACAGATCGGGGTGCGCCTTCTCGATCTCGTCGAGCAGCAGCACGCAGTGCGGATGCTGATCGACGCCGTCGGTGAGCAGGCCACCTTGGTCGAAACCAACATATCCCGGAGGCGCGCCGATCAAGCGCGACACCGTATGCCGCTCCATATATTCAGACATATCGAAGCGGATCAGCTCAACACCCAGAGAGGCCGCGAGCTGTTTCGCCACCTCGGTTTTTCCGACGCCTGTCGGACCGGAAAACAGATAGCAACCGATAGGCTTTTCCGGCTCGCGTAATCCGGCGCGCGCGAGTTTGATCGACGCCGAAAGCGACTCAATTGCCTTGTCCTGTCCGTACACCACCGTCTTCAATGTGTGCTCGAGATGCTGGAGCACCGCGGCGTCATCTTTAGACACGGTCTTCGGCGGAATACGCGCCATAGTCGAGATCGTCGTTTCGATCTCTTTGATCCCGATTGTTTTCTTCCTGCGGCTCTCCGGCAACAGCATCTGCGCCGCACCGGACTTGTCGATCACGTCGATCGCTTTGTCGGGCAGCTTGCGGTCGTGGATATATCGCGATGACAATTCCACCGCGGCCTTGATAGCCTCGTTGGTGTACTTGAGCTTGTGGTACTCCTCAAAGTAAGGCTTCAAGCCTTTCAGAATCTCGATTGCGTCAGGTACTGACGGCTCGTTGACGTCGATCTTCTGGAAGCGGCGCACGAGCGCACGATCCTTTTCGAAGTACTGGCGGTATTCCTTGTAGGTAGTCGAGCCGATACAGCGGATGGTGCCCGACGCGAGTGCCGGCTTAAGCAAATTGGATGCGTCCATCGCACCGCCTGAGGTGGCGCCTGCGCCGATCACGGTGTGAATCTCGTCGATGAACATGATCGCGCCCGGATAAGCTTCGATCTCCTTGATCACCTGCTTGAGCCGCTCTTCGAAGTCTCCGCGGTAGCGCGTGCCAGCAAGGAGCGTGCCCATGTCGAGTGCGAACACGGTCGCCCCCTTAAGCACGTCCGGCACTTCTCCATGGATAATGCGACGGGCAAGCCCTTCGGCGATCGCAGTCTTGCCAACACCAGCCTCGCCGACAAAGAGCGGATTGTTCTTTTGCCGGCGGCAAAGCACCTGAATTGTGCGATTGATCTCGGAGTCGCGGCCGATCAGCGGATCGATCTTGCCGTCTTTGGCTTTCTTGTTGAGATTGACGCAATACGCCTCGAGCGCGTCGCCCTTTTTCTTCGGCTCGTCCCCGCCCTTTGCGTCGGTTTCTTCCTCCGCACCGCGCACGGGCCGCGATTCCGAAAGACCCGGCCGTTTGGCGATGCCGTGGCTAATGTAGTTGACCGCGTCATAGCGCGTCATGTCCTGCTCTTGCAGGAAATATGCGGCATGGCTTTCGCGCTCGGCGAAGATGGCCACGAGCACATTGGCGCCCGTCACCTCCTCGCGCCCGGACGATTGCACGTGAATGACTGCGCGTTGGATAACGCGCTGGAAACCCGCCGTGGGTTTGGAGTTTTCGGCGCCGTCGGTGATCAGATTTTCAAGTTCCGATTCAAGATAAGCGGTCAGGCTACGCCGCAACTTGTCGAGATCGACGTTGCACGCACGCATCACCGCGGAGGCGTCCTGATCATCGATCAGCGCCAGCAGCAGGTGCTCAAGTGTTGCATACTCGTGGTGTCGCTCATTGGCCACGGCAAGCGCGCGATGAAGCGACTGTTCGAGGCTGCGGGAGAAAGTCGGCATTTAGCGTTCCATTCCCATTTGTATTGACCGTCTCTCCCGCAACTCACTTTTTTTCCATTACGCATTGCAAAGGATGCTGATGTTTGCGTGCGAAGTCCATAACCTGCGTCACTTTGGTCTCTGCCACCTCATATGTATAGACACCACACTCGCCGATCCCGTGATGATGCACATGCAACATAATTCTTGTGGCGGCTTCGTGATCTTTGCCGAAGAACCGCTCCAGCACGTGCACGACAAATTCCATAGGCGTGTAGTCATCGTTGAGGATAAGTACGCGATACAAGTTTGGCCGTTTGGTCTGCGGTTTTGTCTTGCTGATAACCGCGGTGCCAGGGCCGCCCTGGTCGCTCCGCCGCTTGCGGTCGTCATCGGCCATTCGGTGTGCGCTGCCCCTCGGCATAGCAATAAGTAATGGACAGATCTTTCTGAGTGGGGGCGTCATAGTAAGGCCAAAGCAAAGAGTGTCCCTGAGGTTACAGCTTGGCCGCAGTAGTAAGCGGCCAATGCATCATCATAGAGACGCGGGCACGGCTATTCCAAGTCGGCAATTCGCATAGGAGTGCCCCGTTCCGGCACAACGGGCCGTTCTTCCCACCGTTTTTCGCACCAAACCCAGATAACTATTGCTTAAACGATCGCAACCCGTTTTCGGGCAAATTGAGGCGACTTTCCCCCAAATTCGCTCCGTAGTTCTCACGTTTTTTCAAGGCGGGTACCCCCATATGGAGGAACTCTGCTCGATACGTCGTTTCCACAACATTGGTGAAGCCGCATGTTAGCCCGTTTTCTGAAAAACACCCGGGGCGGTGTAGCCCCCCTGATGGCGGTAGTCGCCCTCCCGCTATTGGCCGCCGTTGGTATGGCGGTGGATTATTCCAAAGCCAACGCCTCCCGCACGGCGTTCCAGGTTGCCCTCGATGCGACAGCATTGATGCTTTCGAAAGACGCTGCGGTAGAGGCGAGTCCTGCCCTCCAAACCGAAGCGACAAACAAGTTCAATTCGCTGTTCAGCCGATCAAACGTTACAGACGTCACCATCACGCCGAACTTTACCACGAGCGGCGGATCAAGGTTGACGCTGAACGGTACCGCCATCGTCATACGAATTTCCTCAGTGTCATCGCCGTAAGCCAGATCAACATCTCGGCAACTTCGGTCTCGACCTGGGGCAACACGCGGCTTCGCGTCGCGCTCGTGCTCGATAATACCGGTTCGATGAGCTCCGACGGAAAAATTGATGCACTCAAAACCGCATCTCAAAACCTGCTGAATCCAGCTTCAGGCGGCGGCCGTTCATCCGGAAGACGTTTACGTTTCCATCGTTCCGTTCGTGAAGGACGTGAACGTCGGGCCGCATCCAACTACAATCAAACCTGGCTGCGCTGGGATCTGTGGGACGCAGTCAACGGACAAGTGCAGCAGCACAAAATATACCGACCAAGCGACTTGCGTGTCGCACAGCAAGACCTGGACGCCGCAACGCACACAGCACCTGGAACGGCTGCGTCACCGACCGTGACCAGAATTATGATACGACAAACAACGCACCGGTCGCAGGCGGCACTTTGTATCCCGCCGAGCAATATTCGTCTTGCCCGGCGGCGTCAGTGATGGGGCTGAGCAACAATTGGACCGCGCTAGCAACGCCGTCAGTCGACACGATGACGGCGAACGGCAATACCAACCAGGCGATCGGATTGCAGCTGGGTTGGCAAACCTTGACGGCCGCGCCTTACACGGTCTCCGCCGATCGACCCCGACTATCAAGTACCAGACGGTCATCATACTGCTGACCGACGGTCTCAATACCCAGGACCGCTGGTATACGAGCGCATCTTCGATCGACACACGCCAAAAGAAGACCTGCAACAACATCAAGGCCGCGGGCATTACCCTCTACACGGTGCAGGTCAATACCGGCAGCGATCCGACTTCGACGCTGCTGCAGAATTGCGCCAGCGATGCCGGCAAGTTCTTCCTGCTGACGGAGGCCGGGCAGATCGTCACGACCTTCGGCCAGATCGGCACGTCGCTCTCCAAGCTGCGCCTGGCGATGTAACAAGCCATAGCCGCGGCGCCAGGGTCCCGCACTGAGCGGGATGCCTCGGGACGCCGCGGTTTCTATTTTTGGCGGCGAGTAATTCTGGCATTCGCGCCAACCGCACATTAAGGACGCCTCATAATGAATGTCATGGCATTCGCGCGATCGCGGCAAGTGCCATTTACCATCGAAGCCATTGAAATGACGCAGATAAAGTCCGAATAGACGCCCGCAAAGCCTTACTACTACTTCCGGATTTAACCCCTAACCGTACACCGGCCCTTTAGCACCGGGCCTTATCAGGTAACCCGGGCCCAAACATTTCTCGCTTGGTAGGTCGCCATGAAGATCGCCTGGAAGAACTCTGCCAGACGCTGTCCGCCTTTCGGGGCGCTCAACGGCGGCAATATCGCCATCACCTTTCTCCTCGCCACGCTGCCAATCTCGCCTTCGTCGGCGCTCGGTCGATTACAGCCGCGCCAATGCGATCAAGGCCTCGATGCAGGCGGCGCTCGACGCGACCGCGCTGATGTTGTCGAAGGAAGCGGCCACCGACACCGAAGACTCAGCTGAAGGACAACGCGCTGAAATATTTCTCGCGAAGCTGTTTGACCTCCGCAGTGACCGGCGCAAAGCTCGACGCGAGCAACATCCGGGTCGACCGTGACCTACGGGACGACCAGAGACTCCCAAATCATCATCAGTGCAACGGCGCAATGCCCGCCGACTTTACGAAGATCATTGGCTTCGACACCTTTACGGTGAACGCGACCTCCACTGCCAGAGTGGGGCATTAACCGACTGCGCGTGGCACTCGTGCTCGACAACACGGGGTCGATGGGCCGACACGGCAAAATGGGGCCCTGCAAACCGCGACCAAAAACCTGCTCACCCAGTTCAAGAGCGCGGTGACCACCGCGGGCGACGTCTATGTCTCGATCATTCCTTTCGTGAAGGACGTCAACCTCGGAGCGCCGAATTACAATACGAATTGGGTCTATTGGGGGACCGCGACACAAGATCCGGGCCTAACTGATAACGCCTCGTGGGACGCCCTCAACGGCACCTGCAGCAACAACAGCTATAGTGATCGAAACAGCTGCTTCACCAGTGGCGGGACTTGCAGCGACTCCACCCGCCACAGTCAAAACAGCTGCATCACCCACGGCGTGTGCAGCGTGGGCGGAAATTCCTCGTTGAACACGTGTAACTCCAAGGGAACCTGCACCGTTTCGGGGCAGACTACGCAGAACGGATGCACATCTGCGGGAGTGTGCAGCAACGCGAGCTACTCGACGCAACCAACTGCGTTAACGCCGGTAGTTGCAGCATCTCAGGCCAAAATACCCAAAGCAACTGCCAGAATGCGCACCATTGCAGCGTGGGTAATTGGAACCAAGCCCAATGTCCGGCTCATGGCACCTGGGTTGCAGGCGTGTGGACGCCGGCGCAATAACACCTGGACTGCTGGCGTTTGGACGCCCGCTACATTTACGCCCGACATTTGGACGCCAGGCACGTGGACAGTCGCAAACCACAACACCTGGAATGGCTGCGTGATGGATCGCGGCTATCCGATCGGTCCAACAATCTGGGCGGACTGAGCGGGCCGGACACTACGTACAACTTCGACACCACTGCTGATCCGCCAGACCCGGTTACGCCACGGTGGTCGTCGCTCTACCCGGCCGAGCAATATGGCTCCTGTCCGCAGGCGGTAAAAGGACTGAGCTATGACTGGTCGGGTATGAAATCGCTGGTCGACTCCATGTCGCCAAACGGGAATACCAACCAGGCGATCGGGTTGCAGGTCGGCTGGATGTCACTCGTCGGCGGCGGACCTTTCTCGGTGCCCCCGTTGGACCCCGCCTACCAGTACACCCAGGTCATCATTCTGCTGACCGACGGATTGAACACTCAGGACCGCTGGTATACCGACCAGGGTTCGATCGACACACGCCAGCAATTAACGTGTGACAATATCAAGGCCAGCAATGTCGTGATGTACACGATTCAGGTCAACACCGGCGGCGATCCGACATCAACGCTGCTGCAAAACTGCGCCAGCGACTCTGAGCAAGTTCTATTTGCTGACATCGGCGAATCAAATAACGGCAACGTTTAACACCATCGGCACGAACCTGACCCAGCTGCGTGTGGCCCAGTAAGGATCTAGCGGTGTAACGGGCGGACGCGATGTCGTCCGCCCGAATTGCCCAGCAGCAAAGGCGAGGAAGCAAAGACAAAATAAAAAGCCCGGCCAAATGAGCCGGGCTTTGCAGTTCAGAACTGCTTACGCAACGCTACGCAACAACTACAAACAACTTACGCGACGCGACTTACTTAGCCTTCGCCATCATGACTTCGAACGGCTTGTAGGTTTCCTTGGCAAGATCGGCATAGAGTTCGCCAATCTTGGAGGCCTTCGCCACAAACCCCTCATAGGCGGTCTTGGCGTATTCGGTCTGAACTTCAATAGCCTTGTCGAGCGACTTGACCCCGAAAAGTTTCTCAAGCGCGGCGGTACCGTCCTCGAATGCCTTCTTCGAATAGTCCGCAACTTCGACTGCAATTGCCTGGCTGCCCTTCGAGAGCGCGCCCATGGCTTTCAGAGTGACGTCGACGTTGTCTTTGCTGACCTGCTGGAGGTCCTCTAAATTCTTGACCATTTGATCCCTTCCCGGCCCGCTAAGCGGCGCCAATGTGCTGAATTTCCGACCCCGGCCTCTCCGGGGATTGCTGCTATTTATACCGCACTGCACAATAAGTCAACCAATATTATTGCAGTGCGAAAAATGCTGTAGAATCTGGGGGATTGCCTTAATATTTTGTAAACCGCGTTCTTCTAGCGTCTTAAATTGTCGCGCTGCCGATACGGCTACAAATTGGCCACGATGGCCGCCTAGGGGACCATCACCGCAATGGGGATGGGGAGAACGGATGTTGCGTGGGGGTGGCCTGTTCCAACGTGGTCTCCGCTGGGGCTCTGTCGGCCTGGCGGCCTTATTTGCCGTCTCCCTCGTTACGACAAGCGCCAATGCCCGCTGGCACCGTCGCGCCCCTGCCGCGTCTGGTGAGAGCTACCAACCCTCCTATTCCTCAATTGTAGTCGACGCCAATTCAGGCGCCGTGATGCAGGCGACCAACGCTGACAGCCCGCGCCATCCGGCATCGCTTACCAAGATCATGACGCTCTATTTGCTGTTCGAGCGGTTAGAGCAAGGCAAGATCAAGCTCACGACGGACCTGCCCGTGTCGCCTCGTGCGGCCATGCAAGCCCCCTCCAAGCTTGGCCTGAAGCCCGGAGAATCTGATTCGCGTCGAGACGGCAATTCGCGCCATTGTGACAAAGTCCGCCAATGACGTCGCCGTCATCGTTGCGGAAGCGCTTGGCGGCGATGAGGGCAGCTTCGCAAACCTGATGACTGCGAAGGCCCGTGCGCTCGGCATGACCCAGACAGTCTATCGCAACGCATCGGGATTGCCCGACGACCAGCAGATCACGACAGCTCGCGACCAGGCCATTCTAGGTCGCTCCATCCAGGATCGCTTCCCGAATTTTTACACCTATTTTGCGACCCGGACTTTTGAATACCGCGGTAGCTCGATCCGCAATCACAACCATCTGCTTGGCGCCATTGAAGGTCTCGATGGCATCAAGACCGGCTACATCCACGATTCTGGGTTCAACATCGTCACCTCCGTTCGCCGCGCAAATCACCATATCGTGGCAGTCGTATTTGGCGGCCGCAGTGCCGAGGCGCGCGACGCCCGCGTCCGCAGCCTGATCGACAACAACATCAATATCGCCGCCGTCAAGCGAACCGCTCCGCCGGTCATAGAAGGCTGGGATACTGCGCAAGTTCGCAAAGACACCAAAGAGGTCAAGGACGAAGATCGCACCGGTTCTGCGCCGGTGCGTATTGCATCAGTCTCTCCGCCGGCAAGTGATGCACCGCTCCCCGGCTCCACCGATCCGATCAAGCCAAACACAGTGAAAACCGTCGCCGTCCATCCCGGCACAATGCAGACGGCGTCGTTGTCGCCGTTGCCTTCGGATAACCGGCAGCTCACGCCTGCACCGGCAGTCGCCAACCCGGCAAACATCACCACGATAGCGACCGTCAGAAGCGAACCAACTCCGGCTGCTCCAGCTGCACCGCCAATGCCAGCTACCCCTGCGCCCCCTCAGCAAATGAGCGCAAAGTCTGAGACGCCCCGAATGCCGGCGGCCAAAGTCGCATCGGCAAGTGAGCACATTCCGATCCCGGTCGCAGTCGAACCCGTTGCCAAAGCGCGCGGTGGCTGGATCATTCAGGTCGGTGCCTTTGACGACGAAAAGGACGCAAAACAGCGATTGGACGCAGCGCAGAGCAAAGCTAAAGATTTGCTCGGTCGCGCCGACCCGTTCACCGAGAAAGTAGCCAAAGGCGACAAAGCCATGTTCCGTGCCCGCTTTGCGGGTTTGGAAAAAGATCGAGCGGAAGCCGTCTGCAAACAGCTCAAACGCAGCGAAATTCCGTGCATGCTACTGAAAAACTAGAAACGAGAATAACGATAGGGATGCGCCAAAACGCAGGAGCCGCTGATGGTCAAGTTTGTGGAGTACCTCAGCGATGGCGACGAAGAAGGATTTCCTTGGCTTCATTGATCCGAGCGGCGAGATACGTCGAGCCCCCCTGGTCGGGATGCAGTTTCTTCATCAGCGTGCGATGCGCGCGGCCGATGTCGGCGGCGTTCGCGCCGGCCTCCAGGCCAAGGATCTGATAGGCCTCCTGTTCGGACATTTTTCCGCCGCTCGACGCGCGACGCCCCGCTGTCGCGTCCGCCTGCGCGTGCTCACTCCAGCTGGGATCCCGGCGGTCAAGATAAGCCACAAGTAGCGCGCGGCTTTCTTCGTCCACCTCGCTGAGCAATGCGGCCAGCGTCTGGACATCGAGGCGTTCGAGTTCAGCGCCTTGATGACGTCCGGCAAGCACATGCCCGCGCATGGCACCGGTATCGTGATCGAGCTCCATCTCAAAATAGGCCGAACGCACACGCGAAGTCTGCCCGCCGCTTTTCTCGGTGCGCGCCGAAAATCCCGCCGGCCCGAACGGTACCCATCCGAGCAAGCCTAACCCCAATGCGCCAAGCGGAATGGCAATTCCAACTTCACCGCGCAGACCTACGAAAACCGCAAAGCCGAGCGCCAGCAAACCGCCGCCGATCTTGGTTACGCGTGCCGCAATTTTTGGGTCGGCTTTTGAAATGACATTGAGAACCCACAAGACGAGCACAAGAACGAGCACGCCGAAGATGAGAGCTGGCATGGCTATTTCAACTGCGCCAATAATTTCTGCGCGCCGGACGATCGTTTCTCCGACAGCTTGGCAAGCGCCTTGAGTCCGCCCGCCGCGTAGGCTGCAACGGCGCGCAATAGTTCGCCAAGCTGGTGTGCGGAACCAACGTCAAAACGGCAATATGCGCCGCGCGACAGCCGCGCGATTTCGCGATAAGCGTTCTCGGCGATCGCGTCGTCACCTTCCTGGAACATAAAAACAGGAACACCGAGCAGAGCCAATTCGCCGGCCGCCTGGCACAAACTGTCTATCGGCTCTTCCATGGCATCGCCGACGAAAACCAGCGCCTGTACCTTCTGACGGGCATGTTCCTGGCGAGCATGGCTCAATACTTTACCGATTTGCGTCTGGCCGCCCCTGCAGTCGATCCCCGACATCAGCTCCGCAAGGCGCTCCCCGCCTGCGACCCAGCCGGAAGCGCGACATTCGCTCAGGCCGCGGAAATAAACCAACTGGATATCAAGTCCGCCGATGCTTGCAGCTTCGCGAAACATGTCTGCCTGGAGCGCGCACGCTGTGTCCCATGTCGGTTGACGGCTCATGGTCGCATCAAGCGCGAAAATCAGCCGGCCTCGACTGCCGCGCGCGGTCGAGGGCCCGAGCGCACGCACCTGTTCGATAAATGTCTCGATGTCCGGCTTGGACGAAACCGGCGCCGGCGTTTGCTGAGAGTCTTTGCTCATACTAAAATTCTACACTGAAACCACGCCTGATGCGCGACCTTCCCTGCCGCACATGCTCAGATGGCGACACGGGCCTTCGGATGCAAGTTTAAACGAACCCTAGGTAATAATGTCGTGGACCTGGAGGGGTTGATCCATGACTGAGTACCATTCGGCGCGGGCAGCAGCGCGTCGCCTGCCATTTTCGGACAAGGGCAGGTGCAGGGCATTGAGGAGGGTGATCACTTCCTCTCGCGCTGTCACGTGCGACAGGCTTGGCCGCGTGCCGAGCGTCTCTTCGTCCAGGTCGTCGAACGCTGTCAATCCGCGCGGAAAGAATTCGCGGTAAACGACGCGTTCCGCAAAGCCATCCACACATCGGAAGCCCATGCGCTTCGACAGCTCATTGATACCGTCGCCTACCAAACGCTTGTTGCGTGACGAAAGCGTAGAGAGACGGTTGCGTACCACGATCCAATCGGTGAGTTGACCGTCGACCAGCCGCCGCTGTCGGCGCGCTTCACGTACCATTTCTGCGTAGTGACTTTCACCGGTGACGCTGAAATTAGTCGGGTCAATAGTGGCCAGCACATCAAAATCGAGGAAGCTGTCGTTCAGCGGCGTCACCAGCGTATCCGCCATCGAGTGAGCCAGCCTCATCAGGTAAGTGTCGGCACCCGGCGTATCGATCACGACCACATCGTGGCTGTGCTCAATCGCACTGATCGCAGTGGAAAAGTCGGTAAACTCTTGTTCCTCATTTGCTTGCACCGAATTGCCGTCTGCGCGAGCGATGCAATAGTGGGTTGGCAGTTCGAGCGCGACGCGCGCGCGCGTTGACCAAGCACGCCGGTTGTCGATGTAATGTGTGAAACTCTGCTGACGCGAGTTGAGGTCGATGGTGGCAACGCGCTGGCCGGCTTTGAGCAGCGCGACTGCGATGTGCAAAGCTGTTGTTGATTTCCCCGAGCCGCCCTTCTCGTTGCCGAGCACAACAACGTGCGCCGACTGGGCCTTTTCTTGAATAGGCTGGATCAACATGCCGCCCCCTACCCGGTGATTCTCCAGATATTAGGGTACTTTAGTCAAGCTAATCCGGACGTGCCGATCAATTCGCTTGGCCACATTCTTCCCGCCTTGCTAGGTCGTGGTCCGGTTTGTGACAATTCTCAGACGAGACCCCCAATTATGGCAAACCGCCTCAAAGTTGTGCGGACGGTCCCTTCCCTTCGTCGCACACTGGAACTCTACCGAAAGGCCGGCGACCGCATCGCGCTTGTGCCCACGATGGGCGCGTTGCACCGCGGCCACTTGGCCCTGGTGCACGACGCCCGGCGTCGCGCGCGGCGCGTTGTGGTTTCGGTCTTCGTCAATCCAACGCAGTTCGCGCCGCACG
This sequence comes from uncultured Alphaproteobacteria bacterium, assembly GCA_963810585.1. Classification (GTDB taxonomy): domain Bacteria; phylum Pseudomonadota; class Alphaproteobacteria; order Rhizobiales; family Xanthobacteraceae; genus Pseudolabrys. The sequence goes on from CAWENV010000004.1 coordinate 681,023, forward strand.
AAGATTTCGCCAGCTACCCGCGCAACTTTGCGGCCGACGCCAAAGTCTTGCGTGAAGAAAAGGTTGATCTTATTTGGGCGCCGACCGTTGAGGTCATGTATCCCGACGGCTTTGCAACACGGCTCGCCCCAGAAGGGGCCGCCAAAGCTGGTCTCGAAGATGAGTTCCGGCCGCATTTCTTCGGAGGCGTTGCCACTGTGGTGGCAAAGTTGTTTACGCAGGTCTCGCCGGATTTCGCGTTATTCGGCCAAAAGGACTACCAGCAACTGCGTGTGATTACGCAGATGGCGAAGGATCTTGATCTGCCGCTGAAGGTCATCGGGGTTCCGACCACGCGTGAGAGGGACGGGTTGGCACTGTCGTCGCGCAATGTGTACCTTTCGGCGGCCGAACGTGCGGTGGCGCCGATGCTTTATCGCGTACTGCAAGGGTGCGCATCCCGCATCAAAGGCGGGGAAAAGATTGACCACGTCCTCAATGTCGGACGAATTGAAATCGACGTTGCCGGATTCGCCCTCGACTACCTGGAAGCGCGGAACGCCGGTACGCTTGCCCCGATTGCCTCGCCCAAGGATGGCCCCGTTCGCTTGCTCGTTGCGGCCAGACTGGGGAAGACGCGGTTGATCGACAATATCGCGGTCTAGAGCAGTCCCAAATCTCGCAATTCCCGACGCATGGATTCGGGCATCCTGGCAGCGCCGGGAGCAGCCCGCGACAAGTCGCGTGGCGCTTCGTTTGCCTCGAGATAGCGCCAGCCCTGAAATGCTGAACGTGGCCTTGGCTCAACCAGAACCACCTTGCCATCAAGCACCACGCGGCAGCGATTAACGCCCTCTTTATCGGTGAAAGGGCGAATATCGAGAATGCGTTCCCGACATGTAATCTGCCCGCGGATCACCCAATAAAGCGAACCGCCACTTGTAAGTTCCTCTGCACGTTTGGGAACCATGCGGGTGGTGTGTATGCGCTCAGGTTTCTGCCGCCGTTGTTTCTTCTCTTTCAGTTTCTGTTTGATCCAATCCTCAAGGTCAGCAACAGAATCACACCCGACGCACAGCTTGATGAGATGAAGGGACATTGCCAAATTCCAACTTATTCGTTCGATTTCTGCGTCGATACAATCCGCATGACCTTCCCACCTTCCGCAATTTGGGTGTCCGTCGCGACTACAATTTCTGCGACGGTGCCGTCAACCGGCGCAACGAGTGTGTGTTCCATCTTCATCGCCTCAATGATGGCCACCCGTTGGCCGCGGGCGACGGGTGCGCCCTCCCCAACCAAGATGCTGAGTACCTTGCCATGCATAGGGGCCCGCACAACACCGCTTTTGTCTTGATCCCCAGCCTCTTCCAGAGCGATGTCACGCAACATTACTTTGGTCTGGCGGCCATGACGCAGCACAAAAGCCGCATTGTTATCCAGGACAGCAACTGCGTCCTGCGCTGGGGGACAGCCCTCAATCGAAACTGCGGTACCTTGCGAGCTGTAGGTAACCTCCGCCACCACAGTCTCGCCTTCCACGAGGATCGGAATTGCGAGTCGCCTTGCGCCAGAAAACTGAAACGCGTCGGCGGCATCCCACGGCGAGCCGGGCTCGTCGGGCTCGCGCTCACCTGAAATCACTCGGGCTTGCTCTTTTTCAACTAATTTTAGTGCTCCCAGAGCGGCAGCAGCGCGATCGAGCCCCTGCGGAGTTCCACCAAGCTCCGCAAGATTTCGTTCGATGAAACCGGTATCGAAGTCACCCTTGCGGAAGCCCGACGCACGGCAGAGGGCCGCCAAAAAGCCGGCATTACAGCGCGGCCCGATCACGATGGTTTGGTCGAGCGCGTGGGCAAGATGCTCAAGCGCCTCCCCCCGCGTCCTCGCGTGCGCGACGAGCTTGGCGATCATCGGATCATAAAATGGCGTCACTTCATTGCCCGTCTCCACGCCACTATCGACGCGCAAGCCCTCGGCATGCGGGAATTGCAGCCCTATCAGCCGTCCGGTGGACGGCAGAAAGCCATGTTCCGGGTCTTCGGCATAAAGCCGCGCTTCCACGGCATGGCCATCGAGTTTCACTTGATGTTGCTGAAGTGGCAGTTCTTCTCCAGCGGCAACCCGGAATTGCCACTCCACCAGGTCGAGACCCGTGACAGCTTCCGTAACAGGATGCTCGACCTGCAGCCGGGTATTCATTTCCATAAACCAAAACCTATCCGCTTTGAGTCCGTTCGCCCCGTCGACGATGAACTCAACCGTTCCGGCACCGACATAGCCGGCGGCTTTCGCAGCGGCGATCGCAGCCGCTCCCATGACTGCGCGCAATTCCGCATTCATGCCGACCGCCGGCGCCTCTTCGATAACCTTCTGGTGGCGCCGTTGCAGCGAACAGTCACGCTCGTTGAGATGAATTGTGTTGCCATGCCGGTCGGCGAAGATTTGCAGCTCGATATGACGAGGACTTGTCACATATTTCTCGATGAGCACACGTGCGTCGCCAAATGACGATTTGGCTTCCCGTTGGGCGCCTTCGAGTGCCGGATCGAAATCGGCGTGGCGATCGACGCGCCGCATGCCTTTACCGCCGCCGCCCGCCACCGCCTTGATGAGCACCGGATAACCGATTTCGTATGCCTTCTGTTTGAGGAACTTTGGTTCCTGCATTTCTCCGTGATATCCGGGCACGACCGGTACACCGGCCTTTTCCATAAGTGCCTTTGCCCGATCTTTAAGACCCATGGCACGGATCGCCTGTGGGGGCGGACCAACAAAGGCAATGCCCGCATCAAGACAGGCTTGCGCGAATTCCGCGTTTTCCGAAAGAAAGCCGTAGCCTGGGTGAACGCACTCAGCGTTTGCTACCTTGGCAACCGAGATCAATTTGTCGATTGAGAGATAACTTTGCGCCGCCGGCGCTGGACCGATGGCATGCGCCTCGTCACATATTCGCACATGTAAGGCATGGGCATCAGCTTCCGAATAGACCGCGATGGTGCGCAGCCCCAAGCGGCGCGCTGTGCGAGCGATGCGGCAAGCAATCTCGCCGCGATTAGCGATCAGGACAGATTTGAACATGGGGGCCCGCGTGACTTGCCCGATCTTAGCGCGCGGGCGGGGACGCCGCTTGGGCCTGTGGACGTTTTGGAGGCACCGGAGGATTGCCGGCAGCTTTATCCGTGCCGGCTTGAGCATTGGCTGCACCGGCCTCTTTCGGCAAAGGCGGCTCGGCATTCATGATGCTGACGGCCGGAATTGAGGCAGAGGAGGGAAAATCGTAGCGACTGTCGACCGGATGCCCCGGTGACGGCGCCTCAGCAGCGCTGGCGACCGGCGGCTGCATCGGGGCTGCTGCCTGTGGCTGTTTATCGGCCGCCGCAGCCGTCTTGCCCCAGTCAGACGCATACCGGGACACATAGGTATCGAACGCGTGGACCTTTAAATTCGCTTTGAGTGCATTGGTATCCTGGAACATGACGAACGCCGCGCAACGTTCGGCAGTACAACCGTCTCGCACGGCCAGCACATGCGCCGCGATACCGTAGCGATCAAGCTCAATAGCGCGCCGCGTAGCGCCGAAGACGTTCATTAAATCGGGGTCGCCGCGCTGCGCAGCCGCAAAAGCGTCAGAAAGGAGCGACAAGCGTGCGCTGACGTATGCCACCGCACTTGCCGTACTTTGCGCATCCACGAAGACTGCCTTTTCGCAGGCGTTCTCGACCTGCTCGCCAGCGGCCCCATCAAGGCAAGCGAAAGCCGACCCTGGCGCCACCGCGCTTAAGCTGAGTTGTGAGTTGCGCTGAAGCAGTACGCGCTGATCGGCTGCCCGCTCGTTTGTTGCCAAACGGTCCAGCACGCCGATGACCACAAGCGCACCGATCACAATTGCAACAAGTGAAAGCAAAAACCTCGATCCACCGCTGTAGGTCGCGCGTCGCACGGCCACAACCACCGTCACGAGAAACAATGCCGCCAGCGCGCCGGCCACAGGGGCCGGCAGCACCAACGGCGTTGAAAGCAGCCCGTTTATGGATCCGCTGTCGATAATTGGCTTCAGCTCCCAATTACTGGATTTTGACTCCAGAGACTTTTACCACATTGGCCCATTTTTCGATGTCCTTGCGGAGGTAAGCGTCGAACTCCTCCGGCGTCTTCACCAATGGTATAGCGCCCTGCTTTAGCCAGACTTCCTTCACGTCGGGCCGGTTGATGACCTTGTTGATGCTGTTGTTGAGGAAGGCAATCACTTCCTTGGGCGTGCCCTTCGGGGCCATCACGCCGAGCCAGATTGTGGCTTCGTAACCAGGTACCGTCTCGGCGACAGTTGGCAGATCGGGTGTGAGCGGATTGCGCTTGTCCCCAGTCGTTGCGAGCGCGCGCACCTGCCCGCCCTTGGCCAGCGCCGACATCGTCGTCACTGCGTCGAACATCATCTGCACTGTACCGGCAATCGTACTGTTGCGCGCATCACCTGATGCCTTATGCGGCACGTGAACGATGTCGGTTTGGGTCATGGCTTTGAAAAGCTCGCCCGCCATATGGTAGGGCGTGCCAGGGCCGGACGATGCATAGTTGAGCTTGCCCGGCTCTTTTTTGGCCAATTCGATAAATTCTTTCACGGTCTTTGTCGGGACTGACGGGTGCACCACCATCAATAGGTCGGAATAGTTGATTGTCGCCACCGGTACGAAGTCACGCATCAGTTGGTACGGTTTATTGGGCAACAATGACTCGTTGGTCGTATGGGTATTGGACATCACCAGCAGCGTGTAGCCGTCGGGTGCGGACTTGGCGACCGCATCGGTGCCTATAACTGACCCGGCGCCAGGACGATCCTCGACGATGAACGATTGGTTGGTTTCTTCCGAGAGGTGCTGAGCGAGTACTCGGGCATAGACGTCAGCAGGCCCGCCCGCTCCAAACGGAACAATCATTCTCACGGTGCGGCTGGGGTAAGTCTGAGACGCGGCTGGCCACACAAGCAAAGCTGGCAATATGAGTGCGGCCAGTCGCAGAAACGCGCGCATAAGTTTCTCTCCTATCGAAGTTTTCTGTTCAGATTGACTATAACGCCATGCTTCTTTTTGTTTATTCCCCGGCCGCAACCATCCCACCCCGCCTGCTGGTTTAAAACATGGCGCGAGATCGCTTGCGGCAAGCCTCGCACCTTTAACCCTCCGCCAAGCTGAGGTTTGGCCGCCAGCGGCACGGCAGCGGCGCGATACAGAGCACAATAGTTGTCGGTCGAGGCGGAATCGCGACAGTGGACCGGGTCGCCGATCAAACTTTGTCGAGTTGGCTTTCCTTGGCAACGCGCTCGAAGGCCTCACCCGAACTCTTGATCCGGTACTGATAGTCGTCACCCTCCGACGGCAACAGCTTGACTACGATGTAGCTGCCGGTGGCAGCCGCGCGGCCAAAAGTCGGCGACGTGTAATAAACGGTTTCGCCAACATGGTACTTGTGCAGCCGCAACGGGGCTTCAGGAGCGGCCACCGGCTGCATCGGCGGACTGGGCGTCCGGATCATCTTTATAGTCTTAGTCACACTGCTGGATGCAGCAGCGGTCCGGGTTCCTCGGGTGGTCTTCCCGACCGGAAGGCGCGCCGATTTCGCCGCTTTTTTCGTCGCGGGACGGGCGACTTTTGCACCCTTTTTTGCGGTTCGACGGGCGGCCTTGGTGGACCCCCCATCGGTTTTTGCTGAATGTCTGCTCATAAGTTTAATATAGCAGCAAATTTTGTTTGCGGGCAAAGTTTTTGAGGCAATAATAGTAGTATTTTCAATAAGTTAGAATACAGGCAGGGAGCAAACATGGTTAATGGCGAAAGACCCAAAATCGTCTGATTTCCTGTCACAATTGGCGGCTAGGGACTCATAATCGGCTCGACGGAATCGCATTTTAGCGGCTGCGTTGTGAGATGCGGAACTGAGGAGGTTCATCATGCGCGTCCTCATTGGGATAATTCTTGGCGTCATCCTGACTGTCGGTGGCGCGTATCTGTACAACTCGCACAGCGCGGCCGCAGCAAACCCTTCAAGTATTCAAAAGCCGATGGTGAATTGGGACGTCGTCAGTATTAAATGGAACCACCTCACCGAACGGGCCCGTGCGGAGTGGACCCGCCTCGCCGGGTGACGTTCGCTGTCCTTATTTCGTTTGTTCTCTCCTAACTTGCTCGCGCATACCCACACGTAGGGCTCCAGCGATACCGCTGCGGTTTATACGTATGCCTTCGTCGCCTTCAATGAGCGACGGAGTGTGGCTAATGCATAATCAATCGACGGGTTTTCCATCCAATTTCTTCCGGATAGCGGCATGCTATCGTGAGGATCCAGGAGATTTGACCTATGCGAGCCGTCTTTTACGACCGTAATGGTGCTGCGCGTGAGGTTCTTCAATTCGGCGAGATTGAATCGCCCCATGCCGGTTCCGGCGAGGTGCGCGTTCGCCTCGCCGCCTCGGGCGTTAATCCATCCGACGTTAAATCGCGTCAGGGTTCCACCCGCAAAATTGCATACCCACGTGTCGTGCCACACAGCGACGGCGCCGGCGTGATCGACGAAGTAGGCAATGGCGTGCCGAAATCGCGTATCGGCGAACGCGTATGGGTGTGGAACGGTCAATGGAAACGAGCGTTTGGCACGGCGGCCGAGTTTATCGTTGTGCCTGCCAGTCAAGCGGTTCTTCTTCCGGACAATATCAGCTTTGAAGCCGGTGCTTGCCTTGGCATCCCGGCAATGACCGCCATCCATGCCGTCAAACTCGCTAACGTAGAGAAAAGCGCAACGCTCCTCGTGTCGGGCGGCGCCGGCGCAGTCAGCCAGTATGTCATCCAGTTCGCAAAAGCTGTTGGAGCCAACATCATCACCACCATTTCCTCGCCCGAGAAAGCAAAAGCCGCCCGGGACGCCGGGGCCGATCACACAATTGACTACAAGCACGAGAATGTCGGCGAGCGGGTCATGGAGATCACGGGCAAACGTGGCGTCAATGCGGTGATTGAAATGGATCTCACTGCAAATGCGAAATACATCCCAAGCGTTATGCGGCCTAAGGGCAGCGTCATCGTCTACGGTACGGCACCGGAAGCCACACTTCCCGCGGCCTTTTGTCTGGTCAATTCAATCCGTCTGCAATTTTTCCTGGTCTATGAACTCGACGGGGCCGAGCGCGAGTACGCGGTTGGCGCCATAAATGGCGCCCTAAAAAAAGGAGCGCTACTCAACCGGCTTGCGCAACCAACGTATTCCCTGGCTGACACAATCGCCGCACATGAGGCTGTGGAACGCGGCACCCTCGGCAATGTCATTGTAACGATGTGATGCCTTAAGCACGGGCAGCCACTATCTGGCAGCGCCTTAAGCCCGACCTGCGGACGGGGCCACTATAGCGTCAGGGAAGCCGGCAGCATCGAGTGCACGCCGCACGAGGCCGGACGTTTTTGCAACTTCGAGCAGTTCACTTGCAATCTTTAATGCGACGGGCCGTCCCTGAGGCACTGCGACCGCAATACCGGTCTGCTGAAAATTGCCGGACAGCACGCGTGCACCGGGCAGCTTTGGTAATAGACCGGCAAAAGAATCGTGCGACAATGCAAATGCGTCGCCCTGCCCTTGGCGAGCCATTTCGGTCATCTGGTCGACGCTCGGTACCTCTTCCACAGAGGCGTTGGGTGCCGTACGACGCGCGCTACGTGCGGTCGTCGTATTCGAAATTGCAACAATCCGGCGACCTGACCGATTGACTTCATCGATACTTTTAATCGTCGAACCGGCAGGCACAAGATACGTGCTTTCGATCAAGTAATAGGCCGGGCCGAAATCAACGCGCTTTGCCCGCTCGGCGTCCTGCGGCATGAATGCAATATCGCATTCGCCCTTGGCAACAGCATCGGTAACTTGTCCGGAATTGTCGTAGACCTGAAGAGCCAGCGGTAGCTTCAACGCCTTGGCAAATCCGCGGACCAGATCAACGGTAACGCCTTTCACATCGCCCTTTTCTTTTATGGCGAAAAAAGCGGAAGCGGCCGGCGCGACCACGACGCCACCGCGCAATGTCCCCGTCGGTGCAAGCTCCTTGAGGTCTTCCGGACTGGTCATAACGCTCGCGTTTAGCACGCGGCGGTGGCACGGGCTACGGCGCTAGACGAACCGATCAAACGCCGGCTGTTGAGCGGTGTCGGGCGGCGCGGAAGTATTGGCCCCCGCAAGCCCCTTTAGGGATCCATCGAAAACAGTCCCCGGCTGGTTAGCGAAGGAAGATGTCTTGTGGTCCTTGCCCGATACGCCTGGCGGCGAACCCGGTGGCGCACTGGGATCCTTGCCCTGCTTGGCGGCCGCCGCTTCGCACGATGTCGTGCAGACATAGCCGTTGACGATTGAAATCATACGCGTGCGCCCCTCACGCGAGAGACGCTATGGCCCGCGGGTAAATCATTAATGAATGTAGCCATCACGGATGTGTGACGGCGCCGCCACGTCCTGATCACTACGGATGGGGTCGATAGTCTTGATTGGTAAAAGCAGGCTGGGTCGGGCGCTTGATGACCACAAAGCCGTTTTCGGTCCCCTGATGGCACGCATTGCAAGCGGCAGTGAGCTTGTCGTAGCCGGCGACGAAGTTCTTATAGTCTTTGCCCTCGATCGACTTTTCGAGGGCCACTATTTCCTTCGTGATGACAGCATCCATCATGTCGGCGAGCGGCATATTCTTAAACGTCGGCACAAAATCCTGGACGTCGCCCATAATTTCCTTGATCTCACCGAGCTGATATTCGGCGAGCCGCCAGTTACGCTCCTTGGCGGCAAACCAGAGCTTGTTGTGCTCGATCAAGATAACATTCATGAACTGCTCCAAGCCCGGCACATAGGCTTTAGGCACGTCCTTTGCCGCCTCTTTTGGTGTTTCCTTACCTGAAGACGATGCCGGCGCTTGCGCGTTGACAGAGAGCGGCAGAAGCGCCGCGGCTAGCACAATCCCGATTGTCCGGCGAAGCATCGGTGGCCTCTTTTGTTAGAGCGCGGCGAATTTTCTCGCACCACGCGGTGGCCGATGCAAGGCGCGAAACAAGATTGGAATGCTTCTAATTCGATACTCGGTGCGGATGCGATACCCGCCGTCAAAATTTTTCGACCCACGGCCGCAATTCAATTTCTGAGGTCCAGGCACTGCGCGGTTGACTAAGGACATGCAGATAGTTCTGCGCGATCGCATCAGGATCAAGCAACAAATCCGGCTGATCGGGAGATTCAACGCGGCGCGCGCTCCGAATACCGCCGTCGATTACAAAATGCACGACGTGAATTCCCTTGGGCGACAATTCGCGCGCCAGGCTCTGCGCCAGACCACGCAACGCGAATTTGCCCATCGCGAAGGGCGCCGACTGAGCATACCCCTTCACGCTCGCTGACGCCCCGGTAAAAAGGATCGCGCCCTGCCCTCGCGGCAGCATTCGTTTAGCTGCCGCCTGCGCCACCAGGAACCCCCCAAAGGCAGATACCTGGATCGATTTTTCCACCTCAGCCGGATCGAGATCGATGACTGGCCCGCGCGTCCGATAGCTGGCGTTGTAGACGACAACGTCGGGTGTAGCCGAAGCTGCGTCGAGATCGCTGAATAGCTTATCGACCTCGGCACCCTTGGTGGCATCACAGGCATACGTCTTCGCGCCGGTTTCGTTTGCGAGCGCGGTAAGCCGCTCGGTCGAGCGAGCCGCCAGCGCGACTTTCAGGCTGGCCTTGGTGAAAGCACGCGCAAGCGAGGCTGATAGCCCCGCGCCAACGCCAACGATGAGCGCGTTGCGATAGTTCATGTGCGGGCCCTATGCGAGGCGCGACGGCGTGCGCTATTTCCTGTTCGGAACTTAGCAATTAACATGAAGCGTATGGTCATGACGAAATTGTTTCCTATGTGCGTTGCGGCGATCGTCCCGTTGGCTTCGGCCGCCGAAGCTTAGACGTCGGTGCCACTGCTCGAGCCTAAGCCGGTCTTCGTTCCGGGCCTCTATGAGACGGAGAGCCGTAACTCCGCCTTCCAGAACCAGCCCGTCAAAAGCAAGACCTGCATCGCATCGGCCGACTTCGATGCTTTCCGGGATGAAACCATGGCCCAATACCTGAAGGCCCCGCAATTCGTCAAAGACTGCCAGCTCAGCGACACCAAATTGCTCTCGAACGGCTTTGCCTTCGCGATGCAATGCAAAGGCACAAAAACGATACTGACTTTTCATTTTTCCAAAGATCTTGTGAGCGGCACCATCCAAACACTCATCGTGGACGCTCCCAAATATTCCTCCTCAATCCTCACCATGATGCACCGCGTCGGTGAATGCCCCGGCCAGGCGCCGGGGAAACCGCTTTAGCGGACCTCGACTTCCGCGCCACCGACGACATCATCGTCGAAGATCTTGGCAGCGGCCGCCGCGCGATCTCACCCAATTACATCCGGAACACCCCGAATTTCGTTTCCGGCACCGGCGCGTTAAGCGCCGCAGAAAAGGTCAGCCCGAGCACGCGACGCGTTTCCGAAGGCGAAATAATGCCGTCGTCCCAAAGCCGCGCAGTGGCGTAATAGGGATTTCCCTCCGTCTCGAATTGATTGCGCAGCGGTTGTTTGAACTCTTCCTCTTCAATTTCCGACCATTTCCCGCCACCGGCTTCGATATTGTCTCGCTTGACGGTGGCCAACACACTGGCGGCCTGCTCGCCACCCATTACGGAAATGCGTGCATTCGGCCACGTGAACAAAAATCGCGGACTGTAGGCGCGGCCGCACATGCCATAATTGCCAGCGCCATAGGAGCCGCCAATGATCAGGGTAATCTTCGGTACTTGAGCGCAGGCCACGGCCGTCACCATCTTGGCGCCATCCTTCGCGATGCCGCCCGCTTCGTAGTCACGCCCGACCATAAAGCCGACGATGTTTTGCAAGAACAACAAGGGAATCCGGCGCTGACAGCACAGCTCGATGAAGTGCGCGGCCTTCAGCGCGCTTTCGGAAAATAGAATACCGTTATTGCCAAGAATACCGACTGGCATGCCATGGATATGCGCGAAGCCGGTCACCAGGGTTGTCCCATATAACGCCTTGAACTCGTCGAACTCAGAGGCGTCGACGATGCGCGCAATCACTTCACGCACGTCGTATTGCTTCTTCAGATCTACCGGCACGATGCCGTCAAGATCCGCTGCATCGAACGCTGGCTCGCGCGCCTTCAGCAATGGAATATCTATATTTTTTCTAGTATTCAAATTGGCGACGATGCGCCGTGCGATACCCAGCGCATGATGGTCGTCCTGCGCATAATGATCAGCCACGCCGGACTTACGCGCATGGACGTCAGCACCACCCAATTCTTCGGCGGTGACAACCTCGCCGGTTGCCGCTTTCACCAATGGCGGGCCGCCGAGAAATATCGTCCCCTGGTTTTTCACGATAATCGTCTCGTCCGACATGGCCGGCACGTAAGCACCGCCTGCGGTACATGAGCCCATGACCACCGCAATCTGCGGAATTCCGAGCGACGACAAAGTCGCCTGATTGTAGAAAATTCTGCCGAAGTGCTCACGGTCGGGGAACACTTGTGTCTGATGCGGCAAATTCGCTCCGCCGCTGTCGACCAGATAGACGCATGGTAAGCGGTTTTCACGCGCGATCTCTTGCGCGCGCAGATGCTTCTTCACCGTCATTGGGAAATACGTGCCACCTTTGATGGTGAAGTCGTTACACACGACCATGCATTCGCGACCTTCGATGCGGCCGATACCGGTGATTAGCCCGGCGCCGTGGATTGCATCGTCATACATATTGTTGGCGGCGAGTGGCGACAGCTCGAGAAACGGCGAGCCGGAATCGATCAAATTCGTCACCCGATCACGCGGCAATAGCTTGCCGCGGGCAACATGACGCTCGCGGGAACGCTCCGATCCGCCCGAGGCTGCCTCCATACGGCGCGCCTGCAGCTCGGCTGAAAGCGCCCGCATGCGTTCGGCATTGGCGCGGAATTCAGCAGCATTTTTATCGATTGAAGATGCAAGAATTGCCAAAGTTCCCTCCCCGATCGGGCCGAAAGGTGCCTTGGCCGAACATGGAAGGCAATGGCGCCCGACCTCGCCGCGATTTACGCGCATACGGAACCGATTGTCTCGCTGATCGTTTGCCATTGGAGGATCTCGGCATCGTCGGGAATTTCGGGGCATCCAGAGGAGACTTCCCGTGAGAAAAGCAAAATTGTTGTCGACTGTAGCGGCGGCCTTGCTGTTGAGCGCCGGCGCCGCAACGGCACAAGGAATGAATAAAGAGGCCCCTGACCGCGCACCCGCAGCGCAGCAAAGCGCACCGGCCGAGAAGGTCGCGCCTTCAATAAAGAGTGGCGAGCAGAAGGCGCCACAGACAACCGGACAGGCCGCGCCCGACACCACGTCAGGCAAGGCGAAAGAGACGACCGGTCAGGCGCCAAAGTCGGGCGCTGACGAAAAGGCGCAAACACCGACCCGGTCAATGGACAAGGACACCAAGTCGGACGCCGATACCAAGTCGGGCGCCGCCAATGGCAAATCCGATAATGGTGCAGCGTCGAAATCGACGCAGACGACGACAGAGCAGAACCGTGCCACCACGGGCCAAGGTGCGGGTGGTGCGGCAAAACTTTCGACCGAGCAGCGCACAAAGATCACCTCAGTCATCAGACAGCAGAAGGTGGAACGGACAACTCTTAATGTGTCGGTGAGTATCGGTACGCGGATCCCAGGAAATGTGCGTTTCCATCCGCTGCCGCGGGAAGTGTTTGTGATCTATCCAGAATGGCGTGGTTACGACTACATCCTCGTGGGTGACCAAATCGTGGTCGTCGATCCGCGCACCCATGAGATCGTCGCTATCCTCGAGGCGTAATCTCTCACGCGCGTTATTTAAGGCCGACGGCCGGGAAATTTCCCGGCCGTTTGCCATTTTGCCGCCGCAGTTCGAAACATTTTCCCAAATTTTGTCGAGTTCCGGGAACACCCGTCCTTCACTCCCGTTAGTCCGAGTGCCGCAAGCCGGTATCACCCCTTAGGGAGACAGATGATGAAAACATTGACCACTCTTACCGCCGTCGCCGCGCTGGTCGCGGGAATTTCATTCGCCCAGGCGCAGGGCAACATGGGCTCGCCTTCTTCGGGGAGCAGCATGCAAAAGCCGCAGACGATCGGGAATTCCCCGTTCTGCATCAATACGTCAGCGAGCGGCGGGCTCAATTGCAAATATTCGAGCTTGGCCGCCTGTGAGACCGATGCGAAGCCGCAGAACCTGAATTGTTCGCCGAATCCGAACAAGAGCACCACAGGCTCGAAGCAGTAAGCGTAGGAGTAGCGTACCCGACGCCCCGTGCCGGTTGATCCGGCACGGGGCGTTCGTATTGAGCCAGCGCTGAACACGGTTATCGCTGCGTTCGGACCTAACCCGTGCGCATGGAACGCGAACCTGCGCTCGAACGTTCATCGACACCCAACAACCTGAAACAAAATGAGGACGTCATGGATAAAGATCGTATTCAAGGAAGCGCAGAACAGGCGAAGGGCAAGTTGAAAGAAGTTGCCGGTAAGGTAACCGGAGATACCAAGCTCGAAAACGAAGGCAAGGCACAGAAGGTCGCCGGCAAAATTCAGAACACGGTTGGTGGCTTGAAGGATGCAGTAAAGGAAGCCATCGAAGATTGATCGCTGGCTGACCTGGCATATATTGCAAGAAAACCCGGCGCGCGTGCCGGGTTTTTCCTTTTGCACGCTTCACGTCGCCGCCGCTGGTATACTAGGCTTTCGGCTTCCCAGCCCGGAGACGAAAAATGCAGGCCGGCCTCGATGACTACAAGGCTCTTAAGTTGAAGCTCGACGGGATTGTGCCGTTTGGTCATGGCTTCCACCGGAATTTGCTGTTTGATACGCTCTACGCATCGCTTCCGCGCGACCCGGAGGTGAAGGTGCAAATTTACAATGCCGAGATCGTGCCGGGTGGTTACACAAACTGGCACTGTCACAACGGCGCGGCATTTTTTGTGGCGCTGCAGGGCTTATTTGAGGCGCACTTTCAGGAAGGCGTCCTGGTCAAAGCAAAGGCGGGCGATTGTTATGCCGAGCCAATTGCCAAATTCCACCGCGGCCACAACCCGCACCCCGAGCTGTCTTACCTTTGTGTAGGCGTGTGCCTCACCTCACCCGACCGCGAACACGTAACAAATTCGATCGAGCGACCCTGGTAGCGGAATATCTAAACCCGCCGCACGGTCGGCCAATCGACCTCATCTGCGGCAAGCACCCAGGTTTCCTTAAGCGCCGCGGCGTACCACTCGCGCCAGGCCGGGAGTGCCATGACAGCGTCCATGTACGACCTCGTGGTTGCAGAGACATCGACACCGTAAGTGTGAAAACGCGCTACGATCGGTGCATACATGGCGTCGGCAGCGCCAAAGCGCCCGAACAAAAACGGCCCCCCGCTCTTTTGGCCGTAGCGCGCGCGGCAATCAGCCCAAATGGCTTCGATGCGTTGGACATTGACCGCCGCGTCAGGCGCCAATTCGCGCTTGATCACCGGCCGCCACATATTCATCGGCATAAGCCGGCGCAGCGGCACAAAACCCGCATGCATTTCATTGGATACAGCGCGCGCAATTGCCCGCGCCGAACTTTCTACTGGCCACAGCCCCGCTTTTGGGAACTTTTCGGCCAGATATTCCAGGATAGCCAATGATTCCCATACCCGCACTTCACCGTCGATTAGCACCGGTACTTTTCCAGTGTCGTATACCGGGCCAACGACCTGCTTGAAGTTGGTTGCATCAAGCGAAATCACCGTCTCTTCAAATGGAATGTCTGCAACTTTCATCGCGATCCACGGACGCAAGGACCATGACGAATAGTTTTTGTTGCCGATGATGAGCTTCAGCGCCATGGGTGCCCCGTCTCTTGGTCAGAAGCCAAGCTGCGAAAGCTGGCAACGCACTTCAAGCAAATTATTTTTATGAGCATCAACAGATCAGCGAATGAAATTCACGCCCTTTTTGCCTTGTCGGGCACTATCTCCGGCGCCTCAACCGGGCCGCCCGTTTTTTTCCAGGCGCCGAAGCCACCTTGCACATGCGCCACCGGTTTAAGACCCATGCGCTGTGCCGTTTGCGCAGCGAGCGCCGAGCGCAAACCGCCAGCGCAGAAAAACACGAACTTCTTGTCCTCAGCAAATATCGGCTTGTGATAGGGACTTTGCGGATCAATCCAGAATTCCAGCATTCCGCGTGGACAATGGAATGCGCCCGGGACCCGGCCCTCACGCTGCAATTCGCGGATGTCACGGATATCGACCAGCACCGTGTCGTCGCGGCCAATAAGTTTGACGGCCTGTTCGACTGCCAGCGTCTCGATTTCGCGTTCGGCGGCCTCGCATAAGGCCTTGTACCCAATAGTGATGTTTTGCGGCATTGCCGGTCTCCTACGGACGCGCATGCTGGCAGAGGCCGTCCCCGTACTCAAGCCGAGTGGTTGAAGGTTGCCACGCAAGCGGGCACCATCATCCGCGCGGAGCGACTCAAAACCATGACGGCCCTCACCCTGCCCGATCTTGCCGCCTTCGCCTGGTTCGTTGGCGCATGGATCATTTATTCGATTGTCATCGAGAAATCCGCAAAAGGTCGCAGCAGTCTCAACTCGTTGATGAACGGCTATCGCGACGAATGGATGGAACGACTGCTGGAGCGCGATATGCGCATGGTCGACGCCCAAGTCACCGCAGCATTGCAAAATGGAACAGCGTTTTTCGCCTCTACCAGCCTGATCGCAATCGGCGGTGCGCTGACGCTCCTGCGATCGAGCGAGGAAATACTGACGGTCATGTCGCTGCTGCCATTCGGGGCGTCCCCGTCACGCGGGTTGTGGGATTTGAAGATGATGGGGCTGATCATCATCTTCGTCTATGCATTCTTTAAATTTGCCTGGTCCTACCGGCTGTTCAACTATTTCGCCATCATGGTGGGCGCTGCGCCTCTGCCTGACCAGAAGGACACGCCGGCGGCCCAGACTTTCGCGCATAGGGCCGCAAGGCTTTGCGCCGATGCCGGCCGCCATTTCAATCGCGGCCAGCGCGCTTTTTTCTTCGCACTCGGTTATCTGGGCTGGTTTCTCGGACCAGTGCCTTTTGCGCTGTCGACCGCCGGCATTTTAATTGTGATGTGGCGACGGCAGTTCGCGTCTGACGCGCGCAAAGCGTTTGAAGTAGGCGGGTCAGCACCGATGACCGCGGTACCGATGCGGCCGGCGCTCAAGCCATCCCCAGCAAGACGGCGATCGCAGCCACGACCAACACCGCCAGCGAAGCCGAAACCGCGGTGACGATCTGTTCGCGCCGCAAAGTGTGTCCGGGATCTTGATAGGCGTCCGGCTCCGCCGACGGAACTGAATAAAAATCAAGTAACATGGGCGCCCCCTTTTTTGGAAAAAGCATCGTCTCGATGGTGCACGAGCACGCCTACGCGAACTCGGGCGCACGAATCGCCCCAATCAATAAGAATAACACCATTTCTTCGCAGGTCTTCTTCGCGCGTTACCGCGCCTCTCAGCCCGGGGCCAGGTCAGCCAGCCGTAGCTGAACACGTTCCTCGCCTTGCCAGCGATCGATCGCAATATTGCCAGCAGCGTGCATGGCGCGGCCGCGATTTTCTAGCAGTGCCTTACCCAGCGGCTGCCCCATTGCACGGAAAGCGATCGCATTCACGAATTTTCCATCACCTGAGCGAAAGCGCGCGCGAACATGATTCTCGCCAACCGGATCGGCATACGCGAGTGTGTGCGCCGGCAGTACGAGAAGCGGCTCCGGATTGCCTGCGCCATAGGGTCCAGCGCGCGACAGCATATCCGCGAGCGCAATGTTGAAGCCGCCGGCTGTGACCGCACCGTCGATCAGCAAGGCGGTATCACGGCGTGCAGCTTCAACAGACCCTGCGAGTGTTTCCTCAAGATAAGCACGAAAGGTGCCAAGTGCGTCTTTCTTCAGCGTCACACCGGCCGCCATCGCGTGACCGCCACCTTTGATCAAAAGCCCGTCCTGCACCGCACGTCGCACTGCGCGGCCAAGATCCACGCCAGCGATCGAACGTCCGGAGCCCGTGCCAATGCCACCGGGTTCCAGCGCGATAGCGAAGGCCGGACGGCCGTAGCGCTCCTTCAGCCGTGCCGCCACCAAACCCACCACGCCGGGGTGCCATCCTTCTGCCGCGGTAACGACCACGGCCCCCTTCTCTTCCAGCCCGAGGGCCGCGAGGGCCTCGGCTTCGGCTTGCGCCAGCGTCGACAGTTCGATCTGCTGGCGCTCGCGATTGAGCCGGTCGAGCTCGGCGGCAATACGAGCAGCTTCACTCGGATCTTCTTCCAACAGCAGACGCACGCCGAGGTCGGCGCGGCCTATGCGGCCACCGGCATTGATGCGCGGACCCAGCAAGAACCCGAGATGCCATGGCTCTGGCGGACCACTCAGCCGCGCCGCATCCATAAGCGCGGTCAGCCCCAGGTGATCGCGTCGCTTCAACGCGATGAGTCCCTTGGCGACGAAAGCGCGGTTGAGACCGCGCAGCGGAACTACGTCTGCGACGGTGCCGAGCGCCACCAAATGCAAAAGTGCCAACAGGTCGGGCTCGCCGCGCGAACCGGTCCAGAAATTTCGCAGTCGCAACTGACGTGTGACCGCTACCAACGTCAGGAACACCAGCCCTACAGCAGCGAGATGCCCGAGGTCTGACAGATCGTCCGCACGGTTCGGGTCGACGATCGCGACAGCCTCGGGAAGCCTCTCGTCGGCCTGATGATGATCGACAACGACGGTATCAAGACCCAGTTTTTTCGCTTCGGCGAGCGGCTCCAGGCTCGTAACCCCACAATCGACGGTCACCAGCAACGTTGCGCCGCGCTCTGCGAATGAGCGAATAGCGTCTACATTTGGTCCGTATCCCTCGAAAATGCGATCCGGGATATGCACTATCGGATTTAATCCGCATTGACGCAGATAGTGGCTTAGCAACGCCGAAGCGGTGGCACCGTCAACGTCGTAGTCACCAAAAATGGCAACGCTTTCGCCACGGACGATAGCATCGGCGATGCGTACCGACGCTGCTTCCATGTCGGTCAATATGTGTGGATCCGGCAACAGCCGCTTGATTGTTGGGTCGAGAAATCCCTCCACCTCGTCCACTTCTACATTGCGTCCAGCCAAAACACGGGCGAGCAATTCGTCGAGGCCATAGCGCTGGGCAATCGCTAGCGCACGCGCAGAACCGCGCTCGTCAAGCCGATCTTTCCACGCCCGCCCGCTCACCGAGCGCTCGACGCCGAGGAAGTAGCGGTCGCCTGGGTTAAATCGTGTCGCGGGCAGCCCCATCGCCATAAGCCATTGTACGGGACCCGGTCGGCCCGTGGGGAATCGGTTGTCGGAAGTCCCATATAGTGACGAAGCCGGGCGGCGCACACCAGCCCGCGTCAGGCCGCAACTTCGGCGTGGATACGCAGCAAATCGGGAATAGTCGCGGGGTCGCGCCGGCCAAACCCACATTCCGTCGCTATCGAAAAACCCTTCGCATGTCGTTCGGCGGTCGCGAGCCGCGTCCGCGTGCCGGCAACACCGTCGGTATAATGGACCAAGCCAAGGCTGAGTTCGGTCTCCGGCTTCAGCCGTAGCCGTGCGAGCGGCGCAAAATAGCCGTCGTCGCTGCGATCGCGCGGCACCGGCATATGGATGAGATTGACTGGCCGCTTGATATCGGCCGACAGACGGTTGGCGACATCGACCATATCGCCCATGTCGTTCGGTTCGATGACGTGTTTGTGGTTGGAGTCGCCGTAACAGAAGTGAAACAGCAGTTCGATGTCGGACGGCACGTGTTCGGCAAGATCCGTCAAGATGCGCGAAAAGCTCACCAGCATCTCTGCACGATTTTGCCCATAGGCGTTTGGTTCGTTGCGCTGCAGTCGCGCGAATACCGCGGAAGCGACGTCGAACTGGATGGCGATCTGATCGTGAGGCAGGCCAGCGGCGATCTTATCGATCTCGCGCTTTAGCGCGTCATTGAACACAGGATCGAGCGGCTGGTGGAGATCGTCCTGGAGGAAAAGCCATATTACCGAATGCGCGGGGACGAGATCGATCTGAAAGCGGACGTCGGGCGCGATCTTCCCCGCACGCTTGAGTGCCACGAATTCGGCGTACGACTGTTTCGCCACATCGGCATAGAACAGATTGCCGAAGGCGACGTCGCGCGCGGTCTTGCCGGGCTTGAGCCGATAACGAACACGCGCGGTGCCGGTGGCGTGTATCCGGAACAGTTCGTCGGATTTTTCCAGCGCCGGGTTATTGGCGAATGCCGGCTCCAGCCAAGTGATCCAGTCGGAACGGTCGCCGGTCTCGCCATCCGGAATGCGCTTGAGGCGCGGCCCGAGCGCCTCGCTCACGGTTGCGAACACTTCGCGTGCATCGGCCAACGGAACGCTGCCGACAAGATGAACGTGACGCATCGAAAGCCTCCGGCGGAGTTGTCGATGACGTTAGGGACCGTGTGCGCGGGCTGACAAGGGTGCCGCAGGCGCGAGCACAAAAAATTCGCCCCGCATGGCGGGACACACCCAAATGGGCAGCCGCCCGTCAATCAATCGAGATGAAACTTTTCAAATTGTCGGTGCTCGGCCATCACGCGGCGAACCGTGCCGGTCACCGAACGCATTACCACAGTCTCGGTTTCGATTACGTTCTTGCCAAATTTAACACCACTGAGCATAGCGCCGCTGGTGACACCGGTGGCGGCAAAGAGACAGTCACCTTTCACCATGTCCTCAATCTGATATTTCTTTTTTGGATCTTTTATTCCCATCTTGATCGTGCGCTCGCGTAGCTCCTCGGTATCGATGATCAACCGCGTCTGCATTTGTCCGCCGATGCAGCGCAGGGCAGCGGCCGCCAGCACGCCTTCCGGCGCACCGCCGATACCAAGATAGATATCGATGCCGGTCTTGGCTTCCGCACAATGGATCACACCGGCAACATCGCCGTCGCTGATCAGGCTAACCGCGGCACCAGTTTTGCGTATCGCCGCTATGATGTCGGCATGACGCGGCCTATCCAGCAAAATTGCCGTGATCTCCGAAGGCTTCACGCCTTTTGCCTTGGCGAGCGAAAGAATATTTTCGTGAGCTGGTGCGTCGAGATTGATGGTTCCTTTCGGATAGCCGGGGCCGATTGCAATTTTGTCCATGTAGCAGTCGGGGGCGTGCAGCAACGTGCCGGCATCCGCCATCGCTAAAGTAGCGATGGCTCCTGGCATGTTTTTGGCGCAGAGCGTGGTTCCTTCCAGCGGATCGACGGCAATGTCGACCTTCGGGCCGGCCTTGGTGCCAACCTTTTCGCCGATGAATAACATCGGGGCCTCGTCCAACTCGCCTTCCCCGATAACCACTGTGCCGTCGATCGGGAGCTTGTTGAGCTCGCGCCGCATCGCATCAACTGCTGCCTGGTCGGATGCCTTGTCTTTGCCGTGGCCACGCAGACGCGCCGAGGACACCGCAGCACGTTCTGTCACGCGAACGATCTCGAGAGTAAGAATGCGTTCCAGCAACATGTCCGGCTGGACGGTAATACTCGCCATCTGACGCTCCCTCACATTCGCGCGCCTCGCAATGCGGGCCGCTTAGTTCTTCTCGATCCGGATCACTTGCGGACGACCCGAGATCACCCTATCGCGCCCTACCGCCGCAAGTGCCTTGCGTACGGCATCTTCGCTGGTTGCATAAGTGATAAGAATAACCGGGACGGAGCCCGTTTTGACGTCGCGGCCGACGTGCGCCGGATCGTGGCGCTGAACAATCGACTCCAGTGAAATCTCCTGTTCCGCAAGTCGCTTAGCGATCGTCGCGGCAGTTCCCGGCTTGTCCCTCGCGACCAGGCGTATGTAGTAGCCCCCCTCATGCCGCTGCATCGGCGCTTTACGCACGCTTGCGAGCCGCGCTGTGGGCCGTCCAAACGGCGCAGTACGCACACCGCGCGCAATGTCGCCAATGTCAGAGAGAACTGCCGAAGCAGTCGCCGCTCCACCAGCGCCCGGACCAACCAAAGTAAGCGGGTTGATGTCTGCCGCATCGATCGTCACCGCATTGGTAACCCCCATGACCTGGGCGATCGCGGAATCTTTGCGCACCATTGTCGGATGCACGCGTTGCTCGATGCCTTTCTGCGTTTTCACAGCTACACCCAACAGTTTCACGCGGTAACCCAGCTCTTCCGCTGCGAAAAGATCAGCTGGCGTAATCGAAGAAATTCCCTCGACATAAATCGCGCGTTGGTCAGCTTTTATACCAAACGCGAGGCTCGCGAGAATGGCCAGTTTTTGTGCAGTGTCATGACCCTCGATATCGAAACTCGGATCGGCTTCCGCATAGCCCAACCGTTGAGCTTCCTTCAAGCATTCAGCGAATGGCATCTTCTCCTGCTCCATCCGCGTGAGGATGTAGTTGCAGGTGCCATTGAGTATACCGTAAATGCGTTCGAATGAGTTTCCCGCCATCCCTTCACGCAAAGTTTTAACAATCGGGATAGCGCCACCCACTGCCGCCTCGAAATTGAGCGCGACATGATTGCGTTCTGCGAGCGCAGCGAGTGGGATGCCGTGCTTGGCGAGCAGTGCCTTATTGGCGGTCACAACAGATTTCCCCGAGACGAGCGCCGCCTGGACAGCGTTTCTGGCAGGATCCCCGGCGCCACCAATCAGCTCGACGAACACATCGATGCCAGGCTCGCGCGCAAGTGCGGCCGGGTCCGAAAACCATTTCATTTTTCTAAGATCGACACCGCGATTTTTCGCGCGGGACCTTGCACATACTGCGACGACGTCGATGACGCGGCCGCAGCGCGCGCTCAATGCGTCGCGCTGTCGCGCAATTTGGGCAACGAGAGAGGCGCCGACCGTGCCCAATCCGGCGACACCCACTTTTAGCGGCTGCGTGCGCATGATCTTATCTGAATAACGGTTTCCACTTTTCGGGATCACGCGCTCGCGCTGGAGCCACCAAGCGTGCGCCTCGGGGGTTAGCGCCGCGTAGCGAGCGGAACGACGTTGTGAAGCTGCTCCGGCGCATGCTCAAGAAAGCGACGGACGCTGCGGGCGGCTTGTCGAATGCGTTGCTCATTTTCCACCAAGGCGATTCGCACAAAGCCCTCGCCATATTCGCCAAAGCCGATCCCCGGCGACACCGCGATCTCAGCCTTCTCCACGAGCAACTTGGAAAATTCCACGCTTCCGAGGCTGCTGAACGGCTCCGGGATTGGCGCCCAGGCAAACATCGAAGCGCGCGGTGCCGGCACGTGCCATCCGGCACGGCTGAAACTTTCCACCAGCACATCACGTCGGCGCTTGTAGATCTGACGCATCTCTTTGATGCAATCATCAGGACCATTCAGCGCGGCGGTCGCCGCCACTTGCACCGGCGTAAATGCACCATAATCGAGATAGGATTTGACCCGGCCCAGCGCGGCAATGACGCGCTCGTTTCCGACGGCAAAGCCGATACGCCATCCGGGCATCGAGAAGGTTTTGGACATCGACGTAAATTCAACGACGATGTCGTTGGCACCCGGCACCTGCAACAGCGACGGTGGCGGGTTGTCGTCGAAATAGACCTCCGCGTAAGCAAGATCGGAAAGCACCAGGATCTCATGCTTTTTTGCGAAAGCGACCAGATCCTTGTAAAAATCGAGCGTCGCCACGTAGGCTGTCGGATTGGCCGGATAACAGACGACCACCGCTGTCGGCTTTGGAATCGAATGCTCGATCGCTCGCTCGAGCGTGTGGAAGAAATTAGCGGTTGGCTCGGATGGCACGGAGCGTATGGCGCCGCCCGCCATCAGAAAACCGAAGGCATGGATCGGATAGCTCGGGTTCGGCACCAGCACGACATCGCCGGGCGCGGTAATCGCCTGGGCGACATTGGCGAAGCCTTCTTTGGAGCCGAGTGTGGTGACGATCTGGGTATCGGGATTGAGCTTCACCCCGAAACGGCGCTCGTAATACGCCGCTTGCGCGCGTCGCAGTCCGGCGATGCCGCGCGAGGCGGAATATCGATCGGTGCGCGGCTTGCCGAGCGTCTCTTTGAGTTTCTCGATCACATGTGCGGGCGCAGGCAAATCCGGATTGCCCATGCCGAGATCGATGATGTCCGCGCCCGCGTTGCGGGCCTTCGCCTTGGCCTTGTTCACCTCTTCGAACACGTAAGGCGGCAAACGGCGAATGCGGTAAAACTCATCCATAGGCTGTAACCCTAATGGTCGGCTGCCCTAACCAGCCCGCACGCATGACCCCGGCTGGCTTTTATCACGGGTTCGCCTTGGCGCCAGCTGTTTGCCCATTTTCGCTATCATTTGATGGCTTTTTACTAACGGGGGCGGCCTTTTTGGCAGGTGCAGGGCGGCCTTCCTGGCGGTCGCGCGCATTTGCCAGCTCTTTTTCGACTCTCACCTGCTCATCTTCGGTCATCGGTACCGACGTCCGATCCGGCGGCATATCGTGCACGGCCGGGTAATCATACGGAACTGCCGGGCGTGTCGGGGCTCCTGCTGGCACACCCATATCCGCCGGCAACCGGTCAATAATTGGGCCAGGCGAGCAGCCAGCAAGCGCGGCGGCGAACCCCAAGGCTAGCCAGAGAAATCGTTTGGACACGCCCACGATGCTCCGTAAGGCCTGCCGGCCAGGACGGGAAACCGATGCAAACTCAATGAATTGTAACATAAGCCTGCTATCGGGCTAATATGGCTGCAGCAAGGTCACGCGCCGATAGCTCAATGGCTGAAGACCGGCGAAACCATGCGCTGAAACGTGGCTTGTGACGCGGCGCGATCCGAGCCACTTCTGTTGGCAGGCGTACGAGCGGTAAGCGGATGGACGAGCGAACCAAAGAACCTGCCAGGGTCGGCGATGTCGATATCGAGGCATTCTCGCGCAACCTGGCGCGCCTCATCGAAGAAGGCGGCAAGGCACTCGCGGCCTATTTGAAGCCTCGCGAAGAAGGCACGGTTAGAGGAGACCTTAGCGACGACGTTACTGACGCGATCAAAACCGTGGGTCGGATTGCGGAATATTGGATTTCCGATCCTGGCCGCGCCGTCGAGCTGCAGGCCAGTCTCGGCCGTGCCTACCTCGATCTATGGGCGAGCACGGTCAAGCGTATGGCCGGTGAGCACGCCGAACCGGTTGCGACTCCCGATCCGAAAGACAAGCGCTTTGCCGATCCGGAATGGTCGCAAAACCAGTTCTTCGATTTTTTGAAGCAGGCCTACCTGCTCACCGCACACTGGGGCGACCGCCTGGTCAGGGACGCCGCTGGCATCGACGACCACACCCGCAAGAAGGCCGAGTTCTACGTCAAGCAGATCGCCAATGCGATCTCACCATCGAACTTCGTGCTCACAAATCCGGAATTACTGCGCGAGACACTCTCCTCTAATGCAGAGAATCTCGTGCGCGGCATGCACATGCTCTCTGAAGACATTGCCGCCGGTCACGGAAATCTCAAAATCCGCCAATCCGATCTGTCGATGTTCGACGTGGGCCGCAATCTTGCCCTGACACCCGGCAAGGTGGTGTTTCAGAGCGAATTGATACAGCTGATCCAATACGAAGCGACTACGAAAGATGTCCTGAAGGTTCCCCTGCTAATTGTCCCGCCCTGGATCAACAAATTTTACATTCTCGATCTCACACCCGAAAAATCCTTCATCAGGTGGTGCGTCGATCAGGGGATTACGGTGTTCGTGGTGTCCTGGGTCAACCCCGATGCCAAGCTCTCTGAAATAAGTTTCGAAGGATATATGCGCGAAGGCGTGATCGCGGCGCTTGATGCCGTCGAAGCCGCTACCGGTGAAAAGCAGGTCAATGCTATCGGTTATTGTGTCGGTGGCACGCTGCTCTCGATCACTCTCGCCTATCTTGCTGCAAAAAAGCAGAACCGGGTTAAATCGGCAACGCTATTTGCAGCGCAAGTGGACTTTACGAACGCTGGTGATCTGATGGTTTTCGTCGACGAAGAGCGCGTCAAACAGCTTGAAACGCATATGAAGGAGCAAGGTTATCTCGAAGCCTCGCGCATGGCGAACACCTTCAATATGCTGCGCTCAAACGATCTGATCTGGCCTTATATCGTCAACAACTATATGCGCGGCAAGAAACCATTGCCGTTTGATATTCTTTATTGGAATTCCGACGCAACGCGCATGCCCGCGGCCAATCATTCATTTTATTTGCGCAACTGCTATCTCGACAACAAGCTAACCAAGGGTGAGATGGAAATCGCCGGCGTCAGGCTCGACCTGCATAATGTCAACGTTCCGGTTTACAATCTTGCAACGCGCGAAGATCACATTGCGCCGGCAAAATCAGTACTGTTCGGTTCGCAGTTTTTCGGTGGACCGGTGAAATATGTACTCGCCGGCTCAGGCCACATCGCGGGCGTCATCAACCCCCCTGGCAAACCGAAATATCAGTATTGGACCGGTGAGAAGCCGAGTGGGTCAGATGTCGACAGCTGGTTGAAAAAAGCCACTGAGCATCCCGGTTCGTGGTGGCCGGACTGGTTGGATTGGCTCAAGGCACAAAGCACCGAAACAGTGCCAGCGCGAAAGGTCGGCACAGGCAAGCTGAAGCCAATCGAGGATGCGCCCGGCTCTTATGTCAAACTTAAGAGCTGGACCTGATTACGCTTTACGACGTGATGTTCACCGGCCTCGAGATGGCGGACACAGCCGCCCGGTCTTGGGCTTAGCCCTATCTGACCGCCGACGCGAGTTTACAGCTTCTTGATGTCTACGGGCGCGACAATAAACGTCACATCGCTTATGCTCGTCGCGCGATAGAGCATCAAGATTGGGGTGTGGGCATGTCCAAAGAACTAATGTGGCTGGCGCTGACGGTAATCCTGACCGGGCTGATGTGGGTGCCTTACATTCTGGACCGCATTATGAAACGCGGTCTGATGGGGGCCATGGCCAACCCATCGCGAAACGACAAGCCGCAATCGGCCTGGGCGCAACGGCTCTATTTCGCGCACACCAACGCGGTTGAGAACCTGATAATTTTCGCCTCGCTGGTGCTTATCCTCGATGCGCAAGGCCACTCGACTGAAGGCACCGTGATCGCCTGCGCCGTCTATTTCTGGGCACGGCTCGCGCACGTCATTGTCTATACGATGGGCGTGCCGGTTCTGCGCACGCTTGCATTTGCTGTCGGATTCGCGGCGCAAGCCGCGCTCGCGCTGGCGGTGTTCGGAAAACTCTAGTTCATTGGCGCCGCTCGTTCTGCAATTCCACGCAGATCAAGCCCGCGCGGCAACAGCCCGAATGCAGTGCTGCCCTCGCCGTCAAGCCGAGAGGCGCAGAACGCGTCCGCGACCGCAGACGGCGCGTGTTTGATCAACAGCGCCGCCTGTAGTGCAATCACCAGTTCGCGCACCAGTGCACGCGCTTGCGTTTCGTCATTGCGATCACCCGATGTAAGGCGCTTTTGGAGTCGATCCGCAAAGCTCCTGAGACGCACATCCTTACCGTCGCCGAGCTCGCGGCGCAGCACCTCCATTACATTTGGCGTGCGCTCAATCGCGCGCAACACGTCGAGGCACATGATGTTGCCGGAGCCCTCCCATATCGAATTGACCGGCGCTTCGCGGTAGAGGCGTGGCATGATGTATTCCTCGATGTAACCCGAGCCACCCAACACCTCCATTGCTTCAAACGTTAAGAATGGCGTGCGCTTGCAAATCCAGAATTTGGCCGCCGGCGTCACAACGCGCCGGATCACCTGCGCTGCTTCATCGCTCTCGTCATAGGCGCGGGCAAGCCACATGGTGAGGACGGTTGCCGCTTCCAGACTCCAACGCCAGATCGGCCAAAACATTCGTCATCAGCGGTTGGTCGATCAACTTTTTCTGGAATGCAATACGGTGGCGCGCGTGATGAATTGCCTGCGCGACGGCCTGGCGCATCAACGCCGTTGAGCCGATGCAACAATCAAGCCGCGTATAGTTCCCCATCTCGATGATGGTGGGAATACCGCGTCCTTCTTCACCGACGAGCTGCGCAAAGGCGCCGTGAAACTCCACTTCACTCGATGCGTTCGAGCGATTGCCGAGCTTGTCCTTCAGACGGAGAATTTGAACCGCGTTGCGCTCGCCGTCCGGCGTCCAGCGCGGCATCAGAAAACAGCTCAACCCTTTCGGCGATTGTGCGAGGACAAGAAATGCATCGCACATGGGCGCCGACATGAACCATTTGTGGCCGTGCAAGTTGAAGTTTCCGTCGCCCGCCGGTTCGGCCCTCGTCGTGTTGCTGCGCAAGTCCGAGCCGCCCTGGTTTTCAGTCATTCCCATGCCGACAAGCGCCGCAGTTTTCAGGCGAGCCGGGCAAAATCTGCGGTCATACTCGCGGGAAAAAATTCGTGGCAGCCACTCCGCCGCGATCGCAGGGGCGTGACGCAATGTCGGTACCGAGCCATACGTCATTGCGACTGGGCAATAGACGCCACTTTCGATCTGCCCAAGCATGTAGGTGCCGGCCGCCCGCGCAACATGCGCACCCGGTATTGGGTCGGCCCAAGGGCTCGAATGCAGGCCGGCTTTGAGTGCAATACCGAGCAACTCATGCCAGGCCGGGTGAAATTCAACCTCATCGAGACGATGGCCGTAGCGATCGAGCGTACGCAATTGCGGCGTGAATTTATTGGCATCGAAGCCGAGTTGAACGGTCTCCGGTTTGCCGAGTGTCGCGCCAAGCGACGTCAAATCACTTTCCGCCCAACTGGCTCCCTCACGCCGCACCGCTTCGCGCAACACGGCATCGCTCGCGAAAAGATTGTAGGGCTCAAGCGGCGGCGGCTGGTTCTGGACCTCGAACATGTCGCGGTCTCCGACAAAAACCCTGGCATTGTACCAGCCGAATCAGGGGAATAACGCGACCTGCTCCAGCCCCGTCGTCTCGGCCCAGCCCATGACCAAATTCATGTTCTGAATCGCCTGACCGGAGGCACCTTTCACAAGATTGTCGAGCGCGGAGATGACAATTGCGCGCCCCGGTATTCGGTCTTTGGCGACGCCGATGAAGGTCATGTTCGAACCGCGGACATGCCGCGTTTGCGGCGTTTCACCAAAAGGCAGGACGTGTACAAAAGGTTCCTTCATGTAGGACTTTAAAAGTATTGCGTGAAGGTCTTCGGGCGTCCGACCTCGCCGGCCCCGCACGTAAATCGTTGAGAGAATCCCCCGGTTCATCGGCACCAGATGCGGGGTGAAAGTGACGACCATCTCCCGCCCGGCCGCGAGCGAAAACTCCTGATCAAGTTCCGCCATGTGCCGGTGATGTCCTACGCCATAGGCGTGGAAACCTTCCGAGACTTCCGAGAATAGCATGGCCTCTTTGGCAGCGCGCCCTGCCCCGGTCATACCCGACTTGGCATCGACGACGACCTCGTCCAGCTCGATCGCTTTATTCTTGATCAACGGTATGAGTGGAAGCTGCGCACAGGTGGTGTAGCAGCCGGGGTTGGCAACAAGCCTCGCTTGTTTGATTGCACGCCGATGGATTTCGGTGAGGCCGTAGACGGCTTCTTTTTGCAACTCTGGCGCATGATGTTCATGGCCGTACCATTTCGCGTAAGCCGCGGTATCGGCCAGGCGAAAGTCGGCTGAAAGATCGATCACTTTGGTCGCCGGCGATTGCTTGAGCAGTTCCTTCACGACCTTCTGGGTGGTGGCATGCGGCAACGCGCAGAACGCAACATCAAGTGCAGCACTCTTCCAATCGAGACCGTCGACGGCAACGAGTTGCGGCAACGTGAACGGCGAGAAATGTGGAAATACGTCCCGCATCGCTTTGCCGGCACTGCGCTCGGCGGTAAGCAGGACAATCTCCGCGCGTGGATGGCGCAGCAATATGCGGACCAGCTCGCCCCCGGTATAGCCCGAGGCACCCAACACGCCGATCTTTGCTTTCGTGGCCATAAATCGATCCTTATCCAGAAGTCTTAAAAAACTACCGGAAGAAGACCAACAGCCCAGGATTTAACTGGAGAAATGTGCCGCGGCCTAATATCCGGCGGCACGGGTGACGATAACGCTACGCCCGTGCCGAAGAAGCACGGCGGCGGCGGAGCCTTAGTTTTACAACCAACGTCATCATGACGGGGCATATAGGCCGGGCAACCTGGTCCGTCAACACTCCGCATTGTCATGCACGAAGCGGCAGGGGTTGCTCGCCCAACATCACCTTGACCACGACATCGCGCGCCAATCCTGGATCAATGTGGTGGGTGGCGATCATTTCCTGACAATCGGCCACGATCGCATCGGCGTCCTGCATCATCTTCAACCGCTTGAAGTGATCGTCGTGGCGCAGCCCCATGCTCGCACCGACAATGTCGAGAATATTGATGATCCGGAATGGCCAGTCGCGCTCATGCGCGCACAGGTCGCGGTGGTCGGGGTGATAGATTGCGACCAGTGCGTCAACTCCGGCCGCCTCCGCCGCTTCCAGCTCCGCAAGGTGCAGTCCGCGTTTGTAATCCGGCAGCACATTGAGAAAATTGCTCATCAGGCCGACCGCCGGCTGATGAAGATCGACAACCTCGATGCCCGGCACCATCTGCAGAAGCTCGAGACCAGCTTCGACCACGCCTTTGATGCCAGGATGTTTGTGTAGCGCGACTTTCAGCGGCACTGATTTGCGCAACATCGGCCGCAAGTCTTCGAAGCGCGTCGCAAGAAATAGCATGAACGGAGTCATCTCGAACGGCCGCGTGCCCCTCACTCTCTCGATGGTCGGTATCGTCGATTCGGTAAACTGCACATGGCAACTTGCACACCAGGAAATAACACCGACCTTTCCTTCGGCGAGTTTGTCGAGTGAACTGGTAGCGACCCGTCCCGACACTTCGATGTCGCCGGTGCGCGCCTGGACGATGCCGCAACAATGGCTCGGGCCTCCCATGACTTTATAGGTCACGCCGAGCGCATCCATGACATCAAGGGCGAGCAGCGCGATGTGCGGCGTCTTGAGGACGTTGCAACCGGTATAGAAAACGAAATCCGGCCGCTCGCCAGCTTTGACAGTTGAGCCGGTCTCAAGGCGTTGGTTCACTTTCTGGCCGAGCCGCGCCAATTCGTCAGCCGACAGTTGCATGCGAGCCAGCACATTGGCGCCATCGGCGACCAGCCTGAAATTTTCAACGCCTTGCTTGCGTCGCTCGCGCGGCTCGCTTGATTGCCGGGCCATTTTCACGCGCGCCATGGCCAAAAGAAATCGCGGATTGACGGCTTCGTCGCAGGCCGCAATGCAATCGCCCGTGAGTGCACAACCCTTGGCCCAGGCCTCCGAAGCCATTGGCCCGTCGCCGGTACGGACGATATTGAGCACGCCCGCAATGACGCTTTCTGGTGCGGCATCGCCTACTCCGGCGGGCTTCGCCATCGGACAAACTTCGACGCATTTGCCGCAGCGCGTGCAAGCGTCAAGCATTTCGGCGGTGCGTGCTGCAAGCGCGGATTCGAAGGTGATCTCGGTCATGACGTTCGCGCTGTAACCCCGTATCTGGTGTCTTATTCCTATCTTGGCACCGCAGCGATCGTTGGCAAACCATATAGGCGAAAGCCGAGCCGTTCGCTAAGCTATCCGCGGGACTAGTCCTTGCAGGACCACAACCCAACCGGGATCAACCGGAAAATCAATCGTTTGGGAGGTTATACAATGCGTCGTTTGAATGTATTGGCGGGCGTCTTTGGCGCCGCGCTGCTGATGAGTTCTGGCGCCTTTGCACAGGTGCCTGCGGATCCAAACAATCCGAACGAAACCATACCGGACGCGATGAATCTGCCGTCGTATGGCGAGCCGATCAACATCGAAACAGCCAAGAAAGCAGCTGCGGGCGCGATCGCAGAGTCCAAGAAGCGGGGCTGGAATGGTCTGTGCGTCGCAGTCGTCGGTCCTTACGGCGATCTGGTCTACTTCGAGAAGCAGGATAACTGCGCCTACGCGTCGGTCGCAATCTCACAGCACAAGGCGCGTACCGCGGCGCGCTATCGGCGACCGACATTGGTGTTCGAACGGCTGTATGGCAAGGGTGCGTTTTTCGCCTACCTGTCGACACTTGATGATGTCATCCTTTCGCGTGGCGGCAATCCGCTGATGGCTGGCGATAAGGTCATCGGCGCCATCGGTGTCAGTGGCGGAACCGGGGCACAAGACGACGCAGTTTCGCAAGCAGGCGCAGCCGCACTTAAATAGTCACGAACGCATTCAACAAACTCCGCCGGGTGAAAGTCCCGGCGGAAGTTTGCATTGTATCCGGGGAGATAATGACATGATCCGAAAAATTTCGGCGACAACGGCAATTGGCCTTTGCCTTGCCGCGTCACTAGCGGCAAACGCATCGGCAAAAGATTTGAAAGTGCTTTCGGAAAAGACAGTCACTGGCTTCGGCCACGTCGAATTTGTCGGATACGATCCCAAGGGCAAAGCTTATTACATCAGCGACTTCGGGCCCGATCTCAAGCCGGCCGACAAAGATGGCAAGGGCAAGATCACCAAAATTTCGCTCGACGGAAAAATTCTCGAAGACGGTTTCCTTCCGGCCAAGGGCCAGGTGCTCAACAAGCCTAAGGGAGTTTGGATCCGGGGCGACCGGCTTTGGGTGACCGACATCGACTCGGTCTGGGTATTCGACCTCAAAACCAAGGAAGGCAAGAAACTCGATTTGCCTGGTATTACGTTTGCCAACGACCCTGCCGTGATGGGTGGCGCGCTCTATGTCAGTGACAACCGCTCCGACCAGCTCGTCCGGGTCGAACCGGCAGACTTCCTGAAATCGAAAACCGCACCGAAGATCACCGTGCTTTTCAAGGACAAATCAGTCAACCCGAATGGGGTCTTCCCCGGCAAAGGTGGCACGTTGTTGATGGCCGGCTCCAAGGACAAGGACAATCCGCGCGCCATCTACTCCATGGCGCCGGGCAAAGCGCCGATCGCAATAACGGACAACATCGGTCAGCTCGATGGACTGTACCAGATGCGGAACGGCGACATTCTGTTCACCGACTGGAAGTCTGGTGCTCTAATTCGTTGGAATAAAAAGGATGGCATGCAGAAACTTGCCACCGACTTCAAAGGGCCGGCCGATTTCGCCGCATTCCCGAATGAGCAGGGCCTGATGGTCGCCATACCGGATCTGGTCAAAGGCGAGATTCGGTTGATCCAGCTCAGCAGGTGAGCCTGGAAAGGAACTCCCAAACCGCACAGAGCTTTCCGCCGGGCCAAAATCCCGGCGGATTTTTTGTGCCCGTCACCAAATCCACTTCACCGCCTTCGATATGGCATCGCCGATTGTAAGCAACACGGCCGACCAAACGAAAGCCGAGCTGAAATTGGCAAGCTGAAACCGCCAGAATGGCATCTCGAAAATACCGGCAATCAACGGTACGGAAGCCCGCAACGGCCCGAAGAAACGACCGATGAAAATGCCCGGGATCCCCCACTTCTTCATGAACACTTCGCCACGTGGAATAAGATCGGGATGGCGCGATAGGGGCCATATATGCGCGACGGTATGTTCGAGTTTGAGGCCGATCCAGTACGACAGCCAATCGCCAAAAGCAGCACCAAGTGAGCCCGCCAACCAAAGCGGCCAGAAATTCATGCCGCTCGGTCCGATCAAGGCGCCGATCGCAACTAACGCACCCCAGGCCGGGATCAGAAGAGAAATAAAGGCAAGCGATTCCCCAAACGCCAGCAAAAATACAATTGGCGACGCCCAAACTTGGTTGTCGCGAACGAAATCGACTGTCTGTTGGACGATTGTCTGGAGGTCCATCGGAGGATCGGCGCGAATGATCCTCTGTGTCTAGCCCGGCAATGCCGGTCACGCCAGTACGTTAGGCCGGCAGATCCGGTTCGTCTTCGGGGAATAAATGGTCGGCTACGACCATTGCCATAATCAGCAATGGCACCGCCAGAAACGCGCCGACCGGCCCCCACAGCCAGGTCCAGAACACCAGTGATAGGAACACGGTAAGCGGATTGAGCGTAAGCGTGCGGCCGATGATGCTGGGTGTGATAAAATGCCCTTCGAGGGTGGCCAGCGCCAGGAACAGCAACGGCGCAAACAGAGCAGGTGCGAGCGTGGGAAACGTTACCAGTCCCACCATGAATAATGCGGCCTCCATAATCAGCGCGCCGATGTACGGAATGAAGTTAAGGATAAATCCGAGCACTGCCCACGCGAGTGGATCAGGTAGCCCCGCGATCCAAGCGGCCACTCCGCCGCAAATTCCGATCGCAATATTGATGATCGCGACGATGCTCAGATAGCCGGTCAAATTCTGTTCGATATCATTCATAATCTTGAGCGTGCGCAAGCGCGCATCGCGCTCGTCGAAAAACGCCACCAGAACCCGGCGTAGCCGCGAACGACCGAGCAGCATGAAGAATAGCGTGCCGAAAAAGATGAAAGTCTGTCCGATAGCCGGAGTTATGAGGAGGACTGCTGGCTGTACAAACGCCATGATGTCGACGCCCAAACTTCCCTTTTTGTCGGAAGGCAGAAGTGCGTCACGCAAATTCTGCAGCGCAGCGAGCGGTTGGTCGAGGACATGCAATTTTTCTTGAATGTTGCGTCCGATCTCCGGTGCCTTGCCAATCCAATCCAGCGCTGGAGCCGCCAATAAAGCGATCACACCGTAGAAAACGCCGATGACAAGTAGCCACAAAACGATCGCCGATACTAATGACGGTACGCGATAACGTTCTGCCCGTGCCGATAAGGGTCCCAGCATCATGGTCACGACAAACGCTGATGCCACCGGCAGCAGGATCGGCCGCGCCAGGTAAAGGGCCGCAACCAAGGCGATGACAAACATGCCAATCGTTGCCGACTGCGCTGCCGTGCGCCAGACACGCGCAACTTCCTTCACCGGTTGAGGGTCGCTGACCGCAAGCGCAAAGCGCGCTGTGCGCGCGCTGCGGGTCTGATCCAGCTTCTCAGTGCGCGGCTGGCCCGCCTTGGTACCGACTGCCTCCATGGCCTAGACAACGGGCGAAGTTCCAATTGGTTGCCGAGGTCGTCATGAGTAGTCGGAATCGCTCTAAATCGGCCATAAACCTCCCCTTAAGCGACGCGGCGCAGGTTGCGTCGCTTAAAGATCGCACAACAATGGCATAGTGGCTGGCAACTGATTCGCCGCGACCCCACCTGAAGACCGCAATGGCCAAGACAGCGACCACGAAAAAACCCGCGAAACAGCCCGATCTGTTCGACACGGCACGGAAATCAAAATCGTCGGCCCGCAAGCCGCCGAAGGCGTCGGTGCGCGCCAAAACAAGTGCGCGGCCAAAGCCCGCCGCTCGCGGCGCAAGCGCCGAGTCCGGTTACACCGCCAAGCACATCGAAGTTCTCGAAGGGCTCGAGCCAGTTCGCCGCCGGCCTGGCATGTATATCGGCGGCACCGACGAAAAGGCACTTCACCACCTCTTTGCCGAAGTCATCGACAACGCCATGGATGAGGCGCTGGCTGGTCACGCCGACTGGATCGAAGTCGAGATGGAGGCTAATGGCTTCATCAGCGTAACCGACAACGGCCGCGGGATTCCGGTCGACCCCCACCCCAAGTTCAAAAGCAAGTCCGCTCTGGAAGTGATCATGTGCACGCTGCACGCGGGCGGCAAGTTCGACTCAAAAGTTTACGAGACTTCAGGTGGCTTGCACGGCGTCGGCGTTTCGGTCGCGAACGCTCTGTCCGAACGAATGGAAGTCGAGGTCGCGCGCGAACAGCAGCTCTACCGAATGGCGTTCGAACGGGGCAAGCCTAAGGGCAAGCTGGAAAAAGTCGGACGCGCGCCTAACCGGCGCGGCACGAAAGTACGTTTCAGGCCAGATCCGGAAATTTTTGGAGCAAAGGCCGCATTCAGACCCGAACGCATCTTCAAGATGACGCGCTCGAAGGCCTATCTCTTCGGCGGGGTCGAGATTCGCTGGCATTGCGACAAAGCGCTCCTCAAGGGCGTGGACGACGTGCCGGAGAAGGCCACGTTCCATTTCGAAGAAGGCTTAAAGGATTATCTTTCCGAAACGCTTGCCGGCTCAACTTTGGTACATCCGGACATCTTCACCGGCACCACGGGCAAGACCGGAGCCCATGGCGCGGTACAATGGGCTGTCGCATGGACTGCCGACGCTGACGGATTTCTGAATTCCTATTGCAACACGATTCCAACCCCTGACGGCGGCACGCATGAATCCGGACTTCGTTCAGCCCTGCTGCGCGGGCTGAAGGATCATGCCGCACGCGTTGGACAGGAAAAGCGCGCGGCAGCGGTCACCAGCGAGGACGTGATGACCGGCTCAGGCTGTATGCTCTCGGTATTCATTCGCGAGCCGGAATTCCAGGGCCAGACAAAGGACCGCCTTGCGACTGCGGGTGCACAAAAAATTGTTGAGCAGGCAATCAAGGATCCGTTCGATCACTGGCTCTCCGGCAATCCTCTACAAGCCAATAAGCTGCTCGATTTCGTTATCGAACGGGCGGAGGACCGCCTCCGACGGCGGCAGGAAAAGGACATCGCCCGCAAAAGCGCTGTGCGCAAGCTGCGTCTGCCGGGCAAACTTGCAGACTGTACCTCATCGGCCTCGGAAGGTTCCGAGATTTTCATTGTCGAGGGTGACAGCGCGGGCGGCTCAGCTAAACAGGCGCGTGATCGCCGTACGCAAGCCGTGCTGCCGCTCCGGGGCAAGATATTAAATGTGGCATCGGCGGGCAAAGACAAGCTCGCGCAGAATGCACAGCTTGCCGACCTGATACAGGCCCTTGGCTGTGGCACCACCTCGCACTATCACGAGAAAGATCTGCGCTACGAGAAGGTCATCATCATGACCGACGCCGATGTGGACGGCGCACATATTGCCTCATTGCTGATCACCTTTTTCTACCGACAAATTCCGAAACTGGTCGAGGGCGGTCGGCTTTACCTCGCAGTACCGCCCCTTTACCGGCTCTCGCACGGCGGCAAGATCGTTTATGCGCGTGATGACAAGCACAAAGAAGCGCTTCTCAAGAAGGAATTTCACGCCAACGCCAAGGTGGAGGTCAGCCGCTTCAAGGGCCTCGGCGAGATGATGGCGGCTCAGCTTAAAGAAACCACGATGGATCCCGGCAAGCGCACGCTGCTCCGCGTCGTTTTGGCCGATAAGGAGATAAAGCCGACCGCGCGTGCCGTTGAGCGTCTGATGGGCACCAAGGCGGAGGCGCGCTTCGAATTCATCCAGGAGAACGCTGAATTCGCCAGCACCGAATTGCTGGACGTTTAATTGCGGCAATCAATGACTTACTCCGCCTTCGTCGCAACGGCGTAGCAATGGAGTTTTTGTGCCGCGCGCGAGCGCAATGCCATCCTTGACGCGAACTGCACCGCCATCCGGCTGATTGAAAATCGTACGCCGGGTATTCTCTTGCACCGAGAAGATCAGCTTCTGTCGCTCCTCAACTTGCGCGCCGGGCTGGAAGATTACATTGACCGAAACACTCGTGCCCGATAACCGCTCGGCCGAAACGATGCTGTAGCGGTTAACTGCAAAGTCTGGGCCGAGATTGTGATCTTCGAGCACTAATCCTGCACTCGGCGTCGTGATGCTGACACGCGGATTACCGGGTGTCGCCGGCTTGCTGCAATCAGCGGCCCAGGTTCCAAATAAACCGAACTGTTGGAACAATTCTTCGACCGATTCGGCGGCCGCACTATTGCAAGCGATGAATGACACCAGGACTGCAATAGCTGTCACCAACCGCATGTTACCGCTTCTCCGACTTCGGATAACAATAGCAGTGGTTGGCCCCGCGGCAATTGATTTAGGCGAAAGCGCGCCGCTCGTGACCGAGTCAAACGCCTATTGTCGGTTGCTACTTGAAACTCAGGTTGGCAGCTTTGACGACGTCGGAAAAACTTTTGATATCGATGTCGATACGTTTCTTAAACGCATCGCCGGTCGGGCCGCCAGGTTTCACGGCCATTTTCTTCAGGCCCTCCTGCACGCCGGGATCGGCAATCGCCTTGCCGAGTTCCGCGGTGAGCTTGGCGACGATTGGCGCGGGCGTACCCACGGGCACGAAGAAGCCGCTCCACAATTGCGTATCAACCTCAGGGAAACCGGATTCGGCCATGCTCGGCACATCAGGCAGTTCGGGTGAGCGCTCGGAACCAGTAACCGCCAGCGCGCGGGTTTTGCCACCTTGGACCAGTGGAATTACCGGCGGACCGTCCGAGATTGTGAACAGACTCTGTCCGGACACAACACTTAGATTTGACTCGTTGCTGCTTTTATACGGGATCGCCACCGCCGGCATTCCAGTTTTGAGCTTCAACAGCTCACTTGCGATGGTGAAGGCCGGCGACGAAGTGCCGTAATTTGATTTGTCGGGATTGGCTTTCGCCCACGCGACGAGTTCCTTAACGCTCTTGACCGGATGATCTGCCGGCACAACCAAAATCAGCGGAAACGATGCAATCATATTCAGCGGGATGAAACTGTTACTCGCGTGATAGCTGAGATCGGGAAAGATCGCCGTGGCAATCGACATCTGTCCGGTGGCGCCGACCAGCACCGTATAGCCGTCGGCCGGTTGACGCGAGGCAAATTCCGCAGCAATGCGTCCGCCGGCCCCGACCCTATTGTCGATCACGGCGGTCGCCCCAGTGTTCTCCTGGAATTTTTGCACGACCAGGCGCGCGAACAAGTCGTTGCCACCGCCGGCCGCAAAGCCGACGACGAAATGAATCACCCGGTTTGGAAAGTCGGCTTGCGCGTGGGCGTTTCCGGCGGAAAATACGACCAGCACCGCTACCAGCGCGTGAATTATGCCACCGCAAATCTTCGTCATCCCATCCCTCATTTACCCGCTATCCTACCCCGGCTACGCTTGCGAAAAGCGTACACTGGGTGCAGCCATCGGAAAACGGCTTTGTCGTGAACTGCAACTGTTTTGCCCAATAACGCCCATGCTGCCACTAATATGAGTTCAACACGCGGAATTTCCGAGCGCAACCCAAGCGTGAACGGAGAACTTTTCGGCCACCCCCGCGGGCTCACATATCTATTCGCTACCGAGATGTGGGAGCGTTTCTCCTATTATGGGATGCGAGCGCTCCTCGTTCTCTACATGCTCAGGTATCTTCTGGCACCACAACGTGCGAGCGACGTGCTCGGCCTGGCATCATTTAGAAGCGCGCTGGAATTCGTATTCGGACCGCTCGCGCCGCAACCGTTCGCTTCACAAATCTACGGCTTCTATACCGGACTGGTTTATTTAACGCCAATCCTCGGTGGATTGCTGGCGGACCGAGTGCTCGGTCAACGCCGTACCGTCATAATCGGCGCCGCACTGATGGCCATTGGCCATTTCATGATGGCATTCGAACATCTGTTTCTGCTTGCGCTCGGATTTCTTATCCTTGGCAACGGTGCTTTCAAGCCAAACATCTCGACGCAAGTCGGCGCACTCTACTCCCCGGGCGATCCACGTCGCGACCGGGCATTCTCGATTTTTTACGTAGGCATCAATCTCGGAGCATTTCTCGCCCCGCTGATTTGCGGCACTCTCGGTGAAAATCTGGGCTGGCACTACGGATTTATGGCCGCCGGAATCGGCATGACACTTAGTCTCATAATTTATCTTCTCGCCACACCACATCTGCCGAAAGACGCCTTTGCAAAACGCGCATCGCCGAAAGCACCGCTTGATCGCGCCGCTTGGAAGTCGATCGTAGCGTTATTGTTGCTGTACATACCGGTGAGCCTGTTCTGGGCGACTTACGAGCAGCAGGGCAACACAATCACGCTCTGGGCCGACCAATTTACCGACCGCCATTTCTTCGGAGCAGAAATCCCCGTTACCTGGTTCCAGGCATTCAATCCCTTCATGATATTCGCATTCACCCCTTTTATTGTTGCGCTATGGCGCAGGCAACGAAAGAACGAGCCATCAACGCCAATAAAGCTGGCAATCGGTTGCCTGCTTAGCGCATTCGCTTATCTCATCATGGCAACCGCAGCCTGGAGCGCCGGCGGCGAGAAAGCGAGTTGGCTGTGGTTATTTGCTTATTTCGTCGTCATCACAGTTGGCGAACTCTATCTCTCACCAACCAGTCTTTCGCTCGTAACGAAGATTGCGCCGACGTCGCTGTTGTCGATGATGATGGGCGTGTGGCTCTCGACCAGCTTCGTCGGGGGATTTCTTGCGGGTTATCTCGGCACGTTCTGGTCGAGCATGGGAAAGATTGAATTTTTCGTCATGCTGGCGCTCATTTCCGGCATGGCAAGCGTAGCAATTGCGCTGCTAAGCATCCCACTGCGCGCGGTGCTGCGCGATTAGTCCAACGGTAAACCTACATATTGCTCGGATAATGACTTCGCAGCGGCCGCCGAACTCGTGAGATAATCGAGATCGGAGAGTTGGCGGCGGCGATCGAACGCCGATTTGTGCGGGAAGCGATGCATGATTTGCGTCATCCACCAGGAGAAACGCTGCGCTTTCCACACCCGCCGCAAACAGGTCGTCGAATAACTTTCCAACAGATCGCGGCCCTTGTTATTATAGAACGCCTCGAGCGCACGTGAAAATATCACGACATCCGCGAAAGCGAGGTTCATGCCCTTGGCGCCAGTCGGTGGCACGA
Organism: uncultured Alphaproteobacteria bacterium; assembly: GCA_963810585.1. GTDB lineage: Bacteria > Pseudomonadota > Alphaproteobacteria > Rhizobiales > Xanthobacteraceae > Pseudolabrys. Next base: position 720,756 of record CAWENV010000004.1, read on the forward strand.
TGTGCGCGCTGTCGCCTGCCAGATATAACCGCCCGTGCTGCATCGGTTCGACTACAAAACTGCGCATCGGCGTGATGCTCTTTTGCAGCATTTTACCTTCGGCGAGTTTGCGTGCGCCGCCCAGCCGCTTGTGCAGTTCATCCCAAATACGGGCGTCCGGCCAGTTTTCTATTTCCTCGTCATGATCGCATTGCAGATAGAGTTGCGAAACCGACGCTGAGCGCATGGTGTAGAGCGCAAACCCACGATCTGTATACGAATAAATCAACTCGTGATCAGGCGGCGGGGATTCCGACAGAATGCCAAGCCAGCCGAACGGATAATCGCGCTCGAACACATTGAGGACCCCGTCTGGGAAACTCGGTCGGCAGATACCGTGAAATCCGTCGCAGCCAGCGATGAAATCACATTCGATTTCTTGCGCACGGCCTTGGTGCGTGAAGCGTATCTTCGGCCGATCAGAGGTCAGGCTATGAACGCTGACACCGTCCACTTCAAACAGTAAAGGACCGCCGTCGGCGAGACGGCGCTCCACCAAGTCCTTCACCACTTCCTGCTGGCCGTAAATGGTGACGCGTTTGTCAACCAACGCCTTAAAATCAATCCGGTGCAGGTCACCATTGATGCCGATGTTGATGCCCCAGTGCGGCATACCCTCGCGCTTCAAGCGTTCGCCGACGCCTAATTCAGCTAACAGGTCGGCAGCCCAATGTTCGATCAGGCCGGCGCGAATTCGGTTCTCAATATAGTCGCGGCTGCGATTTTCGATGATGATGGAATCGATGCCACGCAGGTGAAGCAGCCTTGCCAGCATCAGGCCAGCGGGGCCCGCTCCAACAATTCCGACCTGCGTGCGCATGATGTGTTTCCTGCCGAACTAGCTCGGCGTTTCGTATAAGCGCCCGTTATGACGTTGGCAAAGGGACGAAGGCCGGAAAGCCTTGGACAATTTCCCTCAAGCTCGGACCCTGGCCAGCCGCGATCAGCCGGGCCAGGGCATCGCGATTTAGGCCTCAAGCCACTCGGTAAGCGCTTGGTTCACTTCGTCCGGTTTCTCTAGAGTGGATAAATGTCCGCAGTTCGCGACGACAACAAGTCGCGCACCGGAAATACCAGTGCAAATTTCCCTCGCGAGTTCCGGCGGAGTAAGTTCGTCACCGTCGCCAACCAGCACAAGAGTTGGGCAACGAATGGTCGCGAGCAGCGGCCGCGAGTCCGGTCGTGACTGGATAGCCTTTTGCTGGCGAACAAACGCTTCTGCTCCGGTATCCGCTGCCATCTCCCGTACGACGCGCTTGAGCGTTTCGTCATTGTGACGATTGCGATGCAGGAAGCGCGGCGTGAGCGTCTCCACCACATCGCCGAGTTTGCCAGCTTGCGCCATGGCGATGAATTTTTCGCGGCCTGCTGATTGCTCAGCAGTGTCCGGTCGCGCCGAAGTGTCCAGCAGCGCAAGCTTGGTTATCCGCTCCGGCGCCTGCCGCAGCATGGCGAAGGCGATATAGCCGCCCATTGATAATCCGGCGAGCGCAAACCGCGGCGGTGCGTGGGCGAGAATGCGGGCGGCAATTGCGGCCATCGTATCGTCGCGTCGGTGGTCGGCAACGGCGACCTGGCCAAAGGACCAAAGAGCCGTGACCTGAGGGGCGTAAAGCCGCGCGCTGCATAACAGTCCGGGCACCAGCACGAGCGGTAAAACAGCTGCCATCACATGCTCCAGAGGAAAAAGATTAAGAATTAATATGACTTATCGCAGGGCATAGCATTGACTTTAACTCTTTGCGCCCTATGTTCCCGGCAACCGGTCAGACATCTAGATTCGACCGTCCCCCGCGCAAAGCAACTGGTTTCTCCTGTCCGGCGCGGATCCGGGCGGCCCCTGAGGTTATATGCCCTTTTCGCATCTCGGCTTATCCGCCAAAGTTATCGCCGCCATCGAGACGGCCGGCTACAAAACCCCTACCCCGATTCAAGACCAGGCTATTCCGCACGTACTCGCGCGGCGCGATGTGCTCGGTATCGCGCAAACCGGCACCGGCAAGACCGCCGCCTTCGTGTTGCCGATGCTCACCATGCTGGAGCAAGGACGCGCACGTGCGCGCATGCCCCGCACGCTCATCCTCGAGCCGACACGCGAACTCGCGGCGCAAGTCGCAGAGCATTTCGAAAAATATGGCAAGAACCACAAGCTGAATGTTGCACTGATCATTGGTGGCGTGTCGTTCGATAATCAGGACGCCAAGCTGCTGCGGGGCGTCGACGTTCTGATTGCTACGCCCGGCCGCTTGCTTGACCATTCCGAGCGCGGGCGACTGCTGCTTTCCGGCGTCGAGCTGCTGGTAATCGACGAAGCCGACCGCATGCTCGACATGGGTTTCATTCCCGACATCGAACGCATTGGCAAGTTGGTGCCATTCACGCGGCAGACTCTCTTCTTCACTGCAACCATGCCGCCGGAAATTCAACGCATCGCCGACACCTTTCTGCACAATCCGGTACGCGTTGAAGTATCAAAACCGGCTACTACTGCTGTAACCATCAATCAATTGCTCGTCGCCACCGGCCGCGACCCGGCGGAAAAGCGCGAAACTCTACGACAGCAGCTCCGCTCTACCGCCGATTTCAAAAACGCCATCATCTTCTGCAACCGCAAGCGTGAGGTTGCCAATCTGCATCGCTCGCTGCTGCGCCACAAATTCAATGCAGTCGCCTTGCACGGCGACATGGATCAGGCGGCACGTACTGCCGCGCTGGAAGCTTTTCGCAAAGGCGATGCAAAACTGCTCATCGCTTCTGATGTCGCCGCCCGCGGTCTTGATATTCCCGACGTCAGCCATGTCTTCAATTTCGACGTGCCACATCATGCCGACGACTACGTCCATCGCATCGGCCGTACCGGCCGCGCCGGACGGACAGGCACCGCTATCACTATCGTTGCACCGATTGACAGCAAATCCGTTGGCGCCATTGAGCGGCTGATCGGACGAACGATTCCGTGGACAGATAAACCCGCGTCTGCCGAGGCGCATGCGAGCAAACCGCCACAAGAAGACGAACGCCCGGCTCACGTCGAACGTCCCCGCGATCGGCCTCGTAATCGCCAGCCAACGCGCCGAGGGAAAAAGGACGCCGCGACTTATCAGGCTCCGTCTCCACTACCGCCGGCCCAGGAAAGTGAAAGCGGTCACCTTCCGGCTTTCCTGCTGAGACCAGTCTCGGTCAAAGCCTGACGTTGCGGCATTCGTCCCTACCGCAACCACTGGTTGCCGGATCAAGTTCCAAATTTACCCCCCGTTCACCTCCGTCGAATACCGTCCCGGCGAAAGATGTCGTGCGTGCCGTCCTCCGCAGGCACAGACCTGCAACTGGGGGTCCTGCTAATGACCGGGCGTGCCGAAGATTTCGAACGCACGATGGCGTTCGCCGACATCGCTCTCGGGCAGCTGAAAGCGTTGCACCAGCACGCGACGCCACGCAATTACGAGATTTGGTACACCTACGCGACCGGTTACCACCCCGCACTCAACCAGCAAGTCAACGCGACGCTCAAGGCCAAGGGTACTATTTCCGAAGCCGACCTTACCCAGATCTATGAAAACTTTTTATCACCAACACGGCTGACAGACCGGATCGACGAGGTTGGCAGCCAGGTTAAGGGCGAAATCGATCAGGTGATGGCGATGATTGACGCCGCCGCAGGATCCGCAAGTATTTACACCGAAAGTCTCGCAGGCGCGACGGAACAGCTCGGCGAGTCAAAAGATCGCGAGGGCATCCGTACCATCGTCGAAAGTCTTGTGCAGACAACCAAGAATATGGAGTTTTCCAACCACCAATTGGAAGAACGTCTCCTTGCATCAAAGCGGGAGATCAATGAGCTCCAGGAAAATCTTGAAGCAGTTCGCACCGAAAGTCTGACGGATCCGCTTACCCAACTTGCCAATCGAAAATATTTCGATACCACATTGGAAAAATCCATAGCAGAAGCGCTCGCCAAGAACGAACCACTATCGCTGATGCTTACGGACATCGACCATTTCAAGGCATTCAACGACAGCTATGGCCACCTGACGGGCGACCAGGTGCTGCGTCTGGTGGCGATGTCGGTAAAGCATAACGTCAAAGGCAAAGACACGGCGGCGCGTTACGGTGGCGAGGAATTTGCAATCGTTCTGCCAAACACTGGACTGCGCGCGGCGATTACGGTGGCCGAACACATTCGTCGCACAGTAATGACGAAGGAGCTTATGAAGCGTTCAACAGGCGAGCATCTCGGCCGGTTGACCATCTCGGTAGGCGTAGCGACCATGCGCAAAGGCGATAGTGGCCAATCACTGATCGAGCGCGCCGATACGTGTCTCTACGCCGCCAAAAGAAATGGCCGCAACCGCGTGATGAGCGAGACGGATCCGGAAGTTTCCGACGCAACGACGGAGGTCGCTTGACGCCCTCTACTCTGCGCTTTTCGCCGGCGTGAGCTGCACCAACTCGCCGCAGCCGCAGGCACTCGTCTGGTTCGGATTGTTGAAGATGAATTGAGCCGATAGCTTGCCGGTCTTGTAATCCATTTCCGTGCCGAGCAGGAACAATACCGCCTTCGGGTCGATTAGAATCTTGACCCCCCTGTCCTCGACCACTTCGTCGGTAGGCCTGATCGCGTCTGCATATTCCATGGTGTATTCCTGGCCGGCGCAGCCGCCATTCTTGACACCGACGCGGACGCCGGCGACGGGCTGTTCCGCGCGCGCCATCACATCCTTGATGCGCAGCGCGGCGGCCTCGGTCAGCCGCATCACCTGTGGTCGGGGTCTGGCAGTCGCCATCGCAGTCCTCATCGGTCCTTATCTAGTGTCCCACGCAAACATTACCACATGTTGAGCACGAGACGGGCCTCGTCCGACATGCGGCTCGGGTCCCAAGGCGGGTCCCATACCACTTCGACTTTGGCCTCTTTGACGCCAGCGACGCTTGCCACCGCATTTTCGACCTGAATCGGAAGATCCTGCGCGGCCGGACAATTAGGCGAGGTCAGCGACATGTCGACCTTCACGCCGCGATCGTCTCCAATATCAATCTTGTAGATCAGACCAAGTTCGTAGATGTCGGCCGGAATTTCCGGGTCGTAAACGGTTTTGAGCGCAGCCACAATGTCGTCGGTGAGCTTGTTAAGCTCGTCCTCCGGCAACGCCGCAGAACGGGTGACGGTGGCATTCTCCGGCGGCTTTTCAGCGGCGGGCGTCGGCGTTTGCGTGTCGTCTGTCATGCGAACATATCCTGCGCCTTTGCGAGCGAAGCGGCGAGCGCGTCGATCTCGTCCTTGGTGTTATAGAGCGCGAATGAGGCCCGGCAAGTCGCGGTGAGGCCGTAGCGCGCGAGCAGCGGCATTACGCAATGGGTGCCCGCCCGCACTGCCACGCCCTGCCGGTCGATCACGGTCGCGACGTCGTGCGGGTGCGCGCCCTTCAGTTCGAACGATACAACAGGGCCTTTGTCTTTTGCATTGCCGATGATGCGCAACGAATTGATCGCGCCCAACCGCTCGTGCGCGTATTTGACGAGCGCGCCTTCATGGGCGCGAATTCGCGCCTTCCCGATGGAATTGACGTAGTCAATGGCTGCGCCCAAGCCGATCGCCTGAACAATTGCGGGGGTACCAGCCTCGAACCGATAAGGCGGCACTCCATAGGTGACGCGGTCTTGCGACACTTCCTGGATCATCTCGCCGCCGCCATTGAACGGCGGCATCGCTGCGAGCAGATCATATTTGCCGTAGAGCACACCGATCCCGGTCGGGCCGTAAAGTTTGTGACCAGTGAAAACATAGAAATCGCAGTCGATGTCGCGCACATCCACATCAAGATGCACGGCGCCTTGTGCACCGTCGACCAGGACCGGAATGCCACGCGCATGAGCAAGTCTCACGACTTCCTTGACCGGCACTACAGTGCCTAGCGCGTTCGACATTTGCGTGATTGCGACAAGTTTTGTGCGTGGACTAAGCAGTTTCTCGAATTCGTCGATGAGAAAATTGCCCTCCTCGTCGACAGGCGCCCATTTAATTACCGCACCTTGCCGTTCGCGCAGGAAATGCCAAGGCACGATGTTGGAATGGTGCTCCATGATCGAGACCACGATCTCGTCGCCGGCCTTAATGTGTTCGCGCCCGAAAGTATAGGCAACGAGATTGATCGCTTCGGTCGCATTACGCGTGAATATAATTTCTTCTTTGCGGCCTGCATTGAGGAACCGCTGCACAATCTCGCGCGCACCCTCATAGGCCTCGGTCGCTTCATTGGCGAGGTAATGTAGCCCGCGGTGCACGTTCGCGTATTGCTCGGTGTAGGCTTTCTGCAGTCGGTCAAGTACAGCCGTCGGCTTCTGCGCAGAAGCGGCGTTATCGAGATAGACCAGCGGCTTGCCGTAGACCTGCATCGCCAGCGCGGGGAAGTCCGCACGTATTTTGGCGACATCATAGGATCCATTGCTGACCGCCGGATGCATGACCTACTCCCGCGCGCCCAGCCACTTGAGTGCGGCAAACATCAGTGCGTCGCGGATGCCCTCATGTGCGATTTCCTCAATCGTCTCATCAATAAAGGCCTGGATCAGCAGCGCCTCTGCCTCCTTGGCGGGGATGCCGCGCGACATCAGATAGAATTTCAGCGCCTCGTTGGGTGCAGACGTTGTCGCGCCGTGGCCGCAAACGACGTCATCGGCGAAGATCTCCAGCTCCGGCTTGTTGTCGGCCTCCGCCTCGTCGGACAGCAATAGCGAACGTGTCATCATCTTGGCGTCGGTCTTTTGCGCGTGCGGCTTGACCACGATTTTGCCCTGGAACACACCGTGCGCCTGGTCGTCGAGCACTGATCTGAACTGTTCGCGGCTCTCACAATGGCCGGCGGCGTGCTCGATCACCAACGTGGTGTCGGCGTGCTGCTTGCCGCGTAGGAGGGTTACGCCACGAATACCGGCTTTGGTGCCTTCGCCGGCAAAGCGGATGAAATTTTGGTTGCGCAAAACATTGACGTCGGCCGTGAAGGCAAACGTATTAAAGGTAGCATGTGCACCGACCGAAGCCAGAAGGCTTGCCACATGCAAGGCGCGAGCGCGGGTGAGTTTGAGATAGTCGACCTGCGCCCCGTCGCACACGATCAGTTCCAGCACGGCATTGACCTGGGCGACGGCGCTGTCGTGGTCCTCGATGATTGTCGCCCTTGCGCCCTCCTCCACCACGACAAGCGAACGGATGAAAATTGAGCTCGGTTTGTCACTGCCGCTGCCAAATACAAGGTGGATCGGCTGTTTGATTTGGGTACCCTTGGCGATCCGGATCACAACACCGTCGCCCATCAGCGCCGTATTAAGAGCGACCGCTGCGTCATCGGTAGCGAAGGTCTTGCCAACGTGCTGCGCGACGAGCGCATCGCCCTTCGCTAAAGCCTCGGCCATGGAACTGATGGTCACACCCGCTTCGGGCTTGAGATCGGACAGCTCAGGCGCAAATGCGCCATCGACAAATACCAGCCGCCGGCAAGCGACACCGGACAAAATGTCGCCCGCCGTCTTGACGTGCGCCTTTGCCGAAGCATCGGGCGGCGCGGCTAACGGATAGGCTTCGCGCATCAATGTGCGCAGGTCGGTATATTTCCATTCCTCGACACGGCGATGCGGCAGTCCAAGGCTCTCGAACTGCTTGAATGCATCTGCACGCAACGCGGCGACCGCGCCCTTGCCGGGCAACTTACCGCGTGCGGCCTCATAAGCAGCGCTTATCGTCTGCTCAGCCGGTGTCTTTATGGCGCGAACGTCGGCATTCATGGCCTTATGCCGCCTCGCCGGCATATTGTGCGTAACCTTTAGCCTCGAGCTCGAGCGCGAGCTCCTTGCCGCCCGATTTCACGACCTTGCCCTTGGCGAGCACATGCACGACGTCGGGGACGATGAACTCGAGCAACCGTTGATAGTGCGTAATCACGATCATCGAACGCTCGGGCGAGCGCAGACGATTGACGCCTTCGGCCACAATTTTAAGCGCATCGATGTCGAGGCCGGAATCGGTCTCGTCGAGCACCGCAAGGCGCGGCTGCAACACCGCCATCTGCAAAATTTCGTTGCGCTTCTTCTCGCCACCAGAAAAGCCGACATTGACGGCGCGGCGCAGCATATCCTGGTTGATGCCGAGCTGGTTGGCAGTATCCCGCACGATCTTCATGAAATCGGGCGTCGAGAGTTCCTTTTCGCCGCGTGTCTTGCGCTGCGCGTTCAGCGCGGTACGCAGGAACGTCATTGTGGCGACGCCGGGCACCTCGACCGGGTACTGGAACGCGAGAAACACGCCATTGGCGGCGCGTTCATCGGGCGTCATCTCGAGAATGCTTTCGCCGTTGAGCAGGACGTCGCCCTTGGTGACGCGGTAATCGTCCTTGCCGGCCAGCACATAAGCGAGCGTCGACTTGCCGGAGCCATTCGGGCCCATGATCGCGGCAATCTGGCCCTTTTCGATCGACAAATTCAGGCCGTTGAGGATTTCCTTGCCCTCAATCTCGACATGCAGATTTTTTACTTCCAAAAACGACATTTCTTTTTTCCCAACTATCCCACACTGCCTTCGAGCGAGATCGAAATCAGCTTCTGAGCTTCGACCGCGAATTCCATCGGCAATTGCTGCAGCACATCCTTGACAAAGCCGTTGACCACCAGCGCGGTCGCCTCTTCCGCCGACATCCCGCGCTGCCGGCAATAGAACAGCATGTCCTCGGAAATTTTCGAAGTTGTCGCCTCGTGCTCGAACACAGCGGAAGAATTCTTCGCCTCGATGTAGGGCACGGTGTGTGCGCCGCATTCGTGGCCGATCAACAGCGAGTCGCAATTGGTAAAGTTGCGTGCGTTGGTCGCTTTGCGATGGGCGGTCACCAGCCCGCGATAGGTGTTGTTGGATCTGCCCGCCGCAATGCCCTTTGAAATGATGCGGCTCGTTGTGTTTTTGCCGAGATGCAACATCTTCGTCCCGCTGTCGACCTGCTGGCGGCCGTTGGAGATCGCGATCGAATAGAATTCGCCGCGCGAGTTATCCCCACGGAGGATACAGCTCGGATATTTCCACGTGATGGCTGAGCCGGTTTCGACCTGGGTCCATGAAATCTTCGAGCGCGCTCCGCGGCAATCGCCCCGCTTGGTAACGAAGTTGAAGATGCCACCTTTGCCGTTGGCGTCGCCCGGATACCAGTTCTGTACTGTCGAATATTTGATCTCGGCGTCGTCGTGCGCAACCAACTCAACCACCGCGGCGTGCAGCTGATTCTCGTCGCGCATCGGCGCGGTGCAGCCTTCGAGATAGCTGACGTAAGCGCCCTTATCCGCGATGATCAGTGTGCGCTCGAACTGGCCGGTGTTGGCTTCGTTGATCCGGAAATAGGTGGACAGTTCCATTGGGCAGCGCACCCCCGGCGGCACATAAACAAATGACCCGTCGGAGAACACGGCAGAATTCAGCGTTGCGAAGAAGTTGTCAGAGGTTGGCACCACGGAGCCGAGATATTTTTTCACGAGTTCTGGATGTTCGCGGATCGCCTCCGACATCGGCATGAAAATTACGCCAGCACGCTTGAGCTCTTCCTTGAAGGTCGTAGCGACCGATACGGAATCGAACACGGCATCCACCGCAACGCGCCTTTCGCCTTCCGGCCGCACGACGCCTGCAAGAATCTCCTGCTCGCGCAGCGGAATGCCAAGCTTCTCATAGGTCTTGAGGATTTCCGGATCGACCTCATCGAGTGAGGCGAGCGCCTTCTTCTTTGGAGCCGAATAATAATAGGCGTTCTGGTAATCGATCTTCGGATAGTCCACGCGTGCCCACGTTGGCTCGCGCATGGTCAGCCAGCGCTTAAAGGCTTCCAACCGCCAGGACAGCATCCACGCCGGCTCATTCTTTTTGGCCGAAATGAAACGCACAGTGTCTTCCGACAGGCCCTTCGGGGCCTTGTCGGATTCGATATCGGTGACGAACCCATATTTATATTGATCAACGTCGATACTGCGGACCTGTTCGACGGTCTCTTGTACGGCCGGCATTCTTCCCTCCGCTCACGGTTGCAAGGACCGCGGGTTGGATTTGTCGGTTATGGTCGGTTCGCTTGTCGCGTTGCGATCATTCCTGGTGACGCCGCCTCAGGCGGCATTCGCTTGCTTGTTAAGTAATGACGAAACCACTTTATTCCAAGCAGTTAGCAGGGCTTCAACCTCGGCCTTGGTGGTGGTCCAGCCGAGACTGACACGCACGGCGCCGCGCGCGACCGCGGGTTCTACGCCCATCGCCGCTAGCACGTGTGATGCCTGTACCTTGCCTGACGAACAGGCGGAACCCGATGATACCGCTATGCCATTGAGATCGAAGGCGATTATCGCTGTTTCCGCTTTCAGTCCGGGAACCGTGAACAGACTTGTGTTGGGAACCCGGTCCGCGGACGAGCCGAAGAACAATGATTGCGGGGTAGCCGATTTGATCCCGGCCTCCAGATAGTCGCGTAGCGCGGCCATGCGAGGCCCATCTACCTGCCTCGCACCTTTTGCGGCGCTGACTGCGGCGCCGAAACCGGCGATCGCTGCGACGTTTTCGGTTCCTGCCCGCTGACCACGCTCCTGTCCGCCACCCTTGATCAGCGACACGGCGACATGGATGTCGTTGCGGCGTATCAGTGCGCCCGCGCCTTGAGGACCGCCAAGTTTGTGCGAAGAGATTGAGAGGAGATCAATACCAAGAATTCCAATATTGCTTTCAGTTGAAGTTTGACCTTGCACAGCGTCCACATGGAGGACGCCGTTAGCCGCGTGCACGATGTTTGCTATTTGCGAGATGGGTTGGAGAACGCCGGTCTCGTTGTTTGCGAACATGACCGACACCAGCGGGCGTTCGGCCTTACTGATGGCAGCCGCGAGCGCGTTGAGATCGACAACGCCATCCGCCGTCACGGGCAGTTCTTCGACTGCGTCGGCGGCAAAACGGCCGCCGCTGCGCACGGATGGATGTTCGATCGCTGACACGAACAAGCGATCACGCCGCTCTTTGCGGCCGCCGACCTCGATCGCGGGAGTCAGCGCCAACATATTTGCTTCAGTGGCGCCGCTGGTGAAGGTGACGTTCTTTGCTTCGGCCGCAACCAGATTGGCTACGCGCTCACGCGCTTCCTCGACCAAACGGCGTGCCGCACGACCCTCGGCATGGACGGATGAGGCATTGCCAGTCAGCTCGAGCGCGCCACGCATAGCAATGCGCGCCTCCTCGCGAAGAGGGGCGGTGGCATTCCAATCAAAATATGCCCTTTGTGCCATCGCTTTAGCCAATACCTAAATACCGTTTCACCTCTAGAACCCGCAAAAAGCTTGCTTTTTGCCCCGGTGATCGTGCTAGAAGCCCGAAATCGTCCGGTCCTTATAGCGTGCGCCGAGGCCGGGAACAGCGGAAATCATATAATTAGAATAATTCTAAACTGAGTGCCCAATTCGGTCAGTTTCGCCTGACCACACCTAGTCACGATGGCGCGTGCCACTGCGCGCGAGCCCGGTTCGAGGTCGACAGCAATGCCAGAGATTATCTTTACCGGCCCAGCCGGACGCATCGAGGGGCGTTACCACCCGGCGCGGCAGAAGAACGCGCCAATCGCCATCATTCTTCATCCGCACCCGCAGTTCGGCGGAACGATGAATCATCCGATCATCTACCAGCTCTACTACGCGTTCGTTCACCGCGGCTTCTCGGCATTGCGCTTCAATTTCCGCGGCGTTGGGCGCAGCCAGGGCTCGTTCGACCATGGCCAGGGTGAGCTGTCAGACGCAGCCGCATCGCTCGACTGGGCCCAAACCATCAATCCGGAGGCGAAGAGTTGCTGGATCGCGGGCTTTTCGTTCGGTGCGTGGATCGGCATGCAGCTGTTGATGCGCCGGCCAGAGATCGAGGGCTTCATTTCGATCTGCCCGCCCGCAAATCTGTACGACTTTTCGTTCCTGGCGCCCTGCCCGTCTTCCGGCCTGATAATTCATGGCGACAAGGATGCCGTAGTGCCGCCCAAAGATGTCACGACCTTGGTCGATAAACTCAAGACTCAAAAAGGCATCGTGATTGAGCAAAAGGTTGTGCAAGGCGCCAACCATTTCTTTGACGGCAAGGTAGAAGCGCTGCTTACTTCAATCAGCGCCTATCTCGACAAGCGGCTAAAAACCGAACGTAAGCCGGCGGCGTAGATTTCGTCGGGGCGCCGGTTTGCAACGCTCGACGCGTTAGGCGTGCCAATTGAATTTGCGCGGATTGCCGCCCGCGAAATAAATCATGCTTCTCGTCAAAACTTATCTCGGCAAAAGCGCGATTCACGGGCTGGGCGTTTTTGCCGGCGAACTTATCCGTAAGGGCACAAAAATCTGGCGTTTTGTCGATGGGTTCGACCGCGTCTATTCGCCCAGCCAGTTCGCTAGACTGCCTAAACCTGCACGCGATTTCATTAAAAACTACGGCTACCGTGTGGACGGCGAGATCCTTTTAACCGCCGACCATGATCATCACATGAACCATTCTGAAAGTGCCAATACCCATTGGCGCGACGGCTACATCGTCGCCAGACGCAACGTCCGCAAGGGGGAGGAACTCACCAACGACTATCGGGAATTCGACCCGGGATTTTGTGCCGCGTTCTTAAAGAAAAAAAGAAAAACGCGTCAAGCTGATTTCGCTAAGGCCGAGCTACCACCCCGCCTGCCAGGGGTTTCGGAGCGCCAGTCGTCTTAGGGAAGGTGATTGGCAAGTCATTGAGCGTCCGCACTGCCAGATAAGCGAAAGCCTGCGCCTCGATCGATTGCGAAGACCAGCCAACAGCGTCGGCGGTTTCGACCGTCGCCGGATTTAGCCTTCCGGCCAACATCTTCATAAGAGTCGGATTACATGCGCCGCCGCCCGCGACGATCCAGGCGCGTGGCGGTTCCGGCAAATGCCGCACGATGCGCGCAACACTTGCCGCCGTCAGCGCAGACAAGGTCGCCGCACCATCGACAACGGAGAAATCGGGCAATCCAATATTTGCGAAGGCAAATGCGTTGCGGTCGAGAGATTTCGGGCATGGGCTTTCGAAGAATGAATTGGCCAATACCCTGACGACGAAATCTTCGTGTACGTGACCTTTGGCGGCCTGATCCCCGTCTCGGTCAAGCGGAGCGCCGGTGCGCGCGCGCATGAAATCGTCGATCAGCGCATTGCCCGGCCCCGTGTCGCAAGCGACGGGATCGCCGCCGTCAACAAAGGTTACGTTCGCGACGCCGCCAACGTTCAGCACCGCGATCGGATGCGGACGATCAAGATCCCGCGCCAAAGCCTGGTGAAAGATTGGAACCAGCGGCGCGCCTTGCCCCCCAGCCGCGACATCTGCAGCCCGAAAATCATACGCGACCGGCAGTTTGAGCCGCTTTGCCAATGCTTCGCCGTTACCGATCTGTATGGTCAGTCGCGCCGCCGGACGGTGCAACACTGTTTGTCCGTGGAAGCCGACAATGGCCACGTTCGATTTGGCGATCTGCTCTACATCAAGAAAAGCCTCGACGGTTTCGGCGTGGACACGGGTCACAAAGGCGTCCGCCTCGGCCAGCACGCCCGGACGCTGCCGCCGGTCCGACAGTTTCGCGCCTTCCACGAGCGCTTGCCGCAGCAAATGCCGCTCAGGGTCGGAATATGGCCGGTAACCCGTCGGCCCCAAGCCGGCGATGCGTTCGCCATCAGTTTCAATCAGCGCCACGTCGACGCCGTCGAGCGACGTCCCGCTCATTAGCCCGATCGCCCTGACCACCCCCAACACCGACCCCTTTTAGTTCGCACACAATCTTATCCGACACCGGGACCCACCCCCGATCAAGTGAGGGGTATGCCGTTCGGAATCATGCGTCGGTTGAATTCCAACGCCGGACCTGTTACACCACCCGCCATCAGGAAGCGACCCGGCCGCGCCACGGTCGCTGTCAACGAGTGCCGATCGATGAGCGCCTATAAGTCCGATTTTCTCAACATTCTGGCCGAGCGCGGTTTTATCCACCAGGTCTCCGAGCCAGAGGCATTGGACGCGCGCGCAGCGGCGGGCGCAATTACGGCTTACATCGGCTTCGATTGTACCGCAGCATCGCTGCACGTCGGCTCGCTGTTGCCAATCATGATGCTGCACTGGCTACAGGAGACCGGACACCGGCCAATCGCACTGATGGGGGGCGGCACGACGCGCGTCGGCGACCCATCCGGTAAGGACGAAAGCCGGCGCGTGCTCACGGATGAAATGATCAATGAGAATCTAAAAAGCATTCGGGAAATTTTTGCGAAATTTCTGAAATTCGAAGGCGCCGGCGGCAATGCCGTCATGAGCAACAATGCCGACTGGCTTAACAAACTCAACTATATCGATTTCCTGCGCGATGTCGGGCGGCACTTTTCGGTCAATCGCATGCTCTCCTTCGATTCGGTAAAGCTGCGGCTCGATCGCGAACAGGAGCTGTCGTTCCTCGAATTCAACTACATGGTGCTGCAGGCGTACGACTTCGTCGAACTCAGCAAGCGCTATAAATGCATTCTGCAAATGGGCGGCTCTGATCAATGGGGTAACATCGTCAACGGCATCGACCTCGGCCGCCGGATGATCAACGCCCAACTGTTTGCACTCACCTCCCCGCTGATCACGACATCCTCCGGCGCGAAGATGGGCAAAACAGCGGCCGGCGCGGTCTGGCTCAATGCCGATCTTGTGAGTCCATATGACTACTGGCAATACTGGCGGAATACCGAGGACGGCGATGCCGTACGGTTCCTCAAGCTGTTCACAGTGCTGCCGCTCGGTGAGATCGCCCGCCTGGCCACGCTCAAGGGCAATGAGATCAACGAAGCGAAGAAAGTGCTCGCTACTGAAGCTACCGCACTCGTACATGGGCGCGCCGCCGCCGATCAGGCAGCGGAGACCGCGCGCAAAACCTTTGAAGAAGGCACCCTGGCAGAAACGTTACCAACTTTTACCATCAGTCGGGTGGATCTCGAAAAAGATGGCCTGAATTCTCAGTACCGCGGTGTCAACTGGGCTCGCATCGTCAACGGGCGACGCACGCAGGCAAATTAAAGGCGGCGGGCTCAAGATAAATGATATGACGGTAACCGACGAAAAAATGAAGCTCACTCCGCACAACCTAACGGCCGATGGTTTCATCAAACTCTCGCTTGGCAAAAAGAAACACGTATTGCTAAAGCCTACTGCTACCAGCGAAAGCGAGTAGACACACGCTCTAGCTCGTAGAGTGGGCTAAGAAAACAGTTCACCATCAGCGTCACCCAATTGTGCCGGTCTGCGGCGGCTCGACGCTGTGCGCCTTAGCCCACCCTAAGGACCACCAACCGAAAGACTACGATACCCTCACCGCGTCGGTGGCAGGAAATTGGGATCGAATGTTCCTGGCGACGGGATGAACTTTCGCAAGAGCCCCGGCGCGATTGCGCTCACAGGATTCACAGTGATGCGTGGAGCGCCAGGTGGCCCGACCGCCTCATAGTTGATGCCGAGCAATCCCTCTTTGTTGCCGCCACCGAGGAACAGCCCGACGATCGGGATCTGTCCGAACATATTGTTGAGGCCGTAGAACGGCACGAAAGTGCCGCGCAAATGAACGTCGTCACGTGTGTAATCGATGTTGCCTTCAACCGTTGCTCCAACCAGCGGTCCGCGAACGACGCCGTCTCGGACTGCCATTTTGCCGGGAAAGCGCGTGAAGTCGGCGCGCATCTCGCTGAAATCAACCCCGGCGTTCCCGGGCGCCCCCGGCGCGCCAGACACCACCCTGTCGAGCGCAGGCTCGCCCCGTACCGCAAAACTGCGGATATACAGCGTCCCAACTTGCGGCGATTGCTCCTGAGTTGGCGGATCCATCGCGACCCACATTTGTCCGCCGTACATGCGCGGATACATGTCAGTAAAACGGAATAGCGCGCCGGCATCGTCCGTCTCAAAATAGATAACTTGATGGCTATCGCGAGCACGTACGCGCAGATCGCCATTGAGAGGCGTATCGCGGCCAATCTTGCTTGCCATGGCGAAGCTACAAATCCGACCGCCGCGGCGCGACAATTTCAGATCGAGTCCGCGCAGAGTCTCACCGCTATAGCCCGCAACCGTGCCAACCTTGATGTCGAGATCGAGATCTTCCTGCTTCTGCTTGGCCTTGTCGGTCGACGCTAGTGACGATTTCACGAAATTGCGTCCATCGTAGATGTCGCCGCGCATCGCCACGCGAAGGACGCCATCACCACCACGGTCGGCCTTCAGTGTGACTTTGTCGCCGTCGGACAGGGCGAACACGGGAAAATTTGCCGACACGAGTTCATTCGCGTTGTCGAATTCGAGTGAGCCCCGCACCGTCGCACCCGCGCCGTCAATGCTTAAATCGTCCAACCGAACCGATTTGCCGGTTCTCACCATCGTATAAGTGGCGCGCGCTGGCCTCCCCATCGGCTTTACCCACCCGGGCAAAAGGTTGTCGAGTTTCACGGGCGTAAGATCGGCCTCAACGCTCATGCCCTCGTCACTGCTGACGTTATCTCCCACGTGGCCTACGACTTTGATCGGGATAGTGCCTGTAATGGCGGACCCGAGGTCCACGCCGAGCCGATGACGTGCGGCTTCATCGATCGTCGACTGCATGTGTAATTCGGCGACGGAATTGCCTTTCTGCTTTCGCACGTCGATCGTAGCGGGCGTGCCGTTGATTTTGACATCACCCTTGATTTGAAAACCGTCGCTTGATGCCGCCGCTTTGAGTGTAGAAGCCTCGACCCTTTGGCCAAGCAGCATTTTATCGGCAGCAAAATTTATAAGGTCCGCGCTGATGACGTAGCTCGATGCGTCCTCAGGCATCGGTTTTGAGATCGCCAGTTTGACCGCAACCTGGGCGGAAACTGTGCCGCGCGTGGAGGCCGGATCGAGCGTAATGCCGACACTGTCGCGCAGGCCCTCGCTTGCAAGCAGTGCAGCGGCCGCCGGCATGCCGCCATCGATACGGAAGCTTGCACGGGCGGGCGCCGGCTTGGGATGGGTATCTGGAACCTCGAACACGCCTCCGGCGATATTGAGTTTACGTCCGGGTGCAGGCTCGACGGTGCCGCGACCGATATTGACGGCGGCGTTGCGGCCAACGATGCGGACAGTGAGATCGGCATCGCGAATGGCCGGCAAACTCGCGATAGGACGCACAGTCGTTCCGCTGGTCTCTATATCAACGGACAGCCCATCTTCCGGCATTGGCGGGCCATTATGTTTGAAGTCTTCCAGAGGAGCGTTGCCGGCAACCACAGCGCGCTCGACCATTCCTCCGGAAATATGATCCTCAACCCATAACCGAACGTCTGTGGCCGCAAATATTGGCCAGAGCCGTTTCATTGCCGACACAGGCATGCGAGTACCGGCGGCTCCGAAAGCGAGATGCGGTTCAGTGCCTGAATAATCCAGACTGCCAGTGACAGCGACGCCAATGTTGTGCGACGGCCGCGTATCGATTCGGCCGAAATCGCCCTGCTCAACCTCGATACGCTTGCGAGCCGTGTCTATGCGCGCACGCACGGCCACGCGATTGATGGCTATCCCTTCGTCTTCTGCCGTTGCACCGGGCGCGATAATGATTGGGTCGATGACGTTGTCGCCTCGTATGAGGTTGAGCAGCCATACACCGCTCTGTTCAGGTGGGGCATCCAGTATCGCCCGCATTGTGAACTGGTTTCCGCCCGATTGAACCTGGAACGGCACGATCAAACTGCGTCGCTTGGCGTCCCAGTTGAATCGAAAATCTGCGCGATCGATGTTCAGGCGAAGTTTGTCGTTGGCCTGGTCGATGATTGTACCGGTTTCAGCAATTAACTGGCCCTGCACGGCCTGAGGCGTCCCATCGGACGATATGTCGGCGCGAAGGCTCGCCGAAAGCGGCAGATCGACATCGAAGCTGTCCGAGTTGAGCCGCAGCGCCAACAAGACGTCGCGCATCGACACTTTACGCGCCTCGATGCCCACGGCGCGCACGCCGTCGGCAAGTGGCCGCATCGCCGCTGTGAGCACCCATGGATGTTCGGCACTATCGGATTCGATGCGGAAAATGACACCACCCTGACGAGGCCGTGTCAGGCTCGCGTTGATCCCATCAAACGTCCAACGCTTGCCATTGCGCCGGTCGTCGACAACGAGGTTTCCGTTTTTAAGACCAAGCTCGCGCAGATCATGACCATCGAGGCCGGTCTGCCCGACAGCATCAAGCCGGGACATGATGCTCGCGAGATTTTCAAATTCAGCGCGCATCGCGCCTTGTGGCGCCGGGGTCTGGCCGGCCCCGCTTGCGCGCGGCGGCGGGACTGTTGGGGCAGCCGTCGCGATCGGTCGAACGTCGGCACCGGCAAATACAGTCAGGCGACCGTCAGTTTCAATTCGTATCGACATCTCCGCCCCAACGAGGTTGAGGCTTTGGGCTCGCAACTGGCCCATCAGTAAGTTTCTGCCGGAAAGTCCAACTTCGGCTTTCGGCGCACTTGCCACCACCGTGCCGTCAGCATCCCGAACGACGATGTCACGCAAGCGCAGAGACGTGCGACCCTTTTCGTCGCGCTCGAGCTGGGTACCGCCGACGGCGACGCTGTGATGACCTCCGAAATTTTCCTCAATCGCTGCTTTTAGCCACGGAGTTGCCACGGCGAGTTCGATTGGGCCGCTAGACAACCGCCACCAAAGTCCGAGCACTGCGACGGTTACGAAGACAATGCAGATCGCTAAGCCCCAGAAGAGCCGGCGGAGGAAGCGCATGCGAATGACATTGAGCGCCCAATGGCTCACGCCGGTCCAACGTCGGCGACCGAGAGTACGCGCCACGCGTTTTTGATGCGTCGCATGACCTACCGCAACAGCGTGGGCCCGATGTCCGTGATCGTGCTCGATGCCTGTCATTCGCTAGGTCGCGTCCCTCATCCGACGCTTCGTGCGGATCGTGCCAGCGACCGTACTAATACCCGGCGTGGCCCATGATACATATCTGTGGAACCCGTTGCGCCCCTCCGACGCAACGGGCATGCGCGACATGACCGCTCGAAAACGACGAAAGGAAGGCATATGGGGCAAGAACTTGTTGCGGGTGCGAAGGCTCCGGCCTTCACATTGCCCCGAGATGGCGGCGGCAAAATTTCACTGAAAGATTTCAAGGGCGGCAATCTCGTCCTTTATTTCTATCCAAAATCGGACACGCCCGGCTGTACAACGGAGGCGATCGCGTTCTCGCGGCTTCGCGCCGATTTTGCGAAAGCCGACACTGTGATTCTGGGGGTTTCGGCCGATCCAGTCGCTGTCCAGGACAAATTCAAAGCCAAATATAAGTTGGCTATTGCATTCGGATCCGACGAAACCAAAAACATGCTGGCAGCCTATGGCGCCTGGGGCGAGAAATCGCTGTACGGGCGCAAATACATGGGTGTCATTCGCAAAACCCTTCTGATCGACGCGGCAGGTCGCATCGTTCGAGTGTGGCCGAAAGTGCGGGTGCCCGGACATGCCGAAGAGGTTTTGTCGGCGGCCCGCAACGTGTAATCCCTCGCAATTGCTGGAGAATCATAGCAGTACCCAATCCGGATTACCGGTTTCTTAACCATATCAGACTGATATCGGCGCTGCCGGCCAGCGGCTTGTCCACGGCCGAACCGGCGCGGAGCGTCGATGTCGCATTCGTCCCCTTCGTATTATCCGGCGGCTGAAACGCCTAACCGCCACGCACACCCGCGGGCGCACTCGGCCGGAGCCGTCTCCCGTCATTTGCACCGAAGTCACGACGGCTACACGCTTACACATGCCGGACATCAGGTGCGTGTCGGGCCGGTGGCTTTCTGGATCGTCGTCGGAACCCTGGTGATTATGGCGGTGTGGTCGATCGCAACCGGCAGCTATTTTACATTTCGCGATAACGTTCTCACCCGATTGATCGGCCGCCAGGCCGAGATGCAATTTGCATACGAGGACCGTATCGCGGAGTTGCGGGCGCAAGTCGACCGCGTCATGAGCCGCCAATTGCTCGACCAGGAGCAGTTCGAGAAAAAGCTCAATGCGCTGTTGCAACGGCAGGCAACATTGGAGCAGCGCACTTTAGCGCTTACCGGGGATGTGTCCACGACTGGAACGATCAAACCAAATCGCATCGCTCCACCAGCCGTAACATCCCCTGAAAAAACACTGCGGCCATCGCCTATCAACGACACAATTAAATTTGTTGCGCCTCCAGATCGCGAGGCGCGACTGCAATCGCGCGAATTGCAGACAAACGCCACACGCACCGCCGACCGGGGCACCGCAGGCGGACTTACCGGTATGCTCACACGTGTCTCACTGTCGCTCGACAAAGTCGAACAAAGACAGGCCGCGACGCTTACCGACCTCGAAGAACGCCTCGACACCCGGGCCCGAAGGATTGGCAGCGTGCTCATCGATCTCGGTGTCGATGGCGCAAAGGCACCAACGGATGCAGCTGTCGGGGGCCCGTTCATTCCAGTTAGGCCGCCACAATCGGGCGCGAGCGCCTTCGAACGTCAATTGTATCGTATCAACATCGCCCGCGCGCAAATCGACCGATATAGTCGCGCGTTAGTGTCAGTGCCTGTGCGCAAACCGGTGATCGGCGAAGTGGACATGAGTTCGCCGTTTGGAATGCGCATGGATCCATTTCTAGGTCGCCCCGCAATACACACCGGCATCGACCTGCGCGGCGACGTCGGCGAGCCCGTGCACGCAACGGCGACGGGCCGCGTCTCTATCGCCGGTCGGGAAGGTGGCTACGGCAATATGGTGGAGATCAGCCACGGCAACGGACTTGCCACCCGTTACGGCCATTTGTCCGCGATCGACGTGAAAGTCGGGCAGACTGTGCGCATCGGCGAAGTTATCGGCAAAATCGGTTCAACTGGCCGTTCAACTGGTCCACATCTGCACTATGAGACAAGGATTAACGGAGAGGCTGTCGACCCGCAGAAATTCCTGCGCGCGGGATTACGCCTCGGCGACGTTTAAATTCTGGCCACGCCGTTTCACGGCTACTCCACGTCCTCAACCTGCTCCGGGCCGCCGCCAAAAGCCTTCTGCGCGAGCGCCGCTTGCATGAACTCGTCGAGGTCGCCATCAAGCACGCCTGCCGTATTTGAAGTGGACACGCCGGTGCGCAGGTCCTTCACCATTTGATAGGGCTGCAACACGTAAGAGCGGATCTGGTGGCCCCAGCCGATATCGGTCTTGGCGGCCTGGTCGACCTCGGCCTTGGCTTCACGCCTTTTCATCTCCGCTTCGAACAGCTTGGCGCGCAGCATGTCCCAGGCCATGGCGCGGTTGCGATGCTGCGAACGATCCTGCTGGCACTTCACCACGATATTGGTCGGGATGTGGGTGAGCCGCACGGCCGACTCGGTCTTGTTAACGTGCTGGCCGCCGGCGCCGCTCGAACGCATGACGTCGGTGCGCACATCATTCTCGTTGATCTCGATCTTGATGCGGTCGTCCACCACCGGGAACACAACGACGCTGGCAAACGAAGTATGCCGCCGTGCGTTTGAATCGAAAGGTGAAATACGCACCAGGCGGTGCACTCCATTCTCGTTTTTCAACCAGCCATAAGCGTTGTGGCCTTTGATCACCACGGTCGCCGACTTGATGCCGGCGCCCTCGCCTTCGCTTTCCTCAATCCATTCGACCTTGTAGCCGTGCGCTTCAGCCCAACGCACGTACATTCGCATGAGCATATTGGCCCAGTCCTGGCTCTCGGTACCGCCGGCGCCAGCATGAACCTCCAGATAGCAATCGTTGGCATCGGCCTCGCCGGACAGCAGCGCTTCCAACTCGCGCCTCGCCACTTCGACCTTCAGTCGTTTCAACGCGGATTCTGCTTCAGTGACGGTTTTGTCGTCGTTCTCGCTTTCGCCCAGGTCAATCAACGTGAGCTGGTCTTCAAGCTCCTGCTCGACACGGCCAATTGCCTTGAGCTGATCGTCAAGTGCGTCACGCTCGCGCATGACACGTTGCGCGCGCATCTGATCGTTCCAGAATGTGGGGTCTTCCGACTCTTTGTTTAATTCGGCGAGGCGCCGCGTCGCGGTATCGACGTCAAAGATGCCTCCTCAGCAGCCGCACCGACTGCTTGATTTCCTCAATCAGGCTCTGAGTTTCCGCGCGCATATTAAATTCCATTGCCGCCGGAGCGGCACCGTTTCCATTCGTGTTACGTGGATTTAGCGATGCAACAGGGTCGGTGCAACCGCTTCAGGCGGGGTGATCAATAAAGCCCGCCCGTACCCGAACGAACCGCGCGATCGGAGTCAGGGCTCACACCAACGCCCCAAGACCGTCCACCGCCACTATCACCGCTATCGCCGCTGCCAACGACAGAGTAGCTGTCAGGCGGCGCCGTACCGGGTTTGAACGCTTCCAGAATTGCCCGCTCGGTGCCTGGACCAGCGCGCATTCCGGACTTCAGGTCCACTCTGATGAGCTTGATGCCCGGCGGCACCCGGAAGGGCACTGCAGGCTTGTCGGCAAGCGCAACCTTCATGAATTCTTTTACGATCGGTGCCGCCAGATGGCCGCCGGTCGCGCCGCGCGCAAGATGGCGCGGTTTGTCGTAGCCCATATAAACGCCAACAACGATGTCCGGCGTGAACCCGATAAACCAGGCATCCTTTTCATCATTCGTGGTGCCGGTCTTGCCGGCAACCGGCTTACCGACTTCTTTTTGGAAGCCTGCACCCGCCGCTGTGCCGCGCAGAACAACGCCTTCCATCATCGATGTGATCTGATAGGCGGTCATCGGATCAAGCACCTGCTGGCGCCGATCGACGAGCGATGGCTCAGCCTGGTTTTCCCATTTCTTGCCGTCACATCCGATGCATTCGCGTTCGTCGTGCTTGTAAACAGTGTGGCCGTATCGATCCTGGATGCGGTCGACCAAAGTTGGCTTAATGCGCCGCCCGCCATTGTCAAACATCCCGTACGCGGTCGTCATGCGCAGCAGGGTCGTCTCTCCTGCGCCGAGCGAGAATGACAGATACGGCGGCAAATCGTCGTAGACCCCGAAACGCTTGGCATACTCCGCGATGAGCGGCATGCCGATGTCCTGCGCCAAACGCACCGTCATCACGTTGCGCGAATGTTCGATGCCAAAACGCAACGTCGAGGGACCATAGAAATTGTTTTCGTAATTTTCCGGTTTCCAAACGCCCACTCCAGGTCCCTGATCTATCTCGAGCGGGGCGTCGAGCACGACCGTCGAGGGCGTGTAGCCATTGTCGAGCGCGGCGGCGTAGACGAAGGGCTTGAAGGAGGAACCCGGCTGCCGCAGCGCCTGGGTCGCGCGATTGAACTGGCTCTGGTCAAAAGAGAACCCGCCAACCATGGCGAGCACGCGCCCGGTCCATGGGTCCTCAACAACCATAGCGCCGGAAACTTCCGGAATCTGGTGCAGGACAAATTGGCCATCAACTTTGGCAGCCTCGACATAAATGACGTCGCCAGGATTGACCACTTGGCTGACCTTGCCCACGGCTTTGCCGCCGGACTTCGCCCACTTCATGCCGTCGAGCGGAAGGATGCCGACTGTGCGTTCTTTGCTAACGAAGCCGCCCGGCTCGCGTCCAGGCTGGAGACCAATACGCGCCGATTGGTCGCTGACTTCCAACACAACAGCCAGGCGCCACGGCGCCACATCGGCCAAGGCTTTCACCTCAGCAAGCTTTACGCCCCAATCACCGGCAATATCGATCTTGGTAACGGGCCCGCGCCACCCCTGCCCCTCGTCGAACTTTACCAAACCGTCAGTAAACGTCTTGCGCGCCAACACCTGCATTTTTGTGTCGAGCGTGGTGCGAACTGAAAGACCACCTTCATAAAGTTTCTTCTCGCCGTATCGCTCATAGAGTTCGCGGCGAACTTCCTCTGTAAAATATTCGGCCGAGAAGATATGCGCGCCCGTGACCTTATTGGTAACCCCGAGCGATGAACGCTTGGCTTTCTCGGCGTCTGCGGTCTTTACAAAGCCCGCTTCCGCCATGCGATCGATTACCCAATTGCGCCGCTCAATTGCGCGCTCGCGCTGACGAAATGGATGATAGTTATTTGGCGCCTTCGGCAGCGATGCGAGATAGGCGGCTTCAGGAACAGTAAGCTCGTTCACCGCCTTGTCGAAATAGACCAGCGAGGCAGCAGCAATGCCATACGCACCAAGGCCGAGGTAGATTTCGTTCAAGTAAAGCTCGAGGATCTTGTCCTTGCTGTAGGTCCGCTCGATCTTGAGCGCCAGCAGCGCCTCCTTGACCTTGCGTGACATCGAAAGTTCGTTTGTTAGCAAAAAGTTCTTGGCAACTTGTTGAGTAATCGTTGAAGCGCCTTGAGGGCGCCGGCTCGATCCATAGTTCTGGAGATAGTTGACGCCCGCTCGGGCTATGCCGGTGAAATCCAGCCCACCATGCTCGTAAAAATTCTTATCCTCAGCGGCGAGGAAGGCATTGATGACAAGTTTCGGCACTGCCTGGATCGGAATGTACAACCGTCGCTCGCGCGCATATTCCGCGACGAGGGATCCATCGGCGGCGTGCACCCGCGTCATCACCGGCGGCTCATAATCCTGCAATTGTGAATAGTCCGGCAAATCCTTGGAGAAGTGCCAGAGCATGCCGGCCGCCGCGGCCACGCCCACCACGAACAGGATGGTGCCTGCCGCGAACAGGAAGCCCAAAAACCGCAACATAAGTTTCATGGTCTAATGGTCCCGCCTGGCGCCCGGCTGTAGGCCTCGTCAGCTGCGGCAACGCGCCGCGAAACTGTAAGGCATTGTACTACGGCCAAGCCGCGGCTGCCATTGCCAGGGACCGCGGAGCGACGCCGTAGTTGCCCGTTTTTATGTTTAAACTGAGGCCAGTAGCCCATTTTAGTTGCGTCCTCCGCCGGCCCCGGCCACGCGGGGCGTGAAGAAGGTATCCACCGCCTGCGCCAGGGCCTGCGCCGTCCGGGCCCGCCAGTTGACGGAAACCAGCTGCTTGAGGTCGTCCTTGGTCGACATGTAGCCGAGCTCCACCAATACCGATGGCACGTCAGGGGCCAGCAAGACCTTGAAGCCTGCCGATTTGAGCGGCTGTTTGTGCAAGCGCGCAGCGGTTTTTAATTCAGCGACCAGTGTATGGGCGAATTGCACTGAAAAAGCTTTGGTCTCGCGCTGGGCCAAATCCACCAGGATGTTAGCGATATCGTTGGGCTCGGCTGTGAGGTCCACGCCAGCGATCACGTCGGCCTTGTTTTCCGCCTCGGCCAAGCGCGCGGCTTCAGCATCTGAGCCGTTTTCTGACAGCGTGTAGACGGTCGCTCCCTCGGCCTGACCCTCGCTGCGCGGCAGGGAATCAGCGTGCACCGAGATGAACAGCGCGGCGCTACGGGCGCGCGCAAATCGCACCCGCTCGCCCAACGGGATAAATGTGTCGTCTGAACGTGTCATCGCTACGCGGTATTTGCCGGCGCTCTCGAGCCTCTCGCGAAGAGTCTGCGCGAACGCGAGCACGACATCCTTTTCAAGTTCTCCGCCCGCGCCCTTGGCTCCGTTGTCGATGCCGCCATGGCCAGGATCGATCACGATCAGCGGCCGCGTATCGCCATCCGATTTAAGTGGCGCTTCGCTCGCCTTCACGGCGGCGCTATGCGCCGGATGATTTTCAAGAGCGACGTTGCGCATAAAGCTGGCGCGATCGGTGACTGCGAGATCGAGCACCAACCGCGCGGGTTGCCCCTCCGCTGCATCGAGCACAAAAGCCTTTTCGATTCGCACCGGCGCTTTGGTGTCGAGCACGACGCGTGAGCCGCCCTGCATGATCAGTCCATAGCGGAACGCCTTCACGAGGCCCCGCGCCTGCTCGGTTGCTTTTGCTGGCAGCTTGAAAGTCACCTGCGGCAGATCCAGCACCACGCGGTACGGATCGGCGAGAGTGAATGCGGCAAGATCGATCTTACGATTTCAGGTCGATCACAAAACGGGTCTGTTTTTCGTCACCGCCGATGCGCATATCAGTCGCGACCGTCGGCGCGTCGGCTGGAGTGGGCAGCGCGCGCGCACTCACATTGCCCTCGGCGGCTACGCCAACCGAGCCACAAAACGTTACGCAGGCCAATGCGCTGACGATGGCAATTGCGCGGGTTGTCACGAATCCAGACCCTTCCAAGCCCTTTTTAACCCATTAAGAGCCGCTTCCGTTAACGGAACTTGACCATTGAGGCTATTTCGATGCGCCAGTGTGGCGCGCCTGCAAAGCTTCCCTTGCCAGCCAACGTTTCGGGCCGTATGTAGGGAGTGCTGATGGTTAGAGTTCCGGTTGTGCCGCGTTCGGGCCCCGGCCGCTTAGGTCCAGTACCGCCCCCCTCGAGGAGGTCGGCGGACGGCCAAGTGAAACGAGCCGAAACCCTTGTGAAGGACATCCGGATCAGCGCGCGGCCACGTTGCCGTTCGCGACCTAGCCGTGAGTGATGAGAAACCTCGGTTCGCGCTTTTAAGGCGCGACCGCAGCGCTACGGGTCGCAAGTTTCATGCTGCCACTGACGCAGCAAAGGTATTTTGAGGTTCATCGCCCGCTCGCCGCCCACATGACGGCGCGCGCTGGCGTGTTCCTTGGCCACGCGGCCCTTCCCTTCCACACCAATCAGGCCGGGCTCCGGTCCTATCGTCTTGCGCTGTCGTTATCGCGCGAGCGTGCGGAGCTAACTGGCCCAGTGAGATTTTCCAATGGCCGACAAAATGTTGATCGACGCGACCCACCCGGAAGAGACCCGGGTTGTCGTACTACGCGGCAATCGCGTCGAGGAGTTCGACTTCGAGAGTGCCAACCGCAAACAGCTTCGCGGTAATATCTACCTCGCCAAAGTTACGCGCGTTGAACCGTCGCTGCAGGCGGCCTTCGTCGACTACGGCGGCAACCGCCACGGCTTCCTGGCGTTCTCGGAAATTCACCCGGACTACTACCAGATCCCGGTCGCCGACCGGCAAGCTCTGATCGCGCAGGAAGAGCGCGACCAGCGCGATGCTGACGCGGAAGCTGACAATCGTGCCGGACGCCGCGGACGCCATCGCCATCGCAGTGCCGGCCGATCCCGCGGCACCGAAGTCGTCCAGAGCGATCCACTCCCGACTGAGGAAATCACGAACGGGGCCGCCGAAGCTCCAGCAGGCGAAACCGCTCTCTCCATGCCGACGGCCGAGCAGATGGCGGAGCCTGGTTCACCGGAGCCGGAGACTACGTCGCCCGAATTTGCAACGGAAGAACAGGCGCACCAGCCCACCGAAGAAGAACACGCGCACGAATCCGCCGAAAGCGCGGCGGATGAACACTCCGCCGAGCCGCAACAGTCGCCGCAGGAATTCGATTCCGTTGGCGGCCATGACGTTGCACCATCGGAGCAACCCGCGACCGAAGGCGGTGATCGCGGCCATGAGAATGGCAATGGCGAGGATCACCACGAGGAAGAAGTGGTTGAATTGGTCGGTGGCGCCGACGCCCTTGAGGAAGTGCAGGAGCGCCTGCCGCGCTTCCGTCGCCAATACAAGATTCAAGAGGTCATCAAGCGCCGCCAAGTGATGCTGGTGCAGGTCGTCAAGGAAGAGCGCGGCACCAAAGGCGCAGCGTTGACCACTTATCTCTCGCTCGCCGGCCGTTATTCGGTGCTGATGCCGAACACCGCGCGTGGTGGTGGAATTTCACGCAAGATCACTTCCTCCGAAGACCGAACGCGTCTCAAGGAGATCTCTCAGGAACTCGAAGTGCCGGAGGGCATGGGCGTCATCCTGCGTACGGCTGGCGCGAGCCGTACCAAAATCGAAGTCAAACGCGATTTCGAATATCTGCTCCGGCTGTGGGAGACCGTTCGCGATCTCACGCTCAAATCGACCGCGCCCAAGCTGGTCTATGAGGAAGGATCGCTGACCAAGCGTTCTATCCGCGACCTGTACGGCAAGGACATCGAGGAGATTGTCGTTTCAGGCGAGGAAGGCTTCAAAGATGCGCGTGAATTCATGCGCATGCTGATGCCAAGCCACAGCAAGTTTGTGAAGCAGTACAAGGACACACAGCCGCTTTTCACGCGGTACGGAATTGAAAGCCAGCTCGATGCCATGTTTTCACCGGTCGTGCAGTTGCGCTCCGGTGGCTACATCGTGATCAATCAGGCTGAAGCGCTTGTGGCGATCGACGTGAACTCGGGGCGCGCCACGCGCGAACATCACATC
Organism: uncultured Alphaproteobacteria bacterium; assembly: GCA_963810585.1. GTDB lineage: Bacteria > Pseudomonadota > Alphaproteobacteria > Rhizobiales > Xanthobacteraceae > Pseudolabrys. The sequence goes on from CAWENV010000004.1 coordinate 749,067, forward strand.
GAAGACACCGCGCTCAAGACCAACTGTGAAGCGGCAGAAGAAATTGCGCGGCAACTGCGTCTGCGCGACCTCGCCGGCCTTATCGTCATCGACTTCATCGACATGGACGAGGGACGCAACAACCGCACCGTAGAACGGCGGCTCAAGGAAGCACTCAAGCACGACCGCGCACGAATCCAGGTCGGCCGCATTTCTCATTTCGGCCTTCTGGAAATGTCACGCCAGCGCATCCGCACGTCCGTTCTGGAGAGCTCGACTGAAAAATGTCCGATATGCGGCGGCTCCGGTCATGTGCGCTCCGTCTCATCGGTTTCGCTGCAATTATTGCGCGCTATCGAAGAAATGCTGATCAAAGGCGCGACACACAACCTGATCGTCCGGACGCGCGCCGAAGTGGCTCTCTATGTGCTCAATCATAAGCGCGCGCATCTGCGGATGCTGGAAGAACGTTTCCGGCTTACGCTGACCGTGTCGGCCGATCCGACAGTGACCGGCCAACAGTCTTACGTGATCGATCGCGGGGAACAGGTGCACACGGTTGAGGCAGCGAAGAGCATCGCCGCGGCGCAACCGGTGCCGCTCACAACAGTCGACGACGACGAAGACATTATTGCGGACGACGTTGAGGTGATCGAGCACGAAGAAGCTGAGGGACCCGAGGAAGATGCCGAGACGATCGTCGCGACGCCTCATGAAACGGTCGAAGAACGCCCACGCAGTGATGGTGAACGTGAAGGTGGTCCCCGGCGCCGCCGGCGCCGCGGGCGCGGCGGACGTGGCCGTGGTGGTGAACCGCGCGAGAGCGCACCGCCAACTCCGCACAACACCGTTCCCGAACATGCAGCCGCGCACGACGTTCAAGATGCGGGCGCGCACGAAGAAGAGAACTCGGGTCAACCGCACCCGCGCCAGGAAGGCGGTCCGTCCAGTGAAGTACGGCGACGGCGGCGGCGTGGCCGCCGTGGTGGCCGGCGCAACCGGCCACGCAATGGCGATGCGCCGTTCCAGCCGGCGGAGAACGGCCAGGAGCCGGAATTCCGGCAAGCGGCTGACAGCTTTAATCGTCCGCCGACTGAAGACCATCCAGTGGCATCGCAGGCGGAATTCCGCGCGACTTCCGATAGCGCGCGGTATCCGCCACCCACCGAAGAACGCCCTGCGCCCTCACGCGCGGAATACTCCGCAACTACTCCCAGTGCGCAGGAGCCGCCACGTCGGCGCTCGACGATCCGCGAGCCGGCACCTTTCGCCGCAGCCGAAAGTGCACCGAAAACGCCTTCGGCCACTGCGCCAACGGTTCCGGTAGTTTCCAGTACCGGCTCCGAAGAACCGGCAGCGCCCAAACGCGGCTGGTGGGGCAAACGCCTGCTCGGCGACAAGGGCTAGCCGTGCGATGAAATCCGCCTGGGTCGAACGTGACGCCAAGGCGGCGGTCGATCATTGGGCCAAGAGCGGCATCGGCACTGAACTTGCGCTGCGCGTCTATTCAACGCGTTTGCTCGGCCGCGATCCAACGCTGGTCCTGCACGGTGGTGGCAACACCTCGGTGAAGACGCACGTCAAGGATCTGCTTGGCGAAGACGCAGAGGTTCTCTGCGTCAAAGGCTCCGGCTGGGACATGGGCAGTATTGAGCCCGCTGGAATGCCGGCCGTGAGACTCGATGCGCTGCGTAGGTTGCACGAACGCAGCGCCATGACCGACGAGGAGATGGTGCGGGTCCAGCGCGCGAGCCTGATCGATCCGCAGTCACCCAATCCGTCTGTGGAGACTCTGCTGCACGCTTTCGTTCCGCATAAATTCGTCGATCATACCCACGCCACCGCGGTGCTGAGCCTGATCGACCAGCCGGACAGCGAGACACTCTGTGCGGAAACATTCGGCAACCGGCTTGGTTTTGTGCCCTACATCATGCCGGGCTTTGCATTGGCAAAAAAAGCCGCTGAGGTGTTCGAGAAAAATCCAAAGGTCGAGGGACTGATCCTCGACAAACACGGCATTTTCACTTTCGGCAAAGACGCGCGCGAAGCCTATGAGCGAATGATCGAATTCGTCACACTCGCGGAAAGCCGTCTTCGCAAAAAAGGCAACGCGAACTTTGCGAGCGTGAGCTTACCAAATCATATCGCTCCGGTTCGTGACGTGGCACCGATCATCCGTGGGGCCTGCACACTGCACGACGCCTTCGGCGAGGGCGCGCATAAGCGGCTTATTATGGATTACCGCTGCAGCGACATGATTTTGAATTACGTTAACGGCACCGACGTGACGCGCTATGCCCGCGCAGGGCTGATCACGCCCGATCATGTCATCCGCACCAAACCCTGGCCGCTGATCGTTACGGTGCCGGAAGCCGGCAAGTCCGACGATTTCAAAAAGTCTGTACTGAAGGCAGCGCGCGCTTTTATGGACAACTACACCGCCTATTTCGCGCGCCAGAAGGCGCGAGCCAACGGCGCTCCGATGCATGATCCCCTGCCCCGCGTCGTGCTGGCCCCGGGCCTTGGATTGTTCGGGCTCGGCGTGAGCGCCAAAGACGCCCATGTTGCTGCTGACATTGCTGAAGCGGCAATCGAAGGCATCAGCGGCGCAGAAGCGATCGGCACGTTCAGGTCGATCTCCGAAGCTGACATGTTCGACGTCGAATATTGGCCGCTCGAGCTGGCAAAGCTCGGCCAGCGCAAGCCATTGCCGCTCGCAGGCCAGGTGGCCGCGATCACTGGCGCAGGGGGCGCCATCGGCGCTGCGATTACACGTGCATTTGCCGCGGCCGGTGCCGAGGTCGCGCTGCTCGATATCAATGCCGAAGCAGCGGCGAAAAATTCCAAGGCGATCGGAGGAGACGCCTTTGCCGTTGCCTGCGATGTGACATCATCGGCATCAGTCGGCGCGGCTTTCGACCAAATCGTCGCGGCTTTCGGCGGCGTCGACATTGTCGTCTCCAACGCCGGCGCGGCCTGGCAAGGCAAGATTGGCGAAGTCGATGAGGCGCTACTGCGCGAAAGCTTTGAACTCAATTTTTTCGCGCACCAGAAAGTCGCGCAAGCCGCGGTTAAGATCATGCTCAAACAAGGCACCGGCGGGTGTCTGCTGTTCAACGTCTCGAAACAAGCGGTAAACCCGGGACCGGATTTTGGACCGTATGGGCTGCCGAAGGCGGCAACGCTCTTGCTGGTACGCCAATACGCACTTGACTACGGTGCGGACGGTATTCGCGCTAATGCGGTAAATGCCGATCGCATCCGCTCCGGTTTGCTCACCGAAGAGTTCATCAAGGAACGCGCCAAGGCGCGCGGGCTTAGTGAGAAAGAATATATGAGCGGCAATTTGCTCAGGCGCGAAGTGACAGCCGACGACGTGGCCCAGGCTTTCCTCCATCAGGCGCTCGAACTAAAGACGACCGCCAATGTCACGACCGTCGATGGTGGGAATATCGCGGCGGCATTGCGCTGATCTCTGACTTTTCGCTTGAGCGTGCTATCCTCTACCTTTCGGATCGATACCCAATAAAGGAGCCGACACGATGCTGCGAACCATGGCGATTGCCTTCATCCCTGTCCTGCTGGTTGCGACGCCTGCCGCGGCCGTCACATCTCAGGAAAAGATGGACACGTGCAAGGTCGGCGCCGACAGCCAGGACATGAAGGGCGCCAAGCGCGACGCCTTTATCAAGAAGTGCATGGGCAAGGGCAACTACGAACCCCCGGTCAGAAGGAGCGCCAAACCGGCTGCGGCAAAACCGCAGTAGGCGGAGCGCCCGCGCGACATTACGCAGCTCGTGCCACGGGCCGCTCCAGAGGCGTCACTTCAAACGTCCGCAACATTCCGCGCCTCAGCACTTTGATTGCAAAGCGATGGCCAATGCGGTCGCGATTGAGCAGCCGGATGAGGTCGTCCACGCCGGTGACGGGCAAATCGTCCGCTCGCACAATTGTGTCGAGGCTCATCAGGCCGGCCTGCGCTGCCGGCCCGTTGGGCTCCAGCGCGGTAATCATCGCTCCTGACACATTTTCGATCCCCGCGGCCCGCGCATGCCGGCGCGGCACAACGGTCGTTTGTGAAGTAACCCCAATGTAGCCGCGGCGAACGCGGCCATGCTGGATCAGTTCGCTCAGCACGAACTGTGCGGTGTTGCTGGCGACAGCGAAGCATATGCCCTGCGCGCCCATAATCACCGCTGTGTTGATGCCGATCACTTCACCGCGCGAGGACGCCAGCGGCCCGCCGGAATTTCCCGGATTGAGCGCCGCATCGGTCTGGATCACATCCTCGATCAAACCTCCGCCGCGCGAGCGTAAAGAGCGTCCGACTGCCGAGATAACGCCCGCGGTCACAGTTGAACTCGAAGCCGAGCGGATTGCCGATAGCAACCACCAACTGACCGCGTTTGAGTTTCTTGGAATCGCCGAGTACCGCGCTCGGCAGATCGCGCACCGAACCCGCGCGCAGAAGCGCCAGGTCGGTGTCGGCATCTTCGCCCAGGCGACGCGCCTCCATGACGCGGCCTTCCGAATCCTGCAGCCGCACTTCCTGCGCGCCCTCGACGACGTGGCAATTGGTCAGCACCAGGCCATCCGGCGCAATGATGACCCCGGAGCCGACGCCGCCGGCCCGGCCATTTTTTTGCGGACTTCCACGCGCACGACCGCCGGGCCGACGGTGTCAGCCACGGTCGTTACCGTTTGCGAATAAGCGTCGAGGATTTCGGTGTCGGAGGCCGACGGCGACGCGGCCTCGCCGATGTCCTCGACATCGGACGACGATGCAAAATCGAGCATTGGATTTCCGGTTTTTGCTGAACGTTGCGGGATGTAGGGATGGAACAGCGTAAATAAAAGAGGACATCCGGATTGCGGTATTTCACTCAAATTGAATCGATTCTTTCAGGTTTCCTCAAGCCGCCGGCGTTAAATTGTCAAACAAACTGAGTGCGTTAATCACAGACCGAACGGGCCATGCAGGGCAACGGACAAAAAAACGGCCAGCGCCGCGCCAAGGGCAACCTTTCGCCCGGCGAAGGCCGCCGCGCGGTCATTGCCACAGCGGCCATAACGGGCCTCATGTTGCTGACATTTTTTGTCACAGCCGGCTCAATTGTCGCGCCCGATCGTTCCGATAACACGTCGATGTCGGTGTCGAAATTGACGCCTATGCCCGCGTCGGAAAAGCAGGGTGAAGGGGCACAGCGCGTCGGCTCGATTGTGGTCGAAGCTGGTCCCAAAGGGCGCTGCGAAGAACGTCACTTCGACAATCGCACTGGCAAAATGGTGTCCGCAAACTTGGTCGATTGTGACGCGCGGCTGGACCGTGACACAACGCCGTCGGACGGCACCAACCGCGAACGGATTCGCGCTATCCTCGGCGCCTTCAAGAAATAACGCGCCGGCCGATCGGCCGCATGTTCAATCGCTCTGCAAGATAACGTTCTTCACCATCGGATAGATCTGCTGCTGCCAGGTCCTGCCGGAAAACACGCCGTAATGACCGACGCCCGCCTGCATATGGTGGCGTTTACGGTATGGTCGCAATGATGAGCAAAGGTCGTGCGCGGCCAAAGTCTGCCCGACCGCGCAAATATCATCCTTCTCGCCCTCCACTGTGAACAGCGCCGTGCGCCTGATGGCGCGTGGCTCGATTTTGCAGTTCTGATAAGTGAGCGCTCCGAGCGGCAGGGCATGGTCCTGAAACACCAACCGTACGGTCTCCAGGTAAAATTCGGAGGTGAGGTCGAGGACCGCGAAATATTCGTCGTAAAACGCCTTGGTTTGGGCGGCTTTGGCCTTCTCGCCGTTCGCCAGATTCTCATAAAGCTCATGGTGGGCTTTCACGTGCCGCTCGATGTTCATGCTCATGAACGCGGCGAGTTGCACGAAACCCGGATAGACGTTCCGGCCGCGGCCGGTATAGCGGTAAGGCACGCGAGCGATCAGGTGCCGTTCAAACCATTCGATCGGTTTCGATTTGGCGAGCGCGTTGACCTTGGTTGGGTTGACGCGTGTATCGATCGGCCCGGCCATCAAAGTCATTGAGCGCGGCTGCGCCGGGTTTTCGCTCTGCGCCATTGCGCTCGCCGCCACCAGCGCTGCAACGCAGGGCTGGCACACCGCCACCATATGCGCTCCCGGCCCCATGGTTTCGAGGAAGCGGATCAGGTGGCCGATATATTCGTCGAAGCCGAAGCGCCCGTCTTCGGGCGAAACATCACGCGCATTGTGCCAGTCGGTGATGAAGACGTCGTGCTCGGGCAGCATTGTGCGGACGGTCGCGCGCAACAGCGTGGCGAAATGCCCAGAGAGTGGCGCGATCAGCAACACGCGCGGCTGCGCCACATCAATATCCTTCTTAAAATGCAGCAGCGTACCGAAAGGCGTGACATCAGCCGGCTCTTCGGTCACGGCCACCTCGCGGTTGCCGACGACGATGCTCTCGATGCCGTAAGGCGGCCGCTCGTGGGTAAGGCCGGCACGCGCGATCAACTCGTAGGCTGCGGTCAGATTCTGAAGTGCCGACGGGTGCGCCGAACCGTTCAGCCGTTTGGCAACCGACTGAGCCATGGCGACGGCAAGCTGACGTACCGGCACCATGATGTCGGTATGCGCCTGATAGGCCTGATAAAGCATCCGGTCCTCAGCGGCCCCGGCGAACCGCGTGCGAAAGGCTAGATCATTTTATGTTGCACTGCGAGATAAAAATGGCGGCAGCCGTAAAATGCCCGGAAATTGGGGACAATCCCATCGCCTGCCAATTTTGCAGTACGGGAAAGTATTGAAAGAGCAATGCTTTCGTCTAAGCTCCCAAATGCCGGGCCGTGACGACTTTAAGGGACATTAGCGCCCCATGGCCAAGGCTACTCTGACGATCGCCAGTAAGAACTACGGCTCCTGGTCGCTGCGCGGCTGGCTGCTCTGCAAGATGGCAGGACTGGATTTTGAGGAGCAAGTCGTCGCCAGCGACGATCCATCCACCCGCGCCGAACTGCTGCTTCTTTCGCCTTCATTCCTCGTGCCATGCCTTACGCATAACGGCATCAAGGTTTGGGATACGTTGGCGATCGCCGAATATCTGAGTGAGATTTTACCCGCAGCCGGAATATTGCCGAAGACGCTCGCGGCGCGCGCCCGCTGCCGTTCAATCTCCGGCGAGATGCACTCAGGGTTCTCCAATTTGCGTTCCGCTTTGCCGATGAACCTGAAGGCACATCATCCCGGCTTTAAAGTCTGGGCTGGCGCTCAAGCCGACATCGAACGCATCGTGACCGTCTGGCGCGAGTGCCTCTCCACCGAAAAAGGGCCGTTCCTTTTCGGCGAAACGCCTTGCATGGCGGATGCGATGTTCGCACCGGTCGTCACACGATTCCTGAGCTATGACGTAAAGCTCGACAGCGATTGCGCGGCCTATTGCGCAACAATCATGACAATGCCGTCGATGCGCGAGTGGACCGATGCGGCGAAAGCTGAGCCGGACGAGGTGGTCGAACTCGACGTAGAGTTCTAGCGAAATTTGCTCAGCCAGTTTCCAATCCGCTCCACTGCCTCGCGCATCTCCGCGGCCGAGCCCGCGTAGCAGAAACGCAAAAAGTGCCTTCCGTTGACCGGATCGAAATCGATTCCGGGCGTCGCAGCAACGTCAGCTTCATTCAACATGCGCTTCGCAAAATCAAAGCTGTCGTCGGAGAAACGAGAGACGTCGGCATAAAGATAGAACGCACCGTCAACCGGCAGAAATTTGTCGAGCCCGGCTTTCGGCAGCCCTTCGGTAAGGATGCGGCGATTCTCCTCGTAGCCGTGTTTGACCGCTTCCATCTCTTCGCGCCCGTCGAATGCCGCTTCGGCGGCGACTTGCGACAGCGTCGGCACCGAAATCGCGAGATTGCCCTGTAGTCGCTCGATCGGACGCACCAAATTATCGGGCACCACCATCCAGCCCACGCGCCAACCCGTCATGCAGAAATATTTCGAAAAGGAATTGATCACGATTGTGCGGTCCGACACGTTGGCCGCCGTCTCGGCAGCGAAGGCATAGTCGAGGCCGTGATAAATTTCGTCGGAGATCACGCGGATGCCTTCTGCTTCCGCAACTGCGATCAGCCGCGAGAGCGCATCGGCGTCCATCATGGTGCCCGTCGGATTGGCGGGGCTGGCGATCACGACACCTTTGAGCGGCGCACGCTTATGAGCGGCGATCAAAGCCTTGGCCGATAGCACCCAGCGCGTTTCGGCCGATGTCTCGATCAGCACCGGCTCGCAGCCGAGCGCCGAGAGGATATGACGATATGGCGGATAGCCGGGATTGGCGAGCGCCACGCGGTCGCCAGCCTCGAACAGCGCCAGGAAAGCCAGGACGAACCCGCCGGACGATCCGGTCGTTACCAGCACGCGTGCGGGATCGAGGGCGAGATCGTAGGAGTGCTTCGTAATGGCGCGCGATGCGTGCACGCAGCGAAGGTATGCCAAGCGTCTCGGTGTATCCGATACGCCCATGCGCAAGTGCGGCTTGCGCCGCCTTGATTGCGGTCGCTGGCGCCGGCGCTGCCGGCTGGCCGACTTCCATATGGATGATGTGGGCGCCCAGAGCCTCGCGCTGCGCTGCGGCCGCCATTACGTCCATGACAATAAACGGCGGCACATCGCTGCGTTTGGATGGCTTCAATAGCTGTTTTGCTGCCTCAAGCATCGTTTTCGGCCCGTTGGACCTCGCCGTCCCGCCCCGCTGCTGCCGTATTCGGCGGATTGTTTGCGAATGGCTCTTTCATGACCCAGTCGTGATCACCGCCGCGTTGACCACCCCATAGGGCGTCACTAGGTTCACGCCCATTCGGCAATGAAATCGGTATGTTCTTGAACGGCACACCTATCAGGACGCGGCGTCGGGCGCCAGCAGCCCGGACGATTGCGTTTCTCACCGCGTTAGCGGTCGGCGCTGCCGGCGGCGGACCCGCGGCTGTGCCTGCGCACGCGCAAGACAGCGCGACGCGCGGCATGCCGGTTATCCGCGACGCCGAAATGGAGCAGCTGCTGCGCGATTACGCCCAGCCCATTCTGCGCGCGGCCGGACTTGCGCAACAGAATGTGAGAGTGGTCGTGCTGAGCGACCGCTCGTTCAATGCCTTCGTCATGGATGGGCGCCATATCTTCGTCAATGCAGGCGCGCTGTTCGACGCCAAGACGCCGAATGAAATCATCGGCGTGTTCGCGCACGAGACCGGCCACCTCGCCGGCGGCCACCTCCAGCGTTTGCGCGAGCAACTCGCGTCGGCGCAAACCGCATCCATCATCGCCCTGTTGGCCGGGATCGGCGCGGCTGTTGCCGGCGCCCGCAGCGGCGGGGGCGGCGCCGAAGTGGGCGCAGCCGCGATCATGGCGCCACAGTCGGCGATCATGCGTTCGCTGCTCGCATATGTGCGGACCCAGGAAGATCAGGCCGATCACGCTGGTGTGAAGTTTCTAAACGCTACCGGCCAGTCGCCCCGCGGTATGGTCGAATTGTTCACGCGATTGAGCAACGAAGTGTTGTTCAATTCGCGCTACATCGACCCCTATATGCAGACCCATCCGATGCCCGCCGACCGCGTCGCCGCGCTTGAAACGATCGCGCGGGCAAGCCCGTATTGGGACCGCAAGGATCCGCCCGAGTTGCAACTTCGTCACGACCTGATGCGTGCGAAACTGTCGGGGTTTTTGGAACGTCCGGATACGGTTGCGCGCCGCTATCCGCCCAGCGATCAAAGTCTCGCGGCGCGTTATGCCCGCGCCATTTCGACGTATCGTCATTCGGACCTGCGCCAAGCGATCACTCAGATCGACGGACTGATCCAGGTGCAGCCGAACAATCCATATTTTTATGAGCTCAAGGGCCAGGCACTTCTCGAGGGTGGCCATGCGTCGGAGGCTGTCGCGCCGCTGCGGCAGGCCGTACAACTCTCGCACAACACGCCATTGATCGAGATCCTGCTGGCGCAAGCCCTCAATGCTTCCAACAATCCAAAACTTGCCGAAGAGGCGGTTGGTTTACTGCGCACGGCAATCGTTCGCGAGCCGGAGGCGCCTGAAGCGTATTCGCAGCTTGCGATGGCCTATGGCCGCAAGGGCGATCTCGCAAATGCCGATCTCGCCTCAGCGCAAGCTGCCTTCGCGCGCGGTGATCTCAAGACGGCGCGCCAACTTGCGTCACGCGCCAAGACCCGCCTTCCCCTCGGCTCACCCGCCTGGGTGCGCGCCGACGACATCGTCAACGTCAAACCGCCGAGCAGCAACACCGGCTCCCAATAATCAATAGGCTCACAAGGACCATGCCCATGATATCGACCTCGCGCTCCCTCGCCGCCGCCTTTGCGGCGATGCTGACCATCGCTGCACCGCAGGCCTCTCGTGCCGACGACTTCTCCGCCGGACAGCGCAGCGAGGTCGAGCGCATCGTGCGGGATTATCTGGTTGCGCATCCCGAAGTCATTCAGGAGGCGATGACCGAGCTTGAGAAGCGGCAGAGCGCGGCAGATGCCGAAAAACACAAAGCAGCCGTTAAGCAGTATTCAGAGGCTCTATTCACATCGCCGCGTCAGGTGGTTCTCGGCAATCCGAGCGGCAACGTCACCTTTGTCGAGTTCTTTGATTACAACTGCGGCTATTGCAAACGCGCCATGGACGACATGCTCACGCTGCTCAAGGACGATCCGAAACTTAAGGTCGTCTTGAAGGAATTCCCCGTGCTCGGGCCTGGCTCGGTCGAAGCTGCGCAAGTCGCGGTTGCCGTGCGGATGCAGGACAAGACCGGCAAAAAGTATCTTGAATTCCATCAAAAGCTGCTCGGTGGCCGTGGCCAGGCTGACAAGGCGCACGCACTGGCAGTGGCCAAGGATATCGGCCTCGACATGGTCCGCCTGGACAAGGACCTGGCAAGCCCTGAGGTGAAGGCGACCTTGCAGGAGAACTTCAAGCTCGCCGAGGCGCTCGGCCTTAATGGCACGCCGAGTTACGTGATTGGCGAGGACGTTGTGGTGGGCGCGGTCGGCCTCGACGCGTTGAAAGAAAAGGTCAACAACTCGCGCTGCGGCAAGCCGAACTGCTGATCGACGCCACCGCCGAATAGTTTCAGCAAAGTCACCGGCCGCCGCGGCGTTATCGCTCGGCGGCCGTTTTTGCGCCATATTGGTGGGCGGAACAAAGTTCCGCGGGGGCGGTTGTTGCGCGCATGTATACGATCGGAATGGAAGAAGAATATTTCCTGTTCGACGCGAGGACGCGCCACGCGGCGCGACGCGCGAACAAGAAATTCCTTTCGCTTGCGCATAAACTGCTTGGCGATCGCGTGATGACGGAGATGCTGCAGTCGCAGATTGAGGTCGCTACGCCGCCATGCGCCAGCATGGAGGAAGCGCGGGCGCACCTGGTAAAATACCGCCGCACGCTTGCGCAGTCGGCCCGCGAACACAAACTCGGCCTCGCCGCCATGGGTACTTTCCCACTCGCGTTCTGGCCGGAGCAAATGGTGACACGAAAGGCGCGGTACGGCGCCATCATCGACGACCTTCAAATGATTGGCTATCGCAACATGCTATGCGGCATGCATGTTCATGTTGCTGTGCCCGACATCGACACGCGCATCAATTTGGTCATGCGGCTGACGCCCTACCTTCCGCTCCTTCTCGCCCTCTCCACCTCTTCCCCGTTCTGGCAAGGCCATCTCACGGGCCTCGCCGGCTATCGACTCGCGGCTTACGACGAATTGCCACGCACCGGTCTGCCCGAGCTCTTCCGTACGAATGAGGACTATCGCGAGTTCGTCGCCGCGCTCACATGGGCAAAAATTATTCCGGACGCGAGCTATATTTGGTGGGCGGTGCGTCCATCCCTTAACAATCCAACAATCGAGTTGCGTGTTGCCGACAGCTGTACGCGGCTCGATGACGCCGTTGCGATTGCCGCACTATTTCGTTGCCTCGTGCGCGCATTGGACCGCGACCGCGCGCTCAATGCCGGGTTCGACCGCGTCGGCCGCGCCATCACGCAAGAGAACAAGTGGCATGCTCAGCGTTATGGAATTGGCGCGACATTTGTCGAACCGTTCTCGCGTTCCCCCCTCACGCTTTCCGATTGGCTCGATCAGGTGGTTGACTTCATCGCTGCGGATGCGGCCGCGCTCGGCTGCACGACGGAGATCAAGCATCTCCGCACAATCGCAGCCCACGGCACCAGCGCCGACCGCCAGATCGAGATCTTCAGCAAGGCCAAGGCCGCCGGCCGCAGAAGGTTAACGGCGATCAAGGAGGTGGTTGATTGGGTCGCAGCCGCGACCCTGGAGCTCGGCGGCGCCAAAACGTAAATCTGAGCGTCATCCGGGCTTCCCCTAATCGTTACAGCCACCTATAAAGCGCCACTGTTTCACGCGCATCGAACCGAAGCGCGGGCCGGGCTGGGACACATGGCGAAGACAATCTACGTTCTCAACGGACCAAATATGAACCTGCTCGGCACGCGCGAGCCGGATAAATACGGGCGCGCAACTCTTGCCGACGTGGAAAAGCTTTGTCGTGCGACAGCCAAGCGCTTCAGCTTCGACATTGTGTTCCGGCAATCAAATCGCGAAGGCGAACTGGTCGACTGGATTCAGGAAGCACACGCCAAAAAAGCGGCCGGCATCCTTCTCAATGCAGCGGGGTACACGACCACGTCGATTGCAATTATGGATGCGCTTCTGGCCGTGAAATTACCGGTGATTGAGGTTCATATCACCAATATTCACGCGCGCGAAAGCTTCCGGCAGAATTCGTATGTATCAAAGGCCGCCAAAGCCGTGATCGCCGGCTTCGGAATTGACGGATATGCGTTGGCAATTACCGGCCTCGCCGGAATGCTCGGCGCCAAACAAAAAGGTTGAGCGTCATCGCATGATCCCGAAAAGTGCGAACCGCTTTTCGGATAAGATCACGTGCGACTAACTTGGACAGACGATGGCAAAACCGCCGAAAACAATTGTCGACCGGGAGCTCATCCACGAGCTCACCAAGCTCCTGGATGAAACCGGGCTGACCGAGATCGAAATCGAGCAGGAGGGCAAGCGCGTGCGCGTTGCACGTGGTGCGGTCGGTGCGGCTGCCGCACCCGCCGCAGTGCGCCTCGAAGTCGCAGCTGTCCCGGAAACCGACGTCGTCCCGGTCGATCCGTCGAAACACCCGGGCGTGGTGATCTCGCCAATGGTCGGAACTGCTTTTGCCGCGCCAGAACCCGGCGCCAAACCTTTCATCGACATTGGCAGCAGGGTCAAAGCTGGCGACACATTGCTGATCGTCGAAGCGATGAAGACCATGAACCAGATTCCCGCGCCGCGCGCCGGTACCGTCGTTCAAATCCTGTTTGAGGACGGCCAGCCGGTCGAGTTTGGCGAGCCACTCGTGATCATCGAATGACGGCTGATTGGCCGGATTGCCAGAATGTTTGATAAAATCCTGATCGCGAACCGCGGCGAAATCGCCCTGCGCGTGGTCCGCGCCTGCAAGGAACTCGGCATCCCGACGGTGGCGGTGCATTCCACCGCCGACGCCGATGCGATGCATGTGCGTTTTGCCGACGAAAGCGTGTGCATCGGCCCCCCCGCGGCGAAGGATAGCTACCTCAACATTCCCGCCATTCTTTCCGCCTGCGAGATCACCGGCGCGGACGCGGTTCATCCCGGCTATGGCTTCCTGTCGGAGAACGCACGCTTTGCGGAAATCCTCGCCGAGCACGACGTGCAGTTCATCGGGCCAAAGGCCGAACACATTCGCCTGATGGGCGACAAAATCGAGGCCAAGCGCACGGCCAGAAAGCTCGGCATTCCGGTGGTGCCCGGCTCGGAGGGCGGCATCACATCCGACGCCGAAGCGACGAAGATCGCCGATGGCATCGGCTATCCCGTCCTGATCAAAGCGGCCGCGGGCGGCGGTGGCCGTGGCATGAAAGTCGCACGGTCAGCGTCCGAGCTGTCGACTGCGCTATCGACCGCGCGCGCCGAGGCCAAGGCCGCCTTTGGCGACGATGCTGTCTATCTCGAAAAATATCTCGAACGCCCCCGTCATATCGAAATCCAGGTCCTCGGCGATGGCAACGGGAGTGCCATTCATCTCGGCGAGCGCGATTGCTCGCTACAACGTCGCCACCAAAAAGTCTGGGAGGAAGGCCCTTCACCAGCTCTTAATTCCGGCGCGCGTGACGAGATCGGCGAAACGGTCGCAAAAGCGATGCGCGACATCGGCTATCTCGGCGTCGGCACGGTTGAGTTCCTCTACGAAGACGGCAAGTTCTACTTCATCGAGATGAACACGCGCATTCAAGTTGAACATCCGGTGACCGAGATGATCACCGATATCGACCTGATTTTCGAGCAAATCCGCGTTGCTGCCGGGACCAACCTTTCGCTCAAGCAAGAAGACGTGAAATTCCATGGCCACGCGATCGAGTGCCGCATCAACGCCGAGAACCCGGTGTCCTTCCGTCCTTCGCCGGGAAAAATCCTCCACTACCACGCGCCTGGAGGTCTTGGCGTGCGCATCAATTCCGCGGTGTACCAGGGCTACAGCATTCCGCCATATTACAATTCACTCGTCGGCAAGCTGATCGTGCACGGCAAAACACGTACTGAATGCTTGATGCGACTAAAGCGTGCGCTCGATGAAGTCGTCGTGGACGGTATCGAAACGACGTTGCCACTTTTCCGCGCGCTAGTGCGCGAGACGGACATTATCGACGGCAATTACCACATCCACTGGCTGGAGCAGTTCCTTGCTCGCGGTGGTATGGAACCCTAAGACGGCGAAGCGCCTGTCGAAGTGAGCCGCGTCAGCAGCGCGCAAACGTCGTTTGGATCATATGGCTTGGCCATAAATAGCGAACGTGGCACCAGCGGCGAAACATCGGAAAGCTTGTAGCGCCCCGAGGCATAGACGATTGGCATTTCCGGGCGCAGTTCGCGCACGCGAGCCGCCAGTTCCGCGCCATTCATATCGCCCGGTAAGTTGATGTCGGTAAACAAAACGTCGATGTCGGCGCCGGAACCGAGATATTGCAGAGCCTCATCGGCGGTTGTCACCTCATGAACGAAAAAGCCTGAGGCGCTGAGAACATCGGCGACAAGGTTGCTAATCAGGATTTCGTCCTCAACCACCAAGACCGAAATTGGTGCGGCGCCTTGGCTCATGCATCCCTCCCCCACATTCTTCATTGGTCCCTCGCAAGGCAACGCAATGGACAAGCGGACTTTCAGAAAGTTGCTGCAATTATAGTGTCTAAACGGTTAACAATGCCCTCCGCTGCCAGTTCCACTCCCCCTCGGCGCGGCAATGCCGTAGGATCAGCCCATTCGTTGCCACAACTCGAGCCATGGCAAATCGCGAAAACACTTTCATCGAGATCACCCCGGAAGTGCTGCTCAAGTCCTACGCCTGCGGCATCTTCCCCATGGCGGAGAGCGCGGACGATCCGGCGCTCTATTGGATCGAGCCGGATATGCGCGGCATCATTCCGCTCGAAGGATTTCACGTCCCGGCACGCCTTGCACGCACTGTCCGCTCAACACCGTGGACAGTTCACGTCGACCGAGATTTCGATGCGGTGATTGAGGGCTGTGCCGAGCCCAAGCTGGACCGCTCGCGCACGTGGATCAACACGCGGATCCGCCGCATCTATCGCGCGCTGTTCGATTGCGGCCACTGCCACACCGTCGAAGTTTATGACGGCAACGAACTCATTGGCGGCCTGTATGGCGTATCGCTCGGGCGCGCATTCTTTGGCGAAAGCATGTTTCACCGCACGCGCGACGCATCCAAGGTCGCGCTGGTGCACCTGATTGCGCGGCTCAAGGCCGGCGGCTACCGGCTGCTCGACACGCAATACGTCACCGAGCATCTCAAAAGCTTCGGCGCGGTCGAAATTCCGAAGCGGCGCTATCATCGGCTGCTGGACGATGCGCAGATTGGGCACGCTGATTTTGCAACATGGCCACTTCAACCGCCAATCAGCGGCGGCAATGCGCTGGCGATGATTCGGGATAGCGCCCGCTAGCGTGGGACAATAAATCCGGGTGGGGGCGCGCGTGGCGGCGGCGGGCGCGGCGGCTGTGCCGGCTGCACCGGCTGCCCTGCCGGACGTGCCGGCTGTTGCGGACGCGCCGGTTGTCTGGATGCCGGATCGGGCGGCACTTCCGCCACGGTCGGCTTCTGGCCGCCTTTGCAATCGGTGACCCAGACGTCATAGATCGGATGCTCGACCGCATGCAGGCCAGGGCTTGCGGCAAACATCCAGCCCGTGAAGATCCGCTTGATCTCGCCCTGCAACGTTACCTCGTCGACCTCGACGAAGCCATCGGTATTGGGCGTCTCGGTCGGTGGACGCGAATAGCAAACCCGCGGCGTCACCTGCAGCGCGCCGAACTGCACGGTCTCGTTGATCGCGACGTCGAACGAAATGATGCGGCCGGTAATCTTGTCGAGACCGGAAAATACCGCCGTCGGATTGGCAATGCGCTGCGGCGACGGTCCTACCACCACTTCATCGCTCGGCTGCGGCGCGGTATTGGCCGGCTGCGGCGCGTTACGCGGCGAACCAGGACCCGGCGGCAAAGCGGGCGGAGGCGGCGACGCCGGACCGGTGGCGCCTTGTTGCGGCGTCAGCGCCTGGGCTGGAGGCGGCGCTGCCAATCCGCCCGGCGGCGGCGGCAGTGGCTGCGATTGAATGGTGCCACCGCCGGGGCGGTTCGACGGCGGCAAATTCATTGGCGCCGGCAGCGGCTGTTGCGGCGGCTCATCGCGGGCAGAAGGATAATATGGCGGCTGTTGTGACGGGCGGCTCGCCGGTGCACTGGGCACATCCGCCGGCGGACGTGGCGGCCCGTCGCCGAAGATCGAGCCAAATTGCGCAAAGGCCGGCAGCGGCGCGAGTAGCGCAGCAACTAACAACGCGACTGAACGGCTGCAACGCGTCATCAAAATCCGGCTTCGTCGCCTGGCCGGCGTGGATTCGCCTGACGCCGTAGCAATGCCCGGTTAACACGGGGAATACGGCGGCGGAAGGGCAACTCTTGGGGTGTCAATTTCAGGCCCGCGTATCGGGGCTCCACGCCTTGTAGTCACCGGTCGCTTTGGGCCGGCGGCCGGCGGAGAGGGTCGAACCGGGCGGACGCAGGGCACCGGGCGTCCCGGTCATGTTCGGGCGGTGCGGCTTCTGCCACGGGCGCGGCGTATAGCTTTCCTGTGTCGGCGGCGTATCGACAGTGTGGTGCAACCAGCCGTGCCATGACGGCGGAACAGTCGAGGCTTCCGTATACCCGTTGTAGATGACCCAGCGCCGCTCGAAACCAAGCGTCTTGTCGATCTTGCCACCGATGGTGCGGAAATAGCGGTTGCCGAATTCATCCTCGCCGACAGCCTCGCCGTACATCCAGGTCCAGAACTGGGTGCCGAATGTCTGTGAATTCCACCAGGTGAACGTTTTGAGCAGGAAACTTTTCATCGCCGCCGTGCATTGAAAACGATTGGAACGCGGGCGTTTTGCCACCTCACCATGACCTTGTCCAGCGGCGGAAAGTTCGAGCCCAAGCTCGACAGGCCATATCCGCCGCCAATTCGCAGATGATATTAAGGCCGCATGGATTCGCTTCGAGCCGCCCTCACCCGGATCAAAGACCTTCTCGATTGGCTGCCTGACTTGGTTGTCGCGCTGCTGATCCTGGTGATCGTCGCGCTCATCGCGCTCGCGCTGCATCGATGGGCGCGCAAGCTTGTGCGCCGAGCATTGGCGCAACGTTATCCCACTCTCTTTTCGGTCTTCACGCAGACGCGCGGGCTCAGCCGGCTCGCGCTGCTGATCCTGGCGATGATCATCGCCATCCCGGTCGCACCGCTGCCGCCCGACACTGCGGCGCTGCTCGCGCGACTGTTGGCCGTTGCGGTGATCGGGCTAATCGGCTGGGCCGCGATCATCGCGCTGCATATCGCGGCTGATCTTTACCTGCGGCAATTCCGCCTCGACATCGACGACAATCTGCTGGCGCGCAAACACAACACGCAGGTGCGGGTGCTTTCGCGCTCCGTCGATGTGCTGCTGGTGATGTTGACGCTCGGTGCCGCACTCATGACGTTCCCGGCTGTGCGGCAATACGGTGTAAGCCTGTTCGCGTCGGCCGGTGTGGCGGGCATCGTAGTCGGCCTCGCCGCGCGTCCGGTACTGAGCAATCTCATGGCCGGTGTACAAATCGCGATGACGCAGCCGATCCGGCTCTACGACGCGGTGACCCTGGAAAACGAGCACGGCATCATTGAGGAAATCACCTCGACCTACGTCGTCGTGAAATTATGGGATTTGCGGCGCATGATCGTGCCGCTCACGTATTTCATCGAGAAGCCATTTCAGAACTGGACGCGTGAGACCTCGGCGCTGATCGGCAATGTCATGCTCTACGTCGATTATTGCGCACCGGTCGATCTTATTCGCGAGAAATTCAACGAGATCCTCAAACAGTCGGAGAAGTGGGACGAAAAGGTCGCCGCCTTGCAAGTCACCGACTTCAAGGAGGGGACCATGGAGCTGCGTTGCCTGATGAGCGCACGCTCGGCCGCGCTGGCCTTCGAACTGCGCTGCGAGGTCCGCGAGAAACTGATTGCTTTCCTGCAAAAGGAACACCCCGAAGCATTGCCGCGCTCGCGCCAGATCAGCCTTCAGAAAGACGACGATTCGGGCGACGCAGCCCCGCCAAAAGGCAGACGCCGGAAGCCCAGGGCCCGCTCGCGTTGACGCCCGAAGCTATGTTGCAGTGCATGTTGCCTTCGCGCGCAACTTACGGATATGTTGCCCACGAATTCATCAGTGCTGGTGCTTATTCGCTCAAGGTGTGGCTCACCAGCGCTGAAATTCGAAATGACAGTGCCGGGATAAAAGGCGGGCTCCTCGCGGGTCCGCCTTTTTTCGTGATTGGCGGCTCGTGTTTCCCCTAAAAGAACGACGGTAAATTTTTTTGCACGGCTTCATACCGGACCACGACCGTCCGCTGCTTCAGTTTGGCAGCACCACGACGTCCAGTGCCCCATAAAGTTGAATTCACAGGCGTGGGTATCCTTCCCACCGGCAAAGTCACGCCGCGCCTTCGCCGTAAGGCACTGACCCGGTTTCGAGAATCAGAGACTCCAGCCATGCTCCGGGAGGGTTTTTCCCGTCCTTGTCCCCGCCCGCACGCGTGCCGGGTTCCGTGCGTGGTCGACACGGAAGTCCCATTTTTCCGTCATTTTTCTGTCATGGCCGCAGGCATAAAAACCTAGCGCGGCGGCCTGAGAAAAACGCTTTTCGCAAGTCCGGGATGGCTCAATACTGACCCCGTTCTTGCGGTCCAATTTCCCCATTGTTCACAGGGCGGACACAAGATTTAGTGTTTGATTCAGATTTGATGACTATCTCTTGTTGACGCGTAGGCTGAGTCCTTTTAGCTTTGGTGTGTTCGGTGGCGTTGAGTTTCAGGTTCCCTCCGGACCCTCAGAACGGCTTTTCAGTCGCGAGCTCAGCCCACGCCCGGTTACGGCGTTTTGGGACACGGGCTTGCTTTGTGCCCCGGGGTAAAATCCCCGGGTTCAACCGGTGCCGGATCAGAGCATCGGAATTAGATGAGGTGGGTGGGTCGAACGGATCGAGCGAAGACGGCGAACAGGGACAGGTTCGCCAGAGACAAAACGGCGGTCGTCAACCGCCCGACATTTTGGGGCTAGAGACACATGCGAATTGAACGGCGCTACACCAAGGATGGACAGTCGGCCTACGCAGGCATCCAGTTCAGGCACACTACCAGCGAGATCAAGAACCCCGACGGCTCGGTGGTTTTCAAGCTCGACAATGTCGAGGTGCCGGAATTCTGGTCACAGGTCGCCTCCGATGTGCTGGCGCAGAAATATTTCCGCAAGGCCGGTGTCCCCGCGCGCCTGAAAAAGGTGGAAGAAAATTCAGTGCCCTCGTTCCTGTGGCGCTCGATCCCCGACGAGGATGCGCTTGCAGCACTGCCCGAGAAAGAGCGCATCATCGGCGAGCAATCGTCGAAACAGGTTTTTGATCGTCTCGCCGGCACCTGGACCTATTGGGGCTGGAAGGGCGGCTATTTCGATTCCGAAAATGACGCGCAAGCCTTCTTCGACGAACTGCGTTTCATGTTGGCTGCGCAAATGTGCGCGCCGAATTCGCCGCAGTGGTTCAACACCGGCCTGCACTGGGCCTATGGCATCGATGGCCCGAGCCAGGGTCACTATTACGTCGATCCCTTCAGCGGCAAGCTGACCAAATCCAAATCCGCTTACGAGCATCCGCAGCCGCACGCCTGCTTCATCCAGTCCGTCTCCGATGACCTGGTGAACGAAGGCGGCATCATGGACCTGTGGGTGCGTGAGGCGCGTCTGTTCAAATACGGCTCGGGTACCGGCTCGAATTTCTCCAAGCTGCGCGGCGAAGGAGAAAAACTGTCAGGCGGCGGCAAATCATCCGGGCTGATGTCGTTCCTGAAAATCGGCGACCGCGCGGCGGGCGCGATCAAGTCGGGCGGCACCACCCGACGCGCGGCCAAGATGGTGATCGTCGATGTCGATCATCCGGATATCGAAACCTATATCGACTGGAAAGTGCTGGAAGAGCAGAAGGTCGCGGCGCTGGTCACCGGCTCCAAGATCAATCAGAAACACTTGAAAGCCGTGCTCAAGGCCTGCGTGAATTGCGAGGGGTCGGGCGACGACTGCTTCTCACCGGAGAAGAACCCTGCTCTCAAGCGCGAGATCAAACTCGCGCGCCGATCGATGGTGCCAGACAATTTCATCAAGCGTGTGATTCAGTTCGCGCGCCAAGGCTACAAGGATATCAGCTTCCCGACCTATGACACCGATTGGGACAGCGAAGCCTATCTCACTGTCGCTGGGCAGAACTCCAACAATTCGGTGCGAGTCACCGATGGATTCCTCAAGGCCGTCGAAGCCGACGCCAAATGGGATCTGACCTATCGCAAGAACGGCAAGATCGCGAAAACGGTCGATGCCCGCGAGTTATGGGAAAAGATCGGTCACGCCGCCTGGGCCTCAGCCGATCCGGGCCTGCAATACCACACCACCGTCAATGACTGGCACACATGCCCCGCCTCTGGCGAGATCCGCGCATCGAATCCGTGCTCGGAATACATGTTCCTTGACGACACTGCGTGCAATCTTGCTTCGCTGAACCTGCTCACCTTCCGTGACCAGAAGACCGGCAAGTTCGAAGTTGAGAGCTACGAACATGGCGTTCGCCTGTGGACCGTCGTCCTCGAAATCTCGGTGATGATGGCGCAGTTTCCGTCACGCGAAATTGCCGAGCTGTCCTATGAATTCCGCACGCTCGGCCTCGGCTACGCCAATATCGGCGGCCTGCTGATGACGTCCGGCATTCCGTATGACTTCGGATTCCGGCCGCGCCATCGGTGGTGCGCTCAGTGCCATCATGACCGGCGTGTCCTACGCCACCTCGGCGGAGATGGCCGAGAAACTCGGCCCCTTCCCCGGCTACAAGAAAAACCGCGAGCACATGCTGCGCGTGGTCCGCAATCACCGGCGCGCGGCCTACAACGAGCGCACCGGTTACGAAAAGGTAGCAACGCCACCGGTTCCGCTCGACCACGCTGCGTGCCCGGAGCAGGCGCTCGTTACACACGCCAAAGCGGCCTGGGATCGCGCGCTCGCGCTCGGCGAGAAGCACGGCTACCGCAATGCGCAGGCAACCGTGGTCGCGCCCACCGGCACCATCGGCCTGGTGATGGATTGCGACACCACTGGCATCGAGCCCGATTTCGCGCTGGTGAAGTTCAAAAAGCTCGCCGGGGGTGGCTACTTCAAGATCATCAACCGTGCGGTGCCCGAGGCCCTGCGCACACTCGGCTATAGCGAAGCCGAGATTGCCGAAGTCGAGGCTTACGCCGTCGGTCACGGCACGCTGTCGCAGGCGCCCGCCATCAACCACACCACGCTGAAGGCAAAAGGCTTCACCGACGAAGCCATTGCCAAGGTTGAGAAGGCTCTGCCGACGGCATTCGACATCAAGTTCGCCTTCAACAAATGGACGCTGGGCGAAGAGTTCTGCCGCGACGTGCTCGGCATCAGCGCCGAGGACCTCGCTTCGCCCGCCTTCGATCTTCTTGTCGCGCTTGGCTTCGGCAAGCGCGAGATCGAGGCCGCCAACATCCATGTCTGCGGCGCCATGACGGTTGAAGGCGCACCGCATTTGAAGGCGGAGCACTACCCGGTATTCGACTGCGCCAATCCGTGTGGCCGTACCGGCAAGCGCTATCTCTCGGTCGAAAGCCACATCCGCATGATGGCGGCAGCGCAGCCGTTCATTTCCGGCGCTATCTCCAAGACCATCAACATGCCGAACGAGGCGACGGTCGAGGATTGCAAGCAAGCCTATCTGATGTCGTGGAAGCTGGCGCTGAAGGCCAATGCGCTCTACCGCGATGGCTCCAAACTCAGCCAGCCGCTTAACTCGCAACTGATCGCCGACGAAGATGACGAGGAAGATGTCATCGAGGCCTTCATCGATCGTCCCAACGCGGTGCGCGCCTCGGCGCTGGCCGAAAAGGTGGTCGAGAAGATCGTCGAGCGCGTCACCGTGCTGCGCGAACGCGAACGCATGCCCGACCGCCGCAAGGGCTACACCCAGAAGGCGGTGGTCGGCGGCCACAAGGTCTATCTCCGCACCGGCGAATATGACGACGGCCGGCTGGGCGAGATCTTCATCGACATGCACAAGGAAGGCGCCGCGCTACGCTCCATCATCAACAATTTCGCCATCGCAATCTCGCTTGGCCTGCAATACGGCGTGCCGCTGGAGGAATATGTCGACGCCTTCACGTTCACCCGCTTCGAGCCGCAGGGCCCGGTGCAGGGCAACGACTCGATCAAATACGCGACGTCGATCCTCGACTACGTGTTCCGCGAGCTCGCCGTCTCCTATCTGGAGCGCTTCGA
Organism: uncultured Alphaproteobacteria bacterium; assembly: GCA_963810585.1. Taxonomy (GTDB): domain Bacteria; phylum Pseudomonadota; class Alphaproteobacteria; order Rhizobiales; family Xanthobacteraceae; genus Pseudolabrys. The sequence continues at coordinate 772,049 of CAWENV010000004.1, forward strand.
CCTCGCCCATGTCGACCCGAGCGAAGGCGGCTTCGACGCCCTCGGCAAGGGCGTGGAGGAAGGCAAGACGGCGCCAGCGACCAACTATGTGTCAAAGGGCCTGACGCGCTCACGCACAGATCGCCTGTCCGTGGTGCGTGGCATCGCAGCGCCAGCGACTGGCGGCAATGTCACCGCCCTCGCCTCGGTTGGCGGCGCGCGCGGCGAGGTCGCCGGCTCCACCGCACTCAAGGCCGAGCCGGAGGCCAAGCTCTCGCCGGCCCAAGCGCTGGAGCAGATCAATCAGACTGATGCGCGCGTGCATGCCAAGGTGGCAGCCTCCGAGAAACGCGCCGAGGCGCGCGCCAAGGGCTACGAAGGCGAAGCCTGCGGCGAGTGTGGAAACTTTACTCTTCTGAGAAACGGCACCTGCATGAAATGCGACACATGCGGGTCAACGACGGGGTGTTCGTGAGCAAGAGCGCTAAAGATATGGAACGCGCACAAGCCGCGTTCCATAAGAAGGAAATTCAGGCACGCGAAGGCGCCACCGCCGCGGCGGAGTACAAAGCCGCGGGCATGGCGGAGCGTGCCAAGACCGAACGCCTGAGAGCGCTACGGCTCGCCAAGGAAGCGGCCGACCGCGAAGCCGCGTTGCGCGCGCCGCCCCCACCGCCGCCGAAACCGAAGGCCCCGGCGAAGCCGGTGATGAAGGTGGTGTCGGCCGCCAAGCCCCCGTCGGCAAAGCCTAAGGCTGCCGCGGCGAAACCGAAGGCTGCGCCTAAGGCTAAAAAGAAAAAGTAAGTCTCGAATTGCACGCTGACTAACCGGTGCCGCCGTCTCAGCCGGCAGCTGCAATCGCGTTCACGCGACGGCCATCGATGCACCGCCCCAAATTGTTTCTTGTTTGAATTTATTTGACCAACGGCATCACGGGTTATTTATCGAATATATCCCCGACAAGATTGCAGCATCTACCGTTCAATATATCGCGGCTCGCATAACAGAGACGTAAGTCCTCGCCGTCCAACCTCCTGCCTCCGGTCGTCCCTGACTTCGCGACGACGCAAGCACAGGAGCACCACGTGATGGCAAAGCAGTTGTTTAACCAATTTGACGCGTTCGGCCCGGACCACGATTTTTCGCACTTCGATTTCTCGCCGTTCCCCAACCCGGAATCGTTCCACCATTCACCGCAGGGACCCGTTGCCGCTCGCACCATCGATGGGTCGGGAAACAATCTGGCGCATGCCAATCTCAACGCTACGGGTAGCGATTTCGCGCGCGTCGGCCCGGCGCATTTCGCCGATGGCCTCGACACGATGACCAATGGCCCAAATCCGCGCGACATCAGCAATATTGTCGTCGCCGGGAACGGCGATCTGCCGAACCCCGAAGGCTTGTCCGGAATGATGTATGCCTGGGGTCAGTTCATCGATCACGACCTCGACCTTATGCAATCGGGCGGCGCCGACATCAGCATCACGGCGCCCGCGAACGACCCGGTTTTTCCGGGCGGCACGATCGGCATGACTCGCGTCGTTATCGACCCCCACACGGGCGAAGGCACCGGTAAACCTGCTACGGCGGTGAATTCGGTTACCGGCTGGCTCGATGCATCGATGGTCTATGGATCGGATGCAACGACCGCCGCCAGCCTTCGGCTTGCCGATGGCCACATGAAGACCTCGGCGGGCGACAACTTGCCGATCGTCAACGGGATGTTCGTCGCCGGCGACGTGCGCGTCGACGAAAATCCCGACCTCACGGCGCTGCAAACGCTCTTTGTGCGCGAACACAACTATGAGGTCGATCTGCTGCACAACCAGCACCCCGGCTGGACGGGCGAACAGCTCTTCCAGCAGGCGAAAGCGGTCGTGACCGCCGAAATCGAGCACATCACCTATTCGGAATTTCTGCCCCACCTGCTCGGCCCGAATGCGCTTCACGACTATCATGGCTACAACTCGCATGTGAATCCGACGATTACCGAGGAATTTGCCGGCGCCGCCTATCGGTTCGGCCATTCGATTGTCTCGGCAGAAATCACCTCGTTCGGCGAGCAAGGCCAGGAATTGGCGGCGCAGGATCTCAAGGATGTCTTTTTCGAACCGGCCGCCGTTTTTGCTTCCACCGGCGACGGCGCCGATGGGTTGCTACGGCATCTTGCCGCTGACAAATCAAATGCGCTTGACGTTCACATCGTCGACGACTTGCGTAACTTCCTGTTCGATCCGGGCGACGGACAGGATCTTGCGGCAATCAACATCCAGCGCGGTCACGATCTGGGTCTGGGCACGCTCAACCAGACCAGGGTTGCGCTTGGCCTCCACGCGTATACGAGCTTTGATCAGATCACCAGCGACCACGACACTGCTGCTGCGCTAGCGCAGGCCTACAACAATGACGTCAACAGTGTTGATCTGTGGACCGGCGGCCTCGCCGAAAACCATTTGGCGGGCGCAATGGTCGGCCAGACATTCGACGTCATCATAGCCAATCAGTTCGAGAGTCTGCGCGATGGCGACCGGTTCTGGTACCAGAATGAGAACTTCGATCAGGCGACGATGAATCAGATCGAGCACACGACTCTTTCCGATATTATCGAACGCGATACGAATACGTCACACATGCAAAACGATGCGTTCGTATTCTACGATCGCCACAGCGGCACTGCCGGAGGGGATTCCGTCGGAAGATCCAAATGCGCCGCAGCTCGTCATCGGCTCGAACGGTCCCGATACGCTCACCGGCGGCCCACGTAACGATATTCTCGTTGCCGGCACCGGAAATCAGACAATGACCGGACTGGGCGGCGCCGATACTTTTGTCTTCGGCACCGGGGCAACCAAGGCGCTCATCACCGACTTCAAGCCCGGCGTTGATCACCTCGAATTCGACAACCCCAACCTCACCATCCACGATGTGAAGGTCTCGTTCGACCACGGCAACACGGTGCTGGATGTGGGCGGCGACCACATCGTTTTGGCCGGAGTCGGCCCCCAACAAATGAGCGCTCACGACTTCCTCATTCATGCCTAAGCGCCTGCCAACCGGTCAGCGTGTCAAAGCGCTGACCGGTTCAGCCCTCTCCTCGCCGCAATGCACAATTATGCACGCGGCATGACATTTCCATTCATGTGGAATTATGACCGCGGCGAGACAATTGCCGACGCCGTTGTCCATATCCTCGGTGTCACCCTCGCGATTTGTGGCGCCGCCGCGCTGATTGTTATCGCCGTGCACGGCGGTAACATCGCACGGCTCATCGCGGTCGCGATTTATCTGGCCGGGCTGCTCGCCATGCTGGGTTTTTCGGCGGCATATAATCTGTGGCCGGTGTCGCCGTTCAAATGGTGGCTGCGCCGGCTCGATCATTCGGCGATCTATCTTCTGATCGCGGCGACCTACACCGCCTTCATGCTGCCGATGCACGACGCCTCCGCCGCCATCACGCTCGCCGCCATCTGGGCCGCGGCGCTCGCGGGTATGGTGATCAAGCTGTTATGGCCGGGTCGCTTCGATCGCACGTCCGTTGTGCTTTATCTCGTCATGGGCTGGAGCGGCCTCTTCACGCTCGGCCCAATCGCTGCCCCGCTGGCGCCCGAAACACTTGCACTGATCGCCGCGGGCGGCGTGCTGTATTCGGTCGGCGTCGTATTTCACGCATGGCGGAGCCTGCGTTTCCAGAATGCGATCTGGCACGGCTTTGTCCTCACCGCTGCGCTTTGCCACTACGTCGCCGTGGTGACATCGCTGACAGTGTAACGGCTCAACAGCTACGGCTTGTGCTGATTTTCAACCCATTCGGCCGGCGGGATCACGTCAACGAGCTTGGCGTCCCGCGGCCTCCACGAATGCTCGGATCGGCAATGCGGGCAACGCGCCGAGGCAACCGCATTCGGCATGCGGGAGAAACTGTCGGCGTCGATCTGGACCCCAGTTGAAAGCTCCCGTCCCGTAACGGGGCACTTGATGATTAAAACACCCATGACACTCCCCCAATCCGATCATAAGGCACAGTGCCCAAGGCTTAAATAGCGCTACCGAAACCCAATTTATCTATGTGGAGTAAGGCCGGGATTGCGGTGTTCTTAGTCGTGGCAGAAATACGCATCCCAACCGTAGTGAAAGTAGACATGAACGGTAGCATGGATTTTTCCGACAAAGGCACATTTGACAATGAGACCACGACAGCAATGAGCAAGGCGTTTGAGTTCGCCTGCTTTGCTATGCCCCACGCCGATAAGAAAATGCTCGCCAATAGGATCATCGAAATCGCCAAGACCGGTGAGCGCGATCCGGTTCAATTGTGCGCGAAGGCCCTGGATCTGCTGCCATCGGGGTAATAACGCGCGACGCCTCTAGCAATCAATGCGACTGACGGCATTTAAATTTGACATACCGACGCGGCCAATCCGCTGTGTCAGCCAAAGGCAAACAGGTCGGACAATTGATATGCGTGATACGTCACAAAACTTGAGAAAACACTCAACGTTCCGACCTTGAGTCTTGAAGCGGCGTCAGCAGGCGCCGCTGGCGTCTTCAGAAAGTCCCTGGCGAAAGTCGCACCGGCGTGCTCGGCGATTTGATTTTTAAAGCGTCGCTTAATAACTGCCCTGCGGCGATGGTCGCGCCTGAATTGTTCAAGTGGCTTTTCAGGAGGCGGGATGTGCGCTTCGTAGAAATTCGCGGCATTCTTGTTGAAGAAAAACTTGTTCCAGAATGCGTCGTAGTCAAAATAACATCCCGAAACTTCCTCGCTTGATTTCGCGAGCTGATCATCGTTGCCCACACCGGCGATTGCATCGATGGAAAGAACATCCGCGATCGACAAAGCCACCGCCAAAAGCAGATGGGGCGGCGCGATATCGTGGAGGGCCTTGGTGCTGACCTTGATCGCCCCGGCTTCCCCTATTCTCCCCTGAACCCTGCCAATCAGCAGAACCTGTTCTGACACGCTGCCGATCGCCTTTCCGGGAACAATCGAGAAGGACAACTCGTAAAGCGGGCGATCGTTCGTCCCGAAAATGAGCGAGACATCGCCTTCCGAATGGTATTGAGGATTAAACGACAGCGAAATCGCGTAGCGGTTCTCGTCGACCGTTTCCTGCCAGAGAGTTTTTCCGCCTTTCAAAATCTCGTCATAAAAATGTTCGGTGACACGTTGCGAAAGAAAATAGTGATGAAATTTAAGTATTTCTCTGCGTGCGTTTTTACCGAGACTTTTCGCGAGATAGTGGGTGGCATACTTGTTGGCATAATTCGGGTAGCTATTCGTCAGCGCCCGGGCGCCGCAACGGTTTAACGTACGAACGACATCGAGATGCCGGACAAGCATCGCGGCCATCGGCTCGCCAGAAACCGATTTGCCGAATTTCGAAATAATGAGAGATGTATCGCGGGACCACAGCTTGTGGATCAGATGAGCGGTGCCGGCGTAAATTGTTCTTGCTGCGTGATACTGTTCCGCGACCCATCGACGTCCGGTATGCATAAATTTAGCCGCAGTGGAAATCATCCACGTGTCGACCACCGCAAGTGCCGGCATCAATCTCGCACTCGATCCTTTTATATTGCGCCGCAATTTCCACTCCAACGCATGGGCACGATAACGCCCGTAACGTTCGAAGCGAAAAGACTAGCAATTTCTGCGACGCGGTCACAACAAACCGAAAACAGACTTAATTGGTCTAAGCCTTTGGAAGTGGCCCAAAAGGGCCGTTTACCTGCGTCCGCCCTGTCGGCGGTCTATTTGTCGCGGCCGCGGATGGCGTTGAACAACCGGCGATTGGTAACACGCACGCGCGCCCGCCAGTTCGACTTCCGCGCGTCTTTGGGCAAGATACTTGAGATGCTGCACAGCAATTCGCTGCGGCTTTGGTGTATCCAATGCGGTCAGCTGCACTCTCCATTATCGCCGGTTTGTTCGTTGCGGGATGCGCCGGGCATTCCATCGACTGCATGACCGGCAACACAACCAAGAACTGCGCGCCGGACACAGTCGGACATCAGCAGATGGTGCAGGAGAAGGAGGCCGACGACACGGTCTCATCGATCGATGATGCACGCTGCCGTTCTTACGCCGGATCGGATTCGAAGGAATACCTCGATTGCCGCCGCCGGTCGGCCACTGTGCGAAGCCCTGTGCCGGCGCGTTAAGGGCGTGACGCCCGTCCGAGCGTTTCGCCGTCAGCGTTTGATGCAGCTCTTCACGAAGTTGCGGCGCTTCCAAAAGGTCAATTTTTGTGCGCGCGCCTCACGATCGCAGGCTGCCCGCTTTTCCATCCGGGCTCTGTCGGCCGCGGCGATCTCGCCAGGACTCGTCGGCTTCGGATTATTTTGCGCGAGCGCGGGCATCACGCTGAACGACAACAGAACCATGCAAGCAACGGCGTGCGAAACCCTCGGCATTCGTGTGAACCCTGTTCCTGATTGATATTTGCGAAACGTGACGGCGCCGGTTGGCAGGTCAAAGCGCCTGCACGGCCTTGCGGCAGGCACGCGGCAATCGCTTCACATTCTGCTTCAGGCAGTCGAGCGCCTGGATGCCTTCTGCCGGCACCTTGCCGCAGTAGCGTTTATAGGCGCTGGCGCAATACTTACGGGCTGCGTCCGCCGCATCGTACGGCTGCGGGTCTTTCGCAAGCGCAGGCCCCGCCATCGCAACGAAAGCCAGAGCAAATGCGCCGACGGCAAGGACCGCAAGTCGGTTAAATAAGGTCATCGAAATCTCCTTTTTTGCTCAAGCTTTCTGCCGGTCGTTGTCGATCGGGATCACCTGCCCTGAGATCGACTTGGCCGCGTCCGACGCGAGAAACACCGCGAGCTGTGCGATGTCCTTCGGATCGATCATCGCCTTGATCGATTGCGCGGCGAAGGCCTCGGCCTTCACCTCTTCCATGGATTGGCCGCTGATCTGCGCGCGGCCGGCAAACACCCGCACGATACGGTCGCCCTCGACCGCACCGGGCGCAATCGCATTGGCGCGGATGCCCCATTCGCCAAGCTCAAGCGCCAACGTCTTGGTCAACCCGATAACACCCCATTTGGTCGCAGAATAAGGGCTGCGGTTGGCGAAGCCATGGCGCCCCGCGATCGACGACATATTGATGATGCAGCCCGCCTTCGATTGCTTCAGGTGGGGAATGGCGAGCCGCGACACGTCGAACATGGCGGTGAGGTTGACGGCGATGACCTTATCCCAGTCGTCCGGCGGATACTCGGCGACCGGCAGCGTCATGCCCGCAATGCCGGCATTGTTGATGAGCACGTCGAGGCCGCCCAGGGCCGACACCGCTTCCGGCACCATGCGCTCGATACCGGCGCGGCTTGCCATATCACAGCGGCGGGCGACGAGGCCGGGGATTTCCTTGGCAATGGCGGCAAGCGCCTTGTCATCGATATCGCAAACGAAAACCTTGGCGCCGTTCGCTGTAAAAGCGCGCGCAAATTCGCGGCCGATGCCGGCGGCGCCGGCCGTTATCAAGACTCGTTGCGACATGAGCCAGCCACGATCAGACCACAGGGCTGCAAGCCCGACAACCAGCTTCGGACGGCAACGCCCATTCCGGATTCACACATCGGGCGGCCGAATCAGCTAACGTTACGACAGTGATTCGGTAGTCGATATTGCGCGCCGGGGCACCTTAGCCTTCGGGCCGGTTTGTATTGGAATGACGTGAATTGCGGTGCAGTGCCGTGAGTTGGCCACACCATCGAGGGAGCTCCACGACATGGCTAAGAAGCGAAAAGCAGCCGCCAGGCGACGCACGAAACGCAAACCGGCCGCGCGCAGGCGGCGCGCCCACAATCCGGATACGACCATCAACGCGCTGGTCATCCTGGTGGTGATCGTGGTGGTGCTCGGGGGACTCTATCTCTACGTCCAGAACAAGAAACAGGCCGCTTTATTGCCCGTCTCCGGGCGCGCGGTCGCGACGATTGTTGCGCCGGCACCACAAATGCCAATGCCTCAGTCCGCCGCATTCGTGATGGCGCCCGCAGCACCGCTCGCCGTAACGCCGGCGTCTGGTTTTGCGGCTGACGCGCCGCAGCCAATTCCGGCAGTCGAGGCGAAGTAAGTCAGAAGATTTTGGTCTGGCCTGAACGGACCGGCGTTTTACGCGTCGTCGGTCAGTTGTGCGATATGCTGCCGCAAAGCAGCGTTTTCGCTTTCGCTGTCACGCAGGCGCTTGGCCCACTCCAGCGGAATTGGCACAGCGTCCGCATATTCGTTCACAAATGCGACACCGGCATCATTAGCGGCGCGCCACACCATGCGCGCCCTGAACGAGCGTGCCTTGCGTGTGATCGTGAGGTCGAATTGATCGGGAACAACAGCCGGGTTGGCGAAGGTGATCTTGGCGCCAGCGGCTGAAAAATTCCGCACCTGGCAATCCATGGTGGACGCACGCCGATTAAAAGCGACAGCCCCGCCGAGGAAAGTGCGCGAACGAACGTCCTTTCGTCTCTCAAGCATGAACCGGCTCCTGTTGATCTCGCGGCGAAGAATACCAAGCAGCAGGGAGCCAACAACCGGTTGCAGCACGCAAACGCGCGTTAGCGTTAAATTCGATGGTTACCGCGGTCGCTTGCAGGAAAATCAATTAAAAAGCCGCCGAGGCACGCGGCGAGTTTTTTATTTTGGCGCATTCGTACCGCGCGCTTTACTCGCCTGGCTTACGCCGGCCGGTAATTTCGAGGCTCACAAGCCGCGCCAGCAATGTCGCTGGATAAAGCTGGCCGATGACAGCCTCGATATTGGCGAGGCTGCGCGCATAAGGATGCAGCGGGACAATGTCACCATATCCGACTGACGTCAGTGTAACGAAGCTGAAGTATCCAAAATTGGCGGCTACGCCGAGATTGTCCGTCAGCGGATTGATGCCAACAAATGCATGGGGCGCAATCAGTGCCACAAAGCAATACAACGCCACGAAAGTGAACCCGATATTCAGGTAGAGCAGGACTGCGCCGATGATCCGGTGCAGCGTCACCCGTCCCGGCGCGAACACGGCGCGCGCAACGACAATATTCAGCGTCATTCCCGCGATTATCCATGCGCTGGCATCAAGATAGAGGTCGACCATTGACGGCTGCCGAAGCCGGGACGCCGTTGCAACGATAACCAGCGCGATAGCGGCCAACAACGCGCAAACGGCCATCGCACTTCCGGACACGATAAAAATCGCACCAACCAGAAAAAACGCAACGACAATGCCGAAGTGATGCGCGCCGAGGTCGCCGACGGCCTGCATCGGCCCCACCACAAACATGAGGATTGCAAGCATGACCGTCAGCGCTGTTAGCGCCGGATCGCGCAACCCTTCCCGTAGCTTTCGGAAGCGAACTTTCGTCAGACCCATTTTTTTAGCGCTTTGCGACTGCGCGGCCACGCGGCGGGTTATTTGTCATGGGCCCCTACTCTTCCTTCTCTGTCGTAAAATATAGCGGATATCCCTTGGCGCGGCCCATCTCGGTCGCCTCCTTCGCCTTGGTCTCCGCCACGTCACGGGTATAGACCGCGATCACGCAAGCACCTTTCTGGTGCGCCGTCATCATGACCTTATGGGCATGGCTCTCGTTCATCCGGAAAACAGCCTTGAGCACCAGCACGACGAATTCGCGTGGTGTGAAGTCGTCGTTGAGAAGAATCACCTTCCACAACGGCGGCCGCTGCACCTTCGGCTTCGTCTTCGTACGCGGTTTGACGACGGTCTGGCTCATTGAAGCCCCCGGTGCCATGGGCCGTGGCGATATTTCAGCGCGCCGTGGCCGTCCTGTCTATGGCCTAGCGAATTCCGGCGAATGGCTCCATATTAGAGGCATGAGCAAAACCCCTCGCGTCACCTTTCATCCGAAGCGGATCGCAGAAGGCGATTGGCAAATCGAAGCCCACTATCCCGGTGCAGAAGTCCGATACATTTCCGGCCTGACGAGCAAAGCCGACATCGATGACTGGCTGCAGGGAAACCGCAAAATCGCCTGGCTGCGCTCCCAAGGTTACGCAAAGTAGCGCTACTTGGCGCTGTCTCAGGCCGAACTGGCGCAGCGTGCCCGGCCCTGTCAGGCGAGTTCATCACTAATAATCTGTACGACGATGCACGCGCACAGATAGGGGTCTGTGGCTGCTGTCCCCCGCCTCTCGGCGCCTGCCCTGGGTATTGCTGGTAGCCTGCGCTTTTACACATCTCATTATTCTGGAGCGAAGCCATGCTCTATCTCACGATCAAAGCCGCACTGTCTGGCGTCATCATCGCGATCGTGTCGGAGGTGGCCCGCCGCTCGCCGACCCTTGGTGCGCTCATCGTTTCGCTGCCACTGGTGTCGATCCTGGGCATCCTCTGGCTGTGGCATGATACCACCGACGCCGAGCGTATCGCAGCGCACGCGCAATCGACCTTCTGGTACGTCTTGCCTACGCTGCCGATGTTTCTGGTGATGCCGGCGATGTTGCGCCACGGAATAAATTTCTGGACGACGCTCGCGGCCTGCTGCGTTCTCACCTTTTTGCTTTATCTGGCAACGATCTGGGCGCTGGGGAAATTCGGAGTCTCATTGTGATGCAGCGCAAACATTTTTTCAGGGCGACAACAATAAATTTTTTTGACGCTGCAAAAAATATTAAATCGAATTTGATCGTTCTGCCGCAAAAGGTTCATGAGCGTCGTGCATGTTATGTCAGCGCTGCTGCTTTACTCTCTCGCAAGCTCGACACTAAAGTCGAGGTGACGGACAACACGAGGGGAAGCGGGGTCGCGTCAATTTTGTCTGGAGGAGCCCCTATGGAATTGTCCCCCGACTTAACAAAATTTGCGCGTTCGCGTCCGGTGATTGAATGTGCCCAGTGTGGCGAGCGCATTTACATGCCGGAATGGTCGGAGTGTCTCGACAGCTGCCGTGTGCGTCACCTGTGGCAATGCGACGCCTGCGGCACTTCATTCGAGACGACGGTGCGCCTGGCGGCGGCATAGCTTCCGCGCTCAAGGGGCCGTTGCGCACAGCGTTGCTCACGCAAATTTGCGCATAAAAAGCGTGCGGCCCGCTATAGTGCGGACGATGATTGGTCGTCGTCATATTCTATTTGCCGGGACATGCGCGCTGCTCGGGCTCGCCCCTGCTCGCGTCTATGCGACTGCCATGAGCCGCATTACCGCCTATGCCTTCACTTTCAAGGGGTTGGATGGCGGGCCGATTTTGCTGTCCTCCTATGCGGGCCATCCTTTGCTGGTGGTCAACACCGCCTCGCTCTGCGGTTACACGCCGCAATACGCTGGCCTGCAGGAGCTGTGGGCGCGCTACCACGACAAGGGTTTGGTCGTTCTCGGCGTGCCTTCCAACGATTTCGGCGGCCAGGAGCCAGGTGGCGTGAGCGATATCCATGCGACGGCGCAGGGCCAATATCACGTGACGTTCCCGATCACCGACAAGGTTGCCGTGAAAGGCAAAGACGCCCACCCGTTCTACAAATGGGCGGCGCTGGAGCGCCCGCTGGAGGCTCCGCGCTGGAATTTCCACAAATACCTGGTCGGCCGCGACGGTTATCTGAAGGCGGGCTTTACCTCTGCGGTCGAGCCAACGGACCCGCGCATTATCGCCGCGATCGAAAAAGAATTGGCCGCTGAATAGCCGGGCCGAATCGCGGCATTGTTCGCCGGCAAAGCCGCCGTCACTGTCACATTTTTGAAAAATACCGTTGACGAATCAGTGCCTCCGTGACGGACTGTGCACGACATACGGTCACGTGGGCCGGCGATATCAAGCAGCCGACCCGATACGAGGTTCCTCCCGCGTGGCGTTTTGACTGGGCGGCCGCAAGGCCGCCCCTTTTCGTTGCCCCGCGCGGCGGCGAACTTCCCAGCAGAATTGCAGAGGACACGGCGATGGCTGCCGTTTCCTGTCAAACTTGCTCGTTTGCAGGTCGCTTACGCCGAAGCGGCCCTCAAGCGCTCACCGGTGGCCGAAGGATCGGCCGCCGCAGGTTGCAGCGGATCGATGGCCTCGACGAGTTGCAGGAATGAACTCCCCGGGAGCGGCGGGGCGAATACGTAACCTTGCGCCATCCGCACGCCGAGCGCGCGCAAATGCATCACCTGTTCGAAATTTTCCACGCCTTCGGCCACCACGTCCATGCGCATGTTGCGTGCGAGATCGACCAAAGTCTCGACGATGGTGGTTGAGTTGCGGTCGGTGCCAATAGCATCCACGAATATTTTGTCGATCTTGATGATATCGACACCGAGTTTCAACATGTAGGAAAGGCCGCTGTGGCCCGTGCCGACGTCGTCGATGGCAATGCGTACGCCAAGCCCCTGCAACGCAGCAATGATCTGGCGAGTTTCGGTGAAGTTTTCGATTGGATCGCGCTCGGTCACCTCGAGCACCACCTGCGAAAACTTGATCGGTGAGTTCGAAAATATACTGCGCACATCCTTCACAATCGTTGGCTCGCTGAACAGCTTGCCGGCAAAGTTGAAAGATATTTTCAGGTCGGGCCGCCGCCCGATGGCAGGGCCCGCTTCGACGCAAACTTTCCGCATCAGTTTGCGGGTCAAATCGTGGATCAGGTTGCTTGATTCCATGAGCGGGATGAACGAACCGGGAAGCACCAACGTGCCATCCGGCTTTCGCCAGCGCACCAATACTTCGGCGCCGCGCAACTGGCCGGATCGAATATCGACAATGGGTTGATAGTACGGAATGAACTCACCGGCCTGTAGGGCGCGTTCGATTTCGGCAACAGGGTTGCGTGCGGAGCGCCGAGGCACCAATACAACAAAGCCCGTGCAGGTCATCATAATGACGCCGGCAGCGAAGAAACCGAACCATTTGAGATCGGTGTGCTCAGCGGCAATGCGCGCACGCGACGTCAGGACTTCGACATCGAAACCAAACTTGTCGGATTTGGTATTGGCCACGAAATTCGGGCCGGCATCTCCTTGCTGGCGTCCACCGGCTTCGCCAATGACAGTGCCCTGCCGGGTCATGATGCGCGCGTAGGCGCTGAAAGGACCGCCACGCGTCGAAACCTGCGGAAGGAACAGCGACGTTGGCACCAATGCGGCAATGCCGTTGGGGCCCGCGCCAACCTGGCGGCGCAGCCGCACCATGCGCTCGCCGGACGGCAATTCAATGATGTCGAGCCAGTAGCCGGCAGCACCGACCAGCAGATCGGAGGAGAGCATTGTGCGCTCTCCGAGCGGCAAACCGAGATCCGTGCAAAGCGTCTCGCCGTCAGGGCCGACGACCGCCACTTCTTTGACCGGAATCGTGCTGAACGCGGCATAGCGCATCGCTTCGATCTGGGCGGGATCGCAGGAATCGACCCCACGCGCCGCAAGACCGTCAAGCGCTCCAACCGTGTCTTTGACGCGGGCCTCGCCGAGCGCGATTGCGCGTTTGGCCGAGGTTCCGACCTCTGCCTCGCCCTGTCGGTCGATCAGACTTTCAAGCCAGATATTAAAAGCGATCATAGGCGCGCCGGCCAATAATGCGCCGACGACGATCGCAAAAATATTCCGGCGCGTGACTGCGCGCACTAAAAACCCCATCCAGAACTCCGGCCAGGGACCCCATCCTGGTGCCCCGGTAGTGAGCCATGGCGCCGTAAAAACCACCTTAAGCTTCAGGTCCTGTAAGCCCAACTATGACGGGAAAGCGGCCAGGCGCGGTGCCATGGTTAGCAAAATGTTAATTGCCCCGGCCCCGCGGCCTGCCGTACTAGACTTGTCGATGGCACCGCAAAGGAGCGACACATGAGTTTCTTTCCTGGCAAGGATCCTGACGCCGGTGACACGTATCAATGCGATGCCATCGACCAGGTGATCGTGCCGCGCACCGTTGATCTCGGCGACTTCGCGGTGCGCCGCGCGCTGCCGTCAGCGCGCACGCGAATGGTCGGCCCGTTCGTCTTCTTCGATCATTTTGGCCCGGCTGAATTCCGCGCCGGCAATGGTCTCGACGTCCGGCCGCATCCGCATATCGGACTCGCAACAGTCACTTATTTGTTCGACGGCGAGATCATGCATCGCGACAGCCTTGGCACCGCGGTGGCAATCAAGCCCGGCGAAGTCAACTGGATGACAGCCGGCCGCGGCATTGTACATTCAGAACGCACCGGGCCCGATAAGCGCGCCGCCGGCGGACCAATTCATGGTTTGCAAATGTGGGTCGCCCTGCCCGCCGCGAAAGAGGAAATGGACGCTGGCTTCGCACATCATGCCACCGCCGAATTCCCTATGGTCAAGGAGAACGGGAAAAGCGTTCGCGTAGTGGTCGGCTCACTTTACGGCGCGGCTTCGCCCGTGCCGACGGTCCACGAAACGATATTTGGTGATGTCCATCTGAAGGCCGGCACGGCGCTTCCGCTCGACGCCAATCACGAGGAGCGCGCCGTCTATGTAATCGACGGCACGGTCGATATTTCCGGCGATAAATTCGAGGCAGGACGGCTGCTGGTGTTCCGGCCCGGCGACACCGTGACAATTGCCGCCGCGACCGATACCCATTTCGTCATTGTCGGTGGCGCGCCCATGGATGGGCCACGCCACATCTGGTGGAATTTCGTTTCATCGCGAAAGGAACGCATCGAGCAGGCTAAAGCCGAATGGAAGGCTGGCCATTTCGGCAAGGTGCCGGGCGACGAGATTGAATTCATCCCGTTGCCCGACAAATGACGCTACGGCCGCGCGCCTAGCCGGCGACGGCCCCCAGGCAGCGCAACATATATTCAATTCAGCGATAATTATTTCTTAGGTAGTTCCAGCCGGATGTTCAGCTCTTTGAGCTGCTTCGGCGTCACCTCGGACGGCGCGCCCATCAAGAGATCCTCGGCACGCTGGTTCATCGGGAACAGCACAACCTCACGCAGGTTTTCTTCTCCGGCGAGCAACATGACAATGCGATCGATACCCGGCGCGATGCCTCCGTGCGGCGGCGCACCCAATGATAGCGCATGTAACATGCCGCCGAATTTCGCTTCTAGCACCGTCTCGTCATAGCCCGCGATGGCGAAGGCCTTCTTCATGACCTCGGGACGGTGGTTACGAATTGCGCCGGATGACAATTCCACCCCGTTGCAGACGATGTCGTACTGAATCGCCTTGATCGACAGCAGTTTGTCGTTGTCCTTCGGATCGAGCGCAAGGAACTCCTCAACCGGCAAATTCGGCATTGAAAATGGATTGTGAGAAAAATCGATCTTCTTCTCTTCGTCGTTCCACTCGTACATCGGGAAGTCGACGATCCAGCAAATATCGAAACGGTCTTTGGCGATGAGGCCAAGTTCCTCGCCGATTTTGGTGCGCGCAGAGCCGGCGAATTTGACAAAATCCTTTGGCCTGCCAGCGGCAAAGAAGCAGGCGTCGCCTACGTCGAGCTTGAGCTGATCGGCGATCTGTTTTGTACGTTCAGGCCCGATATTTTTTGCGAGCGGTCCCGCGCCGCTTTCCTCGCCTTCGCGCCAGAAGATGTAGCCTAGTCCCGGCTGGCCCTCACCTTGTGCCCACGAATTCATCCGGTCGCAGAAGGCACGATTGCCGCCTTTCGGCGCCGGAATAGCCCAAACCTGGGCTGACGCATCCTTCGCCAGGATGCCGGCAAAAATCTTGAACCCGGAGTCACGAAATGCCGCGCTCACATCCTGCATCACGATCGGATTGCGTAGATCCGGTTTATCGCTGCCGTATTTGCGCAAGGCTTCGGCGTAGGGAATGAGCGGAAACTTTGCAGTCACCGATTTTCTGTTGGCGAACTCCTCGAACACACCGCGAATGACAGGCTCGACGGCATCGAACACATCCTGCTGCGTAACGAAACTCATCTCCAGGTCGAGCTGGTAGAACTCACCTGGCGAACGGTCGGCACGCGCGTCCTCATCGCGGAAGCACGGCGCAATCTGGAAATAGCGGTCGAAGCCCGCGATCATGATCAGCTGTTTGAATTGCTGCGGAGCCTGCGGCAGCGCATAAAACTTTCCCGGATGCAGACGCGAAGGCACAAGATAATCGCGCGCGCCTTCCGGCGAGGACGCAGTCAGAATAGGGGTCTGGAACTCGAAAAAACCGCCCTCTTTCATCCGGCGCCGGATTGAGTCGATCACCTTACCGCGCAGCATGATATTCGCGTGCAGGTGCTCGCGGCGCAGGTCGAGGAAACGATATTTGAGCCTGATCTCCTCCGGGTAATCCTGCTCGCCGAACACCGGCATCGGCAGCTCTGCGGCAGCGCCAAGTACCTCGATTTCGTCGATGTAGACTTCGACCTGACCTGTGGGCAGCTCCAGATTTTCGGTGCCGGCGGGGCGCTTGCGAACCTTGCCGTCGACGCGCACCACCCATTCCGACCGCAGCGTCTCGGCAAGCTTGAACGCCTTGCTGTCTGGGTCGGCTACGACCTGCGTCAGGCCATAATGGTCTCGCAAATCGATGAACAGAACGCCGCCATGATCGCGAATGCGATGGCACCAGCCCGAAAGCCGCACGGTCGTGCCGATATCGCTGTCACGAAGCGCGCCGCAGGTGTGTGAGCGATAGCGATGCATGAGTATTTCCGGGACAATTCAAAATCTTGGCGTGAAGCGGGCGAAAAGCGCATGGGGGGTAAGCTTTGTCAAGGCAACTGGCCCAACGAACCCGGGACATACCGAAGCGGCTCGACACGATTGCTTGCCGTCTGCACACTCGGGTTAGACTAGCGGGACGTCTGCATGCCCAAATCAAAACGAAAAAAGCAGCCCGGGATGGCCGCCGTCGAAATGTCGACCGCAGAAGCCGCGGTCGCGACCCTTTTGGCCCACGGTCTCGACACCGTCTATGCGCTGCCCGGTGTCCACAATGACCACCTGTTCGATGCATTTCAGCGCGCGGGCAACCACTTGCGCGTCGTCCACACCCGGCATGAACAGGGCGCAGCCTATATGGCGCTGGGCGCGGCGCTGGCGACAGGCAAGCCCCAGGCCTATGCGGTGGTGCCGGGGCCCGGCCTACTCAATTCGGGGGCGGCGTTGCTTACCGCCTATGGCATGAACGCGCCGGTGTTGGCGCTGATCGGGCAAATTCCAGCGGCGGCGATTGGCAAGGGCCAGGGCCACCTGCACGAGATTCGCGACCAGGCCGGCATTATCGCGCGCCTCGTTGACCATTCTTCCCAAATCAAGGGGCCCGCTGAAGCGTCAGTGAAAGTGGCCAAGGCAATTCAATCCATGCGCCAGGGCCGTCCCGGCCCGGCCTCACTTGAATGCGCTATCGACGTTTGGGGCAAGCGTGGCGCTGTGCCGCCCATCACCATGCCATTGCCGCTGCGATTGCCAAAAATCGATGACGACAAAGTGCGCGCCGCCGCGAAATTGCTCGGCAAAGCCAAGCGCGTGTTGATTGTCGCCGGCGGCGGCGCACAGGATGCGTCGCTCGAAGTCACATTGCTCTCAAGTATGCTGCAGGCGCCTGTGCTCGGCTACCGGCGCGGCCGCGGCGTGCTCGATTCCCGCGATCCTCTCAGCGTCACACTTCCGCTCGGACGCGAACTATGGGGCGAGGCGGATGCAGTGCTGGCGGTCGGCACGCGCCTGCTCAACCCGATGAATCAATGGGGCGTCGACAAAAATTTGGATATCGTGCGCGTCGACGCCGATCCTGAGCAACCTGCGCGATTGCGCAAACCCAAGGTCGCGTTGATCGGCGATGCCTGCGCCAATCCTGCGCCGGCTGATTGACGAACTCATCAAATACAATGCGCGTCGCGATTCGCGTTACGACGAGATGCAGCAGCGTCAAGCCAGGATGCGGGAGCGCCTCACCAAGCTGGCGCCACAACTCGCATTCCTTGAAGCGATCCGCGCCGAATTGCCCGAGGACGGCATCTATGTGGACGAAGTGACGCAAATCGGATTTGCCGCTCGCCTCGCTTTTCCGGTCTACAAGCCGCGAACGTTTCTCTCGCCCGGATATCAGGACAATCTCGGCTGGGGTTATGCAACGGCGCTTGGGGCCCAGCATGCCAGGATCGACGTGCCCGTTGTCTCGATCAACGGGGACGGCGGATTTCTTTACACTGGCAATGAGATCGCCACCGCGATGCGCCATCGAATACCCCTGGTGGCAGTGATCTTCGTGGACGGCGCCTTTGGCAACGTGCGGCGCATTCAACAGGAACAGTTTGGTAATCGGCTGATCGCTTGCGACCTGGCTAACCCAGATTTCGTCAAATACGCCGAAAGTTTTGGCGCAATTGGATTACATGCGCGCGGGCCTGATGAACTGCGTGTGGTGCTACGGGATGCCTTTATGCGACGGGAACCGGCGCTGATAGAGGTTCCAGTCGGGGCCATGCCGAGCCCCTGGGAATTCATCCACATGCCGCGCGTCCGCGGCCTTTAAAGATGGCGCTTAGTCTTTCCGAAAACCGTTGCCCACTGTTCGGGATTATGCGCGATGCGACTTGCCATGACAGACCCGGATCGGGTTAGGTTCATCACCAACATGGATTTGATCACCACCACCGAGGACCTTGCAGCGGTTTGCTCACGCATGGCGAAGCATCCCTTCGTCACTGTCGACACCGAATTCCTGCGAGAAACCACCTACTACCCCTTGCTGTGCGTGGCGCAGATGGCCTCGCCCGATGAAGCGGTTGTCATCGATGCGTTGGCCACCGGAATCGATCTTGGTCCGTTCTTCGCGCTGATGGCGAATGAAGACATCATCAAGGTATTTCACGCCGCGCGTCAGGATATTGAGATTGTCTGGAATATGGCTGAGACGATCCCGCATCCAATCGTTGATACCCAGGTCGCAGCAATGGTTCTCGGCTATGGCGACTCGATATCGTACGATCAGCTGGTGCAGCGCATCACTGGTGACACGCTCGACAAATCGAATCGCTTTACCGACTGGACACGGCGACCGCTTAGCGAAGCGCAGGTGACCTATGCACTGTCCGATGTGACCCATCTACGAGACGTTTATCTGAAGCTTGCCGAAGATCTGGAAAAGCGCGGACGCAACGATTGGGTCAAGGCCGAAATGGACGTGCTGACCTCGCCAGAAACTTATCGCGCTGAACCGGAGCGTGCGTGGGAGCGGCTCAAGAGCCGCGTGCGTAAACCCAAGGAATTGGCGGTGCTGATCGAGATTGCGGCTTGGCGGGAGCGCGAGGCGCAGACCCGCGATGTGCCGCGGGGGCGCGTAATCAAAGACGAGGTGATCGGCGATATCGCGGTCCAGGCTCCGACCACGATCGAGCGGTTGGGACACTTGCGCTCACTTCCTAAAGGCTTCGAACGCTCGCGCTGGGGTGACCAGATTATTGACGCAGTCAAACGTGGCCTCGAACGCGACGTAAAAACGTTGCCGCGGCTCGAACGATTTCGTCCCGCGGCGAACGGCGCCGCAACTGTCGAGCTACTGAAAGTCCTTCTGCGCATGACCGCCGAACGTCACGGCGTTGCCGCCAAAGTTATCGCGACTGTCGATGATCTCGACCGCATTGCCGCCGACGACGAAGCGGACGTTCCGGCAATGAAAGGCTGGCGGCGTGAGCTGTTTGGCGAAAAGGCGCTGGCAATCAAACACGGCCAACTCGCGCTTACCGTCGACAAAGGCCGTGTTGTGACTGTCGAGAAAAGCTGAAGCCTAGGCCTCAATGGATGGTTCGCGGCCGATCAGCCGCGCAAGTTGGCGCACCCGGCCAGCCAGCCGGTCGCTGGTGAGCTTGCCGTAGGCGCCGGGCAGCTTGAGAACCAGCTTGCCGCGCTTGACCTCCATCGGCGTTTTCGGCAGCACCCCGCTCTGCCCTGCGGTGAGTATGTAGGCGACGCGCATGGCGGCCCCAAGCACCCGTGCGCGATCGAGCATACGGGTGGTCGCGAGTTCGCGCAGGCGCGGCGATAATTCCTCTTCGCTCAACCCCGCATGACGGAAATAAACCGACAATGCCAGATAGGCGCGGCCAGGATGATCGATTGAAACGAACGATCCATGCGCAATGAGGTTCATCGACTGCTCCCCGCGATAGTCCGGGTGGGCGCGCCAGCCGATGTCGCCGAGCAGACAAGCCGCATGGCGCAACCGTCGTTCGTCCGCCGTTTCATCAAGGCCGGAAGATGCCATGAAGCGATCGGTCCAAATGATCAGCTCTTCGCCGTGGCGCGGTGAGCGCGAGCGCAGCACGTTGAGATCAGCCGCCGCGGAAATTAATGGATCGCGTGCACGCTCCCGAGAATTGAGCAGCGAGTAGAGCAGGCCCTCACGTACACCAAGCACCGAGATGATGACCTGCTTAGGCTTTATCGTGCGCACCAGGTTTTCCATCACCAGCGCAGCGTAGGCGAGCAACGGCCGGCGGGCCGCATTGACGACTTCTATTTTTGAAAGTGTCTCGGTATCGACGTGATGCACTAGCCTGGAAAATTCCTGCGCCTCACGCGCGGAAATGCGATAGTTGTGCATAACGTGAAATGGATAACCGGTCTGCCACATGTGCAACCGGGCCAGAGCGCGCCACGTGCCGCCGACCGCATAGAACGTCCGGTCCTCACCGTCATGCAACATATCAAGGTCTTCAAAGGCCTCTTCAACGAATTTTTCTGCTTTCTTGAGCGACTTGCCCGTGATGTCTTGCAGCGCAAGTCCACCGAGCGGCAGGGTAACGCCGCCGCGGACGCGTGAGCCGTGCACATCGACAAGTTCGAGCGAGCCGCCACCAAGGTCGCCGACGATACCGTCAGGCTTGTGAATACCAGACACAATGCCGAGGGCTGTCAGATGAGCCTCACGCCTGCCGGACAGGATGGTAATACTCGTCCGGCAGATGCGTTCGGCTTCAGCGATGAAGGCACGACCGTTGCGCGCGTCCCGGCAGGCGGCGGTCGCGATCGCCCAAATGCGCCGCACATGCAGAATATCACACAAGGCTCGAAAACGTCGAAGCGCTTCGAACGCGGTTTCAATGGCGTCAGCCGGCAGCAGACCTGTCGACTGAACCTGCCGGCCAAGACCGGCGAGAACTTTCTCATTGAAGATCGGCGTCGGCGATCGGGTCAGGCCCTCGTAAATAACCAGTCGAATTGAGTTTGACCCGATGTCGATGACGGCAATCGGCGGACCGTGGTCGAGCCGGCCTTTCGCAGACGGTACGATGGTGGCGGAGCGTTTACGCGCCTTCGATGAGGCGGCGTATAAGACTGCGCGGCGGCGATTTTTTGAGCGATTTTCCACGGCCCGACAAACTCGGATTGGTCATGAAATACTTGTGGGCGTTGAAGGGTTCCTCGCCCGGCGCGGCCTTTATGCGCGTCGAACTGCCATCCGGCAAGAGTTTCCAGCTTTGCTCATTGTCTTTGAAATTCGCGACCATAATTTGGCCGAGAATCTGCTCGTGGACGGTAGCATTGAGAATGGGGCACAAGACCTCGACTCGCCGGTCGAGATTGCGCGGCATCATGTCGGCTGAGGAAATATAAATCGCTGCTTTTGGGTGTGGGAGCAAATGACCCGCACCGAAGCAATAAATGCGGCCATGCTCAAGGAAGCGGCCAATAATGGATTTGACCCGGATATTTTCCGACAGTCCCGGCACGCCCGGCCGCAAGCAGCAAATGCCGCGCACCACCAGATCGATAGAGACGCCGGCAGCAGAAGCCTCGTAGAGCGCGTCGATAATTCCTGGATCGACAAGCGAATTCATCTTCATCCAGATTGACGCGGGCCTCCCAGCCTTTGCGTAAGCAATTTCCTGTGCGACGTGATCGAGAATTCTTTTACGCAAGCTGATTGGTGAAATCGCCATACGTTCGAGTTCGGCTGGCTCAGCATAGCCTGTGATATAATTGAAAATTCGCGCCACATCACGGCCGATCACCAAATCGGCAGTGAAAAATGACAGATCAGTATAGACGCGGGCGGTAACCGGATGATAGTTGCCGGTTCCAACGTGCACGTAGGTTGCAAGCTCCCCGGCTTCACGGCGGACGACCAATGACAGCTTGGCGTGCGTCTTTAATTCGATGAAACCATAGACGACCTGTGCGCCGGCGCGTTCAAGGTCGCGGGCCCAGCGGATATTGGCTTCCTCGTCGAAGCGCGCCTTAAGTTCGACCAGCGCAGTGACCGACTTTCCGGCTTCGGCTGCCTCAACCAGCGTCTTGACGATCGGTGATTCTGCCGAAGTCCGGTAAAGCGTCTGTTTGATTGCGACGACGTTAGGATCGCGCGCCGCCTGCTGCAGAAACTGCACCACCACGTCAAAGGATTCATACGGATGGTGAACCACCAGATCCTTTTGGCGGATGGCGGCGAAGCAATCGCCACCATGGTCGCGAATGCGCTCCGGATATCGTGGATTGTAGGGCACAAATTCGAGATCGGGCCTATCAAGCCTGGTCAGCTGCGACAAATCGTTAAGCGCGAGCACACCATCGACCAGAAACACTTCGTCGTCAGCGACCGCCAGTGCGCGTTGCACAAAACTGCGAAGTTCCGTCGGCATCGTGGCATTAAGTTCGAGCCGGATCACGGAGCCGCGACGACGGCGCTTGAGCGCGGTCTCATACAGTAGCACCAGATCTTCTGCTTCTTCTTCGATTTCGACTTCGGAGTCGCGGATGGCACGAAATGCACCCTGGCCCTTGACCGTATAGCCGGGAAATAGCCGACCGATAAACAGCGCTGTCGCCTGCTCCAGCGTGATCAGGCGAATGGCTTGATCACCACCGCTCGGTAATCTGATGAACCGCTCAATCTTCTGCGGCATGCGAATGAGCGCATTCATCGCCTTGCCGTCTTTGGTGCGCGCAAGCTGCAACGCAATTGAGAAAGCCAGATTTGGAATGAAGGGGAACGGATGCGCGGGATCAATCGCGAGCGGCGTCAGCAGAGGGAAAACGTGCGAGAGGAAATGTTCCTCCAGCCAACTGCGCTCGGTCTTCTTGAGGTCGGCTCCATCGACCAGCACGACGTTTGCGGCAGCGAGTGCCGGCCGTATTTCCAGCCAGCGCTGCTGTTGGTCTTTCGCGAGTTGGGAGACCGCTTCTCCAATGCGCGTCAGCTGTTCGGACGGCGTGAGTCCATCGGGGCTTTTTGTGAGGATACCTTCCCGCTGCTGGCCCTTGAGGCCAGCGGCTCGCACCATAAAAAATTCGTCTAGGTTGCTCGCGGAAATCGAGAGGAAGCGCACACGTTCAAGCAGCGGGTGGTGCTCGTTGGCCGCCTCTTCCAATACTCGGCGATTAAAATGGAGCCACGATAGTTCGCGGTTGATGAACCGCTCCGGGCTTGACCTTAAAGTCGCAGGTTCTGCAGGGACAGAAGCCGGCGCAGCACCGGCACGGTCGACGACCGGCGCGATTTCGCCAATTACCACAGCAGCTTGCGCACGATCCGCCATTTTACAGAAGCCTGAAAGTTAACACCCGTAACCGATAATAGTGGCCGCTGAATGACAGTTCGCGCCACAACGGCCCGTCCCGTCAAGCCTGACACATCTACGTTAAGGAGTGCGAAACAGCTCGGCGGCAAGCGCCCGCGTCACAGGGCGGTGCTGACGCATTGCTTCGTCGTCAAGTTTCTGGACAGCCATATGCGCGGCGGCAAATGAGCGTTCGATATGGTTGACCAGATAATTCACCAGAGGCTCGTCAAGGGCCAACTGCCGATCGGCGGCAAGCTTAACCAAAAGCGAACGTAACATTGCGTCGTCGGGCGGCGCGAGTGTAACCGCCGGAAGGGCACGCAGACGCGAGGCAAGGTCGCGAATCGCAGCGGGAAGACCTGACACCGGGTGGCGCGCGGTGAGGAGGACATATGCATCCTCCTCGCGCGCGAGATTGATGAGATGAAAAAGTGCGCGCTCGTCGAGCGTGGCAACATCGAGATCTTCGATCACCAACGCGCCGGTCGCAAGCGCCGCCGGGAGGTTGGCGATGGACAATAACTTCGCGGCCAAAACACGTGCGCCCACCGCCTCGGCCCAAATCGCCGCGAGATGGCTCTTGCCCGAGCCCTCTGGTCCAATCAGCGCAATGATCCGATCCGGCCAATCCGGCCACCGCTCGATCAATGTGAGTGCCGTGGCGTTCGACGGACCTGGCAGGAAGTCTTCACGCGCAAAACTGATGGAATGATCGAGCGCGAGAACGAGCTGACGCGGAGCCAACGAACTGTCCATTCCACTCAATCCGATTTTTCGCCGGTGTAGAACGAGCTCCGCAAATAGCGATGCAGCGCGAAACGCGTCAGGACGCCGATCGTTGCGGCAAGCGGTACAGCAACCAAAAGGCCAACGAACCCGAACAAATAGCCGAAAGCGAGTAACGCGAAGATAAGCCAGACAGGATGCAGTCCGACACTCTCACCCACCAGCTTCGGCGACAGCACGTTCCCTTCAACAAATTGGCCGACCAAAAATATACCCAGTACCATTAGTATCGACCCGTAGTTGGGCCAGAACTGAGCGACCGCAACGCCGAAGGACAAAACAAGCCCGGTCATCGAACCCACGTAGGGAATGAAGGTAATGAGGCCAGAAATAAGGCCAATCAGAAGACCGAAATTAAGGCCGGCCAGTGTGAGTGCGAGTGCGTAAAAAGAACCAAGGATCAGACAAACACCAGTTTGCCCTCGCAGAAATCCTGAAATTGCGGCGTCGATCTCAAGAGCCAGAGCCCGCACAGTGTCGCGCTGGTGCAGCGGGACCCAACCGTCGACAGTGCGAATCATATGGTGCCAATCGTAGATCAGGTAGAAAGCAACAACCGGCGTGACCACGACAAGCGAAAATATCGATACGAGCGCGCGCCCTCCCGACCACAACGAATGCAGGAACGTGGTCAGCCAGCCGACACCTTGGGTCATCAGATCGCCGATCGACTTATCGGCGCTAAAGCCCGCACCTAAAAGCTTCTGGACCCAGGGCAGACTTCGATCGCTCAATAGTGTCTGCAACTTTGTCACGTAGCCGGGAACGCTTTCGATAAACGATAGTAATTGTCCGCTGAGAATGGGCGCTACCAGCAGTATGAGATAGATCAGCGCAAGCACCACAACCACTATGATCAGCAGCGATGCTACCAGCCGGTTGACGCCGAGACGTTCAAGGCGGTCGGTGAGAGGCGTGAGAAAATAGGCAATCGCAAGACCTGCAACAAACGGCAACAGGATCTCGCTAAGCAGCCACAGCGCCAACGCGACCACGACAAGCGCGCCCAGCCAAAATACGAGCTCGCGCTGGAGGCCTGCCCCACCATTTGGAGGCGGTCCGCGACGTGAGCGAGTTATGGCACGTTGCTTCACGGTTTGGCTGCTGTGGAGTTCATATGGCGAACCCATTCGCCCACATAGGCGGCGACGGACAACAGCGTAAGAACAGCGACCAGCCCCATGAGCGCCAGTGTGAGTTTGGGCAACTCATAGTCAAAACCAAGCGAGCCGAGCACCACGCATGCAAACACAATCTGCGCCGCGGTATTGAGCTTGGAAACCAGCAAGGGCTTGACCTTAATCGGGCTGCCGATCAGCCAGGACAACATGAATGCACCAACGATCATGATGTCACGCGACACGACCAATATAACGAGCCAGCGCGGGATATCCCCGTTGATCCCAAGGGTCAGATAAATTGAAACGATAAGCGCCTTGTCGGCGAGCGGATCGAGATAGGCCCCGAGCTCGGTGGTCATACCGAAGCGTTTGGCGAGATAGCCGTCGACGGCATCGCTGACCCCAGCAGCGAGGAACAGCACGAATGCGATCCACATTGCGCCCGACGAGATCGCCCAGACCACGACAGGCACCAGCAGAATTCGCCCCAGCGTTATGAGGTTCGGAATACTCAAGGCAATCCCGGCTTAATAGACCTGCCCCCGCCCGCCCAGGCCGAAACACGCCATTCCCTTCGACTGAGTATAACGGCGCTCGGACCATTGCGCGACTTGCGATTCCAACGTACGACCCCGGCGCGGACGAGGATCCATCATGGCAGAAAAACCGCGCGGTCTCACTTACGCGCAAGCCGGTGTTGATATCGACGCCGGCAACCGGATGGTGGAATTGATCAAGCCGCTGGTGCGCGCTACCGCCCGCCCCGGCGCCGACGCGGAAATCGGCGGCTTTGGCGGGCTGTTCGACCTAAAGCGGGTCGGCTACCGCGACCCGGTGCTGGTGGCGGCTACCGATGGCGTCGGCACCAAGCTCAAGGTCGCAATCGAAACCGGCCGCCACGATACCATTGGCATCGACCTGGTCGCGATGAGCGTAAACGACCTGGTCGTACAAGGCGCGGAACCGCTGTTCTTCCTCGACTACTATGCTTGCGGAAAACTCGAACCCGAGATTGGTGCTGCCATCGTAGCGGGCATAAGCGTCGGCTGTCGCGAGGCTGGCTGCGCGCTGATCGGGGGCGAGACCGCGGAAATGCCCGGCGTGTATCAGGGCGATGACTACGATCTCGCCGGCTTCGCAGTCGGTGCGGTTGAACGCGACGCAGTATTGCCACGAAACGACATTGTGGAAGGCGATATTATTCTCGGCCTTGCCTCCTCTGGCGTGCATTCGAATGGGTACTCGCTTGTACGCAAAGTCATCGAGAAAACTGGATTGCCCTGGACCACACCTGCACCGTTTATGCCCATACAAAATCTTGGCAACGCGATCCTTACGCCGACGCGGATATATGTGAAGGCATGTCTGGCCGCGATCCGTGCAACCAAGGCGGTGAAGGGGCTAGCACATATCACCGGAGGCGGTTTTCCGGACAATATCCCGCGCGTCCTGCCAATAGGCCTCGGTGCGCGTATTGATCTTTCAAGAGTACCGATGCTCCCGGTCTTTCAGTGGCTGGCTAGCGAAGGGGGCATCGCACAAAATGAAATGTTGCGAACCTTCAACTGCGGCATTGGAATGATTGTTGTCGCGTCGCCCAAGGATGCCGACGCCGTAGCAAAAGCATTTACGCAGGCTGGCGAAACACCAGTGAGGCTTGGCAGCGTGATCGAAATGTCGGGCAATGAGCGTGTTGTCTACGATGGCAAACTCAATCTTGGTGAGGCATGAGCCGCAAGCGGGTCGCTGTCCTCATTTCTGGCCGCGGCTCAAATATGGCGGCGCTGATTGAGGCGGCGACGGACAAAAAATATCCTGCCGAGATCGTGCTCGTTCTTTCGAACAGACCGGAGGCCGGCGGCCTTCTGGTCGCACGCGCGGCTGGCGTCGCTACCGAAGTCGTTGACCACATTGCCTTCGGCAAGGACCGCGCAGCCTTCGAACATGCGTTACAAGCCGCGCTTGAAAAGCATCATATCGATATCGTCTGTCTCGCCGGTTTTATGCGTCTGCTTACGGCCAGCTTCGTCGGAAGCTGGACGGAGCGGCTACTCAACATCCACCCTGCTCTATTGCCGGCCTTCAAGGGCCTCGACACCCACAAGCGCGCACTTGAAGCGGATGCCAAGTTGCATGGTGCCACAGTTCATTTTGTGGTCCCCGAAATGGATTCAGGTCCGATCATCGCACAAGGCGCAGTCACCGTGCAGCCTGGCGACACTGAGGAGGCGCTTGCCCTACGCGTGCTCAAGGTCGAGCACCGCATTTATCCGTTAGCTCTCAAACTCGTGGCCGAAGGCCGCGTGACGGTCGTCGACGGCCGCTGCCTGATCGACGGCGTTCCGGCGCCCGATGCGGGAAATCTGGTGCCAGACGCCTCCTAAGTCATTTCGCGCTGCAGTGCACAGGACGGTGAATATCTTTGGCTCGTACGGTGTTATAGTCTTTCGGTGCACGGGTGACGCCGCCATAGCGAGCGGTGCGACAAGCAAAAAGGGGAGACGCAATGAGTACATCAGGCGAAACGAAGCTGATTTTTCCGGGCCTTGCGGATTTTTATAAGTCGGTCAGTCCGATCGCATATGCCCTGGTCCGCGTGGTCGTCGGCATCATGTTTTTGATGCATGTTTCTGGAAAATTCAAAGTCGGCGCCGCTGCGGTCGCGGCCAACGTCATGTCGAAGAATGGTCTCGAGCCGGCATTGGTCTTAGCGTATGCCGTCATTATTCTCGAGACGGTTGGCGGGGTTTGCCTCATTATCGGGCTGTTCACGCGCTTTTTCGCTGCTGCGCTCGCTATCGAAATGGCCGTCGCGTTGTTGTTTGTCCACCTTTCGAAAGGCTATGCCGCCGGCGGCGGGGGATACGAATACGTTCTGCTCATCGGAGCCGTGTTGTTTGCAATCGCCATGCGCGGCGGCGGCCAGTACTCTGCCGACCGCATGATCGGCAAGGAGCTCTAGGGTTATACCGAGGCGCGCGCGGAATTAATCTGCGCGCGCCTTGCGTATCCATACCTTGTTGTCGTGGACAGCGGCACCGCCATAAGGCGCGATTGAATCTGCGCCGGTGAGCGTGTTGATGCCGCACCTATCAGCGTAAGCCGAATTCGGCCATATCGACTCTGCAATCAGCACCCCACGCCGCACGCCCGAAAATAGTTTGGCGTGCAAATGCACTTTACCGCGCGTGTTGCCCAAAACGACATAGTCCGCATCCCCGATTCCACACGCACGCGCATCTTCGGGATGGATCATAACGGTCGGCCGTTGCTCCTGCGCCAGCGACGTCGGCGTTTCATTGAAGGTCGAATTGAGGAACCCGCGCGCCGGTGAGGTCGAGAGCCGGAATGGATGCGCTTCATCAGCCTGTTCAATTGACATCCAATGATCAGGCAGCGGCGGCATCTCGGCAACAGGCCCACTCTTATAAGGGCTGCGGAATGGCACATTCTCCCAATCCGCCTTGAACCTGAATTTACCGTCCGGCCACGGAAAACCGTCCAAATAATGCGATTGCCGGAACGGTGGCTGGCAATCGAGCCACCGATCGGCCTCAAGCTGGGCAAGCGTCCCCCGCTTTGATACCTGCAGCATCTGATCGATCAGTTCGCGCGGGCTCATCGTGAAGCCGCGATGCCCGGCGCCAAGCCGTTTTGCGAGACCGCAGATAACTTCATGGTTGTTGCGGCATTCGCCCGGCGGCTCGACCAGCTTCGGACCCAGAATGAGATACTGATGCCCGCCACCGCGGTAAATATCGTCGTGCTCAAGAAATGTCGTCGCCGGAAGCACCACATCCGCCATCTGTGCGGTTTCGGTCATGAACTGTTCGTGTACGCAGACAAACAGATCGTCGCGCGCGAAACCGCGTTTAACCTGTGTCTGGTCGGGGCAAACCGAAACGGGATTGGTGTTCTGTATGATCAACGCATCGACGGGCGGCCCGCTGTGCAATGCCTCGCGATCGCCGGTCAATATCGCGCCGATCCGCGACTGATCGAGCATGCGCACTGACCGGTCCCAAACGTCGAGTCCTTCAATCAAAGTCTTGTCCAGCTTGAAAATATCCGCGCTGATGTGAAAGGCACCCCCGCCTTCATATTGCCAGGCGCCTGTCACCGCCGGAATGCAACTCGCCGCGTGCATATTTGCGGCTCCGTTGCGCGAGCGCGAAAAACCGTAGCCGAGCCGGAAGAAGGTACGTTTGCGCTCGCCGATCAGCCGCGCGAATTCCTCGATGGTCTCGGCTGGTGCGCCAGTAATCGCCGAAGCCCAGGCAGGATCACGCGTGCGCAGATGGGTCTCGAGTTCGCGCGGAGCATCGGTGTACTTTTCCAGATAGTTCCAATCGGCCTTTCCGTCGCGGAAAAGACAGTGCATGACCGCGCACGCCAGCGCGCCGTCGGTTCCGGGCTTTACCAGCACCGGCAGATCAGCCTGCTCCATTGTGCTGTTCATGTAGACATCGACTGCAACGATCTTGGCGCCGCGTTCTTTTCGCGCACGAACCGCGTGGGTCATGACATTGATCTGTGTGTTCACCGCATTGGTGCCCCAGATCACCACCAGATCGGATTTCGCCATTTCGCGTGGATCGACGCCGGCGATACGCCCTACTCCGGCGGCAAATCCGGCGTAGGCGGGATTCACGCAGATGGTTGAATGAAAGCCGGAATATTTCTTGACGTGGCGCAGACGGTGGATGCCGTCGCGCATCACCAATCCCATTGTCCCGGCGTAATAATAAGGCCACACGCTTTCGGCGCCGTGGCGCTGTTCCGCCTCAAGGAATTTTTCGGCAACGAGATCGAGTGCGTCATCCCAGGAAATCCGCTCGAACTCGCCGGAACCTTTCGAACCCTTTCGCCGTAACGGATAAAGCAGCCTTTCGGCGTGATGCTCGCGCTCGGCATAGCGCGCAACTTTGGCGCAGATCACGCCGGCCGTGTAGTCGTTATCCTTTGCGCCATGCACGCGCCCAATGGTGCGTTCGTCGAGAAGCTCGACTTCGAGTGCGCAAGTTGACGGACAATCATGTGGACAGGCGGACGCCCCGATGCGAACCGCCGAATCGACGCTCCGCACCGGTTTGTTCATCGCGAAATTCCCGGATTAAAGGGATCGCTTAGACGGCCTCTTCCGGCATACGCCTTGATTTTACCAGATACAAGCCGACTGCGACGACGAAGATGGCGCCTGCAATTCCGCAAACGACGCCCAACATATCCACCGTTGCTTCGGAAAAGTGTTCTGCAATCATGGGATCTTCAGGCAACAAACCGCCCGCGATCCAGCCGAGCAGCGCGCCGCCACCCCACACGACGATAGGGAATCGTTCGATGATAGCGAGAAACAATGCACTGCCCGCAATGACGACCGGTATGCTGACTGCGAGGCCAAGTCCGAGCAAAAGATAATTGCCCTTTGCGGCGGCCGCGACCGCAATCACGTTGTCGAGACTCATAACAATGTTGGCAACGACGACAACGCGAACCGCCCGCCACAAATCTTCGATAGCTTCGGGTGTGTCTTCGGCATCATGCGGCTGTGGCGACACGAGCTTCACAGCGACCCAGAACAGCGCCAGTCCGCCAGCGAGCTTGAGATATGGCAGTTTCATCAGCGTCGCGACGATGCCGGTGAATAAAATCAACAACACTGCGGCGGCCCCGGCTCCAAGAACCATGCCCCAGAATCGTTCCTTTGGCGGAAGCGCGCGGACAGCCAGCGCAATGACGACAGCATTGTCGCCCGACAGCAGAATATTGATTCCCATGATTTGCAATGCGGCCAGCCAAAATGCCGGACGCATCATTTCAGATGCCAAGGCGTCCACAGTGCGCTCCCCAAAGTTCCTCGTCGAACTTCACCGTTAACCGGCGGTGGTGACGTATTTTATCGGCTCGCTATCAGTCTACAAAGACCCAAGGGAAGTACCAGTAGCGATAGTGCGACGCAATGCCGCCCAATTGGCTAACCGACAATCTCGTTTTCCGCAAAAAACTGCGAAATTTCCTTGATGGCAGTCTCGGGGGCGTCCGATCCATGGACCGAGTTTTCGCCAATCGACTTGGCGTGGGTCTTGCGGATCGTGCCTGAGGCGGCCTTGGCGGGGTCAGTCGCGCCCATCACTTCCCGATATTTCGCAATGGCATTGTCCCCTTCCAGCACCTGCACCACTACCGGTCCGGAAATCATGAAATCGACAAGCTCACGGAAGAATGGCCGTTCGCGATGTACGGCGTAGAATTTCTCCGCCTGCTCGCGAGAAATCCGCACGCGTTTTTGCGCGACGACGCGCAGACCCGCCTTCTCGATGATGGCATTGATGGCGCCGGTCAGGTTGCGTTCGGTCGCGTCGGGTTTGAGGATCGAAAAAGTGCGCTCGATCGCCATCGGATATTCCTTCACTAGGACTGATTGGAAAGATTGCAGAGTTTCATTGGAGAAGCGGTGCCGCGCGGCTTATACCGGGGTGTCCTGAAGGCGGCAAGATCGTTCGCCTGGAGCCACGGATCTTATCGCAGGAGGCAGCATGCTGGCCCGCTATCTGATGTTCGCAGGCTATAATGCGTGGTGTAACGAGCGCCTCTATGAGGCCGCCGCGCAGGTCACGGATGCAGACTATCGCACCGACCGCGGCGCCTTCTTCAAATCGCTGCACGGTACTCTCAACCATTTGCTGGTCGGCGACCGTATCTGGATGCGGCGCTTCACCCGTCAGGGCGAAGTACCACCAAGCCTCGATGCGATCCTCCACCACGATTTCGTGCAATTGCGCACCGCACGCCGCGCCGAAGACGAGCGTATCAGCCGCTATGTCGGGGCTTTGAGTGAGGATGATCTCGCCGGAACAGTCACCTACCGCACCTTCGTCAATCCGCAGAACATTGAACAGAGTCTCGCTCCGGCCCTCGACCATTTCTTCAACCACCAGACTCACCACCGTGGTCAGGCCCATGCGCTTCTAAGCGCTCTCATCGGCAACGAACGAACGCCCAGCTTCGATCTGATTATCTACCAGCGCGAAACCGGCCAAGGCGGATTGCGCAAGATCGATTAGGCGGAGGGGTTGCTTCACACTGCGCCTTCGGCCAAAAGGCGCGGGTCATGCTTGTCATCGACGAATTAACCGTTCGCATCGCCGGCCGCCCGTTGTTGGAAAGTGCATCCGCGCGAATCCCGACTGGCGCGCGTGTCGGACTGGTCGGCCGCAATGGTACTGGCAAGACCACGCTGTTCGGCGTTATTGCCGGCGACATTTCGGCCGAGCATGGCACGATCGAGATGTCGCCGCGCTGGCGCATTGGACGGCTGGCGCAGGAAGCACCGAATGGCCCCGAAAGCCTGCTCGAGGTTGTGTTACAGGCGGACAGCGAGCGCACACGCTTGATGGAGGAAGCGGAAACCGCGCACGATCCGCACCGTATTGCCGAAATCCAAACGCGGCTCTCCGATATCGGCGCGCATTCGGCGCCTGCCCGCGCGGCCTCGATCCTGTCCGGCCTTGGTTTTTCCACCGCAGATCAAAAGCGCCCCTGCACCGAATTTTCCGGTGGCTGGCGCATGCGCGTTGCACTTGCCGCGACTTTGTTTGCCGAGCCGCATCTGCTCCTGCTCGATGAACCGACCAACTATCTCGACCTCGAAGGCACACTGTGGCTGCAGGATCACCTGGCACGTTATCCGCACACCCTCATCGTCATTAGCCACGATCGCGATTTGCTCGATACTGCGGTCGGCCACATCCTCTCGCTGGAAGGCCGCAAGCTCACACTCTTTCGCGGTGGATATTCGGCTTTCGAGCGGCAGCGTCGCGAACGCCTCGTGCTCGATCAGAAGATGATCAAGAAGCAGGAGGCGGAGCGCAAACATATCCAGGCGTTTGTCGACCGCTTCCGTGCCAAAGCAAGCAAGGCGCGGCAGGCGCAATCGCGCCTGAAGATGTTGGCCAGGTTAGAGCCGATCACCTCGCTGGTGACCGAAGAGGTACGGCCAATCCATATTCCGGCGCCTGACAAGCTGTTGTCGCCGCCCATCATTGCCACTGACGACGTCGCCGTCGGCTACGAGCCTGATCACCCGATATTGTCCGAGCTGTCGTTGCGCATCGACAACGATGACCGCATCGCGCTCCTCGGCGCCAACGGCAACGGCAAATCCACTTTGGTCAAACTGCTCGCCGGACGACTTGCACCGCAGCACGGAAGCATTACGCGGGCAGCAACGTTAAAGGTCGGCTACTTTGCCCAGCACCAGCTGGATGAACTCGACCCCGAGGAAAGTCCTTACGATCACGTGCGCCGGCTGATGCCCGATGCGCCTGAAGCAAAAGTGCGCGGGCGGGTGGGATCAATCGGATTCTCCGGCCTTGCCGGCAATACACTGGTGAATAATTTATCCGGCGGCGAGAAAGCGCGGCTGCTGCTCGGTCTCGCAACTTTCGCCGCGCCCCAGCTCGTGATCCTCGATGAACCTACCAACCATCTCGACATCGACAGTCGCGCCGCGCTGATCGAGGCAATCAACGAATATCCTGGCGCGGTCATCCTGGTTTCGCACGACCGCTATCTGCTGGAGGCTTGCGCCGACCGGCTGTGGCTGGTCCAAGGCGGAAAAGTCACACCGTTCGACGGCGATCTTGACGACTATCGGCGCAACGTTTTGTCCGATCGCGGAGATCGCAATGCCAGTGCGAGCAAAGCGACGTTGCAACCGGATCGCGCCGAGGCTCGTCGCGTTGCCGCGGACAAGCGCGCCGAAACCGCTCCTTTGCGCAAGCGTGTTTCGCAAGCGGAGGTCCAGATGGCGCAATTGGGGCGCCAGCTTCAAAAGCTCGACGCTACGCTCGCCGACGGTGATTTGTTTACGCGGGATCCGACACGCGCCGCAGATCTCTCAAAGACGCGAGCGAATGTTGTTGCCGCACTCGCCAAAGCGGAAGAGGAATGGCTTGCGGCCAGCGCCGCGCTCGAGACCGCCTGAAATTTCGACTGAAGTCGGTTTGGCCAATCTCTCTGGCCGGAGTTGCGCTCAAATTTCTAGGTTGCGGTTTTCGGCTGAACCGGCTTTTTCTTTTTTGGCGCTGCCTTGGCCGGCTTCGGCTGCTCGGGGGCGCGGTCAACGACGTTCAAACGGCCGCCGGTAAAAGTGTAAATTCCAGGCCAAGGCCCGCTGAGGTAAGTGAGCACGACCTTGCGCTCGCCTTTCTCGGTGGCACCGATCGCCACATTGTTCGGAGAGCCCGCGCGCTGAACCGCTTGGCACTCGGTCATACCGAGCCCGATGCCGCCGGAAACCGTCGGGCCAGTCGTCGGCTCCAAACGTTGCAGCCCTTGGCCGGGCGAGGCGGACGCCCGTGTAGAAGCCGGCATTGGCGCGCCGGCCAGATCGCCTGCAACCGATCCAACCGCGCGGTCGGCGGGCTGTGGCGGTTCAGCGGCCGCAGGTGTTGCCTCAGGTGATTGCGCGAGTGCTGCGGTCGGTGGTGCGCAGCGTCCGTCTGCAGCCACCATATCCTCGGGTCCCACCGGCCCTTGCGGGCCGAGGTCGATACTCTTGTTGGCGGTTGGCCGTGCCCAGTCCGGCTTCGCGAATGCATCGAAGCGTTTGGAGAACCAGCCACCGTCGTTCTGGTCCTGGAACACTTCCGCTGAATTCTTGCAGCCAGCGACGGCGAGGGCCGCAGCGCAGGCGAGCGCAATGCTCAGATGGACGCTATGGCGCGGCAAAACGGCTATCCCCGATTGATGTATCCGCTTGTCCCTTAATACGTATTTTGCGTCATCACCATGGCGCGCGGCAAGTCTTGGTCGTCCAAAGGGTTACCATCAATATCGGCCATTGGCCGACAGCGCATTGGCTTAGTCCACCATTTGCTCTCGCCGATATCGAGGCCTACGCCTTCTTTGCCCAGCGGCCTTTTTCGTCCGCCTGCCAGTAGGTCGCCTCAAACCCCTTCGCTTTGGCTGCAGACCAGTATGTACGCGCGGTAGTCACGGCTTCCTCGTCCTCACCGTCGAACATAAGCACAATCCGCTGATAGCGCTCCGGATCCACCGGCATAGGTGCACCGTCAATGAGAAAGCGGACCGTCGCCTCGTTCGGATTGTTTTCACCGAGTGTGAGCAGCACGGGCTGCAGGGCAGCCTCGGGTTCGCGCCAGGTGCCGTGTGGCAGGAAACCGTCGTCGCGGTACGTCCACAAGTGCGCATCGAGCGCCTCGATCCGCTCCTCCGAGGACCCTTGCACGACCACCTTCCAGCCGCGTTCCAAGGATTTCTCCAGCAGCGCCGGCAACACAGTCTCAAGCTTCTGGCCTTGCAGATGGTAGAAGAGGATTTCAGTCATGGCGCGTTCACCGCCTCAACCTACTTTTCGTAGTAGTCAGCCACCAGCCGATCCAGCAACCGCACGCCCCAGCCCGAAGCCCAGCTTTTGTTGATATCGGTCTGCCGTGAGTCAAACCCCGTGCCAGCGATATCGAGATGCGCCCACGGCGTCTTATCGTCAACGAAGCGCTTGATGAACTGCGCCGCTGTGATTGCCCCGCCCCAGCGGCTGCCACCCGTGTTTTTCATGTCTGCGAATTTGGAGTCGATCATCTTGTCGTATTCAGGCGCGAGTGGCATGCGCCAAACCAGTTCGCCCGTCTCAGCACCAGCCTTTGTAAGGCGTTCGGCGAGTTGATCGTTATTGCAGAACATGCCCGCGTATTCCTGCCCGAGCGCGACCACAATAGCGCCGGTCAGAGTTGCAAGATCCACCATGAATTTTGGCTTGAAACGTTGCGCCGCGTACCAGATTACGTCGGCAAGAACGAGTCGGCCTTCGGCGTCAGTGTTGATGATCTCAATGGTTTGTCCAGACATCGACTTGACGATATCGCCCGGCCGTTGCGCGTTTCCGTCCGGCATATTTTCGACCAGACCGATGACTCCGACAGCGTTGACGCGCGCCTTCCGCGCGGCGAGCGCATGCATCAATCCGACCACGCAGGCAGCGCCCGCCATGTCCCCCTTCATGTCCTCCATGCTCGCTGCCGGCTTGATAGAAATGCCGCCAGTATCGAAGCACACACCCTTGCCGATGAAGGCAACCGGCGCCTCGCCCGCCTTGCCGCCGTTCCAGCGCATTATGACTACACGGCTCTCGCGCACTGAACCCTGCCCAACTCCGAGCAAAGCGTTCATGCCGAGTTTCTTCATGGCCTTGATGTCGAGCACTTCAACAGTAACGCGGAGCTTCTTCAGTGCGCTCGCGCGGCGAGCAAATTCCTCCGGGAAGAGAACGTTGGCAGGCTCGTTGACCAGATCACGCGCCAACAGCACGCCATCTGAAATCGCAGCGCGTGGATCGAATGCCTTTCGCGCCGCCGCGACATCTCCCACGGCGACCGTCACGTTACGGGTCGCGAGTGGCTTCTCGTCCTCCTTGCGCTTTGTCTTATAGCGGTCGAATGCGTACGCGCGCAGACGCACACCTTGTGCGAGGTCGGCGGCCTGTTCGGATTTCATCGCACCACCGGGCAGTTCGGCGAATACGGTGGCATCGCTGGCGGAGGTCGGCAGCTTGCCCATGGCGAGACCGCCGAGCTTGAGGAAATCCTTTGGATTGATCTCGGTGACCTTGCCGACACCGGCAACAACAAGCCGAGCAACCTTGAGCCCTTCGGGGAAGACCAGCTCCAATGCCGAGTTTTTCTTGCCCGTAAAGCGTTCGGCCTTGGCGGCCCGTGCCACGAGGTCCGCTGCAGACCCAAGTGCCTTGCGGGTCGCCGGGCCAAATTTCAGCCTTTCGTCACAGAACACGACGAGAACGCCTTTGGCGGGGGCGCCGAAGGGGCTAAAATTGAGTTTGAGGGCGGCGGTCATCGATGGAGGATCCTATATTCCTGGCAAACCGGCGGTCGGAAGGCTCACCGCGCCCCTTATGGCGCGCCGGAAAGGCCTCTGCAAAGCCCAATAGTGCGAAATCGAGCAATTTCCCGATGCTTACCGCGTTGGCCCTCTAAATGGCCAATTTTGCAGGGGAATTTCCATGGGGTTCCATGGGAAAACAGCATGCAAGCACGTCTGCAGCCGGCCCTCGCGTTTACATTTTGTTGTGCATGTTCAACGGCTTTGCCTTTGCCCGGCCATTTTGTCAGGCGATCAAGGTAATGCTGACGGGGGTTGAGTTTTAAGCTGAAAGCGCTTCGCGTGCGGTGGGGAGCCGTGCGCGGGGTCCGGTCTGTGCCGGATCAGGGGACGATGCCGCGGATGGGGTCCATCAGCCGATATATTTTTCGCACCACCTTGGGTGCGTTCCTGATCGTGTTGGTCAGTCTGACCGCCGTGATCTGGGTCACGCAAGCGCTGCGTGACATCGACATCATGACAAGCCAGGGCCAGACCATTCTTGTCTTTGTCGGCATCACCGGCTTGATCATTCCGCTGCTCGTCTTGGTGATTGCACCGATCGCCCTGCTCATCGCGGTCGCGCATGTACTCAACAAGATGTCCAATGATTCCGAAATCATCGTGATGAACGCAGCCGGCATGTCGCCGTGGATTGTGTTTCGCGCATTCATGACTGCGGCAATCGTGGTCTCGGTGCTGGTAGGCGCGATCAGCGCCTATTTCGCGCCTAAGGGTCTGCGCATGCTGCGCGATTGGCTGACCGAAGTACGGGCCAACGTTGTAAGCAGCATTGTGCAGCCCGGCCGCTTCACAACGATCGAGAGCGGCGTCACCATCCATATTCGCGAGCGACGTTCAAATGGGCAGCTTGCGGGCATATTCCTTGACGACCGCCGCAATCCGAACGAACGCATTACCGTGCTGTCGGAGATTGGTGAGCTGCTGGACAACAACAGCGGTACCTTCCTGGTTCTTCAAAAGGGAATTGTGCAACGGCGCGAGGCCGGCCAGCGCGATCCGGCTATGGTGGCTTTTGACCGCTATGCGTTCGATCTCTCGCAATTCGCGGGCGGCGCGCAAGCGGTAAAATATTCAATCCGCGAGCGCTATCTTTGGCAGCTGCTTTTTCCCGATCCGAAGGACCAGCTCTATATCGAGCAGCCTAACCAGTTCCGGGCGGAACTGCACGACCGGCTGATGGCGCCGTTTTATCCGCTTGCCTTCGTAGTGATTGCCTATGCCTATCTCGGCGCTCCACGAACGACCCGGCAAAGCCGCACTTTGTCGATGCTTGGTGCCATCGGCGGCGTTGCTCTGCTGCGTCTGATTGGCTTTGCGTCCACCGTATTTGGCGCCGCCATTCCGTGGATGCTGTCGCTGCAATACCTGGCGATGGCCGCTGCATTCGGCCTTGGATTGTATGTTATCCGCCGCGGTCTGATTTTGGAGCCGCCCGCTTTCATCACCGACTGGCTTGCAGCGCTCACCGAGCGCGTCAGCCAGCGTTTCGCCGCGCCATGATGTGACAGCATGCAGATCGTCGTGGGAACACTGGCACGATACTTCGGACTGCGCTTCCTGAGCGCGGTGCTGGCGGTGTTCGCTGGGATATTCGTGCTGGTCGCATTGATCGACTACATCGAGCTGATGCGCCGCGCCGGTGACATCCCGAACGTGTCAACGGCGCTGGTTGCAAAAACATCTTTCTACCGCGTGCCGCAAGTGGTTGAGCGCATTTTGCCATTTTGCGTGCTGATCGGTGCGATGTCGTGTTACCTCAACCTGTCGCGGCGCCTTGAGTTGGTCGTTGCCCGGTCGGCCGGTTTGTCTGCGTGGCAGTTCGTGACACCGGCGCTCTTGGTGGCATTCGTTATCGGTATCCTGGCCACGATCATTTACAATCCGGTCTCGGCAATACTCCAGGAGCGCTCCAAGCGCTTTGAAGCCGAATTGTTTGGTCAAACTGAAAACGCACTCAACCGTAGTGGCGGCACATTTTGGGTGAGCCAGCGCACCGATGACGGTCAGACGATCATCAACGCGGTAAGCAGCCGGGATCAAGGCAGCAACCTCAACGGCGTTTCAGTATTCACCTTCGATGCAGCGGGCCACTTCAAGCAGCGTATTGAAGCCAGGGCGGCTGTGCTGCAACCCGGCGTCTGGCGGCTGCGTGAT
Source organism: uncultured Alphaproteobacteria bacterium (assembly GCA_963810585.1). Taxonomy (GTDB): domain Bacteria; phylum Pseudomonadota; class Alphaproteobacteria; order Rhizobiales; family Xanthobacteraceae; genus Pseudolabrys. Next base: position 811,417 of record CAWENV010000004.1, read on the forward strand.
GCCCGCGTTTATGAACTCGCCGTATTGCCAGTCGACCAAAGGGAGTACCTGCTCAAAACGAGCCTGACGCCGGAACAAGTACGGGAAAGCTTTGCCACACCTGAAACTGTGCCGTTCTGGGAACTTCCACAGTATATCCAGATCGCGGACCACGCAGGTCTCGTCGCTGCAGGCTATAGATTGCAGTTTCAGAAGCTTCTGGCACGTCCATTTTTGCTGGTCGCCATGGTTCTCCTTGCAGCCGCCGTAAGTCTACGGTTCTTCCGCTTTGGCGGGGTCCAAAAGATGGTTTTAAGTGGCGTGGCAGCGGGGTTTCTGCTTTACGTTTTATCGAAAGTGACCGAGGATTTGAGCAAGGCTGAGCTGATGCACCCTGTGGCAGCGGCTTGGTTGCCTGTGCTCGTCGGCGGCGTGACGGGGTTTATTGCGTTGTTGTACCAGGAGGACGGGTGATGGCGGGGCTGGTTAGCGCTCGTCCATCAGCGCCGCGGCTGTTTTGCCGTGGCGTCGCACGTATTGCCGCCGTCCTCAGCCTGCTGGCTTGCGGCGGATTGATCGCGTCTGCGCCAGCGCCAGCGCAGGAATTGCAATTCCCGCCCCGCCCGCCGCCGCTGAAAAAATCCCAGATTGCAATCGACCGCGAAAAGTCCGGTCAGAAGCAGATGCTCGTTCAAGCGAACGAGATTGACTACGACTACGCTAATAATCGCGTTGCCGCCGTTGGCAGCGTGCAAATTTATTACGGCGACTCCACACTTGAAGCGAACAAGGTCGTCTACGATCAGAAGACCAAACGTCTGCACGCCGAAGGTAACGTCCGACTGACCGAGCAGGACGGCAAGGTCACGTATGGCGAGATCATGGACCTCTCGGACGACTATCGTGACGGGTTCGTTGATTCACTGCGGCTCGATTCCCCCGATCAAACCCGCATGGCGGCCGCTCGCGCTGAGCGCACCAGCGGCAACTACACCATCTTCCACAACGGCGTCTACACCGCCTGCGCGCCGTGCAAGGACGACCCGAAGAAACCACCGCTCTGGCAGGTGAAGGCTGCACGCATCATTCACGACCAGGGCGAGAAGATGATGTATTTCGAGGACGCGCGCCTCGAATTCTTTGGCAAGCCGCTCGCATGGCTGCCGTATTTCTCCGCGCCCGACCCGACCGTTAAACGCAAGACTGGCTTTCTGATGCCGGCAGTCGCGTCGAGTTCGGTTTACGGCCTCGCGGCTCGAAATTCCCTACTACTGGGCGTTGGCACCCGACTACGATGCCACATTCGCGCCGCTGATCACGACCAAGCAGGGGCCGCTGCTACAAGGCGAGTTCCGTCAGCGACTCGTGAACGGCGCCTATTCAATCCGCGGCGCGGGCATCTATCAGTTTGACAAGGATTACTTCCAGCGCAGCGACGGCTCCACAACGCCAGGCTTCCGCGACTGGCGTGGAAGTTTGGAAAGCAACGGATTGTTTGCGCTTAACGACAAGTGGGTGTGGGGTTGGGACGGCACGTTGCTGTCTGATCGAACATTCCTACAAGACTACAACCCGCGTCTTTCGCAATACCACGCCACCGATACGTTCCAGAATCCGACGATGGAAGCCGTATCGCAGGCTTTCATATCCGGTAAAGGCAATCGCAGCTATTTCGACGCCCGCGCTATTTATTATCTCGGCTTCTCGGAAGCGGACGTACAGACCCAGATTCCCGGTCATCCATCCCGTGGTCGACTACAACTACGTCTTTGACCGTCCGATACTCGGCGGCGAACTCGGCTATCGGCTCAACTTTACCAGCCTGAGCCGCAATGCAGCCGAGTTCGATCCGATCACGCAGAGCGCACTCGCTAACGGCACGTGCACGCAGACCGCCAATCCCGCGATCAAGAATTCGACGAACTGCTTGCTGCGCGGTTTTCCCGGCATCTACAGCCGCTTCTCGGCAGAGATGGATTGGCGGCGCAGCATTACCGACCAGTTCGGCCAGGTATTCACGCCTTTCGCTTCGGTACGCGTCGACGCGGGTTCTATGCGGATCAACAACGATCCCGGCGTATCCAACTTCATCAATACCGGCGACACCAATTTGGTACGCGCCATGCCGACCATTGGGCTGGAGTACCGCTATCCTTTCATCAGCATAGAATCATGGGGCACCCAAACTGTCGAACCGATCGCTCAGGTGATCGTGCGTCCGAACGAATCGCAAATCGGGCGCTGGCCAACCGAAGATGCGCAAAGCCTGACATATGACGATAGCAACCTGTTCCGCGTCGATAAGTTCTCCGGTTGGGATCGCGTCGAAGGCGGTGGCCGCGCCAATTACGGCCTGCAATACACCGCGCAAATCAATCAAGGCGGCTTCATCAATGCATTGTTCGGCCAGTCCTACAGCCTGTTTGGACAGAACTCTTTTGCATACGGCGGCACGACCAATACCGGCCTCCGAAACCGGCCTCGATACGACGGCATCAGACTATGTGGCCCGCGTATCGTACCAGCCGAACAGCACATACACGTTCACGTCGCGCTTCCGCTTCGACAACGATCGTTTCACCGTTCAGCGATTTGAACTCGAAGCCCGCGCCAGCTTCGACCGCTGGAGCGGCAGTCTCCTTTACGGCGATTATGCCGCGCAGCCTGAAATGGGCTTCCTCGACCGCCACCAAGGCATATTGGGAACCGGGACAGTCAAGCTCGACGCGAATTGGGTAATGTTGGGTGCTGCGCGCTACGACATCAACGCCGGAAAATTCGATCAGACCCGCATTGGGCTCGGCTATGTCGACGATTGCCTCATCTTGGGCCTGAACTATATTACGAATTACACTTACAGCGGAAACGTTCAGGCCAATCATACGATCATGCTGCAGCTGAGCCTGCGCACGCTGGGCGGCACGTCGGCGACACAGGCGGTCGGCCGGGCGACGCCAAACTAAAATCGGCCGCCTCCGGAAATCTAGAGTGGACATTGGAATGCCGAGAATAAGCTTGAGAATCGGAGCATACCGCCGTCGATTGATGGGTGCCGTTGTCGCGTTGGCCCTGGTCGCGCCGATAGCGGCGCACGCGCAAGTGGTCGTCATCGCTAACGGCTCGCCGATTACCGAATACGATATTCAGCAGCGCACGAAGCTGGTTTTTAGCTCAACCCACAAGCAGCCGACACGTCAAGAAATTATCAATGACCTGATCGACGATCGTCTCAAAATCTCCCGTGCCAAAGTCTATGGGCTCGATGTCGGTGACACCGAAGTCAATAGCGCATTCGAGAACATGGCTACCCGACAGCACATTACTCCCGAGCAATTTGGCCAGGTTCTGGAACGCGCTGGCATTTCTCCGAATACCGTCAAGGCACGCCTTCGTGCCGAGCTGACGTGGCAACAGCTGATCCGCGGTAAATATAATTCGACGCTCCAAGTTGGCGACAGCGACGTCGCTAATGCGCTCAAAGAACGGAATGAAAATGACACCGGAGCGGTCGGCTATGTTTATACGCTGTATCCGGTGATGATTGTGGTCGCGCGTGGTTCAGACGAGGCTACGCTCGCGGCCAAACGCAGCGAAGCTGAAAATCTTCGTGGCCGCTTCGTCGCCTGCACCGAAGGCTTGGCCATGGCGCGCGGACTGCGCGATGTAGCGGTGCGCGATCCAATCACCAGAAACTCGTCCGATCTCACGCCCCAATTGCGGGAGGTGCTCGGTAACGTTCCAGTCGGCCACCTGACCACACCCGAAGCGACGGCCCAGGGCCTGCAAATGTTTGCGGTATGCAGCAAAAAGGAGAGCGCTGCGGAGTCTCCGCTCAAACGTGAAACGCGTGAACAGATTTTCATCAAACGATTTGAATCGGAATCCAAGAAATTTCTGGAAGAAATTCGCAAGCAGGCGATGATCGAATACAAGAACGTCAAATGAGCGACGCCGAGGCCCTTCCGCTTGCGTTGACGCTCGGCGAACCCGCCGGCATCGGTCCAGATTTGACAATTCAACTTTGGCGTCGGCGAACAGAACTCCGGCTATCGCCGTTTTATCTCATCGGAGATCCGGACTTCATTGATCGCCGTGCCCGTCTGCTCGGCCTGGACATCGCGGTAAGAGTCGTGGCTCCGGCGCAGGCAATCGACACTTTTCCACGCGCCTTGCCGATCGTACCACTCGATACCCCCGTTACCGCCGCGCCCGGCAAACCCGACACTTCGAGCGCGCCGGCCGCTATCGCCTCCATCCGCCACGCCGTGGCTGACGTGCTGGCAGGAAATGCTGCCGCTATCGTCACCAATCCTGTGGCCAAGAACGTGCTCTACCGCTCTGGTTTTGCCGAGCCAGGCCATACCGAGTTCCTCGCCAGACTCGCACAAGAAGCGACGGGCAAAGCCGCAAAGCCAGTGATGATGCTGTGGTCGCCCGAGCTCGCGGTGGTGCCGGTGACAATCCATTTGCCGCTCAGAGATGTGGTCACACAACTCACCTCCGAGTTGGTGGCGGAAACGGGTCGGATCGTCGCGCGCGATCTCAGCGCCCGCTTCGGCATTTCCCGTCCACGCATCGCAGTTGCCGGCCTTAACCCGCATGCCGGTGAGGAAGGCGCGCTCGGCGAGGAAGATGGGACTATCGTGGCACCCGCTGTGAAAAGGTTGCGGGCAGAAGGCATCGACGCAGTTGGACCGTTGCCCGCCGACACATTGTTTCATGAGAGAGCGCGCGCGGCCTACGACGTAGCGTTGTGCATGTATCACGACCAGGCGCTGATCCCGATCAAGACCCTGGCCTTTGATCACGCTGTAAACGTGACGCTAGGATTGCCGTTTGTGCGCACATCACCGGACCACGGCACCGCCTTCGATATCGCTGGCAAAGGTACAGCGGACCCGTCGAGCCTGGTCGCGGCTTTTGCGCTCGCTGCGCGCCTGTCGGCGGCCGCACCAGCACTTGTGCCCGCAAAGTAATGGCGCAAATTGACGATTTGCCGCCGCTCCGCGAGGTCATCCGCCGTCACGGCCTTACGCCCAAAAAATCCCTTGGGCAGAATTTTCTTTTCGACCTCAATCTGACCGCGCGCATTGCCCGGGCGGCCGAGCCGCTTGAAAATATCACTGTGGTCGAAATCGGCCCCGGCCCCGGCGGACTTACGCGAGCGCTGCTCGCGCTTGGTGCGCGCCGCGTCGTAGCGATCGAACGCGACCAACGCGCAACCGCGGCGCTGGAAGAAATCTCGGCGCGTTATCCCGGACGACTCGAGATTGTTGCCGGCGACGCGCTCAGCACAGATCCGCGCGAATACCTTGGCCCAGAACGTGCGCGCGTCGTGGCGAACTTGCCCTATAATATCGCTACCGCTCTGCTGGTTAACTGGCTCACTGCGGAGCCGTGGCCACCCTGGTATGACTCATTGTTGTTGATGTTCCAGCGCGAAGTGGCCGAACGCATCGCCGCCGCACCGGGCAGCAAATCCTACGGGCGTCTGTCGGTACTGGCCGGCTGGCGTACAGAAGCGAAGATTTTATTCGACGTCGCGCGATCGGCCTTCGTCCCACCGCCCAAGGTGACGTCCTCGGTCGTGCGCCTAACTCCACGCCAGGTGCCACTGGCCTGTGACTCCGCTGTTCTACAACGCGTGACTGAGGCTGCCTTCGGCCAGAGGCGCAAGATGCTCCGGCAAAGCCTGAAGACACTGGGCGTCGACGCAATCGCGTTGCTCACTGAGGCAGGGATCGAACCGACCGCACGGGCGGAGGAAATCCCGGTTGAGGGCTTTGTCGCACTGGCGCGAATTTTCGTCGAGCAGGTGAAAAAGCCTTCGTGATAGATTGCTCGCGATGCGAATGTACCGCCAATCATTGATCACTTACGCCGCACCCCTATGCGAAAGCGTTGTGGACACGCCGCGGCCGCAAGGCTGCGAGGTGCTGGTGCGGGTTGAACGCTGTGGTGTCTGCCATTCCGACCTTCACATGCAGGATGGCTACTTCGTTCTCGGTGACGGCAAGAAACTCGACGTGCGCGCGGCCGCACACTTCCTTTCACTCTCGGACACGAAATCGCGGGCGTAGTCGAAAGCGTGGGGCCAGATGCCGACGTAACAACAGGCACCAACGTCGCGGTCTATCCATGGATCGGTTGCGGGCAATGCGCTGCATGTAGAGCCGGCGACGAAAACATCTGCACGGCACCGCGTCATCTCGGTGTCACCGTCGATGGTGGCTTTGCGACGCATGTGCTCGTGCCGCATCCACGCTATCTCTTGGACTATGCACCGCTGTTGTCCTCCTATGCAGGCGCGTTGATGTGCTCGGGACTGACTGCCTACGCCGCGCTCAAGCGGCTTTCGGACCGGGCGCCGCGCGCACCGCTTTTGCTGGTCGGCTTAGGCGGGGTGGGCCTAATGGGCCTTGCGCTTGCGCGTGCCATGTATGGCGGGGCGCCATACGTCGCCGACATCGACCCGAAAAAACGCGAGGCAGCGCTCGCCGCAGGCGCGGCGGAAGCGTTTGATCCTTCCGATCCGAGTGCTCGCAAAGCCCTGTTGAAGGCGAGTGGCGGCATCTACGCTGCCTGCGATTTCGCTGGCTCCGATGCATCGTTGAATTTCGCCACCGGCGTGCTGGCGAAAGGCGGCAAGGTTGTCGTCACCGGCCTGATCGGTGGTGCCTATTCGACCGCTGTTGCTATGTTTCCGCTCAAAGCGATGACAATCGAAGGCATCATGACCGGCACGCTGGCCGAAGCGCGTGAACTGCTCGACCTGGTGCGCGGTAAGAAAATAGCGCCGCCGCCGATCGCCGAGAGGCCACTCGATCAAGCGTCGGCGACACTCGACGACCTGCGCGGCGGACGAATCGTCGGCCGCATTGTACTGACTGCTTAGAGCTTCGCCTGCAAACCGCGCACGAAGTCGTAGAGCCCGGGCTGACGCGCGCGCCTGAGGCGCTCAGCGGAAAGGATCGCCTTCACGTCTTCGAAGGCTTTGCCGACATCGCGATTGACCACCACGTAATCGTACTCAGCCCAATGGCTCATCTCGTCCGCAGCTTTCGCCATGCGGCGATGAATGGTTTCATAGTCATCCTGGGCTCGCGTGTGCAACCGTCGCTCCAATTCCGGAATCGACGGCGGTAACACGAACACCGTCACGAGATCGTTGCGCGCCTTGTCACGCAGCTGCTGTGTGCCTTGCCAGTCGATATCGAACAGGACGTCGCGGCCGGCGGCGAGCGCATCCATTACGGGCTTGGCCGGAGTGCCATAAAAATTGTCGAACACCTCGGCCAATTTAAGCAACTCATTCTTCCTAATCAGCTCATCGAAACGCTTGCGATCAATAAAATGATAGTCGCGGCCCTCTGTTTCGCCGGGACGCATCTTTCGGGTCGTCACCGACACCGAGAGCGTGACCCCCTTGTCCTCGTCTAGCAATTTGCGTGACAGCGTGGTTTTCCCCGCGCCTGACGGCGACGACAGAACTAGCATTAATCCGCGTCGGGTGGCGGCAGTTTCGGTTTGAACTGGCTGCGCCATCTCAGGTCACTCCAGGTTCTGCACCTGTTCGCGGAATTGCTCGACCACGCTTTTAAGCTCGAGCCCGATATTGGTCAGGTCCACATCATTGGCCTTCGCGGTCAGCGTATTCGATTCGCGGTGCAGTTCCTGCGCCAGAAAATCGAGTTTGCGACCGATAGCGCCTCCGCCAGCAAGTAGCTTCTTCGCCTGCGTCACATGCGAGGCAAGCCTGTCCAGCTCCTCACGGATATCAGCCTTGGCGGCAAGAAGGATTGCCTCCTGATGCAGGCGGTCGGAATCGAAGCGTTCGGACGCCGAGAGCAATATCTTTACTTGCTCCGCCAGCCGCGCCTTGATTGCCTCCGCCTTGCGTCCCGGCGCAGCCTCAGCCCGTCCACTTAGTGTCGCGATTTCATCAAGCCTGCCCGAAAGGAGACGGCCAAGCGTCGCACCTTCTCCGCGCCGCATCGTTACTAGCGCAGCCAAAGCTTGCTCAAAGCCAGCAACGATCGCAGCTTCCGCGGCGCGATGGTCCTCCTCGCGTTCATCTTCCTCAGTGACTTCGATCACGCCTTTGAGCGACAGAATTCCATCAAGACTAGGCAGAGCAGCGTCGACCTTTCCGGAAAGTGTCTTGAGCGTCGACAGCACCGCGGCGAGCACCGGCTCATTGATCTTCACGGTTGCCTGCACGCCTTTGCGCTCGACGGTGAGATTGGCATAGACGGTGCCGCGTGAAAGCTTTTCCGTGGCGCGCGTGCGCACAGGTACCTCGACCGCATCCCATCCCGGTGGCAGGCGGAAGCGCACATCAAGACCCTTGGCGTTAACCGACTTGATCTCCCAGCTCCACGCATAGGCGCCGGCGACGCCGTGGCCACGAGCAAAGCCGGTCATGCTCGAGAGAGCCATGGAGTCGATCTCTTGTTGTTGCCGGTCCGAAAGTGCGGCGACCTTAGCCGCGCGAGGTTAACGTCACAAGCCTACGGCTTTGCGCCGTTCGCTGTGCCATTTGCGGGAGGCGTGGTTGAGGCTGGCGGTGCACTACCATTGTCATTGGCATGCTCGATCCCGCGCAGGCGTGCGACGTTTTTCTGGTGCTCGGCATAGTTTTCCGAGAACACATGGCCGCCGGTCCCATCGGCCACGAAATAAAGCTCCTTGGTGCGCGCAGGATTTGCGGCGGCTTCGAGCGAAGCGCGGCCGGGGTTGGCTATAGGCCCGGGCGGGAGCCCGTCGATTACATAGGTATTGTACGGTGTCGCTTGCTCGATCTCGCTCTTCAGGATGGGGCGGCCCAGCGCACCTTTGCCACCGGTTAGCCCGTAAATAATGGTCGGATCCGACTGCAGCCGCATCCTGCTCTTGAGCCGGTTGACGAAGACGGCCGCGACCCGTGTGCGCTCGTCCGGCTTGCCGGTTTCCTTTTCCACGATCGAAGCAAGCGTGACCAACTGCTCGGGCGTTTTGACGGGCAAGTCCTGCAATTTGTGTTCCCACACCTCCTGCAGAACATGCCGGTGCGCCTGTTGCATGCGCTGGATGATCAACTCACGCGTCACGCCGCGGGTGTATTTGTAGGTCTCCGGCAGCAACGTGCCTTCGCGAGGAATTTCATTAATTTTACCAGAGAGCGTGTTGGTCTCCAGGAGACGGGCAACAATCTGTTCGGAGGTGAGGCCTTCGGGGACAGTAAAGGCATGCTGCACCACTTTGCTTTCAATGATGGTATCGACCACGTCGGCGAGGCTGGAGTGCTTGCTAAACTGGTATTCGCCATACTTAAGTTCGCCGCGCGCTTTGAGAACGATAACGCCACCCATAAACACGTACGGCTGGTCAATCACTCCTTCCCGTTGCAACAGATCCGCAATGTCACGAATGCCGAGACCGCGTGGAATATTGACGACTTTGTCGTCGGCAAGCGGACCAGGCGCTTCGAACCGCTGTTTGCCGAAATACAGCCCCACGCCGACCGCGATTGAAACCACCACTAGCAGCGTAAAAATAGCATTTCCGACAACGACCAGCGGGTGGCGCACACGGCGCGAGCGGCGCGTCGGAACCGGTACCCGTTCCGGCTCAAGTGCCGCGCGGGGGCTGCGCGGCACGGGAGGTTTCCCGGCCGGCGTACCGTTGTTGTCGCCGCCCGTCGGCAGATCTGAACTCACTTAGTCCGCTCCCGCAATCAGCACAAACAACCTACCCTTGTCGCAACACCCCGCGGCGACGAGGAATCCTTCAACCGTTCGCGTACGTTAGAAAAAATTGTGGCGAAAGCTTGGGGGCGATCGCCGACGCAGGCTCCTAGTTCACATAGCGGCGGAAAATCAGTGAGGCATTTGTCCCGCCGAACCCAAATGAATTCGACAGTGCGATGTCGATATTCCTATTGCGCGCCTTGTGCGGAGCCAAATCGATCGGCGTATCTACCGATGGGTTATCAAGATTTATCGTGGGCGGAACAACCCCATCACGAATTGCCAGGATCGAAAAGATAGCCTCGACCGCGCCGGCAGCTCCGAGCAGATGGCCAATGCAAGATTTTGTCGATGACATAGACATTCGACCTGCGGCTTTGCCGACCAACTTTTGGACGGCACCGAGCTCGATCTCGTCGCCGAGCGGCGTCGAGGTGCCGTGTGCGTTGATGTAGTCAATGTCGCCAGCCGTAATCCCGGCGCGCCGAATTGCGGCATTCATGCAGCGCACCGCGCCATCGCCGTCCGGCGCCGGTGCAGTGATGTGATAGGCATCGCCCGACAGGCCATAACCGATGAGTTCGCCATAAATCTTCGCGCCGCGCGCCTTGGCGTGATCGAGTGCTTCCAGCACCACGACGCCCGCACCTTCTCCCATGACGAATCCATCGCGGTCCTTGTCATAAGGACGTGAGCCACGAGTTGGGTCGTCGTTGAAATTGGTTGAAAGCGCGCGCAGTGCTGAAAACCCAGCCAGGGAAATGCGATTGACCGGCGACTCAGCTCCGCCCGCCACCATTACTTCGGCATCGCCGAGCGCTACCAGCCGGGCGGCATCGCCGATGGCGTGAGCGCCGGTCGAGCATGCGGTGACCACCGCATGGTTCGGCCCTTTCAGGCCAAATGCGATCGACACAAAGCCGGAGGCGAGATTGATGATTCGACCCGGGATGAAGAATGGCGACACACGCCGCGGGCCTTTCTCATGCAGTGCGATGGCGGTTTCCGCTATCCCCTCGATCCCGCCGATACCGGATCCGATCAGGACACCCGTAGTGGTCTGCTCGTCATAGCTTTTCGGGTGCCAGCCCGCGTCGTCGAGTGCCTGGCGCGCTGCGCACATTGCAAACACGATAAATTCGTCGACCTTGCGCTGCTCTTTCGGCTCCATCCATTGGTCTGAATTGTATGTGGCGCCCGAACCGTCGCCGCGTGGGATCATACAGGCGATTTTGCAGGCGATGTCGGAAACGTCGAAACTGTCGATCTTCTTGGCGCCGCTTTCGCCTTTGATCAAGCGCGTCCAAGTCGGCTCCACGCCGCAACCGAGCGGCGTGAGCATTCCCATTCCGGTGACGACGACACGTCTCATGGGCGGCTCCGAGCGAAATTATTCGCGCCGCTGCACTGCGCACAGCTCATAATCCAATGACACGCGAAGCGATTGAGGAGCGGCGTGACGCGTGTGCTCAGCTTTTAGCGTTCTTTTCGAGAAATTTGACCGCGTCGCCGACGGTCAGAATGGTCTCGGCGGCATCATCGGGAATTTCGCAGCCGAATTCCTCTTCGAAGGCCATCACGAGCTCGACGGTGTCGAGACTGTCGGCGCCAAGATCGTCGATGAAACTTGCTTGATCGGTCACCTTGTCAGGCTCTACGCCCAGGTGCTCCACGACAATCTTTTTCACCCGCTCGCCAATGTCACTCATCGTTCCAACCTCGTGCTTTTTAGATTGGGCTGCAACCCAAGTTCAGATTGCAACCATCGCGGTACAGCCTCGTCGTGAATACGGTGTTGAGACGATCCCCAATCGCGGAATATCGCGCGCGACTCCCGCTATCAGCCGCCCCAGCCGGGCCGAAGCTCGGTTACCATACTTCAAATGCGTTGACTAGCGCGCGAAAACGTAGCGAGCAAGCCCCGAAAACCCGGCATTTCCAGCTCCTATTTGCGCATGATCTTTCCCGGAAACCAGTCCCCATTTTTCGATCGCGCGCTAGATCATGGCCATTCCACCGTTGACGTGGATGGTCTGCCCATTGACGTAAGCGGCCTCGTTCGAGGCCAGAAAAACTGCGGCTGCTGCCACATCTTCGGGAGTTCCGAGCTTGGCAGCAGGAATGCGGGAAAGAATAGCCTCTCTCTGCTTCTCGTTGAGTTTCTCGGTCATGGCGGACGCGATCAGACCGGGCGCAATGCAATTGGCGGTGATGTTGCGCTTGGCGTATTCGGCCGCCACCGACTTGATCATGCCGACCATGCCAGCCTTGGAGGCAGTGTAATTGCCTTGTCCGGGATTACCGGTGAAACCCACCACTGACGAGATCGCAATCACGCGGCCCCATCGGCGGCGCATCATGCGCGACACCGCAGCACGAGTCAGGCGGAATGTGGCGGTCAGATTTACGGCGATCACCTTGTCCCAATCCTCGTCGCGCAATTGCACGAACAGGTTATCCCGGTTGACGCCAGCATTCGCGACCAGAATATCAAGCTTCTCCATTTTTTCTTCCGCGCTCGGCACCAGCGCTTCGACCGCATCCTTGTCCGCGAGATCGCATGGCAGCACATGCACACGGCCGCCCAGCGCAGCCGCGAGAGCATCGAGAGCATCCTTGCGCGTGCCGGAGATCGCGACAGTCGCTCCCTGTGCATGAAGTGCGCGTGCGATCGCCCCACCGAGCGCGCCGCTTGCGCCGGTTACCAGCGCAGTCTTTCCGTTCAGGTCGAACATCATGCGCTCCTGCCCGCCTTGAAGGCGGCGACGTCCTCTGGATTGCCGATCGCGGTCGCGGAGGCGCCCTCAGCAAGGCGCTTGATCAGTCCACTCAACACCTTGCCGGCGCCAATCTCGTAGAACTTGGTGACGCCGGTGTTTGCCATGAACACAACCAACTCGCGCCAGCGTACGGTCCCGGTCACTTGCGCAACGAGTGCGCGCGCAATCTCGGCCGGCTCGCTGATCGGCCGGGCCAGAACATTGGCGACGACCGGCACGACAGGCGGTTTGACCGATACTTTTGCCAACGCGGCGGCCATCACATCCGCAGCAGGCTGCATCAGCGCACAATGGAAGGGAGCGGAGACTGGCAGCAACATTGCGCGTTTGGCACCTTTGGCCTTGGCGATTTCTACGGCGCGCTCGACCGCCGCTTTGCTACCAGATACGACGACCTGACCCGCACCATTGTCGTTAGCAGCCTGACATACTTCGCCCTGCGCGGCTTCAGCCGCGACCGCTGACGCCGCATCAAATTCAAGACCTATCAAAGCTGCCATGGCACCGACACCGACCGGGACTGCCTTTTGCATTGCCTGCCCACGCGTACGCAACAGGCGCGCCGCGTCCGCAATTGTGAATGCGCCGGCCGCCGCTAAGGCCGAATATTCGCCAAGAGAATGACCGGCAACGAACTGCGCATCATGTGCCAGATTGACCCCGGCTTCTGCTTCCAACACACGCAAAGTCGCGAGCGAGACCGCCATAAGCGCCGGCTGTGCATTTTCGGTAAGCGTGAGCGTGTCAGCAGGCCCTTCGAAAATAATGGCACTGAGCTTGCTGCCAAGAGCGCTATCCACTTCGTCGAACACCTGCCGCGCGGCCGTAAAATTCGTCGCAAGCGACTTGCCCATCCCAACCGTCTGACTGCCTTGTCCCGGAAAAACGAAAGCGACCGCCATATCTTGCCTGTAAATTTTACCCACGCGACGAAATCGGGCCGAAAGACACCCCGTTGCCGGTTCTGTCAAGTTGGCCCGCTACCGGTAACCAGACGACAACCCTCCTTCCGCTAGGATAATCGCATCCTTTCAAGGCCCAAGCGATGAGCGATCTGGTCACCGAGAACGAACTCACACGGGCGCGCAATGACCCGGCCTTTCGCCAAGAGTTCCTGGCGCGGCATCTCGATCGGCTGCTCGAAGCCCTGGAAAAGATACGTCGGGAGAGCGATCAGAATGCCGATACCGCACGCCATATCCGCGAGGGCGCCGATCTCGCTGTCAAACTCGCCGACCGGCTGCAAAGCGTTGTTTTAGAACCGGGTACCGCCTGAGCGAAAAGAGCGGCCGCCAACCGCCCGAATTGCCACCGCATTTCGAAGCAGCCTGTTTTGCCTTGCGTTTTTGCGAAAACCCCCTATAAACCGCGCGCTCCGTCGATCCTGGTTGGGAGCTGAACGGACGGCTGGCTGATCGCAGTTTATTAGCCAGTAGGGCCTGTTGGGCTCGTCGTCCCGTGCTTCCGCCTTCAGAGCATTCGAGCCTTTCCCCGAAGGGCTCGAGGGGCTTCGCGCCGGGATCGAGGACACGGACTTGAACAAGGGAAAGGCATTTCATGCCGTTGTACGAACACGTCTACCTCGCGCGCCAAGACCTGAGCGCGCAGCAGGTCGAGGAATTGACCACACAATTGTCCGGCGTCATCGGCCAACTGGGGGGCAAAATCACCAAGAATGAATACTGGGGCTTGAAATCCCTCAACTACCGCATCCGCAAGAATCGCAAGGCGCACATGACGCTGCTCAATGTTGACGCGCCGCCGGCTGCGCTCAACGAGATCGAGCGCCAGGAACGGCTCAACGAAGATGTGCTGCGCTACCTCACCATTCGCGTCGAGGCGCACGAGGAAGGCCCCTCTGCGATGATGCGCAAGTCAGATCGTGACCGCGACGAACGCGGCGATCGCGGCGGACGCGGTGAGCGCCGTCCACGCCGCGACGACGCCGAAGACGATGTCGAGCTGGCAGTCGTCGCCGCGGTGGAGGAATAGACCATGGCTTTTGGATCGCAAGCTGGTGGCGCGCGCCGCCCGTTCTTCCGCCGCCGCAAGACCTGCCCCTTCTCTGGCGCCAATGCGCCAAAGATCGACTACAAGGACGTGAAACTGTTGCAGCGTTACGTGTCAGAGCGCGGCAAAATCGTACCAAGCCGTATCACTGCGGTGTCGGCGAAAAAACAGCGTGAATTGGCACAAGCAATCAAACGCGCGCGCTTTCTCGGCCTGCTGCCTTACGTGATACAATAAGTTGATAGCGAGGCTTTCGGGACAACCCGGAAGCCGATGGTTGGGGCGGACTTAGGTCCCGTCTCTAACCGCTCAATAAGGAGCGGGACAGCTCGTGATGATGCAGTTCGCAATCGTTGGCGTTAGTGCCGGAGCCGCGGCGGCATTGCTGTTCGCCTCGGTGACTTCGGGCGTATGGTTGTCGATACCGCTATTCTATCTCGCGCCATTGCCGATCCTCATTGCCGGACTGGGCTGGACTCACTGGGCGGCACTTATTGCAGCAGCGACTGGTGCACTTGCGCTCGGGATCGTGTTCGGCGCCGTATTCCTGTTTGCATTCCTCGCAGGCGCCGGCATTCCCGCATGGTGGCTCGGCTATCTCGCGATGCTGGCTCGCCCGGGCGCGCCTAACACCACCAATGGTCAGAGCGGGACGGCGCTCGAATGGTATCCGCCAGGCCGCCTCGTCATTTGGGCAGCGCTTCTCGCGGCCTTCGTTGTACTGGTAGCCATTCCAAATTTCGGCGCCGACGCCGAAAGTTTCCGTGCAGGTTTGCGCGGCGCGCTCGCCACTATTCTACGCGCGGAGACGGGGACACCGGCCGACGCGCCGGTTAATTTGCCGGGGGTTACGAACATCGATCGGCTGATCGATTTTCTGGTCAACGTCATACCGCCAGCAGCGGCGGTGCTCGCCACGATCACCAATCTTTTCAACCTTTGGCTCGCCGCCCGCGTAGTGAAGTTTTCCGGCACGCTGGTACGGCCGTGGCCCCAGCTTTCGACGATAACTTTTCCACCAATGGTAATGGCCGCACTCGCCACCGCGATCGTCCTGAGCTTTGTCGACGGAATGCTCGGCATCGTCGCCGGTGTATTTTCTGCGAGTCTTCTGCTGGCTTACGGTGTCCTCGGCTTTGCAGTGCTGCACACCATTACGCAGGGCATGAGTATTCGCACACTTGTGCTCAGTCTCGCCTATGCGGTGGTGATTCTGCTCGGTTGGCCAATTTTGGCGCTCTGTCTGCTTGGACTTCTCGACACCGCTATCGACTTGCGTGGGCGCATCGCGCGCAAACGCGGACCACCTGCCCTTTCATGAGATCGAAATTATCACCGACAACCAAAGTTCAGATTGAGGAGTAACGAAAATGGAAGTGATCCTGCTTGAGCGTATTAGCAAGCTCGGCCAAATGGGCGATGTCGTGCGTGTGAAGGACGGCTTTGCCCGCAACTTCTTATTGCCGCGGGGCAAAGCACTGCGGGCGACAGCCGACAATAAGAAGCGGTTCGAGGAGATGAAGTCCGAACTTCACACCCGCAATCTCGAAATGAAGGGCGAGGCCGGCAAGCTCGCTGGCAAGCTTGATGGCAAGACCTATGTGGTCTTGCGGCAAGCGAGCGAGTCGGGACAATTGTTCGGTTCGGTTTCGACTCGTGACATTGCGACCCTGATTAACACGGGCGGCACCGACGTCGGCCGATCACAGATCGTACTCAATGCGCCTATCAAGACGATTGGCCAGTACAAGGTTCCGCTGGCGCTCCACCCGGAGGTCGAGGTTGCCATTATGGTTACGGTGGCGCGTAGCGCCGACGAAGCCGAACGGATAGCCCGCGGCGAGGACGTCACCGTGCGACGTACGGAGGCTGAAGAGGAAGCTGCTGCCGCCACAGCCGTCGCTGAAGCCATGTTCGAGCCTGAAGCGGTGAAAGCCCGCCGTGGCCGCGAGGAGCCAGAAGGCGAGACGACAGAGACTGAAAAAGCTGAAGGCGGCGAAGCGCCCGCCAAGAAACCCAGAGCCAAAAAGAAGAAGACCGAAGAAGCGTGAGCGGCGGCGGACCGCTAGTCTGACTTCTCGGGCTTGCCGCCTTCGGCAGGCTTTGTTTCGCTGGCCGCAGGCGCGCTCGGTTTTACTTCGGTGGGTTTCGGCTCGGGTGCCAAGATCTCGGAGGGCTTCGCTTCGGCGGGCTTAGGCTCCGAAGATTTTGGCTCACTTGCAGTCGCTTCGGGCTTCTTTTCGCCCCCCTTCGCCTCACCAGGCGTGCCTCCAGGCTTTTTCTTATCGTCAGGTTTGGCCTTCTCGTCGCCCTTCGCAGTCCGCTTGACTGCGCGGGCTGGTGCAGCCGGGCCGCTACCCATTGATTTCAGATAGCCCGCAATGGCCGTCGCCGTTTCCTTGCTGGCGGTATAGTGCTCGCGCAGGAAGCTATCGAGCCCCAATATCCCACCAGACTTGGCAAGACCTTGCGGCGATTTGTGGCAGATCGCGCAATCGGAAGCGAAAAGTTGGGCCGGGTTCTTGCCCTGATCCAGATTTTCCTGGGCCCCCGCCGCACCGCTGATGCAAAGAGCCAGAACTCCGATCATCGCGCGAATGCTGCCGCGTAGCGCTTTCATAGCCACTAATCCCTTCGCTCCGCCCTGCCGCCCAACCGCGCCTACTGATTCAGCGTCTTGATAGCTCATTATTTCGGAAATGTGACCCTTAGCCGAACGAATGGCGGATTTGCGCGTTACGGCATTGCTGGGGCACTGGAACTTTGATTAAATACCTAGATCCGAGCGTTTGTGCGCCCACGGCATTGCCATTCTTGGCGAATTGCCGACAGCAGTCGCGAATTGGAGTGATGGAGGCGGCCGATGGGACGGTTGCTTCAGTTTCTGCTCAAGTCATATATCCGACGGGGTACGTTCAAACTCACGACCTCACGCGGAAAGGTCTTCACATTCGGTGATGGAACCGGGGCACCTGTCGCGGTGCGTTTCACCGCGCGCGCGGCCGAGTTGGGAATCGTACTCGATCCCGAACTCAAATTCGGCGAAGCCTATGTGGATGGCACGCTCGTCGTGGAGCAAGGCACGATCGCCGAAGTGCTCGCGGTGGTGCTTGGCCAGACAATGGAAGTTCCCAAATGGGGGCGCCTGCAGTGGTTGCTGCGGTACATTGCCCGGCGGATCGCACAATTTAATTCGCGTGAACGTGCAAGACGTAACGTCGCGCATCACTACGATCTTGATGGCCGTCTCTATTCCCTCTTTCTCGACGCAGATCAGCAATACAGCTGCGGCTACTTTGAAACGCCGGAAACTTCCCTTGACGACGCGCAGCTTGCGAAAAAGCGGCACCTTGCTGCAAAACTCAGGCTCGACTCCGGCCATCGCGTGCTCGATATCGGCTGCGGTTGGGGCGGCCTCGGCTTGTATCTTGCCGAGTTCGCCGGCGCCGATGTTACAGGCGTAACGCTGTCGCAAGAGCAGTACGCCACTGCAAACGTGCGCGCTTTGGAAAAAGGCTTGGGCGGCTGCGCCCATTTTCTTTTGAAAGATTATCGCGACGTGCGCACACCATTCGACCGCATAGTATCGGTCGGCATGTTCGAACATGTCGGCATTACCCACTTCGAAGCCTTTTTTCAGAAATGTGCCCAGCTGCTCAGCGACGATGGCGTGATGGTGTTGCACTCGATCGGCCGATCGGAAGGTCCCGGCGTCACCAATCCCTGGATAGCGAAATACATTTTTCCTGGCGGCTACATTCCTGCGCTATCGGAGGTACTCCCATTCATCGAGCGCGCGGGATTGCTCGTCACCGACATCGAGATTCTGCGATTGCACTATGCCGAAACATTGAAGGCGTGGCGGGAACGCTTCCTCGCTCATCGCGATGACGTTGAGCGTATTTACGAGCGGCGATTTGTGCGCATGTGGGAGTTCTATCTTGCGGCTTCAGAGATGTCGTTCCGCGAGCAGAACATGATGGTGATGCAAATCCAGCTTACCAAGCGGCAAGGCGTCGTACCGCTCACGCGGGATTACATTATGCAAGAGGAACAACGTCTCCGGGCCGCCGAAGGTGCGCGGCGGCCTCAGCTTCGCCTGGCCGGCGAATAATTCGCCACCCGTTCCGCGGTCGCGGTCAAGAAAAAACCATTCTTTCCCACCGCTCAATACACCTTGTGAATTGTGGGACAACCGCAAGCGACGCACGCTTCCGCCACGAACCACGTGCTATGCCACAATTTCCGGGTAAGCACTGACATCCATGGCCCTCGCTGATTCGACAGCCCGCAAGCAGGTCGCAGAACCTGCTCCGCTCTACCGTTCCGCTCCTCACAATATCGAGGCGGAACAGGCGTTGCTTGGCGCTATCCTGGTCAACAATGAGGCCTTCTATCGGGTTTCTGATTTTCTGGAGCCGGCGCATTTCTTTGAGCCGATTCACCAGAAGGTTTACCAGCTCGCGCGTGACCTAATCCGCGCCGGTAAACTGGCCACTCCGATCACGCTCAAGACGTTCCTCGACGCCAACGTCGATATTGGTGGCCTGACGGTCGGCCAGTACCTGGCGCGGCTCGCTTCTGAAGCGACGACGATCATCAATGCCGAAGATTACGGCCATACGGTCTACGACCTGTCGATCCGCCGCGCATTGATCCAGGTCGGCGAGGACATGGTCAACGTCGCCTTTGACGCCCCAGTCGATTTTTCCCCACGCAATCAGATCGAGGACGCCGAGCGGAGGCTGTACGAACTCGCCGAGACCGGCCGATACGACGGTGGCTTTCAGCGCTTCGCCCAAGCACTCACCACCGCGATCGACATGGCCGCTCACGCCTTCCAGCGCGACGGCAAACTGTCGGGTGTCGCCACGGGGCTCGACGATCTCGACCGAATGATGGGCGGCTTGCAGCAATCGGACCTGATCATCCTCGCTGGCCGTCCCGGCATGGGCAAAACCGCACTGGCCACCAATATCGGCTACAACATCGCCAAGGCTTGGCGGGGCGAGGTCAAGCCCGACGGACATACTGTCACGGTCAACGGCGGTATCGTGGGTTTCTTCTCGCTGGAAATGTCGGCCGAACAGCTCGCGACCCGCATTATCGCCGAACAAACCGGCATTCCGTCAAATCAGATCAGACGCGGCGGCATCAGCGAAAGCGACTTCGAGAAGATCAAGGACTACTCGATCGAGTTGCAGCACATCCCGCTCTACGTCGACGAAACCGGTGGCCTTTCGGTCGCCCAACTCGCCGCGCGCGCCCGCAGGCTTAAGCGCCAGCGCGGTCTCGATGTGCTGGTGATCGACTATCTACAACTGCTGCAGGGATCGACCCGCCGCTCGCAAGAAAATCGCGTGCAGGAAATCACCGAAATCACGACAAAACTCAAGGCGTTGGCAAAAGAGCTCAACGTGCCAATCCTCGCGCTATCGCAGTTATCGCGCCAGGTGGAAAGCCGCGACGACAAGCGGCCTCAGCTCTCGGATTTGCGCGAATCCGGCTCGATCGAACAGGATGCCGACGTGGTCTTGTTCGTCTATCGCGAAGAGTACTACCACCAGATGCGCAAACCACTGGAATCCAGCCGCGAAAAGTTCGCGGAGTGGCTGGCAGAAGCCGACAAGGTGCATGGCAAGGCGGAAGTTATCATTGGCAAGCAGCGCCACGGGCCAACCGGCACTGTGGAAATGCAGTTCGACGCCGCCGTCACCCGGTTCTCCTCGCTCGCACGCGAAAATCGCCTGCCAGAGCGCACGTAAGACGTTCGACGAACTCGCGTGGACTGCGAGCCTCCATGCGGCTAAACCCAACCGTCATGTCTGAGGCCGAAACGACCTTACAACCCGGTTTGCCGGCCGAACCCGCCTCCGCTGGGCGGCTTGTGGAATCCGGCCCGCCGGCTGTCGAAGCTGGTGGCCTCCTGACAATCAATTTATCTGCCATCGTGGCGAATTGGGATGCGCTCGGCCGCCGCGCGATGCCGTCCGAGTGCGCAGCTGTGATCAAGGCCGACGCCTACGGCTGTGGCATAGAGCCTGTCGCGCGCACGCTCACCCGCGCCGGCTGCAAGACCTTTTTCGTTGCCGATCTGGCCGAGGCGCGACGCGTGCGCGCCGTTGCACCAGACGCCGCGATTTACGTGCTCAGTGGCCTGCTGCCCAATACCGCAGCGGCCTTCGCCGATATTCGCGCACGGCCCGTGATCGGCAGCCTCGTCGAACTCGCTGAATGGGATGCATTCTGCTCCGCCAATCAATGGCGTGGCGGCGCGGCGCTTCACGTCGACACCGGCATGAACCGGCTTGGCATTTCCGCCGATGAGGCGGCCGCGGTGGCGCCGCGCATACGCGCGGAAAATCACGGCATCACGTTATTGATGAGCCACTTGGTCTGCGCGGAGCAGCCTGATCATCCGCTCAACCAACGCCAGATGCAGCTGTTCCGCGAAGTCCGCCTGCTCTATCGCGGTATTTCCGGTTCGCTCGCCAATTCGTCGGGCATTTTCCTCGGCAACAGCGCTCATTGCGACATGGTCCGCCCCGGCGCCGCGTTGTTTGGCGTCAACCCGACACCCGGCCACAAGAACCCGGTGCTCCCAGTCATCGAGCTGCAGGCGCGTGTCGTCCAAGTGCGCACCGTGCCGAAAGGCGAGACAATCGGCTACTCCGCTACCTGGACCGCCAAGCACACAACCCGCATCGCGGTGGTTGCCGTCGGTTACGCCGACGGCTATCCCCGCGCCGCGAGCGCCACCGACGCAACACCGGGCGCTAACGCCATCGTGGCGGGTACCCGATGCCCGGTGGCTGGACGCGTCTCCATGGACCTGATGGCGATCGACGTCACCGCCCTGCCCGAGCATACGATCCGGCGCGGCGATACGGTCACGATGGTTGGCGGTGAGATCGGCGTGGACGACCTGGCCGCTGCCGCTGGGACAATCGGCTATGAAGTGCTGGTCAACCTCGGCAAGCGCTATCACCGGATTTACCGGCAGGCCTGACTGCCCAGGTCCATTAGAAATCATTGGAAATTAGCGACTTTTTAAAATTTGTTCTTGTATTGTTCTCACAGACGTTTTAGCGTCCGTGACTGCGATTTCCCGGTGATTCCCTGTGTCCAAACGCAACCTGACCTTTATTTGCCAGAACTGCGGGGCATCAGCCACCCGATGGCAGGGCAAGTGCGAAGCCTGTGGGGAATGGAACACGCTCAGCGAAGAAGGTGCCGACCGCCCGGCGGGACCCGGCCGCAAGCCGGGCAAAGGGCGCCTGTTCGCTCTTGAACCGCTCGCCGGCGATACGCATGACGCGCCGCGACTGCCTTCAGGCATAGCCGAACTCGACCGTGTTACCGGCGGTGGCTTTGTCCGCGGCTCGGTACTGCTAGTCGGCGGCGATCCCGGCATCGGCAAGTCAACGCTGCTGATCCAGGCCACCGCCACGCTCGCGCGCACAGGTCACCGCGCCGTCTACATTTCAGGCGAGGAAGCAGTGGCGCAGGTGCGATTGCGCGCCGAACGACTGGGCCTGCGCGATGCCGCGGTCGAACTTGCGGCTGAAACCGCCGTTGAAGATATCATCGCCACTCTCTCGGAAGGTAAAACGCCTCGGCTGATCATCATCGACTCGATCCAGACGATGTGGACGGACACGGTCGAAGTCCGCGCCGGGCACCGTGACCCAGGTGCGGGGCTCAGCGCAGGCGCTGATCCGTTTTGCCAAAAAATCCGGTGCAGCGATCATTCTGGTCGGTCACGTCACTAAAGATGGCCAGATCGCGGGCCCCCGTGTGGTCGAACACATGGTCGATGCAGTGCTCTCGTTCGAGGGTGACGGCTCACACCAATTCCGCATTCTGCGCGCCGTCAAGAACCGGTTCGGCCCGACCGACGAGATCGGCGTATTTGAAATGACTGGCGCGGGGTTGCGCGAAGTTGCTAACCCATCCGAGCTGTTCTTGTCGGAACGCGATCTTGGCCAGCCCGGTACCGCGGTGTTCGCAGGCATCGAGGGCACCCGGCCCCTGCTGGTCGAAATCCAGGCGCTGGTGGCACCAACATCACTCGGTACGCCTCGGCGTGCGGTTGTTGGCTGGGATCCAAGCCGTCTGTCGATGGTATTGGCGGTTTTGGAAGCGCATTGCGGGGTGCGCCTCGGCGGCCATGACGTTTACCTGAACGTTGCCGGCGGCATGCGCATTCAAGAACCGGCGGGCGATCTCGCGGCCGCTGCCGCGCTCGTTTCCTCGCTCGCCAATGCACCGTTGCCGGCAGACGCTGTCTATTTCGGAGAGGTGTCGTTGTCGGGCGCGGTGCGACCGGTGGCGCAGGCCGCCGCCCGTCTTAAGGAAGCTGCAAAACTTGGTTTCAACCACGCCGTCGTGCCAGAAGCCGCCCACGCGGAATCGGCCGAGCCAGGCATTAAGGTCACCGATGTCGCGAGCCTCGCCAATCTGGTCGCCGACATTGCCGCGCGTGGAAAAGCGGGCGCGTGTGCCAAAATCGGTGGACAAAACCGGTGACGGGACGGCGACGCCCCGCTATACACGGGCACGTCAAAACCCCCTTCAGCGGCCCCTCCGATGCATGGCCGCTAGCGTAAAAATGAGCCTAAAATTAAGCACTTAAGGTCGCCATTGCCGCCCGTGCCCGGAGCCGCTATGGCTGCGGCGGAATTCGCCGCGCTGGCCGACCGCCATGCGCATCATCGGTCGCCGAAACTTGCGGAGCGCATAAGTCCCTGATGCCGATCACGCTGCTCGACATCATTCTTTTGGCGGTCATGTTGATCTCCGGCCTGCTCGCCATGATCCGCGGCTTCATGCGCGAGATTCTGTCAATCGGCGCTTGGGGCGTCGCCGCCCTGGTCACGCTTTATTCGTACGGGCGCCTGCTGCCGATAGCGAAGCAGTATTTCAACAGCGACATGGTAGCGGCAGGCGTTTCGGCCGGCGGTGTGTTCCTCGGCACTCTGCTTATTGTGTCGATCATCACAGCCCGCATCTCCGATATGGTCCTCGACAGCCGAGTCGGGGCGCTCGACCGCACGCTGGGATTCCTTTTTGGGCTAGGCCGCGGCCTGGTGATCGTCGTCGTCGCCTTCCTGTTTTTCGCATGGCTGGTACCCGATCGTAGCCAACCTGACTGGGTACGCACCGCCAAGTCGAAAGTAGTGCTGCAAAATACGGGACAGTGGCTGATGTCGATGTTGCCGGACGATCCTGAAAGCACCATCTTAAAGAGGTTGAAGAAGCCGAAGCCCGATGACCAGGATGCGCCTGACACTATTCCCGACCAACGCTCGGAATTGCCGTTGACGCAACCCAAGGCAGGCGGAACACGATAGAGATGGACCAGAACCCGCAGGACCTCGTGCCCATGGCCGACGCGGAATTCGATCCCGACGCCGACCGGTTGCGCGAGGAATGCGGAGTCTTCGGTATTTTCGGACATCCCGACGCGGCCGCAATTACTGCGCTTGGCTTGCATGCGCTCCAGCACCGCGGGCAGGAAGCTGCCGGCATCGTCTCCTTCGATGGCAAACGCTTCCATTCCGAACGCCGCCTCGGCCTCGTCGGCGACGCCTTTGCACGCCGCGAAGTCATCGACCGCCTGCCCGGCACATCCGCCATAGGTCACGTGCGCTATTCGACGACCGGCGAAACAATTATTCGAAACGTGCAGCCGCTGTTTGCGGAACTGGAAGGCGGTGGCTTCGCCATTGGCCATAACGGCAATTTGACGAACGGCATCGCACTGCGCCGCCAACTCGTACATGAAGGCGCGATGATGCAGTCGACTACCGACACCGAGGTGATCCTGCACCTGGTGGCGCGCGCAAGACGCAACCGCTTCGTCGATCGCTTCGTGGAGGGCTTGCGCCAGCTCGAAGGCGCCTACGCATTCGTCGGCCTCACCAATAAGAAATTGGTCGGCGCGCGCGACCCACTCGGCATCCGTCCGTTGGTCATCGGCAAGCTCGATGGCTGCCCGATCCTTGCGTCAGAAACCTGCGCACTCGACATTATTGGCGCACAGTATGTGCGTGATGTGGAAAACGGCGAGGTCGTCGTTTTCGATGAGAGTGGCGCACAATCACATAAACCGTTCCCACCGATGGCCGCCCGCCCCTGCATCTTTGAATACGTCTATTTCTCGCGGCCGGATTCGATCGTCGGGGGACGAAGTGTTTATGACGTACGCAAGACAATGGGCGCGGAGCTTGCGCGCGAAGCGCCAGCGCAAGTTGATGTGATCGTCCCGGTGCCGGATTCCGGTGTGCCGGCAGCGATCGGCTTCGCGCAAGCCTCGAATATCCCTTATGAGCTTGGCATCATCCGCAATCACTATGTCGGCCGTACGTTCATCCAGCCAACTCAGTCGATCCGCGATCAGGGCGTACGCATGAAGCATTCCGCCAATCGCGCGGTGGTCGCCGGCAAACGTATAGTACTGATCGACGATTCGATCGTGCGCGGCACGACCTCCCGCAAAATCGTTCAGATGATGCGCGATGCCGGTGCCAAGGAGGTGCATTTCCGCATCGCCTCACCGGCGATTACACACCCCGACTATTACGGGATTGATACTCCTGAACGAGACAAGCTGCTCGCCGCGACACACGATCTCGAGGGAATGCGCAAATTCATCGGAGCGGATTCGCTGGCCTTCCTGTCGGTCGATGGAATCTACCGCGCGATGGGCTTCGAATGCCGCGATCCGGCGCGCCCACAATTCACCGATCACTGCTTTACCGGCGATTATCCCACCCCGCTTACCGACCTCGCCGCGCAAGAGGCGAGCCCGCGGCAATTGTCGCTCCTGGCGGAAGCCATCTAGTCCGCCTACCATCGTCGTTCGCGTATGGCCAAGCCCCTTTCCGACCGTATTGCGCTGGTAACCGGCGCCTCACGCGGCATCGGCGCCGCGCTTGCGCTTGAGCTTGCGCAGGCCGGCGCGCACGTGGTGGCGGTCGCGCGTACAGTCGGGGGACTGGAAGAGCTCGACGACAAAATCAGGGCTGTCGGTGGCTCCGCCACCCTGGTGCCGCTCGACGTCAAGGACAGCGATGGCATCGGACGGCTCGCGCTCGCACTCAACGAACGGTATCAGCGGCTCGACGTCCTCATCGGCAATGCCGGTATTCTTGGTCCGCTCTCCCCGCTCAGCCACGTCGAACCGAAAGATTGGGACAACCTTGTTGCCGTCAATATCACCGCCAATTGGCAGCTTATTCGCTGCATGGATGCATTGCTGCAGCGCTCGCAAGCCGGCCGCGCTGTATTCCTCACATCCGGTGTTGCCCACATGGGCCGCGCTTATTGGGGCCCCTATGCGGCCTCGAAAGCTGCGCTGGAAGTCTTGGTGCGTACTTACGCGGCGGAATGTGCGACTACCTCAGTGCGCGCCAATTTGTTCGGACCTGGCCCGACCCGAACCCGCATGTATGCGAGCGCTTTTCCGGGCATCGATCCACTGACGTTGCCGACACCGGAAGACGTGGCGAAGGCGATTTTGCCGCTATGTTTGCCGGAGTGCACCGAAAGCGGGAAGGTTTACAATTTCCGCGAAGGCAAATTTCAGGAATTCCACGCGCCATCGTGACGCTGGCGGATGCCCAAACTTGTTCTAATGCTTTCGCTTCGCGCGCCCTTTGAACGGGTTGTCTTTTTCGCGCAGTGTTATGCGGATCGGAGTGCCGGGCAGATCGAACGTCTCGCGCAGCGAGTTCAACAAATATCGCTTGTAAGCGGCCGGCACAGCATCGGCACGTGTGCAGAACACGACAAAACTCGGTGGCCGGCTTTTAGCTTGAGTGATGTAGTTGAGACGTAGCGAGCGTCCAGACACCGCCGGCGGCGGATTTGCGCTTATCGCATGTTCGAACCAGCGATTGAGCGCGCTGGTTGGGACGCGTTTGTTCCAAACCCCGTAAGCGTCAACGATCGCCTGCATCAGGCGATCAAGCCCCTCGCCCGTAAGACCTGAGACCGCTACCAATGGCACGCCTTTGAGTTGGGTGAGTTTTTCTTCCGCCTGCTCGCGTAACTTGCCGATCGCACCTGCGGTCTTCTCCTTTAAATCCCACTTGTTGACCGCGATCACAATGGCGCGGCCTTCTTGCTCGACGAGATCTGCAATACGCTGATCTTGTTCCTCGAACGCGCTTTCCACATCGAGCAGGACCACCACGACCTCCGCGAAACGCACTGCGTTGAGTGCATCGGCGACCGAGAGTTTTTCCAGTTTTTCCTCGACCCGCGACCGGCGACGCAAACCGGCAGTGTCGTATAGGCGGAAGCTGCGGCCCTCCCAGGCCAGCTCGACCGCGATGGAATCGCGGGTAATACCGGCCTCCGGACCGGTGAGCAGTCTTTCTTCGCCAATCAACCGGTTGATCAGCGTCGACTTGCCGGCATTGGGCCGCCCTACGATTGCGACGCGAATCGGATGGGCTTCCGTTGGTTCTTCCGCCTCCACTGCTGACGCAGTTTGCTCGGGCAGCGCCACCCGCAACGCGTCGTAGAGATCGGACAGTCCTTCGTTATGTTCGGCGGAAATCGCGATCGGCTCGCCGAGGCCGAGTTCGTAAGCTTCCAGCCGCCGCGATTCCGCTGCCCGTCCCTCGCTCTTGTTGGCGATGAGAACAGTCGGCTTGCCCGACTTGCGCACGAGCGCAGCGAATTCGTGATCAACCGGCATCGGGCCGGCCCTCATATCGACCATGAAGAAAATCGCATCCGCCTGCTCAATCGCAGTTTCGGTCTGCGCCCGCATACGGCCCGACAAACTCTCGGGCGAAGACTGCTCAAGGCCTGCGGTATCGATCGCCAAAAATTCGAGGTCACCGAGCCGTGCCTCGCCCTCGCGGCGATCGCGCGTGACGCCAGGACGATCATCGACCAAGGCCACGCGCCGGCCAACCAACCGGTTGAACAAGGTCGATTTGCCGACATTGGGCCGGCCAACAATGGCAATGGTAAAGGTCATCCGTTATTGCCGCCGGGTGTGATCCCGACAATCCATCAAAAAGAAATTAGAAGATGTGTTTGCCAGATAAGCGTGCCGGTCAAGCCCGCATAAATCCGGCTAGCGCGCGACAGTGCCCGGTTGCGTCGAGGTGGGCCAAGGATCAGAGGCGTTGTTCTGCCCCTGCGCAGGCCACGGAGCCTGTGTCTGCTGCTGTGCGGGCTGTTGGGCCTGCTGCGGCCAAGCCGGGGGCTGCTGTTGCGGCGCCGGCTGTATCGTGACTTGCGCCGGCTGCGAAACAGTGCGCGGTTTCGGCGCGCGCTTCGGCTTTGGCTTTGGCTCCGGCTCGGCCGCCGCTGTTTGTCCGGGTGGCGGCGTTAGCGCCGTATCCGGCGCCGGCTGGTTGCCCTTCATATATTCGGGTGGAATGCCTTGCGTGACTCCCGGGACACCTTGGGGAAAGAGTTCCTTACGATCGCCCGGCAGCTTCTTCTTTTCGTTGAGACCAAACACATCGAGCTTGTCGGGATCAAAATCCGAGCAAGCCGTCAAAGCCGAAGTGACCGCGGCGAAAGCGGCCAGAAGCGCGATGCGATAAACTAGCCGCATGCTGGATCCTTAGCTCTTGCCTTCGGCAGCGATCAGCCCTGACAGCACTTCCGCGCGCGCGCGTACACCCGACGGCGTCTCCGCATCAATCGCGATCATGTCGAGATAGCGCCGCGCCGCAGCGAGGTCGTGATTGTGCCACGCCGATAGTGCCAGAAGCTCTCGTGCGGTGTGACGGAAGCCGCGAGCGGGTTCGGCGAGGGGATCGAGGCGGCGGCGCATTTCGGCCTGAGGCGCGTTATCGACGAGCAGCATGCCTGCGCGTACGGCCGCAAGATCTTGCAAGGTCTGGCCGAGTGAAGCATCGGCGGAAAGTTCATCGTACGCCTTGACCGCATCGGCCGGTTTCACCTGTGCGAGTGCGCCAGCCGCGCGTAAGCGCGCCAGCGCGCGATAGCCAGGCGGCGCTTCGGCCGCCACCTTGGCGAAAGCAGCCTCAGCCTCTGCGTATTTTGCCTGCTCGCTCAACGTCATCGCGGCCTCGAATGCCGCGCCGGCAGCCGCAGCTTTCTTGGCAACCCAATATTCATAGCCGCGCCACGCACCAATCCCGGCGATGATCAGAACGGCGAGCCCGATCAAATAGATACTGTAGCGATCCCACAGCTTCTTAAGCCGCTCACGCCGGACTTCCTCGTCGACTTCATGAAAGATATCAGCCACGAACGGCTCCAGACCCACGCTAGGCCCACCCCGGGCCGAATTGCGCGGTAACCTAACGATGTGGCACGCCTAAGGCAAAGACAAAGCCGACAATCGTTAATATTACAGGGCCTTAGCCCTTCTTCGTTTTCATCGGATAAACGTGCTCTGGGCCAGGGAACGCGCGCGAGCGCACCTCAGCAGCATAGGCGGCGATCGCCTTCTCGATGCCAGGCCCGAGCTGACCGTAACGTTTGACGAATTTCGGAACCCGCGGGGACAGGCCGAGCATGTCCTCGAGCACAAGGATCTGCCCGTCGCACGCCACGCTCGCCCCAATGCCAATTGTGGGGATCGGCACCGCAGCGGTCAACTTACGCGCCAGTGGCTCGGCCACGGCTTCGATCACCACAGAAAAAGCGCCAGCCTGCGACACAGCAACGGCATCTTCTTCAATACGTGCCCAGTCAGCCTCATCGCGGCCTTGAGCGCGGAATGAACCGATTGTGTTGATCGCTTGAGGCGTAAGGCCGACATGCGCCATCACCGGCACACCGCGCTCGGCAAGAAAGCGAATGGTCTCTGCCATGCGCTTGCCGCCTTCAACTTTGATCGCGCCGCAGCCGGTTTCCTTCAGCACACGCGCTGAATTCATGAACGCCTGCTCTTTCGACGATTCGTAGGACCCGAACGGCATGTCGACTACCACTAACGCGCGCCTGGAGCCGCGCATCACCGCATGACCTTGGAGGATCATCATATCGAGGGTGACAGGAACGGTAGTCTCGAGTCCGTGCATCACCATGCCGAGCGAATCGCCGACCAGGATCACATCGCAATGTGCATCAACGATGCGCGCAGTATGGGCGTGATAGGATGTCAAGCAAACGATTGGCTCGCCACCCTTGCGAGCGTGGATGTCGGGGGCGGTGAGCCGCCGAATTTCATCTTGAACCGACATGACTACTTCCCGAAGACCGGCACACCGATGACGGAAGGATGAAACGCAAAACCCAGTGCGAGATAAACGACGGCGCCGATGGAAACGACGATCGCATCATTGATCCATCCCACAGGCGCAGTGGTGAACCCTGGATCGCCGCGACGTTTGGCTGCAATGCGGGCATAGACGCCCCACGCCAGGAACGCGCCGAACAGCAGCATCGACCCGAGATCGCCGTTGGAAAGCAAATGCGCAAGAGCCCACGTCTTGACGCCGGCGAGCATCGGATGCTTGAGCCTGGCTTTGATGTGACTCGGGACAAATGCAGCGGTTACAAAGATTGTCGCGAACAACATCAACCCGATCGTGATGTGCCGCATGAAGGCGGGCGGCGACCATATTTGAACCCAGTCGTGGGAGCGGTATTGCGCGTAACCCCAGACAATCAGGATTAGCCCGGCAAGCGAAACAAGCGCGAACGCTCCTCGATAGGCATACAGACCCACCCGCGCGATCACATCGGCACGCGCCGCGCGAAACGAGACAAATACGTGCGCCCCGAGAAAAACCACCAGACCGAGAACGAGAACGCCCAAGCCCATGCTACACTCTTGTCAGATTGCCGCCGCAGTAGAGGATAGCGGCAATCAATGCAAGCCGCCCCGCATAGACCATATCCCAGATGACTGCAGCTACGACATATCGATTGCCTGTACGCGCCATGGGCGCGGTTTTGTTGCTGTTGCTCGCCATTTCACCGGTGCCGGCGCAGGACTGGCCGACAAAAACCGTGCGTATCGTGGTCCCTTTCGGGGCCGGATCGACACCGGACATAGTGGCGCGCTTGGTCGCGGACGGGCTGCAGCAGAAATATCCCGCCCATGCATTTATCGTCGAGAACAAGCCGGGCGCCAGCGGCAATCTCGGGACCGATGTTGTTGCGAAAGCCACGCCTGATGGATCAACGATCGGAGTGAGCATCGGCGGACCACTCGCCATCAACACCCTGCTGTTTTCGAACCTGCCTTACGATCCTCGCAAGGACATCGCGCCAATCACTCAGCTGGTCACCCAGCCGAGTGTCCTCGCCGTGAACCCCAGCCTTGGGGTCAACTCTGTCGCGGAACTCGTGGCACTGTTGAAGAAAACGCCAGGCAAATATAATTTTGCCTCGATCGGAATAGGCTCGTTGTCGCACCTTGCTATGGCGGCGGTCGCTCTCAAGGCCGGCACCGAACTGGTGCACGTGCCCTATCCCAGCTCGCCGCAGGCGATCACCGCGGTGATCCGCAATGACGCGCAAATGACCTGCCTCCCAGCGATATCAGTGACGCCGCAAGCCAATTCCGGGTCTGTGAAAATCCTCGCAGTGTCTACCGCCAGGCGCTCTCCCTATTTGCCGGACGTCCCTACCTTGAAGGAAGGCGGCATTGATGTGGAAGCCGACGCCTGGAACGGCCTGATTGCACCCGGCGGTACGCCAAAGCCGATCATCGACAAAATCCAGAGGGATGTCGCCGAAATCATCAAACAGCCCACCGTACGCCAGAAACTCGCCGCTCAGCTGATGGAGCCAGTGGGCTCTTCACCGCAGGCGCTGCGGGCGCTCATGGATGGCGAAATTGCGCGCTGGGCGCCGGTGATCAAAGCATCAAACGTGAAAATAAATTAGGCGGCTTTATTCTTCACATCTTTGATGTCGGTGAACGAAATCCCCGGCGCACGCTCGCGGGTATAGTCGAGGATAAATTGATTGCGCGCCATGAATACTTTGTCGCCGTCGAGATCTTCGGCGCAGCTCGAGTAATTGGTTTGCACAAAATCATCGATCTTTTTTTCTTCAGCCGACGCAATCCATCGCGCCAATTGAAATTCTGACTGCTCGAAATCAATATCGAGCCCATATTCTCCCGCTAGCCGCACCTTCAGCACATCGAGCTGCAGGGGCCCAACCACGCCGACGAGCGCGGGCGCGCCATCCAGCGGACGGAAGACCTGGACAACGCCCTCCTCAGCCATCTGCTGGAGTGCTTCTTTCAGCTTTTTGGCTTTCATCGGATCACCGAGTTTGACCCGCCGCAGGATTTCCGGCGCAAAGTTCGGGACGCCGAGGAATGAAATATCCTCGCCCTCCGTAAGCGTGTCGCCAATCCGAAGTGTGCCGTGGTTCGGGATACCGACCACATCTCCGGCATAGGCCTCTTCAGCCAGTGCGCGGTCCTGAGCAAAGAAGAATTGCGGCGTGGACAATGTCACTGGTTTAGCAGTCCGCGTCAGTTTCGCCTTCATGCCGCGCCGGAGCTTTCCCGAACACAGGCGCGCGAAGGCAATGCGATCCCGGTGGTTTGGATCCATGTTGGCCTGGATTTTAAAGACGAAGGCGGTCATTGAGTTTTCATGCGCATCGACTGTGCGCAGGTTCGATACTTGCGCGCGCGGTGAAGGCGCGAATGAGGCCAACGCATCGAGCAAATCCTTGACACCAAAGTTCTTGAGTGCCGAACCAAAAAACACGGGCGTCAGATGGCCTTCCCGGAAGGATTTGAAATCGAAGGTCCGACACGCATCTTTTACCAACGACAGTTCGTCGGCGATTGCCTTGACATCGAGCATTGAATTTTTCGCGGCAAGCCCAGGCAGATCGAGCGGTTGCCGCTCAACCGTTTTTGCGTCCTCGCTAATAAGCCGCATCTCTCCGGTGGCGAGATCATAGGTTCCAGCAAAATCGCGGCCGCGGCCGATGGGCCAGGTCATCGGCGCAGTATCGAGCGCAAGGGTCTTCTCAATTTCGTCCAGCAACTCGAACGGATCGCGGCTTTCCCGGTCCATTTTATTTATGAACGTTATGATCGGGATATCGCGTAGCCGGCAAACCTCGAACAGCTTGCGTGTACGGGCCTCGATGCCCTTGGCGGCATCGATCACCATGACAGCCGAGTTCGACCGCCGTCAGCGTCCGGTATGTATCCTCAGAGAAATCCTCGTGGCCCGGCGTATCGAGCAAATTGAAGACGCGGGCATCGTAGTCGAAAGTCATGACCGAGGTGACTACCGAAATGCCGCGCTCACGCTCGATCGCCATCCAGTCGGAGCGCGTTGAACGGCGATCGCGTTTGGCCTTCACTTGCCCCGCGAGATTGATAGCACCGCCGAACAGCAGCAATTTTTCCGTCAGCGTGGTTTTGCCGGCGTCCGGGTGGGAAATAATCGCAAACGTGCGCCGCCGGTCGACCTCAGCGGCGAGCGGCGTTTGCACCGCAGAATTGGGTGGAACAAGCGGCTTGTTCATGGTCGGCATGTGGCAGGGAAAGCGGGCAGGATCAAGGGGCGAACGACGCCCCGCCCCTACCCGAGCGCGGCGGCGTAATTCTCTGGCTTGAACCCAACGAGTAATTTGCCGCCGCCGGCCTCAAGCACCGGACGCTTTATCATCGAGGGTTGCTTTAACATCAAGGCGATGGCCTTCGTCTGCGAGAGACCGCTTTTGTCCTTGTCGGGCAGCTTTTTGAAAGTCGTTCCGGCGCGGTTGAGCAGCGTTTCCCAACCCACCTTTTGGGCCCACCGCTCCAATTTTGCGCGATCAATGCCAGCCGTCTTGTAATCGTGAAATGCGTAGTCTACGCGGGTCTTATCGAGCCACGCCCGCGCTTTCTTCATGGTGTCGCAGTTTTTGATGCCGTAGATGGTGATTGTCATCGGACTATTTACGCTCGTTCGAGCCCTTGTATGAAAAACGAGCCGCGCCTTTCGGGATTACGCGTCACTCCCATTCAATGGTGCCTGGTGGTTTCGAAGTCACATCGTAAACCACACGATTAACGCCCTTCACCTCGTTGATGATGCGCGTGGCTACGACCGCCAGAAATTTCATGTCGAAGGGATAGAAGTCGGCAGTCATCCCGTCGGTCGACGTCACCGCGCGTAAGCCCACCACGAACTCGTAGGTGCGGAAATCACCCATAACGCCAACCGTCTTCACGGGTAATAGCACCGCGAACGCCTGCCAGATGTCGTCATACTGGCCGGTGCGGCGAATTTCCTCGATGTAGATCTCATCCGCGAGCCGCAGGATATCAAGCTTCTCGCGCGTGATCGCACCTGGAACGCGAATGGCGAGGCCTGGGCCCGGAAATGGATGCCGGCCAACGAAAGCTTCAGGCAGGCCGAGTTCGCGACCGAGTGCCCTCACCTCGTCCTTGAATAATTCGCGCAGAGGCTCGACCAGCTTCATCTTCATGCGATCGGGAAGCCCGCCGACATTGTGGTGCGATTTGATGGTCACCGAAGGACCGCCAGTGAACGACACGCTTTCAATGACGTCGGGGTAGAGCGTGCCCTGAGCGAGGAATTCCGCACCGCCTATTTTCTTCGCTTCCGCCTCGAACACGTCGATAAACAATTTGCCGATCGTCTTTCGTTTCTGCTCGGGGTCTTCCACGCCTTCCAGCGCCTTCAGGAATGTGACGGACGCATCGACGTGCACAAGGGGAATATTGTAGCTGTCGCGGAACATGGTCATGACCTTCTGCGCCTCGGCGAGTTGCATCAGACCGTGGTCAACCAAAACGCAGGTGAGCTGATCGCCAATCGCCTCGTGGATCAGGACGGCAGCGACCGCGCTATCGACGCCGCCGGACAAACCACAGATCACGCGTCCCTTGCCGACCTGCTTGCGGATTTTCTCGATCGCCTCATCTTTGAAGGCGCGCATGGTCCAGTCGCCAGTGAGCCCTGCAATCTTGCGAACGAAATTGCGCAGGATCGCAGCGCCGTTTGGCGTGTGCATCACTTCGAGATGAAATTGAGTGGCGTAAAACTTGCGCTTGTCGTCGCCGATGATGGCGATTGGTGCATTGGGTGACGTGCCGAGGACGCGAAAGCCTTTCGGCAATTTTGTTACCCGGTCGCCATGGCTCATCCACACGGGATACTTTTCACCCTTGCGCCACACGCCTTCGAACAACGGCGTTTCGTCGGTGACTGTGACTTCGGCGCGGCCGAATTCGCGATGATGCCCGCCTTCAACCTCGCCGCCGAGTTGCGCTGCCATCGCTTGTTCGCCGT
Source organism: uncultured Alphaproteobacteria bacterium (assembly GCA_963810585.1). Taxonomy (GTDB): domain Bacteria; phylum Pseudomonadota; class Alphaproteobacteria; order Rhizobiales; family Xanthobacteraceae; genus Pseudolabrys. The sequence goes on from CAWENV010000004.1 coordinate 846,148, forward strand.
AGCAAATCCCGAGAACCGGCACACCGGCCTCATAAATCGCCTTGGGCGCGAGCGGCGCATCCTTATCGAGAACCGACGCCGGTCCTCCGGATAGAATAACCGCTTTCGGCTTCATCTCGCGAAAGGCGGCTTCCGCCTTCTGATAAGGCACGATCTCGCAATAGACTTTCTCTTCCCGTACCCGGCGCGCGATGAGCTGGGTGACCTGGGAGCCGAAATCGACGATCAGAATTTTGTCATGCATGAACGGCGTTATTCCCCGAACGTGTCAGGAATTGAGCGCGCAAAGGCCGTTCGGGGCCGCTTTTTGCGGGCTTTACGCTGCCGGGTCAAGTCTTTCGGAGGTCCCGGTGACCCAAAGTGTCCACCTTGCCCCCGGAAGCGGACCTTCAACTAAGCGCCGCGCGGGCGGCAATGCGCACTGCAATTTGTCCCTGTGTGAGCTGATTAACATTGAGACCTGACGGCTGCGACTACGATGCTTTTCATCAAGGGCGATGACCTCTCCGTCGCAACTAAAGGAGGCTTCCTATGCGCATCCTGTTAGGCATCACAACCGGCATAGCCGTCGTATTCGTCGTTGCAGCTTGGGCGAATATTTCACCAGCTACGAAACAGCATGGCGCCGTTTCGATTGACCCGGCCAGCTTGACGGCAACTAAGACCAATCTGCCTACGGAACAATACGACGCATTCTAGTTCGCGCTGAGGCAGCGTTCATAACCCGGCCCCCGGACCTCGAACAAAGCATCTGATAGGGTAACCTCAACGTTATCGTGTTGGGGGCAGGACTTGGGTAATACGACGGAAATTACAGCGTCATCCAAGCTGCGCGCTAAATTTGCCGTTGCCGCCACCATCATGTTCGCTCTCTGGGGCTGGAGCCTTGTTCCGCCAATCGAGAACTGGGGCAATCCGAACGAAGACGGATTTTCTTACGTTGCCGCCTTCTACACGACGATCGCCTGCTTTCCGGTCGGAATTTTACTGCTCATCGGAGCGGCTTCCGGGCGCGGACGAAAAGTTACGCGCGCGCGCATCGCATTTTTTATCGCTGCCGGAATAACCTTGCTTGTAATGACTTTCTTGATCGTTCAACACATAGCTAACAACAACGACGGAAAAGTCTTTGGTATTCAAATTGGATTTCGATTTGATTGCCAGGATGGCCGTTCAGCGGATTGCCGGGGCCTAGTTTAAAGCGCGCCAGAATTGCTCAGCTGGCCGCGTTCTTGATCGCTGTCGGTAGCGTCTGGGATTTGTGCTTCTTGCAATACGCCGTGACCTTTGCGGAATTTCTTTGCAAGCGGTTATAATCCAGAACGTTGCTGTTTGCGGCTGCATTATAGTAGCCGCTCATCCAAAACCGCACGAAGCTCTGGCTCTCTGGGCTGTAGCCGAGCCAATCGCGGCAAGTGACCTGGTTCATGTTCAGGTTAACCTGCGCCGCGGTTGGCAGCGGGACTGCGCTCAAAACTGTCGCAACCATAAGAACGATGTACCTCATAGCAACTCTCCGCTGTCGCAAGCTGTCACTGTTGACCTGTCGCATTTTTCAAACCAGACATAACGGTGTCTTGCGGGTGATATTGGCACCAGGCTTTCACGTTCGCGATGTTCTTCTCATGCGTGAGGAGATCTATAGTAGTCTTGTTAAGTTGGTAGCTGAACCAGCCACCCATCCACGCAGAAAAATCACGCGATTGTGCCGGCGGCATACCCAGATATTGGCCGCACGTAATGCTGGCCATATCAATGGTTAGCTGGGCATTCGCAGTAACTGGAAGGAGCAAGATAGCGAACGTCAGACTGATCAATCGAGATGTCATGTGGCTCGTCCTCTCTCTTACTTAAGCAGAAACGATCAAAACCAAAATTAATGCGCTTGCGTCACTCGAACTTAGTGCATCGCAGAGTGAGCCTACTAGCCCCGATGCTACCGAGGCAATGACAAGGGCGTGAATTGGACCTAGGCCCAATACCCTAAATGACAGCCATCTTTTGAAAACAGCATGTAAAACGGGGCAGTGACCGCTTTGGGTCACCAGCGTTCACCCATAAACGCATTTGGTACGCCCGTTGAGGTCATACGCTTTATTGCTGTTGCCCTATGCCCGGTTGAAGTTGCCTGGCTTGCGCGATATCGGCATCGCTGCCTTCGGTGTCACCTTTTTTCTGTTTCGCGAGACCCCGGTTGAAAAAGGCGGCGGCATATTTTGCATTGAGCTTAATCGCCTGATCGTAGTCCTCGATCGCGCGATCGTACTCGCGCTTGGCGGCATACGCATTGCCACGGTTATTGAAGGCTAACGAGTTTTTTGGATCGAGCTTGATCGCCTGATCGTGGTCGGCGATTGCATGGTCGACGTCCTCTTTGCCGACATACTCGACGCCGCGATTGGTATAGAGCAACGAAAGAGCCCGGCCTTTAAGCTTTCCGGCTTTGATCGCATTGCTGCATGCGTCGATGGCAACATCTCCCGACGAAGTTTTGCAAGTCTCCCTGTCGTCCGCCGCAGCTAGGCGACAAAAAGCCAAAAGCATCACGAACGCTATGACGGGAATTGCTGTACATGTTGGAGACCGCATATCCGCCCCCTCTCCAGACCAGTACGATAAGTAAGTCTATCAAGCCGCCAGCGCGGCGTCACTATGGGGTCAGCTGATATCCGACAAGGGCCAACGGCGGACATGGTGCGACCGTCAGTTTAAGGCCCGGCAATCGTCAACTCTGGCGTAAAATCGCCTGGGAACGCGTAGCGTCACGGTGATCCACGTATGCTACGCAGGGCATATGCGGGATTTCGGTGAGTATTTGCGAGCTTATCGGGCCTATGTCGCGACCAATCTTGGTTGGAGCAAAGCCCTAGGGGTTGCACTGGTGTGGCTTGCTGGAATGTTTGCGCCGCTCGGAATAAAGATGTTTGTGCAGCTGCCGAATTGGGTAGCGGTAACGTGGATGATTGTTTGGGCGTTGCTTGGTTATATCTTTGCGCCTTACGGAATGTGGAAGCACCACCGCGCTCAGATTGCACGTTTAACTCAGCCAGACCGAAAATAGACGCTTACCGCCTGCCAGCACCCATAAATTTATTGCGGCGAGGAACAGCGGGCCGCGCTCGGGCAAACGTGTCTCCCTCGGCGCGGCCCCTTCCTGCCGGCGTGCCACAAATAGCCACATCGCAGGCAGAATTGTCGACACGACGACTAATTTATCGCGCTGGCTCTGTCTTGTTAGTTGACGACATGAAGTTGATGATTCTTGCCATAATCACGCAAACCGAAATGCACTTGCCCCGTATGGCGGAGGCTTTTCGATCGCAAACTGGAGTCGGCGCCGGTCACTGTGTTTATTAATGAAAACTTCAATTGCGGGGTTCTTGTAACGCAATATTAGCCCCCAACTGCTTAGAAAATACTCCCCATCCGGTGTGTTCACGGCCGGAAGCGTGGGAGCTGTCATGGTCTTCGAAACAGAGCGCATGAGATTGCCGGTGGCCGCCGATCGGCGCGACGCCCGCCGCGCCGCGCTGTTTCGCGAGAGTCCAATTGCTATGGCCGAACGCTGGGCGCTTGGCCTCGCCTGGACAATGAGTCCAAAGCGCTTTCGCGGCATCCCAAACATGCTGCGCTTGTGCTTTGAGGAATTATTGGCGGCCGATTACGCGTTACCCGACCCCGAAGGGGCAGCCGATGCGCCACCGGGGCTCGCCGGCATCGTGCACGACCTTACGCCACAGACACTAACGTCTGCCTATCGCCGGGGACTGTACCCATTCGCACACATCGCTCCATTGAAGTGGTGGTCGCCGCCAATGCGCTCAGTTCTTTTCTTTGATGAGCTGCACATTGCCAAACGTCTGCGCCGGCAAATACGACAAGACAACTACACGGTGACATTCGACCGTGACTTCGAAGGAGTCATCGCCGCCTGTGGTGGACACCGCGAAGGCCGTTGGCACCTCACCTGGATCACGCCCAAACTCATGTATGCGTACGCCGATCTGTTCGACGCCGGTTATGCCCATTCCTTCGAAGTTTGGAATGAACGTGGCGATCTCGTCGGCGGCGGGTACGGCGTTGCAGTGGGCGGCGCCTTCGTCACCGAATCTCAATTCTCGCGCGAGCCGAACACATCGAAGATCGGCTTCACCGTCCTCAATTGGCACCTCGCGCACTGGGGTTTTGTATTCAACGACGGCAAGCTAATGACACCGACCTGTCAGAACATGGGCTTCCGTGAAATTTCGCGCAGCGACTATCTCAATCGTCTCGCGCTATCGGCGCGCCAGCCCGGCAAGACCGGGCGCTGGAAAATCGAAACAGATTTGTCGACCGTCGCCGACTGGCAACCGGCCTAATTGCTTATTGCCGGGCGTTATCCACCACCGGGCCCAGCAGCGGAATTGCCGAAATCCACTTGCCGAGGCGTGACCGGCCCTGCTCTTCCGGCTTGGTTGCGTCGGCCTTCGCAGATTGCGCTTCGTTGTCCGCCGGCGGCACAGTGTCGGGGATAGATCCCGGTGGCACCGGATGATCGGCGTTAACGTGCAGTGGCGGGGTTGGCACGACGGCTATCGCCGGCGGCAAGGCAGGCGCCGCTGCCGGTATGGCCGGTGCAGGTGTGATATCCAGCGGCGTTGACGACTGCTTTTCGTGCGGCACCGCCCGCATGACGGGGATCGCCGCTGGCTGCGGATTTGCAATAGCGGCGGTCGTCGGCACTTCCGTCTTAGGGTTCGTTGGTTGCTCTGGCTTATGAGTGGCCAGAGCCTGGCGAACCGCATCGAGCCACTGCGTATCCGATACGCCCGGCTCACGACGAAGAGGCTCCGCGACAACCGGCGTTGCAATCGTAGCGGGTTGTTTCGCGACGAATTGCGGCTGTGGCTCGACTTTGCGAACCGCTTCCTTCGGCGCCGTTTCAACGCGCTGCGCTTTCGGGGTAGCTGCTATCGGAGACACATCGCGCGCCGCCGTCTTTTCTACGGAAAGGAGTGCCTTGAATGCCGCCGTGGCGTCAGGATCAACCAAACCGCAGGTCTTCTCGAACGTCTCGACGTCATGACGGACCAGAATACGCCGGGTGGCCGCGTCGACGCTCTTGTCGAGCATCGCGACGATGCCGGTGCGCAGGCTCTGACAAGTCGTCTCGGACGAAAAATTGGCGCGGTAAAATGAATAACCGCTGGCGATAGCAACCGGGAGCGCCAACAACGAGCCGACCATTTGCACGACGGTCACGAACCGCGCCAGCTGGGGCGCCTTTGCCGAAGGGAAATCACCCAAATTGGGGGGCGCCGCATCGTGCGCGCCCGTATGAAACGGGGGATCGCGCCTGGCCACCAGCATGGGAAGAACCTCTTTTAGACTGTCGTCAGGTTCCCAATCACGCGATCATCGCGGGTAAATTGGGCCCAGAATGGGGCACAATCGGGGAATTATCTTTCTCCTTCGTTACCAGCCCGGCCCCGTAAGGCTCAGCTGCAGCGCTGCAAGACCGATACGAAGAAGCCATCGGTCTCGGTCGTCCGTGGGGTCATCAACAGGCCTTCCTTCGACAGCCGCGCCGCCTTTCCGAACATGAACCCGCGGTCGCCGAGTGCCTGGGTCACCTCGGCGGGCGGTTTCACTGAAAATTCGGGACGGCGCCCCAGGAATGCGCGCACCTGGGTGCCGTTTTCCTCGTCCAGCACCGAGCAGGTGATGTAAGCAATCCGTCCGCCAGCCTTGAGCAGTGGCACCGCACGGTCGAGGATTTCGGCCTGCTCTTTCTGGCGCTGTTCCAGCGCGCCGGGCCGCATTCGCCATTTCGCATCCGGATTACGCCGCCACGCGCCGGTGCCCGTGCATGGTGCATCGATCAGCACGAGATCCATGTGGCCTGCCAGATCGTCGATTTCCCCACCGATCGATTTCGGCGTGCGCACCTGAACGTTGCGCGCGCCCGAACGTTTGAGCCGATCGTGAATGGGGGCAAGGCGCCGCTTGTCGTCGTCGGTTGCGTAGAGCTGGCCTTTGTTCTGCATCATGGCGGCGAGCGCCAGCGTCTTGCCGCCGGCGCCGGCGCAGAGGTCGATCACCTGTTCGCCCGGCTTGGCGGCGGAAAAGAGAGCGGCCAATTGCGAACCCTCATCCTGGACCTCGATCAGCCCTTTCAGGAACCCAGGTTCGGCATGGATCGCCGGGCTTTTTGCGTCGGCCGCAAGACGCAGGCGCAGGCCCCAAGGCGACCAGCGAGCGGTCTCGGGCTTCACATCCGACAACATTTTGGCCGCAGCCTCGCGCTCGCCTTTCAGCGTATTCACCCGCAAATCAAGCGGTGCACGTGCCGCAAGTGCCGCACCCTCCTCGGCCCTCGCATCACCGAAGGCACGCGTAAAATGTGTGTCGAGCCATTCAGGATAGTCGCCCGCCACATGCGGCGGCGCGTTGCTGACGTCTGTCGTCGCGAGACGCTCGCGCTCCTCGGCAGTGAGTGACTCAGGTGCATATTGCGAGCCATCGGCAAGTTTCGCGATCGCATCAGCGTCGACGCCGCGCTCGCGCTTGAGCATACCCAAAAGAATTGCGCGAGGTGTATCTGCGCCCATGATGAAGGCGCTCGAGGCGCGGCGGCGCAACGCGTCGTAGACCAAACCCGCAATACCGGCTCGGTCGCCTGAGCCAGCGAAGCGGTGCGCGAGGCCCCACGCCTTGAGCGCATCGGCAGCCGGACGACGGTCGCGTTCCAGAATTTCGAAGATCTCGATCGCAGCTGCCAGACGCGCCGATGGCGTCATGGCAAGCCCAGCACGATACGCACGATAAAAATGAGCCACATCACCAGCAGCACGAGCGCGCCGACGCCATAGAATCCACCGCGATAGCGCACATTGTTATTCGTCACGTGCACGAACGCTTGCAAAGCCCGGAACAAAACAAAAACCCAGGCCAGCACCCAGTAGATGAAGTCGGCGTGGTGGGTAACGATGGAGAGGATTGTCAGAACATAGAACAGAACCGGCAACTCGAACTGATTACTAAATGAATATGCAAACTGGGTCGCCCGCACCGGCCAGTTCGGTTCGCGCAATGCAATGCGTTCGAAGCGCGTCTCTCCTCGCTGCAGAGACGATGTCCGGTAATACATCATGCCCAGCATCACACCGAAGGTGAGCAGGACCTGGACAAACAACGGCAGCAGTACGATCGGGATCGGCATCAAATTAAACCCTGCTCGGATAGTTCGGACTTTCTCGCGTAATTGTCACGTCGTGTACATGGCTTTCGCGGAGCCCTGCACCGGTGATGCGAACAAATTCCGCTTTGGCATGCAGTTCGTCGAGATCTTTGGCCCCAACATAACCCATGGCAGCACGCAAACCGCCGGTTAGCTGATGTAAAACGGTCGCCGCGGAGCCCTTGTAGGGGACTTGGCCCTCTACGCCCTCCGGTACGAGCTTTAGCGTGTCTTTGATGTCCTGCTGGAAATAACGATCAGCCGAACCTCGCGACATCGCTCCGACCGAGCCCATTCCGCGGTAGGTCTTGTAGGAGCGGCCCTGATAGAGAAAAACCTCGCCCGGGGTTTCGTCTGTGCCGGCAAGAAGCGACCCGACCATCGCACAGTCCGCGCCCGCCGAGATCGCTTTCGCCAGATCGCCGGAATATTTGATGCCACCATCGGCGATCACCGGCGTGCCGGTCGCCTTCGCGGCCTCAACACAATCCATTATGGCGGTCAGTTGCGGCACGCCGACTCCAGCCACAATCCGCGTCGTGCAAATCGAACCCGGGCCGATACCGACCTTGATAGCGTCGGCGCCGCAATCGATCAGCGCCTTGGCGCCTTCGCCCGTCGCGATATTGCCGGCAACGAGCTGGACCTTGTTCGACAGCCTCTTGATCCGGGTGACCGCGTCCAACACATATTTCGAGTGACCATGCGCGGTGTCGACGACCACCAAATCAACACCGGCGGCGATTAGCGCTTCGGTGCGGATGAAGCCTTTATCGCCAACCGTGGTAGCGGCTGCAACGCGTAACCGGCCCTGTTCGTCCTTGCAGGCGTTTGGATTGGCAACCGCCTTCTCGATATCCTTTACGGTGATCAGGCCGACGCAACGGTACTGCGCATCCACCACCAACAGCTTTTCGATGCGGTGCTGGTGTAGCAACCGCTTCGCCTCATCCTGACTCACGCCCTCCCGGACGGTGATGAGCTTCTTGGTCATGAGTTCGGAGATTTTCTGGCGCGGATCTGTCGCAAAGCGCACGTCGCGGTTGGTTAGAATTCCGACCAGCTTGCCCGGCTGCGCGTCACCGGCGCGCTCGACCACCGGGATCCCTGAAATGTGGTTGTCCTTCATCAGGTCGAGCGCCTGCTGCAAGGTCGCATCGGGCTCGATGGTGAGCGGATTTACGACCATGCCGGATTCGAACTTCTTGACCTGGCGGACCTGGGCGGCTTGCTCGTCTGGCTCCATGTTGCGGTGGAGCACGCCGATGCCACCGGCCTGCGCCATGGCAATCGCCATTTGCGCCTCGGTCACGGTGTCCATGGCCGAAGCGATAATCGGAATGTTGACGGAAATCGAGCGAGTAACCCGCGAACGAATATCGACGGCTGCAGGCAGCACTTCCGACAGGCCGGGCCTGATCAGCACGTCGTCGAAGGTGAGGCCCTCGCGCGGGCTTGCGTTGTTTTTTGTGGCCATCGCCAACTCCGTGTCGCCCGAAAAGGCACTGGACCGTCTGCAAGAGGGGGTAAATGCCCGTTACGAGGGGGTCCCTCGCCTCGCGTCATGGCCCGCTTTTGGGTTGGCGTGGGTCGATAGCACGAGATGACCCCAATTCCTAGGGTAATCCGGGATAGCTGTTATGAAGTCGTAAACGTGAAGGAGAGCCTTCCTTCCGCCACCGCTTTACGCTTCAAGACGCCTGTTTTGATGACGCCCGAGCCCCGCCGAATATTCCATGCGCGCTGACCGCATCGTCCCGCTGATTATTGCGGTCGCCCTTTTCATGGAAAATATGGATTCAACTGTGATCGCCACGGCGTTGCCGGCGATCGCAGCCGATATCGGCACCAATCCTTTGGCGCTCAAACTCGCCGTCACCTCTTACCTGCTGTCCTTGGCAATCTTTATCCCGGCCAGCGGCTGGACCGCCGACCGCTTTGGCGCCCGCACAGTGTTCCGCGCGGCGATCGCTGTGTTTGTGCTCGGCTCGATTGGCTGCGCACTGTCAGGCTCGCTCACCGACTTCGTCATCGCCCGCATCGTGCAGGGTATGGGCGGCGCGATGATGACTCCGGTCGGTCGTATGGTGTTAGTGCGTACAATCAGCAAGCGCGAGCTCGTTGGCGCCATGGTTTGGGTGACGACGCCAGCGTTGATCGGGCCGGTTCTCGGGCCGCCGGTCGGCGGTTTCATCACGACATATGCAACATGGCACTGGATATTCATCATCAACGTGCCAATTGGGCTGCTCGGCATCGTACTTGCCACGCGTTACATCCCAGACGTACGCGCAGAAGAACGCGAGCGTTTTGATGTATTCGGCATGGTTCTCGCCGGCCTCGGCATTGGTGGCGTGGCTTTCGGCCTTTCGGTTCTCGGACTCAATTTTTTGCCGTGGACGGTCGTCGCTGCTCTTGTGTTTGGCGGGATCTGCTTTATCGCCGCCTATCTTGCTCACGCGCGACACACGGAAAACCCCGCGCTCGATCTCTCCCTATTTCGATTGCCCACTTTTTTTGCAAGCGTCGTTGGCGGTTTCATCTTTCGCCTCGGTCTCGGCGCGCTGCCTTTTCTGTTACCACTGATGCTCCAGATTGGGTTCGGGATGTCGCCGTTTCAGTCCGGCATGGTCACTTTCGCAACGGCACTCGGCGCCATGGGAATGAAATGGGCGACGGCGACCATCCTGCGCCGATTTGGCTTTCGAAACATTTTGGTCATCAACTCCGTAATCAGCGCAGCCTTCCTCGCTGTGTGCGCCGGCTTCACCGCCACCACACCGATTGCGCTGATGTCGATATTGCTGTTCGTCGGCGGCTTTTTCCGTTCGCTACAATTCACCAGCATCAACACGATTGCTTATGCCGAAGTCGAGCCGCGCCGCATTGGCCGCGCGACTGCGCTGGTCAGCGTCGCCCAGCAACTCGCGGTATCAGCCGGCGTTGCGATTGGAGCCCTGGCCGTGGAATTGACCGTCCATTTCAAAGGCAGTGGTCCGTTACAAGCTGCCGATTTTCCGCCGGCGTTTTTGGCCGTAGCGGCGATTTCCGCGCTTTCCGTATTTATCTTTGCCCGGTTGTCGCCCGATGCCGGAGCCGAAATGGCCGACAGACTTCCAACGCCCGTCGAGCCTTCGGACCAACGTGCCGGTTAGGCGATCATACGAACTGCAGGTTAGCTTCTAAATCCCGTAGCCAGCAAATAGAGCTCGGCTGAATCGGCGCGACTCGCTGGCGGCTTTATATGCTTGACGCTTTTATAGTCGCGCTTGAGGGAAGCCAGCAACGCAGCTTCGGTGCCACCTTGCAGCACTTTGGCGAGGAAAGTGCCGCCAGGCGCAAGCACTTCCCTCGCAAATTCTGCGGCCGCTTCCACCAACGCCATGATCTTTAGGTGATCGGTGCGGGCATGCCCGGTCGCATTGGCGGCCATGTCCGAGAGAACGACGTTGGCAGGGCCGCCGATCATTTTCTTGAGCGTGTCGGGTGCGGCAGGATCGAGAAAATCGAGTGTGACGATGTCAACTCCAGGCACAGGCTGCACCGGCAAGATATCAATGCCGATCACGCGGCCCTGTTGGGGCGCGCCGACCCGTTGCGCCACAATCTGACTCCAACCGCCGGGAGCGGCGCCGAGGTCGATCACCCGCGCGCCTTTCTTCAAAAATCGCGCCTTGTCATCGATCTCCATCAGCTTGTAAGCCGCGCGCGACCGCATGCCCTCGCGCTTTGCGCGCGCGACATAGGGATCATTAAGCTGGCGTTCCAGCCAAAGCTTTGATGATTGGGAGCGCACTTTCCCGCCGCGCACCCGAACTTTCAGCGGGCGCGCGCCGCTGCGTTTTACACGTGAGGTCACGGTGCGGCTGCCTGATTGCCGCCACCCCAGGCTCCATCGTCGCGCATCATTTGCACCAACATTCCTTCGCGCAGGCCGCGGTCAGCGACCCGCAGACGTGGGCACGGAAATGCGCGCCTAATCGCTTCGAGAATTGCGCAGCCGGCAAGCACCAGATCGGCGCGCTCAGCGCCGATGCAAGGACTTGTTACACGCTCGTCATAGCTCATCGCCAGGAGCCGTTCGAGAACTACGTTGATTTCTTCTGCACTCATCCAGCAGCCGTCCACGCGATTGCGGTCATAGCGCTTGAGATTGAGATGCACGCCGGCGATCGTGGTTACCGTGCCGGAAGTGCCGAGCATGTGGATATTGTCTACCCCGTCACCACCATGTTCGCGGACGAATGGCGCGATAAGCGCCGCCACTTCGCCCACCATCGCTTCGTAGCTTTCGCGCGTGACGGTGATGCCCCCATAACGCTCGGCCAATGTCACCACGCCGTGCGGTATCGAAATCCATCCGCAAATCTGCGGAAGTGGCGGCCCTCCGTGGCTCTGATGAGAGCGGGCAAGTCGAACAAGCTCGGACGAGCCACCACCAATATCGAACAGCACCGCGCCCTTAGCCTGCGGATCGATCAGCGGCGTGCACCCGGTCGCGGCGAGCCGCGCCTCGGTTTCTCGATCGATCACCTCAAGGACGAGCCCCAATTCATCCGAAACGCGGGCCAGGAACTCCACGCCATTTTTTGCCGCCCGGCAGGCTTCGGTCGCAATCAGGCGAGCGCGGGTCACGCCCTTGTTCTTCATCTTGTTGCGACAAATGGCTAATGCGGCTATCGCGCGTCCAATGGCGGCCTCGCTCAGACGGCCGGATAATGAGACGCCCTCCCCAAGCCGGACAATGCGGGAAAATGCATCGACGACGCGGAATCCCTCTCCGGACGGGCGCGCTACGAGCAATCGACAATTATTTGTGCCGAGATCAAGGGCGGCATATGTCGCTCCGCCCCGGTCGTGGCCGGAGCCAGCATCGGGCCGTTCAGGCGACCGCCGACCCCACCGGGACCGCGGCAGCGGCGCCCGATCAATAGCGGGGTCGAGGCCCGGGGTGTCCCCGGCCTCGCCGCTCATGGTGTCATAACCTTCCTGCCGCCCCGCAAGGCCGCCTCTTTCCGGCGCTTCGCGGTTGCAGCCATATTCTCTCGATCATGAAAAGTGTAACAGCGCCTGTGCCTCACGCAACCCTTCGTCCCGAAAGGTATTCTTGTAGAAGCACTCCAGCTGCTTTATTTGACAACTCTCCGGCCAACAGACCCCCTTTCTTCGATGGATGATCGAACCACGGAAACCGCACTTTCGCTGACGAAATTCGGCGTCGGTCAGCCTGTCAGGCGCAGCGAAGACCCCACACTGGTTCGCGGCCAAGGCTGTTACACGGACGATGTCAGTCGGCCGAAGCAAGCTTACGCGGTGATGGTTCGCAGCCGTGATGCCCATGGCGTAATTCGGTCGATTGACGTGACCGCCGCCAAGGCAATGCCCGGTGTACTCGCGGTCTACACCGCCGCGGATTTGGCCGCCTATGGCGCGTTGAAATGCAACATGCCGCTGAAGAGTCGTGACGGCTCGCCAATCCGTTATAACCCGCGGCCCGCTCTGGCCAGCGACAAAGTGCGTTTCGTTGGCGATCCGGTTGCCTGCGTGATCGCCGAAACCGTAGCGCAGGCCAAGGATGGCGCCGAAGCGGTGGTCGTCGACATCGAACCACTCGCCCCGGTGCTCAAGCCAGTCGATGCGATTAAGACTGGCGCGCCGCTGGTCTTCGACAACGTCCCCAACAATATCGCGCTCGACTACCACTATGGCGACGCTGCCAAAGTTGCCGAAGCGTTCGCAAGGGCCAAACACGTCACGCGACTAGAAACATCTAATCAGCGCATGGTGGTCAACGCGATGGAGCCGCGCGCGGCCATCGGTGAGTATGACTCGGCGACGGCCAAGTGGACGCTGTATTCATCGAGTCAGGGCGTCCACAGCATGAAGACGACGCTGATGGATATTTTGAGCGCGCCCGCCGACAAAGTGCGCGTGGTAACCGGCCAGGTTGGCGGCTCATTCGGTATGAAGGCCGCGGTCTATCCCGAGTACATCTGCATCCTTCACGGCGCACGCGTTCTCGGACGGCCGGTGAAATGGACCGACGAGCGCTCGGGCAGCTTCGTGTCCGATCATCATGGCCGCGCGCAGGATATGGTCGTCGAGATTGCCTTCGACGAGGCCGCGCACATTTTGGCACTCCGGCTCTCCGGCTACGGCGACATGGGCGGCTACCTCGCCCAGTTCGGTCCGTTGTTGCCGACAGGCAATCAGGTCAAGAATATTGCGAGCATCTACCGCACACCGTTGATTGAGGTAGCGACAAAATGCGTGTTCACCAACACGACATTCGTGTCGGCCTATCGCGGCGCGGGGCGGCCCGAAGGAAACTACTATGTCGAGCGGGCCCTTGATCTCGCCGCAAACGAGTTGGGCATCGACCGCATCGAGTTGCGCAAGCGCAATATGATCCGGAAAAGCGATCTTCCATTCAAAGCCGCATCCGATATGACCTACGACTGCGGCGACTTCCTCGGCGTACTCAAGCAGGCCCTGGAAGAAGCCGACTATTCCGGCTTCAAAAAACGCAAACGTGAAAGCAAGAAGAACGGTCTCCTGCGTGGATTCGGCATCGGTTGCTATCTCGAAGTCACCGCTGCGCCAGGAAAAGAGCTCGGCGCGATCCATTTCGAACCCGATGGCACCGTGACAATCATCGCCGGCACACTCGATTTCGGCATGGGTCACGCGACAGCCTATGCGCAGATCCTCACCGATCTACTCGGCGTTCCGTTCGACCGTATCCAAATGGTTGAGGGCGATAGCGACCGGATGGCTTTTGGGGGAGGCAGTGGCGGGTCGCGTTCGGTGATGTTCGTCGGCGCAGCACTGACGGAGTCGGCGGCGATCGTAATTGAACGGGGCAAGCAGATTGCATCGCACGTGCTTGAAGCCTCGGCCAGCGACATTGAATTCAAGGCGGGCCGCTTTGTCATCGCCGGCACGGACCGTTCGATTGGCATCATCGAGCTTGCGGCACGTTTGCGAGGCGGCCTCAAACTACCGGAAGGTACACCGACATCCCTCGATGTCGATCACGTCGTGAAGGATCCCGTTCCTTCTGCTTTCCCGAACGGATGTCACATCGCCGAAGTGGAAATAGATCCGGAAACGGGCGCGACAAAGGTCGTGCGCTATTCGGCGGTCAACGATCTCGGCACGATCGTCAACCCGCTTCTGGTTGAAGGACAAATACAAGGCGGCGTCGTTCAGGGCCTAGGCCAGGTCTTGCTCGAACAGGCGATCTACGATTCCGATGGCCAGCTGGTGACCGGTTCGTTCATGGACTACGCCATGCCACATGCACACGACGCGCCCATGATTAGTGTTTCGAGCCACCCGGTGCCAACAAAAAGCAATCCGCTCGGCGCCAAAGGTTGCGGCGAAGCCGGTACATCCGGCGGCCTACCGTCGGTCGCCAATGCGGTGATCGATGCGCTATCGGACTACGGTATCCGGCATCTGGAGATGCCAATGACCCCTGCGCGCATTTGGCAAGCCATACAAAATGCCAAGGCCGGACAAGCATAAAATGCGTCGGGGCCACCGTCGCCGGTGGGCCCGCTAGCACTTATCTGGTGTACGGTCAGGCCGGGCCCGCAAGCTTTGCATTTTTCAGTGGCATCGAACGCACGCGCGTACCGGTCGCTGCGAACACCGCATTTGCTACCGAGGGAGCGGTTGCTGCTGTGCCGGGCTCACCAATACCGCCCCACTTCTTGCCGCCAGAGAGCGCGAGATAGACCTCGATTTTCGGCGTATCGGCCAACCGCACGACCTCGTATTCATCGAAATTGCCCTGCTCGACCCGGCCATTCTTGATGGTGATTTCGCCATAGAGCGCCGCCGAGAGGCCATAGATCACACCACTCTGAATTTGCGCTTCGACGATACCGGGGTTGACCACGTGGCCACAGTCGACAGCGGCAACCACACGGTCGACGCGCACCGCGCCCTTTTGGCTAACCGTTACCTCGGTCACCTGCCCAATAATAGTGTTGTAGCATTCGTGGATGGCGATGCCGCGGCCGCGGCCGGGACCGAGCGGCTTACCCCAATCGCCTTTCTCGGCGATGGTATCAAGCACGCCAAGAAAATCCGACCGGTGCGCCAGCAGAGCTCGTCGAAACTTGTACGCATCCTGACCGGCCGCGTGCGCAAGCTCATCGATGTAACTCTCCATAAAAAATGCATTCTGCGATGAGCCTACCGATCGCCAGAACATCACTGGCACGTGCGTATTCTTGAGCATCACACCAACGCGCACATTCGGGATTTTGTAGTTGGTGTTGGCAATGCCTTCGATCGCCTGATTTTCCAGCCCGTTGTCGGGAGTGTTGCGTCCGACCGAACGCAGGATGGAACCGACAGCAATTTTCGCATCGAACGCAGTCGGCATGCCATCAGGGCCCAACGCTACCTTTAGCCGCACGGCCGCCTGCGGGCGGTAGCGATCCTGAGTCATATCTTCTTCGCGCGTCCATACTAACTTCACCGGTTTGCCAACCTGTTTGGCGACGAGGATCGCCTGTCGCATCTCATCATTGACCGTGCGGCGTCCAAAGCCGCCACCGAGGAAGCAATTGTGAATGACGATTTGCTCGGGTTTCAAACCCGATACTTCGGCCGCTTGCTGGATCGACCCCATCGGGGATTGGCTGCCGAGCCAGACTTCCAGTTTGTCGGATTGTAAAAGCACCGTCGCGTTGAGTGGTTCCATCTGTGCATGCGCAAGGTGCGGTGCTTCATAGACCGCCTCGACGATCTTGCCGCCCTTGCTGAAGACGTCATCGACATTACCGTCATTACGCGCGCTCACCATTGGCCCATCAAGAGTGTCCCGATAAAGCCTGGCGAATTGCTCGCTATTGGTCTTGCCCGCCTCGCCCGCATCCCATTCCGGCTTGAGCAGCGCCAAAGCCTCCTTCGCGCGCCAGAAGCGATCGGCGACAACTGCCACCGCATTTTCAAGTCTGACAACTTGGTGCACGCCGCGGCGACCCTGGACCGGAGATTCGTCGACGTTCTTGAGTTTTCCCCCGAACACCGGACACGCGGCAATCGCCGCATAGACCAGGCCGGGAATTTGCGTGTCGATGGCGAATTTAGCTGAACCGTTGATCTTCAGTGGCGTGTCGAGACGCGCAACCGTCTTGCCAATCACCTTGAACTTATCGGGCGTGCGGATTGCCGGTTCCTTGTCGAGCTTGATCTTGCCGGCATCGGCCGCAAGCGCGCCGTAGTCAACGCTACGACCAGTTAACTTGTGGGTGACTTTGCTATTCGCGGCTTCACATTCCGCAGACGGCACATTCCAGCGTTGGGCCGCAGCAGCAATCAACCGTTCACGCGCACTGGCGCCGGCCTGCAACAACATTTGCCACGACATGCGAACGCCACGGCTGCCAGCCGTTACCATGTCACCGTAGACATTTTTTTCGAGGAGATTTCGTGAGGGCGAAGCGTATTCGACCTTAACCTTCGACCAGTCGCATTCGAGTTCCTCAGCGACGATCATTGGCAGTGCGGTGATGGCGCCCTGACCCATCTCATTGTGCGGCGACCGGATCAGGATGCTCCCGTCCGGATCGATTGCGAGAAACGCATTTATCTCATTTGGCGCGCGGTCAGGACCCCATGTCTGCGTTCCAATGTTGGCGGCATCGGCTAAACCCGGAAACGCGACGCTGATGGCGAGGCCGCCCGCAGCCGAAACGGAGGCGACGACGAAATGGCGGCGGGTAACTGAAGTGTTGGCGATCTGGTTCATGGCCGGCTCCTGCTCATGTCTTCATCAGCGCAGCGGCGCGATGAATCGCGCTGCGGATGCGGACATAGGTGCCACAACGGCAAATATTGGTGAGGTTGGCGTCGATATCTGCGTCGGTCGGCTTTGGATAATCCTTGAGGAACGCCACCGCCGCCATGATCTGGCCCGACTGACAGTAGCCACATTGCGGCACGTCTTCGACAAGCCATGCC
Organism: uncultured Alphaproteobacteria bacterium; assembly: GCA_963810585.1. Taxonomy (GTDB): domain Bacteria; phylum Pseudomonadota; class Alphaproteobacteria; order Rhizobiales; family Xanthobacteraceae; genus Pseudolabrys. The sequence goes on from CAWENV010000004.1 coordinate 863,351, forward strand.
TGTTGCACGGGATGTTTGGTGTCCGGCGATAACCCTTCAATTGTTGTGATGCTTTTGTTTGCGACGTCGCCCACCTGGACGCCGCAGGAGCGAACGGCTTCGCCATCAACGTGTACAGTACAGGCACCGCATTGCGCGATGCCGCAGCCAAATTTGGTGCCGGTTAACCCGACCTCGTCGCGGATGACCCATAGCAGTGGCGTTTCCGATTCGATGTCGAGCGAATACGCCTTCCCGTTAATCGTGAGTGCAATCATGGAGCCCTCGCTCATCTTACCCGGACCGGAACTCACCAGCTGCCGGCCTTGATCACGGGAGTCTAACACCACGGGTGGCCGCGTCACTTCACAGACGCTTGTGATAAGCAAATTTTTTAGTTGGTTTTAAGGAACACAGCAGCATACCCGTCCGACATGGGCATCCCACTGGAAATGCATTGGATTAGAAGCCCCGCCCGGGGCATAGTCCGCCGCCTTTGCGGAGTTTACGCGGTATGAGCCACGCGGCCGACATACTGAGCACTAGCCGGACATCCTATCTGCGGGTCGTTGGCGCCGTCAGCGCGGCACACTTTGTGTCGCACTACTACATTATTTTGCTGGCGCCGCTTTTGCCCTTCGTGCGCGCGGACTATGACGTAAGCTATACCGAAATCGGGCTGGCCTTTGCCGCATTCAATATCGTGACAGGTACCCTCCAGACGCCCGCGGGTTTCCTGGTTGATCGCCTGGGTGCACGCGTGTTGCTGATCGCTGGCCTCATGACCGGCGCCAGCGCTTTCATTCTCGTAGGCCTCGTCGATTCATTCTGGGTGCTGGTCGCGATGTTTGCCGTCGCGGGTCTTGGGAACACCGTCTACCACCCCGCCAACTATGCCTTATTGTCGCATCAGGTGCCGGCCGACCGTATCGGGCAAGCGTTCTCGGTGCACACATTCGCCGGCATGCTCGGGTCGGCGGTTGCCCCAGCAACATTGCTGATGATGCAAAGCGTGTGGGGTTGGCGCGGCGCATTCATTGGCGCTGGCGTGCTTGGTTTTGCCGCCGCCGCAATCGTACTCGCAATTCATGACTATTCCACCGTGCCGGCAGCCGCAGTCCCCACGCGCGGCGGAACGGACAAAGCGGGCGCCAGCTGGCGACTGCTTCTATCGGCGCCGATCCTGCTCAACCTCGTTTTCTTCGCATTGCTGGCGGTGATAAGCGGTGGAATTTATAATTACTCGGTGGTGGCGCTCGGCGCGCTTTATGGAACACCAGTCACAACTGCTACCGCGGCGCTTTCTGGCAATCTGTTGTGGTCGGCGATCGGGGTGCTGATCGGCGGCTTTGTGGTGAGCCGCACGACGCGCCACAACATCGTGGCGGCTATCGGTCTTGCTGCGATAGCCGTGTTCACCGCTTTGATTGCCGAAATCGATCTTGGCGCTGTGGCATTGATTGCCGTTATGTCGCTAAGCGGGTTTTTTTCCGGGGTGATCATGCCGTCGCGCGACATGATCGTGCGCGCAATCACTCCGCCTGGTTCTTTCGGCAAGGTGTTCGGTTTCGTTACCACTGGATTTAATATCGGTGGCATTGTCGCACCGCTGATTTTCGGGGCTATCATGGACCACGGCAGCCCGCGCCTCGTGTTTCTGGCCGTGGCCGCGTTCAGCCTGATCGCCATCGTGACGGTCGCAACACGGCCGCGCACCGCGGAGTGATCTGCGCTCGCTGGCTTACGGACTTGTCAAATCAGCCGAATTGCCCCATGTCAGGGTCTTCCGGCACGCTGGCGTTGGGCCATTTCAACTGCTAACTCGCCCGGTCCTGTTGGGGGATCGTCCAACGGTAGGAACTCCAGACTCTGACTCTGGCTATCTAGGTTCGAATCCTAGTCCCCCAGCCAAAGCGTTCCATTTTTCACCCAGTCGAAATTGAGAAAAGCCGAGCCGCCGGTAGATTGGCCACTAGCCGAGCAAATGGGCTGGCCAACAACGAAATTGTAGCTCATCCTAATGATGGCTACCGGTAAATTACCAACTAGAAACTGGGGATAGGGGAGAAACGCCGTGGCTCAAACCATTGAGGGATTCGTCGGCAACGCACTGGATGAGGCGAAGATATCGCCGCTCCACGTCAAGGTGGTCGCACTGATCGCCGCCGGTTACTTCTTCGACGTCATCGATCTGATCGTGCTGGGATCGCTAATCCCGGACATGCTGCAATCAAAGTTTGCTACCGGTGCGGAAGCGGGTCTGGTTGGCAGCGCGACCGTATTCGGAATGTTTATTGGCGCCGCTGGTCAAGGTGAATTCAGCGATCGCTGGGGACGCAAGACGGTCTACCAGTTCAATCTGCTGTTGTTCGGCGTCTTCACCATTCTTGGTGCGCTCGCGCCGACAGTCTTCTGGCTGATGGTGTGCCGCTTCATCGCCGGGCTCGGCCTCGGCGGCGAACAACCACTTGCCTTCGCCTATGCCGGCGAATATGCGCCGAAAGCAATTCGCGGGCGCATCCTTGCGATCGTACACTTCATCGGCGGCGCCTGCGTGTGGCCGATCGCCTCGTTGTTTACGCTCTTCTTCCGCGATTCGATCGGCTGGCGCGGGGTGTGGATTGTGATCGGCATTGGCGCACTCATCGTCTGGGTGTTCCGCTTTGCACTGCCGGAATCGCCGCGTTATCTGGCAACGCACGGCCGCGGTAAGGAAGCACTCGACGTTCTGGCTCGCTTGGGAATCGCTGGACCGAAGGAACAGCTCACGACCACCGCGGCAAGCGACAGTAAGAGCGATCCATTTGGGATCGTGTTCAAAATGTTTCCCCGGCGTGTGATCGCCGGCATGATCTGCTTCTCTGCATTCTTTGGCGTCGCGATCGGATTGGGCACATGGCTGCCCAACATCATGACCGCCAAAGGATTCACGATAACCAAGTCACTCACCTACACATTCGGCATGACGCTGGCGGTGCCATGCGCAAGCTTGTTCATGATGTACGCGCTCGACAAGTTCGGCCGTAAAATCACGTCGGTTTGCTCCTTCATTGCAGCAGGTCTGATGGCGATCGTATTTGCGAACGCGGCGACCGATACTCAGCTCCTGGTCGCAGGTTTCATCATGATCTTCTTCGTGCAGGTTGCAGGCAACTCGATGCAGATTTTCACGTCGGAAGTCTTTCCCACAAATGCGCGGGCATCGGGTTTTGGATGGGCTGCCGGTGTCGGACGTCTTGCTACTGCGTTCATCGTGCCCGCGATCCTATGGATCCAGAACGCCTACGGACTCACGACCGTATTCGTGTGTCTGGCGGTGGTCCTGCTGATCGCTGCGGGTTCGGTCACTCAGCTGGGCCCCGAGGCACGGCAAAAAAGCCTCGACGAGATCGCACCGCCCACGGGCTGACGATCTCCGCAACCAAGTAATACGGGGCCCGGACCGGCGTGACGCTGGCCGGGCCTCGGCACATCCATTTGCGACATAACAAAGTGAGACCTGTTAGCAGATGACTGCAGCGACGACGTTTAAGAACGTCAAGTTTCTCGCACGTAACGACCAGGGTGGCAGGCCCGATGGCGTGCAGGTTATTCTGCACAAGGGACATGCCTTTATCGGGCACATGTTCAGCGACGGCTATTCGGTCGTTGATGTGCGCGACCCGCTCAATCCAAAGACAGTGTCGTTCGTGGCGGCGCCGAAAAATACCCGGTCACACCACTTGCAGATCCACGGCGATATCCTGCTCGCCGTAAACGGCCCGAATATCTGGGCCATGCAGCAGTATGCGACCCAGCAAGACTATTACGCAAAATCGCTGATCGAACTCGGTGCAGACCGAACAACCCTTCGCAGCGGGCCTGCGCATTTTCGATGTATCGAAACCCGCAAGCCCGCGCGAAATTGCGTTTTTGGCCATGCCGGGATTCGGTGCACATCGCATCTGGTGGGTGGGCGGTCGCTATGCCTATGTGTCAGTGCATTTTGAAGGTTTTATCGACCATGCCTTGGCGGTAATCGACGTATCGGATCCTACGCGTCCGCAGCTGGCCGGACGGTGGTGGTTGCCAGGTATGAACCGTGCCGGCGGCGAGACACCGCCGGCGTCGTTCGGTAAGCGCACGGCGCTGCATCACCTCATCAGCGCAGGAAACATTGGCTACGCTGCGTGGCGCGATGGCGGCTTCACGATCCATGATTTAAGCGACCCACCAAACCCAAAATTGCTTAGCCACCGCAACTATGCGCCGCCTTTTGGAGGTGGTGCGCACACACCATTGCCGCTTCCAGGGCGAAAATTGCTTGTCCTGGCGGACGAAGCTACCTCGGCGAAGTGTGCGAATGGGCTCGCCTACACCTGGCTGATCGACGTCCGTGACCCGTCAAATCCGGTATCGGTCGCAACACTGCCAACACCAATGGATGAAGATTTTTGCGCCAAAGGCGCAAAATTCGGACCACACAATTTGCATGAGAACCGGCCAAGTTCGATGCAAACCGAAGATCTTATTTTTGCGACCTATCACAATGCCGGTTTGCGGATTTACGATATCCGCAACCAATTTCAGCCAAAGGAAGTCGGCTGCTTCGTGCCGCCTGCGCCGGAAAAAATCGTCGACCAGCGGCCGAACCCCGCCAAAGTGATTCAATCCTGCGACGTGTTCGTCGATACCAATGGCGTAATGTATCTCACCGATACCAACGCCGGCCTCTACATCCTGCAATTTGAAGGTCAATAGCGAAAAACGGAGCGCACTGGGAATGTCTCAAAAGTTTGGGCGTCTTGCCCTTCACATGTGGACGATCGACACCACGCCACTTGCCACCGCACTCGATGCCGCCAAGCAAGCGGGGTATGACGCGGTTGAATTGCGCCGGACCGATTTCAAACGCTGCTTCGACGCTGGCATGAGCAATACACAAGTGCTCGATCTCATTAAAAAGAGTGGAATTCCCTGCGGTGTGCTAGGGGTGGAATACGGCTGGCTTTTCGCCACAGGCGATGAGAGCAAGCGGCTGTTCCAGGTATTTCGCGAAGTCTTGCGAGAACGCGGTGGCACTTGGCTGTGACACACTAATGAGCGCGCCCGGCCAGGTAAATGGGACGATTAAGGACGCAATCAGGTATCTCAAGGATGCAGGAGATATCGCCGCCGAATATAAATTAAAGCTTGCGATCGAATTCAATTCGCAACACGACGTGCTCAACAGCCTGGCGGTACTGACTGAACTGATCGAAGGCGCCAACAAACAAAATTGCGGTTTTCTGATCGACGCTTATCACTTCACGCGCAGTGGCGCCGGCGGCCGCGGCTTTGAGAGTGTGCCAGCCGACAAAATCTACTGTTTCCAGTACAGCGATCTGTCACCTAACCCAGTCACAGGCGTCCGGCGGCCTACGGACCGCCTTCCCCCCGGCAAAGGCACCGTCAAATGGCGCGAGATGCTCGGTCTGCTGGCTGAGAAGGGCTATACCGGATATCTCAGCTACGAGGCGCCAAATCCCGAACAATGGGCACGTTCCCCCTATGACGTCGCGCGCGAGGGTGTTGAACTCACGCGTAAATTATTGCGGGACTTCGTTCCCGGTTATGTCAATTGAGGTCACCCATGGCAGCAGAACACGATCTTCCGCTTTTTCTTGGTCTGAACGACAAGACGGTCACCGACATCCCCAAGACGGTTGAGAAGCAGCGTTACATGACGAGCGTTGCACCGAAGGCGGCCAATCCTGGAAAATGGGTCGAGCAACCGCGTATGCCGATTCCGACCGGCGAGCATGCGGTCATCGAATGCCAGGGTAAAATTCATTCAATCGCCGGTTATGCAAAACATCGCGTTGACCAAAATTTTCATCAAGTGTTCGACCCGAAGTCTGCCACCTGGGCGCTAAAGGCGCCCTTCCCGCATCCATGCAATCACGTGGCCGGCGTCTCAATCGGCTCGAAGATCTACACCTTCGGCGGCTTCGTCGAGCAGAACCGCTGTCCACATTCCAAATGTTTCGCGTACGATACCGCCACCGATCAATGGGCGTCGATCGCTCCTATTTCACGTCCACGCGGTGCAATGTCTGCCATCGTCCTCGATGGCAAAATTCATCTGCTCGGTGGGCGCGACGTACGCTCCGTTGAATGGCACGAGATCTATGATCCATCGACCGACAAGTACACGATCCTTGGCGGCATGCGCGGCTCGACTGGTACGCAGCCATTCGTCGGCCAGCGCGACCATATGGGCGTCGCTGTCGTCGACGGAAAAATCCACGCGATCGCCGGCCGCATGGATTCGTATGATTTCAATACCGGCCTCAATGCTGTCTATGACCCAAAGACCGATGCGTGGTCATTTCGCGCGCCGTTGCCGACGCCGCGAAGCGGCCCTTCCTGCGTCTATATAAACGGCAAGATCGTCGTGTTCGGCGGCGAAGCGACGGGCAAAGTATTTGGCACTAATGAGGGCTATGACCCAAAAACCGATACGTGGGAGCAACTCACGCCAATGGCAATTCCACGCCACGGCCTGCACGGCGCGACCTGTGCAGTCATCGGCAACATGGTCCATGTGCCCGGAGGCGGCCCGGTCCCGGGTGGTCAGGTGCAGGGCGCCTATCACGACGCGTTCACCTTCAGCTAACTCCAAACACGCAAATTGACGGCCGCCCTTTAACCGAGGGCGGCCGATATTTTTGAGCAGCAATACGAAGACTCGTTAGCGCGCCGGACGCAAGACAAGTTCAGCAACACCGGCCGCCACGTTCAGGCCCGCTTGCCCCTGAACGGAAAGTGGCTGCAAAGCCACGGTTCGGTCCGAGCCGCCAACGAGCACGTTTGCGCCGAGACCAGCGCCAACCGTTGCCTCGGCGGTTGCACCGGTATATTGGCCCGCCAACGCGCCAAACCGGCGTGTCGTGGGTGCGTAAACAGCCCAGACCATCTCACCACCGGCGGTCGCGCCAAGGTCGAGACCGAATTTGCTGATGCCACCGACGTATACTTCGCGCGGCCCAGGCTGAGACGGCGTGAACATACAGGTCAGATCTTTGTGCGATGTGATTATCAGGCCGATACCACCTGAAATATCGCAGGTCAGTGTTCCCGCTTTCGTCCGTTCGGCTTGGGCCATCGTTGCAACTGGCGATGCCACAACCGCGATAATCGACAGCGCGGCAAAAGCGCTCAATGGCCTATACATGTGGTAACTCCTTTTCCAATGAATGACGGCGTACCAACGTCGATTGCAAAAACAAGTTCCAATGGGCACGCTTATTACGCGGCCGCCGCGATAACGAACGGGTCTCTACGCAATACACCGGCCGGGAAAATTCGCTTGCGCACCAGCCGATAGAGGGCTGAACACCGACTCGCAACCGATCGGCATTGCGGGACGGTCAGGCGGTGTCATTCGTCGGCCAATTGCGGCGGGAATATGCAATCGATCGGCTTTGTGTGTGCGGTTGACGACCTGCACGATCGCATCTTCATTTGTAACGGGCCACGCAAAAACCCCCACGCCAAGCACGGTCGGCGGCAACAGCAAGTCCATCGCCAGCACGACGATGACGCCCGCCAAAACGTACGAAATGACACCACGCATCGCTGCTCTCCAGCCCCATTTCACGCAACTGCCAAGGACAGCACGTGCTTCATGAGCGTGACTGGAAACGACGGGCGATGAATTAGGTTCCGGCCGGAAGCGCTCAGCGCTCGGGGAGAATCTGGCTCGGGGGGATTACGATGTGGCAGCGCAATCCGTCCGGGTCGAATTCCAAGTTTACCTCGGCATCGAGGGCACGGGCGAGATTGCGCTCGATAACGATGCTGCCGAATCCTTTCCGCCGTCTATTTTTTACCTTGGGACCGTGCTCTTCGCGCCAATCAAGTTCTAAAGAATTTCCTGCCGTGTCGTCGCGCCTTCTCCAGATGACGGAAACGCGTCCGCTCGGCACCGACAATGCGCCGAATTTAGCAGCGTTGGCCGCAAGCTCATGCAGCGCGAGCCCCAGGTTTTGCGCGGCTTCAGGCTTAAGCGCGATAGCCGGACCTTCAATCGAGACCTGCCCTGGGGAGCCGTCAATATGGCTCCCAAGCTGAGAACGAATGAGCTCATCGAGTGAAGCTCCATACCAGCTTTCGCGCACAAGAAGGTCGTGTGACGCCGCGAGCGCTTGCAACCTTGCCCCAAATTGAGTGAGGAAACTGTCCACTGATCCGGTGTGACGAGCCGTCTGCCGCGCCATCGCCTGGATTACCGCTAGCAAATTTTTCGAGCGATGTGTCAATTCGCGCAGCAACAACCGCAAATGCGCTTCGCCCTCCTTACGTTCGGTCACATCGACAGATGCCCCAGTCAGTCCGACAATCTCACCAGCCTCGTTGCGCAATGGCTCAATATGTAAATCGTGCCAACGTATTCCAGGCGCATCTTCGAGCGGGACTTCCACCCTTTTCTTTTCTCCGTTCGCGAGAACCTCACGCTTGACAGCAATCATCGTGGCGGCGCCTTCCAATGGCATAATTTCCGCATCGGTGTGACCAAGAATGTCCTCGATCGAATGACCTAACATCGGGTTGCTGATCGAAGTGTATCGAAGGTCGCAATCCTGGGTGTAAACAGTCACCTGCGAGCCTCGCAGCGCAGTCTCATAACGTGCAAACCGAGCTTGCAATAAACTCAACTCACTGGCTTGCGCACTGATCTGATCTTGCAATAGTCGGTGCTCCCTTTCGAGTTTGGCAATATCGTCGTCGTCAGCCCCGGCCATACTGCGTACCTTACCAGTCGGATTATTTCCTTCGAGCGCACAACGCCGTCTCGCGTGCACGTTGGCATCGAGGGCATTTGAAGCGTTTTCTCTATGAATACGTTCGATAAACCTCCTGTCAACGAATGACGTCGCTTTGGGCCTCGCCGGCGGCGACTTAAGGCTAAAGGTTACAGACGAATTTAACGCCGGGGCAGGCAAACTGTTGCACCACGTCACCCGCAAAAATGAATGTGAGTGGCTCAGCAGGATGCGCTGGGGTCCATGTTTTACGCCATACGGGAACATTTTCCGTCGGGTTTCGTTGACTTTGGATCACAAATTCAGCTTCCAAGGTGAAAACATGAGCCCGCGCGCAGCGAAATCTGTTGCTGCCGACGAAGTCGCAGCGATCAAAGATCTAATGGGCGACCTTGAAAAACGTCTCCGCCGATTGTCCGGTAAAGCGAAACGAGAGGCTTCTGAAGCGTCGGATGACGTAGGCGATTTCTTTGGCGACGCGCTCGACCGCCTTACAAATCGAATGAGAGAAAGTGCCGTTGATGCGAGCCGGTCAGTTGCCGACGAAGCGAACCGTTTTGGCAGTCATGCTTTCCGGAAGATGGCGGACGAAATCGAAAATCGGCCCCTCCTCATGTTAACAATCGCGGCCGGAGTTGGCTTTCTCACCGGACTCACAAATCGCCGTTAGGACCATGCGCAAGAAACACATCGCCAGAACTTCCCTTAGCCATTTGCTCCGTCGGGTGCTTTGGCGCGCCGTCCTCGCGATTGTAGTCCTCATCTGCGCGATCGTCGCAATATATCAGTTTACGGCCGCAGGATATCTGGCGCTGGAAGCGCAATACGGTGCCTTGGAGGCCAAGCTCTTCATTGGAGCTCTCTACATTGGGCTTGGATTGGTCGCGGGAGCTGGTATTTGGGCCTTGCGAAATACCGAAACCGGTGTCGAGACGCCATCAACACCTGCCAGTCAGCGCAAGCTAAAGGGCGTCATGCTCGCAGAAGCCGTCATGCTCGGCTTTGCGCTGGCTCGAAAGGCGACGAGAGCTTCCTAGCTCGCGCGTCGTTCGCGCCGCTTCGCATTACGTTCGAAGAACAACGCTTGGCTGAGCACCGCCGACACCGTCGAAGGTTGAAACGGCTTCGCGATCAGGAATGCCGGTTCCGGCCGCTCGCCAGTGAGGAAACGTTCTGGATAGGCCGTGATGAAAATTACCGGCACTTCAAACGTACGCAACATTTCATTCACCGCATCAAGACCCGAACTGCCATCAGCAAGTTGAATATCAGCCAAAATTATTCCCGGTCGTTTGACCTTGGCGAGCGCCACAGCCTCGGAGTGGGTTCGTGCGACACCGAGCACACGGTGCCCAAGACTTTCCACGAGCCCTTCAAGGTCGAGCGCAATAAACGTCTCGTCCTCGATAATCAGCACGTCAGTGGCGATTTCGGCGGCAAGTTCGCGGCCGGATTCCTCGACAAGCTCGCGCAGTGTCGGCGCGTCGATATCGAGTACCTTTGCGGCGTCATCTTCCGATAGCCCTTCGAGGGCGACCAGGAGGAATGCCTGGCGGGGCTTCGGCGGAATTTGCGCAAGATGGCGCTCTACTGGCTGGTTCGGGCTATCGCCCGACGCCTTGCCGTTGAGGGCGATCGAATTCCAGATTTTCGTGAACAGCCGATAGAGGGCAATCCGGGTGGATACACCGATATCCAGCACCTTCGGGTCCTGAATCAAGGCTTCGAGTGTGGCCGCCACATAAGCGTCGCCGGAGGCTTGGTTACCCGAAAGAGCGCGCGCGTAGCGGCGCAGATAAGGCAAATGCTGAGCAACTGCTTGAGATGTCGACAAGAATCCCTCCCGAATCAATAGCCTCTGGCCAATTGGGGTTATGCCCCCACCGCTCTCATCAGCCTGTAGCGCCCCAACGTCCGCGCCGCAAAAAAGTTCCGTTGGCGTGGAACCATATGCCAATTCAAGGGTTTTGACAGGACAAGGGATAACCCGTGGCCCCCCGCAAAGGCCCCGGAAGTCGGGGTTGAACAATGAACGACCGCAAACCGGTGGGACAGCAAAATCAGATGGAAGCCGCGGCCGCCCGAAGCAAAAAACACAACGCGAAACCGGCCAAACTCGGCCGAGATGTCCAGGCGCGGCTCGGACAGCAATTGCGTTCCATGTACGACGACGTCGTAAACCAGGGCGTACCCGACCGGTTTAACGACCTGATTAATCGCATCGATGATGCTGGAAAGAAGGATGGGCAATAATGCCTATGGACGAGTCGGTTCGCAAAGCCGTTCTCGGCGCGGTGCCCAGCCTCCGCGCATTCGCGATTTCATTGTGCGGGAACGTGGATCGCGCCGACGATCTTGTGCAGGAAACGCTCCTGCGCGCGCTTGCCAATATCAACTCATTCCAGCCTGGCACCAACATGTCCGCTTGGCTGTTTACCATTCTGCGCAATCATTTCCGTTCCGAATATCGAAAGCGTCGGCGGGAAGTGGAAGATAGCGACGGGCATCATGCTGAGTCGCTGAAATCGCAACCCGAACAGTATGGCCACGTCGAATTCCGGGAATTCCGCGAAGCGCTTGCACAATTGCCGTCGGATCAGCGCGAAGCGCTGATCCTGGTGGGCGCTTCTGGCTTTTCCTACGAGGAGGCCGCCAACATTTGCGGATGCGCGGTCGGCACTATTAAGTCACGCGTCAATCGCGCTCGAACTCGGTTGGCCGAATTGCTGCACGTTAACAGCGCTGAAGATTTCGGGCCCGACGAGACAACGCGTGCGATTTTAGCGAGCGGCGGGGAGTAAGTTCGTCTGTAATTTGATTTCAGCGGTCATGCGCGCACAACAACGTTATCGTGGCCCGCCCGGCCGCGTTTTCAACGGGCGATTTTAAATCATGCATTTTCCCTGACGACGCTATGATGCGTCTGGCCGTCGTAGTTACGTTCTATTGCGGAACCGTTTCGATAACAGGCAAGTTCATCATTGAGGTCTGTAAAGGGAGTGCGTCCATGGCTCCGCGTCCAAACTGGAAGGGCTTTCTGAAATTATCATTGGTGTCATGCGCAGTAGCGCTATATCCCGCAACCACCACCAATCAGCGCATTCGCTTCAACATCATCAATCGCAAAACCGGCAACCGTATCCGCAACGAAGTTGTGGACGTCGACACCGGTGAGCCGGTCGAAGCCGAAGATCGAGTCAAAGGCTACCAGTTCGAGAAAGGCCAATACGTGCTGGTCGAGGAGGATGAGCTCGACAACGTCGCACTGGAAAGCACGCACACCATCGACATCGCGGAATTTGTGCCGATGTCGGACGTCGACCCCATTTTTCTCGACGAGTCGTTTTATTTGGTGCCGCAGGACGCAACCGCACAGGAAGCCTTTGCGGTCATCCGCGAAGCCATGCGCAAGGAAGCGCTCGCTGGTCTGGCCCGCGTGGTGATCTACCGTCGTGAGCACCTGCTGATATTGCGGCCTCGGGGAAAGGGCCTACTGGCAACCGCATTGCGCTACAAGAACGAGGTGCGCGACGAGCAGGACTATTTCGACGACATCGAGAACATCAAAATCCCGGCAGACATGCTCAAACTTGCGGTGCACATCCTCGAGACCAAGAGAGGGCACTTTAATCCGGAAAAATTCGAGGACCGCTACGAAAGCGCGCTGCAGGACCTGATCAAGGCCAAGCGCGCCGGGAAAGCCCCGCCGATCGTGACCGAGCCGCAACCAAGCAATGTGATCAATTTGATGGACGCGTTGCGCCGGAGTGCGCAGAACGACCGAAAACGGCCGGCCACGCGACGGAACGGGGCACGTGTGAAGCGCGCAACGGGGCGGCGTAAAGTAAAGCGGGCAGGCTAGTGCGCGATCTCGGCCAGGTGGGGCAAATTGGATTATGCGTCGTCAGAAAAAGGCAGGGTTGAAAAACTATCGCGCCAAGCGGCACTTCGGCGTCACCGCCGAACCGAAAGGCACGGTTGCACGCAAGCGCGGCAGCGCCTTCGTTATCCAGAAGCATGCCGCTCGACGCCTGCACTATGATCTGCGTCTCGAACTCGACGGAGTAATGAAAAGTTGGGCCGTAACGCGCGGCCCCAGTCTGGTATCGGGTGAGAAGCGGCTGGCGGTGGAGGTTGAGGATCATCCGATCGCGTATAACAAGTTCGAAGGCACGATCCCCGAAGGTGAATATGGCGGTGGCACCGTGATGATCTGGGACCGCGGCACCTGGGAGCCGGAAAATGATCCGCATAGAGGGTTGACGAAAGGCCACCTGTCCTTCTCGCTCAACGGCGATAAGTTGCACGGTGGATGGCATCTCGTCCGGATGCATCGGCGTCCGGGGGAAAAACGCAACAACTGGCTTTTGATTAAACAGCACGATGAAGCCGAGCGATCCGCCAGCGACAAAGATATCTTGGACGCAGAGCCTCGTTCAGTTGTGACCGGCCGCACCATGGACGAAATTACAAAAGGTCCGAAAAAGGAATGGCGAAGCAACAAAACGAAGACATCATCGGGCAAGGCGGCAAAAACGACTGTTCCGAAAAATAAAACCAAACTACGCGCGCGCGCCGCTGAAATCCGCCCCATCCGCAAGACGGCAAAATCCATCGCACTTCAAAATCGCCCTGCAGGGCCGAAAGCGCCCCTGCCCGCTTTCATTGCTCCTTGCCTTGCTACGTTGTCAGACAAAGCACCCGACAGCGATATCTGGCTGCATGAGATCAAATTCGACGGCTACCGCATCCAGGCGCGGCTCGACAACGGCAACGCGAAGCTGCTGACGCGCAAGGGCCTCGACTGGACGAAAAGATTTCCCATGATCGCCGCGGCAATTGCCAAGCTGCCGGCCAAAACGGCGTTGATAGACGGCGAATTAGTCGTGGAAGACGGCAAAGGACTGTCCAGCTTTTCGCTGCTGCAACAGGATATCAAGGATGGGCGTCACGATCGAATGGTATTCTACGCTTTTGATCTTTTGTATCTCGATGGGGCTGATTTCAAACCGTTGCCGCTCGCCGCGCGTAAAGAAGCGTTGGCGAAGCTGGTCGGACATGGGTTGGTACGCGGACCTTTGCGCCTGAGTGAATCTCTCACCGAGCCTGGCACGACGCTTGTCCGACACGCTTGCAAAATGGGGCTTGAAGGAATCGTCTCAAAACTCGCCGAGGCGCCTTACCATTCCGGCCGTGCCCGCGACTGGCTCAAAACTAAATGTTCTGACCGCCAAGAGCTGGTCGTGGCGGGCCTGGTCCCCTCAACGGCAGATACACACGCCGTCGGCGCATTGGTGCTTGGCTTTTACCATCGCGGTAAGCTGCGTTATGCCGGGCGTACGGGCACAGGGTTCACACGGGATCTCGCACGCAGCCTCTATCGCAAGCTGATCGCTGTCAAAACGGACAATACGCCTTTTGGAATTGTGCCGGCGGAAGAACGCGGCGCCCGAAAGCCCATCTGGGTCGAGCCGAAAGTGGTGGTTGAGATCGATTTCCACGGTTGGACCCATGGAGACCGCGTCCGTCATGCATCGTTCCAGGGCGTACGGGAGGACAAACCTGCGAAGGATGTCGTGCGCGAAAAAGCCGCTGCGGCGGCCAGCCGGCTGGCGAGCGTAAAGCGCAGTGCGCCGCTCGAAAAGCCCGACGCCAGTGTAGCCGGCATACACTTAACTCATCCCGACAGGATTTACTGGCAAGAAGCCGGAATAACCAAACACGACCTCGCAGACTACTATGTGCAGGTCTGGAAGTGGATGCGGCCACACTTAGTCGGACGGCCAATCTCGCTGCTGCGCTGCCCCGATGGTGCCGAGGGCCAATGCTTCTTCCAAAAACACGCGCGCGCCGGCATCCCGGCCGAGCACCTCCATCTTGTTTCGGAAAAAGGCGACAAGATCATTTCTGTTGATGATCTCGATGGCGTGATCGCGCTGGTGCAAGGCGGTGTGCTTGAAATCCACACTCGCGGAACAACCATCGACGATCGTGAGCGTGCCGACCGGCTGGTATTCGATCTCGACCCAGGTCCCGGCACCGGCTGGAAAGATGTCGTAGCTGCCGCGCGCGACGTGCGGGAGCGGCTGGCGGCCCTCAAGCTCAAGAGCTTTCTGAAAACTTCAGGCGGAAAGGGCTTGCACGTGGTCCTGCCGATCAGGCCGACCCCGTGGGATGAGGCGAAGACGTTCACCCGTATTGTTGCGGCATCAATGGCTGCGGATGCACCGGAGCGCTACCTGGCAACCGCAGACAAAAGCCGCAGGACAAAGCGCATTTTTATCGACTATCTGCGCAACAGCCGTGAAGCAACTGCGGTGGCTCCTTACTCCACGCGAGCGCGCGCCGGAGCGCCGGTATCGGTGCCGATTGATTGGTCCGAACTCGGCAGCCTGAAGTCTGCCAACCAATATACGGTACAGAATCTGATGCAGCGGCTCGCGCGCCTGCGGAAGGATCCGTGGGCTGCGATCGGCCGCATCAAACAGACTTTGCCAAAGTTGAAATAGCGCACCGCCAGCCGGCATCGGTTCGCCGCTGGGGATCGCAATGTTGCAGGCCATGAAGCTCCCCCAAACCCACGCAATGGAGCGCGGGCGCCCTCATAATTTATGAATCTTTTGATGGAACTTCCGCGCTTCCACCTCGTTCGCGGAATAGGTGGACAGTCATCTTTTCGTCAGAACTTCGCCACAACGAACTGTTTTGAGAAGGTATGGGCTGGGAGTGGCAGATGTCCTTTAAATGGCTGACGGCTGCACTGGCCCTTGGATTTAGTCTCGCGTCGGCTAGCGCCTTTGGTCAAAGCCCGCGACAGTTTAGCGGCGTTGCAGCCTATTACAGCAGTGACTATTCCGGGGCGACCGCCTGCGGCCAACGCTACGATCCGAAAAAATTTACTGCGGCTCATAAAACGCTCCCCTTCGGTACGCGCTTGCGCGTCACTGATCCAAGTTCTCAGCGCAGCGTCGTGGTCATCATCAATGACCGGGGACCCTTCACAAAGGGCCGCGTGCTCGATCTGTCATTGGCTGCAGCAAAGGCGCTGCATATGACTGACCGTGGGCTGATGAAAGTGACCGCGGCGGTCGAATAGCCGCCTCCATCCTCTCGTATCGTCCGCTTGCGACCGTCGGGGCGTCCCTGGGCCTGGCTTTTTTCGGCTATACTGTCCGCGATCCCTCCGGCCCTCGCCCCGATTTTCCAAGGAAAATACTTATGCCCGCCAAACGCCCGGCGCCACGCCTCGCCTTAGTCGATGAACCGCGCATGACCGACGCACAACGCGCTCTTCTGGATAGCCTGCGCGCCGGCCCGCGCGGCGCAGCGATTACGCCGCGTGGCCCATTTGCGGTCTGGATGCATGCCCCGGAATTCGGCGAACTTGCGCAGAAACTTGGCGCCCATTGTCGCTACGGGACAGCTTTGCCGCCCCGCCTGTCGGAATTCGCCATCCTTTGCACCGCGCGACTTTGGCGCGCGCAATACGAATGGTTCGCGCACGCGCCGATGGCTGAAAAAGGTGGCGTTAAGCCCAAGACAATCGAAGACCTGCGTTTTGGCCGCGTTCCGAAGTCCGCTCCCAAGGACGAGCGTGCGATCTACGATTTTGTTCAGGAACTTTATAAGACCCGACGCGTGAGCGATCGCACGTACAAACGCGTGCACTCGTTCCTTGGCGATGCAGCGACCGTCGAACTGGTCGGCATTCTTGGCTATTACGCGCTGATATCAATGACGCTCAATGTGTTTCGCATGCTACCGCCAGAAAACGAAAAGCTCGCGTTCAGCGAGCTAAAGTAGGCAAGCAACAATAGTCCCGGCGCGGACCCACGCCGGGACACGATTTACACTTCTTCGCTTGTAATGCGGACTAATTAGCACTCGCGCCGGGTCTTAACGACGACGTCGCCATTCGGCAACCGCGTCTTCACGCGCACGGTGCGACACTCCGCGTGCGCCCGATACCAATGATGACCGCGATCCGCATGCTCGTGCTCACGAATCACTACGTCGTCGCGCTCTCGCACGACAACCTGCGCCGACACCGGCAAAGCGCTTACAACCACTGCCCCAACGGCCGCGCATAGGACAACCATTCTCATTTCAGCCTCCTGTGTTTCCGTGTGAGGCAACGCAGAAGTGTTGAAATAGTTTCGATATCAGAAAATTATCGTAGGTTATTCGGGACCAGTGCCAGCATTAGGCGACATTTTCGCCCACGCGTTCATCGGTTGCTGGCGGCGATGGCCGCGG
Source organism: uncultured Alphaproteobacteria bacterium (assembly GCA_963810585.1). GTDB lineage: Bacteria > Pseudomonadota > Alphaproteobacteria > Rhizobiales > Xanthobacteraceae > Pseudolabrys. The sequence goes on from CAWENV010000004.1 coordinate 880,372, forward strand.
CGATTTCATGTGCTGTCGGAGAGCGTCGAGAAATTGCCCCTTTGGCATCGGCGGCGCCACCAGCGCACCTTGGCCGAAATCACATCCCATCACCGTCAATGCCTGCAAGTCGGCGATACTGTCGATACCCTTTGCGACCGCTGTGCTGCCGAAGCGGTGAGCGAGGTCGATCGCGGTTTGGCAGATCGCAGCATTGGTTAGATCAACAGCGCAATTCTTGACGAAGGAACCGTGGAGCTTGATTTCGGCAAACGGCAAGTCACGGAGACCCGAAAACGAAGAGTATCCAGCGCCAAAATTGTCGATGGCAATTACCACGCCACAGGCATTCAATTCGCTGGCGATCTTCCGTGTGAGTGCGATATCACGCACAACCTGATCCTCGGTTATCTCCAATATCAGCCCTGGCCAATTGCTCAATGAGGAATGATGTTCCGCAATAAGCGCTTTTATGGGTAACCGGGCCAGCATCGTGGTCGGCACGTTGATCGCCAAGCGAAGATCGAACCCCGCATCGGCGAAAGTCGTCCAGTCGTGCAGTGTGGTAATCAACGCGTGCTCGACAAGTTTTGCCAACCCGTCTTCATCGAACCGACCGACGTAATCCTCGGACCACATAACGCCAGCCTGCGGATGTTGAATGCACGCGAGCGCTTCAGCGCCAGCCAGGCATTTGCGTCTGAGATCGATCTTCGGCTGGTACCAGACCTCGACCCAATTGTTTTCAAGGGCCTCGTCAATTGAGATTTGCGCGATTGTCGATCCATGTGGATCGGGAACTCGCTGATGCTCGTCGATTAGATCGTTGGCCATCGACCGCTCACAAGGACACTGAAACCGACGCTATAGCCGGAACTGCCTTAACTATTGGTATGGACGGAGAATTGCCTGATTTTACGTAGCTATCGGCGTGTCATGCTTTCAACAATAAATTTCACGTCAACGTCGCCGATCTTCTGCGCTCGACATTTCCCCGAAGAGTTGAATGGCGGATGTCGGCATGATAGAATGGCCTATGCCTAACCGGGAACCATCCTCATCCGACGACCACCGCGTCATCAACTTCAGGCGCGGTGCCACTGTGCGGCCCCCGGAGGCTCCGGTCGAGGACCTGACAAAATACGAACGCAGCGAAGGAAAAGACGACTACCGCCATCGTATGATCGTGAACGTTGTGGCATTTCTATTTGTAATTGGACTGATCGGTATGGGGCTTTGGCTGGCAGACACCATGGCCGCCATGCGGAAGAATCAGGACTGCGTGTTGTCGGGACGGAGGGGTTGCGCCCCTATCGAGGTCACCAAGGACCGCTGGTAGGGCTTGGGCCGCGCCGGAAAGCCATTGATGGCCAGATTGGTCAGCTAAGTGGCCGTCGCCATTGAACTTGTCCCTATGCTTCGCTATACGGGCACCCAATCGCTCGCCGTAGAAGTGCGGATGGAGGGGGCTTTGGCGCGGAGCTTGGGCGCGTTGGCGGCCCACTTGTCAGAACCCCAAATCAAACAGAGAGTTACCGATGTCTTCGACGTTTGACACCATCGCCAACATCATCGCTGAAACCTGCGACATTCCGCGCGACTCCATCACGCCGGAAAGCCACGCTATCAACGATCTCGGCATCGACAGCCTCGATTTTCTTGATATTGCGTTCGCAATCGACAAGGCCTTCGGGATCAAGCTTCCGCTCGAGCAATGGACGCAAGAAGTAAACGATGGCAAAGCCACAACGGACCAATACTTTGTGCTTAAGAACCTGAGCGCCCGCATCGACGAGCTCGTCGCTGCCAAAGGGGCATAAAGCGCGGGCAACATGCGTCTTGAGTACTTTCAGCTGATCGACCGGATCGTCGACCTCAGCCTCGCCGAACGCAAAATCCGAACCGAGGCGACGGTTCCCACAACAAGCACAATTTTCGAGGGACATTTCCCTGGCTTCCCGTTGATGCCCGGTGTGCTGCTGATCGAAGCCATGGCGCAGACCTCGGGTTGGCTGGTGGTGGCTGCGAACCGTTTCCAACGCATGGCGTTCCTCGCCGCTGTCAAGGATGCGAAGTTTCGCATGTTCGTCACGCCCGGCCAAAAATTATCAGTCAACGCCACGCTGACCCACGAAGGTTCCGGCTATGCCATTACAGAGGCGGCTATCGCACTCGATGGGAAAGAGGTCTGCGACGCCACGCTGACGCTTCGCGTTCTCGACTTTCCGAATGATGAAATGAAGTTGCGAATGCGCGAGACTGCCGCACGGGTCGGCTTTCCGGCCGAGGTGCCGGCCGATGGCTGAAAGCCCACGCGAGGTCTGGATTACCGGCATTGGAATCGTTTCCTGTCTTGGTGAGGGCGCCGACGCACATTGGCAAAAATTGACGGATGCGCATCCCAGCGCGGACACAACCACCTTCGCGCCGTACGTGGTCCATCCGTTGGCGCCGATCAATTTCGACGCACAAATTCCCAAGAAAGGCGATCAGCGCCAGATGGAAAACTGGCAACGCATCGGCACCTATGCAGCCGGTCTTGCGCTCGACTCCGCTGGTGTCAAAGGTAACACGACGATCCTTTCCCATATGGACATGATCGTTGCCGCCGGTGGTGGCGAGCGCGACTTGACGGTTGACTCCAACATCCTCAGTGGCATCGGACGCGCCGCAAATCCGGCAGCGTTTCTCAATGAGAGATTGATGGGCGATCTGCGCCCGACGTTGTTCCTGGCGCAGCTCTCTAACCTGCTGGCGGGAAATATTTCAATCGTGCATGGCGTAACCGGCTCTTCGCGCACCTTTATGGGTGAGGAATCTGCCGGCATCGATGCCGTGCGGATCGCGCATTCCCGTATTGGCGCCGGACAGAGCGACATCGCATTGGTTGGCGGCTCCTACAATGGGGAGCGACCTGATTTGCTCATGCTCTATGAATTCGGCGGCCTCATGTTGAAGGAAAAATATGTACCTATATGGGAGCGCAAGGATGGTAGCAGCGGTTTTGCAATGGCCTCACTCGGTGCTTTCCTGGTGATTGAAGCGCGCGATCATGCTGTGAAGCGCGGCGCGAAGCCGCTCGCCCGCCTCACCGCCGTCGTCTCTGATCGCGCCAACCGTCAGCCGGGAACGATTACCCAGGCGTTGTCTCGGCTATGGGATCGGATCAAGACAAAAATAGTCTCTGGCCACATGGCAGTTTTTTCCGGCGCAACCGGTGTCAATCCGGCGACCGCCGAGGAACGCGCCTTTCTGGAAAATCACTCCGACCTTGCCGTTCGTGCCACGGGTTCATATCTCGGGCACGGGTTGGAGCCGCAATTCCCTATGAATATCGCACTGGCCACGATCGCGCTGGGACATGGTAGTCTGTTTCCCGCATGTGACACGACGGGGCTGGAAAAGCCGATGAGCGGCGCTTTGAACCAGATCCTGGTGACCGGTGTCGGACATTGGCGGGGCGAAGGCCTTGCGCTGATCGAGCGGGCCGCCTGAGGGAGAATGCGAATGGCAACCGGCAAAGATAAAATGGGGCGGCCAATTGTGGTGGTCACGGGCCTCGGCGTCGTCACTTCGCTCGGTGCCGGAAAGTCCGACAATTGGGCGAAACTGACTGCCGGCGAGTCCGGCATCAGGACAATCACCCGTTTTCCGACGGATGGCCTGAAAACCCGCATTGCCGGCACCATTGACTATCTACCGCCACAGTCCTCCGCTGCCGCATTGACGGAAATCCTTCGCCCACCTCGCAGCCGAGGAAGCGGTCACCCAATCCGGGCTCGGTGCGGCCGGCGCATTCCCCGGTCCCCTCTTCCTCGCGGTGCCGCCCATTGAATTGGATTGGCCGCAGCGGCTGGAGGTCGGTGCAAAGACCGGCGCGAATGACAAAGTCACCTATACCGACATGCTCCGCGTGAGTGCAGGATTTCCCGATTATCACCGCCGCTTTCTGCTCGGGTCGGTCGCCGACAATCTGGCCGACAAATTTGGTACGCAAGGCTCGCCGATTTCGCTTTCAACTGCCTGCGCCTCCGGCGCAACCGCCGTCCAGCTCGGCGTCGAAGCAATTCGCCGCGGTGAAACGAATGCTGCCCTCTGTATCGGCACTGATGGATCGATCAATCCCGAAGCGGTCATTCGATTTTCATTGCTATCCGCGCTGTCGACCAGCAACGAGACGCCGCAGACGGCGGCCAAGCCATTCTCAAAGAATCGCGATGGCTTTGTAATGGCCGAAGGTGCTGGTGCGCTTGTTTTGGAAAGCTACGATGCGGCTACAGCACGCGGTGCGAGGATTCTGGGAGTTCTCGAAGGCTGCGGTGAGATGACCGACGCTTTCCATCGCACCCGATCGAGCCCAGACGGCAAGCCGATCATTGGTTGCATCGCCAACGCCATCCAAGATGCGGGACTTACTCCAAGCGATATCGACTACGTCAATGCCCACGGCACCAGCACACCGGAAAACGATAAAATGGAGTATCTCGGCTGCGCGACCGTGTTTGGCGATCGTATGAAGAGCCTCCCGATCTCTTCGAACAAATCGATGATCGGTCACACGCTTTCGGCTGCAGGCGCGGTCGAGGCGGTATTCACGCTCCTCACCCTGCAGCATCAACGGATTCCGCCAACCATCAACTATACAATTCCAGATCCGGCGATACCGCTTGACGTCGTACCTAACGAGGCGCGCGACGCGAAATTGCGTCATGCCATTTCGAATTCGTTCGGCTTTGGTGGCCAAAACGTTTCGTTGGTGATGGGGCTTGAACCCGCCTGACGGCCGGGCGAGCCAAGACACCATGCGAACCCTTAGACTAATCGCCGATCGCAAGCTCGAGCTTGCAGACGTGCCGCCTCCCCCGCCGCCCGGCGAAGGTGAGGTACAAATTCGCGTCAAAGCGGTGGCGCTCAATCATCTCGATCTATGGGGCTTTCGCGGGATGGCTTTCGCCAAGCGGCAATTGCCGCTGGTCGTCGGCGCCGAAGCGTCTGGCGAAATCGCCGTCACCGGAACAGGCGTCACAGGATTCAAGCCCGGCGACAAGGTGGTGATGTATGGCGCCATGACTTGCGGGCATTGCCCCGCTTGCCGTGAAGGCCGCGACAATCTGTGCGAGAATGTAAAAGGCATCATGGGCTTCCATATCGACGGATTCGCGCGCGACCTGATCAACCTGCCGGCACGGTTGGTGATTCCGGTCCCGGCAGGCGTTTCACTGCGCGACGCTGCTTGCGCGCCGATCGCCTTCGGCACTGTCGAGCATATGTTGTTCGACAATGCCAAGCTCAAACCTGGTGAAACGATCCTCGTGCACGCCGGCGGTTCCGGCATCGGCTCCGTCGCCATTAAAATGGCAAAAGCGCTCGGCTGCACTGTCATCACTACAATTGGCGACGATACAAAAGCAGAAAAAGCGAAGGCGCTGGGGGCCGACCACGTCATCAACTACAAAACCGAACGCTTCGAAGGTGTCACCCGCAAACTCACTGCGAAGAAAGGCGTCGACGTGGTCTTTGAGCACGTCGGCGGCCAGGGCTTCAACGCCTCTCTCCTCTGTCTCAAACGCGGCGGACGGCTGGTGACCTGTGGCTCGACCGCCGGGCCGAGCGTGACAATCAACCTGATGCAGTTGTTCCAGCAGCAGTATAAAATTCTCGGGTCTTTCGGCGCATCCATGCGCAACATCCGCGACAGCCTGTCGAAAATTGCGGCGGGCATGGCACCGATTATCGACACCGAAGTGGCCCTTGCCGACTTTGAACGCGGCCTCGAGCGGATTGAAAGTCGGCAGGTTTTTGGCAAAGTGATTGTGAATTTCTAGCGCATCGTTCCGAAAAGGGGGCCGGTTTTCGGGAGAGTTCATGCGCCACGCAGACACGAGCTTATTGCGATGAGGCGAATGATCCGGCGCTTACGCCGCCGTCTAAAGAGCGCCGGCGACGCGATTGCCGGCACACTGGCAGTCGCTCTGCTCAAGTGCCTGCGCCTGACCAATCCGGACAAGATGGCGAATTTTTGCGGCTGGATGATGCGCGCCGGCGGGCCGTGGCTTCCGGAAAACCGCACTCGGACGCGCTAATCTCGTGGCAGCGTTTCCGGAGAAATCCGCAGCCGAGATCGAAACAATCCTGCGGGGCTGTTGGGACAATCTTGGTCGTATGGGCGCCGAATTCGCGCATCTCGATCGCTTGTGGGAATTCGACCCTGACGGTCCCAAACAGCGTTCGCGCATCGAACTCACGCAGGCCTCAATCGATCGGTTTAATGCACTGTTGAATGATGGCAAACCGGCTCTCATATTCGCCGCGCATCTTGCCAATTGGGAACTGCCTGCTATTTGCGCGGCAACCTACAAACTCGATAGCGCGGTACTTTACCGGCGGCCCAATATCGCCGGCATCGATCGTTGGCTGCAGGAGACCCGTGCGAGCAGCATGGGTGAATTGATATCGACCGAACTCGATGCGCCGATGAGGATTGCCAAGGCGCTCGAACGTGGCGCCCATGTTGGCATCCTGGTGGACCAATATTACGTGCGTGGAGTCGACGTTACATTTTTTGGCAGGCGCACGAAGGCAAACCCGCTCGTTGCGAGGCTCGCACGTCACTTCGATTGTCCGATCCACGGCACACGCGTTGTGCGCTTGCCAGGCCATCAATTCCGCGTCGACTTGAGCGAAGAAATACGGCCGGCCCGCGATGCCGAAGGCAAGGTCGAGATTGCCGGCACCATGCAGATCATTACTGCTGTGATCGAAAGCTGGATACGCGAGCATCCCGAACAATGGCTGTGGCTGCACCGGCGCTGGCGACCGGACGATCAACAGCCCGTCAATGGCCGGTCTTGATCTTGGTCCATAATCGGTTGATGAGACGCTGCGATTTCTGATCACGCGCGCCAACGGTGTAGAGCCGGCCCATCGTCGCCGCATCCGGATAGACACTTTTGTCGTCGAGCACTGCCTTGTCGATGAATTTCTGGCTCGCAAGATTGCCGTTGGCATAGGCGACCAGATTGCTGTTCTTCGCTGCTACCTCAGGCCGCAGTAGATAATCGATAAAGGCGTGTGCTTCGGCGACGTGGCTCGCATCCTTCGGAATAGAGATGTTGTCGAAAAACATCTGCGCGCCCTCCTTCGGAATGGAATAGCCAATCTCCACACCATTCTTGGCCTCGATAGCGCGTTTCTGAGATTGCTTGATGTCGCCCGACCATCCGACGACCAGGCAAATCTCTCCGCTCGCCAGTGCATTCAAATATTCGGATGAATGAAACTTTCGGACCGACGAGCGGATTTTTGTCAGGAGCTCTGCGGCTTTCTCAAGCTCTTTAGCGTCGGTCGAGTTCGGGTCGAGGCCAAGAAAGTGCAGCGCCGCCGGCATAATGTCATCGGCTGAATCGAGCATATAAACGCCGCAGTCTCGAAACTTCGCCAGATTCTCCGGTTTGAATACGATGTCCCAACTGTCGATCGCGCCATTCGGGCCGAGCCGTTCGTGCATCGCTTTCACGTTGTAGCCGATGCCTGTCGTACCCCACATATAATTGACGGCGTACTGATTGTCGGGGTCGTAGACGGCGAGGCGTTTGGCGATATCTGGCCAGGCATTGCCGAGATTTTTGAGCTTGCTTTTATCAAGCTTCTGGAAGACGCCAGCCTTTATTTGCCGTTCCAGGAAATAGGCAGTCGGCACGACTACATCGTAGCCGGATTTTCCCGCAAGCAGCTTGGTCTCGAGCGTTTCATTCGCGTCGAAGGTGTCGTATTGGACCTTGATGCCTGTTTCCTTGGTGAAGTCTTCGAGAACCTTGGGGTCGATGTAGTCCGACCAGTTATAGACATTCACCAGGCGTGCGTTCTGTGCAGCGGTCATGTTGATGCCGGCCGTCGCAATGCCGGCAACCAGAGCAGCAACTGTGAATGCGCGGTACATGATTGACTGCGTATAGATAGGCGTCAGGTCTTCGTCGGAAGGCCGGCAGCTTTCCAGGCTATAATACCGCCAGCGAGGTGGGCGCTATAAGGATACCCGGCATCTTGGGCAGCAACTGAAGCGGTGATAGATCGCCGCCCGGACCGGCAAGCGAACACGACCTGCTTGCCTTGTGGATCCGGAATTGCAGTCGGATCAAAGCACGACAGCGGCACAATGACGGCATCCGGATAGCTTTCCACTGACGTTTCATTGGGCTCGCGCACGTCGACCAGCAACACGCGTCCTTCGCGCAATCCGGCGGCTACCTGTTCGGGCGTGAGGTTAGTCACCTCATCCGCACGCGGCATTTCATCGGCCATACCGAAACTCCGTTACCCGACAAGAGCGGGTTTTAGCCGGAATCACGGCCTGCCGCACCAATCTTTTAACGGCGGGCCGGTTTTAGATCGTCACCTGCGTCCCGACCTCGACCACCCGGCCGGTAGGGATCTGAAAATAGTCGGTGGCGTCGTTGGCAAAGCGGGTAAGGCCGATAAACAGGCGGTCCTGCCAGCGCGGCATACCGGAATGGGCGGCGGGCTTGAGCGAGCGCCGCGACAGGAAAAATGAAGTCGACATAATGTCGAACTGCCACCCGAGCTTACGTGCAATCGCCAGACCTCGCGGCACGTTTGGTGTCTCCATGAAGCCAAATCGCAAGACCACTCGCGAAAATGTTTTTCCAACCGGCTCAATACGCACCCGCTCCGTCGGATCGATACGAGGCGTGTCGGCGGTTTCGATAGTAAGGATGACGTTTTTCTCGTGCAGCACTTTGTAGTGCTTGAGGCTGTGCAGCAGAGCTGTCGGTGCACTTACCGGATCGCTGGTGAGAAAAACCGCCGTCCCCGGCACACGCGCCGGTGGCTTCTTTTCCAAACTCTTCACAAGAGATTCGAGCGGCGTTTCGAGGCGGCGGGTTTTCTCAGAAAGAAGCCGGGTGCCGCGCCGCCACGTATACATCACCGCCATAATAAGCACGCCAAGTGCTAGCGGCATCCATCCACCTTCCACGATCTTGAGCAGGTTAGCGGACAGAAATGTGAGATCAATAAAGAGGAATGGCAGCATGAGCGCCAATGCGCCAATCAGCGGCCAGCCCCACACCCGCCAAATTACAATGATGGCCATCAGCGCCGTCACAACCATAGTGCCCGTAACTGCGATCCCGTAGGCTGACGCTAATGCACTTGATGAGCGGAACAATCCTACAAGCAGCAGTACGCCGATCAGGAGCAGCGTGTTAACCCGCGGCATATAGATTTGTCCGAACAACGCCTCCGAGGTGTGGCGGATTTCCATGCGCGGCAGCAAGCCAAGCTGGATCGCCTGCCGAGTAAGTGAGTAGGCGCCGGTGATCACTGCCTGACTTGCAATCACGGTGGCCGCGGTCGCAAGTATCACCATCGGCAGAAGTGCCCAACCCGGGAAGAGCAGGAAGAATGGATTCTCTACAGAATTTGGGTCGGCAAGCACTAACGCCCCCTGCCCCAGATAATTGACGGTGAGCGCCGGCAATACGATGACCAGCCAGGCAAACCGGATTGGGCCGCGGCCAAAATGACCGAGGTCCGCATAAAGCGCTTCCGCGCCGGTCACGACGAGGAAGACAGCACCAAGTGTGTAGAACCCGACCAGACCGTGATGGAGTAAGAAATTCACTCCGTACCACGGATTGAATGCCAGCAGCACAGTCAGATTTTGCCCTACGTGCCAAATGCCGGCGGCCGCGATCGTAGCAAACCAGAAAACCATCACCGGACCAAAGAAGGTCGCAACACTTGCGGTGCCGCGCGACTGCACCGCGAACAATATGATCAGGACGAAAGCTGTTAGTGGCACCACATAAGCGTCAAACGCCGGGGTCACGACTTTCAAACCCTCGATTGCGGAGAGCACCGACAGCGCCGGTGTTATAATGGCGTCGCCATAAAATAACGCACCGCTGATGATTCCGAGCAACATCACAATGCCGCTCCCGCGCACAAGTGAGCGCGACGCAAGCGCCATCAAGGCGAGCGTGCCGCCCTCGCCTTTGTTGTCGGCGCGCAACAGGATCACTACGTATTTAGCCGTCACTACGAGCAGCAACGCCCAGATGATCAGTGACAGGATGCCAAGCACAATCGGCTGGCTGGCAGGATGGCCGGATCCAGTCGCGGCGAGCACCGCTTCGCGAAAGGCGTAGAGCGGGCTCGTGCCAATGTCGCCATAGACGACGCCAATACTGCCAAGCGCTAGCGGCCAGAAGCCGACTTTAATCGGCGCGTCGCCACCATCGGTGGCCGCGATCGAGCCGCCAGGGGCGGCGGCATTGGGGGACATGGGGGAATTGGCCTAGACTTGTTGCAATGCAAAAAATTGGAAGGCGCGCTTATAACGCCGCGGGCGCCTTGTCAGGATAACCATTTACGCAACTCAGTTCTTCAAGCCATGCAAATACCGCAGGCTTCCCGTTATTTTTGTTATGTGATTCAATGGCTTAAAGCGAAGCCCGTTAATCCGTATCCCGACTTTCTACACAGTGACCTGAGTGCCGACCTCAACTACCCGTCCGGTCGGTATCTGGAAAAAGTCCGTCGCGTCGCTCGCCGAGCGCGCCAGCGCGATGAAAAGGTGATCCTGCCACGATGGCATGCCCGACTTTGCCGAGGGCCTCAGCGCGCGCCGAGACAGGAAAAATGAAGTCGACATGATGTCGAATTGCCAACCGTGCTTACGCGCGATCGCCAGCGCCTTCGGCACGTTTGGTTGTTCCATGTAACCAAATTTCAGCGATACGCGCGAGAAATGCTTCGACATTGGCGTGATCCGCACCCGCTCCTCTTCTGGCACGCGTGGCGTGTCAGCGGTGATGATGGTGAGGATGACATTGCTTTCGTGCAGTACCTTGTTGTGCTTGAGGTTGTGCAACAACGCGGTCGGCGCGAATTCAGGATCGCTGGTAAGGAACACTGCCGTGCCCGACACGACATGCGGTGGCTTTTTTTCCAAGCTCCGGAACAGAGTATCGAGCGGCACTTCAGTGCGCCGTGTCTTGCTAATCAGAATTCCGGTGCCACGTCGCCAAGTTAGAATCAGGAGCACCATGGTTGCGCCAAATAGCAATGGCGCCCACGCGCCTTCGAACAATTTGAGAAAGTTGGCAGAGAAGAAAACCACATCAACGACCACGAATGGTGCAATCAGCAGAGTCGTCCGCCAGAACGGCCACTGCCACTGTTTCCAGATTACGACAAAGGCGAGCAACCCATCGACCACCATGGTTGTAGCAACTGCGATACCGTAAGCCGACGCGAGCGCGCTTGAGGTGCGGAACAACCCCACTAACAGAAGCACGCCCATCATGAGCGCGATCGTGACGCGCGGAATATAGATCTGTCCGACATGCGAAGCCGAAGTGTGCAAGATGGCAAGCCGCGGCAACAGACCAAGTTGGATGGCCTGGTGCACCAGCGAGTAAGCGCCGGTGATGACCGCCTGACTGGCGATCACCGTCGCCGCCGTCGCCAGGACGACCATCGGCAGCAGGAATGTTTCCGGTACAAGCCGATAAAACGGATTCTCGATTGCCGCGGGGTCGGCTAACACCTTTGCGCCTTGACCAAAATAGTTAATCAGGAGCGCCGGCAAGACCAGACCGAGCCAAGCAATCTGGATCGGCTTACGTCCGAAATGGCCGAGATCTGCGTAGAGTGCCTCGCCGCCTGTGACCACCAAGAATACCGCGCCAAGCGTGACCAGGCCGATTGCGCCATGATGAAGCAGGAAATTGACACCGTAAAATGGATTTATGGCGGTCAGTACGCTTGGATCGTCACGAATATGCAGTGCACCAGCAATCGCGATCGACAGAAACCAAACCACCATAACAGGACCGAACATTGCGGCGACTTTAGCCGTGCCACAACTCTGCGCGGCGAAGAGCGCCACCAGAATAATGACGGTGAGTGGCACAATAAATTCACCGAACGACGGACTTGCGAGCTTAAGTCCTTCGACCGCGGAGAGAACCGAAATCGCTGGAGTAATCACCGAGTCACCGAGAAACATCGATGCGCCGATTACGCCAACGATGAAAACGAATGCGGTGCGCCGGCCGAGGGCTCGTGTTGCCAGCGCGGTAAGCGACAGCGTCCCGCCCTCCCCGTTGTTATCAGCACGCAACAGGATGAGAACGTATTTGAGCGTTACCGTTATGATGAGTGCCCAGACGATGAGCGAAAGTACACCGAGCACGATGTCACGCGTAACAACGTGATCGTTACTTGCAGCGATTGCAGCCTCACGGAACGCGTAAAGCGGGCTCGTCCCGATATCGCCGTAGACGACGCCAACGCTACCCAGCGCCAGGCTCGCAAGGCTTGGGGGCGCGTCCTGACCAGTGCGCGCGGCGGCAGTTGATTCATTCGCGCCGTTATTCATTAAGACTAGCTTTGGTCCGCCGATAGCCTCGAAGGCGGGCCTTATATCACCGCATCAAACCAGAGAATACCGAACTTTTTTCCGGCCCATGAACCGGATGAATCGACAGCTACGCCGGATTTTGAACTGTTTCAGGGCGCCAAATCAGGCGGCAGCGGAGGTTCTTCCCGCATCAAGGTAATGGTGACCCGACGATTGGGCGACATCGAGGGATCGTCGGGGAACAATGGCTCCGTGTCGGATTTCCCGCCAACCAGAAAGATGTTGCCAGACGGGACGCCTTCGGCGTCTAAAATCTGCCGTACGGCATTTGCGCGGTCGGCAGACAATTCCCACGGCCCATAGCCCGGCTTCGGCGGGACTTTGCTCGTTGCCGTATGGCCGACGATGGAGAGGCGATATGGCATCGCCTTGAGCTGGGGCGCGATCTTCTGAATAATCTTCCGGGTCCGTTCAAACGGCTCCTTGGCTCCATCAGGGAACATCGAGCGTCCATCCTGGTCGACAATCTCGATGTTGAGACCCTGCTTGGTTTCCTCCAGCATGATGTGCTTCGAAGCTTCGGAAATTTCCGGCATTTCCTGCAAGGCCTGACGCAGCGAAGCGGACGCTAGCGCAAATTTGCGATCCTCTTTGAAGCGGGCGCCATAGGTTCGTTGGCGATCGTGCTCGTCAGGCGACGGCGTCGCCGAGGCTTCCGCCGGATCAATATGGGCGGAGTTTTTGAGTCTTGGCCGCGTTGGTAAGCCGAGAACTTCAATGATTCCGGAGTAGCGCACGCGGTCCTGAACGCCGAATGCGTCGCGCATCGAGCCAGCAACAACCTGAAGCTTGGCCTGATCCTGGGTTGAGAAGGCAACCAACATCACAAAGAAGCTGACCAGTAGGCCCATCAGATCAGCGAAGGTGACAAACCACCCGTGACCGCCGCCGTGTGCTTCCTTGCGCCGTGCCATAAATTACCTTCGATTGCGCCGCTACTAAGCGGGAACCGCTTCCGCCTCTTCTTCGGCTTCTTCTTCAGTGTGACGATGTTTTTCGGGCAGGTAAGCGAGCAGCATCTCGCGCACTAGTGTTGGACTTCTTGGCTTCACGGATCATCAGAATTCCGTCGATAATCAGTGTGCGATTGATTTCTTCGTCCACCAGCTTGAGATGCAGCTTGTCCGCAATCGGGAGGCAGAACATGTTCGCGAGGGCAGCGCCGTAGAAAGTCGCCAATAGTGCGCCCGCCATGAAAGGACCAAGCTTGGATGGGTCGGTCATGTTGGCAAACATCTGCACCATCCCGATGAGCGTGCCGATCATGCCGAAGGCTGGCGCGCAATCGCCGACCGCGCGGTAGATCTTCTGGCCCTCGTCGAGGTGGGTGAGGAAGTTGTCGCGGTCGCGCTCCAGATTGTCGCGGATAAAATTACTGTCGTACCCGTCCGCCACGAAGCGGACCCCTTTGGCGAGGAATGGGTCCTCGATCTCGACCTTTTCCAAGCCAATCGGCCCTTGCTTGCGCGCAATCTCGGCCAAACCTGCCAATTCGTCGACCAGTTCGCGTTGGCTCATGCGCCGCAACGTAAAGGCGAATTTGGCACCAAGCGGCAAACCGTGGAAAATCGAGGCGAGCGGGAAGCGGATCAATGTGGCGGCGAAGGATCCGCCGAAAATAACGATGAACGCGTGCTCGCTGACGAACATCTGCAGGTCGCCGCCCATCATAATCACGAGGCCGACGACAGCGACGCCGCACAGCAGGCCTAGACCGGTCGCAATATCCATTTACTCACCCAACGCGCACGCGGTCCTGGACGAACCGTCCCGTTTCGACCCTAGACTGGCGCTGTTAAAGGGCGGTAAAGGCTAATCGTTCGTGAAAGAAAAAATGCCCCGGAAAGGGCCGCCAACGCGTGACCGGCCGCCTAAAAGCTGCAAAAATCGCTGCAAACGGCGCCGAAAGCCTAATAAGTCCGTTTCGGACCCTTAAAAAATCGGAGGAACGCGACCCATGCGTGAGATCGGCCATTTTGTAGGCGGCAAGTCAGTTAAGGGCGGGTCCGGCCGCTTTGGCGATGTTTTTGATCCCAACACCGGTGAGGTCCAGGCGAAGGTCGCGCTCGCGAAGCGCTCCGAGGTCGAAGCGGCCGTCGGGGCTGCACAGGCTGCACAACCGGGATGGGCTGCGACAAACCCCCAGCGTCGCGCCCGCGTCATGTTCAAGTTTCTTGAACTCATCCAGAAGGAAACCGACACGCTCGCCAAACTGCTCTCTTCCGAACACGGCAAGACAATTCCGGACGCGCGAGGTGACATTCAACGGGGCATCGAGGTTGTCGAGTTTGCGTGCGGCATCCCACATTTGCTGAAAGGCGAGTACACCGAAGGCGCTGGGCCCGACATCGACCTCTATTCCGTCCGCCAGCCGCTCGGTGTCGTCGCCGGCATAACACCGTTCAATTTTCCCGCAATGATTCCGATGTGGAAATTCGCTCCGGCAATTGCTTGCGGAAATGCATTCATCCTCAAGCCTTCGGAACGCGATCCCTCAGTGCCGATGCGGCTCGCTGAATTAATGATTGAGGCTGGACTGCCGGCAGGAATACTCAATGTAGTCAACGGCGACAAGGAAGCGGTTGACACGCTGCTCACCGATCCGCGTGTGATGGCGATTGGATTCGTGGGCTCGTCAGCAATTGCCGAATATATCTATTCAACTGGTTGCGCCCATGGAAAGCGAGTTCAGTGCTTCGGCGGCGCCAAGAATCATATGATCGTGATGCCCGATGCAGACATAGACCAGGCAGTCGACGCGCTGATTGGCGCGGGCTACGGCTCCGCCGGCGAACGTTGCATGGCGGTGTCGGTGGCGGTCCCGGTCGGAGAAAAAACTGCCGATATTCTCGTCCAAAAACTGATCCCGCGCGTCGAAAGTCTGAAGATCGGTCCCTCCAACGATCCGCAGGCCGACTACGGGCCATTAGTGACCAAAGCGGCGCTTAATCGCGTAAAGGAATATGTCGACATCGGCATGAAGGAAGGCGCCAAATTGGTGGTTGATGGGCGCGGCTTCAAGTTGCAGGGCTACGAGAACGGCAACTTCATGGGCGGCTGTTTGTTCGATGAAGTAAAACCAAACATGCGGATCTACAAAGAGGAGATATTTGGGCCGGTGTTGTCGGTCGTGCGTGCCAAGGACTACGAGGAAGCAATAAGACTTCCGTCCGAACACGAATACGGCAACGGAGTCGCCATCTTTACACGCGACGGTGATACCGCGCGCGATTTTGTCAATCGCGTTCAAGTCGGCATGGTGGGTGTTAACTTCGCAATCCCGGTGCCGCTTGCCTATCACACCTTTGGCGGCTGGAAGCGTTCTGGCTTCGGTGATCTCAATCAGCATGGTCCGGATTCCATTCGTTTCTATACTAAAACCAAGACGATCACATCGCGCTGGCCGACCGGCACGAAAGAAGGCGCTGAGTTCGTGATTCCGACTATGAAGTGAGGCGCGCGGGAATGGTCGCCGTCAGGGCCGTAACGGGTGTCCTTGTCGCCCTGACGCTGACAGCCTGCGCTGGCGAACAGCTCTCTTTAGGCTCATCCGCCCCCGCACCGGCGCCGTTGGATACTTCTATGGTTGGCCGGTGGATATTGAGCGCACCGAACGCGCCGTCCTGCGGTTTGGAATTCCGCGGCCCGCCCGACGCGCGTAGCGGGACAGTCGCTCCTGATGGCGGCTGCCCGGGTGGTTTCTACATGAGCCGACACTGGGCGTTCGAAGGCGGCGCCCTTACGATCGCGGGGGATGAAAACCAGCCACTGGCACAATTCAGATCCACCGGTACACATTTCGAAGGCCAATCCGCCGCCGGCATAGCTGTTACGCTGGCACGTTAGAAAACAGACAGACCTGGAGCCGCCATGCCGGAATATCAGCTTTATTGCTTTGCCCAATCCGGAAACGCCTATCGCGCTGCCCTTATGCTCAATCTAATCGGTGCTGACTGGCAGCCAGTGTGGATTGATTTTTTCGGAAAAGGCGTCCAGCGCACGCCTGAGTACCGGAATGATGTCAACGAGATGGGCGAAGTGCCGGTTTTGGTGCATGGCAAGAAGAAGTTGACCCAGTCCGCCGTGATCCTCACTTACCTTTCGGATCTTACGGGCAAGTTCAAACCCGAGAGCGATGACGAGCGATTGGAAGCATTGCGATGGATCGTTTTTGACAATCAAAAAGTCAATGGCTTTCTCGGACCGTTTCGTTTTCTAAAGAATTTCGCCAAGCCCTCGGGCGATCCGGCCGTTTTGGCATTTTTGAAGGGACGCATCGACGGCAACCTTGCGATCGTGAACAATCGGCTGACGGGTCGCCAGTTCCTCGCGAGCGATAAACCGACCATCGCAGACATTTCGATGACCGCTTATCTTTACTACCCGCCTGAGGAGTTTGGCTTCGACATCGCTAAGGATTATCCAGCGATCGGAGCCTGGCTTGAGCGCGTAAAGGCTTTGCCAGGATGGAAGAGCCCTTACGATTTAATGCCGGGTTTTCCTTTTGGAACGCACTGATGTCAGTTCAGACGCGTTGGACGATCATTTCTCGAAGCTTGCCCGGGCTGACTTGACGGAAATACTGCATCAACTGCAGACGCTGGAGCGCTCGCCGCCGCGTCCTTACGCTGGTGTTCGCGATAGGACAGCCAGCCGAGTGGCAAGCAGGCAAGATAAGCGAGTGTCCCAACTGTGAGCACTTGCCACGGATAGCTGACCAGCATGGCAAAAAACAACACGACCATAACAAAAACCGGCAATACCATTTCCGGGGGCACACGCTTTCCTACGCGTTTTCCAGAAAATACGGGCAGACGGGAGACCATCAAAAGCGCAACCACCAAGGTGTAGATGAAGGTCAGCCATACCGTGACAAGGCCTTCCGATACGCCGAGGAAGTTCAGGTAGATCGGCAACAGCACGGTGATGGCGCCGGCGGGCGCCGGAATGCCGGTAAAGAAATTTCCGGCCCATATTGGCTTGTTGGGGTCGTCAATCATCACATTGAAACGCGCGAGTCGAAGTCCCGCGCAAATTGCGAAAACCAAAGCGACGATCCAGCCAGCCGATTTAAGTTCGTGCAAACCCCAGAAATACAAAATCAACGCCGGCGCAACGCCAAAATTGACAAAGTCGGCTAGGCTGTCGAGTTCTGCGCCGAAACGCGAAGTGCCCTTGAGCATGCGGGCGATTCGCCCGTCGATGCCATCGAGCAACGCCGCGAAAACGATAGCGGCGAGCGCCAGCTCAAGTTTGTTTTCAACCGCCAAGCGGATCGCAGTCAGGCCGGCGCAAAGCGCTAGCAATGTGATCAGGTTCGGCAAAAGTGTGCGGACCGGTATCGCCTTAAAGCGGCGACGGAACGGTGGCGGGGCAGGATCAAACGGTGGAAACACCATGGGTCAAATATACCCGTTTGCCGAATGCTCGGTAGGAAAGACTCTTGGCATAGTAAGCAGATTTTCGCGCCGAAATTATGGGCAAAAGCTGCCGCGACATTCGGCAACAGCAATACAACCGCGTCCCCACTTTCTCTTTTCTGAATTTCCGGCGTAGTTTCAATATGATCGACAGTTGCTTTTCTTTGGTCCACATCTTGCGTTGGTGGATGCAATCAGATGCAATTGCCCGCTTAGGGGCGAGGGGGAATAGAAAATGACCGCAATTTCGCAACCGCTAGCCAGGCCGGCGACGGCATCGACTCGCTGGGTCCAGCTGGCGCTGGGCGTTATCGCCATGATGTCGATTTCCAGCCCTCAATATGTCTGGACGCTATTCACCAAGTCGTTCCAGGATTCGTTGGGCGTGCCGCTCTCGACGGTACAGGTCACCCTCACCATACTCATTGTGCTTCAAACCTGGCTCTCGCCGGTCCAAGGTTATCTTGTTGACAAATTCGGCCCAAAATTACTGGTAGCCGTCGGCTGCCTGCTATCAGGCCTCGGATGGGTCGCTTCGGCCTACGCCACGAGCCTGACCATGCTCTATCTCACTTACGGTCTGCTCTGCGGCGTCGGCACCGGCATCGTCTATATCGGCATCGTCGGGCTGATGGTGCGCTGGTTTCCTGACCGTCGCGGCTTCGCCACCGGCATGGTCGCCGCCGGCTATGGCTTCGGCGCGATCGCGACTACTTTCCCGATCGACACGATGATCAAGAACTCAGGCTACCAACACACCCTCATCGTGTTCGGCATCATTATGGGTATTGTCGGCGCAATCGCCGCGCTTCTGATGCGCCCGCCGAGTTCTGCTGACGTGCTTCCGCCGCCGGCTATTATGACGTCAAGCAAGAACGCCGCACCACAGGAAATGCTCAAGACGAGAGTGTTCTGGCTCATGTTCTTTATGATGAGCATGATGTCGACCGGCGGACTCATGGTAATTTTGAACTTTGCGGCATTCTCTCGCTCGTTCGGTGTTGCCAACGTTTTGGTGTGGGGCCTCGCGGCATTGCCGTTGGCGCTGACGGTTGACCGTATCACCAACGGGCTAACCCGGCCGTTCTTCGGCTGGGTATCGGATCGCATCGGTCGTGAGAACACCATGGCCATCGCCTTCCTGTTTGAAGCCGTGGCTGTACTTTGCCTGGTTCTCGCGCGAGACAATGCAATGTTGTTCGTCATCCTGTCGGCGGTCGTATTCTTCGGCTGGGGCGAGATCTTCTCGCTGTTTCCTTCCACGCTGACAGACACGTTCGGCACCAAAAATGCGACGACTAACTACGGCTTTCTCTATATGGCGCAGGGCGTCGGGTCGGTTCTTGGCGGCCCGCTCGCGGCGCTTTTATTCGAGAGGACCGGAAGCTGGTTGCCGGTGTTCGGAATTGTTATCACGATGGACGTGCTGACCGGTCTGCTTGCGCTGTTCATGCTTAAGCCAATGCGCATAAGATACGCGAAGGGCGGTAAGTAGATCAGCCCGCCCGGTACGCCCTGGCCGCCTCGCCTGCACTGCCTGCACCACGCAGATCGGCCAGCACGGTTTCGCCTGCGATCGCGGTCTGCCCGACCGCGACCAGCGGCGGCGTGCCTTCCGGCAAATAGACGTCGAGGCGCGATCCGAAGCGGATCATCCCAAAGCGTTCGCCCGTGCTGACAGACTGGCCGATGCGCACGAAACAGACGATACGCCTGGCGACAAGACCGGCGATCTGCACCACCGCGATGCGGGTACCAGCGGTGGCGATCACAAGGGAATTGCGTTCGTTGTCGACGCTGGCTTTATCGAGGTCAGCGTTGAAGAACTTGCCCGGCTGATAGACGATTTTCTCGATCTTGCCGGCAGCCGGACTGCAATTCATATGGCAGTCGAACACGCTCATGAATATCGAAATCCGCGGCAGCGGTTTGCTGCCGATGCTGAGCTCCTGTGGCGGGACGACGCTCGTAACCTGGCTCACGCGCCCGTCGGCGGGCGCGACCACCAGACCGTCACGGACCGGCGTCACTCGGGGCGGATCGCGGAAAAAATACGCGCACCAGAGCGTCGCCAGCGTCCCGAGCCAACCGAGTGGGCTCCAAAGCCAGAACAGAACGATGCTCAGAAGCGCAAAAGCGCCAATGAACGGATAGCCCTCCGGCGTCACCGGGACGAGTTGCGAGCGAATCAAATCGTAGATCGACATAGAGTTATCTTACTCCGCCGCGTCGGCTGGCGCTTCGAGCGGCGCCGAGGCGGCCGCGCTGATGGCATCCTCGATGAGCGGCGGGTTGCGATTGGGCGCTTCTTTTATTTCTTCTCCGGCGCGAGCCAGTGTCTCCCGCGCTTCCTCGGCTTCGCGCTGGCAATTCCACATGCTGGCATAGAGGCCATTGCTTGCGAGCAGCGCGTAGTGCGTGCCGCGCTCGACGATTTCACCCTGATCCAGCACAATGATTTCGTCGGCCCCAACGATGGTGGAGAGTCTGTGCGCAATCACCAGCGTGGTTCGATTGCGCGAGACACGCTCGAGCGCATCCTGAATCTCCTTTTCCGTATGGCTGTCGAGCGCGGAGGTCGCTTCGTCGAGCACCAATATCGGCGGCCCCTTCAGGATGGTGCGGGCGATCGCCACGCGTTGTTTCTCGCCACCCGATAATTTGAGTCCGCGCTCACCGACCTCGGTTTCGTAGCCCTTGGGTGCGATGCGGATGAGTGAATCGATCTGCGCCAGCCGTGCTGCCTCTTCGACTTCCGCGTCAGTCGCTTCCCAGCGGCCGTAACGGATGTTGTAGCGGATAGTGTCGTTGAACAGCACAGTGTCCTGCGGCACCATGCCGATCGCTTGACGGAGCGATTTTTGCGTGACTTTGGCGATGTCCTGGCCGTCGATCAGAATACGGCCACCGAAGAGATCGTAGAAGCGGAACAACAACCGCGAGATGGTCGACTTGCCTGCACCTGAAGGGCCTACCACCGCGACGGTCTTGCCGGCCGGTACTTCGAAGCTGATGCCTTTAAGAATCCGCCGCGCCGGCTCGTAGGCAAAGACGACGTTCTCGAAGCGGATAGTTCCGGCGCTCACTTTCAAAGGCGGTGCGCCTGTCACGTCCTTGATTTCCGGGTCGCGGCCCAAAATCGAAAACATGAGCTCGATATCGGTCACCGCCTGTTTGATCTCGCGATAAACCATGCCCATGAAATTGAGCGGCTGGTAGAGCTGGATCATCATCGCGTTGACCAGGACAAAATCGCCGACGGTCTTGCTACCGGCCTGGATTTCAAACGCGCACATCACCATGACAGCGGCGAGTCCGAAGGTGAAGATGACCGCCTGCCCGGCGTTGAGTACAGCGAGCGAGGTATAGGCGCGCACGCTGGCATCTTCGTAGCGCGCCATGGCACGATCGTAGCGTGCGGCTTCACGCTCTTCGGCGGAAAAGTATTTTACCGTCTCATAGTTGAGCAGCGAGTTCGATCGCCTTGATATTGGCGTCGGTATCGCTGTCGTTCATCTTGCGGCGGATACCAATACGCCATTCAGTCGCGTGATACGTGTACGCCATGTAAACGGTGACGGTGAACATGATAACCGCGACATAGCGCCAGTCGAATTGCCACATCAGAACGACTACAATTAAGGCGAGTTCGATGATCGTCGGCGACAGTTGCAGGATCACCATGCGGACGATGGTTTCGATGCCATTGCGTCCACGCTCGAGCACACGCGTCAGGCCGCCCGTTTTACGCTCGAGATGGAAACGTAAAGACAGCTCGTGCATGTGCACGAAGGTGCGATAAGCAAGCCGGCGCACAGCATGCATCGCCACCTTGGCGAACAACCCGTCACGCAGCTGCGTCAGCGCCGCCATCAGGATGCGCATGCCACCGTAGGCAATGGTCATGGCGACCG
This sequence comes from uncultured Alphaproteobacteria bacterium, assembly GCA_963810585.1. Taxonomy (GTDB): domain Bacteria; phylum Pseudomonadota; class Alphaproteobacteria; order Rhizobiales; family Xanthobacteraceae; genus Pseudolabrys. Next base: position 902,133 of record CAWENV010000004.1, read on the forward strand.
GTGCGGCTATTGCCCACAGCAGCCAGTCCGATGCTGCCACCGGCGCGGTGCCATGGCCGGCCAAGGCGTCGGTAGCCCATTTGTAAGTGAAGGGAACCGCAATGGTCGCGAGCTTTGCGGCCAGCAACAAGACCATCGATCCGATCACCCGCAGTTTCAGGTCGCGGCGGTCGGATGGCCAAATATAGGGCCACAGGTGGATGATGGTCTTGAGCAGCGCTCCGCGGTCTGCAGAGACGCGCGATTCGCTATCGGGTGCCCGGTGATGGTGATGGTCGCTCATTGAGGCTCTTCATATAGGGGGATTCTCGCCTGTAATCACCCCGCCCATCGATTTGTGAGCATCACTGATAAGCTTTTGGCTGTCGCCTTGACGCTGCCGCAAGCGCAATGCACATGCATACCTATGAACAGAAGCGAAAACCCCAGCAAAATCGTAAAAATCTGCGTCTATTGTGGCTCGGGACCAGGTACTGACCCCGCCTTCGTCGAAGCCGCCACCGCTTTCGGCACCATTCTCGCCAAGAACGGCATCGGCCTCGTCTTCGGTGGCGGATCCGTCGGCATAATGGGAACGATCGCCAAATCGGTACGCGATCACGGCGGTGACGTAACCGGCATCATTCCCGAATTCCTGGTTGCGCGCGAACACGCCAAGCGGGGTACCGACAGCCTCATTGTCACCCGCGATATGCACGAGCGAAAGCGGAAAATGTTCGAGATGGCGGACGCTTTCGTGGCAATGCCGGGCGGGATCGGAACGCTCGAAGAAATCGTCGAGCAGATGACGTGGGTCCAGCTCGGCCGCCACCGCAAGCCCATCCTGCTTGCCAACATCAAGGGCTTTTGGAATCCGCTCTGCGCCCTCATCGATCACATGAAGAAGCTCGAATTCATTCGTGGTGATCTCAGCTTCGATCTCCTGGTCGCCGACAAAGTCGCGGACATCCTGCCGATGCTGCAAAAGGCAGCGCTGGAAACACCGGAGTCGGCCAAAACGATGACGGCCGTCGACGCCGAGCAACTGTAGCCGCTACTTGCCTTCGACGAACGTCACCGCCTCGAGGCGGTTGCCATCCGGATCGCAGATGAAAGCCGCGTAGTATTTCTGATTGTATTCAGGACGCAATCCTGGCGCGCCATCCGACAATCCGCCGCCCGCTAACGCCGCCGCGTGAAAAGCATCGACCGCCTCGGTCGACGGCGCCCGCAGGCAGATATGCACGCCGCTATCGGCTTTTACCGGTGCCATTCCGGACCGCTTATTGATCCAGAACTCCGGGTACTTCTTGCCATAGCCGATGGCGGCGTCCGGCCATTCACGCAATTTGTCGAGGCCGAGTGGTGCCAACAGCGCAGTGTAAAAAGGCTCCGCCGACTTGAGGTCGCTCACCGCAATAGAGATGTGGTCGATCATGAAAGCCCCTCGCCTGAACGCGCAGACTATCTCACGCTGGGGCGCCTGACTTCACCAATTTAAAAATGATGGAATCCATCAATGCCTGGAATGATGCATCGATGATGTTCGGCGACACGCCAATGGTGGTCCAGCGTTCGCCGGCCTCGTCTTCGCTCTCAATCAGCACACGCGTTACCGCCTCGGTGCCCGCGTTGAGGATGCGCACCCGGTAGTCGGTGAGTTTAAGCCCGGCAATATATTTCTGGTATTTCCCAAGATCCTTGCGCAGCGCGAGGTCGAGCGCATTGACGGGGCCGTTGCCTTCGGCCGCCGAGATCATGTTGTCGTCACCGACCTTCACTTTCACCACCGCCATGGTGACTGTGACGCGCTCTCCCTTGGCATTGTTGCGTTGCTCAACATTGACGTCGAACTGGGTGACGTCGAAATAGGCAGGCACTTTGCCAAGCGTACGGCGCGCCAAGAGTTCGAACGAGGCATCGGCCGTCTCATAGGCGTAGCCAAGCGCCTCGCGTTCTTTCACGATCTCAAGCAGCCGGCCGATGCGCGCATCGTCCTTGTCGGCCTTGATGCCGACACGTTCCAATTCTGCCAGCACGTTGGATTTTCCGGCCTGCTCCGAAACCAGCACCTTGCGGCGGTTGCCGATGGTTTCCGGCGCGACGTGCTCGTAAGTTGCCGGGTCCTTCATGATCGCCGACGCATGGATACCGGCCTTGGTGGCGAAGGCGCTTTCGCCGACATACGGCGCATGCCGGTTCGACGCGCGATTGAGCCGCTCATCGAGCGCATGCGAGACAAGCGCGAGCTTTTTGAGCGCGGTGTCGGTGACGCCGATGTCGAATCTCTCGGCGAATTCGGGTTTCAGCTTGAGCGTCGGAATGATGGAAACGAGATTGGCGTTCCCGCAGCGCTCGCCGAGACCATTGAGTGTGCCCTGGATTTGCCGGGCGCCGGCGCGTACCGCAGCGAACGAATTGGCTACAGCCTGATCGGTATCGTTGTGGGCATGAATGCCGACGTGGTCACCAGGGATTGCCTTTACGACCTCGCCGACGACCTTTTCGACATCGTCCGGCAATGTACCGCCATTGGTGTCACAGAGGACGACCCAGCGTGCGCCTTCTTCGTAAGCGGCCTTGGCGCAAGCGAGCGCGTATTTCGGGTTAGCCTTGTAGCCGTCGAAAAAGTGCTCGCAATCGAGGAGTACTTCCCGCCCTTTGGCCTTCGCGGCGCGGACGCTGTCGCGGATCGAAGCGAGGTTTTCCTCGTTGGTCGTCTCCAGCGCGACCTTCACGTGATAGTCCCACGCCTTTGCGACAAAGCAGATCGCGTCCGCCTTGGCGTCGAGCAGTGCAGCGAGGCCTGGATCATTGGAGGTCGAGCGGCCGGGTCGACGCGTCATCCCGAAAGCGGTGAAGGTCGTGTCGAATTTGCGATCCTTGCCGAACAATTCGGTGTCGGTCGGATTAGCGCCCGGATAGCCGCCTTCGACATAGTCGATACCGAGGTCATCGAGCATGCCGGCAATCGCCAGCTTGTCGGCGAGCGTGAAATCAACGCCATTCGTCTGCGCACCGTCGCGCAGCGTGGTGTCGAAAAGGTAGAGGCGTTCGCGGGCCATTGCCTTCACCACAGGTAATAATTCGCTGCCACCGCCACCGCGACGACAAGGGCGATCACGCCGAACACGATATGGTGGCGCTGGAGTTCCATCAGACGAACCGGTAGCCGACATAAAGTGCGACAGCGATCGCCGCCGCGATCACCATGTATTTGAGCACAACGTAATAGAGCCAATGGCGCGGGAACGGCGTATCGGGTTTGGTCATGAAGCCTCCCGTTTAGCGGCGAGCTGCTTGTGAAAAGTCGTGTTGGCGAGCCACTCATCGCCAACGGAAATGGTATTGCGCTGCTGCGCCGTATAGCCCCGCTTTTCGAAGAAGCCACGTGCGCTGTCGCTGGCGTCGACGACCAGCTTTACCACACCGCGGCCGCCTGCGAGCTTTTCCAGCGCGTCAGCAAGCGTGGCGCCGACGCCCTGTCCGGCTGCCGCCGGGTGCACATAGAGCATGTCGATCTTGTCTTTGCCCTCAAGCGAAGCGAAACCAACCGGGGAACCTTCCAACGTAGCCACCAAAGTCAGCTGTCCGGCCAGCTTCTTGCCGAAATCAGAAACGTTGTCGGCGACAGAGGCCCAAGCCTCCTGTTGCGCGGCGGTGTAGTCGTCTGCCGTCAATTCCTCGATGCTGTCACGGAAAATCTCTCGCAATAGCGGCGCGTCGTCCGGCAGGAACGGCCGCAGCCCAAGCTTGGGATATGTAACGGCCATCATCGCGCAATCTCCCAGGTGGTGCCGTCCGTGGAATCTTTGAGCACCACGCCCATTGCGGCGAGTTCGTCGCGAATGCGGTCGGATTCTTTGAAGTTTTTGGCGCTCCGGGCGGCTGCCCTCGCTTCAATCAAGCTCTCAACTTTACTCTCATCGACGGAAATTGAGGCGGGACGGAAAGCCTCCCACTCGGTTCCTGGCAATTGCAGCAAACCGATAATTTGCGCGCTTGCCCTTAAACAAGCCGCCGCTGCCTTGGCGCCTTTCACAGCTTCGCCACGCAATTCGTGCAAAGCGGCGAAAGCTTTTGGGGTGTTGAGATCGTCCAGCAGCGCATCAACTGCATCTGCGCATAGATAGCCGGGCTGTATATCAGCAGTCAGTTCGTACCAATGGTCGAGATTTTTTTGGGATTCTCGCAGTCCGGCGACCTTCCAGTTAATTGGTTGTCTGTAGTGCGTTTGCAGCATCGTGAAGCGAACCACCTCACCTGGCCAGTCTTTCAGCAACTCATGAATCGTCACGAAATTGCCGAGGCTCTTCGACATCTTCTCGCCTTCGACCTGCAAAAAGCCATTGTGCATCCAGTAATTCGCCATCGCCGGCGTGTGGAAGGCGCAGCGTGATTGCGCAATCTCGTTTTCATGGTGCGGAAAAACCAGATCGATGCCGCCGCCATGGATATCGAAGGTCTCGCCGAGGTGCTTCCACGACATGGCCGAACATTCGATATGCCAGCCCGGCCGGCCCGGTGTCTTGATCCCGGCAGGCGATGGCCAGGCCGGCTCGCCCGGTTTCGACGGCTTCCACAGCACGAAATCCTGCGGGTCTTTCTTGTAGGGCGCGACTTCGACGCGCGCACCGGCGATCATTTCGTCGAGCGGACGATTTGAAAGCTTGCCGTAGTCCTTCATCGACGGCACGTGGAACAGCACGTTGTCTTCCGCGACATAGGCATGGCCGGATTTCACCAGCCGATCGATCAGCATCTTCATCTCGTCGATGTGCTCGGTCGCGCGCGGTTCGATGCTCGGCGGCAGACAGCCAAGCGCCGCAACGTCTTCCTTGAAATTCCTGTAGGTTTCTTCCGTCAGGTCGCGGATGGAAACGCCACGCTCGACCGCCCGCGCATTGATCTTGTCGTCGACATCGGTGACGTTGCGAACGTATGTGACGTGTTTCTCGCCATAGATGTGCCGCAACAGCCGGAACAGCACGTCAAACACGATGACCGGACGCGCATTGCCGATATGGGCAAAGTCATAGACCGTCGGCCCGCATACGTACGTCCGCACGCGCGACGGATCGAGTGGAGTGAACACCCGCTTCTCGCGCGTCAGCGTATCGTAGAGCTTGAGTTCCATAGCAAATGACATCCATCGGCCCCGCTGGCCGGGCGTCCTGCTATCTCAACGTTGAGAAAAGACGGCCGCAGCCAGCGAAGGTCGCTAGCGAATAATCTCCGGGCAAATGCCGCAGATATGGTTAAGGCCGTTCATGGCGGCACAATGATTTGTCACGGTCCATGCCGTCAAGGTCTCGGCGCAACCCGTGAAAAATACAGGAAAAATTTGATGACCAAGGCGCCGATCGCAAGGTTAAGCACCGCTTAACGATTTTGCTCACATTCTCGGAATCGACGCCGGGCATGGCCTGGCGTCTCCACAATCTCGGGTGCTTTTTCATGCGGTCAACTCTGGTCAGTTTCGCTGTCTTGATATGCGTCGGCCTTGTCACATCAGCGCAAGCCGAACGGCGGATGTTCATCGTGGCGAATGATTCTGATGGCTACGGAATCGACCGTTGCCTTGCCTCCGGGGAAAGGTGCGGCGCGGCCGCTGCCAGCGCCTATTGCAAGACACACGCCTTCGCCGAAGCATCGACCTTCCATAAAGTGAGCCGCGACGACATCACCGGCGCAATTCCCGTCAGCGGTTCGGGCGCTTGCTACGACGACAAATGTGACGTCGTTGCTATCGTCTGCACGCGCTAAACGCTGACGCACGTTCAGCCCTGCAAGGCCGCCCACATTTCCCGGTCGCGTTCAGCGGTCCAGATGACCGGCCATTCAATACCGCGCGCTTCGTCGTAGGCCCGTGCAACATTGAACGGCAGACAGTGTTCATAGATCACAAAGCTTTTGAATTTTGGGTCCATCGTCAGGCGCGCGAAATCGAAAGCGTCTTTCAGCGAGCGGCCCTTGGCAACGCTCTCCTGCACCGAACCATATAATGTCGAAATGAAATCGCTTGTAACCGCAATTCCGTCCTTAACCATTTCCGGCGTGGTCAGCGCGGCGCCACGCCCGGGAACCAGCGCATTCGCCTGCATTTCGGCGAGATGATCGAGCGTCGCCGGCCAATCGGTGAAATGCGCATCGCCGCAATAGCAGGCCGCATTGTATTCAACGAGATCTCCGGAAAAGACGACGCCGGCATCCGGCACGATGGCGATCACATCCCCGGCGGTATGGCCGCGCCCGATATGGACGATTCGCACTTCGCGCCGTCCAAGCCAAACCGAAATCTGATCGGGAAAAGTCATCGTCGGCCAGGTCAGCCCGGAAGTGGTTTCCGCAGTGCGAAACAGCCGTGGAAAACGGCTGATTTCAGAATCCATATCCTGCTTGCCTCTCTCCGCGATCAAACTTCGTGTCGCATCCGAAGCGAGAATTTCAGCGCCCTTGTAAGCCGAAGCGCCGAGTGTTCGTGCCGCGTGATAGTGAGTGAGCAGCAAATATTTGATTGGCTTGTCGGTGACCTTGGCCACACGTGAGATCACGTCGCTTGCGGCCGCCGGCGTCGCCTGGGCGTCGATCACCATTACGCAGTCATCACCGACGATGATACCTGAGTTCGGGTCGCCCTCGGCAGAGTAGGCGTAGAGACCAGTCCCGATCTGATCGAACGCGACCTTTTTTTCATCGAGGTCTTCGGTCGAGGCAAATGCGGTTACCACGTCACACCTCACGTCCGATCAGCGCAGGGTCAGGAGACTGGAATATTGCGGCCTCCGCTTCTTCCTCTTCTAGCGTAGCACGCCTTGTCCGGCCGCACAGTTAGTTGCCACTGTAACCAAGGCCGACGGGGCGGGAACAGGCTGCCAGAACAAGCGTTGTCGCCCTGGACAGGAAACCGGGACGGGACAGGCCGCATGATTTTTCTGATCTTTAGCGCGTTCCCCGGGCCCGTCATCATCATTGCCTGTATCAGTGATCAAGGGCCGGCCCCCCTGTCCAAACGGCTAATGGCTCTGCGGTTTTGGCCCTCTCACCAATAGGGAAGCACAACCACTCGTTTAAGCTCGTTGCGCGCGGCCGCGACTTCGGCCAAGATTCCCGTCATGCGCGCAAGAGCGTCCTAAAGCAACGAGACGCCCGGTGCGGGGGAACGCAGCGGCATCGAGATGACCGACCAGATGGCCCAGAGTGCGCCCGGCGCCGCGGACGACCGCGCGGCGCTCAAGCTGGAAGAATTTCTGCCCTATCGTCTAAATGTCTGCGCCAGCCTCGTGTCACAGGCGCTCTCGCGGATTTATACCGAGCGCCACAAAATTGGCGTGCCCGAATGGCGCGTGCTCGTTACACTCGGCCAATTCGGCGTAATGACCGCAAAAGCGGTCGGCGCCCATAGCCACATGCACAAGACCAAAGTGTCGCGCGCGGTCACCTTGTTAGAGCGCCGCAAGCTCGTGACACGGCGCGCAAACCGGGCCGATTTGCGCGAGGCTTTTCTGTCGCTCACCCCTGCGGGGCGTGAGATCTATAGCGAGCTTGCTCCGATGGCACTTGAATTCGCCCGGCAATTATTAGAAGCCGTTGACGCCGCCGACCACGCCGCACTCGATCGTGCGCTTAAAAAGCTTACTGAGCGATCGGCAAAGCTCGCTCCCCGTATCGCCAACGGCCACCGTCCCAGCTAGATTGCCGCCGTGAAAGACGGGGTCCATTCGTGAAACTCTATTCCTATTTTCGTTCCTCCGCCGCCTACCGTGTCCGTATCGCGCTCAATCTCAAGGGTCTCCCTTATGAGATGGTGCCGGTCCACCTGACCAAAGATGGCGGACACCAGCACACACCGGAATTTCGCGCGGTTAATCCGCAGTCGCGAGTGCCCGCGCTGGAGCTATCAAGCGGTGAAGTGCTGACCCAGTCGCTCGCCATTATCGAATATCTCGACGACATTCATCCGGAGCCACCGCTGCTGCCGGCCGACGCGCTGGGACGCGCCAAATCGCGGGCGATTGCGCAAATGATCGCCTGCGATATCCATCCGCTCAACAATCTCATCACCTTGCAGTACCTCAGGCGCCAGCTAAAGCATGAGCAAACCGAGATTGACGCCTGGTACCATCACTGGATTATTGAAGGCTTTACTGCGCTGGAAGCCCTGCTCGCATCCGGGCCCTATTCCTGCGGCAACCACGTGACGCTTGCTGATATTTGTCTTGTACCTCAGGTTGCAAATGCGCGGCGGCTGAAGGTACCACTCGACAAATTCCCGAAAATCGTGGCGGCCGACGCCGCGTGCCTGAAGCTTCCAGCATTCGACAAGGCAAAGCCGGAGAACCAGCCGGATGCCGAGTGACCGCGACGCGGCTAACTGCTAGACACCGATCCGCGCGCGCCCATCCCAACCATCAGCGAACCACTCGTGGCCAACAGCAACCTCGCACGCGTCGTCCTCTGGATGGTCGGCGCATTGCTCTCGTTTTCGGTCATGGCGGTCTCGATCCGCGAATTGGCCCAGGGCGGATTGAGTATTTTCGAGATTCTTGCGATCCGTAGCGGCGTTGCCTTGCTGGTCCTGTTTGTTCTTTTGGCGGTGCGTCCCGATCTGCGTGTGCACGCGCGGCCCCGGCGTATGAGGCTCAATTTCTTTCGCAACACGGTACATTACGCGTCTCAATTCTCATGGGCGCTCAGCCTTACAATGCTGCCGCTAGCGACAGTGTTCGCGCTCGAATTCACCATGCCGGCCTGGACTGCACTCCTCGCGGTCTGGTTTCTGCACGAACGTATGACGCCGAGCCGCCTCGGCGTCGTGGTGCTCGAACTCGTCGGCGTACTGGTCATCCTTCGGCCCGGTATCGCGAGCTTTAACCCCGCCGCATTTTTGGTCCTGCTTGCAGCATTTGGCTACGCCATCACCATGATCACGACCAAAATGCTGACAACGACCGAGACTACTTTTGGCATCGTGTTCTGGATGGCGGTGATTCAGTTTCCGCTTTCCCTGATCGGCAGCGATCTGGGTGTGTTTTTGCATTTCGAGATGCGTCACATTCTGCCCGCAATTGGTGTCGGCACGGCGGGTCTCACGTCACACTATTGCCTGAGCAATGCATTCCGGTCAGGCGACGCCACTTTGGTCGTCCCGCTGGATTTCATGCGCATCCCCTTGATCGCCGTGGTGGGCTGGGCATTTTATGGTGAGCGACTCGACATATTTGTGCTACTCGGCGCGTTGATCATCGTTTCTGGCGTGCTCTGGAACCTGCGTTCCGAAGTCGCAGGCGCACACTGACAACGAGGCTCGCCCAATCATGATTTTCAGCCTAAAGTGTGCCGGCATGAGGCTATTTTACTACAAACTTGCATCGGCGGCCGCCATCGCGCTGTCGGCTGTCGTCTCGGCGCAGGCACAATCACCGAACCCGGCCTGTCAGCGGCTTGAAGCGCAGTTGGCATCCGTCGATCGGGGCAATGCGGATCCGGCACGCGCCGATCAAATTCGCCGTACCGAAGATCTGGTCAACCGCCAGCAATTCGAAGTCGACCGGCTGGTGGCGCAATCGCGCCGTATCGGCTGCGAGAACTCGGGATTTTTCTCGATCTTCAGCAATCCGCCGGCGCAATGCGGTGGGCTCGTCCGCCAGATCGATCAGCAACGCAATGCACTTGAACGTATGCGCAACGATCTGGAACGCCTTAGTGGCGGCACCGCCGAACGCGCCGCTCAGCGCCGCGGGCTGTTGATCGCGTTGGGCGAAAACGGTTGCGGCCCACAATATCGTTCCGCGGCGCTTGCCGGTCAGCAGGGAGGGTTCTGGGATCGCTTGTTTGGCGACAATGGCGGCGGCAGCGTGGTGTCAACGCCGCTCGGCCCAATGGCTGGCACCTTCCGCACAGTCTGCGTGCGGACGTGTGACGGCTTCTATTTCCCGATTTCGTATTCGACCTCGCCCGATCGTTTCCGCGACGACGAGCAGACCTGCCAGCGAATGTGTCCAGCGGCGGAGGTTCTCCTCTACACCTATCACAATCCCGGCGAGGAAATGACGCAGGCGGTTTCGCTCAATGGCCGGCTCTATACGGAGTTGCCAACCGCTTTCCAATATCGAAAGGCCATGACCCCTGCTTGCAGCTGCCGGCGACCAGGTGAAAGTTGGGCCCAAACGCTCAAAGCCGTCGGGCCCGACGATACGGTCGTCCCTGGTGACGTCGTGGTGACCGAGCAGAATTCCAAGCAGCTATCGCAGCCGCGAATTGGCGCCGACGGCAAACCGATCCGGCCGGACCCGCGCGCACCGGCAAACACTGCTGCGCCCGCATCATCCGCCCCCATCGCGGAAACCCCTGTCGAGACTGACCCGACCAAGCGCACAGTGCGCACGGTCGGACCAACATTTATCCCCGCGCACTAAAATATCGGTTCTGTCCCAGCCGTTCAAAAATCGAAGGCTTCGCTCTTCACGGGCTTTCCCGTGATCAACGAGATATCGGGCGCCGGCATCGGCGTGCCCGGATCGCGGAAGCGATTGGTGATCGGATAGCGGCGGTCACGTCCGAAATTCTTTAGCGTCACCTTGACGCCCGGCGCCGCTTGCCGCCGCTTGTATTCGGCGAGGTTGATCATGCGATCGACCCGCATCACCGTATCGTGGTCGTAGCCAGCCGCGACAATGGCGGAAATCGGCTCCTCGCGCTCGACCAGCCGCTCCAGAATTGGATCAAGCACTGCGTATGGGGGCAGCGAGTCCTCGTCCTTCTGGTTCTCGCGCAATTCCGCCGTAGGCGGTCGCGTAATGATGTTTTCCGGAATCACCGCGCCATCTGGTCCCTGAGCTCCCTCGGGTTTCCAGCCGTTACGTAGCCGGGACAGCCGAAACACTTCGGTCTTGTAGAGGTCCTTGATCGGATTGAAGCCCCCATTCATATCGCCGTAGAGCGTGGCATAGCCAACCGACATTTCCGATTTGTTGCCGGTCGTTACGACCATGAGATTGAATTTATTTGATATCGCCATGAGGATCGTGCCGCGCGCACGCGCCTGCAGATTTTCCTCAGTGACGTCGCGCGGCATGCCAGAAAAAATCGGGCTAAGCGATTTTTCAAACCCCTCTATCGCCGCTGCAATTGGCACCATTTCATACCGAACACCGAGCGCTTTGGCACAAGCGGCAGCGTCGTCGAGCAACTCCTTCGACGTGAATTTGTAAGGTAGCATCAGGCAGCGCACACGCTCCGCGCCGAGCGCGTCGACCGCCATGGCGGCACACAATGCCGAAGTCGATACCGCCCGACAGGCCGAGGACGACACCTGGAAATCCGTTTTTATTGACGTAGTCGCGCAAGCCAAGCACGCAGGCGGCATAGTCGGCGCGGTCGGCTTCGACACCATCGACCATTGGGCCATTTTCGCAACGCCACGTCGCACCGCGACGAACCCATTTTGTAGTGACGATCGTCTCTTGAAACGCGGGGAGCTGGAACGCCAGCGAGCAATCTGCATGGAGGCCGAACGAAACGCCGTCGAACACCAGTTCGTCCTGACCACCAACCTGATTGACGTAGACGGTCGGCAAGCCCTGCTCTGTTACACGCGCCACCGCGATATTAAGACGCACGTCGCCCTTTTGCCGCCAATAGGGTGAGCCGTTGGGCACGACAAGAATTTCGGCGCCGGTTTCCGCCAAACACTCGACGACCTCTGCGCCCCATATGTCTTCGCAAATTGGAAGACCCAGGCGCACACCGCGGAAATTTACCGGACCCGGCATCGGGCCTGGCGCAAACACGCGCTTTTCGTCGAACACGCCGTAGTTTGGAAGATCAACCTTGTAGCGCAGCGCTACGATCGCACCGCCTTCGAGCAATGCCACCGCATTGTAGAGCTTGGCACCATCGACCCAGGGGGTACCGACCAGCAAGGCCGGTCCCGCCGAAGCAGTTTCGCGCGCGAGAGTCTCAATCGCCGAGCGGCAGCCAGCCTGAAATGCGGGCTTCAGCACGAGGTCTTCGGGCGGATAACCGGAGATGAACAGCTCCGGAAATACGACCAGATCGGCGCCTTGGGCAGCCGCGGACGTGCGCGCGCGCTTTACTTTTTCGACATTGCCGGCGATATCGCCGACAGTCGAGTTGAGCTGCGCAACAGCGATGGCCAACTTTTCGGCGGGACGGACGCTCATGGGAAAGCTCTACCGCCTCGGTGTCCTGCCCTGCAATGGGGTGCTTGCATTGCTGACCCGCACGCGAAAAATACCCGGTCAGAAGGGCGCGAAATGATAGCTGCCCTGGACAAAGACGCCGTAAATGTTGGTTTTGAAATCGAGCGGCTGCGGTCCACCGCCAAGATCCTCGAAATGCGCATCACCCCGGCTCTGCATGTGCCAGTAGCGTCCTCCGATTCCAACGCTGATTGCATCATCCACTTTATAGGAAAGCAGCGCTTCCAGCTGATAGCCCCAGCCCTGGCCATCCTGAGAAATCGGGAAAGGAAGATCCGGACGCAACAGGTGGCTGTCGTTGCCGGAAAACCAGACATAGGGCAGGATGGCGCCTTCAAGGTTGAGCCGCCACCGCTCGGCCAACGGAAGGTCCGCGTTGAGACCGACGCGTAACGCCTGCCAGGTGTCGTCCTCCACGATCACCGCAACGCTGTTTGGAATGCCGCCGGTGCAAATATCGGGATTGCCTGCTGTTTGTTGGCAGCCATAGGCCTTCAGGCGTTCGTGCAAATAGTGATAGCCGATAAAGGCATCGACACGGAAATCAGGGCCGCGCACGAGCGCGGCGCCAAAATCGAAGCTGATATAGGCCAAAGATTGATTCTGAAGCGTACTGTTGGTGCTGGAATAAGGCATGATCGCTGGCGGAAAATCTTCGTCCTGAAGGTTGCCCCCAATCAAAAGGCCACCGCCGGCATATCCCTTCCAGAAAAAACTGCTGCTGATGTGATCGACACGGGTAAAGATTTCGAGCGAATGCGATTGCAGGCCGCTATAGGTCAAACGCGAAATCAAGGTATCACGCGAAGCGCCGTAGAGATCCTTGCTGGTGCTGCCCAACCCATACCAATAGCGTAGTGCGAACGATGACGTGAACTCGGTCGGATCCTGTTCGACGATAAATGGATTTGCAGTGGCCGGTGAACCGACGGCTATGCAAAGCCCCAGCAGTCCGAACAGCCACCCTCGCAATTGAATTTTGAACATAATGCCCCCGGCAATCGACGGGGACGAGTTTTCGGTCCAATTGTTTTCGCAGTCGTTACAATTTTACCGAGTGAGTTTAGGACATCTCGGCAGCATTAAAGAAGCAATAAACAGGATCTATTTACCTTTACGATTTCTGAAACAGCAAATCACTGTCAGGGCGATGTTGCCTGTAGATGCTGCAAAAACTGGAAAGGCAAGCGCACGCATGATCGCGTGGCGCTTGCCCCTTCGCAGAATCGTTACGCGAGCATCAACTACTTTTCAGCTGTCCTGATGCCAGCTGCGCCGCCACTGAGCGCGACGGTGCTGACTGGCCGCAGCTTGCGGCCGTTAAAACTGAACACCTGAAGATTCTTTTCGACCATGCATCCGACCATCACGGTCGCATTGTTCTTGCTCCAGGCTACACCCTGGCACCAATGGCCAACGCGTGCCTCGGCAACTTTCCTGAGCGTTGTGCCGTTGATCGAGTAGATCTGCAACAGCCCGAAGTCGTTGAAGGCGGGGTGTTTCTTCGGCCTGTTCGTACCATTCTGAAGGTTGACCGCGACGTAACTGCCGTCACGCGACATTGTAATGCCTTCCGGAGTCTGGCCGACGGTGATGCTGTCGACAACGCGCGGCGGCGTCGATTTCAAATCGATGACGCTGATCGTATCCAGATCGCCCTGGCCGCCGCCCTGATTTCCGGTTACGGCAACATCGCCTTTTGCGCTGATCTCGACGCCATAAGGGCGGTATCCGCCGATCATGAATGTCTTGGTGTCGGTGACCTTGTCGCCTTCGACCTTCAGGATGGAAATCTTGTGGTCGCCATCGCGTGTTGCAAGCGCCATCTTGCCGTCAGGCGTGAAGGCAACGTGACTGGGGCCAGACTTCGGATCGCCGAAATCGATCTTGCCGGCAGGCGTAAGCTTGTTCCCTGCGATTGTGAAAACCGACACCGTGCCTTCATTGCGATTTGCAACCAGCGCAAGCGTTCCATTGCGATTGATCGACACTCCGGCGGCCCCAAGACCTGCTTCGAGGGTCTGCGTGACAACTACGGGCTTGGCTTTGAGATCGATCACCGAGAGCTTGTTGTCGGGGATAGCCTTCTTTGCGTTCGTCGGATCGACCTTAAACGCGCCGGTCACAAGCGCGAAGCTTTCGTCGCGCGCGATTGCGACGCTTTGCGGTGGGCCAACGACACTAGTGGGCGCTTTCACCTCACCGATTATTTTCGGTGGCAACGCCGCCATATCGATAATGCTGACGGTATCAGCCGCCGGATTGTCCGGCACAACATTGGCGCCATCGACCAAGATTGCTTTGTTATCATTCGCGGAAACCGCGATCTGCGCGTTGGCGCCCGCAATGCACAGCGGCAACACGGCCAGCGCGAAGACGAGCTTCGTCGGCCGCCAATACTGACGTTTCATAAAACCTCCCCGGCTCGGAAATCTTTGTTGTAAAGGCGGCAAGGCGCGCCGAGCCCGCGCCTCGCTCTCGCGATATTAACACCAAACTGGGGTGAATGCTTCCCGGGTTCAGAGCCCGGCGACTGCCGGCATCGGCTTGGCTTGTCCGGACCGCTCCTTCTTGAGCAATTCGGCAAGCAGGAAGGCAAGATCAATTGCCTGCTCGGCGTTGAGCCGCGGATCGCAGGCCGTGTGATAACGGTCGTTGAGATCTGCGTCAGTGATAGCGCGGGCGCCTCCGGTACATTCAGTAACGTTCTGCCCGGTCATCTCCAGATGCACGCCACCGGCATAAGTGCCTTCGGACTGGTGAACTTCGAAGAAACTGCGAACCTCTTTCAGGATCAAGTCGAACGGCCGCGTTTTGTAGCCGTTGGCCGAAGTGATGGTGTTGCCATGCATTGGATCGCATGACCACAGCACAACTCGACCCTCACGCTTTACTGCGCGCAACAGCGGCGGCAAAAGCTCACCGACTTTTTCAGCACCGAAGCGACCGATCAAGGTGAGCCGGCCAGGCTCATTGTCAGGATTGAGGATATCAATCAGGCGCAACAAGTCGTCCGGCTTGCTTGAGGGACCACATTTTAGTCCGAGCGGGTTTTTGATGCCGCGCGCGTATTCTATGTGCGCGTGGTCATGCTGCCGTGTGCGGTCGCCAATCCACAGCATATGGCCCGATGTTGCATACCAGTCGCCAGTCGTCAAATCGACGCGCGTGAGCGCTTCCTCGAAGCCGAGCAACAGCGCCTCATAACTCGTGTAGAATTCTGTTGTGCGCAACTCGGGGTGGCTTTCAAGATCGAGGCCGCATGCCTGCATGAAGCCGAGCGCCTCGGAAATACGATCCGATAATTCGACATAGCGCCGGGACTGGGGACTATCCTTGACGAAGCCAAGCATCCACTGCCGTACGCTACCGAGATTGGCATAGCCGCCCTGCGCGAAGGCGCGCAGCAGATTGAGCGTCGCCGCTGACTGCCGAAAGGCTTCGATCTGCCGACGTGGGTCGGCCCGCCGTGCTTCTTCGGTGAAGGCGATGTCGTTGATGATGTCGCCGCGGTAGCTGGGCAACTCCTTGCCATCGCGTTTTTCAGTCGGCGAGGAGCGCGGTTTGGCGAATTGGCCGGCAATACGGCCGACCTTCACAACCGGAGAAGCGGCAGCGTAAGTGAGCACCACCGCCATCTGCAGGAACATGCGGAAAAAGTCGCGGATGTTGTTGGCGCCATGCTCGGCGAAGCTTTCCGCGCAATCGCCGCCTTGCAGCAGGAACGCCTCGCCCTTGGCGACCCGCGCTAACTGCTTCTTCAAGCTGCGCGCCTCGCCGGCGAATACCAACGGCGGAAAAGTCGCCAGCTGCTTTTCGACGTCAGCCAGCGCCTGCCGGTCCGGATAGTCCGGGACCTGCTGAATTGGCCTTTTGCGCCAACTGTCGGGCGTCCAACGTTCGACCATTACGCATTACTCCAGCATTTGGCCGGCGTTATACACGACAGCGGCCAGCCCAGGCCAGATATTCCAGCTTGGTGGTTATTCAGGGCTTATTCCGCAGCGGCTCGGCCATAGCTCATGGCCTTTTCGCGCATGGTGACCAGCTCCTCGGCCGCTGTCGGGTGCACAGCCATGGTGGCATCGAAGTCGGACTTGGTCGCACCCATCTTTACTGCGATCCCTATCACCTGAATTAATTCGCCGGCATCGGGCCCGACAATATGGCAGCCAACCACGCGGTCGGTGACACCATCAACCAATAGTTTCATGAAAGAGCGGGTGCTCCGCCCGGAGAGCGTCGCCTTCATCGGGCGAAATGCGGTCTTGTAAACATCGACCTTGGCAAGACGTTCGCGTGCTTGAGCTTCGGTGAGCCCAATAACACCAACCTCAGGTTCCGAAAAAACCGCCGTCGGGACATTTTCGTGATCGACCGGCGTCGGCCTTCCGCCATAAACCGTATCAGCAAAAGCGTGGCCCTCACGGATTGCCACCGGCGTGAGGTTGACGCGGTTCGTGACGTCACCGACTGCATAGATATTCGATATCGAGGTTCGCGAGTACTCGTCGACATCGATGCCGCCATGGTCGTGGATTTTCATGTTCAACGCTTCGATCCCTAGTCCCATGACGTTGGGACGGCGACCGATCGCGAACAGCACTTTATCGGCGGTGATCGCGCTGTCGTCAGACAGCCGTGTGATGAATTCGTTGTCTGATTTTTCAATAGCTGCCACCGTATGGCCGCACGTGACGGTAATGCCACGGCCGCGCATCTCGTTACGCAAGTGTTCGCGCACCTCGTCGTCGAAACCGCGCAAGATATTTTCACCGCGGTAAACGAGCGTCACCTCACTGCCCAGTCCCGCGAAAATGCAGGCGAACTCCACAGCAATGTAGCCACCGCCCTGAATAAGAATTCGCTTTGGCAGGTCGGCCAGATGAAAAGCCTCGTTCGAAGATATGACGTGTTCGAGGCCAGGTATTTTTGGCCCCAGATGCGGCCACGCGCCCGTCGAGATCAGAATTGTTTCCGCGCGGACGCGCGCGCCTGTGCTCAGACGTAAGGTGTGGGCGTCTTCCAAAACGGCACGATTCTTGACGAGGCTGACTTTAAAACGCTCGAGCGTGTTGATGTAGGCCGCTTCCAGCCGCGCAATCTCGCGGTCCTTGTTGGCGATAAGTGTCGGCCAATGGAATGTCGGTTCTGGAACTCTCCAGCCGAAACCTGCGGCATCCTCAAACTCATCGGAAAAGCGCGATGCATAGACCAGGAGTTTCTTCGGCACACAACCGCGGATCACACAGGTGCCGCCGACACGAAATTCCTCGGCAATCATCACACGGGCGCCATAGCTCGCCGCAATGCGGGCGGCACGAACGCCGCCGGAGCCGGCTCCGATGACAAATAGATCGACGTCGTGATCCGCCATCAGCCACCGCCGTCACTGCGCCAAACTCTCCGGACAAAACCCGGTCGTGGCGTCAAAGCGCGTGGCCCCGCTTTTTTAATTCGTCGCGCATATTCGCGATCACCTTATCGGAAAGCTGATTTGCCCAATCTTGCGCAAACTTAAGTCCATCTTCGCCGACTTTCGGCTGTTCAGTTATCAGCTTCGCGCCCACTGGCGATTTGTAGAACGCCAAAAGTTCCTTGAGTTCCGCTTCAGTGAAGTGGGCCGCGTACAGCTTGGCTACCTCTGAGGTTAGCTCTTCGAAACGCGGTGCGAGATCGGTACGCATTTTGAGGGCGATCTCATTGAGATCCTTGCCCAGACCCGGGTTCTGCTGGAGAAACAAGTTTTTTGCCTGCTCAATCACGCCGGGGATCAGCGGATTGAACAGCGCGGTAGCGCCGGTCACAGTGACAATATCCTTTGCAGTCTGAATGGCCGCCGCCGAAGGCTGCTGGGCGTGGGCTGCCGCACCGAAAGCGACCAGTGTTACAGTGAGTGCAGCTAACCTGACGGCGCCTATAACGGCCTCAACGACTCTCATCTTTGAAACTCCATCTAGCTCGAGATTTCAGGACCTTTCGACGATTTTTACGCCGTCCGGCCCGCCAATTATGGCCATCTGCGCAAGTCCAATAAATAGTCCATGCTCCATTACCCCGGGAACACCCGAAAGCGCATGCGCTAATGCGGCTGGATCGTCAATCCGTCCGAGCGCCGCATCAAGGATCCAGTGACCGCCATCCGTGACGAAAGCATGGCCATCTTTGCCGCGCCGCAACGTTAGCGGCCCGGAGCGCTGGATCGCTGCGATAGCTTTTTCAACTGCGCGCTGCGTGGCAGCCAGGCCAAAGGAGACCACCTCGATGGGCAACGAAAACTGACCGAGCGCGCTTACATATTTGCTCTGGTCGGCAATCACGATCATGCGTGCGGATGCGGCAGCGACGATCTTCTCCCGTAATAATGCGCCGCCCCCGCCTTTAATCAAGCAAAGGTCCGGGCCGATCTCATCGGCACCGTCCACCGTTAGGTCGAGCTCCGGCGTCTCGTCCAGTGTCGTAAGCGGGATGCCACAGCGCTTTGCGTCTGCGAACGTCACCTCCGAGGTCGGTACCGCGACGACATCGAGGCCTGACCGAACACGCTCGCCAATCAGTTCCACAAAGTGCTTCGCCGTTGATCCGGTGCCGAGCCCAAGCCGCGTGCCTGGACGCACAAATTCCACGGCGCGAGCGGCGGCTGCGCGTTTCTGAGCATCGGCGTTCATAGGTACCGGCTAAATATTCGACGGCGACGGACAATTAAAGTGCCCTTTCTATCTAACTCCGATCGCCTTGGCTGAATAGCCCTAGGCGCTGGCGAGTATAAATCGGCCTTGCAACAATGATGTCCGGAGGTTAGCGATCCTCCCATGGCCGCCCCCACCATTGTCTTTGACCTCGACGGCACCCTGATCGATACAGCGCCCGACCTCATCGCAACCCTAAACGTGATCTTCGCACGAGAGGGATTGGCGCCTGTGCCGTATGAGACCGCGCGTAATCTGATCGGTGGCGGCGCTATGGCAATGATCGCGCGCGGCATCGAGGCCGAGGGACGCGTTTTCCCGGCGGCGAAACGCGAGCAGCTATTCGCCGATTTCATTACCCATTATTCGGAGCACCTCGCCGACCGATCGCTGCCTTTTCCGGGACTCACAGATGCGCTTGATACGCTCGCCGCGCGCGGTTGCCGCTTTGCCGTTTGCACGAATAAGCTCGAAAAGCTGTCGGTGCTTCTGCTTGGCCAACTCAAGCTCGCAGACCGCTTTGTAGCGATCTGCGGACAAGACACCTTCGGTGTTCAGAAGCCCGATCCAGAAATTCTCCGACGTACCGTCGCAGCGGCAGGCGGCACACTGCAGAATTCGATTATGGTCGGCAATTCAAATACCGATATTCGTACTGCACGCGCGGCTGGCATTCCTGTCATCGCCGTCGACTTCGGCTACAGCGAGCGCCCGGTTGCGGAATTTCGCCCAGACCGAACCATCAGCCACTTCACAGAATTGCCAGTGTCGATAGCAGCGATTTCGGCGACAATCTGACACATATGGTACGGAATCATGGTTAATGTGGTAAGGTTAATGCGGCGCAATATGTTGCGCCCGTATGACGGCCCCCGTATTCTTGTAGCGGGCGGGCGGCCTTAAGTCGCTCGAGTGGGACGGTTAATATGATGTACCGAGTGCTTGTGATCATTGGCGGCGCCCTCGTCCTTGCGGCGTGCTCGTCGGCCCCCGACTGGATGAATCTCAATGGGCTTAAGTCGGGCCCATCGCTGGATACCGTGAGCTTGGAATCCGAGCCCCCGGGCGCCGAAGCCAAAGCATCCAACGGACAAACCTGTCGTACGCCTTGCGCGCTCGCGTTGCCGGTCAACTCCGCGATGACGGTGACTTTCACGCTCAACGGTTATCTGCCTGAGGCGGAAAAACTTGAAGCGATCACGGCCACGGGCGAGCCGCCACGACTGCAACCGAACCCCGTCGTCGTTGAACTCACACCCGGCACTCCCCCGGGGGCAAGAAAGCCGGCGGCCAAAAAACCCGCTGCCGCGAAGAAGCAGACCGCCCGCCCGAAACCGGCAAGCGCGGCTGCGCCAGCTCCGATGACTGCGGCTCCGGCACAGTCGAGCTCCCCCTGGCCTACAAATCCGCCGGCAGCGCAACAGTAGTACGTCAACTCTTCCAGTCTGATGCCACCGCATAGCGCGAAGGCGCGCGTGGCTCCTGGACGCTATGGCCAATGTCGGCCAGAATTCCTATATAACGGGTGCGGACCCAAGAGCCTGCAACCTAGAAAGCGGCTATGGCACAGGCCAACGGCACGTCGACAATTGAACTTTATCGCGGCGGACTAAAGCCGAACGCGCTTGTCGATACGTTTGGGCGGCCTATCACCTATTTACGAGTTTCGGTGACCGATCGCTGCGACTTACGCTGCGTCTATTGCATGTCGGAACACATGACGTTTCTGCCGAAGGCCGATCTCTTGAGCCTTGAGGAACTCGACCGGTTGTGCAGCGCATTCGTCACTAAAGGCGTGACCAAGTTGCGCCTGACGGGCGGCGAGCCATTGGTACGCCGCGGCATTATGACTTTGGTTTCTTCTCTATCACGCCATCTGGCGAGCGGCGCGCTCAACGAGCTGACACTTACCACCAACGGCTCGCAGTTGGAAAAATACGCTTCCGAACTGAAAGCGAACGGGATCAAGCGTATCAATATTTCACTCGACACGCTTGACGCCGACAAGTTCCGGACCATCACGCGCTGGGGCGATCTCGGCAAGGTCATCGCCGGTATCGATGCCGCTCAGGCGGCCGGGCTGCAAGTCAAGATCAATGCGGTCGCCCTCAAGGGTGTAAACGAGGACGAGATCGCCGACTTGCTCGAATGGGCACACGGGCGCGGCATGGATCTCACTGTGATCGAAGTCATGCCGCTCGGTGACGTAGATAAATCGCGTCTCGATCAATATTTGCCGCTGTCGGTCGTGCGTGCGCGCCTCGCTGAGCGCTATACGCTCGACGAAATCGATTATCACACGGGAGGGCCGGCACGTTACGTGCGCGTGAAGGAAACGGGTGGCCGGTTGGGATTCATCACGCCCCTCACCCATAACTTTTGTAAATCCTGCAATCGCGTACGCATCACCTGCACCGGAACTTTGTACATGTGCCTCGGCCAGAATGATGCCGCGGATCTTCGCAATCCGCTGCGCGCGTCGGAAAGCAACGACCTTTTGCATGCTGCAATCGACGAAGCGATTACCCGCAAGCCAAAGGGGCATGATTTCGTAATCGATCGCCGGCATCAAAGTGCGGCATTGCCGCGCCATATGAATACGACGGGCGGGTAGATCAGGCGCCCTGCCCTGCCCAACGGCCGTTGTCGGGATGGACCAGCACCAAGGCAGACTGGCGCTTTTTTTGGCGTCGCTCCCATCAGCCTGGGGCTGAGGCTTGATATCTGTGGGTTTCAGCCGGTGATGACTGGCCTAGATATCGCAATCAGGCCGCCCTTGCCGCCATTGAGGCGGGTAGCCGATACTCGTTCGACCAACTTCTCCATTGACGCCGGATAGAGGCATTGGATTAAGGTGGCGAGCCTGGTCGCAAGGTCAGGCTTGGGGACATAGAAAAATAAGAAGACCGGTCGGCGAACTGCCCGGCCCGGTAGAGGGGAGTGGTCAAGTGGGCGGTCTGGACGCATTGCTGACGGCTTTGCTGCCGGTGACGCGCGTCGTCGACGCCTTCACCACGTGGATCGGAAAACGGCTGGCATGGCTTATTATGGCGGCCGTTATCGTGTCGGCCCTCAATGCTATCGTCCGTAAAGTTTTCGACACATCGTCAAATTCGTGGCTGGAATTGCAGTGGGTACTTTTCAGCATCGTGTTCCTTCTGTGCTCGCCGTGGACGCTGTTGGCCAACGAGCACATCCGCATCGATATTGTAAACAACCTGTTGCCGAAACGAATACGCGATACCATCGACGTTATTGGCCACGCTTTCTTCCTGCTACCGCTGGCCACGATTATGGTCGTCACTGGAATCCCCTTCTTCCTTCGATCGGTAGAAATTAACGAACAGTCCGGCAATGCAGGGGGACTACCGCAATGGCCGGGCAAGTCGTTGATCATGATTGGGTTCGCCATGCTGCTGATCCAAGGGCTCTCGGAATTGGTCAAACGCATTGCGATTATGCGAGACCTCATCCCCGACCCACATGCCGGCCAGAAGAGCTCGCTCGAAACCGAAGCCGAGGTACTGATCGGCGCAATAGAAAAGCATTAGGCGTTTGGCGGGGTAGTGGGGTCACGCATGGAAGCGTTTTTCATAGCTAATATGGCTCCGATTATGTTCGGCGCATTGGTTATTTTTCTGCTGCTTGGTTATCCGGCGGCGTTTTCGCTCGGCGCAGTTGGCCTGATCTTCGCACTTATTGGCATCAAACTCGGCTTGTTCGTGCCGGACTTTCTGCAAGCTCTCCCCGAACGCGTTTACGGCGTGATGAGCAACGATACACTTCTGGCAATTCCCTTCTTCACCTTCATGGGTTTGGTGCTCGAGCGTTCCGGTATGGCCGAAGATCTGCTCGACACTATCGGGCAACTGTTTGGGACGATTCGCGGCGGCCTCGCATATGCCGTCATTTTTGTCGGCGCGCTGCTCGCCGCCACCACCGGTGTCGTCGCGGCCTCGGTCATTTCAATGGGCTTGATTTCGCTGCCTATAATGATGCGTTACGGTTACGACCGGCGCGTTGCTTCCGGCGTGATTGCTGCCTCAGGCACGCTGGCACAGATCATCCCTCCATCGCTCGTGCTGATTGTGATGGCTGATCAGCTTGGCCGCTCAGTCGGCGATATGTATGAGGGGGCTTTCATACCGGGCATCGTGCTCGCCGGCCTCTACGCGGCCTACATCTTTTTGGTCACAATACTATTCCCGAAAGCGACCCCAGGGCTTCCCGCCGAGGCAGTCGGTTTTCGCGAGCAAGACGGCAGTCGCGGCCTGACTTCACTTGGTTTGCTTACGGTGGTTAGCGGTGTTTTCGGATGGCTTATGATGCGGAATTCCGAAACGCATGGAGCCGATTTCGTCGTGTTGAGCATGTTCTTTGGCATCATGTTTGCCTTCGGCGTCGCGGTTGTAAATTGGCTCACCAGCCGTTTCCTGGGCTTTCGATTTCTCTCGCACATGGCGCAGCAAACGACTTTCGTTATGGTGCCGCCGCTATTCCTGATTTTCCTTGTGCTTGGCACGATCTTTATCGGTGTCGCCACGCCAACCGAAGGGGGCGCGATGGGCGCCAGCGGTGCGCTAATCCTGGGCGCGCTTAAGCGCCGACTGACATGGGATCTGGTCCGCCAAGCGACTAAATCCACAGCCAAACTTTCAGCCTTCGTCGTCTTCATTCTGGTCGGCGCGCGCGTGTTCTCGCTAACGTTTTATGGTGTAAGCGGCCACATCTGGGTTGAGAACCTGTTGACGTCGCTACCAGGCGGCCAAATAGGTTTCCTGATCTTCGTCAATGCCTTTGTTTTTGTGCTGGCCTTTTTCCTCGACTTCTTCGAACTCGCATTCATCGTCATCCCGCTGCTCGGTCCAGCAGCCGAACATCTTGGCATCGACCTCATCTGGTTCGGCGTGATTCTCGGCGTCAACATGCAGACCTCATTCATGCACCCGCCTTTTGGATTTGCGCTGTTTTATTTGCGCTCGGTCGCGCCGCGCGAACCTTACAACGACCGCGTCACCGGCAAACGTACGGATGGAATCACCACAGGCCAGATCTACTGGGGAGCTGTGCCTTTCGTGATAATACAGGTAATTATGGTGCTCCTGGTGATAACGTTTCCGGCAATGGTGATGCACTACAAGCGGGGGGTGTCGACTGTCGACCCCAACACTATCAAGATCGATATCCCACAGTTAGAAGCGCCGCCGCCGCTGGATTTCGGTTCGCCGCCAAAATAAACGGCGTATCATAAAATTAACCCCGGAGCCGCGGCTCCGGGGTTATTTGTTTGCGGCCCCACGATCAGACGTTGTTGTGGCGGACCATGAATAAGTCGTAATTCAATTCGGCAACCTGGAACCACGAATACGCAGGCTTCATGAACGCATTCATGGAATCGTAGACCTTCTTGAAGTTCGCGTTCTCTTTAGCGATTTCGTCGTGCAGTTCATGCGCCGCTTTGAAGCAGGCTTCCATAATCGCGGGCGAGAACCCGTGCAGCTTCACGCCGTTGGCAAGTAGTCGGCGCAGCGCTAGAGGATTGACCTCGTCGTATTTTGCGACCATCCACTGATTGGCATACGCTGCCGACTGCTCCAGTATGGCTCGATACGATTTCGGCAATGCGTTCCACTTATCGATATTGACCATAGCCATAATCATCGAACCGCCCTCCCACCAGCCGGGATAGTAGTAGTGCGGCGCCACCTTATAGAAGCCGAGTTTCTCGTCGTCGTACGGACCAACCCATTCGGCCGCATCGATGGTGCCCTTCTCCAGAGCAGGATAAATATCACCTGCCGCAATCTGTTGCGGCACTGCACCGAGTTTCTGCAACACCCGGCCAGGAAACCCGCCGATGCGCATCTTTATGCCTTTGAGATCGTCAACGGAATTGATTTCCTTACGAAACCAACCACCCATTTGGCACCCGGTATTGCCGGCAAGCATCGAAACTAAATTGTATTTTTTGTAGAATTCATTCAGTACTTCCTTGCCGCCACCTAGGGTGAACCAACCTTGGTTCAGCCGCTGGTTCGGACCGAATCCAACGGAAGTACCAAACGCAAAAGTGGGGTCTTTACCGAAATAGTAATACGAGGCCGTGTGGCCGCATTCGACGGTGCCGTTCTGCACCGCGTCAACGACCTGTAAGCCTGGCACGATCTCGCCACCCGCAAAAACTTGAATTTGGAACTTGTTATCGGTGGCTTCGGCTACCGCTTTCGCCATAATCTCCGCGCCACCAAACAACGTGTCGAGTGACTTCGGCCAGCTTGTGGTCATACGCCATTTAAGTTCTGGCATTGACTGCGCGATTGCAGGAGCGGCGACCGCACTCGCGGCGACGCCGAGACCTGCAACCTTCATAAATTGACGACGTTTCATTACTTCCCCTCCCATGGTTTTTGTGGCGGGCATCTCCGCATGCCCCAGTGCACTTTGTCCGTTTCTTGGGACATGGCTGGAAGCATGGCGGAGCCGCCCGGCTAAATCTAGTCTGCCCTGCTTCAACCAAAGTTGTAAGAGGCGTCAATTGGGGCCGAAAGACGAAGAGGCCGGCTTTATAGGCCGGCCCCTAAGACACATTGGATTGCGCGCGACTAACCGCGCAATCGCGAGCGGATCATAAAGGAATCGTAGGTGTACTCGGCGACTTGCCACCACAGATATTCGTCGTTGCGGAAGGCGACGATCGATTCCCAAGTCTTTTTATAGTCGGCATTGGCCGCCGAGGTCTCCGTGTTCACCTCTTCAGACGCCTTCAGACAGGCCTCCATCACCGACTGCGAGAACGGCCGAAGTTGGACGCCGTTGGCGACCAGCCGCTTAAGGGCGTGCGGGTTCTTGGCATCGTAGCCTGCCTGTTGTTGCGAGTTGCAGGCGCTGGCCGCCGCTTCCAAGATGGCTTGGTAGCTTTTCGGCAGCTCGTTCCACTTTGCCAGATTGACCAGCATGTGGTTGGCGGTGCCGCCTTCCCACCAGCCCGGATAGTAATAGTACTTCACGACCTTGTAGAAGCCGAGCTTCTCATCGTCGTAGGGTCCAACCCATTCGGCCGCATCGATGGTCCCTTTCTCGAGCGCGGGATAGATGTCGCCGCCGGCAATCTGTTGCGGGACAACGCCGAGCTTCCCGAGCGTTTTTCCGGCCCAGCCACCGATGCGCATCTTGAGGCCCTTGAAGTCGCCAGGCTCCTTTATTTCCTTGTTGAACCAGCCGCCCATCTGGCAACCGGTGTTTCCGGCGAGCAAGCATTTCGTATTGAACTTGGCGCCGAACTCGTCGATCAGCTTCTGGCCGTCGCCATGATAGAACCAGGCGTTTTGCTGGCGAGAGTTGAGGCCGAACGGGACCGCGCAGAACAGCGCCCAGGTCGGATCCTTGCCGATATAATAGTATTGCGCACTGTGGCCCAGTTCGACTGTACCGTTCTGCACCGCATCGAGCACCTGTAGGCCAGGTACAATTTCGCCGGCGGCAAAAGTCTGGATTTGGAATTTTCCGTCAGTCGCTTCCGACACATATTTTGAGAATTGCTCGCAAGTCCCGAACAGCGTATCGAGCGACTTCGGCCAGCTCGCCGTCAATCGCCATTTCAAGGTCGGTGACGACTGCGCGATCGCCGGAGTGGCGATTGCTGCGGCGGCAGTGCCGGCACCCATGGCAGTTAAAAATTGGCGTCGTTTCATTCTTTCCTCCATTGGGGCGTCTCAACGTTTTCGCTCTGCGCCCCGCATCCAACGAAAGCGTCCGGCAGACGCTTAGAATGATGCGCTGGCCTAAACCGCGCAAGCAGCATTTGTAGGAAACGAGCCGGCTCAATTGCCGCGGGGCAAAAGCCCGCGATTTTAGGCCTCTATGACGATCTTCGGCGCGGTACGCGTTGCGCCTTTGATCTGAGCGAGGACTTTTGCGGCGATTTCGCGATAGATTTTAGCGTGCGGACCATCGGGCTCGGTGGCGACGACTGGAAGGCCGGCGTCGGATTTCTCGCGGATGGTCATATGAAGCGGGACCTCCCCGAGGAATGGCACGCCCAGGCGTTCGGCTTCCTTGTGCGCGCCACCGTGACTGAAAATATCCGACCGCGTGCCGCAGCTTGGGCAGACGAAATAACTCATATTTTCAACTACCCCGAGCACCGGCACGTTCACGCGCTTGAACATTGCAACGCCGCGTCGCGCATCGATCAGTGCGAGGTCTTGCGGCGTTGAAACGATGACGGCGCCTTTAAGCGGCACCTGTTGCGCGATTGTAAGTTGTGCATCGCCGGTGCCGGGGGGCATATCGACCACCATAATGTCGAGAGTGCCCCACTCTACTTCTCGCAACATCTGGGTGATGGCCGACATTACCATTGGTCCGCGCCAGATCATCGGTGTTTCTTCGTCGATGAGAAATCCGATCGACATGGCCGTGAGGCCATAGCGTTCGATCGGCTTAAGACGAGTGCCACCGATGGTCTGCGGCTTTTCCTTGATCGCGAGCAGCTTTGGCAGCGACGGACCGTAGATGTCGGCGTCGAGCATACCAACTTTAAGCCCGAGATCGCGCAGGCCGAGCGCCAGATTGACGGCAGTGGTGGATTTTCCGACCCCGCCCTTTCCGGAGGCGACCGCGATCACGGCATCGACGCCAGGAATTCCCGGCTGCACCTTATCGGCGGGATGGGCGTGCGGTTTGCCGGCGGCAGGGCCTGCCGCACGCGGCTGGGTGGCGACGTGAGCCGGCTGTGGCCCACGCGCGAAAACGCCGGCGGCACGCTCAGCAGTCAATGCAACGAGTGCGGACTGCACGCCGGGAATGTCGCGCACGGCTCGTTCCGCCGCTTCGCGTACCGGTTCCCATGCTTTCACCGCAGCAGCATCCACCGTCAGCGAAAAGAAGACCTTGCCGTCTGAAACGACGATATCGGACAGGACGCGCGCGGTCGGCAAAGCCGCACCATCGGGCGACCGCACCTTTGCCAAAGCCGCGAGAACTTGCTCCTTGCTCACCGTCATGATCACACGTCCGTGCTGCCGGCGTCACCATAGGCAAGGCCGCGAGCCGGTCAATGCGGCTTGCGCAGCGAGACCGGTTGACGCAAGCGCCTCGGCAATGACCTATTGGCAGATAGGCATCGGCTGCGGCCGGCCAAGGGACATAATAGATTTGTAAGGGAGATCGACGATGGCGAAGGTGGCGTTTCTGGGCCTGGGTGTTATGGGCTACCCGATGGCGGGTCATCTGAAGAACAAGGGCGGGCACGAGGTAACCGTTTATAACCGCACCGCTGCCAAGGCTGAGCAATGGGTCAAGCAGCACGGCGGCAAATCGGCGCCCACGCCTAAGGCCGCGGCAGAAGGCCAGGATTTCGTCATGGCCTGCGTCGGTAACGACAACGACCTGAGGGAAGTGACATTAGGACCGAACGGCGCGTTTGCCGGAATGGGCAAAGGCAAGGTCTTCGTCGATCACACCACCGCTTCCGCGGAAATTGCCCGGGAGCTTTATGCGGCCGCAAAAAAAGGTGGCGTTGATTGCATAGATGCGCCGGTGTCCGGCGGCCAGGCCGGTGCGGAAAACGGCCAGCTTACGGTAATGTGCGGCGGCGATGCCGAGCCTTTCGCTCGCGCCGAAAAAGTAATCGCGGCTTATGCCCGCGCCTGTAATCTGCTCGGCAAGCCCGGCTCCGGGCAACTCTCGAAGATGGTCAACCAGATCTGCATCGCCGGACTGGTGCAGGGTCTCGCCGAAGGTCTTCACTTCGCAAAGAAATCCGGCCTCGACATCGAAAAGTTGATTGCCACCATATCCAAGGGTGCCGCGCAATCATGGCAAATGGAGAACCGATACAAAACTATGGCGGCAAACAAGTTTGATTTTGGATTTGCCGTCGACTGGATGCGCAAAGATTTGGGGATCTGTTTGGGTGAAGCGCGCAAGAATGGCGCGCACCTGCCCGTCACAGCCCTGGTCGATCAATTCTATTCAGAAATTCAGGCGATGGGTGGCAAGCGCTGGGATACGTCGAGTTTAATCGCTCTACTCGACCGATGATCATCAGCACGTGAATTGACTCGAAAACCGGTCACACTTTTCGGAATCAGGCGCTCGCGCTCGGTCGCGCGGACACTGTCGCGTGCCAACGTTTCACATTCGTCGCAGCCTCGGGCATCACAAGCCGCCCCGGCTTCATGAAGTCGACCGCGACCTGCATCGTGATGTCGGCAACCGTATAACGGTCGCCTGCAATGAATTCACGCGTGGCAAGCTCGCGGTCGAGGATTTCAAGAAACCATGTGACTCGTGGTCTGTTCGCTTCGGCCCAGGCCGCCACCTGCGGCACTTCCAGCTCCTTCATCGCCGGGTGGGTGTGGCGAAATACTGCCGCCACGTTGGCGAGGAAATTGATCTCCGCCCGTCAATTCCACATTTCCACAATGGCGGCATCTTTGGGCCCGACACCGAACAACGGCGGGTCGGGCTGCAACATTTCGAAATATCGGCAGATCGCAATCAATTCTGTAATAATTGTGCCATCGTCAAGCACCAGCGCCGGCAATCGCTGCAGCGGGTTGATCGCCGTGTATTCGGGGGTTCTTTGCTGCATTGTCATGATATCGACCTGCTCGGTCGGCACGGTGATGCCTTTTTCGGCGAGGAAAATGCGCGCGCGTCGGGGGTTCGGCGCAAGCCTGCTGTCATAGAGTTTCATTCGGTACTCGCGCTCCAACGTCAAATTTCACCAGGCGATTAGCCGAACATGGCCAAAAACGGCTGTCAAAGGGTTGTAACCAATCGTTAACCAGAGATTTTAGGCCCCTCTTAAGCCTGGTCTTAAGGTTTTTGCGCAACCCTGCCGCCCGGTCTTTGTAAGTGCCAGCGTGTTATTAATGCCAATTCCAGGCGAACAACCCGATCTCGCAGCACTGCCTCCGGAAAGCTCGCCGGTGAAGCGGCGCCTTGCCGCGCAACACGTGCGCGAGGCGCGTGACCGCCTAACGTCGTCGAGTGGCACCCGTCGGGCCTTCGACTACGAGCTGCTGCGACAATACGCGCAGAACCGGATTTCAGCCTCACTGGTGATCTTGCTCCTCGCCGCAACCGTCGGGTTCATGTCGAGCGTCTGGAGTGGCGCGGTCGCTGCGGGAGCATGGACCGTCTCGGTGCTCGTCATCCACGGCGTCATGACCGCAAAGTGCCGGCAATTCCTCGAACGGCCGATAAGCGAAATTTCAACACGAGCGTGGCGGCTGCGATTTATCACACTCGATCTATTCTATGGCCTGGCCTGGATGTTTATCCTGATCCATCCGGTCGGCGTCGACGAAAACTCCCACACCTTCATGCTATTTGTCATGCTGCTGGTGGTAGCCGTCTCCAGCATGCTGGCCTCGAGCATCCCGGCAGCGGTCTTTGCCGCCACTTTTCCAGTCACCACAGCAATCGCGCTCGACTTTATCCTTCAAGGCAACTTGCGCGACTACATCCTTGCCGCCATGGCATTGACTGCACAGGGCTACTTCGCAGCTCTCACGTATCGGCTCTATTCGAGCACGCTGGCGACACTGGAGGCGCGTGCCGAAAAGGATGCGCTAATCGGAGAACTGGAACAGGCTAAAGCAATCTCCGATGAGGCCCGCCGACGCGCGGAAGCCGCCAACATTGCCAAGTCGCGCTTTCTTGCTCAGATGAGTCACGAATTGCGGACACCACTCAATGCTATTCTCGGCTTCTCCGAAGTAATGAAGGCTGAGGTATTTGGCGAACATTCAGTGCCAGCTTATAAAGAATATTCCTCCGACATCCATAACTCCGGTGTCCACCTGCTCGGGCTGATTAATGAGATCCTCGACCTATCGCGCATCGAGGCCGGTCGTTACGAACTCAATGAGGAATCCATTTCACTGGTAGCTGTTGTCGAAGATTGCCATCATTTGCTGAAGCTCCGGGCAAGTAGTCGCGGCATCACGATCCACGAAATATTTGAGCCGGAATTGCCGCGACTGTGGGCTGACGAGCGCGCCGTCCGCCAGATCTGCCTCAACCTGTTATCGAACTCGATCAAATTCACGCCGCAAGGCGGTGAGATATGGCTCAAGGTCGGCTGGACAGCCTCTGGCGGCCAGTACATCAGCGTGAAAGACACCGGAGCCGGTATTCCAGAAGAAGAAATCCCCATCGTGCTCGCATCCTTCGGCCAAGGCTCGAATTCAATCAGGTCAGCTGAGCAAGGTGCCGGCCTCGGTTTGCCAATCGCGAAGAGCCTGATCGACCTTCACGGCGGCACTTTCAGTTTGAAATCAAAACTGCGTATCGGGACTGAAGTGGTCATCACATTTCCGCCGGAGCGCGTGGTGGCAGCGATGGCCCCGATGTCCGAGCATGCGCCGCCGATTGCATCATCGGCCGATCCCGATATCAGCCCCGAGGAAAAGCGTCGGCTCAGCCGCCGGCCGCTATTCCGCGCTGGTACATAGACTTACAGCCTTGCGACAATCACGCAATTGCGTTCCCGACTGCGTCCCTTAAGGTCGCACCATTCGACTCGGCCCTGGGACAATTATGATTGAGACCCCTTGCGTAAAAATTTGCACCCTCGATGCCCGAAAGGGACTGTGTCTCGGTTGCGGTCGAACAGTCGACGAGATTGCACGCTGGACAATCATGAGTGCATCTGAGCGCAACCAGGTGATGGGCGAACTGCCGGTGCGCCTCGCTGCGTCCGGCGCCTCCAAAACCACCTTAGCAATGAGATGAAGCCGTGAGCCGCCGCCTCATTTGGTCTCTTTTGTTCGGTGTGGCGCTTTCGCTGGCAGCCTTGATCGCCAGTAGCGACCAGGATGCGATTGCCAACCTGCTGCGGCACGACGTTGGCTCACTGGCACTCAAGATCGTACTGGTTGTCTTTGCCGGAGGCCTGGTGCTCGCGCTATTTCGCGAGCGGCTGTCGAAGGCAATCGAGGCGATGGCATTTTGGGCAGTGGTTGGGCTGTTGCTGGTGGTTGGCTACAGCTATCGGTTCGAACTGCGCGAGGTCGCCGATCGCGTATTCGCAGAACTGGTGCCCGGCCACGTCGCCGGTCATGGCCGGAATGTCGAAGTTGTCCGCGGACATGGGGGTGATTTCGCGGTCGCGGCACATGTAAATGGCACACGGGTCCCAATGGTGCTTGATACCGGGGCAAGCTCTGTGGTGCTAACCCAGGAAGCGGCCAAGGCCGCCGGATTGCCGATTGAGGTGCTCAACTACACGGTCAATATCGACACCGCTAACGGCCGCACTCACGCCGCAGCGGTGACGCTTGACCGCCTCGCGGTCGGCGGCCTGACCGAACGGTCGGTGCCGGCGCTGGTGGCGCAGCCGGGCCAGCTGAAAAACAACTTGCTCGGCATGAGCTTTCTCAACCGCCTACAGAGCTGGGAAGTGCGCGGCGACAGATTGCGCTTGAGGGGCACTCCCTGAGCGGCGGCGGCTAAATCATACTGACTGCAAACCTCAGCGCGACGAGGATCAGGAAAATACCGAAAGCAATTTCGAGATTGCGTCGCGGCAGCCAATGCGCCAACCGAACGCCGTAGCTCGTTGTAAAGCTGGATACCGGCGCCATCAGCGCAAAACCAACGAGCGACACGAAGCCGATCGACAACGGCGGAAGCTGCGCCATATGAGGCCAGCCGGCCAACACGTAGCCAATGGTGCCAGCAATTGTTATCGGGACGCCAACTCCCGCCGATGTCCCAACCGCCTGCTGCATCGGCCGTCCATAGAGCGTAAGGACTGCATTCGAAATCGCACCCCCGCTTACACCAACGAGCGAGGAAAACAGACCGGTGATAAAGCCGTAGATCGCGAGCACGCCGCGGCCAGGCAATTCATTGCCGAGTTTCCAGCGTTCACCGCCGAACAACATGCGTATTGCAATAAAGGTAGCAAAAACCAGGAACGTAATTTTGAATACCGGCGCAGGCGCAAAAGACGCCGTCACAGAGCCGATCGTGACGCCGATGATCGCAGGAAGCGCCCATATGCGGACGACATCTGGAATCACCGCGCCTTTCTTTTTGTGTCCGAGATAGGAGCGCACTGTCGTCGGGACGATGATCGCAAGCGAGGTGCCGATACATATCTGCATGCGAACGTCTTCCGGCACGTCGAGCACGCGAAATACTTCGTACAGCACAGGGACAATAATTGCGCCGCCGCCGATCCCGAACAAGCCAGCAAGAATGCCCACCAGGATGCCGGCCCCTGCAATCCAGAGCGCGAGCAATACGATCTCGCCGATCGGATACCCCAGCAACATGTTTCCCCGGGAAAAAAGCGTGGCAGGCGAGCGTGATTTAAGCGGCGATGTGCGCCAAATCGGTCCGGGTGTCCAGCACCAGCGCGAGCGCATCAGCCATGACAACCGCATTAGCCCCCGGTTTAACTGCTTCGGTGGCAAGATGCCGCCGGAAAGCGCGCGCGCCCGGAACCGCGCGGAATAGCCCCAAGACGTGGCGAGTGATTGCATGCAGCCGCACGCCTTTTGCCAATTCGCTTTTGATATAGGTCGTCAGCGCTAGCGCCACCTCTTTCGGTGATTCAAATGGTGCAGGCGTTCCATAGAACAACGGATCTACTCCGAGCAGTTGCCAGGGTTCCTGGTAAGCAGCCCGGCCCATCATCACGCCGTCTAAGTTACCGAGTTCAGTCTGCGCCTGTTTCAGAGTAGCGATGCCGCCGTTGAGTACAATTTCAAGATCCGGGTGCGCCGCCTTCAGGCGCCGCACGAGCGCATAATCGAGTGGCGGAACATCGCGATTTTCACGAGGTGACAATCCCTTTAGCCATGCCTTGCGCGCATGCACAATCAACGCATCAACGCCGGCCGCTTTGACCACGTTTGCGAATTCAAACAATGCTTCATCCGGATCCTGCTCATCGATTCCTATGCGGCATTTGACCGTTACGGGAATCTTGACCGCACTTTTCATAGCGGCGACGCATTCGCCAACCACCAACGGCTCCGCCATCAAGCAGGCACCGAAGCGGCCCTCTTGCACGCGGTCAGATGGACATCCGACGTTGAGATTGATCTCGTCGTAACCGAAGTCTTCGCCGATGCGCGCCGATTGCACGAGCGCCCGCGGATCGCACCCGCCAAGCTGCAGCGCCACCGGATGCTCGAACGCGTCAAAACCAAGTAAGCGCGCGCGGTCGCCATGCAGCACCGCGCCGGTGGTGAGCATTTCGGTGTATATCAGAGCCTTGCGCGTGAGCAGACGATGGAAGAAACGGCAATGCCGGTCGGTCCATTCCATCATCGGGGCGACACAAAAGCGCCGATTCAGCGTTTTCTGGGTTTTTTCTGTCTTTTCCGTCACTTGACTACTTTTCCGCTCGTCTCATGTTGTACCGTTTCTAGCCGATTTTGCCCTATTTCTAACCCCGGAGTACAACGACGCTGTACTCTGGAGCTAAAGTTGTACCATGGGCAGCATAATAGTACGGACTTCGCAAGGACGACTCTAAGGCCTTTACCGCCCACATCGGTTCACTCATCAAAATCTTAATCTATGTCGCGATGGAATCGTGTCCATGCGATTTGCAATGTCAGCTCCACCGCCGAAAGCGGACATGAATTGGCGGCTACACAATGTCCGCTAAATGCCAAAAGCGGAAACGGGCAAGTTAATTCTGCATCCCCCAACGTTCCACCGTCACCCGTTCAATCATCCGGAAAATCACGTTCTCCACGAACAGGCCGATCAGAATTATTGTAAGCAGCCCAGCAAACACGTCGGGGATTTCAAGCTGGTTCTTCGCTTCGAAAATGAACCAGCCCAGGCCCCCTTGTCCTGACGTGGTCCCAAAGACCAGTTCGGCCGCGATCAGCGTGCGCCAGGCAAAAGCCCAGCCGATCTTCAAGCCTGCCAGAATGCTCGGAAACGCCGCTGGGATTAAAATCTTCGCCGCGAAACGCAAACCTCCGAGGCCGTAGTTTTGGCCAACCATCCGATGCGTAATCGAGACGCTGCGAAATCCGGCATGGGTGTTCAGCGCGACTGCCCACATCACAGAGTGAACGAGGACGAATACGAGGCTGCCTGTACCCAGGCCGAACCAAATCATCGCGAGCGGCAACAAGGCAATTGCGGGCAGCGGATTAAACATTGCCGTCATTGTTTCCAGAAAGTCAGTGCCAATCCGGGTATTAATCGCGATAAAAGTAAGAATGGCCGCCAGCAACACACCTGTGCTGTATCCGATCAGGAGTACTTTGATCGACAAGAATGCACGCACGATGAGCAATCCACTGCCGATCCCGCGCGCGAGTGCTTGGACGGTTGCAGTGAAAGTCGGCACCAGAAGTTCGTTATCAAGCCAGCGTGCATAAGTCTCCCACAGCGCGGCCAACACGATCAGCACAAACAACTTGCGCAGCCAGCCTTGATTGTAGAGCGTCTCGAACGTGGTCAACGGTTTCTGCACGATACCGAAACGCTCGGCGCCCATCGTCTCGCGGTAGATTTCAGGGCGCGTGACAGCGTCAGACATGATCCGTCCCCTTCACTTCATGGGAAAACAGCATCTCATGAATCTTACGTTGCAATTGCATGCCCTCTTCCGAGCTATCTTGGCCCCGCGGGACACTGTTAATTTCCGCTTTCACCTGTCCGGGATGCGGCGAAAGCAATAATATGCGATTGCCAATTTTGATCGCCTCTGGAATTGAGTGCGTGACAAAAATAACGGTAAACTTCACTTCGTCCCACAGTCCGAGCAACTCGTCTTGCATGCGCACGCGCGTGAGCGCATCGAGTGCCGCAAACGGCTCGTCCATCAGCAGAATATCCGGCTCCATCGCCATACCCCGCGCGATCGCTACACGCTGCTTCATGCCGCCGGAGAGTGTGTGCGGGTAGTTGTCGGCGAATTTAGTGAGATTGACTTTCCCGATAT
Organism: uncultured Alphaproteobacteria bacterium; assembly: GCA_963810585.1. Lineage (GTDB taxonomy): Bacteria > Pseudomonadota > Alphaproteobacteria > Rhizobiales > Xanthobacteraceae > Pseudolabrys. The sequence goes on from CAWENV010000004.1 coordinate 937,961, forward strand.
ATTCCATCGCCTTGGCCTTGGCGTCGCTCAGCCGTCCCGTGGTCTCCAAAGGAAACATTACGTTTTGCAGCACTGTCTTCCATGGCAACAACTGATCGAACTCCTGGAACACCATCATGCGGTCTGGTCCAGGTTTAGCGACTGCGCGGCCTTTGAGCCGGATTTCGCCTTCGGTCGGGCGCATATAGCCGCCGATCGCCTTGAGTAGCGTCGACTTTCCGCAGCCGGACGGACCGAGCAGAACGAAACGGTCGGAGCTCAATACATTGAAGTCGATCCGATAGGTTGCGGTGACGAGATGCTCGTGCGTCTTGTATTGCAGCGTTACCCCGCTGACTTCGAGTAATGGTGGCGGAATGTTTGGATTTGTCATGCCTGCCCCGCCAGAACGCTATTCCGTCAGTGTGCCACCGGCACGATCCTCAAGTTCAAGGCCGAGAATGAGGTAGCTCCAGGACTTGCCGTGTGAATCGAGGTTAAGAGACCGGTTGACGCCGCCCTCAAGCGCCTCCTGCATCACGAAGTTTAGCCCATGCAGGTGTTCGACGACGTAACGGTCGATCTTGCCGCGGGTCAACTGTGGGAATGCACGCTTGATCCGCTCGACCGTTAGCACGCGTTTAAGCAGCTCGAAATCGGCCGCATCATAAACCCAAACATTGACATTCGATGTGTTGCCTTTGTCTCCGGCGCGCGCGTGTGCGATGTCGCGTACAATCCTAGGCGAATTTTGTCTCGGGTTGCTCATGCGGTGAGGACTTCCAGCTGAGGCCTGATCAAGCTGCGGTCGATCAGCACAGATTTGGTCATCACGCAAGGTACAATCGAGCCGCGAAATCCGCCGCCGCCGGCTGGTCCGCAACACAGCAGCGCTTCAACTTCCCAAAGCATGAGCTCGGCATGCTCTCGGTTGCGCGAGCGCAAGGTAACGTGCAGCCGAACATCCTGCACATCAGCGCTGCGCGCGCCGGCGGTGGCAAACAGTGAATTGGCTCCGATCAGATCAATGCGCAGGTCGGCTCGGATGCTGTGAGCTTGACGCAGCCGTTCGCCGATGATCCGCTGCGCCAGCTCCCCACGCGCTTGCGCGGCTGGTCCAGCATAGCTGATGCCGGCTTCACCCTGAAATCCGCCATCGAAGCCCACCGTAACTTTGAGTGTCTTCGGGCGCATAGATCCGCTGGCATTTGACACCGCGACCCGATCGGCCCCAGCAGTAGCAATGCGAACGCCGCTGAAATCCGCAGTGACATCGGGTGTAAGATAGCGCGCCGGGTCGTGCACCTCGTAAAGCAGTTGTTCTTTCACGGTCGCCGGCGTGACGCAGCCGCCGGTGTCGGAGAGCTTGGTGATGACAGCACTTCCGTCAGCCTGGACTTCGGCAATCGGGTAGCCGCAGCGCGCCAAATTCATCACCTCCTTGACGCCGGGGTCGGCGAAGTAGCCGCCGGTGATTTGCATGCCGCATTCCATCAGATGACCAACCAGCGTGCCGGCGCCCATCCGTCGAGCGTCGAGAGCGTCCCACCCGAAATGATGCGCGAGCGGCGCCAGAAACATCGAAGGATCCGCAAGGCGGCCGCCGATGACAACATCGGCATGCGCTGCGAGCGCCGGAATTATCGCGTCGGCACCGAGATAGGCGTTCATACCGACGATCGGCATGTCGATATCCGACAACACACCTGGTTCGTCCATAAAAGGCTGGTTGAACGGCACCAGACGGGAGACGTCATCCCCTTCAATACATGCGACCTTGAGGCCTTTAAGACCGAGTTCGCGTGCGATCTCGATGGTGCGTTCGGCCGCCGCGCGCGGATTGGCCGCGCCCATATTAGTAATGACGGTGGTGCCGGCGGCGCGACAGGCGGGCAGCAGCGCCTGCATACGCCGGCGCAGATGCGTATTGTAGCCGCGTGCCGGATCGGCCATGCGGTCGCGATGACCGAAGGCCACCGTGCGCTCACCCAGGCATTCCAGCACCATGACGTCAAGCTCGCCGCGCTCGGCAAGATCGACTGCCGGATCAAGCCGATCGGCGGAAAATCCGGCGCCCGTCCCAATGCGGAAGCTCTGCGTAGTGCTCATGCCGGCTATCTCAAACGCAACTCCTCAGTCACCGCCGTGTTTGCCATTCTCGGGGAAGAACAAATCGCCGATTACCGTTGGCGCTTGCTTTATCGAGCCGATCTTGGCCATGAACTGCGCGGTCTTGAGCACTTTCTCGGGCTTGAGCGTAAACGCGTAATCCTTGTCGCTGATGATATTGAGAATATCATCGACCGAATTTTTCGTATCATGCGCGGCACCAAGATAGAGCGAAGCGGCAGCGCGTTTATCCTTATTGATGATGGCGATGGCCTCGCTTAATGCGTCGTAGAACGCTTTGTAGGCTTTTGGATTAGCGTCACGAAATTTGGAGTTCGCAGTCAGGACCACGGCGGTTGCTGGCCCGCCGAGGATTTCATAATTCGTCGTGACCAGATGAGCACCCGGCACCTTAATCTCTTGTTCGTAAAACGGCGACGATGAAAAGTGCGCGTTGACGCCGGCAGTGTTGTTAGTGAAGGCGAGCGTCGCGTCCGGATGCGATAGCGAAACGGTAAATGGGTCGAGTTTGTCGAATTCTTTGTCACCGAAGGCTTTTGACGCGGCCATCTGCAACATGATCGCTTGTGTCGAGATTTTAATCGACGGCACGGCGATCTTATCTTTGGCGCTGAAATCCTTAATGCTCTTCACGTCCGGATCGCGCGTTATGAGGTAAAGCGGATACGTAGTCATCGATGAGACACCCTTGATCTGACCACGGGTCTTGTCCCACAGCGTGATCATCGACGGCGCACCTTGCGCAGCGAATTGGATCGCATTTGAGATAAGTCCATCGTTCATGGCGCTGGGCCCTGCGACCTTGGCCCAGATCACCTTCAAGTCGGCTAGCCCGGCGGCGGCAGCGTGTTTCTCGATCAGCCCCCGTTTTTCCATTACCATCAACGGCAGAAAGCTCACGCCATACTGCTGTGCGACGGTGATCTCATTCACCTCGGCGCGGCCATTTGGGGTGAATACAAATAACAGCGCTACACCAAGCGCGATCGACGCAGCACGAAACGTCATGGATAGCCTCCCCTGGAGTGGATCCATTGCGGACCAATTTTTGATTGCCGTCAGAGTGAGCCGCGGTCAATTATTTTACAATTGAATATTTTATATCTCACTTATAACGTCACATTATGAACCCTAATCTCGCTCAAATCCGCAGTTTCGTCGCGATTGCCAAGCTTGGCAGTTTCACGCGCGCCGCACGTGTGGTGAATCTGTCCCAGCCTGCGCTCACTGTTCAGATACGCCAGCTTGAAAGTGTATTGAACGTCAAGATTCTGGACCGCAACACTCGCTCCGTTCGACTCACGCGGGTGGGCGAGGAACTCGTATCTGTTTTTGATCGCTTGCTGGATGAACTTGACTCGGTTGTGATCGGGGCAAAAGACCTGGCAGCCAAACGTCTCGGCGTAGTACGACTCGCCTGTCTTCCGTCCTTTGCTGCAACCATGCTGCCGAAAGCCATTGTTGCCTTTCGTGCCCGTCATCGCGGCGTTCAGTTTGTCCTTAAGGACGGTGTCGGCAGAAAGATCGTCAGCCTGGTAAAGTCTGAGGTCGTCGATTTCGGCATCGCCGGCGGCGACGTGAGTGATCCGGACTTGCACACTAAGGTCCTTACGCGCGATCGCATGCATGCGATTTACCTTGCGCCCCATGCACTCGAGAAAGAGAAGAAGATCACCGCGGAGGCCCTCGCCCGCCAGCCGCTCATCTTGATGGATGAGGACAGCACCGTGCGCCAAGTGGTCGACCGCGCCTTCGAAAAAAGCGGACAGTCGGTAAAGCCAGCGCTCGAGGCAACCTATATGTCGACTGCGATTGGTATGGTACGGGCCAAACTCGGAGTCGCGCTGCTGCCATCGACAGCAATCGAGGCGCGGGCCTCAGGCCGAATGAGATCGCGGCCAATCGAGGGACGTGATTTTCGCCGCTCGATCTTTATCATTCGCAAAGTCGGTCGCTCGCTGCCCCCAGCAAGTGAAAGCTTTCTCTCTGCATTAGTTGCAGCAATACGCGAGAGTTAAATAGTCGGCCTGAGTCGACGTCCGCTTTCCCCTCAAAAGCGGAAGTCGCTAAAGTCCGTCGGTCCAATCATCAAGGCCATGTCCGCTTTTACCCCGAAAGCGGACGCTTGCGGTGCATTGTCCCATGTCCGCTTAGTGCCAATA